>NZ_AUBX01000011.1 GCF_000429465.1 Algoriphagus vanfongensis DSM 17529 | reverse complement strand
CTTACATCACTTCAAAGAACTTGATACCGGTCGTTTCCGGTTTCTGCCAAAAAACTGCCTATTCAGCCCGTTTTCCGTGTTTTTCTGTTTTTATTTCCCGATCTCTTTCCGATTGGGTTTGCAAAGGTAGTAGAAGTTTTTTCAATCACAAAAACTTTTTGAAATATTTTTTTCAACGTCTCTGCTCTCTCATTTCATCGGCCCCGATATCACCAGAACCATCCTCCTGCTCTACCCCGTTTTTCAAATTTTCCCAGCGCCGTTTGCGTCGATTGGGAGTGCAAATATCCGAGAATTATCCGAGTCCACAATACCTACCACCAAAAAAAAAGAGAAGTTTTTTAAAGTAAATTCACAGCCGATTCAGAATCAAGACTTTGGCTTTTTAAAAAGTGGTACCGTACTACACGGTTCTCCATACATTATGGACTTTGCGTGGTTCTGAACCAAGGAAAGGAGACTTCCATACGCATAAAGCGGGATCGGCAATTCACTGCATCCCTTGATCACAACTGGTCGATCTCTGACTGATTCTACATCAAATTTAGAAACATGAATCTTCGCAATGTGGTTTTCCAAGTCAGATAAATCTCCGAGCACATAGCCACTAGCGACATTTTCCAGATATGTCCCAACGAGCATATATGCCCAAGTAGGTATAATTGCATCCACGCTACAGGTCACTGCAACCCATTTCCCTTCGAAGGTAGACCAATCCTGTTCCTTTAGCTGAGCCCGAAAATCTTTCTCTCTCAACACCAACTCCTGAAATAAGAAAGGCTTGAGATCAAACAACACTCTTTCTTCTCTAGGGTATCCTTCCTCCAGATTAACAGATACAATGCTACTTTGCGCTACTCGGTTGACTATCTCACTCATGCCAATAAGGGGTTTTTCTTAGAATGAAGTGCTTTGAATTCTTTTAAATAGTTGGGCACGAAATAAGCCAGGTCTTCAAATTCCTGCTTTTCATATTTCAGCCATGCAATTTCACCAACAGAATTGGCAGAAACTTGGTTCTCCAAAAATTGAGCATTCTGATGCTGAATCAAGGAACTTGCCTTGCCAGCTCCATCTCCAATGAAGTAAACCAGACCTTGATCCAAATAGCCGGCATAAATCAATTCATCAAGCACTTCTGCTTTCAATTCTCTCAAAATCTCCCCTTGAGCAGAGAACACCTGACTATACACCTCCATTCTTCTGGCATCCAACAAGGCTATGATTGTGGCTTGCTTATCGGCCTGATTTAGCTGAAAAGCCAAACCCTGCAGTGTATTCACCGCTACCAGCGGAATACCCAAACCAAAACAAAGTCCTTTGGCCGTAGAAACACCTATCCTCAGCCCGGTATAAGAACCCGGCCCCTCAGATACTGCCACTGCTTTCAAATCTGAAATTTGCAAAGAAGCTTTACGAAGCACTTCTTCTATCAAACTCATAATCTTCGCTGAATGCACACCTTTTTCATTCAGTTCTGCACAAGCCTTGAGCTCTCCCGAAAGATGAATCGCGACAGAGCACACGTCAGTGGAAGTTTCTATAGAGAGAATTGGGATTTGACTCATGGAGCAGAAGCAGTCAAGATGGAACGAACTAACTGTGGAGAATCCAGCAGCTTCATCGCTTGCTGGATATCCTTATCCTCATCCAGCCCCGCTTCGATCATACCTTCTTGGAAATAATACCTGGAAATGATCTCCTCGGAAATCACTTTTTTGACTTCGTCCTTATAGGTGATCAAATCTTGTTCTTTGCTATGGTGTACACGTTTTTCCAGCGAATCGATTTGACTCTTAATCTCATCGTAATACGGAGCCTTTTCGGCAATTTTTTTCATATCCTCCACTGACTTTTCCAAATAAGTCGTGTAGTCATACTCTTTGCCATCCAGCCAAGAGACAAAGCCCTCGTACTCCTGATCTGAAATCTCAAATTCTCTCGGATTGGCAATGGACGGATGCTTATAAAAGTATTCTGTACCAAAGTCGAAGACGTGATTACGCGCCACCAGACTATAGGTGATCGGTGCATAAGACTTTGCATCGACAGTGGAATCTGGCTCGATGCCAGCCCCATCCAATACAATCCTTCCATTTTTAGTCTTAAATTCCTTTCTCAGAGAATCCGGAACAGAGATCAGCTCGCCGTTTTCCCGACTTTGTGCATAATCAATCGCCTGAATACATCTACCACTTGGGATATAGTATTTGGCCGTAGTGACTTTCATCTGAGCATTATAGGTCAAAGGAATGGTAGTCTGCACCAATCCTTTGCCAAAAGATTTTCTTCCAACTAAAACAGCTCGATCATAGTCTTGCAAAGCTCCAGCGACAATCTCAGAGGCTGAAGCACTTCGCTCATTGATCAATACGACAAGAGGAATATCCTTATCTACCGGGGTTTTGGTAGTCTTGTAGGTGAAATTCACATTCTCAAGTTTCCCTATGGTCTTTACGACTTCTTTTCCTTTAGGAATAAATAGATTGACAATCTCAACCGCCTCGTTCAGCAAACCTCCTGGATTATCACGCAGATCAAGCACCAACTTTTCAACCCCTTGTTCCTTGAGGCTGACTAGTGCTGTACGCACTTCGTTTGAGGCATTGGTCGTGAAATCTCCCAATTTGATATAACCGGTTTTTTCATCCAGCTTCCCATAGTAAGGCACATTTTTCAGCGAAATCTTCTTTCGCATCAGATTAAACTCCAAGGTATCCCGATCTCGCACCACTTGAATGAAAACAGGTGTATTCGCTGGCCCCTTGAGTAGCTCCGACACATCAGAGGTTACTTTTTCCGTAACATCAACGGAATCCACTCGGAGTAATCTATCCGCAATTTTCAAACCGGCGTTTTGAGCCGGAAATCCAGTGTAAGGCATAATGATGATATTCCCATCTCCGCGTCCTCCGATCAAAGCTCCGATCCCTGCGTATTCCCCGGTCGTCAGCATTCTGAAATCAGCTGACTCTTCCTCAGGCACATATTCAGTATAGGGATCCAACTCCTCCAGCATCGCATTGATCCCTATGGTCACCAACTCATCCGGATCAATCTCATCTACATAGTAAGAATCCAGCTCTCTCACCAGAGTCGCAAAAATATCTATGTTTTTAGCGAGGGTGAATAGCTTGTCATTTTTGACAGTGAAAGCAAAAAAACCGCTAATAAGCAGTCCTGCCCCTACTAGCAGTAGAAGACGATTTTTTATTGTTTTATTCATGGCTTTCGGTAGTTCGTGTGATGAGAGTGGATGTCTTTTCCAAAATGATTTTCACTTTTTTCTCAATCTCGGCAAAACTCAGGTCATCTGATGACACATAGATCAGGCCAAGATACAGGCTACGATCGGGATTTTGAAGCAAATGTTTGTTAAGGCGATACGCCTCCCGAATTCTTCTTTTGAGGCGATTGCGGCCCACGGCTCGTTTCACCTTTTTCTTAGAAACTGAAAAAAGGACCTGAGGTGAAGACGCATCCTCCCCGTCCTTGCTGAGGTACATGACCTTGAAGGGGTATAAAAAAAAAGAGGAACCTTCGTTAAAAAGTTCCTTGATAGCTTTTTGGGCATAAAGCCGCTCACTCTTTGGTAATCTGTAGTTCATCGCAAGGACAGAAATCTAACTGCAACTTACGAAATTACCCCGAAGAATTACTTCTTCAAGGTCTTTTCAGAGGAAACGGACAATTTTTTTCTCCCTTTTGCTCTACGAGCTTTAAGCACTCGTCTACCGTTAGCAGAAGACATTCTTTCTCTGAAGCCGTGCTTATTTTTTCTTTTTCTGCGAGAAGGCTGAAATGTTCTTTTCATGACTTATATCTTTAACTGATTTCTTTCGTTTAGCTTCTATTTTGAAGAGAAGCAAATGGCTTACCCCTCAAAAAGGACTGCAAAGATATGTAGCCTTTTCTGAAATTCAAACAACCGACTTACATTTATTGAATGTCAATTGATTAAATAATGCTAGAATACACCCTTTCCACCGCAAATCCTTGCTCTCAATACCTTCAAATCCAACTTTCTATCCCGATTCAGTTTCCTGCAAAAATCCAGTTACAGCTGCCCGCATGGCGTGCAGGAAGGTATCAGCTGGCAAATTATGCACAAAATATCCGGGAGTTCAGCATTGTTCAGCCCGATGGCTCTCCTGTGATTTTCTCGAAGACAAGCAAAGATTCTTGGACTTTCTCCGCAGAAGCTAGTGGAGTCTACAGCGTCAGATACGAGTATTTTGCGGGCAAGATGGATGCCGGGTCCTCATGGATAGATGACCAGCAGGTCTATGTCAATTTTGTGAATTGCTGTCTAGAGGTCAAGGGAATTGCCAATATTCCCTACTCCATTCGGTTTTCTAACCCCCATTTCCCAAAAGTCATCTGCACACTTCCCGCTACAAAAGATGGATATCTCGCCAAGGATTTTCAGGAACTGGCAGACTCGACTTTGCTGGCTGCTCAGCAACTCACACAATGGACCTATGAGGTAGAGGGCACTCATTTCAACTTGTGGTTTCATGGCGAAATCCATTTTGAAAAGGAAAAATTCCTGCAGGTTTTTGAGCAGTTTACACAAAAACAAATCCGAGACTTCGGGGAATTCCCAGAAGAAGAATACCACTTCATCTACCAACTCCTACCCTATAAGCATTACCATGGTGTAGAACATCAAAAAGGCACTGTGATCACCTACGGTCCTGCTACGGAACTACAGAATAAAGAAAACCTCGCCGACTTGATCGGCGTGAGTTCGCATGAGCTCTATCACAGCTGGAACGTATGCAGGATTCGTCCGTCGGAACTTTACCCTTACGATTTTTCCAAAGAAAACTACAGCGACACAGGCTGGATACTAGAAGGGATCACTACTTACATGGGGGATCTTTATCTGTTGAAATCAGGTTTCTTTGACTTAGCTGAGTATAGCAGAGAGCTAGAAAAAACCCTCAACCGCGTCGCTCAGCACTTTGGATGGATGCATCAGTCAATTCTAGAATCTTCGAGGGACCTCTGGTTGGATGGCTATCAGGAAGGTGCTCCTGATAGAAAACAAAACATCTATGCCAATGGCGCCCTAATTGCCTTTGCATTAGATATTGTTTTACTGAAACACGGGCACTCACTTCCGCAGATTATGAAGCTAGCTTGGCTCAAATTTGGAAAGCAAAAGCGAGGATACCGGCATTATTCCTTTTGGCAACTCATAGCAAGAAATACTAAAAACTGGAATGCTGATCTGTTTTTCCAAGATTACATCGCAGGCAATAAATCCATCATTGATTTCCTCAAGTCTGAAATAGGCAATCTTGGATTGAACATCGCTTCCAAGCCACACGAATCAAAATTGACACATCACTTGGGTGTAATCCTAGCAGAAGACCAAATAAAAAAAATACATCCCCATAGCCCGGCTTACCATCAACTCATGATAGGTGACCTGGTCGAAGAAGTGAAATTCAGTCCTGAAAAGATCGAACTACGGATTCAACGAATTAATGGCACCGTCCACAAACAAAGTTATGCGATGAGTGACACCACCTATTTCCCCAAACTGACTATTGAAATCGAAGAGGAAAACACACTTCGGAAAACATGGATGGAGTAAGTAGTGAAAAAAAGAGGCTGCCCTTTCAGCAAAGGCAGCCTTCTTCTTTTCAAATTCTAAATTTTTATTTGAAATCCTCTTCTGTCAAAGGAGGATTGATCTCGACAGCACTCATTTTCCCTTCCAAAGGAACCGGAATCATCTGAGACTTGATAACCCAGGTCATAGGAAGTAGCACGCCCTCTTTTTCCTGATAATCCTTGAAGAAGGTATCACCGGACAATGGATTTTCATTTTTGATTTTCAAGCCAGTTTCAGCATCATAGTAATTAATCAGTTTGGCTCCTGCAGGAGACTCCATGATCACTTTATAGCCTGGAGTTCCTTCTACATCTTTCAAACCATCCAAGGTAGCCTTGTAACCCAACTCTGCCAGCCAAGCCTCTGGGAATAGGTATGAATTCACTTTGGCATCGGCAAATTGCTCCGGTGTCAAATTCATGCTTTGCCCTTGAGCACTCACTGATCCGCTTTCTTCAAGAATCGACGTCATCTGCATGACATTGCCACCTACCAAAGTTTTTTGAGAATATTTGCCTCCCTCAGCATCGTAATACATCTCGATCGTCAGGGCAGTTCCCATCACATCTGCATCCAGTTTCATGGTGGCCGTTTTGATAGCTTTTGCCTTTTCGGCTCCACCGATAGCTTCCAAATACTTGCTCAATACTTTCTCTGCAGTCATATCTGCATCTGCTGTCAGTTCCTTGGCAGGAAAGCCCATGTTATCATACAGCTTCACTTCTCCAAACTGAGCCAACTTGTTCTGGATCTCGGCTGCATTTCCCACTGCGGTAATATACAGTTTTGATGGATCCATTAATTTTTTGGCTGTAGCATTGATATCCGCAACAGACATCGCATTCATGGTTTGAAGATAAGTCTTGTAGTAGTCTGCTGGAAGGTCATATCGCTCGATATTCAAAGCAAAGTTGGCAATCGTAGCAGGACTCTCCAGAGATCGTCCAAATGACCCTGTCAAATAAGCCTTCGCCTTATCCAGCTCTTCTTGCGTCACTCCGCCCTCTACCAACTTGTTGTACTCATGCAAAATCTCCACGATGGCAGAGTCTGTCACTTCCGTACGAACAGAGGCATTGGCGGATATTTCGCCCACCAATTTATCAGCGCTGATAGAAGAGTAGGCTCCGTAAGTATAGCCTTTGTCTTCTCTCAAGTTCATAAACAATCTTGAAGAAGATCCTCCACCAAAGATTTGATTGAGCAGTCTACTTGGGATATAATCCTCATCCCCGATATTCAACTGAACCGGCTGTACGACATCTACTACTGTCTGCACGGCTGCTGAGCTTCTGTCTACAAGACCAACTTGGTTGACCGCAGGTCTGGAAGGAACTGTGTAGTCAAAAGTAGGCACATCTCCAGGTTTCCAAGCAGAAAAATACTCCTTCACGACCTTTTCTGCCTCACTTTTATCCATATCTCCCACGATTGCCAGATAGGCAATGTTGGGTTTAAAGAAGGTCTGATAGTATTGCTTCACATCCTGAACAGTCACATTATTGACTGTCTCCTCTGTCTCTACCTCACCATAAGGATGATCTTTTCCATAGACCATCGCGGAAGCCATTCTTCCAGAGATCGCATTGGGATTGTCTTTGCTTTGTGCCAAAGCTGTCAAAGTCTGCTTTCTCAGTCTTTCCATTTCTTCCTCCGGAAAGGACGGATTGTACAGCACATCAGTCATTAGATCCAAAATTTTGGCCTGATGCTTTTTAAGGGACGAAGCTGAAATCGAAGTCGAGCCGGCGTTAAGACTTGCGCCTATAAAGTCCACCTCTTCATCCAATTGATCCTTAGTACGGGTAGTCGTACCGGAAGTCATCATTTGTCCCACAAAACCTGTCAAACCAGCCTTGTCTCCCTCAAACAAAGGATCTCTATCCAAAATCAGGGTAAAAGAAACTCTCGGAAGTTTATCATTCTTGACCAAAAACACTTTCAGACCATTGTCCAAAGTAAATGTCTCGGCATCTGCGATTTTGATTTCAGGCGCTGGACCTGGTTCGGGAAATTTGCTTCTATCAACTTGCGAAAAAGCAAGATTGGCCACCAAAAAGGCCATGAAATAGGTTAGAATATATCTTTTCATCGATTTGCTAATTTTAAGTTGAAACAATTATTCAGTCGCATCTTTTGGTTTCGGTAGGTAGTAAAGCACCACTCGACCTTCCAAATTGAGATATTCATTGGCTACCCGCTTGATATCTTCCTGAGTCACCTTGCTGTAGTTTTCCATGGTTTTGTTGATATAGTCTGTATCTCCATAGATTACATGCGCTTGTGCCAGATTTTCTCCCACACCAGCCATCGACGAATTGCTGCTGACAATATTGTTTTCCATGATATTCTGAAGCTTCGCAAAATCCTGATCAGAGATACCTTCCTGCTGTACTTTTCTCAGCAAAACATCAATTTCAGATTCCAAATCTTCCGGTGCCACTCCCATATTGGTAATACCATACATGATGAATAGTCCACCGTCTTCCAGTTCCAAAGGAATTGCAGCTACTGCCAGTGCTTTTTGCTGCTTATCTACCAACTCCTTCGTCATCAAAGATGAATTCCCACCAGTCAAATAGGTAGATAACATATTCATCGCATAGGAATCCGGATGAGTCTGAGGAGGAAGATTGTAGGCCTGGATCACTGCAGGGATTTGAATATTGTCGTAGATGACATCCCGGATTTCGGTTGTTTTCTTGGGCTCAGAGACATTGGGTCTGTAGATTTCTTTGGTTCCTTTCGGAATCTCGGAAAAATAAGCTCTCACCCACTCTTCAGTTTGCTTGTAATCAATGTCCCCTGCAATCGTCAAAGTCGCATTGTTTGGCACATAGAAGTCCTTATAAAACTGTTGAAACTCCTCGATTTTGGCAGCGTTCAAGTCATCCAAAGAACCAATCGGAGCCCATCGGTATGGATGCTCGGAATACGCTCTTTTGAGTGTCTCCAATAGAATCGTACCATAAGGTCTATTTTCATAGCTCTGACGATATTCTTCTTTCACTACCTCCCGCTGCGTCTCCACTCCTGTAATATCCACTTTGGAATGGAGCATCCGCTCACTTTCCATGTACAGAGCCAGTTCCAGCTCATTGGAAGGGAGGGTTTCGTAGTAAAATGTAATGTCATTAGAGGTGTAGGCATTCAAAGTCCCGCCGCGGCCCTGAATGATATTCATATATTGACCTCTTTCGATGTTTTCACTTCCTTCAAACATCAAGTGCTCGAAGAAGTGCGCAAAGCCAGTTCTATCTGGCTGTTCATTTTTCGATCCGACATGATACAAAACAGAAGTATTGACTATCGGAGTCGAATTGTCCTGATGCATGATGACATGCAATCCATTGTCCAAGGTAAATTCCTTGAATTCAATTTTCTTTTGAGCCAAAGCAGGGGTAGCAAGCACTCCCGTCAGTAGGCCTAAAGCAATTAATTTTCTCATGGTAAAAATTAAGGGTTTGTTATCTGAAATGTGATCTGAGCATCGGTGAAAACGCCTCAATCGTCCACTAATGGACAATATCTTCTAATTTTCATTAAAAATACACCGATCAGCACAATCACACCCTTAAAAAATCATAAAGCTTGCAAATAAAAAAATCAATACTGAAATAATTATCCACTTAGCGAGTCGAGACAGCTCAGTATCCGTACTTATCCGCCCATCTGGATTTCAAAAATCTCCGCAATTCATTCTCCCTCGCATTCTCTCCGGGTTCGTACAAAGTACGCCCGACGATTTCATCCGGAAGAAACTCCTGATTCACGAAATTTCCCGGAAAATCATGGGAGTATTTGTATGCTTTCCCATAGTTCAGATCCTTCATCAATTTCGTCGGAGCATTTCTCAGGTGAAGCGGGACAGATAAATCGCCCGTTTCACGAACCAAAGATTGGGCTTGGTTGATCGCCATGTAGGCCGCATTGCTTTTTGGAGAGCTCGCCAGATAAGTCACACACTGGGAAAGAATAATTCTCGACTCTGGATAGCCGATCATCTTCACGGCCTCAAAGCAATTAGTCGCCAAAAGCAAAGCATTTGGATTAGCATTGCCGATATCTTCTGAAGCCAAAATCACCAATCTTCTGGCAATAAACTTCACATCCTCTCCTCCTTCGATCATTCTTGCTAGCCAATAAACGGCAGCATTCGGGTCAGAACCGCGAATGGACTTGATAAAAGCCGAAATGATATCGTAATGTTGCTCGCCCGACTTGTCATACAGCGCCACTTTTTGCTGGGCAATACTCATGACTTTCTCATCGGTGATCTCACAAGGATTCTCATTGATCCCATCGATGACGATTTCCAGCAAATTCAAAAGCTTTCTACCATCTCCTCCAGAAATCCTTAACAGGGCATCGATTTCCTTCAAATCCACCTTGATTTTCTTCAAATCAGAATCCTTCTCCAAGGCCTGCTGAATCATAGCTTCTAACTCAGGCTTGCCCAGTGAATTCAGCGTAAAAACCTGACATCTTGAAAGAAGGGCTGCATTCACTTCAAAAGAAGGGTTCTCGGTCGTCGCTCCGATCAATCGGATGATTCCTTTCTCCACAGCGCCCAACAAGGCATCCTGCTGAGATTTATTGAAGCGATGAATTTCATCGATAAAAAGTACCACTCCCTGCTGAAATCTCGCTTTCTCAATCACCTCACGGATATCTTTCACTCCAGAACTGATCGCCGAAAGCGTATAGAAAGGAGCCTTTATTTCATTCGCAATGATATTGGCAATGGTCGTCTTGCCTACTCCCGGAGGTCCCCACAAGATCAAGGAAGGGACATTTCCAGATTTAATCGCTTTGAATAGAAAAGAATTAGGTGATGACAAATGGTCCTGTCCGATCAGATCTTCTAATCGGGTGGGACGCATCCGTTCTGCCAATGGGGTGGAGTTCATTTTTTAGTATCAAGATTTTAGAATCCAGAATCAAGACAAAAGAATACTGGAATCTTAAGTCTTCAGAATGTTGATTGTCTTTTCAAATTCAGCCAAATGCTCATCCGTAAAGTCCAAATGAGTCACAAAACGAACCAAGTCCTTCCCAAATTTGACTGATTTGATGTTTTGCTCGTCCAATTTACCCATAAATACTTCTGGAGGCATTCCATCCAGTCGGGCTATGACAATATTTGTCGTAACAGGGAAGATTTCTGAAACCACCGGCAGCTTGGAAAGCATTGCTCCCAAAGTCCTAGCTCTTTGATGATCTTCCTTGAGTCGCTCTACCTGATGATCCAAAGCATAGATTCCCGCAGCCGCCAAAAATCCAGCCTGCCGCATTCCTCCTCCAAATACCTTCCGGACCTTTCTGGCTTTTTTGATGGCGGTTTTAGATCCTAAAAGAACTGATCCAACCGGACAACCCAAGCCTTTGCTCAAGCAAATAGAAATCGTATCAAATTCAGCTCCCCAATCCGCAGGACTTTCTCCGGTCTCAACCAATGCATTGAAAAGTCTCGCTCCATCCAAATGAAATTTGATTCCCTTTTCTTGGCAAATCGCTTGAATGGGTTTGATCTCATCCAAGGTATAAATGCTACCTCCACCTTTGTTCATGGTGTTTTCCAGAGAAACCAAGGTCGTCTCGGGAGCATGTACATCGTCAGGATTGATCGTATCAACCACTTGAGAAGCAGTGATTTTTCCCAATTTTCCGGGCAAAAGCTTCACCGAAGCCAGTGAATTAGCCATTATCCCTCCTCCTTCATAGAGATAAATATGGGAATGCTCATGGCAGACCACTTCAGTCTGGATTCCCGTATGAAGACGAATGGCAATCTGATTGGTCATCGTGCCGGAAGGGCAATAAATAGCGGCTTCCATCCCAAACATCTTAGCAATTTTCTCCTCCAAGGCATTGACGGTCGGATCTTCTCCAAACACATCATCTCCTATCGGAGCTGAAAACATCGCCTCTTTCATCCCCTGAGTAGGCCGGGTCAAAGTGTCACTTCTTAAATCAATCAACATGGGTAAAATAGGGTGATTTTGAACTGGTGGATGGACTTAAACTTTTTAAGACTTTTGCGGCTTCGATCGGTCGATCCGTAGCGAGAATGTCCGCTCCTTTTTGGACAAAGGAAGCATACACTTCAACTCCTCTGCTCTCCGCCATTCGATCTAGGTTGCCCAGGACTCCCAAAATCGTAAACACTCCCTTTTCATGGAGAGCTTTATTGAATTCTGGATTTCTCTCTGCTACTCCAGTAAAGGCAATGACTCTGGTCCAAGGAATTCCAGTTTCTTCAAACCTTCGAATTTCATCTTCATTTCGGATGGTCACAGAAAGCATCAGTTCCGGAGCCAACTCATGAAGCTTCTTTGCTGCAGGAAATGTATAGGAAATCAAAGCCGCATAGGGTTCTGACTCAGTTTCACGAACTGCATCGACTACCATTTCAAAAGGAACAGAACGCTTAATATCGACTGTCAAAAGAGCTTTCCCTTTACTCCAGTTCAAAGCTTCTTCCAAAGTTGAGACTTTAAAATCGGTCTTTTTCCCGTCATTATCTTCCAAGAAAAGCCCTTGGATGTATTCGTAGGTCACATCCTCCACTTTGCCTGTTCCGGTGGTCGTTCGGTCCAATTCATCATCATGCATCAAGACCAAAACCGAATCCTTGGTCATCGCCACATCCAACTCAATAATGGCCGGAGTGAACCTCAAAACATTTTCAAAAGTCTCGATGGCATTTTCCGGGAAACCAGGATAGGGCCCTCCACGATGAGCAGAAACCAAAGGAATCCGATCTGCAGTCCAGGTATAAAATTGTCTGGTTTCATCCAGATTAATCAGTCGGATATAGTGATTGCTTTCCTGAGAAGCGAGTAGCGTAGCTTTTTCCCCCGAATTAGTCTGGCAAGCCACAATCAGAAAAAGGGAAAGTATCCCTCCATAAAACTTATTCATTCTTTTTATTCTCTTTTTTGAAAAGGAAGTCCAAGCTTCCACTTCTCTTTTTGAAAATCTCTTCCATATCAGCCAACTCCAAGTTCAAAGCCCTCGTCGAAATCTGAATCTCAAACAAAGACAAACCTAAAGCGATCAGCAAAGAAGCCATGCTCCCGACGAAAACCCAGTTGGCGGCGGCAGTAAAGCCATGAAACAGCAAATACATACAAACCACGCATAATAGAAAGCTAAATACCCCGAAGAGCTGCATGTTTTTGATCAATGAAAGGCGCTTGCGGAGATTATGGATCTGCTCGACGATCATTTCTTCATCTGGATTTTCTACAAACTTCTTATGCAATCCCCGTATCAAACTGGCGATGGCCAAAAAGCGATTGGTGAAAGCCAGCATCAATAGGGTGATGGCTGAAAAAAGTAAGGCCGGTGTCGAAAGTTGAAGTTCCATTCTGTTGAATTGGTTTAACCTGGATTATGCTTTTGAATCCGTAGTGAGAGGTTAAAATACGAGAAAATCAAGCATTAAACGAATGAAGCATAGCACCGCTCTGGTGAATGAGTTCAATGCAGCAAAGCGATTGATTTTGAAGTATTTTAGCCTTGGAATAGGAAGTCAAATGTATATTTCAGGTTTATGCTCTTCTAAGTTCAGAAAAATCACGAAAAAAGCCCGCTTTTTAAAACGGGCTTTCAAAATGTATCTAATGTAGGTCTATTACAAATGGATCACCTCATCATATGCAGCAGCTGCAGCTTCCATCACTGCTTCTGACATGGTTGGGTGAGGATGGACAGTTTTGATCAATTCATGCCCAGTAGTCTCCAATTTACGAACAGCAACGATCTCAGCGATCATTTCAGTGACATTGGCTCCGATCATGTGAGCACCTAGAAGCTCTCCGTATTTCTTGTCGAATACCAATTTCACGAAACCGTCTTTAGCGCCAGCGGCAGAGGCTTTACCAGATGCAGAGAATGGAAACTTACCGATTCTCAACTCATAGCCAGCTTCCTTCGCTTTTGCTTCAGTCATACCTACAGAAGCGATCTCTGGAGAACAGTAAGTACATCCTGGGATATTGCCATAATCCAAAGGCTCTGGAGAATGACCTGCGATTTTTTCTACACAAATAATCCCTTCTGCAGAAGCTACGTGAGCCAAAGCCGGTCCAGGAATCACATCACCAATTGCATAGTAACCCGGCATATTGGTTTTGTAGTATTCGTCCACTTTGATTTTTCCTTTGTCCACCAAAATCCCGACATCTTCCAAGCCAATGTTTTCCAAATTAGAAACAACACCTGCAGCAGAAAGAACCACATCACATTCTAAAGTTTCTTCACCTTTAGCGGTTTTCACAGTCACTTTGCAACCAGTTCCTTTGGTATCCACACCTGTTACTTCAGAAGAAGTCATGATGGTCATTCCAGACTTTTTATAGAGTTTTTCCAAAGCTTTAGAAACCTCAGCATCTTCTACAGGAACGATTCTATCCATGAATTCCACGATAGTCACTTCTGTTCCGATGGAGCTGTAGAAATACGCAAACTCTACTCCGATCGCACCAGAACCTACCACGACCATTTTCTTAGGCTGTTTCGCCAAAGTCATTGCTTCACGGTATCCGATGATTTTCTTACCATCCATTTTCATAGAAGGCAATTCTCTGGATCTCGCACCCGTAGCAATGATAATATTGTCAGCAGCATAGACAGTTTTCTTTCCGTCTTTATCTGCTACTTCTACCTTTTTGCCAGGCTGCACTTTGCCCCAACCGGCGATGATTTCAATTTTGTTTTTCTTCATCAGGAAGTTGACACCTTTGGACATGCCATCAGCGACTCCCCGACTCCTTTTGACCATACCATCAAAATCAGCTTTGGCATCTTTTACGGTGATCCCGTAGTCTGCAGCATGATTGATGTATTCGAATACCTGAGCACTTTTGAGCAAAGCTTTGGTTGGGATACAGCCCCAGTTGAGGCAGATACCTCCCAACTCAGCTGCTTCAACGATAGCAGTTTTCAAGCCCAACTGAGATGCACGGATTGCAGCTACATAGCCACCTGGTCCGCTTCCCACTACGATTAGGTCAAATTTGGTAGAAGACATATATTATTTTGGTTTTATAACGATTTGAAACTATGCAAAAATAGACCTTTTGACTTCAGAAAAAAATTTGGAAAAAGGCCTCGAAATCATTCAAAAACAAGCATTACTCAGCCCAAGAGGATTTTCACCAAATGAATTTTTGATAGAAACCATTTGACTTCCACAATATTCTACATTTTCAACAAGGACCAGTTTTATCACTTGAAAATTCATACAATTTGAAATGTAATTTCTTCGGAAACGATTCTTCTGGCTTTTTTTCTAATTTTGGCAAAACAAAATTTTAATAATTCATGGGTTTACTTTCAGGAAAGACCGCATTGATCACCGGAGCCTCCAAGGGCATCGGAAGAGCCATTGCCATCAAATACGCTCAGGAAGGAGCAAATGTCGCTTTTACTTATTTGTCCTCCGTAGAAAAAGGACAAGCATTGGAATCTGAATTGGCTGAATTTGGCGTGAAAGCCAAAGGGTATCGCTCAGATGCCTCAGATTTCCAAGCTGCCGAAGACTTGGTAAGTAGTGTAGTCGCTGACTTTGGTGGATTGGATATTTTGATCAACAATGCAGGAATCACCCGTGACAACCTGTTGATGAGAATGACCGAAGAGTCTTGGGATGAAATCATGAACGTCAACCTAAAATCCTGCTTCAACACCGTGAAGGCAGCGACTCGCACCATGATGAAAGCCAAAGCTGGATCTATTATCAACATGACCTCCGTAGTCGGTGCCAAAGGAAATGCCGGTCAGGCAAACTATGCTGCTTCTAAAGCAGGGATCATCGGTTTCTCCAAATCAGTTGCTTTGGAATTGGGATCCAGAAATATCCGTTGCAATGCGATCGCTCCAGGTTTCATCGAAACTGAAATGACAGAAGTTTTGGATGAGAAAACCGTACAAGGTTGGAGAGAAGCTATTCCAATGAAAAGAGGTGGAAAGCCTGAAGAGATTGCAGATGCTTGCGTGTTCTTGGGATCAGATATGAGTACCTATATCTCAGGACAGGTGCTTCATGTGAATGGAGCGATGTATACTTGATTTACGATTTTAGAATTACGATTTACGAACGGCTGGAGAGATTCAGTCGTTTTTTTTGTCCCACAGATTCGCACAGAAAAAATCACAGATACCCGCTGACTAGTAAAATCGATAAAAGATCAGTGTAAACCTGTGTTTTCAATTTGTGTCTATCTGTGGGAAATAAAAAAGCCCCGGAATTAATCCGAGGCTTCTAAAAAACCTTTGAGATCTCTATGACCTCGAAGGTTTGAAATAACATAAAAGACCTTGGGGGTTTTCCTCAAAGGTCGTAGCAATCAATCTTTTCCCAAGAATGGGTATCTGTAGTCTTTTGGAGAGACAAATGTTTCTTTGATCGTACGAGGGGAAACCCAACGCAACAAGTTGATCATGGATCCGGCTTTGTCATTCGTTCCGGAAGCTCTTGCTCCACCAAATGGTTGCTGTCCTACTACTGCTCCAGTAGGTTTGTCATTGATATAGAAGTTTCCAGCTGCATTTCTCAATTTGGTCGTTGCCAATTCCACGGCATAGCGATCTTGAGAGAAAATAGCTCCTGTCAAGGCATAGGGAGATGTCTGATCGACCAATTCTAGAGTCTGCTCGAAATTTTCTGCATCGTAAACATAAATCGTCAATACCGGACCGAAGATTTCCTCACACATCGTGGTGTACATCGGATCTTGCGCCAAAAGGACAGTTGGCTCGATGAAGTAACCTTTGGACTTATCATAGTTGCCGCCTGCTATCACCTCTACTCCGTCTGCTTCTTTTGCTTTGGCGATGTAGTTGGAGATTTTATCAAAGGCTTTCTCATCGATTACCGCATTGATGAAGTTGGTGAAGTCTTCCGTACCTCCCATTTTCATGGAGGCAAGATCTTCCTGCATGTATTTTTTCACATCTTCCCAAAGGTTCGATGGGATGTAAGCTCTAGATGCAGCAGAACATTTCTGACCTTGGAATTCGAAAGCTCCACGAACCAAACCAGTGGCTACGGCTTTGGCATCAGCAGATTTATGAGCTACTACAAAGTCTTTTCCACCCGTCTCTCCTACGATTCTTGGGTAAGATTTGTAGCCATGGATATTTTCACCGATAGTTTTCCAAATATGCTGGAATACCCCAGTCGAACCCGTAAAGTGAATCCCAGCAAAATCAGGATGCTTGAAAATCACCTCCCCAGCCACAGGACCATCCACATAGATCAAGTTGATCACACCATCAGGAACTCCCGCTTCTTTGAACACTTCCATCAAGACATTCGCAGAATAAATCTGCGTATAAGCCGGCTTCCACACGATGGTATTGCCCATCATAGCTGCTGATGCTGGTAGGTTCCCAGCAATAGCGGTAAAGTTGAAAGGAGTCAAGGCGAACACGAAACCTTCCAAAGGACGCTGTTCCAGACGATTCCACACTCCGCCTCCAGAAACTGGCGGCTGCTGAGAATATATCTCAGTCATGTATTTCACATTGAAATTCAAGAAATCGATGAATTCACAAGCCGCATCGATTTCTGCCTGGAATGCATTCTTAGACTGCCCCAGCATGGTAGCAGCATTGATTTTCGCTCTGTAAGGTCCTGCGATCAAATCCGCAGCTTTCAAGAAAATAGCCGCTCTTTGTTCCCAAGCCAGGTTTTCCCAAGCCTCTTTTGCTCCCAAAGCAGCATTGATAGCCTGCTCTACATGAGAAGCATCTCCCTCATGGAAATGACCCAACACATGCTGATGATCATGAGGAGGAGACATCGGTTGCTTATTTCCAGTCCGTACTTCTTCGCTGCCGATATACATTGGCACATCTACTTCTTTGGATCGAAGCTCCGCCAACATTGCCTGCAATTCTTTTCTCTCCGGGCTACCCGGGGCATAGGACTTCACCGGCTCATTGACAGGAGTCGGCACATTGAAAAAACCTTTTAACATATTATTTGGAGTTTATATGATTTCTGAATGGCCAAAGATAAGTCATCCCGAGCGAATGAAAGGAGTTTGGATTACAAAAGAGCCTCCAATTCTCGCAGGTGATGGATTTCATAAGTTGGACTTAAAGCAATTTCCTTTCTTTCAGGATTGAAAAAGACCTGATCAATCCCTGCTCGCTGAGCTCCCAGAATATCTGAATCTGGATTATCCCCTATCATCAGGCAATCCTCAGATTTGGTCTGAAGCTGATCCATCGTATAGTGGAAAATTCGGGGGTCGGGCTTTTTGTGTCCGGTCGTCTCAGAGGTGACTACCAGATCAAAATAGATATCCAAACCTGAGGATTTGAGTTTTTTTGCCTGAGACTCATTGAAACCATTGGTGATCACATGGATCTTATATTTTCCTTTGAGGTAGCCCAAAATCTCCTTGGAGTGTGGAAAGACGTGCGGCTTGGAACTGGTACGATCCATAAAATCCTCCTCGAAACCTGCAGGAATCGCATCTGCCAAACCTCCAGCATGAGTGAAAATCCTCGGAAAACGCTCCTTTCGCAGATTGATCTTGTCGATCTTTCCGACATTGTACCAATCCCAGAGCTGGAAATTGACCGCATGAAAAGCCTCGGAAAACTTCTCAAAAGTAGGAATGCCCAAGTTCACTAAAGCATAAGAAGTGTACAACTCAGAAAGTGATTCGCTGACATTGCGATCGTAATCCCACAAGGTGTGGTCCAGATCGAAAAAAAGATGTTGGTAAGCTTTCAAGGAATTAACGTCGATATTGATTGTTTTGAATTTTGTTAATGGCGAGCTCCCGATTGGATTTTAGGATTTCAAACAGTTCCTGGTCCCGGATCAGCCGTGGGTCTTTTTGGATAAACTTAAAAATCGCCTGAAAGATTTCGAGATACTCTTCCAGAATGTAGTAAAACATCCATTGGTCTACCCTGCGGCTCCCGAGAAGTCCGGCATTTTTGAGATAGATCAGATGCCTGCTCGTCTTGGTTTGGGTGAAATCCAAAATATGCTCCAGATCCGATATCGTCAGTTCTTTGTTCAGCATCAGCAGATGGATAATGCGTACACGGGGCTCCTCTCCCAAAGCTTTGAAGATCCTAAGACCATAGGTTAAACTGATGTTTTTGAGTCGCATTAGTAAGTTTTAACGCTGATTTCTGGGTGAAATTAAAAAATCACCCGAAATTAGGGTATAATCGCAGCTAGAAAGCTTGACGCTTTGCCAAATTAGTCCCTATCACTTGTGAAGAAATCTATTTTACCAACATACTTGTTCCTAGCTTTAGGATTCTTTTTTTCAACTCAACTTGCTCAGGCCCAAGATGAAAAGAAAGTGATCCAGCTTTCAGGGATCATCCTCAATGCTGACAGCACTGATGCTGTAGCAGGGGTCAATGTCTACGTCCCCAATAAAGGCAGGGGCACCAGCTCTGGACGATTCGGCTATTTTTCTATGCCAGTATTAGAAGGAGACAGCGTGGTATTTAGCTTCATTGGCTTAAAAAAGCAAACGTTTAAAGTACCGGAAAATGTACAAAATGATAGGCTAAGTTTGATCCTGACTATGGAGGTGGATGAAATTGCTTTGGCTGAAATCGAGGTAATGCCCTATCCTACCGAGGAAGAATTCAAAGATGCGATTCTAGCCATGACGGTTGTAGACCCTATGTCCATCAGCCGCTCCAATATGAGTCCAGAAATGCTTCTGCGCTGGGCTGAATCCATGCCTGCGTCTGGCAATGAGAATTTCCGCTATTTCCAGGAAGGCATGATGCTCCAAAATCAGGATTTGTATGGTCCTAGACCTTTGAGACTATTGGACCCATTTGCATGGTCGCAATTCATCAGATCTATTAAAAGAGGAGACTTGAAGAGTAAGTAAAACCTCAAACTGAGTAAAACATAAACTCTCGCTGTGACGCTACGAGAGTTTTTTTATTTGTATTCATTTGCTGAAATCTCCTCGTAAAATCCAAAAGAGGCAAAGCAAAAAGGTTTTACTTAAAGATTTTTGGCGACTTGTATAATTCCATTGATGAGTTGTGCATCGTTAAAGATTAATTCTCGCAGAGACGCAGCGCCGCCGCGAGAATTTCAGAAGAATTGCGGGAGGCATTAATCAATTTCCGGCAGCACCCAGTTTTCCAAGACACTTGGGATTTTCATCATGGCCTCAATTGCCTCGACAGTTCTTGGAGCATCTCCAGACAGATTGACCGGGCCGTCGGACGTCACCAGAATATCATCTTCTATCCTCACGGCAATCCCCCACCACTTTGGATCACAATCACTTCCTTCGGGAATGTAAATGCCCGGCTCGACGGTGAGTACCACCCCTTCTTTCAAAGGACCATATCCTCCTCTGTCATGCACATCCAGCCCCAAGTGATGGCTCGTCCCATGCGGAAAATAGGTATGTCTTTGTCCAGCTTGAATGATTCCTAGCTCCGCTAGTCCATCGTTGATGATCTGACGAGTGACCTGTCCGATTTCGCTGAATTCTACTCCTGGCTTACAAAGAGCAATACCTGCTTCCTGAGACTTAAAAACCAATTCGTAAATAGCTTTTTCTTCTTCAGTGAATTGCCCGCTGATGGGAATCGTGCGGGTCACGTCTGCCGTATAGCCTCTCCACTCAGCACCCAAGTCCATCAAGAGCAATCGCTCATTGACATGCTGCATGTCATTTTCGATGTAGTGGAGAATGCAACCATTGTTGCCTCCCCCGACGATGGAAGGATAGCCGAGCTCCTCCGCTCCATAGCGCTTATAGATGAATTCATGAATCCCCTGAATTTCTCTTTCGGACATCCCTAC
Source organism: Algoriphagus vanfongensis DSM 17529 (assembly GCF_000429465.1). Classification (GTDB taxonomy): domain Bacteria; phylum Bacteroidota; class Bacteroidia; order Cytophagales; family Cyclobacteriaceae; genus Algoriphagus; species Algoriphagus vanfongensis. The sequence goes on along the minus strand of NZ_AUBX01000011.1, from coordinate 471,287 downwards.
TTGAGCAGCTTTCATCACCTCCACCTGGCCGATTGCCGAGATCTTGGCAGCTGATTTCAGCAAGGCTATTTCTTCCTGAGTTTTCACTTCACGAAGGACATTGAACATTTTCTCCAAGGAAAAAATATCACTCTTCGATTCCGGAACCTGATCCTTTACCTGCATTCTTTTCTCCGGAGAGTCAGCCACCAAAAAATCTTTGATGATCGGATCGTCGGATATTTCCGGATAGCGCTGCTGATAGCGACCGATGACTTGAGCCACATTTGCCGAATTTTCTAGGTCTGTGGCACGGATCAGCTCATATAACTGAAGCTGTGTATCGGAGACCTCCATCGGATAGCCGGATGACTTTTTGAAGTCTTTGACCATCTTCTTCAAGGGTGCATTGCTACTGCTGCTCTCGATATCATCACTCAAATTGAAAGAGAGCACTTTCTCAAAATCTGAAAAGCTCACAGCAGGCTTCTTACCAAAATCATCAAACACATACGCTACCTCAAAACCGAGTTTTTCCTTGACCCCATCCGTCCCCAGTCTTTTTCCATTCCACATCTCAGACTGAGGATCTCTCGGCTGAACGTAGATGATCTCATCCGTTTCCACACCGTCTATCACTCTTTTCTCCGAAAAAATTAATAGCGCGGAATTAGGCTCCCGCAGCCCCGTCAGGTAGTAAAAATCCGTATTGGGATGGTAAATGTAATCCACGTCATTGGAACGATTTTTCACGGGATTGTTAAACATCACCGCTACCGAATTGGGAGGCATCATTTCCCGGATAGCTTCTCTCCGTCCCCGATGCCACTCGGCACTGAGTCCGTCTTCAAAATAAGACTGGGCGAAGGCTATCTGGATCATCCCAATACAAAGAGCCAATAAGGTCAGTTTTTTCATAAATTCACGTTTATTCTTGACTTGAAGATCTGTTCTTCCTGCCATTTAACAAAGTCTTAATTTACCAAAAGTCCGATATCCTTATCTTTGGGCGCATTTAGATTCTTAAACATGAAGAAAACTACATTATCCCTCTTCCTTTCCATTTTTATGGTTTTGGGAGCCAAAGCTCAGCAAAGTCCCGAAAAGCCCAAATTGATCGTCGGAATAGTCGTCGACCAGATGCGGCAAGAGTATCTCTACCGATTTGCGGACCGATATTCTGACGGAGGATTCAAGCGAATGATCGGAGAAGGATTTATGATGAAAAACGGGCATTACAATTACATCCCTACTTATACAGGTCCAGGTCATGCGTCCGTCTATACCGGTGCGACACCAGCCACTCACGGCATCATCGGAAACAACTGGTATGTAAGAAGCCTAGACAAATCCATCTACTGCGCTGAGGATAGCACGGTCTATAATATAGGTGGCACACCATCTTCTGGACAGATTTCTCCACGCAACCTCCTGACCACTACGATCACTGATGAATTGAGATTTGCTACCAATAAAAGATCCAAAGTAGTAGGTCTGGCGATCAAGGACAGAGGGGCGAGTTTGCCTGCTGGTCATCTTGGCGATGCCTATTGGTATGATAGCGACAATGGAGAGTTCATGACTTCATCCTATTACAAAAAAGAACTTCCTCAATGGGTGAAAGCTTTCAATGCGCAAAAAAAACCAGATGAGTACCTATCCCAAACGTGGGAGACACTCTATCCTATCGATACCTATGTCCAAAGCATTGATGACAATAATGATTTCGAAGCTCCCTTCAATGGAAAAGACACCCCTACCTTCCCTTATGATCTTGCAGCCCTGAGAGAAGACAATGGGGATTATGGATTGATTTCGACGACTCCCTATGGCAACCAACTTACATTGGACTTTGCTTTGGCAGCTCTCGAGGGTGAGCAGCTGGGACAAGGAGAAGAAACCGACTTTTTGGCGGTCAGCTTCTCTTCTACAGATTATGTAGGACACCGATTTGGCCCTACCTCCAAAGAACTGGAAGACATCTACCTAAGACTGGATTTGCAGATCGAAAGTCTATTGGAGCATTTGGATGAGACAGTGGGCAAAGGAAACTACCTCGTATTCCTTTCGGCTGATCATGGCGTGGCAGACGTAGCCACTTACATGGAAAGTGAAAATGTGCCTGCCGGCAACCTCAACGTGGGGTATGTTATTAGTCAGGTCAAAGGCTACATGAATACTGTCTATGGCGAAGGAGACTGGGTACTCAATGCATCCAATGAACAAATTTTTCTCAATCATAAGCTGATCAGAGACCAGAAACTAAATCTTGCAGACGTACAAGAAGAACTCGCTAATTTCCTTCTGCGATTCAACGGCATCAAAGAAGTCTACACTGCGCATACGATGAAGACTTCGGCTTTCACCGAATTGCGTCCACATCTCCTTCAAATGGGCTACAATCATAAGTCATCTGGTGACATCCTCATTATCCTAGAGCCAGCTTGGTTGACAGGCGGACCACGTGGCACCTCACATGGCACCGGATTCTCCTACGACACCAATGTCCCTATCCTCTTCTATGGATGGAATGTCCCTCAAGGAAGCAGCTCAAGATATGCTACGATCACGGACATCGCCCCTACCTTATCTATGCTTTTGGATATCAGACTTCCAAATGGCGCTACAGGCCAACCGATCCAAGAGATTGTAGATTAAGAAATCATGAAATCAAAAAAACCAGAATGGATTCATTCTGGTTTTTTTGTGTCTTTATCGAAATGATCAATCTTCTGTCCAGCTCATTGGATAGTCTTTGTCGACGAATTCCAACGCATCCGTAGTGATCTGCAAGGGCCGAAAAGTATCCAGCATCACGGCATATTCCTCAGTGGATTTGGCTCCGATAGATTTCTCAACAGTTCCCGGATGAGGCCCGTGAGGAAGTCCTCCCATGTGAATCGTAAATGAGCCTCTATCGATTCCTTTTCGACTCATAAATTCTCCTTCCGCATAATACAGTACTTCATCCGAGTCAATATTGCTATGATTGTAAGGAGCCGGAATTGCCAGAGGATGATAGTCAAATAACCTTGGCACGAAAGAACAAATCACAAATCCCCAAGCCTGAAAAGTCTGATGGACTGGTGGTGGTTGGTGAATTCTTCCAGTAATTGGTTCGAAATCATAAATAGACAAGGCATATGGATACAGATACCCATCCCAACCTACGATATCCAAAGGGCTGTGATCATAAGAATATTGATGAAGCACCCCTTGTTTTTTGATCTGTACTAGATACTCCCCTTTTTCCTCTTCAATGTGCAATTCATGAGGAGGCCGAATGTCCCTTTCGCAGTAAGGAGAATGCTCCAATAATTGACCCACTTCATTTCTATACCGCTTGACAGTCTCAATTGGACCATGGGACTCTATGATCAAAAGACGCAAAGGCCCTTCCTCTTCAAATTCAAATCGATAGATCGTCGTCCGGGGAATCACCACATAATCTCCTTTTTCAACTTCCAGCTTTCCAAATTGAGAGTAAAGCACTCCCTTTCCATCGTGAATGTAGATTAACTCATCCCCATCCGCATTTTTAAAATAAGAATCCATTTTCCTCCTTTTGGGAGAGCAGATTCCCATCATCACATCGTTGTTTTTCATCAGCATCCTGCGAGCACTCAAGTAATCCTCGCCTGTTGTTTCGACCCCTGCTGTTTTGAGATGGGTTTGGTTAAGACCGTGCCCTTCAGCTATCTTCCAATCAAAAGGCTTGGGGGTTCCGATGGATCTGACCGAATTGGGATTATAGATATGGTATAGATTGGAATATATTCCCGAAAAACCTTTGGAACTGACTAATTCTTCCTTGTAAAGGCTGCCGTCAGGCTGTCTAAATTGGGTATGTCTCTTCGGGGGAATTTTGCCGAGTCTGTGATAATATGCCATGATTTATTTGGGTTTATGTGGACAAGTTACAATTCTCCCATCAGGCTTAAAAGAGCTTGCCTGAGTGTTTTCTCATTCTTTTATTTTTTAGTTGCTCTTTCAAATCTCAAAGCTTTAGCCTAGCTTGACTGATAAACCCAAAATACCATGAAACTGCGTTTTTTTATACCAGCCTTCTTGCTGCTGGCCTCCTGCATAGATCTTCCCGCCCAAAACCTTCTTTGGTCAGATGAATTTGACCAAAGCGGACTACCAGACCCTAGCAAGTGGACATACGATGTAGGAGATTCTGGCTGGGGCAATAACGAACTCGAATACTACACTGAAAAAGACCTGAAAAATGCACGTGTCGAAGACGGACTTTTGATCATCGAAGCCATTCAGGACTCGGCCTACCCAAAAGGTTATAGCTCGGCCAGATTGCTGACTCGCGGTCTTGCCAGCTGGAAGTATGGATACATTGAAGTAAAAGCCAAACTCCCGGAAGGGCGCGGCACCTGGCCAGCTATCTGGATGCTGCCCGATAAAGCCACCTATGGAGGATGGCCAAAAAGTGGCGAAATAGATATCATGGAGCATGTCGGATTTGATCCAGGCGTAGTTCATGGCACAGTGCATACCGAAGCATTCAATCACACCCGAAGTACGCAAAAAGGAAAGCAAGTGAAAGTGGACACATTTCATCAAGATTTTCATACCTATGCGATTCACTGGCAGAAAGATCAGATCGACTTTTATCTAGATGGCAAAAAGTACTTTACCTTTGCCAATACGGGAGGAGATTTCGAAGAATGGCCCTTTGATCAGCCCTTCCATTTGATCCTGAATATCGCTGTCGGTGGAAACTGGGGTGGGCAAAAAGGAGTAGATGACTCTATCTGGCCCCAACGAATGGAAATCGACTACGTGAGGGTCTATGATAGCCCTCCCGGACCAAAAGAGTAAATCCCTTTACCTTGGGAAATTCTTCAAGATTTCCTATACTAGGAAAAAGTACTTGTTAGTAATACTAATTCTATGCCTGATACCCGATTAAAAAAGAGAAAAATCCGTGCCCTGTTGATTATCAGCATTTTGCTTCTTTTGATTTATGCCAAAAATCTGATCGAACGCCAATCTTTCAGGAGTATCAGCTCCACTTTTACCGAAGTGTACAATGACCGACTGATCGTGGTGGGTTATATTTTTGAAATATCCGAGAGCCTCTTTCAGATCCAAAAGCTCATCGACCACTGTAACCTTGACTATGATTACTCCAAAGTGCTCAATGAAATCCAAGGTCAGGAAGCCTCCATCATGCGGATCATCGATGATTTTGAGAAGACAAAACTGACCCCAAAAGAAGAAGAATACCTGAGTGAGTTCAAAAAAATTATTGTCAACGATCTCAACATCAAATCCTACGACCTCCTCTACAGCGACTCCGCTGGCGTCAATATCAGCCAGGTCAAGCTGTATGACAAAAAAATCTCTCTCGCCCGAAAAGACCTGGACAATCTAAATAATATCCAGATGGAAGAAGGCGAAAAATTAATCAGCAAAGCCAAAGTTCTCATCAATCGCTCCCAGATTTGGGCTCAATTTGAAGTGGCTCTGCTGATTATCTTGATCATCGTCATGTTCCTCTTGGTCTTCAGAAAATCCGAAGAAACCAAAGGAATGATTTAATACTCCAACTGACTCAGGTAAGCGGCATTTTGCTTGGCCGCTTCCATCGGAGTCACTCCATCAAATTGCTCTTGCTCTATGATGAAATAATCCATCCCAATAGCCTGCGATTCTTTGATCAGCTTGGCGAAAGGGATTTCTCCTTTACCCAACAGCACACCTCTTTCATGTGGATTTTCTATCCCTGCAGCCGCATCTTTGACATGGCATAGTCGGAATCGTTCTGCATATTTTTTCATATACGCTTCAGGATCCACTCCGGCCACATGGACCCAATAGATGTCCATTTCGAAATCTACCAGTGCAGGATCGGTCTGATCCATCAATACATCCTGAGGCATCTGTCCCTCAAGATCTACGAAAGTGTAGTCATGATTGTGATAGGCAAATTTCAGCCCGTAGCCTTTCAGCGTCTCTCCAATTTGGTTAAACTGGTCTGCAATCGCCTTGTACTTATCGATAGAATCCTGCCCGCCGATCCAAGGACAAATAAGATATTTCATCCCCACTTCTGCCGCTTGCTCAGCCTGCGCTTCAAGGTTTTTGAAGACGTCACAATGCGTAGCCACAAAATCAACACCTATCTCGGAGTTCAATGATTTGAAATCCGCAGGAGTCATTCCCCACAAGATCCCTTCTCCGCCATCAAACCCCTCAAACTGCTTATACCCATAGGAGGCTAAAGATTTCATGGTTTCCTGGGCATTTTCTGCCATTTGATCCTTCACAGAATAAAGCTGAATCCCAAAGGATTTCAAGGTCTGCTTGACCACTTCCGGGTCTGTGACGATTGCTTCTTCCTTTTTGGCAGGTGTACAAAACTGCATCGGCATCAATGCCGCTCCTAGCCCCATCATGGAGCCCATTTGGATAAATTTTCTTCTACTAGGTTTGTTCATAATCGAAAAAGCCTGCCCCATAGGAGCAGGCTTAGAATTTATAGGTTAAAATTAAATAGCATACGCTTTGTCTCCCGGCTTCAAATCGATGCATCCATCGTAGCGACCAGGCACTTCGACGAAATTCAACGCTTGAGTAGCACCGATTTCAGATGTAAAGTAACCTAAAACTGTCAAATCTCTCAACATATTTATGACCTTCGGTTCTCTTTCCTCAGAGGATTTATATTGCTCAAAGAGGCCATTGAGATAAGCCAATCGATCGGCTTCAGGAGCTCCGACGAAATCAGTCCCTTTTTCACTTTTGAAATCTTTTCTGATTTTATTCAGTCCGTCCACAAATACCTGCTGCTGCTCTGCATCATAGGTATCCTGGACCATCATGACCATAAACGAACCAATACCGGCAGCTTTCGCTCCGGGTGTATCAGTCGTCGGAATGATCGTATCTCCCAACTCATCCAAGAAAGCCACATCTTCAGGCTCGAAATTCAAACCCTCGATCTGCTTGTCCGGAGCACAACCTGTCAGGATAGCAGTAGCACCTACCATGGTTCCTCCCATCATGAGTACGACACTTTTTAGAGCGTCTCTTCTATTCATAGTCATAGCTTTTTCTTTTAAGATTAGAGATTACGCTTTTTCAGCTCTTCCACTGCAAAACTTGCAGCCCGAGCCGTCAGCGCCATATAGGTCAAAGATGGGTTTTGCGCAGCTGCAGATGTCATACAGGCACCATCCGTCACAAACACATTCTTAGCTTCCCACACCTGATTGTTACCATTCAAAACCGAGGTTTTAGGATCTCTCCCCATGCGGGCGGTTCCCATTTCGTGGATACCTTGACCAAACGTATACCCGTTGTCATAAGTACCTACGTTTTTGACTCCGGCGACTTCCAGCATTTCTGCTGCATCAGCCATCATATCCTTTCGCATTTTGATTTCATTGTCTTTGATCTCTGCATTCATGACCAATGCTTCCATCCCCCATTTATCTTTGACAGAGTCGCTGAGTTTGATTGTATTGTCATGGTAAGGCAAAATCTCTCCAAACGCAGTGAAACCAATGCTCCACGGACCTGGCTTGGTCAAAGCATCTTTCATCGCAGCTCCAAAGTTCAACTCAGCCACATCTCTGCTCCAGCCACTTCTACTGGCTGCACCTTGATAGCCAAACCCTCTGATATAGTCTCTTTTTTCTCCATTGAGATTTCTAAATCTCGGAATATAAAGTCCAGTCGGTCTTCTACCGAAATAGTACTTGTCCTCGTAACCTTCGATCGTACCGCCTGCCCCAAGACGGAAGTGATGATCCATCACATTGTGTCCCAGTTCACCAGAACTAGACCCCAATCCACCTGGCCAAATATCGGTGGCTGTACGCATCAGGATCGCAGTACTATTGAATGCTGAAGCACAAAGGAAGATGATTTTAGCATCATACTCTATAGTCTGATTCGTCTCTGCATCTACCACTTCTACTCCCGTTGCTTTTTGAGTGTCTTTGTCATAGATGAGGCGTCTCACTATAGACCATGGTCGCAAAGTTAGATTGCCCGTAGCCTTAGCCGCTGGCAAGGTAGAGGCCTGCGTACTGAAATATCCGCCAAACGGACATCCAAGGGAACATTTGCTTCTATACTGACAGCCTGGACGACCCGGCAAAGGCTGGGTAATATTGGCTGGTCTGCCCATGATCCAGTTACGTGCTCCTTTATAATGAGCTTTGATTTTCTCCGAAGCATCTTTCTCCACACAGTTCATCGGCATCGGTGGCATAAACTCCCCATCGGGAAGGATATCCAAGCCATCCTTATTACCAGATATCCCTGCAAACTTTTCCACATAAGAATACCATGGAGCCAGATCTTTGTAGCGAATCGGCCAGTCTACTGCGATACCATCTTTGGCATTGGCCTCAAAATCCACATCAGCCCACCTGTAGGACTGTCTTCCCCACAATAGGGATCGACCACCAACTTGATATCCTCTAAACCATGTGAATGGTTTTTCCTCCACATAAGGAGAGTCACTTTCATGTGCCCACCAGTCCAGGTTCAACTCATTTAGCACGTAGTCTCTTCTTAGATTAGGGTGATTTTCCAACATCTCCTGAGTTCTCCTCCCTCTGTGGGGGATTTCCCAAGGTGGCAAAGTAGCCGTTTTGTAATCAGTCACATGCTCTACGTCTGGGCCTCTTTCCAAGAGCAGGACTTTCAGCCCTTTTTCTGTGAGTTCTTTGGCAGCCCAACCGCCACTGATGCCTGATCCTACTACGATAGCATCATACGATTCATTAGCCATAATTCGGTCTTTAGGTTATAAGTTTTAATTATACATCACATACTTGAACAGCCTGAGCCAGGGATGCCAGCTTGTCCTCGGCCTTGGGGATAAACTCATGGGAAACATACCCTTTGAAGCCCGATTCCACGATTGCCTTCATGATCGGAGGGTAATAGATTTCCTGATTATCGTCCAACTCATTCCGGCCCGGATTGCCAGCCGTATGATAGTGACCAAAGTATTGATGATTTGTTTGTATAGATCTGATCAAGTCTCCTTCATCTATCTGCATGTGATAGATATCAAAGAGAAGTTTGAAATTTTCGCTGCCGATCATTTTACACAGCTCCACGCCCCAAGCAGACTTGTCGCACATGTAGTCCTTGTGATTGACCCGACTGTTGAGCAATTCCATCTGCAACACGACCCCATGCTTTTCTGCCAAAGGAAGGATTTTCTTGAGTCCCTCGGCACAGTTTTTCATCCCTAGTTCATCATCCATTCCTCGACGATTGCCCGAGAAGCAGATCAGATTGGTGTAGCCATTTTTGGCGACCAAAGGAATCACTTCCTCGTATCGTTTGATCAGTTCGGGATGAAATTTCGGATCGTTCCATCCATCAGGAATCCCGAGTTCGGCGCCATTACACATAGAGCAATGAACTCCATGCTCTTGCAAGATATGCCAGTTGTCCGGCCCGATAAGGTCTATAGCATTGAATCCTATTTTTTTGATCCCCACGCAGAGCTCCTCGATGGACAAGGGACGCATGGACCAATGGCAAACACCATGATTGATATTTCCCTTCAGTTGATAAGGGGATTCTTTTTTGGATTCGAAAGAAGAAAGGCTCCCGAGAGCAGCCCCTCCCAGCAAAACTTTTTTAAAGCTTTCCCTTCTTCCTTGGTCAATAGGTTTGGTCATTTTGATTTGGATTATTGTTTTATTTCGAGATCCCCAAAAAGGGTCGTGAAAAATAACAAAAGCAAAACTGAAATACCAGAAGGATCTGAGCAAATGAAGCCCCGTTTGTAAAATTCTAAAGCGAACACAATGTTTGAAACCTGCTCGTGTTATCAAAGATAAGTTTAGAATTCGGGCTTTTTCCTGTATTTTAAGCACCCAATTCGATCTTGTCACTTGACCCAAATATTGACAAAAGCCACTCATAACTCTCTGAGACTACTAGTCAACATTTCCCTAAACCCAATCCAAGAGAAGGGGATTTTTTGGCTTTAAATGAATTATTTCATCCCAATAAACCAGAATATAGATACTGACCCATGTCAACAAACAAGAAACTCAAAATCGGACTGATAGGAGGTGGACCAGGCTCATTTATAGGAGCCATTCATCTCAATGGAGCTTTAATGGACGGACTTTTTGAACTGGCTGCTGGCGCTTTTTCTTCCAATCCCGAAAGATCCAAGCAACGGGGAGAAGAACTGATGCTCAACCCATCTCGTGTCTATGCCAACTACGATGAGATGTTTGCCAAAGAACTGGAGCTGCCAGAGGATGAGAGAATCGATGTCGTCGTGATCGTCACTCCAAACAATGTCCATTTTGACCCGACAGTCAAGGCTCTCAAAGCTGGATTTCATGTAGCGCTGGACAAGCCTTTGACCCTCAATTACCAAGAAGCCAAAGAGCTTTATCATATTGTCAAAGCGAGCGATCGCCGCTTTTTACTCACCCATACCTACTCCGGCTACCCGATGATCAAGCAGGCCAAGCAAATGATCGAAGAAGGGAAACTCGGAAAAATTCACAAAGTCTATGTAGAATATCCGCAAGGCTGGCTGTACAAGCTCCTCGAGCATGAAGACAACAAGCAGGCCGAGTGGAGAACAGACCCTAAAAGAAATGGCCTTGCAGGTTGCATGGGGGACATTGGCACGCATGCTTTCCATCTGGCAGAGTATGTATCTGGCCTCAAAATGGAAAAGCTCTGCGCTGATCTTTACATCAAAGTAGACGGAAGACCCATCGATGACGACGGAGTGGTACTGATGCGATTTGAGAATGGAGCCTCTGGTGTGTTGATGGCCTCACAGACTGACACTGGACTGGAAAACAACCTCAAAATCAGAGTCTTTGGAGACAAAGGAGGACTGGAATGGCAGCAGGAAGACAACAACAGTCTCATCGTCCGCTACCCGGAGCAACCAGCTCAGATATTTCGTGCAGGCTCTGGCTATTTAGGTTCGTTGGCCAATGAAAACACCCGAACTCCTGCCGGACATCCGGAAGGCTACGTGGAAGCCTTCGCCAATCTGTATAGAAACTTTGCCAGATGCATCTATGCAGAAAGAGCCGGAGAAACTCCCAAAGCTGAATGGGAAGATTATCCAGGCATCGAGGATGGGATTCGAGGCATGGCTTTCATCGACCACGTCCTATCCAGCACTCAATCGGAAGTCAAATGGACTCCATTCGTAGTAGAAAAATAATCTCAAACCAATAAAATAACCATTCAAAAAAATGAAAACGATCAAAGGACCTGCTATTTTCTTAGCTCAATTTGCTGATGACCAAGCCCCCTTCAACAGTCTCAAAAGCATCTGCGAATACATGGCAGACTTGGGATACAAAGGAGTACAGATCCCAAGTTGGGATTCCCGTCTGATTGATTTGCAAAAGGCAGCAGAAAGTAAAACCTACGCTGACGAGATTGCCGGAATAGTCGCGGACACCGGAATGCAAATCACAGAACTCTCCACGCACCTACAAGGACAATTGGTAGCTGTGCACCCAGCATACAACGAACTATTTGATGGATTTGCACCAGCAAACCTCAAAGGAGACCTCAAAGGAAAAACAGAATGGGCTACCCAGCAGCTGAAATATGCAGCAAAAGCTTCAGCCAATTTCGGACTAAAATCCCACGCGACCTTCTCCGGGGCCCTGATGTGGCATACCGTCTATCCTTGGCCACAAAGACCAGCCGGACTAGTGGAGACTGGCTTCACAGAGCTTGCCAAAAGATGGACGCCAATTTTGGATGAGTTTGACACCTACGGCGTCGACGTCTGCTATGAGCTACACCCTGGTGAGGATTTGCATGATGGAGTGACATTTGAAATGTTTCTAGATAAGGTCAACGGACACAAAAGAGCAAACATTCTCTACGATCCGAGTCACTTCGTATTGCAATGCCTTGACTACCTTCAATTCATTGATTTTTACCACGATAGAATCAAAGCATTCCACGTAAAAGATGCTGAGTTCAACCCTACCGGCAAGCAGGGAGTTTATGGCGGATTCCAAGGCTGGGTCGAGCGCGCTGGTCGATTCAGATCTTTGGGAGATGGTCAAGTTGATTTTAGTGGAATTTTTAGCAAACTTTCCCAGTACGATTTTGATGGATGGGCTGTCTTGGAGTGGGAATGTGCCATCAAGCATCCTGAGCAAGGCGCTGCAGAAGGAGCTCCTTTTATCGACTCACACATCATCCGTGTGACAGAGAAAGCATTCGATGATTTCGCAGGCACGGGAGCAGACGAGTCTTTCAACAAAAAAGTACTAGGAATCTAAGAAACCGATTAATCCAACATAGTTCAAATGAAAACTAAAAATCTATTAAACCTGGGCCTTGTAGCCCTCGCAGGCATGGCCTATGCTTGTGGTGGAGGAGAATCTTCTTCCGAAAGTACCAGTGCTAGCCCTGCTGCTGCTTCCCCTGAACCAGCTAAAGAGATCAGCCTGGAAGAGAAGTACAAAGATGACCCCATCTACATCAAAGGCTTAGAAAAAATCAAAGGATCCGATTGCCAAACCTGCCACATGGTAGAGCGGAAAATCGTAGGTCCTGCTTATGCTGATGTGGCAGACAAATACGAATCCACAGAAGAAAATGTGGAAACACTCGCTAAGAAGGTAATTCAAGGAGGAGTAGGTGTTTGGGGCGAAGTAGCCATGACTCCACATCCTGGAGTAAGCGAAGAAGACGCCAAGGACATGGTGAGATATATTTTGCTATTGAAAAAATAAGATGAAAAAGAGTTATTTAATAATGACTATGGCAGCCGGTCTCATGATCGGCTGTTCTGGTCAAAAAACTGAAGAAACCGCAGTAGAAGAAACTCCGACGACCGAGACCCCGGCAGAGGAATGGATCCAGTTGTTTGATGGCAAATCCCTCGCGGGATGGCACAAATACGGCGGCGGAGAAGTAGGCAAAGCCTGGAAAGTAGAAAACGGCGAGCTATACCTAGATGCTGCCAACAAAGATGGCTGGCAGACCGGAGACGGTGGTGACATCGTCAGTGACGAGGAATTTGAAAATTTCCATTTGAAGTATGAATGGAAAATTGCAAAAAATGGCAATAGCGGAGTGATCTTCTATGTGCATGAGTCACCAGAATACCAGTATTGCTGGCAAACAGGCCCTGAGATGCAGGTCTTGGATAACGACGGCCATCCAGATGCCAAAATCATCTCCCATAGAGCCGGAGACCTTTATGATCTCATCGTAAGCAGTGAAGAAACCGTGAAGCCTGTAGGCGAATGGAATCAAGCTGAAATCATCTCAGACAACGGCAACCTCACTCTAGTACTCAATGGAGTCAATGTAGTAGAGACTACCATGTGGACGCCTGAGTGGGAAGCACTGATCGCTGATAGCAAGTTCAAAGACATGAAAGGCTTTGGCACCTATAAAAAGGGGAAAATCGCTCTCCAAGATCACGGAGACGAAGTTCACTTCAGAAATGTGCTAGTCAAAAAGCTCTAATGCAAAAGCCCCTCGATCTGAATCGAGGGGCTTTTTTGATTACAAGCGAGTGATGTGATCTTTTTTGATATACGCTATTTTATTTTTCCACTCTATCTCGTACCAGATATCTTTCCCAGATTTGATCTTGATACGATGACCCGGCTCTACCCGATCGACTAGCTCACCGCCCGCTGAAGGCTTAGAGACAATGAATGTGGGACTGTGCGTGATGAGACCTGTTCTAGGCCCTTGAAGAAAGTTATTTGCAAGAAAAATCAGCAATATCAGCAAAACTGTAGGCCAATAAGAAGCGGACTTATCCATCTTCTTCCCTACCCACCAGTTGGAAATCAGAGAAAGCAGTAAAAACAAAGTCAAGAGTCCCACAATAATTTCTTTGTACTCTACCAGAAAGAGAACAAATCTTCCTCCATCACTTACTTCATACCCATAAAGAGTACTTTGCCCCGTAAGAGTCTTGATCTTGGATATCGTTTGCGTATTGGGATTGAGATCGTAATACTTGCTCAGGTAAAGTGTCGCCTGCTCTTTGTCTCCGGTACCCTCGGCGATGAAGGCCATTTTGAGGAGCATCGAGGGAGAGTAGAGCCCCTTTTGATAGTTTGGAGCATAGATTTCCATGGCTTCTTTGTAGCTTCTTTGGTCAAACAAAGAATCTGCTTTTTTTAGCTCATTTATATTTGCCTGACAATGAATACTTTGTAGAACAAATGAGAAAAATAATAAAAGTTTTGCGAGAAAGATTGATTTGGTGTTTGGCATTTAGAAATCAGAGTCATAAATTTGCAGTCCAATTACGGCAATGATCTGACAAAAAGCAAGGTCAGGGAGTCACTTTGAAAGGATAAAATTTCAGGAAAAGACGTTAAAAAACGTCAATTCCGAGTATCAATGATTCTTTACTTAGTCCGATTACCATCGGGATGTAAAGCATCGACACACCAACAGGAGGTTGGTGATATTAGACATGATTCCGTAGCTCAGCTGGTAGAGCATAACACTTTTAATGTTAGGGTCCTGGGTTCGAGCCCCAGCGGGATCACATAGAATTTAACTTGCAAGGAGTTAAAAAAGAGTACGAGTTTAAAGTCATCGGGGTGTAGCGTAGCCCGGTATCGCGCCACATTTGGGATGTGGAGGTCGTAGGTTCGAATCCTGCCACCCCGACTTTATTTATTCAGGTCCGCTAGCTCAGCTGGATAGAGCAACTGCCTTCTAAGCAGTAGGTCTTAGGTTCGAATCCTAAGCGGATCACTATCAAAGAGCGGAATTCTTTTCCGCTTTTTCTTTGATTCTTTACTCATCTCGATTTGTTCGGGAGCCAGAGTATGAAACTACCGACAGCAGGTTGGTAAAAAACATGATTCCGTAGCTCAGCTGGTAGAGCATAACACTTTTAATGTTAGGGTCCTGGGTTCGAGCCCCAGCGGGATCACAAAAGCAGACTAAAAATGGTCTGCTTTTTTATTTTTACAGGAATCCAAAGCGAAGAGACAACCCTAAACCCTAGACTCAGGCTAATTCCAGCACTTCAAATAGATCCCTTTTATAAGATCTCCCGATCGGTATGGAGTGACTTCCTACTATGATCTGATTGTGCTGGACAGTCTTGATGCGATCCAAAGCAACCAAATAGGATTTATGGACTCTGACCAGCTTTTTATCACCAAGCAAATCACCCGCATTTTTCAGTGAGCCTTTTACGATGATCTGTTCATCGTCGGTGAAAACAATCGAATAATCTTTTAGTCCTTTGACATGGGTAATCGCATCCAAATCCGTCATCACCTGCTTGGTCCCTGTTTTCAAGAATATCCGTCGCTCTTGCTCACCCTGATCCTCAGCATTGTCAGACACCTCCGTTTTCTGACTGGACATGAATCTATCCAAGCCGTATTTGAGAGCAGTACTCAAAGCCAAATACCAAAGTGTGGTGATAAAATTATAGGGAAAAGCGCTCCAAAAATCCCTGCTTTTGACATCTCCGATCACAAAGCCATAGAGGTAGATATCATAGAGATTTTGCAAGCTGACATATACCAGAAGCGAAGCCAGGAGAAAAACCACATATCGGATGATCTTCCCAGTTTTATAAAAATGGGGAATCAGAACATTCAAGTGGAAATAAACCAGAGAGATGAGCAAAAGCATCCTAACCAGCACACAGGCTACAAAGTGCTCAGTCAGCTGAAATTTCAGAATCAGGTATCTCCTGTCATAAATAAAAATCAGAGTGATCACTGTCCAAAACAAAAGATGGAAAACCTTAGTAGAAATTGATTTTTTCACGGAGGAGTTTAGATACATTATTCAAAATGGGTTAGCTCTAATCAATTACGGACAATTAGCATCAACGCATACCAAGAATAGACCAACAGCAGATAATCTAGACCAACGGACACAATCCTGAAATCTTCCGAATGTCTAAAAGCTTTGTTATTGATCTACTAATCCATCCTCCCCTTTTCCTTTTGGATTTCATAGCCGTAAATCTGAGAAAGAATTCTTCGCAGGTCAAACGCGCTTGGCCAAGGCAAAGACGGCAGAAGGATCTCTTACAAGTTAAAAAATACCTAATACAATTTTCACTAAAACAAAAACACCATGAAAACAATGAATGTAAAATCCGCTTTGCAAGGCATCCTATTACTTCTTGTCATAGGATTCTCTACGACAGCATTTGCCCCTGATTATGGGTTGGACAGTTACGAGATTCATTTGAATGAAAAGCTGATCATGAAGCAATTTGTCAATCAGCCCCTGAACCTCAGAACCCTCCAACTGGAAAAAGCCGAAGCCCAAGATATGCTTTGGGTCAAATACACCCACTGCACACTAAAAGGAGCCGGAAGCAACAGAGCCATCGTATTGAAAGATGATCAGGGGCATGAACTCACGCAATGGACCTTTGCTGATTCACGGGATGAAAACAAAGCAATGAAGATCTCTGTCGCTGAGCTCCGCAAATTTGAGGAAGCCCACAAAAATCATCAAGTAAGCCTCTATTACAAATCAAGTGAATTACCCGGAGCAGAACTGCTGGCATACCTCAAGTAAAGTTCTGAAATAAAGTCAAAAAAAATGCAGCCTAAAATGGGCTGCATTTTCCATTCTCCCACCAAACTCATTCATCCAAAAAGCTTTGGTAATTGCATCAAGAATGCTGATTCTTGACACATGAAAAACCTCCTCCTGATTTTCGGCCTTTTACTATTTGTTTTTTCTTGCAAATCACCTGTTGCTGACCAGCATTTTTACGATCCCGGGATTTCTATCGAATTGGCTGATTTCAGGAAAGAACAAATTTCAGACATCCATTATAAATTAGATTTCTCAATTCCCAACAAACTGGAAGATCCGATTTCTTCTTATTTGACTTTGGAGCTTTCTCTTTCTAGGATAGATCAGCCCCTCATTCTGGATTTCAATGAAGAGAGTTCTCACCTACTTTCTTTAAAAGTCAATGGAGAGGCTGCCGATATCCGCCATGAGCAAGAGCATCTGATCATATCGCCTGAGTTTTTGGAAGAAGGACCAAACGAAATCTCAATTGAATTCCTCGCTGGCGAGTTATCACTCAATAGAAACGAGGAGTTCCTTTATACGCTTTTGGTTCCGGACAGAGCCAGCACACTTTTCCCTTGTTTTGACCAGCCAAATTTGAAAGCAAACTATTCCTTGACCATTACCGCTCCAAAAGGCTGGAAAGTCCTGGCAGGAGGCCCTGAAATTGACCAAGAAAACAAAGGAGAATTCACCAAACATACTTTTGGCAAATCGGACCTGATGAGTACTTACCTTTTCTCATTTGTTGCCGGGAAATTTGAAGAAGCTAGCAATACCGAAATACTAGCTCAAAAAGTTCTCTACCGCGAAACAAAGCAAGAAAAAATCGACGCCAGTATTCCCGAGCAGTTCAAGCTACATCAGCAGGCGGTACGTTTTCTAGAATCATATACTGACTACCCATTTCCTTTTCAAAAAATGGACTTCGCCACCATCCCAATCTTCCAATACGGAGGCATGGAGCATGTCGGAGCGATTCAATATAGAGAGAGTGCGCTTTTCTATGACCAAAATGCCACCGAATCAGAACTGCTGAGCCGGGCCAAATTGATCGGTCATGAGACGGCTCACATGTGGTTTGGAGATTTGGTGACCATGAGATGGTTCAATGACGTCTGGATGAAAGAGGTCTTTGCCAATTTTATGGCAGGAAAAATCGTCAACCCTAACTTCCCGTCTATCAACCATGATTTGCTCTTTTTGACTAGTAATTATCCAGCAGCTTATGCCGAGGACAGGACCTGGGGAACCAATCCGATCCGTCAGGATTTGGCCAATCTGAAAAACGCAGGTTCTCTGTACGGAAACATCATATACAGCAAGGCTCCGATCATGATGCGTCAGTTGGAAGCTAACATTGGCGAAAAGGCCTTTCAAAAGGGAATTCAAGAGTATATCCGAGACTTTGCCAACTCCAATGCTGACTGGAATGACTTGGTGACAAGACTGGACAAACAAAGCGAAATAGACCTTAAAAAATGGTCAGAGGTCTGGGTGAACCAATCCAGCAGACCGATTTTCGAAGAAAGTCTGGAAATCGATGAAAATGGCAAAATCAAAGCCTTTTCCATCAGTCAATCCGCTGAGGATGGAAGCGACAAACTCTGGCCGCAGCTATTTGAAATCACCTTCCTTTATTCGGATGGAAATAAACCTTTCGATGTAAATATCCAGGAAAAAAGTCTAGCCATTACAGAAGCGATAGGTTTGGATCAGCCGGATGCAATCTTCTACAACAGTGATGGGATGGGCTATGGGGTATTTCCAATCCAAGAAGAAAGCATGGACCTGCTCACAAAATTCGATGAGGAAGTCGGACGAGCCCAGACCTTTATCAATATTTATGAAAACACCTTAGCGGGTAAATTAAGCCCAAAAATCGCTCTCCATAGCTTTTTGCCAGCATTGGAATCCGAAGAAAATGAAATCCTTTTTCGCTTGGTTTCTGGCTATTCCTCTTCCATTTTTTGGGATTTCCTGAATATTCAGGAAAGAGAAGCAATTCTTCCTGAATTGGAAAAAGCGATTTGGAATCAGCTTCAAAGCACCAGATCTGCAAATATCAAAAAGGGGTTGTATTCACTCTACTCCGGCATTGCGTATAAGTCAACGGGAGTGCAAAAACTCTATCAAATCTGGGATTCTCAATTGACCATTCCCAACTTGAAATTGAATCAGGATGACTTCACCAGTCTAGCAATGAAACTGGCACTTTATGGACATCCAGAGTCAGAAACCATTTTGGAAAAAGAAAGAGCCAGACTGGAAAACCCAGACAAAATCAAGCGATTTGACTTTCTTGTGCCTTCCCTTTCGCAGGATGCGTCCGTTCGTGATTCTCTTTTTGTCTCATTCAAAGATGCCAAAAACCGCGAAAAAGAATCCTGGGTACTTGCAGCATGTGACTTCATCCATCATCCTTTGAGACAGGCCGAAAGCATCAAACACGTGTCACTTGCCTTGGAATTGATTCAGGAGATTCAATTGACCGGAGACATATTTTTCCCTAAAAGATGGGCCGTTTCAACATTTGGTCAATATCAAGATCCGCGAGCTTGGCAGGAAGTTCAGAGCTATTTGGAAAGCCATCCTGAACTGGACAAAAACCTAAAAAATAAAATCCTGCAAGCCAGTGACAACCTGAGAAGAGCTCAAGAAATCACCAAGTAGGCCACTAGGAGCTACAAACAAAAAAGGTCGTCCAGTAAATTGAACGACCCTTTTTATGCTTTAAGAGTGACTTATTTCTTAGCGATGTAAGTCAATAGGTCAACAACTTTGTTGGAATAACCCCACTCGTTGTCATACCAAGAAACAACTTTCACGAAAGTATCGGAAAGCTGGATACCAGCTCCTGCATCAAAGATGGAAGTACGAGCGTCGCCGATGAAATCATTGGAAACAACAGCGTCTTCAGTGTATCCTAAGACTCCTTTCATAGTAGTCTCAGATACTTCTTTCATTTTAGCACAGATTTCTTCGTAAGTAGCAGCTTTTTTCAATCTTACGGTCAAGTCAACTACAGATACATCTGGAGTAGGCACTCGGAACGCCATACCAGTCAATTTACCATTCAATTCAGGAATTACTTTTCCTACTGCCTTCGCAGCACCTGTAGAGGAAGGGATGATGTTTTGACCTGCACCACGTCCACCTCTCCAGTCTTTTGCAGAAGGACCGTCGACAGTCTTCTGAGTAGCGGTAGTAGCGTGAACAGTAGTCATCAATCCTTCTTCGATACCCCAGTTGTCATTCAAGACTTTGGCGATAGGAGCCAGACAGTTGGTAGTACAAGAAGCATTGGAAACAAATACCATATCATCTGTGTAGTTGTCCTCATTGACTCCCATTACAAACATCGGAGTATCATCCTTAGAAGGAGCAGACATGATCACCTTTTTGGCACCGGCGTCGATATGTCCCTGAGCTTTTTCTTTGGTCAAGAAGATCCCGGTAGACTCGATCACGTAGTCAGCACCGATTGCACCCCAGTTGAGGTCGGCTGGATTCTTTTCGGAAGTGACGCGGATTGCATTTCCATTGACTACCAATTGACCGTCTTTTACTTCCACAGTGCCTTTGAAAGGTCCGTGAGTAGAATCATACTTCAGCATGTAGGCCATGTAGTCTACATCGATCAGGTCATTGATTCCTACTACTTGAATATCCTCACGCTCTTGGGCTACTCTGAAAGCCAAGCGTCCGATTCTTCCGAATCCATTGATTCCAACTTTAATCTTGCTCATAATTATTTTGATTATTGTATATAGGTTTGGATCTAAAAACGTCCCCTAAAATCGACCTCATTTGGCCAAAAATCATCGGGCTCGGCTAAGTTATTACAATTTTTCCGCTAGCCAAAGCTCTCCAATGGGCTTTCTTCCATCTTCTGTTTTTCAAACGATTTCGGGAAATAAAAATTTCTAAAAATCCGAAAATCCAGACCATTTGAGCATTGAATGGTTAATTTGACTGAAAATTAAGCACGCATGTTTGTCAAAGCTATTGAGGAAGTTTCCGGCTATACCCGGGCCGTCCACTCTATTTCCAGAAATTTCGGGAACCCACAAATCCAACGAGGTTCGGCCACCTTATTTTTTGTAAACCAAGAAGGCTGGGCTTTGACCTGCAAGCATGTCGCTCAATGGATCACCCATGCAGACAAGGTGAATAAGCAAATGGCTACGTTTCAGCAACAAAGCCAAGGCATGAATGGCAAGCAGCAAAACAACCTTGCAAAATCACTAGGCTTAACTCCGCAAAGCACTGCTGAAATGCGAATCACTTTCGTGGATTGCGTTGATCGAATGAACAATATCAAGTTTATCGCCCATCCAGAATATGATCTTGCTCTGATCCAGTTCAGTGGCTTTGAGAAACTGCTTATCAATTCTATTCCCAGGTTTTTGGATGATGATCAAGCTGTTCAGCCCGGTGCGATGCTTTGCAGGCTTGGATTCCCTTTTCCTGAATTTTCAAATTTCCGGTTCAACCCTGACAAACAAGTACTCGAATGGACTCAGGAAGGAGCAGCTAGATCTCCACGGTTTCCAATAGAAGGCATGGTCACCCGGTTTTTGGGAGGGAAGGGAGGCAAAGTGTATGGAATCGAGATGAGTACTCCCGGCTTGAGAGGTCAAAGCGGAGGACCACTTTTTGATACCGAAGGTCGAATCATCGGCATGCAAAGCCGCACGAAACATCTTCACCTGGGATTTGACATGGAAGACAAGGAAATCATAGCTCATGGAAAAAGTAAAAAGATCAATGACTATGCTTTTATCCACTTGGGAGAATGCATCCATGTCGGCGTGATCAAGGAATTCTTGACTGAGCATGGAGTTGCTTTTGAAAGGGCATAAAAAAACGGATCTTTTATCACCCCGAAAAAGACCCGTTTAAAAAACTAATACTTTATTTGATTACAATCTAAAAGTTCACAAGTATAGAATCTTAAACTTTTAGAATATCTGGAAATAAACAGCTGTGTCAAATTAGTAGATAACTGTAGCAATCTGCCCTCCCAGCGCTATCACTTTTCTATCGATTGCTGCTTTTGCTTTTTGTATGGCAGAACGGAGTAGGTTTAGATCAACCAAATTAGCAGTCAATAGACGAGGATCTTCCAACCACAATTCTGGGCTCTTCTTTCCCTTTGATTGATTGATACTTCGAAGAGTCACCGCGATATTCTCAGGAACATTGACGATCTCTGCGATCTCTAGATCCGAAAACTGATCCTTATACAAAGAATGAACCATCTCTGAGGGATAGATATGATCGTAATCATAAGGGTCCCCTCCCCAGAGCTGTGCTCCGGTATAAGAGTCAAGATAGGAAGCTCTTCCTCCACCTTTTAACACCGCTTGAGCGTGAAGTTCTGCTTTGACTTTTTCGAAGGCTTTGTTGATTTCTCCTCTATGGTAGGGTCTGGACATAATTTTATTTAAAGTGCTGGGGAGTGAAATCCATGGCTATGTCCATTAGGATGATGGGGACATTTCATGGATGTGAGATTGATAAGACTTGGATTTGTGATCCCACAAAATTTACAGGTATAGCTCTGCATCTGGCCTCCTTCATATAGCTTATGCTTCCCTTGATGAGCTCCCCTAGGATGCCGAGGACAAGTCATGCTGGTCAGCATGGTGATGGAAGGCGATGGAGTGCCGCAGTATTCGCAGAGGTGGGTGGGCATATATTTTTTAAAATTGAATTTTGATGTCCAAATCAATGTGTTCTAAAAAAAACACATTCGCATCCAATCCTATGTTAGTTCCAAGATTAAGTTTCTTAACCATAGCATTTAAATGTGCGGCATATGTTATAGCAAAATTTAACTCGGTGCTCAAGCTTGTAGAAATAGTTTGAGATGTTAGTAAACTTGGATTCTCAGGGTTTCGGGAATTGACGAAATCCATCATTTCCTCATCTTTATCTAAGCCTGTCTGACGAGCATAATCAATTGCCTTATTAAAGGCAGGAGTATCGATCTCTGAGTAAGTGTTTTTTAATTTATATTTTTTTTCTCTTTCAAAAGTAAACTCAGCTCCTGCGTTTTCTCCAGCTGAGAATTTAAAGGTTTCTATTTTTGCATTTCCATTAATCTTAAACCCGAATTTCTTGTAAGAGGAAATTTTTGATTGAAATGATTTAGCACCAAGATGTCCAGCTAGTTGACTAAATTTTTGCATTTTCATTCTTTGGATTTTATCTCTATCAAAAGAGATAGGGTAGTAGGAGTTAGGTGAAAAAGGGTGAAGGATATAGGTTTGATTTACTTCTACTCCTCCAGGGAATTTCATTTTTCCCGGCATCCTCTCAATGGATAAAAATTCATTCTTATCATCTCCGGTAAAACTTGGATTGTATTTTAGAGAACGATGGTCTAAATCATTCAATATAATTATTGATTGAGGAGAGTCTTTCAACATTGTTATTTGAAAATTAAGTATGCAGTGATTGCGAGTGCCGAGGTGACGACCATAGTCTTCACGAGAGTGAATCTTTGGATCCCATCCTGTATTTGCAATAAGCTAATAGGATTGATGGTTTTGTTAATCTGAGAGAGACAATGAATTATGTATTTTTCAAACTCATTTTTTGAACCTGAAAAAGAACAGCTAAACATCATTGTCCTACCAATTTCATCTTTTTCATTTAAGCAACCGGTGATGATGAAACTTCCAAAAAGGGTCCTTTTCACCGTTGTTTTCGGGTGCTTTATTTTTTTTAATTTGGCGTTAAAACCACTAGGTGAAAATCTTTCTTTCAAATTAATTGTACTGGCCTTGCTTTTAGAAAGAAGTTCTTCATTTAAAAAAATATAAGACGACCCTGAGAGCTTTTCATGCTGAATAAAAACTATATTCTCCATCATTTAAACAGTTTTTCCACTAATTTTTCAATCTCTTCTTTTTTTGTCAGATCAAGGAAAATAAAAGCATCTGCTT
The DNA here is from genome assembly GCF_000429465.1 of Algoriphagus vanfongensis DSM 17529. Taxonomy (GTDB): domain Bacteria; phylum Bacteroidota; class Bacteroidia; order Cytophagales; family Cyclobacteriaceae; genus Algoriphagus; species Algoriphagus vanfongensis. The sequence goes on along the minus strand of NZ_AUBX01000011.1, from coordinate 447,804 downwards.
TCAACTCGAAATTCTTATTATTTTCTTTGATGGATTGTTTTAGAAGACCCATTATTTCTTTTTGATTTTGCGCTCTTTTAGGTAGTAGATCTGCATGAGTTCCAACAAAAAACATTCTCTTAGAACTATCGATACTCGGGATTACAATTTTGGTGAAATAGCTAAAAACCTCGTTCCTTGGGTGATCCTTCTCAATCAAAAAATCATTTGCATTAAATAGGCAGAAGACAACGTCTGATTTTTCGATTTCTTCTGTCGTGTAACTACGCAGCATGGCTGGATCGCCTGAAATATCGTTACCCTTTTTTATTGTAATAGAATTCTCTCCTCTTTTTAGAATTACCTCGTCTAACTCATCAGTGGAAATAGTCAGGTATTTTTCAGGGGCAATGTTCCTTATTGCAAGTTGTAGTATTGTTTTTCCGCTACCTCTAAGGCCAAGGGTGGTAATATAAATTGTGTTCTTCTCTTTAAAAAAGTGATACCCTCCGGTTGCTACGCCTATTAAGGCTATTGCTGCTGCTATTAATGGAATCATTCTTTTTATTTAAAAATATGGATTCGAACAGGTTGACTTATGGATGTTTAACAACTGCCTCAAAACTCTGAATAAGCGTCAATTTTTTACCCACAAAAAACAATCACCCGCACTTCACACCCATTAGAACTGGAGTGAATCGTGAGGCTTTTGGGTGAGTAGCCGGGCAGGAGGCTGAGCTTTTCACGAATCATTTGGATGCCTTTGGATTCATGAGCCCTATCCGAATGCCCCATCCCTGTACCATTGTCCTTGACTATACAGAGTAGACGATGGTCGGGCAAGAAATCATACGTGATCGTCAGTTTGGGATCAGGATGCTCGATTGCAAAGGCATGATTGAATACATTCTCCACTAAAGGCTGAATCAGCATGGGCGGTAGTAGGACATCATCTTTCTTATCCAGCGCATTCCCCTGAATTTCCCACCGAACTCGATTATCCATCCGGATATTTTCCACCTCGATGTACTTGGTCAGATAGGCGATTTCCTCCTTCAAAGTTACCTGACTCTTACTACTCTGCTCCAGTGTACTCCGGATCAATCGGCTGAATTTACCCAAGTATTCCAAGGCTTGAGAAGTGTCTTTTTTCAGGATATAATATTGAATGCTATTGATCGCATTGAAAATAAAATGCGGGTTCATCTGGGATTGCAATGCTTCCAGTTTGAGCTCAGTCAATCTTTCCTTAAGCTGAGATCTATTTTTTACCTGCTTCATCCTTATTTGGTAAATCAAGAAAAACAAGCTTACCAAGCCCAATCCCACCAAAATCAAAAACCAGGCTTGCAAAAAATAAGGCCGCGCAATTGAGAAACTGAGCAACTCGGATTTTGAAATTTTCCCAGAAAACAAATCGTGAGTTTCCACCTCCACTTTATATTTTCCGGATGGCAAAAAGGTCAATTCAATGAGCGGCTCATCACCAAACTCTGTCCAATCTGCATCAGGCTTGATACGATAGCGGTAGCGAAGTTTGCTTTCATTCAAGTTTCCTTTCGGCTGAAAACGAAGCGCCAGAGAATTTTCTTGGGCGTCCAGATTCATCGATCCTCCCTGATAGACAAACCAACGAAATTCAGAGGACGAAACAGGTTTCGCGTTGACCTTGAGCTCAGATATTGCCAGTTGAATTGGAGCATATTCCTTTGATATCAGGCCCGGAATATCCAAGACATAAAAACCCTTATCCAGCCCGATGTACAATTTGTCCTCAATCCGCTTAGCATTTTTGTACACCCGGTCAAAATCCCCTCCACCTTGAGACCAAAATCGAATCTCATCTCCCTTCAAAATATGAAGACCGAGTTCGGTTCCGATAAGAAACACATCTTGAAAGGATTCGATAAAAAGAATTGAAGTCCCCAGCAACTCTTCTTTCGGCCATTTTCTCAAGATTTCGAATTCCGGCTCGACTTGAATCTGATAAAGATCTCCAAACTCTGTCCCTACTAGCAGCTTCCCGTCTCCCAAATCATGTAAGGTTTTAAACTTCAATTCATCCCAGATCTCGGCTTTTTTGTAGGACAAAAAATTCTGATGCTCATACTGATACAACCCATGAAAGACGGAGGCTAAAAAAGTCCGATTTTGGGAAGTAATCACCTGCACTATTTGCAAAGGCGTATGAGGATGATCTGGCTGATGATAGCTGTATTCCATCTTGGCAGGATCTGAATAAATCCGAACCCCGGCATAAGGACTTGTCTCCAAGAGTTCGCCTGACGGAGTGAAGCCTATACTATAGGCATGTACGGGGAGATAGTTCTGCAGCTTCCCATCCAGACTCAGCTGAAAAATGCCAATATTCGAATTTGCCCAAAAAGATCCCTCCTGCTTGTGTAGCTCGTAAAACTCAATCTCCTCAGCAGGTATATTCGGGTCCAATTCAAAAAACCCATCACTATGTTGGGGGATTTTGGAAGGATAAAATCGGTAATATTCTGCTTGTTTTTGCTTCAAGTCTACTGCTTTGGCGAAATTCACATCGCCTTTTGCATCACGTATTTCTAGCCCTTCGTTCGTCAAAATCCCGTGTTTCACGCTGTCACCTGCGATCCCCTTCACCTCCAATTGATCCAGTTGCTCATAGATAATCGCATCATCCAGCCTAACCTGATAAAGACCTTTGGTTTGAGAGCCAAGAAAAAGCAACTTCCGATCTCTGTCAATAGCCCCAGCCTGAATAAACTTTGACTCGACACCAAACCAAGCATTGAGGTTTTCCAAAGTTCCATCACGATAGCAAAACACCCCGCCATCTTTGGAAAATGTACTGGCAGCAATCAGAAAACTTTCTCCTTGGAGACCTTCTAGCTCTTGCCATACAATTGACTGCCCGAAGCTTTCAGAAGGCTTTTCTCCATTCAAAAAATCAGAAAGCCGTACTTTTTTGATAGACCCTTTGTCCGCCAAAAATAAATCTTCTCCTTTCTGAAATATCGAATAAATAGGAAGCCATTCATTTACAAGAGAAACTTTGGGACTATCTCCAGAGAGATCCAGCTCATAAGTTCCGCTCCGATATGTGGTAAAAAACAAATGGTCTCCATTTTCAAAAAAGCCAGTGGTATAATTGAGATCATTTTCCTTTTGAGTGGCGGGAATAGGATGAATGTCAAAAGTGTGAATATCCGCAACGCTGACTCCATCTTCGGTACCAATCAGCATTTGGTCCTTATAAGCATAAAATCGCCTGATCCTATTGTCAGTCAATCCATCTTCTTCCGTAAAAACATGAAATTCACTTCCATCAAAAACTGCCCCCCCCCCTCCATAGCTTCCAAACCATAGATTTCCATTCTTGTCTTCGGCTATAGCCCAACAGCTATTAAAACCCAATCCATCTTCCTCATAGAAGTTTTGAAAAACACCGTTTTCAAATTTAGATAGTCCATTTTCAGTACCAATCCACAAAATCCCCCTAGAATCTACCAATAGTGATCTAATAGCATTATTGGGAAGTCCATCGGCCGTGGTAAAATTATGAGATGGAACTTGCTGAGAATGAGCTGAACTCACGAGGACCAAAAAGATCCAAAAAAGAAAAAGCAGCTTCTTAATAAAACCCATCTTTCAGATTTGCACTCTTTCTGACAGAAACAGAGATTTTGTCGCCGTTCTTCAGGATCATCATTCCCTCTTTCTTCTCATAGCGATGCATTTTGGTACAATTCACCAAGATCTTATCATGGACTCGAGTAAAAAGGTTGCTGGATTTTAAGCGCTTTTCATAGTGGAGCAAAAGCTTGGTGACGGTTAGTTTTTCTCCACTTTCCAAATGAAAAACTGTGTAGTTGCCAGAAGCTTCCAGGTAAAGAATCTCATCTAGTGAGACAAAATCATCGTGCGTTTGGGATTTCAGCCTGATCATTTGATTTCCTCGAAGCTGGCTCTCCAATTTGGCTTCGGCATCCTCTTTAGACTTAAGTTTGTTCAGATACCGAGAAACAGTCTTATTCAGCTCGACGATATCGATAGGTTTTAGCAGATAATCAAAGGCCTCATTTTTGATCGCTTCTATTCCATACTCCTGATGAGCTGTAGTGAAAATCACCTCAAACTCCCGAAATGGAAGACTCTCCAGCAAGGAAAATCCATTTTGCTGTGGCATCTGGATATCCAAAAAAACAAGGTCGGGATCAAATTTTTGTATAGCAGGCAAGGCTTGCGCTACAGAACTACACTTGGCAAGAATTTGAAACTTGCCCGGAAAATTCAATTCTAAAAGAATCTCCAATGATTCAAGCGCATGCTTTTCATCATCCACAAGAATTGCTCTGATCATTTCACTTCGTATGGTCTAAAAATTAATATGGAAAAATAAATCCAAAACAGACGCGCAATTACATGAGCGCTGGATTTTGATCTATAAGTGACGAAAATACAGTTCTTCACCAATAAAAAGCAAAAAACCGGGACAATATCCCGGTTTTCATTGCTTATGCTAGTTGAGCTAAAATCTCATTGAGCGTGGCGCTTGGCCTCATCGCTGTAGAAGCCAAGGATTCATCAGGCCTGTAGTAGCCTCCAATGGCTACTGGCACACCTTGCGCCCCATTTAGCTCTGCTTCGATTTGAGCAGCCTTTTCTCCTAAGGCTTGCGCAATCGGAGCAAACTTTGCCTGAAGGGCCGCATCTTTATTTTGAGCAGCCAGCGCCTCAGCCCAGTAAAGAGCCAAATAGAAATGACTACCTCTATTATCCAGTTTGCCTACGACTCTGGCAGGTGATTTATCATTTTCCAACCATTTGCCGGTAGCGGCATCCAATGTTGCCGCCAAAAGCAAGGCTTTTTCATTATGGAAAGTCTGTCCCAAGTGCTCTAAGGAAACAGCCAAGGCTAAAAATTCACCCAAAGAATCCCATCTCAAATGGCCTTCGGAAGTGAACTGCTCCACATGCTTAGGAGCTGATCCACCAGCACCGGTTTCAAACAAACCTCCCCCATTCATCAAAGGAACGATAGATAGCATTTTGGCACTGGTACCCAATTCCAAAATCGGGAACAAGTCAGTCAAATAATCCCTTAATACGTTTCCGGTCACAGAGATGGTATCCATCCCTTCTTTGATTCTGGCCAAAGAGAAATTGGTAGCTTCTATAGGAGACAAAATGTGAATTTCCAATCCATCTGTGTCGTGCTCAGGAAGGTATGCGTTCACTTTTTTGATCAATTCTGCATCGTGTGCACGCTGCGGATCCAACCAGAATACGGCAGGAGTATTGGAAAGTCTTGCACGAGTCACAGCCAATTTTACCCAGTCCTGAATCGGAGCATCCTTGGTCTGGCACATTCTCCAGATATCGCCTTTCTCTACAGAATGACTCAACAAAACTGAACCATCTTCTGCCTTCACCTCAACAGTTCCGTCAAAAGGGATTTCAAAAGTCTTGTCATGAGAGCCATACTCTTCTGCCTTCTGGGCCATCAAGCCTACATTGGGTACTGAACCCATCGTAGAAGGATCGAAAGCCCCATGTCTTTTACAGAAATCAATGGTCGCTTGATAGACGCCTGCATAACTTCTATCTGGAATCACCGCCACAGTATCTTGTAGCTTACCTGCTTTGTTCCACATCTGACCAGAGCTTCTGATCATCGCTGGCATAGATGCATCGATAATCACATCTGATGGCACATGAAGGTTGGTAATTCCTTTGTCAGAATTCACCATCGCCAAGTCCGGACTATCTGCATAGCAAGCGTCGATATCCGCTAGGATTGCTGTTTTTTGATCAGCTGGAAGCTTCTCGATGCTCGCCAACAAATCTCCAAAACCATTATTCACATCCACTCCCGCCGCTTCTAGAGCAGCAGCATGCTTGGCAAACACGGGCTCAAAAAACACTTTCACAGCATGACCGAAGATGATCGGGTCAGATACCTTCATCATGGTTGCTTTCATATGCAAGGAAAAAAGAATACCTGCTGCTTTCGCTTCAGCCTTTACTTTTTTCAAGAATGACTTCAATGCAGCAATGCTCATAGTCGAGGCATCGATCACCTCTCCTTTTTGAAGTTTCAATCCAGATTTAAGGATTACTTTTTGACTATCCGCTCCGGTCAATTCGATTACCACAGAGGTTGCCTCCGCCAAAGTGGTAGACTGCTCACTTCCGTAGAAATCTCCTTCGCTCATGCTCGCTACATGTGATTTGGACTCAGGAGACCATTTCCCCATGGAGTGAGGATGCTTTTTGGCATAAGCTTTTACTGCTTGAGGAGCTCTTCGATCTGAGTTGCCCTCTCTCAACACTGGGTTTACAGCAGATCCTTTGATTTTATCATATTTTGCTTTGACGGTCTTCTCCTCGTCGGTTTTTGGTTCCTCGGGATAGTCTGGCAAAGCATACCCTTTAGCTTGCAATTCTTTGATCGCTGCTTTCAGCTGAGGCACTGAAGCGGAAATATTAGGAAGCTTGACAATGTTTGCTTCTGGAGTTTTGGCGATTTCACCCAACTCAGCCAATGCATCACCGATTTGCTGCTCCGGCTTGAGAAACTCTGGGAAATTGGCAATAATCCTTCCTGAAAGTGAAATATCTCTGGTCTCTACCAATACATCAGCAGATTTGGTAAAAGCCTGCACGATAGGAAGTAAGGAATAAGTGGCTAAGGCGGGAGCCTCATCCGTCAATGTGTAAAGAATTTTTGGGGTCTGATTGCTCATGATTAGAACTATACGAAATAGGTATTAAAATGTCATTTTTCTCTTACTCGTGCTAGATCCGATCGATCCGTAGCCCGAGATTTCAACAGAAAAAGGAGAAAAAGAGCTAGAAAATTGCGGGGCTAAAATACGGAAAATATCCTGGTATCAAATTCCATTAATGGAATACCAAAACCAAAGTCAGTTTCTATTCCTGATCTCAAAATCGTCGGCATCCATCCAGGCAGGAAACTTCTCCCTATAGGCCAAAAGCTCCTCTTTGTGAAGCGTGATGAGGCCGATTGATTCGTCTTCTCCCAAGTGAATAGCGGCATTGCCTTTGAAATCATACACGGCAGAATGACCTACATATGGGATTTGATTGCCGTCTATCCCCACCCGATTGACCCCTATGGCATAAGCGAGATTTTCTACCGCTCTCGCTGGCAACAAAATATCCCACGCCGAAGCTCTTGGTGCGGGCCAGGATGCTATATAAAGCATGAGGTCAAATGCCATCCCCTCATCACTATGCTGATTTCTGGACCAAATGGGAAACCTCAGATCATAACAAACCTGCGGAAGGATCTTCCACCCTTTCCATTCAAAAACAGGTTGGGATTGTCCGGCCGAAAAGTGATCATGCTCCTCAGCCATTCGAAACAAATGACGTTTGTCGTAAAATTGAATTTCGCCAGAAGGCTGCGCCCACAAAAAACGGTTGAAATATTCTCCTCCAGCCACGACGATCGCGCTGCCACATACGACTGCTTTTTTCTGGGAAGCCATTTGCTTCATCCATTTGCAGACAGTCAGATTCATAGGTTCGGCCAGCTCCTCAGCATCCATGCTAAATCCAGTTGGGAACATCTCAGGTAGCACAATCAAATCGACTTCTTCCTCAATTCCCCAGATCTTCTCTTCCAGCATGGCCAGATTGGCCACTTTGTCTTTCCAATAAAGATCCGTTTGGATCATCGCTATGTGTAGCGAGGTATTCATTTACTTGACCGGGTAGACCATTCTGTAATCCGTGGACACTTTCCCTTTGCTCACTTCGATGAGTTTGGACTGCACGAGTCTTTTCTTTAGGCCCTTGAGGTAATCCACGAAAAGAACCCCTTCAAGATGGTCATATTCATGCTGGATCACTCGGGCGGTCATTCCCGAAAACTCCTCTTCTTTCAGGTTCCAGTTTTCGTCAAAATACTCGATCGTCAATGTCTCAGGACGGATAATTTCTGCTCTCACATCCGGAATACTCAAACATCCCTCTTCAAAAGAGAATTTATTGCCATATTCATCCAAAATAATGGGATTGATAAATGCGCGGCGAATGCCTGTCTCTTCGTCTTCCTCATCCAGCATCAAGGTACTGTCGATGACAAAAAGCCTCACTCCCTGATTGATCTGGGGCGCAGCAAGACCTACACCACTGGCATGATCCATGGTGGCATACATGTCCTCGATTAATTTATTCAGGTCTGTTCCTTCTTTTATTTCCTCTGCTTCCCGCTTCAATATCGGGTTTCCGTAAGCTACGATCGGATATATCATTTTCTATCTAAATACGACTGTAAGATGATGGCGGCACTGACCTTGTCCAGATTCCCGGACTTTTCTCGTCGGTCTTTCTTTTTGCTGCCCATGGCAATCATCGACTGCATGGCCATTTTGGAGGTAAAGCGCTCGTCCACCAATTCTATTTTTAAATTTGGAAAAGCCTGAACTAGCGTCTCCTTCATCGCCAACACCTTTGGAGTCATTTCCGTTTCTTCTCCATTCAATTTTCGGGGATACCCTAGCACGATCGCCTCTACCTCTTCCCGCTGGATGTATTTTTTCAAGTAATCCAGCAACGTGGATGTCTCGATCGTTTCCAAGGGATTGGCCAGCATCTGCAATGGATCGGTCACTGCCAATCCTGTGCGTTTGGTCCCCAGATCAATGGCTAAAACTCTGGGCATTAGTTGATTTTTATTTTGTTGGTGATTTTTCTGATGGCTTCCTTTTCCAGCTCTATCGCCTTAGGAAAAAGCAGTTCATCCTCGATTTGGGCATGGATGATCAGCTCTTGTTCAAAATTTTGAAGCTCATGGTACAAGACCCGCATGGTCAGAGGAGCATCTTCTGCGAGTGTGTAGTCCGAAGTCAGCTTCCTGATTCCTTCCATTTCATCATCGTGGATTTCATGCTCATCTGCCAAAGATTTGACAGGATCTCTCTGCAAAATAATCAGGGCATCGTGCAGTGAAAAGTTGCCGTCTTCAATATCCTGAAGCAATTCGATTCTTTTAAAGAGTCGGCTTTCCTCCTCATGGATGTGATGGATGAAGTCTTCTACAAAAAGTGGAAACAAAATCCTCAGGTCATTCATCAATCCCTGAAATTCTTTTTCCGGACTAATACCAGAAATCAAATTGGATAAAAAGGGAAGTTCTTGACGAACAAAGTAATAGTGTTTCTTTTTGAGATAGGCGACCAGCACCTCTATGGGATTCAGATAAAGCTCTTCTGTACTAGGCTCTTTTCGTGCCGCCCAAGCTTCCAGTTCTGAGATCAACTGACCCGGTTTTACCTTATGTTTTTTGCACACCTGCTCCAGCGATTGAGTAGGATATTGGTAAAAGCTGATTCCAAAATAATGCAGCACAGAGGCAAAAACATAGTTTTCGGATACAAGATCCCCCACTAAAACTTTATTGAAATTTTGCTCTGTCCGCATTTCACAAAAATAATTTATTTTAATAGAAAACTGGGGATTTTATCCGACCTTTATCTGATCCCGTCGTATAAACTTTTACCAAGTTTATCACAAACCTCTTTGAAACACTCCTTTTTGGCAGTAGTTTTTGATAAGAAAATAACCAACGAAAGTTTAAAATCGTGAGCGAGACTAAGAATTCAAAAGCGCAAATCAGGCTTCCTATTATTTTGGCTTTGGCTATTTCAGCCGGCATCTGGATCGGAGCCACTTTTGCAGAACCTAAAAGTAATCAAAATGACCTGAGAGCGGCCCTTTACAAGCTCCAGGAAATCATGACTTATATCAATAGGGACTATGTAGACAGTGTCAACACCAATGAACTGGTGGAATTCGGCATCACCAAGATGCTGGAAAACCTAGATCCTCACTCCAGCTATATTCCTGCTAGGGATGCTTCCCTGGCCCAATCCCAACTAGACGGGGAGTTTGACGGAATCGGAGTGGAATTTGGCATCATCCGAGACACGATCTACGTGGTAGCTCCTCTGACTGGTGGACCTTCCGAAGCACTCGGCATCCAATCTGGCGACCAGATCATCAAAGTCGATGGTAAAACTGTAGCCGGTACAGGCGTCACCAACCGGGATGTATTTGATCTCTTGAGAGGCCCAAAGGGTTCGCAAGTCGTAGTCGATATCAAGCGTAAAAATCAACCTGAACTGATCACTTTTGATATCACCCGGGACAAAATCCCTCAATACAGCATCAATGCTTCCTACATGGTCAATAAGGAAATCGGCTATGTCAAAATCACGCGATTTGCTGCGACTACTTATGATGAATTCAAAGAGTCTGTCAATGAGCTGAAAGCGCAGGGCATGCAGAAGTTGATCATTGACCTTCAGGGCAACCCAGGAGGCTATATGGGAGCTGCTATCAATATCGCCGATGAAATCCTAGGCGAAAAAGCACTGATCGTATCACAAGAAGGGAAAGTAGACCAATACAGTCAAAAAGCTTACGCGTTCAGACCCGGCATCTTCGAGCAAGGATCTGTAATCGTGCTAGTGAATGAAGGCTCAGCTTCCGCATCAGAAATTCTTGCCGGCGCTATTCAGGACAATGACCGAGGCTTGATCGTCGGAAGAAGATCATTTGGAAAAGGGCTGGTACAAATGCCAATCGATCTTTCGGATGGTGCGGAACTTCGATTGACAATTGCGCGATACTATACTCCTTCTGGCAGATCTATTCAAAAACCTTATGAAGCCAATCATGAGGAGTATGAAAAAGACTTTATCCAGCGCTATGAGCATGGGGAGTTTTTCTCTGCTGACAGCATCAAGTTCAATGACAGTCTGAAATACGAAACTTCTAAAGGACGGATCGTCTATGGCGGCGGCGGCATCATGCCGGATTATTTCGTTCCTCTTGACACGACCCTTAGCTCTATGTATGTCAATCGTCTATTCAATTCAGACTCTCCGAGAGAATTTGTATTGGAGTACGCCGAGGACAATAAGAGCAAGTTTGCAGATATGAGTGTTCAGGAATATTACAATGAGTTCACATTCTCTGACGCCATGCTTCAAGAAGTCATCAAGGTAGGCGAAAAGAACAAGGTCAAATTTGACGCTGAAGACTACAAAAAGTCCAAGGAATATCTGAGAACTTTGATGAAAGCACACTTGGGCAGACAGCTCTATGATGATGACGCATTCTACATGGTGGTCAATGACATCAATGAAGTCTATCTTCAGGCACTGAAGCTTTTTGACGAAGCAGAAAGAATCGCAATGGCCTCAGACCTGAGCAGTGCTGCAATGCAAGAAGAAGAAGAAGAGTAAATTCTCATTTTATAGAAAAAATCAAGAGGCTGTCCAACGGGCAGCCTTTTTTGTCTAATATTATTTCTCGACTTATAGTTTTTAAATCTATTAGACGGCCAGAAAAAAGTATCGAAGTTCCGTTTAAGCAAACTTCGGTCATCCGTCACCGGTCACCCGGCCATATCAAGTAAAGGAAATTAGGTTTGTGGTGCAAAAGCGGATACACACATTAATTAATCCTTGCCTCAGCTTTTCAAAAACACTTTCTTTAAGACCCTATCCAAAAAAATCAGTCCATGAAAAAATTCCTTTTTACCCTATTCCTCGCAGCTGTAACTCAAGTCTCCATAGCGCAGATCAAAACAAACCACATCGCTGTCCATGTCTCAGACTTGAAAGAAAGCATGGAATTCTACTCCTCAATCCTGAAGCTGCAAGAAATCGAGGAGCCATTCAAAGATGGAATTCATGCCTGGTATGACATCGGTGGTGGAACAGCCCTGCACCTCATAGAGCGCGAGAACACTCCCACAGAAATATCCAAAACCAATCACCTTTGCTTTAGCATGGCTGATATGGATAGCTTCATAGAAAGATTAAGAGAGACCAATTACCCCTTTGAAGACTGGCCGGGAGAAAAAGGAAAGATCACCACTAGAGTAGATGGAATCCGACAGATCTACATTCAAGATCCGGATGGTTATTGGCTTGAGATCAATGATGATTACTGAAACCAATGAATAGCTCCTTTTGCATTATTATTTAGTTTTCTTTGGGTTATTGGCTTGATGACAGATGTCCGCTGCCCGATGTATGTAGCACTCGATCCTCTGTTCATCTTTTTTGCCACCCAAATCATAATTTCGAATCAAAAAAAAACCCGATCACACTGATCGGGTTTTTGATGTTTTAATCCTCATAAACTTTTTGAGGCCAAGAGTCATTGGAAAAGTTGACATCCGGTAGAATCTTATCAGGATCTACAGTCACGGATTTCACCTTTTTCTCAGACTCGATCATATGCGCCCATTCTTTGCCTCGCTGCCAGATTTCGACAGGAAGCATTTTACGCTCTTTGGTACCGTCTTCAAATTCGATCTCCATTAGAACTGGCATCGGAATATCGCCTTCATTGGATAAGACCACTAGAGAGTTGCCCGCATAAGGGAATACTCCTGATACACCCAAATCCACATTTCCATTGCCATAAAACCAGCCACTCCAGAACCAAGAAAGGTTTTCTCCTGCTACATTTTCCATATGATTGAAAAAGTCAGAAGGCTGCGGATGCTTGTAAGCCCAAGTTTTGATATAGGACTTGAAAGCATTGTCAAATCTCTCCTCACCTAAGACATACTCACGCAAGACGATCAATCCGATAGCAGGTTTTCTGTACGCAATCATTCCGAGATTACTGATATCCACTACATCAGGATAAGTATCGATTCCTTCACGTGTTTCGCTTAGGAAATAAGTATTTGATCTTCTCGTCTGATTCAGAGATGAAGGATACTCTCCATTATTGAATGCCAAAGTAGAGTAGTGATTGATAAAGGTATTGAAGCCTTCATCCATCCAAGCATAGCGTCTTTCGTTGTTTCCGACGATCATCGGGAACCAGTTGTGACCAAACTCATGATCCGTCACTCCCCAAAGTCCACGACCCTTGGAGGTATAGCGACAGAAGTTCAAGCCTGGGTATTCCATTCCTCCGATATCAGCAGCGACATTGGTAGCAGTTGCATACGGGAACTCAAACCACATCTCAGAATAATGCTCGATAGAAGCTTTGGAGTATTCCGTAGATCTAGACCAGGCTTCTTCGCCATGAGACTCTTTTGGATAGACAGATTGTGCCAAAATCGTTTTGCCACTTGGCAAGTTGATTTTCGCAGCATCCCAAATAAACGTCTTGGACGTCGCAAATGCGATATCTCTGGAGTTTTCGATCTGAAAATGCCAAGTCACTGTACCATCCTGCTTCGGACGAGTCACTTCCGTATTTTGGATTTCATCCAATCCGATCAGAGTCACTGTCTCATCACTTTCCTGCGCTTGCGCATAGCGATTTTGAAGCTCTTTGGAAAGCACTTCTTTTGGATTCATCAATTTACCGGAGCCCACCACGATGTGATCGTACGGCACGGTCACTTTGTAATCAAAGTTGCCATACTCCAAATAAAACTCGCCAGCACCCAAGTAAGGCTCTACATTCCATCCTTCTATGTCATCATAGACGGCCATTTTAGGATACCATTGCGCAAAGGCATAGATCCATCCATCTTCCACTTCCAGACGCCCCATTCTGTCCATTCCTTTGACAGGTACTTTGAATGAAAAATCCATAGAAATAGTCGCTTCGCCGCCTTTGGCAGGAATCGGCTGATCAAACCAAACTTGCATACGGGTATCCGTAATCAGGTGCTTGCTAGAGACAGACCCTTTGGAGCCCACTTTCGCAGCCACATTGCTGATGTCAAATCCACCATCCGTATCGCCATTGTATCTGTTGCCCTGCACAGGGGTGGTCAGAGTTCCTCTGGAATCGGCAGTGAATCGGTTTTGCTCCAGTTGCAACCATACAAAGTCCAAAGGCTCGGGGCTGTTATTGGTATAAGCAATGCTGATTTTCCCAGACAAAACATGAGCATCTTCATCCAATGCTACCTCGATTTGGTAGTCGGCCTGATTTTGCCAGTAGTTTTCGCTAGGCACTCCAGAAGCAGTACGGGTATAGGTACCCTTCCTGTTCATAAACTCTCCGAAGATAGCCTGATTGTTTTCTTTGCCTTGCTGCGCAAAAGCTACATTGCCCGCCAGCAAACCTGAAAACATCAAGCCTGTGATAATTCTTTTGATCATAGGTATCATTTTTTGCAAAGCCCAAAATTAAGGGCTTCTTCAAATTCACCAAGAACCTTTTTCACAAGCGGTTTGGGGCAGGGATATTTTTGCCCTAGCCTAAAAATTGGATTTTGACTTTTATCAATTCATTTTTGCCCCGCAAAAATTACTATCTATCGAATGAGAAAAATGTTTTATGCGGCTGCTATCTGCCTGATCAGTCTTCAGGCGAACGCCCAAAACGACACCACAGCTCAAAATCTGGAAGAGATTATCATTCAGGAAAATCGGATTCAGATTCCATTTTCCAAGCAGAGCAGAAACATCTCCGTCATCACCAAACCACAGCTGGAAACCACCCCTGCACGCAGTCTTCAGGAAGTACTTTCTTTTGTGCCTGGGGTCGATGTGCGACAGCGGGGAGTGACAGGCGTCCAAGCCGACATCGGCATCCGCGGAGGCTCATTTAATCAGACTCTGATGCTTTTGAACGGCATCAAGCTGACCGATCCGCAGTCTGGACATCACATGATGAATATCCCCGTACCTATGATCAATATCGATCGGGTGGAAGTTTTGAAAGGGCCTGGCTCCAGAATCTTCGGACAAAATGCCTATGCCGGCGCTGTCAATGTGATCACTGAGCTGTCCGATCGCCGAAGCTTACGCCTGCAAGGCTATGCGGGAGATTTTGGGATGAAAGGAATCAATTTTGCCGGTTCTCTGCCTGCCGGAAGCTTCAAGCAAAATTTGGCTATCTCCTATGATGAATCCAATGGACATTGGTACAATTCCGATTACCAAGTGAGCAATATTTTCTATGAAAACGGGATTGACCTGAATGAAAAGCACTCCCTGAGAGGAATGATCGCCTATACAGACCGAGATTTCGGCGCTAATGGGTTTTATGCCAGTACCTATCCCGATCAGTGGGAAAGTATCCAAACGACCGTCGGGGCGCTGAGCCACACCTTTTCGGATGAAAGATTTCACCTCAATACACGGGCTTACTGGAGAAAAAATGCAGACGAATACCTGCTAAGACGAAACGAGCCGGAGTTTTACAGAAACCTCCACACCTCCAATACCTATGCGCTGGAGACCAACGGGACTTACGAAAGTAAATTGGGAACAACGGGACTTGGTCTGGAAATCCGTGAGGAGAAAATCGAAAGCACCAATCTGGGAAATCATGACAGGATGCTCGCAGGCATCTTTTTGGAGCAGTTGGTCAACCTGACTGGAGGCTTTGACATTCGGGCTGGGATTTATAGCAATTATTACAACGACTATGGCTGGAAGCATTTTCCAGGAATGGAACTAGGATTTCAAGCCACCGAAAAACTGAGATTTTATACCGGACTGGGCAAAAGCTTTAGAATCCCTACCTATACCGACTTGTACTATCAGGGACCTACCAACATCGGGAATCCAGATTTGAAACCAGAGCAAGCCCAAAACTTTGAAATCGGAGCCAAATGGAATCAGGCTGGCCTTTTTGCTGAATTGGTCTATTTCAACAGAAACACGGATGATCTGATCGAGTGGACACGTCCAGACGAGGAGACCCCATGGCAGCCTCAAAACTTCAACGAAGTGAAGTTCCACGGAATCGAGGCTTCTCTTGCCTATCGATTTGCCTCTTCACCTGCTTTGATTCGGGTCAAAGAGCTGCAATTTTCCTACAACTACATCGATGCCAATTTGATCAATCAACCGGGGATCGAGACGCGCTATGCCTTGACTGCTTTGAAAAACCAAGTGATCGGCGGAGCACTGATCGGAATCGGCCAAAAGCTGGAATGGAACACCAAAATGCGCTATGTAGAACGAATCAGTCAGGACCCGTATTTCCTTTTGGACATGCGAGTGGATTACAATCGAATCGGAAAAATCGGATTCTTTGCCGAAGCATCCAATATCACTGATACTGACTACATCGAGTCAGGCACGGTACAGATGCCTGGCCGATGGTTTAGAGCAGGATTTATGTTGAATTTGGAGTAGAAACTCAAAGTCAAAAAAGGCCTCGAAGATTTTTTCTTTGAGGCCTTTTTTTTCTCTTAAACAGAAAAGCCCCAGATTTCTCTGAGGCTAATGTGGGAGTTGATCCCGATCGAATATCGCCCCACCGACCCTCCCGATGGTATCGGGATGATCTGAACAAACTGAGCTGACTCTTATTTTCAATTAATTATCCAGATGCCCTCTCAGGATTTGACTTCACACTCTGTTACTATACTTCACTTTGAAAAAAAAGCCAACAATTGGCTTTACCAGTATGACCACAATAATATGTGTTTATGATCTCATTTAAATGAGGCACCAAAGGTCTTCCCAATGAAAAATCCATCAATCTGAAGAGGATAAAATATATAAATGCGAGTAGCTTAAAAACAGAAAAGCCCCAGATTTCTCTGAGGCTAATGTGGGAGTTGAGGGATTCGAACCCCCGACCCTCTGCTTGTAAGGCAGATGCTCTGAACCAACTGAGCTAAACTCCCAAAATGGATTTTCATTGAAAGAATGGAGTGGGAGTTGAGGGATTCGAACCCCCGACCCTCTGCTTGTAAGGCAGATGCTCTGAACCAACTGAGCTAAACTCCCATTCTTTTTACCACTTTCCTTCCGAAAGGGAATGCAAAGGTAGTTTCAATTTTGAATTAGGCAAATACTCACCTAAACAAAAATCATAAACAACTGAAAATGAGGTCAAATATTTTAAACAAAAGGGCCAGTCATTGTTCTAACTAGCCCTTCTATATCAAATATCAAACTTAATCCCCTGCGCCAAAGGCAAAGCAGTGGAATAATTAATTGTATTGGTTTGCCGTCTCATATAGGCCTTCCAGGCGTCAGAGCCAGACTCTCTTCCTCCCCCGGTTTCTTTCTCACCTCCAAAAGCCCCTCCGATTTCAGCACCTGAAGTACCGATATTGACATTGGCGATCCCACAGTCCGAACCAGCCACAGAAAGGAAGGCTTCCGCCTCACGCATATTTGTCGTCATGATCGCAGATGAAAGCCCCTGAGGCACTCCATTCTGAATCGCGATAGCTTCGGCGATGGTTTTATACTTGATCAAATAAAGAATCGGCGCAAAAGTCTCATGCTGCACGATTTCATAATGATTTTCTGCTTCATAGATCGCAGGCTTCACATAGCAGCCAGATTCAAAGCCTTCGCCGGACAAAACCCCTCCTGGCACTACTTCTGTTCCACCCTCGGCTTTCACTTTCTCGATGGCATCTTCATACATTTTCACAGCATCTTGATCGATTACCGGCCCTACATGATTCTTCTCATCCAGAGGATTGCCGATCACCAATTTGGAATAGGCGGAAGCCAGTCTCTTTGCTACCTCATCAAAAACCTCCTCTTGGATAATTAATCGACGCGTAGAGGTACATCTTTGCCCTGCTGTCCCAACAGCTCCAAACAAAGCTCCCCGAATGGCCATGTCCATATCCGCATCCTTTGTGATGATGATGGCGTTATTTCCTCCCAACTCAAGCAAGGACCTCCCCAATCGTTCTCCAACAGCTTTGCCTACTAATTTTCCCATTCGGGTAGATCCAGTAGCTGAAACCAAAGGAACTCTAGTATCATGCGAAAGCATCTCTCCCACTTGATAATCTCCGACAATCAAGGAAGAAATTCCATCTGGCAAATCATGCTTTTTGAAAATCTGACTTACGATATGCTGACAAGCGATACCTGATAAAGGTGCTTTTTCGGAAGGTTTCCATACACAGACATCTCCGCAAACCCAGGCCAAGGCAGTATTCCAAGACCAAACAGCCACAGGGAAATTGAAAGCGGAAATAATTCCGACAATCCCCAGCGGATGCCACTGCTCGTACATTCTATGCCCAGGACGCTCAGAGTGCATCGTGAGACCATACAACTGACGGGAAAGCCCCACTGCGAAATCACAGATATCGATCATCTCCTGCACCTCTCCCAAGCCCTCCTGATAGGATTTGCCCATCTCATAGGAAACCAATTTTCCCAAATCCGCCTTTTTCTCACGAAGTGCATTTCCGATTTCTCGCACGATCTCACCTCTTTGAGGAGCGGGAATCAAGCGCCACTTTTCAAAAGCGATCTGAGCAGACGTCACCACTTGCTCATAGGTCTCCGCATTGGCCACCTGTACTTTTGCGATGAGTTTTCCATCGGCTGGCGAAATAGACGAGATATAGGACTCACCAGAGTCAAACCATTTTTGACCGGTAGATACACCCAAGTTTTCGGCTTGGATTCCAAGATTTTTCAGGGATTCAGCAATTCCAAATCTATCATTCATGCTATTCGTATTTTGGATTAGGATCAAAACTAAAGGAAATGCCCATTCCAGACCAAATCTATAGATCTTTATCTATTAGCCGGACAGGATTCACTTTTCTAAATTTATTTCTAAACTTCTCACTCACATTCAGCTTGTACACGAGGTTGATCCGATAATTACCCGTATTCACAGCCTGCTCAAAGGGACCTCCTCTCACAAGCTCCAAATTCTTGAGAATATAATTGGCATTGACTGAAAAACGACGTGAATTGTAGCCGGCAAAGCCCCTGAGGAAAAAAGTAGGAATCACCCCTACTTTTCTGAAAATCCGGACATCATTTTCCCATTCGGCCAAGCCCAAGCTCAGATTTGCCGAAGCCACGCCAGTCAGAAAAAATCCCTTCCCAAAAATCCATGTACCCGCCAGCCCAGCATTTGGTCCGGCTTGCAGATATCTTGCTTTGATAAAATTAAAATTCGACTGCGCTTCAAAACTTGGAATCACTAAGGAATCCCCTTTCATATTACCACCATAAATCTCAAATCCCAGAAAAGGTGAAAAAGCTGATCGCTTTTGGATCATCGATTGATTAAACGAAGCCTGGAGCGATATTTTCTCTCCAAAAAAGAGGTAATTAAAATTCACTCCATACTGCCGGAGCTTCAAATCTTCCCGCAAATAATCTTCATCGGAGTTTTCCAGCTGATCCGAGCTAAGCGTATACCCCTCATAAAATTGCCCAAAAAGATCAATTATCATCTTTTTGGGATAAATGTGAGACTGCAAATCCAGATAGAAAGGCCAATCTTTTTGCCGTGATTGATTGAGGAATGGAACTGGAAAAGCGACATTCAAAGTGAATTTTTGGTGGGTAAAACCAAGTCCCAGGTTATTGCCAGAGTTGGGTCGATAGACATACTTCCTGTCTTCCTTGGGGACATAGACTACCAAGTCCGTGTACTTTTTAGAAAAATATAAGCGCAAACCCAAAACTTCAGGCTGCTCCTCCACATAAGCTGAGTCAAAGTTGGATTTTTGACTCCAGGCCAAATCACCCCATACCAAAAATATACCTAGCAAGAATAGAAAACGAAGACGGACGGGCATTGAAGAATTTTGATTTGCACTAATTTCTAAAAATAAAACCAAAAAAAAATCCGGGTTGCTCACCCGGATTTCTTAGAAAACTATTAGAGTTCGAAAATTGAGGGTTTAAAACCTCGAGATTTAAAAAGAATAGTTTACAAAAGTTGTTTAATCACCAAAGTAAAATTACGAACAGCATTTAATTTTCCAAATTTTTTATTGGATTTTTCTATAATCTAGAATGATAATAGTTAAGGAATTCAACTTTCAATCTAAAGATCCCATGTCCTTGGAAGTTGGTTCGCTCCGAACTTTAAATTAGCTTGCACCTCATGAACAGCAATTCCCCCCTGGTCTCAATTATCACCCCTTGCTACAATCAAGCTCCTTACCTGAAAGAGACTATTCTTTCTGCCCTACAATCTGAATATTCCAACATTGAACTCATCGTAGTCAATGACGGTTCGACAGACCACAGCCTGCAAATTGCGCTTGATCTTGCCGCTAAAAACAACCAAATCACAGTCATCGACAAGGAGAATGAAGGGGTGACCAAAGCCAGAAATACGGGAATCAAAGCCAGTAACGGCAAATATATCCTTCCTTTGGACGGGGACGACCTGATATCTCCCCGCTATATCTCAGAGGCTGTCAATGCACTTGAGGCAGATGCAAAAGTCAAAGTCGTGTATTGCCAGGCAAAGAAATTTACTGAAGCCGGGGAGAAAGACTGGGATCTAAAAAGCTTTAGTAGAGCTGCTCTTGCCCGTGACAATATGATATTTGTCTCCGCACTCTTTCGCAGATCCGACTGGGAGGAGGTCGGCGGCTTTTCAGAAGACATGACGATGGGGAGAGAGGACTGGGAGTTTTGGATCAAAATGCTAAAAAACGGAGGTGAAGTCATCCGCCTTCCCTTTGTAGGCTTCTACTATCGACTGACTCCATCCAGCAAAAGAAAAAAAACAGGAACAGCTCAAAAGAAACAGGAAAGAATTGATTACCTCAACTCCAAGCATCGAGATTTTTTTGAAAGAGAACTCAATGGCCCCTTGCGCTTCCAAAGATCCTGGAGCAAGCCTTACAATACGTTATTGAAATTATTGGGCAGACTCTGATCAGATTTTATCCAGACCTTTCCAGTATTTTAAGAAATAGTATTTCAGCGGGTTCTTATACTTCATCTGCTTCCAAGGGCGACTTCCATGCGGCCGGTGCCATACCGGAGCATCCATGAGTACATAATTTTCAAATCCGCAATCCAACGCTTTCGTAGAAATAAAAGTGTCATACCAGTCTTTGGCATCATCAAGCCCCGTGAAATCATAGGCTTTCAAAAATTCTTGAGAGAAAAGCGTACAGCAAAAGCTCAGACTTCTCTTTGTATTGATTTCTGACTCTTTCCTTCCTTTGAACTTTAGGTAAGGAAAATTGACAACCCCGGATTCATCCACCGTCACAGAGCCCGTGAGCCCAGAAGACGGATGAGACTGCTGATGAGCCAAAAGTTTACTGATTGTATCTTTCTTCACCACCACATCCGATTCGATTACCAAAAGTGGCAAGCCCAACTCCAAGGCTTTCTTTTGAGAAACCTGAAGGACCAGTTTATAATTCGGCGAAGGATGATCCGTAATATCTTCCAGATGGACCAATTCGTACCCGATTTCAGCTTTCTTCTTTTCCAATTCGGCTTTGGTCTCGGTAGTACTGAAATCATTGAAAATGATATGATGTACTTTCACGTCAGATGCTGCGATTGCTTTGGCAGTATCCAAGGTAGTTTCAATGGAGTTTTTGACAGGGGTGATGACGAGAACTGCTGACATAGTAAAAATTTCTCCAAAAATAAGCCTTTCTGTACGGGCAAAAAAATAACCCCAGTCTTGCGACCGGGGTTTTTATAGGATTAGGCTAGTTCGCCCAATGCTTTTTTGATTCGCTTCAAGGCTTCCACCAATTCCTCTTCTGAGGCTGCATAGCTCAATCTCACACAATTTGGAGCTCCGAAGGCTGCACCAGTCACAAGAGACACATTGGCAATATCCAAGAGATACAGGCAAAGATCATCTGCATCTTTCACAGTATGCCCCTGAGCTGATTTACCAAAGAAAGCAGTCACATCCGGGAAGAAATAAAATGCGCCTTCTGGGATATGAGTCTTGATACCGGGAATATCCTGAAGTAGCTCCAAAACAATCCCTCTTCTTTTGAAATATGCATCCGCCATGTCTTTGGAAGACTGCTGATCACCGGCGATCCCAGCAAGAGCAGCTCTTTGAGCGATCCCTGTACCACCTGAGGTAAACTGTCCCTGAATTTTCTCCACAGCTTTTGCAATCGCCAGAGGAGCGCAGATGTACCCTACCCTCCATCCTGTCATGGCATATCCTTTGGAGAAACCATTCACGGTGATCGTTCTTTCAAACATTCCTGGAAGAGAAGCAATGCTGAAGTTTTTACCAGTATAGTTGATCAACTCATAGATCTCATCAGCGATCACTACCAGGTTTTCTCTCTTTTTCACTACCTCAGCGATAGCTTCCAGCTCAGCTTGGCTGAAAACAGATCCTGTCGGATTACAAGGAGAGGAATAGATTATTGCTTTTGTCTTATCAGTCAAAGCAGCTTCCAATTGGGATGCAGTCGCTTTGAAGTTGTTTTCCAAAGTACCCTCGATCAAAACTGGAACACCTCCAGCTAACTTGATGATCTCAGCATAGCTCACCCAATAAGGAGAAAAAATCACTACCTCATCGCCTTCGTTGATCAGGCACATGAAGGTATTGGCGATGGAGTGCTTGGCACCTGTTGATACGACGATATTCTCCGCTTTCGCTTCAGAGATGTTGTTTTCTTCTCTGAGTTTCTTTGCAATCGCTTCTCTCAGATCCTGATATCCGGCCACAGGAGGATATGAGAAATACTTTTCTTCGTCGATAGCAGCCTTGGCAGCTTCCTGAATATGCTTTGGAGTTTTAAAATCCGGCTCACCCAAACTAAGTCCGATGATGTCGATTCCTTGAGATTTCAGTTCTCTAGCCTTTTTAGCCATAGCCAGAGTAGCTGATTCCTCCATATTCAAGATGCGATCTGATAGAATAGAATTCATTATTTTCTAGTGTTTTTTACAAATTCCCCAAAAATAGACAGAAGATTATAAATTTTAAACAAAGCGAGGCATTTGATGCCGAAATGTTATTTTTGAATAAAATGAACCGAACGGAATTCCGTTTTTTTCTATATGAAGCGAATTTACTTACTCTTTCTTCTCCTATTTTTTTGTAGTCACTTTCTGGCGGCCCAAAATGGGGATACCAGCAGTGATCCGGATTCATCGGGAATCGTCAGCTCGGTGCTCTTGCCTACTACCATGCCTTTGCTGCTATTTGACGAGGAGGCAGAGAAAGAAGCGAAAAAGGAGAAAAAGAAAAAAGCACGCAAAAACATCTGGTTTGGAATCAAAACTCAGCGGGGCTTCATCCGCAATGATATCCGGGGACAAAGCATCTACGAGTATTTCAATTACACAGATGTCGGTAGAAATCCCGACCCCTATATTCGGGATGTATACTGGTTTGACCCCAAAGAAAGAGCCATCCTCTCGGAAGGCTACACCAAAGGGACAGGATACCTGCTCCATGGGCCATATGAAAGAAGAGTCAATGATGTGGTAGTAGAAAGCGGCATGTATTTCTATGGTACCAAGCACAAAACATGGATGCTTTTTGACTCCAAAAATGTCCTTCAGGACAAAAATCACTACGAAGAAGGCTGGCCAAGAGAATCCCGTATCAGCTACTACAATCGCTCCTCCAACACACTGGAAGAGATCACTCCCATTCAATATGGATTGGAAGAAGGAAACTACTTTTACTTCTATGAAGACAAGCAGATCGCAGTGACTGGCGAATTCCAGTATGGTGAGAAAGTTGGGCTTTGGACAGAATATTGGGACACCAACAATACCCGGGCGATACGAAAAAGGGAAATCCAATATTCGGATTCCCCTTTTGAAGATAATTTCAGACCTTATATCCGGGCCGAGTGGGACAAGGATGGCAACCTCATCTATAAAAACCCTAGAGCGGATTAATTATCCCGAAACTTAAACTGCTGTCCGCCGACAGAGGCCTCGTACATCAGCCCTCCTTTGGTCCGGGTGAATACCGCTACTCCATCCACATATTTTGCATTGGCAGATGCTCCAGAGGCTGCGGCTACCGCAGATACCTGAGCCGCCATCTCTACTTTCCCTTCTTTGAATCGGTCCCAGGAATCTTTGTCTTCAAAAAACACAACCTCACTGTAGGACTGCCCGCCTGCCTGAAAACCTATCGTCACCTGGGTCATTCTAGCATAACCTATCATGGATCCTTGCTCAAAAGCGACTCCATTACCGGCAGCTCCACCTACTCCCAAGCCACCTTTGCCCACATTGGGCAGGATGATATAGCCATATGCATCAGCGAAGAACTCACTCATCCCTTCATCATCTTCTAAAAATTTAGCTTTGGCTTCCTGTGCATCTTCCTCGATTCGCTGGTCTTTTTTATCCGACTGGGCATACAGTGCACCCATTAGAAAAAAGGAAAGTAGAAGCAAATTCAATCGTTTCATAAACTGTTTTTTGTTTGGTTTAGTAAAAGGCATCTTCGAAATGCCTGAAATTGATAGTTCCATAGCGGTCTTTGTAAACGCCCACAATGTCAAACCTGATATCCTGATGCCAATCAATCTCGTAGATATAGGCATCCGCAGCTTTGACGAGAAGCTTCTTTTTGGTGGCGTCCACAAACTCCTCTGCATAGCCAAAACCTGTACCAGATCGATATTTGACCTCCACAAAAATCAACAATCCGCGGTATTTCATAATCAGGTCGATTTCCGCGTGCTTGAATCGGTAGTTTTGAGTCAGCAGCTCATAGCCTTTTTCCATGAGCCACTGCGCCGCCAGCATTTCTGCCTGATTGCCTTTGTCATTATGCTCAGCCATTCAAATATTACTTAATTTTGAAAACTCAAAAGAACGAATCGATGAGTTTGGGAGTTAAACTGACACCCACCCATCCCAATGCAGATGAATGAAATTATCAATAAAAAAGTAGAATTCCGAGATCTGGGAAACATGGACTATCAGGAGGCCTGGGACTATCAGGAAGCTCTTTTTGCGGAAATAGTGGCCCTGAAAATCCAGAACCGAAAAAATCCATCCGAAGACCAAACCCCTACTCCCAACTACCTGCTATTTGTCGAGCATCCTCACGTCTACACCTTGGGCAAAAGTGGCAAAGAAGAAAACTTACTGGTAGACGAGCAGGGACTACAAGCTATTCATGCGAGCTACTACAAGATCAACCGTGGCGGAGATATCACCTATCATGGACCAGGACAACTGGTCGGCTACCCGCTGTTGGATCTGGACAATTTTTTCACCGACATCCACAAGTACCTTCGCTTTCTTGAAGAAGCGATCATCTTGACTTTGAAAGACTATGGTATTGAAGCAGGAAGAATAGAAGGACTGACCGGCGTCTGGTTGGATCATATTTCTCAAAAAAATCCGAGAAAAATCTGCGCCATGGGAGTCAAATCATCCCGCTGGGTGACCATGCACGGCTTTGCCTTCAATGTCAACTCCGACCTCACCTATTTCAATCAGATCGTACCTTGCGGGATAGACGACAAAGCTGTCACTTCCCTAGAAAAAGAATTGGGTAGAAAAATGGACTTGGCAGAAGTGAAAGAAAAAGTGAAAAAACATCTCGCCAGCCTATTTGAAATGGAATTAATCGAATCATGAAAAAAGACATCGACTTCTCCCCTGTCACGGGAGTAAAACTGGCGATTGCCAAAGAAGAAACCACTACCGGTATCGAATGGGGAGTATACATCATCAATCTCAACCTGATAGAGCTGCAGACAGTCATGATCACGTCCAAAGGCTATGGAGAAATGGATGGAGAGCAACGAAAGACTTCCACGCTGAGACATATGATCGAAGAGCTAGGCCCGCAAAGCATCGCCAAAGTAGAACCGATTGATCCCGCAGTTTTCAGCTTGACTAATGAGTTTTGGGTGAGCTACTACATCCTTGACCAGATATTTGACAAAAAGTTTATCTTTACTCCAGGCAGTTTTGACCCCTCGCTGCAGCAGATGATTCCCGAATTAGGTCTGGAAGGGGTTTTACACGGATAATCTACCACTATGACTGACTTTTTGGAGCAACTTGGATCTATCTTATTTTTGGACATCGAAACCGCATCCCTGACGGAAAAATTTGATAAACTCCCCCCAAGACTCCAAGAGGAATGGATCAAAAAGGAAAAACTCATCAAAAACGCTGAAGAAGGCAAAGTCGAACCCGGTTCATTGTATTTTGACAGAGCAGGGATCCATGCCGAATTTGGACGGGTCGTATGTGTGGGAGTAGGATTTTTCCAGTGGAAAAAAGACGAAGAAAAACTGATCTTCCGTTCCAAAGTTTTTGCTCAAGAAGATGAAAAGGAACTTTTGAGGGACTTTTCTGATTTACTGGGAAAGAAAAAGTGGATACTATGTGCCCACAATGGCAAAGAGTTTGACTTTCCTTATCTCTGCCGAAGAATGCTCATCCGGAGTATTCCGCTACCCGAGCCATTGCAGCTTTCCGGCAAAAAGCCCTGGGAAGTCCGCCACTTGGACACCATGGAGCTCTGGAAATTTGGAGATTACAAACACTACACCCGCCTAGAGTTGCTCGCCTCCATTTTTGATGTACCGAGTTCCAAAGACGATCTCGACGGCAGTCAAGTCAATCATACTTTTCATCTGGAAGGAGATCTTGACAAAATCAAAAAATACTGCCTGAAAGATGTAGAGGTTACAGCTCGCGTATACCTCGCCATGAATCCCCAACCAGGCATGGAGCAGATGGAAATCGTCCACCTGGATGAATAAGGGGAAATGAAATTTTTATTTAATCACCTAACCACACCCAAATCATGGGAAGAAAACCAAGAAAACACAACCCAAAACATAAAGGAGGCAAAAGCACGGATGCAGCATCTTTAGCGAAGCGCATCTTAAACTTTCTTGACTCCAACTATGGGCAGGAATTCACTGCCAAACAAATCATCAAAAAACTGGAAATCCGAGACTCCCTGACCAAAGGCGGAGTAGAGCCGGTATTATACAAACTGGTCGAAAGCGGCTCGGTCTCCAAAAGTCCCAGAAATTACTTTTCATCGACTCAGGACCCTGACTTTATCATCGGCACGGTTGACTTTGTCAATCCGCGATTTGCCTTTGTCATCCCTGAAGATCCCAGCCACAGCGGTGGAGATATTTTGGTCAAAGAAGCGGACCTCAAGCAGGCGCTTGACGGGGATAAAGTACGCGTGATGGTCTATCCTTTGAAAGGAAAAACAGGACGGATCGAAGGAAAAGTTCTGGAGGTGCTAGAGCGAGAGCGAGATGAATTTGTAGGAAGAGTAGAGATCTCACCACGATTTGCTTTTGTGGTTCCGGATTTCAAAAAGATGCACAAGGACATCTTTGTGCACCGGGGAGACCTCAAAGGAGCTCAGCACAATGAAAAAGTCATTGTCAAACTCACCGAATGGAGGGAAGAAGACAAAAACCCTACAGGCGAGGTCATCCGAGTACTGGGCAAAGCAGGAGTTCACGAAGTGGAAATCCACTCAATAATGGCCGAGTTTGGATTGCCATTTGAGTATCCTCAGGAGCCCGATGCAGAAGCAAATGCCATCTCAGACAAAATCACCGCGAAAGAAATCAAATCGCGAAAAGACTTCCGGGACATCACTACTTTCACGATAGACCCGGTAGATGCCAAAGACTTTGACGATGCCATCTCCTATCGTGTCTTGGACAATGGCAATCTGGAAGTTGGGGTGCATATCGCCGATGTCACACACTATGTCAAGCCTAATACGGCGCTGGAAAAAGAAGCCTATGATCGGGCCACCTCTGTCTACTTGGTGGACCGGACGATCCCGATGCTCCCTGAGAGATTGAGTAACGGACTATGCTCCCTTCGCCCCAATGAAGACAAATTAACCTTTGCCTGTGTCTTTGAAATGGACTCTTCTGCCAAGGTGATCAACCATTGGATCGGTAGAACAGTCATCCACTCGGATCGAAGATTTGCCTACGAGGAGGCTCAAGAAAACATCGACAACCAATCGGGAGACTTTTTCCAAGAGTTGACCACGCTCAATGAGCTGGCCAAAAAAGTCCGCAAAAAACGATTCCAAAACGGAGCTGTCAATTTCGAAACCGTCGAGGTCAAATTCAAATTGGATGAAAAAGGAACTCCTCTTGGCCTGATGGTCAAAGAGCGAAAGGACATTCACAAAATGATTGAGGAGTTTATGCTTTTGGCCAATAAATATGTGGCTGAATTCATTTACAAAAAGCATAACGGTACAGACACTTTTGTGTATCGGACGCACGATTCACCAGATATGGAAAAGCTGGAGACTTTCTCAGGCTTTGCAAAACGATTTGGACACCAAGTCGATTTGGAAGGAGAACGAAAAATCTCCACCGCTCTCAATAAACTGATGGATGAGATTCAAGGGAAACCCGAACAAAATGTGCTGGAGCAGCTTGCCATCCGTAGCATGGCCAAAGCCAAGTACACCACCGAGCCCAAAGGCCATTTTGGACTGGCATTTCCTCATTATTCCCACTTCACCTCTCCTATCCGAAGGTATCCCGACATGATGGTTCATCGTCTGCTGGAGCACTATCTGGATGGAGGAAAGTCTCCCGACCCCGAATCATGGGAGGTCAAGTGCGTGCATTCTTCCGAAAGAGAAAAGCGGGCTGCAGATGCAGAGCGTGCCTCGATCAAATACAAACAAGTCGAGTTTATGGCATTGGCAGAGGAGAAAGACTACGAAGGAATCATCTCCGGCGTGACCGAGTGGGGAGTCTTCGTGGAGATCACCGAAACCAAGTGCGAAGGTATGATTCGCGTTCAAGACATGGAGGATGATTTTTATGAATTTGACCAGAAAAACATGCGTCTCATTGGGACGAGAACAAAAAAAATGATCACTTTGGGTGACAAAGTACTGGTCCGGGTAGTTAATACCGATATAGACAGAAGAACGATCGATTTGGAATTTGCAAACAATGACGAAAGAAAGCCACGCCCACGCGCTTTTAGATAAATTAGAAACCTACCTTCGAAACCAGAAATTCGGAGAGAATCCCCAAGAACTGTACGAACCCATCACCTACATTCTCAGTCTGGGTGGCAAAAGAGTCCGCCCTCTGCTGAGCTTGCTGGCTTATGGCATGTATGAAAAAAGTCCCGAGACTATTCTCAGCCAGGCTTCTGCAGTGGAGGTATTTCACAATTTCACCCTCATGCATGACGACATCATGGACAATGCTCCATTGAGAAGAGGAAAGAAAACTGTGCATGAGCAATGGAATAACAATGTAGCGATCCTTTCAGGGGATGTGATGCTCGTGAGAGCTTATGACTTTCTCTTACCTACGACTCCTACCTTGCTCCCCAAAGTACTCGGCCTTTTCAATGAAACCGCAGCAGGAGTATGTGAGGGACAGCAGATGGACATGAATTTTGAGACAAGAGAGGAAGTGCATGAAGATGAGTACATCACTATGATTCGCCTCAAAACTGCCGTCTTGCTTGGTTATGCATTGCAAATGGGTGGGATTTTAGCGGGAGCTCCTGAGGAGGACTGTCAAAAACTTTATGACTTTGGAGTGAATGTCGGAGTAGGGTTCCAGCTGAAAGATGATCTTTTGGACGTCTATGCTGATCAGGCAAAGTTTGGAAAGCAAGTAGGTGGAGACATCATTTCCAATAAAAAAACGTATCTCCTGATCAAAGCGCTTGAGCTTGCTACAGGAGAAGACCAAAAATCCTTGGAATATTGGGTCAGTCAAGAATCCTTTGACAAAACCGAGAAAGTCCGCGCCGTAAAGGAGATCTACGAAAACTTGGGCATTCGCCAGATGGCTGAAAACAAAATGAACCAGTTTTTTGCAATCGGACTTGAGCAGCTGGACTCTATCCACTACAAAAACGAAAGCTACTTCCAAGAGCTTCGGCAGCTGACCGAAGATTTGATTCATAGAGAAAAATAAAGCATGAACCTTTCTATTACCGTCATTTTGATCATCCTCACGGTGATCAGCAGTTTCTATGGATTCAATAATCTGAGCTTTATTGAGCGATGGATGTTTATCCCTTACAAAATCAAAAACAGAAAGCAGTGGGATAGGTTTATCCTCTCTGGATTCATTCACAAAGACTACATCCATTTACTCTTCAACATGTTCACATTCTACTTCTTTGGTAGAGTGGTCGAGCAGTTCTTGCTGTTTCAATACGGGACTGTAGCGGGAGGAGTGGTCTTTGTGTTGTTTTACCTTTTGGGAATCATCATCGCGGATATCCCGACCTACCTCAAACATCAAAACGATTCGTATTACCGAGCACTAGGAGCATCTGGCGGCACAGCGGCTGCCGTTTTTGCCAGCATCATCATCCTGCCTTTGGCTGATATCTGTCTATTTGGGATTCTTTGCCTTCCAGGATTTATCCTTGGAGCTTTGTTTTTGATCTATTCCTATGTCAAAGGCAAGCAAGACAGTGACGGCATCAATCATGATGCACACCTTTATGGAGCCTTGTTTGGGATTATCTTCATCCTTGTCATTTCGCCGGGCAGTGCTTTGGACTTTGTGGATCAAATCAAAAACTGGAGGATTTTCTAAATCTTCCTTTTCCTATCATATTCACACGCTAAAAAAAATGCCTCTCAGATTTGAGAGGCATTTTTCATTTATTTTTTGATATCGAGTTTTGTTTTCATTTCCTCGATGTTGAGAATCTTCGATATTTCTTCCTGTTCTAGCTTTTTGAATCTCGCCAATTGCACATCAATCTGCTCAGTGAGTTCTGCTCTCACTTCTTCCGATTGATCAGTCGGCGGATAGTCTCCATTTCCAACTACATTGTTGAGATGCGCCAATTTATTATTGAGGCGAATCGGGAAGTTGAGAGGATCTTGGTTACTCTGATTTTTAGTCTGATAGAGTGTTTCCTCGATCTCTTTCATCTGAGATTTGATCTCCTCGATATTCGAGGGCTGAGTTTCCATACTATCCAACTCGGCTCTGTACTGGCGGATCAGTTTGATCGTTTGATGGGTTTCTGTCAGTTTTTGATTGACATTCATCAAAAAGGCAAACTGCTTCTCTAGATCTGCCTGCGTACTTTCGTAGCGAGGATCTGCCAGCACTTTGAAACCCTCCACCTGGCTTTTGCCATCCAAAGTCATTCTCACTTTGTAATCACCCGGCACCACTTTAGGCCCTCTTAAATTGGCTGACCACATAATCAAGCCTTCAAACCCCTCGGCATCTTCCACACGGAGATTCCAATTGTAAGACTGACTTCCTGGCTTCACCTTCAGCGTATCACCATTGATTCCTTTGGTAGAAAGGGTTTTCAAAATAGTGTTATTGGCATCCAAGAACTCTATTTTCAACTCCTCTTTCGGATCTTCTTTCAGGAAATAATAGACCAAAACACCTCCTGCTCTGTTCGTTCCTTCAAAGTTTGATTTGCGAGCAGCTCCATCGATTCGATAAGAATCCTGAGGCTTGAATAGGTGAAGGGCTTCATTTTCCATACCTGGTGCCGCCTGATGCAAGACCGTCAAATCATCAATCATCCAGAAAGCTCTGCCTTGGGTCGCAGCTATCAGACTGTTTTCCTTGATTGTCAAATCCGTGATCGGCACGATAGGAAGGTTCATCTGTAAAGTATGCCAAGAAGCTCCATCATCTTTAGAATAATACATGCCTGTCTCTGTACCGGCATAGAGCATCCCTTTCTTTACTGGGTCAGCTCGAACTACCCGGGTAAAATGTTCAGGGTCGATCCCAGAAGTGATTTTCGTCCAGGTTTTACCGTAGTCTTTTGTCTTATATAAGTAGGGCTCATAGTTTCCGCTCTTGTATCCTGTAGCTGCGAAATAGGCTTCTGCAGGATCATAAGGACTCGCTTCGATACTATTGATCTGAAGCCACTCTGGCATATCCGCAGGAGTCACGTCCGTCCAATTCGCCCCGTTGTCTGTGGTCACATGTACCAATCCATCATCTGAACCAGCCCAGATTATTCCTTTTTTCACAGGAGATTCGGCTCCGGTAAAAATCGTCGCATAGTATTCTACCGAAGTATTATCCTTGGTAATCGGACCACCTGATGAGCCCAGTTTACTTCGGTCATTTCTCGTCAAATCCGGAGAAAAAACTTCCCAACTTTGTCCCTCATTGGTAGATCTGTGAAATCTATTACTGGTCGTGTAGAGCATATTAGGATCATGAGGAGAAAAGAAAATCGGGAAGTTCCACTGAAAACGATACTTCATATCTTCGGCTCCATGTCCCATTGGGTTATCCGGCCATACATTGACAGTGCGGCTGATACCTTTCTCATGATCTTCTCGGGTCAATAGACCGCCATAAGATCCACCATAGACTACGTCGTTGTTTTCAGGATCAGGTGCGATCCACCCAGACTCTCCTCCAGCAGTAGGCTCCCAGTCAGATTCGGAAATCCCTCCACGCCCGTCAATTCTATGACGGATTCTTACCGTTGAGTTATCCTGCTGAGCACCGTAGATTCTATAAGGGAATGAATTATCCGTGGTCACTCTATAAAATTGAGAAGTCGGCTGATTCATGTAAGTGGACCAATCTGTCCCGCCATTTTCTGAAATCTGTGCACCTCCATCATCGGCTATTGCCATTCTTTGATTGTCATCAGCTGCTATCCAAAGATCATGGTGGTCTCCGTGTGGAGCATTGGACCCTTTGAACGTCTTACCTCCATCGGTTGATTTGTGGTAGCTCACATTCAGGACATAGACAGTTTCTTCTTCCTGCGTATCAGCATAGATTCTGGAATAGTACCATGCTCTTTGTCTTAAGCTGCGGTCTTCATTGGTTTTCTCCCAAGTTTCTCCTGCATCTGCGGAAGTAAAGACTCCTCCATTTTCATTTTCGATGATGGCATAGAGCCGATCGGAATTAAGTGGAGAAACTGTGATGCCCATGATTCCGAGTAAACCATCTGGGAAACCTTCCTTGTCAGTCAAGTCTTCCCAAGTTTTGCCACCATCTGTGGATTTAAACATTTTGGAACCTGGCCCTCCACTTTCTAAAGAATAAGGGGTTCTTTTGATTTCCCAAGTAGTCGTGTAGAGTGTTTCTGGATCATTGGGATCGAGGATCAAGTCCACCGCTCCAGCTATGTCGGAGACGTAAAGCACTTTTTCCCAATTGGCTCCGCCGTCTGTGGTTTTATAGACACCGCGGGTTTCGTCTGGCTTGAAAATATCTCCCATCACAGCCGCATAAACTACATCGGGATTTGTCGGGTGAATTCTCAAACGGGCTACAAACCGGCTTTTGTCAAGACCAGCTCTTTCCCAGGTTTTACCGGCATCTTTACTTTTCCAGATTCCGTAGCCAAAAGAAACATTTCCCCGGACGGTTTTCTCACCGCCTCCGGCATAGACCACTGCAGTATCACTAAGCGATACAGCTACGGATCCAATCGAACCTCCGAAGTAGCCATCTGAGACCGACTTCCAGGTAGAACCTGAGTCCACAGTCTTCCAGACTCCCCCTCCAGTAGATCCAAAATAATAAGTATGGTCGGACCCCGCCACACCTGTCACGGCATCGGAGCGTCCGCCTCTGAATGGCCCGACAAGTCTCCACTCCAATGCCTTGTAGACATCCGGATTGGGAACATTCTGAGCCTTGCTGGGACTGATCTGTGAGAAAATACAAATCAGCAATCCCAATAAAATTGATGAGTGCTTTATCTTCATAAGGATTTAATTTGGTGGTTGCCTTGAAGATAAAAATTTAACAAAAGACTTTATTGCCGTCCACAAAAAATAAGCAGGCTCATCCCTTTGGGTATAGACATAAAAAAAGCCCTATCTTCCGACAGGGCTTCATTTTTTTTCCGTAGGTCTTATGCCTCAGCAGGAAGAACACTCACGTAAGACTTACCGTCTGATTTCTTTCTGAAAGAAACTTTTCCGTCAGTCAAAGCAAACAAAGTATGGTCTTTTCCAACACCCACGTTGTTACCTGGATGATGTTTTGTACCTCTTTGTCTTACGATGATGTTACCGGCGATAACTGCTTCGCCGCCAAATTTCTTCACACCCAATCTTTTGGAATGTGACTCTCTACCGTTTTTGGAACTACCTACACCTTTCTTGTGTGCCATGGTTATATACGTTTATGGTTTTCTGAAAAAAGAAAACTTAGAGTGTAATATTTTCAATCAATACTTTGGTGAAGTCTTGTCTGTGACCGTTCTTCTTCTTGTAGCCTTTTCTACGCTTCTTTTTGAAGACGATGACTTTATCA
Organism: Algoriphagus vanfongensis DSM 17529; assembly: GCF_000429465.1. Taxonomy (GTDB): domain Bacteria; phylum Bacteroidota; class Bacteroidia; order Cytophagales; family Cyclobacteriaceae; genus Algoriphagus; species Algoriphagus vanfongensis. The sequence goes on along the minus strand of NZ_AUBX01000011.1, from coordinate 413,900 downwards.
CCTTTTACGTGATCTAGCACCTTGCCAGATACCTTAGCGCCCTCAAGTAAAGGAGCACCTACAGACACATTCCCGTCAGCTTCTGCCAACAGTACTTGGTCAAATTCCACGGAAGCGCCAGTTTCTGCGTCTAGCTTAGGAGCGTAGACAAACTGATCTTTTGTTACTTTGAACTGCTTACCAGCGATGTTTACAATTGCGTACATGTCGTTAATTAATGATTCTTTATCGAAATCGGAGTGCAAATATAAGGAAGACTATTTGAACAAAAAAACCAGCCTATAAAATTATTCACCTCTTAACCTCTACCAACTCAAGCCTTTAAACCAACAATGACTGGATAGTCCGAAATATTCCTCTTCCATTTGTCCTGAAATATCCCAAAATTTGGGACTCAATCGGAGTTAAAGTCGACGAAAATGCTCAGCTAAATCGCTCCACTGATCTTTACAAAACAGCCAGGTTAAGTTTCATTTTCGACGCCCGTCACCATTTCAAAGGCTCTTGAATTTTCAAGCTTTCACCTGATTTTCAATTCATTAATCTATTTCCAGACAATCTATAAAAATTGAACTCAGTTCAAAAACACCCTTGAATTGAGGTAAACAATTTTTTTTCAGCAAAGTGAAAAAAACTTTACACCGCCCAAAATGGCTATTTCAGCTAATCAATAGCTTGATATTAAAAGTATTAAGCAGTTAATATATTGTAAGTTAAACAACTTTTGACCATTATTCAAAAAACAGCTTTAAGCGCCTCTTCAGGGGTTTTATTTCTGGATTTTGGTTCACATATTTGTTCATGGGCTGTTCTGAAAAGGCAGCCTTTTCTATCCCCAGCCGCCATTACGAAGGCATTATCCGGCTGATCTTTAAAGAATTAAACCGTTACCAAATAAAACCACAGAGTACGATGCAAGAAGAACCGATATTATTAGAGAACAAGGATCGCTTTGTAATTTTTCCAATCCAGCACAACGACATCTGGCAGTTTTACAAAAAGGCAGAGGCGAGCTTTTGGACCGCAGAAGAAATCGACTTGGGCCAGGACATGAGAGACTGGAAAAACCTGAACGATGGAGAGCGTCACTTTATCTCACATGTATTGGCATTCTTTGCAGCCAGTGACGGTATCGTCAATGAAAATCTGGCAGAGCACTTCGTCTCTGAGGTACAGTATACCGAAGCAAAATTCTTCTATGGCTTTCAGATTGCGATGGAAAACATCCATTCGGAGACCTATAGCTTGCTGATCGATACTTATATCAAAGATGCTGTCGAGCGCGACAGACTACTACATGCCATCGAGCACATCGATTGCGTCAAGAAAAAAGCCGACTGGGCACTTCGCTGGATAGACAATGGTAGCTTTCAAGAGCGACTGATTGCTTTTGCTGCAGTCGAAGGCATTTTCTTCTCAGGATCATTCTGCTCCATCTTCTGGCTGAAGAAAAGAGGCTTGATGCCGGGACTGACTTTCTCCAATGAATTGATCTCCCGTGACGAAGGTTTGCACTGTGACTTTGCCTGCCACTTGTACACCAAGCACGTCGTCAATCCACTTCCAAAAGAAACTGTCAAAGAAATCATCTTGGATGCAGTAGAGATTGAAAAGGAATTTGTCACAGATGCACTTCCTGTAAGACTTATCGGCATGAACGCAGATCTGATGTGCCAATACATCGAGTTTGTCGCAGACAGATTGCTCGTAGAGCTAGGCTGCGAAAAAGTATGGAACAGCACCAATCCATTTGATTTCATGGACATGATTTCCCTTCAAGGCAAAACGAACTTCTTTGAAAAGAGAGTCGGTGACTACCAAAAAGCCGGAGTCATGAAATCTACCGATAATGGCAACGAATCCTCACGCTTCTCCCTTGGAGAGGACTTTTAATATATCCCAATTATCCAACCTTATAATCTCATCGACATATGCTAGTAATAAAAAGAGACGGAAGACGCGAATCGGTTCGCTTTGACAAGATCACTACTCGGATCGAAAATCTTTGCTATGAATTGGATCCCAAATTCATTCAGCCTATTGAAGTTGCCAAGAAGGTAATCGACGGATTGTATGACGGGGTGACTACCTCTGAGCTGGACAATCTAGCTGCAGAAGTCTGTGCATCTTTGACGGTGAAACATCCGGACTATGCTATTCTAGCAGCAAGAATCGCTATCTCCAATCTTCACAAAACTACTAGCCAGTCCTTCTCCAATACGATGAAGAGACTATACACTTACGTCAACCCAATCACAGGTGAGAATGCGGCGTTGATCGACCCAGAGGTGTATGGCATCATCAAGAGAAATGCAGCAAAGCTAGATGCTACTGTAGATTATAAGAGAGATTTTGGATACGACTACTTCGGATATAAAACATTAGAGAGATCCTACTTGATCCGTCTGGACGGCAAAGTGGTAGAAAGACCTCAACACATGTTGATGCGTGTATCCATCGGGATTCACAAAGAGGATATCGAGGCAGCTATTGAGACATACAACCTACTTTCCGAAAAGTGGTTTACACACGCTACTCCTACCCTATTCAATGCAGGGACTCCGAAGCCACAGCTTTCTTCCTGCTTCCTATTGACTATGAAGGACGATAGCATCGACGGGATTTATGATACATTGAAGCAATGTGCTAAAATCTCTCAATCTGCTGGTGGTATCGGACTTTCTATCCATCATGTGAGAGCGAAAGGCTCCTATATCAAAGGTACCAATGGCGTATCCAATGGTATCGTACCGATGTTGAGAAACTTTGACATGACTGCCAGATATGTCGATCAGGGTGGAGGAAAAAGAAAAGGATCCTTTGCCATCTACCTAGAGCCTTGGCATGCAGACATCAAAGACTTCTTGGAACTGAAGAGAAACCACGGAAAAGAAGAGATGAGAGCAAGAGATTTGTTCTATGCGCTTTGGATTCCGGATTTGTTCATGAAGCGTGTCGAGCAAAATGAGACTTGGTCTCTATTCTGCCCGAATGAAGCTCCAGGACTTTCTGACTGCCATGGAGAAGAATTCGAAAGACTTTACGAAAAGTATGAGCGTGAAGGATTGGCAAGAGAAACTGTCAAAGCACAGGAACTATGGTTTGAAGTATTGGAATCCCAAATCGAGACCGGTACTCCTTACATGCTTTACAAGGATGCTGCAAATGGCAAATCCAACCAGAAAAACCTGGGTACAATCAAGTCATCCAACCTATGTACCGAAATCATCGAGTACACCTCTCCGGATGAAGTAGCCGTTTGTAACCTGGCTTCTTTGGCCCTGCCAAAATTTGTAAAAACAGGTCCTGATGGAAAGGCTTATTTCGATCATCAGAAACTCTATGAAATCACCAAGGTGGCTACTCGCAACCTGAACAAAGTAATCGATGTCAACTACTATCCGGTAGAAGAAGCGAAAAGATCCAATTTCCGCCACAGACCGATTGGTTTGGGCGTGCAAGGCTTGGCAGATACATTCATCATGCTGAGAATGCCTTTCGATTCTCCTGAAGCAAAAGGCCTGAATGAGGACATCTTCGAAACTATCTACTTTGCAGCGGTGGAGACTTCCATGGAGCTAGCAAAAGTTCAAGGAACCTACGAAACCTACGAAGGATCTCCAGCTTCCAAAGGTGAGCTTCAGTTTGACATGTGGGGCGTGACTCCAAAGTCAAACAGATGGAACTGGACCGAAGTAAAAGAGCAAGTGAAAAAGCATGGCCTGAGAAACTCTTTGCTAGTAGCTCCTATGCCAACAGCTTCCACTTCTCAAATCTTGGGTAACAACGAATGCTTTGAGCCTTACACTTCAAATATCTACACCCGAAGAACACTGTCCGGTGAGTTTATCGTAGTGAACAAGCATTTGATGAAAGACTTGATCAAGCTTGGTCTCTGGAATGACACCATGAGAAACCGACTGATCGCTACTAACGGATCTGTACAAGACGTGCCGGGGATTCCTCAAAACATCAAGGACATCTATAAAACCGTATGGGAAATCTCCCAAAGGACCATCATTGATATGGCGGCGGACAGAGGCGCTTATATCTGTCAGTCTCAAAGTATGAACGTGTTCTTGCAGGATCCAAACTTCGGGAAGTTGACCTCTATGCACTTCTATGCTTGGAAGAAAGGATTGAAAACTGGCATGTACTACTTGAGATCTCAAGCAGCTGCAGCAGCGATCAAATTCACCCTAGACAAGTCTGCTTTGGTAGACCAAACGGAAGAAAAAGCGCCGGTAGAAGCTGGCAAAACACATAAACAAGAAGCTGTACAATGCTCTCTGGACAATCCGGATGATTGCGAAATGTGCGGCAGTTAAATCATTTTAGAGTTCGTTAATTGGAAAAAGCATCTGGGAATCTCAGATGCTTTTTTTGTATTTTTCCAAAAACAGCTTTTGTGAGTGTCTTCACTCGCATGAATAGAAATCTCTAAATCCTAGGTGGATTTAGAATCCAATGATAGAAGTTCAGGATTGCAAATCCTGAACAACAACACATAACCCCAATTTCCATGACCAGCTCCTTAATCGACTCCAGACTCAAAAAGCTAAAGGAGGATACTCCCGCCAAGTTTGGGATCATGACTCCACAGCACATGGTCGAGCATTTGACCATAACCCTGAAAATCAGTTCGGGAAGAATCAGATTGCCGGAATTTGAACCCAGTGAAAAAGTACTCCATTTCAAAGAGCTATTGCTCCACACCGAAATGGATTTTCCCCAGGGGATCAAAGCTCCCATGAGTCAAGAGGGGCCTCCTCCCCTGAGATTTCCTGACTTGGACATGGCCAAACAGAAACTATTGGAGAGCATAGATGAGTATAAAAAGACCTTTGAACAAAACCCGGATCTTCTCACAGTACACCCGAGATTCAATCTACTGGACAAAAAAGAATGGGATCTGTTTCACCAAAAACATTTCAAGCACCACTTTACCCAATTCGGAATTTGGGAATAAAAAAAGCCGTGAGATCTTCAATCTCACGGCTTTTCAATTATTCCTGATTGGCATTAAGCCATTTCTTCTTCGCTAGCGTATGCATCCACCGGGATACAGCTACACATCAAGTTTCTGTCACCGAAAGCAGAATCAATTCTACGAACAGAAGGCCAGAATTTATTCTCTTTCACATATTCCAAAGGATAAACAGCTTTCTCTCTAGAGTATGGAAGATCCCACTCACCTACCAATACCATTTGAGAGGTGTGAGGAGCATTTTTCAAGACATTGTTTTCCTTGTCCGCTTTGCCCTCTTCGATTTCTTTGATCTCAGCTCTGATAGACACCAAAGCATCACAGAATTTATCCAATTCAGCTTTAGTCTCAGATTCAGTTGGCTCGATCATCAAAGTTCCAGCCACAGGGAAAGAAACTGTAGGAGCGTGGAAACCATAATCCATCAATCGCTTAGCGATATCTTCTACCTCAACTCCAACTTCCTTGAAGCCTCTGCAGTCCACGATCATTTCGTGAGCCGCTCTTCCTTGAGTTCCGGTATAAAGGATTGGGAAATGACCGTCCAATCTTTCTTTGATATAGTTTGCATTCAGGATCGCCATTTTGGTTGCGTTGGTCAGGCCATCACCACCCATCATCGCGATGTATGCATAGGAAATCGGAAGGATACTTGCACTTCCGTAAGGCGCAGCAGAGACAGAAGATACTGCTTTAGTACCACCTGTTTTCACGATTGGGTTACCTGGAAGGAATGGTGCCAAATGTGCTGCCACGCAAATCGGCCCCATGCCTGGTCCACCACCACCGTGAGGGATACAGAAGGTTTTGTGCAAGTTCAAGTGACAAACGTCAGCTCCGATTCTACCTGGAGATGTCAAACCAACTTGAGCATTCATGTTTGCTCCATCCATATACACCTGTCCACCATTGTCATGGATGATTTGACAGATCTCTTGGATACCCACTTCAAATACACCGTGAGTAGATGGATAAGTCACCATCAAGCAAGAAAGATCCTGAGAATGGGCCTGAGCTTTTTCTCTCAAATCTTCGATATCGATATTTCCTTTTTCATCACATTTGACCAAAACCACTTTCATACCTGCCATGACAGCAGATGCAGGGTTGGTTCCGTGAGCGGAAGTAGGAATCAAAGCTACATTTCTATGTCCTTCACCATTATTTTGGTGGAAAGCACGGATGACCATCAATCCAGCATATTCACCTTGAGCACCTGAGTTTGGCTGCAAAGAAGTATCCGCAAAACCAGTGATCTCAGTCAACCAAGTCCTCAAGTTGGTAAACAACTCCTGATAACCCAACGCTTGATCCATAGGAGCAAAAGGGTGAATCTGACCAAATTCTGGCCAAGTCACAGGAATCATCTCAGCAGTTGCATTCAGTTTCATCGTACAAGAACCCAAAGAAATCATGGAGTGAACCAGTGAAAGATCTTTGTTTTCTAGACGCTTGATATAGCGAAGCATTTCATGCTCTGCATGAAAGCTATTGAATACTGGGTGAGTCAAATATTCTGAAGTCCTAGCCAAACCTTCTGGAAGCTCCAGCTCAAGGCCTGCTACCAACTCGTCTAGATTCAAGGTATGCTTGCCTTCTTCAGTAGCAAAGATGGAGACGATTTTCTTCACGTCTTCCAAAGTCTTAGTTTCGTCAAAAGAGATGAAAATAGACCCTTCTTCGTATCGGAAGTTCATTTTAGCTCCCAAAGCAAGGCCTCTTACTCGCTCCATGGCAACCTCATTCATTTTGACCTGAATGGTGTCAAAGAAAGCCTGATCTCCGATTTCCAAACCAACTTGCTGCAATGCCTGAGCGGTCAATTTAGCCAAGCCGTGAGTTCTCAAAGCGATATCTTTCAATCCTTTTGGACCGTGATATACGGCGTAGAAACTTGCCATCACACCCAAAAGAACCTGAGCAGTACAGATATTGGAAGTAGCTTTCTCACGTTTGATATGCTGCTCTCTGGTTTGCAAAGCCATTCTGTAAGCTTTGTTTCCAGCTCTATCTACAGACACCCCGATGATTCGACCTGGGATTTGTCTTTTATAATCTTCTTTGGTCGCAAAAAATCCTGCGTGAGGTCCACCATAGCCCATCGGCACACCGAATCTCTGAGAAGACCCAACTACCACATCAGCTCCCATTTCGCCAGGAGAAGTCAATAGCGTCAAAGCCAACAAGTCTGATGCAAATGCAGTCATGACATTGTTTTCTTTCGCAGCGGCCACGATGGAAGAATAGTCTCTTACAGCTCCCTCAGCATCTGGGTATTGGAACATCACCCCGTACAATTCCGGATCTGTCAGGTCCAAAGAATCAATTGAGCCAAACACCAAATCAATTCCTATTGGCTCCGCTCTCGTTTCCAAAACAGCTTTGGTCTGAGCGAATACCTTTTCGTCAACAAAAAACTTGTTGGCAGTCTTTTTAGCTCTTGGCTTGACAGCATGCAGCATGGTCATCGCTTCGGCAGCCGCAGTTCCTTCATCTAGAAGAGACGCATTCGCCAGCTCCATTCCTGTCAATTCCATCACTACAGTCTGGAAGTTGATCAAGGCTTCTAACCTACCTTGGGCGATCTCAGCTTGATAAGGAGTGTAGGCTGTGTACCATCCCGGATTCTCCAGCACATTTCTCAAGATCACACCTGGAACGATGGTATCATAATAGCCCATACCGATGAAGGACTTGAACACCTTGTTTTTGGAAGCCAGCTTTTTGAAATCTGCCAAAAACTCAGACTCCAATTTGGCCTGAGGCAAATCCAATGGTTTTTGGGACCGGATAGCATCCGGAACAGTCTGGCTGATCAGTTCCTCAAGGGACGAGGCGCCGATTTTCCCCAACATTTCTGCGATTTCGGCCTCAGTAGGGCCATTGTGTCTGCTCTCAAATTTGACAGCATTCGAAAGATTGATCTTCATTTGATTTGTATGGAAGCTGTATAGAATATTTGGGTCAAAAGCCTTTGGCTTTCTGGCCGCAAAGGTACGATTAATTAAAAGATAATCTTCTCTTAACCAAGAGAAATTCAACCTCTCCCTATTCCATTCTTGTAATCCTTTGATGGCTGCCTGAAAAAATTGTCTAGCTTAGGGGCCAAATTCAAAATATCAGCTATGAAAAAACAATTAGCATTGACCGGAGCCTTGGCCTTGGGACTTTCCCTAGGGACCATGGCGCAAAATCCGGTTCAGGTCAAATATGCCAATACCATCACGGCAGAAGACTTGACAGAATACCTGACTTTCTTGGCATCCGATGAGATGAAAGGAAGAGATACAGGTTCACCCGAAGGCCTTATCGCAGCGAATTATCTGGCGGATTTCTACAAGGATCTAGGCCTTACTGGCCCTGTAGACGGAAAATATTTTCAGGCTGTCCCATTGGTTAGCACCAAGTTTGAAAATGTAAGCCTGCAGGTAGGCAAAAACAAACTGGTAGAAAACGAAGATTATGTCTTCATCGGAGATGGCAACCTGAAAAAAGCTGCTAAATCTGAATTGGTTTTCTTAGGATTGGCCAACGACGAAAATCTAGCAAAAGTAGATGTCACTGGCAAACTAGTAGGTATCTGGGCAGTAGGCGAGAGAAGCAACGGTCTTGTGAGCAAAGTGATGGATGCGGGTGCAGCCGGTATCGTCATCGTAAGCATGGAAGGTCAAGCCAACTTTGACCGAATCGCCAACAGATACAAGACGCTATCTGGCAAAGGCCGTATCGGTTTCGAAAAAGAAGTGGAACAAAGACCGATCTTCATGGTCAGCTCTGACAAAATGGGCGAGCTTTTCGAAACTTCCGTCGAGGAATTGAAAGAAGCTGCAAAAAGCAATCCTGAAGCTATCGCTTCTCAAAAAGTAAAATATCAGGTAGAAAAATCCTCTACTCCAGTGGAAGCTTACAATGTGCTGGGCTTTTTGGAAGGTACTGACAAGAAAGAAGAAGTACTCGTGATTTCTTCCCACTATGACCACGTAGGTGTGAGCTCTACCGGTGAAGTTTTCAATGGCGCTGATGATGACGGTTCCGGTACTGTTTCCGTCATGGAAATCGCTCAGGCATTCGCTACGGCTGCCAAAGAAGGTCACAAGCCGAGAAGATCCATTCTTTTCTTGAATGTAACTGGTGAAGAAAAAGGTCTTTTGGGATCTCAGTATTACTCTGAAAACCCAATCTTCCCTATCGCAAACACTGTCAACAATATCAACATCGACATGGTTGGTCGTATCGACTACGAATACCAAGATGCTGAGAACAAGGATTATGTATATGTGATCGGTTCTGAGATGCTATCCACTGATTTGAAAAAAATCAATGAATACAACAACATCACTTATACGGATTTGATCCTGGACTACAGATATGATGCGGAAGATGATCCCAACAGGTTCTACTACAGATCTGATCACTACAACTTCGCCAAATTTGACATCCCTGTGATCTTTTTCTTCAATGGCGTACATGACGACTACCATCAGGTGACTGACACGGTGGACAAAATCGAATTCCCATTGATGACCAAAAGAGCCCAGTTGATTTTCCACACTGCTTGGGACTTGGCAAACAGAGAAAATAGAACTCGCGTTGACGGGACAAATACCAGAGGCGAGAGATAAATAAATATTTCTTATGGATAAAAGACATCCAGTCAACTTCTCCTTGATTCTTTGGACAGGAAGCTGGATGTTGGATGTCCGATGATGTATCAAAACTCATAAAAAAGGCTAGCTCATTGATTTGAGCTAGCCTTTTCTCTATCAAAACATTTTTGGTATTGGAAACTTTCGATTATCAGATTTTTTATAAATCAAATGCTGATATTCCAAATCTGAATAGACTTTTACTTTTTTGTCAAACCCATCGGAAATAAATGCATTAATTAAATCTGAGGTTAATCCCGAAGATTGCAGTCGAGCAAAGGAATGGGCATCATTCAACAGAATCAACGTTCGATTTGGAAAAAACTCCGCCAGAACATCATATGATTTTTGAGACACTAGCAAATCAAATGCTGAGCCGATGATTGTCAACTTACCGCTATAATCCAATCCACTGTCATAATTGATTCCAAACACTGAAAAAGAGCTTCTGTTGTACTCATCCCAAAAAGCCCCGCTCTCTTGTAGCAATGCATTAAAAATAGGCGACTCACTGGTTGAAAATTGAGATTTGATACCAAAACTCAACTCAAATGCCCGTACCTGAAAAGCTAAGTTCAATTCATTTGCTTCTGGAACGGGGTAAAATGGCTTTTTCTTCATGAAATCAAGACATGCTAATTCCATTAACTTTCTGCTCTCTTGACTAGCAAATCCCTCAAAATCATAAGATGAATACCATGCAAAATCGCGAATAAATTTCGAGCTGTATTCCTGATTCAGTTTATCTATTTGATTGGTATAAGTCCAAAAACTCAAATTATTCTGAACCTCGAAAAGTAAAGGACTAAAAACCAAAATTGATCTCACTTGATCCGGAAACATCGTCGCATACCTCAGCATGGTGAGCCCTGAGGCAGAATACCCTAAAAGATGAACCTGCTGATCCCCTACTAGTCTTTTCTTTACCACCTCAATATCCCGCACTACCTGATCTTGGTTCAATAAAGAGTACGCCTCAGCATAATTGACATCTCCATTTCTTCCAAGCCATTTCGACAGTTCTTTCGAAGATTTTCTACCTCTAATAAGTACAAAATTGAAAGATCCAGAGAGCCTGTCAGTAATCTCCACTCCTCTGAAAGCTAGATCAAATGCATCTTCAATTAGAAACACCGTTTCCTTCCTAGCGTCAAAAGAAGTCAAATACTCCACTTCTATCGTAATGCTTTTTGAATCTGAAAGATGATGGTTCAGCGGAACAGAGACTTCATCAAAACTCTCTTGAAGTACCATTCCAGTATAAAGGAAGAAGAAGTATAACAAGGCTAAAGACATTGTACCGCTAGTGAATTCTCCAAAAAAAACTTGAGTTCGAAAAGTATCTTTAAAAGCTAAGACTCTGACAATTTTTCAACTCTTTTAACTAATGAAAAAGGGACTCTAGTCAGAGTCCCTTTTTCATTAAATTCAGTTGCCTTCTATTTTTTCCGATTCTTTGTCTTCAGCTGATTCCGGTTCTTTTTGCTTCCGGACTTTTTGGCTTTGACTTTTTCTCCTTTTCCGATGTTCTTCTTTGGTCTGGCTTTTTTGTCATGAAAAGCTCCCTTGTAGTCAGGATTTTCTTTCTGCTTCAGCTTATCCAATTCACGGGCGTAGATTTGCTTCTCAGCAAAGGGAGTTTCCGTCACTGTGACAGGCTGTGGGATTTGATATTCTGGCACTTCCATCCGGATCAGTCCTTCGATTCTTTCAAAGTGCCAAGCTTCTGCAGGATTGATAAATGTCACTGCCTTCCCTACATTTTCAGCACGTCCCGTCCTGCCTATTCTATGAACATAGTCCTCATAGATCAAAGGTACATCGAAATTGACCACATGGGAAACCATCGATACGTCCAGCCCTCTTGATGCGACATCAGTCGCCACCAAAATCCGGACATCCCCCGCCTTGAAATCATCCATCGAGTTGATCCGGGTATTTTGACCTTTATTGGCATGTATCACACGAACCTCTCCGAACTTGGATCTCGAAAGAAACTGATAGACTTCTTCTGCATTTTTACGACTTCGGGTAAAAATAATCGCCCGAGTGACATCTTCCAGCAACAGCAAATGCTCCAACAGATACAGCTTCGTCCGAATATTTGGAACAAAGTATTTGACCTGAGCAATGGTCTCTGCCGTGGTGGCAGAAGGCGTCACCTCCACCCTCTCTGGAAACTCCAAAAACTCAGCCGCAAGCCCTTCGACACGCGGAGCAAAGGTGGCAGAAAACAAAAGATTTTGCCTTTTCACTGGAATCACTTCCAGAATCGACCGAATCTGAGGCATAAAACCCATATCCATCATTTTATCCGCCTCATCCAACACCATGGTTTTAAGCTCCTTGGTCAGTATGATCCCTTTCTTGTACAAATCCATAAACCGACCAGGAGTAGCGATGATGATGTCCACACCTGCTTCGATCTGTTCAATTTGGGTTTTGGGTCCGATCCCTCCATAGAGACACACCACCCTTAAGCCTGTGTATTTCCCCAAATCGCTGCAGACTTCTTCGATCTGCATCACCAGCTCACGGGTAGGCGCTAGAACCAAGGCTCTAGGCAAAGTCCCCTGCGCATATTTGGTTTTCATTAGGATCGGCAATACATAGGCAGCAGTCTTTCCTGTGCCTGTTTGGGCGATCCCCAGCACATCATGACCTGCCAAAGCCAAAGGAATTGCTTTTTCCTGAATAGCGGTAGGAGCAGTATAGCCTGCCTCCTCGATCGCATTGAGCAATTGCCTATTGAGTTTAAAAGCCTCAAATCCTACTGCCTCATTGGTCATGATTCCTTATTTTTGGGAGAAATTTTAAAACGAAATGATGAAAAGTATTCTGATCAACGGTGCAAATATAGTCAATGAGGGGCGGATCTTTCGTGGAGATGTTTTGGTAGAAGGAGGAAGGATCGTCAAAATCGGAGAAAATCTCGCAGGAACTACTGCTGACAAAACAATCAACGCAGAAGGGAAATACCTCCTTCCTGGAGTCATCGACGATCAAGTACACTTTAGAGAGCCAGGACTGACGCATAAAGGAGAAATCTATACCGAAGCCAAAGCTGGGGTAGCTGGAGGGACGACTTCTTTCATGGAAATGCCCAACACAGTACCTCAAGCCGTGACTATTCCACTTTTGGAAGAAAAATATGCGAGAGCAAAGGAGGTTTCCTTGGCCAATTATTCTTTCTTTTTTGGCGCAACAAATAACAATCTGGAAGAAATCCTCAAAGTAGACCCCAAAAATATCTGTGGCATCAAGGTGTTCCAAGGTTCTTCTACAGGGAATATGTTGGTTGACAATCTGGAAGTCTTGGAAGGGATTTTCAAAGAATGCAAGATGCTGATCGCCATCCATTCGGAAAACGACAACATCATCAAGGCAAATCTGGAATCCTTTCAGGAAATATACGGGGATGACATCCCTGTCAAGTACCACCCGAAAATCAGATCAGAAGAAGCTTGCTACGACGCGTCCAGTAGAGCTGTAGCCATGGCCAAGAAATACGGAACTCGCTTGCATATCCTTCACATCAGCACTGCCAAGGAGCTCGAGCTATTTGACAATACCATTCCACTGGAAGAGAAAAATGTAACTGCGGAAGCCTGCATCCACCACATGTGGTTTTCTGAAAAAGATTACGACACCAAAGGCACCTTGATCAAATGGAATCCAGCTGTCAAAACGGCAGATGATGCCAAAGGGATTTTTGAAGGAGTACTTGCTGACAAAATCGATGTGATCGCTACCGATCATGCACCTCATACACTGGAAGAGAAAGATCAGGTATACACCAAAGCTCCATCGGGAGGACCATTGATTCAGCATAGCTTGGTAGCGATGTTGGATTTTTATCACCAAGGCAAAATCAGTCTTGAAAAAATCGTTGAAAAAATGAGTCACAATGTCGCCAAACTCTTCCGTATCGAAGAGCGTGGTTACATCCGGGAAGGCTATCATGCAGATTTGGTCCTGGTAGATCTCAACGATCCTTGGACAGTCAGCAAAGAAAATATCCTCGCCAAATGCGGCTGGTCGCCGTTTGAAGGGCATACTTTCCAGTCCAAAGTGAGTCACACGATCGTTTCTGGACATTTAGTCTATGAAAACGGCCAGTTTGACGAGAGCAAAAAAGGAGAAAGATTAAATTTTATCATAAAATAAAGCCTCAGTTCTTGCTCCGATAAAGCAAACTATTTACCTTTGCCAACCGATTGAGAAAGGAGTTCTCAAGAGAATTAAAATGGTGATTGTAGCTCAGCTGGTTAGAGCGCTGGTTTGTGGCACCAGAGGTCGCCGGTTCGAACCCGGTCTTTCACCCAAAACCCCTCCTATCGAGGGGTTTTTTGTTTTAATAGGGGTGCGATTGGCACAACATTTGACAAAATTTGCTCAAACTAAACCAACTTGAGATGTTTACTTTGTTTAAATCCTCACCGAAATTCCCGGTAGTCAAACCCGTGGATATCCCAACTGTAAAAAGTTACGTGGTGAAATTCGAAGAATCTCTCCGCAATTTGGATGAGATCCAAAAAGAAGCTGTACACTCTTAATCTGACAAGAGCAAGCAAATAAAGGTTATGGAAACATAACCTTTATTTTTTTGCAATTGATTTTTTCTCTGGATACAAAACTCTATTTTAATGGGCTACAATCTAGGCCCTATGAGTTATATCCATTTTGACAAAACGCAGTTAATTAATCTGAATTACTCTTTAGATAGAGAGACGATTCGGACCAATCGCTCCGGTACTTACACCAGCACTACCATCATCGGGTGCAACACCAGAAAGTACCATGGCCTGCTGGTCGCTCCACAGCCTCAGATAGACTCCCAAAACCACGTATTCCTCTCGACAGTCCACGAAACGGTCATCCAGCACGGCTCCAAATTTAATCTGGGCATTAGCAAATTCCCCGGAAACTACTCCCCTAGAGGCCACAAATACCTGGAAGACTACGACTCAGAACCCATCCCCAAATTGACCTATCGGGTCGGAGGTGTCTTGATTCAAAAAGAATTGATCCTAGACACCAATAGAGATCGCGTGATGATCCGCTACACCTTGCTAGAAGCACACTCTCCTACCAAGTTGCGTATAGCTCCTTTCTTGGCATTCAGAGGCTACCATACACTGTGCAAAGAAAACTCTGATATTCAGAAGGAATTTGAAGTCGTAGACTGTGGAGTCAAATTTCGTCTCTACCCGATCTACGACCCGCTGTACATGCAGCTTTCCAAACCAAACGAGTTCATTTCTGATCCAGCTTGGTATCACAATGTGGAGTATATCCTAGAAAGGGAAAGAGGCTACGACTATCAAGAAGATTTGTTTGTACCGGGCTACTTCGAATTTGACATCGCAAAAGGCGAATCGGTCATTTTTTCAGCCGGACTGACAGATGCAGATCCTCAGACCAGACAGCGAGCCTTCGACAAAGAAATCTCTCGAAGAATCCCCAGAAGCAACTTCGAAAACTGCCTCAAAAACTCTGCAAGCCAATTTATCCGCAAAAGAAATGGTGACACTCGAGTCATCGCCGGCTACCCTTGGTTTGGGTGGTGGGGAAGAGACACCTTTATTGCAGCACCAGGATTGACATTGGCAGTGGGTGATAAGGATACATTTCTGGACATCATGGACACCATGGCCCAAGACCTCCATGGTCCTCTATTCCCAAATGTCGGCAGTGGCACTTTCACCAATATGAACTCAATGGATGCGCCACTATGGTTTTTTTGGGCACTGCAGCAATACATATTTTTCACAGGAGATAGTAATACAGTCAAGAATAGGTATCTTGATAAACTCAAAGGCATCATAGAAGGCTATCAAAACGGAACGGACTTCAACATCCACATGCTCGACAATGGACTGATCTATGGTGGCGAGGAATCAATCGCGCTGACATGGATGGATGCAGTCACCCCAGATGGCCCTGTGACAGCACGAGTTGGCTGTCCAGTAGAGATCCAAGCCTTGTGGTACAATGCACTTTGCTTTTATCACGAGCTCAGCGGGGACGAAAGTGTTCTTGAATTGGCAGAGAAAGTAAACGCCTCCTTTGTCAAAGAATTTTGGAGTAAAGAAAAAGGATATCTGGCAGACGTCGTCGGAGCCGACTTCAAAGACTGGGCTATCCGCCCAAACATGGTGTTTGCGACATCCCTTCCCTACACCATGCTGAATGAATCCCAAAATGACCAGATTTTAGAACTGGCAAAATCCACCCTATTAACCACCCGAGGTCTGCGAACCCTTTCTCCTGAAGACCCAGCTTACAAAGGCTACTATTTCGGAGATCAGATCAGCCGGGATCAAGCATATCACAATGGCACCGTATGGGTATGGCCATTGGGGCATTTTGTAGAAGGATACATCAAGCTTCATGGCAAATCGGCAAAGGGATTTATTGAAAAAATCCTCAAGGGATTTGATGGAGTCATGACTCAATACGGAGTAGGAACAGTCGCTGAAATTTTTGACGGCGATCCACCTCACAGACCCAAGGGAGCCGTTTCCCAAGCATGGAGTATTGCCGAATTGTTGAGAATTATGGAATTGGTCAAAAGAATATAAGAACCACTTTTTTTATGAAGGTATTGATGTTTGGCTGGGAGTTCCCGCCGCATATTTCTGGAGGATTAGGCACAGCCTGCTATGGGCTCGTGAAAGGTCTTGCCCATCACAATCAAGACATCATTTTTGTGGTGCCAAAATTATGGGGAGATGAGGAACCCCTCGCTGACTTTGTCAATGGGAGCGATGTATCGATCGACTATCGCGAAAAACGCTTCAAAAAAATCTGGAAAAACCTTACATATCTGGAAGTGAGCAGTTTCTTGGTCCCATATCTTGGACCGGAAGAATACAAAAAATTCACGGACTACGCCTTGCATGACCGCATGGATCTGGATGACAGTATCTTTTCTACCAAATACCAGTTTAGCGGAAAATATGGCAAAAACCTGATGGAAGAAGTCAGTCGCTACGCTCTCACGGGAGCCCAAATAGCTAGAGACCGCACAGATTTCGACATCATCCATGCTCATGATTGGCTTTCTTTTCCTGCGGGGATTGCCGCCAAAGAAATATCTGGCAAACCACTGGTAGCCCACGTCCATGCGACAGAGTTTGACCGATCTGGACAGTCAGTCAACCAACCCGTCTATGACATCGAACGAGCAGGAATGCATTCCGCCGATCACGTAGTAGCCGTCAGTCAATTGACCAAAAACACCATTATCACCAAATATGGAGTGCCTGCCGAAAAAGTCAGTGTTTTGCACAATGCGGTACTAGATGCCAGCATCATCAAATCCCGATACAATAAGAAGGTGCCTGAAAAAATCGTCACTTTTCTCGGGAGAATCACTTTCCAAAAAGGACCGGAATACTTTGTCGAAGCAGCCAAAAAAGTTTTGGACAGGGATCCAAACGTACGCTTCGTCATGGCCGGCTCAGGTGACCTGCTAAATAGAATGATTGATCGGGTAGCCGAACTCCGAATAGCCAATAAATTTCACTTTACGGGATTTTTGAAAGGAGATGATGTAGACCACATGTATGCGATATCAGACGTCTACGTGATGCCGTCGGTATCGGAGCCTTTTGGAATATCTCCTCTGGAGGCCGTCCGACACAATACCCCCGTCATCATCTCCAAGCAATCTGGCGTCGCAGAAGTCCTGACCAATGCTATCAAAATCGACTTCTGGGATATAGACTCTATGGCCGACTCGATCTTTGCGCTCTTGCATTACCAAGGGATCTCCCGGATGTTCAAAGAAATGGGAAGTCAGGAACTGAAAAAATTAAAATGGGAACATGTCGCTGCCAAACTGGTGACTGTATACGAGAAAACTTTATCCACTAGACCATGAGAAAGATCTGCTTTTATTTTCAGGTTCACCAGCCTTACCGGCTCAAGCCTTTTCGCTTTTTTGACATCGGAGATGACCACTACTATTGGGATGATTTTCTCAATAGAAGCGTTCTCCGCAAAATTGCTTACAAATGCTATCTCCCCATGAACTCCCTTCTGCTCGACCTGATCCAGCAATATCCGGGACAGTTCAAGGTGACTTTTTCTTTCTCTGGCACTTTTATGGATCAGCTGGAAACATATGCCCCAGATGTGCTTGAGAGCTTTCAGAAACTAGTACAAACAGGCAGTGTAGAATTACTTAGCGAAACCTTCAGCCATAGCCTTGCATCACTCAAAAGCAAAGATGAGTTTGGAGCCATAGTCGGGCAGCATCGGGATAAAATTCAGCAGCTATTCGACGGCTATACACCTCAGGTCTTTAGAAATACGGAGCTCATTTATTCAGACAAAATTGGTGAAATGGTCTCCGAAATGGGCTTTAAAGGTATTTTGACCGAAGGAGCCAAGCACGTATTGGGATGGAAAAGCCCTAACTACGTCTATCATAACTCCATCAACCCTGATCTAAAAGTATTGCTAAAAAACTTCAGACTTTCGGACGACATCGCCTTCCGTTTTAGCAATAAAACCTGGGAAGACTACCCTCTGACTGTAGATAAGTTTATCAATTGGATCAATGCCATACCCAAAAACGAACAAGTACTTAATCTATTCATGGATTACGAGACTTTTGGAGAACACCAATGGGCTGAGACAGGCATTTTTGATTTTATGAGAGCACTGCCTGAAGCAGTCTTCAAACAAACCGATTTTGGATTTGCCACTCCTTCAGAAATATTGGAACATGTGCCCGCTATCAGTGCCATCCACGTGCCTACGCCGATCTCCTGGGCTGATGAGGAGCGTGATCTGACTGCATGGCTGGGAAATGACCTCCAGGACGAGGCATTTGACAGACTCTATGAACTCGAGCATTTGGTCAAGAAAACCAATGACCCGGATATCCTCAGAGACTGGAACTACCTACAAACCTCGGATCACTTTTACTATATGTGTACCAAGTTCTTTTCAGACGGAGATATCCATTCCTACTTTAGTCCCTACGACACTCCCTATGATGCATTTATCAACTACATGAATGTGCTGAGTGACTTTGTCCTTCGTGTCAAAGAGAAGTCAAAACAAGAAATGATCGCATAAAAAAAAGGAGCTTCAAGCTCCTTTTTTCTTTAATAACTTTCCGAATCATTGGGAAAATCCTTGCTTTTGACATCTCGAATATAGCCTTTGAAAGCATCCGCCATCACCTGCTGCAAATCGGCATATTGTCTCAAAAATCGCGGTTTAAACTCTTGTGTGATCCCCAATAAATCATGGATCACCAACACCTGCCCGTCGACATGGCCTCCTGCCCCGATACCAATCACCGGAATAGACACAGATTCAGATACTTTCCTCGCAAGTTTTGCAGGTATCTTTTCCAATACTACCGCAAAGCACCCTACTTCTTCCAGCATCTTGGCATCTTCTAGCAGCTTTTCCGCCTCCGCCTCTTCTTTAGCCCGCACGGTATAGGTACCAAACTTATAAATCGACTGAGGAGTCAAACCCAAGTGCCCCATCACAGGCACTCCAGCACTCAATATCCGGATCACCGACTCTTTGATCTCTGCACCACCTTCTACTTTGACTGCATGCGCTCCTGATTCCTTCATTATCCGGATCGCAGATCTCAGCGCTTCCGAGCTATTTCCCTGATAGCTTCCAAATGGAATGTCAACTACCACAAATGAACGCTTGACTGCCCTCACTACCGAGCTCGCATGATAAATCATTTGATCCAAAGTAATCGGCAATGTAGTCTCATGACCTGCCATCACATTGGAAGCGGAATCTCCGACCAAGATGATATCCATCCCCGCCTCATCGACGATTTTGGCCATGGAATAATCATAGGCTGTCAACATGGAGATCTTCTCTCCTCTGTCTTTCATTTCCTGTAGGATATGTGTAGTAATCCTTTTGGCCGACGCTGATTGATGAACTGACATAGTATTTTTTAATGAAGGTGTACCGAATAGTTTTCTCCACTGAAATCCACCTTGATATGTTCATTGAGGGTGGTAGACAGTTCGTAACCTGTATAATCGGGCCTGAAAGGGAACAATCCGTGAGCACGATTGACCAATACTGCCAATTCCATCTTGTTGATATCCTCTTTCAAAAATGGCTTCATTGCAAATGCCAAAGTTCTTCCGGTATTCAGGACATCATCTACCAGCACGAGTGTTTTGCCACTCAGGCTAATCGGGGCCGAGAGTTTCACTTCAGATTTGGAGACATCCTTTTTATCTAAAATCACCTCCACTTCTTCTATTGCAATGCTTGAAATAGCTGTAAGCTCTTTGGCCAATAGATGGGAAAGAGTAGTCCCCATGCCTGTAATCCCAGCTAGGACGACTCCTCCAGAGTAGATGTTTCTTTCGTAGATTTCAAAGGCCATCCGGGTGATTTTTTTCCGGATTTGTTCGTGATTGAGTACTTCGCTCATGGTCTGTTTCAAAGGTGAAAATTAGGCCAAAATAGCCTGCTTTCAAAATATTTCTTAGCGATGGGAATCTTCTTCGTTGAGGATATTCAGATAGCTCTGGTAGCGATATGGGTGAATATAACCCTCTTCCACTTTTTGCACAATCACACAGCCCGGCTCATGGGTATGCTTGCAGTTGTTGTACTTGCACTCTCCCAGGTATGCTCTCATCTCCGGAAAATAATGGGAAAGCTCAGTTTCTTCCACTTCCAGAATCCCAAATTCCTTGATCCCCGGAGTATCGATCAGATCCCCTCCTTCGTTGAGGAAAAACATCTCGGCAAACGTCGTGGTATGCACTCCTTTGCTGCTATACCCAGAAATCTCTTGTGTATCCTGTCTAGCGTCCGGCACGAGCCTATTGAGCAAAGTAGACTTGCCCACCCCGGAGTGACCGGATATCAAACTGGATTTGCCCTGAAGCAGTGCACTCATTTTATCAGAAAGATCTGAGTCGTTCAATGCAGAAACTTCCAACACAGGATAGCCAAGAGGCTCGTAGATCTCATGCAAGTCTTGCAGCCATTCCGCTGCATCTTCTCCTGCTAGAAGGTCCACTTTGTTGACAATCAGTATCGCAGGAAGTCGAAAACTCTCCGTACTCACCAAAAAACGATCTATAAAACCCAGAGAAGTTCGGGGATTCTTCATCGTCACCACCAAAATCGCCTGATCAAGATTGCTGGCAATGATATGAGAAAAATGTTGCTTCCGAGTAGACTTCCGGATCACATAATTTTCTCTGGGAAGAATACTTCTGATTATCGCAGTCTCCTGCCCCGGCTCCATCTCGATCTCCACCCAGTCACCCACCGCTATCGGATTGGTCAGCTTCAGGTTTCCCTGCTTAAATTTCCCCTTCAGTCGGGTCTGGATATAGCGCCCCTCGGACAAGACTGTATACCAACTTCCGGTCGATTTGATCACTCTTCCTTTCATAGTTCAGGATGTTTTTCTTTGACAAAATCAAGAATCCTCTGAGCCGCACCTACTTGCGAATTCACCCATTCATGGGCATGTTTCACTGCATTTTGATGATTCTCCCCCTTCATCAATCTCTCAAACACTTGATTCAACTCCTTCTCATCAGAGACAGAAAAACCACACTGTCGCTGCACAGCTTCATCTGCTTCGGGAAACTTACTTGCTTTTTTTACTTTTCCAAAGATCACTGGCACACCAAAGCCCAAAGGCTCCAGAATATTGTGAAGCCCTTCGCCGAATGCACCACCGACATAGGCAACTTGCGCAAATTGATACAAGGAACTCAACATACCAATATTGTCAATCAACAGCACACGACTATCCTCCAACTGGTCCCATTGGGAATAAAAAATACTTTTTTGAGATAGCTGCTCAGACCACTCACGAAGGTGCGGAGAGCGGATATCATGGGGGGCTATGATCCATTTATAGGCTGCGTGAGACTCGATCAAAGGAATCAACAAATCCATATCTTCCTGCCAGACTGAACCCAGTACAATGACTGGTTCTTGCCCGGCCCAGGTCTGAATTTGAGGAAAAGACTTTCGATGCATTGCATTTTGCTGCACCCTATCAAAGCGGGTATCCCCGGCTAAACTATGAGCGGAATACTGGATCCCCTGTAGCAGATCTCTTGTCTTTTGGTTGGATGTGAAAATTTGATCAAAACGAAAGATCATGTCTCTAAAAAAACCTGGTCTTCGAAAGTAAATCTGATCCGGTCTAAAGGAAGCTGCAATAAGATACAAAGGAATATTTCGCGTTTTGATCTCTTTCAAATAATGATACCACAGGTCGTACTTGACAAAAAAGACGAGCTGAGGAGAAAGAATGTCCAGCATTTTCTTAGCATTGTGAGCACTATCCAACGGCAGATAACAAACATAATCCACGTGCTCTTGGGCCTTTTTCGTGGCGGGAACATAGCCAGATGGACTAAAAAAACTGACAACTATCAAGGAGTCTGGATAGGTACTTTTTAGCAGGGCTATGACAGGCTTAGCTTGCTCATATTCACCTAGTGAAGCGACATGAAACCAAATGAGTTTTCCCGGGTTCTGACTACGAAAATTTAAAAGTCTTTGAAAAAGATCCTTTCGCCCTTCCCAAAAAAGCCTCATTTTTGAAAAAAATATAGCCAGTACCGGTAGCAAAATCTGGATCAGACCTATCCCAAAACTATAAATCCACTTCATAGTCCAAAATTAGGTTTTCCATCAACATTCTCTTTCTTTTTGCTGCCAAATGCAAGGCTATATTCCAGAAATAAAATTCTAAAATTGAATCAACCAAGGTGAATTAACCCTAAAAATTGACTATTTTCAAAGCTATTGTTGATTCCGGCACCTATTTGTAGCGTAATTTTCTAATGATTAAAGTTTTATTTGTCTGTCTAGGTAATATTTGTAGGTCTCCTCTTGCGGAGGCTATTTTTGATCAAAAAATAAAAAACTTGGGGATCAGCACCTATTTGAAGTCAGATAGTGCCGGCACCTCGGATTTTCACATCGGCGAACTCCCCGATGAGAGAACCATCAAATGTGCTCAGGCTCATAGCATCCCTGTCAATCACCGTGGAAGACAGGTAAACAGAACGGACTTTAGGGACTTTGACTACATCATCGCCATGGACGACTCCAATCTGCGAAACCTCAACAATCTCAAAGTTCGCTATGGCTTCCCAGAAAAGGAGATTTTTTTGATGCGAGATTTTGCCATGGGTGAGCAAGGCCTATCTGTTCCTGACCCCTACTATGGCGGAGAAGATGGCTTTTTAGAAATCTACAGAATATTGGATGATGCCATCGATCACTTTCTTAACAAAGTGAAGGAGAATCACCAAATCTATGCATGAACTCCGGGGACTGTATGAGCAAGTACTCCAACAAAACCTTGGCCCTTTTGCCGAATTCAAATCAGCCTCTGTAGTAGCCGCCGGCAATCACAATCAGGGCATCCGCCTAGAAACTAACGAAGGCACTTTTTTCTTAAAATTGAATTTTGAGCATGAAAAGGCCATTTTGCAGCAAGAAGCTTCCGGCCTCCAAAGACTCAGAAAAGCGACCTTCCTAAAAGTACCAGAAGTCTATGGTTGCGGCAGGATAGGAGACTACAACTATTTGCTTTCCGAGTTCATTCATTCCGAACGCTTTCAACTCGACTATTGGGAAAATTTGGGACTAGGACTCGCTCATCTTCACTTGAGTCATCGATCTAGCTTCGGACTTGAAGAGGATAATTTCATCGCCTCGCTCCCACAAAAAAACATGGATTCCAGCTCCTGGCTCGACTTTTTTGTGGAGCAACGCTTGGAACCACTTCTTGGAAAAGCATATTTTGACCGATTGATTCCCTTGGATTTTCTTAAAAAGTTTCAGGAAATCTACCCCAAGCTTCAATCCATTTTCCCCGAGGAGAAACCATCACTCGTGCACGGGGATCTTTGGTCAGGCAATGTCATCAGCACCGTGGAAGGACAACCCTGCCTGATAGATCCTGCTATTTATTTTGGTCATCGGGAAATGGACCTGGCTTTTAGCAGACTTTTCGGAGGTTTTGATGCACGATTTTATGAAAGTTACGAATCCGTATTACCTCTCGAGCCAGACTTTGAATCCCGAATGGGAATCTACAACCTCTATCCCTTATTGGTTCATTTGAATCTTTTTGGTAGCGCCTATCTCCCCGGCATCGAAAAGATCCTGAGAAGATTTCAGTAAGCAGGAATGGATGCTCAAACCGAAATCGCCACTTTACCGCCAGTCTTCACCGCTTCAAAAATCGCATCGATAATCACCATGTCTTTCAAGCCTTCCCTCCCATCAACTGGAATTGGAGGCTCCGCCCCATCCAAAATAATCCCGGCCATTTGATCCATTTGGACAGTCTGATGCATGATATGTGGCTCATCGAGCGCCCCTTGATGAGTCCGCCCTTTGATCGGCCCATATCCTGTAGATGGCTGCATCTCCGCAAAACCCTTCGTGCCATTTAAGAAAAACTTATCCAGATTGTTTTGACTATAAGTAGAGAGGCAAGAAGCTACTACTCCTGAAGGAAATCCAAGCTGAAACGTAATAGTTTCATCTATCCCCTCTTTGAATTTGACCGGGTCGGTTTTGACTTCTTGGGCCGTCACCCAGATAGGCTCCTCTCCGACCATATAGCGGGCACCATTGATCGAATAGATCCCGATGTCCATCATCGCTCCACCTCCAGAAAGAGCCGGATCGAGTCGCCACTGCGTCGGATCTCCGATCATAAAACCACTCAGACCCTGAAAAAACTTAATGTCACCAAAGTCTCCAGCCTTTCTCATATTGACAACCTTGAGCGTATTGGCTTCAAAATGCAAGCGATATCCAATCAACAACTTGACACCGGCTTCTTCACAAGCTGTGACCATTTCCTTGGCTTCCGCGGCATTGATTGCCATCGGCTTTTCACAAATCACATGTTTTCCAGCTTTTGCTACCCGGATGGATTGCTCTTTATGCAAAGCATTGGGAGTGATCACGTAGACAGCATCTATGTCAGGGTTGTCTTTGATGGCATCAAAATTTTCATAATTGTAGCAGTTCTTGTCCGGAATGCCATATTTCTTCTTCCAGTTTTCGACCTTGGAAGGGGTGCCGCTGATGACTCCTACTACCTTAGCTCTTTTTGAACTTTCCATCGCTTGGGCCACACGTGTGCCATAGCTTCCAAGTCCCATGATCGCAACACGCAAGACTCCTTCTTGATCATTGCGGGACGACATGGCTTCGGCAAAATTCGGTAATGAGGGAATAGTCATAGCTAATGCGGATAAACTTGCTTGGTGGAGAAAAATTCTTCTGGAGCTCATTAAGAAATAGGTTAAAATGGTTTGATTCTCAAATTACAGAATTTCAACCATTCTCTGCTTCTTTGACAGGGTTCAAATTTCGGGTCACAATCTGAATGGTATTTCTTGTCCTTTGCTCGAGTAAAATCTCCAATCCATCCGTCAAATGACCCCATCCTCCTTCTTCGTAATTGAGAATCGTCAGCAGGTCCAGGTTTTCATTATAACGGATAGAAAAGACCTTATCTAAAGAAGAAATAAGCTTTTGCAATTTGAAAAGCTGGTGATCTACGATAATAGTGACCCCGACAGGCGAAGTCTGAAGCATATTCACCCGCAAGCTCAGTCCATCTAGCTGACCATAGATCTGGTGGATGTGTCGCTCTTCGATAAATGTAAAATCTGTCACCCGAAATGAAATCATCGCCTGCTTCCGCTTCAAAATAATGGAAGGAAGGGGATTTTTCTGACCAGTGGCATGAATCTTTGTACCTGGAGCATCTGGCTCCAAAAACGATTTAACAAAGAGAGGAATCTTCAGGTTAGCCAAAGGCTTGATTGTTTTGGGATGAATCACAGACGCTCCATAATAGGTCATCTGGGCAGCCTGCAAGTAATCTAACTCCTCATAAAGCTTTGCTCCGCTAAAAACTTTCGGATCCACATGTAGCACACCTGGCACATCTTTCCAAATCGTCACTGCCTTTGCCTTCAGGCTACTAGCAAGAATTGCCGCTGTAAAATCAGACCCTTCCCTTCCCAAAGTCGTCGTCCGGCCTTTGCCATCAGCACCTATAAAACCCTGCGTGACAATAGGAAATTGCTCTAATTTAGGCCGAAGCATTTGCTCACAATTACGCTTAGTTTTCTCCCAATTGACCGCGGCAAAGCGATAATCACTGGATGTCATAATCAGCTCTCGGGCATCCTGCCACAGACAAACCATCCCCTGATCACACAGGTACTCCATGACAATGCGGCTACTGATCAGCTCTCCAAAGGAAACGATCTGATCGTAAGATTCATCATAATTCTGCGGCGTCACATCAGCATCCAACATTTTGTCCAATTGGATGAAATAGTTTTCTACTTGGGAAAATATCCGATGACCTGACTCAAACAATCCTTTACATATCTCGATGTGAAAGGATTTTATAATTGAACTATTTTCAGAAATATCTTGATTTGAAACACGCAGTTCCAAGATTTTCTCCAAAGCATTGGTGGTTTTACCCATCGCAGAAACTACAATTAGCATATTTTTTCGCAATCGATTACGCAAAATAATAGCCATGTTTTTGACTGATTCAGCATCTTTGACAGAAGCTCCCCCAAATTTGTATATTTCTATTTTTGTCATCCGTTTTTATTTCTATTTTCGAAGATAAGAAACTCTATAAATTGTATTTTTCTAAGAAATGAAAATTAACCCCTACCAACCTGATCAATCCGGAATGGCTTACTCTGTAGGTACTACCCTGGACCGATTTATCAAACTCAAGCAAAGTGACTTCCCTTTTGCTTCTGGAGAGCTTTCTCAGCTGCTCCGAGACATCGCTCTGGCTGCCAAAATTGTCAATCGTGAAACCAACCGTGCCGGCCTGGCAAATATCGGAGGTGCTTTTGGACAAACCAATATCCAAGGAGAAGAGCAGCAAAAACTTGACGTCATCGCCAACATCCGATTTATTCGAGCACTCAGCAAAGGAGGCGAAGTCTGTGCCATTGTTTCCGAAGAGGAAGATTCTGTCATCGATTTACAAAATGGCTCCGGCAAATATGTGGTGGCGATCGATCCTCTAGACGGCAGCAGCAACATCGATGTCAACATTAGCATAGGAACTATTTTTTCCATTTACCGCAGAAAAACACCTGTTGGAAGCCCTATCCAGCTGGAAGACATCATGCAGCCAGGTTCAGAGCAGGTAGCAGCGGGGTATGTACTCTACGGCTCTTCTACCATGCTGGTGTACACTACAGGTTTTGGAGTCAATGGATTCACCTATGAAGCATCCCTAGGAGAGTTCTTTCTCTCTCACCCTGATATTCAAGCACCCAAAGACGGGAAAATCTATTCCATCAATGAGGGCTCTGAGCTGGAATGGAGCCAAGAAATCAAAGAATATATTCTCAGCTGCAAACAACAGGGATATTCTGCGAGATACATCGGTTCATTGGTCGCAGATTTCCACAGAAACTTGCTCAAAGGAGGAATCTACCTGTATCCAGCCACCGTCAAAAATCCAAGCGGAAAGCTAAGACTCCTCTATGAAGCTAACGCACTTGCTCTCATTGCAGAGCAAGCTGGGGCTCAGGCCACTGATGGCAATCAGCGCATTTTGGACATCCAGCCAGAATCTCTGCACCAGCGTACTCCTCTGATCATCGGATCATCGAGAATGGTGCAGGAGGCAAGTACTAAAATAAAGTCATCCACTCTTCAAAAATCCTGATAATCTAGAGACGGAGGTTTTTGGTTAGAAGAAAGGACGTATCTTCGAAAATCAATAACTAAGTCTTATGAAATCATCTCATACTATTTTAGGAATAGCTGCTCTCTCTGGAGCCATATTTCTCAACGCCTGTGACACCAAAAACGAGGAAGAAATTATCATCGAGGAACTCATTGATGACACCTATGCAGTCCAAACTGAGAAATTACTCGTCAATATAGACACCCTTCACACAGAACTGGAGCATCCTTGGGGAATGACCTGGTTGAGTGAAAACAAGCTATTGATCACTGAGCGTGAAGGCGATATTTTGATTTTTGAAAACGACAGTTTCACCGGCCAAAAAATAGAAGGTCTTCCCGTAGTGAGATCCTCTGGACAAGGCGGCATGATGGATATCCAAGCACACCCAGCTTATGCTGAAAATGGCTGGATCTACATTTCTATTGCCAAAGACAAGGAGGATGATAAAAGCACCACGGCGATCCTACGGTTCAAACTGGAAGGCAACCAAGCAGTTCAACTAGAGGAGCTTTGGGAAGCGACTCCAGCTTGGAAAGGAGGCAACCATTATGGTTCGAGAATTATTTTCGACAAAGACAATTACATGTTTTTCTCCAGTGGGGACCGCTTTGACACGCCTGAAAACGCCCAGTCAATCACTAATGCTCATGGTAAAATCCACCGTCTTCATGATGACGGAACAGTTCCGACTGACAATCCTTTTGTCAACGAACCAAATGCAGTAACGTCTATTTGGTCTTTTGGCAGCAGAAACCCTCAGGGTTTAGTGTATGATTCTGAAAACAACCGCGTATGGGAATCTGAGCACGGACCACAGGGAGGTGACGAACTCAATCTCATCGAAAAAGGGAAAAACTATGGCTGGCCAGTGATCACTTATGGCATCAATTACGATGGGTCGACGATCACAGAAATCACAGAAAAAGAAGGAATGGAGCAGCCTGCCACCTATTATGTCCCTTCCATTGCGACAGCAGGCATGACACTTGTGACTTCAGACAGATATCCCCAGTGGCAAGGCGACATTCTGATCGGTGCATTGGCTAAAATGCACATCAACCGAGTAGACATGGACGGAACCCAGGCACTTTCTCAAGAGGTGATGTTCCAAGATTTGGGCCGAGTGCGACAAGTATCTCAAAGTCCTGACGGATACCTCTACGCCATTACAGAGGGTACAGGACTTCTGGTCAAGTTGATCCCAGTGAAATAAGAGAAGCAACTCTAACAGCAAACAAAAAGCGAAGCCATCCCGGTCAATTGAC
This sequence comes from Algoriphagus vanfongensis DSM 17529, assembly GCF_000429465.1. Lineage (GTDB taxonomy): Bacteria > Bacteroidota > Bacteroidia > Cytophagales > Cyclobacteriaceae > Algoriphagus > Algoriphagus vanfongensis. The sequence continues at coordinate 385,232 of NZ_AUBX01000011.1, read as the reverse complement.
TGACGATGGCTTCGCTTCTTTTTAGTACTTTTTATTGCGAGTTAACTCAACTTGCTTAGACAAAGTCCACGTCCACGCTGAAAGGAAATTTCATCAAAAACTGCAAGGCTTCCTCTATCTCAAAGTCCTCAAATAGGACCCGATGAAGATTTTCAGTAATCGGAGCCCTCAGATCAGTCGTTTCCAAAAATGCCTTGATGATTTTCACCGTATTGATCCCTTCCGCTACTTCTTCCATATCTGCAAGGATCTGATCGAGCTTTTCACCTTTAGCCAGACGATATCCAACTGTGAAATTTCTGGAATCCACCGAATTACAAGTGGCCACTAGATCTCCGATTCCAGCCAACCCAATTACCGATTGGACTCCTCCACCCAATGCAGTACTCAAATGAACCATCTCCACCATGCCTCTGGAGATCAATAAGCCTTTGGCATTTTCTCCAAGACCGAGCCCAGCCAGCGCACCTGAAGCTATAGCGATAATATTTTTAAGCACACCACTGAGTTCTACTCCGATAATATCCGAATTGCCATACACCTGAAATCTATCAGACCGAAGCAAGCGCTGTCCTTCAAGAATCACCTCATTGTACTTACTCGCAATGACCGTAGCGGCCGGCTGACCTTTGATGAGCTCTTTAGAAAGATTTGGCCCAGCTAAGCACCCAACTCTCACGGCTACCGTCTCGCGCTGGATCACTTCACTCATGGTCAAGATCTGACTTCGCTTAATCTTCTGGACAGTCTTTAGATCTTGCCCGGCAGGAAGATCCAGACACAATCCTTTGGTCCCATGAATAATCAGATGATATGGATGAAGGTATGGCGCAAAATTCCTGGTAACCTCCTGAAATCCACTGGAAGGAACCATAAAAAATAATATTTCACACTGGGCACAAATCTCCTGCGGATTGTTAGTCGCACGGATGGCGGGATTAAGGTTTCTACCCTGAGTCTGATGAAGCGAGTTAATCTCATCTACCACCTCTGACTTTCGGGCATAGACGATCACAGCGCTTTTTTCGGCTAGCATATTTGCGATGGCTGTGCCAAAGCTCCCAACTCCCACCACGCCTATTTTTTTGACTTTAGAAGAGTTTTTCGAGTCCATAGCCATGCAGTCTATTGTGATAAAAATATAATAAGCTCATATCCTCGGTGACGATAGCGCCAGACTTATCACGGATCAGAGGCCTTTTGGCATGATACATCCCCACATTATCCAAGCCATGCTGGATGATCTCATCCATGGAGCGCTTCATATGAGGAGCGACATTGATCTGCTTTTCTTTTTTCAGTTCCAAAATCCTATCGTATACCTTTTGGCACGCAGCTTTGAAATCGTCGTACGGAATAGAAATCTCCTCCTCTGGAAGACGTATCAAATCAAACAAATCCAACTTTTGATTCTGCTCCTTGATCATCTCAAAGGCTGTAAAAGCCACGAGATGGGAAGAGAAAACACGATTGATTTTGTGAAACTCCTCGACAATTCTTTTCCCCAGCAGAAAGGTGTACTCCTCTTCTCGCTGCTGATCTACCGTGATCTCCCCATTGGAAATAAAATAGTCCTGGGTATCGATTCTTCTTCCATTTTTATCCAGACTCTCCCCATGTTCATCGACATAGTTCCCCAGTACATCCATGGCCTTGCCCACAGACACAGAAATATCGGAACCTTTGGTAAAGAACTTCACTAAGAATTTAGAAATCTTATAAGAAGATGAAAACTCATCATTTTCCTTGTAGTAGCGCTCTTGCCCAGTGATGCTCAGGTATTCCCGAATAAGGCTGGGCGCTTCCAACACAAAATGATAATTGATAGTCACCGGCACGATGAATACCTTGCCTGAAATGTCCTTGAACCCTTTTTGGTAGTTAGTCCTTTGAGCTTCAATCGCGGTACTGAGCAAGCCCAGCTTGAGCTTAGACTCAATCATACCACTGCGGCTACGGGTTCCCCCTGGGAAAAATAGGGAATGACAACCAAACTGAATCGCCTCTTTGGAGTAGGTTTTCAAAGTCTCCAGATACATGAGGTTTTTCTTTCTCCTATCGACCTTGTATGCCCCCAAGGCATCCATGAAATATGCAAAAATTGAAATATTGAAAAGATTGAGACCTGCACCATAGATAAATGGAGGCAAGCCCAAGACCGAAATCGTCCAACCAATCAGGATACTATCCAGGTTGGAAAAATGAGTGGGCACCATGACGACCGTCCCTTTGGTCGCAAGATCTCTCAGCTGATCGGTCTGACCAGTGATTTGAATTTTGTCCTGAAGCGTATACTGATTGCTGAAAATGGAGCGAAAACCTTTGACTCTCGCTGCATTGAGCAACCGGGCAAAGCCATAAGTGACTACACTGCGCGTAAACTTATAATGATGGTGTTTGAAATTACTGGCGATTTCCTCCGAATAACGAGTGGTGATTCGCTGCAAAATCTCGCGATAAGCCTCCAATCGCTGCGACTTGGACAATTTCGTTTCCGAATTGACCTGCAAGAGCGCGTCTTTTACCTTGTTCCAAAAGTCAAGATCATCGTCCGGATCTACCACCCAAGGGTTTTGCTTGATTCTTAGCTTCTCGCGATACAGCGTAGTTTCCAGCTCTTCTTTGAGGATGTCAGGGTTTTGACTGGTTAGCCTCAAAATCCTATCTTGAGACTTTTCTGACACTTTTTTGACAAACTCCTTCCGCTCTCTCGCCAGTTTCACCACCGGCCATTCATCCTTGCTGGGGAGAATGGGTTCGTATCGATGTTTGATGTATTTTTCCTCCAAGTGGATTGCTGGTTTTGCTTCGATGAAAGACCAAAGATAAGGAATATGAATTTCCTGAAGGCTAAAATTACAAGACTGAACTGATTCTTTATTTAGCTTTGGACTTCACAAAAACTGCCACAACCAGAGAGGTCACAATCCCCATGACCAGTGCACCAATGACAGATTGAACCAGATAGCTTTTCAGGTTGAAATACGCCTCAGCATCTTCCTGAGTCATCTGACCAGAAGACACCGCATAGTTGATCACGTTGGGAAAATACTCCGGTGTGATCATCGTAGTGGTGATGTATTGTGCCAATGGACTAAGCACCGTCACAATCACAGTCAAGATCAAGCCAGAAAGAAACGCCTGCTTGTAGGTCATTACTCCGGAGTAGAAATTTTTCTTTTTATCCAGCAGAGCCAATACATAAATGAGGATAGCGGGAATCGCAAAGAAATTGGTATAGGTCGCATGGTCCGCAACTTTCTCATCATGCCATCCCATTGTTTTCTCAAAATACATCCAAGCCAGCATGGCCACGCAAAAGATCAGCGCCCATTTGATTTCAATTTTTATACTTTTCATCAGTTGAAGGTGGGTTTAGGTGAAAATCAACTAAACAAAATACAAAATTTCTGAAACGATAAGAGAATTCCATTGTTTATTGAACAAGCCCTACCAATATTCCTTGCCCATCAAGCAAAGGGTATTATTTTTACGCCAGCAAAGCCTGATGAAACCAGACCTCAAAAAAATACAAGTCCCGATAGAGTCCGAAATGCATGTTTTCGAACAGAAGTTTCGGGATTTTATGAAAAGCAAAGTCAAGCTTCTTGACCATATCACCAATTATATAGTCAAGAGAAAGGGGAAGCAGATGCGCCCCATGTTTGTTTTTTTGAGCGCGGGTATTTTTGGAAAGATCAACGACTCCACCCATCGCGGAGCCGCCCTGATAGAATTGCTCCACACCGCCAGCTTGGTTCACGATGATGTAGTCGATGACGCGAATTATCGTCGCGGCTTTTTCTCTGTCAATGCACTCTGGAAAAACAAAATCGCCGTTTTGGTCGGAGATTATCTATTAGCCAGAGGCCTACTACTCAGTGTGGACCATGGTGATTTTCACCTATTACGGATTGTCTCCAATGCTGTAAAAGAGATGTCAGAAGGGGAACTTCTACAGAGCTATAAAGCCAGAAAATTGGATGTGGATGAGGAAATCTATTACGAGATCATCCGACAAAAAACCGCAAGCCTCATCGCCTCTTGCTGCGCTGTAGGAGCTTCGAGTGTCCAAACCGACGAAGCCATCGTGGAGAGAATGCGGACTTTTGGCGAAAAAGTAGGAATGGCTTTTCAGATCAAAGATGATCTTTTTGACTATGGAGATGAAGAGATCGGCAAACCCGTCGGCATAGACATCAAGGAAAAGAAAATGACTTTACCATTGATCTACGCACTTCGCAATGCAGATTGGCTGGAAAAGAAACAGATCATCCACCTCATCCGTAACAAATCCAACAACAAGAAAGCCGTCAATCAAGTCATTGCTTTTGTGAAGAAAAGCGGCGGACTGGAATACGCCAAGGAAAAGATGAATGAGTTTTACCAAGATGCCTTGGGTATTTTGAAGGAATTCCCGGAGTCCGAGTATAGAAATTCACTTTCAGCTTTAGTGAGTTACTCGATCGAGAGGAAGAAGTAGCACTCTTTTATCAGACTACTTTTGTGGTCATCGCTTTATTTTCCAGTAGGCTTTCGCCATTTTCCGAAATGGAAAACAATAACCCCTACAGAGTCTTAAAGACGACGCGATTTTTAAGTTGCGTACTGCTGGTTTTAGGATTTCAAGCAAGTACTTTTTCTCAGCAATACGAAATCCCCGAACAAACGAAAAAGATTGTTTTTTTAGGAAATAGCATCACTTACCAAGGGAGCTTCATTCATTGTATCGATGCCTTTTTGGAGCTAAAATCTCCCGAGAGCAAGTACGAAATTATCAATCTTGGCCTACCTAGTGAAACTGTTTCCGGCCTATCCGAACCCAATCATGCTAACGGCGAATTCCCAAGACCAGATCTTCATGAGCGGCTTCAGCGAGCGCTTGATCAAACTAAGCCTGACTTGGTCATCGCCAACTATGGGATGAATGACGGGATTTATCTACCCTTTGATGAGGGACGTTTTGGAAAATTCAAAGAAGGCATGATCTGGCTTCACGAATCAGTGGAAAAATCTGGAGCCAAAATCATCCATGTGACGCCTCCAGTTTTTGATGAGAGAAAAGATCCAGCTTATGCCAATGTACTGGACATTTATAGTTCGTGGTTAGTCAGCATGCGATATACACATGATTGGGAGGTGATTGATTTGCATTGGCCGATGAGAAAGGCTCTTGAAGATCATCGCAAAGAAAATCCCGAATTTGCCTTTGCTGAGGATGGGGTCCATCCCAATGCTGATGGTCATTTTCTGATGGCAAAAGAAATTTTGATAGGCTTGGGAATGAATGAAATCGAAGAAAAGGAACATAGTTCCCAACTTTTGAATCATAAAAACGGAGAAGAAATTCTGAATTTAATCAGCCAGCGTCAGACAATCCTGCGAGACGCCTGGCTAAGATCGACTGGCCATAATCGTCCCGGACTGACTACAGGACTTCCAATGGAAGAAGCGCAGAAAAAAGTCAATCAACTCAATCAGGAGATTGAGTTGATGATAAACGAGATTAAAAGCTCTTTAACTGATAGTATCAAATAATACTATCAGGACAGTTTTTCTAAAAACCCCTTAAACTCCTCATATCCTTTTCCCATCGGGATCACATCCTTTTCCCCTTCCAGAAAAGCAGCCAATCTCTCCGGCAATTCCAATTCCTCACCCAAAGCCTCTTCCACCACATCTCGGAACTTACCTGGATGAGCTGTCTCCAAAAAGACACCTACAAAGCCTGGATTTTCATCCATAAAATCCTTCAAGCCCAAATAACCGACCGCCCCATGAGGATCGAGTGTATATCCTTTGGGCTGTACAGTTTGTATTGCATTCACTGTCTCTGTATCATCATAAAAATAACCTTTGACACGCTCTCTGAACAGACTTTCATCGTTTCTATACAAAGCCTGAAGTCTCGGGAAATTACTTGGATTCCCCACATCCATCGAGTTGGAAAGTGTCTGGATGGATGGCTTTGCCATAAACTCCTCGCCTTTCAAATAGTCTGGCACCACTTTATTGACATTGGTTGCAGCTACAAATTGATCGATCGGCAAGCCCATTCTTTGCGCCAAAATCCCAGCTCCAATATTTCCAAAATTCCCACTTGGAACAGAGAAAACCACCTTTTTCCCATTCTTTGGTAAGCGGGAATAGGCATAGAAATAATACAAACACTGTGGTATCCACCTCGCAATATTGATGGAATTGGCTGATGTCAACAATAATTTTTTGTTCAACTCAGGATCCAAGAAAGCCTGCTTCACCAGCGCTTGACAATCGTCAAAAACCCCATCTACTTCTAAAGCAATGATATTTTCACCTAGTGTAGTAAACTGCTTTTCCTGAAGCTGACTCACTTTCCCTTTTGGGAACAGAATAATCACCTCCACACCATCAACACCCAAAAAACCATTGGCGACGGCACTGCCGGTATCTCCGGATGTTGCCACCAAAACTCTCACTGTCTGCTCAGACTTGGTCAGCAGCAAACTCATCAATTTGGAGCAAAACCGAGCTCCAAAATCCTTGAATGCCAATGTCGGCCCATGGAACAACTCCAGACTATACACATTTTCTTCGACCTCCACCAATGGCGCGTCAAAACTCAAGGTATGATCTACCAGCTCCTTGATCTGAGATTCCGAAAGGTCCTCTAAAAACAGCTTCCCAATGACCAAATAGCCAATTTCCCGAAAACTCATGGAAGGAAGATTGTCCACCTCACCCAATGAAAGCAATGGAATACTTCCCGGCATATAGAGCCCATTATCAGGTGCGAGTCCTTTGATCACTGCCTCTGCCAGCGAAACTTCATGATTGGAATTTTGGGTACTGTAATATTTCATGGCTATTTAATCTATCACATAGCCACCGAGAGTATTGATGGCTGAGAAAAACACGTCAACTCCTAAACCTATACTTTGGTACACTTCCTTGGCTGCATCTGCGATTGCCTGAGCTTTCTCTTCTCCTTTGGAGAGACAGAAAAGAGTGGGACCACTACCCGATATGCCCATTCCCAAAGCGCCTGTGGCTTTCACGGCCTCTCTCACTTCATTGAAACCTGGAATCAAAATCGAACGGTATGGCTCTGCAATCACATCCCGAAGAGATCTGGAAATCAAATCGAAGTCCTCCTCATACAATCCTGCAACCAATCCAGCTACATTACCAGATTGAATCGTCGAATGTTTCAAAGGAATAGAATCTCTCAAAACGGACCTGGAATCTGCTGTTTTCAGTTCAAAATGCGGATGCAATAGCGTGCAATACAAACCTTTCGGCACGTGTAATTTGATCACATCCAAGGGATGATAATCACGGATCAAAACAAAACCACCAAGCAAACTCGGCGCAACATTATCCGCATGTCCCGCTCCGCAAGCTGCTTTTTCTGCTGCGATTGCAAAGGGAAGCAACTCTTTCTTTTCAAGTGGATTTCCCAGAAACTCATTGGCTGCAACTAATGCGGCAGCTGCACTTGCCGCACTTGAACCCATGCCCGAGCCTAACGGAAGACCTTTTTCCAAATGGATGGCCATACCGATTTCGACATTCAAGTGATCCAGCATAGCTTGGATGGCTACCGAACAGGTATTTTTCGCTACATCTTTGGGAAGTTTCCCTTCGTCCCCAGTAATAGAAACAACTTCTAAGCCCGGACTATCTTTTTCTTCCAATCGCACCCAGTCCCCCATGCCTTCGATGGCAAATCCTAGGATATCAAACCCACAGGAAACATTGGCGACAGTGGCTGGAGCAAAAGCTTTAACAGAGCGCATTATTCACGGGTATAATTACCGATACGAATCACATCAGCAAATACACCGGCAGCAGTCACATCTGCTCCCGCACCAGGCCCTCTGATGATCATAGGGCGGTCCAAATAACGCTCTGTAGTCAGCAAAATCATATTGTCACTTCCACTCAAACTACTGAATGGATGTGCATTTGGAAGGGAATTCAATCCCACTTTCGCTTTCCCGTTTTCTAGAGTTGCCATGAAGCGCAACTTCTCCCCTTTGGCTTCTGCAGCTTTCAGCAGGTCCGAAAACTCAATATCATGCGCCTTCAGCTTCTGGAAAAATTCATCTACAGTCGCAGCATCCTGACAGTCTTCCGGCACCATGCTTTGGATAGTGATATCATCAAATTCCAATTTCTGCTCGGCTTCTCTTCCCAAAATCAAGATCTTTCTCGCCACGTCCATTCCACTCAAATCATCTCTCGGGTCTGGTTCAGTGAATCCTTTTTCCTTGGCCACTCTAACTACCTCGGAGAATGGATCTCCCTTTTCCAATTCGGAGAAAATAAAGTTCATCGAACCACTCAAAACCGCCTCAATTCGGATCACATTGTCTCCGGAAAGCATCAAATCCTGAAGGGTATTAATCACAGGAAGACCTGCCGCCACATTGGTTTCATACAGAAACTTGACACCACGCTTTTTAGCGAGCTTTCTCAAGTAGCCATATTCTTCCATGGAACCAGAATTCGCTTTCTTATTCGGCGTCACGATCGCGACCTTCGCCTCCAATATACGAGAATAGGCATCTGACACACTCTGGCTGGCAGTACAATCGACAAAAACTGAATTGGAGAAGTTCATCTCTTCCATCGTCTTGATGAATTTTTCTAAATCCATCTTATCGTCAGATTCGCTCAATTCATAAGGGTTTTTCAGGTCAAACCCATCCTCGTGGAAGGCCATGTATCTGCTATTGGCAAGTCCATGTATCTGAATATCCAACTCACTATTATCCCGAAGTTTCACCTGTTGGTTAGCAATCATCTTGATCAGGGCTTTACCTATCAAACCAACACCTACCAAGAACACGTGAAGCACCTTATTTTCTGACAAGAAGAATGCCTCATGCAAGGCGTTCAATGCCTTTTGCAAATCCGCTTGAGGGATCACAGCAGAAATATTCAGTTCGGAACTTCCCTGTGCGATCGCCGCTACGTTGATATTATTTCGACCCAATGCCCGGAACATCCGTCCAGAAGCACCCGGATTTTGCTTCATATTTTCTCCTACCACAGCGATGGTAGCAAATCCATGCATCAGGGAGACTTCATCCATTTCTCCTGATTTGATTTCGTAGAAAAATTCTTTTTCCACTACTTCTTTAGCCAAATAAGCTTCGGCAGTTTTGATGGCAAGACAGATGCTATGCTCAGAGGATGCCTGAGAAATCAAGACGATATTGACTTTGGCTTCCGAAAGTGCTTTGAACACACGGCTTCCCGCAGTACCATCCAACAAAGCCGCTCCTTGTACAGTCACAATAGATATATTGGACATGGAAGAAATCCCTTTGATCAGCGCGCCATTGGTGACCTCACCATTGATCATCGTACCGGGGTTTTCCGGTTCAAAGGTATTCTTGATATAGATCGGAATACTCTTCTTCATCGCCGGCTGCATGGTGGCAGGGAAAATCACTTTGGCACCAAAGTGAGAAAGCTCCATCGCCTCATTGTAGCTCAATTGAGGAATGGTAAATGCGGTATATACCAACTTCGGATCTGAGGTCAAAACCCCAGACACATCGGTCCAAATCTCCAAATCATCCGCTCCCAAGGCTCCTGCCAAAATAGCCGCGGTATAGTCCGAACCAGATCTGCCCAAGGTAGTCGTTTCTCCCTTGACAGTGGATGCGATAAAGCCAGTGATCACTTTGATCCCATCATGTTGCAAGAAATAGTCCTTCACCAATTGATTGGTTACTTCAAAATCCACTCTTGCCTGACCAAATCGATCGTTGGTTCGGATCACATCTCTTGCGTCCAAAAACTGAGTTTTCAATCCTTTGGCAGCTAAAGCTTCTGCCAGGATGAACGTAGAAAGTCTCTCACCGAAGCTAACTACATAATCCAGCGTCCGGGCAGAGTTTTCTTTGATAAGATAAATCCCATGAAAGAGGTCTTCCAATTCGTTGAATCGCACCTTGACAAAGGTCATCACGGTGGATTGATTTTGCACTGCGATCAGCTGGCGCACCATATCCAGGTGCTTTTCCTCCAAGGTCTGCAGCATATCCCTATAGACTTGATCGCCTTCTCTCGCCAGTCTTGCGATCGTCAGCAGGCTTTCCGTGACACCCCCAAAGGCGGAAAATACCACAGCGACTTCCTGCTGCTTCAATTTGTCTTGAATGATTGCAAAAACCTTTCGGATGTTGTCTGGGTTCGCTACGGAAGAACCTCCAAACTTGATAATTTTCATGAGAAACGGGTCTAATGAGTTGATTTAATATGCCTAAATAGGCCAAAGGGCGGGTACTAATGGATTAAAACGGGATTACCCCGTAATGGTGGTCATTCGGGTATACATGGTAAAAAAAGCAGTATTGCCAACACATTGAAAATGTGAGGCCGAGGGGTAAAAAATATGTCTAGCTGCAACAACCATGATCTTGGAATTGACTGCACAATCTTACTGAGGAATTTCCTTTATGCCAAATTATCCCCAGTAGATTTTACAGATTTGCACCAAATGGATAGAGAAAATAAAAATTCGACAATTCGCCAAGATTCCTAATCCAAACTATTATTCCACAAACTAGAAATATTCAGAATTTTATTTCTTAAATTATAAGCAAGATGATCACTAAACCCAATTTCCTATGAAACGACTGAAATTTATTTTGCCAGTACTTTTCTTACTTATTTTCAATAGTTGTGGAAGTGTTTCCTCCATCAATCCATTGAATCTCCTGACTAAAAACCCATGGGTACTCTCATCATTGATGGGCTCCGGGCTCGACCTCAATCAATTTGCCGGAGGTCTTCCTTCTCTCAACTTTCTAGATGGCGGCAAATTGGCAGGCTTTTCTGGTTGTAATGATTTCTCTGGTTCTTTCCTCTTGGAGCAATCTGGCATAGCGCTAGACCCAGGGGCTATCACCAAAAAAGCCTGCCCTGGTAATGGAGAGCAGACTTTTCTCAATGCCCTATCCAAAGTGAGTGATTTGAAAGTAGACAAAGACAAACTCACCCTACTTCAGGGAGCAAATGAAGTGATGACACTGGTTCCAAAAAAGGAATAAGATCCTCAAAGAATGGAATGAATGACTTGAGGCTTTCCTCTGAAAGGGACAGCCTCATCCACCCGTTTGCCGAGCAACAATTGACCTAATGGAGAATTCTTGCTTAAAAGGAAATACTTCTTCCCATCCATTTCCAACTGGCCGAGACTGACCGAAATCAAAAACCAATCCGTCCCCAAATTGACCAACGAACCTTCTTGAATCATTCCAGCGCTGGATTTGATCGCTTGGATACGATAAAGCTCATCCAGGTCCGTCTGATTTTTTTCCAATTGCATCTCAACTTGCTTGAGGTCTTGGGTAAGCATCTCTCTACTGGTCTCAAATTTATCACCAGCACTACTTTTGGTATCCTCCAAAATTCCTTCTGAGATTGCCTTTCTTTCTTCTTTGAGTAGTTGTATTGTTTCTTTCACCTTGGCAATCGCCAACTGAAAGAGCTGTTCTTTGTCCTGCTGCATAAAAACTTAACACCCCACTCGTCTTCGGGTATCGATGATATAGACGATCTTCCAGCCCTCCGGCAGCTTGACCACCTGAAAACTATTCACTCCACAATGACTAAATTGATCATTGACATAAAACTCATAGGGAGTCCAGACAGTCGCCAAATCCCCATCCACATTGATCTGATAGTCCAAAATTTTCTCATCCAAGAGGACACCTTTCTTGGATGCTGCGATGCTTTTTGCAAAATCCGCCACTGAATTGCTTCCGATGCGAGTACCACGCTCATCAGAGATGACAGTTTGCATTCGGGCATCTGGAATAAATGCTGCTTTAATCTGTGTAGAGTCTTTGGCACGCATCCCCTCAAATAATGATTCGATGACTGCTTTTACTTCCTCTTTTGAAATAGACTGAGCGGTCCCAAAGTGACTCATCAAGGTCATAAAAATGACCAAAAGACTAACTTTCTTCATAAATCAAGCTTCCCCGTAAAGTTTGAATGTCATGTTTCTAAGAGCAGAATTATTGACCGCATAGTGCATGGATTCGGCGATTTCTGCAGGAGAAACCCACTTCGTGAAATCCGCATCCGGCATCGCTTCTCTATTTTGAGGAGTATCGATGATACTCGGCACAAAAACATGGGACCGGATGGCCGTCTCCTGCGTTTCGGTAGCGATGACTTCCGCCAAAGAGATGACTAGGTTTTTACTCATCGCATAGGCGAGTGTCCCGGCCGCATCTTCCAACTGTAGTGCCGGTCTTGCTCCCACAAAAAGAAGCGTTCCTTTTTCCTGCTTTTTCAAAAAGGGCAAAAATCCCCTGACTAGGTGATATGCACTGAAAAAATTCAGAGAAAACATTTTTTCCAAGTCCGCCTGAGCAGTCTTTTCTATTCCTCCCATTGCAAAACCACCCACTAAGAGCGCCATCGCATCAAGATCTGTGTATTGGAGTTGATACTCTTTCACGAAATCAGCCACTTGCTTTTCATCCGTAACGTCCACCTCATAGCAATCATCCGCCTCTTCGACTTCCTCATCCGCACCGGGATGCAGCAAAGCGATCACATGATATCCTTCCCTTTTGAACTTTTCTACAACAGCCGAACCTAGATTTCCTGCGGCTCCAGTCACGATGATATTTCTCCTCATATGCTTAAAACACGGTTGATTATTGCTAAAATTAGCCTTTATTTTCCGATAAACTCATGAATCAGTTAAAAACCAGCATTCGAAGCAAAGAGAACAAGAGACGACTCAATTTTGCCATCAAGCTCATTCTCTTGGTTTTACTGGAGTATTTTTCAGAGGCTGACACCTTTCTGAAAACAATTTTGGAAAATCACCCTGTGCTTGCGAATATCGTTCGAGCACTGATTTTTTTACTGAGTGCCAATTTGATCATTTCTCTAGGCAGGATTATCACCTTGAGGCTTTACCTTCAAAAAACTGCAGAAACAAAGGTTTTACCCAATTTTGTCTTGGGCATCGGAAGGATTTCTGTGATCCTCACGGCTTTGGCATTTTTGGTATCCCTGATGCTTGCCTTTGGGATCAAGCCACTAGAATTCCTGACTTCCATCACCATCGTAGCTGCCGCGATAGCGCTCTTGACCAAAGACTATATCACGAGTATCGTCAACGGGCTAATCATCATGTTTTCGGAGCAGCTGGAGATCGGTGACAAAATCACCATCGGCAAACATACTGGATTCATCCGAGACATCACCTTGATCAATACGATCCTCAAGAGCGAAACAGGGGAGATCATCATCATACCCAATGCCATGGTGTTTGCAACTGACGTGGTCAATTATTCCAAAAACAATACGCATCAAGTTGTTTTTGATGCTGAGATGGCTTATTCGACAGACTTGCAATTGAATCACTTAGAGCAAAGCCTAGCCAAAGTATTGGAAGAATTCAAAGAATATATCCTGATCGAAGGAGCTCAACTCAATGTCTTAGAAAGAAAATCTGAAAATGTCCTGATTCGCTATCAATTCCCAATACGTTCTGGGGAAAAACAAGTAGAAGCACAGGTACGCAAAGCTATCAATCAAGCCTTTTTGAACTGGACCAATGAACACCGAAAAGCCTAATTATTTTGACCTTGTCTACCAAGTCGTACGGGAAATCCCTGCTGGAAGAGTATGCTCCTATGGTATCATCGCCAACTACCTAGGTCTCAAAAGTGGAGCTCGAATGGTGGGCTATGCCATGAATGCTGCGCATACACTACCAGACGTTCCCGCCCATCGAGTAGTCAATAGAAAAGGACTTTTGACTGGTAAAAACCACTTCGAAAGTCCTACCAAAATGCAAGAACTCTTGGAATCAGAAGGTGTCCGAGTAGAAAACGACCAGGTTCAGGATTTTGAAAAGCTATTTTGGGATCCAGAAAAGGAATTGGGGATTTAATCTTTCTGCCTAAACAGATAAAGCCCCAAGAACATCAACAACCCATTCAGGATCAAAGCCTCAAAGCCAAACTTATACCCCCAGAGCAATTTTTCGGAATTGGAAGCGATGGTAAAAGTAATCAGTGGCGCAGCGACCGCCACATATGGCACAAACCTGTCCCGAACTTTCATTTTGGTGAACAAGCCAAATGCATACAGCCCCAGCAGCGGCCCATATGTATACCCTGCTATGATGAATACTGAATTGATCACGCTCTGATCGTTGATCCAATGGAAAATCAGTATCGCAAAAAACATGATAGCCGTAAATGCCAAATGGACTTTTTTACGGATCGGAACTCGTTTTTCAGCCGGATATTTTCTTTCAAGCTCCAAGAAATCAATACAAAAAGAGGTAGTCAAAGCCGTCAATGTAGAATCTGCACTAGAGTAAGCCGCTGCCGTGATACCCAGAACAAAGATAATCCCGGCAAAAGCTGAAAAGTGCTCTGTCGCCAGCATAGGAAACAACTCATCCGTTTTGGCAGGAATGCTGATCCCGGTAGTTTCTGCATAGAGATAAAGCATCACTCCTAATCCCAAAAACAAGAGATTGACGATTACCAAAATGATGGTAAACCAAAACATATTCTTTTGAGCCTCACCGATATTTTTGCAGGTGAGATTTTTCTGCATCATATCCTGATCCAGTCCTGTCATCACGATCGTAATAAAAGCACCAGATATAAATTGCTTGAAAAAGTTAGTGCCGGCTTTCCAGTCCCAATTGAAAATACGGGATCGGCTGTCATTAGCTACGGATGAGAAATAGTCACCAATTCCCTCAAAACTTAATTCATCGCCTACTAATTTAATACAAACCACTACCGCAAGTAGCATAAAGAAGGTCTGAAGCGTATCGGTCCAAACGACCGTTTTGATTCCTCCTCGATGAGTATAAAGCCATATCAAGCCTACTGTGATCAAAACAGAAACCCAAAAAGGAATTCCCAGAGAATCAAAAAGGATCAACTGAAGAACTGAAGCGACTAAAAAAACCCTCAGTGAGGAGCCCAGTGTTCTGGATAGGATGAAAAAGAATGCGCCGGTTTTGTAGGACCAAAATCCAAAGCGGTCCTCCAGATAGGAATAAATCGACACCAAATTGAGTCGGTAATATAGTGGCAATAGCACTTTGGCAATGGTAAAATAGCCTAATGTATAGCCAAGAACCACTTGGAAATAGTAGAAATTTGAATTCCCAACTTCTCCAGGCACAGAGATAAATGTGACCCCAGACAGAGAAGCACCGATCATCCCAAATGCCACCAAAAACCATGGAGACTGTCGATCTCCGGTGAAAAACGTGTCAGCGGTGACTTTCCTGGAGGTAAACCAAGAAATCAGGAAAAGCACTAAAAAATAACAGGAGATGACAAAGAGAACGAGTTGGGGATTCATAATCAAAGCTTGGTGTTCGCCAAAATTGTTCAATATTCTTAATTTTGCAAAATGATTGAAATGAGTACACCATTCCCTCAGATAGAAGAAGCAGACATCGCCCTAGAGGAATTGTTGGACCTCGAATCACATGACCTGATCGTATTCAATGACGATGTCAACACTTTTGACCATGTGGCAAACATCTTGGTCAAAGTCTGCAAACACACCAGAGAACAAGCCGAGCAATGTACCTTGATCATTCACTACAAGGGAAAATGTGCTGTAAAAAAAGGCAGTCAAGAAGAGCTTAAACCCATGTGTGAAGCTATATTAGAGGCAGGAATTCAGGCCACCATCGTTTAACATCCCCATTTGTGAATTTCCCTTCCAAACTGATCGAAGATGCGGTCACCGAGATATCCAGGCTACCTGGAATAGGAAAAAAAACAGCACTTCGACTTGCACTTCATCTCCTCAAACAAAACGAAGCTCACACGGAAGCTTTGACATTGGCACTTTCGCGCATGCGGTCTGAGATCAAATATTGTAAAGTTTGTCACAATATCGCAGATGAGGACGAATGCAGCATTTGCAAAAGCCACAGAAGAGACGCTTCTATCATCTGCGTAGTGGAAGACATGAGAGATGTATTGGCCATCGAGAACACCAATCAGTATACCGGAAAATACCATGTGCTGGGAGGAGTGATCTCCCCTATTCAAGGGATCGGACCAGAGGAATTGAAGATTGACTCCCTGCTGGATAGAATCGAAAAAAATCTGGAAAAGGAGCCCGTAAGGGAGATTATTTTAGCCTTGAGTGCCACGATGGAAGGCGATACTACTTCGTTTTATTTGGCGAAGAGATTGAAGGAAAAAGGAGTGGCTGTCAGCACCATTGCCCGAGGCATCCCAGTAGGGGGCGAATTGGAATTTACGGACGAGGTGACGCTGGGACGTAGTATTATGACTCGAATAAATTACAATACCGATTAATTTTTATTTGTTGGTTTGATTTGCTGTTCTATATTTGCACTCCGTTTGGGGGATTAGCTCAGCTGGCTAGAGCGCTACACTGGCAGTGTAGAGGTCATCGGTTCGACTCCGTTATCCTCCACTTCAAAGCTTCACAGAGATGTGGAGCTTTTTTTGTTTCTAGACTTTTAGTAATAACGAAAACTTCTTGCTCAGCCCACTAGAGCGTCCCGACACCTACCGGGAAGGTCATTGGTTCGGCGCTGTTATCATCCACTTCAAAGAGATAATTCCTTCATGTAAAAATACCTCTCACAATTCCCAAAAGATACAAACTAATACCTCTACTTAGTCATAGATTCTAGCTCAGCAATAAATTCTGAAGCTTTTGCAGGCATATCTCCTGTATGATTGACTGACGTGTTTGGCCCAAATTGGCCTCCAAAACCTTCACACTCTATCATCGTATATCCATGACTCTCGCCATTTCCAGAAAGTGATTGTCTATAGAAACCTTCATGTTTAAATTTTTTTGCCCATAAAGTGATCTCTCTGTGGTTGTACGAAAGGTGACCCACGGGGTCAGACGAAAGCACCTCTCCATCTCCAAACTTACTATCTGGATAAGTCCTAAAATCATAATTCGCTTTGTAGATTAAAAAGGCATCTACTTCTTCTCCATTGTTTAAGGACTCCCCAATAGACCTAACTTCAAACTCATGAAATCCTGAACTGACGGGCAATGGTTTGTCAAGCTTTAAGCACATCGCATATTGTCTATCTGGACCTCCATCCATCCATTCCGTCACATAAGTCCTGTTTTTTTCGATCACCTTACTAGTAACTCCACCAAAAGTAAGGGTATCCCCTGCATGGATCTCTACGTCTTTGCTATAAACACTGGATTCATCTTTCACAAGAAGTTTCGCCTTTCCGTCCACAAAAGGTCTAACTCTAAACTGGCAAGCATTTATTACAGCTGTTTTCCCATCTATTACAAATGTAAAGCGTCCAAGATGTAAAATATGGCATACGTTCCCTTCCCCAAAATCATAACTGTAAATTTGATAAATAGTATGCCCAGAGGTGATTGTGAAAATGTTATCTTTCAGATGTCCCCTTACTTGGACACGTGGACTTGCAAATTCCTCTTCCCTTTTAAAGTTTGTTTGGATATTTTCAAATACGGCATAAAGTCCGCCTCCAAAATTCGCTTTAAAATCCATAAATCCAGGGCCGCGATGTTTAATATTTTTACCAATAACATAGTTCCCTGGGACGCTTGAATACAAGAAGCCATATCCAAAGCCAATTTGATTTGCATTCTTATCAGCAGCATCAACTTCGACAGTGGTATCCATATTCACCACTCCAATTTTTGCTTCTTGATCTCGATTTGGAGTCGATCGAAATAGGCTTGAATAAAACAATTGTGCAGATTTGACACGTCTATGTGGAGGGATAAAATTAACATTGACAAATCCAATTTTCACTGAATTCCCACCGAAATCAAAAAGAAAACCAGCTTGTTTAATAGTTTGCTGCTCAGACCAAGAAAAGTAGTCCTCCCATCCAATCTTTAAATTAGCTCCCGTTTGTGAAATCATGAAAAAATCATGAGTCAACTCAACCTTTGAAAACTGGGGTATGACATAAGTTTTCTCACTCTGCAGCTCTAGAGTTCTATGTGGAGATCGCTTAGCTGCCTCGACCGCTGACTGATAAGCAAGAGAATTATCATGAAAAATATAAGCACTTCCACTGGTCTGATTAAATCTGAAATTGACCTTTATTTGCCGTGGTGAGATATATTCTGTGACCAAAGCATACCTACTTCCCACTATTCCCGGGTAATAGTTATCCTTGTCAGGCTGTAGCGGATTTTGATGAGCATAGAGCCCGCAAAAAGATTTACCAACGTCTTGACTTGTAAAAACATCCTTATTTGATTCGATAACATCACCATCAAACCGCAACCCATCGGAGATCAATTTATAGTATCCCTCTCCACCAAACTGCTCCAAAGTCATAAATCTGGATTGAAAGGGAGCATCCACAATTTTCTTATTCTTCTCTCCATCGGAGCCTATTGCTATCGTTGCTGCCACCGCCTCCTTCTCTTCATTATTCGTCTTCTGTAGTTCGAGATCTCTAACAATTCCACTGTCTAAATTTTCCCTCTGCCCATCGATCACACCTGATACTTTAAATCTATCTCCGGGCTTTAATACAATCTCTTCATTAGTTTCCACCTCAAAAAAACCCTCAAACTTAAATCTTAGCTTAGCCATAACAATTTGAATATTAATGAATACCAAAAAAAACAATTTAAATCTACCAATAATGCAGAATTAAAAAAACACTGATTAACCAGTCTTCTTTCCAAAGTGAAATACTTCTAAGTAAAATATACATTTGTCGCATTTAACATCTCAAAATCGTCTCCAGATAAAAACTTGCAGGAAAATGAAACAACATCTTCTCCCTTTATTTTTTCTTACGTTGTTGTCGTGCCAAAATGAAGAACCCTGCAAGACTTTTGAACTGGAGAAGCCTGTTGAGATCGCCTTTCAAGAAACGCTAACACACTGTACTGAGTCTATTTCAGTCTCTTTTCTAGATATCATCCATGACTCTAGGTGTCCAGAGGATGTCGTCTGCATTTGGCAGGGTTTTGTAGAAGTCAAGGTCACTTTCAGCGTAAAAGGCTTGGAAAAAACTGCCTATCTAAGTTCTTCTCCCAGTGCCACTGACTCCCCTTCTGAAATCAGCGTCAATGGATACACCTTGAAAATGATGGATGTCACTCCCTACCCCAACACCTCTGCGAAATTCAGGGAAGAAGACTACCGACTACTCTATCAAGTTGAAAAGACTGCGGACTAATCGTATCTTTCTACAAAAATCCACTAATGCAACGCCCTAAACTCTCTCTTCTGATTTGTTCCGTAGTTTTAATTGCTACAATCAGCTCCTGCTCGTGCAACCCAGAGAAAATCGCTTCTCTAGCCTTGCGGGGAATGGAAACGATGATGGGCGATGGATTTATGCCTTCTGATGAAATCAGGCATTTGGGTGAGTTTCAGCACGTCAGCGTCAATCTTAGCAAATCCACCACTGAAGACTCCGAGTCAGGCACTATTTTTCTAAAACTCCAAGACGGAGACCCGCTGCTGCTCGGAAATCAACCGGAAATATTGGCCAGAAAATGTGCTGAGATTTACGTCAGGGATTTTGAAAACTCTTCAGATTATCAGCAAATTACAGTTCAGTTTATACAAACAGATCCTCAAAACCCAGACAATTTTGCGATGCAAGAATATGAGTTTCAGGTGGAGGATCTGACCACCACTTAAGTCTTAGACCATGAACATGCCCGAGGAATTCCAAAAACCACCCCTCTCCCTTGGAGATTGGGTCATCAATATTATCATCACCAAAATCCCGCTAATCGGCTTCATCATGCTCATCGTATGGGCCGTGGATACCAATACCGAAAAAAACAAAGCCAATTGGGCCAAAGCTGAATTGATCTCCAAATTGATCGGACTTGGGATCGTTCTATTGATTATTTCGATTATAGGTTTTGGCGTATTTGCTAACTTCGCCGATGAAATCGAATGGTCCCAATACGACTGATGAAATACAAAGCTATTTGTTCTGATATAGACGGAACACTCCTCAACTCCGAAAGAGATCTCTCGGTAAGACTTAAAAAATTCATTGCAGAACTTCCGGAGACATTTCCCATCATCCTAGCCAGCTCACGAATGCCAGACGCGATGAGACATCTCCTCGTGGATCTTGGAAGACATTCTGAGCCATTGATTGCCTACAATGGAGGATTTGTCATCGATCAGAATGGACAGGTACTGGATTCGGTAGAGATCCCTCTGGAGCTTGTCCAAAAAATCATTGACCTGACTCAGCAAACAGCCATTCATATCAGTTTGTACCAAGGTGAAAAATGGTTTGAAGAAAAAGAGGACTACTGGTCCAAAAGAGAAATCGCCAACACCAAAGTCAACCCTACTTGGCAAAATCATCAGGACACCATGCATAGCTGGTCCGGCTCGGGATCTGGTGCTCACAAGGTTATGGCAATGGGAGACAGCAATGAAATCAGCTGGCTTTTTGGCGAGCTCCATCTCGCCTACAGCGATCAGTTGCATCTCTACCGTTCCAAAGACACCTATATAGAAATCGCCCCCAAGAAAATCTCTAAGGCTACTGGTTTGCAATTGCTTCTAAATCACCTCTACGATTTCGGAATGGACGATGTTATCGCTTTTGGGGACAATTACAACGACATTGACTTGATCCAATCTGTAGGCTGGGGAGTAGCGGTAGCCAATGCCAGACCTGAAGTCAAATCCGTAGCAAAAGAAATCACCCTACATCACAAAGAAGATGGTGTGGTAGATACACTGGAAAGAATCAAGGCTTTGCATTCACACTAAAGAATATCCCCACCACCTTCGACATCTTCAATTGCCTGAGCCAAAAAGTCATTGAAAGGCTTCATTTTCCGGAACCCTTCCATGGCCAAATTGATGTAATTTCCTGAATCCACATCTCTGTCAGCAATGGGCTTGGTCACCGTAAAACTTTTCAATTTCAGGTATTCGATATAGGGATGATCCGCATCATAATCACGGGGACTGGTTTTGAGCTTTTCCCCACTGATTTCTCCAAATAGCTTCTGAAATTCAGGTTCAGTCTCTATTTTCTCAAGTTCAGCTCCAGAATAATCAATCTCCTTTCTTATTTTTTTCAAAACATCCGAGGCAGGCATCCATATTCCACCACCGAAAAATGAATTGCCAGGCTGGACTTGGACATAATATCCCGGACCATCTGATTTTTTCCCTCCTGGAGAAAAATAGGCTCCAAAATTCAATTTGTATGGCGCCTTATTGGCTGAAAAACGAATATCCCTATTTTGCCGAAACACACATTCTTTAGGCTTGAAAGTCGAGAATTCTGGTTCTAGCTCGGACAATTGTTTCAAAAAAACCTCCACATCTTCTAAGAATTCAGCTCGTGTATCCTGATACCATTTCTTATTGGCATCCATCCATTCTTTGGAGTTTTTCTCGGCTAATTGGGATAAAAATTTCAGGTAAGATCTCATCGAATAGTTTTGTAAGAGTAACTGAGAGTTGATTTGAAAAGTTTATATAAAATCCACCAATCCCTCAAGCTTCATTCCTCGGCTTCCTTTGATCAGTATCAGATAATCTTCCAATTGACTATCCTGCAGCCAGTTTCTGAAAGAGAATGGATCTGGGAAATAAAGGGCTTTCGGGGCCTTTTCCAAAGCCGAAACCACCAACTTCCCAGTAAAGCAGACTTTGTCAATCGGATACTCACTGACGATTTCCCCGAGTCTTCTATGCTCTGCCTCAGCATGCTCTCCCAGCTCAAACATGTCTCCCAGAATGATCATTTTATGCTTTTTGCCAGTCATTTCCCCAAAAGTCCGGATCGCGACTTCCATACTGGATGGGTTGGCATTGTAAGCATCCAAGATGATCAGGTTATTGCGCTTCTCGATCAACTGAGAGCGCATATTGGATGGTTTATATTCGACCACCGCTTTCACAGCATTTTCCATCGGCACATCAAAGAACTTCCCGATAGTCAGAGCATTGGCAATATTGCCAAAATTATAAGCTCCGATCAGCGAAGTCAGATGCTCTCCTTCTACTTCCTCTACCGAAAATTTCACAAATGGATTGGCTTCAATGAAGCTGACTTCGCAAAAATCTCCTTTGGCAGGATATAAAATCGGCTTTTCAAATCGCTTGATCATATTGGCCAAAATCGGGTCCTGGGAATTGATAAAAACAGTACCGTTACTGGCTCGTAAGTGCTGATAAAGTTCTGTTTTAGTTTTGAGCACTCCCTCTGGACCGCCCATTCCTTCCAGATGCGCTCTACCGATATTGGTAATGAAGCCATGCGTTGGTTCGGCGATTTCACAAAGCTCCTGAATATCTCCAGGCTTATTGGCTCCCATTTCCACGATGGCGATCTCCGCATCTTTTGGAATCTCCAAAAGTGTCAAAGGCACCCCGATATGATTATTCAAATTCCCCCTAGTAGCTGAGGTTTTATATTTTGTTTTCAGTACCGCATGCAGCAGCTCTTTGGAAGTAGTTTTTCCATTACTGCCCGTGAGACCTATTATCGGAATATCTAATTGATGGCGATGATGATTGGCCAATTGCTGCAAAGTGCTCAAGACATCCTGACAAATAAAATACCGCTCATCATCCTCCACAAAGTGGCTAATCTCATCGATCACCACAAGTGAAGCCCCCATCTCCAAAGCCTTTGGCGCAAATTCATTTGCATTGAAATTGGGTCCTTTTAGGGCGAAAAAAATATTACCTGGTTCTATTTTCCGGGTATCGGTACTGACGCCTGTACTTTTCAAAAAAAGCTGATATAAGATTGAGATATTCATCAAAGATTCATTTTTCCCCAAAATAAACGAATGATCACATCTTTGGACTGATGATTCCGTATTAATTTTAGAATTCGGAATCCACCCTATCCATGCGAATATTTCTTGTAGGTATTTTATTTTTTGTCTGCTCATCTGCTTTTTCTCAAAAGTCATTCACCCTTGAATCTTCCGCAACTATCCAAATCGAAGGAGTACAACTTCCCTCTCCTTTTTCAGGAGGCATCAATTCCGCTCAGATCCAAACGATAGATTTGAATGGAGACGACCAAGACGAATGGATCATCTGGGACATTAACTCTCGGCAACTGACTGTCTTTGAAAAAATCGAGGAAAACTGGGTCGCCAAACCGGAATGGGCTTATCTATTCCCTACAGATATCAGCGGTTTTTTGGTGCTTGCCGACTACGATGGAGATGGCAAAAAAGATCTATTTACCTCCACCGCCCTTGGGATCAAAGTCTATCAAAACACTTCCGAATCTGGGAATATTTCCTGGGCACTAGTCCATAACTTCCTTCCATTGGATAATGGATCAAACATTCAGGCAAACAATCTGGACACACCTTTGATTCGTGATTTGGATGGGGATGGAGATCTGGATTTGGTCGTTTTCAATTTTGCTTCAGGCGACTATCTGGAATATTACCTCAACACATCCGTAGAAAGAAACGGGACTCCAAGCCTGGACGGATTTGCATTTCCCATCACTCATTGGGGCAATTTTGAGTTTTGTGACTGCAATGACCTCTCTTTTGGCCAAACTTGCTCAGGCCTGGACTTGAGAATAGCTCCAGATCAAAATGACAAAATCCAACATGCCGGAGGACATTCTATTCTCTACCGGGACTTCACAGGAGATGGGATCGCAGACTTGGTCTTGGGAAGAGATGAATGTGACATCTTGTATTTCCTACCCAATGAGGGAAGCGATACAAACCCTATTTTCACTCAATTTTCGAATGAACTTCCTGGCGTAGGCACCTTTCCAAGCTTCCCGATATTTCACAACCCCAACTGGATTGATGAGCAGTTTATCATTTCGGTCAATTCCAATGAAGCAGCCTCCACTTATGGCATTGACTATGAAGCTTCCATTTTCACTTTCGACGGGAGCTTAGCCCCCATTCTACAAAATCAGACTTTGGATTTGGGAGAAAACACACGGCCTTTTTTCTTGGGAAATCGAAATGGTGGCCAGCTCTATGTAACTTCCAATGTCACTCGGGATGGCAGTGTGCTTGGGGAAATTGCCGAGTTTTCTTTCTCACAAAACAACTTCACGCTTATCCAAAGAAATCAAGAGATTAGAAATCTAGCACTTACCGACATCCAATACTTGGCACCGTTGGATAACGATGGCAATCTCTATCCAGTCCTGACTGGGCAAAAATGGTCTCAAGGCATTCCTACTCAGTCATTTTTCTATCAAATCAATGGCGAATGGCAAGAGAGGGAAATCACAGGCTACAGAGCGGCACTTGGAGATTATATCCAGTTTTTCAAGTATCAAAGTCAAGACTACCTCTTGGTAGCAGGACAAAATGGGGCCCTGGATCTGTATGAAATGGATTTTTCTGTTTTGGCAGCCAATCTGGTAGAGGAAGACTTTTTGGGTTTTGTGGACAACCCCGCCAACAGGAATTTAAGCATCGCTGTGATAGAAGGCGAAAACCCAGACCTCTATGCAGTAGACCAAAGAGGAACACTCGTTTTCATCGAAAACTTCATGGAAAATACGCAGAGAGAAGAGGTAAATATTGAAATTGACAATATAGCGTATACTAGTCGGTTAGGAAGAAATACCTGGATAACACCAATCCCCTCTGTTTTGGGAGAAATGCATGATTTAGTCCTGGGAACGCGCGGTGGAGGTTTGCTATACCTCTCAGCGGCTTCTTCAACAACATCTCCTACAGAAGGCCTTCAAATGATACTTTTCCCGAACCCAACCGATGGCCCGATCAAAGTAATTTCCAATCAAAGTGGCATCGGCCGTCTGATTTCCGCCATGGGGCAAGTGATTTTGGACGACATACGAGTCCATGCAGGCGTGGAACTTGAGATCCAAGCGGGATTTCTTTCTCCGGGACTATACATTTTCCAATTGGAAACTCAGGGACAGAGACTTTCCAAAAAAATCTGGATTCGCTAATTTTTGGATGGTTTTGTAGCTATTCTGTAAACTCGTAGCTTTCGATACAGAATCTTGCAAACCATGAAACATCTTTACCTCGTCGCAATTTTAGGAGTTATTCTCCTTTCTTGCTCACCCCAACCTGACAATCCCGCAGACACAGTCTATCTCAACGGGACTATCTATACCGTTGACGATTCCAACCCCAAAGTAGAGGCGATCGCTGTCAAAGACGGCCTCATCCTAGCATTGGGAAATAGCAGCGACATGGACCAGTATATCGGCCAATCTACCCAAGTGGTGGACTTGCTGGGCATGACCATGACCCCTGGACTGATCGAATCACATGCTCACCTGATGGGTATCGGCTACAATAAGCTCGAACTCGACCTCATGTATGTCAAAACCTACGATGAACTGGTAGAAAAAGTAGCTGAAGCGGTAGCCAAAGCCAAGCCGGGCGACTGGATCACCGGAAGAGGCTGGCATCAGGACAAATGGATCGAAAAACCAGAGAAACTAGTCAATGGATTCCAAACCAATGATCAGCTCAATGAAGTCTCTCCAGACAACCCCGTCTATCTCAGCCACGCCTCTGGTCATGCATCTTTTGTCAATGGCAAAGCCCTTGAATTAGCAGGTATTGCCAATCTGAAAGGTGAAAGACCTGTGGAAATAGAGGGAGGAGAAATTATCGTTGATGAATTGGGTAATCCAACAGGAATCCTATCAGAAAGAGCTTCTGGACTGGTTTCGAGACTGATCCCAAATGAAACTCCAGAAAGAGCAGCCGAGGCCTTGACTTTGGCGCTACAAGAGCTGGCGGAGAAAGGAATCACTTCTTTTCATGATGCTGGTTCGGGACAAGATGTAATCGATCTCGTCGATCAATTTAAAAAGGAAGGAAAACTGACCTCCAGAATGTATATCATGCTCACAGGCCGTCAGCCAGAGCTTTTGGAAGAATGGTATAAAAAAGGCCCTATGATCGATGAGGACCACCTTTTGACTGTCCGTTCCATCAAGTTGAATTGCGATGGGGCATTGGGAAATCGTGGTGCTTGGCTCTTGGAGGATTATTCTGACAGACCGGGTCACAGAGGTCATGAGACACTGCCGATGTCAGTGGTCACGGAGGTATCCGAGAAAGCTCTTCCATTGGGTTTTCAGGTTTGCTCGCATGCTATCGGGGATCGAGCCAATCAGGAAGTGCTGGATCGCTACGAAGCTGCATTTGCAAAAAATCCAGAGATAAAAGATCATAGATTCAGGATCGAACATGCCCAGCACATCGACTTAGAGGACATTCCTAGATTTGGAGAAATGGGCGTTATCGCAGCCATGCAGGCGATTCATTTGAGTTCGGATAGGCCATGGGCAATCGACCGATTGGGTGAGCAGAGAATCGTTGATGGCGCTTATGTCTGGCAAAAACTGATGCAAAGCGGCGCTGTGGTGACCAATGGCACCGATGCACCTGTAGAACCAGTAGATCCGATTCCATCTTTTTACGCTTCGGTCACCCGAAAAACCTTAGCAGGAACTCCTACTGAAGGATACGAAGCCACCCAAAAAATGACTCGCGAAGAGGCTTTGAGATCCTATACCCTGGATGGCGCTTTTGCAGAGTTTGAAGAAGAATTCAAAGGTTCCTTAGAAGTAGGCAAAGCTGCCGACTTCACAGTGTTTGACAAAAACATCATGGAAATCCCCGAGGAGGAAATTTTGGATACGAAGGTAGCTATGACCGTGGTGGGTGGGAAAATCGTATTCTCAAAAGAATAGTCGCCCAAACATAGCAATCAAAAAGCACTCAGGCTCCCTGTCAAATAAAACAGGGAGCCTTTCTATTTTTTCCCTATTTTGAATGTCTAAATCAAAAAAACTACAGATGAGAAAAATTTTATCCCTCACGGGTATCTTGATCCTCTTGGTTTTGGGTGTACAGGCACAGGATGCCAAGCCCATCACCTGGCAAGACATCCCCACTTGGAAATATATGCCCGGCTCGGCATTCCGACTTTCCAATGACGGTCAGTGGGTAGCTTATGGTCTGATTGAGCAGGAAGGGGATGGAGAGATCATCCTACAAAAAGTAGGTGTGGACTCCACCAAACAAACCTTCAAAATCGGTTCTACCAACTATCCTTCGATGCAATTCAGCGAAGACGGTAAATGGTTTGTCTATACGGAATACCCTACTTTTTCGGAGAAAAAAGCCAATGATAAGAAAAAAGGAAAGCCACTTAAAAACAAGGCCATCCTGATCAAACTGGGAGAAAAAGAGAAAATAGAATTTGAAAATGTCTCCAGCTACTCTTTCAATAGAGACGCTTCTTCCGTTTTGGCACTCAATCTTTCCAAAGATGGCAACGGGGGCGGCAGAGGATCAGATCTCCTGATCTATCATCTAGCCACAGAGAAAAGCCAAAACCTTGGAAACGTTGCTGACTTTTCCTTCAACAAAGCCGGAAACTACCTTGCCTACACGGTAGATGCAGCCAATCAGTCTGGGAATGGCATATACCTCATGAACGTCGCAGCAAACAGCACCCAAATTTTGGACTCGGACAAAGCCTCTTACAAGTCTCTCAACTGGACAGAAAAAGGGGATGCTTTTGCAGCACTCAAGATGGTAGAGGACAAAAAGTATAAGAAGGACAAAGGACAAGTGATCGGTGTCAAAAACCTGGCATCTCCCCAAGTCACAATCTACAATCCAGAAAAAGATTCGATTCATTTTGACAAAGCCTATACGATCTCAGGTAATAGAAGACCGGGATGGTCAGATGACTTGACAAGACTATTCTATGGCATCCATCCTCAGGAATTGGCCAAGAAAGAAGAAGTCAAAAAGGAATTGGACAAGGACTCAGTGGCTCAGGCAGAATCCGAAGCAATGAAAAGAATCATGGCTGATACCACTATCAAATCTATCTCAGATTTGCAGAAAGCCATATCCAAACTCGACACTACCAAAACCAAAGGCAAAAAAGAAAATGACGCTGACCAGCCAGACATGACCATTTGGCACTGGAACGACGCCCGTCTTCAGTCCCGCCAGCAGGTAATGGAGAATCAGGATAAAAACTTCAGTTTTTGGTCCATGTATGATGTATCAGCAGGCAAGCATATTCAGTTGCAAGACAGCAGTATGAAAGACCTAACCATCCTGGACAAGCAACAGTATGCTTTGGGCTCCGACTATACTGCGTATGAATTAGATGGAAATCTCGATGGCCAAAGCTACCGAGATTACTACATCATAGACTTGAAAACTGGCGCTAAAAAAGAGCTTTTCAACAAGTTTTACTTGCCAAATTATGCATCTTACCCAAGAGAATCTCCTGATGGGACCAAACTGATCTATGCCGAAGATGGACATTTTTACATCTATGACATTGCAGCTGGTCAAAGCACCAATATCACCGAAAACATCCCCACCACCTTTGTCAATACCGAAGACGATCACAATGTGATTAAGCCAATGAACAGTCCATTGGGATGGAGCTCTGACAGCAAATATGTGCTACTACGAGATGGCTGGGACATTTGGCAGGTACCTGTAGGCAATAGCAGAGAAGAAGCTAAGAACCTGACTCTAAATGGCAAAACAGATCAGATCCGTTATCAATACAGATTTAGCTTGGATCCGGAAGAAAAAGGACTGGACCTCAGCAAGCCAGCATACATTCGCACGTATGGGGAATGGACCAAGAAAAGCGGGATTGCTAAGCTTTCTCCTGCCAAAAAAGGAGGCTTGACTCCAGGTGCAGAGGTGCTACTTTGGGAGGATGCTTATGTGGGCAGCTTGGGCAAAGCAAAGAATGCTGACATCTATTATTACTCACAGGGGACTTTCAATGAAGCTCCAGAAATGTACTTGACAGATGCATCTCTTTCCAACCCAACTCAAGTGACTGACGGTACTCCTGATGCTGACAAATACGCCTGGTCTGCTGGCACCAGATTGGTGGACTACACCTCTGACAAAGGAGCAAAACTCCAAGGAACCTTATTCTTGCCAGCTGGCTATGAGGAAGGCAAAAAATACCCAACAGTAGTTTACTATTACGAGAAGCTCTCTCAAACCCGTCACAATTGGTCCAATCCAGGCTATAGCGGCACGGGATGGAATCCGAATGTTTATACTTCCAATGGTTTCGCAGTCTTCATTCCAGATATCGTTTACACCATGGATGATCCAGGAATGTCGGCAGTCTGGTGTGTGATCCCGGCTGTAAAAGAAGCCATCAAAACAGGCGTCATTGATGAAAACAACATCGGTATCCATGGTCACTCCTGGGGCGGCTATCAGACTGCTTTCTTGATCACTCAGACGGATATGTTCAAAGCTGCTGCGGCAGGCGCTCCATTGACCAATATGATCTCTATGTACGACTTAATCTACTGGAATTCGGGTGGTGGAAACATGTCCATCTTTGAAGCTTCCCAAGGAAGATTTACCGGTGGTCCTTGGGAAAACTGGGATTCTTATGAAAGAAATAGCCCAGTTTATCATGTGAAAAATGTCAACACTCCTCTCCTAATGTTGCACAATGACAAAGACGGAGCGGTAGACTTCACGCAGGGGATCGAGTACTATTCTGCCTTGAGAAGACTGAAAAAGCCAGTTGTGCTGGTTCAATACAAGGGCGAAAATCACGGTTTGAGCAAACTTGAAAACAGAAAAGATTATTCTGTCCGTATGATGGAATTTTTCAACCATCACCTCAAAGGTGAAGCCGCTCCTGACTGGTTGGACAAAGGAATCAACAAGCTGGATCTGGAGGAACATCTCAAAGAGAGAGCTTTTTGAAAAAGCTAAAGTCTTAAGTTTGAAATTTGAAAATCCCCTGATAGTTCAATGTATCAGGGGATTTTTTTTTGAATCTCTTTAATATGCTTTTAAGGTTTAGATCAGCCCTTTTGTTTTAAGTTGTTCTTCTAACTTTCTATAGCTTCTCAGTAACATCTCATTGTTGAACGATTCATCAAATTGCACTTCTTTTACCGGAATTGAAGCCTTTCCTTCATTTTCTACCAATTTGATCTTGATTTCTTTGTTGACTTTCTCTCCAAAATATCGATCAACATAATACTCTAACTGTTTATCCTCATCCTTATCATATCCTGAAAACACGAGACTTACTTGCTCTTCATCCTTAGAGTGTCTAATCATAAGACTCAAAGACAATGAATAATTATTAGAATCAATTATCCCAGTGATGATTGATTGATCAATCTCTAAATTTATCCCTTTCATTCTTTATCGATTTAAAAGTGTATAGCCTTGCCCAAAAAGTAAGCATTTTAACCTTAGGCTTATCCATGAATCAATTTAAAAACCGCAAAATCAAGGGCTTAAAAGTTTGATTTCTTTAGCCATCTCCTAAATGCATAGATATACACCATGCTGGTTGGACAAAGGAATCAATAAGTTGGATCTAGACGAGCACCTGAAAGAAAGAGCTTTTTGAGAAAGCTAAAGTCTTATGTTTGAAATCTAAAAATCCCCGGTATGAATCGGGGATTTTTTTTATCAAAAGCAAATTCTGAAAACCATATCCCACTATTCGTCAGGGATTTCGCTCCTTTGATCACTATTTGACTGCATTTTAGATTTTTTCCAAATATCTTACAGGTATGGCTTGAATCACACCAAAGCTCAAA
Source organism: Algoriphagus vanfongensis DSM 17529 (assembly GCF_000429465.1). Taxonomy (GTDB): domain Bacteria; phylum Bacteroidota; class Bacteroidia; order Cytophagales; family Cyclobacteriaceae; genus Algoriphagus; species Algoriphagus vanfongensis. The sequence continues at coordinate 354,630 of NZ_AUBX01000011.1, read as the reverse complement.
CCCAAAAACCTACAACCTAAATGCAACAATTTTTACCAAAATTCAGGCTTGGACTGGCTCTACTCCTTATGTGCTGGAGTCTCACATCCTACTCGCAGCAGTCCACCGCCAAACTCACTGGAACAATCCTTGAAAAATCCTCGACCAACCCGCTTGGGTTTGCCAGTGTCGCTATTTATTCTCCAGCCGACAGTCTGGTAGCCGGTGGCATTTCGGAGGAGAATGGTAAATTTTCTATCGACGTGCCTTTTGGAGAGTTTTATGCACTTATAGAATTTATGGGTTTCGAATCCCATCAAACAGAAATTATCCGCTTTTCTAGAGAAAAAAATCGGGTCGATTTGGGCAATATTTCTTTGGAAAGCAGCGCTGAAAATCTAGACGAAGTGGTCGTTCAAGGAGAAAAAACGCTGATGGAGCTTTCTCTGGATAAAAGAATCTTCAACGTGGGAAAAGACCTAGCCAATGCCGGAGGCACAGCTACCGATATCTTGATGAACCTCCCATCGGTATCGGTAGATCCCGAGGGAAATGTGATGCTGAGAGGCTCATCCAATGTCAGGATCTTGATCGATGGAAAGCCTTCTGGACTGGTGAGCTTCAAAGGATCAGCCGGACTTCGACAGCTACAGGCCAACATGGTCGAACGGGTGGAAGTCATCACCAATCCCTCCGCTCGATATGAGGCAGAAGGCATGGCCGGTGTGATCAATATTGTGCTGAAGAAGGACAATCAACAAGGGCTCAATGGTTCCTTCGAACTGATCGGAGGCACTCCCCTTAATCTAGGAGCATCCGCCAACCTCAACTACCGACACAAAAGAATCAATTGGTTTATCAATTACAGCTATGCAAGAAGACATCAACCTTATGTGAGTGAGCTCTACCAAGAAGTCTATGAAGATGGGGAAACTCAGATCCTCCTCCAAAACAACTCCGGAAAGGTAAAAGGAAACAATAACAATATCCGGGGAGGATTGGATTACTATTTCAACGAGCAAAGCATCCTCACGCTCTCCTATCTTTGGCGCCGAAGTGATGCACATCGCATCACCAATATCCGATACGAGGATTACCTGAATAGCACAGATAATTTCCTGGGATATAGCCTTCGAAAACAAGACGAAACTGAGCAGGAGCCAAATTCTGAAATAGCGGTTAACTACAAAAAAACTTTTGGAGAAAAGGGCCATGAGCTCACCGCTGCCTTCACCTATCTCAACTATTGGGAAAATTCAGATCAGCTTTTTACGGAGCAAAGCTATGATCCAAACGGCACAGCTATCCCAGGTGGCTCTCTGACCCAAACTTCACTCAATGATGAGTACGAAAATCAATACCTCTTCCAACTTGACTTTGTCAGACCATCGGGCAATGATGGAAAGCTGGAAACCGGACTGAGAACTAGTTTTCGGGACATGAAAAATGATTTTATAGTTTCTGAAGCTGACGAGAGTGGACAACTCAGTCCGATCCCCGGCCTGGACAATATCTTCCTCTACAATGAAAACATCTTGGCCGCCTATGGAATCTACGGCAACAAAGCCGGAGCTTGGACCTATCAAGCCGGGCTTCGGGCCGAATACACAGATGTGGAAACTATCTTGGAAGAGACAAACGAAGAGAATCCGCGAGAATACACCAATCTTTTCCCGAGCGCTCATGTCACCTACAATGTTACCGAAGAGAATGCATTTCAGTTGAGCTACTCCAGACGGGTGCAGCGGCCCGTTTACAATGATTTAAGTCCTTACGTCACCTTCTCAGATCAGCGAAATTTCTTCAGCGGAAACCCAGATTTAAACCCAGAATTCACCGATGCTTTTGAATTGGGACATATCAAGTACTTCGAAAAAGGCACACTCTTTAGCACGGCATACTACAGAAATACCACAGACAAAATCGAGCGGATCAGAACAGTCAATGAAGAAGGAAATTCCGTCACTCAACCTTATAATCTGACTGGTGAGCAGTCTTTTGGATTGGAACTCAGTGCGGATTATCGTCCCAAAACCTGGTGGAAGGTAGATCTCAATTTGAATTTTTTCCATGCCGATATCGACGGGAGCAATATCCAGTCCGACTATGAAGCAAAAACCACCTCTTTTTTGGCGAGACAAACTTCCAGGTTTACGCTAGAGGGAGGCTGGGACCTTCAGCTTCGGGCCAACTACGACGCACGCCAAAAAACAGCACAGGGAGTGCGAAAGGGAATTTTCTTCATGGATTTTTCAGCGAGCAAAGTGATTCTGGAAGATCGCGGACGGCTGATCCTTACTGCCAATGACATCCTCAATTCCCGTCGAAACCGATACATCACCGAGGGCTACAATTTCTACACAGAAGGCAACTCCCAGTATATGAGACGGCAGATCAACTTGACATTTAGCTATCGATTGAAACCTTAAGATCCACCCAAAACCTTTTCAAATCCCTATACTTGGAAATAAATCTATCTCATGCGCTCCATCATTGCCCTTCTTGGTATGTTTTTCATATTGGGATCCTCTTCCTACGCCCAAAAAATAAACGCTGCTTACCGCTTACCAATTAAAAAAGCAAGTTCTGAAATCCATATCGATGGAGTTTTGAATGAAAAAGCATGGCAAGAAGCTGATGTTGCTACAGATTTTTTCATGATCACTCCGATGGACACCAGTTTTGCTGAAGTCCAAACAGATGTTCGAATGACTTACGATGATCATAATCTCTACATTATTGTCGTAAATCATCACCTGATCGATGGACCTTACATGGTCGAATCCCTAAGAAGAGATTTCTCCTTTGGGAAAAACGATAACTTCCTGCTTTTCATGGACCCTTTTGATGATCAGACCAATGGCTTTTCCTTTGGTGCCAATGCCGCCGGAGCTCAGTGGGACGGAATCATGTACAATGGTGGAAGCGTAGATTTGAGTTGGGATAATAAGTGGACCTCCAAAGTCAAAAACTACGAAGATAAATGGATCTTCGAAGCCGCGATTCCTTTCAAATCCATACGCTACAAAAAAGGGATTACCGAATGGGGAATCAATTTCTCCAGATTGGATCTCAAGGCTACCGAGAAATCAGGTTGGGCCCCAGTCCCAAGACAGTTCCCATCTGCTTCTTTGGCTTACACCGGTATTTTAGCATGGGACAATCCTCCACCTCAAGCAGGAGCCAATGTCTCTGTGATTCCTTATGCTCTCGGAGGAATTTCCAAGGATTTTGACAATGGAGGGGAAAATGTTTACAGAAAAGAAATAGGTCTGGATGCCAAAATCGGATTGACCTCTTCCTTGAATTTGGACTTGACGGTCAACCCTGATTTCTCCCAAGTAGAAGTCGATCGACAAGTCACCAATCTGGATCGGTTTGAGTTGTTTTTTCCAGAAAGAAGGCAATTCTTCCTAGAAAATGGAGACTTGTTTGCCAACTTTGGCTACACTTCCATCCGGCCATTTTTCTCTCGGAGAATCGGCTTAAATGCACCGATTCAGTTTGGAGCCAGACTGAGCGGTAAGATCAACAAAGATTGGAGGATTGGCGCCATGAATATGCAAACAGGAACAGTGGAGGAGGACGCGCTGCCCTCGCAAAACTTCACTGTGTTGGCACTGCAAAGACAGGTCGGAGCCAGAAGTAATGTTACTGGGATTTTCATCAACAAACAGTCTCTCAATTACAATCCAGATGAAAATTCCGAGCAGCCTATTTACTCTCAGTTCAATCGAAATGTAGGCTTGGAGTATAATTTGGCTTCCTCCAACAATCTGTGGACAGGTAAAGTAATGGCGCTTCAAAGTTTTGGCCCTGACAATGTAGGGAATGGATTTGTCCATGCTGCCAACTTGAAATACACGTCTGGAAACTTGACCTGGAACTGGCAGCATGAGTATGTTTCTGAAAATTATACCGCTGAGGTTGGCTATGTTCCCAGAAGGGGCTATTTCAAAATCGATCCGGAAATCGGCTATCGTTGGTTTCCACAAAGTGAAAAAATCTTGAGTCACGGGCCTGATTTTGGAACCCGCTTTTTCTTCAATAAAGAAGGAGAACAAACTGACAACACTACCTTCCTAGCCTACAACCTAAAGTGGAGAAGCCAAAGCACATTCATGCTCTGGATAGCGAAAGATTTCATCCAGCTCCAAAGACCATTTGACCCGACCAATTACAGTGGTGAAACATTAGATGCTGGCACCGATCATTCCTGGTTTGCTTGGGGTACAGAGTATATTTCAAAGCCCCAGAGCTTGTTTACTTATTCATTTTCCACACGAATGGGAGGCTACTATGCCGATGGAGAAAGATACAATGTGAGTACGGAATTGGGGTATCGATTCCAGCCCTACGTGAGTATCGCTATGACCACAAATTACAATCGGATCAACCTTCCCGAACCATGGGGAGACACGCGATTTTGGCTGGTAGGACCTCGGGTAGATTTGACTCTGACCAACACCTTATTCTTCACGACTTTTGTCCAATACAATGAGCAGGTCGAAAACATTAATTTGAATACCCGATTCCAGTGGAGATTCAAGCCAGCTTCTGATTTGTTTATCGTGTACACAGACAATTACCTTCCGGCACCATTCTACACCAAGAATAGATCTTTGGTCATCAAGTTTACCTACTGGTGGAATGCATAGAGCCTTGGGCTTTTTTAACATGTTGTTTTTGAGAAAATGATAGAATTTTAGTTAATTGAATAAAAACAATAAACTCATGTCTACCAATCAATTACAAAACTAACCAAGTCGTTATATGAAAGCTTCAATACTTTCATTTTTACTAGTTGCTTTCTGCACTATTTATTCATCCAATTTGGTCATGGGCCAGGAGATGGAAAGACCTCCTACAAAGCCAATAGTCAAAGGACAGGTAATTGATGAGCAAGAGAAGGCTATTCCTGGAGCAACTGTCATCGTAAAAGGAACCACAGTAGGAACCGTTTCTGATATCAACGGATTTTTCTCTTTGGATTTGAGCAAATTCAACGAAGATCAAATCTTAGTCATTTCTTATATCAATCGCTCCCAAGAGGAAGTAAAGGTTGAATTGAATAAAATCCCCAAAGATTTTGGGCAAATTCAGTTGAAGCAGTCAGCTAAAAATGATTAGAATACCAAGCCCATGTTCAGAAAACCCCTCCAATTTTACCCCAACGGGTAAAGGAGGTTTCTGTACCTCTTGCCAAAAAGAAGTACTTGACTTCAGAGAAATGAGTAATACAGAAGTCCATGATTTCTTACGAAAGACCTCTGGAAAAACCTGTGGGATTTTTAGACCTAGCCAATTGGAAGTCCAAGAGGTCCCTACCAGAAAAGTCAGTTTTCCGGGATTATGGGCATTTGGATTTTTAGGGTTTTTGGGATTGGCAATTCCTGCTGATGCCCAAAACTCCACTACCATTAAAATGGAGCAAGAGCTATTGCAAACTGGCCAAAACGCTAAACCAGTTAATTCAACTCCTCCCAAGAAATCAATTAGAGGACAAGTAATCAGCTTTTACTTTAATGATAAACAGGACTTACCCGGTGCCCTAGTCCAATTAAAAGGTCAAAAAATTGGAGTCTCCACTGACCTTGACGGATATTTTGAGCTAGAGATTCCTGACTCTTTAATACGTCAAAAAAATTCCTTAATAATCTCCTTTATTGGGTTTAAAGTAAAAGAAGTTACCTTTTATGACACCCAATTACCTCTTCAACTAGGAGAAATTGAATTACAAGAGGATGAAAGTATTCTTTTAGGAGAAGTCATTTATATCAGACCGACTCTTTGGCAAAAAGCCAAAGGCATTTTTAGAAAAAAAGAAAAAGCAAGTTGTGGAGATAAATCTCACCAGCATGGTTAAACCAAAAAAAGCCCTTGAAGAAAACTCTCCAAGGGCTATAATCTATTTCTGATTAGACTTCGATAGAAGCATCTACATTTTTGAAATATACCTGCTTGTCGGCATCCAAATCAACCAATACAGCAGAATCATTTTTGATATATCCCGCCAAGATTTCTTTGGAAAGCTCATTCAGAATCAAACGTTGCATAGTCCGCTTTAAAGGTCTAGCTCCAAACTGTGGATCAAATCCCACCTCAGCCAAGTAATCCAAGACTTCGGTAGTTGCCTCGATCTCAATGTTGGATTCAGACAAACGTTTCTGAATTTCTCTCCATTGGATATCGACGATTTTACGAATGATCTGCTTATTCAAAGGCTCAAACATGATAGTCTCATCGATACGATTGAGAAACTCAGGTCTTACTGACTTTTTCAGCAAGTCAAATACTTCTGCTTTCGTTTTATCAAGCACTTCGTCCTTATTCCACTCTTCCATCTCAGCAAATCGCTCCTGGATCAAGTGAGAGCCGATATTGGTCGTCAAGATGATGATGGTATTCTTGAAGTTGGCAATTCGACCTTTGTTATCAGTCAATCGACCATCGTCCAATACTTGCAATAGGATATTGAACACATCCGGATGGGCTTTTTCAATCTCATCCAACAAAATCACTGAGTAAGGCTTTCTCCTTACCGCCTCAGTCAATTGACCGCCTTCATCATATCCTACATATCCCGGAGGCGCTCCTACCAATCTGCTGACCGCATGTCTTTCTTGGTATTCAGACATATCGATTCGAACCATGGCATTCTCATCATTGAAGAGGTATTCTGCCAAAGCTTTCGCCAATTCAGTCTTACCGACACCTGTAGTACCCATAAAGATAAAGCTACCAATTGGACGTTTTGGATCTTGAAGTCCTGCTCGGCTTCTTCGGACTGCATCAGAAAGAGCCGCAATCGCTTCTTTCTGACCTGCCACTCTTCTACCCAATTCATCCTCCAAGTGGAGTAGTTTCTCTCGCTCCGACTGAATCATTTTATTCATCGGGATTCCTGTCCACTTGGAAACAACAGCTGCGATATCTTCCGCATCTACTTCTTCCTTCAGCAAAGGAGATCCCGCCTGCATTTCGGCCAATTGAGATTTGAAAGATTCCAGTTTTTGCTCAGCCTCGCCGATTTTACCGTATCGGATCTCGGCAACTTTGCCAAAATCTCCGGCTCTTTCAGCTTGCTCTGCTTCCAGCTTGAACTTATCGATATTCTCTTTTTCCCTTCTGATGCCCATGATGACAGCCTTTTCAGACTCCCACTTGGCTTTGACACTGTCTCGCTTCTCAGCCAGTTCGGCCAACTCTTTACTCAGAACGGTTTCTTTGTCTTTATTCTTTTCCCTGCGGATCGCCTCACGCTCGATTTCCAGCTGCATGATCCGACGGTTCAGCTCATCCAATTCCTGAGGCAAAGAATCAATCTCCATCCTCAATTTGGCTGCGGCCTCATCCATCAAGTCAATGGCCTTATCCGGTAGGAATCTATCAGAAATGTAACGTTGAGAAAGCTCTACGGACGCAATGACAGCATCGTCTTTGATCCGAACCCCGTGGTGCAATTCGTATTTATCCTTTATACCTCTGAGGATAGAAATCGCATCAGCAGCATCTGGCTCGTCGACAATCACTGCCTGAAATCTTCGCTCCAATGCTTTATCCTTCTCGATATACTTTTGGTATTCCTTCAAAGTAGTGGCACCAATCGCATGCAACTCCCCTCGAGCCAAAGCTGGTTTCAGCAAGTTTGCAGCATCCATGGCTCCTTCTCCTCCACCTCCGGCACCTATCAAGGTGTGAATCTCATCAATGAAAAGAATGATCTCTCCATCCGAATCCGTCACCTCTTTGATGACCGCTTTCAATCGCTCCTCAAACTCTCCTTTGTATTTCGCACCGGCTACCAGCAAGCCCATATCCAAGGAGATCAAAGTCTTGGATTTTAAGTTTTCGGGCACGTCACCAGACACAATTCTTTGAGCCAATCCTTCTACGATGGCGGTCTTACCCACACCCGGCTCACCTAAAAGAATCGGGTTATTTTTGGTTCTTCTGGCTAAAATTTGAAGCACCCTTCTGATCTCTTCATCTCTACCGATGACGGGATCGATCTTACCTTTTTTGGCAAGATCATTTAGATTTTTGGAGTATTTCTCCAAAGCTCTGTATTTGCTTTCTGCGTTTGGATCGGTCACTTTATTGCCTTTTCTAAGTTCTTTTATTGCTTCGATCAGGGGCTTTTCTGCAAGACCCTGATCTTTCAACAATTGCGCGGTCGCATCAGATCCTGCCAAAATCGCCAAAATCAAATGCTCGATCGCTACATATTCATCCCCAAATGTTTTGAGATAATCTTTTGCCTTAATCAAGGCTTGGTTGGCGGCATTGGATAAATGAGGCTGTTGATTTCCCCCAGATACCTTTGGTTGTTTCGCCAACTGATCTTCCACCTTTTGGGAAACCAATTGCTTGTTGACACCGAGCTTTTTAAATAAAAAGTCAGTGACATTCTCGTCTTCTGAGAAAATCCCCTGTAGCAAATGTGCCGGCTCGATCGCAGGTTGCCCCGCACTCATCGCCAACTCAGCTGCCTTCTGGATAGCCTCCTGAGATTTGATTGTAAATTGTTTGAAATCCATGTATTGTTAGTCGTTTTTTATCTGTGTTTGATAGCAGTTGATCAAAACTACGACCAAGCAAGATTTTCGGTCAAAATGACTGAATTATTGCAAGAAGAATGGATTTATCGGAATTTTTGACAGAAAAACACTTGAAACAGGAAAGCCACGAGCGTAACTTAAGAATTAGTGTCTTAGAAGGAAATTCGCTATTTTAACATTGAATTTTTCATTAGATCCAAAATCAATTTTTCAAAAATATGGACAGCAATAAACCAGAAGAAAATATTCTTCAACTCATCCATAAAATCAGAAATCAAAAGGTTATGGTAGATTCTGATTTGGCTGAAATGTATGGCGTTCAAACTAAAGTTCTGAACCAAGCCGTAAAAAGAAACCTTGACCGCTTCCCTGAGGATTTTATGTTTCAACTGAATGAAGAAGAATGGAAAAACTTGAAGTCACAAAATGTGACCTCAAGATGGGGAGGCAGGAGAACTACACCTTTTGTTTTTACCGAACAGGGTGTTGCCATGCTCTCATCAGTCATCAATAGCCCACAGGCCATTCAGGTCAATATTTCAATCATGAGGACTTTTGTCAAAATCCGCGAATGGGCACTCAGCTACTCAGATCTTCAAGAAAAAATCCACCAACTTCAACAATCCGAGTCCGAGCAAAACCATCACATTTCACGGATTTATCAAATACTAGAAGAACTGCTATCTCCAAGTCCACAAGAGCGGAAAACTATCGGTTTCAAAAAATAAACCCTGACTTTTGAGGCCAGGGTTTTAATAGTTTTTTTTTAGCTCTGACTAGCTGCATAATCCTCCACAGCCTGCCATACTCTAAACACGTTTTTATAGCAGATTTTGGCAATATCCTCTTCCGAGTAGCCTCTCTTCAATAGCTCTGCGATCAGATTCGGAAACATGGAAACGTCCTTCAATCCAGTAGGTAAGGAATCCCCCACACCGTCGAAATCAGACCCGAAACCCACATGGTCAATCCCAACCAAACTCACGACATGGTCGATATGATCAGCCACTCTTTGGACAGTTGGGAAAGGGTTGTTCGCAGCGGTATATTCAGCCGCATACGCTTGAAAAGCCGAATCTCTACGACTAAGGTTGTTTTCTGCCATATAATTCACCAAATGCTCACGAACTTTGGATGAGCCTGCAGCATAGGCAGAATCGATGAAAGTTCCTCCGAAATTGATCATCATCACACCACAGTTTTCCGCCATTGCCTTGATCAGTTCATCACTCATGTTTCTCTCAAATCCAGGGGTAAACTTTCTAGCAGAAGAGTGAGAAGCTATCACCGGAACTTTGGTAATTGCCAAGGCATCTTTGAACGTATCATCCGAAACGTGGCTCAAATCCACCATAATCCCAACACGGTTCATTTCCTTGACGACTTGCTCGCCAAATTCACTCAATCCATTGTATAATCTCACTGTATCGTAACTGGAGTCGCCGATCAGGTTTGCTTTACCATGTGTCAAAGTGATATATCGGATCCCACGATCTGCGAAATATTCTACATTAGACAGGTCATCTTCGATTCCCGCCCCATTTTCCATCCCCATTGGCAATGAGATCAATCCTTTTGCAAAATTAGCTTCTACATCAGACGGACTATAAGCCATGGCGAACTTATCAGGAAAAGTCTCCGCCAAACGCTCCGTCATCATGATCAGAGAATCCGCTAGAGCTTTGGACGCTCCGGGAGTTTGCTGATTACCGGCTGGAATATAGATGGACATAAATGGAGCATCCAAACCACCTTCTTTGGAACGTGGGAAGTCGAAATTACCGTCAGGAGTACGGACAGAAACATCCAAAATCTCTCTCTGCAGGGTAAACCCTCCGACTTTCATTCGATAGGGAAGGTCCACGTGACCATCCACCATGATCGTGTTATGGGCGATTTCTTTTGCTGCTTCCAATCGCTCTGCATCGGACATAGTCGTGTAATCGACTGTTTCTTCAGCAGGTGGCTGACAGGCAAATCCGACAGCAGCCAAGGCTAATAAGTTTAGGTATTTTTTCATAGTACAAGGTTGGTTTCAGTTAGGGAAGTTAAGAGCTTTTGAATCATGCATGAAAAAAAATCCACCAATGGTCACTTTTTCATAAAAATCTAAATTCGAGGGACTGCTGCGCATCACTTTGGGTAATTTTCACTCAGAAATAAGATCTCAAGTCCATATTCTAGAGTATAAACAAAGCATTTCTTTTGGTGGAATCTTTGCAACAACTACAAATAGATGAGTATTGGCAGAATTGCCAATATTCCGATAAATTTATACTCAGTTTTTCAACCTAAATCCACATCATATGAAACTACGCATCCCAACCAGCATTCTCGGATTAGCAACAATTGCTTTTGCGAGCTGTAGCTCAGAGAAGTCAGTCGAAACTGTACAAGAAGAGCCTATCGTCTTGGAAGAAACTAAAACTCCAAGCCTCACCTTATTGTGGGAAACCCCAGCGACGCTGGAAACAGTTGAGTCTGTCCTTTTTGACTCACAGTCCGGCAAAATCTACACTTCCAACATCATCGGGCAAAACCCAACCGAAAAAGACGGCAAAGGCAGTATTTCTATCATTGATACGGAGGGAAATATCGTGACACAGGATTTTGTAACAGGTCTAAATGCGCCCAAAGGAATGGGAATCGCCAATGGTAAGCTTTATGTCACCGATATAGATGAGCTCGTAGAGATAGATCTGGAATCCGGCGAAATCACTCAAAAATACCCTATCGATGGCGGCCAATTTCTCAATGATATTGCTACCGAAGATGACAAAGTCTTTTTCACCGACATGAATACAGGCACCGTCTATATCCTAGCTGATGGCCAAATCCAAAAGGTTTCCGAAGGCAATGAATCTATCAATGGCCTGGAAGTAAGTGCTGACGGAGTTCTTTATGGTCTGGATGCTTCAGGTTTGAAAAAAATCAATGAAGATGGCAGTTCTGAAGTCCTAAATGATGTAGTAACGGGTGGAGATGGACTGATCTCCTTGGGAGATGGCAAATTTGTGGCTTCAAGATGGGCCGGTGAAATCTATTTTGTGGATCAAAATGGAGAAACCCTTCTTCTTGACACCAAAGCCGAGGAATCAAATACAGCTGATATCGGCTACAACCCATCTACCAAAATTGTCTATGTCCCTACGTTTTTCAAAAACAAAGTAGCCGCTTACCAATTGGAATATTGAGTCACAGCTTTTAGACAAAATAGATTCACATCTTAAAATCAGATAACTCCCATCCATGGAAACTGAGATTAGGATTCTGGTTTTCTGACATCTAATCTCCAAGATTGTCCGTACCTTTACATAGTAGGAATCGGACATTGCTTGGAAGGTTCCTTTTAAATACGATGAATATGAGTTCAAAACCGATCAATTACGAGCTGGAAAAGAATATGGAGGTGATTTCTCAGCTAGATGGCCTTGTAGGTCACGCTGTAGATAATGTGCTCGTAGATCCTGACACCTGCTGGCAGCCTTCTGACTTCTTGCCTGACATGTCTAATCCAGAATCCCTGGAAGACATCAAGCTACTCCAAAAAAGAGCTGAAGGAATCCCTGACACAGTTCTGACTTCCTTGGTAGGTAATATGATCACTGAGGAGGCCCTGCCATCCTACCAGACATATTTCAATTTGCTTGAGGGAATCAACGATGAGAGAAGTTTGCTCTCTCCATCAGGCTGGGTGAGATGGTCCAAGGCTTGGACAGCAGAAGAGAATCGTCATGGAGATCTGCTCAATAAATATCTCTACCTCACAGGAAGAGTAGATATGGGTGCGGTAGAAAGGACTATTCATAGGCTTATCAGCAACGGCTTTGATCCAAAGTCAGATTCTGATCCCTATCAGGCGATGATCTATACTTCATTCCAGGAAAGAGCCACCAAAATCTCTCATGTCAATACCGGCAAGTTGGCGGATAAGGCTGGAGATCATGTTCTTTCTCGCATATGCAAAACAATTGCTGGAGATGAAGCCAGGCATGAAAAGGCGTATAAAACCTTTATGTCTGAGATTTTCAAAATCGATCCAAGTGGTGCCATGGTAGCATTTGAAAAGATGATGAGAAAGCAAATCGTGATGCCTGCAGTATTGATGGGTGAGGGAGGCAAAAGAGAGTCTCTTTATAAGGATTTTTCAGAAATCACTCAAAAAGTCGGTATTTATACCGGTTGGGACTATGCTAGAATCATCGAACATTTGGTCAGCTTCTGGAAAATCGAAGCTGTCACTGGTCTCAATGACATCGCTTCCAAGGCTCAAGATTATCTTTCTGGTTTGGCTGATAGATACATGAGATTAGCTGATCGCATGAAAGCTCCAGATGAAGTAAAACTAGCTTGGCTTAAGTAAGCCTCCACAAAGGCTCAATATATCAAGTCCTGTCTCATGGCAGGACTTTTTTTGTTTCTGAGATTAATACCTGTCGATCTCCTTGAAATGAAAACTTACCCCGCCACAGACTCCAAGTGGATTTTCTAATTATCAACGTGCCTGCAGTAAAAAACTAAGTACATACTAAACTTTTTCCTACGAAAAAGCATTTACATGTATATACACGAATTATTATGGGAAAGATCAAAAAAATACACTCCGCAGAATATAGACCCATCGCAGACCTGATCACTTACAGCCCTATGCCGACGAGAAGTCTGCAAATGATTGATCCGTTCCTATTTTTAAATCATCATGGGTTCCAAACCTATCCGGCTCATAATAATGGATTGCCCTTTGGTCCGCATCCACACAGAGGGATGGAAACGGTGACTTTTATTGTAGAAGGGGATATCATGCACAAGGACTCGTCTGGTCATGAATCCGTGATTGGCCCTGGAGGTGTTCAATATATGACTGCCGGAAAAGGACTTATCCATGCAGAAGTGTCCAGCTCTGAATTCAAAAACAAAGGAGGTGATTTGGAGATTCTTCAGCTTTGGCTAAACCTGCCTGCTTCCAAAAAGATGATGGATCCAAATTACGTTGGACTTCAAAAAGATGAAATTCCAGCTTTTGAGCTTGATGAAGGAAACATTCAAGTCCAACAGCTTTTTGGTGAATGGAATGGAGTCAAAGGCGCTTTTGAGGACACGTTCCCGATCACGATGAGCACGGTATATCTGCAAGAAGGCGCTGAGTTTTCCAAAGAAATTCAGCAGGATGAAAATATTTTCTTCTACGTCGTCCGAGGAAAACTGGATGTAAACGATAGTCCAGTTCCTTTCAGAAATCTGGTTGAATTCGAAAATTCAGGCTCAACCGTAACTATCAAAGCATTGGAGGATTCCATCTTGATTTTGGGTCATGCTTTGCCATTCAATGAACCTGTCGTGGCTCAGGGGCCTTTTGTCATGAATACGCAGGAACAGATCTATGAAGCCTACCAAGACTATCAAGAAGGGAAATTCGGCAACTGGAAGGATTAAGAATCGATGATATCCTGTGAAACCAGACGGTAAATTTCTGCCACCTGTTCATTGTAATTGAGAAATCGATAGTGGCCTTCCATCACCTCAAAATCTTCACGAATAGCAGGACCAGTTTGGGCCTTTTTGGCACCGATCTGGAGGCTTTTGGAAATGGTCTCTATGATCAGAGGTTTGATCATCTCAAAATCCAAGCCTTGTCTTCTCATGATTTCTTCAGCTATCCGAATCATGTGATTAGAAAAATTGCTAGCGAAAACTGCCGCGATATGCACGGCCTTTCGATCTTTGGAACGGACAGAATAGACATGATTGGAAAGGCTTTTTGCTAATTTTTTCAATCGTGAAAGCACCTCCTGATCATCTGACTCCAGTAGAAATGGGACATCCGATAGATCCATTTTTTGGCCCATTGTAAAGGATTGCAAGGGATAAAAAATCCCTGTATAACTAGCCGAACTGTAACCTAACACATCCAAAGGGACGGATCCTGAAGTATGAATCAAAATACTTCCTTCCGGCAGAATCACCGAGTCAGCCACTTCCGGAATCGCATCATCTTTCACCGCTATGATAAAAATTCGCGCCTGGCTGTCTGTAAAATCCAATTCGTCTGTGGGCTCAGCTGAATAAACTCGCTCTGTGATTACCGAAGCCCGCCGTATATCTCTGGCATATATTTCTGTGATTTGATGCCCAGCTTCTTCCAAAGCCGGAGCCAGATGCCATGCAACATTCCCTGCTCCGAGGATTGCGATTTTAAAGTTCATACAGGAAATAACAGATTTTTCTTGAAAAAGAAAAAGCCATTTCTCTTTGCTGAGAAATGGCTTTCTGAATTCCTGTTCTATTTATTAAATGTGTAAAGCTCTATTGTCAGTTGCTGCCAAGCAAGCTTCCTTGAAAGCTTCTGTATAAGTAGGGTGCGCATGGGACATTCTCGCAATATCTTCTGCAGAGGCACGATATTCCATCGCTACCACAGCTTCTGCGATCATATCAGCCGTTCTCGGACCGATCATATGAACACCCAGGATCTCGTCAGTTTCAGCATCTGCCAACACTTTCACCAAGCCATCTGTATCCATAGATGCTCTCGCACGGCCAGAAGCCATAAATGGGAATTTACCGGCTTTGTACTTGATGCCTTTTTCTTTCAGTTGCTCTTCGGTATAACCAACTGCAGCAACTTCAGGCCAAGTATAAACAACACCCGGGATCAGATTGTAATTAATATGTGGCTTTTGTCCAACTAAGGCTTCGGCCACAAACACACCTTCTTCCTCCGCTTTGTGGGCAAGCATCGCACCTTTGACCACATCGCCGATTGCGTAGATATTTGGCACATTGGTTTGCAAGTGATCATTCACCTTGATCTGCCCTCTATCTGTCAATTTCACTCCGGCAGCTTCAGCATTCAGCCCATCTGTATAGGGTCTTCTACCTATAGAAACCAACACATAATCTCCTTTGATTTCTACAGTTTCACCTTTTGCATTGTCTGCTTTGACGGTAACTTCTTTGCCTTTTTTCTCAACAGAAGTCACTTTATGCTTCAAAAAGAATTCGAAACCGATCTTCTTCAAAGATTTCTGGAGCTCCTTACCCATGGTTTTGTCCATCGTTGGGATCAAAGAATCCATGAATTCGATCACTGAAACTTTGGCACCCAATCTTGCATAGACTGAGCCTAGTTCCAAACCAATTACTCCACCACCAATCACTACCAAATGCTTTGGAATTTCTTTCAAATTCAAAGCTTCTGTAGAAGTGATCACGCGATCCTTGTCCAACTGGATAAAAGGAAGTGAAGACGGCTTCGAGCCTGTCGCAATGATGATATTTTTCCCTTGAATATCTGATGAAGAACCATCCTCCTTGGTCACTTTGACCGTAGTCTTGTCCACAAAGGAACCTACGCCTTGGTGCACATCGATTTTGTTCTTTTTCATCAGGTAATCTATCCCATCGGTATTTTGCTTGACCACGTCATTTTTACGGGTGATCATCTGCTTGAGGTCTACCTTAAGATTACTTAGGTTGATCCCATGGGTTTTGAAGGTATGCTCAGCATTGTGATAATGCTCCGAGGAGTCCAACAAAGCTTTGGAAGGAATACAGCCCACATTTAGGCAAGTACCTCCAAGGGTAGGATATTTTTCTACTATGGCGGTCTTCATCCCTAGCTGTGCACAGCGAATCGCTGCCACATATCCACCAGGACCAGAACCGATAACTATGACGTCGTACATTTTTTTGTCTTTGTACCAGGTACCAAGTACAAAGTACCAGGTAGCCGGAAATTAAACATTTAGACTCTTTTTCAACTTGGCAATCATATTTTGGATATGCTCAAGCTGTGATTCAATATTTTGATACTCTTGGTTTGAGATAAAATTTAGACGATTTGAAATAATCAATTGCGTATCCAGCTCAAACGAAGATCCTTGGGCGATTCCCAAGAAATTATTAAACTCCTTGCTGGTATTTCTGCCAGCCCCTTCTGCGATGTTGGAAGGAATAGAAACAACACATCTGTTAATTTGACTAATCAAGCCAAAACGCTCCTCTTTTGGAAGCTTTTCAGTGACCTGATAAACATCAACAGCTAAATCAATGGCCTTTTGCCAGACGAGTAATTCTTTAAAACGATTCATGATATTGGAATTTAGATTAAAAACTATCTGAATTTAACCTAAACCCCTGTATATCAAAACACAATATTTCGCTCTTTGTACATTGTACTTGGTACTTTGTACAATTATCAAACGCCGAACAACAACCTAGTCGGATCTTCCAACAACTCCTTCACTCTTACCAAGAAGCTAACAGACTCACGGCCATCGATGATTCTGTGATCATAAGATAGTGCCACATACATCATTGGAAGGATTTTCACCTCACCATTTACAGCCATTGGTCTCTGCACGATATTGTGCATACCCAAAATAGCGGACTGAGGGGCGTTGATAATCGGAGTCGACATCATGGAGCCAAACACACCACCGTTGGTGATAGTGAAAGTACCTCCAGTCATCTCCTCGATAGATAATTTATTGTCTCTGGCTTTGGTCGCCAAACGCACAACTTCTTTCTCTACTCCGTCAAAAGACAAAGCTTCTGCATTTCTGATCACTGGTACTACCAATCCTTTCGGAGCGGATACGGCAATCGAAATATCACAGAAATCATTATAAACGATTTCATTTCCGTCAATTTTGGCATTCACAGCAGGCCATTCCTGAAGAGCGACGCAAACAGCCTTGGTAAAGAAGGACATAAAGCCCAATCCTACTCCATGCTTTTCTTTGAATTGCTCTTTGAATTTAGATCTCAAGTCCATGATTGGCTTCATGTTGACCTCGTTGAAAGTCGTCAACATCGCTGTTTCGTTTTTCACAGCTACCAATCTTCTGGAAACAGTCTTTCTCAATGAAGACATTTTCTCTCTGCGTTCATTTCTGGATCCAGCCACTGGAGCTGGAGCAGATTCCTGAGCTGGCTTGCTTTCAGCCTTCGCAGTAGCAGGAGCCGCTTTTTGAGCTGCTTGAGCATCTTCTTTAGTGATTCTCCCATCTTTACCTGTTCCCTTTACCTCGCTAGAATCAATTCCTTTTTCGGAAAGGATCTTAGCAGCAGCCGGAGAAGCATGCCCAGTAGCATAGCTATCCTTGCTAGGTGCAGACGAAGAGGCTGGGGCAGATGAAGCAGCTGCTGAACTCGCCTCAGCTACAGGCTCACCATCCATCACTTCGATTTTACAGATCATCCCTCCTATTTCCAAGGTATCTCCTTCTTGAGCCACATGTCTCAATATCCCGGTAGCCTCAGCTGGCAGTTCAAAAGTAGCCTTATCAGAATCCACCTCAGCGATAATCTCATCCAGCTTGACAAAATCACCGTCCGCTTTGATCCAATTGGCCAAAGTCACCTCTGTAATAGACTCTCCAACTGTCGGCACAACCATATCCTTGATTTCACCAGTAGTTTTGGCAGAAGTTTCTTTTTCGGCAGGTTTTGATGAGGATTCACCACTTGGGGCAGCTGCTACACCTGAACCCGCTTCTTCTATTTCACAAATTACTGCTCCGATTTCAATCGTATCTCCTTCTTCTGCTTTGATTCTCAATACTCCAGCAGCTTCGGCAGGTAGTTCAAAGGTAGCTTTATCTGATTCCAGTTCGCATAGAACCTCATCCATCTGAACGGTATCTCCGTCCTTCTTAAACCACTGGCCAATGGTCACCTCGGTGATAGATTCTCCTACAGCCGGGACTTTAATTACTTTGCTCATGTGTTTTGTTGTTGGTTTTCACCATGAAATGGCAAAAGGATAAAATGATTATTCTGGATTTTATTAAAATTTCAAAGCTTTGGACACGATGGCTTTTTGCTCTTCCACGTGCACTTTATTATATCCCGTGGCTGGTGAAGCGCTGACTTTTCGTGCGATCACTTCCATTGGTAGTTCTTTATAAAGCAATCTCAAAATATAGGTCCAATATCCCATATTTTCTGGCTCTTCCTGTACCCAAACTACTTCAGCACCTTCGTAGGTTTTCAAAAGTTCCAAAATCTGCTTCTTAGGAAGCGGATGCAACTGCTCGATACGAACGATGGCTACATTCTTGATTTTTTCTTTTTCTCTTGCTTCTTCTAGGTCATAATAAACCTTGCCGGTACAAAGCACCACTCTTTTGACATCTTTTGCCTCCACTGTGGTATCCGGAAGGACCTCTCTAAATCTACCTTGCGTAAACTCCTCTACAGGCGACATGACTTTTGGATGTCTCAATAGAGACTTCGGAGACATGACGATACATGGTTTTCTGAATTCCCAAGCCAACTGTCTTCTCAGCATGTGGAAGAAGTTGGATGGCTCAGTGATATTGGCCACTATGACATTGTACTCTGCAGAAAGCTGCAAGAAACGCTCAGGACGGGCATTGGAGTGCTCAGGTCCCTGACCTTCATAGCCATGAGGGAGTAGCATCACCAAACCGTTTTGTCTCTGCCACTTAGACTCTCCTGAGGTAATAAACTGGTCAATCATCGTCTGCGCGCCGTTGGCAAAATCACCAAACTGTGCTTCCCAAAGTGTCAATGAATGTGGATTTGCCATGCCGTAGCCATACTCAAATCCCAAAACTGCATATTCTGAAAGCAGGGAATTATAGATATGGAATTGGCCTTTTCTGCCTTTCATCTCTTTCAAAGAGTTGTAAGGCTCATTGGTATTGGCATCATGCAATACAGCGTGTCTGTGTGAGAAAGTACCTCTTTGCACATCCTGACCAGTCAAACGCACTGTTTTTCCTTCCAAAAGAATGGATCCGTAAGCAAGCAATTCAGCAGACGCCCAGTTCAAGGACTTGGACTTGAAGAACATGTCCTTCCGTTGCTTCATCTGCACTTCGATCTGCTTGATTGGCTTAAAGCCTTTTGGCAATGTCGTCAATGCTTCAGCCACTTCTTTGATTGCTTCTTCGGAGATGCCTGTTTCTGGAGAAAGATCAAAATCCTCCGGAGAAGATCTTCTCAGGTTTGCCCACTCTCTTTCAAACTTAGTTGCTTGGTAAGGAAGAGGCTTTTCTTTGACCATGTTGAGACGATCCTGAAGCAACTGACGGAATTCTTCGTCCATCTGAGACGCAATTTTGGCATCGATATCTCCACGCTCGGTCAATTTCTTCACATACACCTCTCTTGGGTTTGGATGCTTAGAAATGATATTATAAAGTTCCGGTTGGGTAAATTTAGGCTCGTCAGACTCATTGTGCCCATGACGTCTGTAGCAGACCATGTCCACGAAGATGTCACGACCAAACTTCTGCCTGAATTCTGCCGCCAATTTCGCAGCGAAAACTACCGCTTCTGCATCGTCTCCATTGACGTGGATGACAGGTGCGTCAATGATTTTGGCTACATCGGTACAGTAGATGGAAGATCTCGCATCGTCAAAATCAGTGGTAAAACCTACCTGGTTATTGATCACAAAGTGGATGGTTCCACCTGTATTATATCCTTTCAAAGCAGCCATCTGAGTCACCTCATAGACGATGCCCTGACCTGCTACTGCCGCATCCCCATGAATCAGGATCGGCAAAGCCTTGGTTTTTTCACCTTGATACTCAGAGTCAATTTTGGCACGAAGAAAACCTTCTACCACTGGATTAACCGCTTCTAGGTGAGATGGGTTTGGAGCTAGTTTGAGGTGAACCTTCTTATCTCCAGGAGTGACAATATCAGATGAATAGCCCATGTGATATTTCACATCGCCATCACCCATAGTCAAGTCAGGCTTCGCAGTTCCTTCGAATTCAGAGAAAATCTGCTCGTAGGTTTTACCCATGATATTTGCCAGCACATTGAGACGACCTCTGTGAGCCATCCCGATCATCACTTCTTCTACCCCACCCAAAGCGCCAGTATTGATCACCGCATCTAAAAATGCAATAGTACTTTCCCCTCCTTCTAGGGAGAATCTCTTTTGACCTAAATACTTGGTATGCAGGAAGTTTTCAAAAACTACCGCTTGATTCAGCTTAAACAATATTCTCTTTTTCTCATCTACGGATGGATTGAAAGCCAAAGCTTCTTTTTCTACCTTGGTTTTGAACCAATCCAACATTTCAGGATCTCTAATATAGAGATACTCAAATCCCATGGATCCTTCATAGATGGTCTTCAAAGCTTCTATGATAGAGGATAATTTCGACTTACCGATTCCGATCTCATTGCCAGCTTGGAATTCAGTATTCATATCCTCTTGACCCAATCCAAAATCCTGAGGATCGATCAAGGCTTTTCTATCTCTTCTTTCCCTTACCGGATTGGTGGTAGACCTCAAGTGCGCTCTTGACCGATGTGCATGGATCAATGCTCTGACCTTAATCTCCTTTGGTAACTGCTCCATGTCCATGATAGTGCCTGGAGTAGCCAAAGCGCCATTTTTGGCTGGAGCAGAAGATGAAGTGGTAGATCCAGCTCCATTTTCACCTTCTCCATAGTTGGTCAATGCAAAATCAAAACCGTCGAAAAATTCTTTCCAACTTGGATCTATGGCTTCTGGGTCTTGTTTGTAGGAATTATAAAGCTCATCGATATAGGAAACGTGAGCATTAGCGATGTAGGAAAATTTATCCATGATTTTTTGTTGAGAATGACACAAAGCTAAGGGCAATTGAGAAGATAAAAAAACCGCATATTTGCTTTAGCAAATATATGTTTTTAAAAATAAAAGGACCTTAAAGCCCTTTTCATAAAACGATCTATTCCCATCTGCTATTTTCATTATTTTTATTTGGAAAACCCTCTCTGATTGAGCTCTTTCCCAAACAATCACCTTTTAGTTTCAAGGCGTCCAATCCGCTGGAGGATTTTCTTGAGCACCTACTACTACACGACAATCATCAGCGATTAGGCTCAGCGGCTGACGATATTCCAACTCATCCCCATGAAGGTAAATTCTTCTGTTTGACTCACCGGCAGCCATAAAATATCCCAGCACCACTTCATCTGGATCGTCCAAACTGATCATGTTCCCCCGAATATTAGCTGGAGGTGGATCAAATACCGATCCACTCAACTCGGTCTGCTGCTTAACCAATCTCAAAAACCTGTAAGCTTCCGAAGAAACAGTCAACTGCCTCAAGTCCATGCGGAATGTCGTAATAAACCGCAAGCCATCATCCGGAATAAACATGGCAGGAATACGAGAAGTCAAGCCATTGAAATCATCATCTGTAGCTATAAACATGGATCTATTCCCAATATTCTCTCCCAGATAGCAAACAGCACAGCAATCTTTGGGAGCAGGCTGCCTTGTCTCTCGATCCATATATAGCTCCGGACTTGCATTTAATTCAAACATGACGTTTTCAGTCTTCCAATAGTAGAAGTTGTTTATATTACCAGGATCCTCAACATCCACGACAAATCGAACTCCCGAATCTGGCTCTAACTCACCCTCTACAGGAAAAGTCACAGAATAGTAGTCTATTTCTCCTAGAGGAACAGGTTCTGCCACAACTTCAGGCAAGGAGCTGTACGTTTTCCCATTCTGCAACTGAATCAGCAGGGTGTAAGCCCTCCCTGCTATTGCCGCAAACCCCTCCGGAGTTAGGTAATTCCCCTTCACCTCGGAATCTTCCTCCAAATAAGTCACTTTGCCGGTATCATCTCTCACCACCACAGTAGCGAGGGACACAGGCCTGACCAACCCCTCAAACACAGACCCATAAGTATCAGATCGTGTCAGCTGAATACTATGTCTCCCTGGATCCGTAGTAATCATCCCTTCTACTGTCAAAAGCTGTACGCCATCGCCTACCTCTACTTCGTATGGATCCACACATGCAGACATCAAAGCCACTGCACCTAGTCCCACTATTTTTCGAAAAATTCTACTCATCAAAATTGGATTGAATAACTCAAACTAGGAAGTGGTACGCCCAATACCGCTAATCTAAGGGCTTGAGGGGGTGAGCCTTCTTGATCTACAAAAAAGAGCGAGAAAGGATTTTTACGCCCATAGACATTCAGCACAGAGAAAGTCCAGTCTCCCTCAAAGAATTTGCCTTGACCTTTCAATTTGAAATTCACCGCCAAATCCAAGCGATGAAAATCAGGCAATCGCTGTTCATTCCTTCTGTCAAAATAGGCCAGACTATTTCCCGAATAATCAAATTTGGCCTCAGGGTAAGTCACTGGTCTTCCCGTGCTATAGCCAAATGTAGCAGAAACAGACGTATTGCTGCTCACTTTGTAATTCCCGATTAAAGTCAAATCATGAGGCTTGTCATAGTTGGACGAATACCACTCGCCATCATTGATCATCTCCTCTTCGTATGGAGTGATGACTCTTCGCAAACTTCTGGAGTAGGTATAAGAAACCCAGCCTGTCAGCCTCCCGAGGTTCTTTTTCACATATAATTCAATGCCATAAGCTTGCCCTTCGGCCGGCACCAATTCAGTTTCAAGGTGATTTTGTAGAATCAGATTTGCTCCGTCTTTGTATTCCACCACATTTTGGACATCCTTGTAATAGACCTCTATTGAAGTTTCGAAGATATTCCCCTTGAAATTGTTGTAAAATCCCAAGGAATACTGATCTACAATCTGGGGCTCCAAGAACTGATCACTCAATTTCCACACATCAGTCGGAGCAATCGTAGCCGTATTGGATATCAGATGGATAAACTGGTACATTTTATTGTATCCAGCTTTGATGGAGCTGGCCTTCGAAAGTGAATAGCGTACCGAGGCTCTTGGCCCCAAGCCATCGTAGGAAGTGATTTTCTCACCATCCCCATAGCTTGTCTCCCCGATAGCACTACCGTCAGAAATCGGTTGATTCTCGGCATATTCCCGCACAGTCCTCGGACCAAAATACTGGTACATATCATAGCGAAGACCATAGGAAACACCCAACTTTTCGCCTAGCTCAAACTCATGCTGGAAGTGCACTCCAGACTCACGCCCAAATTCATCCTGGACTTTTTTGGGCAAAATACCGGACTCTTGCTCATTGACTGGGGCTAATTCCCCAGGCTGCAAAGTCACATCTTTGAATTCCCCACCAAAAGTCACCTTATTTGTTTCCGAGAATTGATACATTGCAAATACCTTCGCTCCGAAATCAACTATCCCAGAATTCAGATCAAAATCATTGATGCCGGATCGATTAAAAATCCCGTAATCATACTGGGTATAATATCCCAAGGCGCTAAGACTCAATTTATCATTCAGCGCACTTTTCCACTCTAAAGAGTGAGAATTGTTCTTCCAGGAAATCGTCGTATCAGAGGCAAATGCAAAATCATCATAGGAGGTATAGAAGCTATACGTGAATTCATTTTTCTCCGAAACGGGAGCCGAAATCACCAAATTTCCATCGTAGAAATTAGCACGGGAAGTATTCAGGTCAGGATTGCTCAAAGCCCCCAAAAACCAATTGATATAAGAGCCGCGAAAGCCTCCACGGATAGAAACCTTTTCTTTCACCAAAGGCCCATTAATCCCAACCTTTCCGGAATAATTACTTACCATCAAATCTCCACCCCAGCGATCTACACTTCCTGCCTTTGGCAAGATGTCCAAAATGGAAGATCCTCTGCCCCCGTATCTACTTGGAATCACGGATTTGTAAAGCGTGACATCATTCACCACATCTGCATTGAAAGAGGTAAACAAGCCAAAAAGGTGAGTTGGATTATAGATCGGTGCACCAGCAAACTGAATCAGGTTTTGATCAGCTCCACCTCCGCGGACATTGAGTCCGGCAGCTGCTTCTCCCACTTGTGACACCCCTGGCAAAGTAGCCATAGAGCGAATGATATCAACTTCTCCCAAAAATGGCGGGAGTTCTTTGATCGAATTCATGGAAAGTGTAATCGCTCCCATATCGGTAGACCTGATATTTTTCTCAGGATCTCGGCCAAAGATCACGACATCATCCAATTGAAAATCCTCTTGGAGCATTTTGATAGAAAGCCTTCCATCCCCCACCGCAGTAATCGGCTTGAGAATCGTCTCATAGCCGACATAGCGAAATTCCAAGGTATATTCTGCCCGATCCAAGGTCAACTCAAAAGCGCCATTGGAGTCGGTGATTCGAGTCACATTGATCTCAGGGACAGTCACAGTCGCACCTACCAGAGCTTCCCCTGTGATTTCATCCAAAAGCCGACCTGATATTTTGATATTTTTCAGCTGACCGATATCTCTTCCCACCACTTCTCTTTTGACTTGGGATTGAGCCAGGGAAAAAAGCGGAATCATGAAAACGAATGCAAGTAGTAGTCTTTTCATATTTTCAAATTAAATCCCTTCCGGGTCAAACCTGTATAAATCCATAGGGTAAGTCCCTGGTAAAGTAAACTCCGGAATTCTCATGATATAAAGAACTTCTCCCTTGACAAAATGCCCCACCACAATACTCTGCGGATATCCAGGCATGGGATTTTTTGATTTCCATGACAATGTCTTCATGTCCAACTCCCACATTTCGTTGCTTCGCCGAAACAGGCCTACGTACACCTTATCTCCCACGACTTTTGCCATACCATACCCCTGCCCCATACTGCCGGGATAAACTGAAATCATCTCCCAAGACTCCAATACGGGATCAAAGCGCCAGATCGATTGATCCAAGGCAATCAAATAGATCATCCCTTGATAAGTAAATGATGCAGCTTCAGCATCGAAATCAGCCGGAGGAGAAGACAATTGAGACCAATGACCTGATCCGGGTTCATATTTCCAAAGAGAGGGTCCATCCAATTGTTTACTTCCAAAAACATATAGTGCTTGGTTTATTTCCAATGCCAAAGACTCTCTACTTTCGAAAGGAAGATCAGTCAAGCGCTGAAAACCCGAATCGGTAATTCTCCAAAATGAGTTATTGATGACAATGGGATTGCTTCCCAAAACAGCAGTCCCGCCACCTATATAATTATCTGTAAAAAATGCATAAGACCGAGATGATCCCGGGAAATCAATTTTCGCCCATGTATCGGACTCTACATCATATCGTTGAAAGTAAGTAAGAAATTGCTGCTTATTGGAGGTACCAAGACCAAAATACAAACCGCTTCCCTTTTGAAAAAACACATTATCATACAGCTTTATTTCCTCTGGAAAAGTAGATATTACACTATACCTACCCGCTTGATACTCAAACCTCTGGTCAAACTCATAACTTTCTCCTTCGATCACAATCTTAATCGGGACTATTGCCTGATCAACAGGAGCAGGAATCACGACAGTCAGCCGGCTTTCGAATTCAATACTTTTAACCTGTGCCTCTTGATCACCGAAAAAAACCTGAGTTTCTTCCGTGAAATTACCGCCTACGATTACTAAGTCTGCCCCCCCACTCCCAAAGGATGGGGAATAAGAATCGATGAAAGCTTCCAAGGTTTCCAGCTCCATTACGTCTCCAAAAGACAGCTCTCCTCCTCTTTCAATGAAGGATTTTAAAAAATAGATTTGCCCTGATTCTAGAGAATTTGCCTCCCCCACAAATCTACCAGGACCGCTTTTTTCTCCCAATGAAACCACAATGGGATTCTGAAAACCAGAATCGGTAGCCAAATAAAAGCCATGATCAGTTACAGCAATCTGCTGATTACTGATTATCCTCCCCATCATCCTGATTTGATCTCCGCTTAAATGGAGAATCTCTTCGGTAACAACAAATGTATTTTCAGCTTCATCTTCTGCGCATGACCAGTTTAGGCAGAGTAAGATCAAGACGCAAAGAGCAAGAATTCTACGCATCACTTCAATGAATTAATTAAGAAAAAGGAAGCATGACTCATCTAAAAATCGTCAAACAAAGAGAAAAGGCAGTGCATGGTGCACTGCCTTTTAAAATTATAAAGCAAGATTTATCTTAAGCCGGTCGGCCAAGGCTTACCCTCATTTGCCATCACAGTTACAATACCTGTTTCATCGTAAGTATTGAACCACTGGAAGACTAGATTTTCAGAGTCTGCGCTAATCACAGTCATAGTGTAAGCCCCTCCATATTTATCTGCACCTGACATGGTCAATTTACCGCAAGCATCAGAAATCCTTACGCTACCACTGCCCCAAGAATCACCATAGCAATCGAAGAAACCAAAAGTTCCATCACTCACGGTATATGAAGTAGCTGTGGCCGAAGTCCAAGTAGTAGTACCAGAAATGGTACCATCGCAAGATCCATAAGGAGAATCCATATCAGACTGAGTGAAGTTGTAGGTACCTGCCAAATCAGACGGACATACTACACTCACAAAGTACTGGAAAGGAGAATCATAGAATGGTGCACCAGCAATGTTTCCGGATACGTTTTCTCTATTAAAGGTACGACCGTACTTGTCGTGCAATTCCACACTAAATTCAAACACGTCTCCTCCTTCGATATCAGCCTCTGTCAAACCTACAGCTGCCAAAGCTTCAGCAGCAGTGATCACAAAAGATGTTCTCAGGAATCTAGAATCAGCATTAGGCGCAAAATCAGACGCAGAAATAGTTTTCACGGTCACAGGTCCCGCAGCCGGAGTATATTCCAGCCCGACACCAGTAATCAATCTTCTGTGCTGCACATTGATATCTACTGTTTCTACGGAAGCTCCATCTTCAGAATCGACTGCCTCTAGAGTCAGCGCGAAGGTAGAACTTGCCATATCAAAGTAATTAAAGGTTGTGCTGGTTCTATCGATAGTTCTCAAATATGCTCCTGTATCAAAATCACTATACGGGATATTTGGATCTACGAAGTCTCGACAAGAACTAAGGAACACAAGAGCTCCAAGCATCAAACCAAAGGTATATTTTAACATTTTCATAGTGTCTCTAATTTATTTGGTTTAGTATACCCAAGCGTTACCTGCTGGATTATTGTCCCAGAATACCTGTGCGTCCAACCCTGATTTTTGGGTTGCGTTGGTATTCGTTACCATGTATGTGTTAGGATACAAGAAGGATCTCGGGAAGTTCCCTGGATCTTCTTCCAAACCAGGCTGCATTCTGCTAGGAGTTCCAGTTCTTCGGTACAAGTTGTAAGATTCTACTCCGTTTCCGAAAAGTGCCAACCAGTATTCACGGCCGATAACGTCCATTTTGCTACTAGCTCCATCATATTCAGCACCTACGAAAGCGATATAAGCATCGATATCTTCTTCCAAAGTGGTCGCCTGATCTGCATACCAAGAAGTAATATTACCTGCATCTTGAGAAGCCAAAGCGTAATCAGTCACAAAATCCATGTGCTTCTGGATACCAGAAAGCATATAGGTCTTTGCAGCAGCAGCATCTCCGTCGATTTCCAATGCAGCTTCAGCTAGCATAAAATCTACATTTGAAGCAGTCATGATTGGATAAAGTCCTGCTCCTTGAGCTCCCAAAGAAGGATTATTAGTCGGAGTAGCAGAATCATTGTCAAATCGACCTCCTGCAGGATAAACACCCCACATGGTTCTCTTCAACCCATCTGGTGGAACCCCATCTGGATCTAGGTGATCACGACCCCAATATCCTCTTTCACCTGGAAGACAGTAGATAAATCCACCTGCCAAGTAGTGAGGCGGAGCGATCTGAGATATACACTCGATTTCATCCACATTAGTAGAGTTTACCAATACTTGACGATACCAGTAGAATCTTGCTCGAGGATCATCAAATCCTTTTTCTTCAGTCATATGCCACATGTAATAAGTAGAGTGGTAAGTACCACCACCAGAGGTATAAGAACCTGAGAAGTTAGGGTGTCTTGAATCCGGGTTTGCATTGGAAGTACCAAATCTGAACACAAAATCATCTCCTGCCTTGAGCATATTATCACCAGCTACCAAAGCAGAAATACCTGCATCAGATCCTGCCTCATCAACCAATCTCAAATTGAGAAAATATCTCAATTTCAATGTATTGACAAGTCTAACCCATTTGGTATAGTCTCTTCCATAGAAGTAATCATTAGGAGTACCAGAAGAACCAGTCGCTACAAAATGCGCTGCTGCTTCGTCCAAAAGTCCATATGCAGCATCATAAATAGAAGCTCCTGAATCTACCACTGGGAAGAAATTAGAAGCATCCAATGCTTCAGAGTAAGGCACGTCTCCGTACACATCTACCAAGTTGAAAAGCACCATGGCCTTGATCGTCTTAGCAATACCCAAGTGTCTCTCCAAACCACCTTCCACAGCCAAAGGCTCCAAAAAGGCAATATCGGCTAGGATATTGGCGTACGAATTACTCCACCATCCATTGGTAGATGAAGTAGTGTAGGCACTTTCGTAGTTTGCACTACCTTGATTGACCATTCTAGTCAAGGACATTCCCGTATTGCTAATGCCTTGATAGAAATCTTTATAATCCAATTGGATCTTGTTGAGCAGATAATCCGGCGATGCAGTATCAGCCGTTACAGCATTTGGATCGTCCAGTAGATCGAGATCACAGGAAGAAGCAAATAGCATCGTACTTGCACACAACAAGCTATATAGTAATTTTTTCATAGTAATTCAGTTTTGGGATTAGAATGCAAGTGTTACAGTTCCACCAAATCTTTTAGAGCTAGGACCGGTTACAAAGTCAAAGCCCAATCCGTTGCCAACACCCGTCCCCAATACATCCACATCGAAGTTCATGTTTGGAGGGAAGTTCAGAGCAAGGAACCAAAGGTTCGTTCCGCTCAATGCCACAGAAGCTCTTTTGAATGGAGTTTTTGCCAAAAGGGTAGTTGGCAACTCATAACCCAAGGAGACCTCTCTTAATCTGATCATAGATCCGTCGAATACGTTAGGTGCATCCGTTCTACCTTGATACCCACCAAAGAAGTAATCAGATGCTGAAATCTGAATATCATTCTGGATATAGTTTGGAGTACCATCGGCGTTTGTACCATCTTGTCTTACACCTGGCATAATGAACGTCATCTCTCTGTCAGCTACTGGATCTTTGGTCACACCACGAGCCAAGGTAGCAGTCACAGTATTGGAGAATACCGCACCTTTGTGTCTGTATTCCAACATTGCGTTCAAGGTAAATCCTTTCCATGTGAAAGTATTGATCCATGATCCACTCCATCTTGGGTTTGGATCGCCCAAGATTTTCAATTCCGGATCAGCAGCATAAAGTCCGTCAGAAAGGACAATCGGATTGCCATCATCATCTCTCAAGAAGTCGGTACCTTTGATCACGTTGAATGGCTCACCAGGAATCGCGAAGTTACCCAAGGTAGTGAAGCCTGCTACTACGATCTCATCTAGTCCAGCACCCAACTCAGTAGTCACAGATCTGTACATACTCCAGTTGACAGTAGAGTTCCAAGTAAATCCAGAAGCTGTAGACACAGGAGTTACATTTGCCTGAAGTTCAACACCTCTTGTTCTGATGTTACCGATATTGATCGCCGTGGAAGTAAAACCTGTAGCTGGATCAATTGGAGAATCTGTAATCAAGTCATTCGTGTTTTTCTCAAACATGGAGAGATCCAATCTCAACTTATTGTTGAACATTACCGCTTCGACACCAAACTCCAATTCTTGGATCAATTCTGGCTTCAAATTAGGGTTACCCAAAGCATTGGACACAGAGTGAGTCTGAGTCAAATTACCATCTCTTGAGAATGCAATTGCATTCTGAGATAAGGTATTTCTGGTGCTATATGGACTTGGGAAACCTGCGGAAGTACCATAACCCAATCTCAATTTCAAATCATTGATGGTAGAAGAGTTCCAGTCAAATGCAGTACTAGGTATAAAGGAAACGGAAGCTCCTGGATACAGGATTCTTCTGTTTTCTTCCTCTACTGTAGATGTCCAGTCATTTCTAGCTGACAAGTTGAAGTACAAGTAGTTAGAGTAATCCAAAGTCACATTGGCGTAAACCCCCATTCTTCTTTCTTCCTGGGTTCTATTCAAACCTCCATGAGAAGCTGAAGTGAAGTTAGAATGTCTGAAAAGACCAAAAGCCAATTGACCCTGAGATTCGATACCATCTCTGATGAATGAATCATATCTGGAGTTACCTCCAAGCAAAGCACTCATCCCAAACTTGTCTGAGAATTCCTTTTTCCAGTTCAAGATCAAATCTTGGTTCCAGATAGTATTGACAATATTGGCAGTGGTGTACATCCCAGATTGGATAGCAGCACTACCTGATCCAGCACCTTTATTATATTTCTTTTCTTGCTTCTCAGTATAAGTATCCAAACCGATTCTGTAAGTCACAGAGAAATTGTCGCTGAAGTCATATACTAAGGAAGTAGAATTGAAGAAACGCTGTACGTCAGAGGTATTGGTGTAATATTTTGCCAACCATCTTGGGTTTACAATATCATTACCGCCTCTATAATAGACAGAGCTGTTGTCTACTGGGTTCTCAAATGGCAAACCTGCCAAATCTACAGAACGCGGAGTATACAACACGTGAGCAAATACAGAAGGAACACCACCAGCAGGACCGGATCCATAAGCCGCGTTCACAGGAGGAGACTGAAGATCAGTAATCGCAAAAGTGAAGGATGAATTCACGGAGAACTTATCAGAAATGGCAGAGTTCACTCCCAAACCGAAGTTATACTTTTTCAATTCGTTACCTGGAGTAAATCCTTCATCATCTGTATACCCAAAGCTTGCATTGAAACCAGTTCGGTCAGATCCACCAGAAATCTGAACAGATGTGTTAGTTACGATACCTGTTCTGAAGAAAGCAGTAGAAGGGTCTTCGTAAGCCTTGTACTCATACTGAACAGGAGTACCACCTACGATACCATCCACCCAAAACTCTGGGAATGCCTCTCTTACGGAAGCTACAGAAGAAGTAGCATAAGGGTGATTTACTGTCAGGCCAAGATCCATTCTAGGTCCAAAGTTGGAGAAGAAGAATCCTGGTGCTTGCTGGAAACCGTTACCATAAGTATAACCATAAGTAGGCAAAGAAGCCGCTTTGTTGGAGAATACAGATTGATTTACAGTCACTTCAGCAGCTCTTCTTTTAGAAGCACCTGATTTGGTAGTGATCAAGATCACCCCGTTTCTACCTTGATCTCCATACAATACTGTAGCAGATAGACCTTTCAATACTGACATGGTCTCGATGTTATTTGGATCTATATCCAAGAAACGAGAAGAAGTCGTAGCACCCCCAGTGGTAAATCCATTGGTATTGTTGGTACTAGTGTTGAATGGCACACCATCTACTACGAATAATGGCTGGTTAGATCCGGTAGCGGATGAGTAACCCCTGATGACCATGTTGGTACCAGAACCGGACATCCCGTTGGTAGAAGTGATATTGACACCCGGTACTTTTCCTTGCAAAACGCGGGCAACGTCTTGCTCAGGGCGATTTTCGAGCTGCTCGTCACCCACAGTGGTAACGGCATAGCCCAAGGCTTTCTTTTCCCTTTCGATACCGATCGCTGTGACTACCACTTCGGATAGTTGAGCAGCATCAGTCGTCAAGGTCACATCAATGACGGTCCGATTACCGATCACCTCTTCCTTGGTCTCAAGACCTACGAAAGAATAAATCAGCACATCTGAACCCGCCGGTACGTTAATGGAGTAGTTACCATCCAAATCGGTGGTTGTACCCACTGTCGTACCTTTCACGAGGACGGTTGCACCCGGCAAGCCTAGTCCATCTTCATCGGAAATTACCGTACCGGTAATTACCCGTTGCTGCGCCGACACCTCATAGCTGAGGGTCATGGTGAAAAGCGCAACAACAAAGAGTAAAGCTTTTCTCATAAGGTATTTAGTTTAGTTGATTCGTAAATAAAATTCCTTTCAAGCTAAATTCAAAATACCCACAAACAGGAAAAAATATTGATATATTGCAATTTCAAATTCGTTTTAGACAAAAAAAGAAACAAATATTTTTTATATTATCATATTTATTTGAATAGTTCTAATTACAAGCATTTATCCAAAACCAACGGTGAATATTTTGTATGAGTGGCTCTAAAAAACGATTATTTGGTAAAGCGGCCGATATTAACAATAATTAACAATATGTTCTGATTTTGTTAACTCAAACAGAATTTTATTTCGCTTCGTTGATCCAGTGAAGAAACTTTAAAAAAAATATTTTCTCGATTTTAAACCATTTTCAATAAATAATAATTCTCAAATCAGCATTGATAAAATTTTCAAACTAAAATGAGTGATTTAAAAATCAAATATTTGGACCGTCAATATAAGGAGCTATTTGAGATCTATTTTTTTCAAAAAATTATGATGACTAGGGTCTAATTATCTTATCAAGAGCATCATTTTTTGTCAATATTTCAAAAACAGGTTTAAAAATTTAGCAAATCAACTTTTCTTAAAACGAATATCTCAATGTAAAGGCTGCCTCATCCTCCCAAAGCCTCGTGAATTCAGCAAAATTATATGCGGGTTTCCAGTATCCTCCCAGATAAAAATTGCTTCTGTTGATATTGTACTCTAAACCCACGATCGCATCGACCCCAAAAACATTGTAATCCTGATCTATCTTGTATACCCAAGGCGGCTCACCTTTCCCATCTTTCCACATTCCGAAGTGCCCACCAGCACCTACATACCACTCCAAACCGTAAAATTCACGAATATCCCAATGATGCTCGTACAATAGCGCTCCTACCCAACCTTTCCACCTGTTGTAAACCAACAAATCCACTGCACCTGTCTCACTGACAAATTGCTTGACAGTACCGCCGATGTTGGTACCTCCTACCACACCTACCATTGTATTGTAGCCTCCCATTTGGGCATGAGACAACATGGGCAGAACACCTAGAACTACCGTTAAGAGTATTGCCAAAAGTGATTTTTTCATAGATGAGTGATTACTCTCAAAAAGTAAGAACTTTTATAGGAGTAATGCAAAAGTCTAACGGGATATCGTGCGATTCGGCAGGTAGCCGCCCTTCCGGCTCAAAAAAGCTCATCCCCACCTTGACAGGAAGGTTTTGCAAGGAAGAAAAAAAGCGATCGTAATATCCTTTTCCAAAACCAATTCTCATTCCATAAAGGTCATAAGCCAGCAAAGGCACAAAAATCAACTCTAGTTCTTCAGGATTTTTATTCTCAAATATGGACGGAATCGGAATCCCCCAGGAATCATAGTGAAATGTGACACCGGCAGGAACAGAAACCGTCTTAAGATCCCCCGATGCTGGATCCACCAGAGAAGTAGAGACATCATAGCCATTGGCCCACAGAAAATCTAACAGCGGAAATGTATCAACTTCTCTTTGTGAGGCTATCGGAAGAAAAATATGAATTCGCTTCAGCTCATTCCTATCTTCCAAAAAGGACTTAGCACGCTCACAAACTTGCTGTGACAACCTTGCAGCTTCCTCATCAGAAAGTTGCCTGCGCCTTTTTTTATACTCTTGCCTGATCTGATCTTTGACTGATGTCATGGCTCCAGTACCATCATTCTAAAATCCAGCGGATCAAACAACTCATAGAGCTGCTCCACAAAACTCTGATCTTGAAGATAAAACTGCATCATATTCACTACTCGCTCTTGTGGACTCCCACCTGGAGCGATCCAGTCCTTCACAGCGTCAGCCCTGGCCAGATCGACATGCTGGCGTCGCTCCTCGGCTTTTCGTAGCTTATCACTCATCTGATCCAAAATCTTCAATGCCCTGGTCTTGGCGGACGCAAAAGAATCCTGAAGACTCTTCTCTAGCGCTGCTGCAGACTCACCTCTTTGATCAAATAGCTGGGCCAGCTGTTCCTTTTCTGCTTTCAGCTCAATATCTTCTTGCGCATGCTCTGCTACATGCTCTTTTTTCCATTGTTCGATATCACCAAATAATTCTGCAGGCTCCCATCCGAGTTGTCTCATCTTTTGTTGGGTCAACTTATCTAGAACCAAAGCAAAATTCCTTGGAAGTAAGATTGGAAAAGCTTGGTCAAAATGATCAAAAACTCCCTTCAATTGAAGCCAATAAACAACCTCTGCCGGACCTCCAAAATAAGCCAGATTGGGGAGAATCATTTCTTGATACAAAGGACGCAACACAACATTGGGGCTAAATTTCTCCGGGCTTTGCTCTATCAAAGCTTCCATTTCCGCTTGTGAAAAACTCAACTCAGTATTCAAAACTACAAATCGATCACCCTGTCGTTCTATTCTTTCTCGAATCCCAGCTTCTAAATAGAATAAATTGATTTCCCTTGGGAAAATCTGCCCGCCGTAACCCAAAGACTCCAGCGATTCAGTTTTAAGAGTTGCCTCCTTATGTGGTGTATGCTCAAAAAGATCCTCCCTGATTACGTGCTTGAAAACTGTCTTCAAGGCCGCATCATGTCCATCAACGATAAGCAACCCTTTTTTTCCAAAAAGATCGTGCACATATTTTCGTACAGCTTCCTTGAGGGTTTTGCTACTGGAGTAGGCGGACTTGAATACTTCTGGAATAAAACCAAGAGTTTTCAAATACTCCCTAAACCCTTCAT
This sequence comes from Algoriphagus vanfongensis DSM 17529, assembly GCF_000429465.1. Taxonomy (GTDB): domain Bacteria; phylum Bacteroidota; class Bacteroidia; order Cytophagales; family Cyclobacteriaceae; genus Algoriphagus; species Algoriphagus vanfongensis. Next base: position 319,703 of record NZ_AUBX01000011.1, on the reverse strand, counting down.
CCAACACAAAATCGCCTACAGCTCCATGTTGATCTGAGTTCCATTGATACTTTTTGCCATCTAGCTTGAAGTAGTTGATCTCATCAAAATCATGATCCTCCGTCGCCATCCAATAGACTGGCACAAATCGATAAGCAGGATAAGCTGCATTTAACTGCTCTGCCAGTCGAATCGTGGAAACTATTTTATAAATAAAGTAAAGTGGTCCGGTAAATAAATTCAGTTGATGCCCGGTGGTGACTGTGAATGTCTTCTCGTCTGAAAGCTGACTCAAACTCGATTTTTCCTCTTCAAAAAGTTCTATCCCCTCGTACTGATTCTGCAAGCTTTGACAGAGAATCTTTCTTGTCTCTGGCGAAAAACTCTTATTCTCAATGGCCTTGGGAAAGCTTTCTAACGCTGGAAGATGACTATAAAAGGGCCGAAGCTCAGCTTTACCAGCTATATAATCCAAAAAAAATGAAGAAAACTGTCCTGTTTCATGGAGATCAATACAATGTTTTTTCATGGATGAGGGGATATGACTATCGTATGCAAACTGGATGAGGGATTCCAAAGTTCGATTTTTCGGCACAAAATACGACTGACTTACAGGAACGGGCTTGATCGCCTGGCTGAAATTTTCAGTTTTTGGAACATTCTCAGGCAATTTAGCTTTTCTTAGATTAATATCAGGTTAATCAAAAAAGATTAGCTTTGCCCCACAAATGATGCTTTCCTACGAACGGTTTTTTCTGGATAACGGACTTGAGGTGATCGTCCACGAAGATCAAAGCAGCAAAATGGCTGTTTTCAATCTACTCTATAAAGTAGGATCTCGAAATGAAATACCTGGCAAAACTGGTCTTGCTCATTTTTTTGAGCATTTGATGTTTGGCAGCTCTGCCAATGTACCGGTTTTTGACAGAGAACTGGAGCGTGTCGGAGGCAACTGTAATGCCTTCACCAGCCCGGACATCACCAACTACTATATGAACCTGCCAGCTGCCAATATAGAAACGGCGTTTTGGCTCGAATCAGACAGGATGCTCCAGCTGACCCTCACGGAAAAAACCATAGAGACACAGCGCAAAGTAGTCTTAGAAGAATACAAGCAGCGCTACCTCAACCAACCCTACGGAGAGGTCTGGCATCACCTCCGAGAGCTTGCCTATGAGACCCACCCCTATCGCTGGCCTACTATAGGTCAAACACCAGCGGACATCGAGGGCTACACCAGAGAAGACGTATGGGACTTTTACAAAAAACACTACGCACCTAACAATGCTATTTTGGTCATTGGTGGCGCAGTGAGTGCGGATCAGGTCAAGAAGCTCGCCGAAAAATGGTTTGGCCCTATCCCTCCCGCAATAAAAGAAACGCAACTAATCCCTATTGAAGGCCGCCAGCAATCCAAAAGAGAAAAAACCGTCAACTATCCAGTACCCACCGACGCGCTCTATAAAGCCTACAAAATGCCAGCGAAAGGCCAAAATGGTTTTATTGAAGCAGATTTGATATCGGATTTTCTTGGCTTCGGCAAATCTTCCATCCTAGAACAAAGGCTTGTTAAAAACGGAAAACTATTCGCCTCCGCTGGAGCCTATATCTTAGGTTCTTTAGATCCAGGATTATTGGTTTTCTCCGGAAAAATGGAAAAAGGTGTCTCTGCTCAAGAGGCAGTTCAGGCTTTGGATGAAGTGATCGCTGACTTCATGATTCAGGAATTGCCAGAGAGAGAGTTTCAAAAAGTAAAAAATCAAGGCAGAGCCATGAAAACCTATGAATCGATTCAATTGATCAATCGGGTGATGAATTTGGCTTTTTATGCCAATCTCGGTCATCCCGACTTATACTGGGATGAATATGAAAAAAAATCGCTGATTGGGCCTGATCATCTGAAATCTTGGTCTACCCAGATTCTGGATGAGTCCCAAGCATCTGTCCTATATTATCAAAGTAAGTAATATGAACGCATTTAGAATCGGATTTGGATACGATGTCCACCAGCTCCAGCCCGACTATGACTTTTGGCTAGGAGGCATCAAACTGGAGCATGAAAAAGGAGCTGTAGGACACTCGGATGCCGATGTGCTCATCCATGTCATCTGTGACGCCTTGCTTGGCGCAGCCAATATGCGAGATATCGGTTATCATTTTTCTGACAAAGACCCCAAATACAAAGGTATAGACAGCAAGCTCTTGCTGGCGGAAGTCATGAAACTCCTCCGGGAAGCTGGCTATGAGATAGGCAATTTGGATACGACCATTTGCCTGCAAAACCCAAAAGTCAATCCCCATATTCCCGCCATGAAATCCTGCTTGGCGGAAGTCATGAATATTCCGGAATCTTCTATTTCTATCAAAGCTACTACGACCGAATGGCTGGGTTTTGTGGGAAGAGAAGAAGGGGTATCTGCCTACTGTGTAGCCCTGATCTATCAAGTATGAGCAAGCCCATCAAAATCATCACCACGGAGGACGGGTCCCACTCCCTTTACCATGAAGAGCTGAAAGAAACTTATCATAGTTTTCACGGAGCCTATCGGGAATCCATTCACGTATTTATGCTCTATGGTCTCGATAGTTGGCTTGCCAAAAACCCCATGAAATATCCAATCCGGGTTTTTGAGGTGGGCTTTGGTACCGGACTCAATGCCTGGCTGACCTTGGTATGGGCGGAGCAAAATCAAATTCCTGTTTTATATCACAGCATAGAGCCTTTTCCACTAAGTGAGGAAATCTATTCACAGCTCAACTACATTGATCAAAACGACGGTATTTGGCACTATCACAAATATTTCGAAGCGCTACACAAACTACCTTGGAATGAAGGTGGGCCAGTTTCGGAATATTTCAATTTCAAAAAAGACCAAACGACGCTCCAGGATGCGCAGCTCTATCCGGCGGACATTGTGTTTTTTGACGCCTTTGCACCGAGCAAACAGCCTGAATTATGGGCTTTTGAGCAATTGAAGAAAGTTTCGGAAGCGATGAAATCCGGAGGACTGTTCACGACTTATTCAGCCTCAGGCCAGCTTAAGCGAGATTTAAAATCTTTGGGATTATTGGTAGAAAATCCTCCCGGCCCTCCCGGCAAAAAGGAAATGACGCAAGGCTGGAAAGAATAAGTTGTATTTGGTACAAGGATTGGAAATAATCCGGCAACCAACCTTTTACAACCGTGAAAACTGCCCTATTCTTTTGGATGCTTTTATTGCCACTTTCGATCAAAGCCAGTGAGGCTTTGGATCAGCTATTAGAGAAAAGACAACGCCTGCATCACGAGCTCAAAAATCAGGCACCTCAAGAGCTCTTTGGAATTCAGCTGGTCAACCAGGCTTCTGAGATCGCGATTCTACATCAGATCATGGATATAGACCATGCCATTATCCAAAAACTGAAGTTGAGAAACTCCATGGAAGATTCGCAGGTTTATTCCGATGCCAAGAAATACAAACAGATCGTGCTCTCTCAAGAAAAAGACATTCAGGCTCTGAAAGCAGCTCTTTCGAGAAAAAACCAGGAATACAACCAAGCGGGATTTGATATCAGAAAATACCAGCATGGCACATGGATATTCTTCCTGGGAATGCTTTTATTTTGCGGGCTCTATCTCAAGGACAAATTACACTTCAAAATAAGAAAAGGGGGAGTTCTTTCGTTGATCCCTTTTGAACCCCGATAAGCCATGACAATCTTAGTATTCCTTTTTTTAAGCTTTTTCTCCCCTCAATCTGACCAGCAAAATTCCGCCAAATTGGAGCATTTGGTCAATGAGAGACAGTCCCTTCACCAGCAATGGCAAGACTCTGAATCCAAAAAATCAGGGATTTTTGGCAACCGAACCAAAAAAGACATGAAGGAGACCAATGATTGGCTGGCGAGAATCATTGCCAAAGACAATCAAATCATCGAAGAACTGAAGCTGAGCGGAAAAATCGAAACCGCGGTGATCGGACAGGAAAAAGACGACTACAAAACCATCACACTCAGCCTGGAGCAAGATGTCCAAGCACTCAAAAGAGCTCTTGCCAAGCGAGACAAAAGCATAGAAACAATGAAGTCCACCCGAAGAACTTTCGAATGGACTACTTTGATTTTTTTCCTTACCACTTTGGGTTTGGGATATGGAATCTATCGGATGAAAAAAGGGGCTAAATAATCCAGCCCCCTAATTTTATCCTTTCAGTCTCGCAATCGGAGTCCTACCTCCTTTGGTCACCTGATCCATACCTACCAAAATCTCTGCATCGAGTGGAAGATACAAATCTACGCGGGACCCGAATTTGATAAACCCAAACTCACCGTTTTGCTCCAATTGATCTCCCTCGCCTACATACCACTTGATTCTCCGTGCCAAAGCTCCGGCAATCTGTCTCACCATGATCTGCGTTCCATTTTTCATCTGTAAAACCATGGAAGTTCGCTCATTTTCTGTACTGGACTTGGGATGCCAAGCCACTAGGTATTTCCCGGGGTGATATTTGAAAAAAGCCACCTTGCCAGCTACTGGAGAGCGATTGACATGGACATTGATGGGAGACATAAAAATAGAAACCTGCTTTCTTTTTTCTTTGAGAAACTCATCCTCCAAGGCCTCCTCAATCACTACCACTTTGCCATCTGCAGGGGCATAGACCAATGAATCGTCTTTGGGAAGCTGAAAGATGGGATTTCTGAAAAACTGAAGAATGATCAAATACAGGCCAATGCTGAGTAGCATACTGACATTCAGCCAAAATCTGGCATCAGGCAGAAAATAGTACAAAGCATAATTGGCTGCTACCAAAATGATCAGCAACCAAAATAATAAAACCCGTCCTTCGCGATGTATGGTCATAGTATAAAGATAAGAGGCGTAGAATTATTCCACGCCTCAAAGATAAGTGATTCTAGTTATTGACAAGAATTAGAAACCGCCACGATAGGTGTATGTTTTGGCCACTTTGTCGATTGCCACGATATAGGCAGCGATTCTCATCGGCACTTCATATTTGATGGATGCCTGATAGACATTTTCAAAAGCATCTTTCATGATTCGATCAGAGCGTCTATTCACCCGATCAGCCGTCCATTTGTATCCCAGTCGGTTTTGTACCCATTCGAAATATGAAACGGTTACCCCTCCTGCATTGGCCAAAATATCAGGCACAGCCATGATTCCTTTTTCATTGATGATGGCATCTGCTTTGGCTGAAGTCGGGCCATTGGCTCCTTCTACGATCAATTTAGCCTTGATGTCATCCACGTTTTTGGCAGTGATCACATCTTCTACTGCAGCTGGCACGAGCACATCTACGTCCAGAGTAAGTAGGTCTGCCGGATCTGTCATTTTATCTCCGCCGGTAAAGCCTTCCAGATGACCGCCATTGCCGTCTCTGAATTCGATTGCTTTGACGATATCTATACCTTTCTCATTGTAAAATGCTCCTGTATGATCAGAGATAGCTACGATTTTTAGACCTCTTTCTTCCAAAAGTCTTGCAGCCCATGAACCTACGTTTCCAAATCCCTGAACAGCACAAGTCGCTTGGAAAGGATTGATTTTCAACTTTTGCATCGCTGCCAAAGCTGAAACCATCACACCACGTCCGGTAGCTTCTGTTCTTCCCAGAGATCCTCCCAAAACGAGAGGCTTCCCAGTGACCACAGAGTTGACAGTCATCCCATGAGCTTTGGAATATTCATCCATGAGCCAGGCCATCTCTCTAGGGCCGGTTCCCATATCAGGAGCTGGAATATCCTTATCTGGGCCAAACACGTCGATCATAGACATGGTATAGGCACGCATCAGACGCTCGATTTCTCCCTTGGACATTTCACGCGGATTGCAGCGCACGCCGCCTTTACCACCTCCATAAGGAATGTCCACTACGGCACATTTCCAGGTCATCCATGCGGCTAGTGCTCGCACTTCGTCGATATGCACATCTGGCGCAAATCGGATACCGCCTTTGGCAGGACCTAGGATATTGGAATGAACCACTCGGATCCCTTCAAATACCTGAATCTTCCCATTGTCCATCGTGATGGGCAGGGAAACAATCACTTGACGGGCCGGGTTTTTCAATACGTTGTAAACCTCATCAGACAATCCCAGCTTTTCTGCTGCGATGTTGAATCGTTCCATCATTGACTCCAAAGGATTCTCTTTATCCTTGATCGGAGCCGGTTCAATGTAAGCCATATTGGGTCTTTATTAGTATGGTGAAATACGTTGCAATATTAAGTAGAATTTCAATTTTGCCTGCCGCTTATTAGAAGATTTTCAAAAAGGCCGTGATAAATGGGGCGGATAATAACAATCCGTCAAAACGGTCCATAAATCCTCCATGTCCTGGCAGCCCTGTTCCTGAGTCTTTGATTTCAATCGAGCGCTTGAAAAGAGACTCAATCAAGTCTCCGTAAGTGCCTGCGATAATGATGATCCCTGCTATCACCAGCCACTTCCAATCCTGAATCGAATGGAAATATCTAGCGATCAAAAAGGATACCGCAATCGCAGAAAAGGCGCCACCCAAAAATCCTTCCCAGGACTTCTTAGGAGATACTCTTTCAAACAATTTGGTCTTCCCAAACTTCGTCCCTGCGAAATAGGCTCCCGTGTCACTGGCCCATAGGATCAGCAGACAGCCTAAGATGATCTCATAATGGTAGACTTTGTCGACAGAAAATACTGCCAAGTTTAGCAGAGAAAACGGAACTGCCACATAAAAGATTCCCAAATAGGTAAATGCTACACCTGTAAAAGGCTTTTTATCTGTTTTCTTATAGAGCTTGATAAAAAAGGTCAACGAAACGATCGGAAAGATCAGCATCATGTATTCATTGGGAAACTGCTCCTTCTCGATCAGGAAGGTCAATGTAAACGTCAGCAAGCCTAAAAATGTCCCAAAGCTTTTCAAAGGAAGCATACCATCCAGGCCACAGAGTTTGTAGAATTCCATTTGAGCAAAACCCAAAATAGCTGCAAAAACAAGGAAATAGGTCCAGTCCGAATAGACGATCGCTGAGATCACCACCACTGCTCCCAAAGCTGCCGTAATGGCTCTTTGTCCCAGGTTACTGTAATTATTGATATTAAAACGTGATCTCATTCTGAATTAGATTGGTAGCCTGCAGGAGGTTTTCGCGGCTCACATGAACTTCATACGTTCCAAATACCTGATAGACCGTCTCCTTTTTGTTCAGCACTACTGCGGGGATATCATTTTCTTCCAAAATACCTTTGACGATCTCGGCACGGACTTGCATCTCACTTTCAAATACCTTAATCCAGTTCTCCATCAGCTAGGGGTTTTGTTTTTTTAAGATAAAAGATTCCAGCCATAAGCACCAAAAACCCGGCAATTGCCAAAGGGTAAGATATCGCATCCGTCGACTCTATGTCAAAATCTATCATGCCTTGATTGGCAAAGTAAACCATCAAAACAGTGAAAGTGTTATTGAAAATATGGGCCAAAATAGGATAAACCAAGCTTCCCGTATAGAAATACATGTAGCCAAACATCGCCCCTAGAAACATCCTCGGGAGAAAGCCATAAAACTGAACGTGTATAGCAGAGAAAATAAATGCGGTGATCCAGATTCCCCAATGCACCGAACCAGTATAGAGGTGCATTTTGGGCTGAAGGACGCCTCTGAAAAACATCTCCTCACCGATACCTGCAAAAACCCCAATGACCAATATCCCTACCAATAGCTCAGGAATAGACTGGAAATCGGTCAGAAACTTGGTCATTTCCATCAGCTGATCCTCCATGGATTTCATCCAGACCTCTATTTCAGACAAGGCCTCTGGCAAAACCAGTTGGGAGTTCCAGTAGACTAGAAGAGAATTGAAAAACATCCCCCCGACTGTCAGCAGAACTACTACCCAGAACTTTTTCCTGTCAAAGCGGGCAAGCTGCACATCCCAGCGCAAATTTGCTTTGTCTATCCAATGGATAATCATCCAGGAGGTCAGCCAGAAGCCAATTCCTGAACCCAATCCTTGAATAAAAAGCATGGCCATACGTCCATTGGGTACCGAAGAATCTCCTGACATCAAGGCCATGATCTCTTCTAAAGTGATGTGAAATAGTGGAACTGCCAAAGCCAAAGCAATCGCCTGCAATAAAATCAGGGCTCCCAATGACACTAAAACAATGACTACCAGCGACAAAAGCCAGCTCTTTCTTTTGGCTATTTCTGTGTGAGTTTCGTAAATCTCCATATTTGGACGTAAATTTACGCCAAATTTAGAATAAGCAGTGGTAAAGATAGGAAACTTAGAGTTGGGAGACTTCCCCTTGTTGCTGGCACCTATGGAGGATGTGAGTGATCCACCCTTCCGGGCAGTGTGCAAGCAAAACGGGGCTGATTTGATGTATACCGAATTTATCAGTTCGGAAGGGCTGATCCGTGATGCTGCCAAAAGCGTGCAAAAACTGGATATTTTCGATTACGAAAAACCTATTGGGATTCAGATTTTTGGCAATGAGATCCAGTCCATGCGGGAGGCAGCGGCCATCGTAGAGGAGGCGCAACCGGATATTTTGGATATCAACTACGGCTGCCCCGTCAACAAAGTCGCCTGCAAAGGGGCCGGAGCCGGAATCCTACTTGACATTGACAAAATGGTCTCCATGACTGCGGAAATCGTCAAAGCTGTCAAAATCCCCGTGACTGTGAAAACCCGTTTGGGATGGGACAATGATACCATTCGGATCGTGGAAGTGGCCGAAAGACTGCAAGACGTAGGCATACAAGCCATCAGTATCCATGCCCGCACCAGAAAGCAGATGTACAAAGGTGAAGCTGACTGGTCTTACCTCAACTTGGTGAAAGACAATCCAAGACTGCATATACCGGTCTTTGGCAATGGCGATATCGACACCCCAGAAAGAGCTGCCGAATACAAGGCCAAATACAATGTAGACGGCATGATGATCGGGAGAGCATCTATCGGTTACCCATGGATATTCAATGAAATCAAGCATTTTTTGGAAACTGGCGAAAAACTGGCACCTCCTACCTTGGATGAGCGGATAGCCGTCGCTAAAAAACACCTAGACTTCTCTGTGGAATGGAAAGGTGAAAAGCTTGGAATCCTGGAAATGAGGAGGCATTACACGAATTATTTCCGAGGGATGCCCAACTTCAAGCAATACCGTACTGAAATGGTCACCACGGAAAGCTATGAGCAAGTCTGTGAAATTCTCGACGAGGTGGCACGCACCTATGCCGATTATGAATTTTCGCTATAAATCAAATGGCCTTGGAAAAATTTCCAAGGCCATCATTTTTTTGGAACATTTCTAATCCGAATTTGCTTCTTTTGCCTAAGACCTAAACTCTTTTGGAATGGCGAATGCAAATTCTGAAAACAGCCTCACTAACTGGACCTACCTCCTCATCCTCGCTTTGATCTGGGGAAGTTCCTTTATTTTGATCAAAAGAGGCTTGGTTATCTTTTCCCCCGGAGAACTTGGCGCCTATCGAATCGTGGCCGCGGCTACCTTCCTTTTGCCGCTTTCCCTTCCCAAGGTCAAAAAACTAACGAGTATTCAAATCCAAAACCTCATTTTGGTGGGATTAGTGGGAAGCTTTATTCCTGCATTTCTTTTTGCAAAAGCTCAAACTCAGCTTTCCAGTTCCTTGACCGGGGTCTTGAATGCACTCACTCCACTATTTGTGGTCTTGGTGGGTTGGATTTTCTTTGGATCAAAGATCACCCGACAAAACGCCTTCGGTTTGGCCATTGCATTTTTGGGAGTCAGCGTTTTGGTTTTGGTCAAAGACGGAGTCAATATCGGCTCTCTACAAGGCTTCAATGCTTATGCTCTTTTTGTGATTTTAGCATGCACCTGCTATGGATTCAACCTCAACCTGATTAAGTATCGATTCGTCGAACTCAAACCGGTGGAAATAACCGCCATTTCCCTCTTGATGGTATTGCCTCTTGCTCTGATCTACTTGATGGCAGGCACTCAGTTTGCCTATAAACTCGCCAATGTGCCCGGCGCTTGGCAAGCCTTTGGCTACGTGAGTCTTTTGGGGATCTTGGGCACTGCCTTGGCATTGATTTTATTCAACATGCTAGTCAAGACAGCCAGTCCGATTTTCGCCAGTTCGGTGACTTATTTGATTCCGATAGTTGCGATTCTCTGGGGTGTTTGGGACGGAGAAGTTCTCCTATGGAGTCATTATTTAGGTTTTGCTGCAGTCATCTTCGGTGTCTGGGTAGGCAATCGTAAAAAACCCACAATAAAATCCTAGGTATTATTTCATCTGATAATCTCCGTTGGCATATGAGGCTACAATACTACTATTCGGTGTTTTGCAATTATCTGGAAAATCATAAAACACAATGCAATCAGGTAGTCCATTTTTAAAAATTACACGAGCCCAACCCTGACTATTTCCCATAAAACCAGAAAACTTATAATCTGCCTGAATAGCTGTAGGTCTTCCCTGATTATCATTTCCCTGAACTCTTACTCCACTTATACTTCCTTTTTCATACCTATTGAATGCCCAAGTTCTAGCTTGATCCGCTACAAGCTCATCCAACAACCTTTTAAAATCCTGGGGGCCCGTAGGCCCGCCATCCTTCTTCATTTGTTGGTATTTGCTGATTGTTTCCAGTCGCTCAGGAGCCCTCCCCGATGCAAAACTTCTCAGATTAGTTGCAAACCTCTCCAAAGCGGAAGCATTACATGGGTTAAGGTTAAAGAAAACATTCATATCCCCTACTAGACCTTTTGCCTGATGCACTTTATCCAGTGAGTTACCGATGGAGTTAGGATTGGTCATTTCCTCCAAGGTGGTTGAAAAAATATTCATCGCATGCTCCTTTTCCATTTGGAGCTGAGTCTGATACATCTCTGGGTCAGCAAATATCCCACTTCCTACAGCCTCATATTCCACACAAACTCTGCTCACTTCCATGCCATTTTCAGTGGTCACTTCTTCCCTCACGCAAATCAGATCCATAATTTCCACCTTATTATCCGGCAAGTTTGTAGGACATGCAGCACCAAATGTCCTAAGGTATTTGGAATAAATCATGAGAAAAATCTGACTATCCTTGGCAAGCTCGACATGTTCAAAGTGCCCACGATAGATGTAATCATAAAATTCAGCAAAGTATAACCCATCGGTATTCAGCTCATCTTCTTTCAGATCTCTCTTAGAAGACACATCCTCACTCGGAGGTTTTGGGGAATCCACAGCCTGCGTACAAAGGAATAGAAAAACACAAGTCGAAAACTTTGAAATCAGTGAAAGCATGATAAATAAAGTTTGAGATTTCAGGATTTAAAAAAAGAACTTGAATTACTGACTAACTGTATCGTCAAGTTTCAAACAAAAGGCTCACTCATCTCCCCCACCGACCACCTAGCTTAAAATCAACAACTTAAACCTAAGACATTGAAAGTTTTAAGTTTCAAAAAAATGTCGTTAACACCAAGGTCTAATCCCTTTATATTTAAAAAATCAGTGGCCGCCCATCCTTTGACGCCAAGCATATGCCAACTTGGGCAGCTGCTGATAGCTGTTGATTCCAGCTTTGACTCCCTGTGTTTTTAAGAAAAGATCATTTGTCTTCCGGCTCAACTCGATCGAAAAAGCCTGATATTTTTCACTTTCTTCCTGAATAGACCGAATATCGTTGAGAACCCCCGGCTCCAAGGTTTTCAGCCAAATCTTGTAGCGATCTGGATCCATCCGGTAATAATCCCGTATCTGATACAATAGCAACCTCAAGTGAGCTGAGTACCGCAGCAATGGGTCTTCGGAATTGGAACAAATCACCCAAGCAATGAAATTCGCCTCTCCCTCATCAGTCACTCCATAACTGTGCGCCATCTCATGCGCCACTGTGAACGGCTGCTCCAGAGGATGAAGAGAGGGATCTATATAACTTTCCCCTGTGTATGGGAAATATATCCCCAAAATCCCCATTCGCCTCATAAAACCCGGTGGCGGAAATTGTTTCGTTCTCGGCTTCCCTGTAAAGTTAAGCCCCAGCATATCCAGGTTTTCGCCCATATTAGATCTCACTACTCTTTCGAGATCTTGATAAGAAATAATCCCAACAATAGCAGACGTATCTTGTGAAATCAAGCTGCGGGACTGAACCAATAAGCGCTGGGTGATCAAAATCTCCGATTCTACCTGCTCTAGATTCAGTGCTACGGGAGTCAGAGACAACTGCTGAAAAATTGGAGTTCGCTGATAATTGAATCCCCACAAAACCAAAAAAAAGAATACTAAGGCTCCGGCAGCATTCAACAAAGACCGTAAGGTAAAAAACAGTTTGGGCTTCCAACCATGTTTTTTTAAAAATCTCCTGATAAAAAGCCCCAATAGCAGCAATACGGACAGGATAAAAATATAAACGCTAGGGAATGGAAGATTCCCTAGCGTCATGTCGATTACATTCCGGATGACCGGAAAGAATTTTCTGGAATAAATCTCATCTGTAGCCTCTGGGTGATCAGACGCAATCCAACGAATACCTAGGACCAACAGCCCTAAAATCGTCCACGACCAGTCCTTTTTACCCATAGAAAATCAAATGCCTTCTGCCTCTACTTCCTTCACTTCAGGAAGCATACGGGTGAGTAGGTTTTGGATTCCGGCCTTCAGAGTGATCGTACTGGATGGGCATCCTGAGCAGGAGCCTTGAAGCAATACTTTCACAATTCCGTCCTTGAATGAATGAAAAACAATTGCCCCTCCGTCTTGCTCAACGGCTGGCCGAATGTACTCATCCAAGATTCCTTTGATTTTTTTGACCGTCTCCGAATCGTTTTCATCAAAAAGAGGATCCTTGTCAAAGCTAGCCTGAACTGGGCTCTTGCCTGCCTCAAGATAGCCTTTGATATGATCTCGGATGACACTTTGTATTTCAGGCCATTCTACCTCTTCCGACTTGGTCACTGTCACAAAGTTAGAAGCGATAAACACCCGCTGAACAGCCGCAAAATTGAACAATTCTTTAGCCAAAGGACTGTTTTCAGTGCTTTTCTCATCTGGATAGTCAAAGCTCAATCCATCCTCGACGAGCATGAAATTGGCTACAAACTTCAGTGAATTGGGATTGGGATTTGCCTCCATGTAGAGGTGAACCGGTTTCGCTTGTGCTTTTAGCATCAGTCTGTACGTTTTTTGAATTAAACCCTAAGCAGGCGTAATAGTTCCTGCAAAGGTAAAATCCTTTTTGGATTAATTCATGGGCTCACCGGTAGCGGCATACCAAATGCCCCCATTCAGATGCTTCATAAAATCAGCATCCTGGAATGCAGACTCCACATGTCCCAGCGCGGTATAGAAGACACGACCACCGTCAAACTCATGGTACCAAGCCATCGGATGGTTTTCTCCATTCCCTTTGGCTGGCTTGTAGGTGCTTTCATCAGCTTTGATCAGCACATTGATATCAGGGTTGATATCTCTGAACTCATACAGCTCATCGTACCACATCCAGTTTTTAGGCAGGTGCCAGGTAGCCGGGTGGTTTTGATCCACTACTTCTAGGCGCAAGGTCTGCTGGGCCGGATGGGTCAGGAAGTATGCTCCGATCATTTTATTGTACCAAGGCCATTCGTATTCCGTATCTGTAGCAGAGTGGATCCCTACCACTCCTTTTCCACTTTGCACAAATCTTTGAAAAGCAGCCTTCTGCTCCTCATTAAGGATCGTCCCAGTAGTAGAGGCCAAAATGACCACATCGTATTTTTCAAGATTTTCGTCGGTAAAAGCCCCAGCATCTTCCGTAGCATAGACACCAAATCCCTGCGCTCTTCCTAGACTTTTGAGTGCAGAAACCATCTCAGGGATGGATTGGTGACGAAATCCCGCAGTCTTGCTGAATACAAGTGCACGAAACTGCTGAGCCGAAGCCATGAAGGTCAAGCTAAAGAACAGGATAAATCCAGAAAGGATAATTTTCAATTTCATAGGTTTTGGGTTAGAACTAGTGAATCCCGAAAATACAAAAACTCAGGAGCTGAGAACCACTTTTTTTATAATCGGATAGTAGGAGGAAATTTATACGGCTGACCGACTCATATTCTGGCTAAAAGCTCCTGAATCACTCGGGCCATTACCGGTTCTGCGACAGCAGATGCTCGGAGCACGTCTGCTATGTCTATTTTCTTGATTTTACCTTCTACTCCCAAGTCAGTGATTGCAGACAGTCCAAAGACTTCCATTCCTGCCTGATTGGCTACAATGACCTCAGGCACTGTGCTCATCCCTACCGCATCTGCTCCAATGATCCGCAAGTACTTGTATTCAGCTTTTGTCTCCAAGTTAGGCCCAGTCACTCCTGCATATACTCCAGTATGTAGCTTTACTCCCATTTGCTCTCCTATCTCAAGCGCCAACTCGATCAATCTGGAAGAATATGCCTCACTCATATCGGGAAACCTCGGCCCAAATTCTTCCGGATGAACGCCTCGAAGGGGATTTTCTGGAAATAAATCAATATGATCTGATATCAGCATCACATCGCCGACTTCCTGAGCAGGATTGAGTCCTCCGCAAGCATTGGAAACAATCAGCCGTTTGGCACCAAGAGCTCGCATGACTCTGACTGGAAATGTCACCTGCTTCATGCTGTAGCCCTCATAATAATGAAAGCGTCCTTTCATGGCGACTACCTTTTTGCCAGACAGCGTACCAAAGATCAATTTGCCGGAGTGACTCTCTACCGTAGAGATAGGGAAATGAGGAATTTCGGCATAGTCGACCTCGAACTCGATCTGAATATGATCTCCCAATTTCCCGAGTCCTGTCCCCAAGATGATGAGGTTTTCAGGACTTCCAGAATAGAGATTTTTCAGAAATTGGGCTGCTTCGGTGATTTGAGTAAGATAATTCATAGAGTAAAAATGCTTTCAAACAAAGATATTAATATTGCTCTATCTTAGAACTTTCGTGTACAGGAAGGGTTCCCTTTCTCCAAAAATATTCAAATGATCAAGATCATCGTCGGCACCAACCGTCCCAATTCCGTCTCCAAAATACTAGCTGAAACCTATCAGGAAATTCTCCTTAGCAAAGGAGCTGAGTCAGAAATATTGGAGTTGGAGGATTTGCCTGGAGACTTTATCCATACGGCGCTTTATGACAACAATGGGAAAAACGAAAGCTACAATGCTTTTCACAAGCGAATTGCCTCCGGAAAAAAGTTTGTCTTCATCGTACCGGAATATAATGGCTCTTTCCCGGGAGTATTGAAAACTTTTATCGACGGGATGACCTACCCCAATACGTTTAAAAATAAAAAGGCCGCACTAGTCGGCCTTTCATCTGGTATCGGCGGAGGTGGCATCGCTTTGAGCCACCTCACCGACATATTCCATTACCTGGGCATGCATGTTCTTGCTCTCAAGCCAAAACTGGCTAAAATAGAGCAGAATATGTCAGATAACCTGCTCACCAACAGGTTGTATTCAGAACTACTACATACCCAAGCAGAGATGTTGCTTGACTTTTAGGACTTAGTCCACATTGTCATGCAAAAATCTGTTGTTTCCTAGGATTTCATTGTCATCACTGACATTGAACTTGCTGATGTTGTTTTCAGAACTATGCGCAGGCTCATTGAGCGTGATGTTTTTTCTCATGTAAGCTGGCACTTCCATCTTTTCTTTCAACTCTTCCGGAGTCGGATTGAATGAACGTGTTCCTTTTAGCTTTTGAAATCTCTCATGAGCTCTCTGAATCGCCTTTTGCTTCATCTGCTCATAGTAGTCATTGGCATAAGCTGGTTTTACCGGCTCCTGCTCTGCTACTGGCTCAGGTGCTTTTTGCTCTTCTGGCTCCTCTTCATATAGGTCATGCACGATCTTCTCCGGCTGTGATGGCTTTACCTCTTGCTTCTTCTCAGCGCGATTGGTAAAATCAAACGTGAACGTTTCCTGTCTTGGCTTTTCTACTTCTTGCTCCGGCTCTTGCTTTGCAGGAGTAGGCTCAGGATTCACCGCTTCAGGCTGTGGAGCAGCTGGCTGAACTGGCGCTTTTGGAGTCGGGGTGCTGAAAACAAATGTTGTTCCATTACTGATCGGCTCTTCTTTCACTTTCTCAGACTTACCTGAGTCCAAGTTGATCACCGTTTTGACTTCCTCTTCGGGAGCTGGAGCAGGCTTCACTGCTTCAACAGGTGCGGCCACGGGCTGAGGTGCTGCTTGCACTTCAGGCTTGGTATTGGCACCCGCCAATTTATCCATTTCAAAACCTGTAGCGATGACAGTTACACGGATCGCAGAGCCTAGTTCCTGATCAATTCCTTGGCCAAAGATCACTTCCGCATTGTCACCCGCTTTCTCTTGGATGTATTCAGTGATCTCGCTCAACTCATCCATAGACAGTTCTTCGTCCTCGCCTGACATGATGGAAAGAAGAATTTTCTGAGCGCCTTTGATATCGACATTGTTTAGCAAAGGAGAAGAAATAGCCGCTCCGGCAGCGCGGATCGCACGTCCTTCGCCTTCTTCTGTAGAAGAGCCCATCACTGCAGCTCCGGCGTCTTTCATGACTGTCTTTACATCCTCAAAATCAACGTTGACATCCTGATGGATTGTGATGATCTCTGCGATTGACTTCGCAGCTGTTGTCAAGATATCATCAGCCTTACCAAAGGCTGTTCTGATGGCCAAGTTGCCATAGATCTCTCTCAACTTGTCATTCAGAATCACCAAGACAGTATCACAGCTTTCACGCAAAGCTTCGATCCCGTTTTGAGCCACGGTCATCTTTTTTCTACCCTCAAACATAAATGGAGCAGTCACGATACCCACGGTCAGGATATTGAGTTCTTTGGCGATTTTGGCGATGATCGGTGCTGCACCGGTACCGGTTCCGCCACCCATTCCAGCTGTGATAAATACCATTTTGGTGTTGTCTGCCAAAAGCTCTCTGATCTCGTCCTGAGACTCAATCGCAGCATTTTTTCCTTGCTCAGGATTGGCTCCTGCACCTAGGCCTTCGGTTAAGTTGGCACCCAACTGAAGTCTAAGTGGTACTGGACTGGATTTCAAAGCTTGAGCGTCGGTATTGACTACCACAAACTCCACGTCTTTGATCCCTTGGCTAAACATGTGGTTGACGGCATTGGAGCCACCACCACCTACGCCAATTACTTTGATAATTGACTTTTGATTCTTCGGAAGGTCGAATCTGTAATCTTTCATGTTATCTGACATATTTATTTATTTGGTGAACTAGTTTTCTGTTTTTGAGTAAAGGGGAAAATCAGGGAAATAAGTAGCAAGGCCAATTATCTCCCCCAATCATAAGCCCTAGTAATTAGTATCGTCTCCTATATCATCGTGGATGATGCTTTTCAGCCGGTCCCCGATATTTCGGAAAATGTCTTTTGGATTAAATTCTTTTCTTGGCTGGCTGATCTGTACTCCAGAGTTGGCCACTCGGTTATTGTAGATGTTATCCCTATCATCCAAAGCTTTGAAGCCTGCCAACACCAAACCTACTGAGGTGGCATACATTGGACTTTTGACTTCTTCGATTACTGATTTGCCCAAGTGCTCATTTGGATAGCCGATGCGGGTATCCAAGCCTGTCATGTATTCGAATAGCTGAGAAATAAATTGCAACTGAGACCCACCACCGGTGATCACAATTCCCCCAGCCAGCTTTTTGTAATGACCGCTTTGCATGATTTCGTTTTGGACGATCTCGATGATCTCCTCCATTCTCGCCTGAATAATTGAAGCAAGATTTCTGATTGAGATTTCTTTCGGAGGTCTATTTCTCAAACCAGGAATAGATACGATTTCGTTAGGGTTAGCTTCTTCAGCGATTGCTTTTCCAAATCTGGTTTTCAGCAATTCAGCTTGGTTTTGCATCACCATACAGCCTTCTTTGATGTCTTTGGTGATGATATTTCCTCCCAAAGGAATCACAGCGGTATGACGGATAATATTTTCGTAGAAAATCGCAATGTCGGTCGTACCGCCACCGATATCCACGAGGCAAACACCTGCTTCTTTTTCTTCATCACTGAGTACGGAAAGCGAACTGGCCAAAGGCTCTAAAATCAACTGCTTGGAAGTCAATTCTGCTCTTCTGACACATCGATTGATGTTATTGATCGCGGTAGTCTGGGCGGTGATGATATGGAAATCAGCTTCCAATCGCTGTCCAGACATGCCTACAGGATCCTTGATTCCACCTTCATAGTCAACGGTGTAGTCCTGAGGCATCACGTGAATGATTCTGTTACCGGGAGGAACCAAGATATTTTCCATCTCTGAGGAAAGCCTTCTCACATCCTCCACCGTGATCTCATCATCGGTAGGAGAGCGCATGATACTTCCACTCTGAATCTTGCTTTGGATATGCTGTCCCGCTATGCCGACGATCACCTCACCAATCTCCACCTCTGCCATATCGGAAGCGTCTTCCACTGCTTTTTGGATCGCATGAACTGTCTTGTCAATGTTGGTCACCACTCCACGGTCTACTCCGTCTGAGACAGCCTTACCCATCCCGAGAACTTCTAGTTTTCCGTATTCATTTTTGCGACCCACAATGGCACAAATCTTTGTAGTCCCGATATCCAGTCCTACGATTAGTTTTTCATTTTCCATATCCAAGCTATTATTCACAAACAATCTGATCCTTAAATTTCACACTCACCCTGCTGTAGGCATCCCATCCTTTGCGGGGTAATATTTCTTTATAAAAGATCTGGATCCGCTCAAACTTGTCTTCCAAGTCCATCGCATTTCCAAATTCTATAATTTGATTTCCCACCTGCTGATACATGTTGATATCATTTGGTGAGTTCACTTCTAATTCTGTAATCTGAGCATTCCAAAACTCATCTTCGGTGATGTATTGGATCAGATTCATTAATTCGGGCATCTCCATCATGACATCCCCTTTCTCCATCAGTTTCTCCGCCTGTCTCCCCTCCAAAATCAACACCCTGCTGGTATAAGACTGGGACGTAGGGATCACCTTGCCTTCCGTGGTGATGTATCCATCGGCAGCCATCGGCCTAGCTATTCTGGCGATCGGCTGATGCTGGGATATTGTCAAGTTCAGGATTCCCTTTTGCCCTATGGTCGCCTCTACAGACTTGACAAATGGATGTCCCGCTATTCTATTTTCGATCTCTTTCAAAGGCACTTCCTCCAAAACCAATCCGGCCTTTAGATTAGGAAAAGCAGCTTTGAGTATTTGCTCGATCTCTTGGTCTTCGACAAAGTAGACTCCAGACACACCATTGATGGCCACTTCCATCCCTTGGTAAGTCTTGTAGGATTTCTGCTTTTCTACAAAGCCGATAAAGCCTACCAGCACCAAGGAAAGCACGACAAAAGCCAAGGTCTTTTTCCAGTTCACCTGCTTCATGCTTCCGTTGGGTTTAAGCGTGAACGAGTCCATTTGGCAATACCCGGCACAAATCGATCTATATCTCCAGCACCCAAGGTCACCAATACCTCCGGCTGATTTTGCTCCAGATAATCCATCAGGCGATCTTTAGAAACCACCTGCTTAGAGCCCGAACCAATATCCTCCAAAAGCATAGCCGAGCTCACTCCCTCAATAGGAAGCTCCCGAGCTGGATAGATATCCAGTAAAACCACCTCATCAGCAAGGGACAAACTTTCGGAAAATCCTGCGGCAAAATCCCGTGTCCGAGTATATAAATGCGGCTGGAACACTACCGTCAATTTTCGGCCTGGAAACATCGCTATGACAGAGCTCAGACATGCCCGGATTTCTTCCGGATGATGTGCGTAGTCGTCGATGAATACCAAATCACCTTCATTGACATGTATTTCAAATCTTCTTTTCACTCCTTTGAAGGACTTGACTCCTGCACGGATTTCATTTTCAGTAAATCGATGATCCAAGCAAACCGCAATGGCAGCAAGCGCATTTTCGACATTGTGAAAACCGGGAATAAACAATTCCAATCCTTTGATTTCCTTATCTCCGTCCACATAGTCAAACTGGAAAGAACCTGGACGAGCTTGAATATTCTCCGCTTTGATTCCTTCGGATCGCAATCCATAGAATCTGGTCTTATCCATTGGCAAAGCCTTTTCTCCTAGCCTATAAGCGGCATTTGTCTGGATGTAGAGTTTGCCTTTTTTACCCAATAGACCGATGAACTCCCGGAAACCTTCCAAAATGGAATCTTCTGTTCCATAGATGTCCAAGTGATCGGGATCAGCACTGGTGACCACCGCCTCATTGGGGTGAAGTCGAAGGAATGACCGATCAAATTCATCCGCCTCCACGACCACTACAGGTTCTCCCTTTTGAGTATTGAGGATCAGATTGCTTTGATAGTTTTGCGTGATGCCACCCAAGAAAGCAGCAACAGGCTTTCCTGCCGATTTAAATAAATGAGCGATCATGGAAGAAGTGGTAGTCTTGCCATGTGTCCCAGCCACAGCGATGCTATGGTGTGAGGATGTCAAAACACCCAGTACTTCAGATCTCTTTTTCATTTCGAATCCGTTTGACTCGAAAAAGTTGAGCAACACAGAGGTTTTGGGAATGGCAGGTGTCCATACAATCAAGACTTTGGATAAGTCCTCCTTGTAAATGGGGGAAACCGACTCCAAATTATCTTCAAAGCTGATTTCAATCCCTTCTTGAGAAAGCTCATCAGTCAGTGGAGATGGGGTCTTATCATATCCAGCCACTGCATATCCCTCATGGTGAAACCATCGGGCCAAGGCACTCATGCCTATGCCGCCGATTCCGAGGAAATACACGCTATTTATCCCTTTGAAACTCATGCAATCAGTTGCTCTATTTCATTCACTATGGCTTCGGCCGCCAGGGGCTTCGCCAATTCTTTTATATTTTTTCCGAGGCTTTCCATCTTTTCAGGATTGTCAAACACCTCATCTGTTTTTTCTTTCAATCTCCCTACAGCTTCCTGATCTCTCAACAGGACAGCAGCCTCGTGAGCGACATAAGCCATGGCATTTTTGGTCTGATGATCTTCGGCCACATTTGGCGAGGGAATGAAAATCACCGGCTTTCCGACCAAGGAAAGTTCGGACACTGACAAGGCTCCGGCTCTGGAAATGATAAGATCAGCTGCTGCATAAGCCAAATCCATTTCCTTGATAAACTCTCGCAAGTGAATATGCTTTAACTGAGCCTTTTGGGTTGCTTCCAGCATATCTTTGAAGTAGAACTTCCCTGACTGCCAAAGCACCTGATACCCATCCCGATCAAAAGCCTTCATATCTTTCAAGACGCCTTGATTGAGCGTTCTCGCTCCCAATGAGCCACCCAAAACCAAAACTGTCTTACGCTCTGGATCCAGTCCAAAGTGCTCGACGGCCTTTTCTCTTTTTCCAGCCAGCTGAAGAATGTCCTTTCTCACTGGATTTCCGGTGTAGGCAATTCTATGCTCAGGGAAGAATTGATGCATATCCGGATAGGCAACACATATTTTCTTGGCCCGTTTAGCCAAAATTTTATTAGTCAATCCCGCATAGGAATTTTGCTCCTGCACGAGAGTTGGAATCTTTTTTCCCTGAGCTGCATAAAGCACTGGCCCGCTTGCATAGCCCCCTACTCCGATCACGACATCAGGTTTGAAATCCTTGACGATCTCAGAAGCTTGAGACAAGCTTTTCATCAGTTTGAAAGGAAATGCCAAATTGGACCAAGTCAATTTTCTCTGAAGTCCTGCGACAGGCAAGCCAACTATTTTGTAGCCAGCCTCCGGCACTTTTTGCATCTCCATTTTGCCCAAAGCCCCTACAAATAGCACCTCGCTATCCGGATGCTTTTCCATCCAGGTATTGGCTATGGCAATCGCCGGATAGATATGCCCGCCGGTACCACCACCACTGATTAAAATGCGATATGTAGCCTGCTGTACTATGATACTGCTGGTTTAAGTTTAGGTCGGTTCATAGCCGAACCTGTTTGAATTTCGTCCTGATGATCTCCACGACTTACACTGAGAATAATCCCCAATGAGATTCCAGTGAAAACCAAAGAAGTTCCTCCCATGCTTAGCAATGGAAGAGGTAAGCCCGTGATCGGTCCCAAGCCAACGGCAACAGACATATTGACTAAGGCCTGTATCACCAAGGCAAAGCTGAGTCCTGCGGATAGCAGGCCCCCGAATGCTTTATTGGAGTTGGCGACAATCCTCATCCCTCTATAAAGCAGTGCCAAATAGAGAAACAACACTGTGACTCCTCCCACCATGCCATATTCCTCAATGATGATCGCATAGATGAAATCAGAATACGGGTGAGGCAATGAGTTTCTTTGTTCAGAATTCCCCGGACCTTTGCCTGTCACTCCTCCCGTGGCTATGGCGATATAAGATTGCTCCGCTTGGAAAGGGATTTCATCTTTATCCATAAAGGATTCGATTCTGGATCTAAAGGTCCCACCTCGTTGTCCCAAGAATACAGCAGAGGTCAGTCCCAAAACACCTACCATCACCACGATCACCAGATATTTCATCGGCACTCGACCGATAAACATGATCAACAGGCAAGTAGAAAGCAGAAGGATAGCCGTAGACATATTGGCCAATGCAATCAATAAGCTGATAATTCCAATGGCGATAATGATCGGCAAAAAGGTGCTCTTAAAATCTTTGATGTTGTTTTGTCGTCTAGCAAGCATGGCTGCCAATGCTGCGATCAAGGCAAGCTTGGCCAAATCAGATGGCTGAAATGCCTGATTGATCACAGGGATGGTCAACCAACGATTCGCTTCATTGATATTGGAGCCAAACAGGTAAGTCACCAACAACAAAGGCATGCTGATATACATCGCCAAACGGGCGTAGAGCGCATAGTTTTTATATGGAACTTTATGTGCCAGCCACATCACGAATAGTGACACAAATACCAAGGAAGCATGACGGATCAAGTAGAGCTCCGTATTTCCTCCGGCATATTTATAGGCCAATGAGCCGGTCGCGGAATACACCACCAGGATACTGAAAAGAGAAAGCAAGATCACGATGCCCCAAATAATCGGGTCACCCTTGAAATGCTCATCGATCCATGTTTTGAACTGACTCATGCGTTTACTTCTAATTTTAATTCCTGAACTGCGGATCTAAATTGATTTCCACGGTCCTCATAGTTTTTGAACAAGTCGAAACTTGCACAGGCCGGCGAAAGCAAAACCGTATCTCCTTCCAGACCCAGATCCAAACCCCAGCGAACAGCCTCTGCGATATTCTGTGTCTCTCTGATCTCCGGAATAGAGCCAGAAAAAGCTTTTTTCAACTTCTCATTTTCTTTACCCAGACAGATCAAGGCCTTTACTTTTCCATTGACCTGAGGCAAAAGGACTGAATAATCATTGCCCTTGTCTACTCCTCCAGCGATCCATATCAAAGGACTCTGAAAGCTCCCCAATGCGTAATAAGTCGCCTCTACATTGGTTCCTTTGCTATCATTGATGAAATTAACCCCATTGATTTCGCCTACTGGCTCCATTCGATGAGGGGCATTTTTGAAAGTCTTCAAACCCTCCACCAGCTGATCTTCTCGGACCCCCGCCAATCCCGCAGTAGTAATGGCAAAAAGAGCATTGAGTACATTATGCTCCCCATGGATCGGAAGTGCTTCCACTGGGATAGTAAAGGACTTGTCTTCCAAAGAGACTTGAAGAGAATCGCCTTCTTGATATGCTCCAGGAAATGGTTTTCCAGATAGAGATATCCCTAGTTTTTTGGACTGGGGGTTTTTAGTTTGAAAACCTTGAAGACTAAGCTTGTCTTCCAGATGATATATAGCAAAGTCCTTTTCCGTCTGGTTTTGGAACAGCCTCATCTTGGAGTCCAAGTAATTTTCAACCTTGTAGTCATAGCGGTCCAAGTGATCCGGTGTCACATTGGTCAGCATACCGATAGTCGGATGAAACTCCTTCATGCCATCAATCTGAAAACTGCTACACTCCAACACCCACCAGAGATGATCTTGCTCGACTAACTGTCCAGCCCAACTTTGACCGACATTGCCTGCTAGGCCCACATCCAAACCTGCTTCCTTCATCAAGTGATAAGTCAGCAAGGTGGTAGTGGTTTTTCCGTTGGTTCCAGTGATGGCGATCACTTTTCCCTGAGCAAACTGAGCCGCAAACTCCAATTCATCAATGATGTTGATTCCCTTTTGGATAGCCGCTTGGATCAAAGGAGCTTTTTCCGGAATCCCAGGGCTTTTGATGATAAAATCAGCCTCAAGGATCTTTTCTTCCGAATGCTTCCCTTCTTCAAATTCAATTCCTTCAGACTCCAGACGGCTCTTTCTAGCCTCTGAAATCATCCCAGCATCTGTTACAAAAACTGCATAGCCTTCCTTCTTTGCGAGCAATGCTGCTCCCAATCCACTTTCTCCAGCTCCTATGATGGCTACGCGCTTCATTTTATCTCAACTTCAGGGTTGCTAGGGTGATGACTGC
This sequence comes from Algoriphagus vanfongensis DSM 17529, assembly GCF_000429465.1. GTDB lineage: Bacteria > Bacteroidota > Bacteroidia > Cytophagales > Cyclobacteriaceae > Algoriphagus > Algoriphagus vanfongensis. Next base: position 295,283 of record NZ_AUBX01000011.1, on the reverse strand, counting down.
CAATAGAATTCCCACGATCCAAAAACGAGTGACGATTTTAGCCTCAGGAATATTCTTCTTTTGATAATGATGATGGAGTGGGGACATCAAGAAAATCCTTCTGCCCTCTCCATATTTTTTCTTCGTGTATTTGAAATAGCTGACCTGCAGCACCACGCTTAGATTTTCGATCACGAAAATCCCACACATGATTGGAATCAATAGCTCTTTGCGAAGCGTCAAAGCCAAAACGGCAATCACTCCTCCAAGCATCAATGATCCGGTATCCCCCATGAAAACTTGGGCTGGATAGGCATTGTACCACAAGAAACCGATACAAGCGCCTATGAAAGCGGATGCGAAAATCACCAGCTCTCCAGAGCCAGGGATATACATGATGTTCAGATATTGGGAGAAAATCGCATTACCGCTGAGATAAGCGAAGATCGCTATCGTCAACCCAATAATGGCTGAGGTTCCGGCGGCCAAACCATCGATTCCATCGGTGATATTGGCTCCATTCGAAACTGCAGTGATAATAAAAATCACCACAAAAATGTACAGCACTGGAGTCATGGCTTCTCCCATGAAACCCAAGATGGTCTCATAGTTCAGCTCATTGTTTTTGACAAAAGGAATGGTCGTCTTGGCAACTTTCACATCCTGGTATGCTGGAGTTTCGATGACGCCTTCTTCGATAGAAACAGGATTTTGAAACTCACGAATCACCACATCCTCATGGAAATAAAGAGTCGCCCCTACGATCACACCGATACCGATCTGACCAATGATTTTAAATCGACCAGCTAGGCCTTCTTTGTTTTTTCTGAAAACCTTGATGTAATCATCCAAAAAGCCGATCCCACCCAACCAAACAGTTGTCACTAGCAACAGGATGATGTAAATATTGTCCAGATCTCCAAAAAGGAGCGTCGGAATCAATATCGCAGCAATGATCATCAAACCACCCATGGTCGGAGTGCCTTTCTTTTGAGTCTGGCCTTCCAAACCCAAATCACGGACAGTCTCACCGATCTGCTTGTTTCTGATCCAGGCAATGATTTTGTGCCCGAAAGTGATCGTGATGATCAAGGACAGAACCGCGGCCATCCCAGCTCGGAACGAAATGTATTTGAACACCCCCGCTCCAGGGATATCCAACACTCCGTCTAAGTAGTCAAAAATGGGGTACAACATTCTAGCTTTGGTTCAATTCTGTTAAAAACTCAGTCACTACTTCGGCATCGTCGAAATGATGCTTTACTCCTTTGATTTCTTGATAATCTTCATGGCCCTTGCCAGCGATCAGGATGATGTCTCCAGGCTGGGAAAGCATACATGCTGTTCGTATGGCTTCTTTTCGATCCACAATAGTCAAAGTCTTTCTTCGCTCAGTCGGCCCGACGCCGGCTTGCATATCTTTTAGGATTTCCTCCGGGTCCTCAAATCGAGGATTGTCCGAAGTCAAAATCGCTTTATCGCTTTCCTGCACAGCCATTTTGGCCATGATCGGACGCTTGGTTGTATCTCTATTTCCACCGCATCCTACTACAGTGATCAATTGCTCCCCTCCGGTTCTCACTCCGTTGATGGTTTTCAACACATTGTCCAGCGCATCAGGAGTATGTGCATAATCCACGATAGCGGTAATGCCTCCGATGGAGATTCTGTCAAACCTTCCTTTTGCTCCTCGAATGCTGGAAAGCGTCGTCAACACTTCCTCCTCATCTTCACCCAAAAGAGTGGCTGTTCCCAATACTCCCAAAAGGTTATAAGCATTGAATGCACCGATCAGACGGAACCAAACCAATTTGCCATTGATATCCAGTTCCAATCCTTCCAGCGTATTGGAAATGATTTTTGCTTTGAAATCAGCCGGTGACTTTAAGGCGAAAGTCTGCTGCTTGGCTTTGCAGTTTTGAAGCATCACCATTCCTCTTTTGTCATCTGAGTTCACTAGTGCAAAAGCATCCTTTGGTAGCTCATCAAATAGCTTTTTCTTAGCCTTGATGTATTCATCAAAAGTCTTGTGATAGTCTAGATGATCATGAGAAATATTGGTGAAAACGGCTCCAGCAAGCTTCAACCCCGCAATTCTTTCCTGCACTATCGCATGGGAGCTAGCCTCCATAAAGCAATGCGTGCATCCTCCATCCACCATTTTGCGAAGCAAAGCCTGAACACTTACAGCATCAGGAGTGGTATGGGTCGCTGGAATTACCTCCTCATTGATTTTATTCTCTACCGTAGAAAGCAAGCCCGTGCTATAGCCCATCGCAATGAACAACTGGTGCAAAAGTGTCGCTGTCGTTGTCTTCCCATTGGTACCTGTTATTGCTACAACTTGGATTTCATCAGATGGATTTCCATAATAATTGGAAGCCATGATGCCCAAAGCTTTGGCAGAGTCTCCTACCTGCACCCAGGTGATTCCTTCTGTCAAGTTTTCTGGGAGATCTTCACAGATGATCGCCTTCGCGCCTTTTTCTAAAGCAGCAGCTATATAGTCATGCCCATTTACCTGCGTACCGGCAATGGCCACAAAAGCAGAACCGTCCTCTACTTTGCGGCTATCGAAGACGATGTTTTTCACATCGACTTCCATATCCCCAGAGGTCGAGATCAAGGATACTTTATACAATATGTCCTTCAGCACTTTCATCACCCTAGCACAAGATTTATAGTTGTATTGGAAGAAAGTTTGGTCCCAGGATTAATTGACTGTTCTTTGACCAAACCCTTTCCACGGTAATTCACTTTTATTCCTTTGTTCTCCAAAATGAACAATGCATCTCTCAGCGGAAGACCAGACACATCCGGTACTGTGGGTGGATCCATGTCATTTTCCTTCCAAGTGATTTTGTCTTCACTGGCCAATGCTTTCACCCATTCCTCTGCTTGGGTAGGGTTGGCTTTGACACCCAGCTCTTCCAAGATTTGATGGATTTCTTCAGCTTTACCTGCTTTCACATAAGGCAGCTGGGATTTGGCTGTTTCAGCGCGTAAGATCTGACCTTGACTTGTTGGGTTCAGTTCGATGTCCAAAGCGTAGATTCTATCAGCTATTTCTTTGAACACCGGTGCAGAGACATCTCCTCCGTAAGCAGCATAGCCATTAGGACTATCGATCACGACTATCATCGAATACTTCGGTCTGTCCGCAGGAAAATACCCTGCAAAACTGGTGTAGTACTTCTGCGTATAGCGTCCATTCACAAGCTTTTGAGCCGTGCCGGTTTTTCCTGCTATCTTATAATCTGCATCTGCGATATTTCTTGCCGTACCTTGATCCACTACGCCAACCAAGAGCTCCTGAAGGTTTTTGATTGTCTTATCCGAAGCAATACTTCTTCGAAGCACCTCTGGCTCATAGGATTGCTCTATACTTTTTCCTTTTGCCACCGCCTTGACGATATAAGGCTTCATCATCTGGCCATCATTTGCGACTGCATTGTAAAGCGCCAGAGTATGCAGTGGGTTAAGCTTGATCTCATAACCTATCGAAATCCAAGGCAAAGAAGTCCCATACCATTCTTTGGTCCCGGGCTTTTTGAAATACGGCTTGCCTTCACCTGCCAACTGGAATCCAAAAGGCTCATTCAAACCTACCTTTTCCACATAGGCCATGAATTTGGAAGGACTCGAGCCGAAATTCTCATCAACCAATTTGGAAATGGCCACATTTGAAGATTTTTCGAAGGCTTCACGGATAGTGATCGTTCCAAAACCACCACGCTTGGCATCTCTCATCGTCCTATCATAGAACTTGTGAGAACCAGTACCCGTCTCGATTTTTTGCTCTAGACTGATTTTATTTTCTTCCAAAAGTGCCAGCATGGACAGTAACTTGAAAGTAGATCCAGGCTCAGTATTTCCTTGATCACCGATCGCGAAATTGTAGTTTTCGCCATAGCCACGTCCACTTTTGTTTCGCTGCAAATTGGCGATTGCCTTGATCTGGCCTGTTTTCACCTCCATCACGATTACGGAGCCAAATTCAGCCTCTCTACTTTCCAATTGGTGCAGCAAGGCAGTTTCTGCTACATCTTGGATGTTTACATCTAGCGTAGTCACCACATCATAGCCATCTTCAGGCTTTACGTCCTCAGCATCAAATACTGGTTTCCAGCTTCCTCCAGCTAATCTTTGAAATAATGCTTTTCCATCTTGCCCCTGGAGATATTCATTGAAACTGTATTCAATTCCAGCTCCGTATTCATTTTCGTTCAAAAAGCCTACAGTGCGGCTAGCCAATGAATTGAACGGACGATAGCGTTTTTCCACTTTTTCAAAAAGAACACCTCCACCCAAGCGGCCATCTCTGAAGATGGGCCAGTTGGACATTTGCTGCATGTCCTGATAGCCGATCTGCTTTCTATTCAACACCAAATACCGCTTGCTATCTCGTCTAGCATCGGTAATCATTCTTTTGTAAGCGGTAGCAGATTTATCTTTGTAAAAACCGGAAAGTAAACGAGCCAAAGAATCAATCCCCGCATTGTACTTTTCAGACTTGGCAATCATCGGATCCATCGCTACCCGGTAGAAAGGCAAGCTGGTCGCCAACAAACTTCCATCTCCCGCATAGATATTCCCGCGCGTAGCAGGCACTTCACGGTACTGGAAATTGACGGTCTCAGCTTTTGCGCGCCATTTATCCCCTTCTTCGAATTGGATTTTGGCAATACGAAGCGGTATCGCTGCTGTCGCAAGCGCAATCAGGATAAAAACTATCCTTACTCTCAGCACTATGGAACGCTTGATATTCACTCGTCTATTTCTATTTTAATAGGTGGCTCATTCAATTCAATGATGCCTTGATCTGCTACTTTTTTTGCCAATTCGGACTGCATGGAGCTTAGCATATACTCAGCCTCCAGTGTAGTCACATCCGCTCTCAGGTCTTCTACCTCCTGCTGCGCTTTTTCTATTTTCCGGACCATATTCTCAGCCCGATGATTACTCCATATATATATGAGCCCCAGCAAGACGATAAATCCCACCGGAGGCACGAGCTGCACTGGCACTCCTTCACCCAATACTTTGGTGATATCCAACTTCTCTTCAATCCAAGAAAAAATCGTCTTTCTAGGCCCAGTACTTTTGGACTTGTTGCCCGACTTCAGCTTTTTCTTAAATGTATTCTGACTCATTTCCCTGCTCTCTTTGCCACTCTCAACTTTGCACTTCTTGCTCTCGGATTTGCCGCGATCTCCTCAGCATCTGCCACAATCGCACCACGGCTGACCGGCTCCAAAGGACGAATTGGATTTCCGTAAAAATCCTTCTCCAACTCCCCTTGAAACTTTCCTTTTTGGATCAGGTTTTTCACCAGACGATCCTCCAGACTGTGATAGCTCATCACTACCAATCTGCCCTCAGGCTTCAATAATTCTACAGCTCCCAGAAGCATTTCTTCCAGCGCTGCCATTTCATCATTCACTTCGATTCTCAAAGCCTGAAAGACCTGAGCGAAATATTTAAACTCCTTACCACGAGGAGCATACTTTTTCAGAAAAGCCGTAAATCCTTCCGTCGTCTCAAACTGCTGCACCGCTCTCTCTGAGACTATTGCTTGCGCCAAAGTCTTCGCATTTTTTACCTCGCCATAGATTCCTAAAATCTTATGAAGCTTTCCTTCCTCATAAGTATTCAGTACTTCTTTGGCAGAAACCTCAGCAGATTGATTCATTCTCATATCGAGATCCCCACTGAATCTGGTCGAAAAACCACGAGCCGGCTCATCAATCTGATGGGAAGAAATCCCCAAATCGGCGAGAATACCATCTACTTTTTTGACCCCGTAAAGGCGCAGGTATTTTTTGATATCCCGGAAATTGGCCGCCACGAAAGTGAAATTGGCACTCTCTGGAATATTTGCCTCAGCATCCTGATCCTGATCAAAACCATACAGATGCCCTTGATCCAAATGCTTCAGGATCTCCTTGGAATGACCACCACCACCAAACGTCACATCGACATAGACCCCATTAGGGTCTATAGCCAAGCCGTCAGTGCATTGGGTGAGCATCACTGGGATATGGTAAACAGACTCTGCCATGACTTAAGAGAGATATTTTTCCATGAGAGCAGAAGTATCTTCCGGCTCCAGACTGACATACTTGGAGAAGTTTTCAGGAGTCCAAATTTCCATTCGACCACCATTACCCGACACCACTACTTCCTTATCCAGGCCGGCATAGGCCTGATAGTTTTTGGGAATCAATATTCGCCCAGCACTATCCATTTCTACCTCTACTACCGAATTGAAAAACGCACGCTGTAAAGCACGCTGTTCGGGATTGTGGATATTCAGAGCCTTGATTTTATTCTCCAGCTTCTTGTACTCTACCATCGGATAGATAGCCAGACAGCGATCTTCAGCCATACGCAGCATCAAAGATTCCCCATTCGCCTCCGGTATTGCCCCCTTTAGTTTGGAAGGCAATGCCAGGCGCCCTTTGGGATCTAGCTTGCATGTGTAGTTACTGTTGAACATTTCGTATCGGCTCGATGAAATAGAATATCTAGCAAAAACAAAAGTAATAAAAAGTCTCCCACTTTATGACACTTTTTACCACTTTTCCCCACTTTCTCTTAAAAGTAGACAAAAGAATCAACGAAGCCAATACTTCTTAAATTTTTATAGAAGAATTTTTTACTGAGATTCAAGCAATTACAAGCTCATCAGGATTCCCCACCAAAGCACCCATTTATCTCATTTTTGAGCCACTTTTAGAAGGTTTCAAAGTCCAAAAAATCTCAAAACTCCAAGCTAGCCGACAACGCACAAAATTCATGCTGCGACATCACCGCGATCAAAAAATCCCAATCCATAATCATCAAAACACCAGCCCCAATTCACGCATAAAACCCCACAACAAGCATAAGATTTCGCTTGTCCCCTTTTTCACTTTTCATATATTTGGTATTGCCCCGCTAACAAATGCAAAAATTTTACGCGATTCTTCTGCTTTTTTGCTTTTCCCTGCATCAGCTGGGCTATTTGGCAGCCAATTACCTCATCCCAAAATGGATTGACGCCCATTGGGAACAACAAATCTGGAATTCCGACTTGGGTCACGAAGGCGAATTGATTAGAATTCCTTTTCCCATGCCTTACGGGCAGGATCAAGAGGATTTTCAACCTGTCAACCTTTCTATGGAAGTAGATGGGGAATGGAAACGAGTGATCAGACAGCGGTATTTTCAAGATCACTTGGAAGTGATTGTCATCACCGATTCACTCGAAGAGAAATGGTCCAGCCAATTTCAAAAATGGATATCAACGTATCAGATGGATTCCAATCAAGACGAAATTCCTCCCTTGGAAAAACTGCTTCTCAAGTCATTTTCTAAAAATTTCATCTTCGAAAATCAATCACCCACTATCTCACCCCTCACTCCAACTGACTTTTCCTCAGTGCAGGATCATTACAAACCGCCCCACTCCGAATATCATCCGGACCTCCAATCCCCTCCACCTAAGAATTGAATCTTTTCATTACTCAAAGAGGCTAAACCTCTGATTTCAGATTCAAATCTTACAAAACATGAAACACAAGTTTATTATAATCTTGCTGTGTGGAATGGGTATGTCCTTTGCAAGCCGTGCCCAACAAGACAGCGTCAAAACCATGGATCTTAAAGAGGTCCAAATTAGAAATTTCAGGATTCAAAATCCGATTGACCATTTGCCAAACATCCAAAATCTCCAACTGATTGGAGGCAGAAAGTCTGAGGTTGTTTCCGTCCGGCAATTGGCAGCTAATCTCTCTGAAAAGACAGGAAGGACGATTTTCGCTAAAATTCCATCTGCATTTGTCTATGACATGGACGGCAGTGGTAATCAGATCAATCTATCTGTAAGGGGCCTTGATGGTCATCGGAGCTGGGAATTCAATGTGCGTCAAAATGGCGTCATGATCAATACCGATATCTACGGCTATCCGGCCAGCCATTATTCTATGCCAATGGAAGCCGTAGAACGAATCGAGCTAGTGCGTGGTACCGCCTCCCTGCAGTACGGTCAGCAGTTTGGAGGAATGCTGAATTATGTCTTGAAAAAACCCAGTAATACCCAAAAAATCTCTCTTGAAAACATCAGCACACTAGGCTCTTTTGGACTACTTTCTAATTTCACTTCCATTGGAGGCACAGCCGGCAAATGGAGCTATTATGCATACTATCAAAAGAGAAGTTCCCACGGCTACCGAGATGGCGCTGTATCAGAATCAGATGCGCAGCACGCTGAGATTTCCTATACTTTCTCCCCCACCTTAAAGGCCAAAGCAGAGCTATCCCGAAGTACTTATCTCTACAGCATACCCGGCCAGTTGACCGATGAGCAGTTTGCTGAAGACCCTATGCAAGCAACTAGAACCAGGAATTATTACAGCCCAGAAATCTATATTCCAGCAATAAGCCTACAAGCAAAACTGGGTAAAAACACGGATTTCAGCCTGGTAGGCAGTGGAGTTTTTGGACAAAGAAGCTCAGTGACTTTCGATGGACTGGCCAATGTACCCGACCTGATCAAGCCCGAAACCAATGACTATGCAAATCGGAATGTAGACATCGACAACTACCACACGAGAACAGTCGAAGGCAGAATTCTCCATCACTATACTTGGGGAAGCATCAAAAACAACCTGTCTTTTTCCAGTAGATATTTCAACAACTCATTTGATCGCAGACAACGAGGCCAAGGCACAACAGGCAGCGACTATGACCTCAGCGTTGAAGGTGATTTTCCCCGAGACATGAACCTCAAAAGTCAAAGCATCGCTTTCGCTTTGGAAAATCAATTTCAATTCTCGGACAAATTCTCCCTATCTCCCGGCATCCGAATCCAAAGAGGTAGTTCGGAGATGACTGGAACCATCTCCTACATTGAAGCGTCTCAGGTCCCCAAAGAAATTAACTACGATTTTGTCACGCTGGGCCTCAATGCCAACTATCAAATAGATGTCGACAACAGAATCTATGCTGGCTTTTCACAAGCCAATCGCCCTGTTCTCTTTCAGGACATCATCCCTGGCTCCCCTCTCAACCTGATCAGCTCAGACCTAGAAGATAGTTTTGGATACAATTCTGAAATAGGCTGGGAAAACAACCCCAGCGAGACTTTGCACTTCAACCTTACACTTTTCAACACCTTCTACGGAAATCGCTCGGGCAACCTTCTAGTAGAAAAAGACGGCACCACCTATCTCCAGAAAAGCAACATAGGCGATAGCAGAATGAGCGGCCTCGAGCTGCTCTGGGACTGGGAGTTTTACAGAGGAGAGACATTTTCACTTTCCTTTTACACCTCTTCAAGCTGGATGAATGCGGAATATGTGAAAGGAGAAATATCGAATGGAGAAGAGAATGTATCCATCGTAGGCAATAAAGTCGAAGCCGCTCCGGAGTGGATCAGTAGAAATGGACTCAACTATTCTTCCGGATTACTTCAGCTTTCACTCCAGCATCAGTTTGTAGGTGAAAGCTTTGCAGATGCGCTCAACACCAACATCCCTCCTGCCTCAGGAGCAGTAGGCATGGTCCCTAGCTATCATGTTTTTGACTTGCAAGGAATCTATCATTATCGAAATCTGACATTCCGAGCCAGCCTGCTCAACCTGCTGGACAAATCCTATTTCACCAAGAGACCACAGATGTATCCAGGACCTGGAATATGGCCATCCGATGGCAGAAGTTTGGTCTTCTCCATCGGCTTCCAAATTTAAGACACATAAAAAAGCTCCGGCCAAAGACCGGAGCTTTTTTGAAGGCATCAACACACAATTAATTATTCGTTTGATTCTTATTTTTCTGGAGCTCTGACTCCAGTCTTTGACGAAACTCATCCAGTTTTTGGGAATTTTCTTTCTGCCAAACCTCCATCCTTCGCTGAAACTCCTCTATTCTGGGCTGCTGAGAATCTTGCCATGCTTTCATTTTAGCTTCAAATTCTTTCATCTTTGGCTCCTGCGCTTCTTGCCAAGCCTTCATCTTATCTTCCCACTCTTTCATGCGAGGGCCATTCTCTTTTTCCCAAGCCTTCATCTTATCTTCGAAAGCTTTCATTTTAGGTTCATTGGACTTTTCCCAAGCTTTCATTTGAGCCTCAAATTCCTTCATTCTAGGCTCATTTTGCTTTTCCCATTCCTTCATTTTAGCCTCAAACTCTTTCATTTTCGGCTCGAAGTTTTTCTTCCACTCTTCGGCTCTTTTCTCAATCTCCACCTCTCTCTCCTTCATCTCCTTCTTCCACTTTTCCTTCTCTGCTTTGGTCATCCCCACAGTATCCTTGTGAAACTCACTCCAATCCAAATCACCAAATTCCCAAAAGCCCTCAATTCCTTCAAACTCCATTGGAGGCATTGGCGCCATTACAAATTCCATATCAGGCATCGGGGCCATTTCAAAATCCATCTCGGGCATGGGAGCCATTTCAAACTCCATCTCAGGGGCTTCCATAAAAAAGACCATCTCCGGAGCCTCTGCCAATTCCAAAGTAGGCATGCTACCAAAATCCAAGTCTGGCCCATTTCTAAACACAAAAGCTGACTTTCCTTTGAGTATCACCGTGTCTTTTCCGGAAATCAAAGTATCACCTTTGATCTGGTAAATCATTTTCCCTTTTTGACCACCCTTGATCACAAAGGTCTCCCCATCTTCTGAGGACCAAAATTCCGGCTGACTACCATCGATTCGGATGACCTGTTTTTCTTTCTCTACAGTATCAGAACTGACAAAGGACAGCGGCGATCCGGAGGCGGGAAAAGGCTCAAGATATCCCAGATCGGGATTTTCCAGGTATACATCCGGAATGATAGCAGCTTCTGCGATTGGCGCATCCTGCTGAGCGCTAGCCATCAGACCAGCACTGAATAGAAGTGTAAGTAGCATAGGGATAGAAATAATAGGGTTTTGTGGATATGTCTGGGCAGGCATGCCCATGATTCTTTTGATTCGATTTAATGTTGGGTTTCTCTTTTTACCAGCTGCTAGAGCCAGTTCAGGTGGAGTTTGTTGCGCAAAATTCAACACCTCCGCCAGGCTATAGGCCAGAACTTTAGGCTCTACTCCCGCACTCACCGCAAGATCATCTGCGGCATTTTCACGCAATTCTTTAACGGTCTGATTGATCCACCAAAAACATGGGTGGTAAAAAAACATAACCTCTAAGGAAGACTGAAATAGATTTACCAAATAGTCATTTCGCTTGACATGCGCTAGTTCATGAGCGATAATCGCCTCAAGTTGCGATGCACTGAGATGAAATATCAAACCAGCAGGAATCAGGATAACAGGCTTCAAAAACCCGAATGTGACCGGGGACAATCCTCTATCCGAAACTCGCAAATCCACCGCCTTATCGATTCCTAATTTTTGACTTAGAGATGCTAGCCGGCTGCACAACACACCGTCCTCACAAACTCTACTGGTCGATCTCAGCCCTCTGATTTCGGTCAACGAATTGAAAAGGCGAAACAGGAATAAAACTGCCCCCACAAACCAAAAGTTGACTAAAACCGGCAACTGAACTTCAATCCAAGCAATCAAAGACTCCACGAAACCGAGTGTTTCGGTCGGCCCCTCGGCCAACACCGGAGGACAACAGCCCGCGACCGTAGCGATGACATTTTCGCCATTTGGCAAAATCGCAACCTCATAGACCAGCGTACCGATAGCTGAAAGGAGACTAAGTCCCAGAGCCGAAATAGAAAGATTGTATTTGAAATCCGGGCTTTTTCGAGCAAAAAGCTTTAGGCCAAGCCAAAGCAAAGCCGCTACAATTACTAGCTGCCAAACACTATGCACCAAAGTCCAGCCTAGGGCCTGAAGCAAATTTTCGGGAATCCAATCATTCAAAAGGTTCATGACTGTTTATGTTCTAGTTTGTCTAAAAAAGCACGGATTTCATCCAATTCTTCCTTGGATGGATTGTCTTGTCCCAGAGCCTGCATCACAAGAGACTTGGAAGATCCCCCAAAAGCCGTAGTCATGAGGTTTTTGATCAATGACTTTTGCGTATCATTCTGCTTCACGGCAGGACGATAGATGTGAGTCCTACTCTGCTCATCCCGATCCAGCATTCCTTTGGCATGCATGATCTGCATGATTTTCAAGGTGGTGGTATATCCCGTTTCTTTGGTTTGGGCCAGTTTCTCATGGATCTGGCGCACACTGGCACTTTTCAGCTCCCAGAGTAGGGAAAGTATTTCCAGTTCAGCTTCGGTAGGTTTGCTCATGGCGGATTATACGATTTCTTTCGTACAAAGTTTACGAAGTCTGTCGTACTATCCAAATGATCTACGAAAATAATCGTATTAAAAAGTGTTAAACACCAGATTATGAGGCAGAATATTCAATTCCTGAAATTGATTTTTTGCATTCTTAGTGGTTTGGATATATGGAAAACCAAAAAAACCAATTGATAAACCTTATTGAAAGAAGATGGCGAGACAATCGTCACTCGTCTTCGTAGCCCTGACTTCTTGGCTCTTAGATCTAAAATCTTGGCTCCCACTATGTATATTGAACCCTTTCCATTCAATCCCAGTTATCCCCATCTATGTGTTTGGTAGCATTTTCCTGGAAAAATCACAAGGAGTATCCTTTGGTCATCTCAGCCAATCGGGATGAGTTTTTTGAGCGTCCCACCGCTCCCCTACATCAATGGGACAATGAAATCATCGCGGGCAAAGACCTAAGAGGAGGAGGCACTTGGATGGGTTTCCATCCCAATCGCCGCTGGTCTTTACTGACCAATTTCCGGGATTTCAAAAAGATGGGCCATGGAAAAATATCCAGAGGAAAACTGGTTCAGGATTTTTTGGAAGACTCCATTTCCCCGCTGGATTATTTGAAAGAAATAGAAAAAAATCAAGACTGGTACGAGGGATTCAATCTCTTGGTCTCAGACGGAGAACAGGTTTTTTATTTCAGCAATTTTGGCAAAGGAATAGAAGAAATTCAGCCCGGCATACATGCACTCAGCAACGGCCTGCTCAATGAGCCCTGGCCAAAAACCAGTTTAGCGAAACAACAACTCCAAGAGATTCTCGATCAAGAAATCACTCACTCCAGCCTCCTACAAATTCTCAAGTCCAAGGAAACCTATCCTTTGGAGCAACTCCCAACTACTGGCGTGCCCGAGGAATTGGAAGTGGCTCTTTCGGCACAATTGATCCGCACCAACGGGAACTATGGCACCCGTTCTGCGAGTTCGGTTCTGTGGTACAATGCTGATTTGGTTTCGATCAGAGAAAGAACGTTTGATTGGGACGAACGAATATTTAAAGAAAGCTCAGTAGAAATTCAGACCTATTAATCATATGAACAAAATTTTTGATGTCATCATCGTAGGAGGTGGACCGATAGGCTTGGCCTGCGGAGTAGAAGCCCAAAAGCAAGGCCTAGACTACCTCATTTTAGAAAAGGGCGCCTTGACCAACTCCATTTTCAACTACCCGGTAAATATGAGGTTCTTCTCGACTTCCGAGCGATTGGAGATGGCCGGCATCCCATTTATGTCTGTAGAAAACAAACCTACCCGAACAGAAGCGCTGGAATATTACCGGAGGATTTACTCCCATTTCCAGCTCAAAGTCAATTTGTACGAGGGTGTTCAAACCTTGAAAAAAATCGATGGGCAGTTTGAAATCACCACTACCAAAACCCAGTACCAAACCAAAAAAATCGTATTGGCTACGGGTTTTTATGACTTACCCAATCTGATGAATGTCCCTGGCGAAGAACTGCCCAAAGTCATGCATTATTACAAAGAGCCTTGGCCATTTATTTCCCAAAAAGTACTGGTCGTAGGCGGAGCAAACTCTGCAGTAGATGCTGCTTTGGAAACATGGAGAAAAGGAGCTGAAGTGAGTATGGTGCTGTTAGATGAGGAGGTAGACCAAAACGTCAAATACTGGGTACGCCCTGATATCATGAATCGAATCAAGGAAGGATCCATTCAAGCCTACACCAAATCCAAGATTAAGGAAATTCGAGAAAAAGAGGTCGTGATCAGTACACCGGATGGAGATGTGACGATCGCAAACGACTGGGTGCTCGCTATGACAGGCTACAAACCTAATTTCGCTCTTTTGGATCAACTGGGAGTAGAATTAAGCTTGGATGAAAAACGGCAGCCATGCTACGATCAGGCCAATCAGGAGTCCAATGTACCTGGAGTCTACCTAGCGGGAGTAGTCTGTGGCGGATTAAATACACGTGAATTCTTTATCGAAAACAGCATCGTTCACGCAGACTCTATCATGAAGGATATTCGGGGAAAATTGAATTGAAGGGGAACTACTCCACCTTCAATTCTCCCCAGTAAACCGTAAAATTCTCAGCTTCCTCATCCGGATTTGGCTTTTTCATCCAGTGAATTTCCCCCTCTATGATCTGAAAACTTTGGTAATGCATCTCAGGAAAATCAACGGGAAAAACCTGCCCTGATTCATTGACAAATACAGTTTTCAGCTTCGACTCTGTATTCAGCTTCCTCTTCTGCTCTATGGAAATGTTATTTTCCTTCAGCAAGGAATAGAGATTTTTGCTTGATGGCTTAGAGCTGTAACTAACCAAAAACCCTCCCGACACTTGAGTCAATGCTTGAATTCTTGCCGGAATTGGCTCTACTTTTTGATCACTGATTTGACCCAGTTCCAAACTACCCGACACCCAACTTTCATTCTCTTCAAAATCAGGAAAATTCACCTCCAAACTTTTCAACAGTTCGGGATTGCCCTGATTCCAATCATAGATGTATAAGACAGGTTCATTTTGAAACATTAAATACAACTTGTTTTCTTTTTCACTTAGAAAAAATCTTGGTCTAAAATCCTCAAAAGGATAAATGCCGCCTGCTACAAATTTAGACTCTTGGGGAAATTCAAGAATAAGGCGACTCTCATTGGTTTTGAGGTTTGAAAGAATGAGATTCTTTCTAGCCTTTAAAAAATCAGCATTAAACTCCGTTGCAGATTCGATCAGATCCAAGGAATACAGCAAATATTCTTGCCCATCCAGAGATACTACTTGAGCATCTTGGAAAAGATTGACCCTCCCTCCAAAACTGATTTGCGGCATTACGGGACTTCCAGAATAAACCAACTCCCCATCCTTTTGAAAAACACGCAGGCCAGATAGATAATCCAGCACCACAATTTCACCCTTTTCGGATAAAACCAAAGGCTTGACCATATTTCCAAATGCTCCCGGCACATCACCCTTCTTATCCCATTGGTATTCAATATCCCCTGAATTTTTATTGACCACATATACTTCTGATTCCAAAAAATCTTTGAAGACTACATGCTCTTGATCAGCTGTTTGAAACAAAAATAGTTTAGCCAATACTCCTTTCACCGTCACTGAATCTATCGAGGTGATAGAGACTTTTACACTCTCCTTCTTCACTTCATCTTGCCTCTCAGCTTTTTCACATGACAAAAGCCACAAAAAAGAGCAATAAAAAAGAACCTTTCTCATAGTAATAAAAATTAAAGTCAGGTTCAAAATAACAAGAACTAACAATTGCTCCAACCTCTATAAGGATTAAAAATTCTATCAAGCGCAGAAATTGGCTACCTTTGCAATTCTATGAAAAAGAAGCCATTCAACGTCGTTTACGAGGACAATCACCTATTGATCGTCAATAAAGCTGCAGGAGTCTTGGTGCAGGGTGACAAAACAGGTGATAAAACCTTAACTGATTATTGTAAGGAATACATTGCAAACAAATACAATAAGCCGGGAGCGGTATTCCTTCATCCCATCCACCGATTGGACAGACCTGTCAGTGGCTTGGTGGCTTTTGCCCGCACCAGCAAAGGGCTGGAGCGAATGATGGAGCTTTTTCGCAAAAGAGATATTCATAAAGTCTACTGGGCTATCGTCAAAAAAAGACCGAAGGATGAGCAAGGCAAACTGACCCATTGGCTGACCAAGGACGAACAGAGAAATGTAGTCACCGCACACGAAAGAGAGGTTCCAGGCTCCCAAAAGGCTGAATTGAATTACAAGACGTTAGGAAAGCTGAACGACCACTGGCTGATCGAAGTCCGCCCTATTTCAGGCCGCCCTCATCAGATCCGCGTTCAATTGGCATCTATGGGCTGCCCTATCCGAGGTGATTTGAAATATGGTTTTGTCAAGGCCAATCCTGATGCGAGCATCAACTTACATGCTTTCAATTTGGTGTTTGTACACCCAATCAAAAAGGAAAAAATGTATTTGAGAGCCGCCTTGCCTGAAAGCGAATTCTGGGAGCAATTCTACGAGTTTGAAGAATTAAAGGCTAAAGATCAGCACCTGGACAATAGTTATTCGGGTTAATCTCATGTAGGTTGCTGCTGCTTGACTTTTAAGCCAGCGAGCAACTATCTTGGTTTATTCCTATCTTAGTTTTCCATGAAAAATCTACTTCTCGCCTTTATCGTTTCACTCTTATTCTTTTCTTGCACTGAGAAAGAAAATTCTCGAGTGATCTACATCGTGCGGCATGCAGAAAAAGAAGCCGTGCAAGACCCTGATCCAGAATTAAGCCCAGAAGGAGAAGAAAGAGCTGCTAAACTTGCTCAAATCCTAAAAGAGCAAGACATCCAAGCCATCTACAGCACAGACTATAAACGCACCCAACTGACCGCTCAGCCTACCGCCGCTCAAGTAGGTATTGGGATCGAATCTTACGACCCCAGAAATCATGACGCTCTGGTGGAACTGTTAAAGAAATCTGAAGGTAACTCTCTGGTGGTCGGACACAGCAACACTGTCAGTCGATTAGCCAATTACTTTGTGGGAGAAGGAGAAAACTTTGAAGATCTTCAGGATAGTGAGTATGATTTTATCTATGAAGTTCATCTGCACTCAGAGGGCAATACCGTCCTCAGAAAAGTGTATGCAGACTATTAGACGATCACTAGTTCTATCCCCTTTTCCTCCAGTTTTGCCCGGTAGAGTTCTGGAATCCCTGCATCAGTAATGATCACATCTACATCCTCCAGATCAGAGATTTTTCCGAAACTTTTCTTTCCAAACTTCCTACTATCGGCCAGCACGATAGTCTTCTGAACTGAAGCTATCATACGGGCATTCAGATGAGCTTCCATCATATTGGACGTAGTCAAGCCATGATCCAGACTGACACCATCCACACTTAGAAATAGTTTATTGCAAGCAAAACCCTGCAGCATCTCCTCTGCAAAATGCCCCACAGCAGATCCACTACTTTTTCTCACCACTCCTCCCAGCTGCACCAGCTCCACCTCTTGACAAGCCAATAGCGCCAGCGAGACATTCATAGCAGCAGTCAAGACTGTCAATCGCTTGGATTTTGGAATAGCCTGAGCAAAAGCCAGCACTGTAGTACCCGAACCGATGATGATCGCTTCCTGATCCTCCAAATAATCTAGCGCTTTCAAGGCTATGGCCGTTTTCTCCTCCACTTGCTCCAGCTCTTTTACATGGACCGACCGATCTGACACATAGGGTGAAACAGTAGTCGCGCTTCCATGAGAGCGATACAGCAATCCTTTTTCTTCCAAAAGCCGCAAATCCTTCCTGACAGTCACCATCGTGACGTCAAGCGATTTGGACAGATCTGATACCGTCACAAACCCTGACTTACCCAACTCATCTAAGATATATCGATGTCTTTCCGCTTGCGTCATTTCTTTTTAATTGAATTTAAAATTACGAAAAGAAAGAATAATTCATAACAATAGTTTTCTTTTGTTTCTTTTTATATCCTTTTTCTCTTACTTTTAGAATGAAATGAATAGAAAGGAAAACTTAAAACAAATCTCAGATTCTTCTAAAATTTGGGATATCGCTGTGATCGGAGGCGGATCATCTGGCCTAGGCGTAGCACTGGACGCCATCTCCAGAGGCTTGACAGTCGTCTTGCTGGAGAAGGCAGATTTTGCCAAAGGCACATCAAGCAGAAGCACCAAGTTAGTTCACGGCGGAGTACGATACTTGGCCCAAGGGGACGTCGGGTTGGTCTTAGAAGCCCTGAAGGAGCGTGGAAAACTTCTCCAAAACGCTCCTCATCTAACGCAGAATCAGGCCTTCATCATCCCCGTTTATACCTGGATGGATCGCATCACGTATAGCGCTGGGCTAAAGCTCTATGACTGGATGGCCGGCAAATTGAGCCTGGGAAGTAGCTCATTCATTTCCAAAGAAGAAACAGTGCGTAGAATGCCTACCGTCAAAAAAGATGGACTCAAAGGCGGAATCGTTTACCACGATGGGCAGTTTGACGATGCGCGGCTTGCGCTGGCTATCGCTAAAACTGCCGATGATGCGGGAGCGTGTATCCTCAATTACGCATCTGTCAAAGACCTCATCAAAAGTGATAAAGGCAAACTATTGGGGCTAAAAGTCCGAGATGAATTGAGCGGAGAAAAGTACACCATCCACGCCAATATGGTCGTCAATGCTACCGGAGTATTTGCGGATAAAATCCTACAAATGGATCAGCCGGGATCGGCCAAGATGATTCAGCCCAGCCAAGGAATTCATTTGGTATTAGACAGAAAGTTCTTGGGAGGAAATGACGCCTTGATGATCCCGAAGACACGAGACGGAAGAGTCTTATTCGCGGTACCCTGGCAAGACAAACTGGTAGTCGGCACAACAGATACCCTGAGAGAAAAGCCCAAACTGGAGCCTAGTCCGCTTCAAAGTGAGATTGACTTTATTCTGGAAACAGCGGCCAGTTACTTGACACAAGCGCCTACAAGAGAGGATGTACTTTCAGTTTTTGCGGGCTTAAGGCCCTTGGCCAGACCCAAAGAGGAAGGAGCCAAAACAAAAGAAATTTCCAGATCTCATAAAGTGATCGTATCCCCATCCAATCTGGTCACTCTGACTGGAGGCAAATGGACCACCTTTCGCAAAATGGGCGAGGATACCGTAGAATATTTCACCCAGATCACAAGAGAAATCATCACACCAAGTCAGTCGATGAACATGCTACTTTCAGGCTACACCAAAACGCCCCCCGCTGGTCACTGGTCCGTCTATGGTGCAGAAGCCTCTAAAATCCAACAAATCGCCAGTTCAAATCCTCTTTTAGCAGAAAAAATCCATCCTGCCTACCCGTATATCATGGCTGAAATCTATTGGGCCATCCATCAAGAAATGGCGGTCAAATTGGAAGATGTGCTCGCAAGACGTATCCGCTTGTTGTTTCTCGATGCACAGGCAGCCATTGACTGCTCCGAAAAAGCAGTGAAGCTCATGGCAAAAGAACTCAATAAAGATGAAGCTTGGGCAAGCAAAGAACTCGAAGACTTTCAGAATGTGGCCAAAAAGTATTTAATTAAAGCTTAGTAGTAAACCGACTCTTTCCTTTTTTTATTACAATCAACCCAAAGCAATGACCCAAACCAAAAAATACATCATGGCCCTGGACCAAGGCACGACCAGTTCCAGAGCGATTATTTTTGACAAAAAAGGGCAAATCATATCCGTAGCCCAAAAGGAATTTCAACAGCACTTTCCCGACCACGGCTGGGTGGAGCATGATCCGCACGAGATATGGACATCCCAATCATCCGTGATGATCGAGTCTCTGGTCAATCAGGAGATCGCCGTGGAGGAAATTGCCGCCATAGGCATCACCAACCAACGAGAAACCACCATCGTATGGGACCGAAAATCAGGTCAGCCACTCTACAACGCCATCGTGTGGCAAGATCGACGGACATCCTCCTACTGTGACCAACTCAAAAAACAAGGGCACACCGAGCTGGTAGCCTCGAAAACCGGCCTAATCATCGACTCCTATTTTTCCGCTACGAAGATCCGCTGGATTTTGGAAAATGTAGAAGGAGCTAGAGAAAAAGCAGAGTCTGGAGAATTGGCCTTTGGCACAGTAGACTCTTGGCTCATCTGGAAACTGACCCGAGGTGCAGAGCACATTACCGACATCACCAATGCCAGCAGGTCCATGCTTTTCAACATTCACACCCAAGAATGGGACGAGGAACTGCTGGAGCTTTTTGAAATTCCCAAAGCTATGCTCCCTGAGGTCAAATCCTGTTCTGAAGTATATTGTGAGACAGCTGGAGATGTGTTGCGCAGCAAAATCCCAATTGCAGGTATTGCCGGAGATCAGCAAGCTGCACTTTTTGGTCAACTCTGCATCGAACCGGGCATGGCTAAAACCACCTACGGAACAGGCTGTTTCCTTGTGATGAATACAGGCAAAGACCCCGTCAAATCGCAAAATCAGCTTTTGACAACCGTCGCTTGGAAAATCGGAGATGAAATCAACTATGCCCTAGAAGGATCGGTATTCATTGGCGGTGCGGCAGTGCAGTGGCTTCGAGATGGCATGGAGCTTTTTGACCATGCCAAAGAAACCGAAAAGCTTGCCATGAGCTTGCCAGATAATGAAGGAGTTTATTTCGTGCCGGCTTTGGCGGGTCTTGGAGCTCCTCATTGGGATCAAAATGCAAGAGGCGCTTTTTTTGGAATCACACGAGGCACGACGATCGCCCATTTTAGCCGGGCTACACTGGAGGCTATCGCTTACCAAGTCCACGATGTGATCAAGGCGATGGAAAAAGATGCGGGCGAAAAAACCAAAGAATTGCGCGTGGATGGAGGGGCTACGGCAAACAACTTCCTGATGCAGTTTCAGGCAGACATGCTGGACTGCGAAATCAAAAGACCTCAAATCATCGAGACCACCGCTATCGGTGCAGCCTTTCTGGCAGGTCTGGCTATCGGTTTTTGGACCAAGGAAGAAATCCATGCTCTCTGGAATTCGGATAAAAGCTTCAAGCCCAAAATGGAGGATGCCAAGCGGGAAAATCTGCTTCACTTCTGGAAGAAAGCCGTCGAAAGATCAAAAAACTGGGTAGAATAAAATGAACATTTACATCGCAGAATTTATCGGAACGGCGCTCTTGATCCTATTGGGGTCAGGAGTGGTAGCAAATGTTGTTTTGCCCAAAACCAAAGGAAATGATTCCGGGTGGATCGTCATTACCACCGCTTGGGCTTTGGCGGTCTTTGTAGGAGTTGTGGTCGCTGGCCCCTATAGTGGAGCTCACCTCAATCCTGCCGTCACAGTTGGTTTGGCTTTGGCGGGGAAATTTGACTGGGCACTCGCTCCAGGATATATTTTGGCACAAATTGCCGGCGCTGCAATAGGTGCTTTCCTCTCTTGGCTCGTGCATATAGACCACTTCAAAGCCACCCAAGACCCTGGCGAAATCGCCGCCCCTTTTGCCACGAGTCCTGCAATCCGAAATCTTAAAAACAACTTTATCTCTGAAGTGATCGGGACATTCGTTTTGATTTTTGTCATCCTCTATATCACTGGAGCAGAGATCGCCGATGAAAGCAAAACGCCAATCGGCCTAGGGTCTGTTGGAGCTATTCCTGTCGCATTTTTGGTCTGGGTAATCGGAATGAGCCTAGGAGGCACGACCGGATATGCTATCAATCCAGCGCGTGACCTCGGCCCTCGTATCGTCCACCAACTTCTTCCTATTCGAGGAAAAGGCAGTTCGGATTGGAGCTATGCTTGGGTCCCTATTTTGGGGCCGATTGTAGGAGCAGCTCTGGCAGCAGGACTTTATGCCATGGTGGGTTTTTAAACATGTAAAATGAAAGGCAGCTTCAAAAGTTTTTCGTCCTTCCCTTCCATCACAGTGGATCGGAAGGATGAAAATATTAACTTTTGAAACTGCCTTATTTAAGTCAAACTCTTACTGAAGAGTTTATTTTTTATACATCGTGAACATCCACATTCTTTTCTCAAGATCCGCTACGAATGTAGTGAGCATGTCCTCCGTGGAAATATCCCCAGCTTCTCCGGCCAATTCAGCGGCTTTTCTCTGAGAGCTGATCAACATTCCCAGTCCATTGATCACTTGATCGACAGTCTCTTCCTCACTGCTCACATCCGTCACTTCTTTGTGAATGGTATGAGACAGGTAGTCGGAATATGAATGTAGTGGCTGATAACCAATTGTCACTATTCGCTCCGCCAATTCATCTATATTTTGATAGAGTCTGGTGTAGAGCTCTTCAAATTTTTCGTGAAGAACAAAGAAATCATTGCCTTTTACATTCCAGTGAAAACCTCTCACATTTTGGTAGAAGACATGATAATCCGAAAGGATATCGTTCAATTGTCCATGCAATTTCTTCATTTGCTTCTCATCGAGATTCAAATGATTGGAAAGAGTTGCTCGTTTCATGTTTGTGGTTGACATAGTTTTAATTTTTGGTTAGTTGTATCTTATAGTCCAAAGCCCTCTCCAAACTAGCCCTCAAAAACAAGATTTTAGTCCAAATGTGATTTTCAAAATTTTCATTTGAAAATCGATTGACTTCAAAATAAAAATTCAACCTGTCCTTCTGCCGATCAAAAAAGGGTGTGAAATCATCTCCACACCCTGTAGAACATTCCTCCTCACGCAGCCCTGAATTTAGGATGCCTCATCGGAATGATCCTCTTCCTCTTGCTGTGCCAGTAGCATTTGAGACAGATTCTCTCCTCCTTTGATCCCAAAATCCAACGTACGAATCGGGAAAGGAATCGTAATATCCTGCTCATCAAAGGCATTTTTGATGACTTTTATTGCCTTACTTTTCATAGCAAGATAGCCCGGCTCTCCAGGATATTCGATCCAAAATCTTGTATTGAAATTGATCGAACTACCACCAAATTCCTCGTAGTCAAATATGATCTCGTCCTTTCTGATGATTCCATCCATGCTCCCGATCGCTTTGCGGACGATTTCTTCCACTTGTTCTAAATCCTCAGCATAGGACACCCCTGACTCTATTATAATCTGACGATGAGAGAGGGATGAATAATTGATGATATTTCCCTGCAGCAGCTCCTTGTTTGGAATATACACTTCCTGTCCCTGAAAAGTCTCCAAAACAGTTACGCGTAGATTCGTTCGCAATACTTTCCCCATAATATCATCTACTTCTATTACATCCCCGATCCGATAGGGTTTTCTGAAAGCGAGAATGACACCTGAGACGAAATTGGCCGCGATATCCTGAAATGCAAATCCTAAAGCCAGACCAACTACTCCTATCCCCGCCAGCAACGAGGTAACTGCTTTTTCCAGTCCCAAAATCCCCAAAATGATAAAAATCCCCAAGCCCAAAATCATCCAGTGGACTACAGTGGAAAGAAGATTTTTGAGAGCGACATTGGAAGAAGTTTTTGAAAAAATCCGCACTGCCAGACGTGTACCGTATTTGGCCAAGAGTAAAAAGAAAATAAATACCAATACGGCTACGACCATATTGGGAATCATAGAGATAAAAGCGTCTATCCAGCCTTCAAGCTTGGCGACGACTGTATCTACAGGTTTTTCTATAGCTAATTTCATTTTTTAGATTGTACTTTTTCTACTTTGACATTTTTCACCTCCACTGCTGTGTCCACAGGCTCGATCTTTCCCGAGGTGCGCTTGGTATAGATATAGGTGATTTTTGCTCCAAAAAGGAAAATAAGAGAAGCGTAGTAAGTCCATACCAATAAGACGACTAAGGATCCACTGGCCCCGTACAAACTCGTCAGAGAACTTGCCCCGAGGTATATTCCGATGAGCAATTTGCCCACTACAAAGAGTCCTGTAGTGATAAGTCCTCCGACCCAGACATCCCGCCATTTGAGCTTCGCATCGGGTAGCACCTTATACATCAGGGAAAAAATCAACACAATGATTCCGAAGGAAACGATCTCAGATCCGACTTCCATCACGATTTGCGACAGAAAACTATTGAACTGTCGGAGATAGCCTCTGAAGAGCACCAAAACAGCCTCAATCACCAACGAAACCAACAAAATAAAGCCTATCCCCAACACCATGGCAAAGGACAGTAAGCGGTTGATTGCATATTTGACCAGCCCTTTTTCAGGCTTGGCCTCGATGTTCCAGATTTTATTGATAGCGAGTTGCAATGAAACAAATACTGAGGTGGAACTGAAAATCAATGCTCCAGCCCCAATGATTTTGGCCCAAAAAGTACTGTCCTCATCAATGGCGGCTTTGGACAAGATGATCTCGATCTGCTCGGAGGTATTGTAGCCTATCAGTGAAGATATTTGTGAGATGAGCTCTTCCTGGATTCTATTTTCCCCATAGAGAGTAGCACCCACTGATACGACGATCAGTACTACCGCAGGAAGAGAAAGCATGGTATAAAAAGAAATCGAAGCCGAATAAGTAAATGCATCCTCCTTGAGAAATGTGGAGAAAGCTTCTTTCAGAATATGCCAGATTCGTTTGACCATGATGGGGAGTGAGTTAAGAAAAAAAGCAGGATCGGTAGATACCAACCCTGCTTTTATTGGGTTCTAAGCAACTTATTATTTGTTGTCACCGTCGAAGGTTTCGTCTACTTCAGCTTTGAAGTTTTTCCACTCTTTCTCAATATCTCTGGTGGTTTTATTCACTGAAGTTTTGATGTCTTTCCAGGTGTTTTCTGATGCTTTTTCGATGTCAGCCAAAGCTTTCTCGATTTCTGTTTTCTCTTCTTTAAGCTCTACTTCCATCTCTTCGATTTCAGCTTTCATCTCGGCGTTAGCTTCATTTTTCTTAGCTTCCAATTCATTGATCTTTTGATCAATTTCGGACTCTAGTTCTTGAAGCTCCGCTCTCATTTCTGCTTTTTCTTCTTCGAGATTTACTTTGACTTCCATCAGTTCTTTCTCTTGCTTTTGAGTTTGATTTTCTGAGCAGGACATTGCAGTCAATCCCATTGCTACACATCCTATTGCTAGTGCTACTTTCGTTTTCATGATGTTATTGATTTATTGGTCAGTTTTTTAATTCGTTTTATTAAAGTTTAATTAAAGACTATTGATTTCTTCCTTGATGTCATCAATCGTCTTACCTAGCTTGCGCTGAAGTCTACCTAGTAGCTCCTCTTCTTGACCCTCTTCGTAAAGAAGATCGTCGTCTGTCAATGAAGCATACTTCTGTTTCAACTTCCCTTTGATCTCAGTCCAAGATCCTTCAATTCTCATTTTAGTGTCAGTTTTCATAATTGTGGTTTTTTGGTTGTTTTTCTTATGCCTCAATAGTTTCAATCGAAGTGCCAATGCCAAAAAACACCTCAAAAGGCTGAAAACAGCCATTTCTCACAGATGACATGGGGAATCATTTTCATTTTTGTGTAGAGATTTCCACAAAGAGAGCCAGTGATCAAGCTAAAAATGGCCAAAAACCGATATATGGGCCTTGGCATCTTTTTTTCACTTAGGAGTGAACAAAAGATTTATTCACTAAACACTACTAATATGTTACGTTGGGCCTTAGGATTCTTAATTGTAGCGATAATCGCTGCGATATTCGGATTTGGAGGAATAGCCGCAGGTGCTGCCTCCATTGCAAAAATTTTATTCTTTGTATTTATAGTCATATTTCTCCTTACACTCATCTTCGGAGGAAGGGTATTCGGAAAGTGACAGGATATCTCAGAAAGAATTAAGGCTATTTCAAATTTGAAATAGCCTTTTTTTATTACATCTCAGGAAGGGGAAACTCGATCTCAAACGTAGTCCCTTTTCCGACTTTACTTTTGACCTGAATGCCAGCATTGTGACTGGACAGGATATTAAGCGTCGAGGTGAGCCCGAGTCCCGTGCCGTTGGACTTATTGGTATAGAACGGATCAAAAATCTTTTTCAGGTCTTCTTTTTCGATCCCTGCGCCATTGTCCTGGATAACCACAAAAATAGAATTGTCCTGAATCTTTGTTTCTACCCCCAGCACTCCTTGCTCGTGCAGGATCGCTTCTATCCCATTGATCAGGATATTGACCAGAGCAATGGAAAGCTTTTCTCGATCGACAAAAATTCTAGGAAGTGATTCGGCCAACTTTTGATCGATTTTGATTCCTTTTAGATTTGCCCGGTCTTTCACTAGCTCCAGGACATCTCCCAAAATATCGTTTACGGACACCAGTTCCAGCTGAAGTTCTTTCGGCTTGGAAGAGCTCAACAAATCTCCTATGAGCGTCTCTATCCTATTGGAGCTTCTCTGTATAATCTGGGTGTAGGTGTTTAGACTTTCATTTTCCGGATCTACTTCATCCTTCAAACTATCCAAAGCTAGGTTGAGATTGGTCAATGGATTTCGGATTTCATGCGCAATAGTCCTGGCAAGTTTCCCTGTCATGGATAGCTTTTCGGCTACCATCATATCCAATTCTGCCTTTTTCCAAAGCGTCAGATCTCTGATGATCCCTTGATAACAGCAATAATTATCAGCCTGATCAGCGATGAAAATACAATTGAAAAGACATATTTTGACCTCTTGATCTTTAGTTTTCAAGGTCACTTCAAAATCCTTGACGACTTCTTTCTCACGAAGCTGCTGGATCACATATTCGTAATCTTCCTGATCGGCAAATATCGAACTCAAGGGCAAGTTTTCGACTTCGTCTTCTTGGTACCCAAAAAAATCCAGAAGCGACTGGTTCACCTCTAGAAGGTCAAACTCTTCACTTGCTAAAAAAATCCCATCGAATGATCGCTCAAATAGCGACCTGTAGCGTTTCTCTTTTTCATCCAGTTCGCGGATGATATTCCCTTGCCTGACAGTATATCTGATAGATCTCTCCAGCGTATCGGGAGTCAATTCTCCTTTGACCAAATAGTCAAAAGCACCAGCCCGACTGGCATCGATATCTACCTGAGAGTCATTTCTACCTGTGAGCAAGATCGCCGGAGTGAAGATCCCCTGCTTCTGAATGAAATCTATCAATGCCAAACCAGTCTCCTCGCCCAGATAGAAGTCGATCAAAAACAAGTCATACTCTCCGTGTAAAATTTTTTCTTTCCCGACCTTGGGATTAGGCTCCCAGTCCAGTGAAAAACGAAAATTCTTGATATCTGTAAGATACTCCCTGATCAAGAACGCATCGTCTTCATCATCCTCGATCAGGAGTATTTTGGCATCTTTAAAAGGCATTCAACTTAATTTTCCGGCAGGGATACAGTTCCCAACCAATAATTGCTGATTTCACGTGTCACCTCCACCAGGTCATGAAAATTCACCGGTTTGGAGATAAAGGAATTCACTCCCAAGTCATAGCATTCGAGAATGTCATTGTCTGCTCTGGATGTGGTGAGCACGATGATCGGGATTTTTTTGAGAATTGGATCTGCTTTCAACAGCTTCAAAGCTTGCCGCCCGTCCATTTTTGGCATATTGAGGTCTAGCAAGATGAGGCCAGGATTGATGTGTTCCTTTCCTTCAAATTTTCCTTTTTTGGTTAGAAACTCGATCAACTCCTCACCATTTTCCACGAAAAAGACGGAATTGGGAATGTTGTTTTCGCGAAGAGCCTCCTGCAAAAGAATCTGATCATCCGGATCATCATCCGCCATCAGGATTGTCACTTTACTGTTTATTTTAGCATTCATAGGGTAGTGAGATTGATTAGCTACTTGCTGGTAAGATAACTATAAATTCTGACCCTTTTCCTTCTTTACTTTTCGCGAGTATCTCCCCTCCATGATGAGTGGCGATTTTCTTACATATCGCCAGTCCTATTCCTGTCCCTTCAAATTCATTTTTGCCATGAAGACGCTGAAAAACGTTGAAAATTTGCTCACTGTAGCGTTCATTGAAGCCGATCCCATTATCTGCGACAGTCACTTCGATATACGTCTCATACTTGGGTTTGAAAGCATATTTTTCTGAAACAGCCATTGCATCTAGCTTTTTGCCGGTTATCCGGATCAAAGGCAACTCATCTGGCTTAGAAAATTTAATGGCATTGCTCACCAGATTTTGGAACATACGCTGAATCTGACTTTTCACACCCAAAACGGCAGGGATCTTTTCGACTTCCACTGTAGCCTCTTTGCGAGATATCTGATCAAACAGATCTTCTTGGATTTCATCAAACACCTTGTGCAAATCTACTTTGCCCGGGAGCTCACTACTCCTGGTAATTCTGGAAAATGCCAGCAAATCTTCGATCAAATTCTGCATTCGCTGTGCAGCCACCTGCATCCGGTCGATATAGTTTTGACCCATATCATCGAGATCATCCCGGTACTTGGTCAAAAGCCGATCTCCAAAAGAGCGGATTTTGCGCAAAGGTTCCTGCAAATCATGAGATGCCACATAGGCAAACTGCTCCAAATCCTCATTGGACCGCTTGAGCTCTTGGGTATAATTGGCCAGCTTGATACCGGTTTCCTTTTCCTTGGTGATATCAGAAAATGTCACCACAAATCCGTCCTCAAACTTTGTCGCCAAGACTTTAAACCAAGTCAATTTCCCATCCAAGTCATATTCAATCTCGGACTGAAAATCCCGACCTTTCTGGGTAACTTTCTTATACTCATTGAATAAGAATCCTTTATTGCCAGGAAACACCTCCAACAGCCTTTTGCCGACAAGCTGCTCCGCATCTCTTTTGGTCATGAATGTCGAAGACTCATTGACTAGAATGTATTCAAAATCCTGGATTGCTCCCTGCTCATCCCTGATCGCTTTCAGCGCCATAATACCGTCTCTGGAGCTATCGAGCACATTTCTCAGCAAATTGCTAACCTGCTTGTTTTGCTGTGTCGCCTCTTCCAAATGATCCATGGCTTTAGCGAGATTTTTAGATTTTTTATCCCGCTCTTCCAAGAGCTGTACAGCACGGCTGAACAATAACAAAACCCCTCCAAAAGCGATCAGCGCTATCACCAATAGATTGATAGGTGTCAGTTTTTTGAAACTCCCCTCATCCTGTAGCTCTTCCAATGTCAGCGATCGATCGATCTCAGTAATATCCTCTGCCAGTCTTCTGATCTGGTCCATATTATCCTTCCCCGAGGCCAAAAGGGTCAATTCTTCGGGCTGAAGAATAGGCGTCTCTCTTTTGACAGCACCCAAAATCTGCTCGATGATCTCCATTTGTCCTTCGACCAGATCTCTGAATCGATCTACTTTTTCGGCGATCGCCTCCTGCCCGGAGGTAATACTGTCCAGAAGATTAAGATGTGGTGGGATCTGACTTTTAGCTTCAAAATAAGGCTCCAGATATGACTCCTCATCACTTAGCTGGTAGCCACGATGGCCTGTTTCGGCATCCTTGATCAAAGATAGAATCTCTGTCAGCGTCTGGGTCGTAAGATTGGATTCCCTGACTTTTTCTACAGATTTGACGTAGTTATTGAGGTTCCAGTATGTCCAGATACACAATACAATCAGTCCTCCTATGATCAGGGAAAAAAGGATCCTGAGACTTTTTAAATTCATAATATTCGGATGGCGTAGGATATTAATAATCCTGGATGTTATACTGTTTCAGCTTATTGTAAAGTGTCTTTCGGTCGATCTCCAGCAGTTCCGCTGCTTTGGACTTATTGTAGCGACTGGCTTCCAAAGCATGAAGAATCGCTTCTTTTTCCGCTTCCTCCGACGCTGCTTTCAGAGTCTGATTGCCATCTTTTTCTTCTTGAATAGCCACTGTTTGAGTCAGCCTCGGACGGGTAATTTCGTCCGGCAAGGCACTCTCTTCCACAAAATCTCCTTGAGTAAGCAGGACAGCTCGCTTGACGACGTTATTGAGCTCACGCAGATTGCCGTACCATTGATAATTGAGAAAATGATGTAAAACCTCGTCGGAAAAGCCCTTGACAGATTTTTTCAAAGCTGTATTTGCCAGTTCCAAAAAGTGTTCTGCAAATAGTGTGATGTCGTTTTTGCGCTCACGCAAGGGAAGAAGAGTGATTTTGAATTCATTGATCCGATGATAGAGATCCTCTCTAAATTCCCCATTTTTGATCGCCTCATTCAGGTTTTCATTTGTGGCTGCAATGATCCTCACATCGATGGAAATATCTTTTTGACCGCCGATCCGCTTGATTTTTCTCTCCTGAATGACCCGCAACAGCTTCACCTGATTCTCATAGCTTAGATTTCCTATTTCATCCAAGAAAATCGTTCCTCCATTGGCAAGCTCAAAACTACCCGGCTTATCGGAAATAGCTCCTGTGAAAGAACCTTTCATATGACCAAAGAGCTCCGACCCTGCCAATTCTTTAGGCAAAGCGCCACAATCAATGGCTATAAAGGGCTTACCGGCTCGATCACTTTTGTTGTGGATCGAGTTGGACACAAACTCCTTTCCTGTCCCCGTCTCTCCGATCACCAACACAGACATATCAGTAGGCCCGATGAGATCAATATGCTCCTGTACTGTTTTGGAAGCCTTGCTCGATCCAAAAATAAACTTCTTTGAATCTCCAGTTACGGATTTCTTTTCCGTCTTTGGTGGGGCCTCTCCAGATCTGATGCTGTTTTTCTCCTGATTTTTCTGGATGGTTTCTTTGACTGTCACCAATAATTCATCCGGATAAAGAGGTTTGGTCACATAGTCATTGGCTCCATATCGAAACGTCTCTACAGCAGTCTGTACATCACTATATCCTGTGATAATGATGACTGCGGCCTCTGGGCAGAGCACTTTGATCCGCTGAAGCGCCTCGACACCTGTCATATCCGGCAAGCGATAATCGCACAGAATCAAATCAAAAGATTCGTTTCGAAGCAGCTTGAGGCCATCTTCTGCCTTGTAGACCACCTCTACATCGTAGGAGGATTTTTTTAAAAAGTTAGAAAGAACCTTGCATAGGTCCTGATCATCATCTATTACTAAGATTTTTTGATTCATAGCTGGGGGCTTAATAAGAGTAAGTTAAAGAGCTTGGATGAGCTCTGCTATTTTTTTCTTGCTGAATGGTTTGGGTAAGAAATGGTCGGCTCCATGCTCCAGCACCTTTTTTCGCTCAGAATCATAGGCGCTGATCACAATCACCGTTTGGTTTTTTGGAAAGGTTTTAATGTAATCCAACATTTCAAACCCGCTTCCATCAGTAAGGTTTAAATCAAGGAATATTAATTGGTATGTATTTCCGCTAAATTTCTTCTTGGCATCTTTGATTGTGTTCACAAATTCATTGGGAATCCCCAAAGAGATCAATTGAAATGAAAGCAGCCGGCACAAGTCCTCTTCATCATCTATAATCAGTGCATTCATTAAGTTCGGTCTATTATCGTATTATGCCCATTTATAATGAATTTCATGCCATCCTGATAGCGAGTCAGAAGACCACTTTTTTACCAAAAGTGTAGAAATTAATCCCCGACTTAGTGTGGAAAAATTTCCACACATCTCAATCCCTCAGTCTAAAAATCAGAAGCAAACTCTACAGACTCCAGGTCTTTCCGACGTCTGAAAGTGGAATACAGCCTTGATACGGCCCAGGAATCGGATCGTAGTTCAATACGTTTTCGCCGACCTCTTCTGAACTGAAATATGCCCATAGCACCATCGATTTCATCCCCCGATAAAATCCTACTGGCTCACTGGGCCCTACGGATGTACCCCAGACATTTTTGGGGAATTTTGGTGATGCTGCTTCATGGGCTGCAAAACAGGAAGCTTTGTCCTCTGCACTCAGCTTTGCAAAAACATCTCCATAGTTGGACTTGCACTCCGTATTGAATTTTTCGATTTCCTGTACGACTCCTTTTTGAGCCTCTTCACTATATGTCCTTGCATACATCCGGTCTATAAAAATGTCCGCTTTGACATCCAATCCTCCTGGAGTTTCGGTTTTGGGCAGGAGAAAATCTACAAAAGAAGATATAAAATTAGCCTGCTCCTCATTGAGAAACTCCGGGCTCCATGACAAGCGATCCTCTTGAGCGCATGACTGAAGGATCCCTAGCATCGCTGGTGCTCCTACGGCAGCCCCAAGTCCTAAAACTGATCTTTTAAGTGCTTCTCTTCTATTCATGGCTTAGAGATTTTGTTTTTTAAGTTCGGATACGGCATGATTGGCAGCCCGGGCAGTGAGCGCCATGTATGTCAGGGAAGGGTTGACACAAGAGGACGATGTCATGCAGGCTCCATCTGTCACGAATACATTCTTGCAGGAGTGCACCTGATTGGTCCCATTTAATACCGAGGTCTTAGGATCTTTGCCCATCCTCGCTGTCCCCATTTCATGGATTCCATAGCCCATTTCGTGCTTATTATCAAAGTCTATGATATCCTTCAATCCTGATTTTTCCAGCATCTCTCTAGCGTCGATACGGATTTGTTCGTTAAGAGCAAGTTCATTTGGTCCCCACTCTGCATCGATACTCAAGGTAGGTTGTCCCCATTTGTCCAACACATCATGATTCAGATAGACTTTGTTTTGATGACTTGGGAGACATTCTGCAAATCCAGTGATGAAAAACTCCCAAGCCCCTGGAGTCATCAATCCATCCTTGAAGTCACCACCAAAACCTTCTTGGTTGCTTCCAGCTCCCCATCCATGACGATAGCCTCCTCCTTGAAATCCGTAACCTCTCACAAACTTGTCGCTTTGCGGGCCATCTTTGAGATTGACATAGCGGGGAATGTAGATACCGTTGGGTCTGCGACCTTTGTAGTATTGATCTTCAAATCCCTCTACCGTACCCATCGCACCGATTCGATAGGTATGATCCATTAAGTTGTGTCCCAACTCGCCGGAATCATTACCCAGTCCATCCGGAAATCTATTAGACGTAGAATTGAGCAAAATCTGAGTGGTACTCAATGTAGATGCATTTACAAAGACAATCTTTGCTTTGTACTCAATGTCTTCTCCGGTCTCCGAATCGATGATCCGTAATCCAGAAGCTTTCCCTTTTTGCTCATCATATAGAATGGATTGAACGATAGAATAGGGTCTAATCGTCAAATTTCCGGTGGCATTCGCCGCAGGCAGCGTCACTGCATTGCTTGAAAAATAAGCTCCATAAGGACATCCTCTGTCACATCTATTTCGGGATTGGCACTGTCCACGACCATTCAGCGGCTGCGTCAAATGTGCCACTCTTCCGATGATCATATTTCTGCCCGGAAAATCTTTCTCAATTCGGGACTTCACTTGTTTTTCGACACAATTCAGCTCCATTGGAGGCAAAAAATGTGAGTCTGGCAATTGGGGAAGACCGAGTGCTTCACCACTGATACCGGCAAACTTCTCCACATGTGTATACCACGGCTCAATATCCTGATATCTAATCGGCCAATCGACGCCATGGCCATCTTTTGCATTTGCTTCAAAATCCAAGTCTGACCAGCGATAAGTCTGCTTGCCCCAGAGCAGGGAGCGACCACCCATCTGATGAGCTCTCACCCACATAAAGGGCTTCACTTCCGTGTAGGGATTCTCCAGATCATTGGCATGAAAATGCTCATTAAATGCGCCGATAAAACCTGATCTTCCTCCTTGTGGATGCTTGGCTTTTTGCTCAGGTGTCAATCCCCCCCTCAACTCATGATCCCAGGGGTCCAGATTCATCGTGGGATAATCCACCACATGCTCCACAATTCTGCCCCGCTCAAGCACCAGCGTTTTAAATCCTGCTTCGCAAAGCTCCTTGGCAGCCCATCCTCCGCTGATCCCGGATCCGATCACAATCGCATCATAGGTCAGGTTTTTATCTGCATCAATATTAAAATTGGCCATTTGTAATAGGTTTATTAGAACCTTAATATTAGGGATTTTTCCGAGCATTCAGCCCTCATTCCTCTGAAAGAAACCGAATTAAAGTCTCATCGGATTTTATTTTTTTGAAAGATCCATCTCATTAAATGCTCTTCATCTGCCGAATCAGTGGATGGAGTAAGAACACAAATGCCCCCAGTTCATGCTGCTGAAGATTTATCCCACTTTGACCTTGCCATCAGCCATTTTTTCACCTATTTTCCTTCTATGAAAAAAACCTACCTATTGCTAGTCTTTTCATGGATTTGCAGCGTCTCTTCCGCACAGCAACAGCTCAGCGATACTGAGAAAAAACTCCTGGAACTAGTCGACAAAAACTATCAGGAAACAATCGCTCTTTTAGAAGAAGTGATCAACATCAACTCGGGTTCTCTCAATAAAGAAGGCGTGCGAAAAGTGGGCGACGTTTTTGCTCGGGAATTTCAAAAAATTGGATTTGAGACGGAATGGGTCGATGTACCCGAAGAAGTAAACAGAGCAGGTCATTTAGTCGCCAGTAGAAAAGGAACCCAAGGCAAGAAAATATTCATCATCGGCCATCTGGATACGGTTTTCGAAAAGGACATGCCCTTCACGCCATTCACTTGGCTCAATGACTCCACCGCGACCGGACAAGGTGCTAATGACATGAAAGGTGGAGATGTTTTGGCTTTAGCCAGTCTCAAAGCACTTCATCAATTGGGCCTTTTGGACGATCAAACTATCACCGTTTATTTCAACGGAGACGAGGAAAGCTCCGGTGATGTAGGACTCTCCCGCAAAGACTTCATTGCCCGTGCCAAAACTCATGATATCGCTTTGGCCTACGAAACAGCTCAGGGTTTCAGCACCGTCACCGTAGCAAGAAGAGGAGCGAGTGGCTGGACTTTGAAAACATCAGGCAAGCAGTCTCACTCCAGTGATGTCTTTAGGGAAAATGTAGGTTTTGGAGCTATCTATGAAGCAGCCAGAATTTTGGATGAATTCAGGGAAGAGTTGGCAGGCGAACAATACCTCACTTTCAATCCCGGCCAGTTTATCGGCGGGTCCGATATCTCCTTTGATGAAGTCTCAGGAAAAGGGGAAGCTCTCGGCAAAACCAACATAGTGGCCCGGGAAGCCTTCGTCACTGGGGATCTAAGGTTTTTGGGAGAAGCTCAAAAAGAAAACGCCAGAGCAAAAATGAAAGAAATTGTAGCCAATCACCTCAACCAAACTGAAGCAGAGATCACCTTCAAAGACGGACTCCCATCGATGGAGCCCTCTGAAGGAAACTACGAGTTGGCAAAGATCCTCAACCAAGTCAGTTTAGAAATGGGACTGGGGGAAGTCCAAACTGGAGATCCGGGCAGTAGAGGAGCGGGAGATATTTCTTTTGTAGCCCAATACCTAGACTGCTTGGATGGCCTGGGCGCTTCTGGGTCTGGAGCCCATGCCCCTGGTGAAACGATCAATATGAAGCAATTTCCCGATTTGATCAAAAGAAACACCATTCTGCTATACCGACTCACTCGCTAGAGCCTCATATCCCCCAATACCAACTCTTATTTCATTTAGCATTACAACTCCATGCTGACTACCAAAGCTATCATCTATCAGGTTTTCACCCGACTCTTTGGCAACACAAATACGACCAACAGACCTTGGGGAACCAAAGAAGAAAATGGAGTAGGCAAATTCGCTGACTTTACGGACCTAGCACTTGAGGAAATCCGAAAACTAGGCATCACCCACATCTGGTATACTGGTGTACCTCATCATGGTGTCATCGGGGATTTTCCTGAGATCGAAATTGAATCAGATGATCCCGATGTAATCAAGGGAAGAGCAGGATCTCCCTACGCTGTGCGCGACTATTATCAAGTCAACCCTGATCTGGCTGTCGATGTGACCAAGAGGATGGAAGAGTTTGAAGATTTGATCCAGAGAACTCATCGAAAAGGGATGAAAGTCATCATTGACATAGTGCCCAATCACATCTCCAGACACTACCTTGGCAAAAACAACCCGGAGGGCGTGGAAGATTTTGGAGCTCAGGACGACAAATCTGTAGCTTATTCCAAGCATAATAATTTCTACTATATCCCAGAAGAGGCATTTGAAGTACCAACTCCAAAAAACAACTATCGCCCACTGGGAGGAGAAAAACATGCCCTTTCAGATGGAAAATTCGACGAGTTCCCCGCCAAATGGACCGGAAACGGTTCCCGACTAGCTCGTCCTGACTTCGACGACTGGTTTGAAACTGTAAAAATCAACTATGGCATCCGGCCCGATGGAAGCAAAGATTTTGACGAGCTGCCAGAAACTTCTGATTCCTGGGATTGGAAGACTCATTTGGATTTTTGGCAAGGAAAAGATGTCCCAGACTCGTGGGTGAAATTCCGAGACATCGCTCTCTTTTGGTTGGAAAAACAACTAGACGGCTTCCGCTTCGACATGGTGGAGATGGTCCCAGTAGAGTTTTGGTCCTACCTCAACTCTCATATCAAAAACAAAAAGCCAGATGCTTTTCTGATGGCAGAAGTGTACAAGCCCGCACTTTACAGAGACTATATTTTCAAAGGAAAAATGGATTACCTCTATGACAAGGTAGAGCTTTATGACACGTTGAAATATATCCTCCAAGGTCATGGCTCGACAGATGTACTTCCTTCTCTGCTGGATTCTCAAAGAGACATCGAGCATCATTTGCTTCGTTTTTTGGAAAACCACGACGAGCAACGGATTGCCAGTCCTGATTTTGCTGGGAATCCGTGGAAGGCACTTCCTGCCATGGTGGTTTCGGCGACAGTTTCCACCTCTCCCGTGATGATTTACTTTGGGCAAGAGGTAGCTGAACCTGCGGCTGAAAAGGCCGGATTTGGAGATCCCAGTCGCACTTCGATATTTGACTATATCGGCGTGCCACAACATCAAAAATGGATGAATGAGGGTAAATTTGACGGAGGTAGGCTGTCAGACAATGAGAAGGCACTGCGAAACTACTATTCCGAAATACTCAATTTCACCTTAAACCACGAAGCTTTGATGGGAGAGTATGCTGATCTGCATGCTTTCAACCGAGCTTCCAGCCCTGGCTATAGCCACAGGCAGTTTTCATTTGCCAGATGGACCCAGTCCGAAAAACTCGTCATCTGCACCAATTTCGATGAATATCAGCGCATCAGCACTACCTTGAAGCTTCCTCCAGACTTGCTCGATGCCTGGCATTTACCATTGGGAGAAAGAGAAATCCGCGAGGTCATGTTTGGCAAAAAAAACACCCTATTGAAAGTATGGGAGTCTGGCGCAGAACTGAACCTGGAATTGGGCCCTTGGGAATCTGCAGCATTTCTAATCTCCTGAATAGGCTCCTAGACCGCCTTTTGCTCTGAGAAGTCTACCTTTATGAAAGCTCCGCAAAGAGAGACCAAGGCCGTGATCACGAAAAAGATCATACTGAAAGCCACTGCTGCCGCCTCATCAATACCTGCATAAGTATGGGCGTAAACGAAAACCAACTCCCGAGCACCTACCCCTCCGATCGTCAGAGGAAGAATGGAAACAATCGATGAGAGTAAAAACACCAATTGATAGGCCATGATCTGCTGCTCTATCCCCAGTGCCAAAAGGATAAACCACACGCAAAAAAGCTGTGCGATCTGTCCGGCAAAAGACCATAGCATGGCCGGCCAGAAAGAAGGCATAAAGTCTTTGAACATCAGTTTTTGCATCAGCCAAAAGGCAGGAAAAGTCAAGACGATCCCAGCCACCATGAGTCCATTCCACCAGTTGCTTTCCATCCAAGGAATGGCGATGTCCACCAGCAGAAAAAACCCGAACATCAGAAAAACAATGGAAATCAAGCCTCCTAACCTATCCAATAAGGCTGCCTGAATCAGTTTTTTGACAGGAGTCTGATATTCTTTGTGTAGCAGATACACCTTGTAACCGTCCCCTCCGATCCCTCCAGGAAGAAAGAGATTGTAAAACATACCGATCAGGTACAGCTTCCAGTTTTGCAGCTCAGATATGACCAAGCCGATATTTCTGAAATACAGGTTAAGGCGAAAAGCCGTAGCTACTTTGCTGAAGACAAACAGAAGAATGGCAGGAACAAACCAGATAAAATTGGCTGCTTTAAGCAGCTCAAGCAGTTCTCCTGTATCAATTTTTCGAAATACGAGATACAACGCCAGACCTGTCAAGACCAGCTTGAGTAATGTCTGGATTTTCTTTTTCAAACCGCCTTGCTTTTCAGCCACTACGCTTTCATCAGAGATTCGATATCTACTTTTTCAGGAACCACCGCTGGGTCAAGCGTCCCTGTGAAAACAGACCTCAGGGTATAGGTCTTCTTGTCTTGGGATTCAAAATATGTACGGACAATAATCTCCGCAATGATTCCAGTAGTAATGAGTTGAATCCCTCCGAGCACCAGCATAAACCCTAAAATCAGGATAGGTCTGCCCCAAATATCTTCTCCCATAAGCTTAAGAATCAACAAATAAAAATTAATCAGCACACCTATCAAGAAGGAGATCAAACCGATACCGCCAAAAAGGTGAATCGGTCGCTGAAAATACTTCTGAAAAAACAGCATCAGGATCAAATCGGACATCACCTTGAATGTGCGGCTCAATCCATACTTGGACTCTCCGTGAATCCGAGCGTGATGCTTCACATCCACTTCCGTCATTCTCGCACCTTGCTGCTTGGCCAATACCGGGATAAATCGATGCAACTCCCCGTACAAGCCCATGTTTTGGGCGATCTCGGCTTTATACACTCGGAGCGTACAGCCATAATCATTCAGGTAAACTTTGGTAGAGTTACGGATGATCCAGTTCGCAATTTTGGAAGGGATCTTTCGAAGCACAAAGCCATCTTGTCTATTGGCACGCCTTCCTGCTACTACATCCCAGTCCTCATCGATAGCTTTGCGGAGCATCACCGGGATATCGCTTGGGTCATTCTGCAGATCCCCATCCATGGTAGCGATGTACTCCCCCTGAGCATGATCTATTCCCGCAGCCAAAGCCGTGGTTTGTCCATGATTTCTGTTAAAAATCAACAGCTTGGTTCTGGAATTGGCGTACTTTTTCACCTCAGCGACAGTGCCATCCGTAGAGCCATCTTCGATCAAGATCACCTCATAATCCAAGCCGTCCAGAGCGGAATAGCTTGCCTGAAGTAGCGGTTGGATATTTTTTTCTTCATTGTAAATGGTAATGACTACGGAAATCAGCGGCTTGCTCATGGGATAAAATTTGGTCAAAAATACGCCAAATAAATTCTAGGGGCAAAAGTCCCCATTTGATATAGCTCATACAACAGAATATTTGGCTGCCAGTTCCCAAATCAGTTTATCTTTGTGCATGATTTTTTCCAAATCACCCAGCCTTCAGATCAATCCTTGGGTACTAATGGGCATTTTTTGCCTTTTGATAGGACCTTTTGCTTTGAGTTTCCACATGAACTATCCCGATGAAATGTACTATCGGGATGCCGCTGTGGAAATGATGAGAAATGGCGACTATCTCACAACCTATCTGGGATCTGGAGAGCTGCGTTTCAAAAAACCGATTTTGACATATTGGGCAGTTTTGGCTGGATTCAAACTCTTTGGGGTCAATGCCTTTGCCTCTCGGTTTTTCTTTTTGCTGGCCGGAGCTGCCACAGTGGGATTGACTTTTCGTCTTTCGAAGGTTTTATTCAACTCTGAAAAAATAGCCGGGGTATCCGCTTTGATCATGGCCGCCAATCCTGTTTTGATTCTTTCCTCTGGTCGATCTATCCCGGATGTGCTATTGGTGTTGACGATGACTATCAGTGCTCTGGGTTTTGCCACTTATTTGAATACTGAAAAAACTCCTCCAAAATGGGCCCCATGGGCCTTGTATGGTGGCCTGGCATTGGCATTTGAAGTAAAAGGACTACCCGCTGCAGCTTTGGGAGGCATCGGGATTTTCTATTTGCTCATCAATCCTTGGCACAAAACTTCTCTCAAAACTCTCATTCATATCCCGGCCATATTGGTCAGTCTATTCATTGCCTTGTTTTGGTTTGTGGCCATGTGGAAGATCCACGGACCGACTTACCTAGACAGCTTCTTGGGAGATCAGGTCGGAGTTCGAGTTGCTTCCAAAAGCTTTTTGGTTTTCAAGCACGGCTTGATCGCCACCGGAGTACTTCTAGCCATGTTTATTCCATGGGTATTGTTGGCATTGCCACAGCTAAAGAGCACCCTCAGAAAGACCTGGAAATCTAATCCCCAGTTCACGGGGTTTGTTATTCTGTGGACTTTGGCCATTCTGGGAATGAGCGCGATGACCTCAGTATTTTACGAGCGATATTTATTACCTGTAGCTCCAGTCTTGGCTGTTTATTTGGGCTGGATCTTAGTAGAAGGTAATTTCGAGTCTAGAAAGTTGGGACTAAAAATCTCAGCGTGGATCTTTTATACTCTGAATCTTATTCTCTTGTTGGCAGGTTTATACTTGGGGACCAAAGGACACATTGCTTGGTTTAGGCTCCTTCTGATCGGCCTGTCGTTGGCCTACCTTGGCAGACTCCTCTTGTCCGGACAAAAGCTTCCCAAAGTCATCAGCTATTCTTGGCTCTTAATCTTTCTGGGATATTCACTCTTCACCTCTTTGATATCCTTCCCTCATCCCGGACAGCAGCTTGCTCGTTACTTTGCGACTCAAGACGACCTAGCTCCCAAGGAAATGGCCTTCAAAGGAAACGACCATATCAGCTCAAAGATCAGAATTTCTCTTTATCCGAAAACAACATTGGTCAACTTAGAAAAAACAGGCTGGAGGGAACGATTAGACTCATTTGACCACCTGATCATCGAGGATAGATTTTATGACTCCCTGGATCAAAAGCACTTTCTTGAAGATTTTCATACTGTCAATTGGAGCTCTAGAGCCATCCCAGAACTGATCGATGCACTCGGCAAAACCGAATTTGACAGTTTGCTGGAAGCCAAAGGAAAGAAGTACTATTATCTCCGCAGGATTTCTGCTCAATAAGAATCGATCACGACAGGATCATAAGATTGGAGTCGGGACCAAAATTGGATTTTGGCATTTCTCACAAAGACATCTCTGAAATAAATCGGGAACTCCTCCTCATAAACTAGATTTTCAAAGGTCGTCACTGCTTCGGGAGAATCCTGATGGAGACTTACAAAGACCCCAACTTTATCCCGCCCTACCTCATTTTCCAATCCTTCCCATAGATCAAACTGATTGCGACGAGAACCCATCTCTGCCTGATACGGTTGAGGATGATCCGGGAGATAAAAAGCCAATTCTGAGGCGACATGATAGCTTTCTGAAAAGTAAAAAGGCTGCTCAACTCCCAAACTATCTTTTAGGTATTCGACCCGATGAGCGAT
The DNA here is from genome assembly GCF_000429465.1 of Algoriphagus vanfongensis DSM 17529. Lineage (GTDB taxonomy): Bacteria > Bacteroidota > Bacteroidia > Cytophagales > Cyclobacteriaceae > Algoriphagus > Algoriphagus vanfongensis. The sequence goes on along the minus strand of NZ_AUBX01000011.1, from coordinate 254,376 downwards.
ATCCTCATAGCCCGTCATCCTTCTAAAAACAGCCACCTCAGCGAGCTCCAGTCGCGTCGCCTTTTTCCATCCAAATGCTTCAGGCAGTAGCAGCAAGACTGGCAGGCCTAGTCCAATTGCAATTCCCCAGTTTCGTACTTTTCGCCATTTTTCCGACTGCTGATCTGCTACAAAAGCAAGCACAATCGCCAGCGGAGGATAGCAGAAAGCCGGCCAGTTGGCCAACACCTCAGTCAGCAGACTCATAGCCCCAAAGAGTAGCAAAGTCACTAGGATAGGAAGAGTCAATAAAAGCACCGAAGGCATGCGTTGGATAGCTTTTGTTTTTAGCCCAATCCAAAGAAGTGGAAGAAGGAAAAGAGATACTATCCCCAGCTGACTTCCTACAAATGTCAAGAAGTCAATCACAACCTCTAGAAAGCTCCGAGTGGCCTCCTCCTCTCCTTGCACCCCACCCAACGTGGCAATATGCTTAAATGTCTGAAAGTCATTTTGAACATTCCAGATCAGGCTAGGCAAAAAGCCCAACAACAACACTCCAGTAAATACCAAGCCTTTAGAAAAGAAAGTTTTCAGCTGTCCTTTTAGAAGCAGATACAATCCCAAAGCCGGAAGCACCAGAATCATGATCGGCTTGGAGGCCAATCCAAATGCAGCTGCCAACCCCGCAAAAAGCCACCACTTCCATTCCTGAGATTGCAGTGCCTTGGCAAGGAAAAACCATGTCAGAACCCAGAAAAACATCAGTTCCGAATCTGTCATGTGAAATGTCGTAAACAGCAAGAAAAACGGCATGGAAGCCAAAATCAAACTAGCCCAAAATGCGATCTTTTGGGAGCGAACTAGAAGAAAGGCCAACTGAAAAATCAGCCAAGAACTTCCCAGCCCAAACAGAATCGGTACTAGCCGCACCGAAAGCTCTGAAACCCCGAAAAGAGAGGTAGATAAATAGTTGAAAACAGCCACCATAGGCGGCTTGGAGTAATAATGCCAAGCTAGATTTTGGGACCAAAGCCAATACTGAGCCTCCTCGGTAAAAAGATCGATTTCTGGTCGAAGGGTAAAGGCAATCTTGATCAGAACCAACAAGCCCTGCGACAACCAAAAGAGGGCTTGGTAATTTTTGAAAAGCTTCATATGGGCAAGTTAACCCAAAAAAAGCCCCCTGAGTTTCTCAGGGGGCCAAAAGATGAAAATTTAAATTTTTATTGTTTTGCCAGCACTACTTTTTCTTTGTGCTTTTTGATCTGCCTTCTCAATCCTTCGATAGCTTCATCTGCCGCTCCTTCGAAAGAGTCTGTTTGGTGTTTGGCAAAAAACTGTTTGCCGGGCACGTTGAGTTTGATTTCTACTATTTTATTCTCGTTTCTTTCATTTTTGTCCAAACGCATAAAGACCTCACCGTCGATGATTCGGTCATAGTAGGTATCCAATTTGTCGGCTTTCTTCTGAATAAAATCGATCAATTTACGATCGGCATCAAAGTGGATAGAGTGCATCTGCAGTTTCATATTGATTTGCATTTAGGGTTGAACAATTAATTAAATTATGCTTTAGGATGTGCCTGTTCAAACACAGCCTTCAGTTTTTCCATGGAGTTGTGGGTGTAGACTTGCGTGGCAGCAAGATTGGCATGACCGAGTAGGTCTTTGACAGCATTCAGGTCTGCACCTTTATTGAGCAGATGGGTCGCAAAAGTATGTCTCAGCACGTGGGGACTGCGCTTGCTGGTCTGCGCGAAAAGGTCCAAATACTTTCTGACAATGCGATACACCATCATAGGGTAGCTTTTTTTTCCTGAATTACTCACAATAAAATAGTGACTTTGTCCTGCTTTCGGAAATGTTTCCTCAAATACTTTTTGATATGAAATAATATTCTGCCGGAGCCCTTTTGTGATGGGAATTATTCGTTCTTTTTTTCGTTTCCCCAGCACCTTGACTTGATCTTGATTCAGTTCGATGTCTTCCCATCTCAGCACAATCAATTCCGATAGCCGGACCCCAGTGAGATACAAAAACTCCATAACCATCCGGTCTCGTTTGCCTCTGAAATCATCTTCATATACGCTCTCTTCTAATACGGAAGCAATGCTCTTTTCTTGTACAAACTCGGGGAGTTTTTTGGGGTTTTTAAGGGATTTTAACTTATAGGTAGGATCCTGTATGATTTCTCCTCTTCGTAGTAAAAACTTGTAATATGACCTCAGAGTGGCGATTTTTCGATTGACTGACGTACTACTCAGCCCCTGCTCCACCAGATCAATCACCCAGGCTCTCAGCTCTTTAGGATCAGCCTGAGCGAGCTCCTCTTTTTCAAAAGAGAGCTCCAAAAACTCGGACAGTTGAGTCAAGTCACGTTCGTACGCTTCGACAGTATGTGGACTGCTTCTTTTCTCGTATTGGAGGTAGGTGACGAAGGATTCGATCATAAATAAGTGTTCTGACATCAATATAGAAAATCAGGCAGACTTCCGCTGAATAAAACTGGAAAACCAATTTGAATGTGATTGCGTGTCAGTCCGAGCGGAGTCGAGCATTTCTTCCAATAATCCTCCGACCCCACCCAGGGTGACATAGGGCCGAAACAAAAAATCCGAGGCGTAACCCTACGATTTACAATGGCCACAAAAAAACCGGCAAGCCTTTCGGATTGCCGGTTTCTATTTTGATTCATCAAAGCAAATTATTTGTTTGCTTCCTCCTGCATTCTCTGCTTGTAAGCAGCTTTGATGACTTGATCTCTCTTCTTAATGGAAGGTTTGGTGAAGGCTTGTCTTGCTCTCAATTCTCTGACAGCGCCAGTTTTGTCAAACTTCTTCTTGAAACGCTTAAGCGCTTTTTCGATAGATTCGTTTTCTTTTACGTTTACTATGATCATGTTTTTACACCTCCTTTCGCGGGTGCAAATGTAGGGAAATATTATAACAAAAAGAAAGTAAGCAGATTTATATTTGGATTACTTAGTGCAAAGGCCCTATTTTCGAGAAAATTAATTAGCCCTATGAAAAAAAATACCCTGTTTATCTTATTGACTTTTTTAATCTGCATCACAAAATTTTCTGCCAGCCATGCCCAAGAAGCCGATTCAAAAATGGACTGGTTTCAGCAAGCCAAATTGGGAATATTCATCCACTGGGGGATTTACTCTGTGAATGGAATCGATGAATCTTGGTCTTTCTTCAATGATTACATCAGCTATGAAGACTACATGAAGCAAGCGGAAGGCTTCACTGCCTCCAACTACGATCCTGAGAAGTGGGCTAAACTCATCAAAGAAAGTGGCGCCAAATACGCTGTACTCACGGCCAAGCACCATGATGGGATGGCTCTTTGGGACACGCAGGCCTCCGATCTTTCGGTAGTCCAGAAAACACCGGCCAAAAAGGATCTGGTCACACCATTTATGGATGCTTTGGAAAAAGAAGGCATCAAGAAAGGGATTTACTTTTCTGTTTTGGACTGGTCTCATCCCGACTATGACCGACAGACCCGTAGCACCTACCGCTACAAAAATGATCCGGAAAGATTCCGGAAATTCACCGATTTCAATTTCGAACAGCTGGAAGAACTTTCTACCCAGTTCAATCCCGATCTCTATTGGTTTGACGGAGACTGGGAGCATAAGCCGGAAGAATGGAGAAGTGCTGAGCTCAAAAAGAAACTATTAAGTCACAATCCCAACTTGATCATCAACTCAAGACTAGGTCCTGGCTTTGGCGACTATGCGACACCAGAGCAGGGTGTCCCTGTGGCTAGACCTCAAAGTGAGTTTTGGGAGCTCTGTATGACTATGAACAACAGTTGGGGATATCAGGGCAATGATCACGCTTATAAATCCCCAAGTGAGCTCCTAAGGATCTTTGTGGATTGCCTCCACATGGGAGGAAATCTTTTGATGGATTTCGGCCCTAAGCCTGACGGAAGCATCCCAGAAGAAGCCGAGCATATTTTGAAAGAATTTGGCCGCTGGACTTCCAAGCATGAATCAGCCATTTACAATACCCAAGCCGGCATCCCAGATGGTCACGTTTATGCCCCGACGACCTTATCTCCTGACAAAACCATTCTTTATATCTACCTCGACTACAAAGTCAATGAGTCTTTGGCTATAAAAGGCCTTAAAAATAAGATCCAGCGAGTCTGGGTAGTCGGCAATGGCACCAAGCTCCAAGCCAGAGAGGTGGGCAAGATGTACTGGAGTGCCGTTCCGGGCATGAAATACATCGATATTCCTGACAATGTCTATGACAAGGACATCACTGTGATCGCAGTATTACTAGATGGCCCTGTGGATCTGTACAGAGAGCATGGACAGGTGATTGAAAGCAATTAAGAGGTCGAGAAGTAAGGAAGTTGGAGGTTTGATTAAGCAGTCTCTTGATCAGTGATCAGAAAAAGCTAAAGGCTAAGGTTTGAAAGCTGAACTTGAATCTTTGAATTACGACCTTTAAAACAGATTATAACTAACACCAGATTCACTAAAAATCCCCACTTCTAATAGAGTGGGGATTTTTTTTGGTGCACACCATAAAACAAAAAAAGTCCAAGCTTTCGCCTGGACTTTTTTCTATCTAAACATAGCAGCTTAGCCGATTACTTTTTCGGCTAGAACCACGATGACATTGTTTTTCACTTCTACCACACCTCCATCTACGATCAGGGACTGCTTGCCTTCCTTGGTTGTGAAAGACACCGCACCTTTTGCCAAAGCAGATACGATCGGAGCGTGATTGTTCAACACCTGAAAAGCACCAGAAGCTCCCGGAAAGCTTGCCTCAGACACTTCTCCTTCGAAAACCTTCTTATCCGGTGTGACGATTTCTAATTGCATATCTTGATTGCTTAGGAATGTATCGGAAAAAGAAACCGGTGAAAGCTCTGCTCTTCACCGATTTACTTTATCCATTTACCAATTTCTTATTTCGTTTCGGCCAACAATTTCTCTCCCTTAGCGATGGCATCTTCGATGCTACCTACCAAGTTGAAAGCTGCTTCAGGAAGATGATCCAACTCACCGTCCATGATCATGTTGAAGCCTTTGATGGTATCCTTGATGTCTACCAATACACCTTTCAATCCTGTAAACTGCTCCGCTACGTGGAAAGGCTGAGACAAGAAACGCTGTACACGACGAGCTCTGTGAACAACCTGCTTATCTTCTTCAGAAAGTTCTTCCATACCCAAGATCGCAATTATATCCTGCAATTCTTTGTATCTCTGAAGAGTTTCTTTTACTCGTTGAGCACAGTTGTAATGGTCATCACCCAAGATATCTGGAGAAAGGATTCTAGAAGTAGAGTCCAAAGGATCCACCGCTGGATAGATACCTAGTTCGGCAATTTTACGGGAAAGTACGGTAGTAGCATCCAAGTGAGCGAAAGTCGTCGCTGGAGCCGGGTCAGTCAAGTCATCCGCAGGTACATATACCGCCTGTACGGAAGTAATGGAACCATTCTTTGTAGATGTAATTCTTTCCTGCATCGCACCCATTTCCGTAGCCAAAGTAGGCTGGTAACCTACCGCTGATGGCATCCGACCTAGCAAAGCGGATACTTCAGAACCTGCCTGAGTGAATCGGAAGATGTTATCGATGAAGAATAGGATATCCTTACCAGCACCGTCACCTTCACCGTCACGGTAGTATTCAGCCAAAGTCAAACCAGTCAAGGCAACTCGAGCACGAGCCCCAGGAGGTTCGTTCATCTGACCAAATACAAAGGTTGCTTTAGAATCTTCCAACTTCTTCAAGTCCACTTTGGAAAGATCCCAACCACCTTGCTCTTCTAGTGTATGTACAAAGTCTTCACCGTAAGTCACGATGCCAGACTCGATCATTTCTCTCAACAAGTCATTTCCTTCACGAGTTCTTTCACCTACACCAGCAAATACGGACAAACCAGAATATGCTTTCGCGATGTTGTTGATCAACTCCTGAATCAATACGGTTTTACCTACACCGGCACCACCGAACAATCCAATTTTACCACCTTTTGCATAAGGCTCGATCAAATCAATCACTTTGATACCTGTGAAAAGTACCTCCGTAGATGTAGAAAGATCTTCAAACTTAGGAGCTTGTCTGTGGATCGGAAGACGCTTACCAGCAGGAACCTGTGGCAAACCATCAATCGCTTCACCTACTACATTGAAAAGACGACCTTTGATTGCATCTCCAGTAGGAACAGAGATAGGTTGCCCCATGTCTCTCACTTCCATACCACGAACCATCCCTTCGGAAGAGTCCATTGCGATAGTTCTTACTCGGTCTTCTCCTAGGTGCTGCTGTACCTCCATCACGACTACTTGGCCGTTTTCTTTGGTCACTTCTAGCGCGTCAAGGATGTTTGGCAGCTTACCGCCTTCGAAGGAAACGTCCACTACGGGACCAATTACCTGCGTTATCTTTCCAATGTTTGCCATTTGATTGAATGAAATGTAAAAAGGATATGCTTTTTGAATTCGAGCGCAAAATTAATCATTAAAGCCTAATACCAAAGGATATTTGGAAAATATATCGAGACAATCTCAAATTCAAAACTCAGTCATTCAGTGAGTTTTTTGTAGTTGATGAGACATCCATTCCTGAGAAAAAGGATTGCTTTTCCCTCTTTTTACCCACTCATCCCAGCGCAATACCTCAAGCAAAAATATCAAGTTCTTTAATTTGGATTGAGTCCAAATACACGTAGATTTGCGGAATATTTTAAATCAATCTAAATAAATGAAAGGTTTTCCTATATATATAAGCATCCTGTTTCTACTGGCGATGAGCTCTTGTTCCAAGTCTCAGAATGAGAACTCTGAAAGCACAGAAACATCTCCCCTTCCAGCGAAAGTCATTACTGCCGGCGGGACGATCACAGAGACTCTCTATGCATTAGGCGTCTCGGATTTGATCATCGCTACAGACCGTACTTCGACTTTCCCTGCCGAAATGCAGGCATTGCCTAGCATCGGTTATAGAAATCAAATCAAAGCAGAAGGCATCTTGAGCCTAGGAGCTGATTTGGTTTTGATCGAAGAAGGATATCTGAATGAAGAAGTTGTCACCCAACTGAAATCCTCGGGACAGGCAATCGAAATAATACTAAAACCTAGCTCGGTAGAAGAAACCAAGCAGGTGATCACCAAACTTGGCGATCTATTTGACCTAGAAGATAAAGCAGCTAACCTCAATAAGCAGATTGATCAGGATCTTGCCGATCTGAATGCTTATTTAGAAACTAGCGAATCTCAGCCATCAGCAGCTTTTGTCATGGCTCGTGGACCTGAGACACTATTTATTGCCGGTGAAAAAACCTTTGCCGAATCCATGTTTGAGCTGGCAGGCATCACTTCTGTGGCCTCAGGCTTTGAGGAGTTTGTTCCACTTACTCCTGAGTCACTAGTCAGCATCAATCCGGACTACTTGGTCTTTTTCGACTCTGGCATCCAGAGTTTGGGTGACAAAAATGGCCTCGCCAATGTGCAGGGAATCAAAGAAACTAAGGCTTTCCAAGAAGATCATATCATCTCCATGGATGGTCATTACCTATCTAGCTTTGGACCTCGAGTAGGTCAGGCTGCACTCGAACTAGCCAAAGCTGTCAGAGAATAACAAACAATGTTTACCCCTGCTTTGAACATATCGAAGCTTACTTTGAGAGGCACCATCCTGGGTGGCATGGGATTGTTTTTGCTGATTGTGGGAGTTTTCTCACTTTCCAAAGGCGCCTTTTCCATTCCCTTAAGTCAAAGTCTAGCCATCCTGCTGGATCAGGTCGGGATCAAGACCGGTGACTTTACCCAGCAGCAAGCCAACGTACTCCTCCAGATTCGACTACCCCGAATCCTCCTCGCTACTCTTGTGGGCGGTGGGCTAGGCGTAGCAGGAGCAGCACTCCAGGGGATGTTTAGAAATCCACTGGTAGAGCCGGGCCTGATCGGAGTCAGCAGCGGTAGCGCTCTCTTTGCCGTCATCTATTTGGTTTTGGTTCCCAGCATGAGTTCCTTGCTTTGGCTGCAGCAAATAGGCCTTCCCCTATTTGCCTTCGTCGGTGGATTTATACACGTAATGGCGGTGTATTTTCTGGGCCAAAGTTCTGGCAAGTCCAATACCACAAATCTGATCCTAGCCGGAGTAGCTATCAATGCACTTGCTGGCGCTTTGATCGGCTTGACCTTATTCTACTCCGATGATGCGGCCATGAGAAGTTTCACATTCTGGAGCTTGGGAGATCTGGGAGGTGCCACTTGGCAAAAAATCCCGCTTGCAGGTATCTTGATCGCACTCCCGACTATCTTACTTTTCACCGAAAGTAAAAACCTCAATGCCATCTCCCTAGGAGAACAAGAAGCGTATCACATGGGAGTCAATGTCCCTTCTTTACGTATCAAACTTCTCCTTCTCACAGCCTTGATGGTCGGTGTCGCTGTCTCTTTGACAGGGATGATCGGTTTTGTAGGCTTGGTAGTACCACATCTGATCCGAATCAGCTTTGGGGCAGATCATCGACTACTCCTGCCTGCCTCATTTCTGCTAGGCGCTATTTTGCTCAATATCGCAGACCTCATGGCCAGAACGATCGCAATTCCCGCGGAACTACCGATAGGAGTGATTACAGCATTGCTCGGTGCTCCTTTCTTCATTTATCTGATTTCCACTTTCAACCAATCCAAAAACTGATGCTCTGCGCCAAAAACATCCATTTTTGTATCAAACAGAGACCGATCGTGGATCAGGCAAGCTTGTCACTGGAAGCTGGAGAAGTTTTGGCGATTTTGGGCCCAAATGGAGCCGGTAAATCCACACTCTTTAAAATCCTAAGTGGTGAACTAGGCTGCAACCGTGGCTCCGTCGGATACAATGGATGCCCTGTACAAAAGCTCAAATCCAAGCAACTGGCGGAGATCCGATCTGTTATGCCGCAGCATAGCCAGGTGAATTTCCCCTTTACCGCCCAAGAAGTAGTAGAGCTTGGCCTAGTAGCATGCAAATCTTCCAAGCCCAAACAACTGGTACAGGAAGTGATGGAGGCTACCAATACGCTTTCTCTTAAAAATCAAGTATTCAACCAACTCTCCGGAGGGGAGCGACAGCGCGTCCAGCTCGCCAGAGTTTTGGTACAGATCTGGGAGCAAAAGCCCTTTCCGCGCTATCTCCTCCTAGACGAGCCCACCTCTGCGCTCGATATCGCGCAGCAGCATGCCGTGCTCAAGATTCTTCAGGACCTGAAACATAGAAATATAGGAGTCTTGATCATCCTGCATGATCTCAATCTCGCCTCTTTGTATGCCGACAAAGTGGCCCTGCTCAAAAATGGCATGATTGCCGGATTTGGGCAGACCAATGACATCTTGGAAGAAAGACTCCTTTCCAAGGTTTTTGACCACCCTGTGTCAATCCTAACTCATCCAATTACGGGTAGCAAGCTGATCAGTACAGACCGCTATTTGACCAGATCTACCCAAAACTTTAAACATGCCTAATATGGAAACCGTATTCGAATCCACTTCCCAACTCAAGGCCGCTTGGGAAAAACTAAAAGTAGAATCTCCCAAACTCAGAATCAGAGACGCTGCACAAAAACTTGGTGTCACTGAAATGGAGCTCCTTGCAACAGGCATCGGAGAAAATGTCATCCGCCTTAGCAATGATTTCATCGCCCAGGTACAAGAGTTCCCAAAACTCAAAAGAGTCATGGCCCTCACACGCAACGAAGGATGCGTACTGGAGCATAAAGGCACATTCCAAAAAATCGAAATCCATCAGGCTGGACCTCATCAGATCGCCACTGTGATCGGACCGATCGAGCAGCGTCTATTTTTCAAAACCTGGAAATATGCCTTCTGCGTGACCAATGAAACTCCTCGTGGCACGATGATCAGCCTTCAGTATTTTGATCAGGCAGGAGAGGCCGTCCTCAAAGTCTATTTGCAGGATGAGTCAGACTATGATGCTGCCGAAGCTTTGGTACAGGCGCATATAGCTGCTGAGCAAAACGAAAAGCTGGAAGTCACTCCTCTGGAAGCGGCCGCTACTGTCAGCCGTGACGAGCTGGACTTCGAAGGATTTAGCTCTGACTGGGAAAACATGAAGGACACGCATGACTTCTTTGGCATGCTGCGCAAATACAAACTCAACAGACTAAATGCTGTCGAGTGGATCGATGACAAGTGGGCTTATGAAGTAGATAAACTGTCGACTAGAAAAGTCCTAGAGTCCGCTTCCGAAACGCAGCTTCCGATCATGATTTTCGCAGGAAACTCAGGAAATATCCAGATCCACCAAGGAAAAGTAAAAACTGTCCGTCAACTGGATCAGTGGCTCAATGTCTTGGACCCAGACTTCAACATGCACCTCAATGAAGATCAAGTGGACCGGGCATTTGTAGTTCACAAAAACACAACTGAAGGTTTGGTCTCAGCTCTTGAGCTATTTGACACCAAAGGCGAAATGGTCGCTCAGTTCTTCGGATTGAGAAAACCGGGTATTCCTCAGAAAACTGAGTGGAAAGCCCTTTTGGACAGCTTAAACTAATCAATTCAGCGGAGAGAGATCTCCGCTAAATTTTAAACTTATGTTTAGAATTAATCCAGTTAAAACCCAACTGCTCTTCATCGCATTCCTGATGACTGCCAGCCTTCAGGCTCAGGAAGTCATTCAGGTGATCTCGCCTAAGGGAGAACCTGTGCCTTTTGCAACTTTCCTTCCGGAAAAGGGAAAAGGGATGGTTGCCGATGCTAGCGGAAAAAGCAGCCTTACCAAATCAGACTGGGGCAAAATCCGCATCAGTGCTGTAGGCTACGAAAGCTTTTGGTTTGAGCCGACAGGCAAGGACACCATCTATCAGATTCGATTGAAAGAATCACTTCAGGAAATGGACGAAGTAGTGGTCACGGGCAATTTTGAACCTCAATCTGCCCGCAACTCCGTCTATCAGGTCAGAGCTTTGGATCAGAAAGAAATCGAGCAAAGAGCTCCCATCGTCTTGCAGGACGTGCTCAATACGCAAGTGGGTATCCGCTTTTCCCAAGATAATGCAATCGGATCCAGCAACATGGAGCTGCTCGGCATGTCTGGGCAAAATGTAAAAATCCTGATCGATGGCGTGCCTATGGTCGGTCGTCAAGGCACTTCCAATGAAATCAACATCAATCAAATCGACGTCAACCAGATTGAACGGATAGAGATCGTCGAAGGGCCCATGTCGGTAGTTTATGGAGCAGACGCTCTCGCTGGTGTGATCAATATCATCACCAAAAAAGGCACTGAAAATAAATGGACTGCGACTGCCAAAATTCAGGAGGAAACAGTCGGAGACTCCTATGAACCTATCACCGGACATGGAAATCACCAGCGAAGCATCTCCGCCTCCGGAGCTGTCAAAGCATGGAATTTTGGACTGGGTTTTTCCCAAAATGAATTTGGAGGATGGAAAGGCGACTACACGGGAAGACAATATCAATGGCTCCCGCGAGATCAAAATTTTGTCAATGGAAAAATTGGCTGGGCCGGAGACAGACTTTCTCTGGATTATCAATTGGACTACCTCAATGAAACCATCATTTCCTATGGAGCAGAGGCTCCTTTGGAGATTTTGGATCAGCATTTTGTGACAGATCGCTGGATGCACCGACTCTTGGGTCAGTGGGAAATATCCGATCAATGGGCGCTCAACTGGCAAGGAGGACTGACGGACTATTCACGTGACAGCGAAACCTGGGTCACCAATGTCCGCACAGGCGAGCATTACCTTTCTTCTGCTGCAGGAGCCCAATCCAGCATCTCCTATCAGGGGTATAGCTGGAGAACAATGGCCAACTGGAACATTTCTCCAAAATTCAAATTGCAACCTGGAGTAGATCTCAATATCGAAAAGGGAAGCGGAGAAAGAATCAGCGACAACGACGGCATGCAAGATTTCGCAGTGTTCTTGACGGGTGAATGGAGCCCATCTGCAGCTATTCAGGTCCGTCCTGGGCTACGCAAAGCCTCCAACTCTCTCTACGATGCACCTGGAATCATCCCTTCCTTGAATACAAAATTCCGACTGAGCGAGCACCTGGATTTGAGACTGGCTTATGCCAAAGGATTCAGAGCTCCATCGATCCGAGAATTGTATTTTGATTTCTTTGATGCAAGTCATTCGATTCAGGGAAATCCTGATCTGAAAGCTGAAACTTCGGATAGTTTCAACGGTTCCTTCAATTGGTTTCCGCAGCTCAAAGGCGAGCTACAGACCAGTTCGGTTTTGGGTTTCTTCTACAATGATGTGCAAGACCGAATCGCATACGGTCAAGATCCAGAAAACATTCAGATCACGACTCTATTCAATGTAGAAAATTACCGGACCACAGGTCTGACACTCAATCAGACATTTCGATTCAAATCCTTGGAATCCTCTCTGGGCTTCTCCTACATCGGAAGATACAATCAAATTTCTGAGCAGATCGAAGAGACCCTGAGTATGGTCTGGACTCCTGAGATCACCTCCAACAGCAGTTATCAGGTACAGCCTTGGGGACTCAGCGTCAATCTCTTTTACAAATACACCGGAGCTTTGCCAGGCTATCAGACAGTCGTCGATGGGGAAAACATCAGTGCGCAGGAAGTCAAGCTTGACGGCTATCACTGGATGGATTTCACTCTGGGCAAAACAGTCTGGAAAAATCTCCAGATCAATGTCGGAGTCAAAAACCTATTGAACATCACTCAAATCAACTCCACCGCTACCGGTGGAGACGCCCATGGAGGCGGAAGCAGTCGTCCGATCGGATATGGCCGCTCCTATTTCTTGGGACTTACCTATCAATTCAAAAAATAATTTTAACCAAAATCACAATGAAGAAGAACCATTTCTTTCGTCTTGGCCTCGTAGCCTTTTCTTTTGGAGCGCTTGTCTCCTGTAGCGATGATGATCCAGATCCGGTAGTCATCCCACCTAATGAATCTGGATTCTTGGAAGTAGATGGAGGAGGAGCAACCTACCCAAATACAGTTTATATCAACCTACGCGCAACAGAGCAGACCCCAGTAGCAAGAGATTCTTGGGACTTGGCCTTTGCCACAGGTTCAGAATTTAAAGTTTTGATCAATGGAACTACAGGAGCTATGGCTTCTGCTACTGGCAAAACTGACATCAATGAAGTAGGAGCAGGTGAGATTGCAGATGTAGAAGCATCTGGCGAATTGGTCCTTTCTTTCACTAATCTGGAAGGGATCCTCCACGTGGATGATCCATCTAATCCTCTTAGCAAGCCGGTCATTGAGGCCATTTCTGCCACCGAAGCGGAAAACGAGGTATATCTTCTTTCCAGAGGAGCAAGTGGTGTAGATGCCAAAGCTTTGAAAAAAATCAGAATCATCAGAAACGGAGAAGGCTACACTCTTCAGCATGCAAATGCTGATGCCACTACTTTCACTTCAGTGGACATTGCAAAAGATACAGACTTCAACTTGGTCTATTTCAGCTTTGAAGATGGTATTGTATCTGTAGAGCCGGAAAAAGATCAATGGGATCTAGCATGGACAGCTGGTACATCTTCGACTCCTTACCCGCAGGCAGCAAACGGAATTTTGGCTTATTTCTTCCAAGATTTGGTTTACCATAACACTACTTCCAATGTAGGCGTAGCTGAAGTACTAGAAGCTGATCTAGCTTATGCTGACTTTGCAGAAGAAGATGTAATGGGCTTGAGCTTCAATACCAGCGATCGATTGACTATCGGATCCAACTGGAGAGGCGGAGGAGGTCCCAACTCATCTCCTGAGGTAAAAACCGACAGATATTACATCGTCAAAGACACTGAATCAAACGTGTACAAAGTAAGATTCCTTTCTTTGACCAAAGATGGTGAAAGAGGCAAACCAAGCTTCGAATATGAATTAGTGGTAGAAGGATAATCCATCTTCTCCCTCTCTGAAGACCAAGGACACTACGTTCTTGGTCTTTTTTTTTATTCCAATATCCTTCGGCCAAAAAGAAAGGCCTTGTTCCAGTAGCGATTGCTCAAAAAATCCTCCGTGACTCCTAGAGAAGTCGAAGCATGGATAAACCGGATATCATCCCGATGCACTTCGGTCACGATACCCGCGTGAGTCACTCGATTTCTTCTTTTCCCTGTCGCAAAAAACAACAAATCCCCTTCCTTGAGGTCTCTGGTCGGGACTTTTTTACCCTGATTCGCCTGATCTGCGGATATTCTTGGCATCGTCACTCCCACTGAATAGTAGGCATGATAGACCAAAGCTGAGCAATCCATTCCCGCCCTGGTGGTTCCTCCATATTTGTAGGGAGTACCGCGATAGGATTTGGCTGTAGAGATGACCGTAAAAACTGGATCATTCTTACTGACTTTTTTGGATTTACAAGAGGAAAAAAAAACTCCGCACATCATCACAAGTGCCAGAAGAAAAAATGGAAATCGAAAATTGGAGGAGGATTGAATCATGAAATCAATTTTACAGCCCAAAGCCATCAAATCCAAGAATGAAAGCTGAATAAATCATTCCCATGCTTAAAAAACACTCCGGCGGAAATTATTTCTTTCCGGATACGTTTTAGAGTCTCCGCCCATTTTTGATTAACTTTAAATGAAGCCGTGACAGCCCATGAGTAAAGATGAATTCCGACAGTTGCCTTTCCACCAGAAAATCAATACCCTCTACATGGAGGCTACTTTTGTCGTGGCTATTCGCTATTACCGTCACAAAGTCAATCTCTACCTGCTGGACAATGAATACATTGAGGTCTTCTACAATCACAAAGAGGATAAAATCGATAAGATTGACTTTTTGCCTCGAGATCATAGCAGAATGAAATTTTACCTCGACCAGATTAAACTGGATTAAAGGTCATCGCCAAAAAACCCTCTAAGGGTTTCTGCGAAGGATTCACTTTGAACATAAGCGGAAATTCAACTATTTCGCACTGTCAATTTTTCCATGCTATGAAAAAGAAAATCGCCCTAGTCACTGGAGGCTTTACCGGAGAGTCAGTCATCTCTCTTAAAAGTGCCGCCGTCGTAGAAAAAACCATCAACAAAGACCTCTACGACGTCTATAAAATCTTGATTTATCCCGGCGATTGGCATTTTTTGGCTGCCTCCGGAGAGAAAATCCCTGTCGATCTCAATGATTTTTCCATCTCTATCGGGGACGAAAAAATCACCTTTGATGGAGTTTTCAATATTCTCCATGGTTCTCCCGGTGAGGACGGAAAGTTGGCGGGCTATTTCGATATGCTAAATATCCCCTACACCACCTGTGATCAGCTGACCTCAGCCATCACGATGAACAAAGGCTACACCAAGGCCATCGTGCAGAACATTCCCGAGCTCTACGTTGCTCAATCACTTCAGCTTTTTGAAAACTCAGAAAAGAACCTCAATAAAGTCGAAACTGAGCTCAAACTCCCACTATTTATCAAGCCAAACAATGGTGGTAGTTCCATTGGCATGAGCAAAGTAAAAACCTGGGAAGAATTGCCTGAAGCCCTGAACAAAGCTTTCGCAGAAGACAAGCAAGTCTTGGTAGAGGAGTTTGTTTCTGGTCGTGAGTTTTCCATTGGCGTTTTTCGTGGCAAGGGGGAAATCACTGTTTTACCGGCTACCGAGATTGTAAGTAGCAAAGAGTTTTTTGACTACGAAGCCAAATATGTGGCAGGTGTCACTGAGGAAATCACTCCTGGAAGAATGAATCAGGAGGAAATCGATCGGGTGGGCAGAATTGTGACTAAGGTCTATGAAAAGCTAAACTGCAAAGGAGCTGTCAGAATCGATTATTTCCTGGAGCATGAAACCGGAAAAGTATATTTTATAGAGATTAATACCGTACCCGGACAAACAGAAACCAGCTTAATCTCCCAACAAGTCCGAGCCATCGGAATGGAGGTAAGAGATTTTTACACCCAGCTGATTGAGGAAATGTTTCAGTAAAAGCTGGAAGAAAAAAGCTCAAAGCTGAAAGCTAAAATTATATTTTGTGTATATCCGCTTTTGCACCACAATCCTAGGTCCCTTTGCTTATCATGGCCGGATGACCGATGACGGATGACCGAAGTTTGCTAGACTGGTACTTCAAAGTTTCTTTTTAGCCAATCCCTGATTAAACTGGCAAGATTGCGGACAATCACATTATAATTGAATGGGTGAAATACTTGATACTTTGTACCCAAATCAAACCTAATCACCGTTGACTGTGGTCCGTGGTCTGTGGACCGATCACTGAATACTGCCACTTCCATACCTAATTAATCTCAATTTTCCCCGATATCCCTTCTCCAATGAAACGGATTAGTTAACTTTGCCGGCAGGTAACAAACCCTTAATTCCATGAACGAGCGCTATATGCAGCGCGGTGTTTCCGCCTCCAAAGAAGATGTCCACAATGCAATCTCCAAGCTGGACAAAGGACTTTTCCCCAAAGCATTTTGCAAAATCGTAGAAGATACACTCGGAGCTGATCCGGACTATTGCAATATCATGCACGCCGATGGAGCCGGCACCAAATCTTCCCTGGCTTACCTTTATTGGAAAGAAACCGGTGATTTGAGTGTGTGGAAAGGGATCGCCCAGGATGCCATCATCATGAACACGGATGATTTGCTTTGTGTAGGGGCTATCAACAACATCTTGGTTTCTTCTACCATCGGAAGAAACAAAAACCTGGTTCCTGGCGAAGTGATTTCAGCGATTATCGAAGGAACTGAGGAAGTACTTCAGATGCTCAGAGACAATGGCGTCAACGCCGTCTTGACAGGTGGCGAAACTGCCGATGTCGGGGATCTCGTGAGAACTATCATCGTGGACAGTACCGTGACTTGCCGTATGCGCAGAGATGAGGTCATTTCCAATGATAAAATCCAAGCCGGAGACGTGATCGTAGGATTGGCCTCTCATGGACAAGCCAACTACGAGACCAGCTACAATGGTGGCATGGGAAGCAATGGCTTGACCTCAGCCAGACACGATGTCTTCAACAAAGTCTTAAAAACTAAATATCCAGAATCCTTTGACCCTGCTGTACCGGGAGACTTGGTTTACTCTGGCAAATACAACTTGACCGATGCCGCTCCTGGTGCCCCAGTGGATATGGGCAAATTGGTACTCTCCCCTACCCGTACCTATGCTCCTATCATGGTGGATGTCTTGAATTACCTGAGACCTCATATCCACGGATTGGTTCATTGCAGCGGTGGAGCACAGACCAAAGTCCTTCACTTTGTGGACAATGTCCATGTCGTGAAAGACAACCTATTTGAAACTCCTCCTTTGTTCAAGATCATCCAGGAAGAAAGCGGTACGGACTGGAAAGAGATGTACAAAGTCTTCAACATGGGGCACAGAATGGAGGTTTATCTTGACGAAAGATATGCTGATGAGATCATCGACATCGCTGAATCTTACGGAGTAGAAGCCCAGATCATCGGTAGAGTAGAACCTCATGAAGGCAAAAAAGTGACCATTCAGAGTCCTTACGGCACATACGAATATTGAGCATGAATCTAAAACCTGCTTTTATATTATTTGGAAAGATCCTCTTGGGGATCTTTCTGTTTTTTATGCTGATTGGGATTTTGACCATTACGTCGGTGGACAGAAGCCCGATCGAGGACCAGGATTTTTACAAAAAAACTCTTTCCGAAGCACAAAGCCTCGAGCTAAACAGCACGCAGGGCGTGACCTGGCTGGCTGGCTGGGGAAAAGCCAATATGACACCGTCGCAGGCAGCAGAATTGGTGGGGTATTCCCCCCGAGGCACCTATGAGTTTGTCGAGGATAGCAGCTACGTCAAAAGTATCGTGCTTAGCAATGGCCAATCTCAAATCGCCTGGATCAATTACGAGCTGCTGATCGTGCATCCCTATCTGGCTGAGAAAGTCGAGAAAACAATTAAAGCTGCATTCCCCGAACTCGATCAGCTGATCTTCACTGCTACGCATACTCATTCAGGGCTGGGAGGATATATGCCAGGTCCTTTGGGAGAAGTTGCTTTCGGTGGATTGGATGAAAACATCGTCCGCCTGATTGCCGATCAAAGTCTTCACTCCATCCAAACAGCCTATTCTAGCTTGGATACCGCGACTCTTTCTTTCCGAAAAGCCGATGTATCGGAATTGGTAGCCAACAGATTTATCAAGGACGGGCCGATTGATCCATTTACAAGGCAATTGATTTTTACAAAAAAGACAGGGCAAAAAGCTTCCATTCTCACCTATTCAGCACATGCGACATGCCTAAGTTCCGATTTCATGGGCTTATCTGGCGATTATCCATTTTACCTGATGCAAGAAATGGAAAGCTCGGACTATGACTTTGCCATCTATGCCGCTGGAACCGTCGGCTCCCACATGCCACTTCGCTGGGGCAAAGATCCCGAAAGTACAGCCGGCTATGCGGCAAAGCTGGACTCTATCAATCGACTGAAGATGACGCAATTTGGCACCATCCGAAACCCACTTTTAGCAAATGGCAGATTGGACCTGAAGCTTCGAGATCCTCACTTGCGCATTACAGATAATCTAAGATTGAGACCTTGGCTTTTCAAGTATTTGATGGGAGACACCAATGCCCATTTGGACATCACACGCATCGGCACTATTCTCTGGATCGCTTCCAGCGGTGAGATTTCGGGAGTTTTCTATGAAAAATGGGATCAACTTGCCAAAGAACAAGGCTTGACTCTGATCATCTCCACGTTCAACGGAGGCTATATCGGCTACATCACTCCAGATGAGCTGTATGACGAGCACTACCACGAAGTCCGAGAAATGAACTGGTACGGGCCCGGCAACGGAACCTACTTTGATGCCTTGATCCAGTCTCAAATAGAAAAACAGGCATTCTGAATTGTCCTAGGAAAGGTATTTTTTGTCCTGTTCCCGGCCGCACATCAGCGCTTACTTTTGTGAAAAGATCAGATATGAAATTCTGGAATCAAGAATCTACCCTCAAGAGTATTTCGCAGTGCAAATGCCCCCGCTGCCACACGGGAGACATGTTTGAAAATGGCACCCTTAGCAGACCGTATAGCCTCTTCAAGATGAAAGCAAAATGCGATAACTGCCATCAACCATTCGAACCTGAGCCGGGTTTCTATTTTGGAGCTATGTTTATCAGCTATGCCTTCAATACTGCGCTGTTCATTACCGTTTGGGTGCTCATGAATATGCTGCATCCGGAGTATTCGCTTTTGACATTGTTGATCACGATCGGCATTGCGGCGATTCTTGCCTTGCCCTTGATTTTCAGATGGAGCCGATCGATTTGGATTGCCATCTTTATCCCCTTCGAAAAAGGAATCAGAGCCTCCAAGCATTAGCAGGCGGGACACTTAGGTTTTGGGCAAATAAAATGAGAAATTCAATCATGCCTAAAAACATACTCCCCACCTATCATATCCCCGATTTTGAAAAAGTCTCCATCGATCCACAGGAGTTTTACTACTCCAGACTTGAAAAACATCTGGAAACGCACCTCTTCATCCAAAAACCCCACAAGCATGATTTTTACATTCTAGTCTTGTTTAGCGAAGGGGAAGGCACCCATATCATCGATTTCAAATCTTACCCTGTTTCTCCTCAAACGATGTTTTTTCTGGCGCCTGGCCAAGTGCATTCTTGGTCCCTTTCTCCAGACACCCGGGGGCATATTCTTTTCTTCAGCCCGGCTTTTTATACAGCTGCATTTTCCCTCGCCAAGCTGAACAGCTTTATCTTTTTCAATTCCAATCTGAATATCCCCGTTCTCAATCTGGATACAGATCAGATGAAGGACTTTGTGTCAAATTTCGAAAAGATAGAAACAGAGATCGCCAGCCCCGGATGGTCGAGTCTGGATCTGGTAAAAAGCTACACCAATATCCTCCTGACTCATTCTTATCGCTTCTATGTGGCACAAAACTCCAATCTCCAGACACAAACTCCCGCCCTCGATCAATATCAGCAATTGGAAACTATCATCGAGCAATCCTTTATTGCGCATCGAGATGTGGACTACTACGCTTTGCAAATGAACATGAGTTTGAAACAGCTCAATCTCCTCTCCCAGAAAAAAGTCGGAAGACCGATTTCCCAACTCATTTTGGAAAGAGTGCTGTTGGAAGCCAAGCGCCTGCTGGTGCATTCGGATTTGAGTATTTCCGAAATTGCTTTCCGTCTCCATTTTGAAGACCCCAGCTATTTCAGCAGGTTGTTTAAAAAGAAAGTAGGCAGCAATCCCGAAAAATTCAGATCCCAAGCCCAAGATTCAGTCACGTGATCTGCTCCCATATCTGCGCCTTGATCCAGCCCTTTTGCCAACTTTTCTCCAAGACTAGCTGAAAACCAGCTCGATCAAAATAACTCGAATAATCCGGCAAATCTTTGCGCACATGCCCCGTCACCAATCGGAATACGCGAATGATAAAAGTCATCCCTGCTTTTTGCCAAGCAGAATCTGTCTGATGAAAATCCGATAGATAAACCTTTCCTCCAGCTTTCAATTTGCCTCCCAAGCCCTCAAAAAATGCATCCAACTCCTGATCCGAAAAAGTATCCAACACGAAGGGAAGTAGAATCGCATCATACTTTTTAGCTGGAGCCGGCTCACCCAAGATGAAATTCAACGCGGCTCCTTGTAGATTTCGTTTGGCCAAATGGAGCATAGAGGCTGATTTTTCCACAAAATCTCCCTGCAAACGCTGCCGATACTTGCTATAATCCTTCCCATCTCCACCGCCTAGGATTAAGATCGTTTTGTTTGGTATATTGGAAAGAAAACAAGTTTTGGCTTCTTCGAGCTGCCTCCCAAATACCCAGCGGGAAAGGGAGGAATAGACAGGAGCCATCCAACGATAATTGTCTTTCATCAAACCCAAATTAGGCAATCCCTCGTTTCTTTTTCATACAATCACCAAAACACGGCATAAACCCAACCATATTCCATGAAAAACCTTTTTAAAAATCTATCCGGCCTGCGCCAACTTCTTCAATCCGTAGATCTAGAGCAGATCTCCAAACTCTCCCAAAAAGTCGATCTCCCCAAAATGGTCGGGCTGGTCTCTCAAATGAGCGAATCTGACCTCTCCAAAATGATGGGAATGCTCAAAGGCGGAAGCAAACCCAAAGAAATCCCTCCGATCAATGGAGACTTTTACGAACTGGGACAAAGCCTCCCGCATCACGAGCGAGAAATCCAGCTCCGAGTCAGAGAATTTATGCAAAAGGAAATCAAACCCATCGCCAATGACTATTGGAATCGAGGTGAATTCCCCATGCACATCATCCCCAAAATGGCCGAACTGGACATTGCCGGACTGACCTATCAGGGCTACGGCTGCCCGGGACATTCCGCATTGCTTGAGGGATTTATAGCCATGGAAATGGCTCGGGTTGACACCTCCATGTCCACCTTTTTCGGAGTCCAAAGTGGCCTAGCCATGGGATCTATCTACCTCTGTGGCTCAGAAGAACAGAAAAAAGAGTGGATTCCGTCCATGCAAAAGTTGGAGAAAATCGGAGCTTTTGGCCTGACCGAACCGGAAGTCGGCTCTGGAGCTGCCGGAGGACTGACCACTACTTGCAAGCGAGAAGGAGACAACTGGATCATCAATGGACAGAAGAAATGGATCGGCAATGCGACCTTCTCTGACATTACCATTATCTGGGCCAGAGACCTGGACGACAATCAGGTCAAAGGTTTTATCGTCAAAAAAGACAATCCGGGATTTGTCGCCGAAAAACTGGAAGATAAAATGGCCCTCCGCACCGTCCAAAATGCCCTGATCACCCTGACCAATTGTGAGGTGCCCGAGTCGGATCGCCTCCAAAATGCGAATTCATTCAGAGACACGGCAAAAGTCCTGCGTATGACAAGAGCCGGAGTGGCTTGGCAAGCTGTGGGATGCGCGCGAGGAGCTTACGAACTGGCCTTGGCTTATACCAATGAGCGAAAGCAGTTTGGCAGACCGATCGCTTCCTTTCAGCTAGTTCAGGATCTGCTTGTGACCATGCTGGGCGACTTGACAGCCATGCAGACGATGGTTTATCGACTTTCTCAGATGCAGGATCAAGGCGAGCTCCTAGACGAGCATGCATCTTTGGCGAAGGTATTTTGTACCCTGCGAATGCGCTCCATTGTGGATCATTCCCGAGAGTTATTCGGAGGCAACGGAATCTTGCTAAGACATGATATCGCCCGGTTTGTGGCAGATGCAGAAGCGGTCTATAGCTACGAGGGTACCAAAGAAATCAACTCTCTGATCGTGGGAAGAGCGATTACTGGGCATAGTGCTTTTGTGTAAAAACAATCCCTGTTTCAAATGATCTGTGAGGGCACGGTTCTGGGCGATAAGGAAAAAATAGGATCATCTTACTTTTTTATTTCGCTCGTCGAAAAATTATGAAAGCTGAAATCTAAAAGCTGAAAAAGAAAGTCGTTAGCGAATAGTTCATTGGAATCTTTGACTCTTCGTTCTTGATACTTAACTCTTGATACTTGGTTCTCTACCACAGCGAGTGTCTTCCTTCACTTGTTATTTCTTCGGAAGGATCCGTGAGGACACGGATCAGGGCGGTTTAGACCAACACCAAAATCCACGGAAGCAGAAATACTGCTTCCGTTCTTCTTCTGACCTGTTCTGGTTCCAGTCTTTTGTCAAAGAAAATCACATAATGCAGCAAAAGCATCCCCAGCAACAAGCTGGCAAACACCCTGTAAAAAGAAGGCAAAAGCAGGAGTACCAGCACACTGAGGACAATCAATACGATCGTCAACTGGCGAATTTTCAAGGTCAGTTTGTCTGGCTGGAGAAGCAGCGCAGCCGAGGGGAATCCAGCCTGCTTGTCCTGCTCCCGATCCAGGCAGGACAGCATCAGCAGATTGACAAAGGCGAGCGAAACAAACAAGCCAACTAGCAGCCCATACTTCCAGTTCAGATCCAAGGCATGCGCCCGAAGCATCGGAATCCAGCTGACCCCAAGGCCATAATAAATCGCCGTACTCAGTTCTTTCCAGCCGTTCATTTTCTCCCCTCCCCAGCGGATCAGCACCATGCTGCCCGCTATCAGGAGCGTCAGTCCGATGCTCCAATACAATTCCTGAGACCATCCCAAAATCTGAATAGCACCCAGCAAGCCGAAGGCCATGGCAAGGAGAACGATGGCTCCCAGTGTCTTGAAATTCCGGGCATGAAACTGATGCCTGGGACTGAGATCAAGCTCCGCTTTCCCTTTGGAATCCAGCAAATGATCTGCAGTATAGATCACCCACACGCTCAAGCCCAGCAAAAGATCCATCTTCCAGTCCAAACTCACATGGAGCAATCTGGAAAAAAATAGCATGCCCGCCATCGCTCCCAAGACGACGTCCAGAGAGAGCCAATTGATCCAGAGCATGATTTTTTTGAGCCAAAGCATTTGGTAAAAATAGGTGTCCAATCGCAAGATTCAAGGACATATAACTAAACAAAATTTCCTATTTTGCTTCCTTAGACCATTCAAAACAAGAACCCTATGAAAACCTTTTATGCGGCTTTACTTCTGCTGATCGTATCGATTCCTGCTTTTTCTCAGACTCCTATCAAGATCGCCTGCGTGGGCAACTCCATCACCCAAGGCCCCGGCCGTGACAATCCAGAAAGCTATCCCTTGCAGCTACAGGCCATACTGGGCGAAACATACGAGGTGAAAAACTTCGGAGTCAGTGGACGTACCCTTCTCCGAAAGGGAGATTATCCCTACTGGAATGAGCCGCAGTTTCAGCAAGTGAAGGACTTTGCGCCGGATATCCTGGTGATCATGCTGGGCACGAATGACTCCAAGCCTCAAAACTGGGCGCACAAGGCTGATTTCAGAAAAGACTACCTGGATATGATCGCCGAGTTCCAAGCGTACATGCCGGCCGATGGCAAAGTCTATGTGATCATGCCGGTGCCGGTGACCAAGGACAATTTTGGGATCACAGCCGATGTGATGAACAATGAGCAGCGCATGATGATCATGGACATCGCGCAGTCCAGCGGATCCAGACTGGTGGATCTCTATACGCCCCTGATGGATCGAGCGGATTTGCTTCCTGATGGCGTCCATCCCAATACCGAAGGGCTGGGCATTATGGCTAGTACACTGGCGAGAGCGATTCGGCTGTGAGGGGTTGAAAGTGGGAAAGTTCAAAAGTGGGAAAGTTGCCTATCGCACCGCCCAAGCTCCTGTCTTCAGGAGCTTTGTTTTAGCTAAATCAAAAGGTTTTCTTGCTTCTCTAGAAGCAGGAATAAAAAATACAAAAGGTGTACTTATACAGCTGATTTGGGTGGATAGACACATAAAAGGTGTATAAATAAATAAGTTACCTGTAATGCTAAAAACGACCTAGAGAAAGTGATTTTATGAATAAAAAATTTCAAGTTTTTGTAAGTTCAACCTACAGAGATTTAACAGAAGAGAGACAAGAAGTAATGCAGGCACTTTTGGAACTTGACTGCATTCCTGTTGGAATGGAATTATTTCCAGCAGCAGATGACGACCAATGGACGCTTATAAAACGGTTAATTGATGATTGTGATTATTACATACTAATAATTGGCGGCAGATATGGTTCGGTAAATGAAAACGGCATAAGCTATACACAAATGGAATATGAATATGCTTTATCACAGGATATTCCAATAATATCATTTCTTCATAAAAAACCATCAGACATTTCTGTTTCAAAAAGTGAAGAAAAGCCAGAACTTAAGGAAAAATTGGAAGAGTTTAGAACGCTTTCAGAAAAAAAGCTTTGTAAATATTGGGAAAGTCCAATGGAACTTGGTTCTCAGGTAAGTAGAAGTCTAGTAAAACTAATTAAAGATAAACCAAGACCAGGTTGGGTAAAAGCTGATTTATTACCAAGTGAAGAATTAACAAGAGAGCTTTTAGATTTAAAAAATGAGAATGAATCTTTAAAGGCACAATTAATTTCTGCACAAACCTTAGCCCCAACAGGAACAGAAGAATTTAGTTCGGGTGATGATGTATATAATTTTAAATTCAATATTGTTGGACGTGGGGAATCATGGGAAGTGGATAGTATGAATTATGTAGGAACTGTAGAATTAACTTGGGACAAAATATTTTCAGAAATCAGCCCCCTTCTTATTGACGAAACAACTGAAGACAATTTAAGGATGAAAATAAACTCTTTAATAAAATCGCTTAAATATGAATCAGTAGCAAAACAACTGAAAAAAGATAAAAGATACCCGGATTCATTTTCAATAAATGACAGCGATTTCCAAACAATAAAAATTCAATTTAGAGCTCTTAACTACATGACAGAGAGTTTAAAAAAGAGAAGCATACACGACAAGAAAAAATATTGGACACTCACACCATATGGCGATAATATTATGACAAGATTGAGAGCAATAAAAAAATAAGCACTACAGGTAACAAAACCTATACGCAATGCGGGCTGAAGATATAGACGAAAAGTCGGTGTCTCAATTCCGCAAAAGCTCTGCTTTGACGTTTTTGTTTAATAAATTTAAAAACACAAAACACAGCTTTGGCTACCGTTTGTGCAAGGTTGAAAGTTTCGGCTTTTTAATCCCGCACTGCGCATAGCCGGACCGTTGAGAATTTACAATTCTGATTGAAAAATCCACTATCCTATTGATTCCCTGCCAACAGACTCGGGAATGTGTCTAACAGGTAAATTATAGTCCTGAAGACTCGGCAGAAGGACTCCAACACTCTCCATAAAGTCTTCAAGACCTTATTTTTACTGTTCTGGACTCTCGGGAATCTGTCAAAGACTCAAATGAAAGTGATGAAGACTCTCCGGAAGGAGGTGGAATCTTTATTTATAGGGATAGACACTTTTCGGAAGGTCTTGAAGATATTCGGGAAGGTGTTCAACACATTCCGGAAAGCCTCAGAGACATTAATTAATGTGTTGAACACATTAATTAATGTCCTGAACACATTCCTGAGCAGCCGGGACAGCAAAAAAAAACCGGGACTTTCGCCCCGGTTGATCACTCAAAAACTAGGCAGCTGCGGGATCACCTCCCCGCCTTTTGCTCCGCTTCTCATAGCGTACCTTTAGATCATCATAGACCGGTTTGGAGTGGGGCATATTGACCCTGACAGCCTGCTGCACGGAGCCATAATAGAGATTTGCCTGCTCCAGCACCTCGGCTCCTGCTTCCATGAGCGTATCGTCCATATTGGTCACGATCTGATTGAGCGTATTATACAAGGGCCCCAACTGGCCAATCAGCGTCCAATCCTCGAGCAGTTCATCCACCTTGTTGAAGGGAGAAATAAACTCCGGGTTGGTCTGCACATAATCCGTCACTTTTCCTACAAAAGGTCTGGATGCCTCTCCCATTTTGTTGAGCTCTTTGCGCTCTTCTACTGTGAGGGAAATCAATTTAGAATCTAGCGTCGATTCTAAAACGGCGATCGCATCTTGGATCGCCTGAAGTTCAGCTGGTGTGAACACGATGGATACTTTATTGTCCATGGCTTGATTGTTTAAAAATGTGTAACAAAGAATTAAATAATACAGGATCAATTTACTGGATAAAATTGACATTTTATAGCAAGAAACAATAGCAAAGAGCCTGATTACCCGCAGTTTAACCAGCAACACACTTTCCTTTGCGATGCAAGAATACCGATGGTTGCTCGGACTGGAACTTCAAAGCTTATTCCCCCAGCTCCTTTTCTTTATTTTCTCCTGCTTCTGGAATCCGCCTCAGCTTTGGAGGCCTGCCACCTGACAGACCTCCCACCGCTCCACTTCCTCTATTCAGCGGAGGATTTCCTGCCTCTCCCTAAACAAATCCTGCCTTTTCAAGGTTGATCCTGCACGAAAGCCCAAGACTTTGTGGCGATTGACTTTCCTAAAAATTCAACTCCTTTGAAAAACATATTGCTCATCGGTGCCTCCTCCGGAATCGGAAAATCCCTCGCTTCCAATCTCTCGAAAAATGGAAATCAGGTGTTCGGAACCTATCATCAAACTCCGGTAGACCCTGCGGAAAACCAACATATGATCCAGTATGATGCGCGGGATTCTAGCCTGGATGCTAGTTTTCTACCGGACACACTGGACGGCCTGGTTTATTGTCCGGGAAGTATCCATCTGAAACCCTTTGCCAGAATCAAAGCAGAAGAGTTTCTAAGCGACTATTCCCTACAAGTCGTAGGAGCTATCAAGGTGATTCAGCAAGTTCTTCCCAAATTGAAAGCTTCAGGCACTGCCTCTATCGTGCTTTTCTCGACCATTGCCGTGCAAAAAGGATTTAATTTCCATTCTCAAGTGGCAGCATCCAAAGGCGCAATAGAGGGCCTGACCAGATCCCTTGCGGCGGAATTTGCCCCTTCGATCCGGGTCAATGCAATCGCTCCCTCGATCACAGATACGCCATTGGCAGCAAAGCTTTTGGCATCGGAGGAGAAAAAAGAAGCGAATGCACTCAGACATCCACTCAAAAGAATCGGCTCGCCTGAAGATATAGCCGCGATGGCATCCTTTCTCCTTTCAGATCACGCATCCTGGATGACTGGCCAAATACTCCATGTAGATGGCGGGATGTCCAGCATTAATTCATAACAGACCTATGTTCGGATTATTCAAAAAGAAATCAAAACTGGAGCTACTTCAGGAGCAATACAAAAAACTCCAGAAAGAAGCGTATCAACTCTCAACTGTCAACAGAACTGCGAGTGATCAAAAACAGGCCGAGGCCGAAGCAGTCCTCAACCAGATAAAGCAACTAGAACTACAGGAGGGTAAATGAACCGGCTCCCAGTAGGAGCTTTTTGATTGATCCTTGCCCTAGGTTCATTTAGGGACGAATCCAAAAAAACCCTGAAAAATAAAAAACCGTCAGTCGGATGACTGACGGTTTCGATTCGATAGCGGATGGGATTACTTCAAGGAGTTGATCCAGTTCGCGATTTTCAATGCTTGATCCTTTGGCACTTGAGGCATAGGAGCCATCGGTGTCGCATAATCCGGCCAGTTTTCCGGCTGAGGATTGTAGATCAGTTCGACGATCTTCTCAGCAGTATAGCCTCTCTTTGCAATATCCTTAAAGGCAGGTCCTACGACTTTCTTATCTGTCGCATGACAAGCAGTACAGGTATTTTTAGCCAAAAGCGTTTTGATTTCAGCCTCTGAAGGGATCGCTGTCGCAGCAGGAGCAGCCGGTTTTACAGCTGGCTTCGCCGCTACCTTTGGTTTTTCTTCTACGGGCTTCTCTACGACTTTTGGCTTTATCGTCATCTTCGCTCCGGAAGGAATCTCATTCAGCGTGTAGTACGCATCTGTGTGCACCAATTCATGGGAATTGCTCGCAGATCTCACGCCCGGAAGGCTGATGCGATGCACATGGAACTGCTGCGGTTCTGCGATGGCGATTCTCACTTTTCTTCCATCTTCAGATACTTCCACGCCCAGGATTTCATGTTCCTTGTTTTCTACTGGAGGACTTCCGTAGACTGGGAAGTACTTGTAGGTATAGCTGGAAATCATGTAGGAAGTCAGATCCTCCGCAGATTTCTTGTCCACCGGCTTGGTGAATTCGATTTCAAATCCATCAGGCTTAGCCTTGACGGTTCTCATCTCAAAAGGAATCGCACGGTTCCACACCAATCGCTGCAAGCCTTCATTGGCATCCCCAGCAGAACCCCAACCTCTGTTGGTTTCCCCTACGAAAAGGGACTGATCGTCTGCAAATACCATTCGGAGTACCCCAGACTGGAATCCAGCTCTGAAGTCAATGGAAGCACCTTGATAGACTCCATTCACTTTCTCCAGCATGATACGCATGATTTTACTTTGACCTTGGTCTCCGACCAAAATCTGTCCACCAAACGGTCCCCAATAATCCTGAGGAATCACGATCGGCTCAGAGTTGGAGATCCCATGTACACCATGAGGCAACCATACGGCTGGCAACTTGATTTCAGGAAGTTTTTCCTTGGCCTGTGCCAAAGTAATGTATTCTGAATCCACCACATTTTCTGGCTTCGCAAAACCTCCACGGCCATTGTCGATTTTCATCGGATCTACGACTGCGTCAAACTCCTCGGAGTTCATCTTGATCGGAATCTCCGGCAAATGAGACCATCTCAAAGAAGCCGGGTGACCGGAGAAGTCTCCTTTTTCCAAATGCCAAAGGCCACCGGAAGCCATGTAGTCACCTTGGTTTTCGGTATAGAATACTTCACCATTCAAGATGCCCGGTCCAGCTGGAGATCTCATTCCTGCCGCATAAGGCTCGATGGTGCCATCCGGATGGATTTTCAAGGTCATCCCTCTGTAAGGCACTTTGGCCTCGCCTCTCCACCATTCTTGGTTGCCAAAGGCCACATTGGTCGTCACGATAAAGTCTCCTTCTGCAGTCACTTTGGGACCAAAGCTGTACTCGTGGTAGTGGGCAGATAGCGGCCAGCTGGCGACGGTCTCGTACTGATCAGCTTTGCCATCAGAGTTGAGGTCGGTCAGCTTGGTCAATTCACCTCGCTGCACCATGTATAGAGATCCCTCATGATAGGCCAAGCCCAAAATCTCATGAAGTCCGTAAGCATATTTGGTCCAATATGGATTGTTGGAAGTAGGGTTTTCTACGATAAAGACATCCCCTCTACGGGTGGCAACGCCCAGTTTACCATTGGGCATCATAGTCAACCCACCGACTTCAAGCAGGGCTCCTTCCGGAGCTGGGACTTTTTGGATTTTGAAAAAATCCTCTTCCATCGGTGACTCCTGAGCAATGGCTGCAGCCCCAATAGTCAAGGCACAGATTCCCAAAGTCCAGGTTTTCAATTTAGTTAGTGTATTGTACATAGCAATTCTCTGGGGTCTAGATTAAAACAGGAGGCGATATTGGAAACTCGCCTTGGCTGGAATGTAAATTGATCCATTTTGAACTTCTGGTTGGATCTTTTCACTAATAGAAAGGAACAATCCACTGTCCTCAATCCAATACAATCCACGATCGATGGTTACCAAGACCTGTCCAGGAGCTACTTTGATCCATGTATCAGCAGGAAAATCTGAATAGGTGATCGTTCGTACGATTCCTTTTCCTCCCTCCAAGACCTGCACTTTATCTTTGAACTCATTTCCGGATTCGGAAACAGCCGTAAACTCTACTGACCCAGGACCCAAAATCTGATATCCTTTAGATTTCAACTCATCCGCTATCGGAGCAAAAGAAGAAGTATAGAACAGTTCGTCGCCTTGATTCAGCTCAGCCACAGCCCCCATAGGTCTGGAAACGCCATTACCACGGCTATTCCACATCGGTGTGGCATCCAAGAAGCCACCTCTCCATACTCGGATGATCTGATTGGAATTCAAATCATAGGAGAAATGTGTCCCAGATGGAGATGACACAGAAATCCCATGAGAAATGGTCGGTGCATCCGGCACCTGAATGAATGAACGCAATACAGGCACATCCTCGGCGTCCACCAAGATAGGATCAGTCGCCCATCCTTGTCTGCTTCCCGCTGACATGCTATAGGTCGTCTCCCACATCGTATCTGCGAAAGCGGTCAATTCAAATCCTTCAGTCGTCCAATCCTGCGGCTTGGAAGCCCAGATGGTCACGGCATGCTCGCCGGCTGTCAGGTTCTTCTCCACGCGGATAGTTCCGCCTTTCAATTCGGCCTGACCTCCATCGATCTGCAATGACCCCATGCCATTAGGCACAGTCATCGTGAAGGTGTAGTTTCCTGCTTCCTTCACAGATAGCTTGGTTTCCATTTTGGTCAGGGAAGCCTCTGTCAAGCCCGTAGAAAACTCATCAAAAGAAGAGATAGAACCTGTGTTGGCAGCCTTCAATTCAGCTGGTGCAGGCATCTCTCTGAAAGATCCCGGATAGACTTCGTAAGAAATTGCAGAGAAGCTAGGAGCTGGCGTGTCCATTGGCTTTACAGTCAAGGACTGAATCGCCACAGGGCCATGATCTCCCTGGATGCGGATAGGTCCTTCGGCTACTTCGCCTCCAGCCAATGCTCCACGGGTAGGTCCGAAAAGCTCGACATCCCGATGGATTTCGACTCCATTGAGCACGATAGATTCTATTCTTGCATTGGCAGTCTTCTGTCCAGCAGCATCAAAACGAGGAGCTTTGAAGCGTACTTTCAGCTCTTGCCATACGCCAGGAGCTTTGGAAGCATTTTGACGGGGAGCATATCCCTGATAGCCTTTCTGTCCATCGGGTTTGCTTTCGTCCCAGCGCTCGTAGATTCCGCCATTGTCACCTGCCTTAGGCTCCACTACTGCCCAGCTGTCTCGAAGCTGGATTTCGTATTGTCCTTGGAGATAGAGTCCAGAATTGGATCCGGGAGCCATCATGTACACGAGGGTGATTTCGGCATCGCCAAACTTTTCATTAGAGACGATATCGACTCCTTCTTTCTTTTTACTGGGCTGATTGACCAAGATGGCACCGCTTCCGGAGCTTAGGAGTTCATTTTCCCCCAGAGGATTGGCCCATACTTTGGCGACTTCAGACCAAGAGCCTTTGTTGTTGGAGAAATCAGCTAAATGCAGCTGAGTTTGGGCTGTAGCCGAGCAAATGGGTACCCCCATGGCCAGGCAGGCCCAAAGTAATTTAGTTTTGGAAAACATATAGGTTTATTTGATTTACTAGAGATTGCGGGGCATATCCCGACTAAGAGGGCGCTAAATAATCCAAAAGTCGAGAGAATACCAATACTTACCTGTGCAGAATGGCTCAATTTGGGAATCTAAATCTCCGGGAAGGCCTCCTAAAATCGAAAATAGGGCCAGAAAAGCTGAAAGCTCTCCTGACCCTGTCCACTCTGATGGATTTAGGAATGCTTAATTCGCATATCCAGGATTCTGAGTCAAAGATGGATTTCTTTGAAGCTCTTGCTCTGGAAGTGGGAATAGCATGGTAGATTCTTTGACAGTAGCTCCGAAGAAATTCACAGCTCCTACCGCGTCGACAAATTCGATCTCACCGGATCCGCCTTCAGCAGCCTGAGGGAACTTGCGCGTACGCATCACGTCAAACCAAATCGGGAATTCGTAGACCAATTCTCTTACTCTTTCTTTCCAAACTTCCTCTACAAACTCCTCTACGGAAAGTGAAGAAAGCTGGCTTCTGATTGCCTGAGGATCTTCTTTCCAGTAAGCTCTCTCTCTGATCTGTGCCAAGTAATCGACAGCCTCTTGGGTTACCCCTTCGGACTGAGCGATAGCTTCAGCAGCGATCAACAATACATCGGCGTAGGTGGACACCGGGATGTCACGGCTAGACTGAGCAGATCCGAAAATCGCCGTCTCATCCATCCACATGTAGGGAGAAGTATTGAACTCAACAGTCTCTCCGTCGATCACGATGGAAGAGTGGAAATACTGCTTCTCCTGCACTCTGAGATCATTTTCGGCATCATACGAATTCAAAAGATCTGGAGTAGGTCCATAGGCATTGTTGGTGATCGCATAAGATACCAACGGCGCCATGCTCACAGGGAAACTCAATGCTGGATAGCCATTGTTTGCAATCGTCGCGTCAAACTCATAGAAATAGATGTATTCGCTAGGAATCTGCTCGCTGTCCTTGATCTTGTTGTAGGCAGATCCATTAGCTAGCAACTCTCCATCTCCGGCACGGCTATGCTGCACCAAAGAATATACACCTGAATTGATCACTTCTCTGGCAGCTTGTGCAGCCTGAGTATATCGGTCGGCATTCACGGCAGCACCGCTCATGGTCAAATTGACCTCAGCCAAAAGTGTCTGAGCCACTCCTTTGGTGATCCGTCCGGCATTGCCTACCATCGTCGCTTGTGGCAAACCACCTGAGTTAATCGCAAACTCCAAATCCTCTAGGATCAGGTCATAGATTTGAGCTACAGGAGTGCGCTCTAGGAAAAGGTTTTCCAAGCTTTCGTAAGGCTCTGTCACCATCGGCACATCCCCAAACATTCGAGCTAGGAAGTAGTAATTGTACGCACGGAAATATCTCGCCTCTGCCAAATACTGATTGGCATCTGCTTCAGTAAGCCCTGGAGTTTCCGGGATATACTTGATCGCATTGTTGGCTCTGGAGATCCCTACGTAGATATCAGACCACATGGAATTGAAGTAGTCAGACAGGTTCAAGCCATCAAACACGATGTTTTGTCCACGCTGCACATGAAACTCCTGTCCTTTGTAATCATTGTCCACAAAGCCGGACACATAGGCTCCAAACATAATTCTGGAACCAGAGTAAACGCCCGTCTCATACATCTGCATCGCACCACGTCTGTAGAGCGCATTTACCGCATCTCTGGCATGCTCCGGTCTCTGAAAATATTGGTTAGAGGCTACCTCATCTACTGGCTTTTCTTCCAAAAAGCTATCGCAGGAGGCAGTCATTAGGCTCAGTCCTAGAAATAGAGTTGTTATCTTTTTCATCTGTTCGTTCTTTTTGGGTTAGAATTGAAGGCTTAGTCCAAGCGTGTACGTTCTTGGTCTTGGATACTGGAAGAAGAAAATATTCTGTCCCCACTGATTGCCTTCCCATGAGGAAGCTTCCGGATCGTAACCTTTGAAATCCTTGGAGTGGATCAAGAAGGCATTTTGTACGTTGGCATAAACTCTCAGATTTCTAAAACCTTTGTTTTTGGCCATCACTTCATTGAAGGTATAACCCAAAGAAATCAAGTTGCCACGGATATAGGATCCGTCAGTCACCCAATGGCTATCCACTTCACTGTTTTGTCCTGAATAGACGCCATTTCTGATCTGCTGCACCATGGTATTCTGATTGTCTTCCGTCCATGCATCATAGAGGGTAGACGCCAATCCACTGGCCAGACCAGTACGGTCTTCGGTAGAGTGGAAAAACTGCTGAAGAATATCCACATCTGCTACAAACTGGATATCCAACGTGAAGTCAAAGTTTTTGTAATAGACATTGTTGATGAAGCTTCCTGTCCATTTTGGAAGTCCATTTCCGATGATCCTTCTCTCTGCACTTCGCTTGGCCTCACCTGGAATAGCTCCGACCTCAGCGGCTGCTGCGGCCTCATCTGTACCCCAAGTACCCAATCTTTCAAATCCCCAGAAAGAGCTCAAAGACTCGCCTACTCTCAAGATAGTCTGGCTACCAGACACCCAGTTTGGACCAGGGAAAATATCCTCGTCGTTTTCACCGAGCTTTTCGATCTCATTGATATTGTAGGAGAAATTCAAGTTGGTATCCCAAGTCAGATTGCTTGTACTCACTGGGAAAGCTTTCACCAATACTTCCACACCACGGTTGGAAACCGACCCGATATTGTCTCTTACAGCTGAGAAACCAGAAGAAGAAGGCACCGGACGATCCAGCAATAGATCTGTGGTCAACTTGTGATAGTAATCAAAGCTCAAAGTCAATGCTCTGTCCATCAATGCCAAGTCAAACCCGATATCAAACTGACGGGTTTTCTCCCATTCCAAATCTGGGTTTGGAAGTCTATTGACATAGCTGATAGGAGCACGGGTGCCATTGATCAGAGTAGTCGCGGTAGAGATCGTACCCAAAGACTGATACGTTGGGATCTCGGTGTTACCGGTGATACCCCAGCTGGAGCGAAGCTTCAACTCACTGATGCTGGACATTCCTTGCATGAATGGCTCATTGGAAAGTACATACCCCACACCTACGGATGGGAAGACACCGTATTTGTTGTTGTCACCAAATCTCGAAGAACCATCTACACGACCTGTGAAGGTCACGAGATATTTACTTTTGTAATTGTAGTTACCTCTTAAGAAGTAGGAGTTCATGCTCCACTCATCGTATCCAGAGTTAGGAGTTCCTGGCTGAGAAGCTGCCTGTATTCTGTTGAAAGTAAAGGTATCGTCCGAGAAACCGGTGGCACTCACATTGAAGAACTCATCGGTTCTTTTCTGCCAGCTCAAACCGGCCATGGCATTGATGGAGTGATCTCCAAATTCCTTGGTATAGGTCAGGTAGTTTTCCTGCTGCCAGTAGAGCGAGCGGGAGTTGCCTAGGTAGGCATATCCATTCGGAGAACTGATATTGATCAGGTCCGTCGGGCTATAAGTCTGCTCGTTGTAGTCGTTTTTGTCAAAACCAAACTGAGTTCTCAAATCCAATCCAGGAAGGATGTGGAATGTGGTATAGATATTACCAAACAATTTGGTTCTTTTTCTCAATCTATCCTGCGTCTCCAAGACGTGGACTGGGTTAGGAATCGCCTCGAATCCATAAGGATCTGTCACCATGGAAGAGTTGCTCCAGGTACCGTCAGGGAATTTCACAGGGAAAATAGCAGGCATCTCGATCATGGATCTTCTAGGCATCTGGTGCCCTCCACTCTCTTCAAAGACATTTTCCTTGGTGCTATTTGCCAATAGGTTCAAGCCAATGGAAAGCCATTTCTTAGGAGTGGCATCATAGGCAAATTTACCGTTGACACGCTCCAGGTAGTTATTGAGCATGATCCCCTCCAAGTTGGAGTAGTTCAAAAACGCTCCAAAGGAAGAGTTTTCAGACTTGGACTGGAAGGAAAGTTGATGGTTGTTAGAAATGGCGGTTCTAGTCGCCTCTTCCTGCCAATCTGTATCGTAGAGAGGATTTCCATTGGCATCAAACAAGTTGGGATCATTTCTGGTAAAGGCAGGAATCGCAGAATCACTGTATTTGCTGTGATTGGCAAAACCTTGCTCCAATACCTGCATAAATTCCTCAGCATTGAGTACATCCATCTTTTTTGGAAGAACACCGATGCTCACATAGCCATCATAAGAGACGATTTCACCGGTTGTTTTAGCTCCTCTTTTGGTAGAAACCATCACGACACCATTGGCACCACGAGCACCATAGATCGCTGTAGAGGAAGCATCTTTCAGCACTTCCATGCTTTCGATATCATTTGGATTGAGAAACTCAATGTTTTCCATCACCACTCCATCTACCACATACAATGGCTGTGAGGAGGAATTGATCGTACCTAGACCACGAATCAATACTCTCGGGCTAGATGAAGGCGAACCGGAGTTGAGGAATACATTGACACCTGCTACTTTCCCCTTCAAACCCTGAAGGGCGTTGGCTACAGGAGCTTTGAGAAGCTCTTCAGCACCTACCACACCCACAGAACCTGTCAGGTCAGATTTTTTCACAGTACCATATCCTACTACGACTACTTCGTCCAGCGCTTGGGTATCTTCCAGCATGGTGATATCGAAGGTACGGCGGGCTCCCACCGGCATCTCGATCGTTTGCATCCCGATAAAACTAAATACCAACACAGATTCCGAAGACTCCACAGTCAAGGTGAACTTCCCGTCCAAATCTGTCACAGTACCATTGGAAGTGCCTTTTTCGATCACAGACACGCCTGGCAATGGGAAATTGGTCTCATCTACAATTGTCCCAGTAACAGTCTCCTGAGGGACAAGCTCGATGCTGACTTGCTCATCTTGATTGGGGTTCTCATCTACTCGGACATGGATGTTTTTGTTGACCTGCTTGAAGTTGAGTCCGGTCTGCTGAGACAAATCTACCAGCAGGTCGTAGAGACTTCCTGTGTTGGAAATCGTGACTGCCGGAATATTTTTCAGCTCTCTAGAGGTATAGACAAAGTTATACCCGGTAGCTTTTTCGATTCTCGAAAAAGCATCTTGAACAGTGGATCCTTGAAGCTCCAGTCTGACCGGAACCTCGTCTATGGCTTTGATTTGAGCATTGCCAGAATTGGCCAACAATAAGCTCATCGAAAAGCACTGAATTATAAAACTGTATAGGATTGTTTTGGACATAGCCAATAAGCGTAACAGTATGCTTTTTTTCATAACTTTACTTCATGTTTTAACTATTAGTGAATGGTTGAAATAGAGGTTTTGACGATCCGCCAAGACTGATCAAAACCGCTACTGGCCGGGGAGTGTTAGCACCTCCGGCCTTTTACTTTGCTGGCTTTTTTGTCATAGGATATCGGGTTTTTGTTTAAAATGAATACGTACTTTTTTTCCTTGGATCTGATAGTCAAATCGTGAACTATAGCTCAATCCTGTCAGGATATTTTCAAGACTTTCGTCGACAAACTTTCCAGAAACCATCAAGTCTCCAGGAATTGTATTTTCAAAAATGACTTCGACACCAAACCAATTTTCCAATCGCTCACTGGCCTTGGCAAAAGGTTCCTTATTAAAAATCAAGGTCTTATCCATCCAGGAAAGCACCATCTCAGAATCGAATTTATTTTTGCTCCAAGTCAATGCATCCTTTGAAGCCTGAATTCCCTCACCGGGATGGAGCTCTTCCTTTTCTTCTGAATCATCCTTTTCTACCAGCACCACGCCTGTCACCAGTGAGATCGCAATGTCCTCTCCCGGAAAGGAGGAAATATTAAAAGATGTCCCTAAGGCAGTCGTCGACAAAGCTCCTGTCTGCACAATAAATGGCCGGTTCTCATCATGGGCTACTTCGAAAAATGCCTCACCCTCCAATGTCAATAGCCGCAAGCTATCTGTAAAGCCTTTTTGATAGGTGACCTTGCTCCCAGAGTTCAAAAAGACCTTGGACCCATCCTCCAGTGTAATGGTCGATTTGACTCCTGCTGGAGCTTGTAGCACTTCCATTTCAGCCAATTTCGGAGGAGGGGGCGGTACTTTTTCCGGAAATGACCGAGTCAAAAAATAACCGACACAGCCTACCAGCAGCAGGACCGCTATGGCCTTCCTTTTCCACGCCACTCTTGATTTCTTTTGCTGCTCCGCTTGAAACTGCTTGATGGCAGACCACGAATCCATCGGAATGACTTTGGTTTCACTCGGCTCATCATGTTGCCTGTCTATTTCAGAAGAGATATTCTCCCACAGCTGCCTTTTCTCAAGCTTGGAGATTTGGGCCTTCTCCTGAGATAAATGAACCAAAAGCGTCCTTGCTTGCTCGATATCCTTGATTTTCTCAGGATGCTTGCGCATGTACGACTCCCAATAGAGCTTTGCATCTGCCTTGTTGGCAAAAATCCACTCCCTGAAAAGAGAGTCCAAAACAAAGTCTTCTACAGTATAATCTGATTTGCTCATGGGGTCGGTCTTCATAGCTATAAGACCGAGTAGACCCAGAGTTATCCTCTCAAATGGGATTTTTTTTAATAAAAATTAAGAATCAATAGATTAACCAAGAAAAGCCAATAAAAACAAAATATTCATCGCCTTGAACAGGTGTTTTTTAAGACTGGCTATCGCTTTCCATGCCAATGTGTAGGTAGATCGCAGATTGATATTCATGATCTGGGAAGTCTCCTCGTAGCTGAACTCCTCAAAAAACAGGCAGTTGATGACAGCTCTTTGTCTCTCCGGAAGTTTGGCAATCGCCTGAGACAGGCTTTCTCGCAGGTGATCCTCCACCTGAAATTGAATCAATTTAGACTCGGAGCTTTCTACTACTGCCTCACGCTCACCGGTATATTCCCAATTCATCTGCTGTGTCTTTTGATCTTTGCGGTGCAGCCTGAAAATCTTATGAGCCAAACACTTGTAAAGGTAGGAGCGCACTTGTACAGAGTCACTTAGTCGACCTCTATATTTCCAAAGATCCAAGAAAACCTCCTGAATAGCATCTTTAACCTGATCCTCTGAGCGGACTATTCCCATCCCAAAGGAGAAAAGGTCGTCGACATATTTTTGATAGAAAAATTCAAGCCCAGCCTGACTGCCCTCTTGCAAAAGTGTCCAATAGGTCGACTCCTCCCTGGAGGTTTGAGGGGCTAGGTTCATTGGGGAAATTGGGTTAGTTAATTGAAAGCTAAAATTTGAAAAAAAAGACAAAGTATAAAAAAGACGAGTATACTTTTTTTTAAACCATGAAGTGAAAAAATAGTGTAAAAACAAGAATAACACCTACTTATATCCTGATTCAGGCATCTGAAAGAACATTTAAACCACTCAAACAAAATCTGACTATTTGAATCACAACAGTCTAAGTTCAGCTTGAAAACAATAGATTTAGAATTTAGTCAATGGAAAATCCCATTACTTTTACCCCATGGACCAACAAATACTGATCGATCTGGTGACCAAACGAATGCCGTTTGGAAAGTACAAAGGACGGCTTCTTTGCGATATCCCTGAGCACTATTTGGTCTGGATGCATGGGAGGGGATTTCCGGAAGGCAAACTCGGCATGTGGCTCCATACACTCTATGAAATCCGACTCAACGGGCTAGAGGCCATATTGACCGAGCTCAAAAATAGGTACAAAGCCTGAGCCTTATTTTTCACTGATCCATTCCTCGTAGAGAATATTCACCGTCTGTCTGATCACGGCATTGTAGCCCTCTTCATAGGATGGGTCACAGCCATTGCTGATCACCACGATTCCATATTTTTCTTTAGGATCAAAAAACATCGCACTGTATAGTCCATATGCTGATCCAGTATGTCCAGTCAGCATTTCCCCCTCAATCAACTTGTCCGTTTTCCAGAGTGCAAGTCCATAATTCTCATCTGGTGAAAGCGGTGTTTGCATGATTTTCGAACTCTTTTTACTGATGATTTTGGCTTGCTCACCTTTGCCATGATTCATATGCATGATCATATATCTGGCAAGGTCAAGAGCTGAAATTTTCATCCCTCCAGTAGGAGAAAAAATAGGCGTGCTGTAGTTCTCAACATAATTCGCAATCTCTTCTTTCCGTGGTGCATAGGCTGCTGGAGACAGCTTGAATTCTTCAGTTTTGGTATCAAACGAATAAATATTGGCAAATTTCGTAGCATCCAATTCATTGACATTGAAGCCTCCATAAAGCCCCAAGGGCTCTAAAATGTGACTTTTGACATAGCGATCAAAGCGCTCTCCTGAATACTTCTCAATGATAGTTCCTGTCATATTGTAAGCCAGATTGCAATATTGATAGCCTTCCCCTGGAGCATAGGCATTGTATGCTTTTTCCCAATTTGGATTTTTGGCCGGATTGATCGCATCCAATGTGAAATAGCCCTCAGAATCATTGATACTGGATGTATGTGAAAGCAGCATTTTCAAGGTGATCACCCGATCTGGGTAGTTCGGATTTCTTACCTTGAAGCCCATCAAGTCGCTCACATCATCATCCAAACGTAACTTCTTCTGCTCCACCAGCTGCATGATAGAGGTAGCAGAAAAGGATTTGGAAATCGAGGCGATCCGGAAAATATCCGAACTAGACAGCTTGACTTTTCCATCCTCCTTCCAGCCGAAAGCTTCTTGATAAACCAAGTCTCCATCTTTGACCACAGCTACAGAGAGTCCCATGACTGGTCTATCCTCCATCAACTGACGTATCCTCAAAGTAACATCCTGAGCAGTAGCTACTGCAACATAACAAAACAAACACAGGGTAAGGACAGCTAGTTTTTTCATGCTTTCAAAGTACCCTGAATGCACAGCGAAAGGAAGAGAAACTTGTTGAAAGGCAGATTCTTTCCTCCTTGGACCAGAAAGTACCCGATGGGTCCGTCGAGATTTGGCTATATATTGTCAAATCCTTATCATTCCCTTATGAAAAATCTCTTTTCCATTTTTTTTGCCTTTTTGATCTTCAGCACTGCCTATTCCCAAGATCAAGATCTCTGGCCAGATGGCAGCCCTATTTCGGACTGGTTTCACGACGACTCCAAAATCTCACAAGCCTCGCTCGGCCAATCCTATATCATCACTGATCACGGGGTAAAAAATGATCCAGACCTGGTCCAAACGACTCAAATCCAAGAAGTCATCGACCTGGCTTCTCAAAATGGAGGCGGCGTAATCGTTATCCCAGAGGGCACTTTTCAAAGTGGAGCGCTTTTTTTCAAGCCGAATACTCACCTTCATGTCATGGAAGGTGCGGTGCTCAAAGGCTCCAATGACATCAATGAGTACCCAAAAATCCCCTCCCGAATGGAGGGACAAAACCTAGACTATTTCGCCGCTTTGGTCAATGCCTATGAGGTGGATGGATTTACGATTTCTGGCAAAGGAACCATCGATGGCAACGGTCTCAAATTCTGGGAAGCATTCTGGCAGAGACGAAAAGAAGATCCTAATTGTACCAATCTGGAAGTATCCAGGCCTCGGCTGGTTTTCATCTGGAAAAGCAACAACATCCAACTCCAAGATGTCAGTCTGATCAATGCTGGCTTTTGGAGTAGTCACTATTACCAGTGTGAAAATGTAAAAATCCTAGACCTCACGATCACCTCTCCCAGCTCTCCAGTCAAGGCTCCTAGTACGGATGCGATAGACCTAGATGTGGTGAAAAATGTCCTGATCAAAGGATGCTATCTCTCTGTCAATGACGATGCTATTGCACTGAAGGGAGGAAAAGGGCCCTGGGCCGATGAAGACCCAAACAATGGCGAAAACACACATGTGCTCATCGAAGACAGTGAATTTGGATTTTGCCACTCCGCACTGACATGTGGTAGCGAATCCATCCACAACAAAAACATCTTGATGCGAAACATCAAAATTCAAGATGCACATCGGCTTCTTTGGCTCAAAATGAGACCTGATACGCCTCAGCACTACGAATACATCACGGTAGAAAACATCGAGGGACAAGCTCACAGTTTCATCTATGTGAAGCCGTGGACCCAATTTTTTGATCTCAAAGGAAGACCGGATGTTCCACTTTCCTATTCGGATCACATCACGATGAAAGACATCAAACTGGAATGCGACATTTTCTTCGATGTAGCAATCACAGAGCATGATCGACTGTCGGACTTTCACTTCGAAAACATTGAGGTGCAAACCGAAAAAGCCAACTTCAAACCAGAACTTGTCTCGGGTTTTGAAATCAAAAATGTGAAGGTAAATGGAGCTACTTTGAATAAGTAGATAATCGCTACTCCATATCTAATTAGCACAAATAAGCCTTTCATTCATCAACCTATGAAATAAAGGGCTTTTGATCTTACAGAATAAAAGCATCCTCTTCAAAATCTAAAAATCTTTCATGCATCCATAGAACCCTCCTCCTAATTTCTCTGTTGAACAGAAGCAATAGGATCCGTCATTCGTGCTGAATCCGTATCTTTTCACCCTATCACTTTAGCTCAACAAAACTATGGACACATATTACAAACCGGAAGACTTAAAGAAATTTGGAAACATTGGCGAATTTCAGCAGGAGTTGGCTGACAAATTTTTTGATTATTATGGAGAAGTCTTCAAAGAAGGTGCATTGACAGCCCGCGAAAAATCACTAATTGCATTGGCGGTAGCTCATGCCATCCAGTGTCCCTACTGCATCGACGCATACACTTCTGATACTCTGGAAAAGGGCTGCAACGAAGAGCAACTCATGGAAGCTGTCCATGTAGCCGGAGCCATTCGAGGAGGAGCTTCTCTCGTGCACGGTGTGCAAATGATGAATCAGGCCAAAAAGAAAATGATGTGATATGAAATCACTGCAAAGACAAGGACATGTATTTGCAAAAGGAGAAGCCCAATTGGACGTACTCAATCGAGACGGTTTTGAGCCTTTTGTAGAAAAGCTTCAGACGATTGGACTTTCTCCACTCACACCTACAGGAGTGGACATCTTTCAGATGAATCTGGGTAAAATGTGCAATCAAACCTGTAAACACTGCCATGTAGATGCCGGACCGGATCGCAAGGAAATCATGACCAAGGAAACCATGCAGCAATGTCTGGACATCCTTGGAGCATATGACATCCCCTCTCTCGACCTTACTGGAGGAGCTCCCGAGATGAATCCACATTTCAGATGGCTGGTCGAGCAGGCTTCAGGTATGGGGAAGCATGTCATGGATCGCTGCAATCTGACCATCATCAATGCCAATAAAAAATACCACGATCTCCCAGAGTTTTTTGCAGAGCATCAGGTAGAGGTCATTTCTTCCCTACCCCATTACACTTCTTTGAGGACAGATCGCCAGCGAGGAGATGGCGTATTTGACCGATCCATCGATGCCATGCGCAGGCTCAATGAGGTCGGTTATGGAATAGAAGGAAGTGGGTTGCAGTTCAATCTGGTCTATAATCCCACCGGAGCAATTCTGCCCGGTCCGCAGGAATCATTGGAAGCAGACTTCAAACGTGAACTAAAGCGGAAATTCGGAGTGGAATTCAACCAACTCTTTGTGATCACCAATATGCCTATTAGTCGCTTTTTGGATTACCTGATCTCAAGTGGCAATTATGAGGAATACATGCAGACACTGATAGAGGCTTTCAATCCTTCTGCTGCGTCTGGAGTGATGTGCCGAAACACCCTTTCTATCGGCTGGGATGGCTACCTCTACGATTGTGATTTCAATCAGATGCTGGATTTAAAAGTTGCTGGCAAATCACAACACATCAGCGATTTTGATATGAAAGCCTTGCAGTCTCGCGCTATTGTTCTCAATCAACACTGCTATGGCTGCACCGCTGGCCTTGGCTCCAGTTGCGGGGGACAGACGACCTGAAACCAATTGATTTAAAGCACTTTATAAAGCATTCAAATAAAATTTAAGTTTTTTTGATTCAGAGGGGAACTATTCAATCTTGATTATGATTGAACGTTCATTCACTCTATGGAAAATCAACAAGACAAAAAAAGTCAGATCATCCGCAGCGGACTGGAACTGATCAACGAGCACGGATTTCACGGCTGTCCGATCAGTCAGGTAGCCAAAAAAGCCGGGGTCGCAGCGGGAA
Source organism: Algoriphagus vanfongensis DSM 17529 (assembly GCF_000429465.1). Classification (GTDB taxonomy): domain Bacteria; phylum Bacteroidota; class Bacteroidia; order Cytophagales; family Cyclobacteriaceae; genus Algoriphagus; species Algoriphagus vanfongensis. The sequence goes on along the minus strand of NZ_AUBX01000011.1, from coordinate 210,741 downwards.
CTATTTACACCTACTTCGAAAGCAAAGAAGAGATGATTCAGGGGATTTTTCAGGATGTCATCCAGAAACAACATCGGGAAGTCACCTCCAAGGACGATCCGAATCTTCCTTTTAAAGAAAGGTTCTTTAGCTTTTGGGACAATTTGCTGGAATTCTACTCCGAAAACCCTGACATTCAAGGGTTTTTGGAACAGTTCTTAAAATCCCCCTACAATTCGGAGGAGCTGCAAGCCAAGCATCCAGAGTGGTTTCAATGGACCCAAAATTTTTACTTAGATGGTATCAAAGAAGGAGCCATCAAGGATCTCAACCCAATTATCCTAAAAATACTGGTCAACGAATCAGCCCAGTCTCTGGCCAAGGTCAAAAAGAATTTTGCTCAAAAACTTGAGCGGAATCAGGTGGATCTATCCTCCTATCCTTATCTGATCTGGGACGCGATCAAGGCCAACTGATAGGTACTGATTCACTTCCGGCGCTGGCTGCTGGTTTTTTTGAAACCGCTCAGCTACAAAGCCAGTCCCGGTAGTCCAAAATATATATTCTTAAACCAACTAATTAATTTTCAAATGACCTATTCGAAGCAGTCCCTGCTCCTCAGCCTAGGACTCTTTTTATCCACAATCCGGGTGATGGCGCAGGAGGAAATCCCCAAACTCGAAGGCCAAGTAGGCCTTCAGGAAGTGCTGGATTATGCCATGATCCAAAGCCCTACTATTCGACAAGCCCAGCTAGACGAGCAGATCGGAGATCGAGAGATCAAAGCCAACATCGCAGGCTGGTATCCTCAGATCACCGCCAGTGCGGCAGGGGCCTACAATATTAAGTTGCAGACCAATGCGATTGGAGACCAGCTGATCACTTTTGGTCAGCCATACAACTCCAACGTCCTGCTGCAAGTAGATCAAAACCTCTTCACGCGCGATCAGCTTTTCGCTTCCAAAACATCCAAGTACTATCGAAGCCAGCTGGAGGATGTCATCGAAAATGCCAAAATCAATACTGTAGTGGATGTGACGAGGGCATTTTATAGCATCCTGCTTTCAGAAGAAGAACTAAAAATCGTAGAAGAAAATCTGGAAAGGCTGGAGAAGCAGTACAAAGATGCCAAAGTGCGCTATGAGACAGGCTTGGTGGACAAGACGGACTATCAGCGTGCCTTTATCACCTTGACCAATGCCAAGAGCAATCAAAATCGGGTGATGAATTCTTTCGAAGCAAAATACAGCTATTTAAAGCAACTCATCGGGCATCCTGACAATGCAGAATTTACCATTGCTTACGACGTCAAAGGCGCCATCGATGAGATCGCTCAGGACAGTACCGATCCGCTGATTTTGGAAAATAGAGTCGAATACAGACTCATGCAGACTCAGCAGTCTCTCAATGAAATCCAGACAGCCTATGAAAAGTGGAACTACTTGCCTCAGCTTTCAGCCTACTACCGCTACAACTGGATGTATTTCAACGAAAACTTCTCCGATCTCTACCAGCAATCCTACCCCACTTCTGCAGTAGGGCTGAATCTTTCCATCCCGATTTTTCAGGGTGGCAAAAGAGTGCATCGGGTGAAAGCTGCACAGCTTCAAGTGGAGCGTGGCCAAGTGGAATTGCAAGATCTCTCCAATCAGATCAACACAGAGTATGAGACCGCTCTGGCAGCCTATAATTCCAGCCTTTACGAGTGGGAAATCATCCGTGAAAACATGGAGATGGCTGAGAATGTCTATGACATCATCAAAATGCAATACGACGAGGGTGTCAAAGCCTATGTGGATCTGGTCGTAGCAGAGACCGACCTTCAGACCGCCCAAATCAATCATATCAATGCTTTCTATCAAGTGCTGCTTTCCAAATTAGACTTGGATCAAGCCTTGGGATCTATCAACTATTAACCGGCTAAAAATTTTCTATACCATGAGATCATATCTTACCCTATTTTCTTTTGCTGTGTTGCTTTTGGCAGCCAGCTCCTGTGGGCAAAATGCACAGACAGCCCAACAGGCACCTCCTCCTACGCTGGTGACCACCGTGCAGGTACACAAGCAAGCAGTCACCGGAACAGATGTTTATCCAGCGACTTTGGTACCGCTCAATGAGGTCGAAATCCGTCCCCAGATCAGTGGCTACATCACCAACATCTATGTGAAAGACGGCGAACAAGTCAAAAAAGGACAGAAACTTTATGAAATCGACCGAAGCAAATATGCTGCATCTCTGGAGCAAACCAGAGCTTTGGTACAAAGTGCAGAAGCTAATCTGGCTCGACTCAAAAAAGACTACGAAAGATATCAGCGTCTAGACCAGGAAGATGCGATTGCAAAGCAGACATTGGATCATGCACATACGGAAGTTTTGAACGCTGAAGCGCAATTGTCCTCAGCCAAAGCCCAAATGGAATCTGCGACCACTGACTACCAATATTCTGTATTGACAGCTCCTTTTGATGGGACTGTAGGAATCTCTCAGGTGCGCTTGGGTTCGCAAGTCTCACCAGGACAACCACTGCTCAATACGCTTTCTTCCAATGATCCTATGTCTCTCAACTTTGTGATCAATGAAAGAGAAATCCCTCGCTTCAACAGACTGCTAAGAGCTGAAGACAACCCTGACTCCTTGTTTAGAATCAGGTTTAGCGATGGGTCTATCTACACTCAAAGTGGAGAATTCACGACGATCGATAGAGCCGTAGGCAGACAGTCCGGCACGATCAATCTTCGCGTCAATTTCCCAAATCCTGATGCAGAATTGATTCCCGGTATGACCGTGAACCTACTCGTGATGAACGAGGATATCGGTGAGCAAATCCTGATTCCCTACAAGGCTGTGACCGAGCAAATGGGCGAATACTTCGTGTATGTCGTCCAAGCCGACAACACTGTGAAGCAGCAAAATGTCACTTTGGGAACTCAAATCGGTGAGGGAATCGTCGTTCGTAATGGGCTCTCTGATGGAGACAAAATCGTCATCACCGGAATCCAAAAGTTGCGAGAAGGAGCTCCTATCAGAGAGCAGGCTGCTCAATAAATCATTTTTCATTCAGATTTGATCCATTACACATGATATCAGACGTATTTATAAAACGGCCCGTGACGGCAATGGTGATCTCGATCGTCATCTTGCTTGTCGGCACACTGGCCATCCTCAATCTCCCCGTGACTCAATATCCGGATATCACCCCGCCGGTGGTTTCTGTCTCTGCCAATTACACCGGGGCCGATGCGAAAACGGTAGAGCAGACAGTAGCCACTCCGATTGAGACCCAAGTCAATGGGACTCCGGGAATGGCCTACATTTCCTCCAACAATACCTCCACCGGTCAGATGCAGATGAATGTCACCTTCGAAGTAGGAACTGACATTGACATCGCGACACTGGATGTGCAAAACCGTGTTTCCATCGCTGAGCCTTCCTTGCCTGAAGCGGTAAGAAGACTCGGAGTCACCGTGAGAAAGAGAAATCCATCCATCATGATGGTGCTCAGCATCACCTCTCCCAACGGGACTCACGACTCCAAATTCCTCTCCAACTATGCCAATATTTTCATCAAAGACGCCTTGCTTCGGGTAAATGGTGTTGGTGATATTACTGCCATCGGTCAGGATTTCAGTATGAGAGTGTGGCTCAAACCAGACAAACTCGCTCAATATGGCATCTCTGCCAGAGAAGTGACTGCAGCGATCCAGGAGCAAAACCTTCAAGTAGCTGCGGGAACCGTAGGCAGCATGCCGCAATTTGACACCCAAGCTTTCGAATATCCGATCACAGTCAATGGTCGATTGGAGCGTGCCGAGGAGTTTGAGGACATCGTATTACGCACCAACCCACAAGATGGATCATTGGTGTATCTGAGAGATGTGGCCCGTATCGAGCTGGGACAGTTTGACTATGGTCGCTACTCGACATTGGACGGAGAGGAAGCTGCTATTTTGCTAGTCTACCAGGCTCCGGGAAGTAATGCGCTAGAAACTGCAGAAGGAGTCTATGCGGCTTTGGAAGAACTCAAAGCAAGCTTCCCTTCAGACATGGACTTTACCGTTCCATTTGAGTCTGTCTCAGTGGTAGAAGTTTCTATCAATGAAGTAATGCACACATTTGTCGAGGCATTGATCTTGGTGATTGTGGTGGTATTTCTCTTTTTGCAAAGCTGGAGAGCTACCTTGGTTCCTGTACTGGCGATTCCGGTTTCTATCATCGGTACCTTTATTTTCTTCCCATTGCTTGGTTTCACGATCAATACGCTGACACTCTTTGGATTTGTATTGGCGATCGGAATCGTGGTGGATGATGCGATCGTGGTAGTAGAGGCGGTTCAGCACTACATCGACACTCGAAAAATCTCTGCGAAAGAGGCTACCCGATTGGCAATGAAAGACATTACCGCACCGGTGATTGCCATTGCTTTGATTTTGGCAGCGGTATTTATTCCGGTAGGTTTTATCCCAGGCATTGTGGGGAGAATGTACCAGCAGTTTGCGATTACAATTGCGATTTCTGTTTTGATTTCTGCATTTGTCGCATTGAGTTTGACGCCAGCCTTGTGTACGCTTTTGCTCAAGCCATCTGAAGTCAATGAGCATGGCAAAGGACTCAACAAGTTTTTCTACAAGTTCAATTTATGGTTTGAAAGAACTACCAGTTCTTATACTTCTGGTGTGAGAAATACGATCAAAAAAGCTCCTTTGATGTTGATTTTGCTGATCTGTATTTTCGCAGGTACTTATGGACTCTTCCAAGCCAAGCCTACTGGTTTCCTTCCTACTGAAGATGAAGGAAGGCTTTTCGTGACTCTACAGCTTCCTGAAGGCGCGGCAAGTAATCGAACTCAGGCTGTCATGCAGCAGATGAACCAAATCCTAGAAGAAACTGATGGAATCAACCACGTGACCGGGATTGGTGGACTGAACGTGATCAACTTCTCTTTCAAACCTAATGCTGCTACCTTCTTTGTGCAGATGGATCCTTGGGATGAGCGAAAAGAACCTTCTTTGCAGCTAGGCGGTTTGCTGGGCACTTTGAACCAGAAATTTGCAGCCATCACAGAAGGAAACATTGTGGTAGTTCCGCCACCTGCGATTCCGGGCTTGGGTAGCACGGGCGGTTTCAGCTTTATGCTGGAGCAGCGATCCGCTCTCGGAGATATCAAAGAATTTGAGCAAACCATGGGACAATTTCTGGCGGCTGCCAACCAGCGTCCAGAGATCGCCATGGCCTATAGTTTCTTTACGGCAAAAACACCAGGCTATCATGTGACGGTAGATCGTGAAAAAGCCAAAAAACTGGGCGTGCCGCTTTCTGAGATTTTCACCACGATGTCCAACTACATGGGGAGCTCCTATGTCAATGACTTCACGAGATACGGGAGAAACTTCCGAGTGGTAGCGCAAGCTGACACTACCTACCGCGCCGGGATCAACAATCTGGAACAATACTATGTGCAGAGTAGCAGCGGTGAGTCAGTTCCCTTGAGTGCGCTGATCAGCTATGAAGTGGTGGAAAATGCTCCAGTGATTTCCCACTACAACCTATTCCGCTCCGCTGAAATCAACGGAAACGCCGCTCCGGGTTATTCTTCCGGTCAAGCCTTGGCGGCCTTGGAAGAAGTGGCCGCTGAGGTGTTGCCAGCGGGTTATGGATACGATTTCTCTGGCTTGAGTAGAGAAGAGCTTTCATCCGGCAATTCTACCATTTTGATTTTCACTTTGGCAATTGTCTTGGTTTCCTTGCTTTTGGCAGCCTTGTATGAAAGCTGGTCTGTGCCATTCTCAGTACTTTTGGCGCTGCCACTAGGAGCTTTCGGAGCGATCATCGCATTGCATTTCCTTCCAAAACTAGACAACAACGTCTATGCCCAGATTGGTTTGATTACCCTGATCGGTTTGGCTGCGAAAAACGCCATTTTGATCGTGGAGTTTGCCAAAGAGCGGGTGGACAGAGGCATGCCTTTGCTTCAGGCTACTTTGGAAGCTGTAAGATTGAGGCTGAGACCGATTATCATGACCTCATTAGCATTTATTCTTGGAGTAGTGCCTTTGGCGATTTCCAATGGAGCTGGTGCGGTAGCGAGACAGACCATCGGATGGACTGTGATCGGAGGAATGCTAGCTGCAACCTTCTTGGCTATTTTCTTTGTGCCAGTGCTCTATGTAGTGATCACAAAGATCGCTTATGGCAAAAAAGAACTGGCAAGACTAGAATCCACCTATGTCCCTGAAGAAGGGGACGGAGGACATTAATAACAGAAATAAATCTCATAAGAAAATGCCGGCTAGAAAGTCGGCATTTTCTGTTTTTAGCTGTTTTGACCATTTAGTTTTTACCAGAAAAAAGAAGCACACAAACAGCCAATTATTGTTTACTGGCTCAGTTCTAAAATTTTATTTAACACGTAATTGATTGATTTCCAATATTAACCGATCAGATTTCTATAAAACAAAATCACAAGAAGCTCTTACAAATACAATTAGTTTTGAGTAACTTACACGTCTACCCTTTCATACTTTTTATAATCTTTTTAATAGTGCATCATGAAACCAGCGACACGCTATACCAAAAGCGGAAGTATCAACATTGCTTATCAAGTTTTCGGCTCTGGGTCGATCGACTTAGTGTACATACCCGGCTGGGTATCCAATATCGACCTGATGTGGACTTGTCCTTCCTTGGCTGATTTCCTTCAGGGATTGGGGCAAATCTGTCGGGTTATTCTTTTTGACAAAAGAGGAACCGGACTATCTGATCGGATCAGCGAGCTCTCAACTTTAGAAGATCGAATGGACGACATCCGAGCAGTGATGGATGCTGTACATTCCCCGAAAGCCGTCCTTTTTGGCCATTCGGAAGGCGGCTCTGTCTCGGCTCTTTTTGCTGCCACCTATCCACATCGAACGATCTCCCTGATTTGTTTTGGGATCTTTGCAAAGAGAAAATATTCACCAGACTATCCTTGGGCACCGACTGATCAGGAGCGGCAAAAGGTCTATGACATGATCGAAAACAGCTGGGGAAGCGGTGAAATGGAACTGGAAACCTTAGCCCCATCCCGCGCCGATGATCCGGAATTTATGGATTGGCTGGCTCAGTACTTCAGGTCAGGAGCCAGTCCAAGTGCAGCGATGGTATTGACCAAAATGAATACGCTAGTGGATATCGTCAATATTCTGAATACGATCCGGGTGCCGACATTGATGATGCAGCGGGTGCATGACATCGATGTCAAAATCGAAGAGGGACGCTTCATTTCACAGCGGATTCCGGGTGCCACTTTTGTAGAGTTAGAAGGAAGTGATCATTTGTTTTGGGCAGAGAACAGTTCTGAAATTCTGGAGCTCATGAAGACTTTTATCCTCAATACTCAAGCCTCTCTTCCCATTGAGCAAAAACTAACCTGCATCCTCACGGCCAATATCCAACCTAATTCAAATAATGCTGAACTCGAGTGGCACTCAGTTCGGCAGTTGATTGCCAAATTCAAAGGAAAAACGGTTCATCAGGGTTCTGATTCTTTGGCACTCTCCTTTGATGGACCTAGCAAAGCGGTTTACTGTGGCAAAGGCTTGATAGAGCTATTCAAACAACAGGGAAGAAAGTCTGCGATTGCAATCCATATGATGGAGGTCTCGCTTCAGACTTCACTTTGGCACAATGAAAAGACAAAAATCTGGTTAGATGAAATGCTAACGAAGGCAATTCCCAACCAAATCCTGATCACTGAAACAGTAAAAAACCTGCTTTCCGGTACGGGGCTTACCATTCAAAAAAGCCTCCATTTTTTAAAGCCTTCCAAGTCAAAACCCCAAGATCTCTACAAAGTCAGCGACACTATTCCGAGCAACACACATCTGACCAGCAACCTGCCGCAATCTTGGAGCGAGTCATTTTTGGAGGATGTCATCCGATGTATCGATGAAAACCTGAATAATGAACAATTCAGCTTGGAAATCCTATCCAAGGAAATGGCTGTCAGTGAAAGGCAACTGCAACGAAAACTCAAAGCCATCAGCAACAAATCACCGAATCAACTCATCTCTTCCGTCAGACTTCATCGCGCCAAAGAGCTACTAAACACACGCAAATTTGGAGTATCTGAGATCGCCTTTCAGACAGGCTTCTCCAATCCCTCCTATTTTTCCAAATGCTTTAAAAGGGAATTTGGCATCAGCCCATCTTCCTTGATATCAGAATTTTAAAGAAAACTGCTTTTTATTGAGTCTTGTCGGTTTTGTAGGGATATCTGGCGGAAATTGACACGTCCATGTCACTTTGCAGAGCTAATTTGAATTCTCAACTTCATCAAGAAACCATGGAATCAAATCAGCAATCCAACATCGAGATCCCCAAAGAACTCATCAACTGGAGCAAATGGATGATCGGAATCAATTTTTCGGCCGGCACCGGATGCGTAGTTGTCCTTCGGGATATCAAAGCCACAGCAGCCCCTATCATGGTATTTTGGCTCCAAACCGCCATCACTTCCTTTGCGTTCACGATTCTTTCCGCCGTAGTATTCAACCTGATTCTATCTCTCGAGGTAAGAAGTGATTTCACACTCAAACGGAAACACTGGATATTGGGAGGCACACAGTTGCTTTTCTTTACCTGCGCTTTTTTTGCACTAATCGCCTGGATCCGAGGCTAAATAGATTCGTCCTTCCTCTCTTTTTGTTGTCGGATTTGTTACAGACTTTGTCGCAAAAGTATTAAAAGCAAGGCACTTACATCATTTACCTTTGTAAAGTAGCGATAGTAAGACTCCAAATCCCCGGGGCTTTGACTTGGATTTTTATTGGGCTTTTTACTCTTCAGTGTAGCGGGATGTAACCTGCTACCGCAGAGAGCATTTTCTAAATAATTTCATTTTCAATCTCAAAATTCAATTATCATGGCAGTTACAATTTTTCAACACGCACATTTCAAGGGAACTAGAGCCACTTACGGATTAGGCCAATATGTGACCATTCCGATCGGCAATGACCAAATCAGTTCCATCAAAATAGAACCTGGCTTTTTCGCCTATTTCTATTTGCACACTGGCTTCCGTGGGCAAAGATTAGTTTTGTTTCCTGGCGAATACCCCTTTGTAGAAGCTTGGAATGACCATATCAGCTCGATGGAAATATTTGAACATGATGAAAAACTCTATCCTTTGGTGAGCTTTTTCCAGCATATCAATTTCGGTGGGTTCAAGCAAAACCTGGCGGGTCTGGGAGAAGTCGCCAGTTACAACTCTCCTTTTATGAGAAATGATAGCATTACCTCTATGAAAGTTCCAGATGGCGTGAAGGTGATCCTTTTTGAACATGTGAATCTGGGAGGAAAAAGCAGGGAATTTGGTCCGGGAGACTATCCTAACTTGGCTCATTTCGGATTTCATGACAATGCCTCGAGTGTACAGATCCTGCGTCCAGATTTGGAGTTGGTCAATATCGAGTATGTAAACGAGGTTGTTCTTCCTGATGGGCAGCCGATAGGCCTCTCCGACTCTACGCTCAATGATTCGAATCTGGAAACAGTAAGCACACTCACCTTGGAAAGCGAGATCTCCAAATCTACCTCCAGAAGCTTCAGCCAATCTACCTTGGTGGGGATCACAGTCACTACCAGTACAAGCGTCGGAGTGGAAAGAGGTCCATTATCTGCTGAGGTGGCAAACAGCGTGAGCACAACTTTCGAAAACAGCTTTACAATCGGTGAGGAAGAGACCACCAGCATCACCAGTAAATTCACCAAATCGGTGACGATCAAAATTCCGCCGATGACTATCGGTGAGGTCACACAACTCCTGACCCCCAAAAGAGTCCGATTGGATGCGATTTACACATTTAGACTGAAGGGGACAGAAAACACCTTCAAACAAGATGTGTCCATTCTATTCGAGGAATTCCAAGAAGGGGAAGCTATTGTTACCGAAACTCCTATTGAGATTTTTGAAGGAGCCGACGTATAAACTTTTGAATCTTCATTTGTCAAAATGGCCAGGAAGTTATTCTTGGCCATTTTTTTTGAAAAGAATCCAATATGAAGATTTGATGAATTATGATGGAAGTTCCGGTGTATTTGACAGGCATTCTTATTTTTACCGACAAGACGACAATTGAACCCCAATGAACAAGCTACTTCTTTTCGCATTTCTTTTCTGTCTCATTTCTTTTGGAGCCAAAAGCCAAGACAATTTTTCAAAAAACAAAGTCATTGCCCATCGGGGAGCTTGGAAGGCTCAAGGTATTCCTCAAAACTCCCTTGCCTCCCTCGAGCAAGCTGTGGCATTGCAATGTGAAGGTTCGGAGTTTGACGTTTGGATGACAGCGGATGGGAAATTGGTGGTCAATCATGATGCAGATCACGAAGGCTTGGATATTGAAACAACTACCTTTAAAGAACTCCGCAAACACAAACTTCCTAACGGGGAGAAAATCCCAACGGTGGAAGAGTATCTTAAAAAAGGGATCAAACAAAACGGAACAAAGCTGATTTTTGAAATCAAACCCTCCAAAATCAGCACTGCTAGAAGTGAGGAATTGGCCACAAAAAGTGTCGCTGCAGTCCAAAAACTAAAAGCAGAGAAATGGGTGGATTACATCACCTTCAGCTATGAGGCAGGACTCAAAGTCATAGAACTGGACCCCGCTGCCAACGTAGCATATCTGATGGGAAACAAAAGTCCTAAAGAACTGAAAGAAGCCGGTTTTTTTGGCTTTGACTATAACATCAAGCTCCTTCGCGAAAAACCAGAATGGATCAAAGAGGCTAAAGACCTGGGTTTGACTGTGAATTCCTGGACTGTAAACAATCCAGAAGACATGAAGTGGCTACTGGACCAAGGCGCTGATTTTATCACCACCGACGAACCAGAATTACTATTTGAGATATTGGGGAAGAGGTAAAGCCATCCCGAAAAATCAAAGCTTTTTTCTAGAATCCACTTTCTTTTTGATTGAAGGCCCAAATTAAATCTAGAAAGAGAGCAAAATCATCGAAAACAATAGGGTGAACACAAGATGAAAACAAGTTGAAAACAAAAAAGCCGATCATTTCTGATCGGCTTTGTAGTAGCGGGAACAGGACTCGAACCTGTGACCTTCGGGTTATGAGCCCGACGAGCTACCAACTGCTCCATCCCGCGATATATTTTTAAGTCTTGACGACTCTTTTTCTTATTTAAATCCGCCCTTGCGGCGAATGGTGATACAAAAGTAGTGGATAATATTTCAAAAGCAAAATCACCAGCGAAAAAATATTTTTTACATAACACCCCTTCTCCCCCCTCCCTCCTCGCTCAAAACCTCTAATCCATTCTAAGTCAAACCCAAACACCAACTATAAAAACCACAATCAAAAAGCCAAATTTTATTTCGTGAAGCCTTCTCAAACTGTCGTTTTGTCTAAAAATCAAGTACCTTTGTCAAAAATTCAACCCAATGTCTCAAAAACCTCATCAGGCAGGATTCGTCAATATCATCGGTAAACCGAACGTAGGTAAATCTACCCTGATGAATATCTTGATCGGAGAGCGGCTTTCTATCATCTCTTCCAAGGCGCAGACTACGCGCCATCGGATCCTTGGCCTGATCAACGACGAAAATTTTCAGATTGTCTTTTCGGACACTCCTGGAATGCTAAAGCCCCAATACGAGCTTCACAAAAGCATGATGACTTTTGTCAATCTTTCCTTGGAGGATGCTGACATCATCTTATTCGTTACGGATCTATATGAAACTAGTGAGGATATTGAGACTATCATTGAGCGAATCAACAACTCGGGGATTCCTGTTATCCTGGTCATCAACAAAATCGATCTGGCAAAAGAAGGACAGCTGGAGGAGGTCACCCAATATTGGACAGAACAGCTAAAAGCCGAGACTGTAATTCCGATCTCGGCCCAAGAGAAATTCAATACCGAAAGAATACTGCAAGAAATTCTTGAAAGGCTACCGGATCATCCCGCTTTTTATGACAAAGAGGAACTAACCGACCGCCCAGAGCGGTTCTTTGCCTCTGAGATCATTCGTGAGAAAATCTTTAAGAATTACAAGAAAGAAATCCCCTACAGCACAGAAGTAGGAATAGAAGAGTTTCACGAAAATGAGCGCATCATACGTATGAGAGCTACAATTTTCGTAGAAAGAAACAGCCAAAAAGGAATTATCATTGGCGAAAAGGGCAAAATGCTCAAAAAAGTAGGAATCGAAGCGCGTCAAGAGCTGGAAGCCTTTTTTGGAAAACAGGTGCATTTAGAAACCTTCGTCAAAGTAGAATCCGATTGGAGAAAAAATAAACAGAAACTGAAAAAATTTGGGTACGACCCAACTTGATATGGCAAATATAGTAGCAATTGTAGGGAGACCTAACGTGGGTAAATCCACTCTTTTCAATCGACTCGTCGAGGAAAGAAAAGCCATCGAAGACAACATGAGCGGGGTCACCCGTGATCGCCATTACGGACATGCCCAGTGGTCAGGCAAGTTTTTTTCTGTCATAGATACCGGTGGATATGTCACTGGGTCAGACGATATCTACGAAGCCGAAATCCGCAAGCAGGTCAAGCTGGCTGTGGATGAAGCAGACGTGATTCTATTCGTAGTGGACTGCAACGACGGCCTCACCGATCTAGACTCTGAGTTTGCCAACGAACTGAGAAGTACTGAAAAGCCCATCTACATCGTAGCAAACAAGGCTGACAACCTGGAAAAATCCCTCATGGCCAATGAGTTTTATGCACTTGGTCTGAGCGACTTCGAAATCTTCCCAATCGCAGCAGTCAGTGGCAGCGGTACCGGAGAGCTTTTGGACCAAATGGTCACTCACTTCGAAGATCAAGGAGACGAAGACCCGGATGCAGGAATACCAAAAATATCTATTCTGGGAAGACCGAATGTCGGCAAATCCTCCTTTCTCAATTCACTTTTGGGAAAAGAGCGCTCCATCGTGACGAATGAAGCAGGCACCACCCGCGACGCCATTCATACCAGATACAAATTATTCGGTCAGGATTTTATCATCACCGATACCGCAGGGATCAGAAAAAAGGCCAAAGTCAAAGAGGACATTGAGTTTTACTCAGTCATGCGTTCTTTGAGAACCTTGGAGGAGTCAGATGTCATCATCGTCATGGTCGATGCTTCTCGAGGACTGGAAGCCCAAGACATCAATTTGATCGCCTTGGCTATCAAAAACAATAAAGGTGTCATGATCATGGTCAACAAGTGGGATTTGATCGAAAAAGACCACAAAACCATGAACAAGGTCAAGGATGATATGATGGAAAGACTGGGAGAACACAAGTGGATCCCGATTATTTTCACCTCTGTGACAGAAAAGCAGCGGATCTTTCAGGCAATTGAACTAGCTGTGAAAGTTTACGAGAATAAAACCCGTAGAATTCCGACATCCAAACTGAACGATGTCATGCTACCGGAAATCGAAAGATATCCTCCTCCGGCTTGGAAAGGCAAGTACATCAAGATCAAATACGCGACCCAATTACCGACCAAAAATCCGGTTTTTGCCTTCTTCTGCAACCTTCCTCAATACATCAAAAGCCCCTACACTCGGTATCTGGAAAACCGACTCCGTGAAAGCTTTGATTTCGAGGGAGTTCCCGTAAAAATTATTTATAAAAACAAATAAAAAAATATTTGAATCGCCTATTGCAGAATTGAAGAATTTGGCGATACCTTTGCATCGAATTAAGAAAACCACAAAAAATGAAAAAGGTATTTGCAATTTTCGCAATCGCTGGCTTGGCATTCACTGCATCTTGCGGCAACAAAGAAGTGAAAGAAGAAACTACAGACGTAGTAGAGACAGTTGAAGAGACTGCTACTGAGACTGTAGAAGCTACTGAAGAAATCATCGAAGAAACTACTGACTCTGTAGAGGTAGTAGTTGAAGAGGTGGTGGAAGAAGTAAAATAAGCACAATCTGATCTGAAAAATTTGAGAGTCCCGAAATTCGGGACTCTTTTTTTGTACTTTTCGTCATGGATCACTCGGATAAACTCCGCATACTTTTAACTCCTCAAGTCCCCGAACACAGCCTGGATTACTGCATTGAGTTATGGAGCAATTCCCCTTTTCACTTTAAAATCTCAAAAAGTAGAAAAACCAAACTAGGCGACTTTAGATATCGCAGGGATCAATCCATTCAAACCATTACCATCAATAGCGATCTAAATAGGTTCCAATTTCTGATCACCTATATCCATGAAGTAGCTCATCTTCATACTTTTTTGAAATTCGGATACAGAGTCTCTCCGCATGGAGCAGAATGGAAAAGTACTTTTCAGCAATTAATGCAACCCATGTTGACTCCTTGGGTTTTCCCTCGTGACCTTTTGATCCCTCTACAGAGACATATGAAAGCCCCCAAAGCAAGCTCTGCCAGGGATCTATTTTTGATGAAAGAACTAAGCAAATATGATCCTCTGGATCAAATGGAAACCACTTGCTTTTTGTCTGATTTGAAACCGGGGCTCCAATTCGAGCTCTCGGGAAGAGTGTTCAAAAAAGGCGAAACAAAAAGGACTCGAGTGCTTTGTGAAGAAATACAAACTGGTAAAAAATACCTCATCGCCCAACTGGCCAAAGTAAAGGCAATAGATTAAGCTAGGATGATTATCCGCGATTACACTATCATGAACCCTTTTCCGTTTTATTGTTGCGAATAATCGCCCACGGACAACAGCCAACAGTCCACTGCTGGAGAAGTAAACTTTTCACAGTACCAGTTGTATGAAAGCGGATATTCAATAAGCTACTTCCATTATTCGGTAGGTTAATCTATGACTTTTTCAGACTTCTGAATTTAGCTTTCAAATTTCACCTCTGCATACGGCTACTGATCACTGATCACTCACGTTCCTCTCCGATCTGATTATCTGGCTGCGAAAAATCTTTGGGTTGAGGCAAGTCCTGGATCGAATTGATTCCAAAATATTCCATAAACTTCCCAGATGTACCGTAGAGCATCGGCCGACCGATAGAATCCGACTTTCCTTTGATTTCGATCAGCTCTTTCTCCAGAAGCTTCTGAACAGAATAATCGCAGTTGACACCACGGATCTGCTCCAATTCACCTTTGGTGACTGGCTGCTTGTAAGCGATAATAGACAAAGTCTCCATTTGTGCTGTTGAGAGGCGCTTCTGGCTTTGCTGCTTGAGCAATATGGCGATACTGGCTTGATAAGCTGGCTTGGTCAAAAATTGATACCCCCCTCCCAGATGTTCCAGCGCAAATGAATATTCCTCCTGCTGGTATTTCTGCTCGAGCTGAAGCAATGCTTCGTCGATATGCTCCATCGGCACATCTGCTTCAAACATTTCGACAAGACATTTTTGGATATCGCCTTTCTCCAGAGGAGAAGGGTTGCAAAATATCAGAGCCTCAATATGCCGATGAAGAAAATCCAAAATTTACTTTTTAGCCAACTTGGCTTCGATAGAATGCATCGTGTGAGGCACAGCCTTGAGTCTCTCTTTGGAGATCAATTTCCCCGTATCCACGCAGACACCGTATGTCCCGTTTTTGATGCGGATCAGAGCGTTTTCTAAATTGATGATGAACTTCTGCTGTCTGGCAGCCAACTGACTTTGACTTTCTCTTTCGAGCGTATCAGCTCCATCTTCCAATAGTTTGGAGGTCGATGCAGTATTGTCAGTACCACTGTCATTCTTTTTGCTGAGAGTTTCTTTCAATGAGCTCAGCTCTTCCTTAGCTACAGCTAGCTTTTGCAAGATAATCTCTTCAAATTCCTTCAATTCCTCTTGGGAATAGGCTGTTTTTTCTTCCTGGCTCATATTCTTTAGCGGTCTATGGTAATAGTACTGGGACGATATTTTGTATTAAAAGTTCCCTAAAATACTCCTACAGCTCGGAATTACAAAGATTGAAATGAACCGATCATCAAAAAAGCAAAAATCAATTTTCCAAGTCTCCTGAAAATTGAAGTATTTAGCTTTTGTAACCGGAATCTAACCTTATGAATTACAAAAGATTAATCCCAACCGTCCTATCTATCCTGCTATTTTCTTGTTCCCAGCAGCAAGAAACCAAAATTTCGGATCAGCCCGAATCAGCCCAAACCGAATTTGCTTTGGCCATCCATGGAGGAGCCGGCACCATCAAACGTGAAAATATGAGCCCAGAACGTGAAGCTGAATATCGGGCTAAATTGGAGGAAGCGCTCAATGCAGGCTATGTGGTTTTAGAAGATGGAGGTTCCTCACTGGACGCTGTCATTGCAGCCGTCAATGTAATGGAGGACTCCCCTCTATTCAATGCAGGCAAAGGAGCCGTATTTACCAATGAAGGCAAAAACGAAATGGATGCAGCGATCATGTACGGAGCTGATCGGAATGCCGGAGCTGTGGCTAGCCTTACTACTGTCAAAAATCCTATCAATGCAGCTCGTGCTGTCATGGAAAACTCTCCTCACGTATTCTTGACTGGCAGAGGCGCTGAACTTTTCGCAGCAGAACAAGGCTTGGAAATCGTAGATCCCACCTATTTCTATACCGAAAACCGCTACAACCAACTTCAAAAAATCATAGAAACTGAAAAAACTCAACTGGATCATAGCGCCCTGTTGGAGCTAGAATTGCAAGATCCATTTTTTAAAGACCGGAAATTTGGAACCGTTGGAGCTGTGGCCCTTGATAAAGATGGGAATATCGCAGCAGCCACCTCTACTGGAGGCATGACCAATAAACGCTACGGAAGAGTCGGTGATGTGCCCATTATCGGCGCTGGCACCTATGCCGACAATGAAACCTGCGCTGTCTCCGCCACTGGTCATGGCGAGTTTTTTATCCGCACAGTCGTAGGCCACGAAATCGCCTCTCTGATGCGCTATGGGCAAAAGACACTGGCAGAAGCTGCTGATGAAGTAGTCATGGACCAGTTGGTGAAAATCGAGGGCTCAGGAGGTGTGATCTCCATAGACAAATATGGAAACATCGCAATGCCGTTTAATTCCGAGGGCATGTATCGAGGCTACCGCAAAGCAGGAGAAAAAGCCGAGGTAATGATTTACAAAGACGAAAAATAAATCCGCTAAAAATAGAAAAAGCCGTTATGCAACGGCTTTTTCATTATCTACTATTTTCTCCAGTCTCCTCCGAAGCACCGATTCATCAGCATCGATTTGATACTTCAATTTGAGGTACTGGATCACTTCTTTCAGATCTTTCCCCTGGGAAAGACAGAATTTTTTGATGGCTTGGTTTATGATTCCTGGTTCCATGGGATGAAGGAGGTTAACTGTACTAATTTACAGAAATTGCTAGCCATATTCAGAAGATCTCAAAAATAATTTTAAAGCTGACCAGCAACCACCAATGTTCGTTTGACCGCCATCTTCCTCCCATCAAGATCAAAGAGCTCTACAAGCAGGACATAATAGCCCATTTTCACGCGCTTCCCCTCTTGATCTGTACCTGACCAGGTGTAAACTCCTTTGGCTCCCAAGAGCTCATTCATAGCCAAAGAAGCCACCATTCGACCCGCAAGATCATAGATAGCAAATGAGCCAACCCAGCCAGGCTGATCCAGCTCATAGCTGATAGTAGTGAAGGTATTCCCATTTATACCTTCCGGATCAAAAACCTCTGGACTCACTTGGATAAATTCACCCGCTCCACTTTCTTCAAAATTCTGTGAGTTTTGCCTGCCTGGAGTTGCGAACCCCTCCTGCTCAGATGCCGACTGCCAATTTTGGGGCAAACTTGCAGAGGACTGGACAGACATTCGTTCTAAGGAAACTCCCTTTGGATCCCTCAAAAGTGGATGATGAAGGTCTTCCGAATAGGCAAAAGACTCTACTACTTCCTGATTTGCATCTACTAATAAAACTACTCCTCCGCCAATCGGATAACTTGGCAATGAGCTGATCTGATGCATCGCTTCCCCTAATGATCTTGGATAGTCCAATTGAAGCCTGCTGGTATCTGTAGTAATTGCCAAAAATGAATTCGGAGGCATAACCAAGCTCGACTCTGAAAGTTGTCTAGTGGTGCCTATTTCTCCAAAATCATCCACGTTGGCCAAATGCCAAGTTCCTAATTCCAGATGTTTGGTAGTGGCATTGAATAGCTCTACAAATTTTGGAGAACCAGTTTTAGGATTGAATAACAGTTCGTTGATAAAAATCTCCCCAGCTACTGCTAGAGAGGGCTTGATGATTTCCAAGGACATCGATCCTAACTCATTTCCAGAGCAGTCAATCCAAGCATTCAAAGTTAAAATGACCAAAAAATTCTCTGGAAATGGTTCAGAAAATTGAATTCGTAACAAACTCTGCTCTATCCGAAAAGTATCCAAACCCACATCTTCTGAAAATGTGATCTCGCCAGACCCAGCTTGTAAAGGCTCGGAAAACTCCAACACCAATTCTTGCTCACTTTCAAACCAAAAACGACTAAATGTGGGCGCAATGAGATCAGGACTAACATCCCAAACTGAATTTCTCATCCCAGGCGTCCCTCTTCGAGGATCTTGGGACACCTGGAGAAAGGAACTCTGTTCACACTTCAGAAGCGGATTCACCACCTCAAGACTATATCCTCCTCCGCTCCATTCTGCTCCTCCCCACGTCGCAGTCGAATAACTAACCCGATCAATCAATTGCCCTGAATCATCAAAGACCGTCACTCGATCACCGGCATTCAGCAAGGCAGGCCATCCATCTACCGGAAGTACGATGCCGTAGTCCTCAAAAGCCGTCAATGCAGATGACGAAACCAATAAAACATGCGCATCAGGCTCCAGCCATAGATTGTTAAGAGGTGTGGCTGTTCTAGAATTGGCCAACTGCACCCCTTCCAGTCGTATCGGATAGACTCCTACATGCAGCAATTCAATGTACTCGGCATTAGGCAAATCCAAATCTGCCTTTGGTGCTGGCATCAGTTCATTGATCACCAAAGTTTTTGACGGAATCACAGTAGGATCATAAAACACAAAACTTAGACTACTTTCTTTCAAAAAGTTGCCTTCCCTATCCGGAATTTGCTGAATCTTTAAATCCATCTCTTTCCCCATTTCAAGGTGCCTCGGAAAAGTCAAATACACCAAGCTATCGTTCTTTAAAACCGCTTCCAAAGGTTCCACTCCATCCAGTGAGTAATTAAGCGCCAAAGAGGAAAAAACAGGATCAACAGCTTCGGAAAATTGGACCTCTATCTGATCAGCATCATAGCCTCTGACCCGAAGCAACTCCGGAGGACTTGTATCCTCTTCCCAATCGCCAAACTGAAATCCATCAATCATAAATCGCGCACAGGAACCTGCTCCTGCACCATATCTAACCTCTAGCTTCAAAAAGACCGCTTCTAAAGACGAAATATTATCCGGTACTGGAATCTCCACTTTTCGAAAATCTTGATCTTCATTGGCAAAAGATCCTAGCGAAAGGAGAGATTCTGATTCTGCCCCCAGTTGACTTGACCAAGAATAAAACAACTCAGCGGCCCTAGTTCCGGAACCATTTTTCATGGACTTCGCCCAAAAGACCAACCTAGGCTTCTCAAATTGCTTTGGAAAAAGCTGCAC
Organism: Algoriphagus vanfongensis DSM 17529; assembly: GCF_000429465.1. GTDB lineage: Bacteria > Bacteroidota > Bacteroidia > Cytophagales > Cyclobacteriaceae > Algoriphagus > Algoriphagus vanfongensis. The sequence goes on along the minus strand of NZ_AUBX01000011.1, from coordinate 191,196 downwards.
CCAAATTTCACCATCAAAACTGGAGATCGGCTGAACTGTAAGACAGGCACTTCCATCAAGTCCAGAAGAATTTGCTTTGAATACTCTTGAGCTGGTAGACCTCAGCTCATTAGCATACCAAAAAGGTAAAAACTCATCAGGAAAGCTCTGAATTGCAAAAGGCCCTTCAAAATCTTCGCGATAAAATGACTGGCCCGATTGGAAGCAATATCCAGTGTAGCCGGAAATCATAAAAACCAAGAGAAAAGTAGATTTCAACCTCATAACCAACGCATTAAAAAGTAATACTGAAAATATAACAGTTTTCTCAATCAAAAAAAATAGATGAAAAAGCGACTTCAATTCCAGATTTTTTCGTGGAATTGCCTGAAAATGAATAACTGTACCTTACTTTTGCACTCCAATACATATAACCTATAAACCAAGATGAAATTAGCAGTGGTTGGAGCCACTGGTTTGGTGGGCTCCGAAATTCTCGAGGTGCTAGATGAGCACAACTTTCAGTATGATGAACTTCTATTGGTCGCTTCCGAGCGCTCTGTAGGAAAACAGATCGAGTATAAGGGTAAAAAACATACCGTTATTGGCTTGGCTGATGCGGTGGCTGCTAAACCGGAAATCGCCATCTTCTCTGCTGGTGGAAGTACATCTTTGGAATGGGCTCCAAAATTTGCTGAGGCTGGAACTACCGTCGTGGACAATTCCTCAGCATGGAGAATGGATCCAAGCAAGAAATTGGTCGTACCTGAAATCAATGCGAAGGAACTGACCAAAGACGATAAAATCATCGCAAACCCTAACTGTTCCACCATTCAAATGGTATTGGCACTAGAGCCATTGAGAAATAAGTATGGGATCAAGCGAGTGGTGGTGTCTACCTATCAGTCCGTAACAGGAACTGGCAAAGCTGCTGTCGATCAAATGATGGCTGAGCGTGCCGGAGAAACTCCTGAGATGGTTTATCCTCACAAAATCGACATGAACGTCCTTCCTCACATCGATGTGTTCCAGCCAAATGGATACACTAAAGAGGAGATGAAAATGATCAACGAAACCAAGAAAATCTTCTCTGACGATACCATCAAAGTAACTGCAACTACCGTGAGAATCCCGACTATGGGAGGTCACTCTGAGGCTGTAAACGTGGAGTTCAAACAAGACTTTGATTTGGATACGGTGAAAAAATTGCTTTCCGAGACTCCAGGAGTAGTTGTACAGGATGATCCTGCAAACTTTGTTTACCCGATGCCAATCAACGCTCATAAAAAAGACGAAGTTTTTGTGGGTAGATTGAGAAGAGATGAATCTCAAGAAAACACCTTGAACATGTGGATCGTAGCTGATAACCTGAGAAAAGGAGCAGCAACCAACGCTGTTCAAATAGCAACATATCTAGTAGCCAACGAGTTGGTTTAATGGACTTCAGCGAGTTTCATAGCGCTGAATTCAGACAATTTGTGCAGGATCATCTTAGTGAAGATCCTGCACTTTTGCTTTTAAAATTTGGAGGAAAAGTTTCATTCGATTTAAAGGAGGCTGTGCAGCAGATTTCTGCCAGACAAAAAGCTTACAAAAAACTACCCGAATGGACTTCAAACCCCGAAATACATTTCCCAGCAAGCATTTCTTTGGAGCAAAGCTCTTCTGAAGAAACCGCCAGATTTAAAGCCAAAGACGTCTCTGGCAAACAGATGATCGATCTGACAGGTGGATTGGGAGTAGATTCTTATTACCTAAGCCAAGCCTTTGATAAGGCTATTTATTGCGAGCAACAGATTGAGCTTTTCCAGATCTCAAAGTATAACCTCGAGCTGTTAGAACCCTCCAAGGGTTCTAAATCCTTGGAGGGCTTGAGAAGTAAATTCGAGTTTTTCAATGGAGATGGACTGGAATATTTGAAGGACACAGATCTCCATTTTGACCTAATCTATGCAGATCCTGCACGCCGTGGAAAAGGCAATCAAAAGCTTTATATGATTCAGGATTGCGAACCAGACTTGGTTTCATCTTGGGAATTGTTGAAATCAAAAGCCGATCAAATCCTTCTGAAATATTCCCCCATGTTGGATATTTCACAGGCCTGGGAAGAACTTCCTGACATTCAGAAAATCACTGTTTTATCTGTAAAAAATGAAGTGAAGGAACTTTTACTTCATTGGAAGAAAGATTCTGAGGGGAATTCCAAGCAAATCCAGGTTCAGGATTTAGGAAATGACTTACCTCAATTTTCTTTTGAACTAGAAGAGGAATCAAATGCTATCTCTCATTTTAGCGAAGCTGAAAAATACTTGATAGAGCCTATCAGCGGAATTCTCAAAGCTGGAGCATTTAAACTTTTTGGAGAGCGATTTGGCCTGAAAAAGCTGGAAACTCACAGTCATTTATATACCACTTCCACTTTGCCAAATTCTATTCCGGGAAGAATTTTTGAGATTATTGAGGAAGTTCCTTTGAAAAAAGCGGAAATCAAGTCGAGATTTCCCAAAGGAAAGATGAATGTCTTGACTCGAAATTTTATCCTAAAACCAGAAGAAATCAAGAAGAAATTCGGTTTGAAGGATGGAGGAGAGGATTATTTGATAGGAACCAAAACTCCCAAAGGCCATCAATTATTTTGGTGCAAACGACTGAAATAAGAAAAGTGAAGGATTACTCCTTCACTTCTTCATATTCGACGTAATCTCCGCCTTGGATATCTTTCTTTCTTTTCTCCTGATGCTGCTTCGGGATATAATCCACCACCACATCATCTTTTGGCCTGCCTGCATGGGCTTGAGCTCTTTGCTGCTCTTTGGCAGCCTCATTTACCTGCTGGGCAAATTTGGCCAATTTGGATCTAAGAAAGTATCGGATCAGCTGGCCCAAAAGCCAGCCGACTCCTAATAATATGACAAGAAATTTTACCAAAACTTTTTGATTCGTTTATTTTCTGAATTGAATTCTTGCTGAAGCTTCTTCTGCAATTTTAACCTTTTTGAATTCAGACTTCAGCTTTTATCTACTCAAATACAAGTTACGCTCAGAGTAGATTTTCAAGAAATAATCATCCATCAAGTCATCGATAAAGTAAATCGCTTCCCCAGTGGATTTCATTTCTGGCCCGAGTTCTTTATTCACATTCGGGAATTTGTGGAAGGAGAACACCGGCTCTTTGATTGCATAACCCTTTTTCACAGGATTGAATTCAAAGTCGGTCACTTTTTTCTCTCCAAGCATTACCTTGGTCGCATAGTTGACATACGGCTCTTGGTAGGCTTTGCAGATAAATGGAACGGTTCTCGACGCTCTTGGGTTGGCTTCGATCACGTAAACTTTATCATTTTTGATCGCAAACTGAATATTGATCAAACCAACAGTTTTCAATGCCAAGGCAATTTTCTCCGTGTAAGTCTCGATCTGACGGATCACCAAATCTCCCAAGTTGTATGGAGGAAGTACCGCATACGAGTCTCCAGAGTGAATACCTGCTGGCTCGATATGCTGCATGATACCGATGATATAGACGTTTTCACCGTCACAGATCGCATCAGCTTCCGCTTCAATCGCGCCTTCCAAGAAGTGATCTAGAAGAATCTCATTGTTTGGAATGTCATGAAGTACATTCACCACATGCTCTTCCAGCTCTTTCTCATTGATCACAATCTTCATCCCCTGACCACCCAAAACGTAACTAGGACGAACTAGAAGAGGGAATCCGATAGTTTTGCAAAGCTCAAGCGCCTCGTCAGTATTGTGAATGGTTCCAAACTCTGGGTAAGGCACATTGTTTTCTTTCAAAAGCGTAGAGAACAGTCCTCTATCTTCGGCCAAGTCCAAAGCTTCGAAGCTAGTACCGATGATTTTGATTCCGTATTTCTCTAGCTTTTCAGCCAATTTCAAGGCAGTCTGACCACCCAACTGAACGATTACGCCTTCCGGCTTCTCATGAAGGATGATTTCGTAGATATGCTCCCAGAAAACTGGCTCGAAGTACAATTTATCCGCCACGTCAAAGTCAGTAGAAACTGTCTCTGGGTTACAGTTGATCATGATAGTTTCGTAGCCACATTCTTTGGCTGCCAAGACACCGTGAACGCAAGAGTAGTCAAATTCAATCCCTTGACCGACACGGTTAGGACCTGAACCTAGCACTACGATTTTCTTCTTGTCAGTTTTGACTGATTCGTTTTCCTCCCCGAAAGAAGAGTAGTAATATGGAGTCTGAGCTTCAAATTCCGCCGCACAAGTATCTACTAACTTGTACACACGCTTGATACCCATCTCATCGTATCTTTTGTTGAAGACTTCGCTCTCAAGACATCCTAGCAAATGCGCGATTTGTCTATCAGCATAACCTTTTTTCTTGGCTGTATCCATCACATCAAATGGAATGGTATCGATGGTATATTTATCGATTTCAGCTTCGAAATGGATCAAGTCTTCGATCTGCTTCAAGAACCACTTGTCGATTTTGGTCAGATCGTGGATAGTTCTGAATGAAACACCCAATTTGAAGGCGTCATAAACGTGGAACAATCTGTTCCAGCTTGGATTGGCCAAAGAGTAAAGAATCTGAGCTTGATCTCTCAATTCTTTCCCATCAGCACCCAAACCATTTCTCTTGATTTCAAGAGACTGACAGGCTTTTTGAAGGGCTTCTTGGAAGTTTCTTCCGATACCCATCACTTCTCCTACAGCTTTCATAGATAGTCCCAATCTTCTGTCAGAACCTTTGAATTTATCAAAGTTCCAACGAGGGATTTTCACGATCACATAGTCGATAGAAGGCTCAAAGTACGCAGAAGTGGTCCCTGTAATGGAGTTGGACAACTCGTCCAAGTTATATCCGATTGCCAATTTAGCGGCAACTTTTGCGATTGGATAACCTGTAGCTTTGGAAGCCAAGGCTGAAGATCTGGAAACTCGTGGGTTGATCTCGATACCGATGATTTCCTGATTGTCAGGGCTCACCGCAAACTGCACGTTACATCCACCTGCGAAATTACCGATGCTGTTCATCATCGTAATCGCATAGTTTCTCATTCTTTGATACACTGTATCAGGAAGAGTCATCGCTGGAGCTACCGTGATGGAGTCACCTGTGTGAACGCCCATTGGGTCGAAGTTCTCGATAGAACAGATCACGATCATGTTCCCGATGTTGTCGCGCATGACCTCAAGCTCATATTCTTTCCAGCCAAGAATACTTTGCTCGATCAAAACTTCGTGAACTGGAGAGGCTTGCAAACCAGCACTTAGATATTTTTCGAAGTCTTCCGGTTTTTCCACAAAAGCACCACCAGCACCACCTAGAGTATAGGAAGCTCTGATGATCAGCGGGAACCCGATTTCCTGAGCGATTTCTTTTCCTTGAAGGAAAGAAGTAGCTGTGGCTCCTTTACAGACACCAACACCGATCTTTTCCATCAGAACCTTGAATTTTTCACGGTCTTCGGCAGTGTCGATCGCGTCGATATCTACACCGATCATTTTCACGTCGAAGTGCTTCCAAATACCGGCTTTTTCACAATCGATCGCCAAGTTCAAGGCGGTCTGGCCTCCCATAGTCGGAAGTACCGCATCGATGTCCGGATGCTCTGTTAGAATTTTCTTGATGGATTTCTTTTCCAGTGGGAGCAAATACACATTATCTGCAGTCACTGGATCGGTCATGATCGTTGCGGGGTTGGAATTGATCAGGGTTACGGTGATACCTTCTTCGCGAAGTGACCTGGAAGCCTGAGATCCTGAATAGTCAAACTCACAAGCTTGACCGATTACGATGGGACCTGAACCAATGATTAGTACGTGCTTGATGCTACTGTCTTTAGGCATTAGAGAGGGAGATTGTAGAGATAATTTTACTTAAGTCCAAATTGGGCCAAAATTAGAAAATTATTCGGAAGGGACATGGGAAAATTCGATTTAAATCGCCTTTCCCCATCAAAAAGCCCTTAAAAACCAAAGCTCATTTGCTGAAATGGATTCCGTAAACTTGCCTTCCTTCTGTCAAGTTAAGGATGGTTTCAAGAAGGAAAATTGCTATTTTTTGCTTTCTGTAGAATTTAATATAAAATCTACGACAATCTATCAGTCAATCCTACTTTAAAACACATGAAACCCAAAACCTGGAATCTTTTATGGATCAGTGTCCTTATTCTCACCATCTGTTCCTTTCTTTTTGTTTTCAAAGAAAACCAACTCGAACCTCAACTAGCCGGAATCTCCTTTGTCTTTTGGAGTGGTTTTTTGATCACCGTCCTTATAGTGATCGCTACTTTGCTGGCTTCTAAGATTTTTCCATATCATGAATCTAAAAAATCATGACGGGCTGGCTCATAGTATTCTTCGGATTATTTCTGATCTCTCTGGCCTACGCATCATACAAATCATTTCAAAAAAACCGCACCTCAGATGACTTCATGCTGGCTGGTTCCAACATCGGGTCTATTTTAGGGTTTCTGACATTTTCTGCAGCGCTCTTCAGCGCATTTACATTCATGGGAATGCCAGACTTCTTCAGAACACACGGTGTAGGCGCCTGGATTTTCTTGGGCCTCTCCGATGCATTGATGGTTTTCTTTATTGTGTGGTTTGGATACAAATTGAGAAGCAGAGCTCATGTAGTCGGCTATCAAGGTGTTGCGGGCTTTGTGCAGAAATGCTACCAAAACAAGTATGCCGGAATCCTGCTATTCATCAGCAGCTTTCTATTTCTGATCCCCTACGTAGCTATTCAAATACGCGGAATCTCCATCTTTCTGGAAGCAGCATTTCCCGGAATTCTCCCTTTTTGGGCGTGGGCATCTTTACTGGTCGGCATCATGTTGATCTATTCCGAAATCGGTGGACTGAAAGCCATCATGTACAGTGACGCCATCCAGGGAGTGATTTTACTGGTAGTCATATGGATCATCGGAGCGACTTGCCTGAGCCTCGCAGGCGGATTTGAATCTGCCACTCAGCGAGTCATGGAAATGAATCCAGATTTGACGACGCTTCCCGGCCCCAAAGGACTATTCACCACTCCGTTTCTAATAGCATCTTCGATTGCTATCGTGATGATTCCCGTGACTCAGCCGCAATTCACCACACGCTTAGTGGTGATGAAAAGCCTGAAATCGGTCCACCGTATGGCTTATGCCGTTGGAATCTTCGCCATTTTAGTGATTCTTCCGACCGCATTTATCGGCCTTTATGGGGCGATTAAGTATCCCGACTCCTCCACATCTGACTTTCTAGCAGGTGCCTTGATGTATGATCAGGCAGTCCCAGTGGCGGCATTGGCCGTAGTAGGATTGTTTGCCGCCTGCCTCTCCACCACCAATGCGCAGATTTTTGCTTTGGGCACCGAACTGAGATCCCTTCTCAAAGGAGGAGACAAGCGCAACATGCGCATCACCAAACTCTCAATTTTCGTGTTTTCGGTCATCGTATTGGTTTTTTCCACTTACATGAGTGATCAATTGGTCTTGCTGGCAAGGGTGAGTTTTGCTGGTACTTCCATGGTAGCTCCGGTCGTTTTGGGGGCTGTGATTTTCAAGAAACCACCCAAATCTGTCCTGATCCTATCCACATTTGCCCTAGCTTACTTTATTCTATCTTTATTGAGCTGGGTTCCCAATCACGTCGGAGGATTTCCGCTGGATTTCATCCTTTACGGCATCATGATCATCACGACCTCCGCTATTTTCATCACGCACTCCAAGAAAACACATTAAACCTATGATACTTCAAAACGCGATTTCACCATCAGATCTCTCTGCTTCATTGGAGGAATTCTGGAAGCTTTCCGGTGAAAAAATAGTTGCCATTGAAAAGCATTTTGACCCAAAAAACGGCGCACCGGTATTTACCGAAAAAGGAAAATATGTCACTCGTGGCTGGACTGAATGGACCCAAGGCTTTCAATACGGATCAGCCATTTTGCAATTTGATGCCACAGGAAATGAACAGTTTCTAGACATCGGCCGAAAAAACACGGTGGAAAAAATGGCACCGCATCTGACTCATACGGGAGTTCATGACCATGGATTCAACAATGTGAGCACCTATGGAAATCTACTTCGCTTGATTCGTGAAAAGAAAATCTCAGCTTCGCAGTGGGAGCAGGATTTTTACAAATTAGCCCTGAAAATCAGTGGCGCTGTACAAGCTACTCGATGGTCCAAAACCCAGGATGGCGGATATATTTATTCATTCAACGGACCACATTCGCTATTCGTAGATACGATTCGATCTTGTAGAGCACTGGTTGTATCCCATGGCTTGGGACATGTGCTTCAAGGAGAAAATGACAAGAAAATCTCCTTGATCCAGCGCGCAGTCCAGCACATCCGGAGCACCATGCGCTATTCAATTTATATGGGAAATGGACGAGACAGCTATGACATCTCGGGGCGAACTGCTCATGAAATCATTTTCAACACAAATGATGGCAACTATCGCTGTCCCAATTCTCAGCAAGGTTATACCGGATTCAGCACCTGGACTAGAGGTTTGGCCTGGGCGATTTGCGGACTGGGAGAAACTTTGGAAATCTTGGACGAATTGGAAGAAAAGGATTACGAGGAGATTATCTCCAAAGAAGATTTCATCCTTGAAATGAAACAAGCAGCTATCGCAACAGCCAATTTCTATCTGGAAAACACACCGACAGACGGAATTCCTTATTGGGACACCGGCGCTCCAAATCTTTACAAAATGGGAGACTACCTGAATAGACCAGCCGAACCCTACAATTCCTATGAGCCGGTGGATTCCTCAGCAGCCTGCATCGCAGCACAGGGTTTGATTCGAATCGGCAATTGGCTTAAGCTCAATGGAGAGGCAGAGTGGGAGACATACGTCCAAGCTGGACTCCAGGTAGCGAGAGCTCTTTTCCAAAAACCCTATCTCTCCCATGACCCAGAGCATCAGGGGCTAATCCTACATTCGATTTACCATCAGCCAAATGGATGGGATTATAAGCCTAACCCAAACCAGGCCGCACATGGAGAGTCGAGTATGTGGGGAGACTACCATGCTAGAGAACTAGCATTGCTTATCCAAAGAATGGCCAAGGGAGAAAACTATTACAGCTTCTATAACTGCGTCCGGCCATGAGTGGAAAATACAGACCCGAATACCCGAGAGTTGCGCAGCTGAAAACAGCTGAGCTTTTCGAAGCCCATTTGGAAAAAGAAGGAATTCAATTGCCATTTGCAGCAGCCCTGAAATCAGATACAGATTCCCCCTATTCCACCAGTCACCAATTAAGATCCGGCAACAGCATCGGCAATGCTTTTTGTATCCTGCCGATGGAAGGATGGGATGGAACTACTGATGGAAGACCGACTGATTTCACCAAAAGAAGGTGGAAAAACTTTGCGATCAGCGGAGCCAAATTACTTTGGGGCTGTGAAGCGGTGGCTGTTTGCCCGGATGGACGAGCCAACCCGAATCAGTTGATGATCAATGAAGCTACTTTTCCAGACTTCGAAGACCTTTTTCACATGATTCAACAAGAACACGCTGTTTCATTTGGATCAACTGAAGGACTCCTCACAGGCCTCCAACTCACCCATTCGGGGAGGTTTTGCAAGCCTTTTGACAAGAAGAAAATGGAGCCCAAAATCTTGTATCCGCACCCGGTACTAAATGAAAAATTTGGCTTGGGTCAGGATTATCCTCTATTGACAGATGATGAAATCGAGGATATCATCCAGAAATATATTGCGGCAGCAGTTTTGGCACAAAAAGCCGGATTCCAATTCGTGGATATCAAACATTGTCACGGCTATTTGGGACATGAATTTCTAAGTGCCTATGACCGAGACGGGAAATACGGGGGAAGTTTTGAAAACAGAAGTCGATTTTTGAAAGAGATAGTTTCCGGAATCAGAAAGGCTGCTCCTGGATTGGAAATAGGGGTTCGCCTAAGCACATTTGACTGGGTTCCTTTTAAACCAGGAGAGGACTTAAAAGGTATTCCGGCCAGCTCCTCTCAATATAAATATTCCTTTGGAGGAGATGAATCGGGCACCAAAGAAAACCTATCGGAGACTTTTCAGTTTTTGGAGCTCCTCAGAGAGTTAGGGATCGAGCTCTTGTGCACCACAGCAGGAAGTCCATATTACAATCCTCACATCCAAAGACCTGCACTTTTCCCTCCTTCTGATGGATATTTACCCCCGGAAGATCCTTTGCAAGGTGTAGCCCGCCAAATCCAAATTGCAGGGGAAATGAAAAAAGCATTTCCTGAGTTTTATATCGTAGGCTCCGCTTATTCCTACTTGCAAGAGTGGCTTCCTCATGTTGGACAAGCTGTTTTGGAGCAAGGATTAGCCGATTCTATCGGCTTGGGAAGGATGGTTCTCAGCTATCCTGAATTGCCGGCAGATATCTTGACCGGAGAAGTGATGAAAAGAGCAAAGATTTGCCGCACTTTTTCGGATTGTACCACAGCACCGAGAAACGGGATGATTTCAGGTTGTTTCCCATTAGATCCCTTTTATAAAAAAATGCCAATTCACGAAGAACTGAAAAAAGTCAAAGAATCATGAGCAAAGTAGCATTCATCACTGGAGGCACTCGAGGGATCGGTTTGGGAATAGCCAAGTCTTTGGCCGAAAAAGGCTTTGATTTGGCTTTGAATGGGATGAGGGATAAAGATTCTGTCTTACCTGTCTTGGAGGAATTAGAAAAATCAGGAATCCAGGCGGATTACTTTCAAGGCAATATTGGGAGTGCAGAAGATAGATCTCGGATCCTAATGGAGATTCGTCAGAAGTTTGGCAAAATCAACGTTCTGGTCAACAATGCCGGAGTGGCTCCCAGAGTCCGAGCGGATATTTTGGAGGTGACAGAGGAAGACTTTGACTATGTGGTGGATACCAATATGAAGGGGACATTTTTTCTCAGTCAGGCAGTAGCTAAATCTATGATTGATTCGAAAAATGAAAACCCTGACGATTTCTTTTCCATCATCACGATCACCTCTGTTTCGGCAGTTTTAGCCTCCACCAATCGGGTGGCCTATTGCATGTCCAAGACCGGACTCTCGATGATGAATCAGACATTTGCTGTGAGACTGGCTGAATTTAACATCCCTGTTTTCGAAGTAAGACCCGGAATCATCGAAACAGACATGACTGCCGGAGTCAAGGGAAAATACGAAAGCCAAATCGGCAAAGGATTGACTTTGGAGCCCCGAATGGGAAAACCGGAAGACATCGGCAAAATGGTCGCCGCTTTGGCAGATGAAACTTTGACTTATGGAACAGGCCAAATCATCACTCTGGACGGAGGAATGACAATAGGGAGGCTTTAATCCTCCCTTTCCAGCATCAGCCAATAGTTGGGATCGACAATCGGATCGGTAGCACTTTGGACCAGAACCGCTTTTTTACCCAAAACCACCTTTTGAATTCCGTTTGAAGTCTGAACTTCTACCGGAAGTTCAAAGTTGATCCCAGTCAACTCTACTTGCCAGCCTTTCTTCCCTTTCTTTTTAACCTCCACTTTTGGCAAGTCTGTCGTCCTCAGATAGAGTTCAAAAAAGCCATTTAAGTCTTTGCCAGAGTAGTTTTGCACAAAATCCGTAAAATCTTTGGTAGTCACCTGATTCTGGTAGGTAAATCGCTCATCCGTCGCAAATGCCTTGAGCATTGGGAAGAAAATCTCATCTCCCAATACACCTCTAAGAGAATGGATAATGAAAGAGCCTTTGCTATAAATTTCACCATGATAGGCTTCTTCCTCGGTACTATTTGGGGGACTTTGAACAGGTTTTTCGTGCGGGATTCCACGCAACACCGACTTGGCTTTTTTCAGATATTCCTCTTCTCCGCCATGCTCTAGGAAAAATAAAATATCTCCATACGCCGTCAAGCCCTCGTGAATCCACATATCTGCCCAGTCTCCGACAGAAACCTTATTTCCAAACCATTCATGTCCTAGCTCATGATGAAGCAACCAGTCGTATTGGGTTACACCCAGAGGAATATATTGGAAATTATTCCCATAGGCATTGATTGTCTGATGTTCCATACCCAAATAAGGTGTTTCTACCACAGCAACCTTGTCATCAGGCCAAGGATAAGGACCAAAGTATTTTTCATGTGTCTGTGCACTTTCCTCCAACACCGCCAAAAGAGAAGCAGCTTTGGCTTTGTTTTCTTCCAAAACATAGACCGTCATAGGGACCTGATTACCTGAGGAAGAAGTGAAGATTTTGCTCTCTTCATGAAATACTCCCAAGGTAAAATTGACATTGTAATTATTGATCGGGTAACTGGTAGCCCAATGATAAGTCACTTTCTCACCTTCCTCTTTTGTCTCCAGCAATCGGCCATTGGCGGCTACGAAGTAAGGCTTCTGAACAGTGAAAAATAGATCGACTCCTTCAGAAGGCTCGCTGCTTGGATGATCCAATGCAGGCATAAAAATCTTAGCTCCTTCCCCTTGAGAAGAGAGTCCCATCCAATCATTGTCAAGCTCATCTTTGATCCAGGTAAATCCTCCTGTCCAAGGTGGGTTTTGTGCAATGGGAGTTTTTCCTGCATACTCCACCTTCACCGAATTACAGGTACAGTCGATAGGAATGATATCCAAAAGGTCATCATGATGCGAAAAATCCACAGGCTCTCCATTCATCGTGACATTCGACACCTCATATGTATCAATCAATTGAAGACGGATAGTATCGAGTTTCTCTTTCGCTTCGAGTGTCACGGTATTCGACCCAGCTATAGATTTTGTTTCAGGCAAAAGTTCAAGCTCCAGCTTATAATGAAGGACTTTAAATTTTTTCTGAAGTGGATCGATAGGCCCTCCCCAATCCCAATTCTGGGAAAAGGAGACATGAGAGAGCAAGAAAAGCAGGGTGAATAGAAATGAATAGCGCTTCATCACGGCAAGATACGGAATTCCCTCAGGATGGGTAAAGCCGGTAGAGCATCTCCAGCAAGGGAACTCCAAAGTTTCTGGATTTCACCTGAGAGATCTTTTTGAATCCAAATCGCTCGTAAAGCCTGACAGCTGGATCCAAACCAGAAGTCGTATATAAATAAGCGCCTCTGTAGCCTTTTTCCTGATAGAACCCCATCCATTCTTCCATCAGTCTTTTTCCGAGCCCCATGCCCCGATAGGCTTTTTCGAGAATAAAATACCGAAGCTGAGCCTGCTCGTCTTGCCTGTGCATCAACAGTAAAAACCCGATCATTTTGCCATGAGACTCCACCACCCAGACCCGGTCTTTGTTGGTATTGTATTGCCGGTAAAATTCCAGCAGACTCTCCATCACATAGGCCTCGAAGCCCATCCCAAAGCCATGTTCTTCGGCGTAGATTTTCCCATGAAGTGCCGCCACTTGACCAAGGTCTCCGGGGTTGAGATTGTAGCGGATTGATATGGATGGTTTCTCGGACATAAAAATTTCAAAAGTCCCTGAAACTACTTAAAATCAAGCAAAAAGAAAACCGCCCGAAAACATCCGGGCGGCAATAAAGTGTTATTCTGCGTAATTGAATCCGTCGACCTGCTCCCGTACCCAGTCTAGGTAGCGGGACTTGCGAAACTCGATCCATTCTGTCTTGTATTTCGATTCATCGATCAAAAATTTGAATGCCGTCAATGACTTCGGCTTTGTTAGTGCATTTACCAGGTCCTCTGCCAAGTTTTTCTCTTTCACTTTTCGGTCAATGAAATCTTGCATCATCTGATGTTCCTGAGGCACCTCCATTCGAGTAAATTCCGCATAATTATCCGGCTCTGCATCAATCTCATCCAGGATATCCTCCTCGTCGGGTGTGAGGTCATAGTTGAAATAATCCTCATCATCAGGCATGAAGTGGACTTTCTTTTTGTCGATCTGATAGAAGCAGACCATTCCTTTGATCAGTTGAGCAGCGATGAAGTCTACTTCTTTTTCTGTAAGCGAAAGCATTGGTGGTGTTAGAAAATTTTCAGAAAAATAGTGAATGTCGATTTGTGTAGCAATAGTTTCAATAAAGCATTTTGAACAGCCAAATCCTAGCAATGGTCGGAAGAATCCATCAGACTCTGGAGAGTTTCATGATCTAGCTCATGCCCACCTTCAAAATGGAGGTATTGCACCTCTTTTTCAAGACTTTGAATCAACTTCTGTTGCATTTCCAGACTTTTTTCAGTGATCAGTTGATCCTGATTTCCCAATACCAAAATGAGCTCTGTGTCCGAAAATTTTTCCCGGGCTAGATCCAGCTGCATATCATGCGCAAACCCTCCCGCCCATAGCACCAACTTGGAGACTGACTTCTCCCAGCAGCTCGCCCATCTGGTAGCAGTGGCGGCACCTTGCGAAAAGCCCAAGACGTTGATTTTGGGAGGTTGAGAATACTGCTGAAGCAAAGAATCCATTAACCCGTCCAAGTAGCGATGATTATTTGCAATAGCAGTCTCCCGCTCATGCTTGGTCATCCAATTGGCTCCCACTCTTCCTTGAAAGTCCTGGAGATATGCATAATTGGTTGCCTCTGGAGCGACAAAGAGCCTTTCTGAATTAAAAAACGGATTGAATTTCCGGATAAAAAACTCTGCTAATTGTCCATAGCCATGCAGCACCAACCAAATCTCAGACTCCTGAAAACTTGGCTCCTGAGACAGGGCATAATGAGCTTCATAGCTAAAATAAAAGCTTTTTTTCATGCTTAACTTTTCAGATCATCAAACTTCAATGGTAGCAAAGTCGAGATCCCATGTACCCGATAGACTTCTCCGCCAGGCTGCAAAAACAACATCGTGATCTCTTTGCCAAAACGATTTTCAGTTTCATTGATTGTCTGACGGCAATTGCCGCAGGGTGATACTCCAGCCCAACTCTCCTCTCCATCCCTCTGTGCGACCACGGCCATCATTTTGGGAGCTAGATCAGGAAAATTAGCTCCTGCATACCCCAACACCAATCGCTCTGCACATACGCCCGATGGAAAACTTACATTCTCCTGATTGCTGCTCTGCAGGATCTCGCCATTTTCCAAAAGCACAGCCGCCCCCACATGGAAATGAGAGTATGGTGAATAGGAGTTTTTCGAAATTTCCTGAGCTCTCTGCAGTAATTTCATTTCTTCCGGAGATAGCTCCTGCAGGGCCAAAACTTCTATTTTCTGATTGGAATCCAAATACTTCATAATCGATTGAACTAGGGAGAAATCGAACGAACAAAGTAATCATTTGTTCCACAAAAAATGGATTTCTGCCTTTTTCCTGCCAGATTTATAGACCTGATCACCAATTCACCACATCCATGAACCATATTTTGATTTTGGGAGGAGGGAAGTCCTCCACTTTTTTAATCGACTATTTAGCAGACACTTGCGAAAGCAAAAACCGCTTTTTGACCTTGGCGGATTTGGACGCAAAAGCTGCGGCAGCGAAGCTTCAAAATAGATCCAATACTGCGGCAGTTTCTCTAGATATCCAAGACGAACCCAGTCGAAAAAAGCTGATTTCAGAAGCAGACGTTGTGATTTCCATGCTCCCGGCATTCATGCATCCGATCGTAGCGAGGGACTGTCTCGAATTGGGCAAACATTTTTTCTCCGCATCCTACGAGTCCGATGAGATGAAATCAATGAAGGAGAACATCGAGCAAAAAGGACTTTTCTTTCTTAATGAATGTGGATTGGATCCCGGAATCGACCATATGTCTGCCATGAAAGTGATCCATGAAGCTCATGACAAAGGAGAAAAAATCACTTCTTTCAAGTCTTTCTGCGGAGGACTTTTGTCACCTCAGAGCGAAAGTAATCCTTGGAAATATAAGTTTACCTGGAACCCTCGGAATGTTGTTTTAGCCGGTCAGGGGACTTCCCGATATATCGAAAAAGGTGATTTGAAGTTCGTTCCCTATCATCAGCTTTTCAAAAGACTGGAAACCGTCAATTTTCCTGGCTTGGGAGATTTTGACGGCTATCCCAATAGGGATTCTCTGAGCTACAGAAAAGTCTATGGACTGCAAGAAATCCCCACCATGCTTCGTGGTACTCTGCGTAGAGCTGGTTATTGCAAAGCTTGGAATGTATTTATCCAATTGGGTATGACAGATGATAGTTTTGTGATGGAAATGCCGGAAAATAGTACACTCAGACAGTTGATGAATGCTTTCCTACCCTATCACAAAACATTATCCGTGGAAGAAAAACTGGCAGAACTGATCCCTGAGTTGGACTTTCCGACATTCGAGAAAATCCAGTGGTTGGGCTTTTTCAGTGACCGAAAGCTCCCCAAAACCAAAGGAAGCCCCGCACAAATCTTACAGGCGATCTTGGAAACAGATTGGGCTTTGGAGCCTGAAGACCGGGATATGATCGTGATGCAGCATCAGTTTGAGATCGAAGGAGTAAGCGGCAAAAAACAAATCCTTTCGAGTCTGGTATGCTTGGGAAAAGACGCCACACACACCGCAATGGCCCAGACAGTAGGCTTGCCTTTAGCCATTGCCGTTGATTTGTTTCTAGACGGGAAAATCAAACTCACCGGCCTGCATGTGCCTGTTGTCCGGGAAATTTACCTACCTATTCTCTCCCATCTGGAGACTTTGGGGATCAAATTTGTAGAAAAAGAAATCATCAATCCTGCTCGACCCAGTCAGTAGGCGGATCTATAGCTGCACCCGGCACCTCCCGACAATCATCTGGAATAATCGCTTCCGCTTGGGCATAGGTCAACTGGTCCTGATTGATATAAACTCTCCTCACAGTCTCTGCACCGGCAATAAAATAACCTAAAACCGTCTCCTCTGGATTGACCAGATTGATCATATTCCCTTTGATAGAGGCTGGTGGCGGATCAAATACCGATCCACTGACCTCTACTTGCTGTTTGACCAACCTTAAAAAACGATACGCATCTTGACTGATGCTGATTTGTCTCAAATCAATTCGATAGGTGGTGATAAATCTCAGCCCGTCATCTTCGATGAAAGCCACAGGAATCTGCGTGGTGAGGCCATTGAAATTGTCATCTTGAGCGATATACACCCCGGCACTTGCCAAGTATTCGGACTGATAGCAGGTGATACAGCAATCTTTGGGCTGAGGTTCTCTGCTGGGATTGGTATCGGATGGCCTCGGAGTGTAAAGATCCGGTCTAGTCTTAAGGACATAGACGGAGGGGCCGTTTTTCCAATAGTAAAAGTTATTCTGTTCGACTGGGTCGGAGATTTCTGCGACCAACTGGACTCCAGATCTGTCTGTGAGCTCTCCTTCTACTGGTATCCTCACAGTCCGCGGCACCAAACTGTTGATTTCAGGCACTGATTCCACTTTTTCGGGAAGTGAGGTATAGACTGTCCCATCAGAAGTCTGGATTTGCAGTGTGTAAGATTTGCCCACCTCAACTGAAAAGTCACCCTGAGTATAGTATGTTCCTTTTTCATCCTCCACCGTACTTTCTTCCAGAAAAGTGACTTTCCCCAGGTTATCCCGGATGATGACAGTAGCATTGCTTACAGGACGAATCAATCCTTCGAAAACTGAACCGTAAGTATCACTCCGTGTCAAGCGAATCATCTGTCTGCCTGGCAGGCTCGTCACCAAGCCTTCCACTGTCAGCAGTTGTTTTCCTTCATCCAAATCCACCTCGTATGGGTCCACACAGGCTGAAAAAACCAAAAGAAAAAGGAAGAGTAAATTTCTATTCATAGGCCAGGAATCATCGCGATAAGTCCCTAAAGATTAATACCCAACAATATAATCAGCGAGTTCATTTCTCACCATTTCCTCTGAGATAAATAAACTTGAAGATTAAAAAAAACTGGAGTTTCTAGTCAATTTCGAATCAAAAACACCCTCAATCTAATACCCCAACAAAAATCCAGACAAAAGCCCTTTGTAAAAGACCGAATACTGGCCATTGGGATCTTTCAGAGAAAATTCCATTTTTTCGGCATTTTTTGGAGTTCTACTAAAGCAGCTCACCTTTCTATGAATGGGTTTGGAAGGATTGTCCCGAACAGAAAACTCCTTTTGAAGAGAAAACCCAAACTTCAAAAACTCCTCTTCCAACTCCCCCATCTGTCTTGGCGGCAAGATGATCCAAGCCTGACCTTCAGCACTCAGAAGTTGGTCGATGGTCTTGGCCAGCTCTTCAAAAGAAAGCCTGTCCGTGTGCAGCGCCTGATTTCTTTTTGCATTGCTTGACTTGAGATGATCCGGAAAAAATGGAGGATTGGAGACAATCAGCTCAAAATTCTCCTCTGACTGAAAATCCTGTATTTGTCCTTGCCAAAGTTCAATTCTCGACTGGAATCTGCTGTTTTCAAAATTGCTCTTTGCTTCTGCTGCTGCCTCTTCATCCAACTCCACAGCCACCAATTCTGCATTCTCAAATCGTTGTGCAAGCATCAAGGCAATCACTCCAGTACCAGTTCCGATATCCAGAATTTTTCTTGCCTTTTCTCCTTCCGCCAAAGCTCCTAACAGAATCGCATCCGTGGAAATCTTCATGGCGGATTTCTCCTGCACCACTCGGAATTCCTGAAATTGAAACCAAGTATTCCCCATCAGGTTCGGGCCTTGCTGAAGAGTCTGCTTTTGAAGCGAGGTCTATCTTCCATCACATTCAGGTCATCTTCGGACACTCTTTTGACACTTTCGATTGTATAAAATGCCCGCTCGTCTACTTCTTTGACTTTGGTGACAAACTCCTTCAGGTTCTCTCTTTTCATTACCGTGAAAAGCAAATTCACCTTACCATAGCGTCCTTCCGCACCCACATTGGTGAAGCGGTAGTTTTTCTCTTTCATAAAATCCAAGAGCTCAACCTGTGGCTTGGGAGTGATCACGCGGACCAAAACCCGACCCAAAGCAAGCTTTTCTTCGAAATACATCCCGACATAAGTGCCCGTCCCAAAGCCCGCCGCATAAGCGATGTAGCTGAGAGGATTGTCTATATTTTGAAAAATCTGTCCTATCGCCATCAGCCAGATCAAGGCCTCAAAGAAGCCCAGAATCGGAGCGATATTTCGCTTGCCATTCATCATGAGCATGATCCGCAGGGTATTGATGGAGACATCACCTATCCTGGCAAAGAAAATCAATGCCGGCATGATCACATAGTTGAAAAGCTGGGGAGAAACCCCTAACTCTAAGAGGAAATCTTGCATTTTCTTCAGGTCAAATTTTCACTGCAAAGGTAAGCCAAAGCTCTGAGTTCTGCGGTATCTAATTCAACACTCTCAAATCTTCTTGTCTCTACCAGCAGGGATTCCAAAAATCAAAAACATTCCCGCCATAAGAATTAAAAACCAGATCAATAAATCCCAGTTTCCGATCAGATCCAATGAAATCCCAAAAAGCAATGGCCCTATTGCAGCAAGGATATATCCAGCGGACTGAACCATCCCAGATAGCCGGGCAGTGGTCTGATCATCTGCAGTCCGTAGCGAAATCAGCATGTACGCCATACTAAGACTCGCTCCACTACCTATTCCGATGATCGTCAGCGCTACGAAGGCGGCAGTGTCCAACTGGACAAAAAGCAACCCAAAACCCAAAAAATAGGATAATCCAATAACTAGTATGACTCCTGATTGGCTCCTGAGTTTTTCGAGAAATCCCGGGATGAAAAACGTCCCCAGCAAAGAAATAAGCTGCATATAGGATAGTGCCAACCCTGCCAAAACTGGACTCATCCCTCTAGAGATAAGCAAGTCAGGAATCCAAGTAATCATCGTAAAATACATCACTGACTGAGAGCCCATGAATAGAGTCACCTGCCAGGCCAAAGGAGATTTCCAGACATTTTCACCTCGACCCATCGCCCTCTGAGCAGCAGTTGGCCGAGGTCCCATCTGGGGAATCCATACGAGTAAGGCTAATATCATGACACTGGCCCAAGAGAGTAAGGAGCCCCTCCAGCCAAGTCCAAGATCCACTGCCAGCGGCACACTCAGGCCCGAAGCAATAGCCGCAAATAGGGACATGCCCGTTGACAATATCGCCGTCATAAGTCCCAAACGCTCTGGAATCCTTGCTTTGAAAAAAGGAATCATCAACACATTGGCGATGACAATCCCTACTCCTGTCAGCGCCGTCCCTACAAAGAGTAGTTCGACTCCACCCAAAACTCGGATCACAACACCTGCGATCAAGAGTACTATCCCGAGAAAAATCGCTCTTCCAGTCCCCAAATTTCTCCCAATAGTAGGAGCAAAAAGAGAAAAACACGCAAAAGTCAATAAGGTCAAAGTGGTCAGGAATCCGGCAAGTCCGTTGGAAATACCCAAGTCTTCCCGAATAAACGGAATCAAAGGTCCGACAGAAGCAATGGAAGTCCGGAGATTGACCGAAATCAAAATCACTCCCAAAATCAGCCAAAAATGTGTATCCTTTTTCAATCGACTTATATTCTCTTGGTAACAAAATCAAAAAAGGAAGAGAATTCCCCTCTTCCTTTTAGTCAAATCGGGTCGTCTCTATCAGGAATGGCTCACTACCAAATCCTCCACACAGGAGACCCAGGTATCATTGGAGTTTAAGCTGGGCACCAAGTCCCATTGCTCTCCTCCCAACTCCATAAATACTTCCTTGTACTCTTCGCCTACCTCTACCGTGGTTTCCAAACAGTCGGCCACAAATGCCGGAGAAAAAGCCAAAACCTTTTTGGCACCCTGAGCTGCCAGTTCTTTGATCACATCTTCTGTGTAAGGCCTCACCCAAGGATCATTGCCAAGTCTGGACTGAAAGCATGTTTTTACTTTCTCCTCAGGTAAATTCATTTTTTCGGCCAGCAGTCTCGTTGTCTGGTAGCATTGGGCACGATAGCAAAACTGATTCTTGCTGTGATATTTGTTGCAGCAGGCGCCTAGCTGGCAATAATGATCGACTGCGCCTTTCATGATTTGCCGCTCGGGCAAGCCATGGTAGGAAAAAATGTAGTAATCATAATCCGCCTTTTTGATCATTTCTTGCCCCATCTCAACCCAAGCCTTGATAAATAGCGGGTGCTCTATGAAATTGGAAATGAAAGACATCTCCGGGATAATCTGCCATTCGCGGACGATCTCCATGACCCTATCGATAACAGATCCATTGGTCGCTGATGCATATTGAGGAAAAAGCGGCAGCACGATGATTTTACTGACATTGGCTTTTTGCAACTTCTCAAGACCCGACTGAATACTGGGACTCTGATACCGCATCCCGATAGCCACTTCATAGCTGGAGGAATCCAGTTTTTCGGCTAGTTTTTGTTCCAAATCCTGGGTATGAAAAAGCAAGGGAGATCCTCGGTCCGTCCAAAGTTTCTGATATTCATGCGCTGATTTGGGAGCTCTAAACGGGGCTATGATCAGATTGACCAGCATCCACCTGGAAAACCAAGGGATGTCAATCACCCTTCCATCCATTAGAAATTCCCGCAGGTATTTTCTTACATCCGCAGTTTTGGTGCTATCGGGTGTACCCAAATTGACCAGCAAAACGCCAATTTTTCCGGTTTTCGCCATCTTTTACCTTTTCGTTGATTTGGTTGAATTTTCAATCACAACTCAAAATTAACCCAGAAAGTTAACTTCAGCCAATTGATCTATTGGATGAGTGATTGATAAAATCATTCATAGCTTCAATTTCCCAGCCCATCCCATCAAAGGTCCTGAGGCAATAGACGACACCAAGGCCAAGATAACCAAGCCAATAAAGAGCGAATCAGAGACCAGCCCATACTCCAGTGCGATCAAGCCCAAAATAATATCCATACTCCCTCTAGTACTCAGTCCAAAACCAGTAATTATCGATTCTTTTCGTCCCACGTTGGCAAGTCGTCCACCCAGATAGGCTCCATAAAACTTGGTAAGCAATCCCACTATCACTACTACTCCCGTGACTCCCAAGTCAAAGCTTTCGATAAAATTGACTTTCAAGCCTATCGAAACAAAAAATATGGGAGCAAAGATATTATTGATAAACTGATGCAAAATCTCTTTGGCCTTCTCCGTCAGGTACTCCGAATCTCCCAGAGCCACACCAATGATAAATGCTCCAAAAATAGCGTGGATGCCTATAAACTCAGTAAAGGAAGCCGCCAGAAAGCAAGTCGCCAAAGAGAGGGAAAGCAAGCCTCCAGGCCAGGCCATTTTCTTGTTGACCCAGGGAAGGGTACGATTGATCAGCCCCTTGCCGGCTGTGAGCATGATCAGGGTAAATGCCAGTGTCAAGCCTATCGTCGGCCATACTCCCAGCCCTCCACTTCCAGACTCCGAAAGAGACAGTATCACAGAGAAAACAATCCAACCCAACACATCTACAATCATTGCTGCAGCGATGATGAGAAGGCCCGTTTGCGTCTTGAAAAGATTCAGGTCCATTAAGACTCTCGCCACTACTGCCAAAGCGGTAATACTGATCGCCAAACCGAAAAAGGTAGAAGCCACTATCCGGTCATTGATATTGACTCCCAAAAATTCGGGAAAGGCATAAGCGACTACGAAACCGGCAATAATTGGCAGCACCATCGAAGCCACTGCTATCCTCAGTGCATTTTTGCCCTGACTCCAGACAATCTGTAGCTCCACTTCCAGTCCTGCTATGAACAGCAGCAAAACCACTGAAATCTGCACAAATCCATCCAACGCAATATTGGACATCTCATGAGATCCAAATAGATACTCATGAAATCCGGGCATGAGTGAGCCCAAAATAGTAGGCCCCAAAACTATCCCTGCAAGGATCTCTCCCACGACTGCAGGCTGTTTGAGCTTTCTCGCTATTTCCGCAAAAATTCTGGCCATGATCAGCATGGCCGCAAGCTGGAGGAGGAGATTGATGACCTCCTTATGGTTGAGCGTTTCCATGGAGGTTTATTTTTTTACGATTAAAAGATTGCAAGGAAGTGTACTGAGCAACTCTTCCAAGTCATGAGGGAAAATGCGGTCAAAGAAATTCAATTTCCTTTCATCTCCTACCACCAAAAGTTTGGCATCCGTTTTTTCACAGAAGCGGGCCAATTCCACCGCCCATTTCCCTCCGGTCACTTTGATATTTATTTTCAAATTTCCTTTGTCAAGTTTATCTAAAATCTGCTCCACATAGTCTATCTCATTCTGCACAAGCTGCCTTCTGGTCTGCGCTATCTCCTCCTCCGAATCCTCACTGGCAGTCCCCATCTGAAGACCATACATTTTTATTTCATTCAGGATAGACACCTGATCTGCCAGGATGACCTGCGAAAACTTCAGCCCATGACGGATCACATCCGGTGTGATTTCCAGCTGCGTACCATTGATGACTACCCTGACAAACTCCGAAGTCTCCACTTTTGGTTCAATCAAGGTCAGTACCGAGCAGGGAGCTTTTCGAATGATCTTCCTCCCCACAGAGCCCATGTAGTATTTGAACAGTCCCTCTCGCTTGAGTGCGCCAGCCACAAGCAGATCCACTTTTTCCTCACGACAGGCTTGCAGGATCATTTTCACAGGTTTCCCTTCTTTCCAGAGTACCTTGACGCGTGGCTGATCGCAGTCATGCTTTGCCAGCAACTCAGCTAATTTTTTTTCCAATTCCGGGGTTTTGATCCCGACATGGATCAGCACCAATTCCGAATCAAAGGCCGTCACCAGTCGTTTGACCTCCGAAATGAGCGCTTCTATCCTCGGGGAAAAAGCAATGGCCAGGGCTATTTTAGTATACATAGGACTTCTTGGGTTCCCCTGAAATAAGTGAAATTTCGTAAGCTGTCCAACTAAAATTTTGTCCGGGCCACTTATCCAAGCTGGCCTCCATTTAAGCACAAATTGTACTTTCAGAAAAACAGACGCTCTATTTCTGCAGAAATTTTAATAAAATTCATGTATCCGATTTTGAAAAAAATCAACGAATCACAATTTCATAAAAACCAACCACCTATGAAAAAAACCTTACTTGGCTTTCTGTTGACAGCGAGTATGGGATGGTCGACGGCGGGATTTGCCCAGTCTGACTACCCTACACTCAGTCAACTCAATCAGCGACTCCAGCGAGTCAGTTCCGATGCATCGGCCACCCTCACCTCCCTCACCAAAACTGCCGGAGGAAAGGATATCTGGGCACTCAAAATCGGCACCGGAAATCTCGATTATAAACCAGCCATCGCCGTGGTAGGTGGAGTCGAGGGCTACGACGTGCTCAGCGTAGAGCTGGCCACACAGTTTGCAGAAAAACTCATCGCTGACCATTCGGAGGCATTGGAAAACACCACTTTTTACATTTTCCCCAATATGTCACCCGATGCATACGAGCAGTACCATGCATCTCTCAAATATGAAAGAAGAGGAAATGCTATCTCCGTGGATCATGACCGTGATGGAAGCCCGGGAGACAATGGCTATACTGACCTGAATGGCGACGGATTTATCACCCTCATGCGAGTAGAAGATCCCATGGGAGCATACACTATCTCCAAAGAAGACGAGCGGGTATTGGTCAAAGCAGACAGATCCAAAGGTGAAGCGGGACAGTATAGTCTCTATCCAGAAAGCCGGGACGATGACAAGGACGGCAAGTTTGCAGAAGACCTCAAAGAAGGCATCGCCTTCAATAAATCCCTAACTTATAAATTTCCGGTTTTTGAGCCTTTGGCAGGAGATATCCCAGTTTCTCAGCTAGAATCAAGGGCTCTATTGGACTATCTATTTGAGCAGTGGAACATCTTTGCTTTTGTCACTTTCTCTCCGGCAAACAACCTCTCATCTCCCCTAAAGTACAATGCTGGCAACGCCAGAAAACGGGTGGTCACTTCTATTCTGGAGCAAGATCAAGCGATCAATGCCATGGTCTCTGACATCTATAATGAGACGATCTCAGCCAAAGCCTACGAACAAACCAATCAGGGCACAGACGGGGACTTTTTCCAGTGGGCTTATTTCCATTTTGCTAGGTTGAGCTTCAGCACACCGGGCTACTGGACACCTGATTTCAAAGGAAAAACAGACAGTCAAGCTAATTTCTTGGCATGGGCAGACTCTTTGGGACAAGAAGATGTATTCATTCCTTGGACAGAGGTTTCCCATCCAGACTTTCCCGGGAAAAAAGTGGAAGTAGGCGGCATCAAGCCTTTTGCCATGAGCAATCCTCCCTATGAGCAAGTGGCGGAAATCGCCAACGAACATACCGAGTTCATTCTCAAACTGGCAGCTATCCAACCTTCACTGGAAGTTCAAAATCTAAAAATCGAATCAATAGGCAATGGCTTGACCCGCATTAGCTTGGATCTATTCAACAATTCCCCGCTACCGACTCATTCGGAAATGGGAGAGAGATCCAGATGGCTACGCAAAATCAGAGTCGATCTGGATGCTTCGGAAGATCGCCTGATCTCAGGTGAAAAAATCCAATTGATCGACGTGATTCCTGCCTATGGCAAAGAAAGCCTCAGCTGGATCATCAAAGGAAAAGGAGATGTGAAGCTAAAAGCAGGTGCATCTCATGCAGGTATCATCAATGCAACCTTTAAACTCTAAGCCAACGCCATGAAACTATTGACAAAAAAGAAAACCGTGCTAGCCTTGGCGATCAGTGCATTGAGCTTGGGTAGCCTCGAGACAAATGCCCAAGACAAGTTTTTCAAAGCGGTCGGCACACCGCATCTACCCAAAGTAGAAACAGCCTGGAATCGTTATCATACGTATGAAGGAATCGTCGATGTGATGCAAAAAATCGCAAAGGCATACCCTGAACTCACCAAAATCGAATCTATCGGTAAATCCTATGAAGGAAGAGACATCATGACTCTGACGATTACGGATTTCTCTACGGGTAAAGATACCGACAAACCAGGAATGTGGATCGATGGAAACATCCATTCCAATGAAGTACAAGGAGGAGAATTTGCACTCTACACGGCTTGGTACTTGACCGAAATGCACGCAGATACCAAATTCATCCAAGAACTACTCCGTGACAAAGCTTTCTATATCACTCCAACCATCAATCCAGATGCGCGGAATGATTTTTTCTTGGAGCCCAACACCGCCAATACTCCACGATCCGGCATGATCAAACTGGATAACGATGGGGATGGACTGGCCGGAGAGGATGAAATGGACGATCTAGACGGAGACGGACATATCACCATGATGATCCGCAAGTCGCCTACAGGTAGATTTATCAAAAATCCATTGGACCCGAGAAGGCTGATGCCTGTAGGACCTGATCAAGTCGGCGAATACGAAATGCTCGGGCAGGAAGGAACCGATCTAGACGGAGACGGTAGAGTCAATGACGATGACGTTGGCTACTATGATCCCAATAGAGACTGGGGCTGGAACTGGCAGCCAGATTACATTCAGCGAGGAGCGATGCGCTATCCATTTACACTACCGGAAAACCGTTCTGTCATGGAGTTTGTCGTCAAGCATCCAAATATCGCAGGAGCTCAAAGCTATCACAACAGTGGCGGAATGATCCTCAGAGGACCTGGCGCAGAAGAGGATGCCGACACCTACAATCGGGATGATATTCGCATCTATGACGCCATCGCCAAAACTGGCGAAGAGATGATGCCGGGCTATCGCTACCTGACTGTTTACAAAGACATGTATTCTGTCTTTGGAGGCGAACTGGATTGGTTCTATGGAAATAGAGGGATCTTTACTTACTCCAATGAACTGATGACTCCCTATTTGTATTTCCATCAAAATAGTGGCGGAAGAGGTCAGGACGATATGTACAAAGTCGATCAGCTTCTGACATTTGGAGATGCATTTGTCGAGTGGCACACCTATGATCACCCACAATACGGAGAAGTCGAAATCGGAGGGTTCAAAAAGACATTTGGACGGGCTCACCCTGGATTCCTCTTGGAGCAGGATGCGCATCGCAATGCCGCTTTCACGATCTATCATGCTTATCACACACCGAAGCTTTCTATCATTGACGTCAAAGAGGAAGATCTAGGAGGTGGTCTTAAAGCTATCACAGCCACCATTTTCAATGAACGCTTGATGCCTACTCACTCCTCTCAAGATGTAAAGCACAAAATAGAGCGACCAGACTACGTTTCTATTTCCGGAGCCAATGTGGTCGCTGGTTTTATCGTGGAAGACGAAGACTTCAAAAGATATGAGGAGCAAGTTCACTCTCCTGAGAAGATGGCTCTATCTAATATCCCAGGTATGGAAGGCGTGAAAGTACGCTGGATCGTCTCTGGCGGCAACAACTACAGCATCACCGTAGACTCTGCCAAAGGAGGCAAAGCCAGCTGGAAAAAGTAAAATCACCTCACTCAGACACATCAAAACCGACTCTTCTTTCAGGGTCGGTTTTATTTTTACCCATCACGTTTATACCTTTTCCTTATGAAAAAGAACTTCCTGATAGTCGCTTTCCTACTCCTCAGCTCCAGTATCTTAGCACAGCAGCCTAAAACAATATTGGTCGTCTACTATTCTTCATCTGGCAATACGCAACTCATGGCAGAGGCTATTGCAGAAGGGGCAACATCAGTTGAGGACGTGAAGGTCAAACTCTTAAGGACGGATGAAGCCTCAGAAAAAGACATTCTGGATGCGGATGCGATCATCATCGGATCCCCGGTTTACAATGCCTCCGTAGCTCCAGCTGTGATGGAGTATATCAACTCCTGGCCATTTGAGGGAAAACCACTCAAAAACAAGCTTGGAGCGGCATTTTCAACCGGAGGAGGCATTTCCATTGGTGAAGAATTAGTGCTGCAGCAATTGATCCAAGCGATGTTAATTCAAGGCATGATCATCGTCGGAGGAGATCAAACTGAGTCTGCATTCGGTGCTTCCGGCATTACTGGCGAAGCTCCATTTGACAAGGGAAAGCTTGCTCCCATTTTTTTGGAAAAGGGATTCGGTCTTGGGAAGAGAGTCGCCGAAGTGACTAAAAAATTCAATCCTTAGGATCTATTCAAAAAAGGCAAAAAAATAACCCCGCCTCAGACCAAGCGGGGTTACATTTTATAATTGGTTTAGTCTCAAAGGGCAGTGACAAATCTGTCGAAACCTTCAGCAGTAGAAACCTTGAAGCTGATGTTTGCTCCTGGCTTTTTGATGCTGTAGATTTTATGAAGTCCTTGAGGATTGTTTACTTTCTCAGTATGGATCAAGTGGTCTCCGTCAAAAATAGAAACTGTGATGTCTTTTGCATCTAGGTTGCTTACTAGCAATCTATATTGATTGTCGGAGATTTTAGATACTCTAGAGTATACAGTTGGAGCTTCAGCCACATAGTTTTCGAAAGTAGCTGTTCTCAATACACCAGACTGATCCAAAACTTCTACAGAATAAGTTCCTTTAGGAAGAGCAGTCAAATCATATCTTTTAGCAA
Source organism: Algoriphagus vanfongensis DSM 17529 (assembly GCF_000429465.1). Classification (GTDB taxonomy): domain Bacteria; phylum Bacteroidota; class Bacteroidia; order Cytophagales; family Cyclobacteriaceae; genus Algoriphagus; species Algoriphagus vanfongensis. Next base: position 162,928 of record NZ_AUBX01000011.1, on the reverse strand, counting down.
AAGCTTCTTCTTTGACGATTCTGTCTCTTAGGACCAATCTGTTTTCATTGTCCGTGATTTTGACAATCACAGTACCTTGTGGCGCTTCAGATACAGCCACAGTTACTTTGGTAGGCTCAGACTGTCTGATTTCTACAGTCTTCTCTGTTCCTGTTGCAAAAGCTCCAGCTGCCATCCCGGCAACGAAAAGCAATGTCAATAATTTTTTCATAATAAATTGGTTTAATAGGTTCTTAGCAATTTGAAAGTGTAACCCAAAAAGGCATTTCCTTTTTTGGGGATATTTTGGGCTACAGGGTCCATCGGGTCTGATGGATTAGGTATTAATTACATTACAAAGGTAGCTTACGGAAGCTGAATTGCAAATGTTTCAATGAAATAATTGATTTATTTGATAATCATCAATGATAACGAGTATTTATTGAAAATATAACAATTTACTTCCGCTATCGATTGCGAAACACTAGTTATTATGCATACAATCGATTGATCAAAATATTATTTTGTAGAAAAAGCAAGCGCAGAATATTAAAAATATGAACTAGATTTTTATCCAGAGATCGCAATCGATTGTATGGGTGAAAAAAATTTTAAAATTTTTCAAAAAAATCAGAATGAGGGTTCAAAAAATACCTCAAAAACAAAAAAAGCGACCATTACAGCCGCTTCCAGTTCAAATATCCCCCGATTAATTCCTGCCCTTATCAATTGCTTTGGCTACCACCTGCTGATCAAAGGCACCCTTGAGCTCTACCACCATCAAGTCACCATCTTTGCCCCCTACCATGACTACAAGATCTGATATTTTCTTTCCTCCTTTGGAGAAAACCAGAATATCTCCTTCATCACTCATCTCCATCAAGAGATCATAGCGCTCTTTTTCCAAGCCCTTCTGCAAAGCCTTAAACTCCAACCGCCCCTCGTCCGCATGATCAGGTAATGTAAAAAAATTCAGACGCTCAATAGACTTGGCTACTGTGGCCATATCATCCTCGTCAATATCGATCTTAAACCCCTCAGCAAAATTCATGAAGTTGCCACCCAATTCAAGATGGAAGAAATCATCATCCCCTTTGTATTTCTCATAGAGTGTTTTCACGGATTTACTTTGTGCCTGGGCCGTGAATACAAAACCCAACATGGCAATCACAAACAATAGCTTTTTCATTTCTTTTATGGTTTAGTTTATTTATTTCTTCCCTTTTGGACCTTTCGACCCCTTACCGTACTGCTCCATCCCCGGAATCTCGGTATGCTCTGCCAGGAGATTTAAATCGTCATAGGTAAAGCTCCCGAGCATAGATAAGAGTGTAAAGTCCCTTGACTCTCCCGATATCATAAGGAGTTCCTTGACCAAGCCTCCCTCCTCTCTCACCAAAAACTTGAGCTTTGTACCCTTATCTTGGACATCCATCAGCTCTTCATATTTATTTTTAGTCAAAGTACCATAAGCTTCATTGTAAAGCTTCATGCCATCGACCTCTTCCGAGGAGAGTATTCGTATTCCCTTCACCTTTTGCAAGAGCACTCCCAAATCCTCAGACTCCTGCTCTTCTGCATTGCTTTTGAGGAAACCTCCCGCCATCTGCATCATTTTGGACGAGATATAAACTCGGCTAAACCTATCATCATCCATGTAGTTGGAGAAAAACTTCTGGATCGCATCATCTTGTGCCTGCACCTTTATTATAAAGGCGAACAACACCATCGGTATCAGGATTAACTTTTTCATAGCTCTTACTTTTCTTTCTTTTCAAATAAATCACCCGGAGTGCTGAGATACTTAAAATCACTCATCTTATCCATTTCTTGCTGCCCCTTGGACCAATTCTCCTGAATCAGAGAAAGCGCAGCCACTACTTCTTGGTATGCTTGCTCCTGCTGATGTCTTTCGTAAGCCCTCCAGCCCACAAAAGTGCCGATCAAAATTGCAACGGAAGCAGCCCAATTGAGCCAGGCAAACTTTCTCACCTTGGCAGATCTTCGAGGCATTTTCATCTGAGTTTCCTCGGAGGCATAGGCATCTATGACCCCAAACAGTTTCTTTTCAGCCTCAAAGCCCTCTGTCTGACTGAGCAAACCTCTCAACTCCTTCTCTTCCTCCAGGCTACTTTCAGCCTCCCAGTATTTATCCAATAATTGGTTCAATCTCGACTTCATGCTGTTGTTTGGTTGATTAATTGGTTGCGAATAGACTTCCTCGCCCGGTGCAAATTGACTTTTACCTGCTCCAGGCTGATCTCCAGATAGTCGGCTATTTCCTCATAGCTCAATCCTTCTACTTCTCTCAACTGAAATATTTCCTGCTGTTTCAGAGGAAGATTCTTCAAGAGCAGAAAGACTTGCGAAACGCGATCCTCCACTTCCTCAGAGACAGTTTCCGGGACCGGCACTGCCTCGAGACCATCCAACGTCAAGGTCTGACCCGACTTTCTGAAATACATCATGGCCTCGTTTTTCAGGCTTTTGACTAGCCACCCTACCAGATTGGGATGCTGCTGAAGCTCAGTTTCTCTTTCAAAAGAACGCTCGAAGACATTTTGGAGCACATCCTCCGCTATATCGCGGTCTTTGACCCAAAGCAATACCATCCGGTACATTTTGTTTCTGAGAGGCCAGATATGTCCTTCGAAAAATGACTTCATTCAGGTAGATGATGCAGTGACAAACGGAATGTTACACAATCTTGAGTTTTTTTTCAATTAATTAAAAAATCAGAAGCCGTGAGCCAGCCAGAGCGATTGCTTTCAAGCACTTAGGGTGGGGAACGATAAAATTCGAGAGAAAAATAGTATGCATGCAGACTATTTCTTACTTTGCATCAAGTAATTTTGAAATCAATGAAAGCAATCGAAATAAAAATAGAACGCATAAAAAAAGCCCTGAATTTCTTCAGGGCTTGTGGTGATGAGTGGACTCGAACCACCGACTCACGGATTTTCAGTCCGATGCTCTACCAACTGAGCTACATCACCGTTTCGTAAAGTGATGCAAAGGTAGGTATTAGACGTTTCGAACCAAATCATTTGCAGAAAAAAAATTCAATAAAATAGAAACAATTCGCTAATCTCATCACTATGAGCTTTTTACCTCAACTCGTATTTTTGATCATTTTAGGAGCGGCGAGCTACATATTGACCAAAAGGGTCATATTCCTGAAAAGAAATATTCTATTGGGAAAAGCCGAAACCCGAAATGACCAACCTGACAACCGGTGGAAGACCATGCTACTGGTGGCCTTTGGGCAAAAGAAGATGTTCAAAAGACTGATTCCGGCCGTGCTCCACCTCTTCATTTATGTGGGCTTTGTCGTGATCAATCTGGAAGTCTTGGAGTTTGTTTTAGACGGACTCTTTGGATCCCACAGATTGTTTGCGCCTATCTTGGGATCTGCCTATACCCTAGCGATGAACGTATTTGAGTTTCTTGCTGTGGCAGTTTTACTTGCCTGCCTCGTATTCCTAATCAGAAGAAACATCCTAAAAGTCGAACGATTCCAAAAGCCCGAAATGAAAGGATGGCCAGCGATGGACGGGAACCTGATCTTGGTCATCGAGTGCATTCTGATGGCAGCGATTTTGACTATGAATGCCACAGACCAAATCTTAGCTGCCAGGGGAATCGAGCATTACACGCTTTTAGGAACCCTGGCATTCAGCGCTCCGCTCCATGGGATATTTGACGGCATGTCCGACGGAACCTTGATTTTCATAGAGCGATTTGCATGGTGGTTTCATATCATTGGCATCCTAGCTTTTGCTATCTATGTCACCTATTCAAAGCACCTGCACATCTTCTTAGCCTTCCCAAACACGTGGTATACCAACCTCAAGCCTAAGGGTGAAATGGCCAACATGCCGGAAGTAACCAATGAAGTCAATATGATGCTGGGAATCCCATCGGAGACTTCTACTGATCCTCCCGCAGAGATCGGAAGATTTGGAGCCAAAGACATCAATGACCTCTCCTGGGTCAATGTCCTCAATGCCTACTCCTGTACAGAATGTGGCAGATGTACGGCAGAATGCCCTGCCAACCTGACCGGAAAACAGCTTTCTCCACGGAAAATCATGATGGACGTAAGGGACCGTGCGGAAGAGGTAGGTAAAAGTATGGATGCCGGTGGTCCTGGATTGGAAGACGGCAAATCACTTTTGGGAGACTATATTTCAAAAGAGGAAATCAATGCCTGTACCTCTTGCAACGCCTGCGTAGAAGCCTGCCCTGTCAATATCGACCCCTTGTCCATCATCTTGCAGATGCGCCGATATGTAGCCATGGAGGAATCCGGCTCACCAGCACAATGGAATGCCATGTTCCAAAATATGGAGACGAGCTTCTCCCCTTGGAAATTCAGTCCACAGGATCGCTTCAACTGGGCAGAATCTGTCAAAGAAGAAGAAATGAAGTGATTTCAGATAAAGAGCCTGACTCCACACATCAGGTTTCAATTTGATGAAAAAAAATAGTTAATAATATGTCAAGCTATACAGTCCCAACAATGGCCGAAATGGCCTCAAAAGGTGAAAGTCCAGAAGTTTTATTTTGGGTAGGTTGTGCAGGGTCTTTTGATGAGCGATACAAAGCTGTCACCCAAGCTTTCGTTAAAATATTGAACAAGGTCGGCGTTTCATTTGCCGTATTAGGACCAGAAGAAACCTGCACCGGTGATCCTGCGCGAAGAGCCGGGAATGAATTCCTCTTTCAGATGCAGGCTGTCGCCAATATCCAAGTCATGAATGGCTACGAGGTAAAAAAGGTCGTCACGGCTTGCCCTCACTGCTTCAATACCATAAAAAATGAATACCCAGCCCTAGGCGGAAACTACGAGGTGATTCACCATTCACAGTTCCTTCAGCAGCTGATCAACGAGGGCAAAGTAGCTCTCCAAGGTGGTGGTGAATTCAAAGGCAAGAAAATCACCTTTCATGATTCCTGCTATCTCGGCCGAGCCAACAATGTCTATGAAGCTCCCCGTGAGGTGATCAAAGCCCTCGATGTAGAATTGGTAGAAATGAAGCGCTGCCGTACCAAGGGACTATGCTGTGGGGCCGGTGGAGCCCAGATGTTCAAAGAACCAGAGCCCGGCAAAAAAGACATCAATGTAGAAAGAACTGAAGAGGCCCTGTCTACTGGCGCTTCAGCGATTGCGGTGGGGTGCCCTTTCTGTCTCACCATGATGACTGACGGAGTCAAAAACAAAGAAAAAGAAAACGAGGTCAAAGTCTATGATTTGGCAGAAATGATCGCCAAAGACATGGGAATTTGATCAAAATAAATTGAATCAATTAGACCCTTTTTGCCGTTAGGTAGAAAGGGTTTTTCTTTACCTAAAATTTCATTCATGTTTGTACCCTTTTCCTCAATGCCCGAATCCAGCCGAGTTTGGCTGTATCAATCCGAAAGAAAATTTCGTCCTGACGAAGTCGATTTCATCGTTGACAAATTGACTAGATTCTGCGAAGGCTGGAATGTACACGGCAATCCCCTTCCCACATCCTTTGATGTACTGGATGGACAGTTGATTGTACTTGCAGTGGACGAAACGCAGGCAGGAGCCTCTGGCTGCTCGATCGACAGCTCCGTCAGAACTCTCCGCGAAATCGAGAGTCAGCTTCAGATCGACTTGACCAATAGTGGAAAAGTCAGCTTCAAATCTTCAGAAGGATCCATTGAGGTCACTCCTGCTCTAGGGATCAAGTCAAAAGTGTTAGCGGGTGAAATTCAGGCAGAAACACCAATCATCAATCCGATGATACAGACCAAAGCGGATCTTTCAACCATTTGGATTTCCGCCGGAAATAGTTGGTTAAACAAATTCTTTCCAAATTAATTAGTAATATTCAGGATAGATCATTTCAGCGACCCGATGAAAAACAATTTTTTATGGACCATCATTTCAGTCACCTTTCTTTTAGGCTCATGCAAAAGCCTACAAGAGAAAGGAAATGACCAGTTTCTCTCAGGCCAATACCAGTATGCGATCGGCACCTTCTCTCAAATTCTGGATGAGGATCCAGAAAATCAGGAAGCCAATCGGATCGTTGCAGAAAGTTATCGCCTCTCCAATCGGGTCGAGCTCGCTTCTCCCTATTACGAAAAACTAGTTGAGGAAAGCCCTTCCTTTCAAAATTACTTCCACCTAGGCCAAAGCTTAAAAGCCCAGCAAAAAGACGAAGAAGCTAGAGCTGCTTTTGAAAAAGCCAAAGACTATACGCAAGATGAAAGCCTCCTTGCACAAACTCAGCGACAAATCGAGGCAATCAATCTTGCAGCAGGAATCGAAGAATACTGGCCCTATCATGAGCTAGTCAATTACAAAGATCTTAATACTGCTGGAGATGACTATGCTCCCATCGTCAGCGAAAATTTCTTCTATTTCACGAGTGCCAGACAAGCCTCAGGAATCTACGCAGCCACGGGCACTCCCTATACCAAGCTGTTCCGCGCCAGAGCTGAAGACCTCCGTGTGGATGTGAGTGGGATATCCGCTCTTCCGGAATTCCAAAACGAAGAAGGACTAAATCAAGCCGCAATGGCAATCAGTCCTGACGGCAATACGATTATCTATTCCAGAGGAAATTCCACTTCCCCCAAAGATTTGCCAGAAACAGCCCTGTTTGTCTCCTATTTCAGAGGAGGCGGATTTACGCAGCCTATCTGGATGCCAGTGAATGAAGATGAGTTTTGGTGGAACTCCACCCCTGCTTTCAGTCCAGATGGGGAAGCTCTGTATTTTGCATCCAACAGACCTGGGGGATACGGCGGAATCGACCTCTACAAAGCTACCAAACTTGCGAATGGAGACTTTGGAAATGCAGTCAACCTTGGCCCTACCATCAATACCCCAGGCAATGAATTATTCCCAAGAATGGCTCCTGATGGCAAATTTTTCTTCGCTTCGGATGGACATCCGGGCTATGGTAAGTTGGATATTTTCGTGGCTGAATCTGGAGAAAATGGTCAGCAAAAAATCATCAACCTGGGAGAGAATATCAATAGCATGGCAGATGATTTTGGAATTTTCTTCACCAATTACCCAAAAGAAGGATTTCTATCTTCCAACCGGGAAGGTGGTCAGGGAAATGATGATATTTACTCATTTGAGGACAAAACTCCCAAGCCGAAAATCATCAACGTATTGCTGACAGTGACTACCAAAGAGCGGGTAGCAGGCGAGCCAGATCAGATTTTGGAACAAGCCAGAGTGGTGCTTTATGATGGAAACAACAAACAAATCGGAGGTGATTTCTCCAACTCTACCGGGCGTGTCCGATTCACCATGGAGCCTCAGGCAGATTATACGATTATCGCTTCCAAAAACGGTTATTTCTCCAAATCCATTCCTTACACCACACGTGGCAAGACTCCTGATCCAGCGACTTTGGTGCAGGATGTGACCAATGTGTCTCTGGACACTACCTTGGTCTTGGATCAATTGATTTTAGACAAATCCATCATTTTGGAAAACATCTACTACGATCTAGACAAAGCGGATATCCGAGCTGATGCAGCGGTAGAACTGGACAAACTAGTCCAAATCCTAAAAGACAATCCGGCCATTCGCATCGAGTTGAGCTCCCATACGGACGATAGGTCTTCCGACGAATACAATCAAAACTTGTCCCAAAGAAGGGCTCAATCTGCGGTAGATTACATAGTCTCTCAAGGTATCGCTGCCGATCGTTTGGTAGCCAAAGGCTACGGCGAGTCTCAGCTGATCATCCAAAATGCCACTACAGAAGAGGAGCACCAAGTCAATCGTAGAACCGAGTTTAAGGTGATTGAGATTAAGGAGTAGTAGTTATGCCCCATGTCCGATGCTTGGGCACTAAATTTTGGACGGAAGCCCGGAGACGGGAGACTGAAGAGATTGTGCTTGATTCCCGTTGACCGAAGTCGGATGCTTGGTACTTTGTACATTGTACCTGGTACTATTTCCTAGACGGAAGACCGAAGCGGGGACCAATATCAAAGGTTGGTAAACAAAAATATCAGGAATACTTCCTCCTCGTTTCAATCTTCTGTTTTTGACGATCCCAAAGTGCTCGAGCGAGGTCGGAAGAGACCATTTCTGGATCAGACTCATTTAGGATTTTCTTTAGCTTTCCTTCTCCCAAGTCTATGCGATAGCAGATCTGAAGCAACCGCTCAAAATCCCGATTGAGCATCATTTCTATTGCTTTGGAAAGTATACGGACATAGTCATCCTCTGAAGTACCTACGTCCACTTGCGGCAATTCTACTTCCTTTTGAAACAACTCAAACGCCGCCTGGGATACTGGCGTCACTTCCTTCTTTTCTTCCATAAGATCAAAAAAGCCCCGAATCAGTCGGGGCTTTCATTTTAAGATTCTTTTTCTTCTGATTCTTCAGAAGACTCATCTGACTCCTGCAAGACTTCCGGAGCCTGAACGCGGATGATTTTGTACCAAGAGATCAGCTTCTTGATATCTGAGGTGTATACTCTATCCTCATCTACATCAGGTAGGACGTGCTTCATAAATGCCCGAAGCTCGGTATCATCTGGATTGGCATCTAGCCCCAAGTCACCTTCAAATTCCGTTTCAATTTTCTGCATTACCGCTTCCAAAGGCTCTGCTCCCTCTTCAGTCAGCGTGTAGATCGAAATATCGCTTAAGATGGAAACCCGATGAGACATCCCCGCCACCAATTTGGCTTTTTTGGAATCCATGCTCTCTAGGATCACGCCTGTTCTCGAAGGCTTCAATACTTTGTACAATCCGGGCTTGCCGGATACTGTCGCTATGTCTTTAAAATTCATTCTACTTTAATTTTCAGCTTGCAAATATAGAATTTGAGATCAAATTCGCTCTTCATTTTCATATTCATTCACCAGCCCTTCCAAGAAGGCCAGCAACTCCTCCTTCCCTTCACCTGTCTCAGAGCTGGTTATGAAAAAGTCCGGAGTCTCCTCAAATACCTCCCGCATCTTTTTGAGAAATTTCTGGATATTCTGCTGGGTCTTATTCTTGGACTGCTTATCTGCTTTGGTAAAAACAATCGCAGTGGGCACTCCCTCGGTCCCGCACCACAGCAAAAATTCCAAATCAATGCGCTGAGGCTCCAGACGGCTGTCGATCAGGACAAAGACACCGCAGAGATTTTCACGTTTGGTCAGGTACGTACTGATCATCTGCTCCCAACCCTGCTTGACTTTGACATTTACTTTGGCGAAGCCATAGCCTGGCAAATCCACCAAAAACCAACGGTCATCTATTTTGAAATGATTGATCAATTGAGTTTTTCCAGGCTTTTGAGAGGTCTTGGCCAATTCCTTTTTGTTGCACAGCATATTGATCAGGGAGCTTTTGCCGACATTGGATCTGCCGATGAAGGCGATCTCTGCCCGATCAGGTTTGGGGCAATTTCCTGGATTGGTATTGGAGACTACAAATTCTGCTTTGTGGATCATGATTTTTGAGTTCGGCACAAAAATAAGGCTTTATTCTTTGACATTCGACTAGGGAAGCTTCCCAACATTTTTCGATTCCTCGGGTTTCTTGAGTAATATTGCATCCCATTAGATCGAAAAGTGATGTCTGTCGTCCCCTACAAAGATAAAGAAGACCCTAAAAAAGCCCAGGTGGCTGAGATGTTCAATAACATCAGCCCGAAGTATGATTTGCTCAATCATGTACTCAGCATGGGCATCGATATCATCTGGAGAAAAAAAGCGATCAAGATGCTTCAAAAGCATCAGCCTAAGCTGATTTTAGATATCGCAACTGGAACAGGTGACTTTGCAATCGAAGCTTTGGCGCTGAATCCTGACAAAATCATCGGTGTAGATATTTCCGAAGGGATGCTTTCCGAAGGCAGAAAAAAAATGGAAAAACGAGGTCTCCAGGACAAAATCGAAATGCAGCTTGGAGATTCCGAAGGATTGCTTTTTGAGGATAATAAGTTTGATGCAGTCATCGTTTCTTTTGGTGTCAGAAACTTCGAAAATTTGGAAAAAGGCCTTGCGGATATGTACCGAGTCCTGAAGCCAGGAGGTAAGACTGTCATTCTGGAATTCAGCAAACCCAAAGCCTTCCCGATGAAGCAAGCTTACTCCTTTTATTCCAACACCATTTTGCCTCAAGTAGGAAAGATTGTATCCAAGGACAATTCTGCGTATACTTATCTTCCCGAATCCGTACAGGCATTTCCAGATGGACAGGATTTTCTGGCGGTATTGAAAAAGGTAGGATTTCACAGCACTGTATGCAAACCACTCACTTTTGGAATCAGCTCGATCTATGTAGGGGAAAAATAATCCCCCTACTCTTCGTAGCTTTTCTTGGCACTTCCAGCTATTCTTTTGGACAGGGACTTTTTGGGCTGACCAGTACTTCTGGCTCGGACCATAAGACGATTTCCTACGGTTTCTTTTTAGCAGGACACAATAGCACCTACCGCATCGAATACACCGATGCCTTCATGGATGCCAATAATCCTGCATCCCCAAATGTCCGAGCGATTTTCCCCAAATATTCTCCGGGGTTTTCACTAGGTTTCATCGGTATGCTCCGCTTTCACGACCAGATGCAATTGCTCTTCACTCCGAAAATCGGATTCTATGAGTTCAATACGGAAGTGGAGTATTTCAATGATCAGATAGATTTAGAAATAGTAGGTGGAGATCTCGTAGTAGGTCAGGAAAACCTAGGTAAAACCATTAATTACACCTCTGAGGCGACGCTAATCGAGCTCCCGCTACTTTTCAAATATCGCTCAGTCCGATTCAACAATACCCGGATGTATTTGTTGGGGGGAGGTAGCTATCAGTTTCGCACCAAAACCCAAGAGGAAGCCAATCTGGAAGACATAGTGACCACCGGACAGGATTTCACTATTGAGATGGGGATGGGATTTGAGATCTATTTCAAGTTTTTCAAGTTTGCTCCAGAGATTCGTTTTTCACATGGGCTCAACAACCTCTACCAGGCTGAAAACACCCATCCGGACATCCAAAACGCAATCGAATCTATCCGAAGAAAAACAATCACCATCTACCTGAATTTCCAGTAAGCGGGATTTTTGAAGGGAATTAGATTCACCCGAACTTCCGTCTTCTTTCTTCTCTCCCTCAAAACAAAGGGAAGAGGGATTGTGGGACAAAAACACTCAATTCTGTTTAAGTTTTCTCTTTTCCTGTAACTTCAACACATGGAAAGAAAAATAGCAATGGTCACCGGAGCGACTTCAGGAATAGGAAAAGCCTGTGCGCTTATCTTGGCCAAGAATGGATATCATATCATCGCCACGGGGAGAAGGTCCGATCGCCTCGACGGACTGAAGAGTGAGGTTCCTGATGGAATCGAAGTTCTTCCCCTTGTGTTTGATGTGAGAGACAAAGAAGCCGTTTTCAAGTTGATCGAAAACCTTCCTGATTCGTGGAAAAATATTGACCTCCTCATCAATAATGCAGGAAATGCACACGGCATGGACCCGATCCAAACGGGAAGTCTGGACGATTGGGATGCTATGATGGACATCAATGTCAAAGGTCTTCTGTATGTTTCCAAAGCGGTGATCCCCGGTATGACAGCCCGCAAATCTGGCATGATCATCAATATAGGCTCTATTGCCGGCAAGGAAGTCTATCCCAACGGAAATGTGTATTGCGGCTCCAAACATGCTGTAGACGCGATCACCAAAGGCATGCGGATTGACCTCAATCCTTACGGGATCAAAGTCATCGGAATCCACCCTGGCTTAGTAGAGACTGAGTTTTCTGTGGTAAGATTCAAAGGAGATGAAGAACGTGCCGAAAAAGTCTATCAAGGCTTTGAGCCACTGCTTGCGCAAGACATAGCGGAAATCGTAGAGTTCTGCGTCAATCGGCCTTCTCACGTAGTATTGGCAGACATTCTCGTACTTCCTACCGCTCAAGCGACTGCTACTACAGTCCATAAAAATCTGTAAAATGAAAAATTTACTGTTCCCCGCCCTCCTTCTGACCCTAGCTTGTTCTTCCCCCAAAAGCGAACAAGAGATTTTTTCAGAACAGCAACGCGAAGTATTGGACCCTATCAAAAAACCAGATCTCGAGCCGACACTTTCTGCCTTAGAGCAGCAATTGATCGATCAAGGGATGACAAATGTAAAAGACGCCATCCCAGGGATCATGGTTGAGCTCAAATACTCCACTACTGACAATTTTTTTGGCATGGATGTCTATGGTGATCTCACCGAGGCTTATCTGCAGCCCATCGTAGTGGAGCAGCTCAAAAAAGCCCAGGAAATGCTTCAATCAGAACATCCAACCTACACCTTACTCATCTACGACGGAGTCAGACCCCGATCTGTGCAGCAGATCCTTTGGGACAACCTCGACAAGCCAGATAGTCTCAAGCCTCTCTATGTCGCCAACCCAGAAGAAGGAAGTCTTCACAATTTCGGAGTTGCCATCGATTTGACTATCTATGACACAGCGGCAGATAGCACACTGGATATGGGGACGACTTATGACTTCTTTGGATATCCGGCCTATCCTGACCGGGAGGAGCAGATGCTTTTGGAGAAAAAGCTGCAACTAAAGCACATCGCCAATAGAAGCATTCTTCGCAAAGTCATGAAAGCGAATGGTTTTTCCGGAATCGGCTCGGAATGGTGGCATTTCAATGCCTATTCCCGAAAAGAAGCCGGTGAGAAATTTAAAATTGTAGAATAGAGGCAGGAAGTTGGAGCTTTGGAAGCTGGAAGATGAAAAAGCCTAAACGACTCTAAATGAAAAAACCTCCCGACAGCATCGGGAGGTTTTTGGTGGTTAGTGGTAGTTAAAATTTATACGACACGCTCAAGCGGGCATTTCTTGGTGGATCAGTCTGCCAGTTGTAGGCATTGAGCCAAGCATAATAAGAACCGCTGTACAAGTACTCATCCAGTAGGTTGAATACATTCAGATTTACCTTGAAATTGCCTTTGCCATAGAATACTCCTGCATCGACTTTGGTGTATGTAGGCAACACCTGCTCAGGATCTGGTGATGGATCCCAGTAGGTTTCTCTTCCTCCCATGACAGTCAGCCCTGCCGAGAATCCCAAGCCTTCCAAAACTCCATCTTGGATGCTGTATCCCAGCCAAGTATTGAATACATGTTTGGCATAACCCGGAATGATATCTCCTTCTTCAATGATCTCCACTCCTGGAGTCACATCTGTGACACGAGAGTCTGTATAAGCATAATTCAAAACGGTATTCAAGCCAGGAAGAATGGTCCCTTTCAGGTCAAATTCAAAACCTTTGGCCGTCTTCTCTCCCAATTCAACACTCAAGCCGGAATTAGGCGGGCTATTGGGATCTGCTGTCAATTCATTTCTCTTCACGATTTGATAGATTGCTACAGTGGTATTCCATTTCTTGTCAAACCAATCACGCTTGATTCCCAATTCCATATTGTTTCCCGTAATGGGTTTCACATCATCCCCACTTGCGAGAGTGCCAGACTGTGGATTGAAAGCCTGATCATACAAGGCATACACCGAGGTATTAGGAGTGACAGATGCACTCAAGCCGATTCTTGGAGAAAATCTACTGGCAGTATTTGGCGCTCCACCATAGGCCGCTTGAGAAATATCCGTATAGCGACCTGCTAGTGTCAGTCTTATTTTGTCCTGTATGAAAGCCAACTCATCCTGCAAATAGAAGGAGCTATATCGCTGATCGATGGTACTCGCTCTCTGCTCGATCGGAGTGCTATAGTCAAAGTTTGGATAGCCGTTGACAGGCGCGCCTAGGTATGGATTTAGCGGATCAAATTCAGCTCCGACAGAATCTAGCATATGGTATTGGTTCCAGTCAGCCCAATAGGCTTTATTGGACATATCTAAGCCGGTGAGGATTTTGTGTCTGACTCCTCCCGTGTGAAATTCACCATTCAAAAACACCTGTGCCATGGTCATTTTACTCAATGCTTCCCAGCTGGATACAGCACGGAGCATAGTTCCATCAGGATTTACTGAAGCTGGCCACATCGAGGAGCCTTCTTGATTGTAGAGCATATGGGAAGCCTGTGCGGTCAATTTCCAATTCGGTGAAAAATCGTGCTGTAGATTCACCAAGAAACTGTGGTCGTTGATTTTCGTACCTGGCATCCCTACAGGAAGTTGGGTAGACTCTACGGGCAATGTCCCAAAACCAAATGGGGAAAAGACATAATAAGACCCCACATCACTCATATTGGCACGCTGGTAGACGTATTCAAAAGTCACCAATGTACTCGGCTGTACACGGTAGCTGATTACCGGAGCGATGGTATATCTATTATTGTACTCATTGGCACGATGCGATTTCTTTTGCTGACCAGCGACATTGAGGCGATAGAGGAGCTTGCCATCCTGACTCAACTTCCCATCCAAATCCACGGCTGTTCTGTACAGATCAAAACTACCGACCGTAAACGAAACCTCACCCTGCGTCTGACCAGTTGGTTTTTTGGTCACGACATTGTAGAGTCCACTTCCATCTCCAGAAGAAAGCATAAAACCTGCCGGTCCCTTGACAAACTCAATCCGCTCTACAAAACTCATATCCTCGGTCAATGGCCCCCAATACGATGTCACGATATTGAAGCCATTTCTCATAGCCTGAATCTGCGATCCTCTTGCTGAAATATTGGTATACAAATCTCCCCAGTGCTCCATCCTAACGGCGCCACTGACATTTCTGACCAGTCCATCACTCATGCTGATCACCTGCTGATCATGAAGCAAGTCTCCATTGATGACCTGAATATTTTGAGGTACTTCGATGAGAGGTGAATTGACCCTCAAGGAAGAGGACACTCTCGTCTCATTGTAGTTTTCACGAGCTCCCGAAACCAAGATCTCTTCCAAGTCTCCTGAGCTTTCTGACAAGCTGAAATTGACTACCGCCGCTTGCCCAGCTGTGACAGTCACATTTTTCTCTTGGGTATCCAAGCCCACAAAAGAAGCCACTACGGTGTAAGAGCCTGGATTCAAACCGCCGATTTCAAAGCCTCCCGAAGAATTGGTGATGGATCCTTTGGAAGTTCCTTTGAGCAATACACTGACGAATTCGACGGGATTGCCGTCTGCAGTTTCTACTTTTCCTTGGATTTTACCCTTGCTTTGCGCTAATATTGCCTCGCAAACCAGCAGGAAAATCAAAACCGATGAGTATATTTTTCTCATGTCTGTTTGGTGTTTTTATTTAGATTGAATACAAATAACAAAAATCGACAGCAAAGATGGGGGTGGATTTTTAAAAATCAAATGACTGTTTAGAATTTTTCTAAATAATGTTAAAAATTCGATTCTTCTCAGCCGAGTGCACCGATTCAGCTTTTCCCTCAGCTATTTTATCCCAAGTATTTCATGTCATTGACCAAGTATTTTACTTTTTATCTCCTAGTCATCACTTTAGGTCTAATAAGCTCTTGCATCAGTAAGACGAAGATTTTCCCCAAAATCAACTGTCATGTCTGCATGAGTCAAACCGACGGAATCCTTCTGCTTCCCCTGAGCTGGGAGCCAAGTTTCAGAACACTCAGTATAGCACAGCAAAATGAATTGGAAGAAATGATCCTCTCCAATCTCCGGGAGCAGGGTTTTGAAAAAGTAGAACTGCTGGACCGACTGGACTACGAGCTACTCAAAGCAGGCATCAAAGATCTCAATGATCCCGTTCAGAGAGCCGAACTTCATACAGGCTTAGGATATCCCTATCTCCTGGGATTGAGTTTGGGCGAAGCAGAATGGAATGGGCAATGGCAGCTTCAAGACAAAAATGACTTAAACTCTCCTACCTATTGGGAAAGCGATGAGTCAGTTTCTGCCTTCCTCAGGCTCGCACTGATCGATACACATAGTGCCGATATTTTGGCAGATTATGTCATCCAAACTACTCAAAACGGAATACCCATTCCTATCGGAGATGAAGAATCAATGGACCTCAATTTCGGTTCGATTTCCCAAGCCATCACCATTGCCACCCGCAAAGGCATGCGTCATCTGATAGAGGATTGTGGTTGCTGATTTAGCCTTGCCATAAGCTCAATTTCCGACGGGAATATTACCTTTGCATTTGGACAAAAAATCAAGCGCATCGTGTACAAATCCCTGCTCAAACCTCTCTTTTTTCTAAAGAAACCGGAGGACGCTCATCATTTTACTGTAGATCTGACCAGGTTTTCTTTCAATTTTCCGATTGTTTCTTCTATCGTAAGAGCGAGCTTCAAATTGGATGATCCCAGATTGGAAAGGGAAGTTTTCGGACTGAAATTTAAAAACCCCGTTGGCTTAGCAGCAGGATTTGACAAGGATGCCAAACTGATCGACGAGATGGCCATGCTAGGTTTCGGTTTTATCGAAATCGGCACTTTGACACCCAAACCACAAGATGGCAATCCAAAACCAAGATTGTTCAGGCTCCCTCAGGATGAAGCTTTGATCAACCGAATGGGCTTCAACAACGGTGGAGTCTTAGCTGCCGTCGAAAGGCTCAAAAAGCGAAAATCAGATGTGCTAGTTGGCGGAAACATCGGCAAAAACAAAAACACTCCCAACGAAAAAGCAGTAGATGACTACCTGATCTGCCTCGATGCGTTACATCCCTATGTCGACTATTTTGTGGTCAATGTCAGCTCGCCAAACACTCCCAACCTGAGAGATCTCCAAGAGAAAGAACCACTCAAAGCGCTTTTGACTGCTGTAAAGACAGCCAATGACTCCAAAAGTCACCCAAAACCAATCCTGCTCAAAATCGCCCCTGACTTGACAGATGGCCAGCTCGATGATATCATAGAAATCGTGCGTGAAACCAACATCGACGGAGTGATCGCAACCAACACCACCATTGACCGGAGTCAACTGCAAACGGACAAAAATGAAGTAGAAGCCATCGGTGCAGGAGGAGTGAGTGGCAAAGTTCTGAAAAAAAGAAGCACTGAAGTAATCCGCTATTTATCAGAAAAGTCCAACAAAGCCTTTCCCATCATCGGCGTGGGAGGAATCTACTCCCCAGAGGATGCCATCGAAAAATTAGAAGCAGGCGCCAGCTTGGTACAAGTTTATTCAGGCATGATTTATGAAGGACCAGGACTGATCAAGCGCATCAAAAAGGGATTATTGGCTTATTTTTCAAGGTAATTAGCCTAAATTCCCCATTAGCCTTAACTATTCATCGGATCTAGACTTCATACATGGCCACCAATTCACCCAGGACCAATACTTTTAGGAAAAAAGGAGAAAAAACAAAAAAAACTAGCTCCGCCAAGACTAGCTGGAAGTCATCTTTCGGTGGATTCAAAAGCTCCAAACTAGTCCTGACGCTAGGCATCATCTTGATGTCTGCTGGTATTTTCTTGTTTATAGCCTTTGTCAGCTACCTTCTGAATGGGCCATCGGATCAAAGTCTCGTCATGAACAATCCCTCGGAAGAAATCCGGGAAACAGCCAGAGAGTCCAGAAATTGGCTAGGATACTTAGGAGCTCAGGCAGGACACTGGATGATCTATAGATGGTTTGGCCTAGCGGCATTTCTCTTTCCTCCACTCCTCTTTATTTTGGGTTTCAGATGGGCATTTAAGATCTCTATCGTATCGCTCACCAGATACTCTACTTTCGCCTTATTTTTCACCTTTTGGCTGGGCCTGCTGACTGGCTACATTGTGATTTTGGTGCAAGGCTACTCTTATTGGAGCTTTCTGTCTGGAGGTTTTGGCTATGAACTGGCCAAGCTATCCTCTGATTTCTTGGGATGGGGCACCTTTATCCTGATCGGAGGAGCTCTTCTGATCTTTGTAATTTTCTTCTTTGACATTGACAAACTGGATTGGTTCAGTTTGAAAAACACCGGAGATGACATCCCTTACGAAGAGGATGAGGAACTCAAGGAAGACATGGCTATCAAGCCCACTGGAAAAAATGAAGACCCATTCAACCAAGAGGAGGAAGAAGATTTGGAAGACGATGGATCTGACTGGGTAGTCTCCGGCAATGATGAACCTATCCCTCTCCAGCCAGAAAAAACAAAGGTGGTCGAAGAGCCAGAGGAAGATCCTTTTGCCCTCAATCAGGTGAATCTTTTGGCTGAAAAATCCAAATCAGAAAACCCTAAACCGGTAGAGGAAAAACAATTTTCGGTGACAAAACCTGTCCAGGAAGAGAAAACTGCCGAAGAAGTCGAAAATCTCGATCCCTATGATCCTACATTAGATTTACCTAAATACCAATACCCATCTTTGGACCTTCTGAATGAATACGATGTCCAAAAGGTCACAGTGACACGCTCCGAACTTGAGGAAAACAAAAATAAAATCGTAGAGACTCTCGAGAATTTCAAAATAGGAATTCAAGAGATCAAAGCGACAATCGGACCGACTGTAACACTCTATGAAATCGTCCCAGAACCAGGAGTCAAAATTTCCAAAATCAAGAACCTGGAAGACGACATCGCCTTGAGTTTGGCAGCTTTGGGGATCAGAATCATCGCGCCTATCCCAGGGAAAGGAACCATCGGTATTGAAGTACCAAACAAAAACAGGGAACTCGTTCCTGCCAGAGCAGTATTGGGCACCGAGAAGTTTATGCGCTCGGACAAGGATCTGCCAGTTGCTTTGGGCAAAACGATTTCCAATGAAGTCTTTGTAGTAGACTTGGCAAAAATGCCTCACCTACTCATGGCTGGTGCCACAGGGCAGGGTAAATCCGTCGGCTTAAACATGATCTTGGCTTCATTGATTTACAAAAAGCATCCAGCCCAGCTGAAGTTTGTCCTAGTCGATCCGAAAAAGGTAGAATTGACGCTTTTCAACAAAATCGAGCGACACTTTTTGGCCAAACTACCGGGATCAGAAGAAGCTATTATCACCGATACGAAGAAGGTAATTTACACCTTGAACTCCCTCTGTATCGAGATGGACAATCGCTACAACCTCCTCAAGGATGCTGGTGCCAGAAACCTGAAGGAGTACAATGGGAAATTCATAGCCAGAAAGCTCAATCCTGAGAAAGGCCATCGTTTCATGCCTTACATTGTCTTGGTAATCGATGAATTGGCAGATTTGATGATGACCGCTGGGAAAGAAATCGAAGCGCCAATTGCCCGGCTAGCACAGCTGGCCAGAGCCATCGGGATTCACTTGGTAGTAGCCACTCAGAGACCATCTGTCAATGTGATCACGGGGATTATCAAAGCCAACTTCCCAGCAAGACTTTCTTTCAGAGTGACTTCCAAAATAGACTCCCGTACCATCCTAGATGCCGGTGGCGCAGATCAATTGATCGGTATGGGTGACATGCTGCTTTCACATGGATCTGATATGACGCGCCTTCAATGCGCATTCTTGGATACCCCAGAGGTGGATGCCATCTGTGACTGGATCGGTGAGCAAAAAGGATATTCAGACGCCTACCTACTTCCAGAGTTTGAAGGCGAAGACGGGGATAGCAACATCGGTGAAGTAGATCTTTCAGATCGTGATCCGCTCTTTGATGATGCCGCTAGACTGATCGTGATGCATCAGCAAGGCAGTACTTCCCTGATCCAACGAAAACTGAAGCTCGGCTATAATAGAGCTGGCAGGATCGTAGACCAGCTGGAGGCCGCCGGAGTCGTAGGACCTTTCGAAGGATCCAAGGCTAGAGAGGTATTGATTCAAGACGAGGCTAGTTTGGAACAGTTATTGAACAGCCTGTAAGTGCCGATTTCGAATACTTTCGGCAGCAATACAATGAACAAACAAGCCCTGGTTTTCACCATTATATTCTCTTTCCTATTGGCATTTTCATCCTTTGCACAAAAGGATCCAAAGGCTAAAACTGTCTTGGATGCAATGAGCCAAAAATTCCAAAGCATGAATGGTTTCACTGCCGAATTTGACTTTGTGTATCAAGATGATGCCGGTGCCAGCGACCGTCAAAGCGGAGAAATCGCCGTGAAAGGAGAGCAATACCGACTCAAATTACCCGAACAGGAAATCTACAATGACGGGAAGACTGTATGGACTTTTATCCAAGCCGACGGATACAAGGAAGTCACTATCAATGACGTGACCCAAATGGAAGGAGAACTGACCCCATCCAATATCTATAAGATGTATCAGTCTGGATTTGACTACAGGCTGATCGGAGAAAAGCAATATCAAGGCAAAGCCGTACAGGTTGTAGAGCTCATTGCTACTTCTGGAAGTCGTCCTTTTGACAGTGTCAAGCTCATGATCGACAAGATCAGCAAAGACCTACTCGGCTGGGAAATGTATGATGGTCAGGGAGGAATGTTTTCTTACACTTTCAAAAACCTGAAGCAAAACTCCAGTTTACCGTCCACCTATTTCGCATTTGACACCAAAAAATATCCAGGAATCGAGGTGATTGATTTGAGGTAAAAGCTGGAAGTTGGAGGTTGGATGCGGGAAGTTGAATGAATTTTTAAGGAAAAAGCCTCAACCAAGCCTGAATCAGTTCCAATCCAAATTCAGTCAACAAAGCTTCCGGATGATACTGAACGCCCACTATCGGCAAGGAATCATGCTGAAATGCCATCACTTCCTTTCCCTCCGTTTCCAAAATAATAGGAAGGCAATCAGGTAAACCTGCCAGCTGGAGTGAGTGATATCGAGTAACTTGAAAACTAGGAGGAAAATCCCTCAAGCATGCCGGATCGCCTACTTTTCGTACTTCACGGACCTTGCCATGAGTAGGACTTGCATTCGGGACAATCTTCGCTCCGAAAAATTCTCCAATCGCCTGATGTCCCAGGCACACTCCCAAAACAGGCACTTTTTGATAATAGGCTTCGAAAATTGCCATTAAATTTCCGGCTTGTCTTGGAAGCCCAGGTCCGGGAGAGAGAATCAATCCATCAAACGAAATGGCCTCCATTTCTTCTAGCGAAATATCATTTCGGACAACCAATAGCTCTCGACCAGTCTGTCTAATCAAATCGGCGAGGATATGGCTAAAGGAGTCAAAATTATCTATCAGTAGCAGCATCTTTGACCTTCTCCACTAGCTCTTCCAACTTACTTTTGGTGGACTCCACCTCTGGCACAAATGGCTCCACAAAATCAATGATAGCAGGAGCCCAAGGCTCTACATAGGAGATGAGTTCGGATTCTCTCTCCCATTTCTTAGGAAGATCGAGATCAAACTCTTTGGTAAACCATAAAAATAGACTGAGGAAAAAACCCGCTTTCACCACTCCAAATAGAATCCCTGCAAAAGAGTCAAAAGTCCCCAAAATCGTCAAATCCATTATTTTTTTAAGGAGCCACCCGACTACATTGATCAAAAGACTCGCAAGGATGAAAATCAAAAAGAACCCGATGAGAGGATAAGAAATATTGACCGAGTCTACATTTTCTCCGAGCCATGTAGCCATTGGATCCATGAAATAAAAACCCAAGATCACCGCTATCACAAACCCAAAAAGTCCGAGGATCCCCAGCAGGAATCCTCGCTTATATCCTTCGTATGCTCCCAATAGCAGACAGCATACGATCACAATATCTACAATGGACTTGATCTCCAATTTAACTATTCAATAGAGTTTTTACTTTATCCGCGATCGCTTTGCCATCGGCCTTTCCTGCCAACTGCTTGCTGGCTACTCCCATCACTTTTCCCATATCCTTGGGACTGGATGCACCAGTCTGAGCGATGATATCCTGAATAGCTTGTGTCAATTCTTCATCAGACATGGCTTCAGGCAAAAATTCCTGAATGACTTTCAGCTCGGCCATTTCCACTTCCAAAAGATCAAATCGTCCCTGCTGCTCATAGATATCCGCAGAGTCCTTACGCTGCTTGGCAGCTTTGGTCAAAAGCTTCATTTCATCTTCGGCAGAAAGGTCTGCTTTAGCACCACCCTTGGTCTCTTCCAGCAAAATCAGCGACTTCACAGCCCTCAAGGCAGTCAATCTGCTTTTGTCTTTGGCGATCATTGCCGATTTAATTTCACTTTCTATCTTCTGCTTTAAACTCATTACTCCTAAGTTTGTGTTATACGATTGTTATTTTGACAAAAATACCTTTTTGACTCATTTATGACTAAGCTAAGCGTAAATATTAACAAAATCGCTACGATCAGAAATGCGCGTGGCGCCAATAATCCGAATCTGGTACAAGTGGCACTGGATGCAGAAAGATTCGGAGCTCAGGGCATCACAGTTCACCCGCGTCCCGATGAAAGACACATCCGCTATCAAGATGTACTGGACCTTTCCAAAGTAGTCACCACCGAGTTCAACATCGAGGGATACCCTGACAAACGCTATCTAGAGATGGTAAAACTGGTCAAGCCAGCCCAAGCTACTCTAGTCCCGGATCCACCGGAGGCCATCACTTCCAATACCGGATGGGACACGATAGCCCATCAAAGCATGCTCCAAGATATCGTGGCTGAACTGAAGGAGTCTGGTTGCCGGGTATCTATTTTCATCAATCCGGAAATCAAGTATTTCGAACCTGCCAAGGAAACTGGCGCAGATCGCGTCGAACTCTATACCGAGCCCTATGCTTCCCAATATCCCTCAGATAGAGAAAAAGCAGTCAAGCCGTATGTCGAAGTGGCCAACCTAGCCAAAGAACTGGGTTTGGGACTGAACGCCGGACATGATCTGGATCTGGAAAATCTGGCGTTTTTGAAGCATAGCATCCCCTTCTTGGACGAGGTTTCTATTGGCCATGCATTGGTTTGTGATGCCCTCTATTATGGATTGGAAAATACGATTCAGATGTATAGAAGGAGGCTGGAGTTGTAAAGATTAGAAAATTTGAACATTGAAAAATTGGCACTCATGATCTGGTAGAGTCGATAAATTTTCGAATGTCCTCAAATTAACCCTTGAGATTCGAAGCTCGTACTTATTTAAAATTGTCATGGACATTGCTTTAACTTGGTGCTTCATTTTTACCTCATCGGCCCTTAAATCGTAATTCATAAATCGTATATCGAATGAAATTAAATTTTAAAAAAACCGGATCTGGAGAACCTTTGATCATCCTCCACGGATTATTTGGTTCGGCAGACAACTGGTTTAGCATTGCCAAAGAACTGGAAAAAAACTTCACCCTATACCTCGTGGATCAGCGAAATCACGGTGATTCGCCTCAGTCCGATGAGTGGAACTACGACGTGATGGTAGAAGACCTTCTGGAGCTTGCAGATGCAGAAGGCTTAAACAAGTTCTACCTCATGGGACATTCTATGGGAGGAAAAACGGCAATGAAATTTGCGGTGGAGCATCCCAGTCGGGTCGCAAAATTAATTGTGGCAGACATTGCCCCAAGATATTATCCCATCCATCATCAAACCATCTTGGCGGGGCTCAACTCCATCAAACTAGATCAAATCAAGTCCAGAAAGGAGGCCGATGACCAGCTGGCTCAGTTTATTTCAGAGTTGGGCATCCGTCAGTTTCTTCTCAAAAGTCTAAGCCGGGACAGCAATGGTTTCGTCTGGAAAATCAACCTGCCAGTAATCACAGAAAAAATAGAAGAAGTAGGCAAAGCGCTAGACTCAGATGACCGATTCGAAGGCCCAACTCTCTTTTTAGCAGGTGCCAACTCCAACTATATCCAGCAAAGTGATCTGGAGGACATTCACGAACATTTCCCTGAGTACGAAATCGAGTTTCTCTCCAATGCCGGACATTGGCTACACGCCGAGCAGCCAGCGGCTGTTATTCAGGAAGTCAAGAAGTTTTTGAAATAATCAAAAGCTATGCTTTATTTCATTCTTTTGCTAACATTCATTCAACCAGCCGATTGCCAAAAAAAGCTCGACGAAATCAACACATCCTATCAGAATTGTCTAGATGAAGGAAAGATTATGGTAAACTGCTCCCAGACCTTTCTATCAGAAATGGATCAACTGTTGTATGAGGTTCTAACTGATATTAAAGAAAGCTTTACCAATGAACAAGTCGACTCTCTACTTCAAAATCAGAAAGATTGGGAGCTTAGGAGGGAGCATCAATCCAACTTACTTAACAATCGGTTAGACTCTTTAGCTAAAGTAGATGGAATGGTAAGTCAAGATGATCGAATGTTTACTTATAATGAAAAAGCTCTTTTCATTGAGAAGCGAATTCAGGAGTTAATTCTACACTTGAAATAAACCTTCTCCTGAATTAATGAAGCAATTCAACTGATATCAAAACACCAGAATTGCACAAAAGAAAAATAGGGATACGAGGATTAGCTTTAACTTCGTAATTCAAAAATCAATTAAAAATGCCTCACGGAAAACTCTTTCTAATCCCCAATATTCTTGCTGAAAATACCGCCGATGCCGTGATCACTCCCCAAGTGAGGGAAGTCATCCAGCACACTAAAGTATTTTTGGTAGAAAATATGAGGACTACCAGACGCTATATTTCCAGTCTGAAATTGGGAGTCAATCTAGAGGAAGTTCATATGGAGATTTTGGATAAAAACACTTCTCCTGAATCCATGAACAGACTGCTCCAGCCTCTTTTCAAAGGTGCAGACGTCGGCATCATTTCTGAAGCGGGCTGCCCGGGAATCGCTGATCCGGGAGCATTGGCAGTGGCCCATGCCCATACACGCGGTATCCAAGTCGTTCCTCTCTCAGGACCCAGCTCCATGTTTATGGCTTTGATGGGATCCGGATTTTCAGGCCAATCCTTTGCATTTCATGGCTATCTTCCGATTGATAAAAAGGAAAGATCTCAGGCATTGCGAAAGCTGGAATCGGAATCGCTCAAAGAGCAACGGGCACAGATTTTTATGGAAACCCCCTTTCGCAACAATCAACTGCTTCAGGATGTGATCCAAAGCTTGAATCCACAGACCAAACTTTGCATCGCTAAAAATATCACTGCAAAAGACGAACTGATCCAAACCAAAACAGTCCAGGATTGGAAGAAGTCAAGCATTGATCTACACAAAATCCCTACAGTCTTCATCCTCCAAAGTTTTTGACCATGTTTACAATCGATGCCCATTTGGACTTGAGCATGAATGCGCTTGAGTGGAACCGTGATTTGACAAAACCCGTCTCCGAAATCAACTCGAGAGAGAAAGGCTTGACTGACAAGCCTGATCGTGCCAAAGCGGTCGTTTCGCTTCCAGAGCTCCGAAAAGGCAATATCGGATTAGTGGTCGCTACCCAAATCGCCCGATATGTGGCCCCAGACAACTCACTCCCAGGTTGGCATTCTCCCGAGCAGGCTTGGGCCCAAACCCAAGGGCAATTGGCTTGGTATCAGGTCATGGTCGAAATAGGTGAAATGGCCCAGATCAAAAATGGGGAGGATTTGAAAAATCACTTGGCGCTTTGGATGGATGGAAAGGACAATGACACCAAACCTGTAGGCTTCATCCTATCACTCGAAGGAGCTGATTCCATTGTCAATCTTGACTATCTAGACAAGGCCTACGAAAGTGGACTTCGCGCCCTAGGCCCTGCTCACTATGGACCGGGTCGCTATGCGCATGGCACGGATGCATCTGCCCCACTCAATCCCCAAGGAAAGGAGCTCGTCAAGAAAATGGATGAGTTGGGAATCATACTCGACGCCACCCATTTATGTGATTTGGCTTTTTGGGATGCTTTGGAGATTTACCAGGGTCCGGTATGGGCCAGTCACAATAATTGCCGTAGCATTGTGGATCACAATCGCCAATTTTCTGATGACATGATCAAAGCATTGATAGAGCGAGGCGCCGTCATCGGGGGAGCTTTTGATGCATGGATGCTCAGCCCCAATTGGGAAAGAGGGAAGAGCACTCCCAAAGAAAGGGATGTCCAAATCGCCACTGTTTTAGATCACCTAGACCACATTTGTCAGCTTGCTGGCAATGCCAATCATATTGGAATCGGCTCAGATTTGGATGGAGCATTCGGAAGAGAACAGTGCCCTTGGGACCTAGAAACCATCGCTGATCTCCAAAAAATCCCGCATCTCTTGGCAAAGAGAGGTTATTCCGAATCAGATGTCCAGAAGGTCATGCATGGAAATTGGTTGAATTTTTTAAAGAATCACTGGACTGATTTTACTTGATTTTGTACAAATCAATCTGTGAAAGGGTTGCATAAATAATTCGAATTGAATTATTTGCGTACCTCATTTGCCAACCCATTACTTATGAATTATAGACCTTTACTCTCCCTTTGGGTGCTGGGACTTTTTGTTGTTTCTGCCCACGCTCAAAAATTACAAATCACTGCCAACCATTCCGACGCCAAATTCATCCTTCTCAATGATTATGATGACTCTGACATGCAGGAGCTAGGCACAGGCACGATCGAGTACAAACTCGAAAAAAACTCCAAAAACAGAATCAAAATCACCAAGCCTGGCTACCAGCCAGTGATCAAAGAGTACAACAAAGACCTCAAGTGGGACAAAGACCAGCGAGTGTCATTGGACTCCAGAAGAGTAGAAATAGCGGCTGAGCCCTACGATGCAGAAATCTTTGTTGACGGAAGAAGTATCGGTACCAAGGGCATCTACTTGGTCATCGAAAAAGATAGATTTCATACCATCGAAATCAAAAAATCAGGATACGCACCTATTACCAAAACATACTACAACTCTCCAGACCGGGAAACACCACCCTTCAAAGACTTCTTTAAACTAGAAGACAGGCAAGTAAGACTGGAAGTATTGCCAGCGGATGGCAATGTGACAGCCAATGGAATCTCTGTGGGAAGAGGGAATCAAGACATCAATGTCCCACTCGGAGAATGCGTCACGGTGACCGTCAATAAAGATGGATATGTGGAATACACGAAGGTATTTTGCAACAAACCTGACACAGATCCTGAACCTCCAGTAAGAGAGCAGGCAAAACTTGAAGACCGACTGGTCAAAATCACGACCAACCCGAGTGATGCTTTGGTACAGATCAATGGCAAAACAGTCGGTACGGGATCTTATGATCTCAAAGTTCCTCTAAATGGTAGCGTGGAGATCAGAGTTCTCAAAGATGGCTACGTGCGCTATGCCAAAACATATTTTAACCAAGCAAATATGCAAGAGCCACCTGCGACTGATTTCATCGAGATGGCAGTCGATGAAGCCTACACATCTTCTGTTTCTTCCGACCTAGCCAATGTACGAATCACAGTTCCGGTAAATTCCGCGCACAGCTCCGAAGAGGCCTGGAGAATCTTATCTTCTATCGTTACCAGATACTTCGACATCCTCGAAACTGTAGATTACAACACGGGCTACTTGACCACCTCTTGGCAAGTGGAAAATTTCGCTTCCAGCGTAATTCGTACTAGGGTAATTGTCAGTAGCGGAGGCAATTCAGATCAGTTGGCTTATGCTGTCAAACTGATCAGCCAGGAAGCTTTTCTGGATGGTCAAAACTCAGTCACGGTAAAAGACGATGAGAAATTTGAAGATTGGTCACGTATCCTCAAAAAATACGAAGGACTCGTCCAGGAAATTCAGGCGAGACTTCAATAAGCAAATACCAAACAATCAACTTAAACCTCAAGGCAACCCCTTGAGGTTTTCTTTTTTTGGGGTTTCTAATCGTACGTTTGAAAGCGACCAAGGCTCTCCCCGTTGGATCAGGACTAGATATAAAGTCAAAATCCTTATCTTAAAAAGCTTAGTCCAAATCCTGTTTTTCAGGGTATTACTTTTAAAATTTAACCCAAAATGAAACCTATTGTACAAATATCCCTAGACCTTACCAATATTGATGAAGCGCTCGAAACTGCCGCAATGGCAATGCGGGCCGGAGTGGATTGGCTGGAGGCGGGAACCCCATTAATTCTTGCAGAAGGCCTCCACGGAGTCCGAAAATTAAGAGAAGCTTTTCCCGGTATTCCAATAGTAGCCGACCTGAAGACCATGGATGGGGGCTATCTCGAAGCTGAAATGATGGCTAAAGCCGGAGCGACTCATGTCGTGGTGATGGCGAGAGCTCATGCTGAAACCATCAAATGTGTAGTCCAGGCTGGAAAAGACTTCGGAGCCAAAGTAATGGGTGACAATATGGTCTGTCCAGACATGGTCGCAGGCGCAAAATTTTTAGAAGATCTAGGTTGTGACTATGTCATACACCATATCGGATACGATGAAAGAAGAGGAATTGCGGCTGCTGGTCATCGCATGCCCAGCCCTCTTGATCAATTAAGAGAAGTTGTTACGGCTGTTGACATTCCAGTTCAAGCGGTAGGTGGACTATCCCTTGAGCAGGCTATTCAATGCCCACAATATGGGGCTCCTTTGGTGGTTTTGGGAGCTCCACTTACCATTGATGCGGACTCCTTCAAGACCGCAAGCGGAGATCTGGAAAGTTCCCTCCGTATGATTTGTGAAGCGATTCACAGCCAAGAAACAGTAATCCCATCCAAATCCTAATTCATGTCTAAATCAGCAGCAGTTGTAAATTTTTCAGAGGAAAAATATTCTGTAGAAATACGCGAAATCCCGGTTCCGGAAATTGGTCCCGATGATATTTTATTGGAAGTAGAAAACGTAGGTGTCTGCGGATCGGATCTCCACCAATGGACCTCTGACCATAGTTGGCCTGTCAATTACCCCGTGGTATTGGGACATGAATTTGGAGGTAAAATAGCCTCTTTGGGCTCCAATGTTTCCACTTGGAAAGTAGGCGATAGAGTGGTGAGTGAAACCGCCGCCATCATTGATCCGATGAACCCCATGAGTAAAGTGGGGCTTTATAACCTGGATCCAACCCGAAAAGGATTCGGCTATGGAGTAAATGGGGCCATGACCAGATTTGTGCGTGTTCCAGCAAGATGCCTACACAGCGTGCCTGAGACTTTGTCATTCGAGGAAGCTTGCCTGACAGAACCTTGCTGTGTTGCTTACAATGCAGTTGTCGGAAATTCCTCCATCAAACCCGGTGACCGCGTGATTGTGATAGGTCCTGGAACTATTGGAATCCTTTGTGCAGCAGTGGCAAAAATCTGTGGAGCAGAAGTCGGAATAGTTGGTCTGGAAGCGGATAAAGGCAGGTTGGGAATAGCCCAACAAGCCTATGGCTGTGATCCTTTAGTCGGAGAAGATGCCACAGAAACCTGGGCTAGAAAACGGGACGGTATGGGCGCAGACCTGATTATTGATGCTGCCGGAGTTAGCGCCACCCTTCAAATGGCCATGAAACTAGTTCGCCCAAATGGTCAAATTACCAAAGTAGGCTGGGGACCAAAACCTTTGAATTTTTCCATAGACCCCATCGTCCAAAAAAATGTAAGACTACAGGGGAGCTTTAGCCACAATTGGCCGACTTGGGAAAGGGTTTTGGCTCTTTTGACCTCTGGAGCTTTGAATGTCAAACCAATTATTGGCGGTGTGTGGCCGATTACAGAATGGAAAGAAGCTTTTGAAAAAATGCATCATGGAGATGTAGTGAAATCAGTTTTGAAACCTGTCTAAAGATGAGACTCGAAAATAAAGTCATCATCGTCACGGGGAGCACAACCGGGATTGGAAAAGCCATTGCCAAGCGATGTGTACGCGAAGGAGCCAAAGTCGTTTTAACCGGGTTGGAAGAAAATCTGGGAAAGGAAGTTTTAGCAGAAATTGGAGAAGCTAATGCCATTTTCCATGCGGAAGATATTTCCGCAATAGGTTGTGCAGACCGATTGGTTACGCTTGCCAAAAAAAGCTTTGGAAAATTAGACGCAATCGTCAACAATGCCGCATGGGTTGTTTCTTCAGATATTCAAACCACAGATAAAACATTACTTCAAAAAGTAATAGACGTCAACACAATTGCACCATTCCTTTTGATCCAAGCTGGATTGGAAGAATTGCAAAAATCAAGAGGATGTGTACTCAATATCGGCTCTGTTAACGCCTATAGTGGCGAGCCCAATTTGCTCGGATATAGCATTTCCAAAGGTGGATTGATGACCATGACACGAAATCTGGGTGATGCCTTGATGCGGGACTATGGAGTCCGGGTCAATCAAATCAATCCAGGCTGGGTTTTAACTGAGCGGGAAAGAGAAAGGAAAAAGCAACATGGACTTTCCGAAACTTGGTATGAAAAACTCCCTGCCATGTATGCTCCATCCGGAAGAATTCTATGGCCTGAGGAAATTGCGTCCGCAGCGATTTATTGGATTAGCGATGAAAGTGGCCCAATCAGCGGTCAAGTCGTGGATCTCGAGCAGCACCCCATGATTGGCAGAAATGCCCCAAAAGACACTAGTACCATAATCTAACAACAATGCCCAAACTCGCAGCTTTTCCCAAAGCATTTATGCAGGCCCTCTGCAAAGACGGAAGTATGAAAATTTCCGAATGGATCCAACTCGCAGCCCCTCTTGAAATCGAAGGATTGGAGTGGTATGCAGGATTTTTAGAAATGGAAGACGAAAAGAACTGGCCACTTTTTCGCCGAATGGCAGAAGATGAAGGCATGGTCATTCCCATGATGTGCTGTTCTCCTGATTTCACGCATCGGGACAAAAAATTCCGAGAAAAAGAAATCCAAAAACAGAAGCGATGGATCGAAATGACCGATGTTTTGGGAGGCTCCTATTGCCGAGTTCTTTCCGGTCAGTACAGACCTGAACTTTCGGTAGAAGAGGGAATTCAATTAGCTAAAGAATGCATCGAGTCTTGCCTTCCCTATGCGCAATCGCTCGGGATCACTTTGATCATCGAAAATCATTACAAAGATGACTTCTGGGAATACCCTGAGTTTGCACAGAAAAGAGCCATATTCACTCAGCTAGTCAATAGCATCCATCATCCGAATTTTGGAGTCAATTATGATCCAAGTAATACCTTTTTGGCAGGAGAAGATCCTTTGGATTTGTTGTATGATGTGTCTGAAAGAGTAGTCACCATGCATGCGAGTGACAGGTTCTTGAAATATGGAACCATCGAAGACCTTCGCAAAGAAGAAGGAGGTGCACAAGGATATGCAAAGCGACTCAGTCATGGTGAAATCGGAAAAGGGATGAACGATTATGATGCGATTTTCACAGAGCTCAAAAGAGTCGGTTTTGACTCATGGATCAGTATTGAAGATGGTGTTGACGGCATGGATCAATTGGAACGCAGCGTGGCCTTTTTGAAGAAAAAAATCGCTCAATATTGGCATTAATGAAATGAGAATTAGGGCCATACTAATAGTCTTTGAGGTTAGTGTACCCTCGAAGTTTTATCAAGGAATTCATTCCTAAACAAAAATTATAAACCTTACCACTTTGCAACCTTTTAACCTTACCTCTTTCCCATCTCAATGCTTCCTTGGGGAAGGTCCCATTTGGATTGCCAAGCATCAATCCTTTTTCTGGGTGGATATTGAAAGCGGTACCCTTTTTCAAATGGTGTGGCCTTCTCAAACTATAACCACCAAGAAATTTCCTGGAAGATTAGCAGTCGTGCTAGAGGGAAAAGAAAATGAATTGATTTTGGGATTAGACCGAAGTTTGATTCGTTTTGATCTCGAAACTGGAAAGCAGGAAACATTACTAGAAGTGGAACATGAATTTCCTCTACACCGATTCAATGATGGAAAAGTAGATCCAAGAGGGCGAATCTGGATAGGAACTTTAAGCACTTTGTTTACCGAAGGGGCCGGTTCTTTATACCGTATTTCTGAAGATTTGATTATTGAAAAGAAATTGGAAAACCTGACGATTTCCAACGGAATGGCTTGGACCGAGGATCAATCGAGTTTTTATTTTATTGACTCGCCTACCCAAAAAGTGCAAGAATTTGGCTTTGATGTGGTATCGGGTGAAATCAGTTTTAAAAGAATTGCTATAAATGTCCCTAAAGAAATCGGAACTCCTGATGGCATGTGTATCGATCAGGAAGGAATGCTATGGATAGCCCATTATGGTGGATCTGGAGTCTACCGCTGGAATCCCAAATCCGGGAATCTTCTGGATAAAATTGACCTCCCTGTACCTCATGTGACTTCTTGCGCTTTTGGTGGTCCTAATCTGGATCAACTTCTAATTACAACTGCTCAAGAAAATCTTAGCCCTGAATTGCTCATGCAATTTCCGGAGAGCGGGAATGTTTTTCTGGTGAAAGTCGAAGTGGGCGGGACGGCTACAAACCAAGCCCACATAGAGCCACAAAACCCTTAGATGAAAGAGAGTTGAAAACATTTTAATTCAAACGATTTGAATTTTTAGGGTATTTGGACTAATTACGTGACTCGATCTTCAATCATATACATGCGCGCATTTTCTTTATCCAAATCAAGCATCATTACATTCCTTTTTTTAATTCTTTGTATATCTGCCTGTTCAAAAAACAGGTCTACCCCTCCAAATATCATTATTATCTATGCCGATGACATGGGCTATGGAGATTTGGCTATCCAAAACCCTAACTCCAAAATCCCTACCCCAAATCTCGACAGGTTGGCCAGAGAGGGAATGCGATTTTCGGATGCGCATAGTTCTTCAGGAATCTGCTCTCCAAGTAGATATGCACTTTTGACGGGGACCTATCACTGGAGGAGGCAGTTCGGTATAGTGGGAGCTTTTGGGGAACCGTTTTTCGCAGAAACTGACATCACCTTACCTCAACTTCTACAAACTGAAGGCTATTCTACCGCCATTATCGGTAAGTGGCATTTGGGTTGGGACTGGGAGTTCAAAAATCAACCCACTGCTGAGGTAGAACAATGGGAAAATAAAACCAAGTACTATCTCCCTGAGGATATCGACTGGAGCAAGCCTGTCAAAGGAGGTCCTTTGGACAGAGGTTTTGATTACTATTTCGGCGATGGCACCATCAATTTCCCTCCCTATGCATGGGTAGAAAATGACCGAATCGTCCAAGCTCCAACCGAAACCATGGATATCCACAACATCGGGTTTGAAGTAAAGGAAGGAAGTTGGGAATTCAGACCGGGACCA
Source organism: Algoriphagus vanfongensis DSM 17529 (assembly GCF_000429465.1). Lineage (GTDB taxonomy): Bacteria > Bacteroidota > Bacteroidia > Cytophagales > Cyclobacteriaceae > Algoriphagus > Algoriphagus vanfongensis. The sequence goes on along the minus strand of NZ_AUBX01000011.1, from coordinate 130,102 downwards.
AAAGTCAAGGACTGGAATCCTTATGAAGTATTGCCCACTTTGGCTCAGAAAACCAAGGAATGGATCAAAAACCAAGATAAAAACAAACCTTTCTTTTTATACTTTGCTTTGCCTTCGCCACACGCTCCAATTATTCCAAATGATGAATTTGACGGGAAATCACAGGCCGGAGCATATGGAGATTTTATGGTTCAAACGGACTGGGTGATTGGTGAAGTATTGGCTACCCTCAAGGATCGTGGCTTGGAAGAAAACACTATCGTCATTTTCAGTGCAGACAATGGCCCAGAGCATTATGCATGGGAAAGAGCGGAAAAGTTTGATCACTTCAGTATGGGTGATTTTCGAGGTTTAAAAAGGGATGTTTGGGAAGGAGGACATCATGTGCCATTCATTGTCAAATGGCCAGGGCACATTCAGGCTGAGACCGTTTCCCACGAACTGATTTCTCAAATAGATATCATGGCAACCATTGCCAATATTGTGGGGATAGAACTACCAGAAAAAGCAGCTCCAGACAGTTATGATTTCACTGCTGTTTTCACTGGAAAAGAATATAACTCACCTCTCAGAGATGCTACCATACACAATACGAATCCAAAAATCTGGGGAATCAGAAAAGGCAATTGGCTCTATATCAATGATTCGACAGGAGGACTTAGACCTTTGCCAGAATCATTCAAAGAATTGACCGGATATACTGATTTCAATACGCCAGGTCTCCTCTTTGATATGAAAAAAGATCCGGAGCAGAGAGCCAATTTATTTGAGCAAAATCCCGAAAAAGTCGCGGAGTTAAAAACCCTTTTGGAGGATTACAGAACGAGTGAATCAACAGTAAAAAGAGGGAAGTGAGTGATCAAATTAAGTAAACGACAGGCCAAGAAGGCTGATTTTTTAAGTCTTGACTAGTAAAATAGCCCCGCCAAGAATCGAACTTGGATCTAGCGTTTAGGAAACGCTTGTTCTATCCGTTGAACTACGAGGCCAGAACCTGAAAATCAAATTTCTTTAAATTTGTAACAAATCAGGGTCTCAAGAATAAGGAAATACTCATTTTCCTGCAAATAATTTACAGCCAACTTATGGCATTACAGGGAATTAACCTATCTTTGCACTCCAAATTTAGGATGGACGGGTTCCATCCGCTTAACAAACACAGATAAATTATGGCAGTTAAAATCAGATTAGCACGTAGAGGTAGAAAGAAAATGGCTATCTATGACGTGGTTATCGCAGATGCTAGAGCTCCACGTGATGGACGCTTCATCGAGAAAATCGGAACTTACAATCCGAACACAAACCCTGCATCCATCAACATCAACAATGAGCGCGCTCTACAGTGGTTGTTGAACGGAGCTCAGCCTACCGACACTGTGAAAGCTATGCTTTCTTACAGAGGTGTCATGCTGAAAAAACACCTTCAAATCGGTGTGGTAAAAGGTGCTATCACTCAAGAACAAGCTGATGCGAAATTCGAAGCGTGGTTGACCGAAAAAGAAACCAAAATCGCTGGTAAAGTTGATTCTATCGGTAAGGCGAAAGACGAAGCTCGTAAGAAAGCTTTGGAAGCTGAGACCGCTAAAAATCAGGCTCGTCTGGACGCTATCAAAGCAAGAGAAGAAGAAGCAAAAGCTGCTGCTGCAGCCGCTGAAGCTGAAGCTGCTGCTGAAAATGCACCAGAAGAGGCTGCTCCTGAGGCTTCCGCAGAAGGCGACGAAGCTCAAGCTTAATAGATATTCTCCCCATGAACAAGGAGCAATGCTTTCAATTGGGCTATGTAGCCAAGGTTCATGGACTTCGTGGTGAACTAGTCATCGTATTGGATGTAGATTATCCAGAAGAGTACGAAGACCTAGAACATCTTTTCTTAGATCAAAAAGGCCGAATGGTTCCTTTCTTTTTGGAACACTTCGTTCTGCAGCCGGGAAATAAAGTACTGGCGAAATTTGAAGAGTTGGATTCTCTCGAGCAAGTAGAAAGCCTAGTGGGATCGGAAGTCTTTCTTCCTCTCACGGCACTTCCCAAGCTCGAAGAAGATCAATACTACTACCACGAACTAGTTGGGTTTGAAGTAGAAGATGAATCCAGAGGTCTCATCGGACCCGTGGAAGTCATCTACGATCTGGAAACCCAAGATCTCCTCGGAGTCAAACACCAAGAGAAAGAAGTTCTCATTCCGATTCAGGACGGGATCATTCTCAAGGTGGACAAGGCAGCAAAGAAAGTTTTCTGCCGACTACCCGAAGGTTTACTTGACATTTATCTGGAAGACTGAGCATGCATATTGACATCATCAGCGTAGTACCCGGATTGCTGGAAGGTCCCTTTTCACATTCGATTATCAAAAGAGCCGAAGAAAAAGGGCTGGCCACAGTCAGAGTGCACAACTTACGCGATTATGCCACAGGCAAGCAAAAGCAAGTGGATGATTATGCCTTTGGAGGTGGAGCCGGAATGGTCCTAATGATTGAGCCGATTTCACTTTGCATCGAAACGCTACAGCAGGAAAGAACATATGATGAGATCATCTATATGACTCCTGATGGTGAGACTTTTGATCAACCCATGTCCAATGCCCTTTCTATGAATCAAAATCTCCTGATCCTCTGTGGTCACTACAAAGGAGTGGATGAACGAATCAGAAAGCGCTATATCACCAAAGAGATCAGTATTGGGGACTTTGTCCTATCCGGAGGAGAATTGGCAGCCGCAGTAGTGGCTGATGCTTTGATCCGACTGATACCCGGAGTACTCAATGATGAGACCTCGGCACTGACTGACAGCTTCCAAGATCACCTGCTAGCACCTCCAGTGTATACAAGGCCTGCCGAATGGCAAGGAATGGAAGTACCGCCGGTATTGCTTTCAGGTCATGAAGCCAAGATCAACGAATGGAGATTTGAAGCATCGGTTCGCCGAACCCAAGAACGAAGGCCTGATTTGCTGGCCAAGTCAGGATTGGGGAAAAGCGAAACAAAATCGAACAAGAAGTAATTGAAAAAGCCACGCGTTGGCCAAACAGCGAAAGCATAAAATATAAAAGCTATGAGCGAACTATTGAAAATTGTAGAAGCGGAATACAGCGAAGCAAGAGCTAAATTCCCTTCATTCAAAGCTGGTGATACCATCAACGTACACGTACGTATCAAAGAAGGTAATAAGGAAAGAATCCAGCAGTTCCAAGGAACTGTGATCCAGCGTAAAAACCCGAACTCCAATGGTGAGACTTTCACAGTAAGAAAAATCTCCAATGGTATCGGTGTAGAGCGTATCTTCCCTATCCTTTCTCCATCTATCGAGCAAATCGACGTATTGAGACAAGGTAGAGTAAGAAGAGCTAGATTGTTCTACTTGAGAGGACGTCAAGGTAAAGCTGCTCGTATCAAGGAAAAAATCAGAGTGAAGCACTAAGAGTGCATACTCTTCCCCTAAAAAAGGAACTCAGCAATGGGTTCCTTTTTTTTATATCTGGCCTACATTTTTTCTATCAAAAAATATTTCTCCTCTCGCGTTCGTTTCACTTTTAGCCAATAGACACTTACTATCAGTCAATTAACCAGTTTTAAGACCGAAAAAATCTGAATTACAAATAGAAACTTGTAGCTTTAATCTAAACTTTTTGCCCATGAATACTCCCAGCATGCTCGATCCTGCCAAAAATTTGGCCACTGTTTTTATTACCATATTGCAAGTAGGGGCTGCCATTATTCTCTCTATTTCGATTTACATGGCGTATTTGGCCTATTTGGATCTTTTGACTGACTGGAGCCTCTCGATGAACCACCACTTCTTCCACTTCAGCCCAGAAGAAGGATCTCGTTTTTGGCACATGGTGTTTTTCTCAGTCCCCGGATTGGCTGCTATCGTAGGCTTTTTTGTTCTTGCCTTTCTCAAAAACCACATCAAAAAAGAATAGGCTTCCTCTACAGAATATTCTTTCATTGAAATTTCCCTTCCCTTACATTTCTCTATCTTTGCAGCTAAGATTTATGAATTGATGAGGCTTTGACCTCTTTAAGAAATACTAGCTAAGCATGAGTACAGAAGTTCGAGTACGGTTTGCCCCATCCCCGACAGGGCCACTGCATATCGGAGGCGTGAGAACCGCCCTTTACAATTACCTTTTTGCCAAAAAACTGGGAGGGAAATTCCTTCTTAGAATCGAGGACACTGATCAAACTCGCTTCGTACCCGGAGCAGAGGAATATATCAAAGAGTCCTTGGAGTGGCTGGGAATCAATCCAGACGAAAGCCCTTGGAATCCAGGTACTGTAGGACCATATCGTCAATCTGAGCGTAAGCCAGACTACATGCAGTACGCATTGGACCTAGTAGAAAAAGGTCATGCATACTATGCTTTTGACACTTCTGAGGAACTGGAAGCCATGAGAGAAAGGCTGACCGCCGCTCGCGTAGTTCAGCCTCAATACAATAGCATCACCAGGACTCAGATGAAAAACTCCCTGACACTTTCTGAAGAGGAAGTAAAAGAGAGATTGGCTTCTGGAGAGCCTTATGTCATCCGGGTGAAAATCCCCCGCAAAGAGGAAGTTCGTCTAAACGATATGATTCGTGGCTGGGTGATGGTTCATACTTCTACTTTGGATGATAAAGTTCTGATGAAATCAGACGGCATGCCTACCTATCACTTGGCGAATATCGTCGATGATCATTTGATGGGAATCACCCATGTGATCCGTGGCGAGGAATGGTTGCCATCCGCACCTTTGCACGTTTTGCTCTACAAATTCTTCGGCTGGGAAGACACCATGCCTCAATTTGCCCATTTACCTTTGCTTCTAAAGCCTGATGGAAATGGCAAACTATCCAAGCGTGATGGAGATAAATTAGGCTTTCCTGTATTCCCTCTCAACTGGGAAAACAAAGCCACTGGTGAAACAGCTGCAGGTTTCAGAGAGCAGGGTTACCTTCCTGATGCTTTCTTAAACTTCTTGGCATTCTTGGGATGGAATCCCGGCAATGATCAGGAGATTTTCTCCAAAGAAGAATTGGTTGAGGCTTTCTCAGTAGAACGAATCGGCAAGTCAGGTACTAAATTTGACATTGCGAAAGCCAAATGGTACAATGAGCAATATTTGAGATCCAAGCCAGATTCAGAATTGGCGGACTTCGTGGTAGCTGATGCCAAATCATCTGGCACTGAAATCTCTCAAGAATTAGCCGAAAATGTGGTGCGCTTGACCAAAGAGAGAGTGACCTTCCCTTCGGAATTTTGGAAAGACTATCACTACATTGTCATAGCTCCAGAGACATTTGACGAGCAAGTGGCTTCTAAAAAATGGAATGAGGACGCAGTCAAAGTATTAACTCACTACGCCGGGGTACTGGATATGCATAGCGGGACATTTGATGCAGAAACAGCCAAAACGCTATTGGGCGAATCAGCGGAAGCGGAAGAAATCAAGTTGGGCAAAGTGATGCAAGCTGTCCGTCTGGCTGTCACCGGAGTCGGTGGCGGACCGGATTTGATGGAGATATTTGCTATCTTGGGTACGGCCGAAGTAGCCAAACGCATCCGATTCGCCTTGGATACGTTACCTTTAGCGGGATAAAGACCAAAGCCATGAGCAAAAAGAAGAAAAAGAAGGACGAGGATCCAAAAGTACACGAAGAGTTGAAAGGCTTTAAAATGGAAATCAATTCCTTTGGTGAAATCAGTTCCTCCTTCCCTATCGACAAGATCAACGAATTTCTAAATCAAAATGTCGAAGATAAGAAGCTCAAAGATCGAGACGATTTGGATGATGTGAAAAAGTCATAAACAGTATAAAAAGCTCCTATTGAGGAGCTTTTATTTTTTCATACTAGAATTAATCTCTTATTTTTCAAGGATATATTCGGATAGCTTCACTTCTCAGCCTATGTTCTTTTTCTCGACATCCCATTCTACAAGAGGGATCAGCTTACTTTTAATTCTCTTTTCGATTCACTTTTCAGCATGGAGCCAAACTGCCGCTGTCAAAGGCACTATCAAAGATGCCGGAACAGGGGAAACGCTCCCTTACTGCAATGTATTCGTCAATAACACCACGATCTCGACTGTCACAGACATGGATGGCAATTACAGTCTTGAAGGATTGGAAGCAGGCCCTGTTGAATTGGGATTCTCGTTTATGGGCTATGAGGCCCAGACCAAATCTGTGACTTTGAATCCTGGCGGCACACTGACGGTCAACTTGAGCATGAAACCGCTTGAAACGGAGCTTTCTGATGTAGAGATCAAAGCCAAAAGGGACAAGTCCTGGGAAAGAGATTTAAGAAAATTTGAAAACCTCTTCCTTGGCAATGATGCCATCGCCGCCCAATCTGAAATCCTCAATCCGTGGGTAATTGACTTTCCGGAAGCCGAAGAAAAAGGGAGTTTCAAGGCAGAAGCTCAACTTCCAATCGAACTCGTCAACAACTATTTAGGCTATAAAATCACCTTTGACCTCAAAGAGTTTTTTGACACCCCTACCAACTATCGAATCGCAGGTGCCGCCCGCTTCGAAGAATTAAATCCTGAATCAGACTCGCAACGCAGCACTTGGGAGCAAAATAGAGCTGACACCTATCGTAAATCCCCTCAAAACATGTTTCGGGCGATGATTTCCGGTGACCATTTAAAAGAAGGGTTCTATCTCTATGGGGACAAGGCTGGCGGATCGCCTTCTATGAATATGCGCTCGGACATTTTTGCCAATGAGCTTGGGAGATCGGTAGTAGAATACAAACCTCAGGATCTTGTCACACCAGCAGATAAGTCAGGAGAATACCTGATCAATCTCAAAGGCAGAATCGAAATCCACTACCAAAAAGGTTACACCCAAGTAAACACCTACAAAGACGCCCCCTACCCGGTATCGTGGCTAGAGGTAAATAGTGGAAAAGTACGAGTCAAGGCAAACGGCTCCGTTCTCAACCCTCAGGATCTGGTATTTTCTGGTGATATGGATAGGAAAAGAATTTCTACACTCCTGCCATTGGATTATGATGCCGAGAAAGCGATCCAGCTACAAAATCTAGAACGAACTGCTCAGAATTTGCAAGAGAAAGTCTTTTTACACACAGACAAACCGTTTTACTATGCCGGAGACGAGGTGTTTTTCAAGGCCTTTCTCAACTATGGAAACCCGCTTCTTAACCAGGAGCTGAGTACCGTACTCTATGTAGAACTGATCAACGCCAACCGTGATTACATTATTGAAAAGAAATTCAAGATTTTTGACGGGGCAGTTGCGGGAAATTTCCACCTTCCCGACAGTCTTTCACAAGAAAATTACTTTTTAAGAGCTTACACCAATTGGAATCGAAACTATGGTCCTGAGCACCTCTACGTGCAGCCTCTTCAAGTGCTGGACTTATATACCCGAATTCAACCAACAGCATCTTCAGAATCCTCTTCACTCACTTCCGTCTACGCCGACCAAGTCAGCTACGAAGCACGCGAAAAAGTCACCCTAACGATATCAGCCAAAAATCAGGATCAAAAAGCGTTACAGACTATTCTATCTGTGTCGGTCCTGGATCAGACACAAGTACCTCTGATATCCTATCCAGTATCCATCGATAAACAGTTAACCTTGGATAAGATTTCAGACAAGGTCGACCTAAATCGCTTCGCCTATACCATCGAAAAAGGTATCACCCAAAAAGGAAAAACGGTGGATGAAAAAGGAAAAGGTGAAGAAGCCGAAATCACCATTTTCGTCAATGACTTTGAGGGAATGATTGACCTACAATCTGATAAGTCAGGAGAATTCATCCTCGAAGACATGGAGTTCTATGGACCTATGAAGCTGGCGATTCAAGCCATGGATAAAAAAGGAAAACCAGTCGCTTCTGTAGAGCTCACCGAGTCACTCAAAGCCCCAGTGGTCCTTCCTCCTAATCCTTCTTTTCCGAAAACATACAAGGTGGAAACATCAATCCGGCCTTTGGCACTAGTGCCTGACGACAATCCCAACGAAATGGAAGCCGAAGAGACCTCTCCAGACTCCCAATCTAAACAATCGATCTACGGGAGCCCTGACTATGTCGTCACCGGCGAAAAACTCATGGGAACCGGCAATACGGTAGACTTGGTCAATAGTCTAGCGGGAAATGTACCGGGAATGCGCGTCACAGTCGCTGGAGCATCCGGTCAGCAGCAGATACGCTTTAGAGGCTCCGGTTCTTTCTCTGGTTCACTCGAGCCTGTAGTCATGATCAATGGCTCCATCCGCCCTAGTACAGGCTCCACTACGGCTGCTGACAACCTACGAACTGTCAATCCCAACGATATAGATCGGGTAGAGATCGTGACCAGAACTGTCTCCATGCTGGGTGATCAAGGTGCAAACGGGGTGATCGCCGTCTATCTCAAAGAAGGTTCTTCTCCAGACAATCCACTTTCCAACACCCAAAGCATGAGTGTATTCACTCTGGAAGGATACCAGCCAGTTCAAAATTTCTACCAACTCGACTATGATCAGGAAGATGATCTAGAAGGTAAAGACTTGAGACAAACGTTATACTGGAACCCTACTCTAGTGACCGATGAGTCTGGCGAAGCTAGTATTTCCTTTTTCACCAACGACTCAGCAGGCCCGATGACGGTAGAGATCAGGGGACTTTCCGTTGACGGAAAGCCCGTTTCAGGTACTTTCACAATAAATCAAAAATAATCTCGTCCAGATTCCCTTATTTTGGATATGCGTATTACCCTCTTGGCTTTTCTCTTTCTGATCTGCGGATTTACGGCTTTCTCCCAAACCAGCATCGGTATCCGGGGTGGCTATACCACTAGCACCTATACCTATCGGCCAGCGGCCAATTCTAGGGGCGAAAAAGTTGAAAGCTTGGGTAATCCCACTTTTGCTCTGGTCATCGAGCACTTCAACTCCAAAAATGCCGGGATAGAAGCAAACTTCCAGTGGGTCACGATGGGTTTTGAACAGATACAAGAGGAAGTGGAGCCCACGGTATCCAATAGTACGGAGTTTAACTATCTCAAAATGCCATTGCTGGCTTCATTTTATGCCGGTAGATCCGGACGATTTCAGATCAAGGTAGGCCCCCATTTTGGATATTTGCTAAAGGCTACTGATGTGCGGCGGGAGTTCAGTGATGCGAGCCCAGTAGAAATCCCGACCTACGGTGGAGCTAGTGATGACCCAAAAAAATTCATGTATGGGCTGACAGCTGGAGCCGGTATTTCCAAGATTTTTGGAAAAAGCACGCTGGCAGGAGAGGTACGATTCTCTTATGATTTTTCAAATCCAGAGAGCCAAGACCGTATTTTTGACATGAACTCAACCGTACTGGAGTTTTCCTTAGCTTACTTATTCAAGATCAAAGATAAATAGGCTCAAAAGTTTGAAAGTGATAATTATCAAAGGATTACCTCTTTCCAGTTTTAAACTTTGTAAACTTTTCTAATCTCTTTGTCATATATTCTTCCATTAATCCGACTAAAGGATGTAAATGAATCGGACAGAGCTCGAACATATTCTCAAACAGTTTCATCGTGACGCCTATCTCTGGGCGAGGCAGTGCTGCCAGTTCGATGATGAGCTAGCCAAGGATATGCTACAGCAGTCTTATTTGAAAATTCTGGAAGGAAATGCCAAGCTAAAAAATCCGCAAAAGGCCAAAACATGGCTGTTCTCCATCATCCGGTACACCTGTATCGATGAGCTGCGGAAGTCTGGCAAAACAACCTCTCTGGACGAATCCTATGAACCTGTGGAGTTGGAGGAACATTTGGACTGCACAGACTATGAAGGCATCATCCGAAAGCTTCCAGAAATGCAAAAGGAGGTCATTCTAGCTGTGTTTTATCACCAAATGACAATCTCCGAAAGTGCAGAAATCCTACAAATCAGCGTAGGAACGGCCCGAACTCACTACGAGCGCGGTAAAAAGAAACTCAAAGAATTGATTCTCAAATCTCAACTGATCGAGCAAAATGGAAAATGACGAAATGCTCCAACGCTTTTTCTCAGACATGAAAAAACAGGATCAGGAGCTACCAGTACCACAATTTCCTGAGACACAAGTTAAATCCATCCATTGGTGGATCCCGACTGGCATCGCTGCTAGTTTGCTGCTGGGCTGCTTTTGGTTTATCAAGCTTTCCCAAGCACCTCAGGCTCCCTCGGAGGTGATCATCATCTCCTTGGAAACAAACGAGCAAAATGAGCAACAAATAACCATTGAGGAAAAAGCTTACATCGATACTTGGGAGCCGACTACCTCTTCCCTTTTGACTGATTTCTAAACCAACTTAACAATGAAAAACCTATTTCTAATCACCCTTTTTCTGCTTTCAAACCTAGCTTTGGGACAAATCGTAGTCAGCCCAAAGGTCGCCCAGGGGCAAGATATATTCAAAGAAAATCTCTACTCGGCTGACCGCATCATGGAGGCACGAAAAGAGCTCAAGTTGACAGATGCGCAGGCCGCCAAAATCAAAAAAATCCATGCAGACAATGCCGGTGAATTCTCTACACTGAAGTGGGATCTGGATGAGGCCAACAGCAAACTGAAACTAATGCTGGAGCAGACCAAAATAGATCAGACGGCAGTTTCCAAACAAATGGATGTCGTGCTAGAAATCGAAAATAAACTCAAAAAAAAGCAGCTAAACTCACTTGTCGCCATTAAAAACGAGCTCACCGCAGATCAGATCGACCAACTGGACAAGCCAGTCAAAGCGACAAGTGTCTACGGCTATGTGGCCAAGCCAAATACTGTAACAGGTGTCGGTTCTATCCGATCAGGGAGCACCGCAGTAGTCGGCTATCCTTCTTCCTCCTTCTATAGCTCTGGAGATGGACAAACTAAAGTGTATGTACAAGGCGCAAACTCCGACAAACAGCCATCATATTACGAGGTTTTGGAAAATGGGAAGCACAAAAAAATCGATCAGAAACAATTGAGCGAGATCAATCCAAAGGACATTGAAAGCATCTCTGTACTCAAAGACAAGTCTGCCACAGACCTCTTTGGGGAAGATGGAAAAAACGGGGTAATTCTGATCACTCTCAAGAAAAAGTAAATCCAGCTAAAATTAAAAAAGGAGACCACAATGGTCTCCTTTTTTGTTTTGCTCAATCCAAGAACTTCCAGCTAGCCTTATGGTTTTTATCCAGAGGTTTTCCTGTCACTTTGGCTCTGAGTATTTCTACAGGCATGGTGTTTTGCTGCATAATCAGATCGTGAAAGGCCTTCTCTTCCATTTTACCGCTTTCTACCATTTCTTGTCTGAGGGAGTAAAACTCCAAAGCTCCGATCATATAGGCAATTTGGTACAATGGACCATATCGACCTTCAAAAGAACGGCGAACTTCCGCCTCTGCATTGGCATATTCGTGCCCAACTTTATCCACCAATAGGTCAATACATTCCTGAGGACTCATCGTACCCAAGTGATAGCTCAAAGAGAAAATGATACGAGCACATCGGTGCATTCTCCAGAAAAGCATCCCTACTTTGTCTTTGGCATCTCTTGGAAAATCCCTGTCCCACAGCACAAATTCCCAATACAAAGCCCAGCCCTCAGTCCAAAAAGGAGTTCTGAACATTCTTCTGTGCGTATTGTAGCGCTGATTCATAAACTGCTGCAAATGGTGGCCTGGAATCAATTCGTGCTGCACAGTAGCTCTGGAAAAATGAGGATTATTACCACGCATAGACATCATCTTTTCCTCATGGCTCATCTCTGAGGTAGGGTAAGAAATCTGAATGACTTCGCCTCCCAAAAAGAAAGGACTTACTCGTTGTCTTTCGGCAGAAATCATGGTAGTTCTCCAAGTTTCCTTGGCCAAAGGCGGCACAGTGATCCAATCATTTTCTTCCATGATTCCTATTGCCTCTTCCCCAAGTCTGGCGACTTCTTCCGGCCAGGCTCCTGCAGGCAGGTATGTCTCTTTGACCATTTCCAAAGCAGCTTTCCAGTCATCCCCAAAGCCCAGTTCATTCGACGCTTTGAGCATTTCCTTCTCGCACCAGGCAAACTGCTTTTCTGCCTCTGCAATCAACTCCTCCGGACTATAAGCAATCATCTCAAAAGCCAGTTGATTCAGCAAGGCTTCGCGACCGATCGGCTTGCCGATAATCCCACTTCCATCATCTTTGACCGAATTGGTGTAGTGCTCACGCAATGCTTTGGCATAAGTCTTCATGCTTGCCTCGAGCTTTTTCCATGGCTCTGGCATCCACCAGGTGAATTCAGGATCATAGTCATAGTAAAATTCATAAGCTTCCTTTACTACTCCTGCCATGCTTTCGACTGACATGGCTGCCAGATCGGCTTTTTGCCAAGAAGTATACTTGCTTGTGGATGGGAGAGCGGCTAGCTGCTGGTCAATTTTTTTGGCCACCTCGTTCCAAGTAGCGGCAAGAGCTTTGGAGTCTGGCTCTTTGGCTCTTCTTCTAGCGACTACAAAATCATGAAGAGGTCCGCCAAATGCAACTACATTTTTCACCTCGTCAAAATCCCGCTTTTCAAGATTCAATTCAGCGAGCTGTGTCTCTAGATAGTTTCTGAACAACACATAATCGATCTTTCCATCTTCAGAAAAGGAATCATAATTATAGCTTTGCAATGCATCTAGATACTCTTGATTAAATGCTTGCATTCGCTGGAAGTATTCATCTGAGAGGCGATTGGTGTATAACCTAAACAAGGCTCCTCGATCAGCCTGATAAGTCTGGATCATAGTGACCAGCTCATTCGCCCAAGAAAATCCGAGCGTAAAACACAGCAAAAGTGTCAGGTATAATTTCTTCATAAGGTTGGTTAGTTAAAGAACAATTTGCAGGGATAAACTCCTGTTTTCTCTCCCAATCAGCCCATTTTTTGGGCACAATTGATAGAAATGATCTAGTTATAAAAAAAATATCACTTCCATCTACCCATTTGTAAAAATCCAAACATCACATGGGTACAAATAAAAAAAGAAGCCATTTCAACATGAAATGGCCTCTGTCCCAAATAACCTAAACCCAGCTACTATTTTTTCTTTCTCAAAAGGGCTACCAGTATGAGAATAAACACGGCTCCGCCGACTACCCATACCCATGGCTGTTCGTACCATTCAGGTTTGCCCAAATCTATATCGATATCCAATCCGCCATCTTGGGCGAAAATCTGTGAAGTGATCAGGAGTCCCAACAGAACTAATACCGTGATCTTGGATATTTTTTGATCTAAAATTTCTATCGCTTTCATCGTATGGTTGATTTTGATTATTTAAAGCGGATATTATAAGTCACGGCGACTCCGACAGCTTGTACATCCATCCCCGGATCAGATGTGAAGGCGTGATTGTAAAATCCGAAAATGTTCCAGTCATAATTGTGATAGCCGACCTGTGGTCTGATATAAGCCGCGCCACTTTCACTCATTCCCGAGCCTGTGTAAAAAGAATACCCAAGGTCAGTTCCTACAAATACCCCCGCTGGTTGAGGATAATATCTAAACATGGCTCCCAATGGAATCACACCAAAATCCTCCGCACCGGCTACATCAGATTTTTTGAAGTACTGCGTGTATCCTGATGCTACTCCCAATCCGAAATTGTCAGTTCTCATAAACTGCCCAGCTGCGTCCAGACCAAATGCAAAAGATGAATAATTGGAAATGTCGCCTACTGGCACGCCCATGTTGACGCCCAATTTCAGCCAAGAATTGTCTTCGTTGATCTCGTCCAATTCTCTTACATTTTGTTGTGAAAATGCACTCACCCCTACAAGGAGAAGAGCAAAAGTTGTGAGTAGTTTTTTCATAGTTTGTTAGAATGTTACTGATGCGTCTAAGGCCAATATTGATGCCTCAACGTCGCAGCAACGTTAACAAACCTTCACAAAAAATTAAATATCAGATACTTACAATACTAATTAGCTTAAAAAAGAAAAGATACACGCTACTGATATCTTGAGAAATACTGTCCCATTTGTGTAGAAAAAAAGTCACAATTCTCCGCTAATCAGCTTCAAGCACAAAGCCTTTTCTGAATTCCATCGGAGTTTTCCCAACAATACTTTTAAAATTCCTATTGAAATGGGAGAGGTTCTCGTACCCCACCTTAAAAGCAATCTCAGAAATATTCCACTCCGTCTCTTGGAGTAGCTTTTGAGCATCTGAGATGCGAAGCTGATTCACATATTGCGTAAATGTCTTCCGAGTCCTCAATTTGAAAAATCTGCAAAACGCCTCCTTGCTCATATGAGCGACACCTGCTACCTCATCCAAACTAAAGGCTCTGGATTTGTTTTCAAGTATAAATCGCAGGATCTGATCCATCCGGCTTCCATCCTTTTCCTTGAGCCCAATGAGCCCTTCGGTTTGATTGAGCGCTACTAGCTCACCCATCCCAGCCTCCAACTCTGCTAGCATTTCCATCCCTTTTTGAAATCGAAACAGCCCTGAAGCACCCTGAACCTCTTCAAAGAGCTGCTTGATTTTAGTCAGAGTAGCTCCTTGAAGCTGGTAGCAAGCTCCTTTCATTGCATGAAATTTTCGCAAAGCGGCCAGATCTTCTACTTCCCAAAAAGAATTTCCCATAGCCTGAAAATCAAAAAACAAGGTATCCCCGGCTATTTCCAAACCTGAGTTTTCTTCAAAATACTCCTCATCGCTTCTAAATACATGAGGCACATTTTCGCCCAAGAAGAATACATCTCCTGGCTCAAACCTCCCCATATAATCCCCACTCAAAAACTGTCCTCTCCCTGCCAAAATCACTGTCAACTGTAACTGTGGATGCTGATGCAGCTTGTCGTAAAAAAAACTCCCCCGGTCCTGCTGAAACCTAATAAATTCTTTTTGGGACTTGGGGATTTGAAATGCTATAATCTTTGACATAAATCAAAAGTAATAGTATTTTAAAACAAACACAGCCTATTGAATAAAATAAATATCAATATAGAATCAGTAAATATTAATTCTGTGAAAGACAGTGAGATGGTGGACAGCTACATTTGAAATAAAAAAAATCACTATGAACTGGAAAGGCGTATTCCCTGCTGTCACGACCAAGTTCCATGCAGATGGGACTTTGGACATGGACCTATTTTTCAAAAATATAGATTTTCAATTAGAGTCTGGTGTTCACGGAATTATTTTGGGAGGCACTTTGGGCGAAAGCTCTGTACTTTCTCAAGAAGAGAAAATTACTTTGACGAAAGAGACTGTAGACTATGTAGCCGGAAAAGTCCCAGTCATTTTAAATATCGCGGAAGGAGCCACACAAGACGCTCTATTCTGGGCAGAAAAGGCCAAAGAATTAGGTGCTTCTGGACTGATGATCCTTCCTCCTATGCGCTATGCTGCGGATGCCCGGGAAGTAGTGGCTTATTTCAAAACCGTCGCCAACAGCACTGATCTTCCGATCATGATCTACAATAATCCCGTGGACTACAAGACGCTAGTGACCATCGATATGTTTGCGGAGTTGGCTGAGTGCGACAACATTCAGGCGATCAAAGAATCCACCCGAGATATATCCAATGTAACTCGAATGATCAACAGATTCGGAGACAGATTCCAATTATTGTGCGGTGTGGATACCTTGGCAATGGAAGAGCTCCTCATGGGCGCTGTAGGATGGGTTGCAGGATTGGTTTGCGCCTTCCCCAAAGAAACCGTAACCATCTTTAACCTTGTCAATGAAGGGAAAATCGAAGAAGCGAGAGAAATCTACCGATGGTTCCTTCCCCTATTGGAGCTGGACATCCATCCTAAGCTCGTACAATACATCAAGCTGGCCGAGCAACACTGCGGCATCGGGTCTGAGCACGTGAGAGCTCCGAGACTTCCGCTGATAGGAGAAGAGAGGGAACGAATTGAGAAAATCATCGCAGACGGCATTGCCAAAAGACCAGCTTTGTAAAAGCCTCTTTACATGGCATCTGTCTTGCATCATTTTCTTACCTTGAATTCTTTCTATTAAAAATCAAAAGACTTATGATAGACGACATTTTCGCAGCATCCTCAGCTGCTTTTATCCAATACAAGAATATCCCTGCTTCGACAAAAGCGGATTTTCTGGAAAAAATAGCCGAAATACTAGAAGCCAACCGTCCGACTATCGTCCCTTTGGCGGTAGAGGAGTCCAATCTACCCGAAGGCCGAATCAACGGAGAACTGGGACGTACTACAGGTCAAGTCAAACTATTTGCCTCTATGGTCAGAGATGGCAGCTGGCTAGAAGCAACCATTGATCCTGGAGATTCTCATCGGGAGCCACTTCCTAAAGCTGACATCAGACGAATGCTGATTCCAGTAGGGCCCGTGGTCGTCTTTGGAGCGAGTAATTTCCCATTGGCATTTTCTACCGCAGGCGGAGACACGATTTCGGCTCTTGCTGCTGGCTGTCCGGTCATTTACAAAGGACACCCTGCCCATCCCAAAACCTCAAAACTGGTGGCGGAATGCATCAACCAAGCCGTGGTGGAATCCAAGCTTCCAGATGGCGTCTTCATTCACGTAGAAGGAGGTATAGAAGTAGGACAAGCGCTGGTCAAGCATCCTGCGGCTAAGGCAGTGGCATTTACGGGTTCTTTTGCCGGAGGCAAAGCGCTGTACGATTTGGCAGCTAATAGAGATGAGCCTATTCCTGTCTATGCCGAGATGGGCTCAGTCAATCCTGTCTTTACTTTTCCGGAAAAGCTGGAAAACGAATTGGTTCCACTTGCACAGTCCTATGTCAGTTCATTGACTTTGGGAGCGGGGCAGTTCTGCACCAACCCCGGGCTGATCTTTGTACCCAAGGCATTTGAAATTCCTTTTGAAGCAGCTGTAGCAGATGCAATCAAAGATCTCGCTGGCTCACCTATGCTCCACCCTGGCATTGCCAAGGCCTACTATGAGTCCATCTCTTATTACCAAACCAGAAATGAACTCAAGTGGATCAAGGTAGCCGGTCCGCAACATGAAATCCATGGTAGCCCTGCCATTGCATCTATCTCAGCTGCTGACTGGCTCAGCGATGATGCTTTCCAACAAGAAGTCTTTGGTGCTTTTGCCTTGATGGTAGTCTATGACTCACCAAATGAACTGATGGAGGTTGCCAAAAAACTCCATGGACAGCTGACTATCACCCTCTGGGGAGATATCGCAGAACTGAAGCTCCATGCTGCCCTGATCAATCTTCTCGAGGAAAAATGTGGAAGACTGCTATTTCATGGAGTACCTACAGGGGTGGAAGTAGGCTACGCCATGCAGCACGGAGGCCCATACCCTTCGACTACTGATTCGAGAACCACCTCCGTAGGCTCTGGTGCTATCAAACGCTTTGCAAGGCCGATCGCATTTCAGGATATGCCACAGGAACTGCTTCCGGATGCATTGAAAAATGAGAACCCGCTGAAAATTGTTCGTCAGGTCAATGGGAAGTTTACAGTAGAGAAAATCAAGTGATTTAAAATTTAGGATGTGAGAGACCGTCAATCGATAGTCGATTCCGGTTTCTCACTTTTATATCCTATCCATCATCAAGTCCACGTTCCCCTTATTTCAATTTTGAATTAATTCATGTCAACAAGGCACACTTTCTCCTGCATCGATGCCCATACCTGTGGCAATCCCGTGCGGGTGGTTTCTGGCGGAGTTCCATTTCTCAAAGGCTCCAACATGCTGGAAAAACGGCAGTATTTTCAGGAAAATCTGGACTGGATCCGGACGGGATTAATGTTCGAGCCAAGAGGTCACGATATGATGTCCGGCTCCATGCTTTTCCCTCCCCACAATTCTGAAAATGATGTAGCAGTGCTCTTCATCGAAACCAGCGGATGTCTGGCGATGTGTGGTCATGGGACTATCGGTACGGTGACGATCGCGATCGAGGAAGGTTTGATTTTTCCCAAAACTCCCGGACATCTTCGGCTAGAGACCCCTGCAGGATTGGTGTTGGTCGAGTACAAGCAAGAAGGTAAAAAAGTGAAATCCGTAAAGCTCACCAATGTCAAAAGCTTTTTGGCAGCGGAAGCTCTGGAAATTGAATCCGAAGAACTCGGAAAACTTACGGTCGATGTGGCCTATGGGGGCAACTTCTACTGCATTGTGGATCCTCAGCAAAATTTCCCTGGCTTGGAGCATTTCAAAGCGGAGCAATTGATCTCCATGGCCCGCTCTCTGCGTAAAAAGATGAATGAGCGCTATGACTTTGTCCATCCTGAGCATACCCAGATTCGGGGGCTTTCCCATATCCTATGGACAGGCAAGACATTAAACCCCACAAGTACAGCCAGAAATGCTGTCTTCTACGGAGACAAAGCGATCGATCGATCTCCATGTGGCACTGGTACTTCGGCGCGACTTGCACAGTGGTATGCCAAGGGACTTCTAAAACCCGGTGAGGACTTTGTGCATGAAAGCTTCATCGGCTCCAAATTCATCGGACGAATCGAAGAAGAAACTGAAATAAACGGCCAGCCAGCCATCATTCCCAGCATAGAAGGCTGGGCCAAAGTTTACGGATATAACACCATCATCCTGGACGATGACGATCCCTATGTCCATGGATTCCAAGTCATCTAAATTGTACAAAGTACGATGTACCAAGTACAAAGTCATTTTGACACACCTTGGTACGTTGTACATTGTACTTGGTACAAAAATATGAAACCAACCCTCATCATCGGCGGCGGAATAGTGGGACTTTTCTCTGCTTATTTTCTTCAAAAAGAAGGAATAGAAGTGCAGGTCATCGACAAAGGAGACATGCAGCAAAATTGTTCTACAGGCAATGCGGGCATGATCGTGCCGAGCCATATCATACCGCTGGCCGCTCCAGGGATGATCAGCAAGGGAATTTCCTGGATGTTTTCTTCCAAAAGCCCCTTTTATATTCAGCCCAGACTGGACGCCAAGCTGCTCAGCTGGTGCCTGCAATTTTATCGAGCAGCAACTCCGGCTCATGTGGAGCGAAGTATTCCTTTCCTAAAAAACCTAAGCTTACTCAGTAAGTCGCTTTATCAGGAACTAAGAGATGAGCACCCTGAGTCCCAACTTGCCCTAGCCGAAAAAGGCTTGATGATGATCTATCAGACAGAATCGATAGAAAAAGAAGAGACGGAGTTTGCGCACATTGCACGGAAACATGGCTTAGAAGCTGACATTCTTTCTCCTGAAGATATTCGAGCAATAGAGCCAAATTTGGAAGTACGAGCAAGAGGTGCCGTACGATTTCCGGGAGATGCTCATTTGGATCCGGGAAAGCTGTACTCGTTTCTTAAAACATACTTACTCGAAAAAGGAGTCAAATTCCTACCACAAACAGCTGTAACTGGTTTTGAAAAAAACGGAAATCATATCAGCGCGGTACTCACCGATCAAGGGAAGATTCCTGCCGAGAAAATCATATTGTGCGGCGGATCTTGGTCTGGTGAATTGGCAAAAATGCTCCAGTTCAACCTACCTATGATGGGAGGAAAAGGCTATTCATTTCTTCAGGAAAACAAACCAGAAATCCAGCAAGCAGCGATACTCACAGAGCAGAAAGTAGCTGTAAGCCCTTACGGATCCCAGATTCGATTTGGCGGAACGATGGAAATAGCCGGAACCAACGAAAAAATCAACCTCAATCGGGTCAAGGGTATTTTTGAATCAATCAATCGCTACTACCCTTCATTTGAGTCTAAATTTCCGGAGGAAAACAAAATCTGGAAGGGTCTCCGTCCCTGTTCACCAGATGGACTACCTTACCTGGGTTTCGCACCTACCTACTCTAATGTACTGGTAAATACAGGGCATTCTATGATGGGAGTAAGTCTGGCACCGGCTTCCGGCAAACTCATCGCCGAGCTACACCAACAAAAAGACTCCAGTTTGGAAATAGCAGGATTCGAACCAGGCAGATATCATTCATATAAGTAAAAGGCGCTTTATTGAATTTTTATTTCAAAAGAAAAAGGAAAGCTTCTACCTTTAAAAGACACCCTAATTCTTGACACCATGAAAGATTCAATGAATAAGCATCTCGGCATGTTGATCTTACGCTTAGGATCAGCCGGAATGATGCTGACACACGGCATCCCTAAAATAAATCGACTCTTTGCAGATGAAGTAAAGTTTGCAGACCCTTTTGGCTTGGGCCCCACTATTTCCTTAGCATTGGCTGTGTTTGCTGAAGTTGTCTGCTCGGCCTTACTCATTTTGGGCCTCAAAACCAGACTAGCCACAATTCCACTCATGATCACCATGCTGACAGCGGCATTTGTAGCACATGCAGCAGATCCTTTTGGAAGGAAGGAGCTTCCTCTACTCTATTTCACAGTCTTTTTGGTTCTCCTGATAGTAGGTGGAGGGAAATATTCACTAGACGCTTTTTGGAAGAAAAAAACGAGTCTACTCTAAGATTAGATAAAAGAACAGCCCTAGTGTATGCTAGGGCTGTTTTTAGTCTTAGTCGTTTATGAAACCAATCTGCTTCCATTCTCCGTCGATCGGATCGTTTGGTTGAGGAGCACCAGGTGTGCTTCTTCCCTCCTGGATGTACTTGCTCAGCAATTCTTTTAGCGAAGCTACCTTCTCCGGATTCTCAGCTTGTAGGTTCTTGGTTTCGCCAGGATCGGAGGCTAAATTATACAGTTGCACATCTGGAAGACCTTCCTCATCTGAAGTATTTGGTTTGGGTGAGCTCCAGCCACCAGACCCCTTGGCCATGATCAACTTCCAATCTCCTTGACGGATAGCAAAGCTTCCATTGATCGAATGAAAGACGGTCGCCTCCCGAAAAGTCTCAACTGGCTCAGCTGAGTCAAATAAACTCATTAGGCTATAGCTATCTTCTGCTTCGTTATCCTTTAGTGAATACCCGACAAAATCCGCAACCGTAGCCATCACATCCGTCAAACTAATGGTGTGCTCTCTCTCAGTACCCGCTTGGATTTGAGCTGGCCACTTGGCTATAAATGGAACTCTATGCCCTCCTTCGTAGATATCAGCCTTGTGTCCTCTGTAGATATAGCTGGAAAAGTGTCCTGCTGCCTGCATTACATCCAGCCCTGCTGCCGGAGATCCACCATTGTCACTGGTGAAGATGATCAGTGTATTTTCTTCGATCCCGGCTTCTTTTACAGCTGCGGACAATTGCCCCATGTAATCATCTATCATCATCATAAAGTCAGCAAATGGAGCTACTCCACTTTTGCCCTGCCACTCAGCTGGAGGGAGAATTGGCGTATGAGGAGACGGCAAAGCCAAATACAAAAAGAAGGGCTGATCAGTAGCAGCTTTTTCATGAATGAAAGAAATAGATTTTTTAAAAAAATGGGGAGTCACTTCTTCATGATCAAAATCAGGAGCAGTCGGGCCTTCTCTCCACCAAGAATATTTACCTTTGTTCACAGTGACAGTATCTGGAATAGCTGTCGCCTTTCCATTCTCTACATAGACATATGGTGCCATATCCAGAGATCCCGAATGGCCATAAGCATAGTCAAAGCCCAGATCATTGGGAGTATGCGTGACTGGTTTGCCGAAATCCAACTGGTCGAAATCCCTAGCATCCCAACCTTCACCTCGCAGGGAATCACCATCTACAAGGCCCCAATTCCAGCCCAAATGCCACTTTCCGATAAAAGCAGTCTGGTATCCTGCACTTTTCATCACATCAGCAATGGTAGTTCGCTCATCTTCTATCAAGGCTTCAGATTTCCCAGTAAGCACTCCTGACTTCAGTCTGCTACGCCAGTTGTACCGGCCGGTGAGTAGTCCATATCTCGTGGGAGTACAGACCGCCGATGGAGTATGAGCATCTGTGAAACGCATGCCTTCCGAGGCTAACTGATCGATATGCGGTGTTGGGATTTTGCTATCGGGATTAAAGGCTCCAATATCTCCATATCCGAGATCATCAGCCAAAACAATAATCACATTGGTTTTCTCACTCTTGTTTGTGTTTTGTTCCGGTTGGCAAGATGCCAAGAAGCCAAAAGCTAAAAGAGCAAAAATAAATTTGGATAGGGTTTGATTCATAAGTCAACAATTCAGGAAGCTAATCTAGTCCTTTCGCCCTAGTTAATCAAACGAAAATGAATAATCCATTACGCAAGCCAATCTCCGAGTTTTGACTGAGTTGGATTGAAAAAAACAAAAAACCACAACCCTTGCGAGCTGTGGTTTCGAAGATAGGTCTATTGTAATTAGTATCAGCCAAGCGCATTAGCACCTGCCACGATTTCCAAAATCTCATTGGTAATCGCCGCTTGACGAGTTCTATTGTACATCAATCTCAATTCTTTCAACAATTCTCCGGCGTTTTCAGTCGCCTTATCCATCGCTGTCATACGAGCACCATGTTCGGAAGCATTGCTTTCCAAAACGGCCTTGTAAAACTGGATTTTCAAAGAAGTAGGAACCAGCTCCTCGATGATATAGGTTCTGGAAGGCTCCATGATATAGTCAGTCTCTGCTGTTTTCTCCACCTCAGCGGCTTCATCTTTTGCCATAGGCAAAAACTGCTCGGTACGGATGATCTGAGTCGCTACGTTTTTGAATTCATTGAATACCAAAACTACCTGATCAAAATCTCCTGCAAGGAAGCCTTTCATCGCAAATTCGGATGCGGCCTTCACATTGTCAAAAGAGACGTCAGAGAATACCTGGTAGAAATCATTGATCACTGCAAACTCACGCTTTTTGAAGGTTTCGTAAGCTTTTCTACCAAGAGGCAAAATGGTAATTTCTTTACCTGCAAACTGCTTGGTGATCGCGGCGTTGGTAGCCTTGATTACATTGGTATTGAAAGCACCACAAAGGCCTTTGTCAGAAGTAACAGGTACGATCAATACCTTCTTCACATCACGCTTTTCAGCAAAAACAATGTCAGCAGCGCCTTCAGATGCAGCGGATACATTGTTCAGGATATTGGTCAACTTCTGAGAGTAAGGACGCATCTGAACGATTTTGTCCTGAGCTCTTCTGAGTTTCGCAGCGGATACCATTTTCATTGCTTTGGTAATCTGCTGTGTAGAGACTACCGAATTGATCCGTTCCTTTACTTCCTTGAGGTTAGCCATTCGTGCTTGATTGTAATCAGATATCTAAAATCCGGAGGCTTTCACCTCCGGAGGGTTTGATTTAGTTTGCGTATTTAGGAGCTAGTTCAGCGGCAGCTTTTTTCAAAACTTCACCTGCTCCGTCGATATTTCCTTTCAGGATCAACTCCAATGCATCTGGATAAGAAGTATCCAACAAGGTGTAGAATTCCTTCTCAAATGCTCTTGCCTTTTCTACAGGTACAGTATCCATCAAGCCTCTAGTAGAAGCGTAGATGATTGCTACCTGATGCGCTACAGATACTGGAGAGTACTGAGGCTGCTTCAAGATCTCTTGGTTTCTTCTACCTCTTTCGATGGTACGCTTGGTAGTAGCATCTAGGTCAGAACCGAACTTGGCAAATGCTTCCAATTCACGGAACTGAGCCTGATCCAACTTCAAAGTACCAGCTACTTTCTTCATAGATTTGATCTGCGCGTTACCACCTACACGAGATACGGAGATACCTACGTTGATCGCTGGACGGATACCTGAGTTAAACAAGTTTGTTTCCAAGAAGATCTGACCATCAGTAATGGAGATTACGTTAGTCGGGATATAAGCAGAAACGTCACCAGCTTGAGTTTCAATGATAGGAAGAGCGGTCAAAGAACCTCCACCTTTCACCAATGGTTTTAGAGACTCTGGAAGGTCATTCATCTGCTGAGCGATCTCATCAGACTTGTTGATTTTCGCAGCTCTTTCTAGCAATCTGGAGTGAAGGTAGAATACGTCACCTGGATATGCTTCACGTCCCGGAGGTCTTTTCAATAGAAGAGAAACTTCACGGTAAGCAACAGCTTGCTTGGAAAGATCATCATAAACTACCAAAGCAGGACGTCCGGTATCACGGAAGAACTCACCGATAGCTGCACCAGTAAATGGAGCAAAGAACTGCATAGGAGCAGGTTCAGAAGCAGCTGCAGAAACAACTACTGTATATGGAAGGGCACCGCCTTTTTCCAAAGCTGCTACCACACCGGCAACAGTGGAAGCTTTCTGGCCTACAGCAACGTAGATACAGAATACAGGCTCACCTTTGTCATAGAATTCTTTTTGGTTCAAGATGGTATCGATCACTACCGCAGTCTTTCCAGTCTGACGGTCACCGATGACCAATTCTCTTTGTCCTCTACCGATTGGAATCATGGCATCGATAGACTTGATACCCGTTTGAAGAGGCTCGGTTACAGGTTGTCTGTAGATTACACCTGGTGCTTTACGCTCCAAAGGCATTTCGTACAAATCACCAGCGATAGGGCCTTTACCGTCGATCGGGTTACCCAAGGTATCCACTACACGACCCAACATGCCCTCACCTACTTGGATGGAAGCAATTCTTTTGGTACGTTTTACAGTATCACCTTCTTTGATCTCTTTGGAGTCACCGAACAATACAGCACCTACGTTGTCTTCTTCCAAGTTCAGTACCATTGCTTTCAGACCATTGTCAAATTCCAGCAATTCACCTGACTGAGCCTTAGAAAGTCCATAGATACGAGCTACACCGTCCCCTACTTGGAGGACTGTACCCACTTCTTCGAGTTCGGCCTCTGTTCTGGCACCTGAGAGTTGCTCTCTCAAAATCGCCGAAACTTCATCTGGTCTTACTTCTGCCATGATATATGTTGATTAATGCTTTTAAGATTAGATTTTACTTTCGTAATGGTTTTGGCTAAACTGATTCTTCAATTCTCTCAGTTTGCTACTCAATGACTCATCCAACTGACGGTCATTTACTTTCAGAACAAATCCACCGATCAAAGCCGGATTGATTTTTTCTACCAATTGTACAGACTCTTTTCCGGAGATTTCCTTCACGATTTTGACAAATTCAGCTTTCAGCTTTTCGTCAATCGGGAATGTCGTTGTCACTTCTGCTACCTGGATAGACTTATGCTCATTGTACAGACTTTCGAATTGCTTCGCGACATCCAATAGGACATCTTCTCTGTTTTTGCGGGAGATGATTTCAAAAAACTTGATGGTCAACTCTTCTGCTTTTTCCCCATACAATGCTTTCAGAATGCTCAATTTCTTTTCAGAATTGACCACCGGGTTGTTCAGAAGCAAGTTCAGCTCACGATGCCCTTTGGCCATAGCGGTGAGTTTCTGAAAATCCGCATGTACTTCCTCCAGCTTGCCATTTTCTATGGCTAGTTCCAAAATGGCCTTCGCATATCTGGATGCTACTCTGTAGTTTGACATGTGCTGGGATTAATTAAGCTTCAAGTCGTTTACAAACCCGTCTACCAATTCCTTCTGGGCTTTGTCGTCTGACAGGTTCTTTTTCAACAATTTCTCTGTTACTTCCAAAGTCAAAGTAGCCACTTGAGTTTTCACTTCAGCAAGCGCAGCTTTTTTCTCTGTTTCGATCACAGCTTTGGCATTGGCGATCATTTGAGCACCTTGCTTTCCAGCTTCATCCTTCGCTTCTTCGATCATTTTAGCAGAAGCTTCCTGAGCTTTCTTCAGGATATTGTCTCTTTCTAGTCTTGCCTCAGCCAACAACTTCTCGTTCTCAGCTTTCAAGTTTGCCATTTCACTGCGAGCTTGCTCGGCAGATTTCAATGCATTGTCAATACTTGCTTCACGCTCTTCTAATGCGCCCAACATAGGCTTCCAAGCGAACTTGATCAAGATAAACAACAAGGCCAAGAAGCCAAACAATTGCCAGAAAATCAGGCCAGAACTAGGTAATATCAGATCCATGATGTAGTGTGTATAATTTCGATTTTGTTCAATAAGAAGGGATTGGCCTAGCGCCAATCCCTATTCTTTTGTTCTTAGAAGGTAAGACCACCTGCATTCAATGCAATAAGTAGACAAACTACTACTGCAAACAGGGAAACCACCTCGATCAACGCAGCGATGATCAACATAGCGGTTTGTACCTTACCAGCAGCCTCTGGCTGACGGGCAATAGATTCCATTGCCTGGCCACCGATACGACCGATTCCAAGTCCTGCGCCAATCGCAACAATACCTGCACCGATACCAGCACCCATTAGAGCCAATCCAGCAGACAACAAGATAGAAGTTAACATAACGTTAGATTTATAAATTGAACAAAGAAATTTAAATTAATGATGATCGTCATGCGCATGCTCAGCCACAGCCCCACCGATATACATCGCTGTAAATAGTGTGAAGACATAAGCCTGAATAGTCGCTACGAGCAATTCGATCATATTGATAAAGGTCACCATGATGGTACTCACTACCCCGATGGCATAGGACTCAAAGATGAACACCAATGCAATAAAGGCAAGTATCACGATGTGCCCAGCCGTGATCGCTACAAAAAGACGAACCATCAAGGCAAAAGGCTTAGTGAAAAGACCTATAAACTCAACCACTACAATAATAGGAAGCAATGGAGCCGGCACACCCGGAGTCGCAAATACGTGCTTCCAATAATCCTTATTCCCATTGACATTGACCAAAACAAATGTCAACATCGCCAAGGTAAATGTCACTGCAATGTTCCCGGTCAGGTTAGCCGCACCAGGCATCAAGCCTAGCAGGTTTCCTACCCAGATAAACAAAAACAAAGTGATCAGATAAGGAACGAATTTTTTGTATTTCGGCCCGATCGCTGTTTTGGCAATCTCATCACGAATAAAAATCACAATCGGCTCTACCAAAGCAGCAGCTCCTTTAGGCGCCACAGCCCCGTGCTTTTTGTAATGTCCAGCTGCAGAAAGCGCCAGATAAAGCACCAACGCAATCACAATGAACATCATGGCCACGTTTTTGGTAATAGAGAAGTCTGTAATAGAACCCCCATCTACTCTTCCCAAATGCTCATGGGAGTCGATGTAGATACCATTGTGAGCATTCTCCTCACCGAAAAGATGGGTCTCATGGTTTTGGAAATCAGAAGACATGTAAAACTCCAATCCTCTATCCGATGCGTAGGTAATCACCGGCAAAGGCAAAGTGACATGAGTATGTCCAATGTTGAAAAAATGCCATTCATGCGAATCCTTTACGTGGTGCATGATAAATCCCGTAGGGTCTTCCCCACCTTCTTCAGTCTCTGCTCCTGCTGCAAATGCCGCATTGGAGAAATTCAGCAAAAATGCTGAAAGTAAAAGACTTAGGGCCAGAATTTTACGCGTCATCAAGTCGTTTTTTTGAGGGCTACTTCGAAATCGGGCGCAAGTTAGCTATAAAGGTGTAGATATCAAAAACCAGATATAACAAAAAAAGCACAAAGAAATCTGAGATAAACAGAATAATATTCTCCATTCCGCCCCAAACCTGTATGCCAATAAATACAAAAGAGCCTATTATTCTGAGAATCATTGCCAAAAGAGATATTTGAAAGAAATTTTCAGCGCTTTTCTTCAGCAGAAAACTTGTCATCAAATTGATCAAAAAGAATAAAATCACTAGAAAAATATAAATCTCCCAAATCTGAGAATGGATCACTTGAGGCAAAACTTGCTGAAATAAGAGGATCAATCCCGCCAGAAAAGCTGACAAAATTGTGAATTTCAAATGGGTGCCTTTGCTAGAAGCCATGTTGATTTTTTTTTTTGCAAAGGTAGGCTTTTATGTCATTTTCACCTATCC
This sequence comes from Algoriphagus vanfongensis DSM 17529, assembly GCF_000429465.1. Lineage (GTDB taxonomy): Bacteria > Bacteroidota > Bacteroidia > Cytophagales > Cyclobacteriaceae > Algoriphagus > Algoriphagus vanfongensis. The sequence goes on along the minus strand of NZ_AUBX01000011.1, from coordinate 102,489 downwards.
TGCTTCATCGATACCCACAATTGGTAAAAGGCCAAAACCACCGAAAGGAAAGAAAACACTAAGATCCACACCGGAAATTTCATCTCACTTTGCTGCTGAATCCACCATCCCAGCCATGTCCCAAGCCCGATCACACCAAACAACTGAAAGGATAGGCCCATGTATTTGGCCCAAGTGGGAATTTGTCTTTTAGGTTGATTTTCGCTTTTTGCCATAGAAATCAAGTTTACTTTGCTTAGCAAACTAGTAGCTAAAAAAATGCCGAAAACTCAACTATGAATTTCCGGCAAAATCATTTCATTTTTTGATCCCGAAATTGAATATCGGATTTGAGGTTCGGACCCCATCCAATATCTCAGTTAGTTCAGCTGCTTTTTCTGGATATTGGTCCGCCACATTTTCAGTCTCTGATGGATCTTTTTCCAAATCATATAGCTCAATTGCCCCAGATGGATTTTTACCCACTTCGAGTCTGATGGCTTTCCATTGGTCTTTTAAGATCGCCTGTTTTCCTCCCTGCTCGTGAAACTCCCAATAGAGATAGTCATGGCTTGGCTGCTCACCTTGTCCTGTCAAGAGCGGAGCTAGAGATAGGCCATCCAGATTGTCTTGAGTGCTGACTCGCGCCAGTTCTGCGAAAGTCTGGGGCAAATCATAAAAAGAGGCTCGGTGATCAGAAAGCGAACCTGCTTTGACCTGTGCAGGCCATTTTAGGATAAAAGGCACATGTACTCCTCCTTCGTATAAGTCACGTTTCTTGCCTCTGTAGAAAGAGCTACTGCTAAAAAACTCAACATCTTTGTCCGTACGCCCACCTTCTGTGTGGGTACCATTATCAGAAGTGAAGATGAAAATCGTGTTTTCATCCAACCCTTTTTCTTTCAGCAGTTTCATCAAATCCCCTACTTGCTGATCCATGTGACTGACCATGGCGGCGTAGGCGGCCTTTGGATATTCCTGAGGTCCATAATGTCGACCATCTGGCCAAGCCACCTCGTCCGCGAATACGCTATTCCCCTCCTTATCCAAATACAAACTCAATGCTTTTGGATTCAAAATCAACTCTGCATGAGGTACTGTGAATGATAGATAAAGGAAAAAAGGCTTTTCGGCTGTCTGGTCAGAAATAAATTCACCGGCTCGTTGCGCAAAGTAATCATTGGCATACATACCACCGGGCACGGGAAGTTTCTCGATTTTCCCATCCACGATCATATCTATAGAGTCTGGGTGCTGATAGTGCGCATCGACATGATGGAGAAATCCAGCAAACACATCCCATCCTCTTTTTTCCGGACTGCTTTCTGTTTCTTTTTGCCCAAGCCCCCACTTGCCAAACATGGCCGTGTTGTATCCAGCTTGCTTCAGGTATTCGGGCATGATCTTTTGGCCTGGGTCTAGGGGATACTCACCGTTTCCTCTGACATGCCCGTGTCCAGTATGTTGACCAGTCATCAGAGCTGCTCTAGAAGGTGCACAAACGGTACTCCCGGCATAGAAATTGGTAAATTTCATCCCTTCCTGTGCCAATTGATCCAGATTGGGAGTTTGGATCAAAGTCTGTCCATAAGCACCAATATCCCCAATCCCTAGATCATCTGCCATGACAAAAACAATGTTGGGAGATTGGGTTTGTCCAAAAATCGAAAGAGATATGAATTGAAGTAAAAAGACAAAAATGGGTTTAAGGATAATTTTCATGAATTAAATAGATCGTTTCTGCAGAAATAGACGGAAAGGCAAATTAGTTATTTTTCAATGGATCGCCTTTTCCTTGCAAACAATATCGAATCCGAAACACTCTTCGTTCTCTAAATCCACCAAAAAGGCTAATTTAGAATCCTAATGGCAAAGCATTCATTTTTCAATCATCGCTTCTTCTGGATCACGGCTTTTGGTCTGGCTATGATAGCCTGCTCTTCGGAGCGCAATACTTTTGTCAATCGCAACTTCCATAATTTGACTGCCCACTACAACGCATTTTATCTGGCAGATGTCAAAATCAAGGAAGTGGAAGATGAGGTTCGGGCTAATTATAAGGAAGATTATACGCAGGTCTTACCTGTTTTTGTACCGATAGACTCAGCTACGATCCAATCCAACCAAGAAAAATTAGAGTCGGCACGGGAGCTCTCTTCCAAGGCCATCGAATGGCATCGTATCTCCAAATGGGTAGATGACAGCTACTACCTGATCGGCAAAATCGACTACCTCCAGGCTCAGTTTGACGATGCTCAGAATGCATTCAAATACGTCAATGTCAGCGGAAAGGACAAAGACCTAAGACATCAGACTTTGATCAGCTTGCTCAGGCTCTATGTAGATCTGGGGGACTATGAAGATGCCAATTTCACGATCGACTACCTTTCCAAAGAATCTGGGATCAATGACGACAATCGCTACGAGCTTTACAGGACTTTGGCATATTACTATGAAAAAAGGAATGACCGCAATGGGGTCATCGGTGCGCTGGACAAGGCTATAGAATATTCCAAAGACAAGAAGGAGGAATCTCGTATAAATTTCATTCTGGCACAGCGCTATCAAAGAGAAGGGCTGGATGCCTTGGCATATGACTTTTATAGAAAGGCCCAAGAAGGAAATCCTCCTTATGAAAGAAGCTTTTTTGCGCAGCTCTATGCGCAGCAAGTGGCAGAGCTCAACGCTTCTAAAGATCTCCGCAAGGTCAGAAACTACTACGAATCCCTGTATGATGACCCAAAAAACAAAGACCTCAAAGACGTAGTTGTCTACGAGCGTGCCCTATTTGAAGAAAAACAGGGGGACATCGATCTCACCGTAGACCTACTGCATCAAGCGGCCAAAGAGCCCGGAAGCAATCCACGCATCAAAGGCTATATCTACCAAAAGCTGGCAGATATAAGTTACAATGAATTCAATGACTACCGTGCCACCAAGTATTACTTAGACAGCGCTCTGACACACATTCGCGAGGGAGATCCCGTAGCTATTCAGATAGCACAACAAAAAGAGACACTGGACCAGTTTGTGTTTCATGTTGAGAGAATTCAGGAAAATGACAGCTTGTTGATCCTATCGGGACTGTCCAAGGACGAGCAAGTCGCGCAGGCTACTGCCTTTATCAAGGCTGAAGAGGAAAGGCTGCTAGCTGAGGCACGTGCTCAAGAGCAGCCCAAAGGCAATGGGATTTTTGACAATCTCCTCGCATTTGCAGATAGAGGCTCCGGCTCTTCCTTCTATTTTGACAATGCTGTGGCGATGCAGCAAGGATCTATAGAGTTTTACAGAACATGGGGCAACCGTCCTCTTCAGGACAATTGGAGAAGAAGTGCTGTCAATTTTCAAAGCAATTCTCCCCAGCCCGAGATTGCTCCCAAGGATTCCACTGCACAAGAAGAGAACCCACTCAATAAGCTCCCAGACGTAGAGAGCCTCTTGGCTAATATCCCGAGCAGCCCAGAGGAAAAACTGACCTTGAATAGCGAACTTGAAGAGTCCTATTTTGAACTAGGAAAGTTGCTCTACTTTGACTTGGATGAAACGGAGCAAAGTATCGATAACCTCGAGACACTCGTGAGAGAGTATCCTGAAAGCGCCCGAAAACCAGAAGCTTACTATCTCTTATATCTGGGACAAAAAGACCTAGGAGGAAATTCACAACAATATGTCACTCGACTCAATCGAGAATTCCCAGAATCCCAGTACACCTATTCGGTCAATAACCCTGAAGCTGCTTCCGGAAACCTAGCCTATCTCGAGTCATCCAAAAACTACGAAAAAGCCTACGAGCTCTATTATCAAGACCAATTTGCCCAAGCCAGACAACTCATCCAACGCACGCTGGAAGACTTCCCGCTCACTCGCAATACCGAGCGCCTACTCATCTTGGACATCATGGTGACAGGAAAATTGGAAAGCCGTGACCGGTATCGATCTAGACTTGAATCTTTCATAGAAAACTCAAAAGATGCAAATCTGGTAGAATTGGCAAGAAATATGCTAAAACCTATGCTGTCTGCTGAGGAGCTGGCTGCCCTTAATCCCGAAGACAACAGTTCGCTGGATTCGGCCGAGGTCAACCAAACCCTAACCGACTCACTTTCAACAGCCAATCAACTGACAGACTCGCCATTTAAGCTCAATGAGAGTCTGACTCATATCATGGTCTTGTCTATGAGTTTGGAAGAAGCAGCACAAGCGGAGGGTTTGACGGGAGATTTGGAGACATTCCATGCCAAAAACTTCTCTGGCTCCAGACTAAGAATCGGAAACATGAATATGAATCAGGAAAATGCGATTTATATCATCAGTCCTTTCAATAATGTCGAAAAAGCAAAAGAGTATTTTGTGAAGTTTTCAGAAGATTTTGAGTCCAGTCACTTGAGTCAGGAGATCAAAGAAAAATCATTCTTCATCTCTATCGAAAATTTCCAAATTCTCAACAAGTCCAAAAATATAGAGGAATACCTGGCTTTTTTCAGAGCCAATTATCAATAAACTATGAGTAAGAATACAAAACCGGAGAGCTCCAATTGGGCAAAAAAAACCGTCAAATTTCTTTGGATTGCTTTTGCCGCGGGATTCTTCGGATTCATCCTGTTTGTATGGATGGTCAGTGTCGATTTCCTAGGGTTGTTTGGGGCACTTCCTGATTTCAAAGCTCTGGAGAATCCAGACAGTGAAGTAGCCTCAGAGCTTTATTCCATTGACGGGTTTTTGCTAGGAACTTATGCCAGAGAAAATCGAAGCCCTGTCACCTACCAGGAACTTTCTCCCAATTTGGTCAATGCCTTAATCGCAACCGAAGACGAGCGATTTGAAGAGCATTCCGGTATAGATATCAGAGCAATGTCCCGTGTGTTTGTCAAGTCCATTCTTTTGGGACAAGATGCAGGTGGTGGGTCGACGCTATCACAGCAGACTGCCAAAAACCTATTTAAAACTCGGACAGACGATAATCAGGGATTTCTCAGCTCCATACCGGGATTGAGAATGCTGATCATCAAGACCAAAGAATGGATCGTAGCCTCCCAGCTCGAAAAAGCCTATACCAAACAGGAAATATTGACTTTGTACCTCAATACATCTGAATTTGGATCCAATGCTTACGGGATCAAAACTGCATCCAAGACTTTTTTCAATAAAACTCCAGACGAACTAGATATTCAAGAGGCAGCGGTTTTGGTAGGTCTTTTCAAAGCGCCCACCTATTATAGCCCCGTTTATAACCCTGACAACTCGCTTCGAAGAAGAAACACTGTATTGAACCAAATGGTCAAAAACAATTTTCTGAGTAAAAGTGACTATGATTCTATTTCCGCCATGCCTATCGAGCTGGATTACAAGGTTCAGAATCAAAATATCGGATTGGCCACTTACTTCAGGGAAGTAGTCAAAGCCGATTTGCTCCGCTGGACCAAGGAAAACATCAAGTCAGATGGCAGCTCCTATGACTTATTTGGCGATGGCCTGAAAATCTACGTAACCATTGACAGCCGCATGCAGCGCTATGCGGAGGAAGCTGTAGAAGAGCATATGAAAGCTCTTCAGGCATTGTTTTACAAAGACATGGGCTCTAGGGATCCTTGGATTGACGAGAGTCATAGAGTGATTCCAAACTTCATCGAAAATGCCGTCAAAAGAACAGAGGCCTATCGACTACTCAAGGTCAGATATGGTGATGACACGGACTCTATCGACATCAAGCTTCATGAAAAGAAGAAAATGAGAGTTTTCTCTTGGGACGGTGAGATAGACACATTGATGAGCACAATGGACTCTCTGAAGTACTACAAGAAATTTCTGCAGACTGGTTTTATGAGTATGGACCCACATACAGGCCATATCAAAGCTTGGGTGGGAGGTATAGACCACAAGTACTTCAAATTTGACCATGTGATGAAAGGCAAAAGACAACCGGGCTCCACTTTCAAACCATTCGTCTATGCAGCAGCGATCGAAAACGGCTACAGCCCTTGCTACTCCGTCGTAGATCAACCTGTGGAAGTTTATATCCCTGGTCAGCCAGCTTGGTCTCCCTCCAATGCAGATGGGAAGTTCACCTACCAGAAGATGACAATTAGAAAAGCAATGGCTCAATCTATCAATTCAGTCACTGCCTATATGATGAAAAAACTGAGTCCCAAGATCGTCGTAGAAACAGCCAGAAGACTGGGCGTAACTAGTGATCTGCAGGAAGTCCCTGCTTTGGCACTTGGAGTGAATGATGTATCTATTTATGAAATGATCGGCGCCTTTGGCACTTTTGTCAACAAAGGAGAACATACCACACCATTTTATATCGATCGCATCGAAGACAAAAATGGAAATGTGATTCAGCAATTCACCCCCAAAAAACGTCCCGCGATGAGTGAAGAGCATGCTTATCTGATGACCTATATGCTTAGAGGAGGGTTTGAAGAAGAATCCGGCACCAGCCAAGGCGTTCCTTGGTCCTTGCGTGAAGGAAATGAACTGGGAGGAAAAACAGGGACTACGCAAAATGCATCCGATGGATGGTATATCGGGATGAGCAAAGATCTAGTATCAGGTGCTTGGACTGGTGGCGATGATAGAGCAATTCACTTCCGTAGTTGGATTTCCGGTCAAGGTGGACGTACTGCAAGACCTATCTGGGTCAAATACATGGAGAAAGTATATGCAGACAAAGAGCTAGGCTATACCAAAGGTCCTTTCCCAAGACCGGAAAGACCATTGAGTATCGAGATAGACTGCGATGTCTACGAACGCGAAAGTCAACGGTTTGTCGAGTTTGACTATGATGCAAAAAAGAATGATTTCTAATTGACGATAAACCCATTTCACAAAAACAGCTTCATTCCGGAGCTGTTTTTTTAATTTAGAGCTATGCAAGCATCATCTTTTGCTCCGACCGATTATAGTCATTTGCCAGACCACCCTGGCGTATACAAATACTTCAATGAAGCTGAAGAACTTATCTATGTAGGCAAAGCCAAAAGCCTGAAAAAGCGGGTCAGCAGCTACTTCAACAAAAACACCGGAGTAAACCTCAAAACAAGACGGATGGTCAGGGAAATTCGTCGAATCGAAATCGTCCTGGTCAATTCGGAGTTTGATGCCTTGCTTCTCGAAAACAATCTAATCAAAAAGTCACATCCCAAATACAATATTTTGCTTCGGGATGATAAGACTTACCCTTATCTGTTAGTCACCAAAGAGAATTTCCCAAGGATATTCCAGACTCGAAAGATGATTCCCAAAAAAGGAACCTATTTCGGGCCTTTTGCCAGTGTCAAGGCAATGAATAACGTTCTGGACTTGATCCGGGAGCTCTTCACCATCCGGACTTGCAAACTGGACCTCTCCCCCTATAAAATCCAGGAAGGGCAATACAAAGTCTGTTTAGAATATCATATTGGAAACTGCCAAGGACCCTGCGTGGGCAACCAGACTGAAGCAGACTACCTCAAAGATCTAGAGCAAGCCAAACATATCTTAAAAGGAAATCTGGGAATAGCCAAAAGCTATTTCAAACAGAAAATGCAGGAAGCTGCAGAAAATCTGGAATTCGAAAAGGCCCAGAAAGTAAAAGATAAACTTGATCTGCTCGAAAAATATCAATCCAAATCTCTGGTAGCCAATCCTACTATCTCCAATCATGATGTTTGCAGTATCGTGATGGATGAAAAAAACGCCTATGTCAACTATATGCGCGTGAAAAATGGAGCATTGATAGTATCCAAAAACGTAGAGCTGAAAAAGAAATTGGATGAAAGCGAAGAGGAATTATTACTTGCTGCTTTGATCCAATTACAGGATCAATTCCACAGTGATGCAGAGGAAGTTCTAGTCAATATTGCTATTGAAAACCCTATAGAAGGACTCAACTTAACCCAGCCCAAAATCGGAGATCGAAAGAAGCTTGTAGAATTGTCGACCAAAAATGCCCTATTCTACAAGAAAGAGAAGGCATTACTGAAAGGTCTCAATCAAGACAAAAAAGACCGTGTCATTCGCCAGCTCCAGCAAGATCTAAGCCTTCCTGAGATTCCAGATCACATCGAGTGCTTTGACAATTCAAATATCCAAGGGACAAGTCCTGTAGCCAGTATGGTCTGTTTTCTCAATGGAAAGCCTGCTGTAAAAGAATATAGACACTACCACATCAAAACCGTAGAAGGCCCCAATGATTTCGCCAGTATGAAAGAGATCGTCTCACGGAGATACAAGAGACTAATGGAAGAAAACAAACCCCTTCCTAAACTGGTCGTAATCGACGGAGGTAAGGGCCAGCTATCCTCAGCCGTAGAGGCACTTCATGAGCTTGGGATCTATGGTTCGATGCCGATCATCGGCATCGCAAAACGTCTGGAAGAAATTTACTTTCCTGGGGACTCCTATCCCATTCACATTGACAAGAAATCAGAAAGCCTAAGACTCCTTCAACGGGTTCGAGATGAAGCTCATAGATTTGCGATCACCTTTCACCGGAAAGTACGAAGCAAAAATGCATTTGGCACCCAGCTGACTGCAATCCCAGGAATCGGAGAAAATACAGCGAATAAATTGCTCAGTCATTTCAAGTCTGTTAAAAAAATAAGTGAAGCCTCATTAGAAGAATTGACTGCCGTTGTAGGAGCTAGTAGAGCTCAAAACTTAATGGAATGGAAGGAAAAAAATAAAGGGGCTTAAAAGCCCCTTTTTTATTACCATTCCCAAAGGGAATTTTCAAATTCTAGAAGTTTGTACTCAAAGGCCAAAGCATCCATATATGCCTGAAGCTCTGGATTAGGATGATCAAAATCCACCATATCTGCTATCAAAGCGTCTTCAGAATTGGTGAACCTTTGTACCACGGATCTAAATAGTCGTGTTTCGAAAGCTTCATCGTAAGTCAGGCTTTTGGACAAGTTTTGGAAGTTGATCCATCGTGCCTCTGGATGATCTTTAAAGTAATTGAAGAAATCCTTGTAGCGGATATATCCAATTGTCTTTTGACCCGCATTAGAGTTCGTTGCGGACGGCATCACCAAATGAATGTACTTGATATCAAATACCATATCCGAATGATGCTTGTCAAAAACAAAATCTTCTTTGAAATCCAAATAATACAATTGCTTGACGAAAATACTATCACCGGTAGCATTCAACCAGAAGTTTTCCTGAAATTCAGCAATCGATAAAGGTTGGGTAAATTCTTCATCTCCGAACACCTCAAGTGCATTTTCATCTACAACAGCTTTATAGATTTGGTTGATAATCCCATTGGATTTGGCATCACCTTGTCCATAAAGAGCCAAGTTGTATTTTTCACGCAGATCTATTCTTCTCCAAACACCGATCTGGTACATTTTATCATCTTCTCTGATTCGCTTAGCAGAGAAAACTGTATCCATATCAAACTGTCTGTCTCCAAAGCCAGATGGGGTCACACTAGTGGCCACCTGAGCAGTACCCATCATAGGTGCTCCAAGCACAATGACCAGTAGAGAAAGGATGAATTTTTGAAGAAGATTTTTCATAATCATATTTTCTTTGTCCTGTGAGGAGTTTTTACTTCACTCCAATTCGGATGATTTGATTCAAATTAGAAGGAATTTTATTTCCTCTAAAGTTCGTTCTGGTCACTTGGTTGACTACAACCACGATATCATCACCAGCTCTGGCACTCTCGAGCAATTGACGCATCGCCAAACTATTTCCATTTGAAATCTGGATAGTCTGTCTTGGCACATCATTTCTCAACAATCTGACCTCGCCTCCGGTAACTTCGAAGTTAGCATCTCTGGCCATTGTTCTACCAAAAGTAGGCTCTGGAACAGCGGTTACTTTCAATCCTGTCAATGAGCCGATTGCATGAGACTGACTCAAATCAATCGCTGATCCATTGGACATGGATGGCACAATAGTCGGAGCAGGAACAGGTTTAATATCAAACGATTCCTCACCGATTTTATTTCCTCCCGAGCTCACTCCGATAGTCACTTGACCAGAAGCGCCAGGAATAATAGTCACTTGACCTGGAGTATTTCCTTTGATCGCATTACCGTTGCTTACTGCAAATTCAGGAGCATAAGTATTTCCCAAAGCAGGAACCTCAATCAATAGATCATTCGCACAATCAGCATATAACTGCTGAACTACTTCAGAAGATACTTTAATTACCGGCTGAGCTACGAAGTATTCATATTCGACAGGAAGAACCTGATCTTCACCTCCGATATTGGTTACGATTTCGCCTTGAAGTACTCTTCTAGCCAAACCTCTGTCATCATATTCAGAAGCAGGAGTTGCAGTGAATTCGATCTGACCAAAGCCTTTCTCATCCACAGTGACTGATCTCCCATCCAAGGTCATGGTAGGAGCAGCAGAAGAAGAGGAAGAAGCAATAAACATAGTACCTTCAAATTTGGTACCCGCAGCTACGATATTGGAAACTGCTGAGATTTTTGCTTCTGTGATATCTGCTTTGAAATAGAATGAACCGATCGTACCAGCTACAGCGTTTAGCGCTTCACTTTCGATGTTCAAAACTTCATTTTGATACTGAGAAAACTGAGTCATCACGGCTCCCACTGGAGACTTGACGAAGGTCAGAGCTACAAAGCTCTTGTTTCTAGCTTCTCTGTCGTTTGCAAAGATTTCCATTTCGGAAGCATCTAGTGCAATCGGCGCAAATTTTCGATCAGAGATCCCTACACTAGATAGGATTTCTTCGATTTTGCTTGGATAAGCATTCAAAGTCTGCTTCAATTCTTCTCCCATCCCATTATTCACAAACATGTTGCCTGCCACTTCTGTGTTTTTCAATGCAGAATTCACAAAGTTTCCTTCGTCATTTTTTGCATTGGACTGAGTGATCAGTTGTTGTTTGAGATCTTCGAGGTAGGCGTATATTTCTCTGGTAGCGGTTCTGATTTGCTCAGATGCTGCTACTTTCGGAATATCTTTTTCGTTATTGCCTTGCTGCTCCACATTGTATGCGATTGAGCTCACAGTGGCTTCATTTTTCTGGATGAAATTTCGGGAAGTTCGCTCCAAGCCGTCATTAATCAAGACGAACTTTTGGAGGATCTGATTACTTACCTGCAGTGCCAGCAATGCTGTCAATACGAGGTACATCATCCCGATCATCCGCTGTCTAGGTGTCTCTTTAGCTCCTGCCATTTGTTTTTGTAATGGTTTTGATGATTAGGAAAGAATTAACCTTTCATAGCGGATAGCATTCCACCATAGATTTTGTTGAGTGAACTTACGTTTTGATTGAGTTTCGAAAGTTCGTTTTTGAATGCTTCAGTCTCTTTTCCAGCTTCTGTCAGGCCTTCCATGGCAGCAGTCATATTGGAATAGAATTTATTCAATGTTTTCACATGGCTATTGGCATCCTGTAGCTCCATCTCATACACTGCGTTCAATGCTGAAAGATTTTTGGTTACAGTTACTACTTGCGTGTGATATTCTTTGGCATCCTGAGAAGCGGAAGACATTTCTGTCAACGCTGCAGCAGTTTTACCATAAGATGCATTCATGTCTACCAATGTTTTGGCAGCAGTCTTTACGTTAGTTGCATATTCATTTGTAGCTACAGCAGCATCAGACAAATTGCCCATTTTTTCAGCTGAAGAAGCCAAGTTTTGCATTCCTTTGCCTAAGCTCTCGATCAATTCAGGACCGACTTTGGCATTTGCTAGCATTTCATCAAGCTTTTGAGAAACTTGATCTCCACCTGCAACAGCGGCAACTCTCGCCTTTTTAGGTGCTGGAGCGTCACCAGCCAATTCAGGGTACACTTTACTCCAATCGACTTCTTCGGCACGAGGCTCAAAAGCAGAAAGAAAGAAGATCAATGCCTCTGTAGAAAGTCCAATCCCGATCATCCAGTTTGCTCCTTGCCAATCAAGGATTTTAAACATCGCTCCTAGGATTACGACTGCAGCGCCAATACCGTAAATCTTAGGCATGACGTTGGAATAAAAGAAGTTGTTGCTTGTGCTAGCCATTTGTAATTGAAATATTAAGGTTTCTGGTTTTTAGTGTGAAGTGTAGTATAAGTGTTATCTTCTTCTTCTTTTGCTGGATTTCACATCCATAGAACCCGATCTACCGATAAAGGTCATGACAGTTCTAAATCCTATGTGTGCTTGTGCCACATCTTGGTACTCGTATGTTCTTGTAGAAGTCTCCAAATAATGGGCAATGTCTTTCCAGCTACCTCCGCGAATTACTTTTCTAGGCTCAGTCTCTACATCATAGACTGGATTGAGGTCCCAAGTAGCAGTACTTGATGTCGCATCATAGGCATCCAAAACCCACTCTGATACGTTTCCTGACATGTTATGTAAACCGAATCCATTCGGTGCAAATACATCTACTGGAGCAGTGTAAGCAAACCCATCGTCGATATAGTTACCTCTTCCAGGCTTGAAGTTTGCCATGAGACAACCTCTTTTGTTCTTCAAATAAGGACCACCCCAAGGATATTTAGCCACGTCTTTACCTCCTTTAGCAGCATATTCCCATTCAGCCTCAGATGGCAAGCGGAAGCTTGGAGCATCAAAGTCATACTCATCATTGGCATTCTGATGATAAGATCTCCATTCACAGTACATTTTTGCTTGCTCCCAAGACACACCTACAACAGGATAATTGTCAAATGCAGGATGCTCAAAATAATACTCCATCAATGGATCTCCATAATGATAAGAAAAACTAGTAGACCATACAGTAGTATCAGGCACTAGTTCGTCGTAATTAAATTGGGGTTCTTCTTTCAGTGTAGTAGGAGTCCCTGTAGTAAGGGTTCCTTCTTTGACAGCCATCAAAAACTGTCTGTATTTATTATTGGACACTTCATATTTGTCCATAAAAAATTCTGAAATCGTAATCTGCTTGTTCATTGAAGATTGCGTGTAAGCAATATCTTCATCGGACTGTCCCATCCAAAAAGTACCTGCTTTGATGGGTACCATATCATATGGAAGATTTTGCTGCCAAGAATCCCTTTTGGGCACCCCTGTCACCTCTCCTCTACGATTTAGCTTTTCACTAGCCGACCCTTTTTTATTAAAAAGCCCACAGCCAGGTAAAATTGTCGCAATGGCTAAACCCATCAATATGGTAGTCAAGCGAATATTAAATTTACTATACATAAATGACGTTTTTTATATCATCAAATGAATGCCCAATCTAAAATACGGTCTGAAAGCGAAATTTAGCTGAATTTTCAACAGTTATGCAAATAACCTGCCAAATTTCAGGTCATTTTTTTGTTATGTTTTCAGCATATTCCGCCCATATTCCTATTCCAGATCAAAATCTGAACCTCGGGGTCCGCTGGATCACCCGCTGTACCTCTCTACTCACAGTACTGAGCTTATATCTCAGCATCAACTCATGGCTAGTTGGCGACTTGGCTTCCAGACCACTGATCACCAGATCAAATGCATATCCCAAAGTAAGCGAATTATCTCTCAAGAGAGAATAACCCAAAATCAACGAAACCGACTCCTCGCCTCTAAAAGCTATCCCTCCACTAATCTTATTCTGATGGGTAGCAATAACGCTGACATCATAAGAAAAATTATTGAAAGACACAGATTTAAGTAGAAAACTTGGCTCGATTCTCAATTGACCAATCGGTCTAAATCTATAACCAAGCAGTAAGTAAGAATGATTTAACAATGGATTCTCTACCCCTCCTTCTCCAAAATCAAATGTAGGCTGATTGATATGTCTGGAACTCAAACCTACATAATAATCTCCCCGGTCCAAAAGAAGCCCTGCCCCAAAATTAAGGTTCATGGAGTTTTCTTTTCCAGAAGTAGGCAAATTAGGCTCCGGATTCACTACCACCAGCTCCCCATAATCAAGCGAACTGGAAAACATCCCTACGTAAGCGCCTACACTTAAAGTAGCACGGTTGAATTTCTTATGATAGGCTCCTTGAAGATTGACTTCCAAGTTACCCGTAGCCCCGATCTGATCATTGGTAATTGTCAGACCGTAGCCTATATTTTTTCCTTCCAATCTTCCCTGCGCGGTCAAGAGCTGGGTGACAGGAGCTCCGCCAGCCCCTGATGAGGTTGAATAATTTGCCCACTGGCTCCTATGAAGAGCAGAAAATCTAAATCCCCCCTCTTTGCCTGCAAATGCAGGGTTGTAATACATGCCATTGTACATGTATTGGGTAAATTGGGCGTCCTGCTGGGCATATCCAGCGGTAGATAGCATCCAAAGGCCAAGCACCACTGCTAGGGTAAAAGTGAAATTCCATCGACCGCTTCGAATCATGAATTTGTAGTTTTGTCAGACGAAAGGACTATTGTAATCATTATAACTGAAAAACCACAGACTTTGATTCTAAGAATTACAAATTATTGGCTTTTTTGATATACAACTCCAACGCGCCTGTCATACTAGGTGCATTGGGAAGTGGAGCTTCAATATCCAAAATCAAGTCTAGATCCCTTACTGCACTGGCTGTGGTCGGACCAAAAGCAGCTATCCGGGTAGCCCCCTGCTCAAAGTCCGGAAAATTCACCTTCAGTGACTTGATTCCAGACGGACTGAAGAAGGCCAGAATATCATATTTCACATCAGCCAGATCAGATAGATCCGCAGCAACAGTGTGATAGATGATCCCCTCAGTGTAAGCAATACCGTTTTTCTCCAAAAAGTCCGGAATATCATTTTTTCTGATATCAGAACAAGGGAATAGGTATTTCTCGTTTTTATGTTTCTTGAAATAATCAAAAAGGTCCTGCGCAGTCTTCTGACCGACAAACAATTTCCTCTTTCTGATCACAATATACTTTTGCAGATAATGGGCAGTCTGGTCAGAAATACAGAAGTATTTCATATCTGCCGGCATCTCGATTTTAAACTCTTTACAAATATTGAAAAAGTGATCGATTGCATTTCTGCTGGTAAAAATCACAGCCGTATGCTTCAGGATGTCTATTTTCTGCTTTCTAAACTCCTTCGGCGGCACCGGTTCTACTTTGATAAATTGCCTGAAATCTACCTTCAGATTATACTTTTCAGCAAGCTGAAAATAAGGAGAATTTACATCGTTAGGTTTAGGTTGTGATACAAGAATACTTTTAACTGGCTTTAGCCGATCCTTGGTAGCTGCACTCATGCTCGTATGTTCCTTTTTTAAGATTTAAATTCTATTGACCCAAAATCATGATCCATTTTGCAAAGATCAGAAAAGGCACCAATTCTGCGATGCAAAGGTAAGTAAATAAATGATATTTCTTAAAGGATAGCTTATTCATCATAATCAGAAACAATCCTGCTATCCCCAGCAAATACATCCAGAAAAATCCTCGTAGCGCTACTTGAAGCACATTTTCTACTGCAAAAAACGAATTCATCAAATAAAAGAAACAAACGACCATCACCACCAGACTGGCCCATACGATCAACCTTAGCAAATAGAAAAAATGCGGGAACTCTACCTTGCCCAGATCAAACAGATATGCAAATATTCGGATTCCAATAAATTTGAGAATAGTCAACAAGAGCAGAAGTAAGGCACCTACAAACCAAACAGTTAACAAACTACCCAGACTAACCTCCAAATAGCGTGTCAGTAAGTCTTCTCTCACCAGGACGAAACCTAATGTCCCGACTAAAGCCGTCAGCAGATTGACCAGAAAAACAAAGAATAGAATGTCGAGTGAAAAAAACTTTTGCAAACTGCCCAATTCCGAAAAATCATCGTCGCTCAAAAGCCCTCTTGGACTCAAAAGACCTCTGAAAATATTAGGATAGGCCTGCTTATATAATGCCACCAAACTTAAAATCAACAAAACCGCCACTCCGAAAAAATCCCTCAACTCAGATCTTTTATCTTCTCTGAGTCGGAGCTGAGTCGTGCCACTTTGACTCTCCTGAGGCACCTGATTGGGATTGAGAATTTTCTTAAAAGGACTAGACTCGCCACCGATCCCATCCCTATAGAGGCTCAGCACAGTTTTCTTTTTTCCCAGTTCTGCAGCCACATCTTGAATCTGCCGAGTCCAAATAGTGTCATTTTCTACATAAAACCACAATTTCTCATCTGCAAAAACCACGGTTTCGCTGGGTATTTCCAGATAAAAGTAGGCCAAAGGAAAAGCTTCCAAATCCACTTCTTGACTGATTCTGTCTGAGCTACCAAACCAGCTTTCCCGCTCTCCTACTTCCCAGTTTTGACTATAATCCTCCAATACTTGGGCATGTAGCCCGATTTGGGACAAAAACAAAAGTAAAATTGAGCAAAGTATACTCTTCGTCATTTTTTAAAATCTAGCTAGATATCCGAAATGGATTTTGGACTGTGCAAAGGAAAAAGGCTGCTGACTTGATTTTCCGACTGCGTAGATAAATCGAAACACCCCAGAACCTGTCTCAAAATTCAAGCCCGCACCTGTCGCAATCGCATGGTCTTTTGACGATGCAAGGTAAGGGTTTTCCAGCAAGCCCCCATCCAAAAAAAGTAAGAGAAATGAGTTTTGGCCAAAAAACAAACGCTGCTCCATAGTCAGGTATCCAAAGGAAGACGCATAGAAAAAATTCTCATTGAATCCTCGGATGCTTTTCAAGCCCCCCAGTCTGTACAGATCATTGATGAGGAGATTTTTATTTTCAATCAGACCAGCAGCACCTGCTACATATATCCCCCAGTTTGCACGGACAAAAAAGTGTTGTTGCCAGTGAAGATCTCCCGCAAACTGTGTACTGGTCAAGGTCAACCCTTCGTAAATTTCTGGTGGTAGCCCTGTATTTTCCAAGATCCTCTTTTTACCTGCTGACATTCTCATCTCCAGCTTGAAACCTCTCCTCGGAGCAAAAGCATCGTCGAGTCGATTCCACTCCGTAGAAATCCCATACTCACTCCACCGAAAATCTGCCACCTCAGGAAGCGCTGTGATAGTCTCATAGCCAACGCTGCTAATCAAATCACTCGCCACTCTATTTCCCAAGAAAGTAATGTACCAATCTGGATGAAACCTATAGCCAAATTGGAGACCCAAGTTCCTCTTGATAAAAGTAGTGTCCTGCTTCAGCAAACTGAAATTCCCTTTCAAGTCCAACGCAGAATTAAATATATAGGACTCCTTGGCTTCTAGCTCCAAACTCTGGGTCAGTGCATTGAATCGCTGCCAACTCAATAGGATATCTCTTCCCCTCCCTCCTAAATGGTACAACTGTAAATCTAACTGGCCCGTGATCAGGAGTTTCCCAGGTTCATTTTCATTGGGCAAAAACCCGATAATCCCATCCAAAACATTGGCATTTTGATCTTGAATATGGAATGTAGGCTGTGCCTTTTGAATTTGAAAAGTCAAGCTGGCGGGCTGCAGTACTTTGAAATAGGGGCTTCTCTGCAGCGAGCGGTTGGCTGCTTCGAGCTCTTGCTGAGAAAATAAGGTGCCCGGCACTATTCCCGTCAAGCGCTGAAGGTACTTTGGGTTTGTCTTACTGCTTCCTCCCACCAAAAGGCTATCCCAGCGAATCAACGGCCCTGCGTCATAATTAATGGATGCACTTAAAATAGACCCTTTGCGGTCAAGGCTATCCAGACCAACTGACGCAAATGGATGTCCCAAATTCTCTGATTCCCGCAAAATCTGATGGAGCAGACCTTGGCTTTCGCTCAAAGTCAATTCGCCTAGTTTGAGATTCCTGACTACATTTTCAGGTAAGTTTCCTTTGCGCAAATAAACTTCTGAAATCTGAGGCCCCGGCGTTAGACTGAGCCAGACGGAGTCTTGCTTTTCTTTCTCATAGTGCCAATAGGCCCCGATATAGCCTTCCTCACGATAGCTTTGCAGCAAGGAGTCCAAGCTTAGTCTTTGCTGCTCTGAGTTCTCGAAAAAGATCCATTGCCTCTCTTGACCAGCGTACTGATGCCCCACCCATTTTCCTTGGGATCTCGCCGAAAAACAGACAAAAAATAAAAAAAGGAAATAAAACTGCCTCATAAAGGAGGAAATGGGAATGATTATATTCGCAAATTAATAGAAATCACTTGGCAGGCATCTACCTTCATATTCCATTTTGCAAACAAGCGTGTCATTATTGCGACTTCCATTTCAGCACCAATACTGACAGGATCGAAGAGATGATCCAGATGATGGCTAAGGAAGCAAACCTCAGAAAAGACTTTCTAGGCAATGAGACTGTAGAAACCATCTATTTTGGAGGAGGTACACCCTCACTATTAGAACCCAAATGGATTGATTACTTGCTTCAAAAATTAGATTCTATTTTCCCAACCAATCTCAAAGAAATCACCCTTGAGGCCAATCCAGACGATCTGACAGTCGAGAGGCTTCAATCCTGGAAATCGATGGGGGTGGATCGGCTGAGTCTGGGGATTCAGAGTTTTGATAATCGATTGCTCAACTATTATAATAGAGCCCACACTGCTCAAGAATCCAAAGATGCTATCAAAAAGGCCAGGTCTGCAGGCTTTTCAAAATTCAGCATGGATTTGATCTATGGATTTCCTGCCAAGGATCATTCGATCTGGAAAAAAGATTTAAGTCTGGCATTCGAGCAAAATCCAGGGCACTTATCGTGCTATGCGCTTACTGTCGAGCCACGAACAGCCCTAGGCGCTTGGGAGAAAAAAGGTGAGTTTATCCAGGCTGATGAAGATTTTGTAGCTGAGCAGTTTGAAATTTTGCAGGAAGAATCCGAAAAACATGGCTATCGCCAATATGAGATTTCCAATTTTGCCCCGGAAGGCAAAGAAGCTCTGCACAATACCAATTACTGGAGAGGGATTCCATATTTAGGGTTGGGGCCGGGCGCGCATTCCTTCGATGGAAGTATGCGGACTGCCAATATTCGCAACAATGCACTGTATATCAAACAAGTCCAAGCAGGTACTTTTCGGTCTGAAAGAGAAGATCTGGCCCAAGAGGACATCCTAAACGAGTACATCCTGACCAGTCTAAGAACAGTTTGGGGACTTGATTTGGATTACCTCCAGACACGCTTTGGGAAAAACCTGAAACAAGAAAAAGCAAGCCGACTTCAACAATTGGAAGAAGCGGGATGGCTACTTTGGTCCGGGAATACATTATCTTTGAGCAAAAGTGGAAAGCTACTCGCTGACAGCATTGCTTCCACCCTTTTCTACGAAAGCCCATGAATCACCACCATCCCAATCATCGTAAAAAAGAAGCCGCTCCGCTGGAAGAAGCCTTTAAAGAACTGCTCAAAGCCTATCGCCTTGAAGGAAAATTTCAAGAGAAAAGCTTGGTGCATGATTGGGGAGAAATGGTCGGCAAAACAATCGCCTCCCGGACCGAGTCGGTTTATATCCGAGACAAAAAACTATTTGTCAAGCTCAGCTCCGGACCGATCAAGCGGGAAGTGCAAATGAACAAAAGTAAAATCCTCCAGCTCATCGATAACAGATACGGCGAAGGAATGATCGAAGAGATCGTATGCCTTTGAGTGGATTCTCGGCGGTAATTACAATTTTTTAACAAACTGATAGTTACCTAATCCTGAGACAGAATAATTTTTCGAATCCCTTTGACTAATATTGGAGGGTAATTTCATGATCAAACTACCCAGTATACATATCGGCAAGCTCAGCTTTTTACTCGCCATTTTGGTATGGCTTGCGCTGCTTTTTGTAGACATGGTCCGTTTATTCGGTCTGATAAACGATCTCAATTCGGGAATCGTACCAGAGTTCACATGGATTTTGGAAATCCTGTTTTTCCTGACAGTCTACGGATTTTATAATTACTCGATCAATAAAAGTACCCGCAATGACTTCCTCAATGTCATCTGGCGTGCCTCGTCCACCGGGATAAGTGCATCTGTTTTGTTTTTATTGGTTCAGCTGTTCAAGTACGTTCTCGAAGGGAGCAAGCTTGCCCAAGATCCTTTTCTGCTCAATTTCTTTTATCATGTCCACTTTGCGCTGGTCACGATATTCTTGATATCCAGTGCTATCCTTTGGAAAAACCTGATCCTGTATCAGAAAACAAAACGCGTCGTCAAGCAATGGCAAACCTTTGAAATCGCCCTATTGCTGGGAATGTTTTTCATTTTTTTCAACCAAAACACCTTAGACTATAGCTTTCTATTTGGTTTGGTGATTTTGGGAGGGCTGGGAATAATGCTTGCCGGCAATCTAAAATGGATTCCCTATTTGACTTTTAAGGAAAAATGGAAATCCCTTTTGTTCCTGTTTCTGATCATACTCAGCACGGCTTATTTATTTCTTCAAAACAGTGTATTCAGCAATACCCAGCAGATCTATCCGATCAACCTGCTGGACAATTTATTCCTGATCTCATTGTTTGTCTTCATATTTGTCTATGCGCTGTTTAGCTTTTTGGTCACCCTCTTCAATCTGCCCACCTCATCTGTGTTTGAGCAGAAACTCACCGAGGCGATCAATTTTCAACGTCTAAGTCAGTCAATCCAGCCTGACGAAAATGAAGAACAAGTACTGGATATCCTGATCGACTCTTGCATGAGTGCGGCCTATGCAGATGCTGCCTGGCTGGAAATGAACAAAAACGAGAGTGGCAACGAATATGTCCAAGAGCGATGGATCGATGCGGAGACCCGGGAGGAACTCTCCCACCTGATAGAGCAGAGCAAATCTGCTACTGACTGGGCGACCGATCAAAAACCCGAGAATCTCAGCCCTCTCTCTTTGCGACTCTTCCATGAGAAATATGAATCCGTCATGCTGATTCCATTGGTGATCAATAAGTCAGTCATTGGACGGTTGATTCTATGCAAGGAGGTGCGCGATGGATTCAATAAAGAAATGGTGAATATCATCAGCACATTTGCCCGACAGGCAAGTATCGCTGTAGAAAACCATCGTCTTCTCAATCAAGCCATCCAAAACGAGCGCTATCAGGAAGAACTCAAAATCGCTCAAAGAGTACAAAAATCTCTCCTTCCTGTCAAGTTGGATCATAACGATGCCTTTGAGATCTGCGCCTATTCCAATGCCGCAGATGAAGTAGGAGGTGATTATTACGATACTTTCCAGCTAGATACGGACCGATTTGTAGTGATCATCGGAGACGTATCAGGCAAGGGAACTTCTGCAGCCTTTCATATGTCTCAGATGAAGGGCATTTTCCAAAGTCTCATCCAGCTCAATCTAGACGCTGAGCAGTTTATGATTCGAGCAAATGCAGCTTTGGGAAAATGTCTGGAAAGGAATCACTTCATCACCGCTTCTATATTTATAATCGATACTGCTAAGAAGACCTTCCAGCATGCCAGAGCAGGGCATGTGCCTACCCTGATGCTCGACCATCGCAATGGGAAAGCTGACTACTTAGGCGTAGATGGATTGGGATTGGGAATTTTAAGAAACATGCAGTATGAAAAACACGTTGAACAAAAGGTATTTGACTACCAACCCGGAGATATACTGGTGCTATTTACAGATGGAATAGTAGAGGCGAAAAACCAAAAATCACAACAATTCGGCTTTGAAAGAATCCGATCACTTGTAGAAGTCCACCAGCAACTCAACCCCAGAGAAATCCAAACCAAACTCATCGACTCCCTCCATGATTATGTCGGAGGAGGTGATGGATTGATCGACGACGATTACTCTTTGGTGGTAGTAAAATTCAATGAAAATTATGCTTGATATATCGATACAAGAAGAACACCCGCATCACATCATCAAGATACAGGGAGAAATAGATGCCAGCAACTCCGTCCAATTGGACGAGAAGATCCGCGAACTAGCCGAGCAAGGTAGTCGATCCATCTTGGTAGACGGAGCACAGCTGGAGTACATTTCTTCGGCAGGATTAGGCGTATTTATGTCCTATTTGGAGGAATTTCAGGAAAAAGAAATTCAGCTTAAAATTTATGGTTTGACACCCAAAGTATTTGAGGTATTCAGGATCCTGGGTCTAGACCAATTGATCAGTATTTTACCCACCAAAGAAGCAGCGCTGCAGGATAGCTAAACATGGAACATCACCTCCAGATAGCTTGCCGAACCACGGCACTTTCCGAATTGAGGCTATTCCTCAATCACACGCTTGCGGATACCCAACTCACCGAAAGCGAACTCAACCAGGTCACTCTGGCTGTGGAAGAAGTGTGCGCCAACCTGATCATTCACTCTCACCAGTGCAATGAAAGTGATCAGATCAAGCTCGCGGTGAGACAAGATCGGGACAAACTCACCTTTGAGATTACCGACAAAGGAAAGGCCTTCAACCTCTTGGATTATGAAGTACCGGATTTGAAAAAGGTCATTTCTGAAAAGCGAAAAGGTGGCCTCGGCATCATTTTGGTAAAGAAAATCATGGACGAAATCGAATTTGAAAGTGACCGCGGGTTGAATACCTGCCGTCTCATCAAATTATTTCGGTCCTAATTCTTGTTAAAACCTTGATCCAATAGGCATTTCGCTTGAAATCCTGATAATTTTGTAACATTGCATCTCGAAAATTCAGCTGTCAGATACATGATTTACCGATCTATTTCGGCCTTTCTATTTACCTTGATTTTGTTTGGTTCTTTTGCCTCGCCCACTATGGCCCAGGCACAGAGTCCGGACAATCCTCTCATGACCCTGGGAGGTCAGGATATTTCTATTGACGAATTCGTCTACCTGCTCGGCAAAGGCAACAATACCGAATCCAATGCCGCTGGACTCAGTCGGGAGGAATTTGACGAAAACCTCGACATGTTCATCAATTTCAAGCTCAAAGTACTGGAAGCAGAAGCTCTCGGCCTGGATGAGACAGACGAGTTCAAATCAGAATTTGCATCGTTCAAAGAGACGCTCAAAGCACCTTTTCTAATCAAAAACTCCCTGGAAGAAGGTGAGTTGAGAAAAGCATATTCCCGCATGCAAGAAGTGATTCGAGCGAGTCATATCCTATTTCGATTTCCGCCCAATGCCAATGCCGACGACAGTCTGATAGTGCTCAAAATGGCTCTCAAAGTCAAGCAGGAGATTCAAAACGGAGGAGATCTCAATGCTTTGGCCATTGAATACTCAGAAGATCCTTCTGCAAAATCCAATAAAGGAGATTTGGGCTATTTCACTGCCCTGCAGATGGTACAGCCATTTGAAGATGCTGCTTACACTTTGCAGACAGGTCAGGTTTCAGATCCTGTTTTGACCAGCTTTGGCTACCATATTATCAAAGTACAGGACAGACTACCCAATCCTGGCCAAGTACAGGTTTCTCATATTCTTGTACGAGTAGACGAAAACGATCCTAAGTCTGATGACTTGGCGAGAAGAAAAATCTCTGACATCTACGCAGAGATCCAAAAGCCCACGACTATCTGGGAAGACATTGTCAAAAACTATTCTGAAGATCCTGCCACCAGTCAAAATGGAGGCATACTACCCTGGTTTACAGTGGGAAATATGATCCCTGAGTTTGAGATGGCAGCCTTCTCGCTGACTGAGATCGGAGAAGTTTCCCCTCCGGTCAAAACCCGTTATGGCTATCATATTTTGAGATTGGAGGAGAAAAAACCCATTGATTCATTCGAAGAGATGGAAGATCTGATCCGGTCGCGAATTCTACGCGACTCCAGATCCACCATGATCCAATCCCAAGTCTTGGCTATTCAGAAAGCCCGATATGGTTTTCAGGAAAATGAGTCTCTTGTAGATCAACTCAGCCAACAGCTCAACAACCAGCCCAAATCCAGTTTCCCGGCAAAAATTCAGGCATTGGGACTTGGGAAGGACCTTCTTTTCACTGCAAAAGGTCAACAGTATCTGGTTGAAGACTTCGTGAAATACCTCACTGAAGACGAAGTATCTCCCAAAACAAGAGGAGGAACTTTTGACATATGGTATGATCGATACAGTGGGAGCATTCTTTCGGACCTGGAAGAAAAAGACCTCGAAACCAACAACAAGGAATACAGCATGCTTTTGAAAGAATACCGTGACGGCATTCTTCTCTTCAGTTTGATGAATGATCAGGTTTGGCAAAAAGGCTTGCTGGATTCAATAGGTCAGCGCAATTATTTTGATCAAAATAAAGCATCCTATCAGTGGAAAAACAGAGCTCATGCCTTGGTAGTCAAAGTACTTGACCCTTCCAAAAAGGACGCTGCCAAAACATTTCTTCAGGGTAAAAGCTATTCCGAAAGCTTAGTCGATGACTTTGAGGATCAACTGGTCAACACCAACCCGATGGCATACCAACTCAGAGCCGGCTTGATGGAAATCGAGGAAAATGAAGCGTTGAGTCAAGCAGATCCAACTTTGGAATTTCAGGAGATCACAGTCGCGGAGACCCCTTATCTGCTAGTTATCGGACAAAAAATCCCATCTGGCCCCAAGAAATTTGACGAAACGAGAGGAGCTGTCATACGAGACTATCAAGAATATCTCGATAGCCAGCTGATCGAAGAGCTCAAGAAAAAATACCCTGTCAAAGTCAATAATCAGGTAAAGGAAGAAGCCTTTATCTCACTAAATCAATGAAAATAAAAACCGGACCCACCGGAAAATTAGTTCATGAATAAATTACGCCTTTTCACAGTCGCAGTGCTCAGTCTGATTGCGACAAGCCAAAGTTTTGCTCAGGAAAATCCAGTTTCCGGTCAAGTCCTGGACAAGATCGTGGCAAAAGTAGACAATAACATTTTGCTGGAGTCTGACATCCAACAGGCCTACATCGAGGCGATCGCTCAAAATCAACAGGGGATGACCGCACCGACCAGATGTGAGGTATTTGAATCCCTACTGATCAATAAACTGATGGTGGCAAAAGCCGAAATCGACTCCATCATCGTGACAGAACCTGAAGTGATGCTCGAGACAGAAAATCGATTCAACATGGTTTTGCAGCAATTCGGAGGCAATGAAGACATGGTCCTTCAAATGTATGGCAAAACTGCCGAGCAATTGAAAGGGGAAATGGAAGAGATGATCCGTGAGCAAATGGTCGTACAGCGCATGAGAGGCAAAATCACCGAAGGCCTTACTGTCTCTCCTGCAGAAGTGAAAAAGTTTTTTGAAAGTATCCCAACTGATTCCCTTCCTTTCTTCTCAGCGGAAGTTACCGTAGGTCAGATCGTGAAGAAACCGGAAGTCAATGAAGCTACAAAGCAAAAAATGTACAATCAGCTGAAGCAATTCAAAGAGGACATTTTGGCCGGTACAGCCGACTTTGCCACTCTTGCCAAGGAGTATTCGGAAGATCCTGGTTCAGCAGCTCAAGGAGGCGATCTAGGCTTTTTTGGAAGAGGTCAGCTAGCTCCTGAATATGAATCGACGGCCCTTTCGCTTCGTCAGGGTGAAATATCTGACCCTGTGGAGACACAGTTTGGATTCCACATGATTCAATTGCTTGAAATCAAAAACAACACCTTCAACACCCGCCATATTTTAATGGTGCCAAAGGCAAATGAAGAGGATATTTTGAAAACAGAGAGATATCTGGACAGCATTAAAACTGAAATTCAAGCAGGTAAAATTGAGTTTGCCAATGCTGCCAAAGAGCATTCTGATGATAGAAGCACTTCGGATAATGGAGGCTTCTTTACCGATCCAGGTACCAGTTCCAATCGTCTGACTCTGCGTACTCTCGAAGACCCTGTCTTGTATTTTACACTTGACAGCATGGAAGTAGGGACTATCTCCAAGCCTATGAGATTTGAAGACCCTAGAGAAGGGACCAAAGTGAGAATCTTATTTTATCAGGCAAAATATCCTGCTCACCGAGCCAATCTCAATGATGACTATGAAAAAATGAAGGCTGCGGCACTTCGCAAGAAGGAAGATGAAATCCTCAGCACATGGTTTGTTACTGCCAAAGAAGATGTCTTTATAGATATAGATCCCACTTACGATCGCTGCAATGCACTGAGTGAAAAATAACTCAAATGCCCGGACTTCCGGGCATTTTTGTTTTCCAGCAAGCAGCGTTTATTTCTTTCCAAAAAGTGCTTTAAATGCTAGACCTATCTGCTTGATCCCGTCAAGAAAAAGCCCTTTGGATTCCTTGAACTGGGGCTCGTACTCTTTTTTCTTCTCTTCAAATTCCTTCTCCAGCATCTCCTTCCCCTTCTTCAATTCGGCTTCGAGTGTGGTTTTATTACTTTTGAGATCTTCGATTTTCTGCTCGATTTCCTCTTTCATCTCGGAGCCTGCCTCGGCTCCCTTTTTGACCAACTCTTCGATTTTGTCTCCTATTTCCTGCAGAGTAGCCTCTATGTCGCTGATTCCTTTTCTTTGCTTTGATTCCATGTCTAAAAAACTGATTTTGATTGAATTATCAATTTAATCAAATATCAAAACAGTTTTCAAAAAATAGCAAAGACTTAAAGGTTCGAGTCTACTGATTCGCCAGCTTGGGTTTGTTTCTCATAGAGCTCGGCATAGACACCTTTGAGTTTCATCAGAGATTGATGATTGCCTCTTTCGATGATTTTACCTTCGTCCAAGACAATGATCTGATCGGCCAGCTTGGCGGAAGAGACCCGATGAGAAATAATGACAGAGGTTCTGTCTTTCATGATTTTTTTAAGGGCATTGAGGATGACATTTTCTGTTTTGGTATCCACAGCCGAAAGACAATCATCCAAAATCAAAATCTTGGGTTCTTTGGCGATTGCCCTTGCGATAGAAACCCGTTGCTTCTGACCTCCCGAAAGAGTAATCCCTCTCTCGCCTAGCATCGTCTCAAATCCCTTTGGAAAATCGACAATGTTTTGATAGACATCTGCATCTTTGGCCGCTTGATGGATGATGTCCGGGTCGGGACTATCGATTCCAAAAGCGATGTTATTGCCAATCGTATCTGAAAACAAAAAGACATCTTGAGGCACATAACCGATGTTTTTTCTCAAATGAGAAATCTCATATGCCTCAATCGCTTTCTGGTCTATCTGGATCGACCCACTGCTAGGATCATACATTCTCATCAGCAAGTTGGCAATGGTAGACTTTCCAGATCCTGTAGTCCCAATGATACCCAATGTCTGCCCAGCCTGTATCTCGAAACTAACCGAATCGAGGGCCTGAATCCCAGAATCAGGGTAGACAAAGCTCACATCTTTGACTGCAATGCTTCCTTGGATAGGATCCACATTGTTTTCAGTACTGACGATATCGTTGGTTTCATCCAAAAATTCATTGATACGAGTTTGCGAGGCTGCTGCCCGCTGCACAATGCTAGTCACCCACCCAAGCGATGTCACTGGCCAGGTCAGTATATTAACATAAAGGATAAATTCTGCAATGACACCATACCCGATCTCTCCATTGATCACCTGCAAACCGCCGATATAGACCGTCACAATCGTAGAGATACCCACGAGCCCCATGATCAATGGGAAAAATAAGGCATTGACGCGCGTCAGGTTGATTGATTTTTCTTTGTAGTCCTCACTGGCATCCGCAAAATCTCGGACGCTGTCATTTTCTCTGACAAAAGCTTTGAGCACCCGAATGCCGGAAAAGGCTTCTTGGGTAAAAGTACTTAGACCTGACAGACTTCTTTGGATCTTCTCGGATCGCTCATTGATCAGATTGTTGACAAAATAAATGCTTACAGACAGCACCGGTAAAGGCAATAGGACATAAATCGTCAGCTCCACATTCACCATCAGCATATAGCTAATAACCATGGGAAAAAGAGTGAGCAAACTGATCCCATACATGATCGCCGGACCAAGATACATCCGGACACGACTCACATCTTCCGTGATCCTCGCCATCAGGTCTCCCGTACTGTTTTTGCGATAAAAGCTTAATGGCAAACTTTGATATTTCTCGTAGATTTCATTTTTGATATCATACTCCACCCTACGGGACATGATGATGATCGTCTGCCGCACGAGAAAAAGAAAAAATCCTCTCAGCAAGGCCATCACCAGAATCAAAACACCAAATACTACGACGAATTTTAGAAAATTATCCCGAGCCAAATCGCCCATTCCTGAGAGCTCTAAAGGCCTGAAAATGGAAAAACTTTCCACCACATAATCTATGGCTAATCGCACCAATTGAGCAGGGATTATTACGAACACATTGGAAATCACCGTAAATAGTATCCCCAACAGCAGCAATCCCTTGTACTTGTATAAATATTTATTGAGTCTCCAAAGCGGCTTCACCAAATAAAAACTTTAAAATCGAGAAATTAGTTTGATTATTCTAGGTATATTAATCCTTTGAAGGCCAATAAAAGTATTTAATTTTGTACCGGTCTTTTCACAAAGGAAACAACCCAAATATAACACATTCTAAAAAGCGAAGTTCACATGTTAGAGATTAAAGCTTCAGAAACCGTGAAAGAAGGATCCATCTTTGGACAGATTACACAAATGGATCATGAGCAGCTCGTGATCTGTCATGACGAGGCCACCGGCCTCAAAGCCCTCATCGGGATTCACAACACTACTTTGGGACCTGCATTGGGCGGCACCCGCATGTGGCCTTACGCTACAGAAGAGGAAGCTATCACGGATGTATTGAGACTATCCCGAGGCATGACTTTCAAGAATGCCCTGGCCGGATTAAATCTGGGAGGTGGAAAAGCCGTGATCATCGGTAATCCTAAGCTGAAAAACGAAGCTTTCCTAAGAAGATTCGGACGATTTGTCCAGAGTTTGGGAGGCCGCTATGTCACAGCTGAGGATGTCAATATGAAAACTTCCGACATGGAATACATCGCCATGGAGACGAGACATGTCACCGGTCTACCGGAAATCAAAGGTGGTGGTGGAGATCCCAGCCCCGTGACTGCTTATGGCACATACATGGGAATCAAAGCTGCTGCTCACAAAGCTTTTGGAAAAGACTCTCTAGAGGGCAAGAAAATCTGTGTTCAAGGAGTAGGCCAAGTTGGCACCTACCTGATCCAGCACCTCATCAAAGAAGGTGCTCAAGTGATGATTACAGATATCTTTGAAGACAAATTAAAAGCTGTCGCTAAAGAAACTGGAGCCACTGTGGTCGATCCAGATGTGATCTATGACATGGACATGGATATCTATGCCCCATGCGCGCTAGGTGCCACGATCAATGACAGCACTATTGACAGATTGAAGTGCGCAGTCATCGCAGGCGGAGCCAATAATCAGCTCAAAGATGAAGCAAAACATGGGAAAATTTTGCTTGAAAAAGGAATCATCTACGCTCCAGACTTCCTGATCAATGCCGGTGGAGTAATCAATGTCGGAGCAGAATACCTAGGAGACTATAATCGGGAGACAGTCTACAAACAGACAGAAAAAATCTATGACACCTGCTTGAGCATTTTGGACAAATCCCAAAACGAAAATATCCCTGCACAGCAGGCCGCTATCGAAGCTGCCAAAGAAAGAATCGCAGCGATCGGCAGAGTCAAACTCTCCTTCTAATCGAATCATAACATAAGCTTAAACCACCGGAAGCTCCTTCTGGTGGTTTTTTTGTCCTTATTCGGGTGGGGTAAGCCCATTCAAAATACCTATATTTACAGCTCGTTTCTTAGACTTATGCTAAATAGAAGAATCCTCAGGGTCAAAGCTTTTCAGAACCTTTATGCCTATGAGCAGTGCAAGGGGTCCAATTTCAACCTTGCAAAAGATTTCATAAGGGAATCATTTCTACCCGACTTGAACAGTATGGAGGTGCAGGACAAAGCCGCTCTAAACAGAGATGCAGAAGCCACCATTCAGGTTTTCGAGCGAAACTTGACCCACAATGATCCGATCAAAGACTCGGAAAACAATCCAAAAATCAAGAAGGTGGCTTTGGAAGCCATTCAGCAGTACCATCAGGCAAACAAAAAAGATCAGGAATTTTTGATCAAAAACATGGTTGTCTCTGCTGAGAGAATCCCCCAGCTCTACATCTTCGCCATCGAGTTGCTTCAGGCATTTGCCGTCCATGTCGGCAGAGAGTTTGAGAAAAAGAAAAAATTCCAAGGAGAAGGAGCCGTTGGTTTTTCGAGCGACCTCAATTTGGCCAATAACCAAGTATTGGCGAGACTGAGAGAATCAGATGTCTATCGGGCAGCAGTCGCCAAAAACAATGTGGATCTGGAAGACATCGAATTGGAAATCAAAGAATGGTTTAGAGACTATATCAAGCCTTCTGAAGAATATCAAGACTATCTCAAAATCACAGACCCAAGCTTAGAAGATGATTTCAAAGCGGCTGATGAGCTACTCAAAAAAATCATTTTCAAAAACGAAGTCCTTCTGAATTTCTTTTCAGAAAAAGACCTCAATTGGACAGAAAACAAATCTGTGGTCAGAAGTCTCGCTTCGAAAGTTCTGAAAAATGCAGCCTCTCTAGATGAGGGTTCAAATGGCCAATTGCCTGAGATCGCTATGAACTGGGACGAGGATAAGGAGTTTTTTCAAAATATCTTTAACTTCACCATCCAGAGTGACCGGGAAAACAAAGCCCTTATCGCTCAGAAAACCAAGAATTGGGATATTGACAGATTAGCCTTTACGGATAAGATCATCATATCGATGGCAATCACCGAAATGCAGAATTTCCCAAGTATTCCAGTAAAAGTAAGTATCAATGAGTACATTGATATCTCCAAAACATACAGTACTCCTAAAAGCAAGCAATTTGTCAATGGGCTACTTGATGTGATGGCTAAAGAGTTAACCGAAAGCGGAAAAATCCGTAAAAGTGGACGTGGACTTTTAGACAATAAATAATAAAACTATGAGCAAAAACAGTAATTCACTCCTTGCCTTTGTACTTGGCGCCGGTATCGGAGCCACCTTGGGAGTACTTTTCGCCCCAGACACTGGGTCCAATACCCGAGATCGACTGTCATACAGGCTCTCCAAATATAAAAAAGAGCTGGAAGACTTGATCGAGGAGCTGGTAGAAGGCAAAGAGCTTCATCTCAATGAGGCCAAGACTGAAGGCAAGCGTGTCATCAGTGACGCCAAAAATAAAGCAGAAAACCTGCTCAATGACGTAAACAAACTAATCGACCAAATCAACAAAGACTGATATGAAAGCTAGAATCATGAGCATGGCTGCTCTGGGACTAATGGTAGCATTAGGATCAGCTTGTAGCCCTAAAAGCGATCAAGAGGATAAAATCCAAGCACTAGAAGAGAAAATTGCACAGTTGGAGGCCAAAGGCTCATCCATCACACCTGTGAATGCGCAAGCTACCCAAACTGCCGATCCGAGCACTTTAGGCGGCTTTGAATTTTCGGAGATGGAGCACGACTTCGGTACTATCAACGAAGGCAAAGTAGTAGAACACATTTTCAACTTTACCAATAACGGACAAGCGCCATTGGTCATCTCCAATATCACAGCATCCTGTGGATGTACTAGCCCTGACTGGACCAAAACACCAGTTAATCCAGGAGAAGAAGGCTACGTGAAAGTGGTGTTTAATTCCACTGCAAAATCAGGTTCTCAGGCTCCTACTGTGACTATCCAAGCAAATACCAACCCTACTGTGACCAGACTAAGAATGAAAGGTACCGTGACTCCTAAAGCCGCAGGTGCTGCCACTCCAGTAGGTCCAGTTAAAAAATAATCAATGACAGCAACAATTTTGGCGCAAGTCTCAGGAGGCGGCGCAGGTATCATGGGACAGGTATTCCTGTTTGGATCGATCATCTTGATCATGTATTTCTTTATGATCCGTCCTCAGCAGAAAAAACAAAAAGAGTCCAAGAAATTTATCGAAGAAATCAAAAAAGGGGATGAAGTCGTGACCATCGGAGGTATCCATGGCAAAGTCAGCTCCGTCGAAGGAGACACCATCACACTGGAACTAGACAGAGGCCTCAAAGTCAAAGTCGAAAAGTCCGCCATCTCACTGGATTTCTCTAAGAAAACGACAAAATAAAATTGAATTTTGGTGGAAATTAAAAAATCCCCAACCGGGATTTCTCCTAAAAAACTCTCTAATCTCAAAGTGGTAGTCCTCTGCGTCGCAGCGGCTACCACTTTTTGGATTTTAAACGCCCTCAACAAGGACGACTATACGACTATTGTCGATTTCCCCGTCGAATTTGTCTTTGACCAGGAGGAATATATGGCTGTAGGCAAGCTCCCTTCCAGCGTAGAGATCGAAATCAGTGGCAATGGATGGGACCTGTTGAGAAAGTATTTTAAAATCAATAACACTCCCTACCCTATCGAACTGGACAACCCTAGTTCAAAAGCTTTTTTGCTGACCTCTGACCTGAAAAGAGGATTATCTGAATTTTTGGCACCGACTCAATTGATCTCCATGGTCAATGACTCGCTGGAATATGAAATTGACCAAATACAAACCGTCCAGCTCACCCCGACATTAGATTCCCTAAGCTATACCCTAGGTAAAAACTACCGCTTGGCAGACGATCCCACATTTGAACCCAAACGCATCACGCTTTCCGGCCCTAGCTCTATTTTGGAAATTTTCGAAGGAACCTTTCCTGTTCAGCTTAATGAAAGTAGAATTTCAGGCGCTATGAGCAAAGAAGTTTCGCTCGAGGTACCTCGCGATTTGGAAGACTATCTTTCGATTACAGAAGAGACTATCGTGGTCAACTTGGATGTCATTGGATTCATGGAAGGGAATAAGCGACTGAAAGTGAAAAAAATCAATTTCCCTCGCACAGTCACTCTCGAGGAAGAGGATCCTACCATCATGATGTATTATCTGGTAGATGCCAGATTTACCGAAGAACTCAAGGACATGGAATTCGAAGCGATTTTGGACTACGGAAAAAGAAACAAGCAAGACTCAACCATTTCTGTACAGATCCGACCTATGCCTGAATATCTCGATCAAGTAAGGATCGAACCTTCCCTTCTTAATCTGATTTACGAAAATGACTAAGCGAGTAGGAATCACTGGGGGGATAGGGTCCGGAAAATCCACCGTCGCAAAAATTTTTGAAATTCTCGGCATTCCAGTTTACTATGCGGACGATCGAGCCAAGTGGCTAATGAATCATCAAGAAGAGCTTAAAACCCAACTAATTGAAAAATTCGGGTCGGAAAGCTATACATCAGAAGGGCATCTCAACCGAGAGTTTCTTGCCAAAACAGTCTTCTCAGACCCTGAAAAAGTCAAAACGATCAATAATCTCGTCCATCCTGCGGTAGGAAAAGATTTTGAAACGTGGGCAGCTTCTCAAGAAACTCCCTATGTGCTCAAAGAAGCCGCACTCATTTTTGAAACTGGAGGAGAAAAAAAGCTGGATGCCGTCATCAATGTAAGTTCCCCTCTCAAAGTACGGGTGTCCCGAGTTTTGATGAGAGACCCTCAGAGAAGTTTGGATCAGGTCAATCAGATCATTGATCAGCAGCTCCCCGATGAGCAAAAAAATGAACTGGCCGACTTTGTCATCAAAAATACCGACAGCAAAATGCTGATTCCCCAAGTGCTGTCCATCCATCAAAAATTAATCGACTGATTTTTCGATGATTCATCTGATTTTCTTCGGATTTAACTGATAGTTTTGAGGAAAATCAATCTACATGCCCCGAACTAGCTTTTTTCTCTTTGCCGTCTTATGTCTAGTTTCTATAGAAACTTTCGCACAGGACCCCGCCCAAAGCCTATTATTTAAAAAACCTGCCTCCAATTTCACAGAGTCTCTGCCGATCGGAAACGGCAGACTGGGGGCTATGATTTTTGGAGATCCCACTCGAGACAGGATCATTCTCAATGAGAAATCTCTCTGGTCCGGTGGTGTGCAGGATGCAGATCGGGAGGATGCATTTCAATATTTGGAACCTATCCAATCTTTGCTTTTGCAAGGAAAAAATCAGGAAGCCCAAGAATTGCTCCAGCAAAATTTTGTGAGCAAAGGAGTTGGGTCCGGCTATGGAACAGGCGCCAATGAGCACTATGGAGCCTATCAGACCTTGGGGGATCTGTGGATCACCTGGCAGGACACTTTGGGTGAATTTAGCAAATACAAGAGAGTGCTGGATCTGGAGAATGCCATCTCATCGGTCAGCTGGGAGAGAAATGGAAATCAATACATCCAGGAAGC
The DNA here is from genome assembly GCF_000429465.1 of Algoriphagus vanfongensis DSM 17529. GTDB lineage: Bacteria > Bacteroidota > Bacteroidia > Cytophagales > Cyclobacteriaceae > Algoriphagus > Algoriphagus vanfongensis. Next base: position 68,556 of record NZ_AUBX01000011.1, on the reverse strand, counting down.
ATTTTCCAGCATCCCTGATCAAGTGATGGTCATCCGATTGAGCTCGACCAAGAAAAATGGCTTGAATTTTCACTTGGCGATAGAAAGAAAAGAGCATGCAGAAATCAATGTGATTGGAAGTACTCAGCTTAAGATGATGGGGCAGCTCCCCAATAAAGATCAAGGAGGAATGAAGTTTGCCTCCATAGTTCGGGTAATCTCCAATGATGGAAAAGTTTCGGCGTCAGGCTCTAAAATCCAAGTTGAAAATTCCAGCGAATGCTATCTAATTCTAGCAGCTGCTACGGATTACAACATCTCAAATCCTTCTTTGAGAGCTGAAAACCCTCTGGAAAAGGTAGAAAAAACTCTGGACAACTTTGACCTCGAAAGTGCCAAAGAGAAACATATTCTAGCCTATCAAGCCTGGTATAAGCGCAACTCTTTTCAAATGGGAGATTCCTTTTCAGCCCTGGATAAACTCAGCACTCCAGAGAGATTGGAGCGCTACTCAAAGGGAGAAAGTGACCCACAGCTTCCGGTTCTTTACTACAACTATGGCAAGTATTTGTTAATCTCCTCCTCCCAGCCGGGTGAACTCCCAACCAATCTCCAAGGAATCTGGGCTCAGGAATATCAAACACCATGGAATGGAGACTACCATCTCAATATCAATGTGCAAATGAATTATTGGCATGCTGAGGCAGTGGGCTTGGGAGCCCTGACCATGCCGCTTCATGATTTTACTAAAAGCCTCGTGGAGAATGGTTCTAAAACTGCCCGTGCCTATTACAATGCTCCGGGCTGGGTAGCGCATGTGATTTCAAATCCTTGGAGATATACTTCTCCTGGAGAAGGAGCCAATTGGGGTTCGACCATGACCGGAGGCGCTTGGTTGACAGAGCACATTTGGGAGCATTTTAGATTTACAGGTGACACGACATTTCTCAGAGAGTACTATCCAGTACTTAAAGGAGCTTCTGAGTTTTTGGCTGCAGTGCTTATCAAAGAACCCAAAAACGGCTACTTTGTCACCGCTCCTTCTAATTCTCCGGAAAATTCCTATCGCATGCCGGATGGATTCAGTGGGTTCACGACGATGGGCCCCACCATCGATATGCAAATCGCACGTGAGCTTTTTGGCAACACCATTCAAGCCGCCGAAATCCTAGGTCTTGACTCGGGTCTAGTTAAAGAACTGGATGAAAAAAGAAGGAATCTTGCTCCCAATACAATCGGTGCAAAAGGAGATCTCAATGAATGGCTAGAAGACTGGGAAGACGCCGAACCTCAGCATAGACATGTCTCGCATCTTTATGGACTACATCCGTATGACGAAATCACACCATGGGACAGCCCGGATCTGGCGCAGGCCGTAAGAGAAACTTTGGCCCAAAGAGGAGATGGCGGCACAGGCTGGAGCCGAGCTTGGAAAATCAATTTTTGGGCAAGACTTGGAGATGGAGATCATGCCTTGGTTCTTTTGAAAAAACTCCTAGAGCCTGTGTGGGACAGCGGGGATAAAATCGTGATGTCCAACGGAGGCACCTACGCCAACTTATTCTGCGCGCATCCGCCTTTCCAGATCGATGGCAATTTCGGTGGAGCAGCTGGGATCTCCGAGATGCTTTTCCAAAGCCATGGAGAGGATGAAACCATTCGACTCTTGTCTGCATTGCCGCAGGATCAGGATTGGCAGAAAGGAGAACTGACAGGAATGCGCGCCAGAGGTGGATTTATTGTGGATTTTGTATGGGAAAATGGCAAAGTTCAAGAGGGACAACTTATCTCCAAATTGGGGAAGCCTTGTAGTTTCCTTTTGCCGGAAGGCATGAAAATCATGGACAGTTCAGAGGAAGTTCTTGCCGAAAACCTCAGCTCAGAAGCGCAGCTGGTGACTTTTGAAACTGAAAAGTCAGGAAACTATTTCTTACAAAAAATAGAATACCAGGAAAACTAAGCCAATATCCCCATTGCAAACCAAATGTAAAAAATGCTTTGGGCTTACAGGTCAGCACACGTATCTTCAGACAGAAAATCTTAATCTAATACCGAATGGCTTCAGGAATATTTGCACTACTGGATGATATTGCCACCTTGATGGACGACGTGTCAGTCATGAGTAAAGTTGCTGCCAAAAAAACCGCTGGAATCCTAGGGGACGATTTGGCTGTCAATGCAGAAAAAGCATCTGGTTTTGTCTCAGATAGGGAGCTACCCGTGCTATGGGCCATCACCAAGGGTTCCCTGCTCAACAAAGTGATAATCCTGCCTGTAGCCTTCCTGCTCAGTGCATTTCTTCCGATAGCAGTCACGATAATTCTAATCTTAGGAGGGCTTTACTTGGCCTATGAGGGAGCTGAGAAGATATATGAATATTTCGTCCCCCACCATCATGAATCCAAAGTGGACTTGGACGAAAAACTAAGCAAAGAAGAAATTCTCAAGCGAGAAAAGGAAAAAGTAAGATCTGCTATCGTTACAGATTTCATCCTATCCGTAGAAATCATCATCATCGCACTCGGCACGGTAGAAGGATCTCCGATCAGTACCCAGATCATGGTCGTCACTATCATCGCCCTCCTAGCGACAGTCGGTGTATATGGGATCGTGGCGCTGATAGTCAGAATGGATGAGTTTGGATACAAGCTCATTGACCACAATGACGAAACTGACAGCTTCTCGGACAAGGTAGGCCGCACATTGGTCAATGCACTTCCTGTGGTCATCAAGGCGCTCGGGTTTATTGGTACGATCGCACTCTTCTTAGTCTCCGGAGGTATTTTTGCCCATAAAATCGATCTTTTCCATCACCTGCTTCCTGAGGCGATTCCAGGTTTTTTACAAGAGTTCCTCTATGGTATAGTGATTGGCTTTGTGACTTTGATCCTAGTGATGGGAGTCAAAAAGCTATTTAAAATCGGAAATAAAGAACATTGAAAAAGTTATAAAAACTAGTTTCGCTCATTTCTACACGATCTCTCAAGCGCCAAAACAAACGGATTCCCATTTCTTTCCAGATTTTTCTCCCAACTTACAGCCGTGAAAATCCTGGTAATCGAAGATGAACCTTCCCTCCTCGCCAATATCCGCGAGTCATTGGAAAAAGAGAAATTTCTGATCGAATCAGCATCTGACTTTTCATCTGCTCAAGAAAAGCTCTTTGTCTATGATTATGACTGCATCCTACTGGACATCATGCTTCCGGGAGGCAGTGGGCTAGCACTCCTACAGGAGCTCAAAAATCATGGAAAAAGTGAAAATGTCATCATCATTTCGGCCAAAGACTCACTGGATGACAAACTCCAAGGACTGGAACTTGGAGCAGATGACTATCTCTGCAAACCATTTCACCTAGCCGAGCTTACAGCCCGAGTCAAAGCCGTCCTCCGAAGAAAAAAACTGGAAGGGAAAGACAGTATCCAAGCGGCCAATCTCACACTGGATATTTCCCAAAGACTTGTCCACATCGATCAAAATCCACTCGGCCTCAACAGGAAGGAGTTTGACACGCTCAACTACCTGCTGCTGAATAAGAATAGACTAGTGAGTAAAACGGCTTTGGCTGAGCATGTCTGGGGAGATCTTGCTGATCAATCGGACAACCTTGATTTTGTGTACTATCAAATCAAAAATCTCCGAAAAAAGCTTCATGATGCGAAGGCAAGTGTGGAAATCGAATCCATCTATGGCATAGGTTACAAACTGGTAGAAAAATGAAACTGCTCAACCAAACCTTATGGTATGTATCTATTTCCACGCTAGGAATAGTCAGCATCTGGGCAGTGATTTTCTACTTCAACATGCTCCAGGAAATCAAAAGCAGCATCGACGAGGGCCTGGAAAACTCAAAGCGGATCATCATCCAAAATGCCCAAGAAGACAGTACGATTCTTTCCAAGAAGTATTTTGACGAAAGCTTTTTTACGATTTCAAGCATCACCAGATCGGAGGCACTTTCCTTTCACGACACCTATCAAGATACCGTTATCTACATGCAGGACGCCGATGATCAGGCTCCCGAACCAGAACCTGTCCGCCTGCTGACCACGGCTTTTGAAATAGATGGAAAATACTACCAGCTTCACGTCGCCAATTCCATGGTGGAAGAAGACGATCTGATCAAAGAACTCCTGTGGGATGTGATCTGGCTCTATTTAGTCCTCCTGGTGAGCATGATAGTCATTCACAATTTGGTATTGAAAAAGCTCTGGAAGCCATTTTACCAGCTGCTTCATCAATTGAAAAAATTCAGGTTAGGAAAAACCAAAGACTTGCCACATGTCTCTACCCAAACCAAAGAATTTTTGGACCTCCAGCAAGCAGTCAACACCTTGCTGCAGCATAGCATCTCTACTTTTGAGCAGCAAAAAGAATTCATCGGAAATGCTTCCCATGAGCTCCAAACTCCCTTGGCTATGCTAACCGGCAAGCTGGAACTCCTCTTGGAAAAGGAAAGTCTCCAAGCGGAAGACGCTGAGAAAGTATCTGAAATTTTCCAGATCATCCAGCGACTTATCAAGCTGAATAAGTCCCTACTTCTTCTTTCAAAAATCGAAAACAAACAATTTCTCGACAATCAGGAAGTCTCCATTAATCAAGCCTGCCATCAAATCTTGGAAGAATTCGAGGAAATAGCAGCTGTCAAACAAATAGAAATTTCCTTGGAAGAATTGGGTGAAGTCAAGGTTTCCATGGACCCCAACCTCGCAATTACAGTTCTCAGCAATTTGCTAAAAAACGCTATTTCTCATAATCAGCCGCGAGGAAGGATTCTTATAAAAATTCATCCTGATCGGCTCATTATTTCCAACTCAGGTATCAGTCAGCCTCTGGCTGAAGAGCTGATCTTTCACCGCTTTCATAAATCCGAAAGTACAGCATCAGGCACTGGCTTGGGCTTGGCCATTGTCAAAGCTATTTGCAAACTCTATTCTTTTGAGATCGAGTATCGCTACGCAGAAGACCTCCACCATTTTGAGTTGAGATTTTTCTGAAAATTTCTCTAGCCTCCGTCTTATTCCCAATTCTTTCCCATCTCAGGTCTTTGTTTTGGCATATCAACTTAAAAAAACAAGGATATGAAAAAGCAAATTCTATTGGTCGCTACTCTGACAATAGTTGGACTGACCCAAGCACAAGACCTTCTGACTCAACAGGTCCCTTCTGTGATTCTCAATCAATTTCAGACAGAATATCCTAAAGCCTCAGATATCGATTGGGAGATAAAAGGAGATCTCTATCAGGTGGAATTCGAAACTGGATGGAATGTAGATCACGAAATCTGGTACAATGCCGAGGGGAAAATCCTCAAACACAAAGAGGACATTTCGGAAGATGACTTACCCAAAGCTGTCAAAGACAAAATAAAAGCCGATTTCAAAGGCTATTCCCTCGATGACTTAGAAAGAATAACTGACAAAGGAACAATAGTCTATAAGCTGGAGCTCAATGCTTTAACCAAGCAGGACTTTGACCTTGTGATAGATGCAAAAGGAATGATTTTGAGCAAAAAGGCTGATTAAATGCGTCTGATTTTATTAGGAGTTTTAGTGCTGGCAGTGAATTTTTCACTGCTGGCACAAGAAAAAGGCAAAACCAATAAGTGGTTTGAAAACATTCAAATTGGTGGCTACATGCAGATCCGATACAACGGCTTGTTTGAGAGCAATCCCAATCTGGAATGCGAGCAATGTGATGAATCTTGGGGGCATGAAGGAGGTGGAATTTCTTTTCGCCGCCTGCGATTTACCATCAAGGGGCAGATTTCCCCTCGAGTGTATTTCTATTTTCAACCTGATTTTGCCAAATCCATCGGAGGAGATCATCATGTTGGTCAACTCAAAGACGCCTACCTCGATGTGGGACTTGACAAAAGGAATGAGTTCAGGGTTCGAATCGGACAAAGCAAGGTCCCATACGGATTTGAAAATATGCAGTCAAGCAGCAACCGACTACCTCTGGATAGAAATGATGCGCTCAACAGTGCCGTGAAAGATGAGCGGGATCTGGGCGTTTTCTTTTTCTGGGCACCACAAGAAAAGAGAAAGCTTATCAAAAGCCTGCGAAAAGCTGGTTTGAGCGGAGGTGATTTTGGGCTTTTTGCGCTGGGATTTTACAATGGACAAACCGCGAATAAACTAGATGAAAATAATGAATTTCACCTGGTCACCCGTTTTTCTTACCCCCTAAAAATGGGAAATCAAGTGATAGAGCCCGGGATTCAGGCCTACACAGGAAGATACGTGGTCACGAATCACAGCCCTGAAATCCAGGTAAACGAGTCGGGATACCTGGACCAAAGAACCGCATTATCCTTTGTACTTTATCCTCAGCCTTTCGGCATACAGGCCGAATACAATTTGGGTCGAGGACCAGAATTTGACAAAGCAAGCAACTCGATCCAAGTAAATCATCTTGAAGGCGGCTATGCAACTTTTTCTTATTTTTTCGAAAAATGGAACCAACAGTTCTATCCTTTTGTGCGATTGCAATACTATGACGGAGGCAAAAAGCATGAATTGGATGCCCGAAGCTATACTGTCAAAGACACAGAAATCGGAATCGAATGCCATCCTTTGCCTCATTTCGAATTCTTGGTAGAATACACATTTTTGGACAGGAGGTATGAAGATTTTCAGAATCCCATCAATCATCAAATAGGAAGTCTGATGAGAATTCAGGCTCAATTAAAATTCTAAAAAACTATTTGACAGGAAATAAGAGCCTTAAAATTAAGATTTGACCGATCTTTACCGCAAAATTAGATTTCTCGATTTGATGCCTTTGAGAATAAAAAAGATTAGAATTTTGCAATTGGATTTAAAACAAGCCCCTTTTTCCAAACATGGAAACCTACGTACCCAAAGTACTCTGGCAGTTACTTTTTTTGGTCAGAAACTCAGAAAATCGCAGCAAATATAGAGGCATTATTTTCTACAGGAAAAACAGAAAATTGGAACCAATGGAAATACTAGGAAAGCCGTATTTGCCTGTACTATTCAGCGGATCTACCAGGGAATGTCCTTACGGTGAGCCTAGGCTATATGAATAATCTCTTGGGCCTATCCCCTACTTGGGATTCTCACTATTTGGCACTTGACATCCTTATCAAAGATCCCTTTTCAAAAAAATCTAGAGCTGATTGACAAATCACAACTAAATACTGAGAATCATTTCTTTAATGAAGTCAAAAAAACACAGCCTAACTTTCATCAGGCTGTGTTGCTATTTTGCTCTTTTGGTGTTTAGAAAGCCGCCAGTTCTGAAATTCTATTGGCATTGGTACCGCCATAAGAATTGTAAGTCTGGATTTTGAAATATCGGCCTTCAACAGGAGTATCCAAAACAATTTGCTGTCGAGTCATCGAGTTGGATGCGGTAAAATCACCTACCGTTGACCAATTTTCATTGTCATCAGACACATAAAGTGTAAAATCTTTTAGCATTCCATTGGTACTCTTCTGATTTTGGACTACAGAGATACCATGGATTGTCTTTTGGGACGCCATATCGATAGCAACCCAATGAGGATGCTTAGGAGGGCTTGTCTTCCAACCAGAATGCCAAAAGCTATCATAATCTCCATCTAGAAGGTACTCTGCCAAACCAGGCAAGGCACCTTCAGCTGCATATTCCTCTTGAGAAGAGAAACCTGCTATGGTCCAATTACTCCTATCATAATCCAAATAGGTTTTTTCATTTACATCGATATTGGGCTGACCGTTGACAAAAGAATATGGGTAAGATGTAGTGACTATCCTTCCGTTTTCATGTACCAATGAGAGTCTTAGCGAAAATGGATGTTCTTTGAAATGCTCATCAATATCACTAAGAGGCATTTTAAATGAAATACTATCACCATCAAATGTAGGTATAACCCCGTTTGCCCAAGTGATTGCATTATAATCCGCGTCATTTTCATTTGTTTTAGGATCATTATATACTATCGCACCTCTGACTGGGACAGTACTCGTAAATTTAGACTGTACATATAGATATTCACTGTCTGCATAGACCCTTTGATTCATAAACTCTACGACAGGACTTTCTTCATAAAACTGTATAGTTGGATCTGATGAAAACAATTGATTATAGCGTAGAATCATTGCGGATGCTTTTGTCAATTTAATATTGTTTGGCTGATTCCAATAGGAACTGTTACCATTACCCATCATTGCGATAAAATCATCGGAAACTCTTTGACGATTATGAGGAAGGTTAAGCCCATGTCCTAATTCATGTATCGTTCCTCCTATCCACTTATCCTCCACCGTAGGAAATCCTTCACCATCTACCCATTTTTCCATATCATAGCCTCCTGCATAATCACGAGTAAATGCAAACTTACCAAGACCATAAAAAGGGACCCCAGTACCATCCTCATGGACAGGGATAAAAACGAGGAAATGATCACTTGTCTTTTCTTCGGGATGAGCTTCAAAATAGGCCTTTATTTCGTTCACCGCCTTATTTCCTCCTCCAGAATAAGGGTAGTCCTTGTGATCTCCAGCTGCGTGAATGACTTTTATATTGACATACCCCGGAATCTCAGGATGTTCTTGGACCCCAAAGGTCTTGTAACCATAGCCATTTTGCTCCAATTGACGACCAAAATATCCTTGCATATGCCGCAAAGCACCAGAAAGCCTTCGCTCATACTCCAAATGAGGCTCCATATCACTCGGCAAAAAGTAAATTACATTGAGTTTGTGAGGATTAACAGTGTCTGCTTTTTGAATAAACACTATATCAATTAGCTCACAAGAACTAAGCAACATAGAAAGTGAAAGACATAGTAATGTCAGCCTAGAAAAATAATTGTTTTTTTTCATAATTATATATTAATTTTTATAAATATTTAATACATAATTATACTATAATTCAACAACTTAATAAAACAAAACTCACAGATTTTTTATCGATTTTCAAATCGAAATAAAGCATAAAAAAAGAAAAAAATATCACAAAAATATGTATTGTTTTATAAAAAAATTTATTCAAAAAAATAAAAAATCACCCCTAAATTACTATTCCTGTTTAATGGAAACACAAACTATAAAACACCTCTATACAACATATAAATAAACTTATATATACCGCTACAGGTTAAAAAAAAGAAAGGGAAGAAGCAGAAAACCTCCTCCCCTTTTATATTTCAAATATCAATAACCCGGGTTTTGAACAAGATTTGGATTATCAGCAATCAATGCCAAGGAAATCGGCAAATAGTAGCGCTCAGGGCCAAATACGCGGTCTTCCCCTTCAGCATTTTTTAGGGTGATGACATATTTGTCAGCATCCATATCATAGTTGAATACCAACCCTTTGGTACGGACATTGTCCAAATACTGAGGAGCAATTCTCCAGCGAATCAGGTCCCAAAATCTATGACCTTCAAAGGCAAGCTCCACTTGTCTCTCCTGTCTGATATTCTCCTCTGTGACATCAGTCAATAGCGGCATTCCCGCACGATCTCTCAATTGATTCAATGCTTCCAAGGCTTCATTGGTATTGCCAAGATAAAATGCCGCTTCAGCAAAATTCAAAAGTGTCTCAGCATATCTAAACACATAATAATCCTGACCAGACCTACCTGCAATTGGCTCAAGATTGGACTCGTCAAGTCTTTTTCGCAAAAGCAAGGCGGTGTTTCTTGCATTTCGAGGATGGCAAGCTGCAGGCCACTCTTCTCCATTTCTATCCAAAGTGCCGGAAGTAACCGTCACACGCTCTCCAGCATCATTGGTATATGTGGTGCTACTGTGAAAATATGCCAAACCACCCTGCCAAACAGACTCAGGATAGAAAACGGAGGACTTGAATCTAGGATCTCTCATTCCGAAGAAATCATCGATATCCCAAGAGTTGTCAGCATTTAAATCATCTCTAGAAATGTCTGTTCCCTTTCTGCCATCGACAAAATCAAACTGCTCCACAAAATCATACAGAACTGGATAATTAGAATTCCAGGTAGATAAAAAACCAGCAGGTGTAGCCAGATTGTCCAGGCCATGCCCTCTAATAATTGGCTCAAATACCTCCGCGAAAATCACTTCTTCATTCCCTTCATCGAGAAACAGTTGAGTGAAGTTAGTAACCTTATCATCATGCTTATTGTAAAGAGCAAACATCCCACTCTCGATGATTTCCTTACTTGCATTATAGGATTTCTGATAAAAACCCTCTACATCTGATGATGAAATGCCTACTACTCCATCGGCTTGGACTTCTCCAAACTGACCGATACTGGCTGCATACAAGGAAGCTCGTGACAATAAAGACAAAGCTGTGTATTTATCCGCTCTACCACTTGCTCCAGTTTTTGCATCCGGCATAGTGACTAAGATATCATCCAGCTCAGACAGCACAAACTCATAAATCTCCTGCTCGGAAGCTCTAGCCGGAAACAACTCCTCTTCTGGATCCTCCACATCTTGAACCTTGGTGATCAATGGAACTCCTCCAAATCTCTTGGCCATTTCAAAATAGATAAAGGCTCTCAGAAATCTTGCTTCATTGCTTTTCTGAAGAATATACTCTTCATCCAGAGATTCACTATTCACGATGTTTTCGAGGAGATAATTGAGGTCACGAATAGCACCGTATTTCCAATAGTTCAATGGACCGGGTCCTGAAGCTGCTGTATAAGACCTTCTATAGGTACTATTTGGGGTTTGCCAGTTGGCAAAATTAATATGTTCTGCTCCGGCAGCCGGGATCATTCCCATGTTTAGAGTACCTTCCCCTCCGGTATCTATAAACTCCATCCTGTTGTATACACTGGCCAGGTAAGCTTCTGTCAGACTTTCGTCCTCAAAGACCACATCTTCTGAAATAAAATCAGGAGTTTTGGTCAACTGACTTTCACATGATGCAAAAACGGCCAACAAAAGCACCACTATTACTATTCTTGATTTCATGATATTCATGTTTTTTCGTTGATACATTATTAAAATCCAAGCTGTACACCAAAGGACATAGTACGAAGTAGAGGCAGACCAAAACCATTGTTGCTCGAGGCTTCCTCTGGATCTATTGCATCTTTATAAATTCCCAGCTTATTAAAAGACACTAGATTGTCTCCAGACATGTACACATTGGCATTGCTCAGTCCTACTTTATCTAAGATGGCACTTGGAAAAGAATAAGATAGAGTCGCTGTTTTCAGACGAATATAGGTTCCGTCATACATCCAGAAATCTGAGTTGATGTTATTCCATGGTCTTGTACCGTTTCTTTCATAGGCAGGCAATTGAGCATTGGGATTGGAGCCTACCCCTGGATTACTTGGATCTTGAGCCCAGGTATATTGCTCATGAATCTTTAGAGGAACTTGCTCATTATTAAATGCCGCTCTATTCAATCCTGTCATATTTACACTAAAGTGTGTTCCTCCCTGCCATAGCATGGCTAGACTGAATCCTTTGTAAGACACTCTTGGAGAAATGTTGTAAGTAATGTCAGGATTGTTTCCATATCCTATCTGATATCGGTCAGCGCGGTTGATCACACCATCACCGTTGATATCCACATAGCGGATGTCTCCTGGTTTTGGGGAGCCGTTGATATCTTCGATGGTATATTGCTCTAAATATTGATCTACTTCAGCCTGTGTATCAAAAAGGCCATCGGTCTTATACCCATAAGTGATATTCACCCATCTTCCGCTTAATTGATCAAATTGAACTTGGATAGGGTCTGACATGTCAATGTCTTCTTCGTAATTTTCATATTTCTGTCTGGCATAGGCCACCCCTACATTGATGTCATATCTAAAATCTCCAACAGCACCTTGATTCCCAATAGAAAGTTCAAACCCTCTATTACTTCTGGAATCCAAATTCACTTGAGGCAATGTCGCTCCAAAAGTAGATGGAAGTGCCTCAAGTGGAGTTCTCAACAAACCATCTCTATATCTATAAAATACATCAAGGGTAGAATATAGAGTCCCATTAAACATGGTCAGATCTACACCTGCATTGTATAGGGTAGTCTCTTCCCAAGTAATATCCGGATTTACCAAGCCGGTATTGTCAATCATAGCTGTAGGAGAACCATCTAGGTAATAAACAGCTGAACCTGATTGCTCAAAACCAGAAAGATAATTAAATGAGGTATTGCCAACATTGCTGTCCACACCAGTCTGGCTATAGGATAGCCTCAACTTCAATTGATCGATGGTAGATGAATTGGCCAAGAAATCTTCTCGGGCAATATTCCACCCTGCAGAAATGGACGGGAAATAACCCCAAGCATTGGACCCAAATTTAGAGCTGGCATCCGCACGAAGAGTCGCTTCAAACAAATACTTCCCTGCATAAGCGTAGTTAAATCTTCCTGCGAAACTCACTCGAGTATATTCGATATCTCTACCAGTACCAGAAGTACGAGTCAATTCATTGGTTCCACCGACCTGTGGCACCTCAGTAGACAAGAGATCTACTCGTGTCACAGTCAGAGAGCGGTACGTGTTATTTTCATTTTCACCGAATAGCAACGCTCCAAACTCATGATCATTCACCTCTTTATTGTAAGTAGCGTAGAATCTAGATAGCACTCTACTGTTGGGGTCATTGGCCCCTCCGAAATAGTTGGATCTACTGAAGGAATTTCCCTGAATAGAGCCTTGCAACGTATATCCGTCAAAATCCGAAGTCACCGCATCAGCATCATAAGTATAAACTTCGTATGGAGTATTTAATGTAGCATTTTGGAGGTTTCTTGCTCTCACATTGATTTTACCTCCCACAGCTAGTCCTTTTACAAAAGGTAAATCATACTTTAGCTCTGCAGATCCTGTAAGGGTATGCTTATCGGTTCTGTCATATCCTACAAATTTTTGATAGATTCTTGCCACAGGAGATCTCGCTGAGAACCCAGAGTACGGAGCCTTATCATCATCTGGAAGATTTGGGTTGAAAATTGGCTGCGATGTACGCAGGTCATTCCAGATTACCGAGGGAGCCTCAGCTGAGTAGTCTTGTTCTTCTTTGATATACTGCCCATTGATAGTCAAGGTCACATTTTTGAAAAGGTCAATATCAAGGTTATTGGTCAAGGTAAGTTTGTTGTAATCATAATCCCCCTTGAAAATCCCTGTCTGAGCCAAATAGCCTACAGAAGAATAGTAACGAATCTTTTCGCTTCCACCTCTGATACTTAGGTTATGACTCATCAATGGCGAACCGCTATCTTTTACCACGGCGTCTACCCAATTGTAGCTTGGTAGCTCACCCGACTCATATAGATTCAGGTTTTCTTCGGTAAATAAAGTACCGTAGCTAATGTCAGCATCAGGGTTTGCGGGGTCGTATTGTCCATTGAATACCGCATCCCTTCCTAGTTTGATAAAACCTGCTGCATCTACCTGCTCGGCAAATGTCAATCTCTTCTGGGACGCTACATAGCCATGGTAGTTGACCGACATAGACCCTGATTCACCTCTTTTGGTAGTGACCAAAATCACCCCGTTACCAGCTCTAGCTCCATAAATAGCCGCTGAAGCATCTTTCAAAACTGTGATCGTCTCTATATCATTAGGATCGATTCTATCCAGATTGGACTCTATCCCATCTACAATGACTAGAGGATCCCCAAATCCACGGATGCTCAGGGAGGCATTGTCCTGACCAGGTAAGCCCGGGTTTTGATTGGAAATCAAGCCAGGGACTTGACCAATTAAAAGTCCTTTTACATTGGTGACAGGCGTCTGAACCAATTTATCAGCTTTCAGATCCGTAACCGACCCTGTCAGGTTACTTTTCTTCTGAGTACCATACCCAACCACCACGATTTCATCCAAATCACCGTAGTCATTTTGCAAAAACACATCTATGTAACTTCTACCATCTACTGCTATAGTCTGGGTAGTATATCCAATAAATGAAAAAACCAATGACGCTCCTTCTTGGACACTCAATTGGTATTTCCCATCTAAGTCAGTCACTGTTCCATTGGTAGTTCCTTTTTCGATGACAGTCACTCCAGGTATCGGGAATTCAGCATCATCTTTCACTACTCCAGTCACCTCGATTACCTCCTCGGCTACTTCCAATAAAGCAGCCAGCTCTTGATTTTTTCCTACATAGATACTGTTGTTGACTTGCTTGAATTTCAACCCTGTCTCCTGCGCAAAGACCTTCAGGATGTCTTCCACAGTCTTTTTGCCCTTCTCAAAGTCGATCTCTGGAAGTCCATAGACCACATCATCCGGATAGACAAAGGTGTAATCCGAGTTGGACTCGATAAACTCAAACAGATCTCGAATACTCCAGACCTCCTTGCTGAGCTTCACAGCCACTTGGTCGATGGACTTGATCTGTGCATTTGACTCCCCGGCTATCAGGGTAGTCAGAAACATACTTTGGATCAAAAGACCGTACAAGCAGCACTTGGACAGCCTCTTCATTTTTCGGAGTAAGTTTTGTTTCATATATGTATGGTTTTAGGTGGTTTCACGAGTTCCAAATCCTGAAATAGGATTTTGGCGATTTGGTAAATCTGCTTCATCAGTTAGTATTTAGGGTTTAATGATTACTTGTTCATCTTGGATCGAAAACTCAAATCCCATAGAAAATGAAAGGCCCACGAGGATATTCTCGAGGCTCTCGTTATTGAAAACTCCAGAGACTTTGCGCTGAACTTGGACACCGGGCTTCAACTGAAAATCCACTCCATACCAGCTCTGTAGCTGATCAAAAATGTCTTTGAGTTTTTCTCTTTGAAATCTGATTTTCCCTTCTTTCCAGGCCGTCAGATTCTGAGTATCAAACTTCCCAGCTTGGATCGAAGGATCCTTCCGGGAAAAAGTAGCTGACTCACCTGGCACCAAGACCAACTCACCCTCGGAAGACTGCGCATGTTCCAAAGTGACCAGAACTTTTCCTTCAGTCAAAGCAATTTGCTCTAGGTCATTTCTGGTATTGATGTTAAACTCAGTACCCAAAGCCCTCGTCAGCAAATCCCCTGAGTCTACAATAAATGGACGCTCAGGATCAGATGACACGACGAAATATGCCTCTCCATTGACCTTGATCCTGCGATCCTCTTTGCCATAGTTGGAGTCAAACTCCAGAGAAGAATTGGAATTCAGGATGACCACACTTTGATCTGGAAGCTTCAGAGTGAGTTTTTGTCCAGGCTTTGTCTCTCTATGAATTACAGCAAGTTGCGGCTGTTCTGTAGCTTCCTCAGAGTCCCGATAGGTCTCTACTACTAGAAATAGAAGCGCGGCAATCAAAAAAATGGACGCAGCTATGCCCCAAGGGAATGAAAGAGCTCTACCCTTTCCCGGCTTTTTGAAGTCTATAGCCTGATCATGGACGTTTCGAAGGATTTTTCCCAAAACCTCTTCCTCACCGGAAGGCTCAGTAGTATCCCATGCTTCTTGCATGATCTGATCCAAATGCTCTTGGGAACCTGGCAAACTAAGCCACTCGATCACCTGAGCCTCCTCAGAGGCTGTGCATTTTTTATTTAAAAACTTAATGAGAAGATCTCTATCCACAGTTTGGTGTATTCTTTGGTCCTAATACACCTTCGACCCAGGGACTACTTACTATTTTTTAAAAAAAATTTCAAAATCTTTTCACGCCGTATCAGAAAGCAAAAATCCGCTATCTACCTATCACTTAAAGAAAGATAGAAAAGAGTAGAATGATAAAGGGAACCTTCTTGAGAACTTGGCTTTTCAGTTGCTTTTTGGCCAAATAAATGTGATGCTCCACCGTCCTGATCGACACATCCATCATATCAGCTATTTCCTGATGGGAATATCCCTCCAGTTTACTCAGTGTGAAAATTTCCTTTTGTGTCGGTGGAAGATGTCCCAAAATCTGAAAGACAGCAGCTTTTCTACTTTCAAAAAAACTACTTTCCTCCACATATGATTCATCCACTAGTGCATCAGCAGCATTCTCTTCCAGTCTCACTTCTTTCTTTCGGGCTCTCAGCTGATTGAAAACCCTGTTTTTGACGCAGGTGAATAAAAACGATTCAATGTTTTGGTCTGATTTTATTTTCTTCCTCTTTTCCCACAATTGGATAAAAATCTCCTGCACGACCTCTTCCGCGTCAGCCCCCTCTACAAAAAATGTCCGGGCAAAACCCAACAGCTTCCCCGAGTACCTCCGATACAATTCATCAAACGCAGCTACTTTCCCTTCCTTCAGCAAAGTAGCCAACTGTCCATCTGAATATTCCTGATACTTCTTCAACTCTAATCGAATGCTAATCTATCAAAGAGATTTTTTGGCTTTTATTCTTTGGAAAAGAGACTCAAACCCAAAAGAAAATAGCAACAAAAACCTTCATTATTACTCTTAAGTTTCACTTAAGTAGCATCAATAATATTATATTTTTATGGTAATCATAGTACTTTTTTTATTTTTTTCCGGAAATGATTTCGGTAAAAAGCCATTGAAAACCTTTAAAACAAGGAAATATGGCCGTATTAGTCCATAACACCTATTTTTCACACACTCCCGCTTTGGTCAAATAATTCACTTGTCGTATTTTTTCCGATATGAAAACCTATGAATCCAAAGACCTCTGGCAATTTCTGTTTGTAGTCCGCCGGTCAGACACACTTTCCAAGCTGGCCCCACTTATCTTTTTTCTGGTTTGCTATACCGTGGGAGTTGTCGCCTTGGAGCTAGAGGTACTCCATGTATCTCAAGATAGCTGGCTGCGAAATCTACCCGCCATGCATAGTTTGCTGAGCTTTGTGATTTCGCTTTTATTGGTATTCCGAACAAACACCGCCTATGACCGCTGGTGGGAAGGCCGTAAACTCTGGGGAAGCCTGGTAAATAACAGTCGGAATTTTGCAATAAAAATCGATGCAATGGTCCCCAATGAGGATGCTGAGAGTCGACAGTTTTTCAGAAGGCTGATTCCCATGTATGCTTTTGCCCTTAAGGATCACCTGCGTTCCAAAAAGACAAAATACAGCTTAGATGACTCCGAGGGGAGCAATAAAAAGCTGTTTGAGATGGATTACAACAAGCACATCCCCAATCAGATCGCAAAGCAACTTTTTGGCAAAGTCAACCAGCTCCACCTAGAGGGCAAAATCAACGGTGACCAGCTCATCGTTCTCAATGGAGAAGTCTCCAGCTTCACAGACATCTGTGGAGCATGTGAGCGGATTCTCAACACCCCGATTCCCTACAGCTATAGTGCTTTTATCAAAAAATTTATCATGCTGTACATCCTCACACTTCCATGGGGTTACTCGTTCTCGCTCGGGTACTTCGCTGCTCCTATCGTGGCTTTTATTTTCTATGTATTGGCAAGCTTGGAGTTGATTGCTGAGGAAATCGAAGAACCTTTTGGCACCGACGCAAATGATCTACCTATGGATAAAATTTCCCAAAACATCGAGAAGCATGTCGGAGAAATTTTGGAATAGGGCCTACTGATAAACTCTCACCCAATCAATCTCCATTTCTACTGGCAGGTGATCGGGATTAGCTTTGCCTACCCAGCTACCTTCGAGCTGCATGTCGATCATGAGGTAAAATGGCTGATCGTAAGGCCACTGACTGGGATCCACATCTGTCAGTCTCGGGTAAGTAAAAGTTTCTTCTCCATTCAGAGTGAAAACCAATCGATCAGGATACCACTCCAATCCAAATGTATTGAAATCATCCTTGTCAAATTCAGCTGTACCACCATGAGGTGGAACTTGAGTTTGTTTGAGATCTAGAGTATAGTAAGAATGAGTCGTCTGATAGATTTTATCTTCGAAATTAATATGCTCCATGATATCGATTTCTCCATTTTTAGGATAGTTCCCATACTTATCCTGCTCAGCCAGCATCCACATCGCTGGCCAGGCGCCTTGCGCTGAGCCCAATTTGGCGTGGATTTCTATTTTCCCATATTGATAGGCAAACTTCCCTTTGGTATAGATTCCTCCAGTCAAATAAGGGCGTGGGTCGTCCAGGTTATTTTCATTGGAGATGCCCCTTAAGATCATTTTTCCTTCATTCAAATCATAGCATCGCTCATCATCTGACATGTAATTCCCCCAATCGGCCTGATTGGGAGGAATCTTAGTCCACTTTGTCGTATCCAGCGATGTCGCGTCAAACTCATCCTTCCATACCAACTCCCATTGTTTACCAGCGCGTCCATTTTTCTGAAGGTAGATATAGTCATCCTGCAATCTATAGGGGTGTCGACTACAAGATCCAATGAGCGCCATTAAAACTAAAAGGAACAGTGATTTTTTCATCCCGCAAAGTAATCATTTCTCTGTGCCTCCCTGTCATGAGTTTAGGCCACATCGAGCTATCCATTCAAATCCTTGTGCGGATATTCCACCAAAAGTGAATCACTTTCCCCACCGCATCAGGGATTTATGCCGCTCAATGATACTCTGGTGCCGTTTAGCCCACTGGTACAATTATTTCTCTTCTAAATCCGAGAACCAGAAATGTGAAAGAAGATGAATCATACTAAATCCCCTTATACCAAATTTATCCTCATGTGCCTAGCGTCGGCCATCTCCATGTATATCACGATGTACTTTCATACTTATGAATTTAGCCATGTTTATTTCAGCTGGACTAGGCTTTATATGACGCTCATAGGCGTATCGGGAATGGCGCTGATCATGTTTTTCTTCATGAAAAAAATGTATACCAACTCTCTCAAAAACTCTGCAATAGTCATCTCCAGTATGATGCTGATGCTGATCTCCACCATTCTCGTGAGATCCCAGACGCCAATAGAGGATGTCAAATGGATGAAAGCCATGATTCCTCATCACTCTATTGCTGTTTTGACGAGCTCACAGGCCAACCTTGAAGATCCTGAAGTAAAAAAACTGGCAGAAGACATCATCCAAACTCAAGAGAAAGAAATTGCACAGATGAAAGAAATGATCCAAAGACTTGAAAATGAAGAACAATAAAAAAGGAATCTCGATTGAGATTCCTTTTAAGTGTAACAGTAGACCCTGTTTATATAAATGCAGACCGGAACACCTTCCGGCCCGTTGATTTAACGATCTATAGATCCCAACACTTTTTTCATGAAAGCATTCCCGGCATCTTTTTCAGACATTCCGTCCGCCACTAGCTCATGAACTTCCAAAGCACCACATAGGTTGGAGATCAGCTCTCCGATCACGTCGATTTCTGGCTCTTTCAGCGATGGAGCTTCAGAGATATTTTCCAATACCTCCAATGCCGTCTCGATTTGCTCAGGAGTGCAGGTTCGTTGGATAGTCTTAATTACTGGCAACTTCATGGATCAAAGCTTTTAATTGGTCCTCTTTATTCGTTTGTATTTGGTTGACCAACTGACCTCCTTTGAAAGAAGCGAAAGTTGGCAGATTATTTACCTGAGCCAATTTTCTGGACTGAGGAAATTTTTCGGCATCGACGATGACAAAAACCTTGTCCGCGTTTTCGCCAGCCAGTCTTCTAAACTTTGGCTTCATGATGCGGCAGTTGCCACACCAGCCAGCAGAAAATTGTACGATGACTTGATCGTTGCTATCTACTAGCTCCTGTAGAGTATCTTCAGTTAGTTCAATCATGGTTTTCTAATTAATTGTTGGATAGGTAAGTAGCCACACCTTCGTTGGTAGCTTTCATAGCCTCTTTTCCTTCCTCCCAGTTGGCAGGACATACTTCGCCAAATTTCTCCACGTGAAGTTGTGCATCTAGAATTCTCAAATATTCGTCGATGTTTCTTCCTAGAGGAAGGTCGTTGATAGACTCATGACGTACGATTCCTTCTTTGTCGATCAAGAATGTACCTCTATATGCTACAGGAGCACCTTCGAATGACCATAGGTTGGTCTCAGGATCAAATCCATACTCTCCAGCCAAAACACCGTAGTTCAAAGAAATAGTTTTTGCAGCGTCAGCCAAGATGGTGTAATTCACACCTTCGATACCGCCTTCAGCTTTTGGAGTCATCAACCACGCTAGGTGAGTCTCTTCAGTATCTGTAGAGCAACCGATCACTACAGTATCTCTTTTTTCAAATTCAGCCAATTTGGACTGGAAAGCGTGAAGCTCAGTTGGGCACACAAAAGTAAAATCCTTTGGATAGAAGAAAAGAACAACATTCTTCTTGCCTAGGAATTGCTCCAAGTTGAAGTTTTCTACGATTTCCTCTCCGTTGATTACTGCTCCTACATTGAACGCTGGAGCTTTTTTTCCGACTAATGCCATGTTTCGTTGTTTTGTTAAAATTTGATAGTACAAAGCTAGCTCAGGAATTAAGAATTTAAAAAGTAGAAGTGTCTGCGAGAGCCAAATCATCAGTGATCAGACCAGTTATTATTTCATCTAATTGATTTATGAAAAATATAATTTCGAAAAAATAGACAGGAGAGCATCAGAAAAATTTCCGCAATCCGTTGCGAACAGTAGAAAAAATTTCCAATTGAAAGATTCTATTGATCATTTGAAAAAGCTATCGTGGTTAGTGTTTTAGTGAACAGTCTTAGTATCCAGATAAAGGAGGAATAAAAAACCCTTCAAGAGTTTTAAACTCTTAAAGGGTTTATTTAAAGTTCCCAGTAATCAGTAGGAGCATTCAGAAACCCAATCAACTTTAGTCTTGATCCTTGTTTCTTGACACTTAGCTCTTGACTCTGTAAGCTTATATTTTGTCGAAACCTAAATAAGGCTGCAATACTTTCGGCATGATGATGCCCTCAGGAGTCTGATTGTTTTCCAAAATCGCAGCTACGATTCTTGGCAGAGCCAATGCCGAACCATTGAGAGAGTGAGCCAATTGAGTTTTCTTATCAGCACCTTTGAATCTCAACTTCAAGCGGTTGGACTGGTATGTTTCAAAATTGGAAACTGAGCTCACTTCCAGCCATCTTTCCTGCGCTGCTGAATATACTTCCATATCAAATGTCAATGCAGAGGTAAAGCCCATATCACCTCCACATAGTCTCAACACGCGATAAGGTAGTTCCAGCTTTTGCAATAGCATCTGCACGTGCTGACTCATTTCCTCCAAAGCCTCATAGGATTTGTCTGGATGTGTGATCTGCACGATCTCTACCTTGTCAAATTGATGCAATCTGTTCAAACCTCTCACATGAGCACCCCAAGAACCTGCTTCTCTTCTGAAGCAAGGAGTATGTCCCACGTTTTTCACAGGGAGGTCTTCTTCGCCCAAAATCACATCTCGATACATATTTGTAATCGGCACCTCGGCTGTCGGGATCAAATACAAATTATCAGCAGTCGAATGGTACATCTGACCTTCTTTATCCGGCAATTGACCTGTGCCATAGCCGGAGTCCTCATTGACCAAGATGGGAGGCTGCACTTCATAATAGCCAGCAGCAATCGCTTCATCTAGAAAGAAATTGATCAACGCTCTCTGAAGTCTGGCTCCTTTTCCTTTATACACAGGAAATCCAGCTCCGGTGATTTTCACGCCCAAATCAAAATCAATGATGTCATGCTTCTTGATCAGTTCCCAATGTGGCAATTTATCATCGGCTAGCGTTGGGATCACTCCATGCTCCAGCACCACTTCATTGTCCTCAGCGGCTTTTCCAACAGGAACAGAAATATGTGGCACATTCGGAATGGTGTAAAGCAGAGCTTTCAAGGCTTCCTCCGCCTTGGAGTTTTCCTCCTCCAAATCCTTGATTTGAGATTTGATCTCTGCAGTTCTGGCTTTTGCCTGCTCGGCCTCCTCACGCTTTCCTTCTTTCATCAACATCCCGATTTGCTTCGAAATCGAATTGAACTCAGCCTGAATCTGATCCCGCTGTGTCTGGGACGACTTGCGCTGATCATCTAGCTGGATCACCTCTTGCAGGGTGCTTTCAGCATTTGGAAAATTGCGTTTTTGAAGACCTGCTAATACAGTCTCAAAGTTCTCTCGGATTTGATTTACTAATAGCATGAGAAAATTGGTAATAAATAAAGCTGCAAAGATAGGGACTTATCTTACAATGATGGCCTTGCTGACTGAAGAGAATGGACCTGAAAGCTCCTCTCCGTTGGTGCGAAGCAGCTTGATCTGCATTTGATAGTTGCCAGCAGGCAGGTTGGCCACCCGGATCGGGGCCATGTGGTCTATTTCATAGGAATACTCTCCCACCTGTACCTGTACCTTCAAACCATCCAGCTTCATATCTCCTCCCACTACCAAAAAATCCACAATCAACTCATGGGATTCATCCACAATCTGATTATTGATCGGAAGATTAACTGCCAAATAGGGCTCCGCGGAATAGGGAAAAGGGCGTGAATCCCCCACTTGAAAGTCTCGATCCACATAATTGCCAAAGTTTTTCAAAGCCAACCCCTCCTCATCCACCAAATAAGCGACCACGCGATAGCTTCCTTCTTTGAGGTCTCTCTGAAAAATCGGAGAACGAAATCCATGCGGGTCATCTCCGTTGAGGATATTGAAAAGCAAAAAGCGATCAGAAGCTTCTTCTTCAAAGGGATAGTTTTTGATATTGAACTCAAAGGGAACCTTGCCCGGCTTAAAAACCTGATTGCCCAATGGTGTATAGAGTTCCAAAATCGCATCTGGATAAGCCTGGGTATCTTCGTATTGATAAAAACTCACCTTTGGCTTTTGCTGATCGACCTGAACCGAATCTCTAGGCAAATCCACCTCAGATTCATTGATTTTCTTCCGTTCCTCACTACAGGAGACAAGTGCTAACACTAGCGGCAGAGTCCAGATCAGATATTTTTTCATACAGCGGGCTTTTGATATTAAAGGTATTATTTTTTGTGATTATGAGCTAAGCCATGAATTCCTTAGTTTCTTGCTCATCAGCCAAAAAGTGAAGGAATTTGGCGCATTTTGTGTTTTTTCCTACCGAAAAAGCAGAGAGACCTGTTATTTTTAGTCAAAATTTTGAATGAAAGCTTTAAGCAAATCTTACCATGGATATACTATTTGATGAAATACCCAGCCTAGATCTGGCAGATTTCACTTCGGGAACACCGGCTCAAAAGGCCGAATTTGTGAAAAAACTGGGCGATGCTTATCAGAACATCGGCTTCGTTGCCATCAAAAACCATGGCTTGACGCAGGATCTGCAGGATCGGCTTTATGCTTCTATCAAATCGTTTTTTGCATTGGAAGACCAAGTCAAATCCCAATACGAAAAACCGGAAATCGGATACCAGCGCGGCTACACTGGCAAAGGAAAAGAACATGCCAAAGGCAGAAACACTGGAGATCTGAAAGAATTCTACCATGTAGGACAGGAAATTTCATTCATCCCGGAGTCAGATCCAGTCAAAAATGAGTACCCTGAAAATGTCTGGCCAGCAGAGATTCCCGCTTTTCAGCAAGATGCAGTCGAGGCTTATCAGACTTTGGAGAAAGCCGGAAAGGCCATGCTTCAGGCTATCGCTTTGATCCTTGATTTACCAGAGGATTATTTTGAAGACAAGGTCGCTTATGGCAATTCTATTTTGAGACAAATCCACTATTTCCCAATTACCAATCCAGACGAGGTGCCAGAAGACGCGGTACGAGCTGCGGAGCACGGTGACATCAATTTGATCACCCTCCTGATGGGAGCCAGTGCGGATGGACTGCAAGTACTTCGCAAGGACGGGAAGTGGATCCCGATTACAGCGCTACCTGATCAACTGGTCGTCAATGTCGGCGATATGCTGGAGCGACTGACCAATAAAAAACTGAAATCTACCATCCACCGCGTAGTCAACCCTCCACGTGAACTGATGAATACCAGCCGTTATTCCATTCCGTTTTTCATGCACCCAAGATCGGAGATGGATTTGACCTGTTTGGAAAGTTGCGTGAATTCCGAAAACCCAAAACTTTTCAAGGATGCTACGGCAGGAGAGTTTTTGGAAGAAAGACTGCGTGAACTAGGTCTTCGCAAATAAATATGTCTGTAAAAAGGGTCAGATATTACCTATTTCTCAGGGACATTCTGGCCCTTTCTTTGACTGCATTTGGTGGTCCTCAGGCATTCTTGGCCATGCTTCTGGAGCGAATGGTCAAGCAGCGAAATTACATTACAGAAGAAGATCTCTGGGAGCTCAATGCCCTATGCAATATGTTGCCTGGACCATCTTCGACACAACTAGTTTCAGCGATAGGTTTTAGAGTTGGCGGACCAAATCTGGCCTATCTGGCACTTTTGGTTTGGATTATTCCGGCATCCTTGCTCATGACGGGAGCTGCAGCATTGATCTATTTTTTGAAAGAAAATACTCCCGGCGCCCTCAATTTTGCCAAATTCATTCAGCCTATGGCTATCGGCTTTATCATTTTTGCCGCACAAAAGACCATCTCCAAAATGATCCAGACCACCGAAGCGATGGTGCTGGTTTTGATATCAACTTTCATTTCATTTTTCTACAGCTCTCCCTATGTCTTCCCTGTCTTGCTGATCATCGGAGGACTGAGCACCTCTATCAAATACAAGAAGCAACCGAAAATAGAAAAAGAGGAACCTCTGGTCATCCAGTGGGCCAACTTCTATCTATGGGGAGGCGTATTGATCCTTGCTGCACTTTTAGGTGCAGCCACACAGTACCAACCTGTCATTCTTTTCGAAAACTTTTATCGAAATGGCAGCTTGATCTTCGGAGGCGGACAAGTGCTCGTCCCCTATTTATACACAGAATTTGTCGACTTCAAGCATTTTTTGAGTTCTGAAGAATTCTTGACCGGATATGCCATTTCGCAGGGAGTACCAGGCCCCACGTTCTCGTTTTCCTCCTATGTAGGAGCATTTTCCATGAAGGAATTCGGCTTTATCGGTTTCTTAACTGGAGGTCTGATTGCCGCAGCGGGAATATTTCTTCCGGGGATATTCATGATATTTTTTGTAATACGCTTTTGGGATCAGTTGAAAAAGTACCGACCTGTCCGTGCCGCTCTGGAGGGCATCAATGCTGTATCCTGCGGTATGTTGATTGCGGCTGCCTATTTACTTTTTGAGCCGCTGGAAGCCAACCTCCTTAACATTTTTATGATTTTGGGCACGTATTGCTTGCTTCAATTCACCAAAATATCCTCCCCTCTGATCATTTTGGGAGGGATTTTGCTAGGGATTGCAGTCAACCATTTCATATAACACTAGCTCCCGATCGAGCAAATTATTGGCAGCAGGAACAAGAAAGGGCTTTTTGACGTTTTAAAAATCTAAATCATTGCCTATCTTTCTTCTATGCAGGCCTACGAATTTATCAACAATCTAATCCCACCCCTCAAACTGACAGACAAAACCAAGATGGCTTTGGGCTGGATGGAAGAGATCCGCACGGATGTCTTACCAGTGGTGGAGAAAGGAAAATTCCTTGGTTTGCTCAACGAGGACATGATTTTTGATCTCAATGATCCAGAGAGACAAGTGGGAGAAATCATGCCGGATCATGCCAATTGCTGGGTATTCAGCGATAAGCACATCTATGACGTCCTCAAGGTCAGCTCAGAGCATCAATCCAATGTCGTCGCGGTACTAGATCGAGAATCCACTTATCTGGGAGTGGTGACGATGGAAGACGCTATCGCAGCTTTTGCGGAGAGCCTGTCGATTCAGTCCCATGGGTCTGTATTGATAATATCATTGAGCATGACGGACTATTCCCTTTCGGAAATATCCAGAGTCATCGAGTCGGAAAACACAAAAATCCTGAGTTCATTCATCACCAGTGACCCTTTGGATGACTCCAAAATCAAATTGACTCTCAAGTTGGATCAGCCTGAGTTAAGACATGTCAAAGCCACTTTGGAACGGTTTGGATACCGAATACTCGATCATTACCAAGAGGAAACGGGTATCAGCAGTGAAGAAGACCGAATCGGAAACTTGCTTCGATTTTTAGATATTTAGAGCAAGGGTCCTTGCATTGAAAAGTATTTCGCCTACTGAGATACCGGCAAACACCTATTTACATGTAAAGAATAGCAATTTGAATTACTGCTATTGGATCATTAAGCCTTTATTTTGGCAAGGGCTTAGCTTGGAGTAAAAAATTCAATTCGCTATACTTCAAAGCAATATTTTAGCCATCACTAATTTTAAAAGGAAAAGCTTCCTGATCATCATACAAAATTTCAACAAATGAAAGTCGCTTTGCACGGCTTGACACTCAAGGCAGAATTTATCCGAGATGTCAAGTCCCTTTTTCAGGCTCTCCAGCAGCATCATATGGAGGTTTTTGTCACCGAGCAATTTGACCGACAGCTACGCATGCACGGGAATATAGGCCTCAATTATTGGCTTCTCGATGGATCGGATGACATGAGTCAGATGGACTTTTTGATTTCAATTGGAGGAGATGGCACTTTGCTGGACTCCGTTTGCCAAGTCGGTGAGTTAGAAACCCCCATTTTAGGCTTGAATACTGGAAGGTTAGGTTTTTTGGCAACCGTCGCCACTGATAAAATCCATGAAGCGGTGCAGCATCTTGGTGAAAACAACTATCAAGTTGAAAAGCGAAGTCTCGTCTCTTTGGACTGCAACCGCCGTCTCTTCAATGGCCTCAATTTTGGCCTGAATGAATTTACTATTCACAAGAGAGATACCTCTTCCATGATCACGGTACATACCTACATCGATGGCAAATATCTCAATAGTTATTGGGCTGATGGCCTGATAGTGGCTACACCCACAGGCTCCACGGGCTACTCTCTTAGTTGCGGAGGACCATTGATCTCTCCCGAGGCAAAAAACCTGGTCATCACTCCGGTGAGCCCCCACAATCTCAACGTCCGGCCGATTATCGTTTCTGATGAAAGTGAAATCACTTTTGAAATCGAAGGAAGAGCCGAAAAATTTCTAATATCTTTAGATTCCAGGTCTACTTCCATCTCTTCAGATTTGAAATTG
Source organism: Algoriphagus vanfongensis DSM 17529 (assembly GCF_000429465.1). Lineage (GTDB taxonomy): Bacteria > Bacteroidota > Bacteroidia > Cytophagales > Cyclobacteriaceae > Algoriphagus > Algoriphagus vanfongensis. Next base: position 41,741 of record NZ_AUBX01000011.1, on the reverse strand, counting down.
ATGGTGAAAAAGGAGAACTTCCACGCCCGCTTGGTCAAACTACCCAGCTACAATTTTTTTGATACGCTGAGGTACAAATTGAACTGGGGCTTTGACATGAGAAATTAAGGCCCAAATGCCTCAAAAAGGGCATTTTGAGCTTAACAAATATTAACCGCCGAAATACTAGTCTGCGTTTTTTAAACGTTGGGTACTTTATAACTTGCACCGTCTTGAAAAAGGTCAAATTTCATTTTTCCAAAATCTTACTCATTTGCTTTGTATTGCTTGCATGTATCCATGCAGAATCCCAAGCCCAAAAGTATGAAGTAGGAGGTGGACTAGGGACTACAGCCTACACTGGCGATATTCTCAGAAAGATTGATCTGGACCATTTGGGTCTTCACGGCACGTTGTTTGGCAAGAGAAATTTTGACAATGTATGGTCGCTCCGGGTCGGTATCACTGCCGGCACACTACGGGCGACTGACAGTGTAAAACCCTACGATGCAGTAGTGGACAGCAGAGATGCCCGTTTCCGAGGGGGTATTCTGGAAGCTTCGGCTGTGATGGAATTCAATTTTTTGGATTTCCTCCGCAATGACTCCGAATTCTTTTGGTCTCCCTATGCGTTCTTTGGATTAGGCTATTCACACATCTTTGCCAAAGGAAACACATTTGCCTACAATGTCTCCGAGAGATATAATGTGGGTACCGTGGTCATTCCATTTGGAGCAGGAGTGAAATACCGACTCAATGATCGCTGGACTCTGGCAGCTGAAGCTGGCGTACGTGCTACGTTTACAGACTATTTGGACAAAATAGACAGTAGTGATCCAGCTATCCCGAGATTTCCGGACAGTACCAATCCAGATCAGCCGTGGGGGATCAACTATGGTAATCCCTACGATAAGGACTGGTATTACTTTTTGGGCCTGACGATCAGCTATACTTTGGAATCCGTAAAATGCTACGCCTATTAATTAATTGAGCCTGAGGCTTAATTTTTGGAAAAGAAATAGCATTTTTGTACCTCCAAAAATGTAAGGTATTCGGAAACCAAGTAAATGAAGGAAGTACTCAACCCAGATCGGATCCCCAGACATATTGCAATTATCATGGATGGCAATGGCCGATGGGCCAAGAAAAAAGGCGCCATGAGGATCTTTGGTCACCGACATGCTATCAAGGCAGTGAAGGACACTATCGAATGTGCCGAAAACTTGGGTGTTGACTACCTTACCCTATTTTCATTTTCCACAGAAAACTGGTCCAGACCGCTCGAAGAAGTGAATGGACTGATGGAGCTACTGGTAAAAACCATCACCGACGAAGTACCGATGATGATGGATAACAATATCCAGCTGGAAAGTATAGGGGACATCGACAGTCTACCCAAATCTGCATACAACAAACTGATGGAGGCAAAAAAAACCACCTCAGTCAATACCGGACTCACTGTTATCTTGGCACTCAGCTATAGTGGCAAGTGGGAAATCACCCAAGCGACCAAGCGCATTGCTCAAAAAATCTCAGAAGGGAAATTGAAAGTGGAAGATGTCACCCAAGAGGTGGTAGCTGATCACTTAGAAACTGCCGGCATCCCTGACCCTGAACTTATGATCAGGACCAGTGGCGAATACCGCATCAGCAATTTCCTGCTTTGGCAATCGGCCTACACAGAGCTGTTTTTCAGCCCTGTTCTATGGCCGGATTTTAGAAGAGAGCATCTGGTCTCAGCCATTCTCGACTTTCAAAAAAGGGAAAGAAGGTTTGGAAAAACCGGTGAGCAAGTTAAATCTTAAGTAATTGATGAAAAGAAGTTTACTGATTCTGTTTTGTCTGATATGGGCAAGTTCAGCCATGGCACAGATACGTCTGGGACAAAGTCGCTATTCGTCCTCCAGACCTGTGGACATTATGGAGCTAAACTACTCCAAGCCTCAGACCTATAGAATCGCAGAAATCAAAGCGGTAGGACTTTCCACCTTGGATGAGACCGCCATTATCTCCCTATCCGGTCTCAAAGTAGATGATCGGATCGAAGTGCCTGGCGAGGCTATTTCCGGTGCTTTGAAAAAACTCTGGAATCAAGGAATCATCGGAGATGTCAAAATCTTAGTGACCAAAATTGAAGGCGAAGACATTTCTCTTCTTCTGGATTTGACAGAGAGACCTCGTTTTTCCAGAGTGGAATTTACAGGGGTCAATAAGACCCAGGAAAGCGAACTCCGAGACAAAGTAAATATCCGCGGACGAGTGGTACGAGAAGATGTACTCAACTCAGCACAGAGAAACATCGAAAAATATTTTGTGGACAAGGGCTTTCTCAATGCAGATGTAAGAGTCGCACAGGAAAGAGACACGACACTTCCCAACTCGGTGAGATTGAGATTTGACGTAGACACAAAGTCCAAAGTAAAAATCAATGAAATCCGCATCTTGGGCAATGAGGAAATCGCAGACAGCAAAGTCAAAGGAAAACTCAAAAAAACCAAGGAACATGCCAGAGTCAGTGTATTCAAAGACGTTTACTCAAGACTGACCGGAGCCAATGCGAGTGACGTAGCCAATAGTCTGAAATATACAGAGCCTACTTCCACAGAGGAGGTAAAAACCTACATCAACAAAAATTTCAAACTCAACTTCTTTGCCGGGTCTAAATACATTCCAAAGGAATATCGAAACGACAAAGACAATGTGATCAACTTCTACCAAAGCAAAGGCTTCCGTGATGCCAAAATCCTCGAGGACTCGGTGTATAAGTATGGTCAAGATGAGATCAACATCGATATCAATATCGAGGAAGGTAAAAAATACTATTACAGAAACATTGAGTTTTCAGGCAATTTCATCCATCCGGATGCCGTGCTTAAAGCCAAGCTGGGTATTCAAAAAGGAGATGTCTATGACAAAGAAAAGCTTGACAAACGCCTCAACTATGACCCGACTAAAGGGGATGACGTCAGCTCACTCTACCAAGATGATGGATACTTGTTCTTCAACATTGATCCAGTAGAAGTCAATGTAGTGGGAGATTCCATCGACATGGAAATGAGAATTTTCGAAGGTCCGCAGGTAACTGTAAACTCCGTCAATATCAAAGGGAATGAGCGTACCTCTGACCACGTCGTGATGAGGGAAATCAGAATTCTTCCAGGCCAGAAGTTTAATAGAGCCTTGCTGGTACGGACTATTCGAGAACTTTCTCAGTTGGGATATTTTGATCCTGAGAAAATCAATCCTGATTTGAGACCTAATTTTGAGGCTGCTACAGTAGACATCACTTTTGAATTGGAAGAAAGACCTAATGACCAGATCGAACTTTCCGGTGGTTGGGGAGGATTCTATGGTTTTGTCGGTACCGTCGGCTTGGTCTTTAATAACTTCTCGATCAAAAATATCGGAAACTTCGACAAGTGGGATCCACTTCCGGTAGGAGATGGCCAAAAACTATCCCTACGAGTGCAAGCAAACGGTAAATCCTTCCAAAACTACTCCGTCTCTCTGACTGAGCCTTGGTTTGGTGGCAAAAAACCAAATGCATTGAGTTTTAGCTTCAATCACTCTGTACAGAGACAGGTGGATTTCTACAACTCCAATCCTCTGTCGGATGATTTAGGATTCTTCAAAATCACTGGGGCTACTGTTGGTTTGGCAAGACGTGTAACTTGGCCAGATGATTACTTTAGTATCTCCAACTCCCTGCAGTTCCAGATCTATGAATTTGATCAGTTTGGTACATCTTTCGGCCTGAGCTATCCTACCGGAAAATCAAACAGTATCACCTTCAACAATACTATCTCGAGAAATAACGTGGACAACCCAATCTATCCAAGATTTGGTTCCAACTTTATGCTCTCTACCTCCTTGACCCCACCTTATGCCTCTCTGAACAAAAACTTGAATTCAGAGTCCACAGACGAAGAAAAGTACAAGTGGCTGGAATATCATAAATGGATGTTTGACGCATCTATTTATACCCCACTATTTGGATCTACCAAATTCGTCGCAAGCGCGAGAGCACACATGGGCTTCTTGGGATCCTATGGTGACAAGATCGGAATCATTCCACTAGAGCGATTTGTGATGGGTGGCGATGGCATGACCTTCAATAACTTTGCTTTGGGTCAAGAAATCATCGGCTTGAGAGGGTATGAAAATCAATCCATCACTCCAGGACGAGACAGTAGAGGTACCGTAGATCCTGAACCATACGGTGGTATTGTCTACAATAAGTACGTGATGGAAGTACGATTCCTCGTATCTCCAAACCCTTCCGCTACCATCTTCCTATTGGGATTTGCAGAAGCGGGTAACAACTGGGGATCATACAAGGACTTCAATCCATACGACCTTAAAAAGTCAGCAGGATTCGGTGCCAGAATCTTTATGCCAGCCTTTGGGTTGCTTGGGGTAGATTGGGGTTATGGATTTGATCCTATCCCTGGAAGTACTCAGAGAAGTGGGCCTCAATTCCACTTTACTATCGGGCAGCAATTCAGATAATCTTGGAATCAGGCCGGGAATGGTTAATTTATGTCAAAATTTTAATAGCCAGATGCTCGTTTTAAGAGCTACATCATCAATTGAAAAAAGACATGAATAACTCGCCGAAAATCGTACTTTTGTTGCTCTTTATGCTGATTTCAGGCTCTTTGGCAGCACAAAAGTTTGGATATGTAGATTCTGAATATATACTGAACAAGCATCCAGATTACAAAATAGTCCAGCAAGAACTCCAGAATCTTGGAGATGCTTGGAGGAAAGAGGCACAAAGTTTGGATAAAGAGATCAAAGAAATGTACACTCAGCTCAAAGCGGAAGAAGTCCTTTTGACTGAGGAGATGTACCAAAATAGATTGCAGGAAATCAAAAAAAGAGAAACTGCCTCTCAGGAATTCAACAGTAGGATTTTCGGAATTGACGGTCAGTATTTTCAAAAACAGGCAGAGCTGTTACAGCCGCTCCAGTCCAAGATCTACGATGCAATCGAGCGGGTTTCCCGCAAAAATAATTTGGCCATGTTATTTGACAAGGCATCGGTTCCTTCGGGAATCATTTACACAGATCCAAGACATGATTATTCTGAATTTGTCCTGGATGAATTGGGAATAGAAGACAATAATTAAAAATAGAAACCTAAGAATGATGAAAGTTAAAGTTATCCTTTCCGCAATCGCGTTGTTTTGCGTAGGATTTGCCGCTCAAGCACAAGAGTTGAAAATTGGTTATACCAATGTAGAATTTATCATGGACCTGATGCCAGAAATGGAGCAGATCGGTGCTGACCTTCAAGATTACCAAACTCAGCTCCAAACAAACATCCAAACCAAGGGAGCAGACTTCCAAAGACAGGTACAGACTTACCAGCAAGCTGCTCAGACCATGACTGAAGAGGCTAGAGCTGCCAAGCAACAAGAATTGATGAAATTGGAGGAAGATCTTCAAAAATATCAAAATGATGCCCAGATTTCTTACCAGAGAAAATTGGGTGAATTGTTAGAGCCAGTACAAACCAAAGTCATCAATGCGATCAATGCAGTAGCTGCTGAAAACAACTACACACACGTATTTGCTGAAACTGCCGGTCAAGCACCTATCTTGCTTTACACTAAAGAAGAAGATAAATTCACTGAGTTGGTTTTGGCCAAACTTGGACTTCAGATGCCAGTTGCACCTACTGAAGGAAATTAATCTTAAGATTTCGAAATCTAAAAACCGGTCCAAAAGGCCGGTTTTTTTTAGTTTTACCCATGCCAAAAAAGAACCCCAAAGAGCTGATCAGTAAAAGTATGGATGCCGTCTTGGTAGATTTTAGGGCTGATTGGTGCGGTCCCTGCCAAACCATGGACCCGATCATAGAGGAGGTTTTAGATGAATTGGGAGGCAAAATAAATCTGCTGAAACTGGATATTGACAAACACCCGCAACTCGCTCAGCAATTTGGAGTCCGCTCCATCCCACATTATATCCTGTTCAAAAGGGGAAAGATTCTTTGGAGAAAGGGTGGTATTCTGCCTAAAAGAGACCTAGAAAAAGCTCTAAAAGGTTTTACATAAAAAAAGCTCCCAATTTGGGAGCTTTGACTATTCTAAACGAAGAATTTTAATTTGATGACTTCTTTTTCAGATAAGAACCGGTAATTGCCCCGCTTCAAATCCTTTTTGTCTAGACCAGCAAACATGACTCGGTCCAAGGCAGTGACTTCATATCCCAGATGTGCAAAAATCCTTCTTACGATTCGATTTCTACCGATATGAATTTCCAATCCCAAAATCGTTCTGTCTTTAGAAAGCACCTGCATGTCATCTACATTAGCAGGTCCATCTTCCAATGTCAGGCCTTCTAGAATCGCCTCTTCGTCTTTTTTAGTAAGAGGCTTGTCCAAAGTCACCTGATAGATTTTTTTGATCTCATTAGAAGGGTGAGATAGCTTTGCTGCCAATTCCCCATCATTTGTGAAAAGCAACAAACCGGTTGTATTCCTATCCAATCGTCCTACCGGGAAAATCCGCTCTTCACAAGCCTTCTCCACCAGTCGCATTACTGTCTTTCGATCCATGGGATCATCTGTAGTGGTGATGAAATCCTTTGGCTTATTTAGCAGGACATAGACAGGTTTTTCAGGATTGATTCTTTTACCTTGATACACCACTCTATCAGCCTTCTTCACTTTGTAGCCCAGCTCAGTGATCACTTCGTTATTTACCGTGACTAGTCCCTGTGCGATCAGTTCGTCTGCCTCTCTCCTACTACAAATCCCTGAATTAGCGATGTACTTATTCAAACGAATCAAGTCAGAATCTTCGGATTTCTTGGACTTTTTGGCGGGCAAAGCATCGAAGTTGTAATCGGGTCTTTCTTGTTCCTGCTCCATACGAACAGGCCTATTCTTACCAAAGCCTCTCTTTACTGGTTTTTTGCCAAAGTTGGAATCCTCTTTCTCTCCATAGATAGGCTTTTGATCTTTGCCACGTCCGAGATAGGTACGTTTTTTATCTCCACCAAAGGCGGTCGGTTTATCTTCTTCTCTTCTTTTACCAAAAGATTTTTTACCAGATGTACTTCTTGAAGTATCTTGCTGCTCTTCAGCCTTGCCTCCAAAAAATCTCTTTTTGCTTTCACCTGGTCTCCCAAAAGATCTTTTTCCTTCCTCTTGGAATCGGGGCTTTTTATCAAAGTTATCTCCTTGATCAGATTTCTTGGAGAAGCCTCCTTTTTTCCATTCTTTTTTGTCTCCAAATTTCCCTTTTTCTCTGTCATTAGAGTCGGAAAATTTGCCTTTGGAAAACTTTTTATTTTCACCAGATTCTTCAGAATTGCTGTTGAAAAAAGGGCGTTTTGAATTGTGTTTTTTCATAAGGATGCAGCATCACTGCTGTATTTATTTTCGTTGCAAACAAGCCATTGATTTTCAATCGCTTAAATGGGACGCAAAGATACAGTCATTCCAGAGAATAATCTGCATAGCAATGAAAATTTACTTGTTTTTGTAATACCATTCCGTTGCATTTCTCACAGAGCCTTCCGATAGCAAGAGTTTTTTGGCTTCTATTTCTTCCAAACCTGTGGCTTCCATGATCATACGAGTACCTCGATCTACCAGTTTTGCATTGGAGAGCTGCATATCTACCATTTTATTCCCCTTCACTTTTCCCAATTTGATCATCACCGTGGTAGAAATCATATTCAATACCAGCTTCTGAGCAGTGCCAGCTTTCATGCGGGTACTTCCGGTCACGAATTCAGGGCCGACTACAGCCTCGATGGGATGGTCCACCTCTTGACTTAATGGAGAATTAGGGTTACAAGTAATGCAGCCGGTCAACAAGCCTTTTTCTCGGGCTGTTTTCACACCACCAATCACATAGGGAGTAGTACCAGAGGCCGCAATACCGATAATCGTATCTTGATCATTGAAGCCATAGTCCAAAATATCTGTCCAAGCTTGATTAGGATCATCTTCTGCATTTTCCACGGCCTTGCGGATGGCTGTATCTCCACCGGCTATCAGCCCAATCACCATGTCAAATGGCACTCCATAAGTCGGAGGGCATTCAGAGGCATCTAGTACCCCCAATCGTCCGGAAGTACCTGCTCCGATATAAATCAATCTACCTCCCTTTTCCATCCTAGGCACTATTTCTTCTACCAACTGACTGATGTCTGGTATGACCAATTTGACAGCTTCAGCTACCCGATGATCTTCTTTATTGATGTTTCCCAAAAGTTCCTGAACAGACATCTTGTCCAGGTTATCATAGTTAGAGGTACTTTCTGTTACTTTCATGTGGTTGAATTTTGGATGGGCAAGGCACCTGCATTTGGCCTTTCACTAATTTGTCTACTTCATGCAGACTTGATTTCACAATTTTTCCTGATGGTATAATGTCAAGCCGGCTATTGGGCTCTCAATAATGATATTAACTGTAAGACCTCGGTCCTGAGCTGCCTTCCGAAGAATGTCCGAGTTGTAGTAGGCGATTGAGCCCACAAAGTTGACTGGCTTATCCTGATAATTTTGGTATTTACAGACATGCTGGTCAAAGAAATCCTGAAAAGAATCATAAAACAGGCTGTAGCAGTAAGGATGGGCTTTGTGCTCAGTAATAAAACGACAAAAACTAGCCATATACCGATTTGGGAAGGGTTGACGATAGACATGATCTTGAATCATGTTTTGATTGAGGTGAAACCTTTCTTCCAGTTCCTTACGGATTTCGGATGGCATATCCCCATAGATGAAATCCCGAAGGAATTTACGTCCTACGTATCCACCACCTCCCTCATCCCCCAAGATATATCCTGGAGCGGGTCTGGACCCTATCAGCTTTTCCCCATCATAGTCACAACTATTGGAGCCGGTACCCAGAATACATGCGATACCCGGTCTATGCCCACAGGTGGCATGGGCAGCAGCAGCCAGATCATGATCAACGATAATATCAGCATGAGAAAAAATAGTGCGCAACGCCTGCTCCACTTCCTGCTTTCGCTCCGGCACTGAGCAGCCAGCTCCATAATAATAGATCTTGCTGATCTCACTTTCCAAATTCACCAAAAAATCATGTCTCATCTGGATTGCCATTTCCTCTGAGGTTTGGTAATAAGGATTGAATCCTACCCCTCTGTGCTGAGAGATTTTACCATTTTGATGAATCACCCTCCAGTCTGTCTTGCTGGATCCACTATCTGCAATTAAAATCATATCAAATCAACCTTCCAATAGGCGAAAATTTCTCAAATACTTGATCTGTATGAGGGGCATCGGCCAACTCTTCGGTAAGATCTTGTCCGGCCCAGTGTTCATAATGTTTTCCCGACTTCCAAAGTCTAGACTCAGTCACTTCATAGATCAAGCCCCTGAAAGCTATCCAGATTTCAGGTTTATCTTGCCCATTTCGCAGGGCTAGTTGCTGCTTTGTGATCTCTCTCATTAGAGCATTTTGATCTGAGCGTTGATCCATCTTTCAGGGATTTCCCCTTGTTGAGCCACCTGATAGTCCGAATAGCTACACGGCACCGTACTCACCCGATCATACTTTTCAGTTTCATTTTGGGGGATTTCCATCCACCATTTCCCACTTCGCTTACTCTTGTAAAAGACAAGTGTATTGGGTTTGGCATCCAGCGAAACCGTGTATTTAATGTATTCACTGCTTTTGAACGAAAGACTGTCCTTTCTGGAATAAAATCCTTCGATAAAATACCAGATCATCACAGCAGCTACTTTGGCGGTCTTGTTGGACGCATCGTCATAGTAAGGCTCATAGCCATATATACCAATAGAACTTAGTTTTTCATTCATCCCAGCAAACCAACAAATTTGGCAAGCTTCCTCAGCAGTCAAGCCAAATGGCTGCGGGTCTACAGCTCCGGGAGCATCAGATGACTGAATGGCACAAAGATCGAAACTCAGAAAATCCGCATGTCGGATCAGCGGTTCGATTTCTTTGAACTCCTTCCGCACCAAACCCAATCGCATATGATCAAAATACAACTTTTCGACCACATTGATCAAGCTGGGGTCCACCAAAAAACTCTGATACGCCAGATGCGAATAGGAAAAAAGAAAATTGGGCTGGTGCAAAATGATCTCCTGAGTATGAAGATCAGCCATCGGACCCTCTTCCTCCATATCCAATTTGGCATCTACTGTGAGCAGACTGACCAATTTTTTCATCTTCTGGTAGGACAGGTATTGCCCATAATCCAGATCATGTGTTCCCCCAAAATAAATGGGTAGAATCTGCTGCTTCATCAGATATTCACCTACCTGCTGAATCTTCTGGTAAGTATCTTCTAGTGTCTCACCGGGAATCAAATCTCCCAAATCTGCAACCCTATAGGGCCCTACCCCTTTTTTGAGCTCATATAGCTTTTCTCTGATCTCCAATGAGCCCCGCTCGACACTCTCTGATTTTTTGATACCTCGAGCTTCTTTGAGCCCGATCAGAGCGATTTGTATTCCTTTTAGGTCAGGAAACTCTTCTCCATACCAATGAATCTGTTTGAAAAAGGAATTATTGGAGTGCTTACCTTGCCAAAGTAACTCAGGAACTGGGTCAAAAAAAGATTGAATATTCATAATTGGGTGTGATCTAGGGTAAAAATAATCAAAAAAGAACCAAGTATTAGCCGAAATTCTTAAAGAACTCTAAAGGCCTTAGCATAGCGCTTTACTAGAGGCGAAAAATAGGAGCCAAAGTCAGAATGACCAAACACGACATTTGCATAAAAACAAAAAATCCCGCCGAAGCGGGATTTATTTATTTCAATTGAATTAACCACCGAAGTCGTCAAATCGAATGTTTTCTTGAGGGATACCTAGATCATCAAGCATTTTCAATACTGCTGAGTTCATCAAAGGAGGCCCACATAGGTAGAATTCTACCTCGTCTGGCTCAGGATGATCCTTCAGATAATTGTCGTACAATACTTGGTGAATGAAGCCTACATAACCGTCTCCTTCTTTATCATCCAATGATTTTTTGATTTTCCAGTTGTCCTCAGGCAGAGGTTCGGAAAGCCCGATATTGAACTGGAAGTTTGGAAAATCTTTTTCGATTTCTCTGAAGTGAGGCACATAGAACAATTCTTTCTTGGATCTACCACCGTACCAGTAAGATACTTTTCTACCAGTCTTCTCTGTATGGAACAGGTGGAAAATCTGAGCTCTCAAAGGAGCCATACCAGCACCACCACCGATGTAGATCATTTCTCTTTGTGTCGGGTTGATGTGGAACTCACCATAAGGACCTGAGATGGTCACTTTATCACCTGGCTTTCTAGAGAACACATAAGAAGAACAAACACCTGGATTGACATCCATCCATTTATTGTTGGCTCTATCCCATGGCGGTGTAGCGATACGGATAGTCAGCATCACGATATTACCTTCTGCTGGGTGATTGGCCATCGAGTACGCTCGGAATAGCTCTTCGTCATTTTTCATGACCAAATCCCAAAGACCGAATTTATCCCAATCACTCTGATAAACATCCGCTGGGTGACCCAATTCAGGATGTGGAGTGATATCCATATCTTTAAAGTTGACCGTGATAGTAGGCACGTCAATCTGGATATATCCACCCGCTTCGAAGTTCAAAGTTTCGCCTTCAGGGAGTTTCACTTTGAATTCTTTGATGAACGTAGAGACGTTGTAGTTGGAAATAACTTCACAATCCCACTTTTTGATACCGAAGATTTCCTCAGGAACGCGGATTTTCATATCCTGCTTCACCTTCACCTGACAAGCCAATCTGACATTGCCTTGCTGCTCTGCGCGGCTCAAGTGACCTACTTCGGTAGGAAGTACTTCTCCACCACCTTCTTCCACGACACACTTACACATGGCGCAAGTACCGCCACCACCGCAAGCGGATGGAAGGAAGATTTTCTGGTTACCCAGTGTGGAAAGCAAACTCACCCCTGCTGAAGTGACGATTGGACTTCCATCATCTCCGTTGATAACGATTTTAACATCTCCTGAATTGACCAGTTTGGACTGGGCAAACAAAAGAATAAATACCAGTAGCAATATGATTATCGTAAATGCTACAATGGATGTAATAATTACAGAACCCATGAAATTTTGGTTTTACTTTTCTTATGGATTGACACCCTGTTTGGGTGCACAAATATATTTATTAATCAATAAAAGAGGCCAATAGTTTTCCAAAATTGCCCTTCTTGATCTTTATATTTTTGTAAAGAGGGAGATTAATTGTTCAAAAGGTTCAGCAAGGTGCTCAACTTAGTTTTCAATTGTCTCCTATCGACGATGAAATCCAAAAAGCCATGCTCCAGAACAAATTCTGAACTTTGGAAGCCTTTTGGAAGGTCTTTGCCAATGGTCTCACGGATCACTCTTGGGCCTGCAAAGCCAATTAATGCTTCAGGTTCGGCGATATTGAAATCACCCAACATGGCATAAGAGGCTGTCACACCACCAGTAGTAGGATCTGTAAGCAAAGAAATGTACGGAATCCCGGCCTGATCCAGAAGTGCTAGTTTGGCAGAGGTCTTTGCCATCTGCATCAATGAAAAACCTGCTTCCATCATTCTTGCTCCTCCAGATTTGGAGATCATCAAGAATGGTACTTTGTTTTTCAGAGCATGATCTATCGCCCGGGCAATCTTTTCTCCTACTACAGAGCCCATGGATCCTCCGATGAAATTAAAATCCATACAGGAAACGACGATATCCAAGCCGTTCATTTTGCCATAGGCGGAACGCACGGCATCATTGAGGTCGGTTTTTTCTATCGTTGCCTTGATTCGGGAGGTGTAGGGTTTGGTATCGGAGAATTTCAAAGGATCTCCAGAAGTCATATCCTTGTCCAGTTCTGTAAACTGGTTGTTATCAAAAAGAATCTCAAAATATTCCTTGGATCCGATTTTCACATGAAAGTCATCATCTGGACATACAAAAGCATTGTTTTTCAGCTCACGGGTATGGATGATGTTTCCATTTGGGGTTTTGAACCACAGACCATCCGGTGCATCTTTTTTCTCTGCAGTGGAGGTTTTGATCCCTTTGTCAGTTCTTTTAAACCAAGCCATATTGAGTTTTTAAAATGAATTTTGACGAGTCAAAGGCTACAAATTTAGACCGAAAATCTTTTAAATAAAACCTTCCAAATCCAAAGCTTGCCATTCTGCCTATTTATCCCCGCTCTTCGCCCCTAGTCAAAATACTTTTACGTTGGGTCAATTTTCCATAATTTTGAACGTAGTTTTACCAGTCAAATCCCTTGCCTACACCAATAATACCCAAATAATATCCCATGAACCTGATACTACTCCTTTTAATTTCTGCAGTTATTTTGATCATTGCATATAGGTTCTATGGCGCATATGTTTACAAAAGATTCGGTTTATCAGATAAAAATCCCGCCCCCTCCCACACCCATCGGGATGGAGTAGATTATGAGCCCAGTAAGCCCATCGTCGTCTTGGGGCACCACTTTGCGTCGATCGCTGGTGCAGGCCCCATTGTCGGACCTATCATTGCGGTGACTTTTGGATGGATTCCGGCAGTGATCTGGATTTTGGTAGGAGGAATTTTCTTTGGCGCAGTGCATGATTTGGGCAGCATGGCCGCTTCACTGAGAGCAGATGGAAAATCCATCGGTGTGATCATCCGGCAACAAATCGGAACCAGAGGAAAACAACTTTTCGTGCTTTTCAGCTTTTCGACATTGATCTTGGTAATAGGTGTTTTTGCTGATATCATCGCCAAAACGTTTGTTTCCAACCCTGGAGTGGCTTCAGCTTCCATTCTATTCATTGTATTGGCCATTGGATTTGGACTAGTCAATCGACTCGTCGGAAGTAAGAAGACAGCCTTTATCCTTATCTCTGTGATTGGGGTGATTTTGATGTATTTCTTTGTCTATCTCGGCATGCAGCTTCCATTTGCTCTCGATTATAAAATCTGGATTTTGGCACTTTTAGCATATGCTTTTTTGGCTTCCGTGACACCAGTGAGTCTCTTACTGCAGCCAAGGGACTATCTGAACAGCTTCTTGCTTTACGGAATGATGATTGCCGCGATTCTGGGAGTTTTCATTGCCAATCCTGAGATCAAAATGAGCAATGAGATCACAGTTTCTACTGAAAATCTAGGTTATATTTTCCCGGTATTGTTTGTCACGATTGCTTGCGGGGCGATCTCGGGATTTCATTCTTTAGTAGCTTCCGGCACTACTTCCAAGCAACTGGACAAAGAATCAGATGCCAAAGTAGTTGGGTTTGGGGGGATGCTGATCGAGTCATTTTTAGCCATCATCTCTGTGGGAGCAGTTGTGGTCCTGACCAAGGCCGAATACCTTGAAAGACTTGCAGGAGAAGGTCCCGTGGCACTTTTCTCTACTGGTTTGGGAGGGATGATTGCTACTTTGGGGATTTCTGAAGAGTTTGCTACAGGATTTGTAGCTCTCACGGTTTCTGCTTTTGCCTTGACGACTTTGGATACCTGCACCCGTCTGGCCCGATTTACCTTGCAGGAATATTTTGAAGATATGCCTCAACCAGCTGCCAAGACCATTTCGCAAAACCGCTACGTTTCGACAGGATTGGTGGTACTCTTTTCAATCCTCTTGCTCCTATCTGGCGGATTCACGACTCTATGGCCGATTTTTGGGAGTGCCAACCAACTTTTGGCAGCTTTGGCCTTGCTCACAATCGCAGTATGGATGATTCGAAAAAAGAAAAATGCCTTGTTCGTGACTTTGCCCATGTTTTTTATGTTCACAGTCACGCTAGCCTCTTTGGGTCTTTTTGCTTGGAAAAATTTTCAGGATCAGATCTATGTGCTTTCCATTATTGCAGCACTGCTCTTTGTGTTAGCTATTGCATTGATGATTTTGGCAACCAAAAGCATTAAAAAAGAAATCAAAGAGCCCGCGAAGGCTCTCTGACCTCATTTGTTATTCTATAAAATCAAAAATCTGCTCCATCTTGCCTAGCCCGATCGATGGAGTATTGGGCCACGTTGATTCCTTGTGTCGTCCCGACAGTTGCATCAAAGGTCCAGTGAATTCCTCCATAAACTCTTGAAATAGCAGCTTCTTCCGCCCAACCTCGCACTAGGTTGGCTTTTTCGGGAAAGACATAAGCCAGAACCTCCGCGGCGGCAGCCGAAAAGACAGAATGTCCGGATGTGTAGGAAGGGAAATTGGGAGTACCCGCAATAGTTTTAAAACCCTCAATCGTCTGGATCGGCCGGGGATAGTGGTAGTAATATTTGGCATCCCAGCAACTGATCCCCGCATCCATCACTGCCATATTGAGATAGGCCAAGGTACGAGCAGCCCTCAGGGTATTCATTTTGCTCTCGACTATGAAGCGATTGGCAAATTCATTCCAGTGTCCAGGAGGAGTATAGGTCCCCAGACCATCCTGCCAAAAATTGGCGATTCTGCGATATTCTTGGTTCTTTTCAGCCAAATAGCCTTCCAGAATTTTCACATCTGCATTGTAAGCCTCTGAACCTGGAGTCGGAGGAACCGGCGGACGGGTAGCTTCCACATTTGGAACATTCCACATTTTGACTTTCCCAAAAAGTGGCGTCAGACCTACCGGTCTTTGAGGAGATTCTTGGTTGATCCACATCCAGCCAAACCTTTCATAGGCAGCATTGGCAATGGAATCAGATACAGCTTTGGAAGTTTGGGCATTTTTCATCCCATCACCTGCGGCTCTGGTCAAAGCCAATGCAGCAATTTCCTGCCCTATTTTGACTCCGCCATCCAAATCACTTGGGACAGCCTCACCTGAAAGTAACAGTGCTTCCAAATGTTCATTTTGCTTTTGCTCCAGATAGGCAGCCTCCAAGGGAAACATCGCTTTCAAAACCGCACCCGAAGCCGCAGCGACCACCGCTCCGTCTGAAGGATACGCAGGGATCGGGTTGGCCACAAAAGCATGCTCAATATCTGGATCTAAGACATAAGGAGCATCTCTATTGTATTCAAATTTGTAGTGCCAGGCAGCTATCAACCCATCAAACTGAGCCACTGACATGTAAGCCAAAGCCCGACTCGCATAAGGCGGATGCGCAAATGGGAATGCAGGAGGCCCATCCGGATTGCCAGGATTGGGAAGTGTATAGGTTCCATCGGCATTCGGCCCTGGGATCAAGTTGTATTTGGCTATAAGCTCCAGCGCAATCTCATTCCATCTCACAACAGGGTTATTTGTCCATTGCTCGACAGCCTTCTTTTGAGAAGCGGTCATCGATGCAATGGCAGATTTCACCTCTGCTAGCTCCGCTTGATATGCATCAGAATTCACATCCGTCGGTACTGGTATCTCTATCGCTGCACCATCCGAAATCAAAATGGGAATCCAATCACCGCCATTTTCATCTATGCTTGCAAATTGATAACTGGAATACGCTAGCTCAGTGGGCAGATCTTTGCTACAGGAAAATACGCCAAGTGCCAGTAGGATATATAGTAATTGTATTCTTTTCATGATTGATAGATTAGAGTCCAAACTGATATGTGACACCGCCACCAAAAGCCGTCATTTTCGGAGCATTTTGTCCAGAAATAGTCTGAGACGCATACCCCAGCACTCCCAAGCCTTTTACTTTTGGGAAATAATAATGGGCAAAACCTCCGACTCTACTCATATCCACTTTATTGGTAGGCTGAGGGGCATTGTAGGCTCGGATATCATCACCAGAGGTCGAGGTCTGACTGCTAAAAGTCGCTTCCACTCTTAGATCATGTCCAAAAAACCATTTACCTACTGCAAGATCCAGGTTCCATGAACTGGGCACATCCATCCAGGCAGTGTAATAGCTCCCATTATTGTAATAGTATTCTCTTTCGGCCTCCGTATAGCCTTTCCAAACATAGGCTCCAGATAAACGCCCATAAAACCCACTTTGCAACTGATAGTGGGCGATGGCTCTCCAAGCGATTTGAGGTGCTCCCAACCCTAAGCTGTAAGGCTGATAATCAGAGAGGTAATTAGAAGCCGGAGTAGAAAACAAAACTGAAGCAAAAAGAGAAAAATCAGACTTCTCCTGCTTGCTTTCTATGACCTTATACTTCAGACCCAAGGACAAATCCTGAATACCGGAAGTCCCGGCAAACTTCCCACCATTTGGCGTGGTAGAATTGGTCGAGACATAGGGAAGCCCCACGTAAGCATCCAGTCTGTCCGTGATTCCATAAGCGGCCATCAGCAGCAGAGTTCGTCTTTGTACAGTAGCGATGGTCGCGTTTTCCCGCAGAGAGTCACCTTCCCAGTAGTGGTCAAAGTCTCCGTATTCATAATTGAGCAGGAAACATATTTCTTTCTTTGGCATCATCAGTTCATCCGTGGGAGACTGCGCCAAAGTATTTATAGAAAAGCCCAACAAGCACCCAAGGATGCCTGTCAAGCTAGTGATTCGAATGTTCATTTTGGATTGTATTGAATTTCTAAAATGCTCCTAAGAGCCTTATCAAAGTGAATGAAATACCTCCTTGACCTTTTTGGGAATGCGCCAAGCCAGAGAGAAATTGATAAGATAATCTGCAAAAGCAGCGTCTCCGTGGACGACTTCATCAGGAGTGGAATTCTCGATATCCGTGACACTTTGTGTTCTATTTCTCCAAAGAGCTATCGGCACATTGAGCGTGCCTGTCACATTTCCTTTCATATAACTGACCCCAGGCTCCACCGAAATGATATAGCCCGGTCTTCGGAATCCTTCACTTCCACCGATCACATCATGAACCGGAATTCCTTCCATTCTTCCGCCAAGAGATAGGCCGAGACCATGGATTTTTTCAAAAGACCGAAAAACACCCGTTCTCACAGCATATTGATCCGGTACACTCATAATGGACTCATTCTCCCGACGTCTATTTGTAGGAGTTCCATTGGTTTCTTTGGGACTGAGCATATAAAACCCATCGTAGTACCAGAAATTGGTTCCGCCAATATTCCAGAGCCCCTGGAAATCCAAGATGATTCCGGTACCCCCGTCCCCCAATTGGATGGATTGATCTACGGTTTTCTCCTCCGGCAATCCTTCCCCTCCCTGATTGTAAAAGGTGCTGGTCGCCGCATAGTCCCCAGTCGGGAACTTTAAACCCAAGCCGATTGCCGTATTTCCTTTTTTGGCCTTTTCGCCAGATAGTAACCAATAGCCAGCTCCGATTCTCATATCGCTGAAGCCCTTGGAATAGGTAGTATGCCTCTCCGTCCGACCATGTTCGTACAAAGAGCTACGTTCATTGTATTGGAAAGGAAGAGAAACGATCCCGTAGATACGCTCGGTAAAGGCATAGCTGACATTGATATCCAATCCATGCTGATGATTGATCACCTCAGTGCCGTCTTCGATTCGGTTAGGCTCCTCATGTGTCCCTCTGAAATGTCGGAATGATTTGAAATAGCGGTAATTGGCAGAAATATTCCATTCCCCTTGATTGAGAATATTGCCTTGGCCTACGGCATTGCCCAAGCCGGAAAATTGACGGATAGCTACACAGCCTTGCGCATGTGAAAGGGCAGGAAGTATCCCTAGACTCGCTGCTACGAGTCCTGATAGTATCATTTTTTTCATTAGAATAAAGCGTAACAGATGACAGTCAAGCAGAGGCTTGACATAAGATAGATATATAGAGATCCCAGCCAGAATCATAGGACTCGTGAGATCTGTGTCGCATGTCACCTAGCTATGCTGAGGAGGAGGGGAATCTGGATGAGTAGATCGAGTCTGGTAAGATGAAAAAACGTACCCAATCTGTATACTAAAAATACTTCTCTCGGGCGATTGCAAGTCTAAAGTGCCCGATTCCAAATAGTCTTTGGCGAAAAGTTTCATTTGTACAGTGCTTCCCTGATCTTGAGATTGCTCGTCTTCTGTCAAGGATGAAATCCAGCGCTGAACTGTATTCTCTAAGGTCTTCCGAGCCGTATCCGGCACATAGATTATTTGTAAGGTATCATTTTGATAGCGCTGCTTGATCGCTCGATAATAGCGACCATCTTTTTCAAAACTGGTATTGGTAGCCTGAAACTCTTCCTGATTGGCCATGTAAGGCGCCGCAAGTGGAATTTCCATGAGTTGCTCCTGCTGAGGCAGATCCTCTACCCCATAGATCCTCTCATGCCATTCAGACTCTAGCTGGTATTGATGAGAATAATAGAATCCATAGTAGCCAAAGTGGTAGATGGCAAAGCAAGCAAAAAGCAGTATGGAGGCGAATTTTCTCAATGGGTAAATTTGACCCAATTAATTATAAAAGCCCTTTTGATCCAAATTTTACAGGATATTATTTCAGGAAAATAAAAATATAACGAATAATATTATAGTTAAAGAAAGAAGTACTGTTCCAAAGATCTGAATCACACGAAGTCTGTGAAAACTATCCAAAAACCATAATACCCAAACTGGTCGGATCAACCCCAGGATCAACTGGACCAAGGCTAAAACCCAAAGAATCCATATCACTGCATGCAACGCCTCAAGCATATCTAAAACTAAAAAAAGGGACGATTCTCACCGTCCCTTTACCTTCATTATTTTTTACGGATTATTTTTTCCGCTTCACTTCTCTCATTTCATATCCTTCGATCGTATCATCGATCTGGATATTGTTGAAACCTTTGATCGAAATACCACATTCGTATCCGGCTTTCACTTCAGCTACATCGTCTTTGAATCGCTTCAACTGATCGATTTCACCTTCGTGGATGACGATACCATCCCGAATGACACGGATCTTGTTCTTTCTGGTGATATAGCCATCGGTCACATAAGAACCCGCGACTGTACCTACTTTAGAAATCTTGAAGACTTCTCTCACTTGGATATTACCAGTGATCACTTCTTCAAACTCAGGCTCAAGCATACCTTCGATCGCATCCTTGATCTGGTTGATCGCATCATAGATGATGGAGTAATGACGGATTTCGATTTCTTCCTGCTCGGCCAATCTCTTAGCATTTGCAGAAGGACGAACCTGGAAGCCGAGGATGATTGCATCAGAAGCCGAAGCAAGCAATACATCGGATTCGGAAATCTGCCCCACACCTTTGTGGATGATGCTTACTTTTACTTCGTCTTTGGATAGCTTCAGCAAGGAATCAGAAAGTGCCTCAACGGAACCATCCACGTCACCTTTGATGATGATATTCAATTCTTTAAATGAACCGATTGCCAAACGACGACCGATCTCATCCAAAGTGATATGCTTTTTAGTTCTCAAGCTTTGCTCACGCTGGATCTGCTCTCTAGAGTTGGCAATCTCTCTTGCCTCACGCTCGGAGTCATAGACTTTGACGGTATCACCAGCCTGTGGTGCACCACTTAGACCTAGCACCTGAGCAGGCGTAGATGGCCCAGCTTCCTTGAGTTTTTTGCCTTTGTGATCAAACATCGCCTTCACACGTCCATAGTGCTGACCAGCTAGCATGACATCTCCGACTCTCAAGGTACCAGACTGAATCATCATCGTAGCTACATAGCCTCGTCCTTTGTCCAAGGAAGCTTCGATAATAGAGCCAACCGCATTTTTGTTTGGATTCGCTTTGAGTTCAAGGATTTCAGATTCGAGTAGGACTTTTTCCAACAATTCATCCACACCTTGACCTGTCTTGGCTGAGATATCCTGGGACTGGAATTTTCCACCCCACTCTTCTACCAAGAGATTCATATTTGCCAGTTCCTCCTTGATCTTGTTTGGATTCGCATTTGGCTTATCCACTTTATTGATCGCAAAGATCATCGGTACACCCGCTACCTGCGCGTGATTGATAGCTTCTTTGGTTTGAGGCATGATGCTATCATCAGCTGCGATCACGATAATCGCCACGTCTGTGATTTTGGCACCACGAGCACGCATCGCTGTAAAGGCTTCGTGTCCCGGAGTATCCAAGAATGCAATTTTATGCCCCGTTTTGGTCATTACGTCATAGGCACCGATGTGCTGGGTAATTCCCCCGGCTTCATCTGCGGTGACTTTGGACATACGGATATAATCGAGCAAGGAAGTTTTACCGTGATCGACGTGACCCATGATGGTCACAATCGGAGCTCTCTCTTCGAGATCTTCTGGGCTTTCCTCCTCTACTGCTACTGCTTCTTCCTCGATATCTTTGGTAAATTCTACATCGTAGCCAAATTCATCAGCAATAATGGTAATTGCCTCTGCATCTAGTCGCTGGTTGATAGAAACGAACATTCCCAAGGACATACAGGTGGAGATAATCTGATTGACAGTCACATCCATCAACGCCGCAAGGTCATTTGCTGAGATAAACTCAGTTACCTTTAGGATTTTGTTTTCTTCGTTTTCTACATCTACCTCACGCTCGCGTTCGGCCTTTTTATCTCTACGGCTTTTCTTTCCACCGGACTTATTGCCCTGGAGTCTAGCCAGTGTCTGCTTGATTTGATCTTGGATCTCCTTCTGAGTAGGTTCAGCTTTTTGAGTTCTCTGCTGCTGATTTCCTCTCGGACCTCGATTCCCTTGATTCCGGTTTCCTTGGTTTCCACCTTGATTCCGGTTTCCTTGATTGCCTCCTTTATCGATTCTTTTACGAGGACGTTTTTTGTCCCTCGACTTTTCATCTGAGGAAGCTACCGGACCGCCTTTCTTCTTAGGCTTATCTACCGGAAGTTCAATTTTACCCAACACGGTCAGTCCTTTGAGAGAGTCTGCTTTAGCGGCAATCACCTCATTTTCAGCTGGCTTTTCCGGTTTAGGAGGAGTAGCTGGAGCTGCAGGCTTTTCTGCTTTGGGCGGTGTAGTCGGCTTGTCCTTCGGCTGAGGTGCTTTGTCTACAGGGTTTGCTTCTGTCTTTGGAGCTTGAGGTTTTTTAGGAGCCTCAGGTTTTGGTGATGCTTTTGCCTCTGGAGCCTTCGCAGGAGCCGCAGGTTTAGGAGCCGGTGTCGGCTTTTTGTTCAAATCTATTTTTCCCAAGACCTTAATGCCTTCTAGTTTTGGGCCTTCATTGGAGATTTTCTCCGGCTCAGGAGTGGCAGTAGGTGCTGGTTTTGGAGCAGGTGCTGGTTCCTCTTTTTTAGCCTCAGGTGCTGGCTCAGGCTTGGGCGCAGGCGCCGGGGTAGGTTCCGCCGGTGCTGGCTCTGGTTTAGTCTCTTGCTTGGGCTCAGGCTTTGGTTCTGGTTCCAAGGAGACTGTTTCATGCCTTTTCCCTATCGAGAGGTGGGAAGCCTCTTCCTTCTCAAGTGCGGAGGACTTAAATTCCTTGTTCAGCATATTTACCTGCTCCATGCTGATTTTGGAATTCGGATTGTCCTGCACGTCAAAGCCCTTTTTTGCCAGAGACTCCACGATGGTTGCCGTTCCCACGTTGAGTTTTCTAGCTAAAGCGCCTAATCGCATCATTTTTTCTTCTGACATAAGCAAAAACCTCTTTCGAAATCTTATTTAAAATTGGGTAATTATCCGGGCATTATTGCCCATTACTGTTCAAATTCTTGTCTGAGAATTCGGAAAATCTCATCGATTGTCTCTTCCTCCAGCTCAGTTCTTCTCAGTAGATCTTCTTTACCGAGTGCCAATACACTCTTGGCAGTGTCCAATCCGGTTTTTTTCAACTCTTCGATGATCCATGCATCGATTTCGTCTTGGAACTCGATCAGAGCCACATCTTCTTCCTCGCTTTCGGAAAGCTCTCTGAATACATCTATCTCAAAGTTTACCAATCGACTTGCCAATTTGATATTGTATCCACCTTTACCGATCGCCAATGAAACCTGATCAGGCTTCAAAAATACGGAAATCCGCTTGGTCTCTTCATTGACAGAGATGGAGGAAACTTTGGCAGGGCTCAGGGCTCTGGATACGTAAAGCTCCAAATTGTCCGTATAATTGATCACGTCGATATTTTCGTTTTGCAACTCCCGAACGACGGCGTGAATTCTGGATCCTTTCATCCCCACACATGCTCCTACCGGATCGATTCTGTCATCGTAGGACTCTACAGCTACCTTGGCTCTTTCACCTGGCTCACGCACGATCTTCACGATCGTGATCAGACCATCGTACACCTCAGGCACCTCATTCTCAAATAATCTTTCCAAGAAAACTGGAGAAGTACGGGAAAGGATGATTTTCGGATTCCCGTTCATCATGTCCACTTTGTGCACAATTGCTTTGACGGTATCCCCTTTTCTGAATCTATCCTTAGGGATCTGCTCTCCTTTTGGAAGGATCAGCTCATTGCCTTCTCCATCGATCAAGAGAATCTCTCTGCCCAAGATCTGATAGACCTCTGCAGAAATGACCTCTCCTACTTGCTCTTCGTATTTATTGAATAGAATATCTTTTTCAAGATCCTTGATCCGCTGGATCAAAGTCTGACGGGCCATCTGTACAGCTCTTCTTCCAAACTCCTCCAACTCGATCTTCTCGTAAACTTCCTCTCCGATCTCAAAATCTGGCTCAATCTTCCTTGCATCGGAAAAACTGATTTTATCCAGATCCCAAATATCCTCGGAATTGTCGTCTACAATCTCCCGGATTCTGAAAATCTCCAAGTCTCCCTTATCAGCATTGATCGTCACGTCGAAGTTGTCATCGTTTTCAAACTTCTTCCGAATCATTGCTCTGAAAACATCTTCAAGAATACGGATCATGGTAGGTCGATCCACATTTTTAGATCTCGCAAACTCAGCGAAGGATTCTATTAAGACTTTGGCATCCATTTGATTTATTTAAAAGATACTTGTACAACTGATTTTTTTATTTCTTCAAAAGGGAATGAGGTCTCTTCCTCAGTCGCCTTTTTGCCTTTTTCTTTTTTGGCTACCAAGAGCACAATCTCCTGGTCTTTGACATCGACGAGCTTTCCTTTGACTTCTTTGCCTGACTCCAAGTTGACCTTGAGCGTCCTGCCTATATTTTTCTGATACTGTCTCCTGCTGGCAAGCGGATAATCCACCCCGGGAGAAGACACCTCGATTCGATAGGCCGTATCGATCAGATCTTTGGCCTCGATCTCCTCAGAGACATTTCTGCTGACTTTGGCACAAGTCTCAATCGTCACACCCTGATCAGCATCGATCAGTATATTGAGCGTCGTCTGGTCCCCTTTGGCACCCATACTGAGCTCCACGAGAAAGTGGCTTTCATCCGGCAGATGATTCTCCACGATCTGAGTCAATGTTTGTTTTAAATCCGACATAGTATGCATAATGAAAGAGGGGACATGGTGTCCCCTCCAGAAACTTTTCGAATACGGCACAAAGGTAAAATAATTTTATTCGAAAAACAATTGTTGGCAAAAAACGAAAAAATGTCGCCTAGCTCTGGGAAAAGGGCTCAAAATGACAGGATTGATAGAAGATCGCCTGACTGCCAAGTGGAGAATTCTGGGGAAAATAATCTTCAAAAAATATCGGGAATCACTCCATTTTGTGGGATGAACATAATAATTTTGCCGACCCCCGTTTAATAAGCATCTTCTTTCGTGCTATATTAAACCGTAAACCTGAATTAGTAAACGCCAATCAATACACATGGGATTATTTGATTTTTTCTCAAGCGATATCGCCATCGACCTGGGTACAGCCAACACTCTGATCATTCACAAGGACAAAATTGTCGTAGATGAGCCTTCGATCATTGCGATCGACAAGACGACCAACCGGGTGCTGGCAGTAGGGAGAGAGGCGATGAATATGCACGAGAAAACCCATGAAAACATCAAAACCATCCGTCCTCTCAAAGACGGGGTGATCGCAGACTTCTACGCCGCCGAGCAGATGATCCGTGGTCTGATCAAAATGATCCCTGGTCAGAAAAAAGGAATGTTTCCTCAGTCTCACCGGATGGTGATCTGTATCCCCTCTGGAATCACGGAAGTAGAAAAAAGAGCCGTACGTGACTCTGCAGAGCATGCAGGGGCCAAAGAGGTCTATATGATTTTTGAACCGATCGCTGCAGCTATCGGTATCGGTATCGATATCGAAAAACCGATGGGCTCCATGATCGTGGATATCGGGGGCGGTACCACTGAGATTGCCTTGATCGCTTTGTCTGGAATCGTGGCTGATCAGTCTATCCGAGTGGCAGGCGACACCTTCACCAAGGACATCTTGGACTACATGCGCCGGCAGCACAACTTACTGATCGGAGAGCGATCTGCCGAAAAAGTAAAAATAGCCATCGGTTCGGCCTTGACTGAGCTGGATGAAGCTCCAGAAGACTACGAAATCAGAGGCCGTGACTTGATGACTGGTATCCCTAAAGTGATCAAAGTCTCTTATTCCGAAATCGCTTTTGCTTTAGACAAATCTGTATCCAAAATAGAGGAAGCGGTCTTGAAGGCTTTGGAAATCGCTCCACCGGAACTTTCTGCAGATATCTATGACAATGGGATTCATCTCACAGGTGGTGGAGCATTGCTCAAGGGTCTTGACAAGAGATTGCATCAAAAAACCAAACTTCCTATCCATATCGCCGAGGATCCGCTGAGAGCTGTGGTGAGAGGTACCGGAACCGCCTTGAAAAACGTTCAAAATTTCAGAACCGTATTGATGACCTAATCCCTGAATGCTACGCATCCTTCAATTCCTTTATAGTCTCAGGTCCTTTCTTCTTTTTGTAATACTGGAAGTGGTGGCAGTCTGGATGATAGTCGCCAACAATTCTCCGCAAGGTGCTGCTTTCTTTAACTCCTCCAATGCCCTGACCGGTTCTGTACTTCAGACTCAGTCAGACGTCGTGGATTTCTTTTCATTGGCAGACGCCAATCAGAAACTCACAGAGCAAAATGCAGCGCTATTGGAAGCATTGAACCAACTGAAACCTGTCAGCGACTCGGTTACATTCGAATTGGACTCTGCATTTGAGGCCACATTCGAGTTTAGAAGTGCGAGAGTGATCAGTCAGACCGTCCGATTTGCACAAAATCACATCACCTTAAACAAAGGTGCCAAAGATGGAGTGAAAGAAGGTATGGGTATCTTCAATCAAGAAGGAGTTGTCGGACGAATCAAGACCGTTTCTGAAAATTTCTCAGTAGGAATCTCTCTACTCAATACCGGGCTTCTGATTTCTTCCAAAATCAAAGCAACTGATGTTTTTGGATCAATCAACTGGGACGGCGGCAATGCCAATGAGGCCAAAATGCTCTACGTCCCAAGGCATGTCACGGCTCAAGTCGGAGACACGATTGTCAGCTCTGGATTCAATGCCGTATTCCCTGAGGGGATTCCTATTGGCACTATCTTATCAATAGAGCCTGGCAGTGATCAGAACTATCACGACATCAAAGTGAAACTAAGTGCTGATTTCAGCAAAATCAACTATGTCTACCTCGTAGAAAACACTCAATTGCCTGAGTTGGATTCTCTACATCAAGAAGCAGAAGTCATCAATGAATATTAGGACATTCATCACCTATTTCTTATTGGGCTTAGTCCTGATCTGTGTGCAGATTCTTCTACTGAAGAATCTGGCGCTATTTGGGGTGGCGATGTGCTTCCTATATCTTTTGGCGATATTGTCACTGCCTGTTACGATTGATCACGTCCCCTTGATTTTGATCAGTTTTGGAATGGGATTGACCGTTGATATCTTTTATGACACCATCGGTATACACGCTGCAGCAGCCACATTCATTGGCTTTTTGCGCCCCTACTGGCTCAAAGTCATCAGCCCTACCGGAGGCTATACAGACAGCAGTGAACCTGACTTGAAAGAAATGGGAATGGGTTGGTACTTTACTTACGCCATGCCTATGCTATTTGCATTTTCTCTGGTCTTCTTTCTGATAGACCAATGGGGCACAGGAGGCTTTTTTCAGGTACTGAACAAAAGCTTTTTTTCCTCGATTTTGACCTTCGTTTTGGCTATACTTGTACAGTTGCTGTTCTTTAAACGCAGGAGAGGAATTTAATGAAAGATCAGAGACCAGTAGTCATCATCCTATTAATTTTGGGAGTAGGCTTGGTATTGTTGACCAAGCTTTTCTCCATTCAGGTCATGGACGACAGCTTTATGAAAAGAGCTGAGCGAAATGCCATTCAGCGTGTCGTGGATCACCCCTACCGCGGACTGGTATATGACCGTAACGGGAAGTTGTTGGTATACAACAATCCTATCTTCGACCTGATGGTCGTGCCCAAGGAATTTAACGTGCAGGATACAGCTCGATTTTTGGAGCTTTTTGATATCAGCAAAGAACATCTGATCGAAAATTACAATGCAGCCCGTAAATACTCCTGGGTCAAGCCTTCTCCGCTGATCAAGCAAATCTCTACCACCGAGTTTGCCAAAATGCAGGATTATTTGATCGACTATCCGGGACTGTTTATCATGACTAGGTCAGTCAGGTCTTATCCAGAGCCCATTGCATCTCATGCCTTGGGCTATATCGGTGAAATCAGTGCCCGCCAGTTGGAGCGTGATAGTGTCAACTATTATTCTCAAGGAGACTATGTGGGATTAAGTGGATTGGAGCGCTACTACGAAGACGATCTCCGAGGTGTCAAGGGCGTCAAATATAAAATGGTCAATGTACGAGGGATCGACAAAGGACCTTTCAAAGACGGGGAATATGACACTGCTTCTGTAGCCGGCCGCAATCTGACCTCCACGCTGGATCGTGAGTTGCAGCTTTATGGTGAATTTTTGATGCAGGGCAAAACCGGCTCCGTGGTCGCTATCGAACCTAAATCCGGAGAGATTCTTGCCATGATCTCGGCCCCCTACTACAACCCCAATGAATTGACAGGATCCGAGTTTGGCAAAACCTATACCCGACTCAATAAAGATCCTCAAAAACCCCTTTTCAATCGCCCTATCATGGCGATGTATCCCCCGGGGTCCATTTTCAAAATCGTCCAGAGTCTGATCGGTTTACAGGATGGAATATTATTTCCTGAAACTACATTTGCCTGCAACAAGTCACTAGTGGCCTGCCACAATCACCCTTCACCAGTCAATCTTTTCGGAGCTATCCGAAACTCTTGCAATCCCTATTACCATCAGGCATTTCGTAAAATGATCAATCGGGAAGTGTCAAGCAACACCTTCAAAGACACCGAAATAGGCTTGGATGATTGGAGAGGAAAGGTCATGAAATTCGGATTGGGAGGAAGACTGGGAATAGACATCGTAGGTGAAAAAGGAGGCGATGTCCCCTCTAGCCAACTTTACGATCGGTTTTATGGAGAAGGCAGATGGAAATATTCTACCATCTACTCTCTTTCTATTGGCCAAGGAGAACTTCAAGTGACGCCTTTACAGATGGCAAACTTGGCGGCTATTTTCGCGAACAAAGGCTATTATTATACTCCGCACCTTATCAAAGCGGTAGACGGAGATCCTAGTCAAATCCCTGCGGAATACCGGGTGAAAAATGAGGTGGGTGTGGACGCGCATCATTTTGACATGG
This sequence comes from Algoriphagus vanfongensis DSM 17529, assembly GCF_000429465.1. Classification (GTDB taxonomy): domain Bacteria; phylum Bacteroidota; class Bacteroidia; order Cytophagales; family Cyclobacteriaceae; genus Algoriphagus; species Algoriphagus vanfongensis. The sequence goes on along the minus strand of NZ_AUBX01000011.1, from coordinate 13,376 downwards.
TACAGGATGCCATGGCAGAGGCACTCTATGGTACGGCTACTAGAGCGATCATTCAAGATCTTGTCATTGCTGGTAAAACAGGGACAGCCCAAAACCCACACGGAGAAGATCACTCGGTTTTTGTGGCTTTCGCTCCAAAGGATGATCCCAAAATCGCCATCGCCGTCTATGTGGAAAATGCCGGCTGGGGAGGTCGTGCAGCAGCCAGTACAGCTTCTCTGATGATAGAAAAATACATCAAAGGAGAAATCACACGTCCGGCACTTCAGGAATATGTACTTGCCGGTAATTTTATCTATTAAATGAGGGGATCTGCAGACGTACAAATAAGCCGGGTAGACTGGTTGGTCGTAGTTATTTATTTCGCACTGGTCTTTATCGGCTGGTTCAATATCTACGCTGCAGTCTATGACAGTCAGGCGCCCCAGAGTATGTTTGACATGTCCATCAATTCCGGTCAGCAATTGGTCCGGATCGGGATTTCTGTCGTTTTGATCATCCTCATTATGGTAGCAGATTATCGGTTTTTCGAAAATCTCTCCCTCTATATCTATCTCGTATTCATTCTCATCTTGATCGCTACTCCTTTTATAGGAAAGGAAGTGAATGGCCAAGTATTGTCTATCGGTGTGGGTTCCTTACGGATTCAGCCCGGAGAGTTTGCCAAGTTGGCAACAGCTTTGGCTCTCGCCAAAGTCATGGAAAGGCCTTCTTTTGATCTGACCAAAACCAAGGATCAATTAACAGCTTTTGGGGTTTTGATTCTGCCGGTTTTTCTGATCCTCCTCCAACCGGACACAGGGACTGCCATGGTGTATTTTTCCATGTTTCTGATGTTTTACAGAGAAGGATTTCCTCAGCGATACTATATTTTGGGCATTGGTTTCATAGCACTTTCCCTACTTTCTTTGGGCATTGAAAACAATCTCTATTTGGCCATCGGGATCGTTTTGATCATGCTGATCTTGATTCTAATGGGAAAGAAAACCTGGCAGAGAATTGTCGCTTTTTCTTTGATCGGCATCGGAATGATTGCGTACAGCTACAGTATTGACTTTGTAGTTTCCAAGCTTCCAGAGCATCAGCAAAACAGGATTATGGTTCTTTTCAACCCCAACCTAGATCCTCTAGGTGTGGGCTGGAATGTGACTCAATCCAAGATCGCAATTGGATCAGGGGGACTGCTGGGCAAAGGATACTTGGAAGGAACTCAGACCAAGTTTGATTTTGTACCGGAGCAGCACACCGATTTTATTTTTTGCACCTTGGGAGAGGAATTTGGCTGGGTCGGGAGCCTAGTGGTGATTGGACTCTTTGTCACATTGCTGGTAAGACTTGTGGTGATGGCCGAAAGACAGAAAACTCGATTTGCTCGAATCTATGGCTATTGCGTGATCTCGATCTTACTTTTCCACTTTATGATCAATATCGCAATGACCATCGGACTATTTCCCGTGGTCGGGATTCCACTCCCATTCTTCAGCTATGGTGGATCATCCCTTTGGGCATTCACCGTATTGCTTTTCATTTTCGTCAAGCTCGACTCTTCCAGATCTCAGCAGCTAGGAAGGATTTATTAAGTGAAAAGTAAATCCGCTTTTCGATACAATCCCAATTTCTTTGAGTTTAGGATGGAAGACTGATCATTACATGCTATTCGCGGTAATCTCTCTGTCTAGTTGAAAAATAAAAAGCCTTTCCATTTCAGGAAAGGCTTGATTACAATTTCGGAGCGGTGTCACTTCTTCAAGTTCTATTTTTTACTTTGCAAAAGATCGGCAATCTTAATCAGCAAATTTGCGATAGACCAGCTGCATAAATTCGTGAACCGGTTCTGCAGAGCTATCCCAATTGAGCTCCTCCACATAGCGGTGGTTAATGAGCCCTACCGCTTCTTCAAAGGAACTACACTCATCGATTGATTTGAGCGCATGACCGAGCAGATCCGCGTTGCCATCAAATAGCTCTTTTGTAAACATAAATCTCTGGTTGATTGCCAAGCTTTCTGACAGTTCACCGATGACATTTTTCATTCCCCTATAGCTCTCTGCCGAATACCGAACTTTCAAATCTTGGGCATTGATTTTACCATTGGAATAAGTGGTTTTGGCCTCTTGAACTACAGGCTCTGGTCTAGGCGTCACCTGAGGCTCTGGACTAGGCGCAGGTTGTTTTTCTTGCGGAGCTTCGACTTGATCAAAAAAGGACCCCTGCCCCTCATCCTCTACAGGGCTGCTAGTGGATGAGACAGTAGTAGACTGACTGCCTTGCAAGTAAGCATCCAGATCAAAAGCCTTCACATCACCCAATGTTGCTATCAACAAATTGACAGATTCCAGGCTATCTGCAATGGCTTGGTAATTGGCCGCAATGGCTCGTTTGTATGCAGACTCATCATGGCCAAAACCAGCTTTGTCTATCAGAAAAGTTATGGCCTTTTCATGCCATTTGTAGTACTTCTTATTTTCCTTCAGAAATTCATTGATCTTTCCCGCAGGAGCTTTATCGATTTCTTGCTGGAAAAACGAAACTGGATCGGTAGCCACCAGAATAGATTGAGCCACGGCATATTTGACCAGCGGCTCGAAACTTCCGCGCTCCACTTTGATTCGACGCGAGAGCACATTCATAAACTGAGTCAAAGCTTCATGTACCGAAATATCCCTGTAATCAAAATACGGATTGGCGGTCAGGTTGGCGAGTTCATCCTGCCACAATTCAAAAAGTCGCTTGATGACAAAGAAATTGACCTGAACAGAACTCGTCAGCTGTACGATATCCTGTCCTGTAATAAACTGCTTGCCAGCATAATATCGATCACAAACGATCGAGGCGTACTCTTCGGCGTATTTTTCTAAATAATTGCTGTTAATTTGAATGGTCATTGGATGCAGGTGTTTTACAAAAGTCAACGAACAAATGCCCAGAATCGTCATTGAAAATCTATTTAATCACTCAATTAATTCAGAGGCAAGTAATCGTAAAGTTATTGAATTAATTCATGAAAACGGTATAGACTGGATGCATGCCTGCGGCAAAAAAGGCCGCTGCACTTCCTGTAAGATCATCGTGCGCTCTGGAATGGAAAATCTCAGCGAACTAAACGATCGGGAGCTTTTTTTCCGGAAGCAAAACAGACTTCAACTCAATGAACGCTTATCTTGTCAGGCAGTTTTACAAAAAGGGGAAATTTGCGTGCGTGTAGCTGACACCAACAAGTTTCCACATCTAGATTATAGCGAATAACATGATTTTCGAATCTTCCATAGAGAGCCGCAAAGACAAAAAGGGACAGATAGAAGTGATCTGCGGCTCCATGTTTTCTGGCAAAACCGAAGAGCTGATCCGTCGCCTCAACCGAGCTAAAATTGCCCGTCAAAAAGTGGAAATTTTCAAGCCAAGTATCGACAAACGCTACCATGAAGAAGACGTGGTTTCGCACAATGATACCTCCATACGGTCCAGTCCTGTCAATTTTGCAGAAGACATCCTGCTATGGAGTGGAGGCTGCGATGTCGTGGGCATCGATGAGGTACAGTTTTTTGATGATCAGATCGTCTCTGTGGCTCAAAAACTAGCCCTACAAGGCAAACGGGTCATTTTAGCAGGATTGGATATGGATTTCGAAGGGCAGCCTTTTGAACCCATGCCGAAGCTCATGGCCATAGCTGAATATGTCACCAAAGTCCATGCAATCTGCATGAAATGCGGAGATTTGGCTGCGTTTTCATTTCGACTTTCTGATTCGAAGCAAAAGGTCATGCTAGGCGAAAAAGAAAGCTACGAAGCCAGATGTAGGAAGTGTTTTTATGAAGACAAAAAGTAAGTTGGCAGTCTCAGTGATCAGTGTTACAGATTGTCCACCGCCTACAGTCAACGGACCACAGTGGGCAGTGGTCTGTGGCCTGTGGTCTTCGAAAGTTCTTGATTCTTATTTCTAGGCTCTTGAATCTAATGTCTTATGTCTAAAGCCAATCGTCTCAAACAGTAAATGCTAAAAAAAACGGAAGGCATTGTACTCAGCGCAATCAAATACAAGGAAACAAGCCTGATTGTACGGATTTTTACCCGGGAGCTCGGACTCAAATCCTATATCATCAATGGAATCCGCAGTCAGGGAAAAAAATCCAAAGCGGCTCTTTTTCAGCCTATGACCCTCCTCGAGCTCGTCGTCTACGAAAAAGAAAGCAGCAGCCTCCAGCGGATTTCTGAAGCCAAAATTTCCCATCCATTTCGACTGATCCCTTTTGACTTTAGTAGATCTGGTATGGCGATGTTTATGGCTGAGGTCACTGGAAAAGCCATCTATGACAACTACCAAAACGAATGGCTTTATGATTTTTTATCCGAAAGCCTTCATCGCCTCGATCAGAACACCAGTGATATCAAGCATTTTCCTCTAGCCTACCTTGTCAAACAAGCCCAATTTTTGGGATTTGGTCCGGATGAAGCTGATGAATACCTCCAGGAAAGTCGCTCGCTCCCCTTCGCTACGGAGGAAATCCCACTCGTCAAATCCTACCTTGAAGCGCTTCTAAGTGATGGATTTCGATGCAGTTCCACTCACGGCATCCGCATCCGCAGACTTCTTTTGGATTATTTATTGGAGTTTTATAGCGAGCAGCTGGACAACCCAAGCCCTTGGAAATCAATCGGAATCTTGCGTCAACTGATGCCCTGACAAAAAAGAAAGGAAATATTGGGAGTCGAAAAAGCAAAAATTTGCGATTTCCGAGAGGAACACTTAATATTGTGCCATCACCGTGTATGAGCAAGCCAGCCCACTTTGGCTTGAGTTTTTCCTGCAGACCTTTTTTGCTCAGAAAATCATTCACGATCCCAAGTTTGTATTTTACTACACAATACTCATTTCATACCCTCTTTATGTACAACATAGAAGAACTCAGAATCAGGCTACTATCTGAACTGAAGGAAATCGCAGAGGAATTAGGCGTCAAAAACCACAAATCTCTCAAAAAAGACGATCTCGTCTATGCTATCCTAGATCAGCAAGCCATCACCCCAGAGCAAGCTCTGCCAAAGAAAAAGCCCTCTCTCGCTGAATCCCAGCAACCTGAAGCTCCCAAACCCGAGGAGAAAAAATCAGAAAAGCCCGCCCCTCAAGAAGAAAAGGAATACAAGCCTAAGTTCAAAAGGCAAAATGTAGCCGAGTCCAAAGAGGAAGAAAAAACATCCAAGGCTCCTGAAGCAAAAGAAAAACCTGAGCCAAAACCGAAAAAGGAAGCAAAACCGAAAGAAGAAGCTCCTAAAAACACGGCTCCTGAAGAAAAGCCTGCTGAGGAAAATAAAACTTTTAGACCTAGAAAAAGGGTATTCGAGGAAGTGAACGTAGATAAATCTTCTCAGCAAGAAGAAAAGCCTAAATCCTCTGAAGAAAAACCAACCACTCCTGCCAAAAACGAGCAAGAGGCTGATTTGCCAAAGAGAAAAAATTTCAAATCCCAAGACGAAGTACTCGCTCCTGCAGCGGAGACAGTTTCTCATCCCCGCAAGAAGGCCTACGTTAGCCCTCGTGAGTTCGATGGAGTAATCGAAAATGAAGGTGTGCTGGAAATGATGCAGGAAGGTTATGGCTTTCTACGCTCTTTGGATTACAATTACTTGGCGTCTCCAGATGATATATATGTATCTCCGAGTCAGGTCAAGCTTTTTGGCTTAAAAACCGGTGATCATATCAAAGGCTCCATCCGTCCACCAAAAGAAGGTGAAAAATACTTTGCTCTTTTGAAAATCGGTACTGTCAATGGCAAAACCACAGATGAAATTCGAGATCGAGTTCCATTTGAATACTTGACCCCGCTTTTCCCAGAAGAAAGACTCAACTTGACCACGACTCCGGACAAGATGTCCACCAGAGTGGTTGATTTATTCGCGCCTATTGGTAAGGGGCAAAGAGGCATGATCGTCGCTCAGCCAAAAACCGGTAAAACGGTATTGCTACAGCAGATCGCCAATGCCATCACCAAAAACCATCCGGAAGTACACCTGATGATCCTCTTGATCGATGAGCGTCCAGAGGAAGTGACTGATATGGCTCGATCAGTGAATGCTGAGGTCATTTCATCTACATTTGACGAGACTGCAGACCGTCATGTAAAGGTGGCAAACATTGTCTTGGAAAAAGCGAAAAGAATGGTGGAAGTCGGTCATGATGTGGTAATCCTTTTGGACTCCATCACTCGACTGGCCAGAGCTCACAATACTGTGGTACCTAGCTCAGGCAAGATCCTCTCCGGTGGTGTGGATGCCAATGCACTTCACAAGCCTAAGAGATTCTTCGGTGCTGCAAGAAACGTAGAAAACGGTGGTTCCTTGACCATCATTGCTACTGCACTAGTAGAAACAGGTTCCAAAATGGACGAGGTCATCTTCGAAGAATTCAAAGGAACAGGAAATATGGAACTGGCCTTGGACAGAAAGCTGGCCAACAGAAGAATCTACCCATCTATCGATGTATTGAGTTCTGGTACCAGAAGAGAAGATCTATTGATGGATAAGGAAGAGATGCAGCGAGTTTGGATCTTGAGAAAGCTCATGAGCGATATGACTTCCCAGGAATCCATGGAATTCCTACTTCAAAGAATGAAAGGAACTCGTGACAATGCCGAGTTTTTGATCAGTATGAATGGGTAGGAAGCCCTTCACCTGAAGATTTGGATGCCCTCTTGATTGGAACAAATCAAGGGGGCATTTGTTTTACAGGCATTATCAGCAAACTTCATAGCTGATTCTTGGACAATACCTCTTACCATGAAAAGGCTTAAATAAAATATAAAAAACATTTTTCATTATATATTTTTAAAATCATTAAAACCTTAACTACCTTTGCAAAACCCTTAATAGCTTAATCACTAATCACTTGGGATCACCCTTCCCAAAAACTTAGAATTTTCCTTGAAGAATCAGATTCTATTTGTTTTTCTGTTTTTTTGTGCTGTCCAAATATTGGGCATGGGAGAGGTATGGGGACAGTGTGCTGGCTGTAGCGCAACGAAAACTTATAACAGTACATCTAGCGGTACGGTAACAAATGGAAGTTCAAATTGGTCTCCATCAGGGAAAATTTCAAACGGTTCAGCAATCGTCCGATTTAACGGATCCAATGCTTCTTACCTATGGCAAGAAAATGACCTAAAAATTGGTGGAATTGTCCTTTCCAATGGAGCTGACTTGACTTTGGATAGAGGGAATGAAGGAAACAATCCTGGTTTTAGAGTTGAAGGTGGCTGCATTTCTGTTGGTGCAGGCTCAACACTTACACTCGGCTATATTTCTGAACTAAAAAATGTGACCATTTGCGTTGAAGAAGGCGGGAAATTAGTTTTAGATTCAAGGGCAAGCGATCGAAATGATTTCACCCTTGAAAATGTGGAGATCAACCTTCAAGGTCCAGCTTCAGAAATTGTAATTGGAGAAGCTGATTTTATTCTAGGCGCATCTGGAGTGTCTATATCGGGATGGACCGGAAATGCAAATGGTATTTGCCCATCTTCAACCTCTGGTGTTGCGGGTAGTTCAGGTAATATATCGTGGACCTCATCTAGTGACGGAGCTGAAGTTTGCAAGATTTTAAGCGCAAACGCTTCATGCGGACCAGCAGGTTGCGATGTTGTTGTCAATGGCAACACCATAACCGGCACAATTCAAGACGGATCAACCATCTGTATCAGAGGAAATAGAGGATATGCGATAGATCTTCAAAATAAAGACAATTTGACTATCTGCATCGCTTCCGGAGTCACTTTATCAGGTTTGTTTACCAATTATAATTCATCGAAGAAAATTACAGTAAATGTTTACGGAACTGCTGTAGGAAGTCTAACCATGAACAATGATCAGAGTAGTTTTAATGTCTTTTCAGGTGGGAGATATAATAACTACGGAACCTTAGATGTACAAAAAGGCAATGTTTCTAATCAAGGGACGATAACCAATACCATTAACCTCTCAAATTCGTCCTCATTTTACAATTCAGGTACTCAGTCAGGTCAAACCGTGGCCAACAATTCGGCATCAGTTGTTAATACTGCTCTTCTTTCTGGAAGTATTACGATGAATAACACTTCTTCCTTCACAAACTCTGGAACATCATCAAATACTGTCAGGATTAATAATACTGCAAACTTTACTAACACTGGGACACAGTCTGGACAAGTTACGATTGATAATAACACTGTATACATTAATAATGGGATTCAAACCGGAAACCTTACAATCAATGCAAGCGGAAGTGTCACCAATAATGGTACTTTAAACATTTCCACCCTATCCTTTGATACAAATGTAGCTACGATGACCTTCAACAATTCGGCATCAAGCACTTTAATTGTTACCAATTCAACTACAATGGCTGGTACAATCTCATTAAATGGCTCCTCAACATTTAATGATAATGTGACATTTTTCACAAATAACAACCCTACAACTGTTACCCTTAATGGGAAAGCTATTTTCAAGAAAAATTTGAATCTTTTAGCAAACAATGGGTCTAACGACGTTACAGTAAATATTGGTGAAACAGGTGGAATTGATGTCACGGAAACTCTGACCATTTCAAGAAATGGCATCATCAATTTGACAAATAATTCAACTATCTCACCACAACCATACATAAAGGCTAAAAATCTAACTTTTAGTGATGCAGGAGGAAGAGGAGGTAAACTGAATGCAGGAGAAAATACTGATGTCATTATTTCCAACCAAACCTTAATCAATGGAGCGGCAGGCTCCCAACTTAATATTGAAGGAACCTATTCCACCAATACAGTAAACTCCGGAGGCAGTGGGGGTTCGATTAATCTTGGAGAAAATGCGAAACTCACTGTGTCTACAGATTTCAATCTGAATGGAAACCTAAATGTTACTATTGAAGGAGAACTTGACGCTGGATCAATAAAGTCAAATGGAGCTGGAGGAAACTCTTTATTGATTAAAACAACTGGTAAAGTATCTATTGATGATGATCTTAACATCAATGGATATCCTTTCACTACACAAGGTGAGGCAAGTATCCATGTAGGAGGTGACTTATTAGTAACTAACTCTGGCCAATCCAAAGTTTACATTAATGACAATACAGTCTTTTATGTAAATGGTGATACTTCCATTGGCAATTTAGTTCAAATAAACGATGATGCTTTTGTGACATTTAAGGGGAGTGTTAACGTTAGCGATTCAGGAGACGCATCACTCACTTTAAATGATAACGCAGACATCCTTATTCAAACGAACCTCACAAAATCCAGTTATTGGAGCGGGTCTGTAATAGTCAATGGCTCTAGTCAGTTAGTTATTTGTAACGAAAGAAGACCATCTGGCACTGTAACTGGTGACTTCCCAACGGATGAATCAAATGACAAAATAACAATTGCCACCTCCCCTGCTTATTATGGAGGCTGTCGAATCCTTCCTGTTGAATTTCTATCCTTTACTGCTGACTACCTTTCTCAATCAAGGAGTGCTAAACTGAATTGGGTTTCCGCCAAAGAATGGGAAAATTCTCATTTTGAAATAGAGAGAGGATTAAATTCAGTCACTGAATGGGAAACACTAGGCGAAGTAGAAGGAAGCGGCTATTCGGATGTTGTCCAAAGCTATCAATTTACTGACGGAGCCCTACCACCGACTGGAGGATACATCTACTATCGCATCAAGCAAGTGGATTTTGATGGGGACTTTAGTTACAGTGCTACCCGATCCATCAAAATTGATGCTATCCAAGGTGAGAATCAATGGCTGCTCTACCCCAATCCAAGTAGTAATGGCTCAGAAATTAAAATCCTACTTAAGGATCAGGGAATAATCCAAGATGAAAAAATAAGAATCACCCTCTCTAATGCCTTTGGTCAAGTTACATACCAAGAAGTCAATCATCCTGACGAAGTGGCATCTACAGTCAATTCTTGGCTCACTAATTCCGTTAAGGGCTTATTTGTCCTTCAAATCCAATGGGGTAGCAACAGCCAGTCCCTCAAAATAATCCGGAATTAATCATTCCCCATCTTCCTGATTTTCAGAAAAATAATTCTGAATTATTTGCAGTATGTCAAAATATTATTTCAATTTTGACCTAAACAAACCTTTCAATCAGACAATTCGTTACGATAAATAAGTAAAATCAGAATTTAATTCCATTTTTACCAATTCGAAATACAATTTATACAGTATAACCAACAACAAACTATTCCGATCACTATTCTTATGAAAAACAAATTAGTACTCGGTCTTGCCTTGAGCTTTGCAGTTTTCTCATGCCAGGACAACACAGACCCGTTGGAACAAGATCCAATTCAAATAAATACAGATACTGAGACTTTGAGTCAACGTATATCCAAAGAAGGAGCAGGCGTCATTGGTATCACCGATCCCACCTTGCCAGCTGGCAGAATTTCTCAGGATGAAATCCCCGCATCGGAGATCCCTTTGATCTTGATATCAAAAGTAGACGCTCCTCAATCTAATGGAAACACCCTCAAAGCTACTCATGTGGATATTGATGGGGATTTTGCATATGTATCTTATAATACAGAAGGCGAAACATATCTTGGCGGAGTAGAAATTTTTGACATCAGCGATGCCTATAATCCAAAAATCACTGCTCAAGCAATATTCCAAGACGTAGATATCAGTTCAATTGCATACAAGGACGGAAAACTCTTTCTAGCCGCTGCGGTCAATGTAGATGCCGATTATGGAGTAGATACCCCAGCAAATCTAATCACTGTTTCAGTGGCTGGTGGACAGTTTACTTCTGACTTCAACTTCTCCACTATTCCTGGATTTGTTGCGACAGATGTGACACACACAAATACCAATACAGTCATCACCAGTGGGAACCCTGGAATTGTCGGATTGATGGATGCAAATAATGTTTTGGGCTCCTCTCAAGAAATTACTGACTTGAGAGCTGCTGCTTTTGGATCAGATAGATTAGCTGTTTTGAGCGGAACAGAAGGAGTCAGAGTCATGGATCCAACTAACCTATCTACGATTTACACCATTCCTGTGGCGATAGAATCTAGCGGTGCCAAAAGAACAATTGAGATTGACAATGACTATCTCTACGTTTCTGAAGGAAGCACTGGCGCTGGGATCTATCAAATCAATGATGGAACAGAAGTAGCCAATCTTGAAATCCCTATCAAGCCATCTGATGTCGATCCAAGTGAAATCGTAACTAACGCAGTTTCTGTGGATGATAATTTGCTTTTCATGGCTAATGGTGCCGCTGGAATCAGCATCTCCGATGTAAGTGACAAAGCCAACATTAAGGAATTTGGTGTTTTGGACCTAGATGGTTCTTCCAATTTTGTAAGAAATGAAGAAAAATTTGTATTCGTAGCTACAGGAGCAGATGGATTGCAAATTCTTAAAATAAATACCCAAGAAACTCCTCCTGCTGGCGTTGATTTAGGTTGTGATGGACTTCCAAGCTATACTGGAAATCAAAATCTCAATATTAATAGCAATGAGAGTCAAGCTTACTCAGGTGCAGCTGTCTTGAAGAATGTAAACGTAGGTGGAGATTTCCTATTCTGCGGATCTTTGGCTATTGAGCAAAACCTGAATGTCAACAGCAATGGTATGATGACGGTTAGCGGATCATTTGTATTTGGCCAGTATCAGAAAAACACTTCTTTGAATATCAATAGTCAATCTACTCTTCGTCTTCACGGTAGTACTGTCATCTATGGAGACTTGAGATTAAACTCTGGCGCGACTCTAGAATTTGTCGGAGAAGGGAATACACTTACTGTCTATGGCACCGTGACTATAAATAGCGGAGCTCAGATTATAGGTGATTTTACTGACACAGAAGGCAAACTTGATTAAAAATAAGTAACACCCTATTCTTTTAGGCCTGACAGATTTGTCAGGCCTTTTTGTTTAGACTAATTTCTACAAAGGCTTAAAAATGAATTATTACGTATATTCAAGTCTTACAGATTAAACATAAGAGGGAAAATCAGGAACAAGTAGGCATCTATTTGACTCCAAATTTAACTGAACGACATCTTAAGTTCGACAAGTCCTCTTATCATCTGATTCTCAAACAATTGCAGCTACAAATTTTCTAGCATAAATAGATTTACGTATATTTGAAATACATTTTAATGGTTTTGAAATTTAATTTCTGAACTAAAACCCAATGTATCTGAAGCAGTTTTTACCCAAAGTAGCTTTCCTATTATTTTTTCTGATTTCGATCGGGTGGGAGGCGCATGGGCAAAACCCAAGAATATTAACTTCAGGAACTTCATTTATTGTCCCAACTAACACAAAAATAATGAAAGTTGAAGTTTGGGGTGCTGGTGGTGCTGGAGGGTATAATAGTGGAGGAGGTGGTGGATCAGGAGCTTACTCTCAATCTACTTTCACTACTTTGCTTTCTTCCTATAATTACTCAATTGGTCAAGGCGGAACAACAGGAAATTTGAATGGGGGTAATACTTGGTTTTCTTCCAACACCATTTTGATGGCTGCAGGTGGAGTTGCCGGCACTAATAATAATGGTTCAGGTGGTTTAGGAGGACAAGCCACAGCTGGTTATGGTACAATTAAAACAAATGGAGGAAATGGTGCTAATAGATCTGGAAATTCAGGAGGAAACGGTGGCACCTCTCCCAATTCTGGAATAGGTGGAAATGGTGGTGGAAATGGCCAACCAGGCCAAGCAGGACCAAATCCAGGAAGTGGTGGCGGTGGATCTGGCAATAATAATAATACAGTTGCTGCAGGAGCAAATGGTCAAATCAGGATATCTTATATAGCACTTACCTCTGCAACAGGCACGGACAACCAAACCATTTGTTCGGGTTCTAATATGACAACGGCTACATATTCAGTTCCTACTGGATCTTCAGCAACTGTTACAAATTTACCGACAGGAATCAACGCCAACTTTGTCAGTGCCACGGGCATTTTGACAATCTCAGGGAGTACAACCGTTTCTGGAACTTATAATATTGCTATTACAACCAATTATGGAGTAACATTAAATACTACAGGAACTATTTCTGTTAACCCACTTCCAACTCCAACCTTTACCGCTCAGGCAAATGCATCAAGCTGTATCGATGAGTCTATAACCTATACCACTCAATCCGGTATGAGTGCTTATTCATGGTCTTTTCCCGGAACTGCTGGAACAGATTATGTCATCTCCTCTGGTGGTGGATCTACGGACAATTCTGTGACATTGGTCTGGAAATCAACAGGGGCCAAATCTGTCTCTGTAAACTATACAAATACCAACGGGTGTACGGCTGCCGCTGCAGTTTCTTCCAACTCAACTACCGTCAACGCCCTTCCTACCCCAACCTTTACCGCTCAGGCAAATGCATCAAGCTGTATCG
>NZ_AUBX01000010.1 GCF_000429465.1 Algoriphagus vanfongensis DSM 17529 | reverse complement strand
GACTACGGATGCGGAAGTTTGTCAAGGGGAAACAGCCTTGTTGGAAGCGACCCCAGCGGCCGGCACGAGTCTGAGATGGTACGATGCAGCAGTGGGAGGCACCTTGCTTTCGGAAGGAAATAGCTATACCACGGCAGCATTGAACAGTCCGGGTACAGTCACCTATTATTTGGCTGTACTTCGCAATGGCTGCGAGAGCCCGGACCGTATTCCAGTGGAAGTGACGGTGAATCCAGCAGCCACCGCAGCAGACATTACCGCAACTGGCGGCACAATCTGCGAAGGGGAGAGCTTCACCTTGAGCGCCAGTGCAGCAAGTATCACGAATCCGGTATTCCGATTCTATACAGATCAGACCTTGGCTACCGAGATCACGGACTTGACCGTATCACCGACTGCCACGACTACTTACTATGTAACTGTGGAAGGCGATGGAGTCTGCGAAAACGCTCCGGGTACAGCGGCTGAGTTGACTGTGACGGTAAATCCAGCAGCAGCTGCAGCAGACATCACCGCAACTGGCGGAATGATCTGCGAAGGCGAGAGCTTCACGCTCAGCGCCAGTGCAGTAGGTATCACGAATCCGATCTTCAGATTCTATACAGATCAGACCTTGGCTACCGAGATCACGGACTTGACCGTATCACCGACTGCCACTACTACTTACTATGTAACAGTAGAAGGCGACGGAGTCTGCGAAAACGCTCCGGGCACAGCTGCCGAGTTGATCGTGACGGTAAATCCAGCAGCAACTGCAGCAGACATCACCGCAGCTGGCGGCACGATCTGCGAAGGCGAAAGCTTCACGCTATCCGCAACTTCAGCTACCGTTAGCAACCCAGTCTTCCGATTCTATACAGATCAGACATTGGCTACCGAGATCACGAACTTGACCGTGAGCCCAACTGCCACGACTACTTACTATGTAACAGTAGAAGGAGACGGAGTCTGCGAAAACGCTCCGGGTACAGCGGCTGAGTTGACCGTCACGGTAAATCCAGCAGCAACTGCGGCAGACATCACTGCAACTGGCGGCACGATCTGCGAAGGCGAGAGCTTCACCTTGAGCGCCAGTGCAGCAAGTATCACGAATCCGATCTTCAGATTCTATACAGATCAGACCTTGGCTACCGAGATCACGAACTTGACCGTTTCACCAACTGCCACGACGACCTATTATGTAACTGTGGAAGGCGACGGAGTCTGTGAAAACGCTCCGGGCACAGCAGCTGAGTTGACGGTAACGGTAAATCCAGCAGCGACTGCGGCAGATATCACCGCAACTGGCGGAATGATCTGCGAAGGCGAGAGCTTCACACTAAGCGCCAGTGCAGCGGGTATAACGAATCCGATCTTCCGATTCTATACAGATCAGACATTGGCTACCGAAATCACGGACTTGACCGTATCACCGACTGCCACGACTACTTACTATGTGACTGTGGAAGGCGACGGAGTCTGTGAAAACGCTCCGGGCACAGCAGCTGAGCTGACTGTGACGGTGAATCCAGCAGCCACTGCGGCTGACATCACCGCAACTGGCGGCACGATCTGCGAAGGCGAGAGCTTCACCCTCAGCGCCACTGTGGCAGGTATCACGAATCCAATCTTCCGATTCTATACAGATCAGACCTTGGCTACCGAGATCACAGACTTGACCGTATCACCGACTGCCACGACTACTTACTATGTAACAGTAGAAGGTGACGGAGTCTGTGAAAACGCTCCGGGTACAGCGACTGAGTTGATTGTGACGGTGAATCCAGGAGCCACCGCAGCAGACATCACTGCAACTGGCGGCACGATCTGCGAAGGGGAGAGCTTCACGCTATCCGCAACCTCAACTACCGTTAGCAACCCAGTATTCCGATTCTATACAGATCAGACATTGGCTACCGAGATCACGGACTTGACCGTATCACCAACTTCCACGACTACTTACTATGTGACTGTGGAAGGAGACGGAGTCTGCGAAAACGCTCCGGGCACAGCAGCTGAGCTAACTGTGACGGTGAATCCAGCAGCGACTACGGCAGACATCACCGCAACTGGCGGCATGATCTGCGAAGGCGAGAACTTCACCTTGAGCGCCAGCGCAGCAGGTATCACGAATCCGATCTTCCGATTCTATACAGATCAGACATTGGCTACCGAGATCACGGACTTGACCGTATCACCGACTGCCACGACTACTTACTATGTAACAGTAGAAGGTGACGGAGTCTGCGAAAACGCTCCGGGCACAGCAGCTGAGTTGACGGTGACGGTAAATCCAACAGCAACTGCAGCAGACATCACCGCAACTGGTGGCACAATCTGCGAAGGCGAGAGCTTCACCTTGAGCGCCAGCGCAGCAGGTATCACGAATCCGATCTTCCGATTCTATACAGATCAGACATTGGCTACCGAGATCACGGACTTGACCGTATCACCGACTGCCACTACTACTTACTATGTAACAGTAGAAGGCGAGGGAGTCTGTGAAAACGCTCCGGGCACAGCAGCTGAGTTGACTGTGACGGTAAATCCAGCAGCAACTGCGACTGACATCAACGCAACTGGAGGGACGATCTGCGAGGGAGAAAGCTTTACGCTATCCGCAACTTCAGCTACCGTTAGCAACCCAATCTTCCGATTCTATACAGATCAGACCTTGGCTACCGAGATCACGGACTTGACCGTATCACCGACTGCCACTACTACTTATTATGTAACAGTTGAAGGCGACGGAGTCTGCGAAAACGCTCCGGGTACAGCGGCTGAGTTGATTGTGACGGTGAATCCAGCAGCGACTGCATCAGACATCACTGCAACTGGGGGCACAATCTGCGAAGGGGAGAGCTTCACGCTAAGCGCCACCGCGGCAGGCATTACGAATCCAGTATTCCGATTCTACACCAGCCAAGATCTCACGACCGAGATCACGAACTTGACTGTGTCACCAACTGCCACTACTACTTACTATGTAACAGTGGAAGGCGACGGAGTCTGCGAAAACGCTCCGGGCACAGCAGCTGAGTTGACTGTGGATGTTGGTCGAGATGGGCTCTCATCGGATATTCAAGTGATGAATGCTGTGATCTGTGAAGGGGAAAGTACCTTCTTGACAGCAAGTAGTTTGACTGTGACTTACCCTGTCTTCAAGTTCTATACCGATGAAGCCTTGACGCAGGAAGTTACTGACTTAAACGTAAGTCCTACAGTGACCACTCGTTATTATGTGACTGTAATGGGATCTGGAGTTTGTGAAAATGTTTCACAAGAAGCAGCTCATTTGACCGTGACGGTTAGATCTACTCCGGCACCTCAGATCGACCAGCCTATTCAAGCTTTCTGCGCAGATCAGGGTATGCCTTCTATTGCATCTCTCGGTGCAAACGGAACAGCTATTCAATGGTACGAATCCTCTGAAGGAGGAATTGCTTTGGCACCTAATACAGCCCTTACACATGGCAAAACATACTATGCTAGTCAAACTGATCCAGCTACGGGCTGTGAAAGTCTCGAAAGAACGGCCGTGACAGTGGAACTCTCCATTTGCAATAGAATAGATGTAATTGAGATCGTGAAAAGAGCTTCAAGTCCTATAGTTTTGGCTGGGGGTGTAATCCAATATACTATTACTGTAACAAACACAAGTGAATTTGATTTGCCCGAAATGCTTGTTACAGATGAATTGGATCAGCATATTGATTTCTTATCTTCTACTAAAGGAGGGACTCATTCAAATGGTGTAGTAACATGGAGTATTGAAAATATTCCATCTAACTCTTCAATTGATTTGGAATTGACTGTCAGAGTGAATGAAAATACAGCCGTAGGCACAGTCATCCCTAATATAGCTGTCATCAGCAATCCTGAGGATCCGGATGAATGGAAAGAGTCCAATAAGGAAGAAGTGAAGGTGGTCCAGGCCATTTCTTTCACTATCGATAAAAATCCAAATGTATCAGAAGCCCGAATCGGGGAGCAAATCTCTTACACGATTACAGTGGCCAATATTTCTGATCTGATAAAAGAAAACATAGAAGTGAGAGATACACTTCCTGTGGGACTGGATTACATCAGTTCAGATCAAGGGGGTACGTTTGCCAACGGAGTAGTATCCTGGATTATCCCTTCCCTTGCTCCTGGGCAAAATATTGACCTGACACTGATCACATCAGTTACCGAAGAAGTGACCGTGGGAGATGTAATCTACAATACCGCAATCGTAGACCAGCCGGATGATGAAGAAGATCCTCAGGAATCTGACCCTGGGGATGGAGTAGAAGTGATTGAAAGTGTAACCTCCCTGACTGTCGTCAAATCACAAGACGTGGACAAAGTCAAAACCGGAGAGATGATCACCTACACCATTGACCTCACTAATACAGGTGAGTATACCGCAAGAAATGTACTGGTGGCCGATACGATTCCAACTGGAACCATGTTCATGGAAGCTTCTCATTCTGGAGAGCTGACCGATAATTTGGTCACCTGGATGATTGAGGAGATTCCTGCTGGAGAAAGTGTCCAGCTCGCCTTGACTGTTTTGGTGACTGCTGAAGAGGGGGCTGTTGTCAATACGGTCTGGGTGACTGGAGACAACCATCCTGATGCAGAAGACAGTACCGATCCTGTCGAGATAGACAATATCAATGAAGTGGACCTTCAGATCGTGAAGGAAGTTACGGCTCCTCTGATCATGCTAGGATCAGAATTCGAATACAAGATCACCGTAACAAACAATGGGGAAGAGATGGCAAATCAAGTAGTCGTCACAGACCAATTGCCAGAAGGGTTAGAGTTTGTCAGCGTGGATGTGAATGTAGGAGAAGCGGTGTTTGACTCCGGACTGATTACTTGGACGATGGAGACATTGGCGCCGATGAGCTCTGAGGTAATGATGATCAAAGTGCGGGCAACAGCAGAAATGCAGATAACCAACACAGCGACGGTCAGCTCCGAAGATGAAGAGTTAGAGCCAGGTGACAATAGTGATTCGGTGAGCCATGAGCAATTGGAGTTTGAGATTCCAAATGTCTTTACCCCTAACGGAGACGGAATCAATGATACATGGGTGCTTAGAGGCTTGCAGGAATTCTTCACTAGAAGCAAAGTACTCATCGTCAACAGATGGGGTGTAGAGGTCTTCAGGTCCGATAATTACCTCAATGATTGGACAGGCGAGGAGCTTTCTGGAGGTACCTACTATTATCAAGTGACTGTTTGGGATAGTCAGAATGCTGAACATAGCATGACTGGTTTTGTAACTATAATTAAGTAAGCGAAATGAAATTCTTTAAAATCATAAGCATATTACTGTGCATTGCCGCCCTGGGAGCAGAGCATGCTCAGGCGCAACAAGTGCCGCAATTCAGCCAGTATATTTTTAATCCGGTATTTATCAATCCTGCCTATGCAGGATATAAGCAGCAATTATACCTGCAGACCTATTATCGCAAGCAATGGACTGGGGTGGAAGGAAGTCCTCAGACATTTGCCGTGGCGGGAGATACCTATTTGGAAGATTCTCAGCTAGGGATAGGAGCTCAGGTGCTATCTGATCGCTTGGGAGCCCAAAAAACAACGGCGTTTTATGGGAATTTAGCCTACCATCTTCGTTTGGGAAATACCAAATACCTCTCCTTTGGGGCAGGCATGGGAGTGGTCAATTCCA
The DNA here is from genome assembly GCF_000429465.1 of Algoriphagus vanfongensis DSM 17529. Lineage (GTDB taxonomy): Bacteria > Bacteroidota > Bacteroidia > Cytophagales > Cyclobacteriaceae > Algoriphagus > Algoriphagus vanfongensis. The sequence continues at coordinate 831,784 of NZ_AUBX01000010.1, read as the reverse complement.
TGATGGATGGAGGGATGCTCAATCCCGACATTGATGATGATCCATCTGTGCCGGTTTCCAAAGAAAGGATGACCTACCCAGACTTAAAATTGGGCCTGTTTCTTTATGATGAAAGCTTTTACATAGGTTTGGCTGCAGATCAGATGCTTTCTTCTGTATTGGACTTGGATCAGGGAGATGTGATGGTCCAGCCTAGTCCTCATATCTATCTGACTGGCGGGTATCATTTTGATCTCAATTACAATTTCTCTCTGATCCCATCGATCATGTATATGGACGATTTCAAAGCACCGGCAAGGTTGGATCTCAATACCGCCTTGATCTTAAATGATATGTTTTGGATTGGAGCTGGATATAGGTTGGGATTGGATATGCCGGGTCGGGAAGTGCAAGATGGATTGAAAAAATCCACTGCCTTTCTGGCAATGGTACAAGTCCAGCTCAAAGAAGGTCTTCGGCTAGGATATGCCTATGATCACACGCTCACAGGCTTTTCAGTGGGGACATTCACGACTCATGACATATCCTTGTCATTTCTCTTTCCTTCAAAGAGAGTGCGGTTAATTTCTCCTAGGTTTTTCTAATAGAGACGACTATGAAAAGAATTTATAGCTACTATTTTTTATTGTTGTTTTTGTTTTCATGCAAATCATTGGCATATAGAGACTATATGCTGGGGGTAGAAAGCGCTGAAAACCTGAATTATTCGGAAGGAATAAGCAGTTTTTTGAAAAGTTGGGAATCATCACCCCAGCCTGAGACAGCCCGAGGGCTGGCTCAGGCTTATTTGAAGACCCGAAACTTTGAACAAGCAGAGGAATGGTATGCACGACTCGAAAGAGATCAGGAGCTGGATTCCTTGGACTGGAAACCATTTGCTGAGGTCCTGATCGCAAATTCCAAATATACTGAAGCCACCGAGCTGCTAATGAAGCTAGATCCCAATCAAGAGAATCCCGAGCTGGCTTCGCTTTGGAAGACAGCGACACAGGGAAAGGAGTTTTTAAACAAACCTACCACTGCTCAAATCAAAGGTCTGGATCAAATAAATACCTCATTTGCTGAGTTTGGACCCTTCTTTTCCTCCGACAGCTTATTGTATTTCACATCAGATCGCCTGGTCGCATCATCCAAGCGGATAGATACACAAAATGCACTTAAAAGCAATGTCTACGGATGGACAGGGAATGGTTTTCTGGCTATGTATCAGTCACCGTGGGACTCAGATCAAAATCAGGTCAAAAATAGTCCTATACAAGATGAAACGTTGAAATCCGAGCTGCATGTAGGGCCCTATTTTCAATCCGGCAACAATCTATTTCTGACCCTCACTCAACCTCAAAAATTTGAGAAATCTTCCAATAAAGGAAGTGCAAGAGATTATACACTCTATCCAGAACTGTTTTTCGCTCAAAAGTCCGATACGCTCGCTGTAGAGGATTTTGTTTCCTTTTCATTCAATCAACCATTTTCCTATTCTGTATCCGATGCTTTCTTTGATGCGGCTGAGAATAGGTTGTATTTCTCTTCCGATATGCCAGGCGGAATGGGCAAAGCAGATATCTATTATGCAGAATGGACCGATAACGGAGGTTGGTCTGCACCTGTTAATCTGGGAGCAGACATCAATACAGACCAAGATGAGAGGACACCTATTATAGGTCCAGACGGTCATTTCTACTTCTCCAGTGCCGGCTGGGCTGGAATAGGGGGCTTGGATGTGTTTAGGGCGGAAAGGAATGGAGGTGGCTTTGGCTCACCCATCAACCTGGGAAGTCCGGTCAATTCTAATAGAGATGACTTTGGGTTCAGCTTTTTAGGACAGGACCCGGAACAGGCCTTTTTGGCCTCTGATCGTCAGGGAGGAAAAGGGTTGGATGATATCTATTGGGTAGATCTGAATGTGGAGCGGACACTCATACTTCAAGGCAAGGTCTATGATCTGACTACCAAGGAAGTACTTTCAGATGCTGTAGTTAACCTTATTTCCGATAATGGAAATGTTTTGGGGTCCCGCATTACAGAAGAGGACGGAAGCTTTCGCTTCAAAATAGATCCGGATCAGTTGCTGACCCTCAAAGCCTCCAAAACGGGCTTTTTGGATGGTGAAAATGGAAATATTCGGATTCCTGCGAGTTCGGACATTCGGGATAGTGTATTGACTCGGGATGTCTATCTGGACCAGATAGAGGTAGGGAAGACTTTCCGATTGGAAAATATATACTATGACTTTGACAAGTGGGATATACGAGAGGATGCGATACCAGAGCTAGACCGTCTGGCGGCTATCTTAGAGGACAATCCTACCATGCAGATTGAGTTACATTCCCATACTGACTCCAGAGGCACTACGAGTTATAATCAGAAATTGTCCCAAAAGAGAGCCCAATCAGTTGTGGACTATTTACTCAACTTGGGAATTAGTAGTTCCAGATTGGAAGCAGTTGGCTATGGGGAGTCTCAGTTGCTCAATAGCTGCTCGGATGGGATTTCATGTACCGAGGAAGAACATCAGAAAAATAGAAGAACTGAGTTTAAGATTAGTTCGTACTAGTGATATGTGTTGATATTATTAGTTTTTACATAATAAAATTTCGTTTAAGTATAATCTAAATCAGAGGCTAATATGGATTAAAAATTAATTATTGGGTCGTTTATTAAACATTGGTATTGAATTAGAGTTAAGTTCGAGCACCAAACTAGAAAATGCTGCTTAATCATTTTCAATCACTCTAATTGATATTCCTGTGAATAGCGACCTGGTGGCTATCTATGCCACATTACACCCAAAAGAATTAGATATAGTTCTGCTCAAATATCTATTGTCGGAGAACTATGATGTAGTGCTGCCGATCAGGCAGAAGCACGACGAAGTACTCTTTGTAGGGCAATTAACTCCCGAAGAGCTTCACAAAGTCCATTTCTTTGCCTGTGATTTTACCGAAATGGAAGATGCGCAGAATTTCCAGAGTTTTCTGCTTGACAATTGCTATCCGATACAGACTTTATTGGTCAATTTCAACCAGAGATTTGCCGATCTAAGTCTGGAAGATTTGCTGACAGAAGATGTGAATCAAGTATTTCAAGAAGGATTTATTCCCAGTTTCCACTTTTCGAAAGCCATACTTCCCTTATTGGATTCAAAGTTTTCCAAAGCGCTGCTGATAGATCAGATGGCAAAGACTGAGTCAGCCAGCAGACGATTTTCCAATCATTTTCTTCGATCTTCCACTCGGATTTTGCTGGAAAATATCAAAAAGGAAAATCCGGGAATTATCTTACAGAAATTGGAAATTGAGGATTCCAAGAAAACTGAAAAGAATGATTTCTCAGCTGAGGTGGATTTTGTCAAGTCATTTTTGAAAAAAATGGAAGTAGGAGAGGAGTTCGAATTGGGAAAATAGCTTGCAATTTGTAAATAAGGGAAGATTGAGTACTAGATTCACTCTACATGCAGTTTCCTTTAGAATTTCACCCTGCTTTGAGAAAAAATAGAGTATTCAAAGTAATGTTTAAGACTTAATCAGAAGAGAACGGAAAGAGGGCAATCTGAATTTTCTTGGGGGGACTGCTCAGGGAAATCACCTTGATTTCTCTTTAAAAATCCCATGAAACCAAAGATTCCATTGATTTCTTAAAAGCTTTGCAAAACTTTTTGAGAATTGTTTTTTCTTTTGGTTAAAATTGCGAACATTTCGACGAGTTTTAGAACAAAAGGTTCTTCTCTAGGTAAAAAGAAATATCCCCGTTCATGTAAAAATTACTTAAATCGAGCTTTAAACGGGGAATTTTTGGGGAAAATCTAAAAGAGTCCATTGTTTTTTGAATCTAAAAAATGATAACTTTAAAACTCGATTTTAGTGTAGAAACCATTTAACCTTTATCAAAAGTCTATTTAAAAATCACATTATGAGAAAGTTAATCGCTTTGTTCATGCTTGCAGGTATTCTATTCACACCTGTTTTCGCAAACGCTCAAGAAGCAGAGTCTGACACTGCAGCACAAGAAGAAACAACCCCTGTAGCAGAGCCTGCTGCACCATCTCCTACGATCGTTGACGATGAGATCGTCGCTGAGGAGCAAAGCTTTCACCAAGTGGTAAAAGAAAAATTTATCGAAGGTGATCCAGTGTTTATGACCCCAGTATTGATCTGTTTGATCTTGGGTCTAGCAGTAGCTTTGGAAAGAATCGTAACATTGAATCTTTCTACTACAAACACTAAAAAACTATTGATCAAAGTAGAAGATGCATTGGCATCTGGCGGTATCGAAGCTGCTAAAGATGTAACAAAAGGAACCAAAGGTCCTGTTGCTTCTATCTTTACTCAAGGTCTTATGAGATACTCTGAGGGTATCGAAATGGTAGAGAAGTCTATCATCGCCTACGGTTCTGTAGAAATGGGTAGATTGGAAAAAGGTCTAGTATGGATCTCCCTATTTATCTCCCTAGCTCCGATGTTGGGTTTCATGGGTACTGTAATCGGTATGATCGGTGCATTCGACTCTATCGAAGCAGCTGGTGACATCTCTCCATCCCTAGTAGCAGGTGGTATCAAAATCGCCCTTTTGACTACTGTAGCTGGTTTGATCGTTGCGATTATCCTACAGTTGTTCTACAACTATTGCGTAGCTAAAATCGATTCTTTGGTAAACGACATGGAGGATGCTTCTATCACATTGGTAGATATCCTTGTGAAGCACAAATTGACTGGTAAATAAGAACCAGCTGTTTGTTGAATTTCAAATTAGTTTTAACCCCAAAGAAGACATACTATGGATACTTATGATATATTCCTATACGCTGGCTATATTCTAGTAGTTTTGGGTGCGATCTTCGCAGTGGTCATGCCACTTATCAAGTCTCTTGATAATCCAAAGTCTCTACTAAAAACTGTAGTTGGTGTTATCGGCATCGCAGTATTGTTCTTCATTGCATACAGCATTTCTAGCAATGAGGTACTTCCTAAATTCGAAGCCGATCCATTCAATCTTACCCCAGCTGGTTCCCAGTTTGTAGGTGGCATGTTGATTACTACTTATGTACTGGCTGTTATAGCTGTAGTTGGTATCGTATTTACTGAACTAAGCAAAGCTATTAAGTAATATGGCAAGAAAGAAAAATAGACCTAGTCAGGAGGTTAATGCAGGTTCAATGGCAGACATTGCCTTCCTGCTTCTAATCTTCTTTCTAGTGACCACTACGATCGCTTCGGACAAGGGTATCTTAAACGTACTCCCTCCGAAGTTGGATCCAAACAATCCGCCGCCGGAAATCGACAAAAACGAGCGTAATATCTTCAACATTCTGATCAATGCAAACGATCAGCTGTTGGTAGAAGGTGAGTTTAGAGATAACCCGGACGGTTTGGATGAAGAGATCAAATTGTTTGTGTTGAACTTCGGATTACCAAATGACGAAGCTACAACCTTGTACAACTCTCTACCTGCTTCTTTGAAGGCTCAGGTCAAGAGAGATGCCGAGTCTTCCGATCACCCTGGTGAAGCGGTAGTGTCTATCAAGACTAACCGTGGTACCAGCTATGACAAATATCTGGAAGTATTCGATTTGGCTAAAAAAGCTTATTTCGACATCTATGCTGAGCGTGTCAATCTAGGTACGGACGAATACCGAGCTCTGACAGGGCAAGATGATGCTGAGCGGGCATTGATGGACCGTGGTAAAGAAGGAATCCCTATGGCGATTTCTATTGCAGAACCAGATAAAATAGGAAGTTGATATGGCAAAGTTTAGCAAAAAAACCAAGACCGAAGAAAGTATTCCTACGTCTGCATTGCCGGATATTATCTTCATGCTTTTGTTCTTCTTCATGGTGACTACTGTATTGAGAGAGCAGGATATTTTGGTAGAGCAAAAAATTCCTCAAGCTACCCAGCTTCAGAAATTGCAAAAGAAAACCTTGATCTCCTATATCTACATCGGTAAGCCGAAGAACACAGCACTTTATGGATCTGAACCTAGAGTTCAGGCAAATGATGCACTCATGGGTGCTGAAGATATCGTGCAGTGGGTCAACCAAGAAAGAGATTTGCTTCCAGAAGCAGATCGTGGAATGATCACCATCTCCATGAAAGTCGATAGAGATGTGAAAATGGGACCGATTTCTGACGTACAAACAGAACTGAGAGAAGCTGATGCACGACGTGTATTGTATGCTTCTACTGGTAAAGTACAGAATTAACCATTTGATTAAATTCTTATATTGAAAGCTGTCTCTGATCTAGAGACAGCTTTTTTTTATTTATCTAGAATATATGCTGATCAAGCTTTCCAATAAAAAGAAGGTACAAAATGCCTGGGCCATGTATGATTGGGCCAATTCGGTCTATAGCCTTGTCATTACCTCTACGATCTTTCCTGTTTATTACAACTCAGTGACTAAAGGGATAAATGGGAATGATGTTGTTGATTTTTTTGGTTTCCAAATTATCAATACTGTACTGTATTCATACTCTATATCCTTTTCTTTTTTGGTGATCGCCTTGATTTCACCACTTCTGTCTGGGATCGCTGATACCAGTGGTAAGAAACTGGACTTTATGAAGTTCTTTGCCTACTTAGGCTCTGCAGCCTGCGTGGGGTTATTTTTCTTTGATGAAAGCAATGTGGAATTCGGAATTATATGCAGTGTCATCGCAAGTATTGGCTATGCGGGCAGCATTGTTTTCTACAACGCCTATTTGCCAGAAATCTCCGAGGAGAAAGAGTATGATATACTTAGCGCAAAAGGTTTTGCTTTAGGCTATGTCGGCTCCGTGATTCTTTTGATAGTGAATCTCCTTATGATCCAGATTCCCGAACTGTTTGGTATTCCAGATGGCGGGGTAGCTGCTAGACTTTCGTTTTTGATCACAGGCTTGTGGTGGGCCGGATTTTCGCAGATTCCATTTCGCGTACTTCCCAATAATCCTTACAATAAAAAAATAGAGACAAAGCTGCTCTTCTATGGCTACCAAGAAATCCGGAAGGTCTTTGCTGAGATCAGACAGATCAAAGTGATGGGGAGGTTTTTGGCTTCCTTTTTCTTCTACTCTATGGGGGTGCAGACGGTCATGTATTTGGCTGCCACTTTCGGAGACAAAGAGCTGGGTCTGCCTGGTGATCAATTGATCATTACTGTTTTGATCATCCAATTGGTAGCTATTTTTGGTAGTTATTTCTTTGCGTATCTCTCTAAGAGATTTGGTAATAAGTTCAGTTTGGTGCTGATGGTTTTTGTATGGATTGGAATATGTGGTGCAGCTTATTATGTCTATACTGTCTATGAGTTTTTTGCTCTGGCATTTGTGGTAGGTTTGGTCATGGGAGGCATTCAGTCTTTATCAAGATCGACGTATTCCAAATTAATTCCTGAATCTACTACCGATCATGCCTCTTACTTCTCCTTCTATGATGTGACTGAAAAAATGGCCATTGTGTTGGGGACTTTTTCCTATGGGGTAATTGAGCAGATTACTGGAAATATGAGAAATTCAGCTTTGTCTTTAGGTTTGTTTTTTCTGGTGGGCTTAGGTTTTTTGCTTTTAGTCACTATCCCTAAAGACAGGCTATCTAGTCAAACCTCCATAGAGCATATTTAAAATATTCAGCTGTCATCTTAGTAATTACGAGTGATTTATAAGTTTGACTTCTAATTATAGTTGTTACCATGTATATAATAAAATACATTTTTTATCAATAAAATATTGTTGTTCATATAGAATGTCTAGAATCTCCACTTTTCAAAGTTTAAGCTCAGTTCACTTATTGACATCAGACGATGTCTAAGTTAGTTTTTGATTAGATTTTATTTTACAGTTATATGTTGTAAGTGTTTGGATAGATGTGGCATAGTTCTTAATTATTTCGGAGATTCTTATCTAATTCTAGTTTTGACAATGAAATATTGTCAAAATAGTTGACAGTTTAATTCTTGTCATAATAGCAGCACTCCAACCATTCCTGCTGAGCCCCAACAACTACACTTCATAAAACCAAAGAGATGAGGAAAAAGGTTACACCTGCTGAGCGAAGACTTTGGGAAGTTCTCCAAAACAGACAACTAGATGGTTATAAGTTTCGGCGTCAACATCCTATATACAAATACATAGCTGACTTCTATTGCCACGAATTAAGTTTAGTTATCGAACTAGATGGAGGGGTGCATGATGGACTGGAACAAAAAGAACATGACCTTAACAGAGATCAAGTGATCCAGGAATTTGGCATTAGGGTTTTACGAATTAAAAATGAGGAAGTGATAGGTGATATGGAGGATGTTATAAGGATGATTAAAGGATTTCTGGTCTGATTTACCCCACCCTAACTCCCGATACGCTGTGCTATCGGGACCGGCTCTCCCCTTGAAGGGAGGGCATTTGATTCGTTTCAGAAGGAAAATATTCTCCATTTAGCAGAAGCGTGAAGGGGAGCTATCCATTTGGGACCAGATCATATCACTTTTAGCAGAGGCGATCGCCCTCTCCTAAAGGAGAGGGAGGGGTGAGGTCCAAAAATACCCTGTACAGGGTATTTTTTTATATCCAAAATTCCCTTTCTTGCAGATGTCTTTTAGTTATTGAAAACGAAGATCCCGAGAGCTTGGCCAAGAATTGAAGATTCGAGGACATGCAATCCTGGAACGCCCGACCAACTTATTTCTTATCCTTAATCTCCATCTGTAGCAGAGCTGATCGCCCTCTCCTAAAAGAGAGAGCCTGTCCCGATAAGGAATGCGATACTGGGAGAGGAGCGAGGTCATGGTGGAATTACAAATCCCACCCATCCTCAAATTGAACTGAAGGCTGCTGAGAAGATTCTACGCCCAGACGGAGACGTGTCATAAAGAATATAAAACCAATAAACCCGTGTTTAGCTATCCAAATCAGAGAAATAAACACGGAAAATCCGTATAAATAAACAAGTTGGGGTACATGAAAAAAAATGAAAACGACCATATTTAAATATCTCATCTACATTGGTTTAACTATTCTTCTAATTCTGTTGTTATTAGACATTCGATTGACAGAAGAGAAAGCAGACAGCTTAATAAACCTAATGGTTTCGGTCACTTCAATAACTCTTGCAATCCTTGTGACCTTTTTCTTTTCAAAGTTGTTTGCAGAACGACAAGACAGAATTCAAAGAAAAGCTACGATTGATGAATATTCTAAAAAAGTAACTGCACTCCGCAGAATTGCTCATAGAATCAAGGGAGACCATAAATTTTGGGAATTCGCACCGACCGCTAAAAGTAAATTGGATTCTAAATATACTAGTCTAACAGTTGAACAATTTCGGTCTTTAGAATATGAAAAGTATAGCAGTATTACAGAAGAGTTGAAAGGAGAGCTGGCACCACAAGCATACATGGCTCTTCGTGGGTTAGAAAACGAAGAACAATCAGACTTTGAATTCTATAGGAGTTTTAAACTTGAAAATTATAGTTTAACTGAAATTGCGAATTTCCAGGAATATTGCGGGTTCTTTTGGGCTTTTTGCGATGAATACAAAAGTAATTTAACTTTTAGTAACACTTCTTCCTTTCAACTTAACCCTATTCGCGAAGATTTCATGAAAATCATGGGGCGTAAAATAGATGAAGATAATTTTCTAAAGGAAATTATGAATTTGTTCAGTGAGTTTCAGGAGAAAATATTACCTGAGATGTATTATTTGACAGAGCAAAATCAAAGAAAATTAGAATATCATTTTATGTGGACAATAATCAATCTTATCGTCTATATCGTAATTATGATAAGCTCGATAGTCCTTTTCTTTCAACCGATATGTTTATGGGTAAAAACATCAATTCTCATGGTATTGACCTCTTTACTAATTGTGAATACCGTTGACTTGATTGTAGGTCTATTTATGAGTATTCCAAGAGAATTGAATATTAAAGCATTTTATAAAATATAATAAACCGATACGATGCGTAAACAAGCATACTTCAAAGTAGACACCAAACTAGCCGAATTACTAGGTGAAACGTATCGTTCGACCGAAGATGCTATTAAAGAACTTATTGATAATGCATATGATGCGGACTCTGAAAAAGTTGAAATATTCCTACCTCAAGAATTAACACCAGACCCAAAAATCATCGTTTCAGACAATGGTTCAGGAATGAAAGAAAATGAAGTCCGATCTGAATATCTGAACGTTGCTAATAGTCGAACAAGTAGAAAAGGAGACACAACCTTCAAGAAAAAAAGAAAAGTAAAAGGCAGAAAGGGAATTGGTAAATTCTCAGGGCTTATGGTTGCTGAAATAATGCAAATTGAGACTTTCTCTAATGGAGTAAAGACAATCCTTAAAATCAACAAATCTGAACTCGCCAAAGGAAATTATGACCTTGAAAAAGTGCCTTTACCTATCGAGACAGAATCATGCGACAAAGAAAAACATGGCACTACTATTACTCTTTTTGGGCTAAATCAAAACTTGGATTTTCCAAGTTCAAATAGGCTCGGCCAAATTCTAATGTGGGATTATGGACGAGAGCATGACTTTGAACTTTTCATAAACAACGAGAAACTTGGAGTTGAAGACTTGGCAGGAAAAACCTATGAAAAGAAAATTATCCACGAAGGAAAAGAAGCGACTCTAATATATACGATAACACCAAAACCAATAAAGCAAGCAGGAATTGTAACTCGAGTTAATAACAAGATAATTGGTCGTCCTCAAAATCTTTTAAAAGATGATGACTTAATTCCTAAGAAACTCAAGAATAGAGTTTATGGCGAAATAATTTGTGATGACTTGGAAGACGATGTTACAGCTGACCATGGAGCCATTATTGAGAATAGTAAACTTTACAAAACCATTCTTGACGACACTACCACAAACGTTAAAATGTCTGTGGACGAAGTTTTTGCTACAGACATGAAAATGGCAAGAGCTAGGTATCAAAGAAAGATAAATAAGGAACTAGCCAAACTACCAGAGTTTAAGCAGCCATTTGCCAAAAAAGCATTGTACAAAACACTTGAAAAGTTCTATGGAGAAACTGAAGACCGCATAAATACAGTTATTTCAGTTATGGTTTCTGCAATGGAGAAAGACCACTATTGGGATATCGTTTTAAATATTCAAGAGGCTCAAAATCAAGACATTGAAAAGTTTGCAGACGCTCTTTCTGAATTTGGCCTTTTAGAAATGAGTATTGTAACCAGTCAAGCAATTAATCGACTGAGATATTTAGACGAATTAACATTGCTCATTCATAACCCTAAAACACTTGAAAAGGACATTCATACTGCCCTTGAAAAAAGTACGTGGGTTCTTGGAGACGATTACTCAGTGCTGTTTTCTGACACCAACTTAAAAACAGCAATTAAAAATATGCTTGACAAGAAATACAAAGGGAAGAACTCTAAAAAGCGACCAGACTTATTTCTAGGACGAACCACAAGCAGACGTTTATTACTAATTGAGTTTAAAAGACCAAGGTTTACATTGACAAGAGAAACAGAAAGTCAGGCTCAGAAATACAGAGACGAATTAGGCGAATATTTTGGAAATCAACTAATAGATATAATTCTAATGGGCGGTAAAATTGACAAATCAATAAAGTCTGTTCAATCCGACATTAGTTATATGAGCTATTTGGATTGTATTAGTTCTGCAAGGAATCGACTAGAATGGATGATTGAAGAATTGAAAAAAGAATAAAACACGATGCCTTAACAATGCCTTCACTTAATGCAGTGTAAAGTACTGATATGAAGTTAGTTACAATAAGAGCAAATAACAGCTATACGGTAAGAGAAGTGCCTAGAAATCCGGTACCACACATACACGAGACAGCTATAATGCATAATTGAAAATGGCAAAATCAAACTTAGTTAACCTTGATGCTCTTATAAAAAGAGAAGACTTTGGTATAACCGAAGAAGAGGAACACTTTGACAGTTTCGATAAATTATCTTTAAGAGATTTATCCCGAGGAGCTTTAATAGGACCAAATCTTAGAAAGCCTGATTTTCAGAGGGAGACTAATCATTGGACACCCAGTCAAGTTGTATCATTATTAGAGAGCTTTGTTTCAGGCGATCTCATTCCTGCAGTAATTCTTTGGAAATCTCCCACGTTTCTTTTCGTTATAGATGGCGGACATAGGCTAAGTGCAATTAAAGCTTGGATTGAGGATGATTATGGTGATGGACCGCTTTCCTATGAATATTTCGGAAGAGTCATTTCTCCTGAACAGCAAAGAATTGCTGAAAAAACAAGAAAACTAGTAGATAGACACATTGGGAGCTACAAACGTTTAGAGCAACAAAATGAACAACAAGATTTAGAAGCTAGCGAACGAAAAAGAATTAGTAGAATAATTTCTAGAGGAATACAAGTTCAATGGGTTAAGGGTGATGCTGATAAGGCAGAACATTCTTTCTTTAAGATTAATACTCAAGGAACTCCTTTGGATCCTATTGAAGAACTACTCCTAAAAAATAGGAATAAGCCAATTCCGATTTCGGCAAGGGCCGTTATAAGAGCAGGAACTGGTCATAAGTACTGGTCATTCTTCGAAGATCAAAACAAGACCAAAATTGTGGACTACTCCAAAAAATTTCATAAAATACTATTTGAGCCAGAGTTAAAGAGGCCAATTAAGACTCTTGATTTACCCCTAGGTGGGTCTAAAGGAATAAGAGATGCAATCCAAATTTTAATAGATTTGATGCTTATTTCGAACCGTAATCAGCAGGGTCTTCCTAAATTGGTCTCTGACCAAGATGATGATCTTACTGGAGAACAAACCATTTTTTCCCTTAAAAAGTCACTAAAATTAATAAGTCGAATTTCTGGAAATGATGGTGGTAGTCTAGGACTTCATCCAGCTGTTTATTTTTACGGCCCTTCAGGAAGACATTCAAGAGCTATGTTTCTTGGAATGGCAACACTTATTGCTCAAAAATTGGTTAATAATGATTCTGGATTTTTCACCAAATTCACCAGTGCCAGGGAGACATTAGAGAGAATTCTTGTTTCCAGAAAAGATTTGGTTGCTACTATTTTGCAAAAACATTTATCAAGAAAAAGAAATGCGATGTATGCAAAACTAATCGACGAACTTGTTAAGCACATCAGTCAAGGAGAAGAAATAACGGATTCGAAAATTGTTGAAATAACTGAATTAGAGGGAAAAATAGTTGTTGGTGATTTTGTGAGTACCGAACCCGCATTTAATGATGAAACCAAAAGCAAAACATTTTTAGATCGGGCACTTGAGTCAGCAATAAAGTGTCCAATCTGTAAAGGTTATCTAGATCCTGAAAAATCAATTTCTTATGACCATGTCATTAGACAAAGAGAAGACGGAACTGGTAATCCTGATAATTGTCAACTTACGCACCCTTATTGTAATCAATCAATTAAGAACTAAACGCCTTGTAACATTATTTGAAATCATAGTTGCACGAGGCATGCACCTACCTCTGTTGGCCTACCTGCATCTCCCTAAAAACCTCCACATACCTCACATTCGGGGGATAGGTGGCCATTCTTGCCAGTCCCATTTCCAGAAGGTGGGCATTTAGAAAAGTACTGTCTTCCAGATACACATAAGCAAGAGTCCGACCGTAGCGATCATATTTCTGCACATCATATTCCAGAAGCACTTTTTTTCCTTTCAGTAGGTTTTTCACATATTCCGAAGCTTCCTTTCCTCCTGGCTGCTCATCTGTCAGCCCTTCCCATTTCACTTCGGGAGTATCCACACCGATTAATCGGATCTTCTCAGCTTTTCCATTTTCCATCTTCACCCAAAAAGTATCCCCATCTACAAACTTGTGGATTTTGTAGGGACCATGACGCTCTTGGGCAAAAAGGGAAGTGAAGAGCAGAATCAATAAAAATAGCAGGATATACTTTCTCATAAGTTCTAAAAAATGGTTCACCTAATTTAATCATAATGGCTGAATCTCCTAGACTATTAAGTGCAATTTCCTTACTTTCAAAGTATGGATTTAAGCAAAAAACTTTCCCATTTGCCGCAGAAGAAGCAGGTTGAAATTGCCAAAGCTTTGGAAATTATCTTGGAGATTGCAAACCCGGAGAAAGTTATACTTTTTGGCAGCTATGCTAAAGGGAAATGGGTGGATGACATTACTGTGGAAAATGGTGTAACGTTCGTTTACCGAAGCGATTTCGATTTTCTGGTTGTCACAAATGACAACTCAGTGAAGGAGTATGAGCTGAAAAGTAAAATTGAGAATAAGGCTAATACCTCAGTAATGGGGATTGTAAGTGCATTGGTTCACAGTATCGACTACATAAATGAAGGGCTTTCATTTGGTCAGTATTTTTTCAAACAGATTATTGAAGAAGGTATCTTGCTCTTCGAATCTGGTAATGTCCAATTTGTTGAGCCTGATGAACTGACTCCCTTACAATTAAAAGATAGAGCTCAGGGATACTTCAATATTTGGTTTACAATGGGGAATGACTTCTTATTTGATGCACCAAGTGCCTTAGAAAGAAAAAGTTATAGAGTTTGTAATTTTTATCTACATCAGGCTGTAGAGCATTTTTATGCTGCTATTTTACTTGTTTTCACTGGATACAAGCCTAAATCCCATAATCTTCAAAATTTGCGTGAATACTCAAAGTATTTAAGTACTGATCTCTATAATTTGTTTTTTTCAGAAACTGATGAGCATTTTGAGTCTCAAACCTTTAAAAATTTAAAAAAGGGATATATTGATGCAAGATATAAACTCGATTATCAGATTACAGAGTCAGAAACAATTGAGATGCTAGAAGTAGTAAGAAAGATGCAATCTCTAATAGAAGATTTATGCTTAAATGAACTTAATCGATTAAATCACTTAGTTATTTGACTTTCTTTTCGTAATCAAGTAATTCCTGAACAGATAATTCTAAAGATTTTGCAAGTTGTACCAAATTGTAAGCTGTAGGATTAGCTCCTTCAGTTTCGTATCTACTTATTACTTGTTTGTCCTTACTCCCTAATCTAATACCAAGTGCTGCCTGGCTTAAACCAAGCTCTTCTCTCCTAAGTTTTATTTTCTCACCTAATGCTATTCGAAACCCATTCAGATCTACTTCTTCCATGATTTGAAACTCACTAAAGAAGATTTAAAATAGGTCAAC
Organism: Algoriphagus vanfongensis DSM 17529; assembly: GCF_000429465.1. Lineage (GTDB taxonomy): Bacteria > Bacteroidota > Bacteroidia > Cytophagales > Cyclobacteriaceae > Algoriphagus > Algoriphagus vanfongensis. Next base: position 816,660 of record NZ_AUBX01000010.1, on the reverse strand, counting down.
ATAAATGTTGACATTACTGATCTTTTTTATATATTTGGTTACTTATCATCCTCGTTGCCGGTCTGAGAAGCCTAAAAATTCAGGATGATGGTCAAATTGATTTTCGACATTGGAAGTGCAGCCTCCTATTTTATTCGAGGCTCGGGCATCTTCTCAGGCCCCAGCAATGGGAAACGGAGGCTAGCACTTCCGACACATTTAATCATATGTTTGCCTGCGCAGCAGGAAGCGGGCTCTATGGATTTATTGTTTCCATTGAAGCCCAAGAACCCTATTTAAAACTAAGCACTTTTTCTCCCTGATTGCTTCTGCCAGGACCTTGTACACTCCAGCAGGACGATCCTACGAATCAGGGAGTGACGAATCCCGATAATATCGGAATGATGGTAAAGACCCGCTGCAGAGGAGTCTAACGCGCCATTACACCACACATTTCTTACATAATTTAAAAAGCCCCTGGTGGCTTAATGGGATTGGATTGTCCTTTTCCGATGCTTACAGGGCATTTCAAAGCATGAAAAAATTACTGCTCATTTGCTTAATGGGATACCTATGCCTTCCCATAAGCACACTCATAGCACAAGTTGCTGATCCACCCGGGGCGGATTTACTTCTTCATAGGTCTATGCCCCATCGGGGCGGGGATTCCCGCTCCGATACTTTCCTAAGCGTCACCTCACAAGAAATCGACGGCGGACCTATTCTTCTGCCTGCCCGCTGTGGCGGGTCCTCTGCCTGCCCGCCGTGGCGGGTCTCCGGTCTTCCGTCTCAAAAGGGATTTAGTTTAATTGATAGCGACCAAGACATGAGGATAGGGTTGGAGCACTCTAGTTTCCAATCCGCCTCTGTCTCAGTCTCCGGTATTCCTATCAATTCGGATCGAGAATCTGATCCTCAGAAACCAACAACCCAAAGTCTTGGGTCTTATGTTTTGGGTCTAGATACGAATATTAGTTTAGTTGATGACTCTATTTCCCAAGGGCAGGAGAAGAGGGATAGTCAGGCTGTTATTTGGGGAAGAATTTCCGAGTATGGTGATCGAAATCAAGTCAGGCTTCAAGTTTATCCTGAGTATTTCTTTGACTCTCCTAAAGCCCCGGGAGCCAACCTGCTCTACATTCCACTGAAATTGGGCAACATCATGGAAGGAGCCTATCCGAAGTCGCGCTCCTTTCAGTACAACCTCCAACCTGAAAATGAACCACAATGGATCTCTCTCTCACTGGGCGAGTCTGTTCCCTTCATCAAGCGGTTTCGGATTGATTCTGGAGATACTGTTCAGCTATTCTTGAATCTAGAATCCAATTCTTTGGTATTCTCGGGACCATCAGCAGCCAAATTCCGACTTCAGCAGGATCTACATCGGTTAGAGGAAGAAGCCCAAGTTCAGACTAGGCCTGTCCTCTGGACCCAAAATCCGGATCAGGTACTTAGCGATTCTACTTACGCCGCTCAGTTTGAGGAGGCCAAAGCAGCGGCAGGCCCCCTGTTGGAAATCAAAGCGCGAAGTATTCAAGATTTAATAGAATTGGAGGAAAAGGATCTGTATAGTCAAAACGGGCTCATGCACCGATCCTGGGACTTGATTCATTCCTATCGAAATCAATTATCAGACTCACTTTTAGAATTTTTCAGAAATGAAGTAGAACTAAGAGAGTGGAGAAAATACCTGCTGAGCATCAATAGCAACCTATTGTATGCAAGAAGGGAGGGGAAAGACCAAGAATTCCTAAGTAAGGTGATCCATTTATCCAGAAATAAAATAGATGCCATACAACCCATTATAAGCAAGGGGATAAGTCCCTATTCTGCTGAAATGATGGACTTGTTGGATGCCCAGTCCAGATTGGAGGCAGGAATAGCCGGCACAGATCGATATACCCATTATCCGATAGAGGATCATTATTGGAATGACAAAATGCTCGTCCGTCTTTTTTATGACAATTTCAATAGGGTCCCCAACGCTACAGCATACTTAAGTTCACAGCTGGAGACACTTCGGGATTCCCGATATAAGAGCTGGTTGGAATATCTGCTAAGACTGAAAGGAGACGGACAGCTTATCTCAGGATTTGAGTTCCTGGATAAACAGGGGGAGCTAAAAACCTTTGAGGAAATTGCAAAAGGGAAGATAATACTTCTTGAATTTTGGATTTCGGGATGCAAGGCTTGCTTGGCATTTAACGAAAACACCCTGACTAAAATCAAAGAAGAATTTGCTCAGGATCCCCGCGTCCAAGTAGTGACAGTTTCTGCCGATTTTACCAAAGAACTTTGGATATCGGGTCTAGAGTCTGGAAAATATACACAGGAAGAGTTTGTCAACCTTTACACAGGTTCACTTAACCGCAAACATCCCTTTCTTATTCAATATGGCATCAGTTCATTTCCAAACAGAATCTTGCTGGATGGAGATGGAAGAATCATTCAAGCCTCTCAGGTTCCTTTTTTATCTGAAGAGCTGATTCCGCTATTGCAATACTATTTGAATAATTCTCAACCCAAACCCCAATCCACTTTATGAAAAGGATTTTATTTATTTGGCTGGCAGGATTGCTTTTGATACTTCATGGATCCGTATTTGCCCAGGAGCTCATTCGGGGTGTCGTTTTTGACAAAGAGTCCAATGAGCCGCTACCGGGAGCCACTATTCGAGTTGAAGGAAAGCAAACTCTAACTATTTCTGATGAAAAAGGAGAGTTTTCTCTTTCCCTTTCACCGGGTCAGTACCGATTGATGTTCAGTTTTATTGGTTTTGAAGAAGAGAGCATTGCTTTATCCGTTCCGAGTGATGAGTTCCTTGTTGTCAACTTGCTTGCCTCCGACTTACAGCTTCAAGGAATTGATGTACTTGCCACAGGCTATCAGGAATTACCTAAGGAAAGAGTAACAGGGTCCTTTGTCGGCATCGATGAGGAACTGATCAATCGTAGTGTGAGCTCAGATATTATTTCCAGGCTCAACCATGTTACATCAGGACTTTTGGTAAACCCCCGTGCAGGAAATGATGATAGGATATCCATTCGGGGAAAGAGTACTTTTTTTGCGAACTCCCAACCTCTGATTGTGGTGGATAATTTCCCTTATGACGGGCCTTTGGAAAATATCAATCCCAATGATGTAGAACAAATCACCATACTCAGAGATGCCGCAGCAGCTTCAATTTGGGGCGCCCGTGCCGGCAATGGCGTAATCGTCATCACCACCAAAAATGGAACATACGAACAGCCACTACGGGTTTCTTTCAATGCCAATGTGAACCTGTATGAAAAACCAGATGCCTTTTATGCCCAGAATATGAGTCCTTCAGATTTTTTGGAAGTCGAGCATTTGCTGTACTCACGTAACTTTTACAATTCAGCAATCAATTCCCAAAATAAAGATGCCATTACCCCTGGCGTGGAGATATTTCATGCACTTCACAATGGGGAACTGACCCAGGATGAGGCAGACCGACAATTGGCACTTCTCCGTTCACAGGATCTGAGAAACGACATCAATCGCTACCTCTATCGACCCCAGCTAGATCAGCAATATGCACTACAGGTTTCCGGCGGAGATCGAAGGCAGCGCTTTGGGGTTTCATTGGGCTATGATCAAACCCGGGAAAATGTCCAGGCAAACGATAGGTACCGAATTACTTTTAAGGGCAATCAGGAATTCAAGCTTTGGAAGGACCGGGTGACCTTTTCCAATCAGATTGCCCTGATCAGAAACCAATCGATAGTCAGAAATCAGGGAGTGGCTGGATTGAACTTCTCTGGTTTGACGGAAACCTATCCCTATGCCCGTCTGGCAGATGAGGAGGGGAATCCCCTCACAGTGGTAAGGGATTTCAGAATGAGCTTTGTACAGGAAGCCAGGGAGCAGGGTTTGTTAAACTGGGAGTATTCTCCCCTCGGGAATATAGGGCAGACAATCAATACCAATACCTCGAGTGAATTTCGGTGGACAAGTGCACTCATCATCCAACCTGTAAAAGGAATCACTGCAGAGCTCAGTTACCAATACTGGTCAAACAACCAGACTACCGAAGGCTTCAATAGTCAAGAAAGTTATTTTACCAGAAATCTGATCAATACCTACAGCCAGATCAGAAACGACGGCTCTTTGGTATATCCTGTTCCACTCGGGGCAATCTTGGATAGAATGTCAAATGAAGGGGAAAGCCATCAGTTTAGAGGCCTAGTCCGCTATGCCGGTTCTTTTGGAAAACATCAGATCAATGCGCTAGGTGGTTTTGAAGCCAAGTATTACCAGTTGAATGGCTATTCTGCCAGGTACTATGGGTACAATCCCCAGCTGGCCAGCAGTATCCCCGTGGACAACATCAACACCTATCCTTACTTTTACAACCCGTCTATATCACAGGTGATACCTGTTGGATCAGGGTTGTCAGATTTGACGGATCGATTCATCTCCTATTATGGAAATGCTGGATATACCTATGACAATAAAGTCGATTTGACTATAAGTGCCAGAAAAGACCAATCCAATCTGTTTGGTGTTCGTGCCAATCAAAGGTCAGTGCCGCTTTATTCCATAGGGTTGGGATGGACCATTAGTGAAATGAGTTTTTTCCGACGGACCCAGCTTCCATACCTGAAAATACGGTCTTCCTATGGCTATAATGGGAATATAGATAAAACACTCACGGGTGAGACTACTGCTTTGTTTTTAACCAGTTCAGCTTTTGGATTTAATCCTGGTCTTCCCTATGCAAGAATCCTGAATCCGCCATATCCAGATCTGCGCTGGGAACGCATCAGGATTGTCAACTTCGGTTTGGATTTTGAAACCAAAAATTCCAGAATATCCGGATCAGTAGAATACTATGTAAAAAATGGACAGGATCTGATTGCAGACACTCAGCTTCCCCCTTCCAGTGGATTAGATTCTTTTCGTGGCAATTCAGCCAATACAAAGGGGAAAGGATGGGATATCGTATTGAATTCAAGAAACATTGTGAGTTCATTGACTTGGGATACCCAATTGCTTTTCAGTACAAACAATGAAACGGTGAGCCAATACTTATTGGAGGAGCCGATTTCCACTGTGCTTTCCAATGGTGCAGCTGGGTTTGGTAGAGTGTATCCAGTAGAAGGATACCCCTTGTATTCGATGTTCAGTTATCCATGGGCAGGACTCAATCCGGATAATGGGAACCCTCAGGGTATCTTGGATGGTAGTCCCTCGGAAGACTTTACTTCTATTATTCGGGAATCCGGAATAGATGACTTGGTTTTTCATGGCTCGGCCAGACCGACTGTATTTGGTTCTATTCGAAATACACTTGGATGGAAAGGAGTTAGCCTGTCTTTTAATATTACCTACAAATTGGGTTACTATTATCGACGCAATTCTGTACTCTACAACTCCTTGCTGAGGGGAAACCCGGGTCATGCTGACTATGCGCTGAGATGGCAAAATCCGGGAGATGAGTTATCTACAAATGTACCTTCAGTCCCGGGCAACCCAAATCTCAACAGAGACAATCTGTACCGTTATTCCGAAGCATTGGTAGAAAAAGGAGACCATATTCGTTTTCAGGATATCAGTTTAAGTTACCGTTTTCAAAATTCCTTTGTGAAGACGAAGGTTTTAGACAATCTGGAAATCTATTCCTATATCAATAACCTGGGAATCCTTTGGAAAGCATCCTCTGATCCGCTGGATCCGGAATTCAGAAACCTGAATCCTATGCGATCCTTTTCTCTTGGGCTAAGAGGTAGTTTCTAATCTGTAAGTATCGAACAACATCTTCTATTTAAAAGAATTAAGCATGATTATAAATCTAAAAAATAAGCTATGGATGATGACCATTGTCCTGATTTGGGGCTGTTCGGGATTTCTGGACGAGCGACCCAACAAAGAAATTCTGATCCCAACCTCCGAACAGGACATCAGGTCTTTGTTGGACAATGACAGCGAGCTCAATCTGGTGCCCTCATTCGGGTTATTGTCATCAGATGATCTGATTATGACCGATGACGGATATGCTTCACTTAGGACGGAGGAAGAGCAAAATGCCTATCTATGGAGGGAAAACATTTGGCCAGCTAACAGCGGCGCAGATTGGTCCAGAATTTACCGCATAATTTTTATCGCCAATGTAGTCTTGGAACAAGCAGAAAAACTGCCTGAAAGCGAAGAATTATCCAAAATGAAGGCCGAGGCTTTTTTTCATAGAGCTCATGCACACTTTATGCTTGCACAAGTCTTTTCACCTCACTATGAGAAGGGGGTTAATGATCAGGATTTGGGGATACCGTTACGGATGAATTCAGAAATTCTGGAGAGATCTCCCAGGGTAGCCCTTCAAACCTACTATGAAGCAATATTGAAAGATTTGGATCAGGCATTTGAATTCCTGCCAACTTTTGAGAATATCAAAACCCGTCCCACTCAATTGGCTGTAAGAGCACTTCAGTCAAGGGTATTGCTCACTATTGGGGAATACGACTTGGCTGAAGCAGCTGCAGATTGGGTGATCAGCCGGCCGGAAGTCTCATTGCTCAATTATGAAAGCTTGAATTCAGATTTAAATTATCCCTTTGTCAAGTACAATGAGGAAGTGATTTTTCATTCCGTATTGATTTCCCACGGATATGCCAGCGTTTCAAACGTTCAGGTTTGGATAAATCCATATATCATTGAAAGCTACCAAGACGGGGATTTGAGAAAACCATTGTTTACCGATCTTCGACCAAATGGCGGATATACATTTAAGGGACAATATTCAGGCAATTTTTCTCGGTTTGGAGGTTTGGCATTGGATGAGATTTACTATATAAAAGCAGAATGCCTTGCCAGGAGAAATCAAATTGGAGATGCAAGTTCTCTAATGAATCAGCTGCTTGAAACTCGATATGCTGCCGGGCATTTTGTCTCTCAAGAGTTTGGTGCCGGACAGGAACTCTTAGAATGGATTTTGGAGGAGAAAAGGAAGAGTCTGGTGTATAGAGGAATCAATTGGATAGATCTCAGACGTTTAAATAAAGATCCTGATTTTCAACGGGTCCTAGTTCGGCAGATCAACGGAGAGACGGTGACATTGAATCCCACGTCTAAAAAGTACGTGCTTCCCATCCCGGAAAACGAATTAGCATTAAATCCCATTTCTCAAACAGATAGGAAGGATTAGGGATGAATTTCAAAGGGTAAATCGCCTAGAACAAAGCATTGGTGAACAGTTGGGAAAGGGGAGGACTAGCCTCCCCAACCTTTCATCTCAGATCAATGAAAGTGCCTGATTGCACAACCGTGCCATTTGGAGCGTCATATAGGCAATCCCCTGAGGAATCGCAATCATAATCTACACCTGGCTGCCAGGTGGTCACATTGATGAATTCACCGGGGTTTTCTGGATCTTCAGCATACAACTGATTGGCCATGGGATTGGCAAAATTCATTGCCATAGCTAAGGTTGCTCCCAACACCAAAGCCAGTGCTGGAAGTAGTTTTGATAATTTATTCATTGTTTTTGACCCTTTTTTAACGAATCAAAAAGGGACAAACCGTTTCGGTTGTTTGCCTACTCGGTTAAGGGTTTTCGGCATCTCCCTTTCAGAGGCTCATTGGGCACTAGCCTGTCTCTTACCCCAGGCTATTAAGAGAAATGAGACTCTTTCTAGTCTTTTTTGCAGCCCAATCCTTGCCTTTGAAGGGCTGTGGAGCAGTGTAGCAACGCACTGCTCCAATTTTCTTATCATCTTTCGGGGAAGCCCTAACTCATTCGTATATAATGTGATATGTCCAATTTGAGGCTCGTAAATGTCCCTGTGAGTATAAGCTATTCATACAATCAAGCTTCAGTTCATATGAAAGGTGTTGTACGAATTCATTCCTTTTAATTGGAATTTCGGAATAGCAAATCCACATGGCAGGAGACGATGCTTGTATCGAAAAATTTCGGGGATTGTGTAAAGTATAAGTCTTCCCAAAATAATCCGTGAAGGGAACATTTGATTTGAAATTCAGATAGGCGCTGGTGTTAGCGACACAGAATTCAAAGTCATTGGTGTGATATTTTTGATGATTATTCCCAATCTGCACCGCCGCTTCCACATTCTTCCAGCCGCAATCCCAATACAGCAATTCCTATCAATAGTAAGTTGAAATAGAAATGCTCCGCCCAACTCAGACTCTCCAAAACCCCCGCACAGCTACAAGGCACTCTGGGAAAAGCTCCCACCCAGATCAGTCCCACATAAGTGATGAATATCGCTAGCAAAAGAATACTGCCTAGGTATCCCCACCATCTGCTTGCTGAAAAGAGTAAGAGCAGGGCGAGTAGCAACTCTACTCCAGGAATAGCGAATGCCAATATTTCCTCCAATTCATTTGGCATAGGTTGATTCAGGAATGCCCTACGGCTATCTCTGAACTGAATCAGTTTTTCTAAGCCAGTGTAGCCCCATACAAAAGTTAAAACACCTGATGGCCAATAGATAAAATTCAAATTCCCCTTCATATTCTTACTGCTCATATCGGGATAAAATTCTGTCTGTTTCACAAAGCCTGAAAGGAAAGGGTAAAAACAGCATTCAAATAGGTAAAAACAGCTTAGATAAGGGTAAGATTGGTGAAGGAAGAATTACAATAACTGAGGTAGTTTGGTTGCCTTATCAAGGAAATCAGAGACTTTTATTATAATCAGTTGGTCGTCCATTTTGTATTGTTTACTAATAAATACTTACCCCCTTATTTTTTATAAGTAATTCCTTGTTAGTTACTTAACTTATGTTAACTTAACAGAATTATTTATTTTAAGTTTTTCGAAAAGCTGCGTATATGGTGGGCAAGCATTGCAAGGATTTAGCTTGCCTTTTGTGAAATTTTCCTGACAAATGGATTTAAAAGGTAGAATGGTGATTTATGCCCAGGATATCATGATTTTTACGGGAAGGAGCAGGTCGTTTGCATATAATGCATTGAATGAGGTGAGGAAGCAAATCGGCAAATCTAAATCCAAATTGCTGACATTTCAGGAATTTGCCGATTATCATGGTATCCCAGTCTCAGAATTGATTCAGTCAGTTCAAAAGGGAATCCAGAAAAAAAGGACCGGTTAATTTCCGATCCTAAACTGGGGGTTTCCCACCGGAATGACGATCCGGTTTCTGCCTACAAAGAGTGTAAATGGCTTCTGCCATTCTGATTTTAAAATGGGATGCTATCCCTGTCTGGAAGTTTTAAATCCTAGTAATGGTTGTAAGGCATTCCCGAAAAAAACTGGCTGTGACGGACCTTGTTTTTCCAGAATTCTTTGCTCCCAAAGGATTGATTCGCGTATTTTTCAAGGCTTTCTTGAATTGCTGATACGCATTTGTGTTTTTCATATGCTTTTATTTTGGTTCGGATGAAAACTACAATCATCAGTTTTCCTGAAAAAGAAACCGGTAAAATTGGTAGGGCTGGAGGAAAATTCGGTACAAAAGCGGGTAACTTCAGCTTTTTCAAGCTGGTTTGGAATTTTCCCATTTTATTCTTGGGTATTTTCTGGACAGTTTATTTTTTACTGGATCTGATAATCACTCTTCTACTGCTGCAATTATCTGTTGAGGATTATAGCATACCTCTTTTTCATTGGTTAGGAGGTTTTTTCATGATGGCGATGTATATAGGTTTAGTATTGCCCTTATTTTTTAAACAGAGAAAGAGGATTCTGGCCATGATTATTCTGACTGGATCGGGGGTAGTGTTTATCATTTTGAAATATGCGATCACTGCCGGCTATAATGCTTTAGGAGATATTTCGGTCAGATTTATAGTCTACGAATTTCTAAGACTCTTTCAGTACCTGTTTATAACAGGATTATATTGGAAAATGACTCAGGATATGGAAATTCAAAAACAAAATCTTGAGCTGAAGTTCGAAATGGAAACATTGGAGTTGGAAAGAAGAGCGATGAAAATGAGTCCTCATTTTTTTCTCAATATGCTGACCATTTCAATACACAAAGCAACTCAGGTCATCCCCGATTTTTGGGATATCTATGGAGATTTGATCAAACTTATCCGCTATTCTTTCAAAGATTATGATTTGCCCAATTCTCTGGAGGATGAGGTTTCGGCAGTTGCTACCTTTTTCAGGTGTCAGTCTAAAAGGTTTCGGTCAATGGCAGTGGATTTTCAATGTAATGTGCCCCGGGAATTGGCCAAAAGCTTGCCATTTCCAAAGCTGTGTCTCCTGACTGTAATAGAGAATTTGTTTTTCTACGGTGTTTATTCTGACGTAGATAGTCCTGCAGTAGTTTGTATTCACTTGATTGCAGATATCTCAGGAGTGAATACACTTTTTTTTAAAGTATCTAATCAAATCGATACTAGTAAAATTGAAAGAGGGCATGGGTTTGGACTAAACGCTTTAAAAAATATCATGAAATCCCAATTCGGGAAGAACTTTGAGATGAAAATTGAAGAAAAAGATCTTCACTATTCACTGGAAATGACTGTTTGCTATGGAAACTCAACCATTACTCAAAATCGGACTCATTGATGACGAACAGCATCAACTAGATTACTTGACTGATCAGATTTCACGTAACGAAGGGTATGAGGTGGCTTATGCCAGCACACAGCCCTTAGAAGCGCTCCAATGGATATTAAATAACCCATTAGATATTCTGATCCTTGATTTAATCATGCCCAAACTAGGTGGTTTGGAACTAGCCAAAAGAATTCAAGGACTACAAATCCCTATTATCATTTGTTCAGCTCATGGGGATTTAGCGCTGGAAGGGTATAAAATCAAAGCCTTAAGCTTTCTGGAAAAACCGTCATCACCGACAGACTTGACTGATGCGCTGGAATATGCCAGAGAAATGTCTGTAAAGTTTAATAGAAATAAAAGGATGTCCCAAGAAAGTATAATTGTGATTGGGAATAATAAGACTTTTGAAAAAGTAGTTATTCAAGCATCTGAGGTGTGTGTACTGGAGCAAAATGCTAAGTTCACTAAAATCCATTTAATAGGAGGCGAAATGGTGGAAGCAAAACAAACGCTGGACACCACACTTGAACAGATGAATAGTATGACTATGCTAAGAGTTCATAAATCATATGCTGTAAATGCAATATACCTCCATAAAGTAAAGGCGTATGAATGTGAGATGAAAAATGGAATAACTGCGCGAATTAGTAGATCCTACAAGAAAGATTTTTTTAAGCAGATTGAAAATGGTTTTTCTATTTAAATCAACGTGACTACTTCCTCAAGTTTCAGGTCGAAATGGAGGTGTAAAAGGTTGATTTGGATGAATCATTTTGGTAAGCCAATCTTTATTTGAAAGGTACTTCTCCCCATTTGGACCATATCTCCTTTTTCCTAATTCTCGGTATAACCGATACCATAGTTCAAGCTCAAATACCCGTGCATCTAAAGGGAAAAATCGATTTACCATCATATGCATATGATTGATTAAGAAATCTTTGGAGTAGCTGTTCCAGATATAAGGATGACTTCGTAGAATTTCAAGATATTTTCGCCCATTAAAACCAAAGGATTGATAGCTAGTCATATAGCTAAACCTAGATTTAAACTCACTTTTCAATTCACTATTGTGTGATTTACACAAGGACTTGAAATACTCAAAATATACATCAGCACCTCCTAAGCAGTAAATTATCCAAATCCAAAAACCTGAGAGAAAGTATAGTTTTTGCTGGTCGGGTAGCAGAAGGTTGAATTTGGACTCTTCGTGAAATCCAAATAAAAACTTGCTTTCCATACAGAACAGCTTTTGGGATTTTTTGTAATCCTCATAGCCGTATTTTTCAGTTTCAGGATAATAGAATGTTTTAGTCCAGGAAATTTGCTCCAGATCAAGATGGCTTGCAAGAGCTAGCATAAATTCTGCTACTTTCTTTGGAGTATAGATTCTCAAGCGGATTTCATGAACACCGGATTTTTGGTAAACCAGATAGTACCATTTCAATTTATATATATACCCCTTGTCATGGAAAAAATCCCGCAAGTATTCAAGTGTCTCCAAAAGGTCAGAATAAGGGGTTTTTAAAACCAAGTAAATCCAGTTTTGGTCTGAAAAATAAATGGGGTTAAAAGGAGTAAGAATTGGTTGATGGATTATTTTTTGACTTTGTCTATAAATGAACTGAGGGAAGAGGGGAATCCCCTGAGAATTGGAAATCAATTCAGAGTCAACCCAAGGAGCTTCATTTAAAGTCAAATCTCCAGATCTTTTGAGTTCTTGCCAAAGAATTTCCTGATCGATTGGATTTTCCTTTTTGATTAGCAATTCTCTATCTTCGGTTCCTGCCAAAAACAGAGGTGGGATTTCTTTCTGACTTAGAAAGTTGAGCAAAGAATCCTTTGTTTTAAACGAGGAGCTTTGGAGTTTACTGGATTTAGGCAAAAGGATCAAATCTCCCCATGTAAGTTCGGAGTTTGTTTCTGACATTTCCTCATTTGTAGTAAAGGCTATAAACTTGTAAGGGTTTTTTAGTGCAATATTCCATAAAAGTTTCATAATGGGATGGGAGATCTGATCTCCGTGGAGGGGATGAAGCACTATTGGGATAATTTCCTTTTGGCTATGGTTATGCAGAAGATAAACTCTATCCTCTTCTACGCCTACCCAAATATCCTCAAAGCCGATCTGATTTTCCGAAATTATTGGAAAAGGATTTATTTTCCAGTCAAACATGTCGGAGACATGGCAGATGGCTTGTGCTTTAGGAGATTCAAAAAGATCCAATTGTGCAAAAATCAACTCTTCGGAAGAGTAGATACTTTCCTTAAGACTATTTCCGTATTCTTGAAAATCAGGATATTGATTAAATCGGCCCAAGTAAGCAAAAGGGCGATTGCAGACCATGTTTTCAATAATAGGTTTCCCATCTGGACCTATCCTAAATACGAGTTGTATGTCATAAATGTCCTTGCAAATCGGTTTTGATGGATAGTGTTTTTTTAAATCCAATGATTCAGGATAATGGTTTTGTAAAAGAGGCTTTGAGAGATTTTTATTTTTCCCAAAGGTCATTTGGTTCTCCAAAAAGTCAGAGTCAGATAGGAGTGAGGAAAGACGAATTTGCCGATCTTCGTACTTTTCGAAAAACCATGAGGTAAAGTCTTTGAGGTAGAGATTTTTAGATTTAACAAACAAGTCCCCGGATTCAGCAACAAAACTATCTAAAATTGCTTTGACCTGATTTGATATACACATTGGGGCCTGAACTTCAGAATTGATGCTTTTGGTATAAGAAGGAATGTATTGATGACTTGGATATACAAAACCGGTTGAGACGAGTTCTTCCAATTCCTCTTCATCCAGGCTGGTTTTCTCTGGATCCAATTTATTCCCATGACTGTCCATGGATATATTGTGATATGCAATTGACAGAAAAGCATCAAGAAAATGATTGCTTTCAATTTTTGTTTGGCACCATTTGGAAAGGTGGATATCAAAGGTGAGCGCCTGATGATAGCCAAATCTGGATGTCAATCCAGGCATTGGTAGAAAAATTTGATCAGCTAGTTTTCCGTTCAATTTTTGAATGTCAGATGGCAGACTATTGTGAAATACTGGATTAAGGAAGGGAGGTCCCTGAGTCCGGTCTGACCAGGAAGCCAGTCCGGTCCCAGCCAATTTACCAAATGGAGTAGCTCTATATCTTCCTCGGATCAGGTACTTTCTTACTTTGATTTGTAATGCTAAGGGTAGGGATAAGTATGGCCTGTTATCTATGGAGTTGAAAAGATCAGGGCTGCTAGTTTCGATAGCATCAAGGACTCTTGGCCAATTGTACTCAGTTTGAATTGGATCATTGATGTCAAAATCAAACAGCGGAATTCGGAATATCAGATTCATGACTTTTTATTTTCCCAATTCTATTGCAATGAAAACGTCTGAAAAAGCTAGGGGAAAAAACAGCTGCGAATCGGGCCAAAATGACCTATCAAGAGGTAATTTCTGTAATAGGAAATGATCTTGAAATCCCTTTATAGGATTGTCAGCAATCTTGCCAGTAGCCAAATTTCCTTTGCGAATCGAGACGGAAGACCGATGACCGAAGTTTTCTTGAGTTGAACCTTGGTGCAGCTTTTAGACCGATTAAAATTCTTACTGGCAGAAAAGCGGATATACATATTCCTTTAAATATGGGTGTAATGGACCTCTAGTGAAAAGTAACAAAGGGTCAATTTTTGTCCGAAGATTCCAGATTTTCACTAAGAATCCACAAAATCCATAGAATCCACAAGGTTGTTTGATTTTTTAAAATCTCCTGTCACTTTAGCTCCCCGCAATTGCAAAGTCTGGATTCAGACAAATTTTAGAACCGGTGAGTCTTCCATGGATATGGAAAAGCCAGATGGCTTTTTTTAAGAAGCGTAGCAGAGCACTTTGCAAACGAGACTGCTACAGCTTTTAAGTGAATAAAAAACGTAAACATCTTTAATGCAAATAAATCATGAATACCAAGAGATGTGTTATCTACGCAAAAGACATCCAGCGGATAACCGGGCGTAGTGTACGCTACAGCCATGAGGTGATCCGTAAGATCCGTCAGTTGACCGACAAATCGAAGGGGCAATACGTGACGGTTGCCGAATTTTCGGCTTTTTCCGGAATTCCCGAGTCAGATGTTTCAGATTACTTGAACTGATCCCTGGCCCTACTGAAAGTAAACAGATTCCAGCCAAAGGAATCGCAAAGCTATACGAACCCGGGGCTTTGTTCGGACTTTGAACGGGCTCCCTACCGTCTGGCTACGGTCTGGGTATTACTGCCAGCAGCAGTAACCCGGTATTAACACGGTAACCAAACTGCAACATCAGTATGGCCGGCAAAAGTTGTCCAAGTACCAGACTACCTATTGTATTCACAAAACACCATCTAAGCTATGGCTCGATTAACACATCCTTTTCTAGGCCAGATTTCAGGGAAACTTGGCAACCTGGTCATTTACCAACTCAATGGAAAAACAATTGTCCGTGAGAAACCACAAAGGAAAAAAAGCTACCGGCCCACGGCCCTCCAGCGCCTGTATCAGCAGAAGTTCAAAGTGGCAACCGAAGCACTTCGACCCTTAAATCAAGTGCTGGATACCGGTTATGGAGAGTTTGTAACCTCAACCAAAAAGGGCTTTCACTTGGCACTCTCCCAAACGCTTAAATTCGCAATGTATGAAAATCAGAGTGTCCATTCTGTACAGTATGAATCCATTTTAATTTCTTCAGGATTTGTGAGCCCCGTTCTGAATCTTCAAGTGATCTGGACTGGTGCACGAGAGCTCAGCCTTCAATGGGAATCCCAGAGGAATCTTGGGAACTCCAAAGATTCTGATCTCAGCTGGATTGTACTCTATAATCCAGATCAGAAAATCGCCGAGGAGCTGATGGGAGCTGCCTTTCGTAGGAATCGATTCCAATCCCTCACCATTCCCTCAAGACTGAATCTGGCAGGAACCTACTTGTATATCTCTTTCTATCGTCAATTTTCGAAGAAAAAAAGGCGGTTTTCTGACTCGGTATGCATTCCATTGATGACATAAAGTCTGATAAGTCAAAGAGTCAAGGTCGGGAAAAATTTCTGACCTTTTTTTGTCCCAATCGTACCGCAATCAGTGCATGAAATGGCAGAGAGTGCAGTGATAAGCTAGGAATGCATGTTTAGTTGATAATCTTTTTTGAGGATCTGATCTTGGTCACATGTTTTACTAAAACCCATTGTATTATGGCAAAACAAGCGAGTATTATTACACTGAAAGGGAGGGTCGGGAGACTGTCCTTTTATAAGACCAAAGATGGTTATTTAGCCCGTGAAAAAGGCGGGGTGGAAAAGTCCAGAATCATGAACGACCCCCGCTTTGCCCGAACCCGGGAGAATATGCAGGAATTTACGGACAATGCTAACTCATCCAAGCTGGTGAAGGATGCCCTTAGACCGGTGATCTCCAAAGTGAGCGATCCGCGCCTGGGACTCCGTCTGAACCAGCAGATGATGAAAGTGCTCAAATCCGATGCATTGAGTGTGAGGGGAGAACGGAAGGTGAAAAATGGCAACTGGGATTTGCTGGGAGGAATGGAACTGAATATCCGGGCTTCCTTGTCAAGAACTTTGCTGTTTGATATCCGCGCATTGGATTCTCCGGCATCTTGGGAGGTTCAGATTCCTACCTTATTGCCTAGCGATGAGATAGCATATCCAACGGGGGCAGAAGGTTTCAGGATTATCGCAACTGGAGTGGGCTTGGATTTTGATGCCGGCACCCGTTCTACGGTAACGGTGACCACTCCGATCCTTCCAGTTTCGGCACCTGCAGAAGCCGCTGTACTTTCTATCGATAAATCACAGCTAAGTGGTACCCACTTCCTGTTTGTATTGAGTGTTGAGTTTTACCTCACGGTCAATAGCACGGATTACCATATGAACAACGGTGATCACAATGCAGGGAAGATAATGACTGTAAGTCAGGCCTGATGAGACTCTTATTGCAACGTAGCTATACTCCCCGGGGCAGCCTGGGGAGGCTACTCAAAGGAGGGAGGCAGCTTTGCTTCATCCGTGAAGCCCCCAAGGCCTGCTATGATCCAAGCTGCTATTGCATGGAGGAGGGAGTCTATCTGCTGGAGCCAGTACATAGCGAGGAGCATGGCTGGTCTATACAGGTGGGAGGTATCGGGAGGATCTGTTCCAAAGACGGAGCAAAAAGTCCCGGTCTGCATGAGTTCTGTCCTGTGACCTGCTATCGGGCAGATGGTACTCCCTTATTTACTCGCTTGGCTTTTCTGAAATTAATGGATGAGCTGACGCCCTATTGGGAAAGCGGGGAGTTGATCGAGTTACAGGTAGTTTCAAAGGGGATCCCATACCAATTGGAATCATGTCTGGCGCGGACCTATTGCTGAGTCTGGCCGGCGGGATCGTGATGATGCTTCTTTCGGTGATTGCTTATTTCCTGAAATTATTGATTCAGGATACCCGGCAGTTGAGTCAGGAACTGGCAAAGCTGAAAGAGCTCTTTATAAGACTCGAAGCAGAGCAGGTTCTGATGAAGGCAATGCTGCAGCGTACCCGTAGTCCCCCTAGTTAAGGAGGAAAAACTACTGTGGTCTGTTGATCCTCGACCGTGAACATCTAGCAACGGACATCGGACACCCGACATCGGGCAATAACAACATCTAAACAACAAAACAATGAACATACTCTCAGAAGTAAAATCACGGGCCTTGGCGCCCACGCCCCCTTTCTTTCAATTTTTGAAGAAGGCGGGATTGCTCATCGCAGCTATCGGCACAGCTGTGCTCACAGCTCCAGGGCTGGTGCCCGAGATCCTGCAGGAATATGCAGGCTATGCAATCACGGCAGGAACCATTTTGGTTTCCATCTGCCAGTTAACCGTAGATGAGCAGAAGCTGGAGGAAAGGTTACTCGATTCAGTTCAGTAAAAAATAATCTGAAATACTAGGTTCGGATTAAGCATTGGACTTCGCATTGAAAGTTTCATTTATGAGGGAATCAATTTCTTAACGAAGAAAACAAAACAATGCTATGGTGACTGACTTAGTTAATGAAAAGTGAGTGATTTTCGTCTTTTAATAAATAATCTAATTCATTTTTCAAGTTAAAGCCGAGTGAAGAGTCTTTACTCGGCTTTTATAGGCAGAATTTTCTGTTTTAAGTTCTTAGACAATCGATGGGTGAAATTATGAGTCACTTGATGTAGGGCTTTCAATCCGTTTTTGTTTTCAAAGATTGATAGTAATTGGGCTTTTTTGTGTCTATAGATCTGAATTGTAATTGTCTAGCTTTAATTGCAATATTAATACGCCAGCAATTAGGTTCAGGAAGCTTACATAACTAGATCCAATGGTTGAGTATTTTTCTTGGATCTTATTCGTATTTCCTTTTTCCACCTAAACCATATTTTAGATTGATCGCATTAATCTTACTGCATAGATGGAAAACAGTTTTAGGCTTGAATTATCTATAGATTACTGCCTTAGTAAACTGTCGAGCTGTACAAATGATGATCATGTGAGATCATTGGCAATGATAAAGGCAATATTATCAGCGTACATTTTAATGGAATATATGAAAGTGATCAAATTAACTAGAAGCCTAAAATTCTGAGAGAGAAATACAAATGATGTTTTTTCTTTCCAAAGTGAAGGCCTTTTAAGTCCACTTATCAAATTAAACTCTAAATTCCTTAGCTCATCTTTTGATTACTTACTTTTTAAACTATTATGCTTGTATTTTTGGACTTCTATTTTGATTTGGTATTCAATCATTCAAAATCTTCTTATTATCTCATTGTCAAAAAAAGGATTAACACTTTGCTCACCAAGCATGATTAAAATACTGAAAGGTGAAAATGTAAAAGAGCTAGACTCTCGTTTTTGTAAAATAACAAAAACTCCATCCTTGGAGCTGATGGAAAACGCAGCTCGCTTTGTAGAGGAATGGTTCTATCAGCAACATTTTTCAAAAGACAGACAGGTACTGATTTTTGTAGGGGCAGGAAATAATGGAGGAGACGGACTGGCTATTGCCAGGCTCATCAGTCAAAAAAACTATCCAGTCCAAGTCGTCAAGTGTTTTGCAGAAAGTGCGAAATTAAGTCCTGATGCTGCACATAATTTGGAATACCTTCCCACACAAGTCAAAGAAGTTTTTCTGAAAGACTTTGAATCATCGGATCAAAATGTTGTGGTGATAGATGCTTTCCTAGGAGTCGGATTGCAGGGGGATCTACGTAAGGATGCACTGGAGGCGATCAACCAGATGAATGAACTGTCAGGAATTAAGATCGCTCTGGATATCCCAAGCGGGATGTACTCTGAAGGAGTAGTGGAGGACACATGCTTTATGGCGGATGTTACTATTTCCTTTGCCTTTCCAAAACTTGCTCTTTTGCTTCCGGAAAATGCTGCTTTCACAGGAAATTTGATCGTGGCAGATATAGGGATTGGGGATCAGTTTTACGGTGAATTTGAAGAGGATTTATTTTTTCTACAAAAGCATGACCTAGCAAAGCTTCACAGGATGTTTCATCGATTTTCTCACAAGGGAGATTTTGGCAAGATTCTCCTAGTAGGAGGAAGCCTAGGGAAAATGGGCGCTATGGTTTTGGCTTCCAAAGCGGCATTGCGAACTGGAGCAGGACTGGTGACATGCCATGTGGAAGAAAGCGAGCACCAGATTCTGCAGGTGGCAGTGCCCGAGGCTATGTGCAACTGGGGCTTGATTCCCAATGCCGACTACTACGATGCAGTGGGGATCGGCCCAGGCTGGGGAGTGGATCATCGCAAAAGCCTCTTGGAGCGACTCCTTAAAGACAATTCCAAGCCTATGGTAATTGATGCAGATGGAATCAATATTTTGGCGAAGCATCCAGAATTATTGGGTCAATTGCCGAAAAATAGTATTCTAACCCCTCATGTGGGAGAATTTCATAGGCTGGTTGGCAATGCTGAAACTCACTTAATCCGAATGGAAAAAGCCAAGTCTTTTTCTATCGAGCACGGACTAATCTTAATTCTCAAGGGAGCGAATACAGTCATTTCATTTCCAGATGGAAAGCAGGTAATCAATAGTTCAGGTTCTCAATTTATGGCGACAGGAGGTTCCGGAGATGTCTTGACAGGGATGATCACAGCATTTCTCGGGATGGGATATGCTCCCGAAAATGCAGCTTTGTGTGCCGCGTATCATCATGGGCTGGCAGGGGAACTTGCAGGAGAGAAAAAGAGACGTGGCACTATCGCTTCAGATATTATTCAAGAAATTCCAGAGACCTATTTGAAGTTGGGGGTTGATTCTTCAATCTGATCTTCTCCATCCGCTTTCAACATTTATTTATGAATAGAGAAAAACTAATCCTCTGGACACTCGCAGCGATCAACTTTATCCATATTGTTGATTTTATGATTTTGATGCCTTTGGGACCACAATTGATGCGGGTATTTGAAATTTCCCCGAGAGAATTTGGTCTCTTAGTATCTTCCTATACTTTCAGTGCAGGGATTTCAAGTTTTTTTGGAGCATTCTTCTTAGATCGGTTTGATCGAAAGCAAATACTGCTTTGGGTTTATATTGGTTTTACTGTGGCCACCTTGGGCTGCGCCCTTTCTCCCAGCTATTCCGTTCTTTTGATGGCACGTGTGATTTCGGGGCTGTTCGGAGGATTGACTTCGGCCTTGATTTTGGCAATCATAGGTGATGTGGTGCCCGATTCCAGGCGTGGAAGAGCCATGGGGCTGGTCATGGCGGCGTTCTCTGTTGCTTCTGTGCTTGGGGTTCCTCTAGGCTTGTTTTTGGCGAGTTTATCCGATTGGCACACCCCTTTTTATATTCTGACTCTTTTGTCGCTGGTCAGTTTGGGGATGATCATCCGGTTTATCCCTTCGATCAAAGACCATTTGAATCAAGAAGCCCACCGCCCTCATCCTGTCCAAGTGATTAAGCGAGTCACTTCGAATTCCAATCAAATGCGAGCGATCTCTCTGTCCGTCATGATGATGTTTGGTCAGTTTATGATTATTCCGTTTCTGAGTCCCTACAATGTTGCCAATGTTGGATTTACAGAGATGCAACTGACCTATATCTACATCGCAGGCGGGGCATTTACCATATTCACTTCACCTTGGGTAGGAAGACTTTCTGACAGATATGGCAAGCTAAAAGTCTTTTCCATTTTTATGGCGCTGAATGTCATTCCCATTGGAATCATCACCCATCTTGGAGTGACTCCAGTACCTTTGGTGTTGCTGGTGACGACTCTGTTTTTTGTCACATCTAATGGAAGATATGTGCCCGCTGCTGCGATTATCACCGGGACAGCTTTGCCGGAAAATCGAGGAAGCTTTCTGAGTTTTAATTCTGCGATTCAACAGTTGGCTACAGGGCTGGCATCCTTGATAGCAGGACTGATCATAGGTGAATCTGCCACAGGGCAATTGACCAATTTTAATCTGGTTGGATACATTGCAATTTTCTTTAGCCTGCTTTGTATCCCACTAGCCAGAAGAGTGAAAGTAGTCAGCTAGGGAAATACTATGAAAGAGTACATCGTGAAAGTAAGAGTGATTTGTTTGTTTATGTTTTTGTGGGCTTGTTTGATGCTTTCTGCCGAAAGTAAAGCTCAGAACGTACCAGTTGAGAAGCCTAATTTTTTATTTATAGCAGTAGATGACCTGCGGCCGGAGCTTGGGGCTTATGGGAAGGAATATGCTAAAACACCCAATCTGGATCGATTGGCTTCGCAAAGCTCAGTCTTTACCAATCACTTTGTCACCGTTCCCACATGCGGAGCTTCGAGGCATAGTATGTTAGTTGGGAAGCTGCCAAGAAGCAAAGCTGATCTCAGTAATATGGCTTCTGTACAGCATATTTCTTCGAAGTCAAAGTCGGAGAGGCCTTTGACATTTTTGGAGCAATTCAGGGATCAAGGCTATTACACGGTAGGGATAGGCAAAATATCACACCATCCGGATGGCTATGTCTATGACTATGCGGAGCCTAAAAGTGATGTACTGGAGTTGCCAGGAAGTTGGGATGAAATGTTGTTTGATCCTGGGAAATGGGAGACAGGGCACAATGCATTTTTTGGATATGCAGATGGAAGCAATAGGACTGGGAAAAACAAGCAGGTCAAACCTTATGAAGCTGCTGATGTGGCCGACACGGGCTATCCAGACGGTTTGACAGCCGAATTGGCGATCCAAAAGCTGGGAGAGTTGAAGGAGGAGGAGAAGCCCTTCTTTTTAAGTGTGGGCTTTTTTAAGCCTCATTTGCCTTTTACGGCTCCGCAAAAATACTGGGATCTCTACGAGGAATCTGAAATCCCTCTTGCACCATTTCCTCAAATTCCAGAGGGCTCGGCCAAAGCGAGTTTGCTGCAAAGTGGTGAATTTAACCAATATGCTCTCGGAGAGGAGAAGGCAAGTCTCGACTCGCAGCTTTCCGATGAATATGCCAGAAAGATCCGACATGCTTATTTGGCAGCAGTCAGCTATGTAGATGCTCAGATAGGGAAAGTTTTGGATGAACTGGAGCGGCAGGGCTTGGCAGAGAATACGATCGTCGTGGTGTGGGGTGATCACGGCTGGCACTTGGGGGATGATTTGGTCTGGGGAAAACATACCTTGTTTGACTGGGCATTGCAGTCCGTATTAGTGATCAGAAATCCAGCCCAAAAAGGGAATCAGGTAGATCAAATAGTCAGTTCAGTAGATATTTATCCTACGCTGCTGGACTTGGCTGGGCTGAGTTCAGCTTCTGATCTTGATGGCCAGAGTATGGTGGGCTTGATGCAAAATCCCAGTTTGCCCACCTGGAGAAATTCGGCTTATAGCTATTTCAATCGAGGCAATTCTGTCAGGACCCCAGATTATCGTTTGACTCAGTATTTCCGTACAAATGGACCGGAATATGAATTGTACGATCAGCAAGCCGATCCTTTGGAAACTAGAAATGTTGCGCCAGAAAATCTTGATGGACTTTCAGCTCTCAAATCATTGCTGGAAAAGGGGAATACGGGGATTTTTGATTAATAAAAAATCCCTGCCATTTCTGACAGGGATTAAATTTTAATATTTACTACGGATTAGAATTCAGCGTTTCCTGGAGTTCTTGGGAAGGCAATCACATCGCGGATATTGCCCATTCCCGTGACGAACTGGACCATTCTCTCGAAGCCCAAGCCGAAGCCGGCATGGGGAGTAGCTCCAAATCTTCTAGTATCCAAAAACCACCACATTTCTTCGGTAGGAATGTTCATCTCTTCCATTCTTTGAAGCAGGACATCCATTCTTTCTTCTCGCTGAGAACCACCGACGATCTCGCCGATACCAGGGAATAGGATATCCATCGCTGCTACAGTTTTGCCGTCCTCGTTTTGACGCATGTAGAAGGACTTGATGTCTTTCGGATAGTCAGTCAAGATCACTGGTTTTTTGAAATGCTTCTCTACCAAGTATCTCTCATGCTCAGACTGAAGATCTGCACCCCATTCCTCGATTAGGTACTGGAATTTCTTCTTCTGATTTGGCTTGGATCTTTTCAAAATCTCGATTGCCTCTGTGTAGGTGATTCTGACAAATTCATTCTCCAAGACAAACTTCAGTTTGTCTATCAATCCCATTTCTGAGCGTTGATCTGCAGGCTTGGATTTCTCTTCATCCAGAAGCCTTGACTCCAAAAATGCCAAGTCATCCATGCAATGATCCAAGGCATATCGGATCAAATACTTCAAGAAGTCTTCTGCCAAATCTGCATTGTCCTCGGCATCATAGAAAGCCATCTCCGGCTCGATCATCCAAAACTCCGCCAAGTGACGTGTCGTGTTGGAATTTTCGGCACGGAAAGTAGGACCAAAGGTATAGATCTCTGATAAGGCCATTGCTGCCAGTTCGCCTTCCAACTGACCGGAAACAGTCAGGTTTGCTTCTCTCTCGAAGAAATCCTGCTTGAAGTCAACCGCTCCCTCTTCAGTTTTAGGAGGATTTGCAATATCCAAGGTGGTCACTTTGAAAGTTTCCCCTGCTCCTTCCGCATCAGATGCTGTGATGATCGGTGTATGGATGTAGAAAAAGCCCTTGTCATTGAAGTATTGATGTACAGCAAAAGCCAAAGCATGTCTCACTCTGAAAACAGCTCCAAAGGTATTTGTACGCATTCTCAAGTGAGCAATCTCACGAAGAAACTCCAAAGAGTGTTTCTTAGGTTGCAATGGATATTTTTCAGGATCAGCCTCGCCCAATACCTCGATAGAAATAGCATTGAGTTCGGATGATTGACCGGAACCTTGAGATTCCACGACAGTTCCGGTGATTTTGAGACAGGCTCCGGTACTGCATTTTTTTAGAATTTCTTCAGAAATCAAATTGGGATCGGCTACTACCTGATAATTGGTGATGATGGAGCCGTCATTCATTGCAATGAAGGTGACGTTTTTATTAGAACGCTTCGTTCTCACCCATCCCATGATGGTAAGTTCACTGCCGATTGGATTTTGATCCAGAATGGTCTTGATTTTGACCCGCTTGTTGAATGCCATGATTTCTGATAAAGTTTAAAACAGCCTGAAAAGCCTATTTTGTATAGTCTGCAAAAAAACGATTAAATCAGCTTTTATTCAAAAAATTGCTTGTTTTTCCTAACTTTGAGTTCGGGGCTTTTTCTTGTGAAAAGGCCTTTTTTGAACCCAAATTGCAGGTTTTACCCTTTCATTGATGCAAAAGCTTAATCTTAGTCAGACACTTTCTCAGAAGCTGTCCCCACAGCAGATCCAGTTTATCAAGCTGTTGCAGGTTCCTACGGCCGAATTGGACGCTCGCATCGAGGAGGAATTGGAGGTCAATCCCGCCTTAGAAGAAGGTCGGGAGGAGAAGGAAGAAAATACCCAAGAAGAGTTTGAGGACTCGTATGAGGAAGATATTTCCACAGATGAAAGAGATCTCAATCTAGATGATTACCTCGATGATGAGTATGGAGGCTACAAAATGCAAGGGGATGGAAATTACAATTCGGACGAAGAAGACCGTGAGATTCCCATTTCTTCTCAGTCTTCTCTTCATGAGCAACTGATCCAACAATTGAATTATCTCAAGCTAGATGATCGACAAAAAATCATCGGTCAACAGCTGATCGGCAGTATAGAAAATGATGGATACATTCGCCGGGATTTGGAGGCGATTATCAATGATTTGGCATTCAGCCAAAATATAGAGACAGACATCGACGAACTCGAAGAGATCCTCCGCAAGATCCAGACATTCGATCCTGCCGGGATTGCTTCCAGAAATCTTCAAGAGTGTCTGATCCTCCAGCTGGAGCGAAAAGAGCATCCAGAAGATCCTGAGGTCCAAAATGCACTACGGATCATGAATGATTGCTTTGAAGAATTTACCAAAAAGCATTATTCTAAAATCCAGCGCAGATGTGATCTGACAGAAGAGGAAACCAAAGACGCTGTCAACCTGATCACCAAGCTAAACCCAAAACCGGGTGGAGTCTCGGAAGGCTTGGTGCGGACACAATATATCATCCCGGATTTTATCTTGACGAATAACTCCGGGAAGTTGGAGATCAGTCTCAATTCGAAAAATGCACCTGAATTGAGGATTTCCAGATCATATGCGGATATGTTTGATGCCTATGATAAGTCTGATAAAAAAGATAAAAAACTGAAAGAGACGGTCACTTTTGTCAAGCAAAAACTGGATGCTGCCAAGTGGTTTATTGATGCGATCAAGCAGAGACAAAACACACTGCTTCGGACAATGGAAGCTATTTTGCAATACCAGTATGACTTCTTCATCGATGGAGATGAGACCAATCTGAGACCGATGATCCTCAAAGACATTGCTGAAAAGATAGATATGGACATTTCCACTGTATCCAGAGTAGCCAATAGCAAAGCTATTCAGACTGAGTTTGGGGTGTATCCATTGAAGTATTTTTTCTCTGAAGGAATCTCAACTGACAGTGGGGAAGATGTGAGTAATAGAGAAGTGAAGTCAGTCTTGCAAGGAATGGTGGATCAAGAAGACAAGAAGAAGCCTCTATCTGATGATAAGTTGGTGAAAATGCTTAACAAGAGAGGCTATAATATTGCCAGAAGGACGGTCGCAAAATATCGAGAACAGCTTCAGATACCTGTGGCAAGACTTAGAAAAGAACTGTAGTGGGGAGAGTCATAGCACTGATAGTTTCCGTCGTATTTCAGCCTCTTTTAATTCCTTCCTTGGTCTTTGGGCTTATTTTGTTTGGAGTCCCTGAGGCGAGCAGTGTGCCCTATGAGTTTAAAATGAGGATTTTTTACCTCATTGCTTTGTCTACCTTGGTGATTCCCATGATTACGATTATCGGACTGAGGCTCAGTGGTACGCTCAAAAGCATCCATATGGCCGAAATCAGAGAGCGAATAGTGCCTTTCACGGTGACTTCGATTTATTTTTTGATGACGGTTTACTTTATGTATCAAATGACCGAATTGGATCCAATTCTGTGGCAAGCATTGGCTGTCATAGCAGTGGTAGTAGTCGTGCTGACATTGGTGACTTTGTTTTGGAAAATGTCTGCCCACATGACGGGAGTAGGGGGATTGGTAGCCTTGGTAGTCGTATTGGGAATTTGTTTCCCTACCTTTTCAGGGCTTTATCCTTTACTAGCGGCGTTATTGCTGTCAGGAGTGGTAGGTACTTCCAGATTGTATTTGGATGCTCACACTCCTCTAGAGATCTATGTAGGTTTTGGCTTCGGCTTTGTGTCCTGCTTTTTTGGCTTTATGTGGATCTGGACATAAAAAAAACCGAGTTTCTAGAAACTCGGTTTTTAAATTTTGTTGGGAGACTGTGATTAGAAAAGATTTACAGCTACTCCAAAATTGATTTGCTTAGCCTGATTTTCTACAGGACCCATATTTTCTTTAAAGACGTTGTTCAGTCCAAAGTAACTCCATACATAAAATCCCGGAGTGCCAGCCTTGAAAGTCAGTCCATATCGGATCTTTTCTAGGCCATAATCCTGAGCATTTTTGACTTTTTGCTCCAGTCCATCGGCATCTTTTACTTTTACCTTGGAGTGTGCATTGTACAACCATCCTACTTTACCGCCTACACTGACGCGGAAGCCTTTGTTGTAGTTTGCCGTATTGATGTGATAGGTCAGATCCAATGGGATGTCTACATAGTTGGCAGCAAAGGTGTTTTTGGAAATTGTGATATTATCTCCATAAATCTCCGTCAGCTCGACCAATTCACTTGACTCTGGGCCTTTGGAAGGGTCGCTCACAAGCGTGACATGATCTTTGAAAGCCATCTTGTCTGATCCGATTCCGACTCCTGGGCTAAGGGTAAAGCCTGAGCCAGCACCAAAAACGGCGAGTGGATATTGGTAGTAGATGTTGAAAGTTTTGGAAGCAAAAAACCGAGTACTCATGTCCTCTGGACGATTGTTGAGTAGGTTGAATCCAAATTCCACACGGAGATCTGCGGGGATATTGGGTCTTCCTCCGATGGGGATTTTAGGGGACTTGGTTTCTTCCTGAGCAAAAACAAATTGAACCAATGAAAATGCGAGTAGGAAGGAGAATATTTTTTTCATTAAAAGAGTGCTTAAATACTTGCTAGTGCGGGCAAAAATAGAAAATCCTTTAGGATTTAACCTGCTTTTAGTCTTAATAATTCTTAAGGGGAGCACTGGTATCGATTTGTTTTCTTCAAAAAACTTGAAGGAGAATGTTTGGATTCAAAGAGAATATAAATACCTTTGCAGACCGTTTCGGCCTCGTAGCTCAACTGAATAGAGCACTTGATTACGGCTCAAGAGGTTTCAGGTTTGAATCCTGACGAGGTCACAAAGCCCAGCTACAGCAGTTGGGCTTTTTTGTTTCCCACTTTTTTCTTGACCTTTGACTGATTACTTTAGAGTTAGCTTTTGTCAATATAGATGAGAAAATCCTTTTCAATCATGGTTTTGTCCCTGATGCTTCTAAATAGCTCCTGTGAAGGGGTATTGGAAGACATAGGTCTGAAAGATGTGAAAATCATCGAGGGCTCTTGTACGATTACCTTGAGCGATGGGAGTATCGTGACTAGCGAGGGGTTGGAGATTATGCTCAAGACTGAAACAATCACGTATCGGGATGAGGAAGGAAAGCTTTGGTCTCTCTTTAAGAATGACTATCAAAGTTATTCCTGTCAATAGAAATTGAGCATAAAAAAAGCAGCCCGAAAGCTGCTTTTTTGAGTTTTAGTGAGCTGCGGCAGCAGCTGGTTTTTTACCTTTTTGCCAGAAATAGAAGATTGTAAACAATACGATCAATATAATCGGGAAAAGCATCATTTTCTGCAAAGTGTCTTGTCCTGTTGCTAATTGCAAAGCTTCTCCAGAAAGACCTTTCGCAGTGTTTTCGATTGTAGAATTGTCAATCCAGCTACCAATGATTGGCTGAAAGATCCCTGAGGAGAACATGCCGACGGCTCCGATAACTGACATTCCCAATGCACTACTCAATGGTACTCTTTGAGCAACTGCTCCTACCATCACAGGCCAGAAATAAGCGTATCCAAGCGCATAGATGATCGCTGCGAGGTAGGCTACAGGGCCTTCCACCACACTGAATAGGTAAATGCCGATTGCAGCGAATATTGCTCCGAAAAGCAACACGCCAGTTTGGCCTAAAGTCGATACCACTGGACCAGCAAAGAATCTCAACACAGTCACAAGACCGGCTGTCAATGCCAAGATGATCATAGGGTCAGCTCCACTACTTCCCAAAATCACTTCTACCCATTGACCAGGTCCGAATTCTGAAATCGCTGTCAACGCCATACAGATGATTAGAAAAATGTATAGTGGTGAAAACATTGCCTTGAGATTGCTGCTGAGAGAAGTAGCTTCATTTGACTGTGGCTCAGGGAATGTTTTGCCTGCGAATAATACTGCATAAGTGATTGCAGGAACCATGATCACACCCATTTGAGCTTGCCAGCCCAAATCCATACTTGTCATGAATTTTGAAATCAAGGAGCCAAGTACGATTCCTCCAGGGAACCACATGTGAAAGCGGTTGAGCATCTTGTTCATCTTGTCACCAGAGTACATGTCTGCAATCATAGGATTACAAGCCGCTTCTGTACATCCTGTACCTAAGCCGATACAAAGCATAGAAATAAGAAGCCCGGTATATCCACCAGCAAAAATTGTCAACAAAACTCCCAAAGTATGTGCTACGAAAGCAATTCTCATGATGTTTTTGGGGCCAATGGAGTGGTAGAAAAGGCCACCAATAACCATTGAGATAGGGAAGCCGAAAAACCACATGGAATTGATATATCCGAGTTGCTCTCCAGTCAGGTCAAATTCTGCACCTAGTTGGGATAAAATCCCCGCTCTAATAGAAAATGAAAGTCCCGTGGTAATGAGGGCAAAACAACTTCCATTAAATAAAGCAGTGCGATTAATAGCTTGCGTCATAGAATAGGTTTTTTTGGATTAAGAATAAATTTTCAATCGTAGAAATCTGCTGAAAATAGGAAAAATATCGGACTCCGACTTTTCCGCCAATATAAATTTTAAAAATATGACTACTCGATGACTAGCAATGAGCCAGTTATCTTTTCTTCAAATCCGTAGGTCGGATTTTTGGCCATCAAAACTACCACGTACGTGCCTGCAGGCACTTTTTTGCCATCTAGCATGGTTCCGTCCCATTGTAAAACCGGAGCCTCCGGCGCAATCTCCACACTGTCTGCCTGATAGATCAAGGCACCTTGTCTGTTGAGGATAAAAAGCGAAGCCTCGGTGACTCCTTCTGAGAGGATCACTTGGAAATTACGAGCTGGATCTCCAGCAATCATGGCGTTGGGAAATACGACTTCAAAATCGCAGGCATCGTAGGTCGTAAAAGAACCTGAGAACTCACAGCCATCTATAGTAGTCACAACCAAAAAATATTCACCTACTTGGGTAGGTTTATACACGCGTGAAGTTGACACGAGTTGTTCTCCAAAGTACCACTCATACGTAGCAAATTCACCAGGATCAATGCCTGATAAAGTGTTTTCCTTGGAGCAGATAGCATAGCTGTCATCTAAAAGGGGAGGAGTCAATAGACTGCTGTTTTCTACCGCAACCAGATTTCTGCCTATTTCACAGCCCAAACTATTGTAGGCGACAGCTTCATAGGTCCCCGGGCGATCAATTTCTATTTCGAAAAGACCATCAAATTGTACCAGTTCTTCTCTATTGTCCAGTGAGTCATAATAGATCCATTCCGTATCGACGACTTCTTCTTCATTTGTGGACAAAGTGACCAATCCCAATCCTGGATCAGGGCAAATTTTAGTTGAGGTAAGATCCATTGGTACGGAGGTGATCTGCGGCTCAACTTCAAACTCCACCGGGACTACAGGACAATACCCGCTTTCTAGTGGCTGTACTACCAAAGAATACAGTCCCACTCCCCTCGGGTAAAACTCTGGACTTCGTCCTACGATTTCTCCTTGATCATTAAGCCACCTGATACTGGCTTCTTCAATGGTAATGCCGTTTAGGTCGATGATGTACTTAATGGGGTCAAAGCATTTTTCAATAGCCAAGACAGGTGCAAAAGAAATAGAAGATGAAAAGGTGGCAGTGAAATCTATAACTTTCGGGCAAAGCGAAGTATTTCCATCTCTACTTTCACCATAGATGGAATACGAGCCCGCCTCTGTCAATGTAAATGATTGACCAGCGTTGATGCTTTGGCTTTGACCGTCAGGATAGGTGAGCGTGAAGCGCAGATTCTGATCTGTGTCAGGTTGAAGGATGAAAGACTCACAAATATTCAAATTCGTAGGTATAGTATACTCTACGTGTGGTGCATTTTCTATTTCAAATGGAATGATCGGGTAGGTGCAACCATCAACCTCCAGCTCAAGAAAATAGGAGCCTTGATTTAGATTTACCACAAATTCTCCGGAAGCAGGGATGGCGTCTGTCTCAATTTCTCCTTGTCGGGTAGATAGGACTCTGTAGGTGCCAGATGTGAAGCTTGTTCCTAGATCAACCTCAATACTTCCAGGGGCTACACCAGTGGGGCTACATGTTTCGGGGGAGATAATTGTGGACGGAGAAGTTGATCCGCCAGAGTTGCTAGAGTCCAGCACTAATAGCGAAGTCGTTTGACAACCGTTTTTCTCCAGAAAAATGGTGTAAATCCCAGTTTTAAGATTAGATATCGGAAAACT
Source organism: Algoriphagus vanfongensis DSM 17529 (assembly GCF_000429465.1). Classification (GTDB taxonomy): domain Bacteria; phylum Bacteroidota; class Bacteroidia; order Cytophagales; family Cyclobacteriaceae; genus Algoriphagus; species Algoriphagus vanfongensis. Next base: position 785,948 of record NZ_AUBX01000010.1, on the reverse strand, counting down.
CTGACCGGCTACTTGAGGGCCTCCGGTGATATTAAGCTCGGGTATGGAGAAGCCATCAATGTCATTTTGAAAAGCAAGCTCAAAACTTCCGTTTGCAAGACAAGGATCTGGTTCAATAGTGTTTTGGATGCTGATTTGAGGACTCTCAAGAAGTTCAAAGCCTACAATTCTTTCGGAAATACAATCTGGATAATCCTCCGTCGTGGTCTGAAAGGATACTATATAGAGACCTGGTCCTGCCAATTCAGAAGAGGGAATCTGGATATCAAAAGCATTTCCCAAGGATCTGCGGGCCCCTGTAAAGTCTTTTTGGATAAACCATTCTCCAGAAAGTGGTGTGTCTAGTCCGACAGAAATGGATTCTCCTTCGCAGATTGTAGAAGAGGAGGTGGTGATTTTGAAGTCTATCGGAGGACCAACAAATGTGGAGCCAGTGATCAAGCAAGATTGGCCTCCAGCTGCATTCGTTTGATAAAGTTCAACTAAATGAAATCCTTCATTGTAAGTCATCAACTCATTTCCAGTTCCCAATAAGTTACCCTCAATATCTTTCCACTCGATTGTATAGTCGGATAAATTCGGCATTTCGGGATCCAGAGCAGTTAATAGAGCATAAGATCCTGCGCATAAGAGGTAGTCTGGCAACAAAGCCAATTCTGGTCCCTCTTCCACACTGACTGGTTTGGTTTCCTCGTAATAAGATGAATTAGTACCGCGTCTGACTCTAAGGTGGATGCTATAATCTCCATTTTCGGAAAAAACGACCTGAATTGTTTCCAGTTGTTCTCCACCATTGCGGCTCAGAATTACATTTCCTGATGGATCGAATACAGTCCACTCGTAGACATCGCCTATATCACCACCGGCACTATAGGTGCCGACTACGGTCCCAAAAATATTGCATAGCCCATCTGGACCTACAATTTGAGGTTCTGCAAATTCGGAATATACGCGGGGATTCGAGTTCTCTTTTAAAGCTGGTGCCTCGCTTGCGAAGCTGGTACTTGCAGTCAGCAGCATCCAGATAGAGAGTATCCCAATCTTCCATTTTGGAAATTGAGCCTTTTCAGACAAGGGTCTATACTTTTGGGGTGATGAGCAAAATTACATCCTTTTTGCTTTTAGAAATTTTTCTCAGGCAGAAAAGGCAAAAAATATTCCAAAATGCACTGAAGAGGATATTTCTTAATCAGTCAATCACCATGATAGAACCTAGATATTCTTGACGGATATTTTTCTCAATATTTCTATAATTAACCCGCAATGTATAAGCTCCATTGGGGATTTTGTCCCCATTCAGGTAGCCGTCCCATGGACAGGTAGATTCCTCACTGATGAGAGAGTTGTTTTGGCAGTGAAAGATCAATTCTCCCCATTGATTGAAAATCCAAAGTTCCAGCTCATCCACTAGATAGTTAGTGTAGATTAAAAATGGCTTATCTGAATGTCCCGGTGTCATAGCTGTAGGGAAAATGACTTTTAGCTCACACTCTTCCTCTGTCACAAAAGTGGCTTGATAAGCACATCCTTCTAGGCTATAGACGATGAGTTGATAGCTTCCCACCTGAAGAGGCTTGAAAGTAGGACTGGTAGATACAAGTTGCTCCTGATTGTACCACTCATAAGAAGCAAAATTTCCGGGATCGATAGTAGGGCCAATGGAATATTTGGGACATACTTGATAGCTTTCTTCTACCTCTGGCCTCACAGTGTCTTGGCTGCGCAATAGTAGTACCTGATCAGTTCCCAACAGACAAGGGATCTCATCCAAGGCACGGACTTCATAAGTGCCTTCTTGAAGAGCTAAAATTTCCAGTTGATTGGTAAATTGATTCAGCTGTGACTGATTTCCTTCCAAATCTGTAAACCACCATTCAAGCCTAGTAAAGGTTTCCATGTCAGCACTCGCAGTTAAAATGGCTGATTCGGCATCAGGGCAAAGTGGATCTGCAGTCAGGCTGATGTCAACACTGAAAACAGGAGGTTCTTGAATGAATTCAATCGGAGGATAAGGGCAGGGAGTAGAGTTTACTGGCTGAACAAGGACACTATAGGTGCCGGGTCCGGGTAAGGTAAGGAACTCATCTGTACCAATGATAGCCCCCTCTTGATTCATCCAGCTAATAGTAACTTCCTCTATAGGATAATTTTGGATCTGAGCTTGATAGGTGCGCGTGCCGTCACACAATGCCTCAAAAAGAACCGGCTCAAAAATGACTGGCTCTGTCTTTTGCACGATTATTTCCTTTTGCTCAGGACAGAATGGGGTAGGAGAATCTTGGTCAAATGCAAGGAAGGTATATGTGCCCACTTGGTCCAAAGTGAAACTTTGTCCCGTGACTCCTTCCTCTATGGATCCATCCGGGGCAGTTACAAAAAAATCCAAATTATCACTGGTCTCTGGTGTCAATTCATAACTTTCACAAATGGTGATTTCTTCAGGAATATCAAATAGAACTTTGTCTGGAGTCAGATCCAGCTGAAATGTAGCCCTGCCGAGTTCACAATTTTTATTGATTGCAGGAATAATGCTGTAGACAGAAGCCTCATAGGTGCCGCCTGTTCTAGTAGTAATTTCCCAAAGCTCATTAAACTCTGGAAGTTCAATAATATCACCATTGGAATCAAATCTCCTCCATCTGATATGGGTGATTTCTTCAGGAAAAGTCGACTCTAAACTAACTATAGCTTCTGGCCCAAACTCACAAAGTTTAGTGGATAAAATACTGAGATCAACTTCTAGAATAGGTTCCTCAATTAGAAAAACCTTTGGTGGATTTTGGCAAGCTTGACTATTGGCAGGCTGGACATCTAATTTGAATTCTCCAATCGAAGTAGGAAACATACTTTGGCCAGTTCCTATCAGCTCATCATTTTCATTATACCATGAAAAAATCACAGAACTAGGGTCTCGTCCATTGATTTCGGCGAAGTAAGTTCGATTGCCAAAACAATCTTGTTTGATCAAAACAGGTTCGTAATCAACTGGCTCTACTACAAATACCTCAAATTCCTTAGCGGTTGGACAGATAAGAGGGTCGCTAGAATGACTTCCGATGAGCTTATATGTTCCTGCTGCATTGATCTCAAAAGCTTCATCTGTATTTTTAGTAATTATCGTTTTGTCAGGGTATTCAAGTTTAAAGACTAAGTCTTGACTAGTGGAAGGAATAAGATCAAATGATTGGCAAATTGTGAGCTCGTCAGGTACATAAAACTCTGTAAGTCCCAGGCCCGGAACATCAATTAATTCAGCCTTAGGCAGGCTGCAACTATCTGTGCTATAGAGTTCAAAATAATACCTGCCGCCTGGAATTTCGATATTAAGACCAGAAGTGCTTTCAAGTAGTGAGCTTTGGACTTCCGCACCTTTTTCATTGATTACTCTATAGGATCCGTCAAATGGACCATTTGTAAATAAGACATCAAAAGAACCCAAGGTTTTGCCATCTTCAGTACACATTTCTCCCTGAATATCTGTAATGCTAAATTTTAGAGATTCTGGAGGGTCAGTGAGGGAAACTACTGATCCAAGTGTATTGATACAGCTTCCCAAAACTCCTACCATACTGTAGGCTCCAGATTCTAAATTGGTAAATTCAAAGGTGTCACCCGGGGAAAGAGGAGGGGATACTACTCCTATTCCTTCAATAAAGATGTAATCCAAAGGAGTTGTTGCTTGTATCGTCAGGGACCCATCATAGACTTTGCAGCCAGATGCCCCAACAGAACTTACAAGAAAGAAATCTGGCTGAGGAAAGTAGGTTAAAGTGGTCGATTTTTCAACCAAACATGCTCCAGTAGAAGAATCTGGGATAAAAATAATCGAATAATTTCCCTCGCCATTAAGATTTTGATTCGGGAAAATATTTATAGTGTTCCCATCAGCAAGGTAGTTTCGTGTTCCAGTTCCATTTTTTTCATAAAACCAACTACCGGACACTTGAGGATCAGTAGCAAATGTCACTTGCAAATCTGGACAGGCGTCATTTGCACTTTGAGTAATTTGGTAATCATTTACTCCCTCTACTGATGTGCTGAGTTCCGAAAGACATACAGATGTGCCTAAGATATCCTCGAAATAAAATTTGACGTCGTATATACCTGGGCTGTCCACTTGTATTGTATTTGTAGTCCCTAATATGGTTCCTTGTTCATTCTTCCATTCAAATAGATAATCTGAAAAATTGGTAGTAGATGGTGATATAGCTGTTAATTCAACAGTGCTGGAGCCGCATAATTGGTAATTAGATTGTAAAATTACTTGAGGCCCGCGAATAAGTTCCACTTCTTTAACTTCGTTATAAATAATTGGATTTCCTCTACTGACCGTTAACTCTACCCGGTGTGTCCCGATCAGAGAAAATGTGTAACTAATCGTCTGGAATCCCCCGGATCTTTCAAATAACAATTGTCCGCTTGGGCTAAAAATCTTCCATGAATATGTATCTGTATTTGGATTCCCGCCACCTGAAAAATCTCCGATTATACTCCCAAAAACATTGCATAGCTTATCAGGTCCAGTGAGCTCGGGATCTGCCATTTCCTGAGCTTCCAAGACAGTAGGATTGGAAGTAGGTCTCAGATCAGTCCACGCAAAAGCCAAGCTGGCACTTACCACTAGGGTAAGCGCTAAAAATATAAAATGCTTTTTTGCTGGTCGTAACTTCAAAAGTCTTGGTGAGTAGATTTAATCCCAGACCTCTAAACTACCACAAATCTAAGGTCAAAAAAAATCCAGAGATTAGATTTTAATCTCTGGATTTACTTGACTTTTAGGGTGCTTACCTGACGAATACCCAGTCTGATTCAGAACTTAGACTTTCAGAAAACTCATATTTTTCCTCATTGAACAATTTGAGGTCTTGCGGGGAAGTGATTTTGTTTTTGATTGCGTAATTACACATCATCCCTCTAGCTTGCTTGGCAAAAAAACCGATGACTTGATAGTTGCCTTCTCGATGCTCTTTGAAATGGATGGTAGTGACAGGTGATTTAAGGGTTTTGACATCTACGGCTTTAAAATATTCCTGAGAGGCCAAATTGATGATAGGCTGGCCATCAGCTGCGGTATTAATGGCTTTGGCTATTTTTTTGTCCCAATATTCGTAAAGGTTTTTACCTTTTTTGGTTTCCAGCTTGGTCCCCATTTCCAACCTATAAGGCTGGATCAAATCCAACGGTTTTAATAATCCATAAAGACCCGATAAGATTCTCAAGTGATCCTGTGCAAAATCAAAGTCTTCCTGAGAGTAATTGTCCACATCGATCCGGGTATATACATCTCCCTTAAATGCCAATAGCGCCTGTTTGGAGTTTTCCAGGTTGAATTCTTTTTCGAAAGTTTTATAACGCTCCTCGTTGAGATTGGCCAGATTGTCACTTACATGCATCAGTTTAGCGATGTCTTCAGCAGACTTTTTTTTCATCACAGAGACAAGTGCCTTGATGTCAGATGTGAAGTCTGGTTGAGTGAAATCCTGAATGGATGGACTGCTGTAATCGAGGGTTTTGGCAGGAGAAATTAAAATAAGCATTATTGAATGATAGTTACCGCTTTGGTGATTTGTTCAGTTTTGTTTTGATCTCTACTGGTAAACTTCACGAGTACGGCATATGTTCCATTTGGCACCGTTTTTCCATTGACTATCCCGTCCCAAGGACAAAAAGGTTGGGCTGGTTCGAGATTTTCATGGTCACAATGGAAAATCAATTCTCCCCAACGATTAAAAATAAAGACCTCTGCAAAGTCAATGTATTCATTGGCATAAAGGATGAAATTTCTGGTAGGATCATCCAAAACTACCCCTGTAGGGAAAATGATTTTGAGATCACAATCTTCGATTACTTCAATAGATGCACTGTATGAACAGCCCAGGTTATCAGAGACTGTCAATTCGTAGATGCCTGGAAGTGTAGGTGTGAAGATGGCATCTTGGGAGATCTCTTCTCCATTCAAGATCCATGAATAATTGTCATAGTCTCCGGGATCCAAACTAATTGAATTCCCCTCAATTGCACAGATGGTAATACTGGAAGGCAATACAGGTGGAACAATAACAGACCGGGCTACCACTCCAGAATCCCTACCAAGATCACATCCTGCTGCACTTCTGAGTAGTACCTCGTAGGTGCCTTCCACTGCTGTATCGATGATAGGCATGTCATCGTATTGAAACAGTCTCGTTCTGGTACCGCCTTCTACTAGATACCACTCTATTGCAGCTACATCTGTCATGTCTGCCAATACAGCCAAAGTGGTACTCGTCTGATCTACACAGAATGGAGTGACATCCAGCTCTACATCTACAGACAGTTCTCTCAGTTCAGCGGTAAATGAGATAGGGGTGCTCTGACAAAGTCCGCCATTCTGAGGCTGGACTTCCAAACTATATTCGCCATCTCTCGGAGGTGCAAAACTTTGCTGTCTTCCCACTATGACTCCCAAATTATCTCTCCAGAGAAAGGTCACATCGGCAGGATCTGCATTGTTCAGTTGTGCTTCATAGCGAACTCCCGTTTGACAGTCATCTATCGGACCGATTAGTTGGTAGTCTAGAGTTTGTGTGATAGTAGCATTGATTTGAATTTCCCTTGGGCAATTCACTCCGCTCGGATCTTCTCCCAACAGTGTGAAAACCCCTGTTTGACCGATTGTGAACTCCCCATTTGCATCGGCTGGAATTACATTTCCAAAAGGCCCTGTCAAGGTAAATGTCAATCCATTGTCTGGAGTTGGTTGGAATGTGAAGCTTTCACAGGCTGTAAAATTGGTAGGAGCAGAGAAGTCAACTTGGAATATCTCAGTAATCTGAAAGCCTCCATTGTTGGTGGGATTGGAGCATCCATTTGAATCCAATAACTCAAAATAATAGGTCCCATGAGGGAGTAAAACTGTAAATCCAGTGGAATTGGTGAACATGCCAGAAAACACCTGCCCATTCTCCTGACGTGTGATTCTATATTCTCCACTTTGAGGACCGTTGTTGAAAAAGATTTCCAATCCGCCGTCTTCGATTCCAGTTGGTCCGCATTGTTGCCCTATCAGATTCCAACCGTAGTCGGATAGGGAAGCAGGCGGATTTTCATTGCCGATTACTTGGGACTTGGTTTGAGTACAGCCGAATTCATTTTCTGCGACAACGGTATAAAGTCCAGGAAGTAGGTCTGGTACCTGAAGAAAATCTCCAGCAGAGACGTTGGTAAAGGTCAATCCTGTTTCCAATATTGTCACAGTCGTGGCAGAAGATCTGAAAATTATTTGAAAAGCTCCATCGGCAGTACTGCAATCAGTCGCATCACCCAGGACCGCATTGTCAAAATCAGGGAGTGCATTGACTAGCAGATCCATCGACTTTTCCACCACACAGCCTTCCAAGATGGGGTCCTCCGTCACGAAGATGATTTCATAATCTCCCGGTCCCGGAAGATTGTCTATCCAGAGTTCTAATTCAAAATATTCACCCAGAGAAACTCTGTTGCCATCTTCATTCAGCTCATAAAACCATTCTCCAGAAATCGGAGTGTCCGGAGCAAAATTAACCACAGTCTCTTCATAGCAAACTTCCTGAGCGTCCTGATTGATTTCAAACTCAAATGCAGGTCCTACAAATACCTCTGCCGTGGCTGGACAAGTTTCGTATAGCTCAGCTTCTTCGTCGGTCAGTCCCTCAGGCAACCTAAACGTGACGGTGACGGTGTAGATGCTTTCATCCTCAACTGTGATCGTATTGGAGTTTTCATCACCATATACCTGACCAGCAGCATCCGTCCATTGGAAATCATAAATTCCTTCCGAAGGATCATAACCATCAATGGCTGTCAACGTCACAGGATTGCCCGAACAAAGGGTAGCATCTGTAGGTAAAGTCAAAACTGGGGGAGCATCTACTTGGATTTCTATGCTGTCGTTGAAGTAGTTTTCAGTAGCACATCTGGTGACGTCCAATTCCACGGTATAAGTACCTGGCTCTGAGAAAACCTGATCCAAGGTCTGGAATTCATCTCCGGGCCCTCCAAAATTGGACAGGATCACAGTCCCATCGTCACGGGTGATGGTCCAAAAATAACTGTCAATGTCCGGTTCGCCTCCTCCTTCTATCAAAGCTGAAGCTCCCTCTTCAGGGTCTAGACAGAGCCTTTCTGGAGCTACCAAGGCAGGTTCAGGAATAGAGCTTCCGCTATTTTGAACAAAGCTTGGCAGACCCAAATTGGTAGTGCCAGGCATAGGTTCCACTGCATCCATATTAAATGTACTATTGGCACCGCAGCTTGAACCAACAGCGATTTGACCGATCTGATTGGATCCGACGACGGCTACGTAAATGTTGCCATCAGGCCCTATTTGAAGCGCTCCAATATCAGAAGGGACATTGTTAATAGTATTTCGGGTACTAAGAATACAAGCTTCGATCTGAGGACGGGTGGAGGCCCCATCAAAGCAGGCTGGACAAGTGGCAGCTTCAGGATCGTCATTTTCTACCGCTTTGATTGCAAATTCTTCAATTCCTGGTCCTCCGTTGCGGTAGGATACGAATACTTTTTCTCCACTATCCGAGAACTCGAGACCATATACATCCCCATCGCAGCCTAGGTCTATTCGAGCATATTCGGTCATTTCACCTGTGTCGGCATCAAAGTCAAAAATCTCCAACTTATTACAGCCTCCTTCGGAAATCGTCACAGCCACCTGCGATCCATCTGGGCTGAATTTCATAGCGCCTACACCAGAATTAAATCCATGACTTGATCCTACAGAGCTCATCACAGGCTGACCGATACCTTGAGAGGAGACAGGGTATGCCCGGAAAGTATTATTGCCCAATTCATGAAATAATACCCATGTGCTATCTCCACCGGAGAATGCTGCTGAATGCTCAGTGGAAGGGCTAAAAAGAAAGTTGTCTTTCGTGACGATATTTCCTACTCCCTCTTGGTTGTCGGACTTGATGTCCACTAGAGAAAATTTCACCTCATTAGTTCCATTGGCACTTTGCTGAGTGGTGAATAGATAAAATAGGGTTTGCTCCTGAGGCACAGGTACAGCAATGACCCCTTGGCTCGAACCATTATCTCCACCTATCGCATCCCCATTTTCCATCAGAGTGCCGTTCAGGTCCCAGACAGATTCTCCATCTGTAAAAAACAACACTTGGCCAGTTTCATCCGATATAGTTGTGGTCCCGGCAGGAATATTCTGTGGATGCCTTTCGGCGATCGGCCTCGGAGTAGGGGCATTGGGATCATCAGGATCTGGATTAAAGTCCAGACCCGCTCCATCACCAAAATACCAGATGTTATTACTTTGATCATCGAGATCCCAGACTTTGACTCGGATCTCTGCATATGCGTAGCAGGATGACCCAGGTTCTCTGACAAGTACCCAATACAATCCCGGAAGACACACTTCATTTTCATCGCGGCTAGTCCATCCTTCATCTCGATAGTTGGACCAGAAGTATTCATAATTTTCTCCTCCTGAACCGGGGGCTTCTCCGCCCTGCTCTCCCTCAGCACTTTGAGCTTGGAGCAAGGCTGCTATATCCACGCATTGCCCCTCACAGATAGTGGTGTCGGAAGGGTTGAAATTTGCCTCTAGGTTATTCTCTGTCAGAGGGATGTCCTTAGTGACTGGCGCAGAAGTGGTGCCGTCTGCGTAAGTAACTACGAGTGTGACTGATACGCTCTGTCCCTGAGTGGCGTCAGCCGGAATCAAAAAGTGCTCCTGCTCGTAATCCGCGTCCAATGGATTGCCGTCCGAGTCCGTCAATGGAGGATTAAACTGCCAGTCGAAAGATACTGGCTGATAATTTTCTGGCGTGATCACACTGGTCAGCTGGACTGGGTTGTTGGCACATGGCTCTTCCGGTTCCCAAGTGAAATCAACGGTGGCTCCTACATCAGCATTGGGTGCAAAAGTAGGAAAGATCGTTCCGCAAAAATCAGTTCCTGTAAAAGGGTCGATTTCCACTTCAATCAAAGCAAGATCAACTTCATTAGGGTTGGTCACTCGGCCGATGAGTTGGGGACCTCCGTCCACTTCTTCGTAGATGAAATACAGCTCGCCATCTGGACCAACTTTCAAATCGTAAACACTAGATGGCTGAGGGTCCAAAGGAATCTCTTCTGGAGTGGCTCCAAGGTCAGAGCTTGGAACTCTGAAGAGCTGATTTCCTCGAGAAAAATACAGGAATTCACCATCCGGAGAATAAGTCGCTCCTTCGATAGGATCTGTCCCTCCAGATTCTGAGACGGGATTGGGACTACCGAAAGTTCCTCCGCTGGTGTCAAAATCCAACACCAAAATATCCTCTCCGGCATTTTCGGGGATCAAGATTAATTGGCCATTATCCTCATCGTAAAGAATAGCCTTGGGAGTGAAAGGGATACTTTCACTAGATGTCTCTGTAAAGCTACCGGAAGTATCATCCAGTCTTCTGGAGATGAGATTACCTCCGTCAAAACTGATTAAATAGGATGGAGAAGAGGGGGATTTGACTACTAAAATTGCGCCCTGTGCATTGCCGATTACTTGGTCTTGTTCTGTGATTTCCCCTAAAGGTCTTTCATTACCGGTGGCCTGACCGGGAGCATTCATGTCGATAAGGGTGTAGAGCAATTGTCCGCCAGGTGATACATAGAAAAGATAAAAAAGCTTATTACCCTCGGGATCATACTCCAAAAAACCTGTCGCCACTTGTTGCCGTGTGTCGATGGGACCATTCAGATTTCCGACCTGCCCCTGAATCGGAGCCCCGCTGTAATCATAGACGATGGAGCCATTCGAGTAGAAGAAGGGTTGGCCCGTGATTGGGTCAATCGCCAGCGAATTGCTGTATTTGTCTACAATGACCGAGCCTGGGAGGGTCTGAACGCTTGGGTTGGTGCCTTTCCCGAAGGACAAATAACTGTTTTCAGTGCTTCCTCCGCAGTAGCCGAAAATCCATTCATTGTCGTTGAACCCCTGCGCTTTACTGGATTCAGGACTGAAAATCCAGCAAAACAGAGTTAAAATCGGGAAAAAAAGTAGGATATGTATGGAATGCGGCTTGCTTTTCATAATTTTCGAACTGCTTACTAAAACAACCAGATTTGGAAATCGTTTTAGTAGCGGATTGAATAATCAAATAAACGAACAATTTCTTGTTACGGTCTTCGCTGTCTCTTGTTTTTTTTGGGTTGCTGGCATTTTTGTCGAGTACTGTTGCCTATGCCCAAGACCCACAATATAGCCAATATTACGCAGCCCCCCTGTATCTCAACCCAGCGATGGCAGGAGGTGAATTGACAGGACGTGTTGGATTCAACTATCGCAACCAATGGCCGAGTATAGATGCGCAGTTTACCACCTTTTCGGCCTATTATGATACTTACCTTCCAGATTACAATGCAGGGGTTGGGATTCATGTGATGCAGGATACTGAGGGAGCAGCGAAATTGAGATCGACTTCGGTCTCGGGAATTTTTTCGTATGAATTGAAATTGGGAGAAAACTCTTATTTCAGGCCTGGTTTTCAGGCCACTTACATCAGAAGACAAATTGGCTTTTACGAAAATTTGGTCTTTGCCAATCAAATCAATCCCAATGATCCTTTCGGGCCGACACTTCCGGGTACAGATATTCCGGGGTTGGGAGATCCAGTCAGTATGCTTTCCCTTTCGGTAGGCGGATTGTTTTTTACCGAAAATCTTTGGGTTGGCCTAGCTGCCCATCATGTCAATGAGCCTAATCAGTCATTCATCGATGGGATCAGTCCTTTGCCGGCCAAGTTCTCTCTACATGGGGGATATCGAATCGATTTGGGAGAAGGCTCTTACAGGGGTGATTTTACCCATACCCGCAGACAGCGATCTATCACACCTACCTTCAACTACAAGCGGCAAGGTCCTTTTGAGCAGTTGGACTTGGGAGCTTATTTTTATGTGGAGCCGATTGTGTTCGGACTTTGGTACAGAGGTGTGCCTTATAAGCCAGTCAATAACCAAAGTAACCGGGATGCGATCGTGATGATGGTCGGAGTCAATCTGTTGAGTGGCTTGAATATCGGTTATAGCTTTGACTACACAGTTTCCCAACTTGGCATTCAGTCTGGAGGTGCACATGAGTTGAGTCTATCTTGGACACTTCCCAATAAATATCAAGGCAAACCTTCCAGAAGAGACACGATCTTGCCTTGTCCTAAATTCTAAAACCTAGATGAGTCCTGAATTTTTGAAATACCTTCTGCTCGGCGTAGTGGTATTTGGATTTGTATTTGGAAAAATCCTGAGTTTCCGTAACGTTAGACGTCCGGTGCCAATGATTCCAAAGACGCTGGAAGGACATTTGGATCGAGAAAAACTACTGGAATCCAAGGCTTATCAACAAGAGAATTTTCGTTTTGGATTGGTCTCTGGAGCCCTGTCATTTCTTGTCAGCTTGATGATGATTTACATGGGCTGGTTTGGAAGTCTTGATGCATGGGTGGGCGACTTGGTAGCAAAGCCTATGATTCAATCCCTCTTATTTTTTGGGGTGATCATGGTCGCCTCGGACCTTTTGAGTCTTCCTTTTGAATATTATTCCACATTTGTGATCGAGGAAAAATACGGATTCAACAAAACGACTATTGGAGTATTTATCGGAGATAAAGTCAAAGGGTTGCTCCTGACTGTCCTTATCGGCGGAGGGCTACTTTGGTTGTTTTTATGGCTGATTGGTCAGATGGGACAGGATTTTTGGTGGATATTTTGGCTTGTTGCTGCTGGTTTGATGGTGTTGGTCAACTTCTTCTATACCTCTTGGATCTTGCCGCTATTCAATAAACTGACGCCTTTGGAAGAAGGAGAATTGAGGGCGAAAATCATGGAGTATGCTGATTCTGTTGCTTTTCCGTTGGACAATATATTTGTGATGGATGGAAGCAAAAGGTCTGCGAAAGCCAATGCGTTTTTCTCGGGATTTGGGAAGAAGAAAAAAGTCGTTCTTTTTGATACGTTGATTGAGCAGCATTCTCAGGAAGAATTAGTAGCTGTATTGGCTCATGAGGTAGGGCACTTCAAGAAAAAACACATCGTCTGGAGTATGCTCAGCTCTGTTGTCCAGATTGGGCTGATTCTTTTTGTGCTTTCGCGATTTATCTATAGCGAAAATATGAGCTTGGCTTTGGGGGCGGCGGAGTGGTCTATCCAGTTGAACTTGATTGCGTTTACACTCCTGTTTTCTCCGATTTCAATGGTGATCGGGATAGGGATGAACGTGATAAGTCGAAAAAATGAATTTCAGGCAGATGCATTTGCCAAGGAAACGTACTCCGGAAAACCTTTGGCAGAGGCACTCAAAACTCTATCTGTCAAAACACTCCGCTCGATCAATCCTGATCCAGCCTATGTGTTTGTCAATTATTCCCATCCACCTTTGCTGGATAGGTTGGAACGATTGGAAAATAGTGATCAGTAGTCAATGATCAGTTTACAGAATTTCTGCCGACTGATCATTGACCATTGTGTTTTTTTTAGTCCGCGACTTATAATTTGTAATATTCCTCCCAGCCCTTTCTAGGTGGCATTCCTGCCAATACCTGATTTGCCAAAGGATTGTTGGTGATTTGCTTGGTTTCCCGATCAAATTCCAGTTTTTGTCCAGTCCACTGAGCCATCACGCCTAGACAGAATACCTGCGATAGAGGTCCTGCTATTTCAAAAGGCGATCTTGTTTTCTCCTCACCTTTGCAAGCGTTCAGGAAGTTTGCAAAGTGATTGGACGGGCTTTCCGGTACTTCTGGAAGCATGGATTCCATTTCTTTTGCTTTTTCCTCAGGGATGATGGTCAGAGTACTTCCATGGGAACCGCCCTTGAAAGTCAGATCTTTGCCATAAATGATCTTTCCCGGGTTGAGTTTTGCAGGCTGTACTTGTCCTTGATTAGTTGCAGGAATATTCGGATCGACTTCCGAAACTCCATAACCTGCCGGCACCGGAGGGACATTGTCCACACCGTCATACCATGATAAGGTCAGGGCAGGCATGTCGCCTCTTTCCGGGAATTTGAATTCCAAGGTGGTGGACATGGGATAAAAGAAGGCATTATGTCCTTTGAGCAAAGTAGGGTTGACTTCATACGGAAGACCCAAGTCCAAGAACTCATGAACAGTATCCATCGTGTGGGCTCCCCAGTCTCCCAAAGCTCCCATTCCGAAGTCGTACCAGCATCTCCACTGGCCGTTGTGGTAATCTTTGTTAAAGGCATGAGGCTCGGCCTGCGCAGTCCATACATCCCAGTCTAACGTGGAGGGGATAGGTTCGGCGGCTGGGTAAGAAGAAATATTCGTGTCCCATCCATGCCATCTTCGAGGATTGTTCATGTGCGCAGTTACTGCATGAACATCCTTGATAATTCCTGCTTCTTTCCATGCTTTAAATTGGAAATAATTGGCTTCCGAATGCCCTTGATTTCCCATCTGAGTAGCCAGATTAGGATATTTTTTAGCCGCTTGGATCATCAATTCCACTTCCTGGAATGTTCTGGCCATGGGCTTTTCTACATAGACATGTTTTCCAGATTTCAATCCCATCATGGTGACGGGGAAGTGGGAAAAATCCGGAGTTGCTACACTGATGGCTTCAAATTCATTTCCCATTTTGTCAAACATGACCCGGAAGTCCTGAAACTGCTTGGCATTGGGAAACATCTTGATGATTTCGACTGTCTGGGGAGCTCCCATATCGACATCGCAGAGAGCGACAATATTACAAAGGCCGGTTTCGGCCAATGCTTTGATGATTTGATTTCCTCGGTTGCCTATACCGACACAGGCCAGATTGACCTTGTCAGAAGGGGCGACATAGCCCATGGATTTCCCCATTACTTGGGGCGAAATCACCGAAAGACCTGAAAGTCCCAAGGCGGCCGTCGCGGAGGTTTTTAGAAAATTTCTTCTATTAGTAGTATGCATTGCTAGGGTATTTGGTAGGTATGATTCCCAACCCACAGAGGGTCTATTCTAATTTCAATCTACTGATCATTTTTTAGAGTACAGTCAGTAGCTGATAAATTTTCAACGGAAAGCATTTCGGCTCTCAAATTCCACAAGGCGGATAGTTACCCTCTATATTTTCCTTATCTTTTTGCGATTCAATCGACCCAAAATGAAAGATCTAGCCTCCTATCATCATCCCATCACCGACTTGTTTGCTCGGCCACAAACTGCCTCAGACTGGGAAAAATACAAGCTCAGTAAAGAGCAGATTGATTTTTTTCATGAGAATGGGTATGTGGCTGGGATTCAATTGCTGAATGAAAAGCAGATTGAAGTTTTGAAAAATGCTTTGGATGAAGTCATGGACCCAAAGCATCCGCTGAATCATCTTTTCCATGAATTCCACAGTAATGAATCAGGAGATCCGGATAAGATTCTGTTTCACTCATTGGGACATTGGCGTATCGCTGAGGCCTTTCACGATGCGATTTGGAATCCTGCATTTCGGATGGTCGCCTCTCAATTGCTGGGAGACCGCCCCGTGAGATTTTGGCATGATCAGCTCTTTTGCAAGCCTGCTTATCATGGCGGAAACGTGGCTTGGCATCAGGATTATTCCTATTGGACCAGGACGATAGAGATACAGCATTTGACTTGCTGGTGTGGCTTGGATGATGCAACGGAGGAAAATGGCTGCCTTCACTATGTGCCAGGCTCGCATCGGTGGGGATTGCTTGACAAACCTGCTTTGGCTGGTGAAATGGATGGCTTAAAAGCGATGCTGAATGAAGAACAAAAAGCTGAATTTAAACCTGTTGCAATTCCATTGAAAGCCGGATATGCCGCATTTCATCATCCCTTGCTGGTGCATGGGAGCTTTGCAAATTATTCTGAAAAATCCCGAAAAGCCTTTGTGTTGAATGTGTTTGCTGATGGGACTATTTCCAATTCGGATGAAGCACTATTACAAGGTGTACCGGTGATTGCCAAAGGTGAAAAAATGGAGGGGAAGTTCTTTCCCTTGATTTTTGATCCGAGTGAATTGAAAGATTAGAATCAGATTTTGTCAAGGTGACTCGAAGCCTATTTGAGAGGATGCTTTTTTTATTTCAATCTCAATAGAAACTAATTCGAAATGGCCTACTCTCAATTTCTAATTCTAAACTCTCTTTAAATTGACATAAAAAAATTGCTCTCAAAATAGAATCACCTATTTTAGGGCTTCTGTACTAAATTTATGAATAAGACCCCATGAAACGATTTTCTTTTTCTTTGCTTCTCCTCTTTTTGATGTCCTGTGCCTACTCCCAAAATGGCAAAACTTTCCTTCAATTCGAAGGCGGGGAAGGTCCTGGAAATGGAAAGCATATAGTTCTTGTAGCAGGAGATGATGAATACCGCTCCGAAGAATCCATGCCTATGCTGGCCAAAATGCTGGCTGAACATCATGGCTTCAAGACGACAGTGCTCTTTCCCATTGAACCTACGTCAGGTGACGTAGTCCCTAATTTTCAAAACAATATCCCCGGTTTGGAGCATCTGGCATCGGCAGATTTGATGATTATGCTGATTCGCTTTCGAGAGCTTCCAGACGAGCAGAGCCGCTATATTGAAGATTTTCTAAAAGCCGGCAAGCCTATCATCGGCCTCAGAACTTCCACACATGCTTTTGCTTACCAGAAAGATAAAGACTCGCCATATGCGAAGTGGACATGGAATGGCACCGAAGAGGGTTGGGAAAAAGGATTTGGTAAACGGATTTTTGGAGAGACCTGGATCAATCACCACGGAATTCATGGAAAAGAAGGCACTCGGGCGATGGTCAATGGTGTCTTGCAGATGAACGATCACCCTTTGCTACGAGGAGTTGATAATATTTGGGTTCCTGAAGATGTGTACGGAATCAAAGGCTTGCCAGAAGATGCGGAAGTATTGCTCTATGGACAATCTACTGCAGGAATGGATGACCAGGCTCCGTTGATTTGGGAAAAATCACTCATGCCAATCGCCTGGACCAAACCCTATCAGATAGAAGGAGGGAAGCAGGGAACCGCTTTTGCTTCTACAATGGGTTCTTCATTGGGCTTTCAGAGTGAAGATCTGCGAAGAATGGTGCTCAATGCTTCTTTTTGGCTTTTGGGAATGGAAGGTGAAATCAATCCAGAGCTGAATGTCAGCATTGTCGGAAAGTATGAGCCTACTATGTTTGGCTTTGATACATTTAGAAAAGGAATGAAAGTGGGAGATTTTAAATAGACTATAGGCCGTAGTCTATCGACTAACAACTTGAAGTATGAACAAAATAGGATTTAATGTGCTGGCATGGTCAGCAGAGATGTCAGAGTCATTATTGCCCATCCTGGATCGATTGAAAGAGATCGGCTATGACGGAGCTGAATTTTTTGTCGGAGGATCTCCAGAGGAATCTTTCAAACTAGTGGGGAAGCACTGTGCGGATATTGGTTTGGAAGTGACGACTGTAACTGTTTTAAGTCCCGAGGAAAACCCGATTTCTCCAGATGCAGCAGTAAGAGAAAAATCGAAAGAAAGACTTCGCTGGGTTTTGGATAGAGCAGCTGATTTGAATTCGCAGGTGCTCTGTGGGCCTTTCCATTCGGCTTTTGCGACTTTTGCTTCGCGTGCTCCGATGGAGGATGAATACAATTGGTCTGCGGAAGTTTTGCATGAAATGGGAGACTATGCTCAGAAGTTGGGAATTCTGCTTACTCCAGAAGCCTTGAATCGATTTGAATGCTATTTGGCCAATACCATGGAGCAGTTGGATTACTTACTGACCAAAGTCAATCATCCCAATGTGCAGGCGATGTTTGATACCCATCATGCCAATATGGAGGAGAAAAAACTGGGTTCTGCGATAGAGTTGATCGCGCCTAAATTGGGTCATTTCCATATTTCTGAAAACGATCGAGGCACTCCAGGTTCCGGGCATGTGAATTTTGATGAGGCCTTTGCCACTTTGAAAAAAGTAGGCTATTCCGGTTGGTTGACGATCGAAGGTTTTACCCGTAATGATCCGGCTTTTGCCAATTCGATCGGGGTGTGGAGGGACTTTTCCGAGCCTTGGGATATGGCTGAAAACGGGTATAAACTCATCCGAGAAAAAGGGGAGAAGTATGGGTTATAAATTAATTGCCTGAGGTTTTAACTTCGGGCAATTTGATTCTCCTTAATTTTTTTAGGTCAATTTACTTACTCTTAATAATCGATTTGATTTGATCCATTTGATCTCTTCCTATGTACTCTACCACTTTTTGATCAGGTCCGATCAAGATGGTGGTGGGGAAGCTACTTACGTGGTATTTGGCGGCAAAACCCTGACCATTTGCTACTAGCTCGATTTTGTCAGAGAAATAACCCAACTCCTTTTCTAGATTTTCTTCAGTATCAATGGAGCAAAGGACTGTAGTGAGCTTTGCAGACCTAGGGATGGATTCGATTTCTTTTGCAAAAGTGCTATAGCGATCCATATCCATGTGTGCAGTGTAGAAGTCAAAGCGAATCAAAACCCACTTTCCTTTTAAATCTTCAGAAGCGATCTCCTTTCCCTCTATCGACGTAAAGACAAACTCAGGCATCACTTGTCCAATTTGGGGCTGTTTGGAAGCGTCTCTTTTTGAAAAATTGGTAGTAGGCGCATCTGGGTGATACAGGAATTTATCAGTTATTCCATATTTGTTATAGAAGCGCTCTAATTGGATTTCAGGGTTTTCTTGAAGCATTTTCGAAAAACCCTCCATAGAAATGGCCTCTCCTGTGTTGGCGTTAAAGAGTTTGCCATCTAGATTATACCGCTCCGTCATTGCCACACGGTGTGTTTTCACGGTAGTTTGAGATTCCTCTATAAGGCTTGAATCTTTGGAGCAGGCAGCAGTCATCCAGAGAAGTCCGATAAAAAAGAAGGGGTATTTCATAAAGTTTCAATCTAAAAGATTAGGCTAAACTAAGCATGTTACTGAGTTGGGCAAACTTTGCTCCACAAATGATGATTATAGGTGCGGTTTTCTTTTTTGAGACATGTGTATCTAGAAGAATCAAACTAGTTTATTTGGAATGTACTTTTTCAAATCGAAACTGATTACTTTTGCACGTTCTAATTAGTTGCACATGTTTTTGGATTTACTAAAGGCGATGCTATGGAGTATTTCTCCTTTGGGTGAAGCAAAGGTGGGAATCCCCTATGCATTATTGAATGGAGTGGAGATTTACCTGGTTCTCGTGGGATGTTTTTTAGCCAATATTTTGGTGTTTCCGATCATGAATTTTTTTATGGATGTCATCAATCGCTATTTTTTGAAATGGTACTACTATAAAAAGGCAGCGATTTTTGTAGGAAGAAGAGCCAAAGAAGGAGCTGGAAAAAATGTGAAAAAATATGGGTTTTGGGGCTTGATGGTGTTTGTGGCTATGCCAATTCCCGGAACAGGTGTGTATGCCGGAACGATCGCTGGATATCTCTTTGGATTAGATCGTAAAAAGGCCTTTTTCGCCAATGCTATCGGAATTCTAATTTCCTGTCTGATTGTCTGGGGCACGACTCTGGCCGCGATGAAAGGGTTTAAGTAGTTCGTTTTTAAAGACAGGCGACTTAGGTTTGTCAGTTGTTAGGATAAAAATTTGGCCATAAAATCTTCCTTGTAAGCTCTGCCAATCGGGATGCTGTTGCCGTCTCGAAGGACGATTTGACTACCCGTGACTTTTTCTATTTGATGCACGTTGACTACGTAAGATTTATGCACACGGAAGAAATCCCAGCCTTCGAGAAGTTCGATCCACTTTTTCAAAGGCTCTGAAGAAAGATGCTTTTTCCCCTGAAGGTAAATTTCGCAGTAGTCCCCATCCGCAGCGAGAAAAAGTATGTCTTCAAATGCAATTCGGATATGCTCATACCCGATTTTGATGAAATGCTCCCGTCGGGCAGGGAGGTCGGCTATCGACGGTTCGGTTTTTGAGGAGCGAACTTTGGAGACAGCTTTCAAAAATCTCTCAAAGGAGAAGGGCTTGAGAAGATAGTCCACCACATCTAGTTCATATCCATCGAGTGCATATTCAGAATAGGCGGTCGTAAGAATGACCTGGGGTCTTTTTTGGAGGGTTTTTAGGAAAGAAATTCCGCTTAGCTTCGGTAGATTGATGTCCAAAAAAATTAGCTCGATCTCATTTTCCTGAAGGTATGTCAGCGCTTTGGTAGGATCACTGAAAACTTCCAGAAGCTGCAATGTCCCTTGATCCTCGATGTATTTGCGGAGGATGCGCTGTGCAGGCGGCTGATCTTCTATGATGATGCAGTTCATGAGGTGTGCAGCTGGATTTGGAGAGATACTTTATACTCGTTTATCGTCTGATCGATCGTCAATTGATGGCGGTCTGGGTATAAGAGTTCTAAGCGTTTTTTCACATTTTCTAGACCAATGCCATGGGATTTGCTTTCCGGAAAATCATTGGCTTCGAAGTTATTGGTGCAGGTAAACGAAAGCATTCCCTTTTCATCCATGACTATGGAAACTCCAATCGAAATCTGCTCTGATTGCCCGGATTGGCTGTGTTTAAAGGCGTTTTCTACAAAAACATTGAGAATCAAAGGAGCGATTTTATATGAGTCACTGATGTTTTTGGTTTCTAGTTTTACAGCACCTCTATCTTCAATTTGAAGCTCGTAGAGTTGAATGAAATTCCTTAAATGTTCCACTTCCTTTAGCAGTGGTACATAGGCTTCACGGCATTCGTAAAGCATGTAGCGCAAAACACCACTTAGCCCCAAAATGATCTCGGGAGTTTTGGGAGATTGCTCCACAGAGTAGGAGTAGAGGTTGTTCAGGTTGTTGAATAGGAAATGCGGGTTGATCTGGGAGTTGAGAAAGGACAGTTCGCTCTCTTTGACGACGAGTTTGAGTTCGTCGATCTCTCGCTGTCGGTGGATGGAATCCCATGCAAATTTGACCCCTGTCAAAGCCCCCAATACAGATAAAACCTCACCCAAACTGAGTATGGCGCCTTGAAACGTAGAGCCACGCGTCGTGGGATAGAAGATTTTTTCCAAGACAAACTCCTCGATCAAAATCACAGCGATTACTATCAGAAAACAATAAATGCCAAACTCCCAATAGCGTTTCCTGTAGAGGAATTTGGGTAAAAGTACGTAACTGATGAGAAGGTTGGCGCAGACATAGTTGGCAAAAAACACAAGCTGAAACCATTCCAGCTCATATACCATCTGACCTTCCTCATGATCTATGATCACAAAATGAAAAACCATCAGATGGAGAATGATCTGAAACGTCCATTCCTGTCTGTTTGTCTTTTTGCTAGTGGTGAGTGAATCCATAGATCCAAAGTAGATGATTGGGTTGCCTATTTTCTAATCGTGTCGTTGAACAGCGATTTTTTCCTGTCAAACAACCACCCAAAGCTTCATTTGTTGTTTGTCGGGAAAGTCCGGTCGTTCATCGATTATATTTTTTAAGGTAGGCATTCTTCCTCAATTTTGGGTCAAATACAAAAATCAACGACATGAGACTCCCCCTGTTTTTTATTCTGTTTTTTTCACTTGGCCTGAGTCAGGTTTTGGCACAAAGCGTGGAAATCACCGGAACTGTAATAGACGCCAAATCGAAAGCTCCAATAGAATTTGCCACGGTGAAGCTGCTGGACAATACAAACGATCAGATGCTTGCCGGCACCACTACCCAAGCGGATGGTACACTTCTTTTGGCTACAGAAAGTAGAAATTTCAGTGTAGAGATCAGTTTCATGGGCTTTATTACCCAGACGTTCTCTGATCTGACGATCCAAAACAATCGTGTGGATCTAGGTACGATTGCATTGGCAGAGGACTCCAAGCTGATGGATGAAGTAGTCGTGCAGGGCGCAAAATCCACGACGGAGTTTCAGCTGGATAAGCGTGTGTTCAATGTGGGGCAAGATCTTAGTAGTACAGGAGCGAGCGCTCTGGATGTACTCAACAATATTCCCTCTGTCAATGTCAATATAGAAGGTCAGATCTTGCTAAGAGGCACTGGCGGGGTGCAGGTTTTGATCAACGGAAAACCCTCGGTACTCACAAGTGACGGCGGAAATGCCCTTGGCACGGTAACTGCCGATATGATCGAGCGAGTAGAGGTGATCACCAATCCATCTGCCAAATACAATGCTGAAGGTACTTCCGGTATCATCAATATTGTGTTGAAAAAAGACGAGAAAAGAGGTGTGAACGGTTCGGTGACATTGAATACCGGTGTGCCAAATAACCATAGCTTGGGTTTTAGCCTCAATAAAAGAACTGACAAGTTTAATATTTTCAGCCAGCTGGGAGTAGGGTATAGAACAATGCCTGAGGATTTTGAAACCCTAAATCGAAATCTGATCGATGGAAGCTCCGTGCAGAGCTTTGGCGAAGCAGATAAAAATGAGAAGTTTTTTAACCTGATTCTTGGTTCCGATTATTACATCAACGATAGAAATGTAATCACACTCTCCGGGAACTATGCTTTTGAAGGAGAAACGGAAAATGCCATGACAGATTTTAGTTCATTCAATGGAATGAATACGATGCTAGCTGGCTGGACGCGTGAGGAATCCACCAAAGCCACGAATCCAAAATGGCAATATGAATTGCAGTACAAAAGTGATTTTTCTGATACAGAAGACCATTTCTTATTGATCAGTGCCATCGGTAGTTCCTTTGCCAAGGATCAGTCCTCAGAGTTTGAAAATCTACCAACTTTTGGAGAAGGTGCAGAGACTGAGCGACAGCTTGCAGATAATGATTTCAGCCAGGCAGAATATACCTTTCAGGCGGATTATACCAGGCCATTTGGAGAGAAATTCACCTTGGAGACTGGTGGGCAATATTTCATCAATGAGGTCAAAAATAATTATTCCATTGCTGACTTCGAAGATGGAGCTTGGGTAGTGATCCCTAACTTGACCAATGATTTCTATTATTCCCAGAAGGTGTTGGGACTTTATGGTACCGGTGCCTATGAGGGTGAAAAGTTTGGTTTGAAATTGGGCCTGAGATTGGAAAATACCGATCTACAGACGGAGCTAGAGCAGACGGGAGAGGAAAATAATCAAAACTTCACTAATCTTTTTCCTACGGCTCATGCTTCCTACAAGGTGGCCAAAAACTTCTCTCTGCAAGGTGGGTATTCCAGAAGGATATCGAGACCGAGGTTCTTTGACTTGAATCCATTCACCAATATTCGAAATACTTACAATGTGAGTACCGGTAATCCAGATCTTCTGCCTGAATACACGGATAGCTATGAGATTACGGCGATTTTTGACCATGCATTATTTTCACTGAGCGGCTCCTTGTACCATCGCTACATTACGCAGACAGTGGAGGATGTGACCATAGCCGAAAATGGTATCAATATCACCAAACCGATGAATATCGGAACCAATAATGTGACTGGCCTGGAAATGAACGGGAAACTGACTCCGAATGACTGGTGGTCACTGAATGCAGATTTCAACTTTAACTATTTTGATCGGACGGGTACCTATGAAGCCACACCATTTGGGTTCACCTCCAATCAGTGGTCCAGCCGACTGACCAAC
This sequence comes from Algoriphagus vanfongensis DSM 17529, assembly GCF_000429465.1. Lineage (GTDB taxonomy): Bacteria > Bacteroidota > Bacteroidia > Cytophagales > Cyclobacteriaceae > Algoriphagus > Algoriphagus vanfongensis. The sequence continues at coordinate 762,408 of NZ_AUBX01000010.1, read as the reverse complement.
AAATTTGAATTACCGGCAGATTTTACTTTGGAAGTCGTCGGTGCTTATCAGTCGTCTTTCCAGACTTTCCAGCGGACCAACAAAGGCTATGTGATGGCTGATATTGGAGTCAGAAAGAAAATCGTGAAAGGAAAAGCCATTGTCAATCTTAGTGTGAGAGATGTGTTCGCATCCAGAATCAATGAGAGCGATGTGTATTCAGCTGATTTCTCCCAGTATAGCTATCGCCAAAGAGGTCGCTTTGTGACCTTGGGTATCAGCTATGGATTTGGAAAGGGAGAAGCGATGGAATTTAGCGGATCCAAAAGATTTTAATAACCAATCCAACCAAAGTGAAATCCGAAAAGGCGAAAGTCTTTTCGGATTTTTTATTTTCAATTAGTGTTGAGCCTATAGAAAGGAGCGACCTTATTAAGTTCCACTCTTCAATTTTTTAGATATGCTCTCAATAACAATCCACCAGCACTTGTCCTTTGGCTTTGAAATGGGATAGCCCTTTCTTATGGTGAGCCAGACAGATCTCGTCCAGTTTAGCTTCGACGTTCCGCTGCATGGCCAGTGATCCGCAAATCATCACTACGCCATCCTCAGCGAGCAGCTGAGCAAAAAACTCCGAATCCCGCTGGATGAGGTCCATCACATAAGGGTGTGTATAGGATTCCTGTCGGGAAAATGCCCAATGAGAAAGATGATTGGAACTCTTAGGCTGAAAGGCTGAGATTTGACGGGTGTAACGTTGTGTCATAGTGGTTTCAGTGCGGAAACCAACATAAAGATGTTTGCTGCTTCCATTTTGCTGTATCATCCCCAAGAATGGAGCGATACCCGTTCCATTGGCGATCATGGCGACAGACTTGGCTTTTTTTGGTAAATGAAAAGACTGATTAGCGATAATCCGTGCTTTGACTTGATCACCTACTTCCAGATTATTTAAAAATCCAGAACCAAAACCTCCCGGGTGCAATTTCACTACCAGTTGGATTTTACCTTTGCATTTCCCAATTGAGTATAGTCTTTCCCGCTCATCATTGGCTGGATAGATAGCGAGGAGATCACCCGATGTGAATTTTGCAATTCCATTTACTTTCAAAGTCAGCAGGAAAGTTTGATCACTTTCTTCGAAGACTTTCTCCACCACTTTCAATGTTTTCAACTTCGTTGGTTTTGCTGCATAGACCGCTGGAGTGGTGGCAAGCGTGAACCCGCTTTGATGGTTAAAAGCTTTGACCCAGTCGGTAAATTCCACAGCATTTTTGTCATTGACAGTATGCAATGATACAGCTTGCTGAAACCAAGGAAGTTCGGTCATGGTACGATCTACTTCCACAGCAAAAGCACAATAATCTGGATAAGATTTAGAACCAAAACCGATGACTGAAAACTGCGTGTCTTTGGGTTGCTGGGTTTGATGTATCAGCGCAAGCAATTTGCTGGCATTGGCAGGCGCTTCTCCTTGTCCATGCGTAGCGGTGAAAACCAAGATCTGATTGGCTTTGTGAAAATGCTGATAGGCATTGCCCTCACAGAGATAGGAAGCTGTGCCATTGGCCAACAATTGTCTGTGGATGGCACTGGCAAATCCCAGCGTGCTGCCATTTTCTGTTCCTACGATCAAGACGATTTCCGCTTGATCAGGCGTGATGATGTTTTTGATTTTGGTACGGGTTCTTTTCCTCCAGATGACAATTCCCGAGTAGATAAAGTACAGGATATTTGCCGAAGCCAGTGTCAGGATCAGGACCCAAACCCAGCTCGTTTTACCGGTATGAAGTACCAGATTGAGTTCTTTCAGCTGAGCGATCGTAGGAGTATCCACGTTTTGGATGACAGCTCCAGAAAATTGATTGATCAGCTGTTGTGAATTTTTAGAGGTCAGTTTGAAAAATTCATTGGGATCCGGCGCAAAGGGAAATTCCACTTTTTGCAGATCCGAAAGATAAATTTCTTGAAATGCTGGGAACTCCTCGGGGTCAAGGAATTCGCTTTCTTCTTCGGAGATTTCTTCCGGAAATTCCAGCATGGGAGTAGCCGGAAAAATATTGAATCCATCCAGAAACAGGTAGGTGCCGCTCAGTGCCAAAACCAAAATCGGCACCAGGGTCCACCGTCCCAATTCTACATGGTAGTATTGATGCTTGCCTTCTTTGGGAATTTTGGAGAAAAAATGAATAATACCATTTTGCCGCTGAATCACCAGAAAAATACCGGAAATGGCTATCATAATCAACAATAAAGCCCCTGCTCCGATCATCAGCCGACCGGTGCTTTTGAGGAAAAGGGATCGGTGAAATGCCGTTACCCATTGGATAAAACTGCTTTCCTGAACTGGCTCACCCAAAATTTCTCCAGTGGAAGGATCCACGTATGCTGCAAGTTCGTTCCATTCCGCATCCAAACCTTTGACAAGAACTCGCTCTCCATTTTCAACAGAAATCTCTGTGATTTCAGGAAAAGCCTCGCGGAAAACCGGCAAGGCCTCCGCGAGGGTAATCTGATCCAGATGATCACTTTGAATGGCATCCAGTCTGGAAAGTGCCGCATCGATTCCGAGAATGATTCCCGTCAGCGAAGCGATCAAAATAAATGTACTGGCCAATAGAGCAAGGACTAAATGCGCCCATCTCCAAAGTGAAAGAGTCATCTGTTTTACTTTACTTTTATAAACCTGACAAAGCGGATGTATCCTTTCCCATCGTTTTGCTGGGCCAGAGCCTGACTGCTCAGCGGGATTTCCACATCGTCAAAGTAATATTTATTGTTTTCGACTGCCGACTCAAAGCGTAACTTGTAGCCTTTGTCTATTTTGGAAGCATCCAAGTCCAAGGTGACGATAGATCGACCTCCGCCTGAAACGGACGCTCCAGTGACCCCGTCAATTTGAGAGGGCTGCTGAAGATAGAATTCATTCCATTTCTCTAAGGTCTCGTACCACTTCTCGTCATCACCGAGCACCTGCAAGGTTTTTTCATAGTCGCCTTGTGGATTGATCAGTGAGATGGTGATATAGGCTCCTTCGCCCACATAATTGGACATCTGAACCAGGCATTTGTACTTGCTGACCTGCGCAAAAGCCGAATAGGTGAAAAGCCCCAAAATGACTCCGACTAGCAGGAGTTTACTCAATTTCATACTTGCTTACTTTAGGAATTCTACAGAAATCTGATTTCGGTTCAATTGCTCATTTTCCTTCGCCAAAGAATAAGCAGTTTCCTCAAAATCAGTGGCAATGGACTTGTCTGCGCCCAAAGAAACGAGGTACTTCAAAGTCTTGTCGTCAGATGAAACCAACGCAGCTTTGTGAAGAGCCGTCATGCCTTCCTGATTGACTGCATTGATCGCAATGCCTTCATTTTCCAGCGTTTTCAGCACACCTAGATTGTTTTTCTCAGCCAATAAGTGATACAGCGTGTTGCGATCCGGTAGAGCTGCAGTCAGATCTAATCCGCTGTTTTTCAATGTGGTCATCTTGGCACTGAAGTCATGAATCGCTTGCTGGGGATTGCCTCCTCGACCTCTTCCGCCTGTACGGAATGACTCAGCCAAGTAATAAATCAGGGAATTGCCTTCCGCATCTTTGACCTGTGCATCTGCTCCGTGAGCCAAAAGGAAAGAAACCACCTCGGCGCTGGAACCCTGCACCGCTGCGATCAATGGAGTCACACCTTCCTTATTTGCTGCATTGATGTCTTTTACGCTAGGGAAAAGTAAGGTCACTGTTTCCAGATCTTTGGCACCAGCGGCATTGAGGAAAGGAGTGTTTCCATCCTGGTCCACATTGCTCGCATCCACACCTTTGGCAAGGTAGAATTTTACCGTTTCAGTCTGATTTTGCTTTTTGGTCACGAGGTTCAGCAGGTTTTCGCCTTCTTCCGTTTTCACTTGAGGAGAAAGGCCAAGTTCATCGACAAGGTATTTGTGAACCTCCACGGTAGTGTATGTTCTGTAAGTTCCCTTGGCAGCTTTAATCAGTGCACGATCATCGTACTTGGCACCTCTGGCTGCCAAAGCTTTTAGGATTTCTACATCACCGGATTGCGCTGCATAGTTGAAAGCAGTATTTCCCTCATTGTCCACTGCATTGATAGAAGCGCCTTTGGAAATGAAATAGTCCGTCAGCGTCAAATCTTTGTCATACAGAATGGAAATCAACAAAATAGTCGCATCCAGTTTCTCTGGATAAGTGGCATTGACATCCACACCATGCTTGAGAAATACCTCAGCCAAAGGCACGGTCAAGTTGCCTTGGAATCCTGCAAAAGTAAATGCGGTGTGATTGTTGGCATCCAAATACTCGATCGGCGAACCTTTTTCCAGTAGATAATCTGTTGCTTCGGCATTGCCACTATTGGCAGCCAGATGAATGTATATTCGACCTTCGTGGAGTTTTCTGGTCAAGTCTACATCTGGCTGATCAGCCAGGAATTTCACCACTTCGATCGGAGCTTCATTGGATACAGCGAGGGCAAGTGGATCATCTGATCCAACTACCTGAGCATAGCTGAATCCTTTGTTCCATTCAGATTTCACCTGGTCTAAGCTAGGATGGTCCTGCCAGAATTCTCTGGTCACAAGAGGACTTTCCTGCGCAAAAGCACCGGTCCACAATCCTGCGGCCAATGCGAGAGTAAGGAGTTTTTTCATTGTTTTTTAGAAGAAAAAAGGACAATCCCAAAGGAAGCAATTGGGATTCCAGCAGGATTGTCCTAGGAGGTTGGATGAGAATATTTTAATAAGTCAGTTTGGCAAGACCACCCACATCAGTCGCGCCTTGGATTTCGATACCTTTGGTAGCTACTGCTGTCACTGGGTCGATCACATAAACAAATGGATTGGCATCAGTAGTGACGATAGGAATAAATACTTTTTCGTCAGCAGAGAATGGCCATCCTGGAGTGCTGGCGATGGTTTCGGTAGCCGGCAAACCTGTCACCCATGCAAAAGACTGAGTCTCCACATTGACGATACCATATTTGTAAGCGGGTGAATTGGTAGTAGCTTCGATGTCGTTGTAAAACTCCAACAAGAAGTATTTACCCGTCACATGCCATACTTTTCTGAAGGAATGTCCTTCAGCTTTGTCCTCGATATTGAAATAGTAAGAACCGTCAAAATCGTTTGATCCCTTATTGATTTTCAAAGCACCACCTTTGGTCTCTCCGTCCAATGGATTACCAAACACATAGGTATTCCCTTCGTCATCATTTTCGATCAAAGAATATCTTGCAGATCTAAAGCGACCGTAACCGGAACCGATTCTATCATCCGTAATCACTCGAAGCACATTGAGATCTCTGTCCAGCTGTACGATTTGAACTTCATCTACATTGCCATCGGTGACATCAAGCGCAGAGTAGAAAGTGCCGTCTCCGTGATCAGCTACGCCTACAGGCTGTGATTCCAAGCCTTCACCAGCTAGACCGAGGGTAGTCAATTGCTTAGCTTCCACTGCTCCGTCAGCTTCCAAATCCATGAAGTAGAAGTTGGCGCCGACAGTCTCGTCAGCAAACGTTCTGTTTCCTCGAGCAAGAATCAGGTAATTTTCGAAGGGGCCCATGGAAGAGAAGCCATGTGTCAACTGGAAACCTGCACCGATTTCGCTAAGTGCACCAGTTTCGTCCAAGCCCCAAATACGACCTACAGTAGGATCACCCTGTCTGTAAGAAAATGCCATCACGGCTTCGGTACCATTGTAGGCATAGTGAGAGTAAGATACTGGATCCTCGATCCCGTTACCTATCGTGGTGGTGGTACCTGTGGTCAAGTCGTCTACTGCGATGTTATAGGTTCCGTTGTCATTTTCAGCAGCGATGAAGTATTTCGCTTCTGTTTCATCTACAGGTGGAACCGGATCTGGGGTAGGGTCATCGTCTGAGCAGCTTGCAAATGCAATAGCAGCAAGCGGCAGGCAAAATTTCCAAAGTCTAAGGTTGGTTTTCATCGTGTTTATAAAATTTAGATTTGAGATTTAGTTTGTCTGGTGTTGAAATAATAGCGCAGTTTGACGCTGATGCTTCTTCCCGGTTTTTGCAGGCTGAAGTTGTCGTAAAGTCTAGCATTGGACAGGTTAAGTCCTTCTAAGCTGATGTTGTATCTGCCATTTTTGATGGCATAGGTCATGATAAAGTCATGATAAAGCTGCCGGTCCAAAGTGGCTTTGGTACTCTGGGTTCCTTGGCTTTCCCAGAGGAGATAAAACTCTCCTACAAAGTTGAAGGTGTAGTTCAAGGATAGGACATTGCCTTTTCCTCCTAAGTCATGGATGTAGTAGGCTCCATCGACATTTCCGAAGAAATAAGGCGTATTTGGCATACGGTTGTTGTAGGTAGCGTCGATGACAGTGGACTGCGCATCACGGTATTTTTCTTTGTTTCTCAAGTCCATGTAGGTGACAGTAGCACCAATCATTGCTTTGTTTTTCAAATAATAGCGACCTTCTACATCCACGCCGATGTTGCGTACCCGACCGAAGTTGACATTGCTGATCGTACCGTATCGAGCATCCTGAACTTGCTGGATATAATCTTTGGTCAGTCGATAGTAGCCACTCACATCCAGGTATAGCGTGTTTCCATTTTTCAACTGACGATTGAGCGTAGTGCCGAGATTGAAGTTGGTGGAGTTTTCTGGACGTAGTGAGCTATTGCCTGCGGTGAGGAGTTCGTCTCCAAAGATTTCGTTGGCGTTTGGTAGGCGCAATGCCCGCTCAATAGAAGCTTTGAACTGGTAGTCTTTGTAGAATCTCGTGGTGGCGACACCATAGCCTGTGGTTTGGAAATCAGCTGCCAGCTCAGCGTATTTTGAGGTATTGGTAGTCGTAGTGTCTCTAGGTCCTACTACATGTTGGTAATAGTGCTTGCCAAAAACATTGAGATTCCAGTCATGACTAGGTCGATAGACATAGGCCGCTCCAAATACGTTTTTGGTATTCGCTCTACGCATGGTGTCGGCAGGGGAGGAAATATCATCCATCGGTACGCTGGAATCCAGTTTTCTTTCGTAGCCTGTCAAGACATCATTTAGTGAAATAGAGTGATGGTCGCTGATCCTGTATGAAATGTTAGCTGTGCTGGAATAGTTTTCATCCTGAAAATCTGAAAGTGTATTGGTGCCACTTTCACCTCTCATATTGCTTTCCATAAACTCTCCGTACCAATTGTACACTCGGGAAGCCGTATCCACATTGTGGTTGGAGTTGATATTGTAGTTTCCGGTAAACCTAACAGTCAGACCTTTAGTGCCTAAGTCGCGCTTGTAGTACTCTACTGACGGAAGTAAGGTCTTGGAAGATCGGGTGCGCTCTCCATATACGATGGAGAGAGTAGAGGCATTTTGGATATCTGCTTCCAATTCTCCTGCCGTAAGTCCAAAAAGAAATCGGTCGGCCCATTTGGTATTGACAAAACCTACTTTGGCCATCACCGTTTGGTTCGAATATTTGTCATGAAATCTTTTGACATAATAGTCTCCGCGGATATAGCCTCCAGTCGAGATGTCGAGCATGCGGTCCAGGTAGACTTCGTAGTTATTATCAGAGTAGTTTTTGAAAGCATTCAACTGCACAGTAAACCCACTTTTAGCTGTGTAACCAGCACTGATGTTTGCCCGGTGTGTATTAAATGAGCCGTAGGAATAGGATGCATCCAGGTAAGTATTTCCAGTTTGGTTGGTCACGATGTTGATCACTCCTCCCATGGCATCGGTACCAAATTCGATAGGAACTACACCTTTGTATATTTCTACCCTTTCAGCTACTCCTACTGGGATATTGTTGAGCTGGAAGGCATTGCCAAAGCCAGCCATGGGCACACCATCCATGAAGATTTTGACATTCCTGCCTGTAAACCCATTGAGTGAAATATTCATTCGGGAGCCGACGCCTCCTGATTCTCTTACTTTGACTCCTGAAGCTCTATTGAGGACGTGACCGAGATCCATGGTGGAATTGTACAGTCCTTTGGTATCCAGAGCGACGACATTGTAGGGCGATTCTCTGACTACCTCGATCTCAGGGGCTCCAGTGACAGTGACTTGCTCCAATTGGGTGTCTTTTGGTAGCAGTTTGATATGAAGCTCTTTTCTTTGGCTTGATTTGATAGATACTGATACAGTTTGAGTAGTGTATCCCAAGCCTCTGAAGGTTAGCTGGTAATTGCCTGGCGAAAGATCCAGTTTGAATCTACCTTCTTCATCGGTCACAGTGCCGATGCTGGTGTTGGTCAGCATGACAGCTATTCCTATGGCAGGTCCGTCTGCTGTGGATACTTTTCCATCTACACCGGACTTTTGATTTTGAGCCCGTGTGGAAATTGATAATCCAATAAAAAAAGCTGTAAAAAGTAGAAATTTCTTCATTGCTCCCCCGGGAAGACCTTTCAAAAAGATCTTGTTTTTATTTAGAATGATTTTAATTAATGTTGCAAAAGTAGCTTTACAGCCAGATCAGGCAGTATCGAAAAAGGAACAAAAAGTATCGAAAAAGGAATTATGTTTATTCAATCTAAATTACTGGAGACAAATGAGACCTTGTTGGATGTAGAACTTTCGTCCACTCAGGAATCCTCAGTGGTGGATTGGAAGGAGGTCAACTATCCTGTCAGTAATGATTTTTTGGACGGTACATTTTCTGCTGCTTACACCGCCGGTTTTTGCATTACCCGCAACCAATTTCATCTTCACCAGACGGTATCCAATCGACTATTTGTTGGGAGGGATTTCATACAGATATCTCTTATGAGCAAAGGCGAGAGTACTTTGAAAACAAAAATTCATGCTAGCAAATCCATTCAGGTCGGACTTCTACAACTGGCGTTTAGACATCAATGCAATCCGACTATCTTTCTGAGACAGGATCAGGAGAGGTATGACTATACAAGGATTTTTATGTCGAGAGCTTATTTTTTGAATTTGCTCGAGTCAGAGGTTTGGTCCAAAGAGTTTGATTTTTTTCAAAAAGTTCTGGCCTGGGATTACGTGCGTTTTGGAGAGTGTGTATTGCCTATAGATGTGAAGACTTTCGAGGTTTTAACAGAAATTTTTGATAATAAAAGTCAGGGGACATTGACTCGGTATTTCTTAGGATACAAATTGAGAGAGTTTTTTCTGATGGTTCATTCTAGGATACAGAGTCAACACATTTCATCTGAACTTCCTCATCAAGATTTGAACAAATTAAAGCAGGCAAAGGCATTTTTGGGGGCTAATTTTTCGAATCCTCCGACTATTCGTCAGCTTTCCAAAGAAGTCTCTTTGAACGAACAAAAACTTAAAACTGGATTTAAAGAAGCATTTGGACAGACGATCAGGTCTTATGTTACCGAATTGCGAATGGATCAGGCGAAAGTCATGCTACGAGAAGGGATTCCAGTCAGTGAGGTGGCTTTGAATTTGGGATACAAAAGTGTCTCACATTTTATAGCTGCTTTCAAAAAGAAATATGGATCTACTCCGAAGCAGATCCATATTTGAATGCGTCACTGGCTTTTTTCTCGCAAAATCCCCATTAGTTTTTTCAACGTCTCCCGGAATGCTATTCCCTCTTCTGGGCTGATGCTTTCATCTTGGAAAGAAGCCATGATTTGGTCAGGAATCACCGCGGCTTTTTCTCTTAGTTCTAGCCCTTCTTGCGTCAGACTGACCAGCACCGAGCGTTCGTCTTTATGAGACCGTGTTCTCTTAATTAGCTTCTTTTGTTCCAATCGCTTCAATAAAGGGGTCAGTGTATTGGACTCTAGGAGGAGTTTGTGTCCGATATCATTGACTGATTGCTCAGGATGTTGCCACAGAACCATCATCACCAGGTATTGAGGATAGGTGATATCCAGCTCGTTGAGATAGGGAGTATAGATTTTGGTGGTCAGTCTCGAAGCTGCATAGAGGGGAAAGCACAGCTGGTTTTCCAAGTATAATTTAGCCAGTTGATCAGGCATCGGCAAGGATTTGTTGGATGTAACTTTCCATTTTCTCCGGGGTGGTTACCGGTGAAAAGCGCTTTACAGGATTTCCATTTTTGTCTATGATAAATTTGGTGAAATTCCACTTGATCTTACTGCCCAAAATCCCGCCTTTTAATTCGGATTTGAGGTATTTGAAAATGGGATGTGCATCCTTGCCATTGACGTCGATTTTGTCAAACATGGGGAAGCTTACGCCATAGTTTACTTGGCAAAACTCCGCGATTTCATCAGAATTACCTGATTCCTGATTAGCAAATTGGTTGCAGGGGAAACCCAAAATCACCAAGCCTTGCTCTTTGTATTTGGAATAGAGTTTTTCTAGACCTTCGTATTGAGGTGTCAATCCACATTTGCTGGCAGTGTTTACTACGATGACTGTTTTTCCTTTAAAATCAGCCATGGAGGCCTCTTTGCCATTTAGTTTTTTTGCTTCAAAATCGTAGAAATTCATATTATTTCTTTTTGTTGAGTAAATACTTTAATGCTCCTGTAGACCATAGTGCCCAAAGAATCAGGACAGGTTGGAAAAAGAGACGGATAAGTCGCTTTTGATCGGTATCGAGCCCAAAGGCATCAATTCCATTCGTGTATTGAGAGATGTTTCCTGGAAAAATCAAAACATAGAAAATAGCCAAAATGATTCCGACTTTGACCTTGTGCTTGGTCAAGAAGATCATGGCTAAGCCCAAGGAAATCTCCACGACTCCAGAAGATAAAACTACAAAATCCATAAATGCAGGGTCGGAGGGAAGCCATCTCGGAACTTGCGCCAGAAATTCTTCCCGCTGAAAAGTCAAATGACCTATGCCTGCTAAAGCCATGAAGGCCCCCAAAATAATCCTAAAAATGGTCTGTATCCAATTGGTTTCTGCTTTCATATCGTTGGCGTTTATATCGTGTACGATACAAATGTAATTTTGTTTTCTTATTTATCAAATTATCGGATTGAAAAGTCTGGAAATCAGCCTTTGTTAAGTTTTGAGGAATCGTCTGTTTGAGCGTTTTTAACTTTTGAGAAAGCCGCTGCTTTTACTTATCTTTTTGCATGACACTCATCTATTCCTTCAGGTTTTTAGTTTTTTTCATGATGCTTTTCTCCCATTTGAGCTTGGCTCAGCAAAGGCCCAATATCATCTTTATTCTCACAGATGATCAGCGTTGGGATGCGTTGGGTTTTGCAGGGAATGACATCATTCTTACTCCTCAGATGGATCAATTGGCTCGTGAGGGGATTTATTTCCAAAATGCCTTTGTGACCACACCGATTTGCGCGGCCAGCCGGGCCAGTATTTTGACAGGGCTATATGAAAGAACCCATGGCTATACATTTGGTCAAACACTGCAAGAAGACTATGCCCAGCAATCTTATCCCGAAGAACTTAAAAAGTATGGCTACAACACGGCTTTCTTTGGGAAGTTTGGGGTCAATTACCCGGGATTTGAGCGTCTCTTTCAAGAGGGAGAAAGCTATGACCGCAACGGACAATTCAAGGATCGAAGAGGGTATTTCTACAAAACCATCGGTGCTGACACTGTTCATTTGACCCAATACACTTCGCATCAGGCGCAGCAGTTTATCCGATCTCAGACAGTCGAAAAACCATTTATGCTTTCCTTGAGTTTTTCGGCTCCTCATGCCCACGATCCGGCTGAGGAGCAGTATTTCTGGTCTGAGTCAGTGGATCATCTGTACCAGAAAGGGAAATTTCCAAAGCCACAAATAGCCAAGGATAAATATTTCGAAGATCTTCCGGAATATGTCAGAAAAGGTGAAAATCGCACCAGATGGCATTGGAGATATGATGATCCGGATAAATATCAGGCGAGTATTAAAGGTTACTATCGGATGATTTCGGAGGTGGATTTGGAGATCGGGAAAATCCGGGAAGTGTTGAAAGAAACAGGGCAGGATCAGAATACGGTGATCATCCTGATGGGAGACAATGGCTATTTTCAGGGGGAAAGACAGTTGGCTGGCAAGTGGCTGATGTATGACAATTCCCTTCGCGTGCCTTTGATTATTTATGATCCACGCCATGTCGGACATAGAACGATCACCAGTTTTGCCTTGAATATCGATATCGCTCCGACGATTTTAGAGTTTGCGGGTGGAATCATGCCAGAATCCTGGCAAGGATTGAGCTTGGCGGATTATGTGATCCATGAAAATCCTGCTTTGGAAAGAAGAGATTTTGTGGTGGAGCATCTTTGGGAGGTGGATATTATTCCTGCAAGCGAGGGGCTAAGAACGGAGGAATGGAAATATTTCCGATATCGGGATGATCCGGAAAGGGAGGAATTATATCATTTGATCCAGGATCCTTTTGAAATCAAAAATTTGGCGGGTCATGCTGATTATTTGGCGATTTTGGAGGAAATGAGGGAATTGTTTAGAAGAAATGCAGCGCTGCTGGAGTCCGCCAGAATTACAGATTAGCTTTGTGAATTATCTGATGCCCTCAAATTGCTTCAGTGCCTTCGATAATTCTTTATGGGCTCTTTTGGCATTTTTGTCCTGCAATGGAAAAACTAGTGGTTTCTCTTCGAACCAGTCTTCTTGGATATTATAAAATTCCCCACTGGCATAGAGTTTAAACTCTTTGTTTCTGACAAATTCCTTAAGACTTTCCATATCTCCATTTCTGGTAAACCAGAAGTAGGTCCAATCTCTTGGATTGCCTTTTTTACCCATCATTTGAGGAAGAAAACTCACCCCATCAACCGGAAGGGTTTTAGGTGTTTTCACGCCTGCGACATCCATTAGCGTTGGTAAGAAATCGCTGAAATCAATCAAATCATCGCTTTCTATTCCTGGGCTGATTTGTCCTTTCCACTGCACTACAAGTGGAACATGGATTCCATTGTCGGTTGTTTTGGATTTGCCTCCAGGGAATTCCCGACCTCGGTACTGAGATACTACTGGTGCATCTGTACCATTGTCCCCTGTGAAGATGATAATCGTCTCCTCACTCAGTCCCAATTCTTCTACTTTGGCAATGATCTTTCCAACGGTCTTATCCATGTAAGAAACCATATCTCCGAAATATTGCGCGTCTCCCTTGTAGGTAGGCGAACCTGGACTGCTAGGATCCCAGTCTTTGGAGTCTGGTGTCGGGACAAAAGGGCAGTGTGTGATGATCATGGGGTAATAAAGGAAAAAGGGCGAATCCTGATTCTTTTCCATAAAATCGATCAAAAAGTCGCTCGTCACATTTGTAGAAAATTGTCCGCCATCATAGTGCTTGGCTACTCCATTATGTTCCAAAACAGGATTGGAATAGCGGGTGTCATGGCCATTTTCATCCGTAGCGCCCAGCATGTGCTGCCACAGAAGAGATTCATCAAAGCCAAAATGCTGAGGGGAATCTTTGTCCTTTCCCAATTGCCACTTGCCAGCGATGGCGGTTTTGTACCCGGCATCTTTGAGCAGGTTTGCAAAGGTCGTCTGGCTACGATCCAGCTGGCCAAAGACAGTGTAGTTTCTCACATTGTATTGGCCTGTCATGAGCTGAACTCGAGAAGGAGTGCAGAGAGGCTGGGCAAAGCAGTTTTCGAATTTTGCGCCATCAGCTGCCATGGCATCGATGAAGGGAGTTTGATAGGAAGTTCCCCCATAGCTGCTGATCGTCTCTATTCCCAGATCATCTGCCATGATCAGGATGATATTTGGTTTTCGATCCTGTGCGTCGAGAGAAAAACTAAAAGTAAAAATCCCAAGAAATAGGATAATCAATCGGGAATGGTGCAGCTTTGACTTCATAAAGCAAAAATATACTTTTTAGGTATTTTGCCCTAAAACAGGATTGTTAAATCAAAGGTTTTAGAATTGTCCTATCGGTATTTGTCATTGAGCCCCTTTCCTTCCAGGATCATCGGGATGATTTTTTCCAATCGGCTCAGTTTGGTAGCTTCCCTTTTTGCCTCGTTGATGTATTCGATGTATTCCTTTTGTTTGAAAGGTGTCAGTGCTTCAAAGGATTCTTTAAGCTTGGTATTTTCATTTAGTTTTTCTTCCAAAAGAGAAGGAATCTCCACTTCTCTACCTTTTTCAGGCTTCCAGGACTTTCCGTCTTTTTCATTTTGGATGGCTTCTTTCAGATATTCTAGGATTTTTACTTCATCGATATCTTCTGTGGATTCAAATCTCCATTGACGCATCGCTTTGGTTTTGCCTTCTTGGGCATTGACTAGTACTTGGTATGGATCTGAGAGAAAGACCCCATTGTAAAACCATAGCGCAAAATGATTTTTCATACCTATGAATCCGGCGACATTCTTTCCATTGACGGTATAGACAGGCATTCCCCATTTGGTGGTTTCGACCAGTTCAGTTTTGGAGAAAATGTCATGCAATTTGCTCATAGCTTCGGACCAAGGGTTGTTTTTGGGCATAATTGGAGGAGATTCAAAGGGTGAAATTCGTTCTTCGGAATGCGAAATGCTCATCCAAAATAGGCAATGAAATTTTGAAGATCAACTCTGCTTAAAATTCCACTATCAGGGATCAAAACAACCAAAGATTTGGTTCACTAGTCATAAAAACATTCAAATCATGATTTCATTAAAAGGAAAAACAGCCATCATCACAGGTGGCAGTCGCGGATTGGGGAAAGCAATAGCGACACTTTTGGCACAGGAAGGTGTGAATATCGGTATCACGGGAAGAAATGAAGAGCAACTCAAGTCCGTAGCTCTTGAACTGCAAAAACTTGGCGTGAAGGCTTCATTTGAAGCTTTTGATATCGCAAGTGAAGATGCCGTCAAGTCCGGGATCGATGCTTTGGTATCAGAGCTGGGAGGCGTGGATATTTTGATCAACAATGCCGGAATCGGCAAAATGGGAACTTTAGAAGCCATGTCCTCAGCGGATTGGCAGGAGGTGATTCAGACCAATTTGTTTGGGGTTTACTATGCCGCAATGGCAGTTTATCCTTATTTGAAAGAAAAAGGAGAAGGTGATATCGTCAATGTAGCTTCGACTGCTGGATTGAAAGGTGGAGCTCATATGTCAGCCTATGCGGCATCCAAGGCGGCTGTGATCTCACTTTCGCAATCCATGATGGCTGAGTGGAGAAAGCAAAATATCCGTGTGATCACTTTGACTCCAAGTACGATAGCTTCGGATATGAGTATTCAGGCGGGATTGACGGATGGAAATCCGGACAAGGTTCTTCAGCCAGAAGATTTCGCAGAGTGGGTGAGGGATATTTTGAAAATGAACCGACGTGCGCTGATTGCGAATGGTTCTATCTTCTCTACCAATCCCTAATTTTTGAAACCCAGCAAGCACCTCTCTACAGAGTTCGTGCTTGCTGGGTTTTTATTGACAAGCTAGCGGGCTCTCATCTTACAGCCACCAAATAGGTCCAGGCAATAAATAACATTTGAAGGGGAACTCTAAACCACAGATAGCTCAAGCCAGGTCCATCTAAAGTACCTTTTTGATAGTTGATTTGCTTGATTGATGCTTGAATATTAGCAGGAAGGACTAGGATCAAAAACAAAATCAGTAGCCATCCGGTCCAAACCCTCAATGCAGGAACAAAGAGTCCGATAGCTGCAGCTACTTCCAGCAGTCCTGTGAGATACACCACAGCTACTTTATTGGGTATAAAGTCGGGCACCATCATCGCCATTCCCTTAGAAAAAGCAAAGTGTCCGATCGCTGTGAAAAGCAACATAGCCGACATTGCGATTCTGCCAGCTTCAGCAAGTTCAAAAGTGCCTTTGGATAGTTTAAATCCAATTAGTGAAATCGCAAATACCAGCAGAAGTACGATCAGAGGTTTCATCTTTTTTTTACAAAAATCGACGTTTTGAGGTTTGCGGTAAATGAACCTAGGTTAATAAATCAAGGAAAAGTCACTGACCTTTTGCTGGATTTAGTGTGAGGATGCAAGTCTCTTGCGAATGCGGCTGAGAGCTTGCGGCGTGACACCAATGTATGAAGCGAGGTATTTCAATGGTATCTGCTGGACAAGGTGAGCTTGTTCAGAAAATAAATTGAGGTAGCGTTGTTCTGCCGATTCTGTCAGAAGGGAAAGCTCTCTTTTAGACTTTTGCAGGAATAAACCTT
Source organism: Algoriphagus vanfongensis DSM 17529 (assembly GCF_000429465.1). Taxonomy (GTDB): domain Bacteria; phylum Bacteroidota; class Bacteroidia; order Cytophagales; family Cyclobacteriaceae; genus Algoriphagus; species Algoriphagus vanfongensis. The sequence goes on along the minus strand of NZ_AUBX01000010.1, from coordinate 746,379 downwards.
CGCTGGTCTTTCTGCCAATTAAATTTCCAATTGCTGTTTCAAGGTAGATTGATTGCAAATCATCAAAGCTGATTCTCCACAGAGTGGCAGGAGTGAGGCTTTCGATGTGGTAGTGAGAAGGAGATTGGGTAAGAAATGAACTATACCCACTCATAAACTCCCCTTCAAATGCAAATGCAAAGGTCAACTCATGTTCATCTTTGGAATGATAGAATCGAAAAATACCTGACTCTACAAAGGATAAATAGGGTTCTATTTTTCCTGATTTGAGTAAGACGTGTTTTTTTGGAAAGTCCTGTCGCACGAGTTTGGAAGCAAACATTTCCCAGTCTTCGGCGGTAAGCGAAACACCTGCTATTAAGTCAAAATATCTTCTGATGTTTTCCAAAACAATTTCATTTAATCAAACTCAGTGTGAAACTGCCTTCAACCCGATGATCGATGCGATCAAAGTACTGATAAAGAATACCCTCCAAAAGGTAGCGGGTTCTTTGAAGATGAAAATGCCAACTAGCACTGTTCCTACAGCTCCTATCCCTGTCCAGACAGCATAAGCTGTGCCGATGGGAAGAGTCTGAGTGGCTTTGATGAGTAAGCTCATACTGATGACTAAAGCCACCAAAAATCCTCCATACCAAAGATATTGCTCGGTATCGATGGTCTCTTTTGCTTTACCCAAACAGAACGCAAAAGCCACTTCAAATAGTCCTGCAATAATCAAAAGGATCCAGTTCATGACCTCAAAAGTATTTTTTCCAAAGGTAGGGATTTATACCGCAGAGGAGTCAATTGAATGAAGCACGATATTCTAGTGGAGTTTGATTGGTTTTGGATTTGAAGAGTTTGCTGAAGGATTGTGGATGCTCAAACCCTAGCGCGTAGGATATCTCACTGACCGAAAGCTGAGAAGTGGATAGCTGGACTTTGGCAGCATCGATGATGAAGCGATGTAGGTGCTGCTGCGTACTTTGACCGGTCTGCACTTTGAGCATGCTGCTGAGATAGTCTGGAGATACGTGGAGCCTGCTGGCGATCTGCTGTACATTGGGTAGGCCGTTCTCGAGGATTTTTTGCTCTTCAAACTCCTCCTCCAGTATCTTTTCAAAGCGATCCAGCAGTTCGTGGTTGGAGACTTTCCGTGTCAGGAATTGCCTTTGATAAAACCGATCTGCATAGTTGAGCAAAAGCTCAATTTGATTGAGAATGATCTCTTGGCTAAACTGATCCAGATTGGCTTGGTATTCTGATTGGATATTGGATAGGATCGTCGTGATTACTTTCTCTTCCTTTTCAGATAGGAATAGAGCTTCCCGCACTGAATAGTTCAGAAATTGGTATTTTTTGATCTTTTTGCTCAGTTCGGAGCCAAAGAAAAAATCAGGATGGATGGCCAAGATCCATCCTGATGGTTTTTTGTCGGAAGCTTCACCCTGCTCAATGGTGATCACCTGATTTGGTGCAAAGAAATTCATCAGACCTTCGTCAAAATCATAAGTTTGCTGGCCGTATCGGTATTTTCCGACCACATCTCTTTTGAGAGAAATGGTGTAGAAAGTCTGAACCCACTTGAGCTCTCCACTGGATGATTGATGGGTGACTTTGCTATAATCAATCAAGCTGATCAATGGATGCTCCAGGGAAGACTGACCGGTAAAGCGGTGAAAATCACTGATAGAATTGAGTCGTTCCATATATTTTCTAGATATTTTGGCCTCCAGACACTTCGATTCGTTGGGCATTGACCCATCTGGCTTCTTCGGAGCATAGAAAGGCCACTACTCCTCCGATATCTTCTGGCAAACCTACTCTTCCCAATGCAGTGCTATTTGAGACATGTTGGTTTAGTTGTGCATTGTCTCTGACAGCTCCGCCTTGAAAATCCGTTTCAATGGCTCCCGGTGCCAGGGTGTTGGCTGAGATTCCTTTTTCTCCCAGCTCTTTGGCGAGGTAGCGTGTGAAGACTTCTATGCCACCCTTCATCATCGCATAAGCGGCGTAGCCGGGTAGAGAAAATCTCGCCAGACCTGAGGAAACATTGATGATGCGACCTCCGCGATTTATGCGAGGGATTGCCTGTTGGGTCAAGAAATATACTCCTTTTAAGTGGATATTGACCATGGAGTCAAATTGATCTTCCGAACTGTTCTGAATCGTCTCGTAGATTCCAATTCCTGCATTATTGATCAGAAAATCAAAATTGGATGTGTTTTTGGTTTCTTGAAGCCAGTGGTCCACTTGTGCCAAGAATGAGGCAAAAGCATCCACTCGAGAGGTGTCTAGTTGAAAAGCCACTGCTTTGGTTCCTAGCTTCTCTATCTCCTCCACGACTTGATAAGCCATTTCTTTATTGCTGTGATAGGTGAGAATTACATCGATTCCTCTGGATGCCAGGCTCAAGGCCATGTTTTTACCTAGACCGCGACTTCCTCCTGTGATGATTGCTGTTTTGTTCATTTCTGTTTTTGTTTTTTTGACTTTACAAAAATGAGGTACATCCAAGTAGAAGTTTTAGCCAAATCCGAGGGAGACTTAGCCATTTTCAGGAAATGGGTAAAATCCCTGTTTGGCTAGGTGTCAAGGCCTCACTTCAGCAATTGTTATTTCGGCTTCATTTCTTATCTTATTTCCCTCAAACCCAAAAACCTATGAAATCAATCTACTCGTTGATTCTTCTTGCTTTGTTGTTTGCTTGTCAGCCAGAGACTCAAACTCAAAAAGAATCTTCTCCAGAACCTTCCTCTACAAAACCCCGAACCATCGTCACGACAGATGGGGAGATCGATGATGTGGACTCCTTTATCCGCATGCTGCTTTATGCGAATGAATTTCGGATTGAGGGATTGATTTACTCTTCCTCTATGTGGCACTACAAAGGAGATGGTGAGGGGACACTTTTTACCTCGGAAATGGAAATGACCAAGAATATGTACGGGGCAATTCCAGATTTGAGATGGCCGGGAGTGGAGTGGATGAACCCGCTGCTGGACGCTTATGAGACGGTTTACCCCAAACTCAGTCAACATGCGGAGGGTTTTCCAACGGCAGATCATTTGAGAAGTCTGGTCCGTGTGGGAAATATTGATTTCGAAGGAGAAATGGAAGTAGATACTGAAGGGTCGGATTTTATCAAAGCCAAACTGCTCGATGAGGAGATGGAGCCGCTGTATCTACAGGTTTGGGGTGGTACAAATACCATCGCCCGTGCACTCAAATCGATAGAGGATCAATATAAAAATACGCCTGAGTGGACAAGCGTCTATCAAAAGGTAGTGGACAAAGCCATCATTTATGCGATTCTAGATCAGGATGCTACTTATCGAAAATACATTGCTCCCAATTGGCCGGATCTGAAGATTTTCTACAATTCCAATCAATTTTGGTGCTTTGCTTATTCGTGGAAAGCTGCTGTGCCTGAATCCCAGCATTATCTCTTTGAGGGGGAGTTTATGGGAAATGAGATCATCAACGGTCATGGGCCACTTTTGAAGCAATACTATAGCTATGGTGATGGCCAAAAGCAAGAAGGAGATGATGAGCACATTCATGGAGATCCGACCAAATTGGAGAATGCACAATGGGGGACTTTCGGTATCTATGACTTTATCTCTGAAGGGGATTCTCCAGCTTACCTACATTTGATCGATGTGGGACTGGATAATCTGGATCATCCAGAGTGGGGTGGCTGGGGAGGTAGATTGGTTCAATCCGCAGAGCAACCTAACCGCTGGGAGGATGGAAAAGAGGTGCTGGACTATAATCCTTTTACAGAAAAGCTAGATGCTACTTATCCTCAGATCCGTTGGGTGGAGGCGATCCAGCAAGATTTTGCTTCAAGAGCAGATTGGTGCGTGATGGACTTTGCTGATGCCAATCATGCTCCGGATGTGAAAGCATCCGGTGCTTCACGGCTGTATGCAAAAGCAGGTGAGACTTTGAATCTGCAAATAGAAGCTTCCGATCCGGATGGGGATGCTTTGACTACACAGTTTTGGGTGTACAAAGAAGTGGGTACGTATGGAGGAGAGGCTGTTTTAACTCCCAATGGTAATCAAGTAGAAGTGAAACTGGATCCCAGCTCAACTGGTCAACTCCATGTCATCGCTGAAGTTTCAGACGATGGAACACATCCAATGACGAGGTATGTGAGATTTGTGGTAACTATTGAATAGAATGGTTTGGGTGATTCAGCCGAGCTAGATTTAAAATTTGAACTGGGAAAAGTTTGATGATATGCTTGCTTACAGAAAGTAGTTGCTTTCGGTTTTTAGAACGGTGTGAAAGTAACACTTATCGTTAATGAATCTCACGGAAGTGAAGGAACTATAAAGTCAATTCTACAGGGTGATATGGTTGCCACCGTTGAACCTGTTAGTCTATTGGCTCATTCACCTGAAAATAGCATTTTCTGGCTGATATCTTTGAGCGCTTGGTCAAGCTCTTCGCCAGAGACTTTGAGATTGCGAAGCAGGGCGTTTCTTTCTTGGTCTGTCAATTCATGCCCTTCTTCAAACAATCCGGTAATCCCCAGAATCCTTGCTAAAGGAGCACGAACCAAGTGACTTTGCTCAGAAGCCAGTTCGCGAAGCTGCTTGTTGTGGTCTTCGAGCTTTTTGAGAAAATTGACGTGATCCGTGATGTTTTGAAAGGCGACAATATATTCTTTCTTAGAAGGAGATTTGGTTTCTATTCTCGCTCCGTAGCCTTTGATGATGATTTCTGCACCTGATTTACTGAGGAGATGCTTGGTGAAAATAAAGCCATCCTGATGGGTTGAGTTTCGGATGTACAGTAGATTTTCAAGGTCTTTTTCTTTACGGTGCTCAGGGGTATGGTGATTGAGATGCTTGCCCAATAACTCATTGGGATGGTAGCCGGTAAGCTTTTCAATATTGGGACTGACTTCTGTGAAATAGCCCTCTTCATCCACTTTGAGGATACCCAAATTTGGATTGGTGAAGAGCAGCTCCAGCTCCTTTTTGCGATGATTGACCCGGTCAAATAGGCTTTTGGTCAAAAAGTAAATATAAACCCCGGTGGCAATGACGAAGAAAATTCCTTTGGAAAGTTGGAATTTGGTCATGGAAATGATGTCGTCACTGAAAATGTAGGTAGTGACCTTGTCACTTAAAAAAATCCAAAGCACTCCCAAACTCAGGTAGCTGAGTGAGATGACTTCGGCTTGATGGAGTCTGATTCGTTTTCCCATGGAGTATTTTCAATCATTCCCTTCAGAATGAAGCGTAATAATAAGGAAGCAGAAAGTAAACTCCAACAGCTGCCTATGCAGGAATGGCAGCTGTAAAGATTTGGGTGCGAGATCCTAACGGAGAGGGTTGGGGAGATATCGTTTTTTTACCAGACAAAGTGCGAAAAAAGGCTTGTAACCTGCTCAATCTCTTGTCTTGGAATAGGCTAGATTTAATTCCTCTTCTCACAACTTAAATTTCACCAGGGTTAGGCTAGAGCCAATCATCCCTGTCGAAAGTATTGCAACTATTTCTTTATCAGTGCTTCTCCTTCGAACTGGATTCCTTCCCAGCCTAGGTTCATGAAGTTTCGGATATTTAGATGGTCTGTTCCAGACGGATTTTCCAAAACATCTTTTCTATAAAAGTCTCCAAAAAGTGACAAGGTCTCTTCTTTGCTCAGGTCCTTCAGCTTTGCAAATGAGAAAATTTTGCAACTTCCATTGTTTTGGCCAGCTTCATTGATGGTTTCGCCATTGACAAAACGCGTAGGGGTAAAGTCGTAGTTGGCATCGATATGAGCGATGACTTCTGGAAACGTGATACTTGCTGGTGATTTTTTGATTTGGGTGATTAAATCCATTGGATGCTAATTTTCCGGCAAGTTGGGGAATTATTGTTTTTTAGACCAAACAGTTTGCAAAAGAAATTGTGCCTAAAGAATGTGAATGGTCAGAAAAGAGACTTACTGATTTTCCCAATCCAAATCTCGCTGTATTAACTGATGTGTGTTTTTTCGATCTTTTTTGCGCTGCTTGGCTTTTTGCTTTGCTCCGGTTTTATTTTTATCCGTGTAAAAAACCATATGATATTCCGTAAGCCAGGAATCTTGTCTGATCATCAGTCCATCCATAGGGCAGTCGGGATGTCCACAGTTGTGCTTGGAATGATCCCCAAAATTGCGATGCTTGATTCTCTTGGCTGCTAGGATTTTCTCTTGATTTTGCTGGATAGTTCTCCAGATTTGTGCTTCGTCAGCGACGGTCAGTTCCTGGCCAAGAGTTTCCAGTTCAAAATAAGTTCGTGGGTCTTTGACTTGTAGAAACTCATAGGTTTTTCCAAAGATCGTGTTGGCAAAATCCTTAACTTGGATTTTCTCATCCAAGCTCAGTTGTTCATTTTCCAGGATAGAGCGATAGAGTCCGAGGGTATTGAAATCTGAGTAATCTTTGTGATTTTCGATGCAGCGGATATACTCCGGAAGGCTAAGCTCGTTGAATTTTCGATCTAATTTCATTTCGACTTCAAGCTAGTGATTTAAGAAATACGAAGTACAATTTGCGAGGGACAGAGTAGTTTTAAACCTTTCCATCCATTCTAACACCTTCTTTGTATTTGGTACATGGTACTTTGTACTCATTACCGCATACCAAAACCACCAACTATTTAAGCCAGCTCCATCGCCGAGCCCAATCTTCCAAGATGTCATTTCTCCATCGAAAAATGGTTTTTCCTCCCTGAAGTTTACCGTCAAAATCCTCGGTTTTGCTAGAGTCCGAATACCAGTTTTCTCCTAAGGGATAATCATCCCTTCCTGCTTTACCTGGCCAAAGATTGTTGACCACTAGCTGTCCATCGCCCTCTGGAAATCCCGGAACATCTGAAGTAAATCGAAACTTCAAGATTTCGGCTTGTTTGGGAGCATAGCGGAGGCTGTAAGTCCCGTCTCCCAAGTAATAACCCGGCCAGACTTGCGTGTCTTTTTTATAGGGAACTTCCATCCAAAATACAGCAGAATCCGCAGGTACGTCGATTTTGGGGCCTTGAAGTCTATACTCGACCACGGTGCAAAAAGCGACCGAATCCTGCAAATTCGTATTCCTTTCATAGATGGCACGTGCACTTCGCTGGATAGGTTCGAAGCTTCCTCCCCAACTCTCGCCTGTGGGATCATCCGCATCACCATGCATCAGATAGAGTAGGGAAGGAGTGTCTCCCATTTTGATTTCTCCATCATAATAAGCTTTGAAATCTTCACCCAAATGGCCTGCACCTTGGATGTGCTGTTGGTAATAATCCGTGGTTTTGATGACATCAGGTTCCTGATTGTTGGAGAAAAAGCCATAGTAGCTGGAGTTGACTTCGATCATGTAGAGATCCGGGAAATTGGCAGCGATATAGGCATAGCTATTGGCCGACCATTTTTTGTTGGGACCACCTATCCAGTACACTCGGATGTTGTCTTGGATATAGGGTGAGTCATGCAGTGCCTGTGCTACATCTTCCAGCCCACCCCAGACCAATACCCAAAGCGGTCGGGGATCTTTCTTTTTCGCAGCTTGTATGATCCAATCAGAACCTTCGGTGGCGCTGATATATCCGGTAAAAGGAGCAGCTCCTCTTCTCCCCTGTTTGGTAATGGATCTGAGAAAATCAGGCTCTGCAAATCCGCTTTTGTGTTGTTTGAGTTTAGGAAGATCCTTTTCGTAGAGAGCTATCATACGTAGGATTTCCTCTTTATTCCCGCTGCCGTAGGATGGAGATGAAACCAGTCCCTCCAAGTCGAACAGATCAGAATACATCAGCAGATGCGCCATGCTTTGATTGTCGTCCGGATCTGTTCCGCCTATGTCAGTAGAGATCAGGACTCGGGGTTTAATTTGCTCTTGTGCCAAAAGAAGTGTAGAACAAGAGCAAAAAAGAATAAGAGCAAAAATACGCATGGCCATTTGAAAGGAGGTTTTGCTTCGAATAAATGCAGATGATGCTAAAAACTATCCTGCTCTACCCGATTTCAAGGATTTATTTTCCTGAAGATAGCCGACATGCTAGCTGGATCGATGGCACTCATGTCGATAAGACGAAGGGACTGAACCATGTGAAGCGTGGAGTTTTTGTATTCCAAAAAATGGGGAGTTTTCAAGTGGCTTTCATAGGCTTCCCGACTGGAGTAGATTTCCAGCAGACGGATTTGGGTGGGTTTTTCCTGCTCATACATGGGATAAATACAGATCACTCCCGGCTCAAGTCTGACAGAAGCCTCTGCTTCTTTTTTGAGAATGGAAAGATACTCATCCAAATGCTCGGGGGAGATTTCGAGTTCGGCGATGCGAATCATGGTGCTACTTTCTGGAGACTGTGCCAAAGCAAAATGAGAGAAAAGCAGCAGGGTCAGGCAAAGCAGGTTTTTCATGGTGTGAGTCTTTCAGTGTGGGAGAAATTGTTGCATTACTTCCTAATTGCCGATTTTAATATTCAGCTCAAGTTTGCCGCCAAAACCAAGTTCAATGATTTTTTGTAGAGTCGATATTCTAGCTTCTTTGAGGTTGTTTTCAATTTTTGAAATATAAGATTTAGAGGTGCCTACTTTCTCAGCAAGCTCTTCTTGGGTCATCCCCAGCTCTAGTCGCGTGTCATGAATTAAAGCACCAATCTTGAAGGCTTCATAGCCAGCCTCCAACTCATCTCTATTAGCAGTGCCTGCTTTCCCGTAATTCTTTTCCTTAAACTCTTCCAGGGATATCAAATTTTTATTTTCGGCTTTCATACTCTGATTTTATTTTCAATGCTAATTCTATTTCCTTTTTAGGTGTCTTTTGAGTCTTCTTTTGAAACCCATTGGCAACAACAATTAGTTTTCCTTGATCAAAAAAACAAAAAACTCTAAAAATATTACTCCCAAATTGAACTCTGATTTCATAAAGTCCATTCGTGTTTTCCAGATGTTTGAGATATGTTTCAGGTACTCTTTCCAACTCTTCTATTAATTCAAAAGTCCAAATTATTTTTGCTTTGACCTTTTGGTTTTGTTTGGAAAAGAAATTCTGGAAGTAATCTCCAAAAAATGTTATTTGCCTATATTTCTGCGGTTTATCCACATTGCAAATATAGGTATGTTTCACTAAAGTGAAACTAGATGTTTTAATTCTTCTATGACTGCAATAGTAAAATGGGAGGGGGTTAAATACTCTAATCGGAAAAGTGTAAGCCTACCTCTGCCAAAAAACGACTAGTCCGTCCTTGCCTGCTACGGCTATGTCCAGCTTCCCATTTTGATCCAGATCAGCGACGGAAAAATACAGACCCGAACCTTTGCCTTCCAGTGCGGGGCCAAAGGAAATAATGTTTTTGGTAAAAGACTCGCCGTTCCACTTGAAATAATACAGCCCTACTTCGTCCAATCCTCCCGGATCTTTGCCATTATGTGCCCGGTAGCGCTTTCCTGTGACCAATTCTGACTGTCCATCTCCATCCAGGTCCACCCATTCTATGGTGTGATATTGGGATTGAAAAGGGTCAATTTCATGTTTGACAAAGTGACGCTTGCCTTCCGCGATTTTTTGCTCCAGCCAAAAAAGTCCATAGCCATGTCCCTGTCCGACGATCAGGTCATTCAGTCCGTCCTGATTGAGATCGGTGACGATGATCGGGATGCTGGCATCACCCAATTCAAAATCCTCATGGAGCGTCCATTTTCCGGTTTTTAAATTACTGGGAGCTTCCAGCCAACCTTCAGAAATGATCAAATCTCCACGTCCGTCCCCATTCACATCACCAAAGCCCAAGCCATGTCCTTGCGTGTCGTGTACCGGGTATTTTTCAAACTGATCTGGACCAATCTTCTTGTAATAAGCCAGTGGTTTTCTAGGAGTGTTGGGAACAATTTCCAAAGTTCCGTCTCCATCGATGTCCCAGGCGCGGGTGGTCTCTATATTTCCTGTTTCGGCAATCAGATGCTCTTTCCATTCGGATCCGTCACCTGGGTTTTCCTTCCAGATGAGTCTGCCTTCAAACCATCCTCCGGTGACAAAATCCATCTTTCCGTCTTCATTGACATCCATGGAGATGGTAGAAAAATCCTCGTAATACTCTCCATACCGCTTGACCTGACCGATCAGCTGCCTCTCTATAAATGCTGGCCCTTTGTACCAAAAACTACCTGAAACCAAGTCCAAATTTCCATCTCCGTCCACATCAAAAATACCCACAGACTCATAGCTCTCACTGGCAATGTTTTGTCGGGAGAAGTTCAGGTTCTTACTTTGTGAAAATGCTCCAAACGACAAGGATAGGAGTAATAAAGTAATAGGATATTTCATGGGTTTGATTTTGGAAGTACGACTAGCAGACAGCGGAGAGATTTACGAAGTACGAAATACGATTTACGAGGGGCAGAGAAGTTTTTTATCGTTTAGCCCAAACCAGTGATTTGGTACTTTATACATGATACTAAACACTTAATACTAAATACTACATACTAAATACCAATTCAAGCAGCAGAGCAGTTTTTTACATTTCATCCCTCTCTGAACCCCTACTTTGTACTTGGGACATGGTACTTTGTACAAAATACCACATACCATCTACCAAATCCCTCAATCAATTCCCCTCCATCGGATGTGCTTTCAGCAGTTCACTAGGATTGTAGAAGCCTTCTTTATCCTTGATTTCTTCTCTCACTTTTTTGACCAAATCTGGGGAAATAGGAGAGGCTTGATTGCCAAATGAATTTCTTACAAAAGTCAAGACAGCTGCCACCTCTGAATCATCCAGCATCCCCTCAAAAGGGGTCATTGGCACCTGGCCTGGATAGTCTTTACCTGCGACAGTAATCGGCCCGAGCAGACCTTTTAATACGATCTTGATTAACCTTTCCTCGTCCCCGATGACCCAAGGGGTGTTTTTGAGCGGAGGAAAGCCAGAGGATGTCAATCCGCCTCCGTCTTCCTGATGACAGGTAGCACAGAATCCTTCTCGGGCATAGATTTCCTTGCCCAAAACGAACAATTCTCTATCCGACCCTGTAAGTGAAGATTTGATGTCTTCTTCTTTTTTCTGAGAAACAGAAAGGCCATTGAGGTGAGCAACGGCTGTTTCAAGTGTCCGAGGTATCCATGTGTGATCATTTTCTTGCTTTTCGGCAGCAGCCAAAATCGGAGTTCCTACCTCTCTTGGTAGCCAAGAAGCTGCGGCAATAGCCTCGATTCTCACTCTACCATTCGGGTCTTGTACAGACTGCATGAGTAGTTCTGCTTGATCCTGCACCTGATGGCCGGTATAGCGTACTACTCGTGTGGCGGCAGCTCTGACTCGGTAATCTTCTGATTTTAGCAGTTGTCTAAGCAAATCCTGATTGACTTTATTGGCTCCCCAAGTGACCCAAAGCGCTTCAAGACGGTGATGTTCATAGTTCGGATCATTTTGGTCCAATTCAGAAACCCATTTAGTCACCGCTTCATATACTTCCTGTGTATCTCTTCCTCTCAATTCACGCTTTGTACGATAGCGGGTTCGGTATTCTGGAAGCTTTAGATTTTCCAATAATTCTGGGATGCTGGCTCCATCTATGTTGGCTGGAGTGATCAGAGGTCTAGCAGGATAGGTCACTCGATAGATTCGGCCATGTACGTGATCTCTGAGCGGATCACGCGCATTGTGCTGCATATGACCAATCAGAATATTGTGCCAATCTACCACGTACAGTGATCCATCTGGAGCGATCTCCATATCTACAGGACGGAAATTTCTATCTGTAGAGGTGATGAGATCTTGTCTCCACTGCGACTTAAAACCGACCGTGTCCTCGATCATTTGGTGTTGTTTTGTTCCCAAAAAGCCAATAGTGTTATTGATGATCAAGTCACCTTGGACTTCATCGGGAAAATGTCGGCTGGAGATGAATTCCAATCCAGAAGTTGGTCGTACCAAATGGGCTTTTTCCACTAGGTTTGGCCCTTTGTAATTCCCGTTGCCATAGCGAGGAAGAGTAGACCCGGGAAGCATCCAGTTGACATTGGGGCCTGAAGTCTCTGCGTAGAAATTTTGTCCCCACTCATTGAAGGCAATGCCCCAAGGGTTCGGGATTGATACTTGATTGACACGTTCTAGTTTGTGCCTTTTGGGTTCGTAGCGATAAAAACCTCCATTTGATGCTCTCACTGGACCGTAGGAAGTCTCTACATTGGTATGTAGAAATACTCCTTCGCCCATAAATATGGCTCCACTTTCATCAGTGGTGAAAGCAGAGATTGCATGGTGGGTGTCGTGATCATCAAAACCTGATAAAAGGATGGTCTTCTTATCAGCTTTGTCGTCACCGTCGGTGTCTTCCAAAAAGATCAGATTGGGGCTTTGGGAAACATATACTCCGTTAGCGGCAATTTCAAATCCTACCGGAATGTGAAGATTGTCAGCAAAGGTGGTTTGCTTGTCAGCCTTTCCATCACCGTCCGTATCTTCTAGAATAATCAATTTGTCCTGAGGTCGGGCATCTCCTGGTTTGTAGTGCGGGTAGCTCGGCATGGTCGCTACCCAGAGTCTTCCTTTATTGTCAAAGGAAAGCTGAACAGGGTTTGCCAAATCAGGGAATTCTTGCTCCGAGGCAAATAATTCGATTTTGTAGCCTTCTGGTACCTTGATTGTCTTCAGAGCATCCTCACCATACAGGTATTCCATGCTGCCATTTGCTTCAGGGTTGTAGTTTGTTTCTACCTCAGGCAGACTGCGGGTTCTGGCATCTGCAGTGGTCAGATCAAATGTTTTGCCCAGATTAGCTTGCCAGATAGCAGAGTCCCGGATAGCAGTCATTTGACGGATTTTTTCCAATTCGTAAGGATAGTTGTCAGGGCCAAAGGGGTCGTATCTTCTTCCAAAAACGTGAACTCCGTTTGGAATTTTGTAATCATTGTGCCACATCCAGTTCTTTTCCTGCACAGCCTGATGGATAAGGTCTAGATTTACATCCTCTTTCCTTTTGGTATCGCCATAAAGCTCATCGGCTAAAAATTCACCAAAAATCTGATAGCCTTGTTCAGTCAGTTGAGTTCCGTCTATCGTCAAAGGTTGAGCTGCAGTTCTATACCAGTCTAGGCTGGCATCGAATGCATTGACGAAAACCAAGTCATATTTTTGTGCGATTTCCCTCATACCTTCTGTGTAGAGTTTCAGCATGGGATTTTCTTTGGTGCCATTTGGCACATCTAGGCTTTCTGAGAGATCTTCATAAGCTATCGGAGAGACCAATGCGATCTGAGGAGCTGCTTTACCATTGTATTGCTGGCTTTGGGTATGGAGAATCCAAGCTTCTAATTCATCCTTATAATTTTGTAGTTTTTCTTCCCCTTGAAATGATTCATTGAAACCAAAAAATCCTACCACGACATCTGCCTGAGTTCGAGTGAGCCATTGATCAGGTTTTTCTAAAAAGCCAATACTGCCAGAAGGAGTTGCGAATTCCTCTTGGAAATCTTCTGCGCCGGGAAAGGCCCAAGGATCATTGATCCCGGATCTTGGGCGGAAACCTGGGGTATCGCCGGGATCGGCCATATTTCGAATGACCAGTGTACTGTCAGGGTAGCGGGCATGCAGTTCGGTTTCAAACCAGCCAAACTCCATCATGCGGGAAGCCAGATTATTACCGACGAGGGTAATGTGTTGATTTTTGGTAAGCTGAAGAGTCTTTTTTTCGGCACAGGAGGAGGCGAATGCAAAGACAATTAAAATCAGGGCAGCCAAGAATGGCTTGTGGGGGTAGTTCATGGATTAAAAGTGATTGAATCTTAATATTAGGTAGTTTGCCCTAGAATCTCAAGATATTTTTAAGAAAGGGCTGATCTTAGAATAATTACAAATAATAACTGGGAATTACCTAATTAAACACACGAATCTATCCTGCTCTCTCATGGAAAGTTTTGAAAATAAAATAAGTGGTAGAAAATGATAGATGAAGCAGTAGAAATCGAGGATTTGTGGTAGTGTCCTGTTCTATCCTGTGTTTTAAGTATTGATAATCAAATATTTATGCAGGATAAGACAGGATGGGCTTGGCGGGTGAAAATGCGAGATTGAATTGAAATTTTATACCTAACACTAAACCCGCCAATATGAATAACCTCTATCTATTGAGAGGGAAGATCCGATTTTTAGGGATCTTGTCTCTTCTGTTATGCTTGAGTTTTACAAGTTTTGGGCAAGCCCAAACTGTCTCCGGCGTAGTCGTATCGGCACCGGACAATGAGCCCGTTCCGGGTGCCCTGGTTTCTATTAAAGGAACCCAAAATGGAACTGTAACTGATATCGATGGGGCCTTCAGCTTGCAGGCTGCTCCAGGCAGTATCTTAGTCGTCAGTTTTGTCGGTTTTGTGACGCAAGAAGTCGCCGTGACAGCCAACCAATCTCCACTTTCTATTTCTTTGGAGTACTCTACCTCAGACCTGAGTGAAGTGGTCGTCGTCGGCTATGGTAGCCAAGTCAAAAGGGAAGTTACCGGAGCTGTCCAGACCGTCAGTGAAGGGGAGCTGAAGGACATGCCCGTGTCTTCCGTGGCTCAGAAACTTCAAGGTCGTATGGCCGGTGTCCAGATCAATCAGACCACGGGTAAGCCCGGTCAGGGAATGAACGTACGGATTCGTGGACAACTTTCTGTTTCTGGTGGTAGTCAGCCACTTTATGTTGTGGATGGTTTTCCGATCACAGGAGACATCAATCAGATCAATCCGGACGAGATTCAGGATATCACGGTCCTAAAAGATGCGGCGTCTACCTCTCTATATGGATCTAGAGCTGCCAACGGTGTGGTTTTGATCACTACCAAAAAAGGAAAAGCAGGTCAGACCAATGTCAGTCTAAACGTGTATACAGGTTTCCAAAGTGTTCCTGAGAATGGCAGACTGGAAATGATGAATGCAGAAGAGTTTGCTACATTTAAAAAGGAATACTACGAAGCAGCCGGGCAGGCAGTGCCGGATATTTTTCAAAACCCTTCAGAATATCGCAACAATACCAATGACTGGTATGATGCCATGCTACGAAATGCTCCAATTTCCTCCTATAATTTGACTGTGACTTCCAACAAGGAAAAAGTCAATACCGCGGTGATAGCAGGTATTTTTGATCAAGATGGCGTCGTAGTAGGGTCTGATTACAAGAGGTTTTCCCTTCGGATGAATACCGATTATCAGCTTTCTGATAAAGTAAATATTGGCGTGAACCTGGCACCAAACTATGTGGTGGACAATACTCCTCGGACAGACGGTACACGTGGAACTGGGATTTTGTTCAATGCCCTTCACACTTGGCCAATCATGCCGATCTATGACGAAAATGGAGAACTGACCAGTTTCAATCAATTACCGGCCAGCACAGGGAATATCTACGCTTACCCCAACTGGGTAAGATCAGCTGAGGAAATCACCAATGAAACCCGCGAAGTCAATATCCTTGCGAATACCTATGTGGAGTGGAAGCCGATTCAGGGACTATCACTGAAGTCAACCTTCAATGCAGAGATCAACCAGTCGAAGTACTTCTGGTTTAACCCATCTACAGCTACCGCCAATATCAACGTAGCTATCCCAACTGTAGCGGTGTCCATCCGAGATCATTACAATAGTCTTTCTTGGTTGAATGAAAATATCGCAACCTACACCAAGGCTATCAATGACCATAATTTTCAGTTCTTGCTTGGTTTTTCCAATCAGAGATTCAGAGCAGAAAGTACAAGAGTACAAGCTGATACCTATGCAGATGACCGGATTCCTACGATTCAGGGTGCCATCAATATCAACCGTGGCGGTACCAACTCCGGCGTAGGAGAATGGTCTTTGACTTCCTTGTTCTCTAGACTGACCTATAATTATCAAGGTAAATACCTCTTCACGGCTTCTGTCAGAGGTGATGGATCTTCCCGATTTGGCGAGGACAATCGTTGGGGTGTGTTCCCTTCGACTTCTGTCGGCTGGGTGATGTCTGATGAAGGATTTTTGAATACCAGTTCCACTGTGTCCTTTGCCAAATTGAGAGCGAGCTACGGGGTGACTGGTAACAATAATATCGGTAACTATACCCAGTATGCATTGGTAAATAATACGATCAACGCAGTTTTTGGCGATCAGGTAGTGCCAGGTGCCGGGGTGACTTCATTGAACAACTCAAACTTGGGTTGGGAAACAACCTCTCAATTGGATGTCGGATTTGAATTGGGTTTTTGGGATGACAGAGTCTTATTTACTTATGACTATTACACCAAAAACACCACCAATTTGCTCTATGCGGTGCAGATCCCTCAAGAGTCTGGTTTTACCAATTATAATGACAATATCGGAGAGATTCATTTTTGGGGACATGAGTTTTCGATCAATACGGTCAATACGACTGGGGCATTCCGATGGACTACCAATGCCAACCTTTCTATCAATAGAAACAAAGTATTGGAGTTGGCAGATGGGATAGACCGGGTGTATGGTACCTATCATATTACGCAGGTAGGACAGCCTTTTGGTCAGTTTTATGGATTGAAAAAACTCGGGAACTACATGAATGCCGAGGATCTGGCAAGCTCCCCAATCATACCAGGCAGATCTACAGTTGGTAGTATCAAATTGGAAGATGTGAATGGAGACGGTGTGATCACATATGGTGGTGACAATGATGACCGGACGATCATCGGGAATCCTTTCCCGGACTTTACTTATGGCTTGATCAACAATTTTTCTTACAGAGGTTTTGATGCCAGTATTACGATCAATGGCTCTCAGGGGAATCAGCTTTACATGAGACACTTGTATTCTACTGCCAATTTGGACGGGGTGTTCAATATGGTGGAGAAAGTGTCCAGAAGATTCAAATCTCCGGAAGATCCAGGTGATGGAATCTTTGGTACCTCTACTGGAGGTGGTAATGTGACTGGGGTGGAGCGTGACTGGAACAACAGCAACTTCGTCTGGGATGCTTCTTTCTTGACCATCCGAAATATCACGTTGGGCTATACTTTCTCGAATATTTCAAAATCTCTAAAATCAGCCAGGGTTTACCTTTCTGGTCAAAACATGTGGATTTTCACAAAGTATTGGGGAGGGTCCAATCCTGAAGTCAGTATGCAGGATAATGGCAATGGAGATGGTGGCAACTTGAGCCCTGGTGTGGACTTGGCTGCGTATCCAGTACCACGTACTATCACCATCGGAGCAAATATCAATTTCTAAACATGAAACTGATCTCAATCTCTAACCCAAAATGAAAATAACAATGAAAAAATATATGCTAGCCATCGCTGCTGTCGGGATTATGTGTAGCAGTTGCGATGATTTCTTGACAGTGGTGCCAGAGACTCAGCTGAGTTCGGCCACATTTTTCAAAACAGAGGCGGATTTTGAGCAAGCTGTCAATGCTGCTTATGCTCCCCTTCGGTCCATTGTGAACGACAGGGCTTATCGTCTGGCGGAGATGCACTCCGACAATACCTATTATGGTAGAAATGTACTCTTTGGAGCAGTGGATCCTCAGGAGGATTTGGCGGACTTCTCTGTCGTCGAATCCAATGGGGTGACAGCCAATGATAATATCCTGCAGCAGTACAGACTGGACTATCTCATCATCTCCAGAACCAACCAGATTTTGGCTTTGATCGATGAGGCTGATATTGATCAGGCTGTCAAAGACAATGTAAAAGGACAGGCACTTTACCTGAGAGCCTATGCTTATTTTGAGTTGGCCAGATATTTTGGTAGTGTGCCTTTGCATCTCACTCCGGTGGCTACCAGAGAGGAAGCGGCATTGCCACTCTCTTCAGAAGATGAAGTGTATGCGCAGATCATCAGCGATCTCGTGACAGCAGTACCGCTTTTGCCTCCAAAATCCCAGCAACAGCCAGGTCGTGTGACTTCAGGTGCTGCGAGGACTTTATTGGCCAATGTCTATGTCAATAGAGAAA
Organism: Algoriphagus vanfongensis DSM 17529; assembly: GCF_000429465.1. GTDB lineage: Bacteria > Bacteroidota > Bacteroidia > Cytophagales > Cyclobacteriaceae > Algoriphagus > Algoriphagus vanfongensis. The sequence goes on along the minus strand of NZ_AUBX01000010.1, from coordinate 728,484 downwards.
GATGGTCCGATGCCGAGACTATTTTGACCCCGGTAGTGACCAGCGGAGAGTACATGCTGATGGCTTCTTATGAAATGGCTTTTTCTGATAATGCCTCCAATAAAAACAACGCGGAGTCAGTGTTTGAAGTGCAGTTTTTGGAAGGGTCAGCAGGACTGAACGGAAACTTCTTTTATCAGATGCTGCCTCGGCCTCTATTGGCTGATGAGTTGGCTCCCTTGACTGGGACTATCAATCCCCAGCCGGTGGATGGTGAAGGGAATAACATTCCTACTCCAGACATCATCGCTGCCTATGAAGATGGAGATGAGCGGGAAGATGCTTCTATTGGCTACGTCTTTTTGTCCAGTAGTTTCAGGGATGAGAAGACTTATCCTTATATTAAAAAATATGCGAAGCATCACTCGCAGCACAACAATACCGGGACTAACTTCCCGATCTATCGCTATTCAGAAGTATTGCTGTTTATGGCAGAGATCCTCAATGAGCAAGGAAAAGATGGCGAAGCCAGAAACTACCTCAATCAGGTGCGGGATCGTGCAGGTCTAGGGCCTGTCAGCAGTGGTGGTGCGGAGTTGGCTGAAGCGATCTTCAGAGAGCGGAGAGTTGAGCTTGCTTTTGAAAACAAAAGATGGTTTGATATCCAGAGAAAAGATAAGATCGAGGAGATCATTGTGCCTTACGGACAGCGAATTGTAGCCAATCCTTTGGACTACTACTATCCGCCGATCGAAGGTGCTGTGCCACGCCCTCAAGTCTTCACCAATTTGAGCAAATTCTATCCTCTGCCTGCAGCAGAATCAGATTTGAGTCCTTATTTCTAAGCTGGTTTATTGTTTGTAAATAGCCCGTATTCCAAAGGAATTTTGGCGAGTTCCTGCGGAATCGGGTTATTTTTTGGCAGATATGGCAGGATAGTCAACAAAATGATAAGTAGTAAATAGCCTTTGTGAATGGCATGAGAAAGCCTGATTTTATTTGCAACTTGATTATGTCGTTTTATAACCCTGAAAACAATAAATCCTTCTTCCTATGATTTTAAATAAACTGACAAAATCCCTGGCTTTTTTAGTAGGGGTCTTGGTTTTGGCCAGCTCCTGTGAGCAAAAGGAACCTGAGACCACCCGGAAGCTGACTGGAATTCCTAAAATAGATAAGTTGAAACTTCCCGATGGATTTGTGGCAGAGCTGCTATACAGTCCTGGGGAAAATGAACAAGGTTCCTGGGTGGCGATGACTTTTGATGACAAAGGTCGGATGATCACAGCGGATCAATACGGATTTCTCTATAGATTGGAGTTGCCTCCGATCGGTTCGGACTCTACTGTAAAACCCAAAGTGGAAAAGCTCATCATCGGTGGAGTCGATGAGCCTCAAGTAGGGATGGGGTACGCTCAAGGGCTTCTGTATGCTTTCAATTCCCTGTATGTGATGGTCAATCACCATTCCAATCAGATTTTTGAGAAAAGCACCGGACTCTATCGAATTCAGGATTTGGATGGAGATGATCAGTTTGAGACAGTAAGTACAGTAAGACTTTTGGAAGGAGATCCCGGAGAGCATGGGCCTCACTCGATGAAGCTTTCTCCGGATGGCAAATCAATCGTTCTCTCAGCAGGAAACCATGTGGATGTGCCAGAGATGGACAGCTATAGACTTCCAAGAGTTTGGGATGAGGATAATTTGTTTCCTCTGATCAAAGATCCACGTGGCCATGCCAATAACAGAATGGCACCAGGAGGATGGATCGCCAAAATCGATCCTGAAGGAAAAAATTGGGAATTGATTGCGGCTGGTTTTAGAAATGAATTTGACATCGCTTTCAATGAAGTAGGGGACTTGTTCACCTATGATTCGGACATGGAGTGGGATTTTGGAATGCCTTGGTATAGACCGACCCGTATTCTTCATGTGCCAAGTGGAGCGGAATTTGGATGGAGAACAGGCAACTCAAAATGGTCTCCCAACTATCCGGACAATCTTCCAGCACTTGTCAATATTGGTCAGGGTTCACCTACCAACGTGATGTTTGGAACAGAAGCCAACTTTCCAGATAAGTATAAAAAAGCATTGTATGCTTTCGATTGGAGTTTTGGGATCATCTATGCGATGCATTTGACACCAAATGGTGGTAGCTATGATGCCAAGGCCGAGGAGTTTATTTCAGGTTCGCCGCTACCGCTGACTGATGGCACGATTGGTCCTGATGGAGCGATGTATTTTGCCACAGGTGGTAGAAGGTTGGAGTCGGACCTCTATCGAGTTTACTATGATGGAGAAGTGGATACGTACAAGCCTTTGACTTTGGCTGATATGCCAAATGAAGCAAAAGTCAGAAGAGAATTGGAGACATTCCATGTAGCTGGAGCTCCAGCAGAAGGTTTGGAAATGGCTTGGAATCATTTGGATAGCAAGGATAGATTTGTGCAATATGCTGCAAGAATTGCTTTGGAACATCAGCCGGTCGCTAGCTGGAAATCCAAGGCGTTGGAAGAGTCAAATGCTGTGAAAAAGACGCAGGCAATTTTGGCCTTGGCACGTCATGGAAGTAACTCTGATGCGGTTCCGATGCTGCAGTCGCTGATGGATATAGACTATTCAGGCCTTTCTGACAAAGAAAAACAGGATCTATTGCGTACTGTAGAGGTGATCCTGTATCGCTATGACGCAGCTGCCAATCCTGTCAAAAGTGATTTGGTTGCCTATTTGAGCCCTAATTTCCCTTCTAATGACAATATGCTGGACCGCTCCCTTGCTGTTTTGCTGACTCATCTGGATGCACCTGATGCGGTAGAAAAGACTCTTGCGCTTTTGAAAACAGCCAAAGATGATGCGGATTATCAGAAGACATTTACGGCATCTTCGGATCTGGTATTTAGAAATCCGCAGTACGGAATGGACATTGCTAATATGCTGGCAAATGTGCCACCGGCTCAGCAGACTTATTTTGCGACCGTATTGGGAGGGGCTGATCATGGATGGACTCCAGAGCATAGAGATGAGTACTTTGCCTGGATCAAAAATGCTTTCCAATACAAGGGAGGAAGAAGCTACGTGGGCTTTATCGATCGGGCTAGAAAAATGGCTCTTTCTCATGTGCCTCAGGCAGATTTTGCCAAATACGACGAGATGTCCGGTGCGGCTCTATTGACTTCCAATGGCAATGATATCGCCAATACGGGTGTTCAACCTGAGGGACCCTATCGCCGTTGGACTGTAGAGGAAGCAGTTCCAGTGGTGGAAACGCTAGCAGGAAGAGATTTCGTCAGAGGCAAAGCCATGTATGCTGCCACGCTTTGCTCCTCTTGCCATACCATGCAGGGAGAAGGTGGAATCATCGGTCCGGATTTGACGCAATTGGGTACTCGCTTTTCCAAAAAAGACATCTTGGAAGCTACTATCAATCCTAGTCAGACCATTTCTGAGCAGTATCATGCGATGGTCTTGGAGCTCAAAGAAGGAGGCTCTATCGTCGGAAGAATCACAGATGAGGATGACACCAATTATTATGTGTCACAAAATCCATTCTCTCCGGATGATATCCGTACGGTGGCTAAAAGCAGCGTATCCTTTACCAAAGAGTCTGATGTGTCCATCATGCTTCCGGGTCTGATCAATCGACTCAATGAGGAGGAATTGAAAGATTTGATGGCTTATTTGATCTCTGGAGGCAATGAAAATCACAAAGTGTTTCAGAACAACGCAACCGCAGAAAAATGAAAATGAAATTTCTCAAAAAATACATGATGGTGGAGGTAGTGGGGCTGTCCATAGTCTTAGGCAATGGACTGCTCCAAGCTCCTGCTTCTACTTCAGACTTTCAGGGACCTCGCTACAGCAAAGACCGTCTGGAAGCAGAAGCTGAATTTGAGCCGATCTTTAATGGAAAAGACCTGACAGGCTGGGAGTATGATCCGGTGTATTGGTCAGTCAAAGATGGGGCGATCGTCGGAGAAATCACTCCCGAAACCGTCCTGAAAAACAACACCTTCATCATCTGGAAAGGTGGAGAAGTGGGAGACTTTGAGTTGAAACTGGACTATTGGATTTCTGAAGTGGGTAATTCCGGAATTCAATACAGAAGCGACCGCTTTACGGAAGTTCCTTATGCTCTGAGAGGCTATCAAGCCGATATCGATGCAGCCAATCGCTATACTGGCCAAAACTACGAGGAGAGAAAAAGGACAACGCTAGCCTATCGTGGTCAGAAAACTGAGATCAGCGCACAGCCAGATGGCACAGATGTAAGAGGCTATGTGGAGCGAAATGCCTGGAAAGGTCTTCATGTCACCGAGGAACTCGGAGATCGGGAGGCTATGGGCAATCTGATCAAAAAAGGAGAATGGAACTCCATCCATCTGATCATCAAAGGGAATGTCATGCAACACTACGTCAATGGGACGCTGATGAGTGAAGTACATGACGAGGATGAGAAAAACAGAATGCTTTCGGGTCTTCTGGGGATGCAAGTCCATGTGGGACCGCCCATGATGGTCAAGTTTAAAGATATTCAGTTGAAAAAATTATAAAAAAAGGGTCTGAGAAATCAGACCCTTTTTTTTGCTTAAATCTCTTAGTTTTTGATCAACGGCAGAATTTTATTCCGTTCATTTTTTAACTTTTAAAATCCATCATCAGACTTGCCCCGATAGGGCAGGATAGTCTCTGGGTGGCATTTTTATAGGTTTAAGATATACTAGAATACCCAAAATGAACCTCGGCGAAGTATCCAATTGGAAATGCAAATTGTCCAACTCTCAGCAATTGGGAGGCATAGAAACGTCCATTTTAGATAACGGGCTAGGTCGAGGTAGTCGAATTGCCTGGATCAATACAGGGACAGGCTTGAGGTACAAATTAGTTTTGGACAGGGGGATGGATATTGTCGATGCTTTTCACAATGAACATAGCTTGGCTTGGATCTCTCACAATGGAGTCTCCGCTCCCCAGCCATTTTCTGACAAGGGAATTGAATGGCTGAGAACATTTGCTGGAGGGCTTTTGACTACTTGTGGACTGTCCAATGCAGGGCCGCCTAATGAAGATGAAACTGGCGCTAGAGGATTACATGGGAAATATTCAAATACCCCAGCCGAAGTAGTATCCATCAAACAACCGGATATTTTCTCAGGAGATATGAGTTTTGAGATCGTGGCCAAGGTGAAGGAGTCTTCCACTTTTGGTCCTCATCTGGAGATGCTGAGAAAGATTTCTGGTCGGATCGGTAGTCCTGAAATTCACATTCAAGACGAGGTTAGCAACAGAGGTAATCAAGCAGCTCCCCATATGCTACTATATCATATCAATTGTGGATGGCCACTGATCGATGAGGGGACTCGGATCATCTGGAGAGGGGAGAAGAAGCCTAAGGCTACTGATGCCAACAATACCGAATTCAATCGCCAGTATGAATTTACCCGCTGTGCTGCTCCTATGGAAGAGCATGCAGGATTTGGTGAAGATGTGGCATTCATCGATCCAGAGATAGATTCCGACAGTAGGGTAGTCTGCGGCTATGCCAATGATCAATTGGGCTTGGCTCTCAGAATTTCATTTTCCAAAAAGCAATTACCCTGGCTGATCAACTGGCAGCATTGGGGGAAAAATGAGTATGTCACGGCTCTTGAACCAGCAACACATCCACCGATCGGCCAGAAAAATGCCAGAGAAAATGGGACTCTGATCCTTTTGGAACCGGGCGAAACTAGAACCTATAACCTGAAGCTAGAAGTGCTGACAGGAGATCAAGTGAAAGAATTTAAAATTTAGAATGATGAAGTAAGAATTGAGAGTTTTTCAATTTTCAATAAATAACTCAATAACCTAATTATAATAACCGATGAGTTTAGCGAAAAAGGCCCTAGAGCAGGGCGAAGGAATTTTAAGATTGACACCGACTTGGGTTCCCCGATCTTTTTGTGTGCCAGGGAGAAGGATCAAACTACACCCGGATGATTATTATGCTTTGGGTGGTGCTAGAGGAGGAATAGACGAGCGATGGTTTGCCTCTACAACTCCTGCCGAAAATGGCCCTTTGACCTCCAAAAATGAAGGTCTTTCCCATATCGCATTTGAAGACGGTGGCAAGACAGAGTTGTTTCTATTGAAAGATGCCATTGACGAATTGGGTGCTGCGATTATCGGCTCCAGGCTGTGGGATCAATACAAGTCTTGGCCCATGTACTCCAAGTTTTTTGATAATATGGGGCCTTTGCCTCATCACATTCACCCAAGTGATGAGTTTGGCAAACTCACCAATCAGAACGGAAAGCCTGAGGCTTATTATTTTCCGCCTCAAGTCAATAATCATGGAGGCGATTTCCCATATACCTTCTTTGGGATCGCTCCTGGCACAAGCAAGGAAACCATCTTAGATTGTCTGAAAAACTTCAACAAAGGCGATAATAAAATCACGAATTATTCTCAAGCTTTCCGATTGCAACCGGGTACTGGTTGGGATGTGCCTCCTGGGATGCTTCATGCGCCGGGTTCTCTGTGTACTTATGAGCCTCAGAAGGCGTCTGATATTTTTGCGATGTACCAGTCCTTGGTCAATGAGGCGATTATTCCGGAAGAATTGCTGTGGAATGCTACACCTAAGGATAGATGGGGAGAATATGAATTATTGGTCGAGATGATTGACTGGGATCTCAATGTCAATCCAAACTTGATGGATAATCACTACATGGAGCCTAGACCAGTGGCCGATGTCGACGAAATGCATGCTGCAGGCTATCATGAAAATTGGATTTGCTATCGTTCTCATGACTATTCCGCCAAGGAACTCACCGTGCTTCCTGGCCAAACTGTGACTATCACAGATGCTGCTGCTTATGGTTTTATCATGATGCAGGGATATGGCAAGTTGGGGGTTTGGGATATCGAAACTCCAGCTTTGATCCGCTTTGGTCAATTGACTCATGATGAATACTTCGTGTCTGAAGATGCCGCCAAGGCTGGTGTGAAGATCACCAATCTATCCAAGACCGATCCTATTGTGATGCTAAAGCACTTTGGGCCTCGAAATCCAGATTTGAAAATAAAATAAGCCCACAGTCAACGGACCACAGACCACAGGAGTCAAATTCCGTGGTCGGTCGTCTGTGGTCGGTGGACTTTCTAACAACATAAAACCTAATAACCATTACCATGAATAACTTCCCTAAACTACACAATGCCACTTGGCCAGGACTGGTCGGAAAGGGGCCTGATTCTGAGCCTGTCATTCCTTTTGATTCTCTATTGGAGATGACTGCAGCAGCAGAAGTCAATGGAGTCAAATTTGACGGGATAGATGTAGGCCTACTTGAGCCTCACTTTGATCTCAATAATCCTGATGAACCTAAGAAATTGGCGGATAAAGTAGCTAAGCACAATCTGAGCGTAGGGTCATTAGTGGCTCCGATTTGGGCAGGAAATGCCATGGGAACGGCCGATCAGCGGAAGACATTTGTAGAGATGGTTCGTCAGTCTTGCGCATTTGGTCAAAAGCTGAAGGAACTGGGAGTGAGAAATTATGGAGTGGTCAGGATCGATTCTGCTGCTGGAGTGTCAGATTGGGCCAAAGACCCTGTTGCAAATACCAAGTTGATCGCACAGACATTCCAAGAAGCAGCTGATGTAGCAGCAGATTTTGGAGAAAAACTAGCTGCTGAAGGAGAGATCTGCTGGGGAGCGATGCACAGCTGGAAGCACATGGTGGAGTTGCTGGAAATGGTCGATCGCAAGAATGTAGGTTTCCAAGCTGATATGTCCCATACTTTCCTTTACACCATGGGCTACAATGCGCCCGAGCATAGGATTTTGGCTAAAGAGTCAGAGAAAGACCGAGAATCAATCAAAGCGGCTTTGAAGACCGTCACGGATGCGCTTCGTCCTTGGACGATAGACTTTCATGTAGCTCAGAATGATGGGTCGGTTTTTGGATCTGGCTCGCATGATAAGACAGGAAGACACTGTCAAGCTACGGATCCCAATGGATTGCTGGATATTGCCCATGATGCTGGCTATTGGCTAAGGGATGAAAATGGAAATCTGACAAAAGCTTTTCAGCATATCTGTTGGGATGGATGTATGTTCCCTAATGCGGTCATGGAAAATCAGCAAACTTGGAATGATATCCTCGCGGCGATGATTTCTGTGCGTGATGCGCACGGCTATTGAAATATGAAGTACGAAATATGAAGCATGAGAGGTGGAAAAGGTGAAGGTTGAGTACACTTAACTAGGCTTTGAAAACCTTGAAACCTTTCCACTTTACAACTCTTAATCTTTGAAATTTTACAATTATGAATAAAAAGAAAATCAGAATAGGTCTTATCGGAACAGGACTGATGGGCCGTATCCATACCAATGGTTACAAGCGTTTAGCCGACTTTTTCCCAGAATATGAATATGTACCGGTACTACAGGCTTGTTGCTCCAGAAGAGAAGAAAAAGCCAAGGCATTTGCTGAGCAATGGGACTATGCATCCTATGAGACTGACTGGCATAAAATCATCGAGAGAGATGATATCGATGCAGTTGATATCTGTACTCCCAATGATAAGCATGCCGAGATCGCTATAGCTGCAGCCAAAGCCGGCAAGATGATTTTGTGTGAGAAGCCATTGGCTCGAACCGTAGAAGAGGCTGAAGGCATGCTCAAAGCAGTGGAAGAAGCAGGTGTGAAAAATACAGTTTGGTACAATTACAGAAGAATACCTGCTGTGACATTGGCTAAAAAGATCGTGGCTTCGGGCAAGCTGGGTAAGATTTTTCATTATCGAGCCAACTTCCTGCAAGACTGGACGATCAGTCCTGACCTTCCTCAAGGAGGAGATGCACTATGGAGATTGGACGTGGCAGCGGCTGGATCGGGTGTGACAGGAGATCTTTTGGCACACTGCATCGATACGGCGATGTGGATCAATGGGGGCATCAAAGATGTCTCTGCGATGACTGAGACATTTATCAAAGAAAGAGTACATCAAGGAACAGGAGAAAAACAAAAGGTGGGGATCGATGATGCCTGTACCTTCCAATGTCATTTTGATAATGGTTCGCTCGGACTTTTTGAAGCTACTCGCTACGCGCGAGGGCACAAGGCGCTCTATACTTTCGAGATCAATGGTGAGCATGCCTCCATTCGTTGGGATCTGCATGATCTGACACGTTTGGAGTATTTTGATCATGATGACGAAGGCACAGTAAGAGGCTGGAGGTCGATTCACGTCACCGACGGAGATCATCCATACATGGATAGATGGTGGATTCCAGGTACCTCGATTGGATATGAGCATTCTTTCATTCATCAGGTGGCAGATTTCTTTTATAGTCTTCAAAGTGGAGAGCCTTGTCATCCGACTTTCAGGGATGCATTTGAAACACAAAAAGTATGTGAAGCGGTGATCAATTCGGCAAATGAAAGAGCCTGGAAAGACACCGGAGTAGACTGGATAGAAAAAGTATAAGGTTTGTTATGATAATGAAAAAATCCAGGTCGATTGATCTGGATTTTTTTGCATATACGAGATAGTCCAAAATCGCATCATGTGTATCCTTTGGTGAGGTACCAAACTTAAAAAGCAAAGAGATGTATCAATTTTTGCAGAAGCACTACCTGACTTTTCGAGATTTCTTCTTTACGCAGGAGATGCTGAAATTTGGTGAATCAAATGCACGATCAGGGTATAAATTTGGTCTATATACCTTAGTGTTTTTTCCTTTCTTCTATGGTCCCTTAATTACCATCTTGATTGCTACCCAATTTGGCTTTCGCCATGAATTTCACTCCGAAGGTGAAGAGGCAAAATGGGTTCTGCTACTTTCTGGAATATTGATCGCAATCACATACCTGATTCATCGTAGGATCTATTCATTTTTGGTACCTCCAAATGAGCCCTTAGTTAGATTAGAGGAGCCCTTGAGGAAGAAATATTTGAGACTATATTTCTTATATGCTTTAGGTCCTTTGTTGCTGTTTTTCCTCTTGATTTTAGTGTTTTATTTCCCCTTTTGAGTAGTTGGGAAGGAGATCCGAGTGGATAAATGAAGTACAATTAGCTTTTTGATATGCCTGTTTTGTGTATGATTCTCTACAAAAAACGGAGTAATAGACCCGAAACAGGAAGTGAGATTTATTAAAAAGGTGCTCTCTGAGCGTTTTAGGGTGTTTTTTGGCCTATGGCATCTCTATTGATTTTATAGTATAGAATCAATTTGAGATAATCATGAAAAATTCAAATAAAGAAGAATCTAAGTCAATCAAGTCCACTGACAAACTGGTGGAGGAAGCTAAAGTCACCCAAGAGGACCTTCAGGCATTGGGATCGAAAGATGCCAACCTCAGCCATGATGGAGGAGCAGATGAGGCCCTTCGGAAAAGAAAACGACAAGTTGACTTTTCAGGTAAAGGATTGGATGTGCCAGGGGAAGAATTGGATGATGCGCAGGAAGCGGTAGGCTCTGAAGATGAAGAAAACAATCATTACAGCCTAAGTGACGAGAAAAACTAAGTCTGGAACTCTATTTCAATCTCAATTTATCTGCCTTTCCGCCATCAAATATAGTGGAGGCAAGCTTACACACTCACTAAACTATCACAACCATGAAATCGCACTTTATCATCTATCCAGCAATGGTAGGAGCTCTGTTCTTTTCTTGTGAAAACAAGGAGTCGGACACCTACTCAGAGAGTCTCAAAGAACATGTCGCTGAGAATCGCGAATCAGTACAAGATGCTGTCAATCTTCAAAATCTAGAGGAAGCTGAATCGCTTGCCTACCATGAAATTTCGGAGTCGCTTGGTCTACCAGAGCCATTGGTGATCGTATTACAAAGTGATACGGCTACTTCTGTAGATAAGATTGAAGATGTCCGGAAATTTACGGACAATGGAAAAACGTATTACGAGATTACCTTTTCTCAGAAAATAGGGGAGGATAATAAAATCACCTATGACGATCTGGGAAAAATCCGCAGCTCGGATTTGAAAGACTCTGATAAGTAACAGTAAGAGTCCATTAACATAAAAACTAAACCACAATACCATGAAAACTTCGCATGAAAATGACCATATCCAAGATCTAAGTGGGCTTGAAGCAGTCGAAAAAATCAGACAACTCATTGATAAGGCGGGCTCCTGTTTTTTTGTGACACGCACGACGCTGAATCATTCACACAAATCTAGACCAATGGCAGTCCAGAAGACTGATCAGGCAGGACATGTTTGGTTTCTAAGCGCCAAGGATAGCGTGAAAAACATGGAACTGGCTCAAGATTCCAAAGTGACTTTGTATTTCCAAGGATCATCTTATGCTAATTTTTTGGAACTCAATGGGCACGCAGTAGTGAGTCAAGATAAAGAAAAGATAAAAGAACTTTGGGATCCGACTATCAAAGCTTGGTTTCCCGAGGGAGTCGATGATCCAACTATTTCCGTGATCCAATTTGTACCCGAATCAGGCTATTATTGGGACAATAAACATGGCAATGCGATCGCAGGCATTAAAGTTTTGATTAGCGCCGTGTCAGGAAAACCAATGGATGATTCGGTAGAAGGAAACTTGGTGCCATAATAGTCATCTAGCCATCAGGTAAATGCAGCCATAATTAGGCTGCATTTTTTATATCCGAAAGAATATGCCTTTTCTAAATAGAAAATAACAAAGCCCCCAGAGTGCAGCTAAGGTTGCAAATGCTGTGATTACCGCCAAAAGGTGCTCATTCAGTCCAGTCCAGGAGAAAAACCCTGTCGTGAAAATCCCTACAGTTCTATTGAGCCATCTACCCAGAATTTCAGCAAAGAGATAGATGAAAATCGAATTCATCCCTACGATCAGGAAAGGAAAGATTCCTTTTTTATGGTTTTTGACATCAATCCAGTAGAAGGAAAGTGACAAGACCAACAGTGCCCAGCCACCTGAGGCAAAAACGAATGCTGTGGTGCTGATTCTTTTGACAATAGGAGTGATACCTGTCAGATCTAGTCCAAAGCCAATCAACAAACCCACCAGACCTGCTAGCGCAATCAATTTGATTTTATCGGAATCAGGTTTTTTGGAAAGCAAAAGATTCCCGCAAATAGCTCCCCAGATGGTGTGAGCGGCTGTAGGAATGCAATTGATCGCGACCCAGCCTCCGTCATTGATTTGACCCATCAAGATCATGTCTGTGTAGTTTCCAAAATTGCTTCCATGCTCGTATGGTACCTCAGGGTTATAAAACCTATACATGACTTCAGTCAAGGCTAAAAGTCCCAAAGAAGCTCCCAATTGGGCTTTCCAGCCTTTGTCAATCAGGAAATAGGTGACCAATATCGTAAAGGATAATTGCGTCAAAACATTCCAAAGCTCAAAGACCAATTTGCCGGAATAGATGCAATGAAGGCCTGTTCCGAAGAGGAAAAGGATCAAGCAACGCTTCAAAATATGCTTCGTTACATTACTACGATTCTCTGCCAAGGCCAATCTTTTATTTAAAGAAAATGGCATGGCTACCCCGACGATAAACATAAAGAAGGGCTGGATCAGATCCCAAAATCTCAATCCATTCCAAGGGTGATGGGTAAGCTGGACGAAAAATGTGTGGAGGAGATTTCCTTCTGGAAAAAGCTCCAGCAGCGAATCATATACTAAGGCGGCTTCTGCGACTAACAAAAACATGGTGATTCCTCTATATGCGTCCAGAGAAACTAATCGCTGGGTGGGATTGATGGTGGTCATAATGGGCGGAAGGTTGAGAAGGAATTTCTTCAATTCCACCTAGAAATCAAATAAAAATATGATATGCGGGAATGAGTTTTGGAATATTAAAAATCCAAGTTCCAACCCACTTCATGGATGGAAAGGCTAAGCATTTGATTTTCGATAAATAAAACTACAGCCCAAATGTCCTCATCAAATGGAAAGCCCCAGTCCCTGCCTTGCCAAGTGAAATTCAGTACCGCTTCCTCTTCATCCTCTCTAAACCAAAGGTTTCTTTTTTCATCAGCTCCATAGATATCCGTTAGGGAATTGACCAGTAGGACGAGTTGATTCATGTAGGTAGCATCAAAATCCTGAGATATTAAGCGCATGTGACGATTGGTAAGATTGTCTTGGGTCATCACTTCGATTTTGTCGAAAAGACCAAAAATTGGCTGCTCAAGGTACCTGTGAGAGTAATAATTCGGATGCCGGGAGGGCGGATCTAGCCGAGTCTCGATTAGGGAATAGGCCGTTCTGGGATAATCATCTATTCCGATTCCTAAAAGTTTTTCTAGTTTTTGATTAAAAAGTTCCATACCCTATAAATTTAAAGGGTATGGATTGATTTTCAAATACTTGGATTAAAACTGACTTTTAAATTGTTCCAGTTTTTGATCCACTTGGGTGTCGATCGGGAATGACACACTGTAGTTTTCCCAAGCCATAGTCACCGTTGCGGTTTTATTGTCTCCTGCGGAGATGGTATAAGTCAGTCTTTCGGTCATCCCTCCTTTGGAGGTTTTTGCTGGAAAAGATACAGCATCATCTTTGGCCAAAGCTTCCTCGTCGATTTTGCCATCTTTCATGTAGGTGAATACAGATGCTGCTTTGTTATTGAGATGTACGGTCCAGTCTCCGTTTTGCGAAGGAGTCATGAAGATGGAATACTTTCCTGCTCGAAGATTTTTGCCGCCAACGCTGACTCCAGTGCTAAATTCGATGACAGTTTGAGCATTGGCTCCAGCTCTCCAGCTCACGCCAAATTTTTCAATTTCTCCGAAAATCGTTCTGCCTTTGACAGCAGGAGAGGAGTAGTCGATATTGATTTTGGTAAAGCCTACTACTTGGGAGACCGATGCTGCTGGACTTAGAGCTGGTGATTGTAGCTGAGCGAATGCCGCCAAAGATGTGAAAAGTGTCAGGGCTAAAGCCCCCATGAGAGTTTTGAGTTGTTTCATAATTTGGATTTTTTTGAATCTCGGAAACTACTAATCCTTCAGGAATTATTCCCCAGAATTATCAAGTTTGTTTTCACCTTGCACACTAGTCTCAGGCTCGGGAATATATTGGGGTGGCATGGCGAGCCCATCTCCCTTTCTGGTAGCTCTATAGTGCGGAGACATGATCTCTACACCGGATTCATTAAATCCATCTTGGATGTTCGCATGGAGGTCAGAGTGGATTTTGGCAGCTTTTTGAGGGTCTTCCGTGTAAGCATTGATTTGGTAACTGACATAGAAATCATCCAAACTCGTCTGCAATACAAATGGAGCTGGCTCAGTTTTGAGAAGCTCTGTTTTTTTTACGGCATTGATCAGAAGCTCATGCACTTGCCGCCAGGGCACATCATAGCCGATCGTGATCGTGGTATGGAGGATCAGTCCGGGTTCTCCAACACTACTATAATTGATTGTTTTGCCATTCAAAATAGCAGAATTGGGAATGGTGACCTCTTCGTTTTTGATAGTTTTGAGCTTGGTGACTAGCATGGTTTTCTCTACTACATCACCGGTGGTATCTCCGATTTTCACCCGATCTCCTAGCTTGAATGCTCTCATGTAGATGATCACAAGTCCTGCTATGATATTGCTGATGGCAGAAGAAGAGCCTAGGGAAATCAACAAGCCCAAAAAGACACTGACGCCCTGAAAAGCGGGAGAGTCTGATCCGGGCAAGTATGGGAAAATGACAATGAATGAAAAGGCGATGATGATGACCTTTGCAAGGTTAAAAGTTGGTCTCGCCCAATCCGGGTAAAATCCCGGAATTCTCAGCCTGTCATGCTCGACTTCTTCAGAAATAAAGTTGACAAACTTGACGATATAAAAGGTGATCACACTGATCACCAAAATCATAAAGAGCTCTGGAATATACCCCAAAAATGAAGAAACGATTGCCTTTAGCGGGTCGATGATGTAGCTAAGGAGCTTGCTTCCCAAAGCTTTGGTAGTAGGGAATACGCTGAAGATCAGCGGAAGAGAGAGGTAAAGCAAAAAAGCAATGACAACCACTTTCAGTCCTCTGAAAAAAAGCAAAAAGAGGCGTTCCTGTCTGATGACTGAGATGACCTCAAAATTTTTGATTCGGATTCCTTTGAAAAGATGCTTGAACTTATTGAAAACGACTTTGATCAACTTATCAAAACCCATATTGACGAGTCGGATCAGAATGATCAGTCCGATCAGGATACCGACCAAAATACCTACACGAATGAGTTGGGTGGTCAGATTGTGCTCAGGATGATTCGCTTTGAAAGTATCCTTAATATGCTGAAGCTGCATAGTGGCTAGCTCGACCATGGGAAGCCCATAGTTGTCGGCATCTTTCTGGCTGACACTGCCGATAAATTGCTCTCCGTGCAGTAGTTCCACGACCAGTTCCTCTTCCAATATAGATAGTAGGGTCGTATCAAAGGTCCCTTCTTCTACCAGTTGGTTTAGTTTGCTTCCCATCCTTTCTGCACGCTCCTGAGGGCTAAAAGGTCCAATATTGTGAGAAATAAAATGCAGCGTATCTTCAAAAAAGATCACTGGAATAGAATCCAAAGGTTTTGTGACCTGAAGACTGTCTTTGTCTTGGGCCATGCCAAGGCTACATACGAGAATAAGAATGAACGAAAACACAGAGACCTGGAGGAAGTGTCTCATAATGGGCTAGGGTTTATATTCAGAATTTGATTCTAAAAGGTATGAAATAGAAGAATAAAAATAAAATAAGAATGGATCTGGTAAAATTAGATTTTCCAGTCCCATAGTACAATCGCCCATTCTTCGTATTGGTCTTTGAAAGTATGTATGGTTTTGAAGCCGATCTTTTCGTGAGCTCTTAGGGAACGTGTATTGTTAAGGGAGATTTCGGTGATAGCAAATTTATACTTGTCCTTGAAAAAATGGCGATAGGCATCGTAAGCTTGTTTGAATAGTCCCAAGCCACGAAATTCCTTCCCTACACAGACTTGTCCCACCGCCATGTAGTCATAGGTGGCTATGGCCTTCCCTTGGTAGACCAATGAGTCAAACTGCTCAAACATGGGAAGCAACATAGGGATTTTGTCACGAGATTCTTTTGTCATGGCTAGGATATAGGCTGCTACCTTGTTCTCTGCGACGGCAATGACATGACCTTCTTCTTTTTGAAGTGTTTGTAGATCTTCCAGTGAGTGCTTGACTCGGACAAAGCCTTCTTTTTCGATGCTTGTCTTATCGAGGTTTTCGAGCAAGTTGGCTTGCTGCAGTTTGAGGATTCCTTCCAGGTCAGAATTGCTGGCAGATAGTCTAAGAAGCGGAGAATTCATGGCAATAAAAAAGCCGGATTTGATCTAATCCGGCTTTAAATTTAGAAGATAGTTTTTGATTATTTCGCATTGAAAGTTGCGTTGAGGAGAATAAATGTCCCCAGTTCTCCGCCTGGCTTGCTCAGGATGTATAGAGGCTGTTTCTCTCCATCGGACTCAGCTGTAATCGGAATGGTCGCAAAGTCATTGATGATCGGAGCTCCAGGAGCTTTTTCTTTGTTTTGCTGAACGAATGTTCCCGTACCGAGAACCTTGCCAGTAGGACTTCCTGCTCTGATTTCAAACTCAACAGGGACTGACAGCGGGTCGGTGGAGGCTACCATTAAGGTTACAGATCCTATTCCTGTCATGTCTACAGCAGGGAAGGAGAAGTGACCAGGAGTACTTGGTACCATGAGAAGGTCCATTCCGTCAAAAGCCATAGCGGTGAATCCTTCCAGATTTTCTGCCACACTCATGCCGAGACTATTTCCTCTTAAAATCAATGCACTGCTTCCTGAAAGCGGCTTGATATTTTCACCACCGGCATCGGTATAGCTAGCATTGATGATGAGTGCTCCGGTCGGGCTTGGCGTTTTACCCATGGTAGGATCAAGGCTTCCTTTGACTGGGAGGCTAGGTTTTTGGTCACCTTTGAGCGAAAGCACATAGGCCACCAAAGCATTAAGATCTGCCTCTTTCAAGTCTGGGTTGGCTGGCATGACTGTTTCACCCCAGACACCTCCGCCACCATTTTTGATCTTATTTTTGAGGTAGTCTGCATCATTTGCTCTGTATTTTTGAGCCACTTGGGTAAATGACGGGCCGATGGAGGCTTCATCTTCTTTGTGACAGGTCTTACAGGTGAGCGACTGAGTCAATGCTTTGCCGGTCATGGCTTCACTCATGATTTTGTGTCCCATATCAGCTTCAGCCTGATCCAGGCCTTCGATGTAGTCCGCCGCGATGTAGAGGTTTTCAGTATCAGTTGCTGCCTCTGGATGGTCTGTATCAGAGACGATTACTTGATATGCTACTTTTTTACCAGGGAAAAAGAAGGACTGATTCCCGTCAATCTGAATGCTCACTTCAGGAGCTACATTTCCTACATAGACTGGAAGCTTGATGCTGCTACCCGAAAGTCCAGCTGGATCGGTACCAGTCACGGAGATTTCATAGTCACCCACAGCATCTAAGTTTGTCGTCAGGCTAGGACTGTCCGTAGTTTCTGTTTTACCATTGCCAAGATCCCAAACATAGGTGATAGGATCACCCTCAGGGTCGCTGGCTTCAGCGCTGAAAGTCACTGTCAGAGGAGCTTTTCCCGAAGTTTTGTCTGCATGAATTTCAGTGACGACAGGAGCTCGGTTTCCACCATTGTAGTCGATTCGGGACAGAGCGGCGTCTGCATTTTTTGTAAACCAGCCCATGCCATATTCCAACAGGTAAATTTTACCGTCTGGACCCATTTCCATGTCGATGAGTGAATTAAATCTCGTATTGGGCATAAATGGCTCCATCTTGGAAAAGTCTCCATTTTCATCCATCGTCACTACTTTGATCCAGCCTCGAATCCATTCATAGATAAAAAGCTTGCCGTCAAAGTAATCAGGGAATCTGGTCTCTTCAGGATACATATCTGAATAATACACCGGACCGGCCATGGCATTCCGACCACCTGTACCGACGGAAGGGAATTCTGGCGAAGCTCCATATGGATACCAGATAAATGCTGGCTGAACAGGAGGGAGTTGCTTCAACCCGGTGTTGTGAGGAGAGTTGTTGACAGGACCAGCTGGGTCAAATGGAGCTCCAATTTTACCCGTTTCATAGTTGAATTCTCGGTAAGGATAATTGTTTCCAATCACATAAGGCCAGCCAAAATGTCCAGCTTTTTTCGCTTGATTAACTTCATCGTATCCTTTAGGGCCTTTGATATCCATGGAGTCATTGGCAGCATCTGGTCCGACTTCACCCCAATAGAGGTAGCCGGTTTTCTGATCGACGGAGATTCTGTAAGGATTTCTAAGTCCTTGTGCAAAGATCTCCGGCTTGGTTCCTTCGGTTCCTTCTGGATAAAGGTTTCCTGCTGGAATAGAATACGATCCGTCCTCGTTTACCTTGATTCGGATGATTTTACCTCTCAAATCATTGGAGTTGCCTGAGCTTCGTCTCGCATCCCATTGTTTTCTTCCGGATGTGCCGTCTAGTGGAGCATAACCGCTGAGGACGTAGTCAGCTTCAGTTTGGTTGAAAGGTGTGGAATTGTCTCCCAAGGATAGGAAAAGATTTCCTCGCGCATCAAATGCAATAGATCCACCTGTATGGCAGCAGATGTAGCGATCTGACGGAATATCGATGATGACTACTTCAGAGCTCATATCCCACACTCCGTCTTTGAATACAAATCTGGAAAGGCGGTTGATCTCTTCATCTCCACTTGGAGAGTAGTAGACAAACACAAAATTGTTTTGTGCGTAATTGGGGTCCTTTTGGATTCCCATCAAACCTTCTTCAGCATTAACTCCTGTCACTCCACTTTGCCAATACACATCCAATTTGGCAGCTTCTGTCATCTCTTGGGTTGCATTGTTGTAATAAAGGATTTCTCCTCTTCTTTGGGCAACCAAAATGTCCAAATTAGGCAAAACAGTCATCTCGGTAGGCTCTGTGAATTCTCCTACGGCTAGATTTGTTTTTGTAAAACGGTTTTCTTCAGGTACTCTCTTGCTTTTTGCGGCAGTGTAATCTAAAACTTCATTTTCACCGATAGCATATTGGATACCAGCAAGGAGATGCTTGAGGTAGTTTTCTTCGGTAAAAGACTCTTTGGTATGTCCTCCTCCGATATAATAAGCGCGACCGCCATCAAAGTCATGATACCAAGAGATGGGGTGCTCTCCCATGTCAAATCCGCCTTGATAGGAGGATTCGTCCAAGGTCAAGAGTTTTGTGGTGTTGGGATTGATATTTTTATAGCTATACCACTCGTCTGTCCGCTCCCATGGATCTGGAAGGAAATCTACAGAAGGATGAGAATTGCCGGTTTTATTGACTTTGCCGGGTTGAACATTGGGGTGTGGGTCATTGATACCCGGATGATCGATGAAGTATCCACCGACCAACTCACCATACCAACCCCATTCGTATTCTGTATCGGCTGCGGCATGGATGCCTACATAGCCGCCACCAGATTGAATGTATCTTTCGAAGTCAGCTTCCTGATATTGATCCAGGACATCTCCGGTAGTGCTTAGCCATATGACTGCCGCATATTGAGCTAGATTTTCTTCATTGATATCCGAGGCATCTTGAGTTTGGCTTACTTCAAAGCCATTTTCGGAGCCCAGCTTTTCGATGGCTGCAATACCATCAGGAATGGACTCATGGACAAATCCTGCGGTTTTACTGAATACTAGAACTTTGGGATTTCCTTCTCGCTTGTTGCTACAGGCAGAGAAGCCTAGAAAAGCAACCAATACCAGAAGGATCAGGTTGGATAGGTTTTTTGGGTTATTCATACAAGGTTATTTAGCTACTAAAAGGTGATACTGGAAATAACTGCACTAATTAACAGTTTTTCATGGATTTTGCGGTATGTTTTTAATTTTTCAAAAAGAAACAATAGAAAAAACTCCCACTGAGTTTCCATAATTTTTTTTCAGTATGAAGAGCAGAAAGCTTTTAAAGAAGCTTATTTGAGGACTTTCGGGGAACTAAGGTGGTTTCCAACACGATAGAAATAGGATCGTCCGAAGCCTGTCCGTCTAGCTGGTCCAGCAAGTGGCTCACTGCCAATTTGCCCATCTCATAGCCTGGCTGTGAGACTGTGGTGAGAGGTGGTTCGACCACGGCAGCGGTAGGATTGTCTGTAAAACCTGCCAGTGCAATATCCTCTGGGACTTTCAGTCCTATGGATTTCCAATAAGTCAATACATCTACAGCCACCGGATCAATCATGCAGAATACTCCATCTGGCTTTGGATCCATGGCGGCAATTTCTTTGGCCACTTGGATATTGCCGGCAGTAGTGAGGTCAGAAACCTGGATGAAGGTTGGGTTTTCCTCGATTCCGTATTCTTTCAGGGCTTTGAGATAGCCTTCCTTTCTTTTCTTGGAAATGTAGAGATCTTCAGGACCTGAGACGTATACAATGTTTTTGCAGCCCATCTCCAATAAGTGATGAGTGACTTGATAAGCTCCGCCTGCATCGTTGAAGGTCACTTTGGAAACTGGAATATCCTCCTGTACCCGATCAAATAACACGAAAGGAATCTCGCGACTGTAAAGCTCGTAGAGGTGCTCGTAATGGTTGGTTTCCCGACTTAGTGAAATCAACAGCGCATCCACTTGTGAGGCTACCAAAGTACGGATGTTGGCTATTTCCTGCTCGATGGACTCATTGGATTGGCAGATCATGACATTGTAGCCGCGTAGGTTGGCATGATCCTGTATGCCGCTGATGCAGGATGCGAAAAAGTGTGAAGTGATCTCAGGGACAATGACACCGAGTGTTTTGGTACGGCTGATCCTGAGACTCTGGGCTAAAAGATTGGGTTGGTAGTTCATCTCCTTGGCCATCTCCACGATCTTTCTCTTGGTCTCGGGATGGAGCTCGGGTGAATCTTTCAAAGCACGTGAAATCGTAGAAACTGAAACTCCCAGTTTCTTGGCGATTTCTTTCATGGTAACCTGATGCCCTTTTTTCATGTTTCGTAGGTCTTTTAGACCCAAACCGAAGATTTCATATCCTTGATCTCCATGGGTTTGGGAATAGATCTATTCTTGATATACTGTAAATAAAACAGTTTCTCCGACAGCTTGCAAGGATCGGCGATCAATCAGGTCCATATTGTCCAAATGGGTGTGATGATAGAGCCCAAAGCCCATGTCAGGAGAAAACTCAATGATATCGATCATGGGGATTTTCCCTATTTCATTGACAAAAGCATGATCGTCGAGGATCTCCGGAGCATCTCTGTTAATGAAAAATGCAGAATGTCCAGCTTGAGCTGCATTGTCCCACACCTTTTTCAAAATGCCAGAAGCGTACTGTCGGGAATACCCTTCACGGAAGAATCTGGCTCCTTTGGCTCCTACCAAATCGACTAGGATGCCATAGTAGGCGGAGTAATTTGCCTGATGCTTATTTTTGGACCAATATTGAGAACCCAAACACCACCATATCTGGGAATCATCCCTTGAGGTGGCATGTTCCGGCTGTCCATCATCTTCTCCATCAAAAAGGATGATATCAATTCCTACATCCGGCTTCAATTCCTGAGAGGAAATGGCGCGGGCGATTTCCATCAATACACCTACACCAGATCCTCCATCATTGGCTCCGTCAATCGGCTCGTCTATTCGCTCGGTATCTTTGTCAGCTATTCTCCGTGAATCCCAGTGTGCCGCCAATAAAATTCTTTTGGTAGCCTCTGGCTTATAGGAAGCAATGATATTGGTCAAGTTCCAGGTAAGACCATCGTAGGTTTTTGCCTGAAAATCCTGAGTCTGGACACTCCAGCTATAGTTTTCCAGCTTGGAAATTAACCATTCTTTGGTGGCAGTGTGTCCGGGAGTTCCCGGCACTCGAGGTCCAAAATTGACTTGCTTTTCTACAAAAGCATAGGCTGAGTCGGCATTGAAAGTAGGGTAGGGCTTGAGCTCTACCTGAGGAGTTACAGTTTCGTTTGTTTTCTCGGCCGAACAAGCCCAAGCGAAAACCAAAAGGGCCAAAAGCCAAATTCTATTCTTCATATGCCCAGTCTATTTTTTCTTTCATGTCTTTGACCACAAATCCCATAGCTTTCAATCCTGCACGGATTTCATCCACTTTGGTATAGTCTCTGGCGGTTTTGGCTTCTGAGTAGAGCTTGAGCAAAAGCTCCAACATAGCCTCTTGTACTTCACTTTTTTCTTCCAAAAGACCCAAGATATCAACCACGAAAGTGATGAATGTGTCTTTTAACTTAGTGAAAACTTCTTCTCCCAATGCAGCAGATTTCAGCTGACCTGTGAAAATGGAGTTGATTTTCTTCAACAAATTGAACAAATGACCGATGGCCTGAGCGGTATTGAAATCATCATCCATTGCTCTGAAAGCAGCGGTGATGCTGGATTCGATCTGCTGGATTTGTTTTTCATCCAATTCTACTCCCGACTCAGAAGTAAACTCTAAAGAACGAGCGATTTTTAAACCATTGATCAGTTTTTTATATCCCTTTTGAGCGGCTTGCAAGGCTTCGTTTGAGAAGTCCAAAGTCGATCTGTAATGAGCCGTAAGCATGAAATAACGGATCGTCATCGGGCTATATGCCTGCTCTAGGAGATCATGTTTTCCGGTGAAAAGCTCCTGAAGCGTGATGAAATTGCCTAAGGATTTCCCCATCTTCTGGCCGTTGATGGTGATCATGTTGTTGTGCATCCAGTAGCGGGCAGGATCCTGATGATTGCAGGCGTTGCCTTGAGCAATTTCACATTCGTGATGCGGAAACATCAAGTCCATTCCTCCCCCGTGAATATCAAATTGGTTGCCCAGATATTTGGAGCTCATGGCTGTACACTCTAGGTGCCATCCCGGAAAGCCGACTCCCCACGGAGACTCCCACTTCATGAGATGTTCGGGAGCTGCATTTTTCCAAAGCGCAAAATCCACTGCGTTTCTTTTCTCTCCCTGACCATCTAGATCTCGGCTTCCACTCATCAGTTCGTCCAAGATCCGTCCGGAAAGTTTGCCGTATTTATAGCTTTCATTATACTTCAAAACATCGAAATAGACCGAACCATTGACTTCATAGGCGAGCCCTTCTTTGAGAATGACTTCCACCAAAGCAATCTGCTCAGGAATATGTCCCGTGGCCCGAGGCTCAATGCTAGGTTTCCAAGTGTTCAAAGCAGCCATATCCCGATGATAGGTGTCGGTGTATTGCTGTGCCACCTCCATGGGTTCCAGCTGTTCCAGTTTAGCTTTTTTGGCAATTTTATCCTCACCTTCATCCGCATCTCCTTGTAAGTGACCTACATCTGTGATGTTTCTGACATAGCGGACACGATATCCGAGATAGGTGAGATAGCGATTGACGGTGTCAAAAGTAACTGCCGGTCTGGCATGTCCCAAGTGAGCATCTCCGTAAACCGTTGGTCCACAGACATACATGCCTACAAAGGGCGGGTTGATGGCTTGAAAATTTTCTTTTTCCCGGGAAAGGGTATTGTATAGTTTAAGCTGATGCGACTTCATTGATGGAATCATGATTCATGTATCAAGAATCAAGAACGGGAAATACCCAAAATTGATTCAGCTTGCAAAATACGTGATTTGATTGGGAAATAAAGAGAATAGCTCAGCCGACTGTCAGAATTGATTTCACTTTTGCCAAAGACAAGCCTATCTTTCATTCTTTACTTTCTAGAAGTTTTTCCACCGTTTATTCCATTCTTCCACATGACTGATCTTGCCAAAACTTTTGTAATACTCCTTCTATTGTTTGCTGCTTGCGAACCAAAGGAAGAAGAGATTACCTCTCTTGTCACTCGGCAGGTGATCCCCGGTGAGCTGCCGGACCCCAGCATGATCGAGGTCAATGGGACGTATTATGCCACGGGTTCATCCAATGATTGGGGGCCTTTTTATCCGATTTACCAATCCAAGGATCTGAAAAATTGGGACTTTGTAGACTATGTGTTTCGAGAAAAACCAGACTGGACGGTCAATAGCTTTTGGGCTCCTGAGCTTTTCTATTCGAATGGGAAGTTTTATTGCTATTATACAGCACGGCGCGTTGATGGGGTTTCCTGTATTGGCGTCGCTAGCACGGATGATATCAGCAAAGGCTTTGAGGATCATGGAGTCATCATCGAGTGGGGAAATGAAGCAATTGATGCTTTCGTCTATCAGGAAGAGGAGGAGCTCTATATCACTTGGAAAGCTTATGGTTTGACTGAAGATAAACCGATTCAGCTTTTGGGCTCTAAATTGAGTAAAGATGGGCTTAGCCTAGAAGGTGATGCTTTTGAAGTACTCACTGCCGAGGCTGATTCTTGGGAGAAAGGAGGAATCGAAGGTCAGACCATTCTCAAGCGTGATGGGTACTTGTATATGTTGTATTCCGGCAATGCTTGTTGTGGAGCGAATTGTGACTATCAAGTGGGAGTAGCTCGGGCAAAAACGATGGAAGGGCCTTGGGAGAAATATGAAGGAAATCCGATTCTGGTAGGAAATGAAAGCTGGAAATGTCCCGGACATGGTACTGCACTTCAGAAGGCGGACGATTGGTTTTATCTCTATCATGCCTATCCAGCTTCAGGTTTTCCAAATATCGGCAGGACAGTTTTGCTAAGTCAGATAGAATGGAATCAAGGAAACGGTTGGCCTTATTTCAAAGCTGAAACTGACAGAGGGTTGCTCATTGAGGATTTTAGGGATGAGTTTGAAGGGGATGAGTTGAACGCAATCTGGAGATTTGATGTAGGAACGGGAAATGCCTCTTATGAAGTTTCTGATGGGAAATTGGAATTGAAAGTCGAGGGAGAAGGAGTGTTTCCGGCATTTTTGGGAATCAATCCCGCAGTTGCTTCAGGAACTTTTGAGACAGTCGTCAGCCGGAACGGAGATGCCCTGCAAAGTCTGACTTTTTATGCGACTCGGGACAATAATCTGGGTTTGGGAGTCAAGGGAGATTCGCTGATCCTTTGGAAACAAAGTGGAGGAAACTGGGAAGAGCTGGTTAAATTAAAGTTGGAACCGTCAGATCAGATCCATTTGCGTGCACAGATGAAAGAAGGGAAAGAGTTTGATTTTGCCTATAGTCTGGATGGAGAAAGTTGGACTGGTTTGCCAGAAAAAGTTCAAGGAGACAATCTCGCCTGGTGGTCTTGGGGAATGAAAGCAGGCGTTTCAGTGAAAGCAGAATCTGGGTCAAAAGACCAGACTGGTTGGTTTGAGAAGTTTGAGGTGAGGTATTGAGATTTTAACCGAATCTCAAACAGTTTAAGCGGGGGAAATAAAAGCAACTACCTCTTTAGAATTACTTCACCTTTTTTCGATCCGGATTTTGGCGATTGTCCCAAAAAGAGATGATCTCGATTTGTCGATCACTTATTTCATAAAAAATGAGGTATTGTTTCTTTGGAACTACCCTGGTGAAATTATTAGAAGTTAACCGCCCTAGTTGTTCATTTTCAGCGATGGAATTGACTAGTTTATCAACATCGTCGAGTAATTTTAAGCTGTAATTCGCATTTCCATTGCGATTTGTAAAATAGTCGAGCACGCTTTCTAACTGAAGGGAAGCAAGTTCGGACCAGACTATTTGCTTTTTAGCCATTCTCTCATTTCTGAAACAACCTGTTCATGCGACTTAGTCTGACCTTTTTTGATTTGTTCGCGACCAAATTCGATTGCCTTGATTTGATCGCTTGTTAAGTTTAAGACTTCTTCATTTTTATCCATTTCAAATTCAATTCCTTCTTTGCTAAGGAAATCAGCAATGGCTTGAATTTGAGATTTACTTTTTGGAAATGCTTTAATTCTTATGGCTTCCATTTCACTAAGAGTTTTATCCAATTTACGATAAGGAGAGGAATTAGTCTTGTTTACCTACAAAAATTGTTGATCATGGTAGAAGGTTGGATGATTATCCAGTTTCGGTGAGGAAACAAAAAAGCCATAGCCCGATTTCTCGGACTATGGCTTTTCTATTCTTTATAAATATGGATGGGAAAACCTCATCGGACATCCCACATCCAACTAAAATTTATCTCACTACTTTCTGATAATCCGTTACCAAATGCTTGATAAAGAATTCCATCATTCTGTCTCTGTTCAAAGCGGTATGGCCACCATCAGGAGCGATTTGAACCTCGATACTTTTGCCAGCATTTTGGAATGCTTTGATTAATTGAAGCGAATTGGATGGGTGCACGTTGTTGTCAGCTGTGCCGAAGAAAATCAATAATTCACCTTCTAATTGGTCTGCCATATTCATCAAGCTGAATCGGTTGTATCCTTCTAGGTTACTTTCCAAAGTGCCCATGAAACGCTCGGTGTAGATATTATCATAGTTTCTCCAGTCAGTTACGGAGGAGTTGGCCACAGCAGCATGGAATAGCTCAGGGAATCTCAAAAGCATAGTGGCGGCAGTAGTACCGCCATAAGAAGTTCCATAAACGCCCACACGCTCTTTATCAAAATATGGGCGATCATGAAGCGATTTAACGCCTTCAGCGAAGTCATCCATCTCCACCAAACCCAAGTTGCCATACAATTGATCCAAAAGTTCTTTTCCACGGCCTCGTACGTTTCTTCCATCAATGTTCAATACCAAGAATCCATATTCAGTCAGTGCGTCTGGATATACGAACGTCTCACGGAAGGCATTAGTAGCTGGGCCTCCATAGTTGCTGAGGATGACCGGATATTTTTTGGATGGGTCAAAATCAGAAGGGAAGTGAATCAAACCGTCCAATTGGGTGACTCCATCTTTGGAGGTGAAAGTGAAATGTTCCACTTTTTTCAATCCCAATTCTTCGAATTGGCTCATGTCGCTTTTAGCCAATTCAGCTACTATTTTTCCTTTGGCATCGATCAAATTGGTGAAAGGAGCCACATCATGAGTTTGAGCAACATCTACGAAATATTTGCCATTCGGAGAAATAGAGACGCTGTGATTGTAAGCAGGATCAGTCAATCGAGTATCCTTGCTTCCATCGAAATTCACTCTGTGAAGCTGCATTTTCATGTGGTTTTCACCACTTCTGGCCATGTAGTAAAGAGTCTCGTTTTTCTCATCAACCTTGACAATATTGGAAACTTCGAAAGGATGCTGAGTGATAGTACTTACCAAAGTTCCGTCAAAGTTGTAGAGGTAGTAATTATTGAAACCACTTCTTTCGGATGCCCAAATGAATTCTTGGCCATTATCCAAAACTCGCATTTCGGGGGAATTCTCTACCCAGCTCGCCAGCCATTCTTCATGGATGATGGTTCTGCTTTTACCGGTTTCTGGATTAGCGGCACGAAGCTCCAAAATATTCTGAAGTCTGTTGGTGCTGTGATAGACCAGTTCCTTGCTGTCTGGAGTCCAGGAGATATCGTAGATATAGGTTCCCATTTCTCCATCTTCAAATGGTTTTCCGTCACGGATATCCAGTTTGGTTACTTTTTTGGTTTCCAAATCATAGACCATTAGATCGACAGGAAGGTTGGGCTCGCCCACTTTAGGGTAAGCTTCGATCTCCAGTGAGTCATACAGGCTCAATTGGTCCAAAAGCACATAGTATTTTTTGACGTCTTTCTCTTCGAACCGATAAAAAGCAACCTTCTTGCTGTCAGGGGACCACCACATCGCGGTGTTTTGGCTAAGTTCCTCTCCATATACCCAAGTAGCGATGCCGTATTTGGTTTGATTTTCCTCATTTCCATCTGTAGTGATTGCCACCACACCCGAACCGTCAGGCTTGCTCAGGTACATGTTGCGATCTTTGGTGAAGGCTTTGAATTTGCCATCTGGAGACTCGGCTGAATCGTACTGCCGACCTCTTGCAGGTCCTGTACGTCTTCTTGGTTGTACTTGAGGAGCTTGTCCTAGTTCAGTGACCTTTTTCGATTTGACATCGTAGCTATAGCGCTTACCTTCTTGGGTGTATTCAAAAGAACTACTTTCTTCATTCCATTTAGCTGATAGCGCGCCGGATTTTACCGAGCTATAGATCTGAGGGGCGATTGTTTGATATTGCTCGTATCTCGGCATACTCTTGAGCTTATCTTGAGCCTGAGATACGGAAATAGTAGCCGCTAAAGCTGCGGCCAGGAAGAACTGATTCTTCATATTCTATTTGGGTTAATAAATTGATTCAAGTCCCGATGATACGGCATTTCTGGCTAAAAAGCTGAGGGAAATCCATAGGAGGTGGGAAAAATCAAAATAGGTTGAGCTAATTGAATTTTTTTAAAGTGAAAATAAAAAAAAGACCTTCGAAACGTGAATGCTCGAAGGTCTTGGATCTTGATTCTAAAATCTAAAGTCTAGAATTAATGTTTGAAATGTCTCACACCAGTCATGACCATCGCCATGCCGTGAGCGTCGCAGTAATCTATGCTGTCCTGATCCTTGATAGATCCGCCTGGCTGAACTACCGCTGTGATTCCAGCTTCATGAGCGATCTCCACACAGTCCGGGAATGGGAAGAAAGCGTCAGATGCCATTACCGCACCTTTCAAGTCGAAGCCAAATTCTCCAGCTTTGATGATTGCCTGACGCAAAGCATCCACGCGGGAAGTTTGGCCTAC
Source organism: Algoriphagus vanfongensis DSM 17529 (assembly GCF_000429465.1). Taxonomy (GTDB): domain Bacteria; phylum Bacteroidota; class Bacteroidia; order Cytophagales; family Cyclobacteriaceae; genus Algoriphagus; species Algoriphagus vanfongensis. Next base: position 699,974 of record NZ_AUBX01000010.1, on the reverse strand, counting down.
TCCAGAGGAGAATAGCTGGGTGTCATTGCTTAGGATGATGGTATTTGATTTGGTATGCTTACACACTTTTGCAGCGAAAACCAATGCGTCTTTTTCCTTTTCAGTAGGAGCTACTTTGGTTACAGTCTTGAAATCAGCTTTTGTTTCTGTAGCCAGATCTTTATCCTGCTCGATCACTCCATTCAAAAGAGTTTTGATCATCTTGGTTCCTGGCAAATCAATTTTTTGACGAAGCAAAATTCTGTTTTTCTTTCCTTTGAGTACTTCCAATGCTTCCTCCGTGAAATCCGGAGCGATCAACACTTCAAAAAACAAGCTGTGCATTTCTTCAGCAGCTGCCTTGTCCACGGTCTGATTGGTCACCAAAACTCCGCCGAAGGCTGAAGTAGTGTCTGCTTCAAAAGCTTTTTTATAAGCTTCCTGAACTGTAGGAGCCAATGCAACACCGCAAGCATTGGTATGCTTCAAGATGGCAAAAGCGGTTTCTCCTTTGAATTCTGCAATCAGATTGACTGCTGCATCCACATCCACTAGGTTGTTATAGGAAAGTTCTTTCCCGTTCAATTGGTCAAAAAGTCCGTCAATATCTCCGTAGAAATGAGCCGCTTGATGTGGGTTCTCCCCATAACGAAGTGCTTTTGCTTTGCTTTCTGAAACCTTCAATGCAGGAATGCTTTCTTCCTGATTGAAATAGTTGAAGATATGAGTGTCATAATTGGAAGAAACTTGGAATGCCTGCGCTGCAAAATAACGACGGTCAGCTAGCGTAGTAGCGCAATCTTGAGCTTCAAGTTTCTGCTCCAGTTCCTGGTATTGATCTTTGGAAGCGATGATGGTCACGTCTTTGAAGTTTTTGGCAGCGGCACGAATCAATGAAATCCCTCCAATGTCAATTTTCTCAATGATATCAGCTTCGGAAGCCCCAGAAGCAACTGTTTCTTCAAAAGGATACAAATCCACAATCACCAAGTCGATAGCCGGAATATCGTATTCACCAGCCTGAGCTACATCACCTTCATGATCTCTTCTGTGAAGGATACCGCCAAAGATTTTGGGATGGAGAGTTTTTACTCTTCCTCCGAAAATGGAAGGATACGAAGTCAGTTCCTCAACTGGAATTACTTCTGCTCCTTGCTCTTCGATGAATTTTTGAGTACCGCCAGTAGAGTAGATTTTTACTCCGTGCTTTTTCAAAAGGGCGATGATAGGTTCAAGATTGTCTTTGTAAAAGACTGAGATCAGGGCAGATTCGATTTTTTTTGTAGCCATCAGGAAATGGATTGTTTTGATTTCTAATGAATTTGCAAAGGTAGAAAAAAAGACCGTATTGGACTAAAGAGGAATTGGTTGGAGATGGAAAAATGAATGGGCATTCCAAAGATTTAGAATTAACTCTTTCTCCTCACAAATCTGTTTTGGACAATTTTCTCTAAGAAGAGTTTTGTGCTTTTGCATTCAAAAATTAAAGCTTGGTCCAGCTCTCCAAAAAGTGGAATCCCCTTTCCCAATAGCACAGGAATGACCGTAATCACTATTTCATCAATTAGATCCTGTTGGAGGAAACTTTGGATGGTTTTTCCACCATCGATATAGAGTCTTCCATAGCCTTTTTGATGGATTTGTGCCAAAGCCTCTTTCAGCTCTCCATGCACCAATTCGGCTTTTCCTTGGTATTTCTCTGGAATCTCTCCTAGAGTTTTGCTCAATACAAAAACCGGCTTCTGATAAGGCCAGTCGATGTCAAATCCACATACCGTTTCGAAAGTGTTCCTTCCCATCACCAAGGCATCGATTTCAGAAGTGAATGAGTGATATCCCGTATCGATTTGATTGATTTCAGGAAAAGTGTCCAGCCATTCGATTCCACCATTTAGATCAGCGATAAAACCATCCAAACTTGTGGCGATAAAAACCTTGGTGGACTTTTCCATCGGATTGAAATCAGAGAAGACTGGCAATTACTTCTGGGAAATGCTTATGCTCCAAGGCATGCACTTTTTCGGCAATGGATTCAGGAGTGTCTGAGTCTGATAGTGGAGTAGAGGCCTGAAAGACAATTCTCCCCTCGTCGTAATTCTCATTGACTAAGTGGATGGTAATACCCGTTTCCTTGTCTCCAGCGGCTTTGACGGCTTCGTGCACATGAGAACCGTACATTCCTTTTCCGCCATACTTTGGAAGTAGAGCCGGATGGATATTGACCATGCGATCAGGGAAGGCACGGGTCAGTTCTACAGGGATTTTCAAAAGAAAACCTGCCAGGATCACCCAATCGATTTTTTCCTGCTGAAGTTTTTCGAGAAGTAGCCCGGCATCCATTTCTTTTCTGGAAAAAGTAAACGTAGGAACGTCAAACTTTTTGGCTCGCTCAAGTACAAAAGCTTCTGGTTTATTGGATCCGACCAAAGCGATGGTGGCTTTGTCAGAGTCCTGAAAATATTCCATTATTTTTTCGGCATTGGAGCCGCTACCGGAGGCTAGGATGGCGAGAAGTTTCAATTTTTTAGGATTTTATTGGGATGTAAAAATAGGAATCTTTGCGGAGCTGATGCCAGTCCCCCTCCTAGAAAGTAAGTGTTATAGCTGATTGAAATATTCAAAAATTGAGTCTTTCAGATAAACTAAACCAGTTAGGGTGGTTTCCGGATCAACGATCAAATCAACTAAGAGTTTTGGAATAAAGAGAAATACCTCAAGGAATATCGCAGCAATAGGAATCAGAAGATAGTAGCCTATTGGGATTTTGCTTCTCATTTTTACATTATACCATAAAGTGTTGAAGATGGTAATTATCTTTTCCTGGTGATACCATAGGATTAGCAAATCCAATACGATGTAAAAACCCAATCTCCAGGCAAATGCCTGAGCCATGCCGGGGTCCATCACAGTCAGGTCAATAATGAGGATAGTGGTGACAATCGGGAGAAACAGGAAGGCACCAATCAAGGAAGTTCTGGTAAAAAGTAAAAGCACTCCACAGATAATTTCAGAGATTCCTATGATTGAATTAAATGGTTCGTGGCCAAATAGATACCAAGAAACCCTGAATAAAGATAAGTCCTTAATCTGGGTGGCTAATTCTACTTCTGAAATTCCGAATTGACCATGAGTGAGTTTGGACCATCCATATCTAATAAATGTCCAAGCTATAAGGAACCTAGCTGAAAGAATAAAAAAGTCCCAAAGCTTCTCTTTTGAAATTGCAAGTTTCATTTGCCAAAAATTTATTTGGCTTAAAATATTAATAATTTAATGAAATTACTTGATGCTTAAGAGTTTGTCTAGGCGTTTTTCATTTAGTATGCCGGGAATTCTTTTTCCAAACCTTCAAAAGCATCAATCATTTCCCAAGAAGCTTTGAAGAAAGGATAATGAATGCGGGAAGAAAAACCACTGCTTTCTACAAGATCCAAAGCTGCAGCTAATCTAAAATCACGAGGATCCCCCCAAGCGTACTGCGGGCTGTCTCCCACGGAAAGATCCACAGGGAACCCATCAAAATAATCTGCATTGCCATCAGCATTCGCTGTGGCGAAAGTGATCGGCACGAGCTCTACATCATTTTGGGACAGGACTCTGTTGAAAGATGAGAGTGGGAATGAACCTACTGGTTTTCCAAAGGTATTGTCACCGATCAAGACCACTTCTGTGTATGGTCGCAGGATATTGATGACCAGTTCTGAGGCGGATGCTGATCCACGGCTGGTGATGAAGATAATTCGACTCAGATCGAGCGTCCCCAGCTTGTTGAAATTCTCCGAGTCGTTGAGAGAGGTTTTAAGTGAATTGAGCTTGTTGGTGTACATCAACTTGCCCGTGTTGGATGATTGAATCAGGTAATTGCTGATTTGCTCTGCGACTGCAACTGAGCCGCCTCCGTTGTAGCGAAGATCGATAATCAACTCGTCAATATTTTCAGCCTGAAAAAAAGCCATCGATTCATCCACTTCTTGACTTTTGGTAGGAGAGAGTCCTGCTGTGGCTTTGAAGCTTTGATAGACCCAGTACCCTACTTTTTTGTCGGCTAGGTCGAATACATTTTGGAACAAAACAGAATTGGATTGGTATTCTGCTTTGGTGTTGGTACGAGTGGTCGTGGTGCCATCCGGGAGGAGAAAAGTAAATGTATTGCTGATTCCAGGATCTGATGCTCCCAATTGAAAGTCATAGCCTCCTGTTGAAGTTTTATAATCGGAGATGGGCTTGCTATTGATTTCGGTGATTTCCCAACCTCGTTGCCATCCGTCTTTTCCAGCTGGAGATTCATCAAACACGAATGTCAAGAATAATCTTTCTTCAGCGTCGAAGGCAAAACCAAATCCATGTCCGGCATTGCGGCCTACGAAGGCATTTTGAAAATCCTCCAAAGTGGTCAGGTAAGAGAATCGATCCAACTCTTGAAAGAGCAAGGCATTTAGAAACTCTGAGTTGCTTGAGAAATCAGAAAAAGAAGGGATAGGAGGCAGTTCTTCATTCCAATAATACCACTCCTCCATGGAGTCGTATATGGCCTGCTTGACTTGGTCCGACTGGGGATCCGGGATGATTTCTTCTTTGGGATCACAAGCCCAAAACCCCAGCATGATTAGAAATAGGATATGTCTATGTGTTTTCATGATCTGGGGTTTTGGTATCTAAATACGTAAAGGAGCTGCTTTTAGATTGCGATGTCGTAGACTTTGACAGTGCTCCACATCGAGGAGTATTTATCAATGAACTCCAAATGAAGCGGCTCTTTCTGATAAGCAAGCTGGTCTTCTAGACTGTCAAAAAAGACGGTGCAGGAAACTTGCCAAGAGTGATCGACTACATCTCGCTGTTCTGTATCTGCAGGTGTACCGGCGATAAATTTAGCTACCGTAGGACACTTGCCTAGCATCGGTACTGCTTCTGTAAGGAATTCCTGAGTATTTGCTTTGTCGTGTAGCCAGAAGTAAACCTGGTGAATCATTTTTTGTTTTGCCATATCGTTTGCAATGGTGTTTATAGGTAATGTGGCCGCAGCACTTGCTAGGCCGATGGTTTTGATAAAGTCTCTTCTTGAAGTCATAATGGCCCGAAATTTCGGTTTTTAGAACGCATCGAAGGTTCTGATTCGAAGCAGTTTTAAAGATAAAAATATAATTTTCAAATCAGCTCTAGGGAAAAGCCAAGATTTGACTTTTTCAATGTGCTAAAAAATGTCTGGTAAAGATCCATCAAAAAAGGCCAGAGTAAATTTCTGGCCCGTTATATTTAGTATCCTACATATCTTCTCCTATTCAAAGCCTGTAAGTGCTCATTATTCTCATTGATCAGGAGATAGTTGATGACCTTCTGGTTGTTTCGCTCCATCAGGATCATGTGGTCATCTGCTACATAAATTACTTGCAATTCCTTGGTCTTGGATCGGATGTCAGGGGTGGAGACATATAGCTTGTTGTCTTCTTCTCTGATCTGATCAATGGTAAAAAGGATTGGTTTGTGGTCTTTGTCCAACTTGGTAGCTACTTCCTTTTCAGGGCTCCATGCATTTCTATTCAAGGTATGGGTTTGGTAATGATGCACTTCGTAGGTCTCAAGGAACTCGATGGCCTGCTCCATGTCTAACTTCTCTGAGGAAAATGCTGTGCCTGAGAAGCTGGTTTGAGTGCTGTTGCCGGCTTGATTTTCGCCACCGTAGGTATTGCCACGCTGATATAGGTTTCCGATTAGCACGACATTGGCTCCTACCATTGCCGCTTCCGCTTTGAGTTTGTCCATGGCTCTGTTTTTGACACTATTGATGCTGGACAAAACGGTCACACCTGTCGCTTTGCTGTATAAATCTCCCATAGGGATCAATCCTTGTACATCATTTGGATTGTAAGTGATGTACACATTTTCGGAATCTTTCAGACCATTCACACTTTTGATCGGGCTATGAAAAGTCTCTTCTCTACCGCTTGAAAACTTGATTTTTGTCACCTGATGCTTACTCACAGAGTAGATTGCGTTTTCATTGGGGTAGCTGTACTTGATCAGATCAGTTCCTACTTCTTTGACCAAAGCTTCTACGGGACCTTCGATGAAGTAGATGACATCATTTTCGGTCTGGGCAGAAACTATTCCGAAGCTTAAGAAAAATGTGATAATGAGAAGGCCTGATCTGATCATAACTAAAAGTGTTTTTTGTAATTGAACGCTGAATAAAAAACTTAGGTTTTGGTTTTCAATATTAATAAAAAATCCCTCCGGATCAGGGAGGGATTTTTATCATTTGATTATCAAATAGAATTAAGCGTCTTTTTTCGCCATTCTGTTTCTCTCATTTTCATCCAAATAGATTTTTCTCATTCGGATGGATTTTGGAGTGATTTCCAAGTATTCGTCTTTCTGGATGTATTCCATGGATTCTTCTAGGGAGAATCGCTTAGGAGGAGCGATACGGGTATTGTCATCTGAACCAGAAGCACGCATGTTGGTCAATTTCTTGCCTTTCTGCACATTGACTACGATATCATTGTCTCTGGAATGCTCTCCGATCACCTGTCCGGTATACAAGTCGTCTCCCGGCTCGATGAAGAACACACCACGATCTTGTAGCTTATCAATGGCGTAAGCAGTACACTGTCCACTCTCCATAGAGATCAAAGATCCATTGATTCGGCCAGGGATATTTCCTTTGTATGGTTCGTAGGAAGAGAATCTGTGGTTCATGATGGCTTCACCTTGGGTAGCGGTAAGCACATTGTTTCTCAATCCGATCAAACCTCTAGAAGGGATTTGGAATTCGAGATGCTGCAGATCGCCTTTTGGCTCCATGATCAGCATTTCACCTTTTCTCTGAGTAGCCAATTCGATCACTTTACCAGCAGTCTCTTCAGGGACGTCTACTACCAAGGTTTCGATTGGTTCACAGTTGACACCGTCGATTTCTTTGAAAATCACCTGAGGCTGACCTACCTGTAGCTCGTAGCCTTCACGACGCATTGTTTCGATCAATACTGACAAGTGAAGAATACCACGTCCATAGACCAAGAATTTATCTTCAGAATCGGTAGACTCTACGCGAAGCGCAAGGTTTTTCTCCATCTCTTTCATCAATCTGTCTCTCAAGTGACGGGATGTCACGAATTTTCCTTCTTTGCCGAAGAAAGGAGAGTTATTGATCGTGAAGAGCATATTCATCGTAGGCTCATCGATAGCGATACGTGGAAGCGGTTCAGGGCTATCCACATCAGCTACGGTGTCTCCGATTTCGAAATCTTCCAAACCTGTGATAGCACAGATATCGCCTGCTTCTACAGTCTGTACTTTATTTTTTCCAAGACCTTCGAATACATGAAGTTCTTTGACACGCATTTTCTTGATGCTTCCATCTGCTTTGCAAAGAGCGATTTGCTGATTTTCGGAGATGGAACCTCTTTTTACTCTACCGATAGCGATACGGCCTACGAAGTTGGAGTAGTCCAACGAAGTGATTTGCATCTGAAGTGTTCCTTCGTCGATTTTCGGCTGAGGGATGTATTCAAGGATAGCATCCAATAGCGGTAGGATAGAATCCGTAGGGTTTTTCCAGTCCGGTCCCATCCAGTTTTGCTTGGCAGATCCATAAAGCGTATGGAATTCCAATTGCTCTTCTGTAGCATCCAGGTTGAACATGAGTTCAAATACTGACTCATGGACTTCATCTGGTCTACAGTTTTCTTTGTCGACTTTATTGACCACCACGATAGGAGTCAAGCCAAGGGAAAGTGCTTTACCCAAAACGAAACGAGTCTGAGGCATCGGTCCTTCAAAAGCATCCACCAAAAGAATAACGCCATCAGCCATCTTCAATACTCGCTCTACTTCTCCACCGAAGTCGGCGTGACCTGGAGTATCGATGATGTTGATTTTAGTGTCCTTGTAGCGAACAGATACGTTTTTGGAAAGGATGGTAATTCCTCGCTCACGCTCCAAATCATTATTGTCCAGGATCAAATCATCGAATTGCTGATTCTCTCTGAAGATTTTGGATGCGTGGATGATTTTATCCACGAGTGTTGTCTTGCCGTGGTCAACGTGTGCGATAATCGCAATATTTCTGATATTCTGCATGATCTGCCTTTTTCAAGCCGCAAATGTAGGGAAAAATTGTGGGAAGAAGGTTATCCCTTTGTGAAGATAAATCAAGATTCAAGTATCTGGTATGAAGAACCTAAAGCCAAGTGTCAGGATGCAGCGGTTTCACTTTCGTAGATGGATTTTAGTTTTTCGGTTTCCTGAATGGATTTGTCTAGTATTTTGGGAAGAATAAAAATGCTGATAACAAAACCAATCAAGGCCAGGATAATGGCTCCTTTAACGATACTTGTGAAAATAGAATCCGGCTCTGCAGTCTTTAAGTAAACAAACTGATAGGAATACAGGCAAATCGTAATGGATAGGTTTAAAACCTGAAAAATAGAAGTGGACCCAACGTAGCAGGCGTAGTTTTTCAATTCTTTGTGGCTTTTCCAGTAGCGTGTCATTAGGTAACTGCTTCCAATTACCACAAAAACGATAAGCATCAAAATCCAGCTGTTGGGGTCATTCAAAAGAATGGAGCTTTGATAGATGACTAATGCCAGAAATAAAGGGAATAGGACTCGATAGCTCAAAATGAATTCTCTGAAGGAAGTCCAAAAAGATTTTCTCAGCCTTTTCTCGATCATTTTTTTGTAGGATTCTTCTAGCGAACTGAATCCAAATATGCCAAAGCTGGCATGTACCTTTCGAAAAGCATCATCCAAACTTAACTTGGGGTCTTCATCCAAAAGCGCTTCCACCTTGCAGGCTACGTGATCCAGGATCTCGTACTGCACATCGATCTCTGGATAGCCTTTGTAGGAGATCAGTTTTTTGAGGGTTGCGATTTGGGAAGGGGAGAGTTTCAAGTGGTACGAAGTTTTTTTGCTTGAGAGACAAGCTCAGAAAATCCTGCGATGAATACCAGTGAAAGCATAAAAGCGATGAGGTAAATGGACGCAAGAGGAGATAATCCAAGCCAAACCAACCAATCAAGATTCAGCACGAACTGCGCAACACAGAGGATGAGCCAAAGTGAATTGCCAGCGGATAATAACTGTGAATTTTTTAACAGTCCACCTAACAGCCCCAAGATTACCATTCCTAGGATTAGGCTTATGAAGATAGTTTTTATATGTATTTCTGCTTCCATTGGGCTGTAATCAAAAAAGTAGATAAGTAGTAGAGAACAGGCGAACATTGTTAGGGCTTTGAAAATAATCGATCCCTGAAGCATATTGGCAGCGATCGTTTTGAAAAAGCCTAAATGGGAAGCTACCAAAAGTCTCCTTTGAAAGCTGGAAGGATTTATTTCTTTACTGATTTCAGAAAGTGCCTGATCAAAAGAGGCTCCATCATCCATCGCATGCTCCACTTTTGAGGCGATATGATCCACCAATTCGGCTCTGATATCCTCGTAATAGATTTTTCCGCCAGATAGTGAGGATTCTATTTGGGAGATGTGGGAAGAGGAGAGTTTCATATTAGTGTGGTTTTAGATTTGATTTTCCAGGCTTCATAGATGCTGAAGGAATGCAAAACGATCAGAAAACAAAAGGTGACGCTCAAGGCATTCAATATACTCTCTGGGATTTGTTCGGTCCAGCCAAAAATTCGAGGAACGTTGAGGAAAAGATTGTAGAAATGGAGAGGGAAAACGATCTGTTGGCTCAGTTTAGAAATAAAGGAGGAAGAAATAGAAAAGCTAGGTTTTCCGAGCATTTTCCTGATCGAGTCTATTCTAGCTCGATTTTGTAGATTGACCACAAGGGCAAAACCTGCGAGAAAAACCAAGGGCAAGCCGAAGAGGATAAGTATCTGGGTTTTGAATGGAAATGTGTCCACAAAAAGTGTGAGTAGTATCACTAATACAAGAGTGAACATCGCTTTTGGCCATGAATAATAGGACTTGATCAAAAGCCATTGGGATGTTCGAAGGGATTTCGCATAAGTCTTCTCAAGATTGTATTGGAGTTTTTTGCAATAAGAATTCGACCATTTTTCTTCCAGTCCATTTAACTCGTTTTGAAACTCCCTCTCAGGATAACTTTCCAGATGAGTGACATAATGATCATAGATTTCAACCAGTAATTCGGCCGAAAAAAGTTTTTTCTCCGAGATTGCTTTTTTCACTTGATTTAGTTCAGACTCTGTCAGTTTTCTCATGGCCATACTATCAGATGTTGAATCCTGGTTTGAGATCTGGACTTAGGATTCGCTGGAGATTCTCGACGAAGCCCTGCAGCTCTGACATTTTGCTGGTGACTTCCTTTTGGCCGTCCTTGGTCAGGCTGTAGTATTTTCTCACGCGATTATCGACTTGCTGGATTTCTGTGGTCAATAGGCCCTCGGCTTCCAGTTTGTGAAGGGCAGGGTAGAGGGCTCCTTCGGTGATTTTGATTTCCCCGGCGGTGAGTTCTTTAACTCGCTGCGTGATCTCATAGCCATACATTTTCTCATTTTCCTCCAGAAGTTTGAGAATGATGGTTTGAAGTGAGCCTTTGATCAGATTATTGTTTGACATTAGTTCGCTGTATTACCTAGCATCGGTAAATATATAAAAAAATTATATACATAAGAATTTTAGGTATGATGAATTTTTCATGCTTCTGCTTGGTTGTAAGATTTCGTGAGAGTTTTTCAAGAAAAATAAATTGACCATTTTAAGCATATGGATTACCAAACATTAATTGAGGAGGTTTATCAGGAAATACAATCCGAAAACCCGCGAGGAAAAGTTGCGGACTATATCCCTGAAATAGCCGGCGTAAATCCCGATCAATTCGGGATGGCGCTAGTCGATCTGGAAGGGAATGTGTTTGGAGTGGGGGATTATCAGGTGCCTTTTTCTATCCAAAGTATCAGTAAGGTGCATACCCTGACTATGGTTTTTCCCAAATTCAATACCCAACTTTGGTCTCGTGTCAATGTAGAACCCAGTGGTAACCCTTTTAACTCGATAGCGCAGTTGGAATATGAAAAGGGGATTCCCAGAAATCCTTTCATCAATGCTGGAGCTTTGGTCATTACAGATGCGCTATGCAGTAAATTTGACCATCCGGTTGAGCAGATTTCGACTTTTATCAATGATTTGGCAGGAGAAAATTGTGTCAGGGTCAATCAGGAGGTGATGAATTCAGAAAAAAATCACGCCGCCAGAAATACCGCCTTGGCTTATTTCCTCAAATCCTATCAGAATTTTGACAATCCCATAGAACAGGTTTTGGATGTGTATTTTTCCCATTGTGCCATAGAGATGAACTGTGTGGATTTGGCGCGTTCTTTCTCATTTTTGGCAAATGATGGTTATTCGATTTTTGCCAAACGGGAAATTTTGACCGAGAGTCATGCCCGGCGTGTCAATGCTTTGATGTTGACATGTGGATTTTATGATGAGGCTGGGGAATTTGCCTATCGCGTGGGAATGCCTGGAAAAAGTGGAGTAGGAGGAGGTGTGGCGGCTGTCATGCCGCACAAGTTCAGCATAGCGGTCTGGAGTCCGGAGCTGAACGAAAAAGGAAACTCAGTCAAGTCGATCCGGGCTTTGGAACTCTTGACTGACAAACTTTCCTTCTCTCTGTTTTAAGCTCAAATATTCTCTTTAGCTATTTTTGAATGAAGTTCAATAAGCAATGGCAAGGCTGCGGAGCCATACCATTCTTTGAGATCCATCTTGAGAACTCCTGCTTGGATGGCTGGATCTGATTCAGTGAGTTGTTGAGCCTCTTCCAGAGATTGCACATCAAAGAAAAATAGACCTCTTAGTTCTTCATTGCCAAAAAATGGTCCAGCAAGCACCATTTTCCCTTCTTCTACCAGCCGGTTGATATTGGCCATATGTCCTTCCTGAAATTTGCTCCGTTCCTCGGCACTGTATTCCTCGACGCGATCTCCGCGGTAGAGAAACGCAATGACGTACTTTTTCATGCCGTATGGGTCTGCACCAACCTTATCGGCCAATTCTTGATCGAAGGTATCTTGTGCCTGAAGTGCGAGCATGCTCCCCAGAAAGAGAGCGAATGAGAGGATGAGCTTTTTCATGTGATTGGGTTTTTAGTAGAGGAAAAGGGCTACGGTGTCTGCTTTTGTCCGCAGCTTGAGCCACTGAAGAAATTTGTCAGATTCTGATTTTTGAGGCTTGGTTTTAAACTGCGCATAGGCGATCAATAATGTATCAGAACTATTCGCTCCCAAATCTGAAATCAATGATCTGTTCAAAGCGAATTTAGTCAAATTTGGATGATTGATTTTTGCTTCTTGGGCTATTTCGGTTCCCAAAATTCTGATTTGACTGTAATTGGCTACTTCATTTTCCAAGAGAGAAATTTTCTCATCCTTATCCTGAATCACTTGCTCATTGCGCTCATAGAGATCTTTCAATATATCGGACCTCAATAGGTTCATATCCGTGGAGGCACTTCCACTTTGATGGATCACAACCTCTGTTTTTTCTAGATCATATTCGATTGCCTTCTCTTTGGTGATGCGCAATACATCATTGTCCAGAGGTTCTCCTATCAAGTTGATTTCAATTCTGCGAGGGTCTTGTGAATAATCAAATTCAGAGCTCAATACCTGTGTTTTTGGAAATACCATTTCTATCTGTACGTATCTTTTAGCTTGCTCTTCCCAGATAGATCGGAGTACTATACCATATGCTAAATATACAGAAGGGACTATCGTGAGTATAGTGAAAACGGTAATATATGTTTGCACTCGTTTTTCTTTCTTTTCATCCATGAACTCCTTTTTAGGAAACTTCATAAATCGAACTATCAAATAGGTAGACAAACTGATGAAAACAGAGTTGATAAAAAAGAGGTAGAAAGCACCAAAGAAATAATAAAAATTAAAAGTAGCTAGACCATATCCTGCGGTACATAAAGGAGGCATCAAAGCAGTAGCAATAGCGACTCCAGGAATAGCGTTGCTTTTCTCTTTTCTGGAGCCTGCTACGATCCCTGCGAGTCCACCAAATAAAGCTATCAATACGTCCCATATAGTTGGCTCGGTACGTGCTAATAATTCAGATTGCGCATCATCCAGAGGAGTAAAATAAAAGTATATAGTAGAGGTTAATATGGATATAAAAACAGCTACTCCCAGATTCCGAAGAGATCGCTTTAGCAAGTCGAAATCATTGATGCCAGCGGCCATCCCAATTCCCATGATAGGACCCATCAGGGGAGAGATGAGCATGGCTCCGATGATGACTGCAGTAGAGTTGACATTAAGTCCGATCGAGGCTACAAAAATAGCAAAGATGAGGATCCATAAATTGGCTCCTTTGAACTCTACATTTTTGCGGACATACTCGATCGTAGCCAGCTCGTCTTCCTTTCCTTCATGCAGATCGAAGCGATTGGTCAGATAGAGAATCGACCTGATAAATTGATTTTTCCGACGGGGCTTTGGTGTAGTTGGTTCCATTTGAGGTTAGCATCAGATAGGGGAGCAAATTACATATTATAGCCAAAATCTATGGGAGAATAGTGAAGATATTATTTGGCCCGAAACTTGAAAACTTAAGATCGAGGCAAGAAACTTTGATTCTGTCACCTTTATTTTTTTGATTAAATCTTACTTCAATTAAAACTTTATATAATTTTTTTTAACTGACTGAAAAAAAGATCAATAATATCTATTTAGGGTAAACGTAAAAAGGCTAGACTAAATAAATTAGGTTAGACTAAATATTTCTAGCTTTAGATTATTTAGCAGAATTATTCGAGAAATACTTTTAGTTTTAGCTGATTGAAGATTTGTCTTCTACATCACGATGAATTGACCTGAGATTTTTGAACCTGACAGCAATGGCTACGATTTTATATTTGGATGACGACAAGATTCAGCATTTACTCATGAAGAAAATGGTGAAGATTCACTTGCCGGAAGTGAAGCTGGAGATATTTGGAAAAGTGCAGGACTTGTTGGATTGGCTCAAGGGTCATCCAGGGGATTTGATTCTTTCTGACCTCAATCTGGAAGAAGGTTCTGCATGGGATTTTATCCCTCAATTTTCAGCTAGTACTGCAGTTCCAATTCTATTGATTTCAGGCCATGTTTCGGAGTTGGATAAGCAAATGGCATTGGGTTTTTCAAGTGTAAAAGGCCTTTTGGAAAAGCCTATTTCTGAAGAAGGATGGAGACAAATTTCACTCTTATTGAATCTCTAGAGTTGAATAAATTTTTCTGAGATTGATGAAAAGGAATACTTTTTAATATATGGTTTAATTCCTTGTATTGAGTTCGTGTTTATGTTATTGTATTATAATATTGGATAGTATTATAATTTTTCTATATCGTTTAGTTTACTGGTTGAATAGTGTGTTTTTTTATTTTACTATTTATTGTTTAATACATTTCTTTTAAGTAAATGATTTTATCAAGTATTCATACTCTTCATTTTATTGATTTTCTAGTTAGAGGTGATTTTTTATTTTGTCTATTTTAGTTTACTAATTTATCAATAATTGTTTTCAAATAGGAGTGTATTTTGAACTTGTTATTAATAATTTTTCCTACTGAATCAATTCTGGTTTTGATGTTTTCTAAATGATTGAAATGGTATTTTTATACCCTTCTTCTTCTGAGAATGAAAGTAACTCCAATGCTCTTTGTTCATTTGGGATTTTGAAATTTTTCAAGAAAGTAAATTATCCTTTGAAAGCTTTCTTGATTTTAGGATTGATTGGATGAGTTGGTTTCTCATCAACTCCGGTTTTACACTTCTTGAAGTTTGTCCAGATAGTTGAAGTAGTTTCATTTTCGTATGCTCTTCTTAAGAAATGCAATCTCCAAGTATTACAATCAGATTTGCCGACTTTTCTGAAATTCCATTTTCCTATTACATTCAGATTCCTTGTTCGTTTGATGTCATCGATGTCTAAATCAATCCTCAATTATTAAAACCATATTGATTTTGTAGCCTGATGAATCTGAATAGGATTTGAACATTATCGGGCATCTCTGGGCTGTTTTTCCGCTTCCATTTTGAATTGAAATGAAGTCTAAAAGTCTTTTGACCGCTTTTTTTTTGGGGTACGACTTCCACATGAGTGGGATTATTAGCTACACAGTAGCAAGAGAAGGGTACAGCTAGTAGCTAAAGCAGGAGGTATGAATGCGATTAAATGCAATATATATTGGGCTCTTTCGTTTTCGATTTTTTTTGAAAACCTTTAGATAATAGAATGTTTCGGCCTTTTTCTGTCTATTATGCGATTATAATTCTTTGAGATTTTGATTTTCAATTTATAATTTCGTTTGTATCTGGGCTGGCTTTTTTAAAAAAATACTTCTGATAGAAAGGGTTGGTTTTAATTTTGTTTTCTTTGTACCGCTTCCCAATCCGGAATCGCAGTAAACAGACTAGATTTAAGGAAATATGGCCGAAGAGTCGGATGATAGAAAGCCTGTGCTTTCAAAAAAAATCGATAAGTTTTTTACAGGACTAGCTGATGCTTGGAATTTTGTAAGACGTTTTTGGAAAGAGGTGTTTTTGCCTCCTTATGAATTTAAGGAAGTGATTCATCAATGTTATCGCATTGGCGTGGAATCCCTGCCTTTGATTTCTTTGACCGGATTTATTGTAGGGATAGTATTTACCAATCAATCGAGGCCTTCTCTTTCCGAATTTGGAGCTACTTCCTGGCTACCTTCTTTGATTTCCATTGCGGTAGTAAGGGCAATGGGACCATTGGTGACGGCCTTGATCGCTGCGGGGAAGGTAGGTTCGAGTATAGGTGCAGAAATAGGCTCTATGAAGGTGACCGAGCAAATCGACGCGATGGAAGTATCTGCGACCAATCCGTTTAAATTTCTTGTCGTATCCCGTGTCCTGGCTACGACTTTCATGATTCCCATTCTGGTGCTGTATACAGATTTTGTGGCTTTGATAGGATCTTTCCTCAATGTCAACTCGAATGAATTGGTGAGTTTGTCAACCTTCTTTTTTCAAGTGTTTGAGTCGATTTCATTTCTTGATATTTGGTCTTCAGTCCTAAAATCTCTCCTCTTTGGCTTTACCATCGGGATAGTGGGGTGCTATAAGGGCTATAATTCCTCCAAAGGAACTGAAGGGGTAGGTCGAGCGGCAAATTCTGCCGTGGTGATTTCCATGTTTTTGATCTTTATCGAAGAGCTATTGGTTCTTCAGATCGTCAATGCAATCAGAACATTCTAGATCATGGCTGAAAAGGTAGTAGAAATAAAGAACCTGTATAAAAGTTTTGGAGACCTTCATGTCTTGAAAGGAGTCGATTTGGACTTGTTCAGAGAAGAAAACTTGGTCATCCTAGGGAGATCTGGTACAGGTAAGTCTGTACTCATCAAGATCATGGTAGGCCTGTTGAAGCAGGATCGCGGACAGATGCAGGTTTTGGGCAAAGAAGTCTCAAAGCTTCCTACTCGTGAGCTCAATGAGTTGAGGTTGAAAATTGGGTTTTCTTTCCAGAATTCGGCCCTATACGATTCCATGACAGTAAGGGAGAATATGGAATTTCCTCTCGTGAGAAACATTAAGAACCTTACCCGGAAAGAAATTAACCATCGGATCGAGGATTTGCTGGATGCTGTGGGACTACCTCAGACGATCAATCAGATGCCATCCGAACTATCAGGAGGGCAGAAAAAGCGAATAGGCGTAGCGCGAACATTGGTGTTGAATCCAGAAATCATGCTGTATGATGAGCCTACGGCAGGATTGGACCCGATTACCTGTGTAGATATCAATAATCTGATCAACGAGGTCAGAGAGCGCTACAAAACCACATCAATAGTTATTACCCATGACCTGACTTGTGCCAAGATGACGGGAGACCGGATGGCGGTACTGTTGGATGGTCAGTTTAGTTCCATCGGAACATTTGAAGAGGTCTTCCCTCATGCGGAAGATCAACGAGTGAAATCATTCTACGATTATAATTTTATAGAATCATGAGAGGTGAAAACAAACGATCCGTCATTGTAGGCATATTTGTCTTTTTAGGGATCGCCATTTTGGTAGCCGGGGTGATGACCCTAGGCGGGCAACAGAAAAAGTTTGTGAAGGCTATCCAGCTGAAAGCCGTGTTCGATGATATCGGCGGGTTGCAGCCAGGCAATAACGTGTGGTTTTCTGGTGTGAAAATCGGTACAGTCCGCAAAATCAACTTCTACGGTGATTCCCAGGTAGAAATCGAAATGAACGTGGAAGAAGAAGTAGTGGAGTTTATCAGAAAGGATTCCAAAGCGACATTGAGCTCCGATGGACTGATCGGTAACAAAATCATCGTGATCTATGGAGGGACTACCTTGGCTCCACCGGTAGAAGATGGCGATAGACTGGAGTCGGTCATGCCTCTGGATACTGATGCGATGATGGAAACACTCCAAGAGAACAATAAAAACTTGGTCGAGATCACCAATGACCTCAAAGTTTTAACCGGGAAATTGGCAGCCGGAGAAGGAATCGTAGGAGCTGTAATGACCGATTCACTTTTGGCAGAAAACTTCCGCTCTATCATTTCCAATCTAAACCGAGCCAGTATCAATAGCAATCAGATGCTGACAGACCTTAATCGTTTCACGACGAAATTGAATACAGAAGGCAATCTATTCAATGACTTGGTCACTGATACTACGATGGCCTCAGAGCTGAAAGCGACCATCACCAGCTTCCGATCTTCTGCGAGCAATACCGAAGAGTTGACCGCTAAATTGAGCGAAATCTCTGCAAAACTGGATGATCCAGACAATTCCTTGGGAATGCTTCTGAATGACCCTGAATTTGCTGAGATGTTGAAGAGCACCATGGAAAATACAGATTCAGCCACTTACAATCTCAATAGAGGTTTGGAAGCTTTGGAATACACTTGGCCTTTTAGAAAAGGCTTCAAGAGAAAAGCCAAAGCTGAGGAGAAAGAAGGCAATTAAAAACCACTTAATCTGATTCAAGCCCATCGGAAATTTTCTGATGGGCTTCTTTTTTTTCCTCCCCATTTGCCTCTAGGGTTTCGGTGGTGTTTTCTGCGGTCAATACAGCCTTTAGACTGATTGGGAAGTGATCAGAACCTATGCTAGACTGGACTTTTAGATCTCCCAATCCAAAATGCTTGCTGAGAAATATATGGTCCAATGGCCATCTAAATAGGGGAACTTTAGCATGAAAAGTACTGAAAAGTCCTCTTCCTCTTCTAGGATCGGCCATTTCTGATATTTTCAAAAACAATTGAGTAGTATAGCTCCAGGCGACATCATTGAGGTCACCGATGACGAGAGATGGCAGTGGGTTTTCCTTGGATTTTTTCCCTACCATCAAGATCTCTGCGTCTCTTTCTGTGCTCTCGGTATTTTCGCCAGGCACTGGTGGAGTTGGATGGATTGCGTAGATGGTGATCAGTTTCCCGTTTCTTAACTCGATGTCCAGTTCCAACGAGGGGATTTCCTCGTCAATCAGATAGTTGATCTCCTGACGCACGATTTTCAGATGTGTGTACAGTAAGAGTCCATAGGTATTGTCTTTGGGAATCTTGATGCTAGACTCAAACTGGTCCTCAAGCTGCGCAAGTCCTGTTTCCCAATTTTTATCTGTTTCGACTAAGAATACCAAATCCGGATCTTCTTTTTGAATCAAATTCAAAGCGGCGTTGTAATTCTGATTGTATTGGTAAACATTGGCTACTAAAAGATGAATGCCATTTTCTTGCTGGAAAGGAGCTGAATCAATCATCTTGGAACCTAATGGGGTAAAAGGGACCACTTTGTGTGTCAAAAATGCCACAGCGAATCCTAGTGAGCCCAGCCACGCATACTTTTCCCAATGCTCATATGACCCCAAGAAAAACCACGCTCCGAATAATATCAAGATGATGATGAGCTTTTGCAATCGGGGGTAATCAAAGATTCTAATCCACCAGTATTCCCATTTGAGGAGGGGTATGAAGGTAGCTAGAAGGAAAAAGGCACTGCAGACTCTGAGAAATAGCATAGATCTAAGGCTGATCAAAAGTGAAAGTTTATACTAGGTTGTGGCAAAATTTCTCCAAAAAAGGTACCTTTTTGACACCTTGGGAATCCAAATTGCTTTAATTGAGTTGAATAATATAACTATTCATAGACAAAACCTTTTTTAACATGAAACTTGACCCTTATTCAATCAAATCCAGTCTTAAAACCAGTAGCGGAGAGTTTACCTATTGGAGCTTGGAGAAGCTTCATGATTCCGGAAAGAAAGTAAAACACTTGCCTTTTTCTATTCGGATTTTGCTCGAAAACGCACTGCGTAATTTTGACGATTTTGCAATTACCCAAGAGCATTTGGACACCTTGATCCAATGGTCACCTCAAGCATCTGACAAAGACATTCCATACAAGCCGGCGAGAGTCCTTATGCAGGATTTTACGGGAGTACCTGCTGTGGTGGACATTGCTTCTTTGAGGTCAGAAGCTAAAAGAAAAGGAAAAAATCCTGCTCAGATCAATCCATTGATTCCAGTAGATTTGGTCATCGACCACTCGGTGCAGGTGGATTATTTTGGGACCAACTACAGTTACCAGAAAAATGTAGAAGTAGAATATGAAAGAAATAAGGAGCGATACCAATTTCTGAAATGGGCTCAAAAGTCATTTGATAATTTTTCTGTGGTACCCCCAGGGATGGGGATTTGCCATCAGGTAAATCTGGAATATTTGGCGCAAGGGGTCATTACCCGAGATGGTATGGCTTTCCCTGACACATTGGTTGGTACGGATTCGCATACACCAATGGTCAATGGAATCGGTGTTGTAGGTTGGGGTGTTGGAGGTATAGAAGCAGAAGCGGCACTTTTAGGTCAACCTATCTATTTTATTATGCCAGAGGTAGTGGGGCTGAAACTGACAGGAAAATTGCCTGCAGGGACCACCGCTACCGATATGGTGCTGACAATTACCGAACTCCTCCGTAAGCATGGAGTAGTTGGTAAATTTGTAGAAGTGTTTGGCCCTGGGCTAGATCACTTGTCCGTGCCGGATCGAGCCACCATTTCTAATATGTCACCTGAATTTGGATGTACGGTTTCATATTTCCCTATTGATGACCGCACGCTGGACTACATGCGAAAAACCAATCGAAGCGAATCGCAAATCCAGCTAGTAGAAGATTATTGCAAAGCAAATTTGCTTTGGAGACAAGAGGAAGACTTGATCCAATACAGCTCCGTAGTAGAACTTGACCTTGGGTTAGTAGAAGCCACTGTTTCCGGTCCCAAACGTCCTCAGGATAAGATTTTGGTTCGGGACTTCAAGCCTAAATTTGAAGAACTCCTGAAGTCAGTCCATGGGAGAGATTACATACCTATCGATAAAAGAGAGGAAGTTTCCCGCTTTTTGGAAGAGGGTGGAGGACAAACCGAAGATCAATCTGGTACTTCAGCTCCTGCAGATACAGAGATCAAGACCAAAATAAAAAATGGCTTGAAAACTGTGTCGGTCAAGCTTCACAATGAGAAATTTGATCTTTACGACGGATCTATCGTCATAGCAGCCATCACTAGCTGTACGAATACCTCAAATCCTTCGGTCATGCTCGGAGCTGGTTTGGTAGCCAGAAAAGCGCGCGAGAAAGGACTTGATGTGAAGCCTTGGGTTAAAACTTCTTTGGCTCCTGGTTCCAAAGTCGTCACTGACTATTTGGAAAAAGCGAATTTGATGGATGACTTGGAAGCTTTGAAATTCCATACTGTTGGCTATGGCTGCACATCTTGTATTGGTAATTCTGGGCCTCTTCCTAGACATATCGCAGCTGCTGTTGAAGAGAATGATTTGGTGGTGGCTTCCGTACTCTCAGGTAACCGAAATTTCGAAGCTCGGGTCCATCCTCAAGTCAAAATGAACTATCTCATGTCTCCGATGCTGGTGGTAGTGTATGCACTTGCAGGTCGTGTAGATGTAGACTTATATAATGAGCCTATCGGCTATGACCCGAATTTGGAGCCTGTTTATCTCAAAGATATATGGCCGAGTCAAGAGGAGATCGATGAGATTTCCCGTCAGGTACTGTCTCCGGGAGATTATCAGAAAAGTTACGGTGAGATCTTCGAGGGCAATGAAATCTGGAAAAAGTTGGAATCAGGTGAGGGGGAAATTTATCCTTGGGATGATAGTTCTACTTACATCAAGGAAGCTCCATTTTTCAAGGGGATTTCAGTTGATGTTCCTGAGCCGGGTGATATCAATGGCGCGAATGTCTTGTTGAAACTGGGAGATTCGATCACGACGGACCACATTTCTCCTGCAGGATCTTTCCGTGAAAATACACCAGCTGGGAAATATTTGAATGGGAGAGGAGTTCAGCGACCGGACTTCAACTCCTACGGTTCCCGAAGAGGAAATGATGAAGTAATGGTGCGAGGTACCTTTGCCAACGTTAGGATTAAAAATCAATTGGCAGAACAGGAAGGGGGCTTTACCACCCACATTCCTACTGGTGAAGAGATGAGTATATTTGATGCTTCGCAAAAATATCAGGCTACCCAGACCCCTCTGATTGTATTGGCGGGGAAAGAATATGGGTCAGGTTCCTCCCGTGACTGGGCAGCCAAAGGAACCAACCTCTTGGGAGTAAAAGCAGTCATTGCGGAGAGCTACGAGCGAATTCACCGATCCAACCTAGTGGGGATGGGGGTATTGCCTCTTCAATTTGAGCCGGGAGAAAATGCCGCTTCTCTTGGATTGACCGGTCAGGAATCTTACACTATTTCAGGGATAGAATCAGGATTGACCCCGGGTCAGGTATTTGAAGTAGTGGCTGTATCAAAGCAGGGTCAGGAACTTAGGTTTCACGTCAAGTCCCGATTGGATTCAGAAGTGGAAATCGCCTACTATAAGCACGGTGGAATTTTGAACTACGTCCTCAGAGATTTTCTGAAAGATTAACTGATAAAAAAATGCCTGAGTATGATGTGCCCCCAATAAGTATCTAACTTTTTGGGGGCACATCAGTAATCAGGCTTTTTATTTTTTAATGGGGATAAGGAATCGTTTGATTCACCTGAAAAAATGTATCGGAACATACATCCATTTTTCGACAGGCTTGCCAAAGGCATCCAAAGCCGGGACATAATTATCCCCCCATTTCAGCATCAATTCCAGGGCTTTCATCGCAAAATAGTCTTCCACAAAGAAGGAGTTTGCAACTTCGATTTCTTTTCGCTTGCCATCTGCGCCCACCAAAACTGCGATCATAGCCGTTTGGGAATCTTTCTTTACCCTCATGCCATTGATTTTGAAATTTTTGTTGAAAAATGCATCCCATTCTTCTTTGCTCGCATTTAATTGAGGGGAAAAGTCATCCTTCTCTTTGACCTGAGGAATGCTGTCTCCCTGTCTTAGGATGTGAAACTCCCCATTTCCAAAGTGAATAGCTTGAGCGACCTGCTGCTCATCAAAGTAATAGGTAGTGATGTAAGTTTTTGTCAATAGATTTTCCATCTTGACTTGAAGGAGGTTGCCCGCATGGTCAAAATTCTGCGTGATTTTTTCCTTAAAATGTCCATTTTCTTTGTAGCGAGCCGTCACGTTTTGGATGATTTTATTCTCATGATCATGATATCTGTAAAAATGGAGACTGTCATTGACGTGGGTCGACACAAGCGTGTATACCTGATTGGCTAGGTCATTATCGGCGACACGATAAAAGTGTTTGTTGGTGGGGATTAATTTTCTAGTTTGACCAAAAGCTGAGTGACAGATGATCAAGGTCGTCATGCCTAGGCAGAGAAATGCTAAAAGTCGTATCTTCAATTTTTCCTTTTCAAAATAAAATGAACTCAAGATTAATTTATTCATAGGAGGATTCAAAAATCAATCTCTTCTTTTCCCCTTGCCGATAAATTCTAATTTTGCCTAAAATCCTATCATAACCTATTCATGAACGCTATTAATCCTACGCAAACTCCTGCTTGGTCCAGACTTCAAGATTTGGCAGAGAAAAACAAAGATTTACAGATTCTTTCACTTTTTGATGAACGAGAGCGATTTGATCGCTACAGCATTCAGCTGGAAGATATCTTGGTAGACTATTCAAAAAATCGCATCAACGACCCTATTCTCAAAGCTTTATTGGATTTGGCTCGGGAGACTGAGCTCCACGTGGCTATCGAATCGATGTTTGAAGGCAAGCATATCAATGCGACTGAAGATCGTGCAGTGTTGCATACGGCCTTGAGAAACAGAAGTGATAGAGCAGTCTATGTGGACGGGCACAATGTGATGGAAGATGTGTCTGCGGTTTTGGAAAAAATGAAGGTCTTCGCCACTAAAGTCAATGAAGGCAAGTGGCTTGGATATACAGGAAAGCCGATCAAAAGTCTGGTCAATATTGGGATTGGCGGATCTGATCTAGGTCCAGTGATGGTCACCGAAGCACTTAAGCCTTATCAGGCGGAAAATCTAGAGATATTCTTCGTATCCAATGTGGACGGCACACATATCGCAGAGACTCTGAAGAAGGTAGATCCAGAAACAACACTATTTTTCATTGCTTCCAAGACCTTTACGACGCAAGAGACGATGACCAATGCGCATTCTGCAAGAAATTGGTTTATGGATCATGCAAAGGACGAAGCTGCTGTAGCCAAGCATTTTGTGGCTCTTTCTACCAATCTCAAAGGTGTAGAGGCTTTTGGAATAGATCCAGCCAATATGTTTGAGTTTTGGGATTGGGTTGGAGGCCGTTATTCGCTATGGTCCGCGATCGGATTACCGATTGCCTGTGCAGTTGGTTTTGATAATTTCGAGCAATTGCTAGCCGGAGCGCATAGCATGGATGAGCATTTCAGACATTCGCAGTTTGACCGAAATATCCCAGTTCTTTTGGCTTTGATCGGTATTTGGAACTGCAATTTCCTCGGAGCATCTTCAGAAGCTATTTTGCCTTATGACCAATATCTGCATCGATTCGCTGCCTATTTTCAGCAGGGTAATATGGAGAGCAATGGAAAATATGTGAGCCGTGATGGGGGCAAAGTCGACTATACTACCGGCCCGATTATCTGGGGTGAGCCAGGTACCAATGGACAGCATGCATTTTATCAGTTGATCCACCAAGGTACTCATCTCATCCCTTGTGATTTTATAGCTCCGGCCATATCCCATAATCCTTTGGGAGACCATCATCAAAAGCTACTTTCCAATTTCTTTGCTCAGACTGAAGCTTTGATGAAAGGAAAAAGCCTGGACGAAGTGCGACAAGAAATGAATGCAGCGGGCAAATCGCTGGAGCAAATCGATCAGGTCGCTCCGCATCGCGTATTTGAAGGAAACCGTCCTACCAATTCCATTTTGGTACAAAAGATCACTCCATATACGCTTGGAATGCTGATCGCTATGTACGAGCATAAGATTTTTGTACAAGGTGCTATCTGGAATATTTTCAGTTTTGATCAGTGGGGAGTGGAATTGGGGAAAGTTCTTGCCAATGGGATCCTACCTGAGCTATCTGGAGATGAGGAGATCAATTCTCACGATGGCTCTACAAATGGACTGATCAATGCCTATAAGAAAATGAGGAAATAAAAATCAGCTACAAAGTAAAAATGGCTCCTAAGAATTAGGAGCCATTTTTTTTAGGGGACTATTTTGAGACCGGCAGCCTCTATGCCGGGTAAGCTTTCCTGCCTCATGTATTGGAGCAAGGTGATACTTTTTGTTTGAGCTGGAAGTCCAAATGGTAGCGTGTCATATTTTGTATAGCTACTTCCAAAACCTTTGCCGAGCGGCTGTCCTGTTTTGGAGTCAAACAGAGGGACATTGACAAGCTTGTTTTCGATGATCTGCGAACTCGAGTCCTTGGCGATCACCCGCACGTAGAAGTTGGAAAATGGATACGTCTCTGTAAACTTGACCGCGATCAAAGTGGCTTTTCCTTCATGATCCACATCCCCCAGCTGAAACTCAAGGCTATCTGCCTGCTGCCAACCTCGAGATTCATCCAGCGCAATAAAGTCTTCGTATAGCCTATCTCCTGAGCAGGAACTAAGCATCCAAACACACAGAATCCCAATTATTCCTAATCTATTCATTGTTAGGCTTGTCGTTGGAGTTTTGATTTTTGCGTGGTGGAAATCTCTTCTTTCCTCCTTCTCTTTTCGGTTGAGCTGGTTTTTGCTCATTTCCTCCCTTAGACTGGGGCTGCTGAGGATTGTTGGGTTTGCCTTGCTGAGGATTTCTAGGTTTCCTACGCTTATTTCTAGGATTCCGATTTTCTTGCGGATTGCCTTCGCTTTTGGCAGGTCCTCCAGATGGTTTTCCTGGCCCATTTCTTCTCTCTGGTCTAGGCTTTCTCTCCTGGGTAGGAGCTGCCTGATTGGAAGCAGGTTGGGAGTTGCCAGCTGGCTGATTGCCACGAGGTTTATTTCTCGGCTTTTTCTTTCTTTTCTTTTTAGCAAATTTTTGGTCCAAAAGCTCCAATTCTCTTGTGGATTGTGCCGCCAAATCCTCCAATTCTGATGCTTCATTCACTTGGAGATTGAATACTTTGACTCCTTTGGAGTTAAGCTGCTGGATTTCTTTGACACGCTCGCAGGAGATGCTATGCCAGTCATTGTCATTGTTGTAGCTAAACCACATCAGCTTACGAAAAATGTCAGTTTTCTGGAGTTTGGCATTGCCGGCTTCAGTCTGAAGCGGTCGATCTATACTCGGGATATCCTTGATGGCATCCATGTAAGTATCCAGCTCATAATTGAGACAGCACTTGAGTCTGCCGCATTGTCCACTCAATTTCCCCGGATTCAGAGAAAGATTTTGATAGCGGGCAGCTGAGGTACTTACGTTTTTGAAATCTACGAGCCAAGTGGAGCAGCAAAGTTCCCGTCCACAGACTCCGATACCTCCCAGTCTTCCAGCTTCTTGGCGAAGTGAAATCTGACGCATTTCTACTCGAATTCGGAATTCTCCAGCCAAAAGCTTGATGAGTTCACGAAAATCCACCCGCTCATCAGCGGAATAGAAAAATGTGGCTTTGGAGTTGTCGGCCTGAAACTCGATATCGGAAAGTTTCATTTTCAGTCCCAATTCATCGATGATCTGACGGCATCTATAAAGCGTCGGAATCTCGCGATTTCGGGCTTCTTCCCATTTTTCGAGATCTTTCTGATTGGCGATCCGGTATATTCTCAGGATGTTGTCATCATCTCTGATTTTCCTTTTTTGCATTTGGAGCCTCACTAGCTCGCCTTGCAGTGAGACATAGCCAAGGTGATGGCCGCTTGGCACATCGACTACGACTGGGTCTCCTGTGGTGAGGGAAAGGTAATCTACATTGCGATAATATTCCTTTCTTCCTCCTTTGAATTTCACTTCGACAATGTCAAAGTTATCCACCTGTGGTATGCCCATGTGGGTCAACCAATCAAATGAATTCATTTTATTACAATCGCTCGTGCCGCAAGTGCCATTATTTTGGCAGCCTCCGGTACCTCCTGTGGAGGTGGAGCAGCTACTACATCCAGACATATATATCGACAGGGCATGACCCTGATTAGTTTTGGGTTTATTTGATCAATTTCAAGATATCCTGCCCTATATCTTTTCGATAGTAGGACTTGTCCCAATGGATCTGCTCGACCACTTCAAAAGTGTTTTTGAGAGAGGTCTCCAAATCCTTGCCACGACCAGTCACAGCGATGACCCGGCCTCCCTGATTGACTACGGTTCCAGTCTCATTGAAAGCGGTCCCGGCATGAAAGATGGTGGCGTTTTTCACAGATTCAGGGAGAGAAATCTCAAATCCCTTCTCATAGGAACCGGGATAGCCGCCACTGACCATCACCACTGTGGTGGCATAATCCGAAGAGAGTGTGAGCTCGTAATCCTTCAATGATCCTGTGGCAATGGCCCAAAGAAGGTCTAGGAAGTCACTTTCAATTCGTGGTAAAACAGCTTCGGTCTCAGGATCTCCCATACGCACATTGTATTCGATGACGTAGGGCTCACCATTTTTATTCATCAGTCCGATGAATAGAAATCCTTTGTAAGGAATGTCCTCAGCAGCCAATCCCGCTACCGTAGGTTGGACGATTTTCTCTTCCACTTTTTGCATGAAAGATTCATCCGCAAAAATGACAGGTGTCACTGCTCCCATCCCTCCAGTATTCAGCCCGGTGTCACCTTCTCCGATTCGCTTGTAATCTTTGGCTTCTGGAAGGATTTTATAGCTTTTGCCATCTGTGGCTACAAAAACCGATAGCTCGATTCCTGTCAAAAATTCCTCGATGACCACCTTGGAGGAAGCGTCTCCAAATTTTTGATCTAAAAGCATTTCTTTAAGAGAAGCTTTAGCATCTTCTAGCGTTTCACAGATCAAAACACCTTTTCCGGCTGCCAATCCATCTGCTTTGAGTACGATGGGCAAGGATTGCTTTTCCAGATAGGCAAGACCTTCTTCAAGTTGATTGGCATCAAAAGTTTCGTAGGCAGCTGTAGGAACTTCATTGCGCTGCATAAAGCGCTTGGAAAAGTCCTTGCTACCTTCCAGCGTGGCTCCCAATTGAGATGGGCCCACGATCGGAGTGTTTTTAGTCTCTTCTTCTGTGCCTAGGAAATCTACCAAACCTTTGACCAAAGGCTCTTCAGGTCCTACTACGACCAAGTCGATGTGTTTCTCAAGAATGCAAGTTTTGATAGCTGCAAAATCGGTGACTGCGATAGGTAGATTGGTAGCTATAGTAGCGGTACCCGCATTACCAGGCGCTACGTAGAGATTGTCACATTTTGGGCTTTGTACGATTTTCCATGCAAAGGCGTGCTCGCGGCCTCCGCTTCCCAATAAGAGTATATTCATTGAATTAAGTCTTTTTTAATTGGCATGCTCGGAGATAAACTTGATTCGATAGACTCTGAGTTCATCCTCCGCAAAGTCCTCATCTTCGAGTTCATCAAGAGCTAGCTTGATATTATCGCTTTCTGCAGTCATAAAATAATCATGGAGTATATCCTCACGCTCCTCATCCATGATATGCTGAATGTAGTAATCGATGTTTAGTTTTGTTCCGCTGTAGGTGATCTGCTCAATTTCCTGAAGCAGCTCAGCCATACTGATATTCAAATTTTCGGCTATTTCATCCAGGTCGATTTTGCGGTCAATCTGCTGGATGATGGATATTTTGACCTTGGAGCGTGCCCCCGCAGTCTTGACGACCACATCCGAAGCCGTTTCTATTTCGTTTTCCTCGACATAGTTAGCGATCAGTTTGAGGAATGGAGAGCCAAATTTAGCCACTTTTCCCATTCCCACGCCGTTAATCTGCGCTAATTCATCCCGAGTAGTAGGGTAGACAGTCGCCATTTCTTCCAAAGAAGGATCTTGGAATATGACATAGGGGGGAAGTCCCTTGGATCTGGCTACCTTTTTCCTTTCTGCCTTGAGCAGTTCAAAGAGCTTTTCATCATATGCCACTCCGCCGGAATTGACCTCTACTTCAGGCTGCTCATTCAGCAGTTCCTTTTCAAAATCATGATCTGCATACAAATCCACAGAATAGGGCTGTTCCAAAAAGGAGTGCCCTTTAGGAGTGATTTTTAAAACTCCATAGTTTTCGATGTCTTTCTCCAGCAGGTGCATGACCAGGGCCTGACGGAAAACCGAAGTCCACAGCTTTTCCGGATGCTCATTGCCACGGGCAAATACTTCAAGTTCGTCATGTTTATAGCTGGAAACATAATCAGTGACTTCTCCTATCAGCACTTTGACTAGATGCTCCAGCCCAAAGCGTTCATTGGTCAGCTTGGTGGTTTTCAGTGCCAAAGTGAGCAAGTCCATCCCTTCGTAGGTCTCCCGTTGCCGCTTGCAGTTGTCACAGAAGCCACAGTCTTCATCCAGAGTTTCACCAAAATAATTCAGGATAAATTTTCTTCGGCAAACACCGGTCTCTGAGTAGGCGGCCATTTCCTGAAGCAGGATTTTGGCATTTTCCCGCTCTGTGACGGCTTTGTCTTTGTTAAATTTATCGAGTTTGATGATGTCTTCGTACTTGTAAAACATCAGACAGTGGCCTTCGAGACCGTCTCTTCCCGCCCGGCCTGTCTCTTGGTAGTATCCTTCCAGAGATTTAGGTACATCATAGTGAATGACATACCGAACATCTGGCTTGTCTATCCCCATCCCAAATGCAATAGTGGCAACAATCACATCGACTTCTTCATTCAGAAAATCGTCCTGATTTTTGATCCGGGTGGCTGATTCCAAGCCTGCATGGTAGGGAGCCGCATTGATTTGATTGACCTTAAGCAGATCGGCGATTTCCTCTACTTTTTTTCTGCTAAGACAGTAGATGATCCCGGATTTACCTTTATGAGCCTTGATAAACTTGATAAGATGTTTTTTGGACTCGTTCTTGACTTTGGGCCGAACCTCATAGAATAGATTGGTGCGGTTGAAAGAAGACTTGAATAAGTCCGCTTCCTCCATCTGTAAGTTGCGCTGAATGTCCTGCTGGACCTTGGGCGTGGCAGTAGCCGTAAGGGCGATGATAGGCAAGTTGGGCGCTATCTGGGCCACGATGGTTTTGATTTTCCGATACTCAGGTCTGAAATCATGTCCCCATTCAGAGATACAATGGGCTTCATCTATAGCTACAAAACTGAGCTGAGCTTCTTTGAGAAAGGTAATGTTTTCCTCTTTGGTCAGTGACTCTGGAGCCACATAGAGGAGCTTGGTTTTTTTCTTGAGCACTTCTGATTTGACCCGATTGGATTCCGATTTGGAAAGGGTAGAGTTCAGAAAATGTGCATTGATTCCGATAGCTTTGAGTTGATCTACCTGATTTTTCATCAGAGCGATCAAAGGCGATATGACGATGGCGGTTCCCTCTTTGACCACGGCTGGAAGCTGGTAGCAAAGCGATTTGCCTGCTCCGGTGGGCATGATCACAAAGGTGTTGCGCTGGTTGAGCAGGTTGTCGACTATAGGTTCTTGATTTCCCCTAAACTGACTAAAACCGAAAATTTGCTTGAGGTCTGCTTTTACTTTTTCTTCCACTTGGACAAGGCTTTAAGGGTATGTAAAGCTGCGTACAGGAATGATTGATTACTTTTATACCTTTGTACAAAATTAGTGATTAACGCAGGTAAAATTGAATTTAGCTAAAAATATTAAGAATACAGCGGCTCGTGTATTGCAAAATGAAGCAGATGCAATTATTCAGCTGATTGATTATTTGGACGGAGATTTTGAGGCCTGTGTGGAGCGGATTTTGGCCTCCAAAGGACGGGTGGTCATCACGGGAGTAGGCAAAAGTGGACTGATCGCCAGTAAGATCGTGGCCACGCTGAACTCTACTGGGACGCCGGCATTATTCATGCATGCTGCAGATGCGATTCACGGTGATCTTGGGATGATTCAGGATGAGGATGTGGTAATTTGTATCTCCAAAAGCGGCAATACGCCTGAAATTAAGGTATTGGTACCTCTCTTGAAGAAAAGAGGATCCTCGCTAGTCGCTTTGGTCAGCAATACGCAAAGCTATCTGGCCGAGCAGGCGGATTTTGTCCTCAATGCGACTATAGGAGAAGAAGCCTGCCCCAACAATCTTGCTCCTACCACCAGTACTACTGCACATCTGGCGCTTGGAGATGCTCTGGCAGTTTGCCTTTTGGAAGCCAGGGGATTTACGCCGGATGATTTTGCCATGTACCATCCAGGGGGATCGTTAGGTAAGCAACTTTATCTCCGGGTGTCGGACCTGCTCAGTGGAGATATTCCGGTAGTATCATCTGGAGCAGGACTAGCAGAAGTGATTTTGGAGATTTCGGGGAAAAGGCTAGGAGCTACCTCAGTCATCAATGAAGATGAGAATCTGGTAGGAATCATTACCGATGGGGATTTGCGAAGGATGCTTCAAAAGTCTCTCAATATCGCTCACATCACTGCAGGAGAGATCATGACACGTCATCCGAAGACGATTTCTAAGGATGAATTTGCCATTCGTGCCCTGAATATGATGCGCAATCACAATATAACACAGCTGGTGGCGATGGATGGAGAAAAAATCGCAGGTTTTATCCATATTCATGAATTAATGAAAGAAGGAATCGTTTGATTTTTTATGCCCAATAAACCCTATATCATCATCATGGCCGGAGGGATTGGATCCCGATTTTGGCCCTATAGCAGGAGGAAAAAGCCTAAGCAGTTTTTGGATATTTTGGGGACGGGAAGATCTCTTCTTCAAATGACCTATGACAGGTTTAGAGAAATCGCTGAGGTAGATCAGTTTTTTGTGATCACATATAAAAAATATGTAGATATCGTCAAAGAGCAACTT
This sequence comes from Algoriphagus vanfongensis DSM 17529, assembly GCF_000429465.1. GTDB lineage: Bacteria > Bacteroidota > Bacteroidia > Cytophagales > Cyclobacteriaceae > Algoriphagus > Algoriphagus vanfongensis. Next base: position 668,679 of record NZ_AUBX01000010.1, on the reverse strand, counting down.
CCCGAATTGGAGGACCATCAGATCCTATCCGAACCCAACAGGAAAAACACCGCCACCTGCATCGCCTATGCTGGCTATAAAATCCAGTCCATCGATCCTGATGCAACCATGATCGTGACACCTGCAGATCATCTGATTTTGCAGGAAAAGAAATTTTTGCAGACGATCCAGAAGGCGGTCGTCGCGGCACAGGTGGACAAGCGTCTGATCACTTTGGGGATTCAGCCCAATAGACCTGAGACAGGCTACGGCTATATCCAATACCTTGAAGGAGATCGAGATGATGCCTTGAAAGTGAAGACATTTACCGAAAAACCCAATATCAAGCTTGCAAAGACCTTTTTGGAAAGCGGAGATTTTGTTTGGAACTCAGGGATGTTTGTCTGGAAATGTAGCAGTCTTCTCAGCGCACTTCGCCTTCATATGTCAGATATTGCCGAGATTTTTGATGAGGGACGTGATGCCTTTGGACAAGAGACGGAGACAGATTTTGTGGCCAAAGCCTATCTGCAAGTCAAAAGTATCTCTATAGATTATGGATTGATGGAAAAATCCAATGATGTATTTGTGATATTAGGTGAGTTTGGCTGGTCTGATTTGGGCTCCTGGAATAGTCTCCACGAGTTGCGATCCAAAGACAAAGACAATAACGTGGTGGAGGCTAACGCAATCCTATATGATACGGAGGATAGTTTTATCCGTACGGATAGTGACAAACTCGTGGTGGTAGAAGGACTCAAAGGCTACCTAGTCAATGAAAACGAGAATGTGCTACTCATCTGTCCCATCGATGGGGAAAAGAAATTTAGAGACTTTGTCTCAAATGCCCGTAAAAAAGGAGAGGACTTCGTTTGAAGTCCTCTTTTGTTTTATGCTTTTCTCTGTCTGATGGCTTCGTAGATGGCCACCCCGGCCGATACGGAGACATTGAGACTTTCTATATTTCCTGACATCGGGATTTTGACTTTATCATCGACGATACCCATGATTTCCTGAGAAATTCCATCTTCCTCTGATCCCATCACCATAGCTACCGGATTGCCAAAATCTGCCTCGTACATGCTTTTTTCGGTTTTTTCCGTAATTGCTACAAGAGTCAATCCCATTTTTTGGATATCCCGACAGGTGTAAAAGAGATTTTTGACACGGACTACCGGGAGAAAATTCAATGCCCCGGCAGAGGTTTTGATTGCATCCGAATTGATCTGGGCGCTTCCTTTCTCTGGGATTACAATGGCATCTACTCCGGCACACTCTGCTGTTCTGGCGATCGCTCCGAAATTTCTCACATCAGTGATATGATCCAAAATCAAAATCAAGGGAGATTTGCCGACAGCAAAGCAATTGTCAATCACGTTGTCCAGCGATGCATAGGCAATGGAGGACATTTGAGCTATGACACCTTGATGGTTTTTACGGGTGATACGGTTGAGCTTGGCATCTGGTACGCGTACCACGGGCAAGCCTGAGGATTTGCAAAGCTGGAGCAATTCCTTGATCAGGTCATTGTTCAGTTCTTTTTGTACCAATACTTTGTCGATCTCTTTGCCAGCATGGATTGCCTCCATCACAGCTCTGGTACCGAAAATAAAATCTTTGTCTTGAGCTCCGCGCTCGATCAGAAAGCCATCCTTCCGCTTCTCCATTGGGAAATGTTTTTAAACCAGACAGGCTGATAAGCCCGAGATCGGTTCAGTGTATAATAATGTGGGTTGAGTATATTCTTAACCCGTGCAAAGGTAAAGCGAATTTTTGAACTCTGATCCAATCCCTGATAAGTCCATACCTCACGATCCAAATAAAAGTGAACTTCCTGAGGTGGTCCCATGACGATATAGACCATGCCTTTGTCAGTTTTCCAGCCTTCTTTGAAATCTGTGAAGAGTAGGTTGGCAAACTCTACCTGCCGGAAATATTCTCGAATCAAGTCTTGGGCCGTATCTGGATTTCTGGTCAGATTGATCCAATAGTTATCTAGTGCTTTCTTTTTGTTCTCAGCCATCAAGAGTGCTTCGTGCTCCTTTCTGGTAGAAATGTACGTCACCATCTGGACCATTTCTTCCCAGTCTTTTACTTTAGGAAAAGCCTCATGCGTGGTTTTGATCAGTAGTCCGGTGCTCTCGCTGGTATCTTGCTGAAAGAAGTAATAGCCTTGCTGGTCCAGTTCTTTGGGTACATTGGCTAGAAAGTCTCCTATGTCCTGTACCTCGACCTCCTTGGGCACTGGGGCAGGTTTTGTTTCCATGGGTGGGTATGGAACATCAAAATTGATGGGGTAGTAGAAGCCATGCAAATTGGGTCCTTTGGAAGACTTGAATAGCAAGGCCTCTCCGGTAGTCAGGTAAGTTTGATCAAAAGGAACACTATTGGCATAATAGGCTCCAAAGCTCGGCAGATCAAATACAAACGGGCTTTTGAGATCTACATGATAATAGTAGGGGTCGCCCTGGCGAGTATCCATTGCAGAGAAAAGCAAAATAGCTTGCTCTTGACCTTCCGGAAGATTGATTTCTTTTTCGAAAACCCAATGACGCTCAGAGTCTATTTTGAGGTCGTTTTCGGTCAGAAGTACAGAGTTGTCTGAATTGATTTCGTCCTGATAGCTATTCAGTAAATTGTAAGAAAAACTATAGGTATCAAAACTGGGCTGTTCTTCAATTTTCTCCACGACGAGCTGGACGAGAAATTGATTGTCAGATTTTTTCACTGGAATTACTTTCAGTGCCAAGCGTGAGTAGCGCGAATAGCGTAAGGCCTGGTTGAGGTCTTGCAGTTGAGTTTGCCCAAACGAGCTAAAAGTGGTGATTAATAGAAGGGTGAAAAATGAGAAAATCTGAATTGGTTTAAGCTTCATCGGGTGTTGATCTCTGGTTTTAAAAATTAACCTTACTTTTGCCAAAATAGTAAAATTTTACATGGCTACCTATACAACGGAAATCGCCTCGGACAAGTTGGTCAGCGACAATCCTATTCATCAACGACTACTCAAAGCATACATTGCAGCCAAGCCTTGGATTCAGGGAGATTTGCTCGAAATCGGCTGTGGAGAGGGAAGAGGAGTGGAAACACTGTTACCTCTGGCTGACAGCTATGTCGGGATAGATAAGATCGGGGAGGTGATAGCCAGCTTGCAAGCTAAATTTCCAAAAGTAGATTTTCGTCAGGCCGTGATACCTCCGTTTACGGGTTTTGCGGATAATAGCTATGATACAATAGTCAGTTTTCAGGTGATCGAGCATATCGAGAATGACCGACTTTTTCTCGAGGAAATATACCGCATGCTCAAGCCGGGTGGGAAAGCGATCATTTCTACTCCGAATAATACGCATACACTTTCCCGCAATCCTTGGCATATCAGAGAGTATATTCCTCAGCAATTAATAGACTTGGCTGCCGGGATTTTTGATCAGGTGGAGGCCAAAGGAATCGGAGGAAATCAAAAAGTATGGGACTACCACGAAGCCAACCGCAAGTCTGTTCAGAAGATCATGCGTTTTGACATCTTCGACTTGCAGCATAAGCTACCCAATTGGATCCTGAGAATGCCTTATGAGATCCTCAATCGGATGAATAGAAACAAACTTCATCAGCAGGAAGGGGATTCGGTGACTCAGATTACCCATGAAGATTTTCCGTTAGTGGAGGATCCTGAAGAGGGGTTGGATTTGTTTTATGTGCTTTGGAAGAAGTAATCTGGTTTTTTTAGTTAATTGTCATCTATTAATTTCAAGCTTAAAGAATTGCCTTTAAATAGCCTTTAAACGAAAAAGTCAGGAATTACCCTGACTTTTTTATTGATTTTAATCCATTCGGTCCAGCACTCCCGGAGCTCTACTTTCCTGGCCGATCAGGGATTCCAGCCGGAGCTTGAGCTCTTGGGCTTTTTCCTGATAGCCCCGCTCTTCAAGTAGCGGGATAAAGTATTTGATCATCTCGATTGAGATCATCATTTCCCGATCATAATCTCTGTTTTCGTTTGTATAAAACTCGATCATGTCCAGCGATTTTTTAGAGATCACATCGATGATTTCCAGACCTTTCTCTTCTTCTCCAACTTCGAAGAAAAGTGGAACAGACTGTCCGCTAGAGAGGTCGTACGGCATGGCTTCATTAGGCATTACTTCCAGCCCATAGTTGAGCAAGGTGGCGGCTTTTTCCATCTGATCCTGATCCAGTAGAGCCATGGCTATGCTGTTGATTGCGCTGCGATGGTTGGATGCAAACCTGCGATATTCCTCATCCAGATAGTTGTCCGGATTGTCCATGCCACGGAAAGCAAATTTGGTCATGTAATTTTCGTAGGCTAGGTCAGCATTGACCAGCTCCTCACGAAGGTAATTTGGCTTTCTCACTGGCAGCAAACGGTAAGTCAACCCTTCCATGACCACGTGATCTTGGATATTGACACCGATGGTCGCCAAAGAAGTATTATTGAAGTAGATCGGTCTTTCCCAATTATTCGATACGATCAGATCGATCAGCATCATGGTACCTTTGGTGACATAGTTTCCTTTGATCTGCAGGTTCATCTGCGGGCTAAATAGCGGTGAAAACTCCTCCGGGATGATGTCTTGGTTGAATACAGCGGCACTATCCACTTCCATGATTAGATTTCTGGATGGAACCATATTCACTTGGCTTTTGCCTCCAGTCTGCATGCGTAAAAGCTCAGATCCGGAATTCAAAAGTTTCAGATATTCTCTTGCAGAAATAGCGTCCAATCCGTCTCTTTCCATCACGAAAAGCACATCATTGGTACCTTTTTGATAGCGCTCAGGAGCTAGGGAGAATGGCAATGCCTCGGACTCATGTGTCGGAGAGGTCATTTGCTCCACGTACCAGTCTGTATCGAAGTAGCTCAATACGATCACCCGAACGTCTGTCCGGAATCCTTCCACTTCCTGTACATACCAAAGTGGGAAGGTGTCATTGTCACCGCCGGTAAATAAAATGGCATTTGGCGCACAAGAGGCCAAGAAGTTCCTGGCAGAATCCACGGAGAAATAACGTCCTTGTCTATTGTGATCATTCCAGTTTTGGGCACCCATCAGCCCTGCGATAGGCAAGGTGATCAGTGTAGCGATGATGCCTGCGGTAGCGAGATTTTTGGTGGCTTTGCCCAGCATATGTGCCAAAGCCAAAACGCCCATTCCAGCCCAAATAGCAAAAGCATAAAAACTACCCACATAGATATAATCCCGCTCTCTCGGTTCCACAGGCGGGGAATTGAGGTATAAAACCAACACCACACCCATCATCAGGAAGAGCATTAGATTCACATAGAATGATTTCGGGTCGGCTTTGGCTTGGAAAAAGAGGCCTATGATTCCCAAAAGCAAAGGCAACATTAGATAATTATTATGCCCTTTGTTTTCTTTGATGTAGTCTGGGAATTTGTCTGAAAAAGCATCGGTAATCCCGATCCAAGGCGCATCACCAAAGTCTGATTCCCTGCCGGAGAAGTTCCACATAAAATACCTCCAGTACATATGTCCCAGCTGATGGCTAAACATGAAATAGAGGTTGTCACCGAAAGTAGGCTGTTGACCTTCTCTCAGTCCGAGCTTCTGCCGGTAGATTCGCTTGTGATTTTCCTGAGTAGAATAGATCCTTGGAAGGATCGTGGTCTTCTCAGGATTGTAGGTGTTTTTCAACTCATAATCTGCGATTTCGTACTTGTCTTTTCCTTTTCTATAAATAGGCGCACCTTCTTCCTGGTCGATCAACTCAGCGGTGAAATACTGGCCGTGTAGCAAAGGTCTGTAGCCATACTGCTCTCTTTTCAGATAGGAAACGAAAGAAAGCACATCCTTTGGCGCATTTTGATTGATGACAGGATCCTGATTGGATCGGACCACGATCAGAGAATAGGAACTATACCCGATCAGGATGAAAATCAAGGAAAGCAAAATGGTATTCAAACCTGCCATTTCTTTTTGTCTGGAGTAACGATAGGCAAAATAAAGCGCCGTGAAAAACACCAGCATAAAGAATATAATACCAGACCCAAATGGCAATCCTAGACTGTTTACAAAGAAAATCTCGGTCGAACCAGCCAAACTTGGCAATCCAGGAATGATAAAATTATTGATGACGATCAGCGCAACTCCACCCAAAAACATCGCAATGATGGCTCCTTTGAGACTTGGCTTTTCATATTTTTTGAAGTAATAAATTAAGGCCAAAGCAGGCAATGTCACCAAGTTGAGCAAGTGAACTCCGATGGACAAACCGACCAGATAAGCGATCAAGATCATCCATTTGTTTTCCTCTCTTGGATCTTTGATCACGTCCCATTTCAATACAGCCCAAATCACGATTGCGGTGAAGAACGAAGACATGGAATATACCTCTGCCTCTACCGCTGAAAACCAAAAACTATCAGAGAAAGTGTAAATCAACGAACCGACGATACCGGCCCCCATTAAGCTGATGGTCTGACCTTTGGTTTCTTTCCCAGCTTCAATTTTGAAGAGTTTTCTCCCAAAAAGCGTAATAGACCAGAAAAGGAAAAGAATGGTAAATCCTGAGAATAAGGCAGATCCTATGTTCATCCAATAGGCCACTTGTAGTCCGTCGCCGAAGGCCATGAAGCTAAACATCCGATAAACCAAAAGGAAAAATGGTGCTCCTGGAGGGTGAGGTACCTGTAGCTTGTACGAGGAGGCGATAAACTCTCCCGGATCCCAAAAACTCGCCGTTTGTTCGACGGTCATGATATAAACCAAAGTAGCTACGGCAAATACCACCCAAGCGGTGATATTATTGATTTGCTTGAAATTGAGCATTAATGAGGTAATTTTGACGGACGAAAATATAAAATTTATTCCCAAGTCTTGGTTTTTTAGCACTTTTTAAAAAGCAGCACTGTTAACCCCTTGTGACAAATATTACCGACAGGATCGGCTTGACTTTTTATCTTTGTCATGAATTTAAAAACCCAAATCAAAATGAGTGCTCCAGCTAAATCATTTCAGGAACTGATCAATGGACCGACTCCGGTCTTGGTGGATTTCTATGCGACTTGGTGTGGCCCCTGCAAAATGATGCAACCTGTATTGGAAGAAACCGCGAAACAAGTCGGTTCTAAAGTGAAAATCCTCAAAGTAGATGTAGATAAGAATCCTCTGGCTGCGAGTTCATTTCAGGTGAGGGGAGTACCTACTTTGATCCTTTTTAAGAGGGGAAAAATCCTCTGGAGAGAATCTGGAGTCGTGCCTGCTCATCAGCTGGTCAAGATCCTCGAGTCAAACTTGGCTGAGAAAGCTTGATCCTACTGTGACAAAAGTCATGGTGTCCTAAGCGACTCCTCACTAATTTTGATTCAGAAATTAACAGAAAACAATAAAAGAACATACTTATGAAAATCGAACAAATCTATACCGGATGTCTGGCTCAGGGAGCCTATTACATCGAGTCGGATGGAGAAGCGGCAGTGATCGATCCACTGAGAGAGGTACAGCCTTATATAGAAAAAGCTGAACGTAGAAATGCCAAGATCAAATATGTGTTTGAGACACATTTCCATGCGGATTTTGTCTCTGGGCACCAAGATCTGGCAGCTAAGACTGGAGCACAAATCGTCTATGGCCCTACCGATATGAAAATGGGTTTTGACGCTGTCATAGCTCAGGATGGGCAGGAGTTTCAGTTAGGCAAAGCCAAAGTCAAAGTGATCCATACTCCTGGACATACGATGGAGTCATCTTGCTATTTGCTCTATAATGAAGAAGGCAAAGAGGAAGCGATCTTCACAGGAGATACGCTGTTTATCGGAGACGTAGGAAGACCTGATTTGGCTCAAAAAGTAGCTTCAGATCTGACTCAGGAAAAGCTGGCCGGCCATCTGTATGATTCGCTAAGAAATAAAATCATGCCTTTGTCTGATGATTTGATCGTCTATCCTGCTCACGGAGCGGGTTCGGCATGTGGCAAAAATATGAGCAAGGAAACTTCTGATACTTTGGGCAACCAGAAAAAAACCAATTATGCGCTGCAGGAGATGAGCAAAGAGGCATTTATCAAAGAAGTCATTACAGGATTGACTCCGCCTCCAGCCTATTTCCCGCAAAATGTCATGATGAATATCCAGGGGTATGATAGCATAGACGAGGTGTTGGAAAGAGGAGTGAAGCCATTGACTCCATCAGAATTTGAGGCAGTAGCCAATGAAACAGGAGCTTTGATCCTGGACACCCGAGCTCCTCAGACCTTTGCCAAAGGCTTTATTCCCAATTCTGTCAATATCGGAATAGATGGATCCTTCGCGGTATGGGTAGGGGCAATGATTCCAGATGTGAAGCAAGAAATCCTCGTGGTCGCTGAGGAAGGAAGAGAGGAGGAAGTGATCACAAGACTTGCCAGAGTTGGCTATGATTACTCTCTGGGTTATCTCAAAGGTGGTTTTAATTCTTGGAAAGATGCAGGGAATGAAGTCGATTCCATCACTTCCATTTCTGCCGAGGAGCTTGCGAAAATCAAGAAAAATGATCCAAATGTAGCGATTTTGGATGTCAGAAAAAATTCAGAATTCCTCTCTGAGCATGTCAAGGATGCAGAAAATGCCCCGCTCGACTACATCAACGAAAGCATGCTAAAAGTGGACAAAAACAAAACCTACTACGTGCACTGCGCCGGTGGATATCGCTCTATGGTGTTCAATTCTATTTTGCGCGCAAGAGGCTATGACAATCTCATCGATGTGCACGGAGGATTCAAAGCGATCAAAGACTCAGGAGAATTCGAGGTGACAGACTACGTATGTCCTACTACTCTTCTTTGATCTAAATGTATCATTAAATAGAGTTGAAAAGCTGTACCAAATGGCAGGCCAATAGGCTTGCCATTTTTACTATCCGAATACTCTATGTGATAGAAGTCACTGAGGACTAGCTTGGCTACTTGGATCTTTGCCAACGCAAAGCTCGATCACCCCGCTCCTGCGTATATAAAAACTTAAAACAAGATTTTCGAATGAATTGGATAACTCAACCATGGCCCTGGTACGTGGCCGGGCCTCTTATTGGTCTGACAGTACCTGCTCTGCTGATCTTAGGAAATAAGACTTTTGGGATCTCATCCTCCCTCAGACATATCTGTGCGGCATGTATGCCCGCCAAAATCCCTTTTTTCCAATATAACTGGAAAAAAGAAAGTTGGAATCTCCTATTTGTCATGGGAGTTTTGATTGGTGGATTTATCGCTACCAATTTCCTGGCAAATCCAGATGCAATCGTCATTTCTGAAGTAACTCAAGCGGACTTGGCAGCTTTGGGAATCATAGATTACACCCATCTGATGCCATCAGATATTTTCTCTTGGGAAAACCTCTTCACCGCCAAAGGGCTATTGTTCTTTGTGATAGGAGGCTTCTTGGTAGGCTTTGGGACTCGCTATGCGGGTGGCTGTACTTCCGGTCATGCCATTATGGGTATCAGTGCTTTGCAGTGGCCATCGCTGGTAGCGACTATGGCATTTATGCTAGGGGGATTTCTGATGACTCATGTCTTTCTGGAGCCTTTGATGAAAATTGTGGGATTTTAACTGAAGTGATAAAATGAGTGTATTGATAAAAGAAAAAGATGATGCCAACTGTGTGGCACCGAACCTGACGAAAAAGAAAGAGTCGGGCCTGGAGTTGTTGAAGTATTTGATATTGGGAGTTCTTTTTGGGATCGTTTTTGTCAAAGCGGAAATCATTTCCTGGTTTAGAATTCAGGAGATGTTTCGACTGCAGTCGTTTCATATGTATGGGGTGATTGGTTCGGCGATTGTCACCGGGATCATTTCCATACAGCTGATCAAGCGATTCGGAATCCGCTCTATGCATGGAGAAGCTATTCACATTCCTAAAAAAGAATTCAGAAAAGGACAGATAATCGGAGGTTTGACCTTCGGTTTGGGTTGGGCTTTGACGGGAGCTTGTCCGGGCCCTCTATTTGCTCAGATCGGGAGTGGATTTACAGTCATCATCGTGACATTGCTATCTGCAATAGCAGGAACATGGGTGTATGGCAGGTTTGCCGACAAATTGCCAAATTAAGCGCAGAACAAGGATTTGTACAGAAAGTCGCAGCCCATGGGTTTGCGACTTTTTTATTTTTTAGTCAAAAACCTTTTTGATAATAAACCGGATCAGAAGGATGGCGGAAATAATGATCACGCCGACGATGACAAATTCCATAGACTGAATGATTTGGGATGAGGGCTGCAATCTGAGCCTCTTTTGTCGAAACTGCAAAAAGAAAAGCGGAGTTTTTGCTTGAATCTTCTTTATTTTGAGCTGCCTATTCTACCTAACCTACTTGTTGATGATTACCAATACCAAAAGAAGAGTCGCTCTCGGGAGCATGTTTTTTTTCTTGGGGCTTTGCTTTGCCAGCTGGGCAGCAAGGATTCCCGATATCCAGGCAAAGTTTGATCTTTCTGAGGGGCAATTGGGGACATTGCTTTTATTCCTACCTGTCGGATCTATGCTAGGTCTGCCGATAGCAGGCTGGTCTGTCCATCACTATGGAAGCAGGCGTGTGATCCTGATGGGAAGTGTAGCATATGCACTGACATTGCCTTTGATCGGTTTTAGTCCACAGATTTGGATATTGGTGCCGGTCCTAGTGGTCTATGGGATGCTGGGAAATATCATGAATATCTCACTCAATACGCAAGCTCTTGATCTGGAAGATCAGATGGGAAAAAGTATCCTAGCGTCCTTTCATGGATTGTGGTCCATGGCAGGTTTTGCTGGAGCGGGCATCGGTGCCGGAATGATTTTTCTGGATTTCAATCCAGGCCAGCATTATTTGGTGGTCATGGCGATTTCCCTTGTGATCATCTCTACCGCCCATCGGTATATTGTGAAAGAAAAAAATAATTCAGAGGCTGGAGGGCTGGTTTTGAAGCGTCCAGATGATTTGTTGCTTCGGGTAGGGGTTATTTCTTTTTTAGGAATGATGACTGAAGGTTGCCTGTTTGATTGGAGTGGAGTTTATTTCAAAAAAGTAGTGCAGACTGATCCCAGCTTGATTGCTTTGGGCTATGTGGCGTTTATGGGAGCGATGGCTTCCGGGAGATTTATCACGGATAAAATAGCTGCGAAATATACCAAGGTGGCCGTGATCAGATACAGTGGTTTGCTGATTTTTGTAGGGATGACTCTGAGTGTGGTCTTTGCGACTATTTATACCGCGACTTTCGGATTTCTATTAGTAGGACTGGGAGTGGCGTCGATTATCCCACTTTCTTACAGTATCGCAGGCAGATCCAAATTGTATTCCCCAAGTATAGCCTTGGCTTTGGTGTCGACGATTTCCTTTTTTGGTTTTTTGCTCGGACCTCCCTTGATAGGGTTCATTGCAGATTTATTTAGTCTCAAGACTTCCTTTGCACTGATTGCCCTGAATGGTGTGGGAATAGCTATCTTGGCAACATACCGCAAGCAGGTGTTTTTTCCCAATCAAGAAAATCTAATCAAGTGAGTATCCCGGAAGGCCTACAATATCAGAAGAACTACGAGATCAATTCTTTTTTGGTAGATCCCAGCGGGAAACTTAGAATCAAAGGTCTGTTTGATTTATTGCAGGAAATAGCGTGGAGGCATGCCGATTCGCAGGATTTTGGAAGAAATCTGGCTGCATCCAATCAAATGTGGGTGCTGTCCAGAATGGAAGTCAAAGTCATCGAAATGCCGAGTTGGGGTCAGGAAGTTCGGCTGGCTACAGGAGGGCGAGGAGTAGACCGGATTTTTGCTTTCCGCGAATTTTTGATGCAGGATATATTTGGCAAAGTGCTGGTGAGAGGGATGAGTTCATGGCTGCTTCTGGATACAGAATCTAAGAGAATGCTCAAGCCTGAATCGGTGTTGCCGCAGGAGTTGTTTGACACTTCTATGAAGCCTGAGTGGCAACCAGAGAAACTTCTTGTAAAGGGGCGGTTGAAAGCTACAGAGACCGTCATGGTCCGTGCTTCAGATTTGGATTTGTACAATCATGTAAACAATGCCAGCTATGTGCGATGGGTCGAAGATTTGATAGAGGGGGAGACAGCTGATATTTCTAGCCTGACACTCAATTACATTTCAGAATGCCATAAGGGAGATCAGGTCAAATTGGAGCTTTATGAATCGGAAACCTGTTTTTTTGTCTTAGGAAAGGTTGGAGACAGAAATTGTTTTTCCGCTCGGGTTTAATTTTCTACCCAGTATTTTCTGTAATTTTCGATCTGCCATTTAAGAGGTAAATCATGTGATGCAAGTCACAGCTTTTGGTCCGGGAGAAGGGCAATTTTGCATAGGATAAAATTGATCTCATGAGTGAATTTCGCAAACCTTTTCTACAGTTGATTTCGCTGCTGATAGGGCTTCTCTCTTTGGTAGTTGGCTTGCTTGTCGGGCTAGGAGTCTTGATTGTATGGCCATATATGAGTAGTCATCTTCCTACACTCAGTACGTTGAATACATTGCAAGAAACTTCTGATCTAGCCTATCAAAGCAAAAATGCATTGCTAGACCCCGAGAGTGTCTGGCAAGCACCTGACTGGTCTCTGGTCGATCAAGAACCCAATGCGGACGCCATTCGCTATGGCAAAGATTTGATTGCCAATACTGCTCTGTATCTGGGACCAAATGGGAAAGTCAAACAAATCTCCAATGGATTGAATTGTCAAAACTGCCATCTTCAAGCGGGAACACTTCCTCTGGGAAATAATTATTCCGCAGTGGCATCGACCTATCCCAAAATAAGAGGGAGATCAGGAACTTCGGAAGATGTGGTCATGAGGATCAATGGATGCTTTGAAAGAAGTCTCAACGGAACAGCCTTGGATCCTGAAAGCAAAGAGATGAAAGCGATGGTGGCTTACATGACGTGGTTGGGTAAGGAAGTGCCTACAGGAATCAAGCCACTAGGTGCTGGACTTCACGAAGTTCCTTTTTTGGATCGGGCTGCTGATCCGATCCACGGAAAAACAGTTTATGAGCAATTTTGTCAGTCCTGTCATAGAGCAGATGGTCAGGGGATAGCCAAGCAGGATGGCAGTGGCTATCTTTATCCACCACTTTGGGGAGAGCATAGCTACAACCAGCGCGCAGGCTTGTACAGAATGTCACGTTTTGCGGGATACGTCAAAGCAAACATGCCTTTTGGTACGACTTTCGAAAACCCCGTTCTTTCAGATGAGGAAGCATGGGATGTAGCAGCTTATGTCAATAGTTTACCCCGTCCAGATAGGGACTTTCCCAATGACTGGCCGGATATCTCCAAAAAGCCACTAGATCATCCCTTCGGCCCGTATAGCGACGATTTTTCTGAGAACCAACACAAGTTTGGTCCTTATCAAGCGATTCAAAAAGCCAAGTCTGAAGTAAAATGAGAAGACTACTTGTGGGGCTATTGATGTGCTGGTCGATCCAGATACAAGCTCAGGAAAAATCCAAGAGATTTGATGTAAAACCGGCAGTCCATTGGAGGACTTTTTGGATGAGTACGACATATCCGGAAGATTTCAAAAGCGACTACTCGCTGGGAACTTCCCTTTCTCTGGGAGCAAAAATGACATTGGGACCAAACTGGTCTGCCCAGGTTTCTTATCGTGGCTTTTGGAATGTCTTCAGTTCTGATATTTGGACTTATGATCCATTAGCCAACCGGAGAAATCGATATGAAACAGGCTTGTATGATTTGGTTCACCCCGGGAAAGATGCGTTTGGAAGCTGGGAAAATTTGAATGTGCAGTACAGCGATGCAAAATGGTCAGTGGCGCTTGGGAGGATGGAAGCCAACTCGACTTGGATCAACCCTCAAGACGGAAGACTTTCTCCAACCTTCTTTGAAGGTGCAAAGGCTAGTTGGAAACCGGATAGATCGTGGGAATTGTCAGCTATGTATGTGCATCGATTTCGCATCAGGGGGACCAAGGATTGGTTTCGTCCAGGAGAAACACTCGGCATCTTTCCTACTGGAAGGGATAGTTATGGTCAGCCTTCTCAATATTATTCTCATACAAGTAGCGATCGAGTGACTGTTTTAGAAGCAGGCAAGAAGACAGGGGGTGGCGATCTGAGTTTTTCTCAAACATGGGCAGACAATCTATTCGTCACATATTGGGGGCAGTGGGTCAAATCTTGGGAACATAAATCCCAAATGACATGGAGCGGGGGAGTTCAATTGGGCTATCAGCATGGAATGGGGGATGGCGGAAATCCTGACTCTCTTTTGCGCTATAAGAATCCCGAGGACCAAAACTGGGTGATCTCTGCTCGCATAGGTATGAAAACGAAAAAGGTGGAAGCTCAGTTGAACTTGACAAAGCTTGGAGGAAATGGAAGGTGGCTGAGTCCTCGTGAATGGGGGAGGGATGCATGGTTTACATTTATTTCCAGGGAAAGAAACGAAGGGTATCAGAGTGTGGAGGCCTTGACGACTTATCTGGCTTTCAGCCCAGACGATGCTTGGAGTTTTTATGTGCACTCAGGCGTCCACTTTTTACCTGATCTCTCGGATGCGGCCGCTAATAAATATGCTTTCCCCTCGTATAGACAGGTAAATCTTGGAGTGAAACATCAATTCAAAAAGATTAAAGGATTGGATTTCCATTTGTTGGTGATGAATAAAGAAGCATTGGGGGAGGAAAGTCTAAGTCCTGTGCAGCGCTACAATAAAGTAGAGATGATTCAAGTGAATGGAATTCTCAACTGGAAGATTAATTAAATGAAATAGATAGAAAAAACTTGGGTATCAAGAAGTTAATCAAAAAGTTTTTAAATGTTCTTTGCTTTAAAATTAGGAAAGATCGATTCTTATTCTCACCTTCGTTGCAAAATTAGTTAAGTAATAAATATCCTCCAGTAGCATTATAGGGAGTCATACTCCCGCCAAGGTTTTGATTCGTTCCTTTCTATTTTTTAATTCAGAGTTCATATATTCGGAATTAAAGCCTTCAAAAAAGTCATCACTTCTAAAGCACCTCACGTATTAAGCCAGTTAGATTTTCCCATTCAGTACTTTCAGATTTCTCTAAAACTCTCAAGAGTAGAGTCTATCACTATTTTGAAAGCACAGGACAATCCAAATATGGTAATTGGAAAATGATCCTGAAAACGATCGTTTTGCTTTCATTGTATTTGGTGCCTTACTCTCTTGTGATTTTTGGGGTAGCTGAGACGACCTTCCAGTTGTTTGCTTGTTTTATACTTGCAGGATTGGGAATGGCTGGAGTAGGGATGGGCGTAATGCATGATGCCAATCATGGGTCTTATTCCAAAAACCCGAAAGTCAATAAATGGCTGGGCTATACGCTGAATCTAGTCGGTGCCAATGCCACAGTCTGGAAGATTCAGCACAATGTCCTTCATCACAGTTTTACCAATATTGATGAGCATGATGATGATATCAATGCTCCGTTCTTTTTGAGATTCTCTCCTAATGCTGAGAAAAACAACTTGCATAAGTTTCAACACTTCTATGCGTGGTTTTTCTACTCCCTCAGTACACTTTCCTGGATTACGGTCAAAGATTTTATGAGACTGTCAAAATATCATAAGATGGGACTGGTCAAAGGGAAAAATGCCTACAGAAATACCGTATGGAAGCTGATTGGCTGGAAACTGGGGTATTTTATGGTTGCCTTAGGTTTGCCCTTGATTTTTGCACCATTTCCTGCTTGGAAAATTTTATTGGCTTATGTAGCAATGCATGCAGTGACAGGTTTTGTCATCACACTGATATTTCAAACAGCCCATGTAGTCCCTGAGGCTGATTTTCCTTTGCCAGATGAAGAGGGGATAGTCGAAGGGGAGAGAATGCTCCATCAGCTAGCTACTACCTGCAATTTTGCCCCGAAATCCAGGTTTTTGGCTTGGTACATCGGTGGGCTAAATTATCAGATTGAACATCATTTATTCCCGGATATTTGTCACGTACATTATCGGGAGATTTCAAAAATTGTAAAAGCTACGGCTGAGGAGTACCAAATTCCATATTATTCCAAGCCTAATTTTATTCGGGCTGTATTCGATCACTTCAAAATGCTTTATCTCTTGGGAAATTCCCCTAAAATGGAGCCTGTAAAGAGCTTTGCCAAATGAGTTTTCCTCCTAAAAAAAGGTCCAATAGAGGAAAGTCTAATTCCTCTAGGCCTGCTAAAGACAGAAGGTCTTCTGCCAAAAAAGCTCCTAAGGTTTCCAAGTTAAACCCTGAGTTGCTGGTAAAAGAAGCTTCTGGATCTGGAGTTGTAGAGCTCAAGTCTACGACCTTGTTTTCTACGTTGGATATCTCCGGAGTGCTCAAAAAGAACGTGGAGGCAAAAGGCTATACCACGATGACCAAAATACAGGAGCAGTCGATCGAGCCTCTTTTGCAAGGAAGGGACCTGATGGGGATCTCAAATACCGGCTCAGGAAAAACCTGTGCGTTTTTGATCCCGATCATTGAGCAGGCATTGGCTGAGCCGAAAGACTTCAAAGCATTGATAGTGGCTCCGACGAGAGAACTAGCTTTACAGATTGAAGAGGAGTTTCAAAGCCTTACCAAAGGGCTGAGATTGACCTCTGCCACTTTCATCGGTGGTACCAATATCAATACGGATGAAAAGAAGCTACATAGGCATCCTCAGATCGTGGTGGGAACTCCCGGGCGCTTATTGGACTTATATTCACGTAGACTTCTCAAGCTGCAGTGGATGAAGGTCCTCGTGCTGGATGAGTTTGACAGAATGCTGGACATGGGTTTTGTCAATGATGTCAAGAAGCTGGTGGCTCCGATGAAGCAGCGCCGACAAACGATGCTCTTCAGTGCCACTTTGGATCCCGATCAGGAGACATTGATCAAGTCGCTTCTCAAGAATCCGGTAGAGGTCAAAGTAAACAGTGGAGGACATGCCAGTGACAATGTCAACCAAGAGGTGATCTACCTCAAGGATGGGGAAGATAAATTTGCTGTGTTGCAGGGTTTGTTTCAAAATCCGGATCTGGAAAAAGTGATTCTTTTCACAGAAACAAAGCGACTGGCAGATCGTGTATGCAAAAAATTGAATCAATCAGGAATAGCTTCAGGCTTGATTCATGGAAATAAATCCCAAAACTTCCGAAATCGAATGATCGGGGAGTTTAAAGAAGGGAAGACCAGAGTACTGGTGGCCACAGATGTCGCTGCCAGGGGAATAGACGTAGCTGATGTGACTCATGTGATCAACTATCAGTTGCCGATGTCTATGGATAGTTATATCCACAGAATAGGAAGAACTGGCAGAGCCGGCAAGACAGGGCATGCCATTACATTTGCAAACTAAAATTAATATATGTCAAAAAATCAAAACGCATTCATCAAAAAACAAAAAGCAGAACTCAAGAAAAGAAAACAAAAAGAAAAGTTAGAAAAAAAACTGGCTAGGAAAGAACAGCCAAAAAGTGGGGACTTGGAGGATATGATGGCTTATGTAGATAGATTTGGTAATATAAGCGAGACCCCTCCCGAAGAAGAGCTCCCTCAAGAGAAGAAATCAAAAAATCAACATTTTAATAATAAACAATAGTATCAATTAGAAATCATGAATGAAGGAACAGTAAAATTCTTTAACACCACCAAAGGCTTTGGATTCATCACTCCTGCGGATGGCACAGAAGACGTATTTGTACATATCTCTGGTCTAGTAGACGAGGTGCGTGAAAATGACAAAGTAACCTATGACGTAGTTCAAGGTAAAAAAGGTGTCAACGCTGTGAAAGTAAAAGTAGTAGGTTAATCGCCAAACTGCTAAAAATAGAATCCCTGAGCTCTAGAGTTCAGGGATTTTTTTATGCTATGGCATTGGTCAAAGGGTCGCCGGCTTCAAATTCCGAAATGTTTCTCAAGGTAGTCTGAGCGATCTGCGCCAGTGCTTCTCGTGTCAAAAATGCCTGATGACCGGTGATGAGTACATTTGGGAAAGTCATCAGTCTGGAAATCTGATCATCCGGAATGATTTCCTCAGATAGATTTTTGAAAAATAGATCCTCCTCCTGCTCATATACATCTATCCCCAAATAGCCGATTTTTTTTGATTTGAGAGCTTTGATGACAGACTTTGTCTCTATGAGAGCACCTCTGGAGGTGTTGATCAGTACGACCCCATCTTTCATCTGCTTGATAGTTTTTGCGTTTATCAGATGTTTGGTCTCAGGTGTCAGTGGGCAATGAAGTGAGATGATATCTGATTGTGCAAATAGCTCATTCAAATCTGCATAGCGGATACCTTTCGATTTCAATTCTTCATTTTCATACAGATCATAGGCTAGGACCTGTGTCCCAAAGCCCAATGCAATGTTGCAAAATGCCTGCCCGATGGCTCCAGTGCCGATGACTCCGATAGTCTTGCCGTGAAGATTGAAGCCAGTTAGGCCTTCTAGCGAGAAATTTGATTCTCTGACTCTGTTATAAGCTTTATGGGTTTTTCGGCTGAGCGTCAGGATCAGTGCAAAGCCATGTTCCGCAACAGCCTCAGGACTGTAGACCGGAACCCTCACCAGAGGGATTTCTAGATCTTTAGCAGCTTCCAAGTCGACCTGATTGTAGCCTGCGCATCTCAAAGCAATGAGTTTGACTCCGGTGTCTTTTAGTTTTTTGAGGACACTTTTGTCCAAAATATCATTGACAAAAGCGCATACTACCTCATGATCTGCGGCTAGCGAAGTAGAGTGCTTGTCAAGTTTTGCTTCAAAATAGGTGATCTCATGTCCAAAATCTTGTGCAAAATGATCAAAACTCTCCTTGTCATAAGATTTGGCACTGTAAAAAGCGATTTTCATAAGGCTTAAGGTTGGATTTGATAAATTGAAAAACGAGTTACTTCCTCCTCAATTTCGGAGTTTTCTGGCTCGATTACCAGAAATTTCCTTTCTCCTAAACCAAATAAAACCGTTCCGGGAATAGATTCCATTTCATGTGTACTGCCATTTTTATCATCTACCAACAAAAGTCTCTGTTCGGAAGGATCACTTGGGGGAGAATAGATGGCGTCATCTGCTCTTCTCGCGGCAAATTGCCCTTCACTCACTCCGGTAAAATATTTGATAAGAAACTCACTCTCATCGAGCTGAATCAAACTCTGATTTCGGGCAGACATGAGACGCAAACTGGCTAGTCGCTCGTCATTGGAAGCTGTTCCGATAGGCACAGGGCTATAGAGCAAAAACTCAGAATGCTCGATCGGGATAGTCCTCGCCAGTTGCAAGGAGGGGAGGCTGTAAACTTCTATCTCATCCTCCAGTCCGTGGAGGACCATCAATTCATTTTTTTCATGATTAACCACGAAAGTCTTGGTCATCAATTCGGGATAGATATCCTGAGTCTGTTTGTAAATCGATTCACTGCGGTAAGGGACCACCGATTTCATATCCCCTGACTGAAGATGAAGCTGATAGAAGTTTTTCAGAGTGTCTCTTCCTTCTTCATTATGGATGAGATAGTGAGCAGATAAGTAATTGCTAGGACCTACTAGGAAAAAGGTGCTATCGCCAGAGTTGAAATACTCAGTTCTGCCCATGGGGCCAAATCCTCGAATCGGAAGTGGGGACTGGATGCGCTGTTGATACGCGATCTCATAGGTCGAGTCATAGGCAAAAATCGAAAATGGCAATTCAGCTATTCTCAGGCCATTGGGACCAAAGCCCATTCCGATAGGGTTCCAGTTGCCATAGAGGCCAGGACCTTCTCCTTTTTTGCTGACACGCTTGAGGATTTGCCCCTCTTCGGAGATTTCGAGCAGCTCATCATCCACTATGGAATAGCCAAGGTATATTTTCTCCTCTGGGCTATAGTCTCGGATGATCACTCGTGTCAAATTATTGACTTCGAAGGAGTCTATTTTTACAGCTTTAAAAGATGATACAGGTGTTTCTGAATTAGTATCTGAGGGAGATTGACAAGCAGTGAGGACTACGAATACCAATACTATGACTTGACCAATAGATCTGGAGAGGAAAGAATCTTTCATGATTATCATTTAGGTGATCTACGAATAATTCGTTGAATATACGATTTCAATTTTTCTGGTCTAAGAGAAGTTTTTCTTTTTCTTAATTTATCTGGAATCCGTACCTTCAAATCAGTACAAACCTATTGGAATGATGAAGAAAATACCTTTTTATTTTGCAGCTCTGCTGCTTTTTTCTTGCTCTGGTAATCAGGAAGAAAAAGAAATACACACTGAAAAGATCATCGAAAAAGAAATCATGGTAGAAAAACAAGACTCTGTACTACGTCATGTAGTCCTATTTCAATTCAAGGAAAGCGCTACTCAAGCAGATATCGATAAAGTAGTCGACGCATTTCGCAATCTTCAAAATGAGATTTCCGAAATCAAAGGATTTGAATGGGGAACCAACAACAGTCCCGAAGGGCTCAATAAAGGCCTGACACATGCTTTCACCTTGACCTTTCACTCTGAAGCTGATCGGGATGCCTACCTTCCCCATCCGGCGCACAAGGCTTTTGGCGAAATCTTAGGGCCTTATTTCCAAGATGCCACGGTGGTAGACTATTGGACTCACGACTAATTATTGATCATAGGGAAGGGCGGAGCCGGAAGCGGTTCCGTCTTTCACTGTGAGTACTTCTGTGACCACAAAGTTGCTGGTGCCTCTCCAAGGTAGCATGCCGTTATATTCTTTGTAGCGCAGTTCGACAAACTTGCCAGATGCTCTTTCCAACTGAGTAGCGACATCGTCATCCACGACACTGAATCGGAATTCATTGCTTTGTAGTCCACCCGCTGTCGGGCTTTGGAATCCTTCCTGCACCACTCTTCCCTCGTAGGTTTTGAAGACCACTCCTTTTTTTACAAAATAATTGAGCGAACCGGCCTTGACGCCTTCTCCAAAGACGAAGTAGAACTTGTACCAAAAAATCCCAATGAGAAGAACAGACAGAACAATGCCGATGATCCAGGCGAATTTTTTCATAGTGGATGTTTTTCTTTTAAATATAAGGAGTCAGTCCGTGTGAAAAGTGGTCTGAAGAAATTATTTTGATCAGGAAATGAACTGGAAAGGAAAAGCATGTGAAAATTTGTTGCCGGAACGAGGCTCTACGGTTTACATTCCTTCATTTCTAGAGCCCGGACAAAGTCAGGATTTGTATGAAATCTTGAAAAATCAAGTTACTTGGAAGCACGAGTCAATTAAGATGTTTGGGAGGTCCGTTTTGCAGCCGAGGTGGACAGCATTATATGGAGATCCCGAAGTGTCCTATGCCTATTCGGGTATTACTATGAAGCCTTTGCCGTGGCTTACTTCTCTGAGTGAGTTACGGCACTCGATCGAGGAGTTTTTGGGAGAAAAATTCACTCACGTATTGCTCAACTACTATCGCGATGGTCAGGACAGCATGGGGTGGCATCGGGACAATGAGTCTAGTTTGGGGCAAAACCCAACCATTGCTTCCATTAGTTTGGGGGCTTCCAGGGAGTTTCAGATGAGATCCATCCATGAAAAGGGGGAGAAGCTAGCTGTAGTCTTGGAGTCTGGAAGTCTTCTCGTGATGGGTGGTGAAAGTCAGCATCACTGGGAGCATCAGCTTCCCAAGCGTAAGAAAATAGAAGGAGGTAGGATCAATTTGACCTTTCGGAAAATCCTTGTTTCTAAAAAATAACCTGATCTTTGAGGTGCTGCAAATACTCCAGAAGTAGCGGTTTTTCTATGTATTCGATGACATTGGCATAGTCAATGGCCCTGTTTTTATCTTCGCTATTGATCGAAGAAGTGATGAGGATGACCTTGATTTTGGAGGGACAGTTTTTGCGATCCAAAATCTCCAATACTCCCCAGCCATCCAGTTTTTTCATGTATATATCCAGAAAAAGGAGATAGTTCTTACCTTCATTTTCTTCCAAAAACTGAATGACTTCTTCTCCATCTTCAAATTTGCGAGGCTGCTCGTGAAAACCTGATTTTTTGGCTAAGACCTCATGCAAAAACAAGAAACTCGGATCATCATCCACGATCAACAGGTCGAAATTGGGCATTACAAGAGTGTTGTAAAAGTTAAGCTAATTGAAATAGGAAGGTAAAATATAATTATTTGGCTAAACTATAATCCCATTCAAAATAAAAAAAAGGGAGTGTGCCTCAGCGTACTCCCTTTTTGCCTTTGGTCAATTAATACCTTCAATCGACCAACCAGATAAAGTCTCCATAACCCTCAGCTTCCATTTCATTTTTTGGGATGAATTTCATCGCTGCTGAATTCATGCAATATCTCAAACCAGTAGGTTCTGGTCCATCGTAGAATACATGCCCTACGTGACTGTTCCCAAATTTGCTACGGACCTCCACTCGGAGCATGCCGAGCGAATTGTCCACTGGCTTGTCTAAGACTCTCGGATCTATGGGTTTGGTAAAACTAGGCCACCCAGAGCCGGATTCGTATTTGTCTTTGGAACTGAAAAGTGGTGCTCCCGATACGATGCAGACATAGATGCCGTCTTCTTTATTTCCATTGTATTCATTTTGGAAAGCAAATTCTGTTGCGTCTTCCATGGTGACTTCCCACTGCAGATCAGTCAATTCACTTTTCAATTCGGATTTTGATTTCGCAGGGTACGCTTTTTCTGATAGTTCAGACCAATGTTTTTTGATGAAATCATCACGTCCACTTCCTTTTCTATACGAATAATAATCTGCTGGACTTTTCTTGTAATAATCCTGATGATATTCTTCTGCAGCGTAAAAATTGGTGAACTTGATGATAGGAGTAGCGATGGGCTTATCAAATTTTCCGGATTTATCCAGTCTCTTTTTGGACTCTTCTGCTACTTTTTTCTGCTGAGCATCATGGTAAAATATTGCGGATTCGTATTGCGAACCTCTATCGTAAAAGGAACCTCCCACATCTGTAGGGTCATAGGTCTGCCAAAATACATCCACAAGCTCTGAATAGCTGATCACTTCTGGATCGTAGGTGATCTGAACGGACTCACGATGGGAAGTCTTCCCCGAACTCACCTCGCCATAGGTTGGGTTCTTTTCTTTGCCACCCGCATATCCGGAAATGACCGTAATCACTCCGTCGATATCTTCAAAGGGAGTTTCCACGCACCAAAAGCACCCCCCTGCGAAAGTCGCCTTCTCGATTTTGCCGGAAAATGAAGCGATTTTTTCAGCATCACTTGGACTTAACTCGATTTCTGAATTTTGGTCTGAAGGAGAGCTACAAGCCATCAATAGAGTGAAGAATAGACTCAATATCATTGCGTTTGATTTTGGTGATAAAAGCATGATTTAAAGAAATATAAATCGAAAGTGAATTTTGGTCTCGTATTTGAAACTGACAATATAACCCATCAGTCCGAGAACTGTTTGATTTCCTGACTTAGATACGGGAAGAATGGATGATTGGATTTGTGAAAATAAACTAAACAAACAGGCATTTGCCCTAAAGTCCTAGCTATGAAAATAAAACTGCTAAGCTTCTTTCTCTTGTTTTCAGCGATCTCTTTTGCGTCCTTTTCCCAGCAGGGGTCAGGCTTGGGCTTGAAAGTAGGGATGAATTATAATACTTCTGGGAAATACTTTAAAGATGCGGAGTCTGTCTGGAAGGACCCAATGGGAGGAATGGGCTATCATGCTGGGCTTTTTTATAAGATGAGTTCCTATGATATCTATCTACGGCCTGAGTTGGTCTTCACTGAGACCAGGTTTCAGACCGGCCAGTTAGAAGCAGAGGCTCAGCGCATCGATGCTCCCATTCTTGTAGGATTGAAATTGTTTCAAGTAGTCAATGTTTTCGCAGGCCCCTCTTTTCACTACACATTGAAGGATAATTATCTTCCTGAAATGATCGATGAAGCCAACAAAAAACTGAGGATGGGCTACCAGTTTGGAATGGGAGTTTCCATTGGTCCAGTGGGATTGGACCTTCGCTACGAACGGGAATTTAATGATCAAAAATTCAATTTTGACAAAGTATTTGGAGGAAATCAAGACTTCCGGCACCAGCAGATTTTACTGGCTCTTTCTCTGAGAGTTTTTGGACCTTAATCTTCCATAAATTCCTTAAACTGGGCCGACCAAAGCTTGTAGCCTGCCTCATTTAGATGCAGTTGATCCTCGATGTACAATTCTGGGCGAGGACTTCCATTGGAGTCCAGTAGTGCTTCCCAGACGGATACATAACCTACTCCTTCATGTGTTTGTGCGTATTGGCGCATCAGATCATTGAGGATAAGGTAATTTTTCTTTTTGCTCCATCTGCTTGGGCTGGGTTTGGCACTGATCAAGTTGACTTCCGTATGTGGATTAGCAAGGAGTATTCGGGTGACAATATTGTCCAATGATTCCATGATTGATGAGACCTCTACATCCGCCCATAGGTCATTGTCTCCCTCATAGATAAATACTTTTTTAGGCTCAAATCTCAATACTAAAGGGAATAGATGTTTTTCAAGATCTGAAGCTTTAGAGCCTCCAAACCCAGTATTGTAGACTACCTGGTCTGGGAATTCTGATTCCAGACTTTTCCACATTCTCACGCTAGAGCTTCCTGTAAAAATAGTCTCTCCGGCTTGCCATCCGAGACTGTCGATTCTGGCAGAGATTTCTTTGACTTCATTTTCAAAAGGTACAGTCTGTGCATAGCTGGTCTGGCTTCCAAAAAACAGGCAAACTGCAAGCAAGAGGAGGTTAAAGGGCTTTTTCATATACCTAAACATACATCCAAAAAATACATCTTCAAAACCGTTCACAAATTGATCGAAACCGTACAGGACGAACAAAGCATGGAATTGTCCCAAGTCTGTACTGTCATTTCTAAAAACACACGACATATCCCCAAAACGGCTGTTTTTGTCCCTGAAAACTCGCTATGTGTCCCATTTGGAATACACGTATCACTTTTGGAAGGATTTTAGCGTTTCAAGATTAGAGCTATTCAATCATCCTTACTTATGCAACGACTCACTCAGTTTTTCTGGTTTTGTAGTGGTGCCAATTTTTCAATTCTGAAGAGAACGCCCACGGAATCAAATAAATATATCGGAATAGGTGCGACAGTTTTTTTTACAGGAGTCTTGGCGGCCTTAGCTGCTGGCTATGCGATTTATACTGTTTTCCAATCTGTCTGGCCTGCGGTAGGGTTTGGTCTTCTTTGGGGTCTGATGATTTTCAATTTGGATCGATTTATCGTGTCCAGTATGCGGAAAAAAGAAAACTCTTGGGCGGAATGGAAATTAGCTATTCCAAGGTTGGTGCTGGCGGTGCTGCTTGCTTTGGTGATTTCCAAGCCTTTGGAATTGAAGATGTTTGAAAGAGAAATCAATCGTAAACTGGATGAGAAAAAGACTGAGTTTATAGCGCAGTCCAAGCTTAATTTGGCCAAAGGGTTTCCTGAAATACAGGAGTTGGAAGGAAGGATAGATACATTGAAGGCTGAGGTGTATGATGCTGAGGCTTTTCGAGATCAGCTGCAGCGGGAGTATGATGCGGAGAGATTTGGAGAGAAAACGTCTGGAACAAGCGGGATCGTAGGGCTCGGAACCAATGCTAAAAAGAAAGAACAGCAGCTAGATGCTGCTCAAGTCGCTTTGGACGAATTGAAAGTAAGAAACCAGGTCCGGGTAGATACACTTGAAGCGCAGATTCGCGAGTTTATGGCTTTGCGTCAAGCGGAATTTGAAAAGCAGCAGCCTGGCATCGAGGGGTTTGACGGTTTGGCAGCGAGAATGGATGGGTTGGCGGCTTTGACCGAGGAAAGTGCAGCAATGGCACTTGCTAACTCATTTATTATGCTCCTTTTTATCGCAATAGAAACTGCTCCTATTTTCGTCAAATTGATTTCCAACCGTGGTCCTTATGATGAGCTACTGGAGCTTCATGAGGAAAAAGTGAAATTATTCAAGGGTGAGAAATGGACCTTTGCCAAAGGTGAATCCAAAGCTCGGGTAGACTATTTTCAAGGAACGCACTTTTATGCGACAAATCTTCAGAAGGAAAAGACCAATCGGAAAAATAAGGTGAAGACTGAAGCTGAAATAGCCGGTATGGAAGAGAAATGGGGAAGAGGAGAGTGAGGGCTAAGATATTGCATTGGCCGCTACCTCGTCCAATTGAGTCATGGTGTTTTTGACTGATTTCCATTCGGCAAAGCCAATTATTTTGATCAAAAAACCTAAAAATTTGCCAGGCTGAATAAGTTTCCGAGCTAGGCTGGAGATATTTTTATCTCGGTCTGAGATTTGGAAGGCCTTGTCTGGATCTGCGTGGTATTCACCTGCATATTTCCAAGCCCCATTTCTTGCCAATTGGATGGAGAAGTTCAGTAGCATCTCATCTCTTCCTTTGGCAAGCGGAATCAACCATCCAAAAATTGGGGACACTTTGCTGATATTGGCTTTGACCCCATCGACCAATTCAGCTAATATCAGATTGATTTTGTCAAAGTCATTTTTGATCCCAGCCATCGGTAGGCTTTGCATCGTTTCTGAAGCAGCTATACCTAGGTCGAGGTTGATATGGGCATTGATTCCCAAGAAGAGATGTTGTAGAACAAGGTAAGATGAACTTTGGCTGGCTTCAAAGGCGATGGACCAGCTTGTGGTCGGAGTTTGGCCAGCTTTCCACTGATCATAGGCGTCTATAAATCTACCGGCAAAAATTATGTCCAGAATCTCCATTCTTGGGTTGTCCTCAAATTCTCCATCCTCAATTCCCTGCTTGATCCTCCGAGTTACCTGTCTATACAGGATGGCAAAATATCCCAATCTACTCTCGCTGGCAGTACAATCTGCGACGATCATATCCATGCGGGCTAGTACTTCGTCAATGGTTTTCATTGCTTATTTCATAAAAAAACTTTCTAAAAGATCTCCGACATAAAAGGCAACTATTGCTGCCAAAAGTCCCAATCCAACCGTTTCCAATATACTTCTTAAGGTGGATGTTTGATTGACTATGCCTTTGAGCCAGCCCACGATCAGGAATGCGATTGCAGTCAAGATGCTGGTCCAGAGAAAGGTGTTGACATTTGTCGGGAAAAAGAAATCCCAGAGGTATATCAGTAAAGGAATAAAACCTACGAGAATAAATGAGATCAGTGTGGCCAGTCCGATTTTGAATGGACTTTTACTATCCTTCATCATTCCCAGTTCATCTTTCATCATTTCTGATACCCAAAGCTCTTTGTCTGAGCAGATATGATCTACGATTTGGGCTAATAAATGCCCTTTGAACCCTTTTGCCTTATATATGTCTTCTATTTCTGACCGTTCTGAGTCGGGTAGATTTTCTACTTCCCATTGTTCTATTTTCTCGTGTTTATCAAAGTTGTCATTTTCACTTTTTGCAGATAGATATGCTCCGACAGACATTGAAAATCCATCAGCTAGTAGGTTTGCAAAGCCCAGAATAATCAATATTCCCGGTTCCAGATTGGCTCCATAGCCTCCGGCTACTACGGCAAATGTAGTCACGGCACCATCGATCCCTCCATACACGAATTCCCTCAGATATTCCTGAAGTTTGCCGAATTCATTGCTTTGATGATGGAGAGCTGCTTCCATTTATTTTAAATTTTCCAGCAAAAATTCTTTGACATTTTCTCCCATGACAGCCTTGATTTCATCTAGGCTAAAGCCCTCCTGAAGCAAACCTTCTACTACTATCGGTAGCCCAGTGATATCAAATGGAACCACCACTGCTCCGTCATAGTCCGAACCCAAAGCCACGTGTCTGATTCCTACCAGATCTCTAACATGTTTTATTGAAGCGATGATATTGGGGATTTCCGGCTCTCCGACAGCCGCATCGAAAAAAGCGATCCCTATTATGCCACCTTTGTCTGCGATCCGCTTGATCTGCTGGTCGCTGAGATTTCGAGGTGAATCCAATATAGCTCTCACTCCAGTGTGAGAGACGATGACCGGCTGAGTGGTCATGTCCAATACATCCTCAATGATAGCTGGGGATGAATGTGCTAGATCTACGAAAATCCCTAGATCGTTCATTCTTTTGATGACCGATTTGCCGAATTCAGTCAGCCCTTCTCCCGATTCCCCATGAGCGGATCCACCTAGTTTATTGTCAAAAAAGTGAGTTGGGCCGATCATTCTCACGCCAGCCTCATACACTCGGTCTACATTGAGAATATCACCTTCCAAAGCATGAGCTCCTTCGATACCCAGCATTCCTCCAATCACACTTTTGTCGGATTTTCGGGCGTCGATCAGCATCTGCAAGTCGTTTTTTGACTTCACCAAAATTGCCTTTCCATTCTCTTCCTCCATGAATTCTTCCAAATCTCCGGATTGGGAGAGAGTTCGATTGACCAAGCTAAACCAATTGAATGGGCTTTCTCCCTTGACGATTGTCAGTGGAGTGATCATGTCCATAGATTCGGCACTATTCTTTTGCATATTTTGGCCGGTGGGTGATTTGGATACGATGGTAAACATCTCCAAAGCCACATTTGCCTCTCTCATCCTCGGGAAATCCACATGCCCCCGATCTCCTTTTTTCGTCAAGTCTCTTCCCCACAGCAAGGCATCACAGTGCAAGTCTGCGATAAACTCCAAATCATCATAAATCGCTTGTGCCTCAGCAGAAACAGTGTAGGGAGGGAGAATTTTGGTTTGATTCCGGTCTGACTCGATGTAGGATGGTACCAATGCGATGGCGATCACATATAGTAGAAAGAAGACCAATAATCCAATCAGAAGTTTTTTCATCGTAATGGGCTGGGTTAATCCGATGAAGATACTAAAAAATATAAGTGAAAGGGGAGTCTTAGCTGATTACTTCCTCGGCACTTTTTGTCGGTTCTAGCTCATTTAATTCATCTATTGTGAATAGTCTGGATCGGATGATAAATCGAATTCCCATGGGTATCTCCAGAGAAAAACTACTCCCTCGTCCGGGCGTGACATCCAGAGTGAGTTGGGTGTGCTTCCAGTATTCGAACTGGTCCGAACTCATGAAGAAGTCGCAACCATAAATATTGCCTAGCCAGATATCACTTCCTCCCACTTTGAAATCTCCTTTTTCAAAACACATGGGAGAGGAACCGTCACAGCATCCGCCGCTCTGGTGAAACATCAATTCAGTTCCTGTTTGATCTCTCAATTTGTCAACAACTTCCTTTGCCTCATCGGTGATGGTGATTCTAGGTGTCATGGGTTTATTGGTTTAGGGTAAAGAAAATAAAGACAGGCAAATATCACCTGTCTTTACGGATTTGGTTTTACTCGGATTAACAATTAAAAGAAGCCTAATTTCTCTTTGCTGTAAGAAATTAGCATGTTTTTGGTCTGGCGGTAATGATTCAGCATCATCGCGTGATTTTCCCGTCCAAAACCTGATTTTTTATATCCGCCAAATGGCGCATGAGCTGGATAGGCGTGATAGCAGTTGACCCACACTCGACCTGCTTGGATCGCTCTGGGCACTTGGTATAATTCATGTGCATCTCTTGACCATAGGCCTGCTCCCAATCCATACATGGTGTCGTTAGCAATCTGGATGGCTTCCTCGGTCGTTTTGAACGTAGTGACGCAAGTGACTGGTCCAAAAATCTCCTCTTGGAAGATTCTCATTTGATTGTTGCCTTTGAAGATGGTCGGCTGAATGTAGTAGCCATCTTCCAGTCCTGAATTCAACCCACTTTTTGCTCCGCCGGTAAGTACTTGAGCCCCCTCTTGCTTTCCAATTTCAATGTAGGAAAGGATTTTTTCGTATTGATCATTGGAGGCTTGAGCTCCCATCATAGTGTCCTCTGCCAATGGGTGACCTAGTTTGATCGCTTTGGTTTGGGCTATCACTCTTTCCATAAAGACATCATAGATATCTTCGTGAACAAGAATTCTGGAAGGACAGGTACAGACCTCTCCTTGGTTCAGAGCAAACATTACGGCACCTTCTATTGCCTTATCGAAAAATTCATCATCTGCATCTGCCACGGACTTCATGAAGATATTGGGAGATTTTCCACCCAATTCCATAGTGACCGGAATCAGGTTTTCGGATGCATATTGCATGATCAATCGGCCTGTGGTCGTTTCGCCTGTAAATGCCACTTTGGCAATTCGAGACGAAGTAGCCAAAGGTTTGCCTGCCTCAGGACCAAAGCCCGTTACTACGTTAAGAACGCCAGCAGGTAGAATATCTGCGATGAGCTCCATCAGTACCATAATGCTAGTTGGTGTTTGTTCCGCTGGTTTTACAACTGTACAACATCCAGCAGCTAAGGCAGGAGCAATTTTCCATGTTGCCATTAAAAGTGGGAAGTTCCAAGGAATGATTTGCCCTACCACTCCCAGTGGCTCATGTAGAGCAATGCTTACGGTGTTTTCATCATGCTCAGAAATGGTACTTTCATCGGCTCGAATAACTCCGGCAAAATATCTGAAATGATCTACGCAAAGAGGTAAATCAGCTGCTCGAGTTTCTCTCAGTGCTTTTCCATTGTCTATGGTCTCAATTCTGGCAAGGAGCTCTAAGTTTTCTTCGATGACGTCAGCGATTTTATTTAGAATTTTGGATCGCTCGGCAGGAGAAGTCTTGGACCAAGAAGGAAATACCTCATGGGCAGCATCTAGGGCCTTTTCTATATCGACTTTATTTCCTCTTGCAGCTTTCGAAAATACTTTTCCGTCTATTGGTGAGATGTTGTCAAAATATTCGCCTGAATCAGGCGCTACCCACTTGCCTCCTATAAAATGATCGTATTTGGATTTGATCTCTGGTCTATCCACAGGCTTGGCCTGAGAGAGTGTTAAAGTTTCCATATGTATTACTGGTTATTTTGGTATTGATCAAAGCTCCCTAGATTTCATTCAAAAAAATTGCACCAGACGATCATCTCATGTACTCTCATTGCTATTTTTTCCGTTTTTAGAAAGTATTCTAAAGAATTATTAAATAACTTAACTATTCTAAAGCTGTGCTAGTTAATACATTACCTTATGACCCAAAATAACTTTCCCGCACAGGTGACTTGGAGATCTCCAAAGGATTTGAAAACTCTAGTGGAGAACAGGACGACCTATACCTTAGATAATTGCGAGCTCAATATTTTTGAAACTCACCAAGAAGCAGCCGATGTCAATTTGGTTTTTGGTGATTTGGTGCTCACGACTATGCTCAAAGGGAAAAAAGTCATGCACCTCTTTGATAAGCCTGGTTTTGACTATTTGCCAGGTGAGTCAGTTATCGTCCCTCCCAATGAGCTGATGAAAATTGATTTCCCAGAAGCTCAATGGAACAATCCTACTCAGTGCATTGCACTTTCTATTTCCAAGGAAATGATTTCGACTACCTTCAATATGCTCAATGAGCGATTTTCAGACAAGGTATTGACCCAGGAGTGGGGACTGGATCTGTCTTATTTTCACTTGATCAATACTCAGGATTTATCTGAAATCATCAATCGATTTATTAAAATTGGGGTGAAAGAGCGCTCCAAAGAGAAAGATCTGATTGCCTCTTTGGCTTTAAAGGAGCTGTTGATAAGATTGAGTCAAACCCAAGCTAGAGACATGCTGGAGAAGACCTACAAGGAATTGGCTTCAGGAAATCGCTTAGCTCATGTGGTGGCTTATGTCAAATCTAATATTCGCGAGCAGTTAACCCTGGAAGAACTGGCCTCCAAAGCATGCATGAGTAAGGCACATTTTGTCAGAACGTTCAAGCAAGAACTTGGACAGACGCCCATGGAGTATGTGTTGAACGAAAAACTCAAGCTAGCGAGAAACCTCCTGCAGATGGGTGGGCTTCAGATCCAAGAAGTGGCGATGATGTCTGGCTTCAACAATATCAGCTATTTTATTCGGGCGTTTAAGAAGGAATGTGGATGCACTCCCAAGTCCTATCAAAATCGCCAGAGCAGACATTCATGAAAAAAAAATCAAAAAATTTTTTACTGAATTTGTGTGGTTGTCTTAAATTTTATTAAGTTTAATAAATTTTGGTAGGCAAAAAAAGATATCAACCTATCGCTTTACCAAAGTTTATTTGGTTTTACTTGATTAACAATAGACCCTGACTGAGAGCTTGTTTTCCAACAAGCTCTCTTTTTTTTGCCTTGTTCAAAAAAGCATTTTGTTGAAAAACAAAAAACTGGTTTAAAAAATATGTGATTGTTCTTCATTTTTTGTTAAAAGTCAAAAAACCGGTTTAAATGATGAAGTCTTGTTAAGAAATTATAAAGTTTTGTTTTTCTAGGGTTT
Source organism: Algoriphagus vanfongensis DSM 17529 (assembly GCF_000429465.1). Taxonomy (GTDB): domain Bacteria; phylum Bacteroidota; class Bacteroidia; order Cytophagales; family Cyclobacteriaceae; genus Algoriphagus; species Algoriphagus vanfongensis. The sequence goes on along the minus strand of NZ_AUBX01000010.1, from coordinate 636,501 downwards.
ATCAGAAAAACCTTCTTGAAAATTTCGGGAACTTGCATTTTTGGGGCATTTGCCCAATGAAGATTTTTGATTGTAGCTATTCTATCGGCGAATAATGAGGATCAAATACTACAATTTGAAATTTCGGATGAGTCCTATATTAATTCTATGTTGATTGAGAATCTGGTTTCCATTTAGATTTTGATTGATGGGAGATTGGTAAATCAGAGAAAGTGTCGTTTGAGCGAGGTTGATATCTAGTCCAAGCTGCGCAAAATCCACTTGCCCTCCGGTCAGTTCCTGTTTTTCTCCGCTATACCGATCCATTTGAGCACTTTCATGGTAGATCCCCACGTTGGGAGCTAGGAGAATGCTTTCACCAAGAGCAAACTGATGGAAGTAAAGCAGGTAGGCATTTAAGGAATTGCCGAATTGATAGGATTGCTTTCCTTCTGTGCTCCATTGGTAGCTGATGCCTGCATTGATGCCATGATCTTCCAAAAACCACTGGTAATTTATCCGGGGGATAAAGGAAAATGCGCCTTTTCCAGGTTGGATAATTGGATCAAACAAATCTTTGTTTTCATTATTGGATTGGATTTGGGCTTGACCGGTAGGTGCTGTGAGCGCGAGTCCTGGCCGAAAAGTATGTCTGGATTTAGTGTTGTATATCAAATGGATATATTCTACTGCAGTGGTTAAATCTCCCCATCCCTGTACATAAAGTGTGGTATCGGATACTGGGTTGGGAAGGTCTAGGTATTTTTCATAATAAACTTTGTTGAATTCATAAGGCAATAGGAAAGTCAAATTCCATTTGTAATTCAGAGTGACGTTTCCTCTCGCCTCTATGGTTTGATAGGTTTCAAAGTCCTGCTTTGTCTTCTGGACATATAAGTTGTTTCCCTCCGGTTCATGCATGATTTCGTTGTCAACCCAAGGCATCAGTTGGGTACTAAGTTGGGAAGGGTAACTTTGTATTGTAGTCGTTGTAGCTGGAGCTATGTTTTTGTAATCCTGAAAATCCCTGAATCTATAGAATAGACCGAAATAACTCTTATTTTCTAAGAGGCTATATTCAAAGAAGTTGCAGCTATCGCATGCAAATGAAGGATTGGATTGGGATAAGAGTCCAAGAAATAGGAGGGTAAGTATGTGTTTTTTCATGGTAAATCAGGGTTGTCCTGCTGGTGATGTTGAATAAACTGATCGTCTTGGAGTGTTTGGAGAAAAGTGATCAAGGCTTGTTTCTCCTCTGCATTCAAAGGAATTCCACCCTTTAATTGGGGAGCAAGAGAGCTGTTTTGCTGGATTCCTGAAGAATAGTGGTCCAGCACTTCTTCCAAAGTAGCGAATCGACCATCGTGCATGTAAGGCGCTGTCAAGGTGACATTTCGAAGGCTGGGAGTTTTGTAAGCTCCCAGGTCCAAGGAGTCTTGAGTGATCCGGAATCTTCCCAGAAATATCCCCTCTTTATCAATAGGGTCGGGATAGCTTTCATCCAGTCCATTATTGTGATACTCCTGATCTGTAAAAAGGCCCTCCTCATGACAACTTGCGCAAGCAGCTTGATAGATTTTATAGCCTTTGATTTCTAGTGAGCTGAGCTCTGTTTTTCCATTCTTCCAGAGATCATAGCGGGAAGTCTGTGAAATCAGGGTGCGGGTATACTGCGCGATTGCCTGGCTAATGGAAGCACTTTGAATGGGGGATTTTGGAAAGGCTTTTTCAAACAAATCCAGGTATTCATCCTCCTGATTCAAATAGGTCAATAATGCATTTAGATCAGCACCCATTTCATCTGGATGGGTAAGTGGTCCAAAATTCAGAGATTCCAAATCATGGGCTCCACCATCCCAGAATAGACCGTTGGTGTTCCAGGCTAAATTGAAAAGGGGAGGAGCATGTCTGTCCAATTTTGCCCCAGTCACTCCATGATCTCCCAAGGCTACCCCATCCGTAAAGGCCAATTGAGGCTGATGGCATGTGGCGCAGGAGACTTTGCCATTGCCAGACAGATTAGGGTCAAAGAAGAGCTTTTTCCCCAACAAAACCCCTTCTTGGGACATGGGATTCCTTTCCGGTTGAGGAAAGCTTCCGACATTCAGTGTTGTGGAAATAGGCGGTACATAGAGCTCAGGAGCTGTTTCTACTCTAGTCTCTTGCTGACTCAGGTCCGTACATGCCCAAAACAAGGTGATGAAAACAGATAATGTAAAGGCCTGCTTTTTCATTGGAAAGATTCCCCGAGGAGATTTCCTCGGGGAAATTGAATTAGTTAGCCTTTATGAATCCTTCCGCATAGTTTTGACCAATCTGGTCTGCCACTGGGCCTCCCATGACCGTCGTGCTGGCCATGTTGCTTGGAGCAAGGATGTTGGGGTTGGAGAAAAGCTCATCAATGGCCGTTTCCAGAGCGATAGAACTTGCTTTGCCTGCCATCACTCCCGAAAGCGGCAAGGTGACAGTAGCATAATTTGAGTTCGTTCCGATATGGAATATCAAGCCAGTTCTTTCCTGAGTTGACTGATGCGTAAACTCACCTTCCAAAACGACGAATTTATAGCCTGAATTCCAGTTCCAGGCCATGTCATTGTTGGGATCTAGATCGCCGGTCTGATCAGTCCTAGAATTGGCCACTTCATCCACTCCGATCGAAAAAGTGATCTGGTCATAATTGGCAGATGGAATCATTCCCAAATCGATGACGGAGTTGAAATCCTGACCCAACAGGTGGTAGCTGTCGTTTTCTATGTATTGAGTAGCTGATTCCGTATCGGTCAATACCACGTTGGAGATGTAGTATTTGAATTTTTTCACCATAAATGGCTCCCCAGAAGGCAACGTGAAGTTTTCTTGATTGAGCTCAAGAGGGTTCCCGTTCAATGTGTTTTCAAATGTGATTTCCACATTCATTTGAGCGGGAGTTTCGTCTTCTTTGTCACAGGAAGCAAAGGCAAAAAGGACTGCAAGGAATAGGTAGGATATATTTTTCATTGTGATTTTTCTAATTAAATGGATTTGAAAATTTTGGATTGGAAACAAACTCTTCATCTGTCAGCGTATGAAGAAATGCGATGATTGCTTGCTTCTCTTCTGCTGATAGGTAAAGTTTGATTGGTTTGGAAGGATCTAGTGCTTCGTTACTGGCTTCCAAAATGAGGACATCTAAGGTTTCGCTATTTTGGATATGCTCATTGTAATGGTCGAGCACTTCATCGAGAGTCGAGAATCGCCCGTCATGCATATAGGGTGCAGTCAACGCAATATTTCGAAGTCCCGGTGCTTTGAATTTTCCCTTGTCAAATGGATTGCCTGTGACAAACTCCAGCCCGGACTTTAACTTTTCATCTGAGTCCAAGCCATTGTTGTGAAAGCCAGCGATACCATTGGGGTCTCCTGAGGTCAGAAAACCTAAGTGGCAATCTCCGCAGTTGCCGCCTCTGAGCTGAATGGAGGGTTCTGGATGGGTGAAGAACAGTTCTAGTCCCAATTCTTCCTCGGGACTAAGTTCTACCTCGCCACGAATCCACTTGTCAAATTTGGAATTGGCCGAAATAAGTGTCCTTTCAAACTGTGCCAGTGCCTTGCCGATAGTTTCTGAAGTCACTTGGTCAGATCCGAAGGCAGCCTGAAATAACTCCGGATAGTCCGGATCATCCTGAAGTCTGGAGATAGCCTCATCTAAAGGGAGATTCATCTCCAGCGAGTCTTCAATAGGAAGCAGTGCCTGTTCTTCTAAGGATACAGCTCTACCATTCCAAAAGAAACGGGTTTGCCAGTGAAGATTGGACAAAGCCATGGCGTTCATTGTCCCAAGAGTTCCATTGACTCCAGGGCTGACTTGAAGACCATCACTGAATCCTTTTTCTTGCTGATGACAAGAGGAGCAGGAAATGGTGCCGTCTTGGGATAGCTTTTTCTCATAAAAAAGCATACGGCCCAGACGCACTCCTTCCTCCGTCAGGGGGTTGTCTGATGGCATGGCTTGCTGATCCGAGAAATAGTCGGGTTTTTCCAAGGAAATAGGAGTGGGCCCTTGCGCAACAGGGGATTCACTCTCACCACAGGAATACAACAATGCACCAGCCATCATCCAACCCGCGTAGCGGATAAGAGATCGCATAATCTATTTTTGTAATAGGGAAATTGAATTAATTCAGAAAGGGAATTAACTCTTGGGAGGGTGGTCGATTGAACAAGTTGCAGCTTGGCTAAACGCAATGTGATACGTTTCCTGATGCTCCAAAAAAGCCTTAAATGTCAATTCTAAGGAATCTTGAGAAGCTTCTGTGGGAACAAAAACGCCAAAGTCTTTATTGAAGGAAAATGCAGGAAGAGACTCTTGACGCTCTTTCTCTGCCTGGATTTTTTCCGCCAAAAAACACTTTCCATCACACTTTAGCTCAGGTTTGTCCTGATTGATACAAAAATTCTCAATGATGTATTTTTGGTTGATCGTGAAGTTGACCTTGATCACCGAATACACCATGCTATTGAGAATCATCATCATCGCAAGGGTAATATAAGTGAGGCTTTTTAGCATTTGACGGCAAATATATGACCGAGTTCATAAAGTTTAGTTGACTTTTGTCTAAAAAACTTCCTTAAATCTTGATAGTACCATGAATTATGGGTTTTGTCTAGGTAGAGCCAAAATATTACAAAACTCAGGCAGCGTTTTGATAGGAGTGAGCTTGCCTCTCAGTCCCAATTGAAAGAATTTGTAGTCGTATTTTTGAAGCAATTCCAAAATATCCTCTGCTTCGTATCCACCGGATTTGCAGGCCTCACGATTGATTTCTAAAAGTAACTTGGGTCGGAATTTCTCAATGGATTTTTCTCCTCCTTGCAATACCTGAAGCTCGGCACCTTCTACATCGACTTTCATCACATCGATGCGAGTTATCCCTAGTTTTTCAACTTGATTGTCTAGGGTGTCCAACTGAATTTTTCCCAGGGAAATATTGAACTGATCCGAACTGAAGATGGTATTGGTTCCTTCGTTTTCGCCAGGCTGGGTGAATAGTTCCAGTTCGCCCGGTTCATTACTCAAGCCCAATTGAATCGGGTGGAAGACAGAATTGTATTTCGGGTTGAGCTGGATGTTTTCTTTGAGCTGGGCAAAAAGTCCTGCCATCGGCTCGAAGGAATAAACTTTTCCAGTAGTTCCTACTTTACGAGCTGCCCAAAGGGTATATTCTCCTTGGTTTGCTCCCACATCGATAAAAGTATCGCCTTTTTTTAGCTGACTTTCCAAGGTGAAAATGGGCGACCAATCATGCGCTCCTCTCCAATAGATGGCTTTTCCCATGTGTTTGGAAAGATCCACTTTCATAGAAATCCCGCGAAAGGAAAATTCTTTCCAATTGGAGCTTTGAGAATCTTTGGAAAATAAGCCTCTCAAAAACTTCGAAACAAAGTATCCTCCGGGAATAATGTACAGATTTCTAGAAAGTTGGCTGAAGAGTTTTTCCATTTTTAGAGGAGGGTGTTCAAAGTGGAAATGAGTTCTTTTTCCCTTTTTTTCAATGTGAAATTTTGAATGATTTGCTCTCGGGCTGCTTGCGCTAAAAACTCTTTGTTTTCTATGTAAAGGGTATTTTGAACCAAATCTATCGCTAAGGTCAGGTCTTTTTTGGTTAAAATAAAACCACTTTCACCAATTATTTGAGGGATATGGTTTGTATTGGATCCAATCGGGATACAGTCGCAAAGCATGGCTTCGGCCAAAGCGCATCCAAATCCCTCAAAGCTTGAAAGTTGGAAATAGAATTGGGCTTTTTGGTAGGTTTCTCGAAGTGTTTCTGGACTGAGTCTTCCCAGAAATTGAACATTCTCTGGAATTTCAATTTCCAAATCTTCAGGACCTACTCCCGCAAAATAGAATTTGCATGTAGGAAATTCTTTGGCCAATTCCACAATCAAATCTCCACCTTTTAAAGTTAACTGACTGGGAGACATCACTGTCAGAAAGCTGTTTTCTTCTTTTTGAATATCTGGCGAAATGGACCAAAACTCTTCATCCAACCCATTGTAAATCACCTTGAAGTTGGGATTCAAATTAGGGTAAAGAATTTTGATTCCCTGGCTTTGATTCCTGATTTTCGGATCAAAAGTCAAAGCCGTTTCGATCAAGGAATCGCTGACAGGAAGGATCAAGTCAGTTTTGGAATAGGCAGCTCCGCAGATCTTTTTCAGAATCGGAATCCGCAAACTCCCATAGTTGATTTCTGGGATCGCCGCTGAGTCAGTTCCGTGAATGATGACAACGGATTTCTTTCCTAAAAGCTTGGCGAAAAAGGTCGGCCAATAAGCCCAATACCCTCCAAAATTCACCACTATCAGATCCGCCCAGATGGTAGCTGGAATCATAGCGAAAAACTGCAAAAAGAAGTATAAGGGAGCGTATTGCTTATTTTTCCAAGGGTACTGGTTGACTCTAACTTGGAAATGCTTCTCCAAGATCTGGAGATCAGCCTTGACAAAGGACTGAAAAGAAGGGGTGACGTACAAAAGCCTTTTTTTCATGGTCAAAGTCTTAGTATGTCACCCCTTTTTAGAATTTTTTGATTCAGATTATACCACCAAGTTGACAATCTTTCCTGGTACCACGATCACTTTTTTAGGCGTTTTTCCTTCCATCCATTTCTGGACAGTTTCATCCGCTAAAGCTGCCTTTTCGATGTCTTCCTTGCTCAAATCAAGACTCAAGGTCAATTTAGCACGCATTTTACCATTGATCATTACTGGGTATTCAAAGCTGCTTTCTACCAAGTGTTCTTCCTTGAATTCTGGGAAGTTAGCTTTAGTGACAGAGTCTGAATGGCCCAGCAAAGCCCAAAGTTCTTCTGCGATATGTGGCGCATAAGGTGAAACCAAAATAGCCATCGGTTCCAAAATTTCACGCTTGTTGGATTTCAAAGCGGTCAATTCATTCACACAGATCATGAAGCTGGAAACCGAAGTATTGAATGAGAAATTCGCCATGTCATCGTCCATCTTTTTAATGGTTTTGTGTAGGGTCTTCAATTCCTCCTTAGATGCTTTTGCATCAGATATTTCAAATTCTCCTTTGGCATTGTGGTATAGGTTCCAAAGCTTTCTCAAGAACTTGTAAACCCCGTCGATCCCGTTGGTATTCCAAGGCTTGAATTGCTCCAAAGGCCCCAAGAACATTTCGTACAACCTCAATGTGTCAGCACCATATTTCTCGATGATATCATCCGGATTAACCACATTGTATTTGGACTTGGACATCTTTTCTACCTCTGCTCCGCAGACGTATTTGCCGTCTTCCAAGATGAATTCTGCATCAGCCAGATCCGGTCTCCATGCCTTGAATTTTTCCAAGTTCAATTGGTCGTTATAGACGATATTGACATCCACGTGCATGGCAGCGGTGTCATATTGATCTTTCAATCCGTAGGAAACAAAGGTGTTAGTTCCTTTTTGACGATAGACAAAGTTGGATCTCCCTTGGATCATCCCTTGGTTGATCATTTTTTGGAAAGGCTCGTCGATTTTCACCGCTCCGATATCATGCAAAAACTTGGTCCAGAATCTTGAATACAACAAGTGCCCTGTCGCATGCTCAGATCCTCCAATATAGAGATCTACCGAACCCCAGTAATCAGTAATGGCTTTGTCAGCAAAAACTTCCTCGTTTTTAGGATCCATGTAGCGGAAGAAATACCAGCTAGAACCCGCCCAACCTGGCATGGTGGAAAGTTCCAAAGGATATTCTCCGTCTTCAGTTTTATAAGTCCAGTCTTTAGCCCGGCCCAAAGGTGGTTCTCCATCTTCTGTAGGAAGGTATTTGTCCACCTCTGGTAATACCAAAGGCAAGTCTTTTACATCTACCAATTTTGGAAGTCCGTCTTTGAAATAAACTGGAAGTGGCTCTCCCCAATAGCGTTGGCGCGTAAAAATCGCATCTCTCATTCGGAATTGAATTTTTCCTTTTCCGATGCCTTTTTCTTCCAAAAATTCAATTGCTTTTTCCATGGCTTCTTTCATGTATAACCCAGAAATAAAACCTGAATTAATGATCAAGCCACCCTTTCCTGGGAAAGATCCTTCCTCCATGGACCCTTCGATTACTTGGCGGATTTCTAATCCAAAATGCTTCGCAAAGTTGTAATCACGCTCATCATGAGCCGGTACAGCCATTACAGCCCCAGTTCCATAACCCGCCAAAACATAGTCAGCAACCCAAATTTGGATTTCTTCACCATTGAATGGGTTAACGGCATAAGCACCTGTGAAAGCACCAGAAATGGTTTTAACATCACTCATCCGCTCTCTTTCGGAGCGGTTTTTTGCCACTTGGATGTAGGCTTCTGCTGTTTCTCTTTGATCCTCTGTGATCAATTCAGCAGCTAAGTCAGACTCAGGGGCCAAGGCCAAATAAGTTACTCCATAGATCGTATCTACACGGGTTGTAAACACTTTAATCTTTTTATCAGATCCCTTGACGTCAAAAAGAACTTCCGCTCCAATGGATTTTCCGATCCAATTTCGCTGCATTTCTTTGACAGGTTCGGACCAATCGATGGTATCCAATCCTTTCAACAAGCGATCTGCATAAGCAGTGATTCTCATGGACCACTGCATCATTTTCTTTCTTTCTACCGGATGTCCGCCTCTTTCAGAGAAACCGTCTTTTACTTCATCATTGGAAAGCACAGTTCCCAAAGCAGCACACCAGTTGACAGTCGTTTCAGCTAAATAGGTCAAGCGGTATTTCAAGAGCATTTCTTCTTTTTCCTTCTCAGAAAAAGCAGCCCAATCTTCGGCGGTGAAAACTGGAGTTTCATCATCACAAACAGCCTTGATAGCTTTGTTTCCTTCTTTTTCAAATCTGGAAATCAAAGATTCGATGGAAAGTGCTTTGTCGGCATCCTGATCATAATAGCTATTGAAAAGCTGCATGAAGATCCACTGAGTCCATTTGTAATAGGCAGGATCAGAGGTTCTCACTTCTCTGTCCCAATCAAAAGCGAAACCGATATTTTTTAGCTGCTCGGTATATCTAGCAATGTTTTGCTCAGTAGTAATTGCTGGATGCTGGCCCGTCTGAATAGCGTATTGCTCTGCAGGAAGTCCAAAGGAATCGTAGCCCATCGGATGAAGGACATTGAATCCTTGCAACATTTTATAGCGGGAAATAATATCAGAGGCGATGTATCCAAGCGGGTGGCCTACGTGCAGTCCGGCTCCAGATGGATAAGGAAACATGTCCAAGGAATAAAATTTGGGTTTGTCCTGGTCAACTTTCGCATGAAAAGTCTCATTTTCCTTCCAGAAGTTTTGCCACTTCTTCTCTATCTCTCTGAAGTTGTACTCCGCCATGATTACTAGATTCTTTATTTTTTTACTGAATGCCTGCAAAAATAGAAAAATCAGGCGGGTTTGGTAGGCAAATTTTCAATTCCTCTTACTCCTGTATTTTTCCACTGATCATTTTTATCTCTAATCCTTTCAGCTTTTTGCTAAATTCCAGATATACAACCACCAACATTTATGAAAAACATCAAACTACTAGGCTTGGCTCTTTTGATAGGGCTAAGTGGACCTCTTGTGGGTCGACAGAAATTTTCACCCAAAAAACTAGAAGCCCTAAAAGAGGAAGTGTCGCAGCTCGTCCAAAATCGTGAAAAGCAAAGTCAGGTCATGGTCGATAAGATTTTCAGTTTTGCTGAACTGGGCTTTCAGGAAGTGGAGTCCTCCAAGTATTTGACGGGAATTTTGGCTGAAAATGGATTTGAGATCGAGCAGGGAGTGTCCGGAATTCCCACGGCTTGGTTTGCTCGCTGGAGCAATGGAGACGGGCCTGTCATAGCCCTAGGATCCGATGTGGACAATATTCCCAAAGCATCTCAATATCCGGGCGTGGCCTATCACAAACCTATCGTAGAAGGAGCTCCAGGTCATGGAGAAGGACACAATGCCGGCATTCCTTTGAATATCACTGCGGCACTGGCGGTGAAGGAAATCATGGAGCGGGAAAATATCGGTGGAACATTGATTTTGTGGCCTGGAATAGCAGAAGAACTGGTGGCTTCCAAAGCGTGGTTTGCTAGAGATGGACTATTTGAAGGGATTGATATCTGTATTTTCACCCATGTCAGTAGCAATCTAGGTGTCAGCTATGGTCAGGCTTCCGGCACAGGGTTGATTTCTGTGGAATATACTTTTACCGGGGAAGCAGCTCATGGAGCCGGTGCACCCTGGAGAGGAAAGTCGGCGGCTGACGCGGTAGAACTGATGAATATTGGTTGGAACTACAAGCGAGAGCATCTTCACTATTTGAAAAGATCCCACTCTGTCATCACCGACGGTGGCGATCAGCCAAACGTGGTTCCTTCCAAAGCCTCTATTTGGTATTATTTCCGGGATGTGAAATACGATGGAATCATGGAAATGTACGAGCAGGCAACAAATATTGCCAAAGGTGCCGCATTGATGACTGAAACGGAAATGGACTATAAAGTGCTGGGAACAGCTTGGCCTAGACACTTCAATAAGGTGATAGCGGAGACGATGTACGCCAACATTTCGAAAGTAGGTTTACCGGCTTGGGATGAGAACGATCAAACACTAGCTAAGGCAGTGCAGAAAGAAATGGGCAGTGAGGAAAAAGGACTTCCAACAGAGTTGTCTGAGTTGGGATTGCCTGTGACTGAGCCCAGAAGTGGAGGGTCAGATGATATTGGAGATGTGTCCTGGGTTTTGCCTACAGTGACGCTGGGTTTTCCTTCCAATATTCCCGGGCTGCCCGGACACCATTGGGCCAATGCCATTGCAATGGCGACACCAATTGCGCACAAGGGAGTGACCGCAGGTGCTAAGGCTGAGGCGATGACGATTTTGGATTTCTTGTTAAAACCAGAATTGGTAGATCAGGCCTGGGATTATTTTACCAATGTGCAAACCAAAGAAGAGCAATACAAGCCGATGATCACTGCGCAAGATCCGCCGCCAATCTATCTCAATGAAGAAATCATGAAGAAGTTCAGACCAGAGTTGGAGAAGTTCTATTACGATGAAACCAAGTATGACACTTATTTGGAGCAGTTGGGAGTGACGTACCCTACTATTCGCAAAGACTAGAAATTTACGAATTACGATTTTTGATTTACGATGTCATTTTGAACTTTAGAACTATATACAAGAGGAAAGTCTATCTAATTGAGGTTTGGAGTTTAATACAGCCTCGTAAATCGTACTTCGTAAATCAAAAATGCTATGGATGCCAAATTTGCTTTTAAAATCAGATTAGCTTCTCTAGACGAACTCTTGTGGATGCATCAGCATATCCCGGAGTTCCCTGGAAAAGCTTCTCATGATTTTTATGAGGATCGATTAAAGCATCGCTTGTATTTGGCTTTGGTGGCTGAAAAGGAAGGAGAGCTGATCGGATTCAAGGTCGGTTATCAAAGCGATACACCAGATCGGTTTTATTCTTGGATGGGAGGGGTGAGGCCTGAATTTCGAAAACTAGGTGTTGCAGATGCTTTAGCAGATTTTCAGGAAAACTGGGCTGTAGAACATGGTTTCACTTCAATATTTTTCAAAACCAGAAATAGATTTCCCGCCATGATTTCTTTTGGTTTGAAGAGAGGATTCAAGATTTTGGAAGTGATCCCCAAAGGTGGAGTGGAGGATTACAGGATAGTGATGGGAAAGGGGTTGTAAAGTGGCAAGGTTCAATAGTTCAAAAGGATCGTTGCTAGACCTAAAATCTTTTCCACTTTGCAACCTTCCAACTTTACTCCTACCTTTGCAGCTTCAAAATTCACCAGCGGTTCAATCGCCCGCTTTATCAAAAATTCATGAATACCAAAGATCAAGTAGCAAAAGGACTGATGCTTCCTGTCATGGAGGCTTTTTATACCATCCAGGGAGAAGGGAAATATACCGGGCATCCTGCATATTTTATCCGGCTGGGAGGCTGTGATGTGGGTTGTGTCTGGTGTGATGTCAAAGAATCCTGGGAAGCTGCCAAATGGCCCGTTTTATCTATCGAGCAAATCGTCGAAGAAGCCTTGAGTCATCCGGGGAGATTAGTGGTGATTACAGGAGGTGAACCTTTGATGTATGATTTGGGGCCTTTGACTCGGCTTTTGAAAGAAAAAGGCTTTACAACCAATATCGAAACTTCAGGCGCTCATCCCTTCTCTGGAGATTTTGATTGGGTTTGTTTTTCTCCCAAGAAATTCAAAAAACCTCATCCGTCCATTTATGAAGTGGCGAATGAGTTGAAAGTGGTTGTCTTTCACAAGAGCGATTTTGACTTTGCCGAGGAGCATGCGGCTCTTGTCAATGAGAGCTGTGAACTGCGTCTGCAACCTGAGTGGAGCAAGGCTAATAGGTTTTTGCCGAACATCATCGAATACTCGAAAAATCATCCGAATTGGAAAATTTCCCTACAAACACATAAATTTATGGACATACCTTAAGTCCATGCGCCCTGTTTTAGTCTTTTTTTTCTTGATTTTATGTCATTCTGTGGCTTTTGCACAGGAGTTTTCCATCATTGACGGTAGAGCAATCAAGTTTTACAAGGAGGGAGAAAAGCTGATTTCGGAGAGAAGATACCCGGAAGCCTTGGACAAATTTCAGGATGCGATAGATAGGGAGGGGTCTTTTTTGGAAGCCTATGTCAAAAAATCCCAGCTGCTCATCACCATGGATGAACTTGAAGAGGCAGAATCTGTCGCTGAGAAAGGGAGGGCTAGGCTCTCAGGTAAAAATGCACAACAAAAACATCGTGCAGACCTTGGCTGGATTTTCACTACTATTTATCTGAAAAAGGGGGAATTCGAGAGAGCTTATCGGCAGTTTCAGGAAGTGGATCCTATGTTGGATGAGTCTTTTCGCAATCATATGTATTACAAAGAGATGCAGTCTCAAATGGATTTTCTTGAGAGTCAGCTAGGCAAAGTCATGTCTATCGAAAAAGAAAAATTGGCGGAGCCTCTGAATACATTTCAATTGCAATATTTCCCCGTTTTGACTGCAGATGGAGAGCAAATTTTGTTTACCAAAAGAGATGGAACGGGTAATTTCGACAAAGAAGATATTTTTACCTCATTTTTGAGTCCGGATGGAGACTGGTCAGGACCTAGCAGTATTGCCGAAACCATCAATTCCCAATACAATGAAGGTACCTGTTCTGTCACGGCAGATGGGAAAATCCTAATCTATACTTCCTGTGATGCGCCTGACTCACAGGGTAGCTGTGATCTCTATGTGGCCTACAAAGTCAATGGAAGGTGGCAAAGGCCCAAGAATATGGGGAAAAATGTCAATTCCAGATCATGGGATTCTCAGCCCTCCTTGTCTGCTGATGGGAGGATTTTGTTTTTTTCCTCTAATCGAAAAGGAGGTTTTGGTGGCAATGATATTTGGTATTCGATCCGCATGCAGGATGGATCCTGGTCTGATGCCAAAAATCTAGGAGAAACAGTGAATACCCCGAAGGATGAGATCTCACCCTTTATGTTTTTCAATAACGAAATTCTTTTCTTTGCTTCTGATGGTCATCAAGGATTTGGGGGGATGGATATTTTTCTGTCGAGAGTAAAGGGAGGGGATTTTCAGGAGCCCGAAAACCTAGGGCTGCCAATCAATGACCAATTGGATCAAGTAGCTTTATTCATTACAGCTCAAAAGGACTATGCCTATTTTACCGAATTGACTTCTCATGAGTCGGAGCAGGATAGATCATTGCTATATAGGTTTAGGTTCCCGCAGGAAATTTACCTTGGCGAAAACCTTACTGTCACAGGAGGAAAGGTATTTAATTCGAAGACAGGAGAGCCAATAGATGCGACCCTTTCTTTGGTTTCTTTGACCAATGATAGTACTCTTTATGAGTTTCAGGCGGATGGCAAAAGTGGGGAGTTTATGATGTTGTATCCTGAGAAAACAGTCTCCGGATTGTATGTGGAGAAGAAGGGTTTTTTGCCTAAAATATTCAATGTAGAGCGTGACAAAATTCAAAATGTCAAAGACTTGGAAGTAGAGTTGACTCCTGTGGCATCAGGTGAAGAATTTGTATTTGAAAACATATTTTTTGATTTTGATAAATATGACCTTAAGCCAGAGTCATTGTCTTCACTAAAACGACTGGTCAAGTTTTTGATAGAAAATCCCAATGTCAATATTTTGGTTACCGGTCATACAGACAATGTCGGCTCTTCTAGTTATAATCAGACATTGAGCTTGCGAAGAGCTGAGAGTGTGCAGCAATACCTGCTTGAAAACGGCATGCTTCCAGGCAGGGTTTTAGTGGAGGGAAAGGGGGATACAATGCCGATGTTGCCTAATTCTACGCCTCAAAATCAGGCTTTAAACAGAAGAATTACCATCCGTGTACTTTGATTTGTAGTGGGTGAATTAATTATGTAGTAGGCTATTAATTCAAAATAAAATTTCGTAAAACATATAAAAACTCAAGGCTTATTGTCATAATAAGTATGTGTATTTTTTTAGATTTTTTAGATCTTAATATTCTTGATATTATATAATTGTCAGGTGTAAAAATGCAATAATAAAATTCTGAAAAGTGTTCGTTTTTGAAAATAAAAAAGTATTTGGTCGAAATTGGGCTTCGCAGGAGTAATTAATTTTTCAATCCTCATTTAAAAATTAACTTTTGTTAACATTGTTTTAGCAGATAATTATTTTGCTGCGCGATTTATTTTATTGCGCTGAAAAATAATATTTTGAAATAAATCAAATCTCTTATTTACAAGGAAGTTTATTGTGTTTAATGGAAAATTAATTTTAAGATAAAACTCTTTGTATATACAAAGGAATAAGATATCATTGAAGGTAATTTAAACCATAATCTAACCAAATATGAGGAAAGTTTTACTTCTAGGACTCACGTTGTTTTTGGCAAGTGCGGTTGCATTTGCTCAAAGTCGCGTGGTCTCAGGTACCGTTACCTCCACTGAGGATAACTTAGGTGTACCGGGCGCAACAGTTCTGGTGAAGGGAACAACAGTTGGTACTGCCACAGATCTTGATGGTAAGTATTCAATCAATGTCCCTGCTGGAAGCAATGTCTTGGTCTTTAGCTTTGTAGGCTTGAGTCCCCAAGAGGTCACAATCGGAAACAGGTCGACTATCGATGTCGCTTTGGAACCGGATGTTCAGTCTCTATCAGAGTTTGTGATCACATCTTATGGTGATCAGTCCAAAAGAGAAGTGACGGGTGCGATCGCATCAGTCAAAGGGGAAGTTTTCCAGGACTTGCCTGTGCAGTCATTTGACAGAGCGATGCAAGGACGTATCGCGGGTGTGCAAGTGACTTCGTCTACCGGACAGCCCGGTGGTGCTTTGAACGTGCGAATCCGTGGTGAGGGCTCAATCAATGCGAGTAATGAACCATTGTATATCGTAGATGGTGTGCAAGTGCAAAATGGCGGACTCTCTGGACAAGGTTCCCAAAATGCATTGGCATCTATCAATCCTAATGACATCGAATCTATCGAGGTATTGAAAGATGCTGCAGCGGCAGCAATCTATGGTGCTCAGGCTGCCAATGGGGTAGTATTGATCACTACCAAAAGAGGTAAAAAAGGAAAAACCAACGTTCGTCTTTCTGTTCAGGAAGGGATCGTGAAACCTTTGGAGCTATATGAAGTGATGAACGCTACTCAGCTAGCTACCATCAAGCGTGATGCGTATATCAATGCTGGATTGAATCCTGCAAACGCCGCAGCTACTTTTGGAAATCCTGAAGATCCTAATTTGCAGTCGTATGATTGGGTGGATGCACTTTATAGAGATGCAAGATTAAGTGTCTATGATCTTTCTGTTTCTGGTGGTGATGAGAAAACTACCTTCTATCTATCAGGGTCTTATACAGATCAGGAAGCGCAGATCATCATGTCTGATTATCAAAGAGCGACTGGTCGCTTGAACTTGACCCACAGACCAAATCAGAGGTTTACAGTTTCTGCATCCCTATCTTTGGCGTATCAGAACTCAAACGGTACCATTGATCGTGGTAACTTTGTAAATGGTCCTTTTGTCGCGGGTTATTCGGCTCGTCCTAATGTGCCTATATACAATGAAGACGGTACTTATGCAGCTTATCCTTCCAATCACCTTTTCGGATATAATATCGTTCAGGGTGTGAATGAGGAGACTAGAAATGCTAAAACCGTGCAAACAGTATCCAACTTGTCCTTGAACTATCAGATAGTTCCTTGGTTGAGCTGGACTTCTTATTTCGGTTTGGATTTCTCAGACAATGCTGACGTCAACAACAGACCGTCTACGATCCCTGCATTTTCTTCTTATGGTGGTTCTTCAGTATTTACTGGAAGGAGAAAAACCAACTTCAATACCAACCATAACTTCAACTTCAACAAAACCTTCAATGAAGTACATACTGTAACAGGTATCTTGGGTTTTGAATACAAAGTAGGTAACGAAGACTTGCAGTCTGCTACTGGTAGAGGATTCCCTAACCCTACTTTGATTTATCTTCAAAATGCGGCGACTCCATTTGCAGTCAATTCTAACTATACAGAATACAAAAGAGCTGGTTTCTTCGGTCAGGTGAAGTATGACTACGATGATAGATATACTGCTGATGTGACTATGAGAAGAGACGGTTCTTCTAGATTCGGTTCAGAAAACAAATGGGGTACTTTCGGTGCGGTGTCCGTAGGATGGAGACTTTCTTCTGAAGCATTCTTGGAGGATGTTTACTGGTTGGACAATTTGAGAGTTAGAGGCTCTTATGGTATCACGGGTAACTCCAATATCGACAACTTCGCTTCCAGAACCTTGGTAGGTTCCAGTGGGCAGTACCTAGGTGCTGGTGGTCTTACCGTCAGTCAACTTGGTAATGACCTCTTGACTTGGGAAGAGGCAGAGACTTTCAACTTCGGATTTGATGCGACTCTCTTCAATGGTCGTATCATCACTACTGTTGATTTCTGGAGAAGAAATTCCAATTCACTTTTGTTTGATACCCCACTTCCAGTTGATTCAGGCTTTGATGGAATCACCAGAAATACAGGTTCTGTGAGAAATCAAGGGATTGATTTTGATATCCAGACTACCAACATTGTATCTGGAAAATTTCAATGGAGTACAGCTTTCAATTTGACAGTTTTGGAAAATGAATTGATGTCTCTATATGATGGGCTAGACAGAATCGGTAATGAACTGATCGTCGGTAGACCGATCAATTTCTTCTACACCAATGAGTATCTAGGTGTAAACCCTGCAAACGGATTGGCAATGTATGACGATGGCAATGGAGGGTATACTTACCTAGTCGGAGAGTCTTCATTGGCATATAGAGGTACTGCTCTTCCTACCAGCTACGGAGGTTTGGCCAATACATTTAGCTATGGTCCTTTGAGTCTGGAAGTTTTCTTCCAAGGACAATTTGGAAACAAAGTTTGGAACTCTGATATCTACAACTTGGGTTCTTGGGGATCTGCTCCGGACAACCAGTGGGTGACTCAGCTTGACTACTGGAAGCAGCCGGGAGATATCACTACTGTAGGGATGCCTTACGAAGGTGGTCAGGCTCCAGGTACCTCCAATATCGGTACAGGATCTACTCGATTGCTAAGCGACGGTGGTTACGTGAGATTGAAGCAAGTGACTTTGAAGTACACATTGGGTACTCAAGCAGCTAGCAAAATCGGTATGAGTTCAGCTACAGTTTACCTGCAGGGGATGAATTTGGCGACTTTCACCAAATACAATGGAATCGACCCAGAAGTAAACTCTGTAGGTACTTCTACTTATGGTTCATATCCTAACGGAAAGCAGATCACTGCAGGTATCAACCTTAACTTCTAATTAGAAAAGGAATGAAAAACTATATAAAAATATTAACTCTGGGAACAGCCTTGGCTATGGCATCATGCGATAGCATGTTGGATACCGAGCCAAGACAGAGTTTGACTCCAGAATCTGCTTTTGCAGACGTGGAGAGCTATGAGTCTCTACTTATGGCTGCTTACGGTAGGGTTAGAAGTTTTAACTACTACGGGCAGACGATGATGATTGCTCCTGAGATCATGGCGGATAATTTGAGAATTATCGCAAATACAGGACGATATATCGGACAAGAAGCTAATGCAGATCGTTCTCATATCAATTTGTGGACATACAGTAATACAGGTTTGTTTACTGGGATCAATGAAACAAACATCCTTCTCAACGAAATCGACAATGTAGAAGGAGATGAAGCGCTTCGTACGAAATTGAAAGCAGAAGCTTCTTTCTTGAGAGCTTTATTTTACTTTGATTTGGCAAGAGTGTATGGGTATGAGCCTGGTCAGGAAGTGAACGGATGGACTGCATCTGTAATCCTTCGTACCACGCCTACCTTGGGTCTTTCCAATGCAGATTTCAGAGCAAGAAGCAGCAATAGAGAAGTGTATGATCAGATCGAAGCTGATTTGACTACAGCTATCGCCGGATTGGGCGCAGCGACTCCAGGTTCGGCATCAGTATACCGAGCTAGTAAAGGTGCAGCTGAGCTACTTTTGTCTAGAGTGTACCTCTATGAAGGCAAAAATACCGAAGCGGCATCCATGGCTACTCAAGCAATGGCCTCTCTAGGTCTTGGTAATGATGGTGCTGGATTGGTAGAGGCAGCTGGTTATGAAGCGGCTTTCAATACCTTCCCAAATCCTGAGTCTGTGTTTGAAATGGAAATCAGATCTGTGGATTGGAGTAGCGTGGACGGAGTCAACAACTCCATGAGTTCCTTGACAGCCAATGTCTACACTGGTGCTCAGTTTATCGTTACAGCGACTGACGAGTTGTTGGCATCTTATGATGAGGGTGACGTGAGAAGAGATATGTGGGAGGAGTCTACTCGGTCTGGAGCTGATGGCATCGTTTACGAATCAAAAAAATGGCTAGGAGCTAAAGGTGACTTCTTGGAAAACCTTCCAATCCTTAGATCTTCTGAATTGTACTTGATCAGAGCTGAAGCTAGACAAAAGTCTGGTGATGCGGCAGGTGCATTGGCAGATCTGAATGCATTGAGAAGCAAAAGAGGAGTGGAAGCTTTGGCAGGGTTGTCAGGAGACCAGCTGTTTAATGCAATCCTCAACGAAAGAAGAATCGAGTTTTCATTGGAAGGCCACAGATGGTTTGACTTGAAGAGAAATGGCATGAACATTTCTAAAGCAGGTTCATTTGAAGCGGTACCTTACTCTGATTACAGAATCTTGGCACCAGTGCCTCAGGCTGAGATTATTCTCAACGAAATGCTGGAGAACAATCCTGGTTATAACTAAAAAACTGCAAAATCATGAAATTGAATAAGTTATATATATTCCTGGCAGTCATTGCGACATCCTTGTCCATGACCGCCTGTTTCGAAGATCAGGGTGCAGATGCCATTTTCGAAGACAACTATGTTGAGTTTGAAGATGGGAGATTGCCAAATGGATTGACCTCTACCTATGTAAGAAAATCTGATGATCAAGTAGATCAGGTAGATATTCAGGTCAATAGAGTATCTACAGACGCCTCTTCTGCTATTACGGTAACGGTAGGTATAGATTCAGAAGCTTCTACAGCTGTACAGGGAGTTCACGTGGATTTCGGTGGTGCATCTGTCACTATCCCTGCTGGGGAGTGGGTGGCTACTTTCCCTGTTACTATTTTGACTGGAAATATTGAGCCTTCTGAGTCTCCATCTTTGAAACTAACTATGGAGTCTGCTACGGGAGCTACGATGTCTACTAACTACTCTACTATGGAGTTGAATATCGCTGTGATTTGCGAGTCAAACATTTCCACTGCAAGTGATGTGTGGACTGCGACAAGTGAGTCTGGATATGGTACTTTCACTTCCAAAGTGACCGTGACACCGGTAGCTGGAGCAGTTGGTGAGTATACCGTTTCTGATATCTCTGCTGGCCTTTATGCGGCATTTGGATATGGTACCACTCAGCAAGCGATCTATGGTGACAACTGTAATGTGATGACTTTCTTAAGACCAGGTCAAAGAGAGTTTAATATTTCAGCACCAGCGGTTGAGCCATTTGAAGGTTCTTTTGATCCGGAAACAGAAACACTCGTATTGTATTGGAGTGATCCAAATAATGAGATCGACGGTAAGACTACCTTGGTGAAAGATTAATAGAATCACTTTGAATACGAACTATCTATAAACTAAAAGAGGGCTATTGGCCCTCTTTTTTTTAAACTTTCTTTATTTTGTGTCTGTTTAAATTCTTGCTATGAGGAATATTTTACTGCTATTAATTGCCTGTGCTATCGGGACTTTGCCAGGATGGGCACAAAGCAATCCTGAAAATACCAAACGACTCCAAGAAGTTCGCGAAGAGCTGGAGGTGAGTTTTTCTCAGCGATTTTCTCAGCTTATGCTTCCTGCTGCCAATTTGAAACTTAAGGCACATGCTAGAAATATTCCGATGAAATTGAATTTGGCAGGAGGAGAGACAGCAGACTTGATGTATTTCGATGATTTTGACCTTCCGGTTTACTACAAGGTGATGAATGTCAATGCTGCCAAGACAACTGGTACAAATGCACTTCAACCCGGTGGAGACCTGGGGCTCGATCTCACAGGAAAAGGGATTGTGGCAGGAATCTATGATCAGACCCGGCCTAAGGCTGATCATGCAGAATACAATGGCAGGGTGACTCAGGTCGATGGTTCGACCGAGACTATTTCCAGTCATGCGACCCATGTGACTGGGACTATTCTCGCTAGTGGAGTTACGGCCAATGCAAAAGGAATGGCATCCGAAGCTACCGGATGGGCTTTCAATTGGGAAGCTGATTTGGATAAAATGAATAACAATGCTTTTGATCCAGTGTCCAAACCAGGAGGTCATCTGGTTTCTAATCATTCCTATGGCATTGTACTGGGATGGTATAGGAATTCCAGCAATGCCTGGGCTTGGGCTGGCAATTCTAGTGTAGATGAGGATGAAGATTATCGGTTTGGATTTTATACTACGAAAAGCAAAGGACTAGATGACCTGCTTTTTGCCAAGCCGTATTACACGGTAGTGTGGGCTGCAGGCAATGACAGAAGTGATAGTGGAGATGGTTCTAGGGATCCAGACGGACCAGACGATACGATAGGTCCAGAGGGAGTTGCCAAAAACGTAATCACTGTCGGCGCAGTATCCAACGTCGCTAATTACACAGGTCCTTCCGATGTGAAAATGAGTGATTTTTCAAGTTGGGGACCGACCGATGATGGTAGAGTCAAGCCGGATTTAGTGGGGATGGGGGTCAATGTTTATAGCTCTTCAGTCACCAATTCAGGCGCCACTGATTCTTACGCGAGTTTAAGTGGGACATCGATGGCATCCCCCAATGTGACGGGTTCTTTGCTATTACTCCAGCAGCTATTCCAGCAGAGAAATGCTGGTAGATATATGTGGTCTTCCACAGTCAAAGCTTTGGCTATCCATACTGCCAAAGAAGCAGGTACTGCTTTAGGTCCAGACTACGTGTTTGGATGGGGACTCTTGGATGCTAAAAAAGCTGCAGAGGTGATTTTGGATGAAAATGGAAATTCTACCATCATTCGAGAATTGAATCTGGCGAATGGAAGTGCAGAAGAAATTGAATTGCTTTCCGATGGAATCACACCACTTAGAGTGACCATTGCCTGGACTGATCCAAGTGGGAATCCTGTGGGAGCATCCTTGGACCCAGATGATCTGATGCTGGTCAATGACCTCGACTTGAGAATACTGGATGAACAAGGGAAAAGCTACTTTCCTTATTCTTTGGATCCGTCCAAAGGACCAAATGCTCAAGCCGTCCAAACACAAGACAACTTTAGAGATAATGTAGAGCAGGTCTATGTGCCTAGCCCTACCTCACAAAAATATACCATTCGAATCTCTCACAAGGGAGATTTGGTCAATAGCTCTCAAGATTTTTCCCTGATCGTCACTGCTGGCACCTTGGACGGAGCATCAGAGACACTCTACTGGATCGGAGGCAATGGAGGCGATTGGTCTGACCCTAGCAATTGGTCAGCCACCTCTGGAGGAGCATCAGCTGGGAAAATTCCAGGAGCTGATACTCGTGTAGTAGTGGATGAAGGCAAGGGAGGAAATCAGTCAATCAACCTGACTTCAGGTGCCTCGGCTTTTTCAGTTAATATTTTTGGGTCTCAAAATACTTCTCTAAACCTTTCAGGAAACTCCCTTCAAGTGAGCAATGGCTTCAGAGTAAGCAACCCAACCACTCAAATCTCGGGTGGTACTTTGGCATTTGAAAATTCCAGTGCCAATAGTCTATATGTTGAATTTGGGCAAACTGAATTTGATCAAGTCATCACCTCATTCAATACTGGCCAATGGGAATTGATTTCCGCGGATGAACTCGGAGATTTGGTGGTCCAGTCAGCTCAATTGAGTTTGAACCCCGTAGAGGTGTCAGCTCAGTCTTTGGAGATTGTGGGAAATGGTACTGTGGATGGTCAATTCCTTCAATTGAATCTTAAAAAGGAATTTGGACTCGGAAATCAATCATCGATCAAGGAAGGGATTAACCTCGTATTTGAAGGGAATACCGGCGAGTTTTCCAATTTGTCCAGTTCTACAATTGAGAACGTGACAGTTTCATCCGGTACCTTAGACATACTCAGTGGCGGACTTTCTGGCTTAGTGATAGAAAACGCAAGCCTTACATTGGGGGTAGCATCCTTGACGTTGGACGACTTGACCGTAGGACCTGATGCTGAGTTGGACCTGGGGGCTTCTGGAGATTTGGTGATTTTGGAAGGTATTGTAGCTACAGCTACTAGTGCTAGTCCAGCTCGTATCACAGCAGGAACCAAAGGAAGCCTGACTCATGATGTCTATGTGAAATATTGTTTTGATCATATCAGTATCAACAATGTGGACAAGGAAGGTGAATCAATCATCAATCTTGGATCTGGAGCCAGTGTGACCAATGCTACAGGTTGGTTGACTCAAGCCTGTGATGATGTTCTTTTTGCTAATTTCTCCACTACGTTCCCTTGCGCTGGGGCTGCGGTGACATTCGAAAACCTCAGTGAAGGAGCCGTAGCTGCCTATTCATGGGATTTTGATGGATTGGGTACTTCTACACTCGAAAACCCCATCTTTACCTTCGATAGTCCCGGTACTTATGAAGTTCAGTTGACAGTGTCCAACTCCAATGGCTCTACTTCGTATGCTCAAGAAGTAGTCATTGGGACTAATTCCTTGCAGCAACCGGTCATAGTAGTGAATGGATCTACCTTGACCTCCCAGCAGCCTGGAGATTCCTATCAATGGTACTTGAATGGAGCGGTGATACCGGGAGCGACTTCCAGATCCTATGTGGCAAATAATGATGGGATCTATCAGGTAGCAATCGTAGGTGAATCCTGCAATCGTGTCTCCGAGCCAGTCGTGATTTCGGCTATTCCTGATCAGGAAGTTGAGCTGGGTAGATTTGGCATCTTTGTCGGTCCGATTCCGTCCAAGGATCACATTAACGTCACAATCTTAAATGAATACGCTGGACCGATCGAATTGAGCATTATTGACCTTGCCGGAAGGACCTATCAGGTTCAAGAGCTTGGGAAAAATACCGATAAAATCGAAGTGCAAATGAATCTGCCAGGTCCCCAAGGACTCTATTTATTAAGAATCAAAACCAACAATTTAACCTTACACAAAAAAGTACTGAAATACTGATGAAGAAGATACTTTATATCCTATGTCTCTGCTGTAGCTCTATGGCTTATGGGCAGATATCAAATATGTCTATGAATGGAGTGCCTGCTCGGGTGACTCCCTATACCGATGTCGATGGTTCGCCATATCTCTTTCCAGATTGGGAAAAAGCTCAAATTGCAACTACCAATGGAGGAGTCAAAAGTGGCGTTTCTTATAAATTCAACATCCATGACAATGTCTTGGAAGTGATCAATGAGGCTGGAAATGCCATTTATTTAAACAAAGATTTCTTGGAATATGCGGTTTTGGAAAGACCAAGTGAACTGATGAACGATGGGAATGTGGGACGAATCCAAGATTTGCTTTTCAAGAAAGGCTTTGATGTGGTAGATGGTGTAGCAGAAAAAGACTTGGTCAATGTCTTGGCCGAAGGGGAAAACTATACGCTGATCCGTAAGTTTTATTCGGATTTAGTCACTCCTCCCAAAAACAGCTATTCACCTAGTCCAGGTCAGATGTTTGTCTTTGAGGAGAGCTTTTATTTGATCAGTTCTACCAATGAAGTCCAGAAAGTCAGAGCAAAAACCGGCAATATTATCAAAGCACTGAATCAATCCGATCAGGCTGAAGCCAAAAAAATAATCAAGGAAAATAAGCTTAATTTAAGCAGAGAAGATCATTTGGTTATATTCTTTGGCAAGCTCAATGAAGCTTGATAGGTTACGAATTCATAAAAAGCCCGGTATCACTATCGGGCTTTTTGCGTTTCAAGGGGATTAGACTTCCAGCAGTTTCCATAATCTTTTCTTTTGACTAACTTTGCAGCGAATTTCAAGAGGATGATTTACGTTTGTCGAAAAGAGCATTTCAATGCCGCCCATAAGCTTTGGAACCCCAACTGGTCCGATGAGAAAAACTTTGAGGTTTTTGGCCCTTGTGCCAATGTCAACTGGCATGGTCACAACTTTGAGTTGATCGTCACTGTCAAAGGAATGCCCGATCCGGAAACAGGTTTTGTGGTGGACCTGAAGCAGCTGAGTACTTTGATCAGAACTTTGGTGATCGATAAAGTGGATCATAAAAACCTGAACATGGACGTGGATTTCATGCAAGGCAAAATGGCCAGCTGCGAGATCTTGATCATGGAATTCTGGAAAATCCTTCAGCCTGCTGTTGAGAAAATCACTCCTCACGGAGGTCTTTACAAATTGACACTCTATGAGACTCCTAGGAATTTTGTGGAATATTTTGGGGATTGATTTGATATAAATTAAATCTTAGAGTTCTATTCTGTGAGTAGTAAGTTGTAAAATTGCTTGAAAATGAGTGGCACTACTTACCACTTACAGTTAACTACTTACATTTTTCTTATTTGAGCTTTGTGGTAAACAAGAACAAAAGCATCTACATCATCTCTGGCGAGCGATCTGGCGACTTGCACGCTTCTAATCTGGTTTTGGCCTTAAAAGAACAAAACCCCAATCTTGAATTGAGAGGGATGGGTGGTTCTTATTCTCAGGAGGCAGGTGTAGAGTTGGCGGTGGATTATGCGGAGGTTGCTTTGATGGGTTTTATAGAGGTGGTTTTCGGTTTTCGAAAGGTTCTAAAATATCTAAGCCTAGTCAAAAAAGACATACTCCATTGGAAGCCTGACGCCATAATCCTGGTTGATTACGGAGGATTCAATATGAAGATTGCTGCTTTTGCAAAAGAGAATGGAATTCCGGTTCATTATTACATCCCGCCAAAAGTTTGGGCCTGGAATCAAAAAAGGGCTTTGAAACTGAAAGCTTTTACGGATCAGATTTATAGCATTCTCCCATTCGAACCTACATTTTTTCAAAAGTTTGACATGAAAGTCAATTATGTTGGGAATCCCTTATTGGATGAAATCAAAAAGTTTAGCCCGCATCCCTTTTTCTTTCAAAAGAATGAATTGAGTTATGCTCCAATTATCGCCTTACTTCCTGGGAGTAGAAAGCAAGAATTGGAAGCGATGCTGGATAAAATGGTGGAATTGGTTCCCAAATTCCCTAATGCTCAGTTTGTGATTGCAGGAGTGGAAAGCTTGTCTTCTGAACTGTATGAACCAGCAAAAAAAGTGGGGATCAAAGTGGTTTTCAATCAAACCTATGACTTGCTTTCTCACGCTACCGCTGCTGTGGTGACTTCGGGAACAGCAACACTGGAGACGGCTCTTTTCAGAGTTCCTCAGGTGGTGGTTTACAAGACTTCCCCCATTTCCTACATGATTGCCAAGCGAGTCATCAAAGTGCCATTTATTTCTTTGGTCAATTTGATAGCGGAGCAGGAAGTAGTGAAGGAATTAATACAGGATGACTTTTCAGTGGCTAATCTGGAAAAGGAACTGATGCAGATTTTGGGAAATCAGATTTACAAAGGGCAAATGCTGCAAGGCTATGATCTAATCGCTGAAAAAATCGGTCAAAATTCAGCCTCGGAAACTGCAGCTTCTATGATTTTAGAGTCTTTGAAATAAGATGTTTAGGTTATTGAAGGGTAAAATTTTATTTTACTTTTCAAACCAAAACCTAAATCAATGAAGACCCGATTAACCTTTTTCTTTTTAGTACTTTTTTCAATTTCATCCTATTCACAGAATGTACCGGGAATTATCCCCGAAAGGGTGCAAAAACTGGATCAAATGCTGGATAAAGCTATTGCCGAGGGGGAAGTGCCAGGACTTGTGGCAATGGTGATGAAAGATGGAAAGCTTGTTTACCATAGCGCCAAAGGAATGGCCGATGTCGCCAATGGAAGAGCGATGAAAAAAGATGATATTTTTAGAATTGCCTCCCAAACTAAAGCGATCACCTCTACTGCCGTGATGATTTTATGGGAAGAGGGTAAATTCCGCCTGGATGATCCCATTTCCAAGTACATCCCAGAGTTTAAAAATCCTCAAGTTCTTGCTGGTTTTAGATATTCCGACACTACCTTTTATACCAAGCCGTCTTCCAAAGAAATCACAATTCGTCATCTGTTAACTCACACTTCAGGGTTGGGCTATGGGATGATCGATGGAGATGAACGAATGAGAATGATCTATCAAAAGGCTGGAATTACGGATCTATTTACTACGGAGAATATTTCGATTGAGGAGAGCGTGAAAAAGTTGGCCAAGCTGCCTTTGCATCATGAGCCAGGAAGTAAATATACCTACAGCGAAGGCTTGGATGTGTTGGGATATTTTATTGAAGTGGTTTCAGGCATGCCTTTCGATCAGTTTTTAAAGGAAAGAATCTTTGATCCGCTAGGGATGAATGATACCCGCTTTTACCTTTCTGATGCCCAAGCGCCGCGTTTGGTGACGGTTCAGACCTATCGAGATGGTAAATGGGGACCTTACCCGGTTACTTTTTACGACCCTGAATATCCAAGAAAAGGAGCAAAGCGTTTTTTCTCCGGAGGAGCAGGACTTTCCAGTACCACAGCAGATTACGCCAGGTTTCTTCAAATGTATCTGAATGGAGGGGAGTTAGAAGGTATGAGAATTCTAAGCCCTCAAACTATCCAGACCATGATGAAAAATCAAGTGGGTGATCTGATGAATGGTGATAAATACTACGGTTTGGCTTTCGGAGTTGTCACTGATCAGGGAGTTGCCACCGGAGGTTTGGGGAGCAAAGGAACCTTCGATTGGGGAGGTTACTTCAATACCCAATATTTTGCAGACCCTGAGCTCAATATGATTGGTTTGATTTTCAAGCAAACTTCAGGCTCTGGTAATGGAGATCAAACAGGCTGGAAATTCCGCCAAATGGTCTTTACACTCGTGGATTGATTATTTGCTAAAATACGTCATCATGATAATCGAGCCCGCTGTGCCATCCATGGTGGGCTCGTTTGTGCTATAGTCTCCCACTGCATCATGATAGACCACAAATGGATTTTGTCTTCCCGCATAATCATCAGGCCTTTCCAATGTCAACCCAATCAAGCCGGAGTGGATAGTTCTGAAAATAGGGCCATCTACTAATCCTCCAGGGATTTCCAATCCCAATAAAACGTAAGGAGCTGTATGGACATATACTGGAAAATCACCTTGCTCAGGAATGCCAGTAAACATGGATGTTCCCCAAGGGTTTTTGCCAAATAGCCAATCTCGTTGGGCTGTGAGGTAAGATTGATACTGCTTGTCTCCACTCATTCTTTCATAAAGGATCACCTGAGTAGCGAGGCTGGTCATCAGATTGTTGGAGCACCAAATAAATGGGATACCGACCTCAAAAGGACTGGTCTTGGATTTGGCCAGCGTGTAGTCAATGCCTTCCTGATAAAAACTTTCCAGAATCTTTTGAAATTCTGGTTCCACTACCTCATGAAGTGAGAAATGTCCCAAATTGATGAAAGGATAGAGCTGGTAATGGGATGCTGAGTCTTTGACTGTCCACGAGTCTTCAGTGGAACTAAGCAAAGCATATTCTTTTGCCTGATCACGATATGTCTTATCTCCTGTAGCTTTGAAAAGCTCAGCTCCAGCCCATTCCATATCATCATTCCAGGTTTCTTCATTGTATCGATATGGAGCTCCATAGGAATTCCCTTGCTGCACACCTTCATACTTTCTTCCCAATGCATAAAGACTTTTCGCCGCTTCGAGGCAACGTATGGAATAAGCCTTGTCCATATCTTGCCAGATTCTAGCTCCCAAAGCCAAAGCAGCAGCGGATCTGCCTGCAATATTGGCCATTCCATCGCTTTCACTTTGATATTGCATCAGGCCTTGTGGCTTCCCTGTGGCAAAATAGGCAGCTCGATAGGAGTTTTCTCCCCAGCCATAGTCAGAGTTGTCTTGATTGGGGATTTTAAAGCCTCTATGATCTCTATCATCAGCGATCTGATGGATGAGTTGATTCGGGGCAGGATGAAGCTTCAGGAGCCAGTCTAAACCCCATTTTGCCTCATCCAAAACGTCTGGAATCCCGTTTTCGCCATCTTGTCCCAATGCATTTACCTTATCCTCAAACTGATCTGGGAATAAAGTATAGGCCATCAACATATGTCCGGTGGCGTAGCTGCTGGTGATGAGATATTTCAATTGATCGCCTGCATCATGCCAACCCCCTGAAGCATCCACATAGGTACTATCAGGCATCGGGCCAAAGAAGCTTCTGCCATCTTTTTCATGACATACCATGTCTAGCACAGGATTGTATCCGCATCGCTGCTGCCGCATAAAGTGAAGTAGGTCTTCCTGATAACCTTGGTATACATTTGCGCCTATCTTAAATATGGGAGAAGCGGTCTCGCTAGCAGAATGCCAAAGGAAATAATCTCCTTCTTTTTCTACTTCAGAAAAGTCAATTTCATAGTACTTAAAGTCTCCCCAGACCCCAGAACTTAGGGATTTGGGCTTGATTTTAATGATGGATGCTGAGTCTGGATATTGAATCAGGTGGACATTATTTTTGATTTTTTCAGGAGAAAAGACAATAGCCTTTTTGGAATCTGAAGGTAAAAAACCGATCTGATTGACAGAAAAATAGACTTGTTGGGAATAGGTCTGAAATCCCAGCAAAAAACCTGTAAGAAAGAAAAGGAACTGTTTCATTGTAGAAAAATACTCAAATCCTGTAGGAAATAGAATTTCAAGACTCCTTCCTTTTTTCAGCTAGTAGATGAGGATTTATTTATTGCTTGAAAAAGGGTTTAAGCAATTGAAATTCAGTAATTTTTATCATCTAAACCCAAAAGAAGATGAAAAAGAGAGATTTTATCAGGAAGACACTGGCTGGATTTGGAGGCATTGTCGCTTTGCCGATTGCTGGATGTGAAACCAAAGGGAATCAGCTAAACGGGATGAATGAAGAGTGTGAAATCTCTCCAAGGGAAACTCGTGGCCCTTTTCCCATCAAAACTCCTGCGGAACTGATGCGGGCAAATATTATCGGAGATCGGAAAGGGATCGCACTAGTAATCAACCTGAAAATTCAAAGTCAATCGCATTCCTGTGAAGGTTTAGCAGGTGTACAAGTAGATGTATGGCACTGCGATGCGGAAGGGTTTTATTCTGAATATGGCGGAAATCGTCTTCAGGAAAAAGATCTGACGAATGAGCATTTTTTGAGGGGAAGACAGACTACCAATGAGAAAGGTGAGGTTTCTTTTATCAGCATTTTTCCAGGTTGGTATCCGGGAAGGGCTCCGCACATTCATTTGGATGTAGTGAAGGATGGGGAGATTATTTTGACTACTCAGATTGCCTTTCCTGAAGAGGTCACTTCGGAAGTTTATGCAAGTACTGGATATAAAGGGAAAGAGGATACGCCCAATGAAAGGGATGGGATTTTCAGGGGGAGTCTGGCGGGAAATATGGCTGATTCGGTCCAAGGAAACCTTCAAGATGGTTTTACCCTGACGAAAACAATTACGGTAGCTTAGGATTCCTTAGTTTGTAAATTTTCTCCATCATGAAAATGCAATCTCCGGAAGACCAGACCTGACAGAATAGTCAATCCGCCAATGATCAGAAATGTAAATCGAAAGGCGTTGTGGATTTCGTCATGAATCAATTTAGTATCTCCCTCAAAGAACTTCAGCACAATCAGGCCAAATGCAATACCAAATCCGATAGCCAGTTGTTGATTGACTGAGAGAAGGGAATTGCCGCTGGAAGTATGATAAGATCTCAAATCGGCAATCGAAATAGAGTTCATAGATGTGAACTGAATGGAATTGAAAAAACCAAGCAAAGCAATGATCGGAACGTACCAGTAGATGGAACTGTGAATGGATGGAAAAGCCAGAAAGCAAATCAATAGCCCAATAATGAATGTATTGGCCATCAGGGTATTTCTATACCCAAATTGATTTAGAATTCGGATCACCACCGACTTGCCAAACATCGCCGTCAGAGCCATGGGAGCGACTATCCATCCGGAGATTACCGCCGATTGCCCAAAGGCAATCTGAATCATCAAGGGCAATAGAAGCGGGACTGAACTGATGCCCAGTCGCGTGGCTAAGTTGCCCAGAATACCCACTCTGAAAGTCCTTACTTGAAAGAGGTTCAAAGGGAAAATGGGATTCTCCTCTTTTTTGGCATGTCGATAGTAGAAATACAACATCAAAAAGCCCAAAAGTAAAGCCATCAAAATAGGGGTGATTTGGATGGAGTTTCCCAATAGTTCCAGAGAAATTGAGAGTAAAAAAGAGGCTGCTCCGAAGATCAAAAAGCCTTTGAGATCAAAGCTCAGGATCTTAGAAGTGTAATCCGGCATAAACTTCAGACTCAATGCGATGCCGATAAATGCAATCGGTAGATTGATCAGAAAAATCCAATGCCAGGAAAGATAGTCAACCATATATCCTCCCACCAGAGGTCCCAATACCGGCCCGATTAGCGCCGGTACAATGGCATAGTTCATCGCTTTGACTACTTCATTTTTGGGATAGGTTTTGATCAAAGTCAACCTACCGACAGGTGTCATCAGGGATCCGCCCAATCCTTGTATGATTCGGGAGGCTACCAGGTGGTTGAGATTTTGGGAGAGAGAGCAAAACAAAGATCCCAGTGCAAAAAGTACCAGCGCAAGAATAAATACTTTTTTGGTACCAAACTTATCCGCTAAAAAACCGCTGACAGGCATAAAAAGGGCCAAGGTCAGGACATAACTGACGATGGCATTTTGCATGTTCAGAGGAGATTCCTTGAGGTCATTGGCTATGGCAGGAAGGGAGGTGTTCAAGATCGTCGAATCCAGCATTTGCATAAAAATCGCCGTAGCCAAAATCAGGGGAAGGACTTTCTTTACTTGTGGACTCGCTTCAGTTGTACTCATAGATCCCTTTCTGATTGGTTTAGGAATATACCGTTATTCGTCTTATTCCTCATTCGATTTGATTGTAAAACCAAGCTAAAGGTGGCCCAGTTCCTGATGGAGAATAATACCTCATGGATAAAATAAAAGGCGCATTGATAAAATTCATTGCGCCTTCTGTAATTGTTGACTCTCGTCTGTGGACTATTAAATTTTGTCCACAGCCAATTTATAGGTCGGGTCTTCCATCACATTGACATCGATGATGGAGTCTGCTTTTGCTATCAGTTTTCGGCAGTCAGGACTCAGGTGTTTGAGATGGACTTTCTTACCGACTTTGAGATAGCGCTCTGTAATCTTATTCAAAGCTTCGATCGCTGACATATCGACTACTCGGCTTTCTGCAAAATCAATCACTACTTCATTTGGATCATTGAGAACATCGAATTTCTCATTGAAAGCTGTGATCGATCCGAAAAAAAGCGGTCCAAACATTTCATAATGCTTGACGCCATTCTTGTCCACATATTTTCTGGCTCGGATTCTTTTCGCATTGTCCCAAGCAAAGAAAAGTGCCGCCAATACGACTCCGATCAGCACAGCCAAAGCCAAATTGTGCAAGACTGCTGTGACAAGGGTGACCAAAACCATGAGGAATACATCTGATTTAGGCATTTTGGTAAAAGTCTTTAAGCTGGCCCATTCGAATGTCCCGATAGAAACCATGATCATCAAACCTGTCAATGCCGCCATTGGAACTTGCTCAATTAGGCTGGATCCAAACATGATGAAGACCAAAAGCATGACAGAAGCGACGATTCCAGAAAGTCGTGCTCTAGCTCCAGAAGAAATATTGATCAAACTCTGACCGATCATTGCACATCCTCCCATGCCTGAGAAAAGCCCTGAAAGGATGTTTGCCGTTCCCTGCGCTACTGCTTCTTTATTGCCTCTTCCTCTTGTTTCGGTGATTTCATCGACAATATTCAATGTCAATAAACTCTCGATCAAACCAACTCCCGCCACCACTGCCGCATATGGGAAAATGATCTGAAGTGTTTCAAATGTAAAAGGAACCGCAGGAATATGGAAAGGAGGGAAGCCGCCTTTAATAGAAGCTAAATCTCCAACGGTTTTCGTGTCTATTCCTAAAAATGTAACTAAGCCAAAAACTGTCAAAATCGCTGTCAATGAAGCAGGGATGACTTTGGTGATTTTTGGAAGTCCCCAGATAATCAGCATGGTCAATCCAACGAGAGCTAAAAGGATATAGAGGGTTTGACCTGTCAGCCAATTCCCATCCGCACTTTTGAATTGATCCAATTGAGACATGAAAATGATAATCGCCAATCCATTCACGAAGCCGAAAATCACAGGCTGAGGAACCAGCCTGATTAATTTCCCCATTCTCAAAGTGCCAGCGGCTACCTGAAGCAATCCTGCTACGATCACTGTCGCAAAAATATACTCCACGCCATGAGATGCTGCCAAAGTCACCAAGACGACTGCCACAGCTCCTGTCGCACCTGAAATCATACCCGGTCTGCCTCCAAATATGGAAGTAACCAATCCCATCATAAAAGCTGCATACAAGCCTGTAAGCGGAGATAGCCCTGCAATAAATGCAAAAGCAACCGCCTCTGGAATCAAGGCCATGGCGACAGTCAGTCCTGAAAGGATTTCAGTTTTGTAATCGACTTTCTGTGAAAAATCGAATAAGTTCAGATATTTTTTCATGGGGTAAGATTGATAGGCAGAGGATTAGAGTCACATGTATTGCTTTGAAGGCATTCTTTCAAAACGAACCGCAAAAGTAATAAAAATGCGGGAAACAGAATTTTATTCTGTCCTCAACTCAATTATTGTTTTTTGTTTTTAAAGAGGGGAGGGAGATCTTCCACACATCCCCAACAAACCGTAAAACCTGCGCCTCCATGCCCATAGTTGTGAAAAATGTTTGGGAATTCATGGTCAAACTCAAAGCGAACAGCACTTCTTTTTGGTCGGAGCCCGACAATCACTTCCAGGATTTTGGGTGCTGATTTGATTCCGAAATTGGTAAGTCGGCCCAAAATTCTTTGCGTGTCTTCCGGGTCTTCATTCTCATTCCAGTCATTTTCGTAGTCCGTACCACCGATCACCGAATCACCATTTCGATTGATAATGTAAGAAAGAGCACCTCTCTTTGTTGGATCGGCAAAAGAAGGAAAATCCATCTTATCACACCTTAAAATCTGTCCTCGCATAGGTCTCAGGTCTTCATCTTGGCAAAGATTTTTTGCTCCCAAACCGGTACAATTGACC
The DNA here is from genome assembly GCF_000429465.1 of Algoriphagus vanfongensis DSM 17529. GTDB lineage: Bacteria > Bacteroidota > Bacteroidia > Cytophagales > Cyclobacteriaceae > Algoriphagus > Algoriphagus vanfongensis. Next base: position 602,741 of record NZ_AUBX01000010.1, on the reverse strand, counting down.
ACCCAGTCGTCCAGAAAGCTCATTTCGTGTAAGTTGGCTATACTTTTTTGAGAAAAGGAGCCACCATTAGTGATGAATTTTTCAAAGAGAAATGGAAGATAAAGCAAGGGTTCAGCTAAGGGGACTTCTGCGATATAACCCAATTCCATCCCAATGGGAAGTTCATGAGAAAGCGCTTTTCTGACTTTTCCTGCTGGTAATTGTTTGACCCAATCATCATTGCTTTCCGAATTGGATGCATTGAGAAATGGGAGAAAGGAAATCCCAGGAGCGGAAATTTCCTTCAAATATCGCTGATAGGTCTGACCAGCCCAGCGATCGGTTTTTTCTCTGGGTTCGATCTGAAATGGGAACCAAACTGCTCCGACTTTACTGGAAAGAGTCAAATCGTACTTTTCCTTGGCTACAAGTTTTACCTTCATCCCAGCTTCCTGAAGCGCTATGGCAGAAGTCAAGCCGATGATTCCTGAGCCGACTACGGTGATCGAATTCATTTTATTCCAAACAAGAAACTCAGTTTTTCACAAACAAGATCCCTAAACCAGCTTCCTGAGCCATTTTTTCAAAAGCTGGAATTTCCTCGTTTAGAAGATTCTCTCCTTCTTCTTTCAATTGTTCCCAGTCTTTCATCAGCTCTTCATGGCGTTTTATTGTGCCCTCACTCACTTTTGGAATAGAGCTGTCGGAATGATTGAGCATAAAGAGGAAGTTGGCAGTAAACTTATTTTCGAAGTTTTCCACGTCATCGTAGGCAGTGGATTTTCTTTGAACCATCTTTTCATCCCATTCCTTCAGCATGGATTCTAGCTTTTTGCCATTGGCAATCAAAGCCTCGAAACCCTCTTTTTCTTCAAGGGATTTCAAAAGTTCCTGCAATTTGTCTTGTTGCGCTTTGGCTTGATTGACCATGTCGTGCATGATTTTCACTTCCTTTTCGCCGGCAGACATAAACTGATCATAGGCTAGGTAGTTAGCATCAGTAAGACCGTAACTAGGCAAATCCACGATTTCTGCTTCTGTTTTTAGCTCTTTTTCTCCAGCTTTTAAAGTCAGTTGGTAAGTGCCAGGGATAGCTTTATGGCCTCGATAATTGGATTCGATATAGACTCCCGGAATTCCCGGCATAGTCCTGTGTCTCAAATCCCAAACAAAGCGATTGAGTCCAGGGTCTGTGCCCAAATTTGGCTCGGAAGGAGGTCCGCCAGCCCAAGGGGAAAAGTTAGGATCCTTTTTCGAAGAGATTCTTTGGATCAATTCCCCTTTCGCATTTGTGACTTCCAATGTCAGCTCAGTTGAATCGCTAAAGTCATCTGGGAGATTGTAATAAATCACCATCCCATTTGCAGGATTGATTCCCTCCAAAGGCGAAGTACCTTTGAAACCTTTCAAATTGCCATTCATGGCACTGTACCAGTTGCCTAGTAATGTCGGGTCTGGAGAAAATAGCTCCAAGCCATTTTCATTTCCATGCAATTCTCTCACCACATTCAAGTCATCCAAAATCCAAAAGGACCTTCCGGAAGTGGCCACAATCAGATCATTGTGGGCAATTTTCAAATCGGTAATTGGTGTAATCGGCAGGTTTAACTGAAAGTGATTCCAGGAATTTCCTCCGTCTTTGGAAATATAAATTCCCAACTCTGTGCCTGCGAAAAGCAAGTTTTCGTCTTCGGTATCCTCTCTCACTACTCTTGTAAAAGCGCCATAAGGAATTCCCGAGCTGATGTTTTTCCAGGACTTCCCATAATCCGTTGATTTGAAAATGGCAGGAGTGTAGTCATTGAATTTGTATCTGGTGGTGGCGATGTAAACGGTTCCCGGGTTTTGAGGGGAAACTTCAATAGCATTGACCAGACATTCTTCTAAACCTTTGGGAGTGATATTTTCCCAGTTTTCACCACCATCCTTGGTCAGATAAACCAAGCCATCGTCACTTCCGGTATAGATGACGCCTTTTTCATGTGGGGATTCGATCACATAGGCGAGCGTTCCATAATTTTCCGCCCCAACAGCTTCATTTGTATAAGGAGCGCCACCTTTTCCTTGCTTTTCTTTTTCATTTCTAGTCAAATCAGGTGAAACCACCTCCCAGCTTTGTCCCATGTCTGAAGTTTTGAGCAGGTATTGGGCGCCGTGATAATAAGTGTTCGGTTCATGCTGGGACCAAATGATTGGAGCATTCCAATTGTAGCGGTATTTCATGTCCTTGGTTTCTCTTCCCAAGTACTGAATCGGCTCGATCATGATATTGGTGGAGGCCTGAGTTTCCATGTCCAACACCTCGATTGTCCCTAAATAGCTTCCTCCAAGTACATATCTTGGATTGTCTGGATCAAAGGCTAAAAATGCAGATTCCCCACCGGCAGAGTAATTCCAGTTTTCCTGAGAAATACTTCCTCTTCCCAAAGCCATAGAGCTGATAACTAGGGAGGTATTGTCTTGCTGGCCTCCATAGATTCTGTAAGGAAACTGATTGTCGGTATTAATTCGGTAAATCTGAGCCGTTGGCATGTTGTTTTGAGTGGACCAAGTTTTTCCGCCGTTAAAGGTGATGGATCCACCGCCATCATCTGCCAAAATCATGTTTTTGGAATTGTGTGGATTGATCCAAAGGTCATGGTAGTCTCCATGCGCGGCATCCATAGTTTCAAAAGTTTTCCCGCCATCATACGACATCAACATTGGTGCACTTTGGACATAGACCGTATTTTCATCATTCGGATCCGCAAAAACTTCAATGTAATACCAGGCTCTTTGTGTGAGTCGATTGTCTTTATTGACCCAATTCCAGCTTTCTCCCGCATCGTCCGAAACGAATAAACCTCCCAGGTCCTTTTCAGTATCACTTTCTACCAAAGCATAGACTTTATTTGGATTAGCTCGGCTGACGGAGATAGCCATTTTTCCCAATTCATCAGGAAGTCCATTTTCGATCTTTTTCCAGGTTTTGCCTGCATCTGTGGACTTGTACATGCCTGATCCCGGGCCGCCTGAAATCACCTGCCAAGGCATTCTTTGATGTTCCCACATGGCGGCATAGAGCACTTCCGGAGTATGCATGTCCATGGAAAGTTCTACTGCCCCTGTTTTCTCGTCTACAAAAAGGATCTTCTCCCATGTTTCTCCGCCATTGATGGATTTGAAAACGCCTCTTTCTGGATTAGGTGCATGCAGAGCGCCCTGAGCTGCTACATAGACAATGTCCGGATTGCTGGGGTGAATTTGGATGCGAGAAATATGCTGTGTTTTCTCCAAACCGAGTTTTTTCCAGGTTTTTCCTGCATCTGTGGATTTGTAAACACCATCTCCATAAGAAGTCATAACCCCACGGGGAGCATGTTCTCCCATTCCCACATAGACGATGTTGGGGTTGCTTTCAGAGACGGCCACCGCTCCAATAGAACCCGTTTCAAAGAATCCGTCAGAGATATTTTCCCAATACTGGCCAGCATCCGAAGTTTTCCAAAGACCTCCACCAGTGGTGCCAAAGTAATAAGTTAGAGGATCGCCGATTACGCCTGTTGCGGTCACGGACCTCCCGCCTCGATAGGGGCCGATATTTCGGAATTTGATAGGAGTGCTTTCGGAGAAAATTCCTTGTGCAAAAAGTCCTGCACTCCATAATAGGAGGATGAGGGTAAATTTGATTTTCATGCTGGGTTTGGTGGTTTTTGGTAGCTAAAAGATAAAAAGAACCTTTCCAAAACCCATAAAAAAAGTACGACCCAAGGGATCGTACTTTAGCTTGTTTGCTGTTTGGTTAATTATTTCTTGTATTTCCTCTCGATGATGAGCTGCTTCTGGAAGAGCTGGAGGAGGTTCTGCTTGAAGTGCTGCTACTTCGAGACTTACTACTTGAAGATTTTTTTACCTCACTTGATCTTGCAGGTGTTGACTTAGCAGGACTGGTGGATCTTTGCACCTGAGGACTTGGCTTGGAAGATGATCTGCTCGGTGCAGATGACCTTTTGACTTCCTGAGTTCTGCTCGGCGCACTTTGACGATTCACTTCTTTTTGAGGAGAGGGCTGTGTTCGGACTGCTTCTCTACTTCTGTTGCTTTGAGTAGCAGGACTCGTACTTCTACTTTGTCTTGCTGGAGCGGCTGTTCTGCTCTTCTCTTGCGTGTAAGGCTTTGTCTCAAATCCACTGTTTTGGCCTCTGGATGTACCGGATGTGCCAGTCACAGATCTGCTGGACCTAGACTCTGGGGCGCTCGTTCTAGAGGTTCCTTGAGAGTTTCTGGTAGCAGGCTGCGCAGATCTCGAGTTGGAGTTCGCAGAGCTGTTACGGGATGGAGTAGCACTTTGAACAGTCCTATTGCTTCTAGCCTGATCCGGAGTAACTACTCGGGAAGGTCTGGCTTCCACAGTTCTACCTCTAGTTGAAGTCTGCAAGTCTGGTCGGTAGATATTGACAGAGTTTCGGGATACCTCAGCTCTTCCCGGCTTAGAGGATTGATTTACACTGTAAACTGGTACCACTCGTCTGGTAGATTGTTCGATTTCTCTACGGTTTGGTCCCGAGATGTAGGTGTTGTTGTTATACACCACGGTGTTGTTGATGATTTTAGTTTTATTGATGATTTTGACCTTGTTGTAGGAAGGCGCATAGTAGCGGTGAGAATATCTGTCATAGAACCTCTGTGATGGCAAGAATACCCAGTGAAAACTCGGAATATTGACTCGAACGCTTACAGAGACCACCGGTCCCATCGGCGCCCATCCGTAGTAGCCGCCACCTGTTCTCCAGCTGACCCATGCTGGTCCCCAGTCGTAGCCAGGGATCCAAGCCCAACTTTGATAAAACTCATCAAAGTACCATCTACCATAGTGAAAAGGCGCCCAACCCCAATCATAATAGGAAACCCAGGTGTTCCCGTATTCGGTCATGACCCAATGACCATTGGAGCGATAGGGATGAAACTCTCCATTGACGGCAGGTAGCCAGATATAGCCATGCTGTGCGTCCTTGACCCAGTCTCCATAAGGCATCAATTCGTCATAGAAAACCTGGAATGAAACTCCGGCATAGTCATCAGCTTTGGCTTGGATGGACGTACTATTCATCAGGAATAATCCCAAGATCATTCCCAGTAGCCAAGATGTTGGTTTGTGTGTTTTCATGGTGTGTTAGTTTAGGTAAGACGTTGGTTTGGGTTGGTAGCTCTTGTAGTAGAGATGCAGACTTTTATCAAAAGGATGCATGCATACTAAAACGAAAATCGAGCCAATTTTTCAATCTTTATCGAAAACAAGCTTCGTTTAAAATCTTGTATCGTAAAAAAATTAAATAAGGTTAGATGTGTTTGTTTTTAATTATTAAAAAAAAGAAATTCTGTTTCTGATCTTTGATAAAAAAATATATTAATGAAAATAAGGCTAGCATAAAACCTTGGAGAAGTCAAAACTCCTTTTTCAAAAAACTAAACGCAAAAAGCCGATTTCAAGATGAATCGGCTTTCTTAAGTTTTTCTTAATTTTTTTTCAAATTCTCGATTGGGTGAGTTTATCCATCGCACAATTGGTATGGGAAGCACTCAGTCCAGTGCTAGGACATACACCTTTGTCAAGGAGTTCATCCACGATAGACTGAATCAGGGGATGCTGGATATGTTTGGGCAAATCAAATGAAAAAAGCTGTGGTGATTCACCATCTTTGATGAGTGTAAATTCACCTTTTGCAAACGTCGCAAATCGGATTTGTCCTAGACTACCTTCAATGACTATCTCATCTTTTTCGGCTGATTTTGAGCTAGTAAAACACCAGTTCCCCGTTCCGATCACTCCATTTTCAAACACAAAGCTACCTGCGACCAAATCTTCTGCTTCATAAATTCCTCCTTGATTGGTACAGAATCCAGTGGCTTCGGTGATTTTCCCAAAATAAAAAGCCAATAAGTCCAGCTGATGGGAAGCCAAGTCAAAAAAGTATCCACCTCCGGCTATCTCCGGGTTTACTCTCCAGTTGTGGTCAAGTGAAGCGATGACTTCTGGTACCTGCACTTGCTTGAGGTTGATCTGTACAGTTCGGATTTTCCCGATTTCTCCCGCATCGATGAGTTGTTTGATTTTGACAAAGTGGGGCAATGCTCTGCGGTAATAGGCTACAAAAAGCGGAACTCCTCCCTCGTCACAAGCGGCAATCATTCGTTCGCATTCCGCATACGTTCTCGCCATAGGTTTTTCCACATAGACCGGTTTGCCTGCAGCCGCAGCCATTTTGCAGAGTTCTTCATGGGCATTGGGAGGGGTAGCGATGTAGATGGCATTTACATCGGGGTCTGCTATAAGTTCGGCTGCATCGGTGTACCATTTGGAGATGCCATGTCGCTCGGCGTAGTCTTTTACTTTCTCCTCCGATCTTCGCATGACAGCGACGATTTTACTATTGGGGATCAGGTTCATGGCCGGGGCAGACTTGACTTCGCAGACATTGCCTACTCCTAGGATACCCCAGCGAACTTCTGTGTCTAAAAATTTTTTCATGCTGAAAAATCACTCATTTTACCCAAAAAAGAAAGGAGAATGACGAGGGAATTCCGTGAGATTTATTGTGATCATGCGGATTTCTGGTTACTTTCTGATCGGTTTTACCGATGAAACAATAAGCCCAAAATTTATTCATTTGTAACTCCTTAAGATCATGGATCACAAGCTTTCCCGAAAAGATTTTATTACTCAGCTGGGGCTTTTGAGTGCCTCTACCTATTTTTTTAGCTCATGTGGATTGGGTTCCCAGTCAAGGGGTATTGTCTCTGAAGGTCTTCCGCAAATCAAATTGGGTAGCAAAGAGGAGGATGTTTTCTCATATATCCAAAAAGCCAAAAGTGAGTTTGATCTCACTCTTTACCGACAAATCATCGGGGCAGCCAATGAATTCAAAGAAGGAGACCTGACAATCGGAGTAGCTGCTGCATCTGAAGAATCCCGGACCAATGCTAGAAAACTCCTGACTCATACCAAACTCAAGGATTTGGCAACCCACAGTCTTTTTTCGGATGAATTGGATGAACTGATTAGATCTACCACAGCAAGCAATCCAGAACTGGACAATTGGACTTTGGGGGAGTTGAAGACATTTATTCTTTCCGAACGAGAAGAGAAAGTGAAGGAGATCATGCCTGCTTTGAGCAGTGATGTGATAGCCTGTGTGGTCAAATTGATGAGCAACGAGGAACTGATTCTGGTAGGACAAAAGATTTTTAATCCCATTCCCGGTACAAAAATCGGAAGTAAAGGGTATCTCAGCGCGAGGGTTCAGCCCAATTCACCGACAGATAATCCGACAGACATCATCTGGCAGGTATTTGATGCCTGGTCCTATGGCGTCGGGGACTTAGTATTGGGAACCAATCCGGTATCCAGTGATCCCCAATCAGTAGCAGAAATCGAAAAAGCGCTTTATGATGTGATTTCAGTCTTTGGTCTGGAGGATACGATCTCCAATTGTGTCCTCTCGCATATCGATGTGCAGGCTGAAGCGGAAAAAATTTACCCGGGAACTACAGGGATTTGGTTCCAAAGCTTGGCAGGTACGGTGGGAGCCAATCAGACTTTTGATGTGACCATTGCCAAAATGAATGAACACATGGAAAGTCGAAAGGGGAAGTTTGGACTCTATGCAGAGACAGGTCAAGGGGCTGATTTTACCAATGGTCATGGACAAGGTTTTGATATGCTTGTGCATGAGTCGAGGAAATATGGATTTGTAAGAGCCTTGAAACAAAAGCTGGAAGAAGGTAAATCTCCGGAAAGTTTTCCTTGGGTTCATGTAAATGATGTTGCAGGATTTATCGGGCCGGAAGTATTCAAAACCAAAGAGCAATTGGTCAGATGCTGTCTGGAAGATACCGTGATGGGCAAACTTCATGGTTTGACGATAGGACTTGATGTCTGCTCGACCCTGCACATGGATGTAAGTTTGGATGATTTGGATTGGTGTCTTGATCAGATTATACCAGCCAATCCGGCTTACCTAATGGCTCTTCCCACCAAAAATGATCCTATGCTGAGTTATTTGACCACCGGGTTCAACAATCACGTCAAAATCCGGGAAAAGCATGGGTACAAGATCAATGATGCCATGTGGGATTTTTTCAAACGAATCGAAATTATCGGAGAAGATGACAAACCCACCGCGCATTTTGGCGACCCAACTTGGGTTTATTCTCAATATTTACAAGCAAAAGGTGATCTGAGGCCTGTGGAAGAGATTATTTCAGAAGGTAAAAAGGCCATCGCAGAAATCGAAGCAAGAGGAGTACCGATAGCTCAGGGCTATGGCGAAAACTATTGGGATATGGATCCTGCATTGGATCAAAGAGTTCACAGACTCTATGAAGATGCCAAGGAGAGTCTTTGGACTGAGATGACTGAGGAATTTAAGACCTCTATAGCTGGAGCGTTGTCACTAGTGACTCGCTCAGTAGATCGTCAGGATTATGTCTATCATCCAGAAACCGGGGAAAAGCTCCATGCAGAATCAGAATCAAAGCTAAAGAAAATGAGCCAAGGCTGGGGAGGTCAAGTTCCCGAAGTCCAGATTATTATTTCTGATGGGTTGAATGCCAGGTCCTTGATGGATAAGGGACATCTGTTGCCCTTTTTGGAAGGATTAAAACATGAATTACTATCGCAAGGATTACAAGCGGGAGAGTATCCCTTGCTGCTGACGAATGGGCGAGTTCGTGCCGGCTATGCGGCGGGTGAGTTTCTTTTTGGGCAATCTGGAAACACTCAGTCTCCTCGGGGAGTCATTCACGTGATAGGGGAGAGACCAGGGTCTGGTCATCATAATTTTTCTGCCTACATCACTGCCGCCCAAGGAAGTACCTGGGGAGTCACAGGCAAAGTGGATCATGATATCACCCGCGTTGTTTCGGGAATTTCGGATACTGCTCTGAAGCCAGAGATAGCCGCAAGACAAACGGCTGAGTTGATGAAAGACTTGTTTCAAAAATTGTCTTGAAATAGTTAATTCACAAAAAAAAACCGGATTGAGAAATCCGGTTTTTTTTTGATAAGGAGATCGGAGAGATTATACCTCAAATCCTTTTCTATAGGTTCTCCCCACAAATTGGTTTGCCTCTTCCAAATTGGTGATGCGCATGTTTTCACCATCCCACAGCAATTTCTTTCTGCCAAAGAATTCCATTTGACCTTTTTCATTTTCTTTTCTCAATAGGAAGCTTCTGATTGCCAGATTTCCCATCAAAACTGTTTCGGTCATCGGTCCTGCATAGTCAAATGAAGAAGTAAGTCCTTTATGCTCGGTACTTCCAAATCCTGCCTTACAAGCGTCAACCCAAAGTCTTTGATGGCCATATTCTCTTTCGAAGCCTTCTTCTGTCTGAGGGCCCATCTCCACTGTACCATCATTGAGATAAAGTTTTGGCATAAGAGGAGAGGAGTCATTGATATTGGTAGAAATGATTCCTTTGCTACCGATGATCAAAACGCCATTGGCAGATCCTGTACCTCCGATATCGTCATCCGCCGGAATGATTTCTGGGTGAGCTGGTTTGATGCCACCGTCCATCCAGGTCATTTCGATCGGTGCTTTGCTTTTAGGTGTGGCGCCGAAGTGAAGTGTGATAAAGGATGAAGCAGGACATCCATCAGGATGATAATCAGCTGTCCACATACCACTGTATACTGAGCCTACAGAGCATTCCGCATCGGTAGGGTAGTGGAGACCTAGTGTTCTGAATGGAATATCGATCAAGTGACATCCTACATCTCCCAATGCACCTGTTCCGTAGTTCCACCATCCTCTCCAGCTAAATGGGTGTAGATTTGGTGTGTAAGGGATCTCAGGAGATGGACCTAGCCAAAGATCCCAGTCCAATGCATCAGGCTTTTTGCTTGGTTCTGGCTGAGGGAAAGGACCTCCCTGAGGCCATACCGGTCTATTCGTCCAGATTTGAACTTTAGACACAGCGCCGATTTGGTCTTCGTCTATCCATTTCTGCACCAATTTCAAGAGAGGGTTAGACCCACCTTGATTCCCCATTTGAGTCACTACTTTCTTGTCTCGGGCTAGCTGAGTCAGTAGTCTCGCTTCCCGGATATTATGGGTCATTGGTTTTTGCACATAGACATGTTTGCCTCTGTCCATAGCAAATTTGGCAGCTGGTCCATGCACATGATCCGGTGTAGAAATGGTCAACGCATCGATTTCCGGCATTTCTTCGAGCATTTTGCGGTAATCAGCATAGAGCTTGGCATCTGGAAAGTTTTCGACAGATCTTTTTGCAGAACCCGAAAAATCCACGTCACAAAGTGCTACCACTCTCTCTCTACCTCCTACAGAAGCTAGTTCTATATCACTGGCACCTTTGCCACCGGCTCCGATGGCCGCGAGCAAAAGCTGATCTGAAGGTGCAGTATATCCTACTCCTCCCAGGACATTCCTAGGGACAATAAAAAATGAAGATGCGATTGCCGCATTCTTGATGAAATCCCGTCTGGATTGTCCAGGACTTGGCTTATCATTTTCTTTCATAAGACTTTATATTTATAGGGTTTTTGTTATCTAAGTGAATTGAAGGTAGGTGTTCAGTCCTTTTTTTCGAAATAATACTATTTAAATGGTTGAAAATGCCTGTTATTTTTTTGTTTCCTTAAAAACTCAGGTTGGTAATGGTAATCATGAAAATGCTTTAAGCGGCCAAAGAACTGGATTGGTCCAATTTTGTCTGTCTTAAGGTCCTTTCCAGTCAATTCTAGAGGAAGTATAGGATCAAGCAGCTTTCATAGGGGAGCGGCTGATTCATGACTCCAAGATTCTTTGGATTTTTAGTTTTACTTTTTCAAACTTCTTGTGAAAACTTAGTCTCTCTTCTTCCGAAAAACCACGCAGTGGTGGAGATAATATTCCCCCTGAAAGATGATTCAGCTTCATGCATTCTTTCAGTCCCTTCAAGTAGGCACTTGGATGCTCTACATGCTGGTAAAGTTCTCTACTCAGTTCATGGATTAGGGATTGTATTTCCTGTGCTTTGGCTTTTTCATTGTTTTGGTAGTACTCGTAGCAGCGGACATAGAGTGCCGGGAAAGCATTGGCTCCTCCGCTAACTCCGCCATGAAAGCCGAGATCCATCGCCTCCAGTAGCATCTCCTCTGGCCCTACCAAAAGACTAAAGTCAGGTAGTGAAGCAAAAGCTGCTGCCAGTGCTCTCAAGTAATCGGGATTTCCAGTACTGTCTTTCAGGCCAATTATATTGGGATGAGCAGCCAGTTTTTGTGCTGTACGGATCTCTATCGGTGTTTTGGCATGAGAGGGGATCGTGTAGAGTACCAAAGGTAAATCACATCGGTTTGCAAGATCCTTATAGTATTTCTCCAAATCTTCCTGGCTGATATTCATATAGAAAGGAGGTGCGGCGACTACAGCATCTGCTCCGTAATTCTTTGCCATCTCGGCCAGCTCTAGGCTATTGCCCAAGGCACAATCAGTGATACCTACCAGCACTGGGATTTTTCCATCGACTAGTTTGCAAGTTTCTCGGATGAGCTGGATTTTGATTTTCTGGGAAAGAGAAGAAGACTCCCCGGTGGTTCCCAGAATGAAAACTCCATGAGCTCCAGCATCTATTATTTGCTGTAGGATTTTTTTGAGAGAAAAACTATCCAATGTAAAATCCGGCAACAGTGGAGTCACCAGCGGAGGAAAAATCCCCTTGAGAGGCAAGGCAAGGCTCATAGGGTTTTATAAGCTGAGATGGACATATTTGATCTTTTCTCGGTTCCAGGTATAGGTGAGATGCACGGTGCCATCTTTGGCTTGGATGATGGCAGGATAGCTAAACTCTCCCTCTTTTTCATCCTCTAAAACCAGAACTTCTTCCCAGTTTTTTCCGTCGGCTGAGCCTAGCAGGCTTAGTTTCTGACGACCTTTTGGGATGGGATTACAGAGTAAGAGGTGGTATCCATTTTCCAAAGTGACCGCATCGATCCCGGAGTTGTTGTGTACCAGGCCGGTGGATTCCAGTTCAGTCCATGTTTCCCCATTGTCAGAGGACCAAGCAGTAGCGATCACATTCTGCTGGGTACGGCAAAGGATCTGTAATTTGCCATCCGCATGAAATAAAATAGTGGGCTGAATCGCTCCAAAGGGTCCAGTTAATTCATGTTTTTCCCAGGTTTCCAATTCAGGATCTGTGATCTCTACATGGGAAGTCCAGACTCCATTGATTTCATAGCTGCTGGGATGGAGCAGTTTGCCATTGGATAGCTGCACACTTTTGTTTTTGACCGGCCCCAAAAATCCGGGTGGAATTTGAACAGCTTTGGACCAGGTTTTTCCTTCGTCCTGTGAGCTTTTGTAGAGTCCCCACCATTCCCTAGGATTAGGGCCTTCTTTGTAAAATAGAACCAATTCGCCAGGCTGGGTATGAAATAAGACGGGATTCCAAGTTGGATTTCTGAATACCTCATTTTCTACTCCATCTGCCACCATATCTGGCTGCGACCAGCCGCCAGAGGATCTCAGAGCAGTATAGATGCTGACGTCGGGATGTCTTTCGTAGGTCCCGCCAAACCAGGACGCCATGATTCCCTCGGGTGTCTCTATCAGGGTGGAGGCATGGCAGGATGGGAAGGGGGCTGATTCATAAATAAACTCAGATGTGATGACTTTTGGGCTTGGTTTTTCTGGGGAAATCATCGCCCAAAAAAGTGATGAAAGGCCTACGAGATAAAGGAACAAATGCATGATCAAGGAAATAATAGATTATAAACAAGGTCTCAAACTACCAAAAAAGGTGAATTATATCACTCATCCATCCCGTAGTTACTGGAGGTTTTTTGCTGTTCGTATAGCAAGGAACTCTTCTACTTCTCTGAACTCTCAATTTTCCTGAGCCTGATTCCTACTAGGCTCAAATGCTTCAAAAGGGTAAGTCCTAGGAACTACTTCTACGCCAGAGGTGACTTTCAGGGGGCTTTGCCCTACAAAAGTCATCTCAACAAAATATGCTCTAAAGCCTTCTTGAGGTTCTATGAGATTGATTTTGAGTTCTTCTCGAGATTGAATAGGAATGTCCTCAGCTACCCAATTGGGCCCGAACTCATCGATTCTAAAATCTCTGGCCAGCGGATTTAGCGCGGACCAAAGCTTGACAGATTTGGGAAGATTGTCAGGGTCCAGCTTGACGACGATCTGATCCTCGGTGACTTCCCACTCGTATTTTGGTCGTGGGGTTTGATTCAAAATTGAAGCATAAAATGCAATCAAATTGGGGAAGGCATCCGAATCACTCAGGTCATGGCCAAAGTTGGGAACGTATTGCATGTGTTTTTCTCCCTGTAAATCCTTCCAGTAAAACTCCCAGCTGTCTGGTTGGAAAAACTGATCTCCAGCAGCATTGATCAGAAGTTTGGGGATGCGCAGACTATCTATAAAAGAATAAGGTTCCGTTAGTTCCAGAAGTCTATCAAACTCTGGTGTTCCCAACCATTCCATTACTCCTTCGCTGACATAGTTTCCTACAGCAGGTGCCCAAAACCCGTAATTTTTCCAATGATGAACAAAAGATTCTTCTAAGTTGAGCATATCGATCACCACCGGAGCGATCGCTATCACTCGGTCATCAGTGGCCGCAGTAGTCCAGGTAGTCCAGCCTCTTTTGGATGCTCCAGCTACCAAGAATGTTTCAAGTTTGGTTTCTCTGCGGGAGTTGACGACCTCAGATACTGCATCCAAGGCCAATTTGACGGCTTTTGTCATGGGAAATCGTGCCAACCAAATAGCATCTTCATCTTTGGCTCCTCCTTCGAGGAATTTTCTCCAGCCATAGGCGATGATGGCATCTTCCGTTCTTTCTCCTTCGTGATCATCCGCAAAGGTTAAAGGCTGGAATGGGACATTGTGAATCTGAGCCACTACAGAATTAGTCTGTGTCGCCGCGGCCAAGATCAGTTGGTTGGGCTTCGTAGGAAGCTTGGTGCTTCTGCTTCCTCCACCTATCCACATCATACCGGTGTGATGCGGGCTGTCTTTGGGAATAAGTATCGATACCCAGTGCCACCATTCTGTTTCATCGACTAGTTCCTTACTCAGCCAGTGTTGTGAAATCATTTTCAAAACCACGTAATCAAAACCTTCTAGCTCGGTTTGGTGGACAATCTCATATCGAAAAGAAGAATCTGGACTCTGTACATATTGCTCCAACAAGCTTCCGAACTCAATTTGTGGTGGAGTCTCTTCAATAGGCGATTTAGAATCGCAGGAGAAGGCTAGCCAGAGGCAGACGCAGGAGGCAAGATGAATTTTGAAGGATTTGAAAAACATATCGAAATGGAATCAGGTCTATGGTTCACTAAAAGATACCTGAAAAAGATCTATTTGGACTAATGTTTGGCTTTGAAAATCAGATAAGTAATGCAGAAGAATCGCAGGCCTTTAGGAAAATCAAAGAATTCAAGCAGTGAATCAATACACCTTCACAACTAATAAATGCGACTGGAGCTGGAAGATAGAAAAGGCTAGTTTTCATCAAAAAATGAAAAATCGGCATCTTTTGTTTTTAATAGTCGGACTAGCGCTGACTCTACACTCCTGTAGCAGCGGCGAGGATCCGCAGCCAGAGTCAGATTGGTATGTGAAATTTCAGGCCAATGGCACAGCTGTAGCCTATAGTATTGATAGTCCTATCCAGCCGATGGGTTTTTCCTTGGATCAAAGTACAGGTTTGTATCTTGCCAGCACCATTATCTTGGGAGAAGGAAGTGATGGCACCAGGGATTTCTTCAATATTTATTTGTGGAATAACGAACCCTTTGTAGTAGGTCAAAGCTATGAAATGCAAGATCTTTTCTCGATAAATGGAGCTCCATCAGTGAGGATTCATATGAATTATGCGGATTCGGAAGGCAATTTGTACAATGCAGTTCTCCGTCAACGTGAGATCGCAGGAATGAAAATCACCGATGATGCGTCATTGCGTTTTACTGCAATTACACCCGAGTATGTGGAAGGCGTCTTCACCGGAAATCTGCTTGGTCCTATGTCCAATGTGACAGGCCGTGGAGATGAGGAGTTGGTGATCAGCTCAGGAATATTCCGGCTTCCTCTCGTCAACCAAATTCCGTAATTAAACCTACTGAAAATCAGAATTTTTTAAGAATCCTTTTTATCGAATGGCCAGACTCTTTATGAGATAATTGTGTATCTTTTGTTTGGTTTTTTGCTGGTATGAAAAGGTCTCTGGTTGTTGTTTTTTGGCTTTGGGCATTTTCCTCAGTCTTTGGACAAAAGAGGATAGATTCTTTGCTTCAGGAAGTGAGGAAATCAGCAATCTCTGATTCCTTACGAGCTCATTTATACAACGAACTGGCTTTTGAATATGCCATCATCCAACCGGCCATAGGCCATACTTATGCGGATTCAGCGTGGGCATTGGCTTAGGATCTTCAGGAAGCATCTCTGGCTACTTCTGCGATCAACTACAAAGGCATCAATTATTGGTATCAAGGGGAGGATTCATTGGCTTTGATCCATTTTGAGCAGGTATTAGATGCACATCAGCGATCAGGTTACAAAAAAGGACAGGCAAGTGCCATCAATAATATCGCTCTGATCCAGTACAATCGAGCCAACTACCGGGAGGCGATCCAAAGTCATGAAGCGGCTACGGCGATTTTTAAGGAACTGGACCTGAAAAAAAACATCATCAATAGCCTATCCAATACTGGAGTGGTGTTTTTGGCTTTGGCAGATTACCCAAAGGCTCAGGAGTATTTTCTACAAGCCTTGGCGTCCACTCAGGCTAGCGACTATCAGGAGAGGTGCCAGCTCTTCATAAATCTTGGCTTGGTGCAGAAAAATAGAGCCGCTTACGAGGAAGCAGAATCGTACTATTACCAAGCTTTGGAGATTGCTGAAAAGGAAGGATTGAAGCAGTCTGAGGCTTCGATTTTGGGTAATCTCAGTGCCGTGAAGCAGCTTCAGGGTGATTTGCTTCAGGCAGAAAGCTATATCAGGAAGGCCTTGGAAGTGAATCGATCTATCGGAAATAAGCGAAGAATCGCGTCAGATTTCAGTACTTTGGGAATCATTGAAATGGAGAACGAAGATCTCGATGCAGCGGAGAAATATTTGGATAGCGCCCGCAGTTTTTATCTCGAGGTAGGGGAGATTTTGAATTTGTCAAAAGTATTGCTTCAGCTATCAGATGTGTGGCAGATGCAGTCCAAATCGCAGCAGAAAGTTTTGGCACTCCAGCAAGAAGCTGTCAAACTTGCCGAGCAATCTGGTTCCTTGGAAGCTCAACAGGCAGCTTGGTTGGCTCTTTCAGAATCACTCGAGTCGGAGGGTTCTTATCAGTCAAGTTTGGAGGCCTATCGGCGCTACAAGGTTTTTCAGGATAGTATTTTCAATGATGAAAATGAGCGGAAACTGATCGGTGCCCAGATCGGATATGAGTTTGAGGCAAAAGAAAAGGAATTGAAAGCCGGATTTGAAGCTGAAAAGCGAGTCCTGGAGTCCGAAAAAGAGCAAGCTCGCCTCCGCTCCAGCCTGTATTTGATCGGAATCATGGGTTTACTTTTACTCGCTGGGATTAGTTACTTTTCTCTGCGCCAACAAAATAAAAGTAGAAGAGAAAAGTTAGAGGCGGAGTTTAGAACTCAAGCTGCCGAACTTGAGCTCAAAGCGCTCAAGGCTCAGATGAACCCACATTTTATCTTCAATGCGCTGAGTTCAATCAGTAATTTTCTCCTGAAAAATCAAAGTGTAGAGGCAGATCGGTATTTGACCAAGTTTTCCAAACTGATCCGGAGGATTTTGGAGTTTTCAGAGCAAAAGGAAATTTCCTTGCAGGAAGAGATCGACTTGCTGCAGGATTACATAGCCTTAGAGGCTTTACGATTGGGGAAAAATGTCAACTTTTCAGTTCGGTTGGGAGCAGGGATAGCTCCCGAGCAGTTGATGATTCCACCGCTTTTGCTTCAGCCACTCGTGGAAAATAGCCTTTGGCATGGCATCTCACCTATGGAGCATGCAGGGGAGATTGTTCTTTTAGGCGAGTTGGAAAATGATACCCTCCAGCTCATTCTTCAGGACAACGGTGTGGGCATGCAGGATGCGTTTCCTACTCGCCAAAAACATCAGTCCATGGGTATGAATCTGGTGAAAAATCGACTAGCCAACCTCCAAACCCGAAGACAAGGAAGCGAATGGTTGATGTCTTGGCGCAATCTTTCTCCCGGATTTGAAATCAAATTAACCTGCTCACCTTATCCAAATTTTGAAAACTGATGATTCGATGTCTGATCATAGAAGATGAGCCCCAAAGTGCCGAGAGGTTAAGCTTACTTCTGAAGCAAAATCACTCGCATGAATTGGCCTTGCTAGAATGGATAGCCAATCCTCAAAAGGCAATCGAATACCTGAATCATGTCAGTCCGGATTTAATTTTTTTGGATGTGGAACTGGGAGAAATGAGTGCATTTGATTTGTTGGCGCAGCTCAGTAAGATAGACTTCAAGATAATTTTCACCACAGCTCATGAAGCCTATGCGCTTCAGGCGATCAAGCATTCGGCCATGGATTATTTGCTCAAACCAATAGATGCAGACGATCTGGCTCAAGCGGTGATAAAGGTGACAGATCAAAAGAAGTCTTTGGATCTGGAGAGATTGATGGACTATCTCCAACCAGCCCAAAACTTTAAAAAAATAGCGATTCCCATGCAGTTTGGTACCGAATATGTAGCGCATCAAGACATTATCCGTTGTCAGGCAGATGTCAATTATACCCATCTTTTTATCAAAGAAGGTCGAAAGCTGACTGTTTCGAAGACACTTAAGGAGTTTGAAAGACTGCTTTCAGGACATGGTTTTTTCAGGATTCACAATAGCCATTTGGTCAATCTTCAAGAGGTGAAGTTTTACCATAGAGGGAAGGGTGGCTATGTAATCTTAAAGGATGGAACGGAGGTGGAGGTAGCTTCCAGACGGAAAGAAGAGCTCTTACGAGAACTGGGGAAGATTTAAGCTAGCAAAGAAGGAAAAACTGGATCAAATTTTGTTTAGAATTAGTCTAAGTAATATTATTGTAGGTTCAAATCCCTGAATAAATCCAGAGCATGGAAGAAAGTGGTAGTTACACTGTCTTAAACCCTGTTCCTTCTTTATCTAATTGATCTCTCTGTGAGCTTAAAAAAAACTCTTGGTAAAATACACCTATGGCTTGGTCTATCATCCGGCTTGGTCGTATTTATAGTAGCTGTGACTGGCTGTATCTATGCCTTTCAGGCCGAAATCAAAGATTTGACCTATTCCCACTTTTTTGTGGAGCCTCAGGACAGTCCCGTCTTACCTCCCAGTCAAATCAGCAAAATTGCACAGGAAGCGTTCCCGGAAGGACACCTACACGCAGTGCTCTATCCCACTGCTGAGCGATCTGCCCAAGGTATCTTTTTCAGTTATGGAGAAGGATTTGACCACTATCAGATTGCCTATATCAATCCCTATTCTGGTGAGTTGATCGAGTTGAAGGACGAGTATGCTGACTTTTTCCGTATTGTATTAGATGGTCATTTCTATCTTTGGCTACCTCCTGAGGTCGGGCAGCCTGTGGTGGCGAGCTTCACTTTGATCTTTTTGGTGATGGTTTTGACGGGTCTAGTACTTTGGTGGCCCAAAAAGAAAAACTACAAACAAGCATTTTCTATCAAGTGGAATGCTCGATGGAGAAGGAAAAACTACGATCTGCACCAGGTATTGGGATTTTATGTGATGACTTTTGCATTGGTTTTTGCAATCACAGGCCTCGTGTGGGGATTTATTTGGTTTAGAGATGGCTACTATGCACTCACTTCAGGGGGTAAACAATTTATAGAGTACTACACGCCACTTTCTGATTCGACTCAAACCTACAATGCTGACATCCCCGTACTCGATCAGGTTTGGGTCAAGATGAATGCCGAATATCCTGATGCGGAATATATCGAGGTGCATCCACCGGAGTTGGCTCATGGTGCGATAGCTGCCAATGCCAATCCTGATGCAAGCACATATTGGAAAATCGACTATCGTTATTTTGACCAATACACGATGGAGGAATTGTCTGTAGATCACATGTGGGGAAGGGTAGACGAGGCCAGCGTGGCAGATAAGCTACAAAAGATGAACTATGATATCCATGTAGGAGCGATAGGTGGATTACCAGGCAAAGTGTTGGCCTTTTTCTTGAGTGCTATCATTGCCTCGCTGCCGGTCACCGGCTTTTTGATATGGTGGGGAAGAAAATACAAGGCTAAAAAACCTACTGCCAAAAGTTCAAGCTCAAAAGCTAAACTTGCTAGTGTTTAACAAAACCTGATTTTAGAAGCCTTGATGGAGACATCGAGGCTTTTTTCTTCACTGTTGTCACCTATATGAAGCTTAATTTGCTTAAGCCTCATTTCCGGAAGCTTACATTAAACCTTGATTTGGAAACACTTATCCTTGATTCGGAAACATCAATCAATAGTATTATTGAGAATTTTGTGATACATAAAATTTGATACTATGAGCGATTTAAAAAAAGTAAAACTTGGAAGCCAAGGATTAGAAATACCAACAATTGGACTTGGCTGTATGGGAATGACCGATATGATGGGGATGGATACTTACGGCAAGGCTTACGAAGATGAGTCTATTGCCACCATTCATCGATCATTAGAATTGGGCGGTAATTTATTGGATACTGCGGATTTGTATGGTCCTTTAAAAAACGAGCAACTTATTGCCAAAGCAATTCAGGGCAAACGAGACCTGGTAGTCATTGCTTCTAAATTTGGTTTTGAGATTGATGATCAAGGTCAGCAAACGGGAAAAGTAAATGGCAGTAAAGCCTACGTTAAGAAAGCTGTTGAGCGTTCTCTGAAAAATCTGAACACAGATTATATTGACCTTTACTACTTGCATCGAGTGGATAAAACAACTCCAATCGAGGAAACAGTAGAGGCTATGGGAGAATTGGTAAAAGAAGGAAAAATCCGCTACATCGGTCTTTCTGAAGTAGGTTCAGAAACCATCAAAAGAGCACACAAAATACATCCACTTACCGCAGTTCAAACCGAATACTCACTGTTCGAAAGACAAGTTGAAGAATTGGGTGTCCTCGCCACCCTTGAGGAGTTAGGTGTTGGATTTGTTGCCTATTCACCTCTTGGGCGTGGATTTATCACCGGACAGTTTCAGAAACCTGATGATTTACCAGCTAATGATTGGAGAAGATATTTGCCTCGTTTTCAAGAAGATCATTTTTATAAGAATATCGAATTATTACACGAAATTGAAAAAATGGCGAAGGAAAAGGGCATTAACAGCTCACAATTGGCTATAGCGTGGGTAATTGCCAAAGGATACGTACCCATTCCTGGAACTAAGCGACCAAAATACATTGAGCAGAATATTGCGGCTGCTAAAGTAGAATTGACCCAAAGCGAATTGAACCGATTAGAAGAAATTATTCCGCTAGGAACAAAAACAGGTGACAGATACGGTGATATGTCTGATGTCAATGTGTAAATAAAAGAATAATAGCAGGCAAGTCATTGAGCTTGCCTGTATCCTATACTTTAGCGAAATGGCTTATAAAAACAAGAGAGATTTCCTGACCATCAATTCAATTTCAGAATTGTATAGAAT
This sequence comes from Algoriphagus vanfongensis DSM 17529, assembly GCF_000429465.1. Lineage (GTDB taxonomy): Bacteria > Bacteroidota > Bacteroidia > Cytophagales > Cyclobacteriaceae > Algoriphagus > Algoriphagus vanfongensis. Next base: position 582,100 of record NZ_AUBX01000010.1, on the reverse strand, counting down.
ATCGGGCTTTGGAAAGCCTAAACACCCTTTGATTGGATTGATCAAATTAGATGATATAAAGCCTAGCAATAATGAGCCTATAAATCAGATAATGAATTTCTATACCATCTCACTTAAAAGGTGCGCTGATGGAAAAATGAAGTATGGTCAAAAATATTATGATTTTGATGAAGGCGTTCTGGCATTTATGGAACCAGGACAAATAGTTTCAACGGGCGAGGGTAGCAGTCAAAAATATGAGGGTTGGTGGTTAGTTTTTCATCCTGACCTTATTAGGAATTACCCGTTAGGGAAAACCATCAAAGAATACGGCTTCTTTTCCTATGCTGTAAATGAAGCCCTTCATTTGTCTGACAAGGAAGAAGCCATGCTTATTGGTATTCTCAAAAACATCGAGGAAGAATACAATACTTCAATTGATAAGTTTAGTCAGGATGTAATGGTCTCTCATCTGGAATTATTCCTGAATTATTCCAACCGATTCTACAACCGTCAATTCATTACTCGCAAACCCGAAAACGATGATTTACTACTAAAAATGGAAACGCTTTTAGACGATTTTTTTGATCATGATAAAGCCTTGAAATTGGGGTTGCCAAGTGTGCAGTTTTTTGCAGAGCAAATGAATGTTTCATCCAATTATCTGAGTGATATGCTGAGAGCCATAACTGGTCAGAGTACTCAGCAGCACATTCATCAAAAGTTATTAGAAAAGGCCAAAGAGCTACTTTCAACGACAAATTTATCGGTGAGTGAAATTGCTTACCAACTAGGCTTTGAAAGGCCTCAATCGTTTAACAAACTTTTCAAATCAAAGACAAAACTTTCCCCTCTGGACTATCGGGCATCATTTAACTGATCAGGTGCCATGGATACTTTCAAATCATCTCTAATCTCCCAATCTCTACATCGTTCAACTAAATCCTAAAATAAAGGATTCTTGATGATGAACCTTCATTGGGTATGGAATTTTTTAGCCTCAAAAATTTTCTGAAAAAAATCTTCGAAAAGGCTTGGTGGGTATGCCTTTCACTTTTAGTTTTGTCTTAATTTAAAATAAGTCTAAATAAGAATTGTGATTTTCATCTTTCCATAGGCTTAAAAAAAAGAAGCCATGCAGCGGCAACTGCACGGCTTCAAGAAGTACAATCTAACGTCACATTAGAAAGCGATGCAATATACCAATATATTGTTTACAAGAGAGCTATGCGAATGGCTGAATAGGAGAGGAAGAAGCGTGGACTTGGACAGTAAAGTCTTTCCAGCTCAATATTCTATTCGACCTTCCCGATCCATTCAGCAAGGCGCAAAATCCACTTTTTCCTTCTTTAGGCTAGTCGATTTTTATTCTAGTTGGCCCTGTGCGAAAGAGGCTTTTTGGCTTCTAAGTTTTCGTTTTCAAATGTCAAATTCCCTCGGATCTATGAGCTGGTTTGCTATGCCAAGTTCTGCTTTCCGACGAAGAAATCAAGTCCTGAGGATACCCATGCCTATCCTTGATAGGGCAAGGTATTCCCTAGGCACCAATTGCAACTGATCTTTCACCAAAAATCCAATCCTATGTCTTTGTGTCAAACAGAAATCATTTACGAAAGCGAGGGCTTTGTGCTCACCCGATGTGTGGATTGCGGCAGGTTGGGGATGCTTTTTGGGCAGGGAATGCTCTGCTTTGATCAGGCAAATTTTGAGGCTTTTATGAACTACATGGACAAAATGGTCTTCGAAGCTGATAAGATGCAGTTCTACGATGACAGAGATCGGGTGATGATAGAGACCTACCACCCAGATGTCCATTTTTGCTTGGTTGAGGAGGAATTTTACCGACTCAAGGCAGCTTTGGCGGAGGTCAAACTTCAACTGAATATTCTGGATTTGATCCGACAGTTTTAAAATAAACCAACCTATGAATAAACTAACAAGCACCCTTCTACTATTCTTTTTTGCAATGACAGTCTCAGTACAGCAGACAGCGGCACATGCCCTTTGGATTCACACTGATGCTCAGGGTCAAAAGGGGCAGTCACACGCATTCACGATCTACTATGCCGACTATCATGAAGGAGCGGTGGAAACTATTGCCGACTGGTATTCAGATGTGCGGGAATTTGATCTATATCTGGTCAGCCCATCTGGGACCAAAACTCAACTTGACTACGAAGCAGACAAGGATTTTGTCAAAGGAAGCTTTGTGCCCGAAGAAGAAGGAATCTATCGCCTCGAAATCGGTCATTCTTCTAAGACTGAAGCAGGAGAAACGCTCTATCAATTCAATGCTTTGGCCTATGTAAGTATAGGTTCAAAGACCAAGCAAGCCAATTTCAAGAAATCTCCTGATCTGATCCTCGTGCCGGGAAAATCCAAAGGTGTCTATCAAGTACAGCTCGAGGGCAAGCCTCTGCCAGAATCTGAGGTATCCATCTTGGGTCCTGACTCTGTAGGTCAAACGCTATCGACGGATGCAAGAGGAGAGTTTGTCGCAGATTTCTCTTCCAAAGGTACTTACTATGTGGAGGCTTCAACCTACAAAGAATATCCACAAGGACATTCTTCTGGGTTGAGTGGGATCTGGAGATGTGCCACTCAGGTGATTCAAATAGATTAAAGACAGGCCATTTTTTAAGCTTCTTTTTGTTTTGAACTATGGATTGACATGTTTTTCAACTCCGATTTTTTAATGGTAAGAGCCGCTAATTCAGGGTCAGCGGCTCTTCCATTTTCCTTTAGATATAAGTGAATAAGAAATAAATAATGACGACGATTCTTTGTTTGATCTGTCTGCTAGGCTTTGAGATGCTTTATCATACTTCTACCAAAGCGCAGTTTGCAAGAGATCCTATGCTACAGCAGTGGAGTGAAAAAAATCCAAATGGCTTGAAGTATACGGCGGTATTGCTGCTAGTGCTTGCATTGATCGGGTTTGTAATAGGCTTCGGACTTGGATCGGGCTTTTTCTACTTTTTGTCAGTGTTGATGCTGGTAGGAGGCTTCGTGTTTTTACTTTCTCCGATTGGCTATTTCGGAGCGCGAGGGATTGGAGTGGTTGCTTTAGTATTCTTCATTTTGGAACTGATCTGATATGCCAGCAAACAAAAAATATTTCTCCAGTCCCCTTCAGCGATTTGCCAAAATCTCTGCGGGAATGATAGGAGGATATCTCCTGACAGTATCTTTCTTTCTGATGATTTCTATTTGGCTGGACCGCCAAGGAGTCTTTTTCACCTTGGTTTTTGCTGGCTTTTTGGTGTGGGTGGGACTTCTGATCCTTGCCTTCTTAGCCAAAAACGGCTGGAAGACCTGGTTGGTCTATCTCGGACTCTCTGGCCTGTTTTCTCTGATTTTTTACTTCGGTTCCAGTATTTGATTTGAAAATTAATGAATAACAGAGTCTATAATATTTTATTTCATACCCATACTATCAGTGGGATTTTCATCAGCCTGGCACTTTACGTGATATTCTTTGCGGGATCTTTTTCCTTTTTCAGAGATGATATTGTGGGTTGGGAGCGAAATGAACCCCGTGCTTTGGGCTGGAAGCTCGAGGAAATGAACTTTGATCGAGTCATGGATTCTCTCCAGCTCGAGGGAGATCTTCAGGGTTGGGATGTAGCATTCAATCAATACTATGATGAACAGCGTGTCGCGGTCAGTCTGACTCCTTCCAGTTTTCAGGATTCTTCCGAAACTATCACGAGAAGTAATTTCTTCTACCTGCATTCCCAGAGTTTTGAGAAGTATGACTATCAGAGTTCGTATTCGCTGGGTGAATTCCTATATCGGCTTCATTTTTTTGCGCAGCTGAATCTTTGGGGGACATCTGGCTATCTCTTGGCTGGCATTGTAGCCTTTTTCTTTTTGTTTGCTGTCATCACTGGAGTCATTGTTCATTGGAATAAGATCATCAGCAATTTTTATCTCTTCCGTCCCTACAACAGCCTCAAAAATCTCTGGACAGACGCACATACAGGTTTGGGAATATTGGGGCTGCCGTATCAGTTTATGTTTGCCCTGACGGGAGTCTACTTGATAGTTGGTTTTTCGCTCATGTCTCCTGCTGTTATAGCGTTTGGATATGGTGGAGATCAAAAGAAAGCTTATGATGAATTTGAGTTTAATCCTCCAGTCTATGAGGAAGCAGGAGTTTCTTTGGAGAAAGAAGTCTCAATCAACGAATTGGTGGCTCGATCCAAAGCTCTCTGGCCAGAATTAGTTGTCAAAAATGTGCATGTTTTCAACTATGGTGACCAAAATATGCATGTCAAAGTCGAAGGGCATCCCGAGTTCCGATCAAAATTTGCCGGCTTGGGCAATTTGGTGTTTCATGCCGCATCCGGAGACATCATAGCTTCCAAAAAGCTGATGGAGGACACATCATATTTCAATACTGCCAGGGCGATCATGATACGCTTGCATTTCGGAGACTATGGAGGACATGGACTTCGGCTGATTTATTTTGGTTTGGGGTTATTGTCTTGTTTTGTGATTATTTCTGGAGTGCTGATCTGGCAAGTGGCCCGTGACAAAAAGCATGTGGCCCCTGCAAAACGTAAATTTAATGCCTGGCTAACATGGATCTATCTGGCTGGTGCATTAGGGATGTTCCCCGTTACCGCATTTATTTTCTTGGCTGTGAAGTGGGGATTGTCGCCAGATGATGCAGAAAGGATGACTTTCTTGTATCAATATTATTTCTGGGCGTGGCTACTTGTGACTGTTTGTTTGGTGATGCTGAGAGACAATTGGTTGATCAATAAGGTGAGTCTGATCTCCGGTGGTATACTTGGACTTCTGATTCCGATTTCCAATGGAATACAAACCGGAAACTGGATCTGGAATAGCTTCTGGCAGGGCTATGAAGATATTTTCTGGGTTGATTTCCTTTGGCTCTCTTTGGGAATACTGAGTCTAGTCATTGGCCTGTCGCTCAGAAGGCCTGTGGATAATAATAGTCAAGCACGCCAAACTGTCTCCAAGGCAAAAGCATTAGTTTGAGTTGGGTTTTTTATACGATTCAAAGCCATTGGAATTTCCTTTGGCTTTTTTATTTCCAGGATACCATTTTGAAGACGATCTCATGGTAATTGTTCCTTTCGTATAAGATTCCTAACGTGCTCTCGTCGAGGTTGACCAAGTCTGAATAAGCGGTCCACGGCTGCTTGCTTTCATCCCCAGAGTACTCGACGGGCATGATATGGTTCCAGGTTTTTCCTTCGTCGTAGGAAATTTTGATAGTCAAAAAATCCCTCATTTCGGTATCTGCGGCATTGGAATGTGCCAAAATAGTAGCACCATCTTGAGTTCCAATATTCAAAATAGACGCTTGGCATACTGGGTCTGGAAGAGCATCTTCAAAATAAGATTCATCCCATGTCTCGCCTCCATCTGAGCTGAAAGCCAATATTCGGCTTTTTCGGTCACCATGCTGATTACGGATGCTCATGATCATACGGCCATCGCTAAGCTCTGCTGCAATGGACTCATTGGAGCCTGGAAAGCTTATGGACTCGGATATACCAAAGTTTTTGCCATGGTCATCGGTGAAAAAGCCATGTGCCTGATATTCGGCAAATTTCTCCTGAGGATCACCTGCCGAGTGATTGGCTGGTACAAAAATTCTTCCTTTGTGTGGGCCATGCTGAAACTGAAATGCATGTCCGGGGGTATTGGCATAGTGTCTCCAATCTTCCGGATTGACATAGTCAGGATTGAATGCCGGATTATTGGGTTTATGAACTTGCGAGGTAATATTTTGAGGCTCTTCCCAGGTGCGTCCAAAGTCAAATGACTGAAGCATCCAGACTTCTCTCACTCCCTTATTCATCCGGATATCATATTCATGATTGTTGCCGGTGTTGTAAAACAAATAAACCACTCCCTCGGGATGTGCCGGATCAAACAGATCAACGACTGGAGCAGGATTACCTGCCTGGAGTTTATCGTAATCTACGAGAGTTTGCAATGGAGACCAGGTAAAGCCACCATCCAGACTTCTTTTCATCACCAGATTGACATCTCCAAAATCATCAGAGCCATTCACCCGCCCTTCGGCAAAGGCTAAAAGATCCCCATTGGGAAGCGAGATAATGGCTGGAATTCTGTATATGGCGTGGCCTTCTTTGCCGGCTTCAAAGACGACTGTCTCTTGAGCAAAGAGGGAAAAAACAATCCACTGGAGTAAGAATAAAAAAACAGGCTTTTTCACGATTCAGGTATTTTGGGTAATGATGCTCCAAAATACACATTAGTCAGAATTGAAAAAGCCTGTTTAAACTATTTATTGTTTTTCAAAATAGCGTTCAAGAGTGTATTGAGGCTGCCATCTGTCTGCTTTTCGCTGCAATGTATCCGGATCATATGCCATGGGCTTGATCACTTTGGCAGTGAGTTCTACGGTGTCCTTGTATTCTTTTTGAGATGCTTGCAATAGCTCTAGCATTTCAGATTTTTTGTTTTGGAATGCTGGGTTTTCAGCCAAATTGTGAAGCTCGTAGGGGTCTTTTTCCAAGTCAAAAAGCTGGGTGTAATCTCTTTCAGGATATCGAATAAGCTTGTATTTCTTATTCCTGACGGCTCTTACGGTATTTCGATACGAAGTGAAAAGAGCATCTCTGACTCCGCTTTGTTCGCCCTGAATCACCGGAACCAAGCTTTTGCCATCTACATCTCCTGGCTGAGGGATGCCTGCCAAATCAGCCAAAGTAGGGTATAGGTCATGGATGTAGGCGAATGCATCGAGCTGCTGATCTGATGGTACTCCGGGGCCTTTGATGATCATGGGCACCTTGGAGCTATGCTCATACAAGCTTTGCTTTCCCAAAAGGCCATGACTTCCAACTGCCAAGCCATTGTCTGCGGCGTAGACGATAATGGTGTTGTCATATTGCCCAGTCTCTTTGAGAGTGTTGAGGATCTTAGCTATCTGACTGTCTAGATGGGTAATCAGCGCATAATAGTCCGAAAGAATCATCTGAATGACCTGTGGTTGGCGAGGCCATCCTGTTAGATTTTCGTCTCTCACGGTCAACTGGTCAAACTCAAAGGGATGATAGGGCATGTAATTGCCCGGTAGGGGAAGAGTGCCGTCCGGATAGCGATTGATATACTTGGCCTCTGGAGAATAAGGGTCATGCGGCACAGTAAAGGCTACATAGCAAAAGAAGGGCTGATCGCTTTTCTTTTGTCCGTGATCTTTGATGAAATTGATCGCTGACTCAGCAAAGCGCTCCGTGGAATATCCTTTTTTGACTGGATCACCCAGTTTGCCATCTGCACCATAATCACGCATGTCAAGTTCGTAATGATTGGCCATACCTCCCAGATATACATTGTTTGCCTCTTGGAAGCTTGCCTCAAACATTTCTTTTTCATTGTGCCATTTGCCAGTACCAAAAGTGCGGTAACCCGCTTCGGCAAACTGCATGGTCATAGTATGTTGCCCTTTGAGTTTGTCAAAAACCCGGTAGAGATTTTTGCCGCTGAAAAGCATCGCTCGGCTTGCCATACAGATCGCTCCGTGATTTCCTCCCATGACATAGGCATTGGTAAACCGACTGCCCTCACGCGCAAGCTGATCGATCGTTGGGGTATGGATATATGGATTTCCGTAGATTCCAAGGGCATCAGAGCGCTGATCATCTGCGAAAAGAAATAGAACGTTTGGTTTTTTGGTCTCTGGAGGAGATGATGGAGCCATGAAAAGATTCATGGCCAGCAGCATCACATAAAGGTATAAATTCATGGTCCTTGGTAATTTTTACTGAGGGGATAAGCGTAAGCCAAATAACTCGGTGGCTCTTTTTTGCTCTCTGAAGCCTTCTTCGGTCAGGTATGGATTGATCAATGAATAGATAGTCTTGATCATCTCTCCTTTTTCGGTGAAGTTGTATGAAACCATCACTTCCCGTTGCGAAAGCCAGAAAGTGATCACCATCCGGATGGTATGCTCGAGTCTTTCGATGGCAGGGAGATCCAGCTCCCTCATATAGCCATCTTTGATAAATTCTTTGAAAAGGTCGATAGTCGTCTGCCGTCTTTTGACGAACGTCTCCTGAATGATTTGACTGACAGTAGGGTAGGATCTGGAGACTTCTAAGACATCAAGATTAAAAAAACGAAATTTATACTGAAATTCTTCCAACTGAAGCAAGAGCAAGTGAAAATGTTCCAAAGAGCTCATGCCCACCTTTCGGCCTCCATAAGAATTGGACATCTCGACCCTCATTTTCTTATAAATGGCCAAGATGATATCTTCCTTGGTCTTATAGTGGTAGTCCAAATTTCCGTGACTGATCCCCATTTCTCCGGCGATATGTCTACTGGTTACATTTTGGATACCGAATTCATTGTACAGACGGATAGCTTCTACCAGGATCTTGTCCTTGGTCTTGAGTTTTTTGGTTTCGCTCATGTGTTACTTTGGTGGTTATTGTTTGGTTTTTGAAAGCATTTCTCGCAGTGGAGTGACGATTCGGGTTTTGGCGGACCCTTAAAATAACAACAAAAAGACCTTTTTGGATTTTTTTGCCTCTAAAAATGGGCAGAAGTCTTTTTATTCAAAAAAAAGAGGGATTACATATCCCCCTTTTTCTAATTTTCATAACCAATCACTCTACAATTAACTATGAGATAGTTTTCTAGTTAATAAAGTATCAGAAAGGTAAGCAAAATAGGGCTCATGCACTAATTATTATTGATGAATCTACGAAATCGTTTACAGAAGGATTTTTTCTCCCAATTATTGTTGGAATATGTCGGACAGACGGAGTGTAATGCATGTAGATCTAATTGGACTCAAAAGAAATGAGTTGTCCTGGGGTGGTGTGGATGAAGTAATCATAGTAGACTGGAGCTTCAGTAGTAGCCCCATCATTCTCCGAATGATCTAGAGAGTTCCCGGGATTGATCGGGAGTAAGAATCTATTGTTGCCTTTATCGATGAATTGGACTCCTTCCCCGAAGCTCAAAGGAACCAACGATCGAATGGGAAGCAATCCTCCAATCGTGGATTTGATGGATCCGGATTTCAGTTTTTGAGCTTTCCAGTTGATCCCTACTTCAAACCCTCCTCGGGCTTTGAGCCCTTGAATTTCACCATTTCTCCAGGAGGTAGGAAGAGCAGGAAGTAGTTCTACATAGCCTTGATGACTTTGCACGAGCATTTCAGCTATTCCTGCTGTGGCGCCAAAATTCCCATCGATTTGAAAAGGAGGGTGTGCATCGAAGAGATTAGTGTAGGTTCCACTTTTTTGCTTTCCATCCGATTCCACTAGTCTGAGTAGATTAGTTAGAAGTTGAAGGGCTTTGTCGCCATTTCCCAGGCGTGCCCAGACATTGACTTTCCAGCCCATGGACCAGCCTGTGGCCTCATCTCCGCGTCTGATCATGCTTTGCTCTACTGCAGATACGAGTTCAGGATTGTGCGCAGTGGTGATCTGATTGCCGGGATGAAAGCCATACAAATGGGAAATATGTCGATGCTTGGGTTCTTGCTCTTCGAAGTCAAATTGCCACTCTTGCAGTTGACCATACTTTCCGATTTGATACGGTAGCAACTGAGGGAGCTTTTCTGCGATTTGGGCGGTGAAATCTGTTTGGATTCCCAATCTCTCCGAGGCTTCTAGATATCTGGAAAAAGATTCCCGGATCAAAGCCATGTCCATGGTAGGTCCCGGGCTTTGGGTGGAAAACTCTTTCCCTCGATAATAAAATTTGTTTTCCGGGCTGTGTCCCACAGGAGTCACCCAATAACCATCTTTGTTTTGCACCAGCCAATCGTCGTAAAAGAGCACGGCTCCTTCCAATAAAGGGAAAATATCATTTCGAAGAAACTCTTCATCTCCTGAAAACAGGTAGCGCTCCCACATGTGACTCATCAGCCAGCCAGAAACCATCGGCCAAAAAGAGCAAGGGCATAAATCCACCGGTTCGGCCTGTCTCCAAACTGACATGTTGTGATTGCCAGCCCATCCCGGACTTCCAAACATGTTGCGGGCCATCTCTTCTCCATTGACTGCTAGTTCTTTGATGGCGTCAAACAAGGGTTCATGGCATTCGGAAAGGTTGGTGAGTTCGGCTGGCCAGTAGTTCATCTCCAAGTTGATGTTCATGGTATAGGCTGAGGCCCATGGAGGAATGACTTCAGCATTCCAGATTCCCTGTAGATTCAGCGGCTGACCTCCCGGTCTAGAGCCGGAGATCATCAGGTAGCGCCCAAACTGAAAGTAAAGAGTGATCAGAGAGGGATCTTGGCCATTTTCGAAAAACTTGACACGCTGATCAGTGGGAAGTTGAGATTGTTTACTTGGTTTTTCGAGACTAAACTGAACCCGATTGAATAGGTTTTGATAGTCGTCGGTGTGATTTTGATAGAGGGTTTCGTAGCTTTTGGTACGGACACTTTCCAGCGTAGTTATAGACTTGGCTTTTTCATCTGCCCCTTCGAAGGCTGGTGATTTGTCAAATCCTTTGTAGCTCGTCCCAGCAGTGATCAGGAAAACTACTTCATCTGCTCCGCTTACAGACACATGATCGGCCTGATAGTCCACCTTTCCGCCTTTATTTCGTGTACTGATTCGCGTATCGAAAGCCATTCCCAAGCCAAACACATCCTCCTCATACATGACGGTCTCTGCTCCAGGGCGAAGGGAGCCATCTTTTTCAAAGATTTCCGGGTATTTGAATTGATCTCCGGCAGACTGCACCTGTTCGATGCTTCTTCTCAAGGCTATACCGGGGGCTTTTCCCTGAAGAACGAGTTGCGAGTTTTCTACCAATACTTTTTCTGTAGGCTTGTGTGGGGTCGAAAGGCCTAAGTTCAAATTGATCTGGCCGGGACGGTCTGCTGTAATCTTGACAGCGATAAGATGATCGGGGTAGGAGGCAAAATATTCTCTTGTGTAAGTGACATCTCCGACTTGATAGCGAACTTTGACAGTCGAGGTAGCCAAGTCGAGACTTCGGCTGTAATTGCTTACTTCGCCCGGGTGGTCAAAATCAATCCAGACATCGCCCATGGGCTGAAAACACTCTTGGGCTCTTCCCAGCCAGTTTTTCTGAATCATCTGCTGAGCCTCTCCATATTCACCTGCCTCCATCAGTTCGGTGATTTCCGGGTAATATTTGTTAATCGAGAGGTTTTTGAAGGTGTAATTAGGGTCACCTGAATAGAGCGTTCCTTCATTGAGTTGGATTCTTTCTTGCTCGATGCCGCCGAAGACCATTCCTCCCATGTAGCCGTTGCCAATGGGGATGGCCTCTGTCCAGGCTTTTGCCGGACGGTCGTACCAGATATAGTGGTCTAGGTCATTTGTGGAAAATTTTGGTTGTTGAAAACCCCAGGATTCACCAAGCGGGCTCAAGCAAAAAAGCAGAAAGATGAAGCGAAAAGAGTAATTGTAGCGCATGAAGTAAAAGGGTAGGGGTGTTTCAGGTTTACAAGGTAAGCCACTGAGTGGTAATGATAGTACTTGCTTTTCTATGATTTGCTAAAAAAAGGGGACATAAAATGTCCCCAATAACTAGATTAAGTTGAATGAGCTAAGTCGCTATTCCCAATTTGGATTTTGTGCCAGGTTAGGATTCAACACAATTTCATCTGAAGGAATAGAGGTCAAGTAATCCTGATCAGGTCTGAACCCATATCCATTTGGCATTTGTGTCTGAAAATAATCCATTTGGCCCATTGGTGTCAACAAAGGGCTGTAGGCAGGAAACTCATCCTGATCGAAAGGATAGCCAATTGGTCTTTTGCCCGCTATCAAAGTATGAGCTGCCCATCTTTTGAAATCATCAGGTCTTTGTCCTTCTAAGGCCAACTCAACTCTTCTTTCGTTACGGATAGCATACAATGCATCGTCTATCGCATAGCCGTAATCCACTAGGTTATCCCGGTACTCAGAAAGTGGAATGACTTCAAAATCAGGCATTCCGACTCTATCCCGGAGTAAATTCAATACATCATAAGCTACTGTTCCGTTCAGTTCATACATGGCTTCAGCATAATTCAGCAAAACCTCGCCGTAGCGAAAATAGATTCTTCCAGTTTGACTATATCCTCCGAAATCTGCCCCGGCGGCTGAAGAATATGGGTTTGAGAATTTTTTGACTTGAAAGCCCGTCGCGCATAATTCTTCTGAACCACCTGTCAGGAAGGGTTTATCGAATGTCTGATTGGAGCTAGCTACTCTCAAGTCTCCGGGCATCCATACCGTAGCATGTAGTCTCGGATCTGTATCATCAGCGATTTGACTTAAAAAGTCATTGCCTTTGGTGTTTTGAGCTAGGGACGCATAGTCATAAGGCTTGCCGTCTTTGCCTAAGTAAGAAGTAATCAAATCCCAGGTGAGAGACATGTCACGAGTTCTGCGAGTAGTATAGAATTGAAGTTCATGCCCTAGTTGCTCTGCTGTGCTTGCTATTCTATAGAACAATACTTCATCTACAGATGACATATTATCCATGCCAAACAAGTTGTAATAATCCATCTCCGCTTGACCGGTGGAATAAATACCTACGGTATAGTCTCCGCTCATTAGTTTTTCAGCGGCAGCTATAGATGCTTGAAAATATTTGTCGGGGTCCGCACCGTTTGTTCCAAAAACAGTACCTGCGTGGTATTTTTGCCATGTACCTTCAAATAGCGCTACTTGGGAAATGAAAGCCAGAGCTGTTTCTTTATTCAAGGTGGAGTTTCCTACACTGGCCCGATCTCCCAGATATTCAAATGCCTTGTCCAAATCGGCTAAGATGAAATCAGCAACCTCCGTTCTTGGATCTCGCGCTTTGTATAGATCCTCATCCCCCGGCAGGAGTTGATGATCATAGATAGGCACGTCTCCATAGGTCTGGAGTTTTTCGTAATAAAACCAAGCTCTAAAGAAGTGTGCTTCTCCGAGGAATTGCGCGTACCGGCTGATATCTTCTTCTACATTATCTAGATTGTCAAAAAGGATATTGATACTTCTAATATCAGCCCATTCTGAGGTCCATTGTCCATTTCTCGGTGCACGAGTGCCGTGCATGACGGAGTTAGGAACTGCTACAATAAGGTTGTCGGAATTATTCTCTGATAGGGGTAAGTTTGCAGAGCCATGAGTAGGCAAAGAAGCATAATACTTCTTTACATAGTTTTCAACATCATTGCTGGTTTTGAAGTAGTCTTCTACTGCAATTTGATCTTCTGGAGCCTGATCTATGAAAGATTCACAGCCTGAGGTTGCCAGAAGCACTGTCGCCAGCCCAAGTGTATATATAGATTTTTTCATTGTATTCTTCCTTTTTGATTAATAAGAAACCTGAAGACCAACAGTGAACATGCGGTCAGCTCCGTAGGACTTTCCTGCACCCCAAGAGCTACTCACAGCGACTGGATCTATACCTACTGGCAGTTTGGTGAAAGTCAACAAATTGTCACCGGAGGCATATACCCGGAAATTGCTCAGGCGCATTCTGTCTAAAACTGGCTGAGGTAGTGTATATCCTATTTGAAGGTTTTGCAATCTGAGATAGGCTCCATTTTGTAGATACCTGTCATTCGTCAGACGGTTTTTGTTATTCTGGGCATTGTTGATGTAAGGTCGAGGAAAGTATGAATCCAAATTGATATTGGCCTCTCCTTCATAAAGCCCAGTATACATGTCTCCAGGAGTATCTCTGAAATAATCCAGGTGTTCAGGGAAAATTGAAGATTGGTTACCGGTTCTAAAGCCCCAGAAAATGTTTTCGTTGGCCCCGAAGAACAGGTCCCTTTTGCCTACGCCTCTCCAGATCATGGATAGATCCAAGCCTTTATATGCCAAGTTAAAATTGAAGCCATATTGCCATCTCGGAGTACTATTGCCGATGATAGACAAGTCGCCATGATCCTCCAGCGTATTGGAGCCATTGTCCACAAAACCGTCTCCATCAACATCTACATATTTCACATCGCCTGGATTCCATGCCAACCCGGTCAAATCTGTAAGGTCTACCTGTGCAGTATAGCTATCTACTTCCTCCTGGCTTTGATAAAGGCCGTCTGTTCTGTAGCCCCAGATTTCACCTTGCTCTCTTCCTTCATACCAATTGGAAAGTACCCCGGTAGGGTTCAAATACTCTGTAATGAAGGTTCTTCCATCATAAATATTGAATCCTACTGAATAAGTGAGGCCATTAGAAAGTGTGTTTCCATAGCTAATAGTACTTTCCCATCCACGGGATCTCAGAGTAGCATTGTTAGATTGAGGCACGGATGAGCCTAATACTCCTGGTGCGGGATCTACTGGACCAATCATATCAAAGGTAGTTCTCTCAAACCAATCGAAAACAAACTTTAATTTCTTATCCAAAAAGCTCATTTCAGCTCCAATGTCTATGGATCTGGCCGTTTCCCATGTCAAGTCGGGACTGACTAGAGAAGGAGTGCCTGCATATCCGATAGGTCTTGATTGGCCTGGGTTGAAAATCCAGTTGACAGCATTGCCCGAAAGTGGGATCAATAATAAATCCTGATAGGGATCTACATTTTGGTTTCCAAGTTCTCCCCAAGAGCCTCTGATTTTAAAAGTGTTGACAGCAGAGCTGATAGGGTCCCAAAAGTTTTCCTTGTCGAGATTCCATCCTAGGGAGAATGAAGGGAAAAATCCCCATCTATTTCCTTTTCTGAATCGAGAGCTACCATCATATCTGGCATTTAATTCCACCAAATACTTTTCGTCAAAATTATAGTTAAATCTTCCGAAATAGCCCTGGGTACTAATCGTCCGGAGGCCTTCGGTCATCTGGATCTCTCCATCTGCGGTATTCAAAGAAGGGACGTTTTGTACCAATAGGTTGGTTCTATATCCAGAAAGATTACGATTTTGAAACTTCTCAAATTGCGAACCTACCATAATTTTGAAATTATGTTTTTCACTGACATTCAGTTCGTAGGATGAGTAAATATTGGAAGTCCAATACAAGTTGCTGTAATGGGTTCTGCGAGTATTGCTCGGTACAGTGTTGCCACTTGGAGTGACAGATCTGTCCACTAAGTTATCATAGACGGTCAGCTCATCACTTACGTAGAAGATGTCAGTATTGCGCATGGCAAAGTCTCCATGGATCGTCCATCCTTCCACTGGCCGAATATCTGTGGCAAAGGTGTGCCAATTTTCTATCGTTTCAGTTTTATCAGTGCCGGCATCATTCACCCAAGGAATTTTAGACTGAATCATGATATTGCCATACCCATCATACATTGCATTGGTAGGCATGGTTCTGGCGATTTGATGAAAAATCAAATCATAACTTCCCTGCCTATCCATGTTTGGAAGTTCTCTGACAGATTTCGAAAATCTCGGCTGATAGGTGAAATCCCAATCCTTTGTGATGGAGGTGGTGATTTTACCCATGATATTGTATCTGTCAAAATAGTCAGTACCATAGTTCAAAACTCCAGTTTGGCCATAAAGGCCCGCAGAAAAGTAATAAGATGTCTTGTCTGTGCCTCCTGAGATGCTCAAATCATGTTTTTGGATCATGCCTGTTCCAAAATACTCGTCAAACCAATCCCTGTTGGCATTGCCAAATTGATTGAATCCCCACTGATTGACGTTGTTGGGATTGGGAGTGGTTTCAAAATGGGTAGCATCTGATGGGAAATTGGCAGTGGATTTTAAGAAATCATAGTCACCTCTTTGAAAAGCTAAGATGTTATCGATAGTTCGATCTGGAAAGAACCTGCCTCCTGCTCCAAAGACACCCGCTTCATTGATTACCTTCGCATGATCGTAAGAATTGATCATAGAAGGCAAGTTCTGAGGGGTAGCAACTCCTACACTTCCTGAATAGCTTGCTTTTAATTTGCCTTTACCTGATTTCGTCGTGATTACAATAACTCCATAAGGTGCCCTGGCTCCAAAGATCGCTGAGGCCGCAGCATCTTTTAGTACAGAAATTGACTCGATGTCATTAGGGTTTAGTCGATTCATATCTCCAGGAATCCCATCGATCACTACATAAGGCGAGCCTCCATTGAGTGATCCCAGTCCTCTGATTTGGATATTCATATTTGCGCCCGGCTGAAACCCAAAATTCCCGGTGCTAAAAGTCAAACCTGGTGAGGTCCCTTGAAGCAATTGTGAAACTGAAGGTGAAGGGCGGTCCGCCAAAGTCTTGCCATCTACTACGTCTACAGCTCCAGTCATATTCGTTACTTTTTGAGTACCATATCCCACTACTACGACTTCGTCTAAAGAACTGACATCAGGCCCCATGATGACATTTATTCTGGTTTGATTGCCTACTTGAATCTCTTGGGCAGCATATCCTACATAAGAGAACACCAGAGTGGATTCAGTACTTGGTACCTGGATGGAATAGTTGCCATCATTATCTGTTACAGTGCCGGTCGTCGTTCCTTTGACCAGAATAGTCAGGCCTGGAAGGGGAAGGCCAGCTTCCTCATCGGTAACAGTACCGGTGACTACGATTGGGTTGCTTTGTCTTGCCAATAAGGGATTGGCAAAGGTCAAGAAAGCAAGTGCCAAAATTAGAATTCCCAAATTAGGTGGAGATCCTTTGAAGGGGAATATTCCACTAATTCCGGAAGCTTTTTTTGTAAAATTTTGCATAAGCTTTAGGATTATTTAAATAAGAAAAGGGCAGTCTCTTAAAAGGCTTAAGAGTGTAAAGCGTAGTAATTTATATAAAAATTAGGTCAAACGTACTAATTATTGAGCCCGATTTATTTATTCTACGGAATCGGTTTCGAAAAAATTACAAAAAATCAAAGACTTAATTAAAAAAATAAATGAACTAGAATGCTTTATTGTTTTTTATTAAATGGGTCGAAATTTGATTTTTTTTAGAAAATATTTTGTTGAAAAAATGCTGAAATTAAATGCCCTCCCTACTTAAAAAATAGAAGAGTCCCAAACCGGGACTCTTCAAAATCTGTATTGGATAGCCAGAAATAAAATGAGTTGGATTTAAATTTTTGTAAAGGGCAAGTGTCGCCTTTAGTGAGAGGGATAGTGATGTGTTGGATTAAGAATAATTACCTACGCGGAATATCTCTTCGATTTTAGCGTAACCAGAAACCATCATTCCAAGCACAGGATGATATCCTTCCTTGTGGTGACTCTGCGGGCTTTGAGTGCTGATTCTATAGTCAACTCTATTTTTTGGAAAGCAGAGAGTATCCGTGTTTTTCTATGTTTCGCGCTATTTCTTCTTTCCCTTCCAATGTCAGGTATGGTTGAAGCATCGTGTAGATAGATTTGACCATATCACCTTTTTGTCTGTAGTCATAAGAGATCAAGACGTCTCTTTGTGTCAGCCAAAATGAAACAATCATCCGATTGATATGCTCAATCCTCTCCAAGGTTTCTTGTGGGATTGGATTCATAAATCCTTCCTCAATAATACTGCTTAGAATTGATAGCGATATTTTCTTTCTTTCTTTGAGCGTATTTTGTATCGATTCATTGACAGAAGGATAGCATCGGCAGATTTCCAAAACGTCAAGATTGAAAAATTGATACTTGTACTGAAAGTCCTCTAACTGAAGCAGTAATTTGTGATAGTGCTCCAAGGCACTCATCTCTTCACCTTTCTCTATATAGGTGGCATCCATCTCTTCTCTCATCCTGCGGTAAATATCCCAAATCAAATCTTCTTTGGTTTTGAAATGGTAGTTTAAGTTGCCATAGCTGATGCCGATGCCTTTTGCAATATGTCTACTAGTAATATTTTGGATGCCAAATTCACTGAATTGTCGTATAGCTTCCTGATGAATTTTCTCTTTGGTTTTGATCCCGGGTGATTTGGTCATTCTACAATTGGTTGGATTAAGGTTCAAAAAAGAGACTGCGCTCCTCAATTTTTTGAATATAATAAGCACGAGTCAATCACCAAAGAAAAAGCATTTTCTAAGGCTTTTAGTTCTGATTTCTCCAATGGAAATGACCTTTATAAAAAAGTATTTGAAAGGTTTTCTACTGCTTCTTATTACTTATCTGTTTTTCAGAGGAATCTGGATGTTAAAAGAACTTCCGTCATTTTTAACGTTCACATTTTCGATCGAGCCAGCTGTGTAGAGCACAGTCGGCAGTCCGTCTTCTGTCAGTAGAAGTTGCGGTCTTTCCATCCTTTCTAAATTGAGAATTCCACCTTCCGGAAGAGTCACTTCTCTTTTCAAAAAAAGAGGGGAGTCCGCTACTTTCCATTCAATCCCATCTTTGGAACTCAACAGGGCCAGTGCTTTTTTCTCCCCTCCGGCTACCACTCCGGTAAAATCTTTGACGATCGCAAACAAGCAATCGAACTTTGAAGCATACCATACATAGGGATCTTCCGTGCTGGCGATGGATCCGTCGGGCATCTTGACATCAAAAATGAAATTGTCCTTAGCTACAAAAGGTCCCAGTGGAGTGGGGCCTGTTGCTACTCCGTGCACCCCTTTCCAGTAGGGTTCGTAGATGTTCCCCTTAAAAAAGAGCATGTACTCTTTCGTATGGGGATTATAAGTCACCGAAGGGTTGACCACGATTAGGTTATCAGGTTTGGCCACAGTGCCTGCTGGAGATGGATTGAGGACATTTTCGGATTTGACCCTAGTTCGTGGCGAGATCAAAGGTTCTTTGGCTCTTTCAAAATCTCCGGCTACTAGATCTTCAAAAGAATCAAATGTGAGTCCACCAATTTGCTGGGACTGCTGGACCCGGGATCGCTTGTCAAGTCCCGGAGCTGCAGCCTGCCCAGAATCTTTTCCTCCGATGTAGTAGAGAAAATATTTGCCATTAAATTCTTTAATGTGAGGATTGTGAACCATCTGCGCACCCCAGGCACTGCTGTCTCCATCGTATCGAGCACCTTTGAGTATGATCTTTTGAAACTGAAAATCACGATCCGGAAAATCAGAAACTGCATAGCCCAACTTACTTTCCAAGACCCAAGAATTGGTGAATTTATCGGTGTCTGGGCCACTTTCCCACAAAGCAAAAATCATGTGATATTTCTTGTCTTTCCCTTGCACTACCGAGCCGCCCCAGACAAAATAGTCCTTTAGCTTGAGGATAGATGGACCATCCAAAATTTGGCTGAGTCCCTCTTTTTTAATTTCAGCTTGAATAGGAAGTGGTTTTACCTGAATCTGCGCCTGAGCAGCAAAGCTAATTAGCCAAGTAAGTCCAAGAGAAATAGAGCTGGCCTGAATGAGGCTCCTCAGCTTTATTTTGATAGTGAAAACAGAATTTTTACTCATAAGTTTTTCCCAAATCATTGTGTCTTACCTCTGCCAGTTTTTCTTTCAAAATAGCTTTCATTTCATCTACGACAGATTGGAAATGGGGATTTTGAGTCAAGTTGGTGTATTGCTTGGGGTCCTGGTGCATGTCAAAGAGTTCCGCACCTGCAGATCCATCCTCATTGTATTGGATATAGGCCCAGCGGTCTGTTCGGATCAGGAAGGTATTTCCTCCCTGCGTCACAGAGAAGGCATAGTCTCTGACTTCCAATTGGGGATTGTCAAAGACTGGCTCTAAGTTTTTTCCCTGCAAATGATCTTGCTCTGAGATTCCTGCCATGGCGGCCAAAGTAGGGTAGAGGTCTACCAACTCTGCAAAGGAATCAGTGCGAATCGGTGCCAGCCCAGGAGCTTTGATGATCAGCGGTACTTGGACTGATTCTTCATGCAAACTCACTTTCATCCAGAAATCATGCTCTCCCAGATGAAACCCATGATCAGAAGTGAACACTACTATGGTATTGTCTTCCAAACCTTCCTCACGAAGTGTTTGCAAAATCTTCCCAACCTGCGCATCCATATAGGAAACTGAGGCATAATAGCCGGCGATGGCTTTTTGCTTTTGAATGTAGCTCATCTCGCCGTTTTTGGTGGTCACATAGTTGATCCCACGCTCAGGGATATCGCTCCAGTCTCCCTCTACCACGGGAGGTGGGACGATGCCTTCCCAAGGGAAAGGAGTAAAATAACTCGCTGGAGCTACAAAAGGTACATGGGGTCTGACCAATCCTACTGCTAAAAAGAAAGGCTCATTTTTATGGTTCCGGATCAATTCTGAAGCTTTTTCAGCAGTTTTTCCATCCGAATGAACTAAATCATCTCCATCTGCTTGGACGATGGTCATCACATTTCCGCCTTTTCTTTCGATGCTACCATCAGGATTGTTTTGTACCAGTTCGGCTTTTCCGGCGGCAGTCCATTCGGGACCTTGGGAGTTGAACTTCTCTGTCCAAGAGGCTGGATCATCTTGTCCGTCAGAGCCTTTTTCTATATCGATAGGCACGCCCATGTGATAGATTTTGCTGACTCGGGCCGTGTAGTAGCCATTGTTTTTGAAATGCTGTGAAAGTGATACTTT
Organism: Algoriphagus vanfongensis DSM 17529; assembly: GCF_000429465.1. GTDB lineage: Bacteria > Bacteroidota > Bacteroidia > Cytophagales > Cyclobacteriaceae > Algoriphagus > Algoriphagus vanfongensis. The sequence goes on along the minus strand of NZ_AUBX01000010.1, from coordinate 561,761 downwards.
CTCAGGTCCTACATTTTCCCGACCACTGACATAGCCATAGGTTTCTGTGGCATTGGGATAGTAGCCAAACATAAATGAGGCTCTGGAAGGCCCGCAAACAGGGTATTGGCTGTAGGCTCGATTGAAAACTACTCCTTCCGAAGCCAGTTGATCAATGTTGGGTGTCTGGGCGATTTCATTCCCATAAGTTCCCAAAGCTGTCGTGGTCAAATCATCAGAGATGATAAAGAGCACATTAGGTTTTTCTTGCTGAGCAAAAGCATACTGGATACAAAGAAGAAGTAGAAATGTGGCTTTGATTTTCATGTATGAGAGCGGTTCTAAAATTTCTGAAAGCAATAGTGGGCACAAGATAAAGAATCCATTCACGTAAAAACTAATTATTTTAGGGCTTTTGCTCTAAATAAAGCAAAGGAAATTTTTTACTTTGCTGATTCTTTCTGTTTGGGATTCGGAAGACCTGATGTTAGGCTTCAGTTTTCCTTTCCCGAGCTTTGATCCAACCCAAAATCTTATGAATAAACCCCTTTTGTTTGTTGCTTCCCTGCTAGTGGCGGGACTTTTTTCTTGCCAAAAGAGTGAGGAAGAAGAAATATCTTCTCGTCCCAATATTGTCTTTATCATGTCTGATGATCACGCCTATCAGGCGATATCGGCATATAGTGACAAGCTGATCGAGACTCCCAATATCGACCGAATTGCTAAAATGGGAATGCTTTTCACCAATGCATCCGTGACCAATTCTATCTGCGCTCCTTCTAGAGCGACGATTCTCACAGGAAAGCACTCGCATATCAATGGCAAAGTGGACAACCATTTTCCTTTTGATACGACGAATGTGACTTTTCCTCAGATTTTTCAAGATGCGGGCTATCAGACAGCGATGTTTGGCAAATTGCATTTTGGGAACAGTCCGAAGGGATTTGATCAATTCAAAATTCTTCCTGGTCAGGGGAAATATTACAATCCTGACTTTATCACCAAAGACGAAGGGAATATCCAAGTGGAAGGCTATGTGACCGATATCATCACGGATATGACTTTGAACTGGCTGGAAAATGAAAGAAAGAAGGAAGATCCTTTCTTGCTTTTTTACTTGCATAAAGCTCCTCATAGAGAATGGCTTCCTGCTGGCAGACACGTTGCTGAATTTACACAGAGAACATTCCCAGAGCCTCCGACTTTATTTGATGACTACTCTGGAAGAGGTCGTGCAGCTCATGAGGCGGAAATGAATTTGCTGAAGGATATGCACTGGGGAGGTGATTCCAAGATTCCACCGGCAGTGATGGATGAGTTGGGAATCGAACCGACTTCTGGCTGGGACAAAGCTGCCTTTGAAGGGGAAGTGGGCCGAATGAATCCAGAGCAACGAGCTGTATGGGATGAATCTTACAATAAGATGATTGAGGAGTTCAAGAAAGCGTATCCAAACATGACCGAGGAGGATAAGATGAAGTGGAGATACCAGCGCTACATGCAGGATTATTTGGGAACCATTAAGGCAGTTGATGAAAATGTGGGCCGAGTTTTGGACTATTTGGAAGCCAATGACCTGATGGAAAATACCATCATCGTTTATACTTCCGATCAAGGGTTTTACTTGGGCGAACACGGCTGGTTTGACAAGAGATTTATCTACGATGAGTCTTTCAAAACTCCATTGCTAGTGGCATGGCCAGGAAAAGTAGCTGCTGGTTCCAAGTCTGACGAGATGGTTCAAAACCTGGATTTTGCACAGACATTTTTGGCGGCGGCAGGAATAGATGCGCCTAGTGATATGCAGGGCGAGAGTTTGCTTCCACTCCTGACCGGAGAAGGAGAGTGGACTAGAGATGCCGTTTACTATCACTACTACGAATACCCATCCGTGCACATGGTGAAGCGTCACTATGCGATCGTGACGAAGGAATACAAGTTGGTACACTACTACTTCGATGCGGATGAATGGGAACTGATTGACCGGATCAATGATCCTATGGAGCTCAAAAATGTCTACGATGATCCAGCCTATGCGGAGATTCAGGCGGAGTTGCATCAAAAACTGGATGGTTTGAGAGAAAAGTACGGCGACAATTCCCAGATTTCCCAACAATACCTGAACGAGTATCTGGATTATTTGCAGGAAAACAACTCCTACGCAGGAGGTAAAAACACCGAATTGCTAGATAAGATCTTTGACGGAAGGACGCCTTCCAACCAATAACACGCAGTCATTTTTAAACGTCATTATGAAAAAATATTCACCCTTATTGCTTGGAGGATTAGCCCTGATTTCGGTTTTCTCCTGTGAGCAAAAAGTTGAAACAACAGCACAGGAGAGACCTAATATCATCTTTATCATGTCTGATGATCATGCCTATCAGGCGATCTCAGCTTATGACAATTCTCTGATCGAAACTCCGAATATCGATCGGATAGCAGAGATGGGGATGCTGTTTACTCAAGCTTCTGTGACCAATTCCATTTGTGCACCTAGCCGCGCGACGATCCTTACCGGAAAGCACTCGCATCTGAATGGTAAAATCGATAATCTTACCCCTTTTGATACCACCAATGTGACTTTCCCGCAGCTCTTCCAGGACGCAGGATATCAGACGGCTATGTTTGGAAAGCTTCATTTTGGCAACAATCCCAAAGGTTTTGACCAATTCAAGATTTTGCCGGGGCAAGGTTCCTATTACAATCCCGACTTCATCACCAAAAACGAAGGTAAAATCCAGAAGGAAGGCTATGTGACCGATATCATCACAGACATGACCATTGACTGGTTGGATACCGAAAGGAATAAGGAAGAACCTTTTATGTTGATGTATTTGCATAAGGCACCACATCGCGCTTGGCTGATGGCAGAGCGACATCTGGAAGAATACACCACTAAGTCTTTTCCGGAGCCCAAGACCTTGTTTGATGATTATTCCGGTCGGACTGCCCCTGCAGGGGAGACAGAGATGAATATCCTGAAGCACATGAGTTGGTCGGGAGACAACAAGCTGTCTGCAGAGACCATGGACGAACTCGGACTCCCTGAGATTGGACCTGATAAGGCTCGTTTGATCAATATGATGAAGCGATTTACGCCAGAGCAGCAGGCTAGTTTTGACAAAGCCTACGGCCCGATCAATGAAGCTTTCAAAAAGGCCTATCCAAACATGAGCGAGGAGGAAACCATGCGCTGGAAATACAATCGCTACATGCAGGATTACCTGGGCACGATCGCTTCAGTGGATGAAAATGTAGGAAGATTGCTGGACTATCTGGAGGCCAATGACCTGATGGAAAATACCATTATCGTGTACACTTCTGACCAAGGATTCTATTTGGGAGAGCATGGATGGTTTGACAAGCGATTCGTCTACGATGAATCATTCAAAACCCCGCTTTTGGTAGCCTGGCCTGGCAAAGTGAAAGCAGGAACCCAATCCGATGCTTTGGTACAAAATCTTGATTTTGCACAGACTTTCCTAGATGCTGCCGGAATAGAAGCTCCATCCGATATGCAAGGAGAAAGCATGGTTCCGCTGTTGACAGGACAGGAGGATCAGTGGACCCGTGATGCGGTGTATTATCATTACTACGAGTATCCGGCCGAGCACATGGTCAATCGACACTATGCGATCATCACTCAGGATTACAAACTGATCCACTACTACTATGTAGAGGATGAATGGGAGCTGATCGATCGCCAAAAGGATCCTTTGGAATTGAAAAATGTCTATGAGGATCCGGCTTATGCGGAGATTCGCGCTGAGCTTCATCAGAAGCTGGACGAGCTGAGAGCCAAATACAAGGACAATTCAGAATTGAGTCAGGGATTTGTGGATCAATTTATGGAAAAAGGCGGTCCCGATCGGACTTATGGAGTGGATCAGATCTCCAAAGAAGAAATGCTGGAGAGAAGAAGAAAGGTAGAGGAGAAGCAATAGTAGATAGATTAAAAACTAAAGAAAGTGCCATCTGATATCCAGGTGGCACTTTCTTTTTCTGAACGATGTGTAAAATAAAAAGCTGCTTCGAACAGTTCAAAACAGCTTTTCCATCAATCAACTAAACCCGAATTTACCTGAGTCGATAGCCCACTGTCAACTGAGCCAATTTCGATGAGACATCTTCTCCTCCGACGTCAGAATTATTGATATATGAAAAGTTTCCGCTGTATCGCAGGCCTACAGTCAGCAGATCGGAAACTTGCTTCAGATCGTAAGACAGCCCAAGTCCGTAGCCGAAGAAAACCTTGTCATAGAGATATTTCAGATCTACATATTCCCCATCATCAATAGATTGAGAGATAGAAAGCAAAAAGCTGAGCTGAGGTCCCGCCTCTACATACAGGTTGTCTGCCAATTGGTATTTCAAAAGGATCGGTAGGCGGATCAGACTCATTTTCATGATTCCTGTATTTTGGTTTCCTACCAGATACTCCCAGTCATTTCCCTCTGTAGAAAATAGAAGCTCGGAATGAAGCACTAGCTTATCTTGAATCTGATAAGCTCCAAATCCCCCAATATGTACTCCAAAAACTCCTTTGGTTTTGTACGAATCATTGGTAAAAGTGGTAGAGGAATAATTCAATCCTCCTTTGATCCCATAAGTGATCTGGGCCTGGCTAGCCTGAAAAGCCAGGGCTAGAAATAAGAAAATAGTAATGGCAAACTGTTTCATGATTATAAAAGGTTAGATATACCCTCTTATCATGAAAGCAGTAAAAGGTAAACAGCTACGCTGGAAATTTTATTTGGCAAGTGAGAAAATCAACCCCGACGCAGACCGAGGCTTTTCATACAAAAGATATTTTTCTTTGAATTTAGCTACCTGTATTTCTGGACAATGGTCACCGGTTTCAATTGTCTCCTCAAGGCAGGTGCAGTGAAGCAATATTGGCTGCAGCGCCTCGCTGACAGAGACCTGAAATTAGAATCCGGCTTCCAAACTTCAACCTTCAGTCTTACTTTCTCAATGTCTCCAAATAACTCACCAAATCCACCATTTCCTGATCGGAAAGTGGGAATTTGGGCATCAAGGATGTTTCCAATTGAGTGACACTCTCGACCTGATCGAGTTTGTAGATCTTCTGCTCGCTACTGCCGATTAATTTCACAATCAGATCATTTTCGGTTTTAGAGTTGACGATGCACTGGAACTCGGTGCCATCCTTCATTTTGACCAATTGTGTCTCGTATCCAAAGCCCATACCTTCCGAAGGATTGGCAATCGCATTGATCAAACCTTCCTTGGATAGTTTATCGCCGATTTCGGATAGCCCCGGCCCGAAATCAATCCCTTCATTCCCGATTGCGTGACAGGCCAGACAATAGGTCGAGGCTAGTGTTTTGCCGGATTCCACATTTCCTTCCATCGCCAAAAGCTTGGGTACTTCGTATGCACTGTTACTAGAATTTCCAAATTTCTTAGTTGCTTCCTCCCGGATGTTTCCATTCCAAGAACCCATCAATATCTTCTGAGCAATCGGCAATAGATCAGCGGGGATTTTATCCTCTTGTACCAAAGACCAAAGGTATGGCTCGCTATTGTAGCCTCTTGCTTCTTCCATGGCTGCTGTTCGCTTGGCCTCGGATTGCTTTTCATCTAGATAAATTTTGGAAAGCAATTGGGCCATTGCTTCATTGTCTATCGTACCGAATTTACGGATTGCCAAAACCGCTTGGTCTTCATCTATATTGGCAAAGGCTTTTTCGATTGGAAGAGGTCCATACAGATTGAAGAAAATCCAAGCTGCAGAACCTGAGATTTGTCCATTTTCAGACTCGTAAATCATTTTTTCCAGGCGTTCGGCCTGATTACTGATTCCATATTTTTGGACTATTTCCAAAAAGTCCTGCTCGTCGGTAATCTTGTTGGCAGTTTCTCTTGCCAAGGCTAAAATTTGAGTGTCTGGTATTTTCGGATCAAATGCCAATTGCCTCAAAATAATGACCTGATCTTCTTCAGAAGCATGTGCTAAAAGGGCTTTCAAAGTCTTGTCTTTTGCCTGGGGGTCTTGGAAATCTAAAGCTCGAAAATAGCGCAGGTTGTTTCTACCCGGCTGGGACAAAATCAATTTGCCCAACAGGTCAGCTGTCTGAGAAGAGCGAGATCTCCAAACGAGATCTTTGGCAGCTTCGCTTTCCATCCAGTTGGGGGAAAAGCTCTCCAAATAAGCTGGAAGATATTCATTCCAAAATCCCTCCGCGGCGATGCCTAAAGCTTCCAGATACCAGCGGTCTCCAGATTCATAGCTTTGGGCGAGTAGGTTCCAAATCTCCGGCTGCATCTCATAGCGAATAGCCAAAGCAACTTCCCTTCTAACCTGAGGCGACGGATCTTTTGCCAATCTGGAAAGGAATTCCACATTGTCCATATGATTTTCTCGGTAGGCACGCACAGCAGCAACACGGATATTTTCATCTGGATCTTCTGCGGCAGTGTGGATGTAATCGTTGCCATTTTCCAGTTTGGTCAATACCCAAAAAGCCCGTGCCTTCATGCGAGGATTTCCTTCTGCATAGAGCGTTTCTAGGGCTTCTTTAGCTTTACTTCCTTTGGCTACCAATGCCATAAAAGCCTTAAAGTGGGTCGCTCGATTTGGGTTTTGAAGCAATTGGATCAAAGAAGGAATAGAAGAATAATCTGGCTTAGAAACCTTGTATGGGGTGTTTTTTGGAGAAAGACGATAAACTCTGCCTTTTTCCAAATCACCCACAGCATGACCGCCCACTCCTGGATCATACCAATCGGAAACGAATAGCGAACCGTCAGGAGCCACTGTCACATCAGAAGGTCTAAACCAATTGTCTCGTGCGTTCCCGTCCAATAAATTGAGGATTTTAGCATTGAAGCCGGCGCCATTTTGGCTCACAGGATAGGAGCGAACGATATTCGGTCCGGCGTCGGAATGGATCATTTGTCCTTGGTATTCCTCAGGAAGCAATTTTCCCTCGTAAATCAGAATCCCTGTTGGTGAACCTGCATAAGTTTGAAGCAAGTTGGGAACGACCCCAGGATCATTCAAATGCCAATGGCGAAGAGGAATGGAATCCTCCATATTGATTCTTCTTGACCTCCAATCCGCTCCGGTCATTTCATCTTTGAAACCGTAGTTTCCATAGTCCATTACGTAATTGATTCGGGTGCCTCGGTTGCCATCGTCATCATTATCAGACTGCCACATCCGTCCATAGCTATCCACCGCTAATTCATAGTTGTTTCTAAAGTTCCAACCCAAAATTTCCACCTCAGAATGATCCGGATTCATCCGGTAAACCATTCCCTCTCGATAAGGCTGAGTTTGGCTATTGACTGTTCTTCCAATCGGATCCATGATCGGTGAGCCATCTGCATTGTGCAGGCCTTTGCCTTCATTTCCATAGTTGAAATAGATTTTTCCGTCAGGACCGAACGTAAAAGCATGCATCCCATGATCGTGCTGTACCCCCCCAACGCCCTCAAACAAAATCTCCTTTTTCTCCGGCACATCATCCCCATCCGCATCCGTGAACACATAGACATAAGGTGAAACGGAGACATAAACCTTATCACCCAAAACAGCTATCCCCAAAGGGGCATTAATGTCTGAACCTTGGTAAAAAACTTTGGATTTGTCGGCTTTGCCATCTCCATCAGTGTCCTCCAAAATCAAGATTCTATCCCCTTCGGCATGCGTTGGGTTTTTGGGATTAAGGTTGGTTCGGTAGTTGAATGCTTCAGTAATCCACACTCTGCCTCTATCGTCAATATCCATATTGGTAGGATTGATGAGCATAGGTTCGGAGGCGAAAAGCTCCAGTTCCAATCGCTCATCCTTGACCAAAATCCCATCAAGGGCATGCTCAGGGCTTCTTTTTTCCTCGTCTGTGAGTTGAGCGTAAGCTTCATCACTGAGTTGGGTGGGGGCTTTTTCGGAGCAGGCAAAAAATAGGGTGGAGAGCATCCCGAGGGCACACAATCGGTTCTTCATCAGGTTATTTTTCTAGGTTTGAGCAAAATGCAGCATAAAATAGAATCTATTCTAGCTAAAACCAATAGAAAAGTTTGAAGAAGTGCGGAAATCCATTTCGTAAAATGGGTAAAAAATAGCTTGAGTCTTAGGCCAACTGGCCTTATTTTGCAAGTTCATTCAATTAATTTCCATGAATATCAAGTCCAACCTTTTTCTTGGGCTTTCGGCCTCCTTGCTGCTGTTTTCCTGTGGCAAAGCTTCCGAAAGTGCCGATACTGATGAACAAACCAAACAGCCCAACATCGTCGTCATCTATATGGATGATCTGGGCTACGGCGACATGAGTGCCTACGGAGCCACAGAGCTCTCTACCCCTCACATGGACCGCCTTGCCAATGAAGGCGTTCGATTCACCAATGGGTACGCCTCCTCGGCTACCTGTACTCCTAGTCGCTATGCCCTGCTGACAGGTCGCTATCCTTGGAGAAATTCGGATGCTAAAATCCTTCCAGGTACTGCTCCCCTGATCATTGATACTACGTTGATGACCCTGCCAAAAATGCTAAAAGCTCAAGGCTATCATACCGGAATTGTGGGCAAATGGCATTTGGGATTGGGATCCGGTCAGGTCAACTGGAACGAGCATATCTCTCCTGGACCAAATGAAGTGGGATTTGACTATAGCTACATCCTAGCAGCTACTCAGGATCGAGTGCCGACCGTCTATATCCAAGATGGGAATGTCGTAGGCTTGGATCCTAATGATCCGATCGAAGTGAGCTATTCTGAAAACTTCGAAGGAGAGCCGACCGGCAAGGATAATCCAGATATGACTACTATGAAATGGCATCATGGTCATAATAATAGCATCGTCAACGGAGTGCCCCGCATCGGCTTTATGAAAGGTGGCGAAGCTGCTAAATGGAGTGATGTGGATATGGCAGATCACTTTTTGGAGAAAGCTTCAGCCTATGTCAAGGAACACAAAAACGAGCCATTCTTCCTCTACTATGCTTTCCAGCAGCCTCACGTACCGAGAACTCCCCATCCTCGATTTGAAGGAAAATCTGGTATGGGGCCAAGAGGTGATGTGATCCTCGAAGCAGACTGGATGATTGGAGAATTTTTGAAAACTCTCGAAAATGAAGGCGTTTTGGAGAATACTCTGATCGTGTTCAGTTCGGACAATGGTCCCGTACTCAATGATGGCTACTATGATGATGCTGTCGAGAAACTGGGAGATCATACTCCTGCCGGTCCACTAAGAGGTGGAAAATACAGTCTCTTTGAAGCAGGGACCCGTGTTCCTTTTATGGTGTATTGGAAAGGGAAAGTTCAGCCAAAAGTATCAGATGCATTGGTGTCCCAACTGGATCTCCTGAGTTCTTTGGCAGCCCTTACCGGAAGCACAGCGACAGGAGAAGATAGCCAAGACTTACTCCAGACTCTTCTCGGTGAATCCGATCAAGGGCGCGAAAACTTACTTTTTGAAGCCACTGGCCGGACAGCACTACGTCAGGGAGATTATGTGATGATTCCTCCATACAAGGGTTCCCCGGTGATCAAATCTGTCAATATAGAGATCGGCAATTCTCCGGAATATCAACTTTACCAGCTTTCAACCGACATCGGCCAAACGAACAATCTGGCAGCCTCACAGCCTGAAAAATTGGAAGCGATGAAGCAGGAATATAGCCGGATCACTGGCAAGAGCTTGGAATAAAACTAGAGCCTGACTCATAAAAAAACCGACAGGAATATCTTCTGTCGGTTTTTTTTGGTTCGTTTTCCAGAGGATTTGTCTGTGGCTGAAGACTATTCCAGGTTTTTCTTATGCCTTCTTTAAAATCGTAAAAGGCAGCATCAGGATTTTTTTGATTAGATCAAAAGATAGATCGATGGCAAGGCCAAGTAGTCGGAAGGGAAGTAAGAGAATCCAGACAATAGGATAGAGGATTAGGGCTAGGATAGCGATCGGCCAGCATAGGACCAAGAGGATCAGCCAGAGTAAGAAGTTTAGCATACCGAAGGTAACTCAATCACAATGCCATGTGAGTTTGAAGCGCATTGAGGGCATTTTTTGATTTTAGCTTGTTCTTTTTCGGACAGTTTTTTGTCCGTTGGAAGGCTTTGGAGAAGTTGAGTGAATTAGTCAAATTCAATGAAATAAGCCTTCGGAGAAATATATGGTAGAGTCGGAGTTTATAAAATCTGTAAAAGTCTGCGGCTTTTTCTGCGTAGATCTGTGGGAAATAGATAGCCACGTTTGCCTTAGGGCTTTTTCGCAATGACGGGGAGTATTAATTCTTCTTATCTAACTCCTTCACGATTTTTCCAAAAACAGGAGCAACGGCACTTCCTCTCCAAATGCTGGAATAGTTGGCGGCCATGTAGAGATCTTTTTCAGGGATGTATATCACCTGTGTACCCCAAAAACCAGTATGGGTGTATGCCTCCAAACCGTTCACTTCGACTCGGTACATTCCCATCTGATAGTCCATACTGGCCTTTTTTTCATATTTCACCGGTTCTAGCATGATCTTCAGGGTTTCTTCATTTTCAAAAACCCTTCCTTCAAATAAAGCCTTGAAAAATTGAACCAACTCTTCTGTGGTGGAAAGTAGCCCTCCTCCGCCATAGTAATCTATCGTGGGACTAAAACCGAATGTATCCATTCCTTGAAAATACTGATGAATCCGCAATGCATCGGTAGCCGGGTCTTCTCTTTCAAAATCCGTTCTCTCCAGTCCCAAGGCTTCCAACTTTAATAGTTCCTTGATACCTCCATCTAGACTTTTTCCGGTGTACTTTTCGATGATTTCTCCCAAAATCAAATAGCCTGTGTCTGAGTAGCTAAACTGCTTTCCCGGAGGTCCGATGGGATCTCCCTTGTCCACACATAGCTGAAATTGCTCAGTTCGAGTCCATTCATGGGCGGGAGTTTGCAAGATGGTGTCGAAGAACTCTGGCGCATGGGTATGGTCAAAAAAGCCCGCTGAATGTCTCAATACTTGTTTTAGAGTGATTTGGTCTAGGTCATATTCCTGAGAAAGGATGGCTGCATGTGCTGCTGAAATATGCTTTGAGACTGGATCTTCCAGGTGCAGTATACCTTCTTCCATCAAGCGTAATATACTAGCCGCTACATAAGTTTTGGTCACACTGGCAATCCGGAATGTTTGAGTAGCTTCCAGTGAGTCGGCTGGCTCCAGTACATCCAGACCTGCCGCACCTGACCAGTGGACTGTCCCGTCTCCCGATGCAATAGTTAGCAGTATGCCTGGCATTTTGCCATTGACCTCCTGATCCAAAATTTGCTGGAAATCCTGCGCCTGAACCTGTGCAAAAGCCAACCAAGCGAAACCTAGTACAAAGAGCTTTTTCATCGTGAGGGTTTATTTGTCTGTAAAATAAGAGTAGAGCCTATCCATTGCCACTTGTAGCGCAGCATGATCCATACCGCTGATCACCATTCGGAACAAGCCTCTTTTTTGATGTCCAAATCCATGAGCCGGGGTGAGCAGTACTCCAGTGTTTTCATAGATATCAATCCATAGCTTTTCTTCCCCTTTTTCAGTTTTTTCTCCCAAAAATCGGGAAATATCCATCCAGACAAAAAGGCTTCCATACGAAGGACTAAATGTGATATTCATACTGCGTAAAGCCCGAGTCACAATCAGGTAAGACTGGGTGAGTTCCTTGCGATATGCTGTAAAATAGGCTTCCAAAAAAGTATGGTCAGCCATCACTTCTTGCATGACCCATTGAGTGAAATTGGATATGGAATGGCCCATACCGGCATTTCTGTACGCATCCAGAAAGTCTTGATTATGGGAATGGACTAAACCGACACGAAAGCCCGAAATCCCCAAATCTTTGGAAAAAGAATACCAAAAATGAAGATATGGACTTTGATATTCAGCCATCAATTTCCCAAATGAAACAAAGTCGATTGGGTTGGGATAGGATGCTGTGAGTTCTGGATGAGAGATATCGATACGAGAGAGGCTATATATCTCATTGACGACCAGATGCACTTCGTTTTGGATGCACCAATCAGCGATTTTTCTCAATTGCTCCTCAGAGTAAATCGCTCCGGTAGGATTGTCCGGTGTTGTCAGAATCAGGATTTTGAAGCGGCTCCCCTTGCTCTCGATGTCGGATTTTGCTTTTTCCAATAACTCTGTAGAAATCGAAATTCCTCCATTTAGCTCAGTCACTTCGACGTGGGTTTGGAGATCATATCTTTTTACACTTGGCACCACTCCGATGTCACCAGTGTAGACGGGATAGCTGGGAGCCGGAATCACGGCGGTATCTCCAGGGTTTGCCAAGAGAAATGCGCTCATCTCGATCACAGAAGTGGCTCCACTGGAAAAGGCAAGGCTTTCTGCATCAACCGGAACCTTGAAGAGAAATTTGGAAAGAAAACCTGCAGTAGCCTCCCGAAAAGTTGGTGCTCCGGAAGGGTCAGTATAGCTGGCTACCCAGTCCGGGATGTCATTTTCTCGGGTCACTTTTTGGATTCTTTCTCTCAGCATTTCCCAACACAGGTGATTTTCGGCCACATTCATCGGCAATGCGCCAGATGGATTTTGGTCAGGATGATAGAGATTTTCCATCGCTTCGAAATAGATTTTCATATCTACTCGAGCCGGAGTCTGAGTGGCGGTAAAGCCTTTATGGGAAAGATGACTGGAGTTCATGGGGTAGAATTAATACAGTTCAAAAGCTAGGGATAGCAGGTAGGAATTCCAATTTTGACTTAGGGATTATTGTCTCGTTTCTTCTTTTTCTGACACCTCTTGGTTTCTGACAAAATCCCTTGTCTCTAACCTCAGTTCCCTTTTTCAATTAGAATTTTTCCAAAAAATCAAAGGCTCTGAATGCAACATCGATTATTTTAGCCACGCCAATTTTTAGAAAAATAAGCATGAGAACAAAAGAAGAAGTATTTGCGAAAGCGGAAAAGTTGATGGAAGATCTTGGTTTTGAGATCGTCAAGCAGGATAGAGAGAGGCCTTGGGGTGGGTTTTTGGTGCTGGATGAGTCCCAAGCAGCAGCTTTTGCCCAAGAGTTTTTTCCGGAGGAGGATTTTGAAAGTTTGAAAATTTCTGAAAAACTGAGTCCAAAGATCTTATTGGTCGCTCCTGGAAAGAGGTTAAGCTGGCAATATCACTTTCGCAGAGCTGAGATCTGGAGATGCATCGATGGAGAAGTAGCCGTGGCGACGAGCCTGACAGATGTGGAGTCTGAGATCAAGGAGCTGGGCAAAGGTGACAAGATCAAACTCCAACAAGGCGAAAGACATAGATTGATCGGAAAAGAAGATTGGGGTATGGTGGCAGAGATCTGGCAACATACCGATGCTTCTCATCCTTCTGATGAGGATGATATCGTTCGTCTTCAGGATGATTTTGGGAGATGATATCTTCCGCTCAGAGAAAATAACAGTTTCTAAATCCCGGTTTTGCCTTCTGGTGGCCGGGATTATTTTTTTTCTAGTAATTTTCTGGGATGAAATACACCAGAATCTATTTTCCAATTTTGTCTTTGCTGCTGCTAATACTGACAGCAGGCCAGAGCCAGTCCCAAGATTTCAAATGGGCTTCTGATGGAGCTTCCTTCTACCAAGTTGAAGCCGAGGGTATCGTCCAACTGAATATGCCGGACAACTCTGAGACGTTGGTGATCCCAAGTGAGTGGATGACGCCAGCCGGAGAAAAACCGCTGCAGGTCCGGGATTTTTCATTTTCTCAGGATGGCAAAAAGCTCCTGATTTACACCAATACACGAAAAGTTTGGAGACTGGATACGGAGGGAGATTACTGGGTTTTGGATCTTGAAAGCAAGAAACTGCAACAAGTAGGGAAAGAACTTCCGGCTTCCTCTTTGCGATTTGCGAAGCTTTCTCCGGATGGTAGTCAGATTGCCTATGTCTCTGAGTTCAACTTGTATCTGGAAGACTTGGCATCAGAAAAAATCACTGCTTTGACCACTGACGGCACTAGAAAACTTATCAACGGCACTTTTGATTGGGCTTATGAGGAGGAGTTTGCCTGTAGAGATGGATTCCAGTGGAGTCCTGACGGCAAGAAAATCTCCTTCTGGCAACTGGATGCGGAGAAAATCCCGGATTACGACATGGTCAATTTTACCGATTCTGTTTACTCCAAAATCATCCCTGTAGAATACCCGACCGTAGGCCAGGCTCCGTCACCCGCCCGGATTGGTGTGATCGAGCTGGCTAACCAAAACTTGACTTGGTTAGCGATCCCAGGTGATCCTCAGCAGCACTATTTGCCAAGAATGGAGTGGAATTCTGCTGATTTTCTTTTGGTGCAGCAGCTTAATAGAAAGCAGAATCATAGTAAGATTTTCGGAGTAGATGTAGCCAAAAATCAGGTCAAGCTCATCAGTGAAGAGACAGATGAAGCTTGGATTGATGTGCTTTCTACTTGGGAAAATGTGTATGCATTGACTTATAGACATGAGTTTAAATGGCTCAATGACAGAAAGGAATTCTTGTGGTCATCGGACAAAGATGGTTGGAGACATTTGTATCGGATCGGTCTGGATGGAAAAGAGACTTTGATCACCAAAGGGAAGTATGACGTGATGAATTTGGTACACTTTGACGAAAAGAAAAACGTGGTTTATTTCCACGCCAGTCCAGAAAATGCCACCCAAAAATACCTCTATAAAACACGTTTGGATGGGAAAGGTGAAGCTGAAAGAGTCAGTCCTGAAGATCAGGAAGGAACACACAACTACATTATTTCTCCAAACGGCCAATATGCCATGCACTCCTTCCAAAATCACCGGACCCGGATGATGATGGAGTGGATCGAACTGCCTAAACATCAAGCACTCAATGAGACTACTGGGATTCAGAATCTGATGGGAAATGCCCAACCGAATGCCGTAGAGGAGTTTTTCACGATCAAGCTGGCCGATGGTACTGAAATGGACGGATGGATGGTAAAGCCGACTGATTTTGATCCTAGTAAAAAATATCCGGTCGTATTCTATGTCTATACTGAGCCTTGGGGGGCCAATGTGAAAGATACCTACGGCGTGGGCCGAAATAGACTGTATGACGGAAATATGGCTGAAGATGGCTATATCTACATCAGCTTGGACAACCGAGGCACTCCCGCACCGAAAGGGAGAGCCTGGAGAAAAAGTATCTATCGTCAGATCGGTAGGTTGAATATCTCCGATCAGGCGGAAGCGGCCAAGCAGATTGTCGCTTGGGATTTTGTGGATCCTGAGCGAGTAGCGGTTTGGGGTTGGTCCGGTGGAGGATCTGCTACTTTGAATTTGATGTTCCAGTATCCAGAAATCTACAAAACAGGTATTTCCATCGCAGCTGTAGCCAATCAGATGACCTATGACAATATCTATCAGGAGCGATACATGGGCTTACCGCAGGAGAATCCAGAGGATTTTATCGCTGGTTCACCGATCACTTACGCCAAAAACTTAGAGGGAAACCTGCTTTATATCCATGGTACAGGCGATGATAATGTCCACTACAACAATGCCGAAATGCTAGTCAATGAGCTCATTAAGCATGGTAAACTGTTCCAATTCATGCCTTACCCTAATCGATCCCACTCGATCTCAGAAGGTGAAGGTACCAATACCCATCTCAAGAAGCTTTACACAGATTATTTGAAAAAGCATTGTCCTCCGGGAGGAAGATAAGAGGTGAGAAGTACGAGGTATGAAGTTCGAAATGAGAAAAAGGTGTAGGTTTCTCAGATTGTGAATTTGAAACATGGATGATCTGAGTTCAAATCAAAAATGAAAAATATTGATTTGAGTTCAGATCAATTTTCTCTGATTCCAGAATAGCTAAGGCAAACATCAATACTTAAGAAATTATTCATGAAAACAATCAAACTACTCTCACTCGTCCTATTGATGGGCTTGGGATCACAGGCTTTTGCCCAGCGACCGACCACCCTGGCCGATACCTTGAGAGGCAGTATCACTCCTGAGAGAGAATGGTGGGATTTGACTTATTACCATTTGTCAGTGGAGGTTTTTCCAGAAACCCAATCCATCAGCGGAACAAATCTAGTCAGATATCAGGTCGAGAAACCGGGGCAGACTCTTCAGATAGATTTGCAAGAACCGATGCAGATCACTTCTGTAACTCAGGATGGCGATCCTTTGACGATAGAAAAAGTGGGTGCGGCCCATTTCATTACTTTGAAAAAAGAACAAGTTACTGGCGAGGTCAAGGAGATATTGGTTTCTTTCGAAGGAAAACCGAAAGTGGCTGTTCGTCCACCTTGGGATGGAGGAATCACTTGGCAGAAAGATGCGAATGGCATCGATTTTATCGCCAATTCCAATCAGGGAATCGGCTCCAGCATCTGGTGGCCGGGCAAAGATCATCCAGCAGATGAGGTAGATAGCATGATGATCTCTGTGACCGTGCCCCGTGGCCTGATGGATATCTCCAACGGTCGTCTAGTCAATGTTCACAAAGGAAAAGGAACCGCGACCTATGACTGGGTGGTGGAAAATCCCATCAATGGCTACGGAGTCAATATCAGCATTGGGGATTATGTGCATTTTGGAGAGGAATATCCCGGCGAAAAGGGAGCCTTGAGCATGGATTACTATGTCCTTCGTGACAATTTGGAGAAGGCAAAAGTCCAGTTCCAAGATGCTACAAGAATGATGGAGGCATTTGAGCATTGGTTTGGACCCTATCCATTTTATGAAGATGGATTCAAACTGGTGGAAGTGCCATATCTAGGAATGGAGCATCAAAGCGCTGTGACCTACGGCAATAAATTTGAAAATGGGTACCTAGGCAGAGATTTGAGCGGAACAGGCTGGGGGATGAAATTTGACTTTATCATCATCCATGAATCCGGGCACGAGTGGTTTGCCAATAATATCACTTACAAGGATGTAGCGGATATGTGGATTCATGAGAGTTTTACCAACTACTCCGAAAGCTTGTTTTTAGATTATTTCTATGGCAAAGAAGCCGGGCAGGAATATGTCAGAGGCACTCGGATGAATATCCAGAATCAAAGTCCGATCATAGGAACTTACGGAGTCAATCGAAGCGGTTCGGGAGACATGTATTACAAGGGCGGAAATATGCTCAATACTCTTCGGGAAATCCTGAATGATGACGAAAAGTGGAGAATAATTCTTCGAGGACTCAATAAGGAATTTTACCATCAGACTGTGACCACCGAGCAAGTAGAGGGCTACATAGCCCAGCAAATGGGCGTGGACCTAAAGCCCTTTTTTGATCAGTATTTGAGGGAAACTAGCATTCCAACATTTGAATATTATTACTCAGACGATCAGACTTTGATGTACCGATGGAATAATTGTATTCAGTCCTTCGATATGCCTGTGGATGTCACTATTGGTGCTGAAAAAACCCGACTCAGTCCTGGTACAGACTGGAAAGAGCTGAAGGTTTCGGGGAAAAAGGAGCTTGTTGCAGATCCTGATTATTATGTTTCGACCTTGAAGATGAGATAATGAAAAAGGGCCTGTTTTTGATAAAGCAGGCCCTTTTTCTAAGATTTTTGGCTAAAGCCTGATTTTTTCTGATACTCAATTGTGAATGGGCTAAAGCCACATTTCAATTCAATCAATTCCATTTAAATCTGGATTGGAAATAATCACTGAGAACTATGGACTATCGTCTCTGAGCAATGGACTAACTCACGAAATCAGCGGATCCGAAATACTCTCTAATCCATTTTCCAATCTTCCTGCAAAAGTCCATTCAAATCCGGGACCTTTGACAGTCAGATCGTACCAGCCTTTAGAAGATTCAAAATCAAGCTTGGTAACTTGCTTTCTTGGATTGATTTTCTTCCCAGTTTCGTCTTTTCTATAGGCGTTTTCTTTGACCTGAATCTGAGCATTTCCTTGAATTTCAGTTTCTAAAAGCGCCATTCTGGCATTTCCAGTTTTCTTGAAATTTGGTTTCAAAAGCATTTGCGTCGACCCAGATTGAGCGTCACCTTTTAACTCTCTGTAGAAACCATTTGGCCCATACACTCGGAGATGATAATTCCCGTTTTCAAAATCAGCCAAGGGCCATTCATAGGAGATTTTATCTCCTGCCTTCACAGCGAAATTCCAGTTTCTAGCCTCTTCCCATTTGTCTGCCTCTGCACTTTTGTAGGAAGAAGGTGCATACACTTGGATCGGAACGCCCAAGGTGTCTTTTCCAAAAACTTCATTAGAAGCTTCAAATGTTAACATGATTCGCTGTTGACTGGAATCAAAACTACCAGTCACCCGCAGATCATAATTCAAGGCATTGGATGGTCGGGTTCCTTTTTCCTGAGCTGGCAATATCCCTTCCTTTTTCAATCGTTCTTCGTTCCAATCAGGAGCTTCAGCAGGGCTGAAAGTCTTAAAATTGTCAGGAAGATCCATGAATTGAGCTTTGTGAATTTGGGTCATCCAAGCATTTCGATTGACTGGATCCAGCTTTTCCAATGGCTCTCCATTGTAAGGTCTAAATGCAGAGGTCAAGTCTCCTGAAATCATCCTTCTCCAATCAGAGATATTGCTTTCATGGACATTTTTCCCTGACTTTTTGCTGAGGAATTTCTCCAAAAACATAATCGTGGAGGTGATATCCGAAACCTGTGAATTGACATAGCCGCCTCGGGTCCAAGGCGATGCGACGATCAGCGGTACTCTATAGCCCAAACCTACTGGGCTGGTTCTACAATCTTCCTCGTCAAACCCTGCAGCTTTTTCGTCCTCACGATACACGTATTCTCCGTCAGTGCCTACGCCTTCAGAAATAAGACCCTCTGCTGGATTTTTGGGGTCCGGAACTACAAATGGAGGCTGATGATCAAAATAGCCGTCATTTTCATCGTAGTTGAGGATGAAGATGGTCTTTTTCCAGACCTCTGGATTCTGCGTCAAAATATCCAAAACCTCCGACACATACCAAGCCCCATACCATGGCGCACTAGGGTGATCGGAGAATTTCTGAGGAGCCACTAGCCAGGTCACCGCAGGGAGATTTCCCTCATTAACATCCTTTCTGAATTGGTGCAAAATATCCCCCTTTGGAACCTCGACTTCTCGCTCTTCACCATTTTCGCTGTACTTGATTTTCTCTGTTCTGTGAAAATCCGCATCTCCTGTGTTTCTACCGAAAGCTTTTTGGTGGATGTTTTTCTCAAAATCACTCAGTTGATCAAATTTATCCGGATGGAAATTGATCAGGTATTCCTTGGCTACTTCGAGTTGCCGTCTTTTTTCCTGGATCTCTTTTGGATAGTCTTCATCGGCTCCTTCCGGCGCTCCATTCTCTTCGAAATCAGCGATTTCTTTCTCTAAGATCGGCTTTTGGTGAAGCAAATACTCATAAAATCCTGGACTGAATCGCACATTGTATTGGGCAAACCACTCCAGATTATTGTCCGAAAAGTTGGCAAGTAAGGAAGAATCATCTGAAAGGGAAGGGAGATTGATTTCGTTTTGATAGACTTTCCAAGAAATACCCAGTTCCTCCAGTCGCTCAGGGAAAGTTTTCCAACTTGCCTCGTGATCGTAGTTGACTTCTCCGTTTCGGACTTTGGCTTTTGCTCCGGGCTCTCCGTGTGTTTTTCCTGTCCAGAAATAGCTTCTGTTGGTAGTCGTACCGGTCAATGCTGCACAAAAGTGCTGATCAAAAACCGTGAAGGCATCCGCAAATGCATAGTAAAAAGGGATGTCTTCTCGGGTATAATAGCCCATGGTCAGAGGCACTTTTTGAAATTCCCTTCTTCCCGGTCTCTTGGCTTCGATCCATCCATCGTATTTCCCTTGGTTTCTGGCATCCACCTGGTTTTCCCAAGAGTGAGGGATATCGCGCATCCAAGTGGCTTTGGTGGCCTGGATATCTAATCGAAATGGAGCAAAACGATTTCCCTCTTTGTCGGGCTGCATCCAGACGGGAAATTGCTGAGGAAGAGATATAGCTCTTGGATCGTTGTATCCACGCACTCCGCGCAAAGTTCCAAAGCAATGGTCAAAGGAACGGTTTTCCTGCATGAGCATCACCACATGCTCGGCATCTTCAAAAGTTGTACCCGGATCAGGACTGATAGCAAGGGCGCGCTCGATAGAGCTTGGCAAGACTTGCCACAACCCGGCTGCTCCGGTCAATAATGCTGATTTTTTGAGAAATTCTCTTCTTGATTCTTTCATGCGGAAAATTACTAATGTCGGAAAAAGTGCCGATTGAGGGATCTTTAAGTTTCTGTAAAGAAACAGAAGCCAATTGAATGCCTGCATGGATTTGGGCTTTTATTTTCAATTTTCATGATGCTTCTTTAGGCTTTCATTAAAAAATACTCTGCCTTGAGACTGATTCTGATTCTTTCCGTTTTTCTCTTTTCCTGCCAAGCTAAATCCCAGAAAACGGATCGTAAACCCAATGTAATCCTGATCAATGTGGATGATTTGGGCTGGAGTGATTTGGGATACATGGGTTCGGACTACTACGAAACTCCAACTATTGACAGTTTGAGCAAAACAGGCGTGGTCTTTTTTCAGGCCTATGCAGGAGCATCCAACTGTGCTCCAAGTAGGGCGACGATGCTGACCGGAACCAATACGCCGACTCATGGAATCTATACGGTAAGTCCTGCTGATCGAGGAAATCCAAAGACCAGAAGGCTTATCCCTTCTCACAATGAAGATACAATCAATCCCAGTTCCTACACTCTTGGAAATCTATTCAAAGATCAAGGCTATGTCACTGCCAGCATCGGCAAATGGCATGTGTCAGAGAATCCAACAGACTTTGGCTTCGATGTAAATGTCGCAGGAAGTCATCGAGGAAATCCCGGGAAAGATGGCTACTTCAGTCCCTTTAATGTCAGTCCAGTGGATTCAGTTCAGGATGGAGAGTTTTTGACGGATGTTCTGACTTTGGAGGCTATTGATTTTGTGGAAAAGAATCAATCCGAACCCTTTTTCTTGTATTTGCCATTTTACACAGTTCATACCCCCTTGATGGCCAAAGAGAAAGATATTGCACGATTTGCAGCGAAAAAGACAGAGCCGGGAAGGGATAATGCCACTTATGCGGCCATGATCTACAATATGGATCAAAATGTAGGTCGATTGCTAGCCAAGGTAAATGCCTTGGGATTGGCAGAAAATACACTGATAATTTTCACTTCAGACAATGGGGGAATTCGTGCAGTCAGTCATCAGGATCCATTGAGAGCTGGCAAAGGGAGCTATTACGAAGGTGGAATTCGGGTGCCTTTGATCATCAATTGGGCTGGAAAATTTGAAGCAAGAGAGATTCAAACTGCGGTTTCCCAGATGGACTTTTTCCCTACCTTGAAAGAAGTGATTGGTGCTGAATCCGAATTGGAGCAATTGGAAGGAAAAAGCTTTTTGTCCTTGCTAAAAGGTGAAAATATGCAGGCCGCCGATTTGTTTTGGCACTTTCCCATCTACTTGGAAGCATATCAGCCTAAAAAAGATGGTTCCCGAGATCCACTTTTTCGCACCAGACCGGGATCCGTGATCCGGTCAGGAGACTGGAAGCTGCATCATTACTTTGAAGATGGAGAGCTGGAACTCTACAATCTCAAAGAGGATGTCTCCGAAACCAACAATTTGGCGGAATCGAATCCTGAAAAGGCTGCTGAACTAATGGAAAAGCTTAATCAATGGAGAGAGAAGTATCAAGCTCCCATCCCAACCGAAAAGAATCTTGAGTTTGATCCTTTGTTTGAGAAATCGCAGGCTGAGAAGGTGATGCAAAAGGATTGATTTAAGGTCGAGGTATTTGATTTCGGAATTTCTATTTTACCTTATAGAAACTCTAAATCTTTACCTGATGAAACTTTTTAAGTATCTCGTGACTGGATTGGCAGTTCCAGTCCTGTCAATTTCTTGTTCCCCACAAGAACCCGCGGAAGTTCCAACGATTGATCCTTTGACCAATCTCGAATGGATCGATTTGACTTATTCTTTTGATTCTACGACTCTCTATTGGCCTAACAATTCGGATGGTTTTCAGCATAGAACAGACGCCGAAGGAGTCACCGACTTGGGCTATTTTTATTCCTCTTACACGATTTTGACCCCGGAGCATGGAGGGACTCACTTGGATTCTCCGATTCATTTTTATGAAAAAGGAGAGACTGTGGATGAACTTCCGCTTTCGAAGCTGACAGGAAATGCAGTGCTCATCGATGTGAGTGAAAAGGCTCTTGCCGATCGAGATTATTTGATTGATTCGGTGGCTGTTTTGGCATGGGAAAGCGAAAATGGGAAGATTCCAGAAAACACCATGGTTTTATTTCGAACAGGATATGGCCAGTTTTACCCGGATCGAGAAAGTTATTTTGGAACCGCCAAAACGGGTGCTGAGGCGATTCCAGAGTTGCATTTTCCAGGAATCCAACCTGAAACGGCGGACTGGCTTGCCAAAAGCAGGAAGGTAAAAGCGGTAGGATTGGACACTCCTAGCCTGGATTATGGCCAGTCTCAGGATTTTGCAGCACATCAGCGCTTGACGGAAAACCAGATTCCGGGCTTTGAAAATATGGCCAATTTGGATCAATTGCCCCCGACGGGAATCTATGTCGTGGCTCTGCCCATGAAAATCAAAGGCGGAAGCGGTGGACCGCTTCGTGTGATCGCTGGGCTTCGGAAATGATTAGTTCAGTCGTGCGACCATGATGCCTGATTGGGAGCGGTTGCCTGCTAAATAATCATGCAGCGGAAGTTCTGAGATCTCCACTTTCTTATTTTTAGAACTGGCATGCATCAGATGGATTCTTCCATTTTTCTCAATGGCAAAACCGACGTGAACCATATCCAAATTATCCATGGAGGTGGTGATAGCGATCAAGTCTCCCGATTTGATTTGGCTTTCTACTTGACTGATCTGAGCTTTTGGGATGAAATAGTAATCTCTGATTCGGATAGCAGCTTCGATGTTTTGGAGTTGCTCCACGTTTTCCTTTTGGCTAAGTTGAGGATAATATTGAGGGTTCTCAGTCATGAAAGTCGGGTGATTTTCATAGCGAATTCCGCCGATGGATTGGGTGATATTGCTGAGAATCCCTTTCCTCTGGTTTTCGTAGATCCAGTCGGAGAAATAATGAAGTCGGCTCACATAGCCCTGGTTTTTGCCATTTCGATACCGGAGCTGCTCCAGTTCTTTTTCAAATGCTTCAAAATTGACCTCTCCTTTCTGACTGATTCTAGCCAAAGTCACGACCGACTCCAGAAAAGTGGTGCAATCCACTCCCTGCACATTGATGACCAACTGCTCCGGTCCGGGGATTTCCAGGGTTTTTTCCACGTAGGGAGTTTCGAGAAACCAAGAGCCAATTTCCACGATCCTTTCATTTGGCGATGTTTTCTCCCAATTGGAAGAATTGATTTTGTCCAGAAATCCTTCCAATCTTTCCCTACTTTCTGCGGTGCAGACTGTTTGGGCCGGTGAGAGGAGGGGAAGGAGCAAAAGAAATGATAGAAGAAATTTCATGAATTGGCAATGATCATTAGAATGGAATGATGGGAAAGCAATTTAAATGCGATCCCATCAGTTTTCCAAATCAATCGATCAACTCATCCGGATAGGGGATCGCTAGGCCAGTAGCAGGTAGAGTTGGCATTTGAGCTTGTGATTCTTTAAGAAAAGAAGTCAGGTCTTTTGCCAGCTTTTTGGCGATTTTGGGTTGCTCCAAAATCAAATCCTGAGTCTCGGAAATGTCTTCGGCGATATTGTAAAGTTCTAGTCTTTGGTCTTCGTGAAGATAGATCAATTTCCAGTCTCCATTTCTCACAATGCTATAGGGATACTGATCATAAGTGTGAGGGAAATGCCAGTAAATGGTTCGTTTGTCTGGACCGGTTTTTCCTTTCAGAATATCGACAAAGCTCTCCCCATCTTCAGAATCCTTCTCTGGCTTGGAAACTCCTGCCATTTCCAAGAATGTTGGATAAATGTCCTCAATCATCACCTTGTCGGCGGTTTGACTGCCTTCTTCCACTACGCCTGGCCATTTGACTATCAGCGGAACTCGGATGCCTCCTTCATAAGGAGTGAGTTTGTGACCTCTGAGAGGTAAATTTCTAGGAGTTTGTTTGGGGCTGCCATTGTCAGACATAAATACCAATATTGTATTTTCCTCAACTCCCAACTTTTCCAGTTGTGCCCAGATGTCTCCTAGTGATTTGTCCATCCCTTCGATCATGGATGCAAAAGTGGCTTTGAACTCTCCCATTCCCTGATCGATGTATTTTTGGTAGAATCGCATGTCTTTTTCCCATGGCGCATGGATGGCATAGTGGGACATGTAGAGATAAAAAGGCTTTCCTTTGTTGACCGCATTCTCTATTGCTTTATTGGCCTCTATGGTCAGAGCTTCTGTCAGGAAAACGTCTTGGCCATGGTATTTCTCCAATCCAGGGACATCCCAAGTATGATTGCCTTTGTCTCTCCAATCAGCGCTGAAATTGTATTTACCCAAGTAGCTTCCAGGGCCACCAGCCGCGTGTCCGCCTATATTGACATCAAAACCCAAGTTGAGCGGGTTTTCTCCTGATGTTCCTTGTGCTCCGAAGTGCGCTTTACCCACGTGAATTGTTTCGTAGCCAGCTTCTTTAAGCTTTTGGGGAAGCGTGACATGGTATACTGCTCGCTCTTCGCCTGGTGTCTGACTCATGCCATTCATATTCCAAATTGGAGGAGTGATAGATTCACTTTCTGGATCTGGTGATTGGTTTTTTCTCAACGTCCAATTGGTCACGCGATGCCTGGCACCGTTCATCCCTGTCATCCAGCTGACCCGGGACGGCGAACAAACAGCATAAGCATAGGCTTGGGTGAACTTTTTACCCTCACTTGCCAGTCGCTCCATATTGGGGGTATGGTAATCTTTGTTGAGCTGTGTGACTTCGGTATGAAAAGGAACAGATGTGTCCTGCCAGCCCATATCATCGACGAAGAAAAAGACGATGTTTGGTTGTTTGGCTTCGCTCTTTGTTTGTGAAAAGGAAGAAAGAGCCCAGCAAAAAAGCAGAAGGGTCAAAAGCGTGGGTTTGGTCAATTGCATAGTTTCTGATATTACTTCTGCCAAAGTAAGGGTTTTTACAGTCAAAAGAATTTTTATTGGTGCAAAAGCCCTATTTTTTGTTTGAGTGAATAGTTGTCAATCAAAAGGGAGGCTGATGTGTTTTGAGCATTCCTCTTATCTTAGCAGATTCATTCTCAAAAGGTGTTTCACCTTTTTTATTCCATTGCGCTGATTTATGAAAAAAATACTTACCAGTCTTTTATTTAAAGTTTTTATAGCCATAGTTCTGGGGATTGTCTTTGGGCTTTATATGCCGGAGTGGTTCAATAAAATCTTTGCTACTTTCAATGCCTTTTTTGGGCAATTTCTGAGCTTTGCCATTCCGCTGATCATCATGGGATTGATCATGCCTGCCATCTCTGATTTGGGAAAGGAAGCGGGAAAAATGCTCCTGTTGACTGCGGTCATAGCTTATGGATCTACCTTGTTTTCGGGGTTTATGACCTTTTTTACGGCCTCCAATATTTTCCCAGGCCTCTTGGCAGAGCATATCAATTCCACCACGGAAATCGCAGAAAACACCAAAGAACTCACGCCCTTTTTCTCAATCGAAATTCCAGCAGTGATTGATGTGATGTCTGCTTTGGTATTGGCATTTGTGATTGGATTGGGCTTGGCATATCAAGAAAAATCTACTCTGAAACTGGTTGTGAGTGACTTTCAAACCATCATCATGCAGGTGATTGAAAAGGTAATTATTCCACTTTTGCCGCTCTTTATCTTAGGGATTTTTGCCAGTATGGCCTACAGTGGGGAGGTTTTTCAGATTCTATCTGTTTTCCTCAATATCATTGGAGTCATTTTCGGCTTGCATATTCTCTTGCTGCTGTTGCAGTATGTGATCGCTGGAACTATCGTGAAGAAAAACCCTGTGAAGCTCCTGTTGAATATGCTTCCAGCCTATTTTACAGCTTTGGGAACCCAGTCTTCAGCAGCAACGATTCCGGTGACATTGGAGCAAGCTGAGAAAAATGGTGTTTCGGTAAAAGTTGCAGGGTTTGTCATTCCTCTTTGTGCGACAATCCACCTTTCCGGCAGTATCATGAAGATCACGGCATGTGCCATGGCTTTGATGATTTTGAATGAAATGCCTTTTGATTTTATGATGTTTGCAGGCTTTATCTTCATGCTGGGGATAGCGATGGTAGCGGCTCCTGGAGTTCCTGGAGGTGCAATCATGGCGGCAATTGGAGTGCTTCAGGCTATGCTGGGTTTCAATGAAGAAATGATCGGTTTGATGATCGCCTTGTATATCGCGATGGATAGCTTCGGCACAGCTTGTAACGTGACTGGAGATGGAGCGATTGCCTTGGTGGTGGATAAGATCGCTGGAGAAGAAGCCTTGGTCGAGAAATCCGTAGGGTGAAGTTAGAAAGCTTAAACTCAGTAAGCAGTCGCAGTGATCAGTGATCAGGAAATCTAAATTCTAAATTCAGAAAGCTAAAAAAGAACTGCAGAGCAGCGACTTGACTGTAGAAAATTTGATTTGTGTAGACAAGAGCTCCAGAGGAGCGATTTGAGAATTTGAGGAGCTTAGGAAATCAGAAATGTAAAGTTTGAAAGCTGAAAGACTTGGTACATTGTACAGGAATTTAAGCCAAATCAGTATTAAAAACATCCGAAAGTACCTTGTAGAGTTCAGGGTGCTTTTCTTTGAATAATGCAGGTTGCTCAAAGAAATATTCACTCGTCACAGCCAGAAACTCCTGCGGATTGGTAGCTCCATAGACGTAGATATCACTTTTTCCAGCCAGCATTTCTTCGCTGTTCGTTTTGATCAATTGCATCCAAGGCAGGACGAACTGATGCTTCATGAAAATGGATGGAATGCCATCTACTTCTCCGTCTTGCTTGTCAAAGAGATGTACAAATTCATGAATTCCCACATTGTGCTTGTCTGTTTTATTTTCAAATCCTTGCCATAGGGCAGGTTTGGAAAAAATGACCAGGTTGCTCATCATTCCTCCGCTTCCAGCCATTCCTGCAATATTCCTTTCTCCCTCCGAAAAATTAAATTCTTCCGTAAAAAGATCCGGATAGAGCAATACTTCTACGAGCGTTTTGTATTCCCATTCTGGAAATCTGAAAATTGGTATGACTGCACTGCTCGCTACCAACAGGCGATCTTCATCGGAAACGGTGGTTTTGATTCCCGTGATTTTGATACGCTTGAGAAATTTTTGAACGTCACTTTCAAAAAGTAGTCGATCTGTTTCATTGAGCTCTTGATAAAACTGGACCTTGTCCAGCAAAAACTTTCTCCAAGTCTCAGGGAAAACTTCCGGTACCTCCAAGCCGCTTTTTTTGACTTTGGATCTATAAATGACCCAAGCTAGCATGCTGACGAGAAAAAGGGCGAAAAGGAGGGTGAAGGTATTCATGATAAAAAGGTGAATTGATTTTCACTCCAAATTAAAGACGAATTTGGTTTGGCTAGCAAATAATTCAGAGTGGGATATTGCTTATTTGCTTTCCGGTTTGGCATCGCTACCTGCCAAGATCCCTCCATCTATCGTCAGTTCGATTCCTGTAAGGTACTTACTTTCATCACTGGCAAGGTAAACCGCTCCATAGGCTACATCGATTGGTTCTCCAAAATGCCCCATCGGAATTCCAGCTTCCACTTCTGCGATCATTTTCATACGCTGGGGACCCTCGCCCAACATACTTTCCCACATGGGAGTCATGATGGCCGCAGGGTGGATGCTATTGCAACGGATTTTGTATCCTTTTGAGGTGCAGTGAAGCGCTACGCTTTTGGTATGATTGCGAACGGCAGCCTTGCTTGATGCATAGGCCACAGCTGCTGGAATACCGACTATTCCGCTTCTGGACGATATATTGACGATGCTGCCTCCCTTGTCCTTCATCAAGCCGATAGCGGTTTTACAGCCAAGCATAACTCCGGTGCTATTGACCCGATGAACTTCATTCCAAGAGTCCAAGTCCACGGATTCCGCATCCCAAGGGCCTTTTGTCTCTAAAAATCCCGTGATTCCGGCATTGTTTACCAAGATGTCCAAGCGTCCAAAATTGCTTGAAATAAACTCTTGAGCCAGTTTCCAGTCATTTTCATTGCCTACATCGAGATGAAAGTAATGAGCATTTTTGCCTAAACTTTTGCTTGTGGCTAGCCCATCCGCATCATTGATGTCTGATAGAATTACCTGTGCGCCTTCTTCGATAAATAGTTGGGCTGTGGCTAAGCCAATTCCTCTTGCTGCTCCTGTTATCAAAGCTGTTTTTCCTTTTAGTCGCATCTTTTTTGGGTTAAATAGTAATGACCAATTTCCCTGAAATTCCACTTTTGCCTAACATTTCCATAGCTTCAGGCACATCGTCCAGGGTAAAAGTTTGTTGGATATTGGGGGTAAGTTTGCTCTCCTCGGCAAGCTTTGCGATAAATTGCAAATCTGCCTGATTGGTCTTGGCAAGAAAGTTTTTCACCTTTTTTCTCTCCAACAATGAGATCCAAGGACCCGTGATCATAGCCTCAGCAGAAAAAGCACAGGCAATGTATCTTCCATTTTTTCTCAAAATTTTGGTGATTTCATGAATGGATTTATTTGCTACCATATCCAAGATCAGGTCGTACTTTTCTTCCGTTTGGGTGAAATCAATCAAACTGTAATCGATTACCTTATCGGCCCCAGATTTTTTGGCTATTTCCCTGTTTTTGGTACTGCAAACTGCCGTGACATTAGCTCCGAAAGCCTTGGCGATTTGAATAGCATAATTGCCCACTCCGCCCGATGCGCCATTGATCAAGATGGATTCTCCAGCGGCAATTGACCCGGTATTTCTTAAACCCTGCAGGGCTGTGACTGCTGCCATGGGCAAGGAGGCCGCTTCTTCAAAACTTAGGTTGGATGGTTTTTTGGCAAATAAAGATTCTTCAGCTACCGCATATTCGGAGAAGCCTCCGAATCCAGAGCTGGAAAGATCTCCGAAAACTGCATCCCCAACCTGAAACTGGCTGACTTTGCTACCCACCCTTTCAATGATACCTGCTACATCAGCGCCCAAAATTTGAATGGAAGGCTTGAATAGTCCGGCCATCAGCCTGACTGGAAAAGGAGACCCACTTAGGATAAATAAATCCGCCTTGTTGAGTGAGGCCGCCAATACTCTTACCAAAACTTCATTGTCTTTGGGCTCTGGTTTGGGGACTTCCATGAGTTGCAAAGTAGATGGAGGGCCATAGGATTTGTTTACGATGGCTTTCATATCTGTAGAGATGGAGTGGTGGAGGACGATTTCTTTTTTCCTTTGATCAGGAGGTAAAGTGCAAGCTCTACTTCTCCCAATGCTGCTGCGATTCCCACTGTCCAAGCCAGCCAGTATTCATTGCCGGGGAATAGGAAGTTTCCAAAAGTTTCCATGAGATATCCGATGGCTGCTATCCCCATCAAGATACCCAGGATTTTAGGAAGAAGCCCAGATTTATAAAGTTGAATTCCCAATAAGGCACAATGTACTCCGAAAAACCCGCCTGCCAACAAATAGCCATAGGTGTGAGCATCTATGAATAGGTAGCTGAACGCTTCTATCTGACTTGCTTCAAAACTGTTAAGAATATCACTGTTTTGGAGAACGTGCAGTGCCATGTAGTGGTTGAGTAAGTTGATTGTGCCTATGGCTGGATGTGCCAAAATCCGAAGCGAAGACGAGATCAATGCCAAGGTTTTACCATAAGGTTTTAGCAATTGGTAGAGTAAGACGGAGATAACTGCGTCCAGAATAAATGCAGTTAGATCGGCGAGCAAACCCAGTCTAAAGAGGTTTTCGTTTTCTAAGATTTTGGTAGCTGTAGCCAGAGGGTCTCCGTCTATGTGAAGATTTGTCCTGACATATCCCTGGCTAAATCCGGCAAGAATAATCACTAGCAGATACAGAAATCCAATGAGTCGAAAATCGTTTATCTTTTTCATAATCCTGTTGTTGATGAATGACAGGAGTAAAAATACTGGGATGAAAAAGGCTAGGCTTGACGCTTTGGGCCAAAAAATTGACACTTGAGGCCAATTTGTTTCAGAAGGATTTTCTAAACTCTTGAGGCGATTGATCTGTCCATCTTTTGAAAGCTCGGTTGAAAGCACTTTGCTCCGAAAATCCTGTTTGAAAGGCAATCTCAGCCATGGTAAGGGAAGTGTTTTTCAGAAGTTCGGTGGAGATCTCCTGTTGAATGTTTTGGACCATCTCACGAAAAGTCAATTGGTTGTCGGCTAGTCTTCGTTTGAGTGTTCTGGGACTCAGGCGGAGATGTTCCGAAACCTGAATCATGCTTGGAATTCCACTGGGTAAAGCTTCTGTGAGCAGATTTTGAATTTGGAGGATCAGTTGATTTTTGTTACTTGTCAACCCATCCTTTTCCTCAGTCATCCGATCGACCAGGTACTGATGGATGCTTTTGTCAGCTTTGATGGTTTTGGTTTCCAGAGATTGGGTGTGAAAAGTCATAGAGTTGTGAGGAGCATCAAAAAGTACAGGAAACTCTAATTCTCCGAAAGTTGCATTGGAAGCTCTTTTGGAATGTTGAAAGGTGATTTTGACAGGTTTGATTTCTATTCCACTTACCTCTTTCAAAATGCCCAGAAGCATGATAAAGGAAACTTCGTTGGCCACTTCGATTCCCAAACGGGGACTTTTGCGATCGAGTAGGATGGTGGTTTGGCCTTTTTCCTCCTGCTGCATGACCCGACCCTGATCGGTAATAAGAATCATAAATCGCTCCAGTCGGTCAAAAACATCCTTGGCTTGCCAGCAGGTTTTCCAAGAAAGTCCCAAGGTACCATAATCATCAGAATTAAGTTGTTTGCCTTGACGAATGCTGAATCCGGAAGCGAGGTTTTGGCTGGCCCATTCGTAAATTTCATAGAGCAGTTGAATGGGAAGGTGTTTGGACTGCTGTTGGATTTCCCGCTGGGCTAGATGGTTTTCAAAAAGTTGTATAGGCATTCCTTCATTGATTGCAAGGCTTTTGGCTTTGTAATAAATACTGGAACTGACGAAGTGCATCTGGAGAAGTCTTGAAGACTAATAATACCAAAATGATTTAGGAAAAGCGAATTGGGGAAGTTTGTAAATGCAAGAGTGTTCTAAAAACGAAAAAAGCCACTCATTTCTGAGTGGCTTATGCTCCCCCTCTTGGGCTCGAACCAAGGACCCCATGATTAACAGTCATGTGCTCTAACCAGCTGAGCTAAGGAGGAGTTTATGTCTTTCGCTAACCGCGTTTGATTAACGTGATGCAAATGTAGAAGGGTCTTTGATTTTTTCCAAACATGTGCCTTAAAAATCTTTCTTTTTTTACTGTCAGGTCACTTTTCCTCTTCTATCTCAGGGACTTATTTTTTAGCATAAATGTCTGATAATTCATGATCACCCGTCCATTCTTGCTACTTGAGGGCTTTTTGCTAAATCTGCACCAAAATAGAATGGAACCTGAACTGTCGAATGGATGAATTCACTTCCATTAACTAGGCAATAGTACCGTTCTGTTACTTTCCTTGAGTGGCAAGTCATTTCATTTTGGAATTGCTAATTTCAAAGCTAGACTTCAACTCATCCTAATCTATCAGCATGAACTCAAATTTTAACCGCAGAACTTTTCTCAAATATTCCTCTCTCGCAGCATTGGGCGTTCAATTTTTACCTTTTCAAGGATTAAAGGCGGCTCCTTCCGATAGAGTACGGATCGCTCACATCGGTTTAGGTGGCATGGGACTCAACCATCTCCGTTGGTTTGCCAATCTGCCGGAAGCTGAAATAGTCGCACTATGCGATGTGGATACCCTCAGAGCTTCGGAGGCTTTGGCAAAATTGAAAGAAATACATCCTGATTCCAAAGCTCAGGTTTACCAGGATTTCAGGCGTATTTTGGAGAGGGATGACATCGATGCTGTGACCATTGCCACTCCAGATCATTGGCATGCGCAAATTGCGATTTTAGCATTTCAGGCCGGAAAGGACGTCTATGGAGAAAAACCGCTGTCTTATTCTCAAAAGGAGGGGCTATGGATGCAGAAATCCCAGCAGGAAACGGGAAGGGTTTTTCAATTGGGAACCCAAATTCATGCGGGGGACAATTATCACCGTGTGGCTGAAATAGTGAAATCCGGCGTACTGGGTAAGATCAAAACAGTGAGACTTTGGAAGACTGGCGAACCCCCTTTGATTGAAAAGCTCAACTATCAAGCTCCTCCATCCAATTTGGATTGGGATATGTGGCTAGGTCCGGCACCTTTGGCTGATTACGCTCCTGAGAAATGTCACTTCACCTATCGCTACTTTATGGAATATTCTGGTGGGGTTTTCCAGGATTTTTGGTGTCATATAGCGGACGTGGTCTGGTGGTCCCTGGAGCCAGAAGGACTCAAAAAGATTCATGCGAGAGGAGAGGAGTCAGATGGTGTGGGAGATACTCCCAAGTGGATCAATGTGGATATGAATTTTAAAAAATTGGATTTACACTGGAGTTCTGTCAGGCCTGATGTGCCGGGAGAAATCGGGCAGAGCATAGGTGCCTATTTCGAAGGAACGAAAGGAACTTTGATCTGTGACTATAGCAAGAGAGAAATTAGGATAGACGGAAAGGTGATGGAGGATATTCCTGAAATTCCTCAAACTATCACCCGGTCGCCAGGGCATCAGCAAAATTTCATAGATGCAGTCAAAGCAAGAACGCAGCCTGAGTCTCATCTGGAATATGCCAGACAAATGGTGATGCCGATGCATTTGGCGATGATCTCCTATCAGCTGCAGGAAGAGTTGAAATGGAATGCTAAAAAAGAAGAGTTTAAAAATAATGATGCAGCTAATTCAATGCTCCTCAGGCCGTATAGGGAAAAATGGAATTTGATCGGGATCTAAGTGAAACCAAACTTGCAGATTTGATGTCTTAACTGGAGACTGGCAATGGCTCACTCCATTTCCTAAACTTTTACTGGAATTATGATGAATCGAATTTTAGTGGTGTTTTTGTTTTCCATGCTTTCCCAAATAGGGATGGCTCAGGAATTTCCTGTTTCCAATGATTATTTTGAAGAGGGGCAGGCGATGGGAACAGTTGGAAATCCTGTTTTGGAGGAAATCAGCGGAATAGCTTTCTCAAAAAAACATCCCAATTTGATCTATGCGCAGACAGACAGTGGAGGAGAGGCCGCAGTATACCTGTTGGATTCTTTGGGTAAAGAACTGGGGAAAATCAAGCTGCTCGGGGTAAAAAACAGAGATTGGGAAGATATCGCTACAGCTAAAGGACCCGATGGGAAAAACTATATCTACGTGGCCGAAATTGGGGATAATGCGGCGATTCATCCGTCTATCTTTATCTATAAAATTCCAGAGCCTGACCGGATTGAAAAGCTTTCGGAAGTTGCTCCTGATGTCTTGGAGTTGGAATATCCTGGAGGAGCCCGAGATGCCGAGACACTTATCGTAGATGAGTGGGACGAGCAGATTTATATCCTTTCTAAAAGAGATAAGAAAAACAACATTTATAGCATAGCCTGGGATAGTTTTGGAAAAGGAAAGACTTTGGAGCTCAACAAAGAACTGGAGCTTCCGGTCACTTCCTCTGTCGCCGGAGATGTGTCTGTCGCAGGGGATCAAATCTTGATCAAAAATTACCTTGCCATCTATTATTGGGAAAGAAAACCGGGGCAGACGCTTGTAGAAGCTATGACAAAGGACCCGGTCAGTCTCCCGTATGTGCCGGAGCCTCAGGGCGAAGCGATTACTTTTTCACCTTCAGGAAAGGGCTTTTTTACGATTAGTGAAAAACGATTTAATATTGTGCCAGTACTATACCGATACGCATCCAAACGCTAATCTATGCAGACTACTTCCTCTATTGTGATGGTGCGCCCGGCTCATTTTGGATTCAATCCAGAGACTGCCGAAAATAATTTCTATCAGCACAGGGACGAAAGAAGTGTGGAGGAGATACAGGCTTTGGCTCAAAAAGAATTTGATGGTTTTGTCAAGCTGTTGCGGGATCAGGGAATTAAAGTTTGGGTGATCGAGGATACGGATCAACCTATCAAAACAGATGCTGTTTTCCCCAATAATTGGTTTAGTACACATCCGGACGGTAAGTTGATTTTATACCCCATGTTTTCTCCCAATAGGAGGCTTGAGCGTAGAAAAGACCTGATAGAGCAATTGATAGAGGATGGCTTTCAGGTTAATGAGATTCTGGATCTGAGTTTTTTTGAGCAGGATGGGCAGTATTTGGAGGGGACAGGAAGCATGGTCATGGATCATGAGGCCCGTGTGATCTATGCTTGCTATTCCGAGCGGACCCATGCTGTGCCTTTGGATTATGTGTCCAAACTCTTAGGATATCGCTTGATGAGTTTTGAAGCGCAGCAGGAACTCGCTGGTAAGCTTTGTCCGATCTATCATACCAATGTAATGATGCATGTAGGTTCTGACTTGGCGATCGTCTGTTTGGAAAGTATCACCAAGGCTGCTGACCGCCTGAAGGTGCAGCAAAGTCTGACGAGTTCGGGAAAAAAGGTAATTCCGATCACTTCGAGGCAAAAATTCAACTTTGCAGGAAATATGCTTGAGCTCAGCAACGATGGAGATGAGAAATTTACTGTCATGTCCCAAACGGCTTATGACTCGCTGAGCGTAGGGCAGATCCAAATCATTGAAAAATACACCACCATCATCAGTCCACAGATTCCAACCATTGAGAAATTGGGGGGAGGAAGCGCCAGATGCATGATTGCTGAGATTTTTTTGCCTTACACGCGTAAGTACTGATTAGTAATTAGCTCGAACTGTCAGAGCCTCATCCAATAATTCATTCACTGTATCCAAAGGAATATCTTCCTTAGAATCCAGCTGAAAATGCTTCATTTTGGCCCTGTCTCCAGATTCTAGGAGTGGGTTTTTCATCAAAAGGCCATCCACAAAAAGAATGTAAGGTTCCTTGGATTTTTTGTCCTTCCACAGGTATATCCATGGTCTGGTATCCAAAACAAAACAGGGCATTCCGTACTTTACAGTTTCAGATACTCGACAGTCAAATTCAAGAATCATAGATCTCAAAGCCAAAAAACAACTCTTTTGAGGCTCGGGTTGTATGTCGAAAAATTCTTCAATGGATTTCATTAAAATGACTTTGGATAAAAGTATCAAAAAAAGACCTTCAAGGAATTCTTATCCTCAAAGGTCTTCTTCGGCCTAGTTCGTGTTACAAACTCAACTTTCAAGAAACAGTGAGTGGAGACACTCACTGAGGCGAATAAATTAAATCCCGGTATAATTGAATGGGGAAATTGCTTTCAATTCACCTTTCAAGATATCTGAAATAGGAAGTCCATCGATGAAAGTGGCAATAGACTTTTGCGTAATCTTTTCATTGGTTCTGGTCAGATCTTTCAGCGCTTCATATGGCTTAGGGAAACCTTCTCTTCTCAAAATTGTCTGAATCGCTTCAGCTACTACCGCCCAGTTTTCTTCCAAATCCGCATCAATTGCCGCTTGATTCAATTCTAGCTTGCCCAATCCTTTTTGAAGAGATTCCAAAGAAATCAGCATATGAGCCAAAGGAACTCCTATCACTCGCAACACGGTACTGTCGGTCAAGTCTCGCTGAAGTCTTGAAATCGGAAGTTTCGCAGCCAAATGCTCCAACAAAGCATTGGCAATACCCAAATTCCCTTCTGCATTTTCAAAATCAATCGGGTTGACTTTGTGAGGCATGGCAGACGAGCCTACTTCACCGGCTTTGATCTTTTGCTTGAAATAATTCATGGATACATATTGCCACACATCTTTAGAGTAATCCAGTAAAATTGTGTTGATACGCTTCAATCCATCAAATACCGCTGCCAAGTTGTCATAATGCTCAATCTGGGTAGTCGGGTAGCTTCTTTCCAAGCCCAAATAATTGTCTACGAAGTTGAATGCGAAATCATTCCAGGCGATGTCAGGATAAGCCACATTATGAGCATTCATATTTCCTGTAGCTCCACCGAATTTGGCGGAGTAAGGGACCTGCTTCACTAGATTTAACTGCTTTTCCAATCGAACGATAAAAACTTCGATTTCCTTGCCCAAGCGGGAAGGAGATGCAGGTTGTCCGTGGGTTTTGGCTAGCATCGATACATTCTTCCAGTCTGCAGCGTAGATTTTTAGTTTTCCGATAACTGCTTCCAAAGCCGGATAAATCACTTCTTCCAGACCTTCCTTGAGCATCAAGGGGGTGGAAGTGTTATTGATATCTTGAGAGGTCAAGCCGAAATGGATGAATTCTTTGTACTGCTCCAAACCCAGTCCGTCAAACTTTTCTTTCAAGAAATATTCTACAGCTTTGACGTCATGGTTGGTGACTTTCTCAGTTTCCTTGATGGTCTGAGCATCCTCCAGTGAAAAATTACCGACTATGGCCCTCAAATCTTGAAAAAGGTCAGAATTGAAATCTTTCAATTGGGGGAGAGGTAGCTCACATAGGGCGATGAAATATTCTACTTCCACATGAACTCGATATTTGATCAGGGCATATTCTGAAAAGTAGGCTCTCAAAGGTGCCGTCTTACCGGCATATCTTCCATCTACGGAGCTGACAGCTGTCAGTGCATTTAATTCCATTGTTTATTTTTTTCGGGTATTGGCTTCCAAAATTTTGAGCTGCAATTTAGCTCATTGCGGTCAAAATAGGCTCCTGTGAATGAGATTATTCGACCAAAACCAAACTTACTTTGTCCAATTCTGGTTTTCTTGGTGAATTTCTCAGGAATTAGGTCGATTCTGATTCCTGAGCGATTAATTTTGCAGCCTACTCCAAGAATCACCGATTGAAATGTTTAATTTCTTTAAGAAGAAAAAAGAGGAAGTAAAGAAGAAAAACTCCTTCATCCCCCTGAAAGTCCGGGAAGTAATTCGCGAAACTCCTGATACGGTCAGTATTTATTTTGAGCAGCCAGAGCCTTTTTTGGAATACCTGCCAGGTCAGTTTTTGACTTTGGTGATGGATCTGGGTGGCAAAGAGCAAAGGAGATCTTACAGTCTTTGCACCTCTCCCTATGTGGATCCTTTTCCAGGGATTGCTGTGAAAAGGGTAGAAGGAGGACTTTTTTCCAATCATTTGAACGATCATATTTTCCCGGGTAAGACGATCAATGTCATGACTCCTCTGGGGAATTTCACGACTGAATTTCATTCCAAGAATCAGCGCCACTTCATTTTGGTAGCAGGAGGGAGTGGGATCACTCCGATCATGGGAATCATGAAATCCGTTCTGGTCAATGAACCCAACTCCATCATTACCTTGATCTATTCCAGCAGAAATGAGGAGCAGATTATTTTCAAAAAGCCTTTGGAAATGCTTCAAAAAGGCAATCCTGATCGGCTTAAAATCATCCACAACCTCAGTCAGCCGTCCGGTGAATGGACTGGGCCGAAGGGACGTCTCAATGCGGATACTTTCCGGGAGTATGTCAGCAATGCGGAATACGAGCAGCGCTATGAGGAAATCTATTTTCTCTGCGGACCGGATGGGATCATGGAGACAGCCAAATCTGTCTTGCAAGATATTGGAGTTCCTGAGGACAGAGTTCACCATGAGAGCTTTTTCTCAGCCTCTGCCCAGCTGGCCCATGACAATGCATTGGCAGGGATCAATTCGGGTGTTTTGACCCGAGATGTCAAGATTCAGGTGGAGGGAGAGGAGTTTGACGTGACTGTGACTCCAGATAAGACCGTATTGGAAGCAGGGCTGGATCAGGGAATCAATATGCCCTATAGCTGCCAAAGCGGACTCTGTACAGCCTGTAGAGGTAGACTGCTCAGTGGAGAGGTGAAAATGGATGAAGATGCCGGCCTGAGCGAAAAGGAAAAAGCTGCTGGTTATGTGCTTTGCTGTGTGTCCCGACCTATGACGGATGATGTCAAAATCACGATAGAATAAATCCGCTTGGTTTTGGAACAGTTGAAGAAGAAATATAAAAGTCTGGAAGTGGTGATATTGATCCTGATGGTGGTCAGTTTGCCGCTGTTCGGAATGGTATATCTGTACTACAATTCAGGCAATATGGATTGGGGATTGCCCGCACTGCCAGATTGGGCGGATGGTTTATTGTATGGAGCAGGAATTGGACTATTGGTGGTGCAGTACTTATTGTTTCATAAAAAGCTAAAGGACACCTCCCAAAGAGAAGAATTGAGTGAGAAGCTCCACGAGTATCTAGAGGCAACACGGGTTAGGTTTTTGATTCTTTTTACGACATCTCTGATCAGTACAGTAGGACTGCTATTTTTCAAAAGTCCTATGTATGTGGTGATTTTTGCCGTGACCTTGCTTTTTTATTCTTTGGCAAAGCCTACTCCAGACAGAATTAAGCGCTTGCTCAAATTGAGTAAGGAGGATGCTGAAATTGTCAAAGAAATCGCAAGACCTTCCTGAAAAAAATAACTCTAGTGTTTCGCCTGCATTCGTGTCCTCACGAATGCTTCGATCAGGTGAAGGGATCTTAGGCATTGGTGAGATTTTGGTAAAAAGAAAAAACGCTTTTTCAACTAAAAAATTTCCTTTAAATCCTTTCTGCTTACAGTAGGAAGGTCTCCGCTAAATTGTAAAGAATATTTCCCCATTTGGACTGAGCGTGGAGACACGCTCAGGGGCGGTTAGACCTTCCTGATCAAAAAAATAGTCTCAGAATATCCGAGACTATTTTTTTTGAATAAAGACCTAAAAACATCAATTATCAATGGTAATACCTCCAGAAGAGATACTGCCTTTGATGGTGTTGGAGGCGCCATTGTCGATCTCCAATGTCTTTCCTGTGCTGATTCCTCCCACTTTTAGATTACCGGAGGAAGCTTTCAAGGCAAAATTATAGCCTTTCAGATCCGAGTTGGTCTGCACTCTGAAATTACCGGATGTGCCGGAAAATTCCGTGTTTGGCCCCAAGCCGGCACCTTCCGCACGAATATTTCCTGAGGTGAATTTGAGCAGTCCCAACTGGCCAATATTGTTGAGTTTTGCATTGCCTGAGGTAAGGCTGACACTCAATTCTCCTTCTACATTCTCAGCCTCCAAGGATCCACTGGTTGACTTGTAGGCCAAGTCCCCGGAAATATTGAACATATCGGCATTGCCAGAGGTCATGCCAGCCCTCACGTTGCCATTGACTCCGTCTACTTCCAGGTTGCCAGAGGTGGCATTGATCATGAGGTCACCTTGTATGTGGGAGGCGGTGATTTTTCCTGAGCTTACTTTGAGGTTGGTTTCATCATTGCTGACACGGTCTACTACCAGATTGCCCGAGCTATTTTTGATATTCAGATCTATCGATTCTGGACCTGTAATTTTAATCCAACCTTTGGATCGGGAATTCCAGGAGCCATTTCTCGAGCTTCTTTCATAAGAGATTTTCAGCACATCTCCCAAAGTGACAAATACGATGTCTTGATCGTCGTCTTCTGAAGCCAAATAAGCCTCGACCTGTACTTCTGAGGAGGTTCCTCCTTGGTAGCTCACATCTAGCCATCCACCTTGAATCTCGATAGTCTTGACTCCGGGATAGGCTCTATTGACGTCTACCAGCACATTGCTTTGTGCAAAGGCCAACGTACTCACCAGTACGAAAGTGAGTGAAAGGAAAAGGTTTGTCCAAGTTTTTTTCATAGTGCTGCTGTATTTAGTTGACTCGTAGACCGAAACTCATCGCCTGAAGCTCAGGTCCAAGTCCGGGTTGGAAAAGATCGTTTAGGTCGTAATTGAAGAAAAAGGTGACGTCTGCTATGCCGATTTCTCCTCGGAGCCCGTAGCGGAAATTTTCCACATACATATTTGATTTGGTATATTCTTTTTGTTTGTCACCATCGAGGTCATCGTAGACGTACTTGCCACGCCCACCGATGCGGTAGCCGGCATAGCCTCCTGCTCCGAATCTGAAATTGCCATTGTTGGTGCGGACTGTCGGGATGATGGTCAAGGTAGCGTAAGATGCTGAGATCTTAGATTTGGTAGGAGTGCCCTCAGGTCCATCTGGTAGCTCGTCAAAATTGACAAAATCCAATCCGTCTGGATTTTTGACTGCAATGATGGTTTCATCGTCAAACTTAAAGTTGTACCAGCTCACTCCCAATGTAGACCTCAGATGAAAGTTTTTGCTGGGTTTCCAGGTGCCGACAGATTGCAAGGAAACGAACCAGCTGCCCCATGGCTTCACTTGAGGAGCTCCTTTGTCATTGGGATAGATATTGATTCCGACTTCTGACTCTAGGAAGTTGTAATCGAATTTGGTAGCCTTTTTCTTGGATGAGTAGACTTCAGTATAGTCTCGGCTTTCTTCTTCCCACTCGTACACTTTGGTGCCATCTTCATATTGGATGACTTTCCAGGATTTACCAAAAATGGTATAGGTCTTTTCTCTTTCTGCTACTTTGCTGGTGTCCGATGACTGTGCATAGACTCCTAGACTGAGAAGTGAAAAGAATGCGATCAGTAAGTTGATTTTTTTCATGTTGGTTTAGATAAAAGTAGAAGGAGGGGAGACATGCTCCCCAATTAGTTAGAATACTATTCCGAAGGTGATTGGATTCAGCTCAGGACCTTTTTGATCTTGGAAAAGAGAGTTGAGATCATAGGTAGTAAAGAAATTCACCCTTCCAAAACCTATCTCTCCCCGGATACCGTAGCGGAGGTTTTCCAGATAGAGTCCGGTATCTTGCTTGTCCTTTTTGCGTCCGGATCCACCCAGTTCTCGGTAGACAAACTTGGACTGACCGCCCAGACGATAGCCTACATATGGTCCTGCTGCGACTCTGAGACCTCTTCGGCCATTGTCATTCATTCTTCCAAAATCCAGCTCCAGCATGGTGGTGGCTGTGATGTAAGAGGCGGAAATTTTGGATTTGAACCCATCCACGTCTGTTCTTTGGATAAATTCGATCATGTCCTCTCCTCTGACAGCTTGGAAGTCCCGGTTTTCAAATTTGAAATTGTAAAACTGAAAGCCTATCCCAAAGTCCCAATAAAACCCTTTGGAGATTCGCTGAGCGGCCATCCAGTTGAGGCCGACATTCCAGCTTCCCCAGCCTTTCACCGCATAGGGCTTGTCTGAGGTAGGAAAACCGCCCTCGGAGGACAGGTAATTATTGACACCTAGATCGATATTGAAAAAGGTTCTGAAGGGAGGGTCCGAGTTTTTTTTCTTTCCTCCCGGTTCTACTTTGACTTTGGTATTGGGGCCGGATTCATCGACATAGATGCGCATGTTTCCGATTTGAACTTCCGTCTCTGGGCCGTCTTCCCGGACTTTGACGATTTCTTTGGATGAGCCATCTTTCATTTTCATTTCTACGATGGTCAGTTCACCAGTTTCTTCATTTTCTTCCAAATCCAGTGATCGGATGATCTCATTGATGTTCATGGATTTGAGTTTTTCGAAGTCCTCTTTATTTTCTACGAGGATGACTACTTTTCCGGATTTACCGAATTCGATGACCACCGAATCTTGATTGATTTTGTGATCGATGGCTGGCATTTCAGAGGCGTAGGCCATCTGTACCATCGCCATCAGGCAAAATAATAGCAGGTATCTTTTCATTTTTCTTCAAATAATGGGTTGGTGATTCTTTTATTACTCTTCTTCGGTCACTTTGTCTCGTTTGGCGGTCAGGTTGTTGAACAGGTTGCTTTTGGCATCCTGAATATTGGCCAGACCTTCGTCTACTTTTCCAAGAAAACCTTCGACTTGATTGACCTTTTTGCCGATTCCGGCTATCAGGTTTTTGTCTTCTTTGATTCCGTTGGAGTAGATCGTCACTTTGTAGGCAGGCTCTTCCTCGGTCTTGGTTTCTACTGTGGCTACAGCTTGATTGAGATCCAATGGTTTCAGTTCAGGTATTTCTTTCTCGATCAGCAATGGCTCAATGGCTTTTGACTTATCTTCTTTTTCAGAGTTAGCCGCTGGAGTTTCACTTTGTGCGATCAGGTTTTGTGTAGTTGTCAGCTCTTCTTTTTTGTTTGCTTTCTGAGCTTCCTGTGTTTTTGGTGTTTGAATAGTTGGTTTAGTCTCCGGAGTTTTTTCTTCGGTAGAGAGGTTGTTCTCTTCTTCTGGATTTTCGGGTAGAGGCTCTACCTCTGGGGTTTCGGGACTAGTATTTGGAAGTTCTGTTTGCGTATTTTCTGTCAGGAGATTTTCCTCAGGGATGGTCTCGTCACCAGACCAGAGTCCTGTACCCACAGAGAGGAGTATCAGGAGGACCG
The DNA here is from genome assembly GCF_000429465.1 of Algoriphagus vanfongensis DSM 17529. Taxonomy (GTDB): domain Bacteria; phylum Bacteroidota; class Bacteroidia; order Cytophagales; family Cyclobacteriaceae; genus Algoriphagus; species Algoriphagus vanfongensis. Next base: position 519,472 of record NZ_AUBX01000010.1, on the reverse strand, counting down.
CAGCCGCAGCCCACCAGTAAATGCGGGTATGAGACTTTTCTTTTTCTGGCAGTTGGTTTTCCAGTCGCTCCCAAGCCAATTGACTGGGTTTGACTTGATGATTTTCGAGTTTTTCCCGAAACATCCGATCCATACTTTCATTATTTTTAGCCATTGATTCTCCTTTCTTTGAGTTGTATACTGGCAATTTTTTCCTTCAATACATTCCTGGCACGATTCAACTGGGATTTTGAGGTGCTTTCGGTGATTCCGAGGAGTTCTGCAATTTCCTGATGCGCATATCCCTCTATCGCATAGAGGTTGAATACCGTCCGGTAACCTACCGGTAGACTCTCTACCAGTTCCATCAGATCCGCCGTTTCCAAATCCGTAGATTCGTAGTGGTGATGCTCATATTCATGGTCATCTTCCACATTGACTTCCATCATGAGATGACGATTGCTTCTCAATGTCATCAAAGACTGAGTGACGACGATCCGTTTCATCCATCCTTCAAAGCTTCCTTTTGCTTGATATTGGGGAAGCTTATCGAAGATTTTCATAAAGCTTTCTATCATCACATCCTCAGCATGCTCCCGATCTTTGAGGTATCGGATGCAGATCGCCAGAAACTTTCCCGAATAGGAGTCATACAGGTGCCGCTGGGCTGACCGATCACCCTTGAGGCATGCTTTGATTAATCCTGATTCGTTTGAAAAGTTTGTTTTGCCGAACATTCTGCTGAGCTTTCAAATAGGTAGATGTGGGTTTGTTAAAAAACGTTGCATCCAGATCTAAAAAAACTATAAAAAAATTTAAAATTCATATAATACTCAGTAAATCAAGTGGATGTGGTTTGGGTGGTAGGTGAAAATCGGAACCGATTCTGGTTTTGTTGATTACGTTTTCTCCCTAAAAGAGAAAAAGAAACCTAAATTTCAGGTTTCTTTTTCTTAAAATCTAGTTTATCCAAGAGATAAAAGCGACGCTTTAGTAGACCGCTTTGTAATTGATCACAATGTCCAGCAGAACCCATTCACTTTCTTTGATAGTGACAGGTTGGATGTTGCCGTCTCCATCAAAGATATTTGCAAATAGCCCGTTTTCTTCCTGAGTAAAAACTGAATATCTGCCAGGGTTTAGCTTCAATTGATAGTGTCCGTTTTCGTCTGTTTCTACTGTAGTCACAGGATCACCATTGATGGTGGTAAAAACACCATTTTCCATCTTGGTGTCGGCCACATTGGTGAGCGGGTAGATCAAAAGGGTTCTCTGTACCTTGTTTTGAGTAGGAGTGTTATCTTTTTTGCTGCCTTCATCATCGGAGATACTGGGCATCTGATTTCCTTCCAGCCAGGAGACAGTGCCTGTGATTCCTTCCCCTTCAGGTTTGATAGGTTTGCAATAGGCCAATAGCGTGATTACTAGCGTGACAAGAAATAGGTTGGTGAGTGTTTTCATTTCAAAAAGGATTTATATCCCTTCGAATAGCACAAATGATTCCAAATATTGAGGAATGATGGTATTCCATCCATTTTCTTCTTTCAATTTTTGAGAGAGCACCGCCGCTCCGCGTCCTTCCCCATGGATGATAAAAGTCAATTTGGGTTTTTCGCAAAATCCATCGGCCCATTCTAGCAGTTCTTCTTGGTCAGCATGGGCACTGAGTCCTTCTATTTGGTGAATTTTTGCCTTGACTGGCACTTCCAAACCATAGATTCTCACGCTGGGTTCTCCTTCGATCAGTCTTCTCCCTCTAGTTCCTTCTGCTTGGTAGCCCACAAATATTACCCCGTTTTTTTCATGAGGTAAGTGGTGAAATAGGTGATGGAGAACTCTCCCCCCGGTGGCCATGCCTGAGGCAGATATGATGATCGCACGGCCCCGATACTCATTGAGTGACTTGGATTGTTCTTGTTTTTGGTAATAGTGGAGCTGATCATGGTTGAATGGATGCTGATTTTCTTGCTCCAGCATAGCAGCTAATTGATGATCTTTTCCATAGTCCAGGTATACTTTGGTCGCATTGATCGCCATGGGCGAATCCAGAAAAATGGGCACTTTTGGGATTTTACCTTTTTTCATCAGCTGAAATAAATAGTATAGTACCAACTGGGTGCGCCCTACTGCGAAGGAAGGAATGATGACCAGCCCGTCCCGATCAAATATATCTCGAATTGCTCTTCCCAACTCTTCCTCTGGTTTGGTCTTGGGAGATATTCGGTCTCCGTAGGTGGATTCTATCCATAAGATATCAGCTCGAGGTACCAAAGTGGGCGGGTAGAGTAGAGGGTCATGAAATCTTCCCAAGTCGCCTGAGAATACGAGGCGTTTTTCCTGTTGATCTCCCCGGATGAGGATCTTGGTGACAGCCGCACCTAAAATATGTCCAGCGTGATAGTAGGTCACCGTAATGGTGGGATGAATCTGGAAAGGCTCTTCAAAAGGCTGGGGCACTAGAAGCGGAAATACTGCTTCTGCATCCTCTATTGTATACAGTGGCTGAGGGTCGCTGTGTCGGGAATAACCTTTCTTTCTGGCGTACTCAGCTTCTTCTTCCTGCAATTTTGCAGAGTCTAAGAGTAAGATTTTGGCGAGTTCGGCCGTCGGTTCTGTGCAATAAATAGGTCCACTGAAGCCTTGTCTCACTAGTCTGGGCAAATAACCTATATGGTCCAAGTGCGCATGGGTGATGATGATGGCTTCCATGTCCTGAAGTGGCATGGGGAATTTGTCCCAGTTTCTCTCTCGGAGGTCTCTAGGTCCCTGAAAAAGTCCACAGTCTACCAGAAACTCAAATTCGCCCAGATCGATCAAGTATTTGGAGCCGGTGACAGAGCCCGCTCCACCTAAAAATTTTACAGTTACATCCATGGTTTATTGCTTTTGCCATAGAAGATACAAAAAAAGAGGCATCCAAATGGATGCCTCTTGATTATTTAGTCCAGACTGTCAGGTTCTTGTCTGAACTTGACTCTTGAAAGACTGTCCAGAGTTTCCCGGTTTTGCTTTTCCAGTTCTTCGTTGGCGGCCTCTTCTTCCTCATCCATGGTTTCATTTTCATCGGATTCAGATCTGCAAGTCAGGCAAACCAAGCCGGCCTCATTGAATGCCCAAATGGTGGAAGAATTGACATCTGAAGAGCGATAGCCATTTCTATAAATCGTATTTCGGATGATCTCCAGTAGGGACCGCTCCATGATAAACGGTTTTTCGTAAGGCACCTTCAAGATCAGGTTGAGTTTTTGGTCCCGGAACATGTCCAGATTACTGATATCAAACCCTTCTTCGAAAACTACCACTGAATCAGTCACAGCGACAGAATAATCGAATTTTTGGGCATTGGCCAGCGCTTCAGCTTTAGTTTTTCCTCTTGAGAAAAAGTCCTTGTCCAAAACAACCGAAGAGTCAGCCGTTCCTTCTAGCTTGAGACTGACATGGTTGAAGGACGCTTCATCGCTGATAGGATTCAGTCTCAAAATTAGGATCCCATCAGCAGGATTGAGGACTTCGGAGGTTTTATGCCAGTTTTCTTCCTTGAACTGAGCCACAATTCTCGGGATCTGGAATGCGCAGATTCCGAAGCAAAGAAGCCATATCGCAAAAGCTACCAGACCAAATCGGTTGCCGACAAGGTTCTTTTTGCTTAAGACACTCAGGCCCAGCATCAAAATGATGATCCCCGGAATGATGAGTAGCAAACTGGCTCCTACTGCCAACCAGATAGGGACGATGTTAGAAAACAATTCGATGGGGAAATTGTCCATCAAGGCCTGGTAGTCGTCAGTGGCAAAGAGGCCTAAATACACTGCCAACGTAAATAAGGGAGTGATCGTCAATACCATTCCAATCAAGAATATCACCAAGCCAAAGAGTACTCTCAATACAGAGATAATGAAAACTCCCAATGGGCCCAAGGCTTTGCCGATCGCTTCAATGGCCTGTCCTAACACCCGAAATGGAGCCATCAGTATTTTTCTGGTTTGAGATTCCGGTTTGGGAGGGATAGGATTTAGGTTTTCTTTCAGCGTAGAGTCAATATTGTCCAGAGTGATTTCTCCACCTTTCATCCGGATGCGCTCAGTAATAGACGTGGCAACTGGGGTGATGATCCATAAAATCAGATAGATCAATACACCTGATCCACCTGCTAAGGTCAATACCACAAACGCGAGTCTGGTCCAGATCACTTCGATACCGAAGTAGGCAGCCAAACCGCTGGCAACACCACCCACTGCTTTGTCATCAGGGTTTCGGTAGAGTTTTTTGATGTCTTTGTCCTCCTCGATGTCATAAGAGACTGGTAAGATGATCCACATCACGATGTATGCTACGATTGTGAAAAATCCCAGTCCCAAATTGAAGCGGAAATTGTCCCAAGGGAAGATGTCGAAGACATCAAAATGAAAATTCAAATTGCCAGAAAACAAGAGCAAGATGGCAATCAGACGAGTCCAAAGCGGATCTATGGCAAAATAATTTGCCAAACCTGCACAAACCCCCCCGAGGATTTTGCGAGGTTCGTTTCGCATCAGCTTTTTGTAGCCTTTCTTATCGGAATTGGGAGGGGTGACATACTTGTAGTAGTCCTCAGAGTTTTTGGGCTTGTCATCCTCAATGGTTTCATCCAAAGTCTTTTCTACCGAAACGAAATCGGCGATGGTTCCCATTTTTTCAATAAGCTTGTCCACATTTTCAGCAGTGATGACTTGCTTGTTGTTTTTGAGATTGCTCAGAAAAATCTCCGCTATTCGATTTTCGATATCAGAGATGATTTCCTGGTTGTCTTTGTAGGAAGAGAAGTGTCGATTGATGGCATCAAGATACTTTCGGAGTGTATCGTAGCCGTCTTCTTCGATGTGGAACAAAATCCCACTGATATTGATGCTTATGGTCTTTTTCATTGTCATTTCAGTTTTGGTCGGCTTTAGCAGGGCGATTTGCTACTGGTGCGATGTTCAATTCTTTGAGGTGATTTGATGGGTTGAATTGACCAGAGAAGTCCAAGTCTCGGAGAGAGTACCCAAGAAAGACTTCCCGTCTTCTGTGATGGAATAGTATTTTCTGGGAGGTCCTGATTCGGATTCCACCCAGCGGTATTCCACCAGAGCAGCAGATTTGAGCCGATTGAGTAGGGGATAGAGTGTTCCTTCTACTACGATCATCTGAGCTTGGGTCAGCTCATCGATCAGGTCTGACGTATAGACCTCACCCCGGGAGATGATGTGCAGGACACAAAACTCCAGAAGTCCCTTGCGCATTTGAATTTGTGTGTTGGCGACGTTCATGATTCGTGGTTCATTTCTGAATGGGAGATTTTCCCGATAGTCCTAGGAATGGAAAAATGATACCAATCTTTTCCAAGCTACCTTGTATTGCCTAATTCCTTGCTATAAATATGCTCTAGGTAATGCAGAATTCTGAAAAATGTGCCTCTATAGGTCATTTAGGATGATTTGTCACGTTGGTCTTCGTTTGAAAAAAATATTTCAGGTCTTTTTTATCGAAGTTTCTAGTTCGTTTGCTGTCGAAAATGCGTACATCAAAGTGTCCGATGGCGTACAGGAAGATCTTTTTAGAAGTTGGAGATTTGAGACAAACTGCAAGACCAGAATAGTCTGGAGAGCAAAGAATCGGGAGAGGTAGAAGCACTTGATCTCAGTACTTTTTTCAGGGAGGATCTCTCAGGCTTCAAATTTCGAAATCCTATTCCCGCTTCTCAAAAGAATTTGGTTATTTTGGAATCGTGAAAGCCCATTCCATTTTAAGTCTTCTTTTTTGTAGTTTGATTCTGGCCTTATTGGCTCCGATCACCAGTGGCTTTTCACAAAATATCACTCCAAAATATTCCAATGAATTTCTCAATATCGGTGTGGGAGCACGTGCGTTGGGGATGGGAGGGGCCCAGGTAGCTACTGCCAGAGATGTGACGGCGGCGTATTGGAATCCTGCCGGATTGATGGGAGTGGAGCATCGATACGAAGGGATGTTGATGCATGCGGAGTATTTTGCAGGTATTGCCCAGTATGATTATCTGGCTTTTACGACTCCTTTGAAGGATCAAAGTCAATTGGGAATTTCCCTGATACGTTTTGGGGTGGATGATATTCCGGATACCCGATTTCTCTATGATGCCAATGGCGCACTCAATTATGACAATATCCAGTTTTTCAATGCGGCTGATTATGCCTTGCTATTGACTTATGCTCGAGATATCTCAGATCATTTCAAAGTAGGAGCCAATGCCAAAGTAATCCACAGGAATGTGGGGAAATTTGCTTCAGCATGGGGATTTGGACTGGATCTCGGTGGGATGTATGTCAAAGATAGACTGACAGTGGGCCTCATGCTGCGGGATATTACTACTACGTTTAACGCCTGGGCGCACAATGCAGAGCTGGTTCGTGATATCTATGCTGATACTGACAATGAGATTCCGGTCAATTCCGTCGAGCTGACACTGCCTCGGGCCATTCCTAGCTTGTCGTACCAGTGGGGGCTAGGCAAAAATATGCAGCTGCTTACAGCATTGGATCTGGAGATGACATTCGATGGAGAGAGAAATACGCTGATCTCTACTCCTGTCATGAGTTTGGATCCTAAATTGGGATTGGAGTTGGGCTTCAAAGGAATAGCTTTCCTTCGAGCAGGATTGAGCAATTTCCAAAACATTAAGGACTTCCAGGGAGAGGAATCATTGACCATGATGCCTAGTGCAGGTTTGGGAGTACTGCTTAATGAGCGCTTTCAGATAGATTATGCATTGTCTGATATTGGCAATGTCTCCGATACTCCTTATTCACATATTTTTTCGGTGAAAGTTTCTTTGGAAAAGCTAGAGGAGGATTTTCGAAAATTTAAAGGCTGGACTAGATGAGGAGAATTTTATTCATGTGGGCACTGTGGTGCTTTTCCTTTCATTCGATGGCGCAGCAAAGCCCTTGGTATAGCTACGGGCAGGATTATTTCAAAATCCCGACTGCTCAAGATGGTATCTACCGGCTGAGTCCAGAGGCATTGCAGCAGGCAGGGATGAATGTGGGGACCGTGGATCCTCGGAATTTCAAACTATTCCATCGAGGCAAAGAGGTGGCGATCCATGTGCAAGGAGAGCAGGATGGGAAATTTGATAGCGGCGATTTCATTGATTTTTATGGCATGAGAAATGACGCAAGTCTTGACTCGATTTTGTATAGTGAAACTCTTCCGATTCCCAACCCTTACTTCAATACGCATACTGACACGACGGCATTTTTTCTCACGGTAGCAGAAAGCCCCGGCAAACGAATGACTGTGCGCCCAGCTCCGGTCAATGAGCCTCAAACACAAAGCTATCAGTCGGAAAGATTGCAGGTGTTTAGCGAGCAATATTCATTGGGAGTCAGTTATGCTTTAGGATTCCGAACTTCCAATTACGATCAGGGGCAAGGCTGGATGAGTTCGGTGATCAGCAAGGGAGCTACACGACAGTTTGTGTTTGACAATTTGGGGACTAAAGCATCCAGTGGAGAGGCCTTTCTTGAGATTGGGCTTACGGGTCGCTCTGCCAATACTCATTCAGTCAGGATTTTGGCAGGAACGAGCGCAAGTAACATGAGGCAGGTCTATGTGTCTACTTTTCAGGGGTATGAGTCAGATCAGGTGACTATACCTCTTGCGATGTCAGATTTCAACTCCAACGGAAGTATTACCTTGGGTATCAGTCCTAATGGATCTGAAAGTACGGATAATGTCTCTGTCACCTATGCCAAAATCCGATATCAGAAATCCAAAACAAATGGAGATTTTGAGCATGAGATATTTAGTTTTCCGACAGGAAATACACAGCTCAGAATCACATCTACTGCGGCCGACTATGTGGGATATGATATAGCTGACCCAGCTAATCCCCAGCAAATCGTATTGGACAGGTCCAATGGTGCTTTGGCTTTTGTTGGATCAGTACAGGCGGGGCCCAGTAAGATTTTGGTTCAGAATGCTTCCCAGATCCAACAAATCGACGCCATACAGAAAGTTCGTTTCCGGGATTACCTTTCCCAAAAAGCCGATTTTCTCTTGGTAGGAAGCAAAGCTCTGGAGTTAGCTTCAGAGCAATTTGACAATCCTCTCCAAACCTACGCAGAGCATCGGGCATCACCAATCGGTGGAGGTTTTGATACCTTGACCTTGATCATGGAAGAGATCTATGATCAATATGGCTACGGAGAGCGATCTCCTGTGGCTTTGTATGAGTTTTTGCATACTTACTTTCCTGTGCATCGCCCTACTCACATGTTGCTGGCAGGGAGGGGCTTGGCTATTTATTCTACAGCACGGAGTAGCGGTGTCACATATTTTTACAGAAATAATCCGGCTGTGTTCCCTTTTCAGGATTTGGTGCCGGTAGGAGGATATCCATTTTCCGACAATCAGTATGTGATTGGTCTGGATCCTACTAATCCTATGGTGCCGGCAATGGCTGTGGGAAGGATCCCCGCCAAGACATCACAGCAGTTGGAGGACTATTTCCTGAAGGCGAAAGAAAAAGATGAACTCGGCCTATCGGAGCCCTGGCAGAAGGAATTGATCCACTTGGGCGGTGGTGTGTCCGAGTTTGAGTTGGATCGATATTACAACTTTTTGAATGGCTTCAAGGATATTGCTGAAGGGCCTTTTCTAGGGGGAAATGTGACTACCTACCGCAAGAGGTCCAATTCGGAGGTAGAGGTGATCGACATCACTGGTGATCTGAATGAAGGCCGATCTTTGGTGACATTCTTTGGTCATGGGGCGCCCACCATTTTGGATATTGACATTGGGTTTGCGTCGGATCCTACACTTAACTATCAGAATAAGGGTAAATATCCTGTGATGCTTTTCAATGGCTGCGATTATGGCAGTGCCTTTGGCAATTCGTATACGCAGGGAGAAGACTGGGTGATCACTCCTGAAAAGGGAGCTTCCAATATCATGGCAAATTCTGCAATCGGAGTGGATGTGTATTTACGTCGCTATTCTGATTCTTTTTACAAAAATGCTTTTGCCGATAGTACACAGATCTACAAAACGGTAGGTGAAGTGAAAATGGAAGCGGAGCGGGATTTTATCCAAAACTACGGCACCAATCCGCTGAATTATTCTCATATGGAGCAGATGATCCTCATGGGAGATCCTGCACTGAGGATGTTTCCTGCTTCCAAGGTGGATTACTACATTCAGGAAAGTGAGGCGGAGATTTCCAGTTTTGATGAGTTGCCGATCTCAGCACTTTCAGATTCCCTTCGTTTGAGTTTTCAATTGAGAAATATAGGACTGGTAAACGCTGATTCTGTCAATTTCCGGGTCAAGAGACGCTTGCCATCAGGAGAGGAAATCACCTATCCAGCAGTGCGAGTGGCAGGAGTGGCTCGAGTAGCGAGTCTGGAGTTCACCATTCCAAATATGGGAGTGAATGCTGCTGGGGAAAATAGTTTTTACCTAGAGATCAATCCAGATAGAGATCCTGAGGAAATGAGCTATACCAATAATCAGGTCACTATCAATCAATTCATTCCGCTGAGTGGGACGCTGCATCTTTCGCCTTGGGACTATGGAATCGTATCAGATCAACAGGTCGAATTGATCGCACAAATCCCCGGTGGAAGCCTAGAAGATAGGATCTTGATTGTGCAGCTGGATACTACGGCTTCTTTTAATTCTGCTTTTCGTAAGGAAGTCCGACCATCCACGAGAGGGTTGATGCGTTGGGAGGTGGATCTCTTGTCAGAAGCAGATTCGATGACTTATTACTGGAGATCCAAGTATCAGGAACCCAAAGCAGGGGAAACGGATGCGTGGACCCAGACGAGTTTTTCCTTCATCCCCAATGGACCTGAGGGATGGACCCAGCGCAGGTTTCAGCAACTTCAGGAAAATCAGCTGGAGAATTTATTGGCAGATGAATCCAAAAGGGAGTTTGAGTATGAGAAAACCCATTTGGAAATAGAAGTATTTACCCCGGGAGCTTCTGTAGATACCCTGAGCTATCGAAATACGCAGTTTTATATCAATCAGCTTCCATATATCATCGACAATGTCAACAATGCAAATAGTAGACTTTGTCCCAATGGCTCGCTTGGTTTGGTGACTTTTCAGCAGAAAACGCTGCAGCCTTACTTGCCTGTGCCTGTACCGGGATTTGATATTTTGGATTCCAGATCTTGCGGTAAGTCTCCTCAGCTGATTCAGAGCATTCAAAACTCATGGATTACCACTCCAGGCAATACCATGCTGAGCCAGTTTACCGAAGGGGTGGAAGAGGGGGATTATGTGGTCATCTTCTCCGTGGGCAATGTGACTTTTGATAGCTGGCCGGATGAAGCTTATCAGTTGATTAAGCAATTTGGGGCGAGTGAAGTGACACTCCGTGCATTGCAAACTGGCGACCCATATATTCTCTATGGGCGGAAAGGTATGCAGCCAGGTGAGGCGATCGAGATAGTAGGCAATCCGGATTTTGAAGTGCCGGCGAGTCAGCAGACTTTGTCTTTCGATACCGAATTGGATGGCTATCTGACCAATGGCAAAATCTTGACCCCGAGAATCGGCCCTGCTAGTAGTTGGGAGCGGTTTTTTCAACACATCAATGACAAACCTTGGTTTGTAGAAGAAGGAAATACCTCTTTTGATATCTTGGGTGTTCGAGATAGTGGTCAGGAAGACTTGCTGATGGCAAATGAGTCTGCGGAGCAGATAGATCTTTCCTTTGTCAGTCCGGAAACTTATCCATATTTACGTCTCCGCTATGCGATGAGTGATAGTAGCTCTACAGCTCCGTCGGATTTGGATCGCTGGCAAGTGAACTATACCGGAGTGCCTGAGGGAGCTTTGGTAGTGAAAAATCAACAAAGCACACTTCAGCTTCAGGAGGGAGAATTGGGGTATTTGGATTTTGAATTTGTCAATATCTCTGATTATGACTTTTTAGACTCGATTCAGGTGGATTGGAAGCTGACCAATACTACATCCAAACAAGTAGAGACATTCTCCAAAAAATTTGCTGCGCTAAAAGCAGGAGAAAGCTTAAGTCATAGTATCGAGTTTAATTCCAAAGGACATGTTGGGGAGTATGAGGTGGAGATTTTTGCCAACCCCCGGATTCTCCGCGAGCAGACTTACAGAAATAATCAGATGGATCTGGGAGCCTATTTCTCAGTTGCCGCGGATGACTCCCAGTCATTATTAGATGTGAATTTTGAAGGGATCTATATCATGGATGGAGATATCGTGTCGCCCAATGTCCTGATCAATGCCATCCTGAAGAATGATCAGACATTGCTTTATAAAACCGATACGCTAGGCTTGGATATATTCCTCAAGTCAAGCTGTGAGTCCTGCGACTTTACCCGATTGAATTTCTCGGATCCCAATTTGACTTGGACTCCTGCCTCAGAGGATTCTGACTTTAGAGTTTCCTTAATGCCGGGTCCTTTGGAAGATGGGATTTATACATTGAGAGTACAAAATGATGATTCTCCGACGCCATATGAAGTGACATTTGAGGTGATCAATGAATCGACCATCACCAATTTCTACCCATACCCTAATCCTTTTAGCACCAGCGTTCGCTTTGTTTTTACAGTGACGGGAAGTCAGGTGCCAGACGAGATCAAGATTCAGATCATGACTGTGACTGGCAAGGTGGTCCGGGAGATCCTGCAGCAGGAGCTTGGCCCACTGCGAATAGGAAACAATCTGACTGAGTATGCATGGGATGGCAAAGATGAATTCGGAGACCAACTAGCCAATGGAGTTTATATCTATCGGGTACTGGTCCGCATCGATGGGCAATTTGTCGAGCATAGACCGACGGCCGGTGACAGAGGATTTAAGAAAGGATATGGGAAAATGTATTTGCTGCGCTAGGCTGCAGATTTTTTCCAATTGACCCAGATTCCCCAGATACTGAAAGCCAAGAAAGCGATCAAAAAAGTAAGCTGCCAAGGGTCTTTTAGGTTTTCTCTGGCATGAAGAAAATCATTGGCCAACTTGCCTGCAAGCAAGGCTAAAACTGTCCGCGGAAACATCCCCAGAATGCCATAGATCAGGACTTTTCTCAACGAGACTTTCAACGATGCAAAGAGGAAGTTGGAAACTGCAAAAGGCACTATCGGGCTGATCCGGATAAAAAAGACAAGTTTTCCAAGGTTGCCTTCGCGTTTTTGTAGCTCAGACTGGAAGTCGGGGTTTCTGTCAAAGAGAACTTCCAGAAATCCGGAATTGAACCATCTGCCTAGTCCATAGCCAATGCAAGTGGCGAGTGAATAGGCAAAGACCATATCCAGTAGTCCCCACCAACCCATCAAATACCCCGTGACTAGAGCCGTGAATGTGGTGGGTAGTATTGCCAGCCCCATAATCAATCCTGCTGCCGCTATAAACATCAAATGTTCACCGTAGCTATCAGGAGAGATTTTCTCCAAAAGCGGATAATTGCCAATCACCCAAATACTCCCGAAACTGGGAGCTAAAAGAACCCATAGCCATCCCAAAGCAGCCCAAGGCTGAGTCTTGAGGTAAGTAGGAAAGATTTGGAGAATATTGCCCTTTTTTGTCATATTTGGCTATGCTTCGGGATAGTCCGGGCTGCAAGTATAAAGGAAGCTGTCAAATCATCCTGCATCCTTTGCCTTTTACTGAAAAATTCAATTCAAATTTCCATGAAATTCGGAACCAAAGCGATTCATGCCGGTGTGGAACCAGATCCATCTACCGGAGCTATCATGACTCCCATCTATCAGACTTCTACTTATGTGCAGCGATCTCCGGGAGATCACTTGGGCTATGAGTATTCCCGTACTCACAATCCCACCAGAACAGCCTTGCAAAATAGTCTTGCAGCTTTGGAAAATGGCAAGCATGGCATTTGCTTTTCCTCTGGATTAGCTTCTGTCGATGCTATTTTGAAACTCTTTTCTCCGGGAGATGAGATCATTTCTACCAATGACCTTTATGGTGGTACCTATCGGCTTTTCACCAAAGTATTTGAGAAATACGGACTCAAATTTCACTTCGTGCCGATGGCTGATACACAATCGGTGGAGGAAAAAATCAATGAGAATACAAAGTTGATCTGGACGGAGACTCCTACCAATCCGATGATGAATATCGTGGACCTCAAAGCGCTGGGAGAGGTAGCCAAAAAGCATCAGATTCTCTTTGGTGTAGATAATACTTTTGCGTCACCCTATATTCAGACCCCTTTGGATCTGGGAGCGGATATCGTGATGCATTCGGTGACCAAGTATCTGGGCGGACACTCCGATGTGGTCATGGGAGCTTTGGTGGTCAATGACGACGAACTGGCGCAAAGACTGGCTTTTATCCAGAATGCCTGTGGAGCTACTCCTGGTCCTCAGGATTGTTTTTTGGTGCTGAGAGGTATCAAGACACTTCATATTCGGATGGAGAGGCACTGTCAAAATGGGAAAACTATCGCCGCCTATCTCAAAAACCATCCTAAAGTAGCCAAGGTCTACTGGCCGGGTTTTGAGGATCATCCCAATCATGCGATTGCCAAAAAACAAATGAAGGACTACGGAGGGATGATATCTTTCACCTTGGTAAATAACCAGCTGGAAGATGCCAAGAAAGTGATGGAAGGATTTAAATTATTTTCCTTGGCAGAGTCTCTTGGAGGCGTCGAGTCTCTTTGCGGACATCCAGCGTCCATGACCCATGCGAGCATTCCTAAAGAGGAGCGGGAAAAGGTAGGATTGGTGGATTCCCTGATTCGATTGAGTGTGGGGATAGAAGATGCCGAAGATCTCAAAAATGACCTTGCAGAAGCATTGGCCCAGTTGGGGTCAGATTAAAATTTTCTGAAATAAAGTAAGAGCCTGTTTTTCGACTTTGGAAGACAGGCTTTTCTTTTCTTGGGTCAGTTCCTTGACCCATTCGACGTATTTTTTGCTGACATTTTCCTTGTCGCTTAAGAAAAATGTCAAAGATTGGAGTTCCAAATGATTGGAGTACCAGGTTTTTAGGAGGTTTTTGAGAGACTCCATCTCACTGTGCACTGTGTCGATAAAAATCGCATTGAACCCCAGATGAAGAAGCAGGTTTTCGAGAAGAATGATTTTTCGTAGTCCCACATAGAGATCTTTGAGCGCTTTGCTGTCCATGCCTTTTCGTTTTTCCATCTGGAAAAACTCAAGTTCTTCCTGGATCAGCTGGTTGATGGCCGTATTGATCATCAGGGGCTTGATTCCTTTACTGGCTTGCTTGGACTTGCTCAAAAAGTCATCCCATTGGCGCAGGGAACTTCCCACGACCATATCAAATGTCTCAGTGTAAAGTCCTTTTTTATGCTCGTCCAAAAAAGCCCCATAGCTATTGTAGGTCAACTTCCCCGATTCTTGTCGAGCTTTGAACCCCCTCTCCACCGTTTTGAGATGGTTGATTTTTTTGAGGTTTTTCTCCAGCTTGTTGAAAGGAGCAAAGAGGTCAAATTGAAGGCCTTCTTGCTCGAAGTGAACCTTGGCAAGCAGGTCACTGTAAGTTTCTAGAAAATTGAGTTTTCGGTAGAGTTCCTCAGCCTTTTTGGACTTGATCTGGCGTCCCAACACAAGAAAAAGTTCTTTGGCTTCAGAATGCTGCTGCTCGAAAACCTGAAATACGGGAGAAATTTTGACAGCCATCGCTTAGGAAATTCTTACCAGAGTCGCACCATAGCCCCATTGATCTTTTTGGGTGTCTTGAAAGTACTTAATATTTTCCATTTGACTCAGGCGCTTGTGAATTTCTTTGCGGAGTACGCCATTGCCCAGTCCATGGATGAAAGTCATCTCGTCCATCCCGGCGCGAACGCCCTGATCGAGTTTTTTCTCGAAAGTTTCCAGCTGGATTCTGAGCTTTTCTGAATTGCTGAGTTGTTGATGTTCATCCACCAGTTCTTCGATATGAAGGTCGATGGTTTTGGAGGGTTTGGAGACCGGACTTTCGACTGGTTTGGGATTGAGTTTTCCCAATTCCTGATTGAGCGCCCTGATATCCAGTTCTTGGGTGGTTTGCTCCAGATGAAAGAGGTAGGCGGATTTATTTAAAAAAGGAGCTGTCCCCAAATGCTTAAAAAACTGGGTTGGCTTGATTTTGATCTGCCGTTCAAATGGAGGAATCGCTTTTTCCAGTCTGTTTTGGATAGGCAGAAATCTCAATAGAAAAGCAGGCCATTGGTCCATTTCTTTGAGTAGGCGATCATCAAATTTTTTGGCAATGCCGGGCTTGACGCTTTCTGCCAATAGCGTCCGTTGATTGCTACCAAATACCTCAGATATATGGATGAGATAGTTTTGCTTGCTATCGTTGATGAGGTACAAGCTTAAATTCTGATCATTGATCGGGACAAATGCCAAATAAATCCCTTGATCCTTTGGTGCAGAAATAGCAACTGGAGTTTCTGAAATGATATCTGGCTCATCCGAAGTGCCAAAGTAAGACTTTTCGGCTTCTGAGATCACCACAGCTTCGGACTTCATGGCCGGAATGATGAAACCATCTTCAATTTCTACTTCTATCCTTCCACTTTTCGAAATCTTTCGGATGATGCCTTCTTCTTTTCTATGAAGGAGTCTCACTCGGTCGCCTATATTCATTGATCCAGTGCTTTTTTGTAGGTGTCTATTGCTCTCTGTCTTGCAAATTTATGATCTACGATGGGTTTTGGGTAATCTTTTGTGCCAAATTCCGGCAACCACTTTTTAATATAGCACTGGTCTTTGTCAAACTTCTCCATTTGAGACTCTGGATTGAAAACCCGGAAATAAGGCTGTGCATCTGTGCCTGTTCCGGCTGCCCATTGCCACCCTCCATTATTGGAAGCGAGTTCATAGTCCAGTAGCTTTTCTGCAAAATAGGCCTCGCCCCAGCGCCAGTCGATGAGGAGGTGTTTGGTCAAGAATGAGGCGACTACCATTCGCACACGATTATGCATGTAGCCGGTTTGATTGAGCTCACGCATACCGGCATCTACTAGCGGATATCCTGTCTTACCTTCACACCAAGCCTGAAACTCACCCTCGTCATTTCTCCAAGGAATCTGATCATAGGCAGGCTTAAAGGCACTGTCTACCACCTCAGGATTATTTGCTAAAATGCACATGTAAAATTCCCTCCAGATGAGTTCGTTGAGAAACGTATCGTTGAGTTTGGATGCTTCAAGTGCTAGTTTTCGGATGGAAATGGTGCCAAACCTCAGGTGAATGCCAAGTCTGCTAGTTCCATTTTTGGCCGGAAAATCTCGTTTTTTGTCATAGTTTCTGAGCTGCTCATCCTCCCAGGTTTTGGCGGGAATCTGGACGTCGCTAGGCTCAAAACCCAGCTCTTCTAAGCTCGGGATTTTGAAATCTTTCTTGGGGAATAGGATTTTCCACTGGAAATAGGAGAGAGGCTCAATTTTTTTCTTCTCAAACTTCTCCTTCCATACTTTGCTGTAGGGCGTGAATACTTTGTAAAATTCTCCTGACCCATTTAGGATTTCCCCAGGTTCGAAGATCACCTGATCTTTGAAGGTATAGAAGGAAGCACCTTTTTCCTCCAGCAGCTTTTCTACTTCTTGATCCCGACTACGGGCATAGGGCTCATAATCGCGATTGGTATAGACGGCGGAGATGTCATATTGCTCAGCTAGTTTTCGATAAATCTCGATAGGCTTCCCATAATGAACCATCAAAGAACCGCCTTTTGATTCGAGCTCATTGCTCAATCGGAGAATCTGGTCATGGATAAAGTGAACTCTTGCATCCCTTTTGGGAAGCTCATCCAGAATGTTTTGATCAAAAATAAAAAGCGGTAAGACGTTTTTCTCCTGCTGCAAGGCATAGTAAAGGCCGGTATTGTCTTCCAGCCTGAGATCTCTCCGAAACCAGAATATTGTGATTTTTTGCATGCTAAGTCTTTTAAGAAAAAAGCATTTAAGCCATCAGATTGTTTAGTCTTCCTCCTCTCTTATATAAAGAAACTGACTCTTGGTTTGCTTCAGCGAATCTATTCTGTCTTCAATATTATCCAGATTGATGGGTTTCCAGTTTTCACCTCCTTCTTGATTGTAGCGGAGGTAGTTGTCTGAGTCTTCGTAGAGTAGATCCGGCTTTTGTTTTTTACGGATGATTTTTTGGAACAATTCGGAAAAGGAATTGAAAGAAACGTTTTGGGATACCGCTACTCCGTAGGTAGCTACATTTTTGGAGAGTGAAAGGGAGGTGAAGGTATTGAAGTTGTTGCGGTTGAAAATCCGGATTCGGTAGACTCCATCATCAGTCAGCAAGTATTCCGCCTGCCAATCTCCTATGATGGAAGCGGCATCCGCATTTCCTGTATTATCCGTGAAACCTCCATCTCGTGATACGCGAAGCCTTCCATCAAGGAAAGTGTAGGCCACACTAAGCTGGAACGTTTCCAGAGCACTTTGATCCAAAGAAGCCAAGTCGACGTTGATTTCCAGGTTTTTGTCTACCTGTCCTAGAAATGAATTGAGCTGAGAAGAAATCAATTGCCCCAAGCTATTGGAGAACGTATTGACTCCGGCAAACTGCCCCTCCGGAGACAGAGAGCGGGTCATGATCACAGAAAACACCTGACGGTTCATTTCCTGTTCGTCATTGGCTATCCTCGATTGGAAAGAGGAGATGGCAGTTTGGATATCTCCGGTATTGGGGAACTGCGAAAAGTCAAACCCAAAGGTAATCTCAGGAGAAAGTAGTTCTCCATTCAAGTTCATGATGACACCCACAGGATAGCGCCGATTGCTGACACTGCTCTCCTGATCTTGAGGCGTGCTGCTTGTGAGCAGTGGAGCGATGGACACGTATTCGGAATACTTGGCTGTCAGGTTCATGACGCCTTCATAGGGATCTCCATACCAAGTGATCCTTCCACCGGGCTCCACGGCAAATTCCTTCTTAATCACATTGTAGAGGGAGAAATTGTAGGTGGCTTGGGTGATTTCGTAGGATCCTGCCAGAGAAAAATTACCCTGTGTGTCGATATTTAAAGTCAAAACTCCCCGGCCTCTTCCGGAGATTTTTTCATCAGTTCGTGGGTCGATGATGATCTCAGCGTAAGCATCCGGAGTGAGATCCAGTTCAAAATTCATGCGGACATTCTCGATATTGAGGCGGTTGACTTCTTCGGCAAGCTCTTGGATTCTCACCGTATCCTGAATATTGATGAAGTGGATGTATTCCTCACTCGTCTGCTCGTCACTGCTACTTAGTGGAATGTAGATCCGGGTGTTTGGCTGGCTGGTAGCTCGGGCATTGATATCCAGATTCGTCGTAGACCCTTTGATTTCGATATTGCCTGAGACGAATGCCAGTCCATAGAAAACCTCATTGTCCTTGTCTGAGGTATTGAGCACGTGGAAGTTGTTTAGCCGGGCATTGATGTCCAAGAAAATATCATCAAGTCCCTGATAGGTCAATCCTCCGCTGATATTTGCAGTATTACCATTAAGGTCTTTTGCTACCAACCTGTCAAATGTTATTCTCCCGGGTTGGAATACAAATCCTCCATCCAGCTGGTAGGGAGTGTTGAGATAATTTACCCGCAGTTTTCCCTGATTGAATGTGCCGCGTCCCAGAAGTTTTGGGTTTTCCGTTGTGCCTTGTAGTTGGATATTGCCGGAGAGATTTCCGCCCAAACCTGAAATGTAATTGGAAAGAAAAGGCTCAAAAATCGCCAGCTCAGCATTGGTCAATTCTCCGTTCAGGTCAAACTCTTGATTTTCCAGCAAAAGATTTCCCCCGAGATAAATGGTTTTTTTGCCATTTAGCTCATTTTCCAGTTGCAGTTCCAGCTTGTCTTGGCTCAGATGGGCGCGAGTACTCAGATTGCCGATTGGGATGTTATTGATCACCAAAGAGTCAATTCCCAACTCGGATTCGAAGCCTCGCATCTGAACAGAATCCACCGATACCGTCAGCTGACCATTGATTTTTCCCTGATACTCCTGCGGAGTCAATGTGTTGAGAATATTGGCATTGACCTGATCTATGGTAGCTATGAGTTTGTTTTCTGGGTTTTTTCCCAAGATGCCCTCTAGATCGATCGATTGATTTTGGGACTGGATTTTCACATTTTCAAACTCAATTCCTTCAGATTGGATTCGGATTTGGTTTTCCGGGTCAAACTGCCATTCATCTCCCAATAAAATCAATTGTGATGGAGCAAAGGATAAATTGGTCTGTGTCGGTGAAAAAGTAGCTTCAGCTGTGATCCTGGCACTACTGGCAGTACTGTCTTGGTCTAGTGCAAAGTCCAGATCCAGGTTATCATTGTCCCAAATGGCCTCAAATCCAAAGTTGGAAAACTCGAGGGATGTGCCCAAGTTTTGGGATTTTGAGAAAATGTAGAAAGAGGCCAATACATCCTCGCTATTGATCAGTTTGGAAGTATTGAAGTCAATGTTGACATTATGCGCTGTGTTGTCATTGTATTGCAGCGTGTCGATCGCTGTGAAAAAATTGAAGATAGTGTTCTCAGCAGTCTGATAAAAAGCCCCTTCCATCAGGGTGTTTTTGGAAATGTAAAAATCAGGCTGAATGAGTTGAATGAGTGGGTTGACATCCAAGAGTCGGATGTTTAAGTCAATTTTATATTCCTGATTGAAGTACTCTTCTACATCTGCGACGGGCTGCTCTTGCTTGAACAAGATCGCGAGATATTGACTGTACAAGACAGGGAAATCTTTGGCCATTTGCTCCACAGCAAACTGTCCAGATGCGCCTGCTACCAGGTAATCAGAGTTGAGAGACATCGTCCGAGTACCTCCTGCAAAGAGTGATTGGAAAAAGAAATCACCGACTTCCAGAAAGCGGCCATCATATCCTACTTGAAGGTCTTTGACCCTCATGATTCCCGTAAGATCATCGATATTGATTCCCTTCGTGTCCATTTCCAGTTCTCCGGAGACAAAAGTCTGCTTGCTGGCCAGATTGAGGATGTCCAGGTTGGCTGTGTCCAGCTGTACCCGTAGATTGATTGCTTCGGAGGTGTCCCGCAAGTTGATGGATCCCGTACCAACGAGTTTCAGGTTGGGGTCTTTGATCGAAAGGTGTCCTTCGAAGAGGTCCAGTCCATAGTTGGCGTCTGTTTGAATATTGGTATAGGTATATCCCTTGACTCCTATCTTGGAAATCGCAGCATCCAGTCCTACCAGCAAATCCTCTCGAGTATTGCCTTTGAGGCTCACATTTCCTTCCAGACTTACCTTTTGCAAAAGATCTGGAGATTCGGCGATTTTGCCCAAATCCAGATTTCGAATCGTCACTTTGGATACCAGATTATTGGTCCCGTTTTGTTTTTCATAGGTGACCCTTCCGTCTACTTGACCAATGCTGGTGTTGAATTCTCCATTCGTATTAAAGCGATTGAGTAGTCCTGCAAAATCCGCATTGAGGCGGATGGTTCCGAATTTAAGCAGTTCTCGCTCTATGTCTTCGCTGACATAAGGAGCCAGATCTGAGGATACGATGGTAGAGTTTTGAAGGGAGAGGTTAATGTAGGTATCATCGATATCCGGAAGACCATCCAGGCGGAAGGATCCAAAAATCTCAGTTTTTTTGCCTACTCTCAAGAGAAATTCCTCGGATCTCAAATCCGATACAGGTCCTTGAAATTCACCCGTCAGTACGATGGCATCCTCTATGTCCGGCAAAGTAGGAGCAAAATACCTCAGGTCCTCTAGGTCCAGCGTGGATTCATCCATTCGCGTGATGATCACGACCTTATTGAGAAAATCCGTAAAGGAACTGGGAGTTGCATATTCAAACCGTAAATAATCCCGGATATGACTGTGGTCCGTGACCAGATTCAGCTGGTCAAATTCCATGAATTCGGAGGCGTAAGTAAACTGGGTTTTGATTTCTTTAATATTCAGACCAGAGCCACTTTCTGTTCCTGACAAATGGCTGATATGGATGGACACTTCTCCATTGATGATATCAAAGTCCGATGCGCTGGCATTGAGATTGACAAAATGCATGCGGTTGTAGTCCAAACCGTCTGTAATTGGTTCGGTGTTTAGATTGAGAAGGGAAAATTGTGAATTTCTCAAATCTATCTGGCCGATTCCAAATGCCGAGCCTCCGGAACTTCCTCCTGAGCCAAACAGTTGGGAGAGTTCGTCGACCCAAAGGTTGATGTTCATCCTAGCATCTCCTTCATGGGTGATGAGTTGGACGGTGGCTTTTTCCAGTCTCACTTGATCTAGAGATGGTGATCCAACAGAGAGAAGGGAACTGAGCTCAAAATCAACCAATGCCTCATCAGCCGCGATCATGACACTATCACGATGATCGAGGATCTCCAGCTGCTTGAGTTGCAGGGCATCCCACCAGTTGAGATCGATCCGACCGATGTTAGTAGTGAATTGGGAGTCCTTGTTCAGGTAGGATGTGACCCGGTCAATTGCCCAGTTTTGGACTGACGCGGTTTGCAGAAGCAGTGCAATCGCCAAGAATGAGATCAACAAAGAGAAGACAACCCAAAGGAGTATTCGAAAGGCTTTGTGTAAAAAATCCGTAACTTTCGTGTTCTTTTCCAATGGATACTAAAGATATTTCTATACTAGCAATCGAGTCCTCGTGTGACGAAACCTCTGCCTCTCTTATCTTAAATGGCAAAGTACTTAATAATATTGTGGCCACACAATCAGTCCACGAAAAATATGGGGGGGTAGTTCCCGAATTGGCATCCCGAGCCCACCAGGAAAATATCATTCCTGTCGTGCATGAGGCATTGGCCAGTTCCGGCCTGGCTCTTTCAGATTTGAGTGCAATTGCATTTACCAGAGGTCCCGGATTGATGGGCGCACTCTTGGTAGGGGTGAGTTTTGCCAAGTCTCTGGCATATTCACTTTCTGTTCCTCTGATCGAGGTGAATCACATGCAGGCACATGTTTTGGCGCATTTTATCGAAGATCCAAAACCTCAATTTCCATTCATCTGCCTGACTGTCAGTGGAGGGCATACGCAGTTGGTTTTGGTGAAAAGTCCTTTGGAAATGGAAGTGATAGGAGAGACTCGGGATGATGCCGTGGGGGAAGCATTTGATAAGACAGCCAAACTACTTGGCTTACCTTATCCTGGTGGGCCCCTGATTGACAAGTATGCAAAGGAAGGAAATCCGAAAGCGTTTCAATTTCCCATTACAAGAATGCCTGAATTGGATTATTCATTCAGTGGAATCAAAACAGCCGTTTTATATTTTCTGCGAGATCAGATTCAGAATCAGCCGGATTTTATTAAGGAAAACATGGCAGATTTGTGTGCTTCGATACAGTATAGCCTGATCGAGATGCTTCTGATCAAATTGAAATTGGCGGTGAAGCAGTATGGAGTGAAGGAGGTCGCGATTGCCGGTGGAGTTTCTGCCAATTCTGGCTTGAGGGACACGCTAAGTGATTTGGCTAAAAAGAGAGGTTGGAACCTGTACATTCCCAAATTCGAATACTGTACAGACAATGCAGCGATGATCGCAATGGCTGCGCATTTTAAATATCAAGAGGGAGAATTTGCATCTATGGATGTGACACCTTTGGCAAAAATGAAGATTTAGTATGGCTAGCAAAGTCAATAAGTTTGATAAAATCATCAATATCAAGAATAAGAAGGCAAGCTTTCAGTTTGAATTTATAGACACCTACACTGCCGGAATGGTGCTGAAAGGCACGGAGATCAAATCTATCCGTGAAGGAAAAGTGTCTCTGACTGAATCTTTTTGTGTTTTTTTAGATGGGGAGCTCTTTGTGAGACAAATGCACATCGCGCCTTATACCATGGCAGCGAGCTATAATCATGAGCCTGTGAGAGATAGAAAATTACTTTTGAGCAAGAGAGAACTCGAAAAACTGCAAACTAAGTCGCAGGAAAAAGGTCTAACTATCATTCCGGTTCGTATATTTATCAATGACCGAGGGATGGCCAAAATGGAAATAGCCCTAGGTCGAGGAAAGAAATTCCATGATAAGAGACAGGATCTGAAGGAAAAAGATGCCAAAAGAGAACTCCAGCGAATGGCCCTTAAATGATGTATTCGGCATCTGCCGACAAACCATTCTTCCAGTCTACAGGAAGCCATCTGTAGACTCTGCTTTGTTGACTCAGTTGCTTTTCGGCGAATGCTATCAAGTGAGGGCTGTAACCAGCGATAGAACTTGGTATCGAATTTTTCATGAGGACTCCAAAATGGGTGGTTGGATATCCTCCAAGTCACTCAAAGAAATCCCACAACAGGATTATGAGACGTTTTTGAGTCAGGATTTTCAGGTCGTCACCAGTCCCATAGCGGCCATCGAATATATGGGGACTAATCTTTACCTTTTGCCGGGCAGCAGACTTCATTTTTCAGATTTGGAGCTTTTCAACTGGCAAGATCATGTCGGATTTACGGGGAGCACACGAAGTCATGCAGTAAGAGCAGGGAGAGATCAGCTTATAGAAATCGCCGTCAAATACATCAATGCTCCTTGGCAAGCAGGAGGCAGAAGTATTTTTGGGTTAGACGAACATTTGGGCTTTTCATTGATTTATTCCATTGGAGGCTATGTCTGGGATTCCATGCATCTTCCCGGTAAAGTCATATCCAGTGGAGAGGCACTTCCGGGAGATTTGTTTATTTTAAAGGACGAAGTGGCTGGAAGTGATCACTTTGCTATCTATCTTGGGATGGAAGAAGTGCTCTGGATGGATCACAAGATGAGAGTTTCTGATACTGAAGAGTGGATGTCTTCATTTCAAAGCAAACAAACTGCGGATATGGGCTTACAGGCTAGGTCCGTTTTTATATAAGTCTATGGAAAAGCGAGTGTTGGTATTGAATATGGATCACTCGCCGATAGCAGTGGTGTCGGCCCAAAAGGCTATTGTCCTTACTTTATTAGAAAAGGCAAATGTCTTGACTACCTATGACTTATTAGAAATCAGGACTGTCAGCCGGTCTTTTTCTTACCCGGCAGTTATTCGTCTCAATGAATACAAAAGCATCCCATACCGTGGAGTATTGCTGAATAGGCTGAATGTGTTCAGAAGAGATAATGGAGAGTGTCAATATTGCGGGAGCAAGAAGCAGCTGACCATCGACCATGTCACTCCCAAATCTAAAGGCGGTAAATCCAGCTGGACCAATTTGGTGACTGCCTGCAATCGCTGCAATGTGAGCAAGGGGGACAAAACTCCAGAGCAGGCAGGAATGCTATTGCGAATCAGGCCATTCAAACCTTCCTTATCTTATTTTTTGGCAGAATACGCCGAGAGACAGGCCTCAGAATGGCTTCCTTTCCTCCATGTAAAAGTGGTAGAATCCTGATTTTCAGTTTTTGGCAAAATAATTGCGAGTTAGGCTGGCATGAATCTATTCAGCGCTCCAGTACTCTTGCTTGCATTCTTATTGAATGGCAACCCTATCCAACTTCAAGAGCTTTTCGGTAAATGGCAATTGGTCTATTTTGATGGAATAGACCGCATCAGAAAGTCTCCTCAATTTAAAGATGCGGATTCGGCGACTCTGGCCAATATGGAATACAGGATCAAATATCGGCTAGAAAGCACCGTGTATCAGTTTGTGGAGGGAGACTCCTTGAAGTTTACAGATTTTGAGAATCAGCAGCTGGTACAGAAAAAAGCAAAAATCGAATTGAGCGAAGATAATGTGTTGACGATTTTTGATGGGAAAGAGGTTAGACAGGCCAAGATTGTGGAGTTTGATAGTGAGAAACTTGTATTGCAGCCTATAAGCGAGCGTCAGGGAGCTGGAAAATTGGTTTTCGAGCGTAAAAAAGACTAAGTAGTAGTAATCAATCACCCATTGAGCTACCGAGCTATCCCCAAGGGATGGCTTTTTATTTGAAGTCCAGCATGATTTGCTTGGGAAGAAGCTGAAAACTACTCCTATGCCAGCTTGTCTTTCCAAAAGACTCCAGACCAGCCCGATGGATTTTGGTCGGGTAGCCGGCATTGGTCTCCCAGCCGTAGTGCGGGAAGTCTAAGGCCAAATCTTCCATCAATTTGTCCCGATAGACTTTGGCCAAAATGGATGCTGCAGCGATACTCGCAAATTTTCCATCGCCTTTGATCACACAGGTATGGGGGAGAGTCAGATCTGATTTCCAGCGATTGCCATCGATCAGAAGATGCTCAGGTTGGATTTTAAGCAAGAGAACTGCCCTTTTCATTGCTAGAAAAGATGCATTGAGAATATTGATCTGATCGATCTCCGCTACGCTGGCTTCACCGATAGCCCAAGCGAGGGAAGCTTCTTTGATTTCTTCTACCAGTTCTTCCCGCTGAGATTTTTTGAGTTTTTTGGAGTCATTGATCCAAGGGTTTGCGTAGTCATTGGGTAGAATGACTGAAGCAGCCACTACAGGTCCTGCCAGGCAGCCTCTTCCGACTTCATCGCAGCCCGCTTCCAGACGATCAGCTTCTAAATAAGGTAGCAGAGTTGGCATGAGTATGTGGTTTTTTCTCTTTGTAAAATTTGTGGATCATCTCGGCAACCAGTCCCGTCCATCCTGTCTGATGGGAGGCTCCTAGTCCCTTACCGGAGTCACCATGGAAATATTCATAAAATAGAATGTAGTCCTTGAAATGAGGGTCTTTTTGGAGCTTTTCGTGCTTACCCTGAAACGGTCTATTCCCCTCTTCATCCCTCATAAAAATCTTCATGCATCGAAGAGAGAGCTCTCTAGCTATGACGTCCATGGTCATGTATTTGCCAGAGCCTGTGGGGTATTCTATGCTGAAATCACCACCATAATAGAAATCAAACTTTTTCAGTGATTCTATGATCAAATAATTGATTGGAAACCAGATCGGGCCCCGCCAGTTGGAGTTGCCACCAAACATCTGCGTATCGGCTTCTCCCGGAGTATATTTGATCGAAAATTGATCTCCGTTGATTTTGGTGGAGTAGGGGTTGGATTCATGGAATTTGGACAGTGAACGAATCCCAAAATCACTCAAAAACTCATCCGAATCGAGCATTTTGTAGAGGACACTTTTCATTCGATGCCCTCTCAAAAGGGAGAAAAGCCTTCTTTTTTCATAGCCGGGCTGATTCCAACTGGAAACTAGCGCTGCAAGTTTTGGTTTTTCGCGAAGGAAAAAATCCAGTCTTTTCTTGAATTCTGGGAGTTGATTGAAGAGCTCTTCGCGAACTGGCTCCACCGCAAAAAGTGGAATCAAGCCTACGATGGACCTTACTTTCATTTTCTTAGACTCTTTTCCAGGTACATGGAATACATCGTAGAAGAAATTGTCCGTGTCATCCCATAGGGAAATCTGTTCCTTGGAAATATTGCTCATCGCACCGGCGATGTAGAGGAAATGCTCCAGGAATTTGGTCGCAGTAAACTGATAAACTTTGTTGAATTCGCAGAGATCGAGTGAAACCCGTAGCATGTTGAGGCAAAACATGGCCATCCAGGAGGTGGCGTCTGCTTGCTCTAATTTACCCTGGTAGTATTGGGCATGGCTCCTGTCAAAAATGGAAATATTGTCCAAACCAAGGAAGCCACCTTCGAAGATGTTTTTACCGTCGGAGTCTTTTTGATTGACCCACCAAGTAAAGTTGAGCATCAGCTTGTGCATCGCTCTCTCCAAAAATTCCTGATCTCCTTTGCCTCCATTGGCTTTTTTGTCGATCTGATAGACCCGCTGCACCGCATAGGCATGGACAGGAGGGTTCACATCAGAGAAATTCCACTCGTAGGCAGGGATCTGCCCGTTGGGATGCATGTACCATTCATTGAGGAGAAGTACCAGTTGATTTTTGGCAAACTCCGGATCTATCCTCGCAATAGGAATGCAGTGGAATGCCAGATCCCAAGCTGCATACCAAGGATATTCCCATTTGTCTGGCATGGAGATGATGTCATAGTTTTGAAGATGTCTCCATTGATGATTTCTTCCTTTTTTGCGCTCTACTGGTGGGACATAGCGCCCCGGATCCCCTTCTAGCCATCGCTCCACATCGTAATAGTAAAACTGCTTGGACCACATCATGCCGGCATAGGCCTGTCTCTGGATTGATTTCAGATCAATATCTGTCACTCGGTCTTGGAGCTCATCATAGAATTCGTCCGCTTCCTGCTTGCGTTGGGTAAGGCAACTTTCGCAGATCTCCAGTGGATTGTCATCGAGCTGATGTTGCATCCGTAGGGTGATTTCGGCTTTTTCCCCAGCGCCGATTTCCAATTTGTAAATGGCCGCAGCCTTGGTACCTGTGAAAGCAGGGTTAAGTTTGGAGTCGTCCCCGTAGATCAGAAAATCATTGATTCCATCTTTGAGGTAGTTTTTTTCATTGGGAATCCCATAGAGTCTTTCCCGGTTGGTTTCATTGTCACAAAATCGGATATCAGGCAGACCATCGAAGGTAATGGAGTAGTTGCCTGATTTGGGATTGAAAGCCTTGATTTGGTTGGATCTCACCAGGCTGATTTTAGGTAGAAAAGGTTCGTGTCCTGTAAACCATGTTTTTCTAAACCAAAATGTCGGCATCACCCAAATTGGTGCTTTTTCAGGGCCTCGATTGTGAATGGTCACTTTGGCCACGATGTCTTCGGCATCCTGCTTTGCATACTCGATGAATATGTCAAAGTATTTGTCTTGATCAAAGATGCCTGTATCGATGAGTTCAAACTCAGTCTCCAGCTTGCCTCTTTTCTGACTTTCGTCGATCAGCCGCTGATAGGGAAACTCTTCCTGAGGATACTTATAGAGCATCTTCATGTAGGAGTGAGTGGGAGTGGAGTCGAGGTAATAATAAATCTCCTTGACATCTTCCCCGTGATTTCCTTGGTTTCCGGTCAAGCCAAAAAGCCTTTCTTTGATCAAAGGATCTTTACCATTCCAGAAAGCCCAGGCAAGACAGAGTTTTTGCTTGTAGTCTGAGATGCCTCCTATACCCTCTTCTCCCCATCGATAGGCTTTGCTACGGGCATCATCGTGAGTCACATTTTCCCAAGCGGCTCCATCCGGACTGTAATCCTCCCGCACGGTACCCCATTGTCTTTCTGTCAGATAGGGTCCCCACTTTTTCCAGTGTTTTTTGAAGTCCCGGTCTTCTTGTAATCGTATATGTTCGGCTAACATAGGTTCAGTTTTGAGCAGTAGTGAAAATAAACTATTTCCAAGACTAAATCCCAAATTACGTATTTCTCCGGATCGGGATCAATTCAAAATCATGGGAAGGTATTTTTTGAACTAAATCAAAAAAGGAAATGAAAATTCACTGTTCTACACTTGTAGAATTAAAACATTGTTCTACATTTGTAGAAAACCTGTTGATTTATGAAACTGTCTAAAACTGAGGAAGAACTGATGAATCATCTCTGGAGACTTCAAAAGGCCTTTCAAAAGGAACTTTTGGAGCTGTACCCAGATCCAAAGCCTGCAGCTACTACGATTTCTACTTTACTGAAAAGGATGCAGGAGAAAAATTTTGTGTCTTACGAGACGGTTGGAAATATGAGACAATATTTTCCTTTGATCAGTAAAGAGAATTATTTCTCCAAGCATATCAATGGGTTGATCAAGAATTTTTTCAATGATTCTCCCGGTCAGTTTGCCTCCTTTTTTACCAAAAAAACAGACCTGACCAAAGAAGAATTGGAAGAATTGAAGTCACTCATTGAAGAAAAACTAGATCAAAAAAGCTGATGGAATATGTATTGAAATCCATGATTTGTCTATTGGTCTTGCTGACCATCCATAGACTGTGGCTACAGAGTGAGGTGTTCTATCGCTTCAATAGATTTTTCCTTCTGGGAGCTGTTGTCTTTTCCTTTTGGATCCCGAGCTATACCATTCAAAAGGTGGAGATGGTAGAAGAGAAAGTGGTAGCAGATGCATCGGCAGACAGAATGGAGTCGGAGCCTATCATTGCTTTGGGCAATGTGTCGGTTCAGCCGGTTTCTCCCATTATGACATCGTCTGAATTTCCTTGGGAAACAGTGATGTGGAGTCTATACGGCTTGATTTCGTTGATTTTTTTGATTCGCTTCTTGAGAAATATCAGTATCCTCTACAATCAAATCCAGCAAAATCTACGCGTGACTTATCGAGGCCAAACTTTGGTTTTGCTGTCTGAGCGAGTGGTTCCTTTTACATTCTTCCGTTACATTTTTGTCAATCGTCAGGAATTTGAAAAAGACGAGCTTTCGGACGCTGTATTGGAGCATGAACTTGCACATGTACAAGGAAAACATAGCTGGGATATCTTATTTATTGAGTTGCTGTTGGTGCCGTTTTGGTTTCATCCGGGGCTGTACTGGGCCAAGCAGAGTATTCAGCTCAATCACGAATTTATAGCAGATCAATCGGCTCTCAAAAAGTGGCCTCTTCACAGGTATCAGCAGGAGTTGCTTCAATTTGCCGCTGGCAAATCAGCCAATGGATTGGTCAGCAATTTGAATTTTTCTTTAACCAAAAAACGTCTTGAAATGATGAAAAAGCAATCCAAACCGGCTATTCGAGCCATCAAGCTTCTGGTGCTTTTACCTATGATCGGCTTGGTGATTTATGGCTTTAGTGAGAAGGAGGTACAAACCGACACTTCAATAGTAAAAGGTACGGACAATTCTAGGCCTCTTTTTAAAATCCATGGGGATTCGACATTCGATTTTGAAGGTAAAATTTTTTCTTTTGGACAGTTGGAGAATGTTTTGACTGAGAATAGAGAAGAGGTTAGACTTGTGGTTGGTCCTGGAACTTCCATGGAGGTCGTGTATCAGTTGGAGAAAATGCTGGAGGGCTTAGATGTCAAGAAAATAGAGTACGTTGAGGTAGATGATAGTAATGAAAAGAAAACAGTGCAAAAAATGAGTTCTCCTCAAGTGCAAACAAGGCTCATTTCAGATCAGGAATATTATGAAAATGCTTATTTTCTAATTGAGGATAGTCAAATGCATTATACTCATAAGACATATTCACAATTGACAGAAAAGCAAAAGGGAGAACTGATCAGGCCTCAATTTAAGGGCGCTGAAAAGATGTCTCCGTCGATAGACTTATTTGAAAAATTTAAAGACCACACTCAATATGCAGTTTGGGTTGATGATATAGTGGTGCAAAATGCAGAATTGGACAAATATCGAGCGGAGGATTTTTATGGCTTTTTTGATTCATATGTTTATCCTAATGCACGATCCAAAAGATTTCCTCAAGAACATCAAGTGAAACTGTATCGGAAAGACCTCTATTTGAAGTTATTCGGCCCGGATGCTGAGATGTTTCAACCGTTGAGTAGAGCTGATACTATTACATTGACAGAGCGAAGAGTAACTTGGCATAAGGATATTCAAAACTATCCAGATCGCACTACTCGATATTTACAGATCTATGCTAACTATGAAAAGTTGCTTGAGATTGATTTAAAATCTGATAAGGATAAAATGAAGTTGGGTGAGGTTTATCAGCAATTGAAAGAAATGTATTTTTCTTCTAATCCAAATTGGCAAAAGAGAGTGAAAAAGCCAGTACCTCCTCAGGGGAACTCGGAAGCTTAGAGTGAATTTTAATCTAGATCAAAAAAGCTGATGGAATATTTATTGAAATCCATGATTTGTCTACTGGTCTTGCTGACCATCCATAGACTGTGGCTACAAAGTGAGGTGTTTTACCAATTCAATAGATTTTTCCTTCTGGGAGCTGTTGTCTTTTCCTTTTGGATCCCGAGCTATGCCATTCAAAGGGTGGAGATGGTAGAAGAGAAAGTGGTAGCAGATGCATCGGCAGACAGAATGGAGTCGGAGCCTATCTTTGCTTTGGGCAGTGTGTCGGATCAGCCGAGTACTCCCATTGTGACATCGTCGCAATTTCCTTGGGAAACAGTGATGTGGAGTCTATACGGCTTGATTTCGTTGATTTTTTTGATTCGCTTCTTTGTTTTAAGGGGTGACTTATCGAGGCCAAACTTTGGTTTTGCTGTCTGAGCAAGTGGTTCCTTTTACATTCTTCCGTTACATTTTTGTCAATCGTCAGGAATTTGAAAAAGAGGAGCTTTCGGACGCTGTATTGGAGCATGAACTTGCACATGTACAAGGAAAACACAGCTGGGATATCCTATTTATTGAGTTGCTGTTGGTGCCGTTCTGGTTTCATCCGGGGCTGTACTGGGCCAAGCAGAGTATTCAGCTCAATCACGAATTTATAGCAGATCAATCGGCTCTCAAAAAGTGGCCTCTTCACAGGTATCAGCAGGAGTTGCTTCAGTTTGCCGCTGGTAAATCAGCCAATGGATTGGTCAGCAATTTGAATTTTTCTTTAACCAAAAAACGTCTTGAAATGATGAAAAAGCAATCCAAACCGGCTATTCGAGCCATCAAGCTTCTGGTGCTTTTACCTATGATCGGCTTGGTGATTTATGGCTTTAGTGAGAAGGAATATGTTCTCGTCGAGAAAAATTCAGGAACAGAGCCTAAGTCCATTGATCACTCAAATGAGCTTAATTTCTATTTGAATAAAGATGGAGGGTTTACGTATGAAGGGAAAGTGTATGAATTGACAGACTTAAAAGATCTTCTCAGAGATTTTGATAACACTATGCTGATCAATCTTTCGGTCGATTCGGGGTTATCGATGGGGAAATTGGCGGATTGTCAGACAGAATTAAGAAAGCTGGATGTGCGAAAAATCAAATATGTAGGCAATTCAGGGATTTGGCCTCCTCGCAATGAACGGATCAATAACCTGACTGAATACTTGAATGACCTTGAGGCTTATAATGAGAAATTGGAAACAGGTGTTCATTTTGTCAAAAAATCTGAATCAGAGCAAGAGGAAATCATGAAGCTGTTCCTAGATCTTGGTGGGAGATATTTTAGGCTTCCTATTGACGATAAAAGAAAAGCAGAAAGGCCAGTTCATCCGTATGCTCCGTATGTGCACCTGGATAAAGATGGGGAGGTGTATTATAAATTACCAAAGGATTTGACTGAAGAAGAAAAAGCTCAATTACCTCCACCACCGCCACCTGCTCAAAAGGGAAATGGAGTCACTTTACTCAAAGTTTATAGAGAACTTTATTATACCTATGAACTGACAAGGAACAATCGAGAGCATTTTATCTATAAATCAAAAGAGGAGAGGGAAGCTATTTTTAATCAATTCAAGAGGGTGGAGTCAGCCTACTTTGGACTGGATCATAACGATAAAATGTTGGTGAAAAGACCTACAAGTCCCCAGACTCCCTATGTCGTCTTAGTGAAAGATGGAAAGGAATTTTTTAAGCTTGCTTCAGAATTGACAGAGGAGGACCGTAAAATGATGGGATGCTAATTTTATCCTACTTCCAACGAAGGGCTTGAAGCACTCCAGTCGATTTCTTCTTTAGCTAGTAGATTTTGAAGAATAAGTCCCCAGGAATTTTGCCAATGACGGAATTCTTGGGGATTTCTTTTTGACTCCATTTTCGAATTTTCCAATAAGCCAAAGTCAAACTCAGTCGCTGTAATGCCGATTTGGGATTTCTCAACCTCCAGCGCATTGCAGGCTTGTTCGTATTGACCTGCGACGGGAATCACAAGAATGGCTTTGCCCAGATACATGGCTTCGCACACCGATTCAAAACCAGCTGTGCAGACCAGTCCTTTGCAGGCAGCCATGTCTTGCAGAAATTTCCGATCATTCACTTGATGAAAAGTCAGGTTGGGACGAATCATTTCCACTTCCTGGGCATCTTTCTTATCCCAATAGGCTTTGATTTCGATGGTGGGATTGTTTTGCGCAAATCGGATGATTTCATCCGCATAGCCGGAATTGACCATGTAGGCCAGGTAAAAATTCTCCTGCTTGATATCCAATTGCTTCAATTCGGGGCGTAGAAGCGGAGGAACTATCCGTGTATTTCCTTCTTGCTCATAAGGTGTAAATGAAAGCGCAAGCCTCTCATCAGCTCCCCAGGCTGTGATTTCAGTGTTTAGCTGAAAGAGACTTTTCTCCAGTTTTCTTCCCTTGGGAAAGCAAAAATCAGAATGAGTGACCAAGTACTGATGGCCGATCACCCAATAATTGGCTTTGGGTCTAAAAACACCATTGTAGAGTCCACCTAGCATATCATAAAAATTCAGAATAACGTCGGGTTGGTGTTTTCTGACTAGCTGATGAATTTCCCAGAGACTTTCCAGAAAAAGCGGTGTTTTGATTAGATTTTTCCGAAAGGTTTTGCTGAGGCTGATTTTTTTTTCATTTGCATCACACTCAAAATTCGGACTCGGTATCCAATGGATCGGAGCTTGAATTTCGCGTTTGAAAAAATCAGGGATCGCTCTACGTTTGCTTTTTCCTAGTACCACAGAGCACAGCTGATGTCCCTGAGTTCTGAGCAATTTGGAGAAAGCGATTGCCTGAGTCATATGACCCCGTCCTTCTCCCTGTACGATGAATAGAAATTTCATTGTCGATATGCTGGTGGGTCGATCAGATCATCTTTGGTCTGATCAAAAGAAACCTGTCTCAATGGGAATATTCCAGGATTTTTGATTCCAATTTCCTCTGTGGAGTGAAACTGCGTATCTCTGATCTCTTTGAAATCTATCTCATTGTAGTAAATCAACTGCCAGTTGCCTTCGTGATCTTCGGCAAGCGCAGACATGGTTTCCACCCAGTCTCCGGAGTTGAGGTAGTGGACGCCATCGATTTCTCGGTTTTCGGCTTTGTGAATATGGCCACAGATGATGCCGTCACAGCCTTTTGATTTGGCCATTTTCGCGAGTTCTTCTTCGTATTGGTCGATGTAGGATACCGCTGATTTGACTTTTCCTTTGACATACTGCGAAAGGGAAAAGTAGGGTAGGCCACGCTTGACCCGGTAGTGATTGACCACACGGTTGAGCCAAAGCAAGAAGGTGTATCCCATATCTCCCAGATAGGCAATCCATCTCAGATTAGTGGTGATGCTATCAAAAACATCCCCATGGGTGATGAAGTACTTTTTGCCCTGACTTTCGTAGATCATATCATTCTGAATGGACAGATTGCCGATCTGAAGAGGAAGAATTTGATCGAGGAAATCGTCATGATTGCCACGGAGGTAGTATACCTGGGTTTTGTGGTTCTCGATCATTTTTAGGATTCGATTGAAAAAGCGGGTGTGCTTTCTTTTCCAACTTCCTGATTTTTTCAGTTGCCAGCCGTCAATGATGTCTCCGTTGAGGATCAGATTTTCGCATCGGTATTGTTTGAGAAATCGGACCACTTCTTTGGCTTTGGAGCCTTTGGTTCCCAAGTGGACATCTGAGATGATGATTGTTTTGAATTGTGTCTTCACTCCATTGGTTTTGATCGAAAGGTATTTTAGGTATATAAATCCATGATGTTTAGTTTGTTAAGGATTTGCTATGATTTCAGAATTTCCTTTGGAGTACATGAAGTTTAAGTTAAGGAAAACGAAAAAGTCTTGCGGTGAGAGGTGGATTAGGGCCAATTTTTAATATTCATAGGGAATATCAAACTAGATCGTAATCAGATACTTAGAATTTACCCACAATATTTTATACCTTAATATGGATTTCAGATTTGACTAGGAGCAAATTCAGGTCTTAAAAGCAGAAAGCTAGTTTTTCATCTTTCCTGAAATCTTCTGAGTATTAGTTTTTTATGATTAACCCTTTTGATTATGAATACTCTTTTGAAAACCAAATCAATTAAAAGTGCCAGATACGCAGTCATGCTGGCTTTGCTTCTGTTGCCATCCCTGATCAGAGCAGAATCATTTGAGGATACTATGGCGGGAGCTATCAGTTGGGTAGCGATTATTGTAGGGCCGGTTGTGGTCATTACACTGTTTTTGATGGTACATATCCTACCGGAAAAGATCGCTGAAAAAAAGAATCATCCTCAGGCAGAAGCCATCAAAGCTTTGTGTATTCTTTCTCTCTTCTTTGGTGGACTGCTATGGCCATTGGCATGGCTCTGGACTTACACCAAGCCTGTTTTTTACAAAATGGCCTATGGGACAGACAAAGGAGACTATCATGAGCAGACGATGAAGGACCTACAAGAAGAAAAGACCAATCAAAAAGGTTAAGGTTCTTCATACCAGTTGATGTCTGATTTTGCCTATTTGGTAAAGTAGTGAGTATGTGAAAACACAAATTCTTTTAACTATCGAACTATGGAAATATTACTACTGACAGTTTACTCCATCATAGTATGGTTGATTTTTTTCAAGTTCAAGCTCTTGCCTTGGAATACGATATCTCAGGTGATAGTTTTTACGATTCCGGTGGTGGGGATCGCGATTTTGATATTGCTACTTAATATCATGGCGCCCTCTTCCCATGATGTGAGGGTCATGAACTACAATGTGGAGGTAGTACCTCGGGTGACAGGCCTGGTAGTGGAGGTACCCATCGAGCCCAATCAACATGTCAAAAAAGGTGATGTTTTGTTTCGGATTGATCCGACACCATTTGAACTCAAAGTCAATGCCTTGGAGGCAAGAATCCCGGGCCTGAAGGCAAAGCTAGTCAGTGCCAAAGCATACAATAGAGAGTTGGAGACACAGATAGCGACGGCAAATAGCCAGATCAGAGTGATACAAACCGAAATAGATCTGGCGCAAAAAAGACTGGATCAGAACAAACTATTGGCAGAAAGTGGTGCCGGGTCGCGGTTTGACTATGAGCAGGCCCAGACGAATTTCAATAATCTGACAGCGCAACTCGCAGTCGCTGAATCTCAAAAGTCACAAGTGATTCAAAAACTATCGGCACAGACTGATGCCGGAGAATTGGCAGAAATATCCCAGGCTCGAGCTGATTTGGAGCAGGCCAAAAGTGATCTGGCAATAGCGGAATGGGACCTGGAAAATACTATTTATCGGGCTCCTGCAGATGGGCGTGTCGTCAATCTCCAACTTCGTCCCGGCGCAATGGCTGTGCAGTTTCCGCTGAAGCCTGTGATGACTTTTATAGAAGACGAGCAATGGGTCGTAGCCTTATATCATCAAAATGAGCTGCGCTATGTACAGGAAGGTGATGAGGCTGAAATAGCGCTAAAGACCCATCCCAATAGGATCATTTACTGTGAGGTAGAGCACATAGTCTGGGCCAATGCTCAGGGGCAATTGACAGCGAGTGGAGTGTTGCCGGATACTCAGGTGACAGACTTTCACGAAGGAAGGTTTGCAGTTAGGCTCAAGGTCTCTCCTGAGGAAGAGATTTTTTTGGCACCAGGGGCTGTAGGCCAGGGAGCGATTTATACTGACAAAGGAAAAATCATCCATATCGTCAGAAAGGTGATTTTGAGGGTAGGTACCAAGATGGACTGGCTGGTACTCAAACTACATTGATGCCATGATGAAGCGACAAAATCAGTTTTACAATCTTATGTTGTTGGTGGCAGTCATGTGGCTACTGGATGGATGTAAGGTCAAGGATCCGCCTGACTCGGAAGAGCTACAGGCAGCAGCTTTCGCAAATTTCATTCTTCCTTCTACTTGGAAGATGGCACAGGAAGGACAATCTGATTCCACTGTTTTTAGAGAAAATTGGCTAGAGGAATTTGATGATCCGGTATTGGATACTTTGGTGTTGGAAGCCTTGCAATACAATATCAATCTCCGAGTGGGAGAAACTCGTGTAGCCCAAGCACAGGGCTATGTAGAGATGGCAAGGAGTGCTTTGAGACCAAGTCTGAATATCCTCGGAAGGGAGACTACAAAACTAGGAGGAGATTTCAGTGGCTCAGGCCTCAATGGGGCTATTTTTTCGGCTGCTTGGGAAATTGACATCTGGGGAAAACTCCGAAATGCCCGAAGTGCTCAGGAGGAGGTGTATGAGGCGACTCAATCAGAATATTCCTTTGCAAGACTATCTATTGCGGCAGCGGTGGCTAGAAATTACTATTTGGCTACGGCCCTTCATCTGGAGCGGGAATTGGCTCTGCAAATGTTGGTTTTTTCGGAAACCTTGGTAGATGTGGCACAAAAACGATTTGATGTGGGAGTGGGGACCGAGCGGGATTTGGTGTTGGCACAGGCAAGTATGACTACTCTGGAAGATGGTGTCAAACAGCTTGATTTGGCATATCATAATCAACTGAGAGCGCTTGAGATTCTGTTGGGGAGGTATCCTGGAGCAGAAGTGCAGACAAGAGATAGCCTCATCACACTAGAGAGTGTGATACCAGCGGGCATCCCTCTTCAGATTTTGGAAAGGAGGCCGGATGTTTTGGCTGCCCAGCACCAGTTCAATGCTAGTTTTCACCGCGTGCGCTCGGCAGAAGCGGCCAGACTGCCTCAATTGAGCTTGACAGGAAGTTTAGGTGCGGTTCACAGTCAGGTTTTGGCATTTGTACCCGAATTCTCCAACCCGATTCGGAGTTTGGGCGCCAGTCTCGTAGCTCCGATTTATCAGGGAGGAATGCTCAAGCAAAATGTCATAGTCAAGACAAAGGAGCAGGAAGAAGCCGTCCAAAATTATGCTAAGACGGTTTTGTTGGCAATCGGAGATGTGGAAACAGCGCTGGAGACAGTCAGCAATGTGGATCAGCGAGAGAGTATTCTCAAAGAGTCGGTTGCTCAAAACTATCGGGCATTCGAATTGGAGCAGATTTCTTATGAGGTCGGCAAGTCTGATTTAAGAGATTTGACCATGCAGCAGATGGATTATTTCAACTCTCAGATGGCACTTATTCGAATCCAAACGGAAAAAATCACCCAGAGAATCAACCTGTTTTTGGCATTGGGAGGCTCGATGTAGGGACCTTTAGTGTATCTCGACAGTAAAGCCTTTTACTTAAGCGGTATTTATCCTTGTATCCTCACTTTCTATTTTCGAAAATAAAAAAAGAGGATATGAGGAAAACTTTACTGCTTTCTGGTTTCATGCTTGCAGCTGTTTCAGCTTTTGCACAGGAGCCAGTTTATCAAGGAAATTATGAGCTTGCAGCTCGTTTTTCACCTGAAAAAATGAGAAAGATGGTTTTTTCTACCAGTGTCAATCCGCATTGGATGAAGAAATCCGATCGGTTTTGGTATGAGTATGAAACCAGTGACGGCAAGAGATGGTATGTCGTAGATGCTAGTCGCAAAACCAAAACTGAACTTTTTGACCGAGATAAACTAGCTGCTGAAATCACCAAAGCAGTCAAAGATCCTTATGATGGTCAGCATCTGGATTTGGACGACCTGAAACTTATGGAGGATGAGAATACCATCCGGTTCAAAGTCAAATCCACTGCAGATGTCCTCAAGTCTGACTGGGATGAAATCAAAGAGAAGAACAAGAATGCAAAGGACTCGCTAGAAAAGAAAGTTCACACTTTCCTCTTTGACATCACTACACAAACTCTGACAGAAATCGAAACTGTCAAAGATCCCAAAAGACTCTCTTGGGCTAATATTGCCCCGGATAGCTCTAAAGTAGTCTATACCAAAAATTACAATCTGTATTGGATGGACAAGGAGAATTTTCTCAAGGCTGTCAAGGATGAAAAAGACTCTACAATCGTTGAGAATCAGTTGACGACCGATGGAGAAAAGGACTACGAATATGGCTGGGGAGGCCGTGGAGATGACAATGTGGAGGAAGAGAAAAAGAAAGACGATCGCAAAAGAGTGGGAGTGCTTTGGAGTACTGATTCGGAGCAGTTTGTATTGACCCGATCGGATTCTCGCTCGGTCAAAGACCTCTGGGTGATCCATAATACAAAAGATCCAAGACCGACATTGGAGACCTACAAGTATGCGATGCCAGGCGAAAAAGAGCAGCCAAAATCCGAATTGTTGCATTATTCTTTTGAGTCAGAAAAAATGAATGAGTTACCAGTGGCGACATTTAAAGATCAAACGATCTCTCTTTGGTCCACGACTCCTGCTGCGAATACCCGAGATGATGATTTCAGACCAGCTACTTGGTTAGGTGATGAGGACGAATTCTATTTTGCGTTGACTTCCAGAGATTTGAAAAAAGTAGATGTGGTTCGATGGAATCTATCGACGAATGAAAAGGAAGTTTTGATCGAAGAGCGAAGCAATACCTACATCGATTTGGACAAAATCGAGCTAGTAGGAAATGAAATCATCTGGTGGTCTGAGAGAGATGGCTGGGCACATCTTTACTTGTATGGCAAAGATGGTTCGTTCAAAAGACAATTGACCTCTGGCCCATACCATGTAGGGGGAGTGGCGCGTGTGGATGAGCGAAATAGAAAAGTGTATTTCGTAGCCAATGGCAAAGAAAAAGGTGAAGATCCATACTACGAGCATTTGTATTCTGTCAGTTTGGATGGAGGAGCTGTTAGCTTGCTCAATCAGGGGGACTTTACTCATGACATCGATATCAATGATAATGCGAGCTATTTTGTCAATACCTCTTCGAGAGTAAATACTACGCCTGTATCTACTTTGATGGACAGAAACGGCAATAAAGTGATGGACTTGGAGACTGCTGATCTCAGTCAACTATTTGCCGCAGGGTATCAGTTTCCGGAGCCTTTCCAATTCAAAGCGGATGACGGCATCACGGACCTTTATGGAGTCATGTATTTGCCTTATGATTTTGATTCTACTCGTCAATACCCCATCATCGAATATGTCTATCCTGGACCTCAGACTGAGGCTGTCAACAAGGCATTTGGCAGAAGTTTGGACCGTACAGATCGCTTGGCTCAATTCGGCTTTGTAGTGATTACTTTGGGCAATAGAGGAGGACATCCTGCACGATCAAAGTGGTATCACAACTACGGCTATGGAAATCTCCGTGATTATGGATTGGCTGATAAGAAGGCTGCTATTGAGCAGCTGGCTGATAGATATGATTTTGTGGACAAAAATAAAGTCGGTATACACGGACACTCTGGAGGTGGTTTTATGTCCACCGCAGCTATGTTGGTCTATCCAGATGTGTTCAAAGTAGCCGTGTCTTCTGCAGGAAATCATGAAAACAATATTTACAATCGCTGGTGGTCTGAGAAGCATCATGGAGTCAAAGAGCAGGTTTCGCCAAAAGGTGATACGACCTTTGTCTACCAAATAGAAAAGAACCCTGACCTAGCCAAAAACTTAAAAGGTCATTTGATGCTTTCGACTGGCGATGTGGACAACAATGTCCATCCTGCAAATACCATCCGAATGGCTGAAGCTTTGATCAAGGCGGGCAAGCGTTTTGAATTTGTAATCCTGCCAGGTCAGCGTCATGGCTACGGGGATATGACTGAGTATTTCTTCTGGAAAATGGGAGACTATTTCGTTAGACATCTGTTGGGAGATAATACTCCGCCTCCGGTAGATATGATAGAAATGCAGCGGGACAAGCCGAAGAATAAGTAGGCAGTGAACCGTTTCAGCTTGGAGATCGGAGGAAATTGAAATAAGGCCCAAAAGCTGAAATGAAGTAAGGATCGTTTTAACAATACATGTGGTAGTTGGTACTGGAAGTATAGTATCAACTATCATATTTTTTCTTTGATGGGGATGTAAATATCCTCTTCTGAGTCTGGATCCCCATTTTTATATCTTTCTCCCAAAACCTCGAAATGAGGTCTTTGGTCTAGTTGGTAATCCGAATGAGGGAGCCATTGGGAATAGATCCATTGAAAAATCCGATTGTCTGAAGGCAAACCTTTGTAATGAAAGACAGCATATTGGCCAGCAGGAATAAGCAGCTGATCGAGTCCATCAGGGATCATTTCAAAGCTTTCTACTTCAGTTGCAGCCCATTTTTCAAATTCACGACTTGGGTCAAATTGTATAAAATGCTCGGGTTGATAAATGGCAATAGAAAGTAGGTCGGAGGAAATTCTATGAGGTATATTCTGAACTT
Source organism: Algoriphagus vanfongensis DSM 17529 (assembly GCF_000429465.1). GTDB lineage: Bacteria > Bacteroidota > Bacteroidia > Cytophagales > Cyclobacteriaceae > Algoriphagus > Algoriphagus vanfongensis. The sequence goes on along the minus strand of NZ_AUBX01000010.1, from coordinate 478,713 downwards.
TAGGGATAAATTTTACCCATAAATCACTGACCGTAAATCTGGAAAAGCTCATGGTGCAACTGATCCCTACGACTTTCTTGGCTTCAATGGTTTTTATTTCTGGAGGGGAAAATAAAGACATGTATTGGCTTGTGTGTTTCTTCAAAAATTAGCTCCCTTTTATTTAAAGTGAGATTTTCTGTAAAAAAAGGAGATTCACTCAGTGAAGGGGTTTGGTCAAAATGGTAGGGTTTCCAGATTGATCTAGTTCCTTGACCGGGATTCTACTGGATATCATCGGCAAAGGGGTCACTTTCATTTTGAAATCCATCGGTGGAATAGGGTTTCTTTTGAACTTCAAGCCCATTTCGCTGGGCTTTTTTGAGTAGAAAATGGGCGCTTGGAGGAGGTCTCCTTGGCTAAATGGCTTGTCCAAAGTGAATTTTGATTCTCTATCCGTAATAGCTGTACTTGGATTAGGGTGAATAGGAATCCCTAAATTAATATTGTCCTGAAAATTATAGGATCTAAGACTTTGAGAAAAAGCCTGATTGGCAACCCACAAAAAGGCGAAGGCAAGAAAAACTAGGAACTTCATAGTATGTCTCATGGTGTGAAGTTTAAGTTAGTGTCTTATCTGATTGAATACTATGATTTTAACATTCCTTTGGTGTTTTTAAGGACAGACTTAGAATTTCTTGTGCGTAAAAAAGATGGTTTCAAACTAAGAATGACCAAAATCTCAAAGGCTCTGGTCATTCTTACTTTAAGGATTATTGAAGTATTATCATTCCTGAGGCGCATCATATCCCACCATCCAAGCGATGCCAAATTGGTCTACGAGCATGCCGAAATAAGATCCCCAGAAGGTGTCCGCCATAGACATGGACACTTGCCCGCCTTCAGAGAGTGAATTAAAGAATCGGTCTGCATCTGCTTTGCTGTCTGCTGAAACAGAGATGGAGAAATTGTTTCCTACTTGAAAGTTGCTCGCCCATTCTCCTCCGGTATCCGAACCCATGATGCAGGTCTCGGCACTGATTGGGAGCGTGATGTGCATGATTTTGTTGCCGTCTTCTTCAGACATGGGAGGCTGTCCCTCTTGAGGAGGCATTTCATTGAAGCGACCTACATAGGTGAAATCGCCACCGAAAACAGATTTGTAAAAGTTAAAGGCTTCCTCGCAGTTGCCATTGAAAGTCAGATAGATGTTTACAGTTGCCATAGCTAAATTGTGTTTAATGTTATCATTTGAAGTTCCTTTATTTGACTTTCATTTCCTATCGGCGAAAATTATTTCTTCATTAAATGAAGTGAATTGTCACAAAAAGATGGAAAATCTGCATTCTCTAGAATTCAGAAACAGAGTGCACTTGGAATGAGCGCATAGCTTCTCCATCCACGAGCTTGTAGCTGACCTGTCGCATTCCTCCGGAAGGTTTGCCTAGTACATCACCCTCTTTGTAGATCGGAAAGCGCTGCACCAAGTAAGTCTCGACCACAGAAAACTCATCAAAACCCCAATAGCCTTCATTGATTTCTGAATTTTCAGAAGTGGGAGGGAAATAGACTTGACTCATAGACTTCTTGTTGTTGACAGAAAAGGCTAACACTTGTCCGACGCTTTTCTCCGAACTGGTCTTAGAATAAATCAGCAATTCTGGAGAGCCGTCAGAATTCAAATCTTCGACTTCAGCGTTTGTTATTTCATATTTTCCCAAGTCAAAATCCTCTCTGAATTCTTGGGATTCTAGTCCGAAGGTGAATATGGAAAGAGTGTTTTTACCGTCTTTTTTCACTGCCGAAACATTGAATCCCACTCCTTGAAGATTCAAAACGCTCGAGAAAGTAGTAGGGTCCACCTGATCAGGATCTAGTTCACCTTCGATTATTTGGTAAGTTCCGGCTACGGTGGCTCCACCTCCGCAGTAGAAATTGAGCAAGCCGGCATCAGCCTCATCTTGTGGTTTGATGGTTAGACTAGTTTCTGTGAATTCAAAAATGATTTCTTTTCCGTTCAAATTGGCCACATAGAGTCCTTCCTTTCTTTTTGTGGCTTGGGTATCAAAGGTACAAGTCGGTCTTTTCTTGTCCGCTCTGGATCTGACGCTGATGGAAATTTGATTTTCTCCTGTTTGCTTGACTCTGACTCCCACCCAATCATATCCTTCACTTCTTTGCGAATAGCTATCGTCCGCATAGCTGCCGACAAGCGATACTTCAATGTTGGGACTTTGTTCTATTTCGACTTCTTCTACCACGTTTTCAGCAGAAGTATTGGATTTGTTTTCGCAGGAATATAGGATGCCAAGGAAAAAAAGAAGAATCAGAGATCTTTTCATAACTACCGGATTTAGTGAAAAATGGATGTGAAGCTTACCAAGCTTTTTCTAATATAGGATTTCTTCCCTTCTAATTTCAAAATTTAGGGCTCGTCTGAGGTCCTTTCCCAGGTTTTCTTTTCTTCCTTTACCTCTTCTCGGAGAATGGCATTGATATCAGTTTTGGCTCCGCGGAGGTAGTGAACGGTGGTTCCTTTTTCTCGGGCTAAAGGATGGGTAATTTTGCCGATTTCCCGGTATTCTTCGAAGAAATTAAGTTCTCGTTCGCTGATCTTTTCATCTTTTTCCCAAACCAAAATCAAATGCTGCACCGGTTCCTCCAGATCAAACCAATAGAGGTAATCGGCATTCATCGTCAGCGCTTCGAGTCCTTTTGTTTTGGAATAAAAATTAATCGCGCCAGCCTGCCCGTAATTGTCGCAAATAATCATGATGCGTCCTTCTTTGGGCATTTGTGCATAGGCCTCATCGACCAGTGTCGCCAACTCACTCCAGCCCAGCATATCTGCAAAATCCTGCGGAATAGGATGCAATTGCCCATCTTCCCATCGATTGAGATCCAAAGCCGCATAGTTCGGAGGATCCGACATCAGCTTATCGGATGAAAAAACTGGGTGAATCAAAGAAAATGAAGGATAAAAAAGTGCTGGAGGGATCAAGAGAATCAAGACATGATACCAAGCGAATTGGGTTGAGGATTCGCTTCTTTTCTTGAGCAAGAATTTTTCTAAAAGTTCTGAAAGCCAAACCCCTCCAAAGGCCAAAAGCACAGGATAAAGCCCGATAGCATAGTAGCCTTTTGCCTGAAAATAGGTAAAAATGGCCATGGTAAAAAGATAAGACCAGGCCACAAAACGGAGTTTGTGGGTGCTTTTTCCAAACCAGAGAAATAATAGTCCAGCGATCCAAAGCGGAATAGTCGGATAGAAAAAGAGCAATTGCTGACTGAGAAAACCGATTCGGCTGGAGTTGACAAGCTGGGTTCTGCGAAGGAGTTCCATATGGGTTAGCACTGGAAAGCCATTTTGCCATTGCCAAAGGAGGTTGGGACTAATGAGCAAAACCAAGAGCAAAATGGAGAAGTAGAGGTGTTTGTTTTGGAAAATACGGCGCTGAGGTCCTATCAAAAGCGCTGGAAGTAGTCCTAGTCCCAAAAATGCAATATTGTACTTGTTGAGTATTCCGATGGCAAAGGAGATCGCCATCAGGTAAAGCCATTTGCTATCAGACTCAAGGAAGTATCTGATCAAGGTGTAAAAAACGAGCGTGTAGCAGAGGATGTCCACTGAGTTGGGTTGGAAAAGAATATTCAACCGGATCAAAGCCGAGCAAAGCAAAGCCATTGCTGCAAGACATTGAGCAAATAGGTTTCCGCCGATTCTCTTTACCAAATCCCAGACTAGCACCAAAGTCAGTACTCCAATCAATGCTGGGAAAAAGCGAACCCAAAACTCTCCTCCGCCTAAAAATTCTATTAAAAGAGAAATCCAAGATGTCAGGGGAGGAACAGACAGGTAGCCCCAAGCCAAATGCTTCGCCTGATCCAAGTGAAGGTATTCATCCCGATGCAAATCAAAATCCGGATGAACCGCCAACCACTGCAGAATGAATTTGGCAAGGATGAAAAGAAGGAGTACGATTGTCGATTTTTTCATCCTGATGTTTTACACTTGATTGATTGGGTTTATCTAACTCAATTAAATTTTACCCATTGAAAATCAATTTGAACGTCGTTCCCTCGCCGATTTTGGAGCGAACCTGGATGTTTCCTTTGTGACGTCGCATGATTTGCTTTGATAGGGAAAGTCCGATACCCGAGCCTTTCTTTTTGGTGGTGAAGAAAGGAATAAAGATTTTACCCATGGCTTCTTCTTCGATTCCCTTGCCCGAGTCACAGACTTCGATGATGATTTTGCCGGCTTCATCGATAAAGGCTTTGAGCCGGATGAGTTTTTCATCTGAATCTTCGAGTGCTTGTATGGCATTTTGAGTCAAATTGATCATCACCTGCTCGATCTGAGTCTGATCTCCGAATAGAATCAATTCTTCGGGATTGATCTCCTGAATCAAATGCACCTGTCCAGCTTCCAACTGATGATGTAATAATACTTCCAACTGCTCAAAAAGGCTGGAAATCCGGATGGAGGTGAATTTGGGTGCGGGTATATGTGCTAAGCTGCGGAAATCTGACACAAAGTCGATCAGGCCTTCACTTCTTTTTTCGATTGTAGCCATTCCCATCAGAAAGTCCTCCAATTCCTCTTCAGTGGCCTCTTCATTGTGCTCTATTTTGTGCTCGATCTCGGACTTGAGTGTGCCGGCAAGGGAAGAGATAGGAGCAATGGAATTCATGATTTCATGTGTTAAAATCTTGACTAGATTTTGCCAAGCCTCCATTTCCTTTTCTTCAAGTTCAGATTGGATGTTTTGTAGGGATACCAATTTGAATTTTTCACCCCTCATCAGCAATTCTATGACATAGACCGATAGCTGCATGATGCCATCGGGATGAGCGATCTTGATAAGTTCTGAACCGCCAGTTCGGAGATTTTGGATGGCCAGATGCAATTCTTTATTGACCTGCTCGATTTCAGCGATGTTTTTGAGTTCATCTACGTTGAGAATGCGTTTTGCAGCGACATTGAGAATCTGGATTTCTCCATTTTCTCCAAAAGTAATCAGGCCTATGCTGAGGTGCTTGAATACCGATCGGAAGTAATGGTAATTGGCTTCTTTTTCGGCTTGATCTTCTTTCAGTTTGGCTAGAATCGCATTGAATTCGATGTGAAGATCATCCGTTTCGGTCCCGTCAAATTTGACCGGATAGACCTGGGAATATTTATCCTGCTTGATGTTGTCTAAGAAAGTGCGGACTTTTTTGAAGGAATTTTCACTGTATCGGAGCAAAAAGATAATCTGGATAATAACCAAAATGACGAATAGGGATGTGATAAACACTCCCCATTCGTCAAAGAAAGTATAAGCCAGCAGGAAAAGAGATGCGGCCAGCAGGGCGATACGTCCAAGTAAGCCTACTTTATAGTCCATATTTTTCCAGTCTTCTATACAGGGAAGCTCTAGTCAATCCCAGTTCCTTGGCAGCTTTGGAGATATTTCCTCCATTCTTATCGATGGCCCGCTGGATCGTGCTTCGCTCCATGTCATCAAGATTTAGCGTATTGTTTACAGGTGCTTTTTCGGAAGCTGGTTTGGCTGAAAGAAAGAAGAAATCCCTAGAGTCCAATTGATCTCCTTCTGCCATGATGATGGCTCGCTCGATGGCATGCTGCAGTTCCCGGATATTGCCTGGCCATGGGTATCTCTGGAGTAGCTCCATGGCGGAAGGGGTGAAGCTGCTGAAGTTTTTTCTATACTTCTGCGCGTATTGTTTCAAGAAAAAGCTGGCCAGCTGAGGGATGTCGTCATGGCGCTCCCGAAGAGGCGGAAGAAAGATTTCTACCGTATTGATCCGATAGAGCAAATCTTGTCGGAAGGTATTTTCCATGACCATCTCATGCACCGGCATATTGGTGGCGCAGATCAGTCGGATATCCACCGGAATGGACTTATTGGTACCGATGCGAGTGACTTCCCGTTTTTGCAATACTGTCAATAATTTGGACTGAAGTGGCATGGAGAGGTTGCCGATCTCGTCTAGGAATAGCGTTCCCTTGTCAGCGACTTCAAATCTTCCTGCACGGTCATCCTTGGCATCGGTAAAAGCACCTCTTTTGTGTCCGAAGAGTTCGGATTCGAAAAGCGTCTCTGTGATCGCTCCCATATCTACTCCGACAAATATTTCGTCCTTTCTCAAAGAACGCTCGTGGATCGCTCTGGCGATTAGTTCTTTACCAGTACCGTTTTCTCCCAAAATCAGCACATTGGCATCGGTTTGAGCGACTTTGTCAATGATTGAAAATATATTTTTCATCGAAGCACTACTTCCGATGATATCTGTATAGGGCTTTTTGAGATCTGATTGAAGCTGCTTTTGCTTTTTCTGAAGTTTATCTACTTCATTGTAGCTTTCTTTGAGGCGAATCGCAGCGGATAGCGTGGCTAGCAGTTTTTCGTTCTGCCATGGTTTTAGGATGAAATCTGTCGCACCTTCTTTCAGTGCCTGTACGGCCATTTCTACATCTCCAAATGCCGTGATCAAGATGACGACTGCTTTGGGGTCGATTTCTTTGATTTGACTCAGCCAATAAAATCCTTCCTTGCCTGAAGTGGTATCCTCTCGGAAGTTCATGTCCAGTAGGATGACGTCGTAGCTGTTGTTGTTGATCAAAAATGGAATCCTTCGGGGGTCTTTTTCGATGGTGACTTCTTTGGCGTGCTTCTTAAGCAGCATTTTGGCCGCAAAAAGTAAATCTTCATTGTCATCGATGATCAGAATTTTTCCAAGGTCTTGATTTTCCATAATCCGTTGTTTTGCCCATTACTAGGGGAAAATGATGCCAACGCAATTTAAAGGCTTATTTCGACACTTTTAGAATGAAGCTGTACGATATTGTACGCTTTTATGCTGATTTCGGACAATGTGTCTCGATTCTGTTCGGTTTTATAGGCGACTTATTATTCCTACCTTTGTCCTTTCACAAAAAAGAAAATTACAATGCAAGCAAAAAAAGGTGACAACGTGCAGGTGCACTATACTGGAAAATTAGAGGATGGAAGTGTGTTCGATTCATCAGTACAGAGAGAACCGCTTGGTTTCACCGTAGGTGGAGGTCAGATGATTCAAGGATTTGATGCTGCCGTAGACGGAATGGCTGTAGGGGACAAGAAAACTGTCACTATTCCAGCTGCTCAGGCCTATGGAGAGCGCAGAGATGATATGATGATCGATGTGCCTAAGACTCAGGTGCCGGCCGATATCAAGCCTGAAATCGGAATGCAACTGACCCTACAAGGCGGTAACGGACAGCCAATGCCTGTCACTGTGACTCATGTGGATGATGAAAAAATCACTCTTGATGCCAACCACCACTTGGCTGGTAAAGATCTTATTTTCGATATTGAATTGGTGAAAATCGGATAATCCGAATCTCCAGCAGAATTCTAAAAAAGGCCTTAACAGGGCCTTTTTTGTTTTTCAAGGAATTGAAACGATTCCGTAAATCTTCTGAGGATTGTTGGGTAAGTCAAGTATATTAAGTGTTTGGTAATCACCATTCAATTAACATGACCCTGACTATACTTTCTTTTTTAGCCTTCACGGCATTTGTAGCTATTTTTTCCTGGTATCAGTTGCGCAAAGACAAGCTCAATACGCAGGATGGCTATTTTCTAGGTGGCAAAAGTCTGACGGGAGTAGTGATCGCTGGGTCCATGCTGCTCACCAATATTTCTACTGAGCATCTGATCGGAATGAACGGTTCGGCTTACAAGAATGGATTCATCATCATCGCTTGGGAGGTGACCTCAGCGATCGCTTTGGTCATCGGAGCGCTTTATTTTATTCCCAATTACCTCAAAATGGGTCTGACCACCATACCACAGTATTTGGAATTGCGGTTTGATCGAATGACGAGGACTCTGGTCGCTCTTTTTCTCATCGTTTCCTTTGTACTGACACTGTTGCCAATCGTACTGTATACCGGAGCGATCAACTTGGAGAGTATATTCAATGTATCGGAAACCTTTCAAGTCAGTCATCAAGAAGGGCTGTGGCTGACAGTGATAGTCATCGGAGTGATAGGGTCCATTTATGCCATTTTTGGAGGCTTAAAAGCCGTGGCCTATTCGGACACGATCAATGGGATAGGCTTATTTCTTGGCGGTCTTTTGGTCCTAGGGTTTGCACTTTGGGACATAGGAGAGGGGAATTTGATCGGAGGATTTCAAAAAGTATATGCTGCTGCGCCTGATAAATTCAACGTGATCGGGGCCAAAGATTCTGTTCTGCCTTTTGAGGTTTTGTTTACGGGTCTGATGATTAATCAGCTTTATTTCTGGTGTATGAATCAGCCGATTATTCAGAGAGCATTGGGTGCTAGAAATCTAGCCGAGGCCCAAAAGGGATTATTGTATACAGGTATTTTGAAGCTTTTTGTTCCTCTCATCATCATACTTCCCGGTGTGATCGGCTTCTATTACTTTGGTGATAGTCTGTATGATACTCAAGATTTGATCTATCCCGAGTTAATTAAAAAAGTCCTTCCAGTAGGGTTGACGGGTTTCTTTGCTGCGGTGGTGATGGGAGCGGTATTAAGTACATTCAACAGTGTGCTGAACAGCACGGCCACGATCTTTAGTTTGGGGATTTATAAAAGGCATTTGAATACCAATGCCAATGACAGACAACTCGTCTGGGTGGGGAAGTTGACCTCGATCATTTTGGCGATTTGTGCCATCGTAGCCGCTCCCATGGTGGCTGGCGCGCCAGATGGCTTGTATCAGCTTTTGCAGCAGTTAAATGGGATCTTCTTCATTCCGATTGCGAGTATTATTCTGGCAGGACTATTTATCCCCAAGATCTCAGCTTCCGGTGCCAAAGCAGGACTTTTTATCGGGTTGCTGTTTTATATTTTGACAGTATTTGTATTTCCGGTGGATATCCATTTCGTTCATATTTGGGGGATAGAGTTTGTGCTAAATATGCTAGTGATGGTGGGAGTATCTCATTTTTATCCCAATACCAATCACTTCAAGCTTACCAGTAAAGATGCAGTAGAACTGAAGCCTTGGAAATATGCCAATCATTTGGGAATGCTCTTGGTAGTGCTCACTATCGTGATCTATATCTGGCTTGGCAATTGAAATAGTTGAAAATTAATATATTAAGGTAAATTTATTGCTATGAAAGAAGTGACTCCACACCAAATGGAAGAGCTCTGGGAAGAAGATCTTTTGCAGCGCTATCCCGAGCCAGGTACATCCGAAAAAGCCAAAGAAGAATTCCGGAATTATGACAATCCGGGTAGAGATACCGTGCGAGAGTTTTATAGGCAAAATCACCTGAATCAGACCTATGATTTTGTGCTTCAGAAAGAGCAGGATTTTTTGAAATTTGACCGAAAGGAGATGACGCTGTGGGAAGCGGTGGAATTTCTGAACACGCTGATAGATGACTCGGACCCTGATACAGATCTAGATCAAACGCAACATTTGCTTCAAACATCAGAGGCCATCCGTGCTGATGGTCACCCAGACTGGTTTGTTTTGACAGGGTTTTTGCATGATTTGGGAAAGGTTCTTTGTCTCTTTGGTGAGCCTCAGTGGTGTGTGGTAGGGGATACTTTTCCTGTGGGATGCCAGCATTCTGACAAGATAGTCTATCCAGAGTTTTTCAAAGATAATCCCGATAGTCAGGATCCCAGATTCAATACCAAGTATGGTGTTTATAAAGCAAATTGTGGTCTGGATCAGGTGCACATGTCTTGGGGGCATGACGAGTACATTTATCAGATCATGAAGGACTACTTGCCAGAAGAAGGCTTGGCGATGCTCCGCTACCATAGCTTCTATGCCCAGCATAGGGAGAAAGCTTACAATCATCTGATGAATAAAGATGATCATCGCCTATTTGAATGGGTGGACAAGTTCAATCCTTATGACCTGTATTCTAAAGCGGCTGTTCCACCTAATGTCAAGGAATTAAGGCCTTATTACGAAGACCTGGCTGCGAAATTTTTGCCAGATACCTTGAAGTTTTAAAACTGCAATCTAGTGCTAGTTGAAGGCTTTGATTGCACTCGGAATGGAGTACAATTTGATTTGATCTGAGCCTGTCAGCGCCACTACTTCTTGACCTATTTGGATACCCAGAGATTCTGCATCAGGGGTGACTAGAAGCGGTGACTTTTCACCGGTTGCGATAGACATGGAGAAAATAATTCCTTTCTCGATCCAGAGCAGATGCTCTTTCCAATAGCAAAGTCTCTCGATACCGAAGAGATCTAGTTGCTTGATCAGATTGCCTTGGTTGTCAAAAATAAAGACTCCCAGAGCAGGGATATTCATGAAAAGTAAGTTTTTAAACTCCCTGATTTCTTTGACGTCCAACTGTTTGTTTCCCAAAATCAAATTGAGAGGCTGGGAGTCTAAGACAATATTTCTTAGGTAGTCCAATCGTTTAAGAGAAAGATCTGATTCATCCCAAATCCAAAGAATATTGTTATTTCCTAAGGTGACAGCTTTTGCCAGATTGACTTCTGGGAGAAGTAGGTTTCCGTCCGAAATCGGGTTGAGAAACCGATCCAATATCCGATAGGATTGGAGGTCATAAGAAAAAGAGAAAATATTGACAGTCCAATTGGCTTCCAACTGGCTTAGTTTTCCTTGTCTGGGGGGCGAGAAAAAATTCTTTCGTTCTCCTTTGGCATTGAATAAAAAGATGTCTCCGTTTTCATTGCTGGCAAACAACTGATCATTGGTGTCAAATGAAATCAGATCCAGTTGGTTGATAGAAATATTGGCTATGGGCTCGGCTGTCCAGGGTTCTTGCGCTTTGGCTAGTCCGGATACTAGCAAAAAAAGTAGCCAGAGCTTTTTCATTCTTCAAACTTTTTCAGACTCACCGAGTCAGCAGAAAACTCCAGATAGGTATACTGGCTGACCCACTCTCCAAGATTGAAATAAGTAGAGTCAGAGCCTACTTTCAGTTCCAGGGGCAAATGCCTATGTCCGAAGATATAATAATCATGGTGGGACACAGCTTCTGTCTCTTTGCAATATTGCCAGAGCCATTCATCCTCGCCTAGGAAGTGACTTTCATTCTTTTCCAAATTGGAAATCCGACTGCTACCAGACCAGGCTTTTGCAAGTTTGATCCCCAGATCCGGATGAAACCAGCGAAACAGCCATTTTGCGAGTGGATTTGTGAAAAGTTTTTTGAGTCGCTTATAGGAATAGTCTCCCGGTCCGAGCCCGTCTCCATGTCCGACCTGCAGGAGTTTGTCATTGACTCTCACTTCAATCGGCTCATGATAAACCGGAATGGATAGCTCTTGGGTGAAATAATCTTTCATCCAGAGATCGTGATTGCCCGTGAAGAAATAGAAAGGAATGCCTTTTTCTCGCAGCTGGTGCACTTTAGAAATAAAAGGAATGAAGCCCTTGGGGATCACTTCACCGTATTCAAACCAAAAATCAAATATATCCCCAACCAGAAAAACAGCAGCGGCATCGTCCTGTATCTGATCCATCCATCGGATGATTTTTTGTTCGCGGATTTTGCTCTCTTGTGAATTGGGTGCCCCAAGATGAAAATCTGAAGCGAAATATAGCTTTTTGTCCTGAAGAGTAAGGTGCAAGGAGGCTGATGGCATTTGGAAAGATAAATTTCAAGCACAAAAATAAAAAGCCCCGCTGATAAACGGGGCTTTCAAATCTATCAATTTTCAGCTTTGGGCTCCGGATCAGGAGCTGCTTCTACCTCCTCGGGGGCCTTTGGACGGCTTTCGATTTGGTCAGGAGCTGGCTGCTCTTCTATGCCTCCTTCTTTCTTATTGGTGAAAGCTTGGTAGGTAGTTTCTTTGGCAAAAGGTCTTTTACCGATCAATTTTTCCAGATCAGATTGGAATAGGATTTCCTTTTGCAGAAGTTCTTGTGCCAAAGTTTCCAATTCTTCACTTCGCTCTCTTAGTAGATCCAAGGTTCTTTGGTACGCAAAATCAATCAATTTATGTACCTCTTGATCGATCAGTTCGGCAGTTGCTTCTGAATAAGGCTTGGTCATTTTGTAGCCGTCACTTTTACTGTCGTAGAAGGATACATTGCCTAATTTCTCATTCATACCATACACAGAGACGATTGAGTAGGCCATTTTGGTGATCCTCTCCAAGTCGCTCAAAGCACCAGTGGAGATTTTACCAAAGATGATTTCCTCAGCAGCTCTACCACCCAGAGTCATGCACATCTCATCGATGAGTTGCTCTGTTTGATACAGGAACTGCTCCTTAGGTAAGTATTGTGCATAGCCCAACGCAGCAACACCTCGAGGGACAATACTGACTTTCACCAATGGATCAGCATGCTCCAAGAACCAACCGGCCACGGCATGACCGGCTTCGTGATAGGCTACGATTTTCTTTTCCTCAGGAGAAATGATCTTGTTTTTCTTCTCTAAACCTCCGATGACTCTATCTACTGCATCTTGGAAGTCTTGCATATCCACAGCGGATTTATTTCTTCTAGCAGCGATCAACGCAGCTTCATTACACACATTGGCGATCTCGGCTCCTGCAAATCCCGGAGTCTGTGCTGCCAATTTTTTAGCATCTACATCATCGGAGATTTTAATTGGCTTCAAGTGTACTTTGAAGATCGCTTCTCTGCCGACAATGTCTGGCTTGTCGATGGAGATCTGTCTGTCAAATCTACCAGGTCTAAGCAAGGCGCTATCCAGTACATCCGGTCTGTTTGTAGCCGCCAATACGATGACGCCTGTATCGGTGCCAAAACCGTCCATTTCTACCAATAAGGAGTTCAGTGTATTTTCTCTCTCATCATTGGAGCCTGGCATCTGGCCTTTCCCTCTGGATCTACCGATCGCATCGATCTCATCGATGAAGATGATACAAGGGGCTTTTTCTTTGGCTTGCTTGAAAAGATCACGTACACGAGCTGCACCTACCCCTACAAACATTTCCACGAAATCAGAACCTGAAAGGGTAAAGAAAGGGACACCTGCTTCACCTGCTACTGCTTTTGCAAGCAAGGTTTTACCAGTACCCGGAGGGCCTACCAGCAAGGCGCCTTTCGGGATTTTACCCCCAAGTTTGGTGAATTTGGAAGGGTTTTTTAGGAATTCTACGATCTCCTGAATTTCTTCTTTCGCTTCATCTAGGCCTGCCACATTGTCAAAAGTGATTTTGACCTTGTTTTCGGCATCGAAAAGCTGGGCCTTGGATTTGCCCACATTGAAGATCTGACCACCTGGGCCAGACGGGCCTGCCATGCGTCGCATCATAAACCAGAAGAAGACGAACAGAAGGATCAAGAAACCGACACTGCTAAACCAAGAACCCCAGTTTTCCTCAGTGGTCACGGAGTAGCCGATACGTTCAGAAGCGTCTACTTGCTCTTCCAGTGCATCAAAATCAGTTGCAAACTTATCAGAAGAAGCTACCTGAAGGGAATAATGCGGACCATTAGGATTGAAAAAGGTCGCGTTGGACTCCAATTCATTCTTATATTTTTCTTTGGAAAGGGCAGATGGCTTCAGCGTGATGTCTACCCGATCCATATTTTTGACGATCATGACTTTGGCGACATCGCCAGCCTGATACATGTCTTCAAATTTCTTTTGAGTGATGTCTACCATCGCTCCCCTTTGATTGATCCAAGTAAGGCCAATCAATACCAAAACAGCCGTAATAATCAGCCAAAGCTGAAAATTGGGCTTCTGGGGAGGTTTTGGGACAAATTTTTTGCTTTTATTTTTTTCGCTCATTGATCAGTATGTAAATCTCCAAACTTAATGTAAAACGGTTTGATAGGGTTAAAGTTTGTTTCTATTTAATCCACTCTGGTGATCTGGGCATCTCCCCATAGATCTTCCAAACCGAAGAATTCTCTTTTGTCTTTTAGGAATATGTGGGCGACTACATCTACATAATCCATCAGGATCCATTGTTTTCCGCTTCTTCCTTCACTACGATAGGGGGGCTTTTCTCCGGCTTTGATCACCTGCTCTTCGATGGAGTCGGATATGGCTTCTAGTTGTGTGTCTGAATTGCCGGAGCATAATACAAAAAAGTCACTTACGGTATTTTTGATTTTTCTAAGGTCCATCACCACGATGTCAGAAGCTTTCTTTTCTTCCATTCCTTTCACGATGATTTTGCTCAGCTCTTCTGCTGTCATATTTATTAGTTAATTTTGTAATGCCTGCGAAAATCACTAGGGTGTCAGGCAAACCGAAAATTTATGTATAAAATTCTTGCCAACACCATTTTTTTAGGGAAAGATGTACATTTTCTGCCAGAGTGTCACTCGACCAATGACACAGCCCTCCAATTAGTCAGACAAGGAGAGGCAAAGGAAGGGACTATTGTGATCACTGCCAACCAGACACGCGGAAAAGGTCAAAGAGGTAATGTCTGGAATGTGCAGCCAGGTGCTAATTTGACTTTTTCGATTGTTCTTCGGCCTGATTTTATGGATATATCAGAGCAGTTTTATCTCAATATGGCCATCTCCAATGCCATCAAATCGGTCTTGTCTGACTATGTGCCAGCCTTGAAAGTCAAATGGCCCAATGATCTCGTCGTGCCAGGCGCTGGCAAACTAGGTGGTATCTTGATAGAAAACTCCATAGGTCCCAAAGGTTGGGAATATGCAGTAGCAGGAATGGGTTTGAATATCAATCAGGTGGATTTTTCTGTCCCTGGACCTGTTTCGTTAAAGGCGTTGACCGGTTCTCAATTTGATCTGGAAGAGCTTTTTCGCTTATTGGTCACAGAAATCGAACAGATGTATATCCTATTAAAGAAGGGAAAATGGGATATAATTCGAAACACTTATCTGGCTGATTTGTTTCTGAATGGAGTAATGGCTGAATATGAGACAGATCATGGGGCTTTTCGAGGAAAAATCACAGGAGTGGATCCGTTTGGTAGGTTGCAGGTCGAAATGGAAAATGGTGAAATTCAGCAGTATGAATTCAAAACCATTCGCTTCCCAAGCTATCAGAATTGATTTCTTAATCCCATAATTTAGCGGTACATTTGCGGAAGTTTTTGAATTAGTCTATTTCAATAAATCAATGATATTATGTCAGAAATTCAATCTGAAAAATACGTTCAGTATAAAGTAAAAGATATCTCCCTAGCAGAATGGGGAAGAAAAGAGATCAAATTGGCTGAAGCAGAGATGCCAGGTCTGATGGCTTTGAGAGAGGAATACGGAGCTTCTCAGCCTTTGAAAGGTGCCAGAATTGCAGGATGTCTACATATGACTATTCAGACAGCTGTTTTGATCGAAACACTTGTTGCTTTGGGAGCTGAGGTGACTTGGTCTTCCTGCAATATTTTTTCTACACAGGACCATGCTGCAGCGGCTATCGCAGCTGCAGGGATCTCAGTTTATGCTTGGAAAGGCTTGAATGAGCAGGAATTTGACTGGTGCATAGAGCAAACCTTGTTCTTTGGTGAAGAAAGAGCACCTCTTAATATGATTTTGGACGATGGGGGAGATTTGACCAATATGGTTTTGGATCAATACCCTGAGTTGGTTGCCGGAATCAGAGGTCTTTCTGAAGAAACCACTACCGGTGTTCATAGATTGTATGAGCGTATGAAAAACGGGACACTTCCAATGCCTGCTATCAATGTCAATGACTCTGTGACAAAATCTAAGTTTGACAATAAGTATGGCTGTAAAGAGTCTTTGGTAGATGCGATCCGTCGGGCTACCGATGTGATGATGGCCGGTAAAGTAGCTGTCGTAGCAGGGTATGGTGATGTAGGGAAAGGTTCTGCAGCATCTCTGAGAGGAGCTGGTGCTAGAGTAATCGTCTCTGAAATCGATCCTATCTGTGCATTGCAAGCTGCTATGGATGGTTATGCTGTGAAGAAAATGGCGGATGCTGTCAAAGAAGCGGATATCGTAGTGACTGCTACCGGTAACAAGGATATTATCTCTGGCGAGCATTTCAAAGCCATGAAGGACAAAGCAATTGTTTGTAACATTGGTCACTTTGACAATGAAATCGATATGGCTTGGTTGAATAAGAACTACGGTCATACCAAAAATGTCATCAAACCTCAGGTCGATCTGTATGATCTGGATGGAAAAGAATTGATCATCTTGGCCGAAGGACGTCTCGTGAATCTAGGATGTGCCACAGGACACCCTTCTTTTGTTATGTCCAACTCCTTTACCAACCAGACTTTGGCTCAAATCGAACTTTGGGAGAAGCATGAGGAATATCAGCCTGGAGTCTATGTGCTTCCAAAGCACTTGGACGAGAAAGTGGCCGCACTTCATCTTGCCAAACTAGGTGTAGAGCTAGATACGCTTTCTGAAGAGCAAGCTGCGTACATCGGTGTGTCGGTTGAAGGTCCTTTCAAACCGGAATACTACAGATATTAATCGCTAATACGATTCAAATAAAAAGCCCTGAATTTGAAAGAATTCAGGGCTTTTCTATTTCCAGCTCATTTTTTCATGGATTGAGAAGTAGTTTTCTTCCATCGGGTAGCACTCCGTAAATATCCACTTGGCAAGAGTCTTTGGGGAGATATTCAAGTGAATGAGAAACTGTTTTGTTGGGTTCCCGGCTGACTAACCATGCTTCTTTTCCACCTTGAGGATAGTAGTTGCCGCTATCCAGACAAGATAAATTGGTCAGTCTAGGCAGTGTCACATCCCAAGTGACTTCTCTTCCCGCAGGGTTGGTTCCCGTGGCAGTCCCAGTTGACTGAATTGACAGCAGCCTAAATAATACACGGTCTATTTCATGATAAAACTCACCTGTAAGCTTAGTAGTCAATTCCGACTCAGTTTCGAAGGTTAAGGCTTCGAAATTTTCCTGAATGTGAAGTGCGTCTATTTGCTGATAGGTTTTGCTTCCGGATACTTTGGTGTTGCCGTATTGATAATCATCAAACTGCACTAGCCAACTGGCATCGTTGCCGGATTCAAGGCTGTAGGTGATTGTGATTTTTCCTGTGCGAGCGACGGGGTTTATGAGTTCACATTCCACTGGATTACTGAAGTCCAAGATTACTTGTCTGCTTGAACCATCTACTGTGATACTAGGGCATCCAGGAATTGCTTTGTCTCCCAAAATCTGATAATCAACAGCTCTCATCAGTGTGAAATATAGACTTTCTCCCCAGACAGTGGAGGTCTCTAAAAGTTGAGATGCTTCGACGGGGAGATTTGTCTGAATAGTCCTGTCGGCATCTTCTGTACAAGCACTGAAAAGTAGCACTGAAAGAAGCAAAAAAGCTGAAATCTGACGCATATTCAATTTGGTTTGACTGGATTTTCTACTTTCAATTACCAGGCCGAGTATTTATATTGGATGGATATAAATCCAAATTTACTATGAAATTCAACGAAGGAATGCTCAGAGCAGGTGCTTTGAAAGGGAAAAATATCTTGGTGACCGGAGGAGGAACAGGCTTAGGTCGAGCGATGTCTGAGTATTTTTTAGAATTGGGAGCGCAGGTGGTCATCACATCTCGAAAGCTCGATGTACTGGAGAAGACAGCGGATGAAATGATGAATTCTTCAGGGGGAAAAGTAGTTCCGCTTGCATGTGACGTAAGAGAGATAGAGCAAGTGGAGCAAATGTGGGCGCAAGCCAATCAGGTCTTAGGTTCCATAGATGTCGTATTGAACAATGCTGCTGGCAATTTTATCAGTCCTACAGAGAGACTTTCCACCAATGCATTCAATACAGTCTTGGATATTGTCCTCAAAGGAACTTCCCAAGTTACCTTGACTGCTGGAAAAGACTGGATCAAAAAGAAACAAACTGGTACTTTTTTGAATATTGTGACGACCTATGCCTGGACAGGATCGGGCTATGTGGTACCATCGGCTGCTGCCAAAGCAGGTGTGTTGGCAATGACCCGCTCTTTGGCAGTGGAATGGGCCAAATACGGAATTCGATCCAATGCCATTGCACCAGGTCCCTTTCCTACAGAGGGTGCGTGGAGTAGGTTGCTGCCTGGTGATTTGGTGAAGAAATTTGACCCTGCCAAAAAAGTGCCTGTTGGAAGAGTGGGGGAGCATCAGGAATTAGCCAATCTGGCAGCATATCTGGTGTCTGATTTCTCATCTTATGTCAATGGGGAAGTGATGACTATAGATGGAGGAGAGTGGCTCAAAGGTGCGGGGGAATTTAACAACTTGGATCAAATCCCTTCTGAAATGTGGGACATGCTGGAGGCAAGTCGAGGAAAAAAGCAATGAGCCCCAAGGTGATTTGGGGCTATCTCAAAGCTAAGTGGAAAATCCGGAATCTTTAGAGTCTGTTGGGGAAGGTGGTTTTGCATCTTCCTCAAAGATTTTGTGCTGCTGTACTGACTCTTTGATGCTCTTTTTCAGCGCTTGATCCAGTTGGTTAGTTTCTTTTTTGATCAGATCCAGCATGTTTTGTGATTCGAGCGAATGTGACTCCAAAGAAAGAATATCGATAAGTCCCAAAATATTGGCTACACGGGCTCTCATGGTATGGGATTGGTGAAAAGCCAAATCTCTCAAAAAAAGATGATGCTCCTTGAGCCAAAGTTCCTGTTTTTTCTTTTCTGTGATATCAATGATGATACCCTGGACTTTCTGAGCGCTTCCGTCTTTGGCCCATTCATTCGGTTTGCCAAAGGCCATAGCCCAAATGATTTGATGTCCTTTTGTCAAGAGTCTGAATTCTTTTTTGAAGGGGATAGCTCCAGAGTTTTTGAAATGAAGTACTAGCTCCTTGGCCAAAATGAAATAGTCCTCCGGATGGATGTGCTTTTCCCAAGAGATTTTCTCAGCTGTGGCTATTTCTGCTTCTGAATAACCCAAGGCCTGAGCAATTCCCGAACTCAATGTGCTGGCTTCTTTTTCTTGTGGGCTGTATTCCCAGAAACCCAAGAGTCGATTTTCCAGCAAGCTGTCTATAATCTGAGTAGGGGATTCCTCATGTTCGATAAAATCACCTAACTGGATGTGATATGGCTGAACCGGGCTCAATGGATGTCCTAGACCAATGCATGTTCCCGGTTCATCTATTACAAAAAAGAATTCCCATTTGGTTGGGAGAAGTTGGCCACTTGGATGATTTATTTTTTGGAGCTCCACAGCAAAGGATTGATGGTGGAGATTCCAAGCTTTCTGTCTGTGACTTTCATATTTGATCCAGTCGGAAGACAAAAAGCAATCTGAAAAGTGGATGGGTTTTTTAGTTTTTTCAAAAAGAGAAGGGACAGGTCCCAGACCAGAGTCGGAGCTTAACACATCTCCTTTGCTGTCTAATGTCACCTGCATAAAATATTCGGAGGTAATGGCCATCTCAGCCAAGACTTCCAGAAACTTAAAGTTACTCATTTGAAAAGTCAGTAATAAATACAAAATACAATTAATTGTATTTAAAAAGCAAATAAAAAGATTGGTATCGATCTGATGAGACTATTTAGCTGATGCCTTGCGGATTGTTTTATTCCAGTATTTTTGACTTGGGGGCACAGGGGAGTAGTGGTCGTTTTCACTAATTAATAAGAGTGAAGAATTCTTTTTAATTAAACAAAGACTTTATTTTGATTTTAAAATATATCCAATGGAATGCTTAACTTAAAGCTTAAATATTTTGACTATGAAAAAAAGATACGGAT
Source organism: Algoriphagus vanfongensis DSM 17529 (assembly GCF_000429465.1). Classification (GTDB taxonomy): domain Bacteria; phylum Bacteroidota; class Bacteroidia; order Cytophagales; family Cyclobacteriaceae; genus Algoriphagus; species Algoriphagus vanfongensis. The sequence goes on along the minus strand of NZ_AUBX01000010.1, from coordinate 459,119 downwards.
TGTTTTTAGGTCTCTTTCTGCTATGCCTGCCGGGGTTTTCTCAGGAAAAAATAGTGGACAGCACTGCGGTCAGGATCCTGGATAGGATGAGTACTTTGGTGGGAGATATTAATTCCCTCGGCTTCACGACTAGGATATGGAAAGATGTAGCATATTCAGATGATTTTTTCATTAAAGAATTCGAGTCCAGCGAAATAAAGCTGAAGGGGCCCAATAAGTTTTATGTGAATACAAAGGGGGAGCGTAAGTCAGACTTGTACTTTTACAATGGCGATCAGGTGATTTATTACTCCTTGCTCAATAATATTTACACCGCCGCTGCCGCTCCGGATAATCTTATCGAAACCCTGGATTGGCTGTATCAGAGCTTTGATATTGAGTTTACGATTGCCGATTTTTTGTTTCCGGATTTTACTGAGCAACTCGTGGAGTCTATGGACCGAATTGAATACCTCGGTCAGGTGCATATCGATGGTAAGCCACTTTTCCATATTGGAGCTAGTAATGAGCGGATGACTGTTCAGTTTTGGATAGAAGAAGGGTTTTACTTTTTTCCATCCAAGATTTTGATTACCTATCTAGGAGACCCATACGCTCATCAAGTGGAGGCTTCCTTTACTGAATGGAAAGTGAATGAGGACTATCCAGATCCTTCATTTGAATTTTTGCCACCTCCGGCGGCTAAACAGATCACTTGGATTGAAAAAAACTAAGCAGTGCATATCATGAAAAATTTCAAACATATACTTCTCGGACTCTCTGTTTTGGGAATGCTCCTATTACCTGATTATGCAGAAGCTCAGCGAATGCGAGCTGGAGCTGGTAGAGCAGGAGGTGGACGTACGATGTCTAGGCCCACAAACACTAGACAAATGCCACAGCGGACAACAACGTCACGTCCAGCTCAGTCTAGACCGACTACTCAAAGTAGGCCAAATAACTCTCGAAATACTTCCACCAGAAATGTGCCTGCTGCTAAAAACTCAAGTAATAGGGCTACGATCAATGGCGGATCCAAACGGGTGACGAACAACAAGTCGACTCAAAACAAGGTCAATAATATCCAGGGAAATCGCACAGGAAATAAAAATAATGTGGGAAACCGGGTGAATATCGACAATAGCAGAGATGTCAACATCAATGTGAACAATAGTCGTAATAATATCAATGTCAGAAATAACCATGTCAATAATTACAGGCCTTATAGACCACCTTATCGCCCGTATCCACGCCCTCCCTATGTTTGGGGCGGGTTTGGCTTCTCGTGGTTTAGACCCTACTATTATCATCCCTACACCCCGTTTTATTGGGGGCCTGTCTGGCATCCATGGGGTTTTTTCGTAGCCACATTAGCTGTCACGGCTATCGTCGTATCGGTCGAAAATCAGGATTATCACTATGACGAAGGGGTTTTCTATGTAGAGTCTGATGATGGCTATGTGGTAGTAGAGGCTCCTCAAGGTGCGACCGTGAAAGTAATTCCGAAGGAATCGAAAGAAGTAGAAGTGAGTCCTACGGTAAATAACTACTACTACGGCGGTACTTATTATGAAAAATCAGATGGAGGCTATACCGTAGTACCCCCACCGGCAGGTGCTGTAGTAGATGCTCTACCTGAGGGAGGCGAAGAGGTCAAAGTCGGTGATCAAACTTACGTGAAGATCGGCGATACTTATTATATGCCTGTGCAAGAAGATGGCAAGGATGTCTATGAGATAGTACAGGTAGAAGAAGTAGAGGATTAATTTTATCTACTAAAAATGAAAAAGGCCGCAAATGCGGCCTTTTCTTATTCTGACTCTTCAGTTTCACTGACAGGTCTAAAATTTCCTGGAGGAAGTTGCTCAGCCACTTCATCTCTTTCATATGGAAAGACCTCTACGATGGGACTTTCATTGATGTCGGGGACGCGAAAACTCACAAGCATATTGCTCAGACTTTCTTGGATTCTTTCGTAAGCTTGCTTCACATCTTCTGCTGTCACGATCATGTATTGGGTGACCTTTTTCTCTTTGCCACTTTCTCCATCAGCCACCAGATAGGTAATCTTACATTTGTGCCAAATGTCCTCATCTTCATAGAAGAAAACATCAACAATGTTACTTTTGCTGATCCCCGTGACCTGAAAGTCTCCTCTAATCTGCGAGCCAAGTCTATCATATAGAATCGCCTCCGCTTCAGTAAAGGATACAGCATCTACGAGGTACTGCTCAGAAATATTTTTAAGTAAGCCTTGTTCGTTCTCTTTGGCGTACTTCACTTTGCATAAAAACCAGGTTCTCATCTCATCTTCATTTGGGGTTTGAAGGTAAAATTATTCGCCCGAAGGACCATATCCTTTTCTGTTAAATTCCAGGGTTAAAATTGTTTATTTTGTAAGTTTCTGAATTTCAATACTCTTCAATTTATCTTTTTTGAATGTGGATAAAAGACGTATCTTTTAGTGAGTTTGCTGGCTATGAGGAACAAGTTTTGGTATAGTTTCCCGATTCAATTATTACTACTTCATCTAAGGAAGAACCTCACTCTTATTCTAGTCTGGGTGCTTTTGCTCCTGATTATTTTTGAAAAGTTTGGAGTGCTTCTGGGTATCCCGTATCTGTTTTTGGATCCTGAGTACCTTCATCAGGTCTCATGGTTGAGTTATTTGCTGATGGGGATAGGTTTGGCGGTCTTCACGATGGCTTTTCACATGACTACCTATATCATGGACGGGAGAAACTTCCCATTTCTGGCTGTAGTGAGTAAGCCATTCATTCACTTTTGCATCAATAACTCTATTATTCCGACGGTTTTTTATGTGTGTTATTGCATTCGTTTTATCGGTTTTCAATTACAAAATAACCTTCCAGACGAAAGTTTGGTGGCAGGATATTTTGGAGGTTTTCTGGTAGGAACTCTCCTGACCTATGCCTTGATATTCAGTTATTTTGCTTTTACCAACAAAGACTTTTTTATTCTTTTTGCCGGAAATGTAAATGAACGGCTTAAGAAGGTCAAGCTCACTAGGGCGAGTGTCCTGAGTAGGTATAAGGAGTTGAAAGATAAAAAGGAGCAGGTTCAGTATTATTTAGGAATGAATTTTAGACTGATACAGGTTCGGCCAGACATTTCTCGTTTCGAAAGACAAAAGCTCCTCAAAGTCTTTGATCAGAATCATCTCAATCTCTTTTTGATCCAGATTTTTCTGATCCTATTCATTTTGTTTCTTGGGGTTTTTAAGGAAAATCCAATTCTTCAGTTGCCAGCGGCAATGAGTTCTACGCTGCTATTGGCTATTCTGGTGATGCTGGTGGGGGCAGTAAGCTTTTGGTTGAGAAATTGGTCCACTGTGCTTGTCTTTTCCGCTTTGGTTCTTATCAATTACTTTTCCAACTTTTCCTTCCTGAATAGACCTCATGAGGCTTTTGGCTTGGATTATACAGTGACTCCGGCTTCCTATCACCTGGACCGACTCGATCTTCTCTTGCATCCAGATACGGTGCGAAAAGACCGGGAAAACACCATCCGAATCTTAAATCAGTGGAAAGCTCAGGTAGGATCTGAAAAACCTAAGCTGGTCATGGTGGCTGCCAGTGGAGGAGGACAGCGATCTGCGCTTTGGACATTTCATGTTCTGCAGCATCTTCATGAGATCAATGGAGGAGTCATCAGTCGTCACACGGAGTTGATGACTGGAGCTTCTGGAGGAGTGCTGGGAGAGGCGTTATTTCGGGAAGTATATCTGAGATCTCTGTCAGACTCAGCTTATAATCCTTCCGACTCGGTTTATCTGGATCAGCTTTCGGCGGATAATCTTAACCCGATCATTTTCACCTTGCTAGTCAATGATCTCTTGATCAGGAATCAAAAGTTTGAATACAATGGCTTTAGATATCTAAAGGATAGGGGCTTTGCATTCGAAAATCAGTTTAACAGCAACACCCTAGGGCTTCTGGACAAGCCGCTACATGCCTATCGTGAGCCAGAGTCTCGAGGACTGATTCCTCTGATGCCGGTCACTTCTCTGATCACCAATGACGGGCGCAAACTCGTGATATCCCCTCATTCGATGTCTTATTTAGGCACTTCCTTGATGGGGAGGATGGGAGCAAATGAGAAAAAACAAAGCATTGATTTTTTGCGATTTTTTGAAAAACAAGGGGCCGAAAACCTACGTTTCTTGACCGCATTGAGAATGAGTGCCACTTTTCCATTCATTACTCCCAATATAGAGTTGCCTTCCCAGCCAGTGATGGAGGTGATGGATACAGGACTGTCGGACAATTTTGGGATTCAGGATGCATTGAGGTTTACCTATGTGTTCCAAGATTGGATAGAAACTCATACATCAGGTGTGGTGCTGGTCACGATTAGGGATTCTGAGAAGTCCACAGAAATAGTTGAAAAACCATCTCCTAGAATTTTTGAACGGGTCTTCAATCCCCTGAAAAATATCTATTCCAATTGGGACAATGTACAGACTATCCAGAATGAGGTATTGTTCAACTACATGGCCGAATCTATGCCATTTGATTTGGAGAAAGTCGAGTTTGAATACGCTCCAGAGCTCGTACAGGTGGGCGAATTGACGGAAAGTCAGGAGACCATGAAGCGTGCTTCGCTCAATTGGAGACTGACATCTCAGGAGAAAGAGTCTATTCTTTTGAGTATTCACACTTCCAAAAACCAGAATTCACTCGCACGTCTGCGTGAGATTTTTGATCAGGACAATCAGTAAGCCAGTCCGACTTTTTTGAACACAAAGTGCATCAGCCAGGCCGGTCCAATCATCAAAAACTGAATATCCTTTAAGAAGGATGGTTTTTTTCCTTCGACTTTGTGGCCATAAAACTGGATGATCCAAGCCAAAATAAATATCCCCAGACTGATCATCCAGAGTTTTCCAGGAAATGCCAGGTCAAGGAAATTTGCGAATGCCAAACAGAAGGCAGAAAACAGCAGCATGCCCAAAGCCAGCGGAACAGATAGTGTGATATAGTAGATCAATACGACAAAGAGGATCACAGTGGCCCAATTGGCAAAATTGCCGAGTACCGGACGAAACTCCGCAAGCTGGTCCGACGGAATGCTGAAAATCAAACCCACAATGCTAAAAAATATTGCGGGTACACAAAACCAATGAATCAGTTTGTTAGTGGGGTTCTGATGACTCAACCCATATTCGTGGAGCAATTCGTCAATTTTTCTCATGGCATTTTGGGTGTTTTTCTGAAGATTTGGATTTAAATTACTAATTCTCCACCGAAAATTGATCCATTTGTCACATGTTTAGTTATTGGGAAGACAAGCATTTTTTTAACTACGATCTTCTAGTGATCGGTGCTGGATTTGTCGGGTTATCCACCGCCATTCATTTTCAGAGAAAGCACCCCAAAGCAAAAGTTCTAGTGCTGGAGAGAGGCGTTTTGCCCACGGGAGCCAGTACCAAAAACGCCGGATTTGCCTGTTTTGGAAGTTTGACGGAGATTCTGGATGACTTTTGGACGATGACCCAAGACGAAGTGGTGGACCTGGTAGCCAGGCGATACAAAGGATTACAAAAAATCAGGAAGGAGTTTGGTGACAAAAAGCTCAGCTACAAGTCCAATGGGGGATTTGAGTTGATAGAAGAGGGGCAGTTGGCAGCGATGGACGAGATTGGAGCGATCAATAAAGTTTTGAAGGATGTATTTCCGGGGCCAGTGTATTCTGCAGTGCCAAAATACCGGAAGTTAGGCTTTGGCGAGACAGTCAGAGCAGTCATCAAAAACAAGTATGAAGGAGAGCTTGATCCGGGCAGCTATGTCTCCTCCCTATGGGAACTTGCAGGAAAGCTTGGAGTCAAAATCATAACAGGGCTAGAGGTGCCGGATCTGGATCCAAATCAGGGAAGAGTAGTGGGAAAGGAGCTAGGAATGAACCGAGAGCTAGTCTTCCAGGGAGATATGATAGCGGTGTGCACCAATGCTTTTACTTCGAAAATTTGGGAAAATGAACAAATTGAACCGGGTCGCGGGCTTGTCATGATTTCCGAACCTCTTGATTTTAAAGTGCCTTGGAAGGGCTGCTTTCATTTGGATAAAGGCTATGTGTATTTTCGTCAAGTGGATGGGAGGTTGCTTTTGGGTGGAGCTAGAAATATGGATTTTCAGGGTGAAAAGAACTCTCAATTTGAAGTGAATCCCAAAATCAAGCTACACTTACAGGAGCTGGCTCAGGAAGTGATCTTTCCGGGAATGCCTATCCGATGGCACAAAGAGTGGACAGGTATCATGGCTTTTGGTCCCAGCAAATCACCCATCATCCAGAAAATTGGGGCTAGATCAGCCGCCGCAGTACGATTGGGAGGGATGGGAGTAGCACTGGGATGGCAAGCAGGGAAAGAACTCAGCGAGCTATTGAGCAAAGGGAATTGAATATTTTTGGTTAGATTCAAAGCTTAAATCACCGACAAATAATACATGCAAGATAAAATACGAGATCCCAAAGTGCTGGATGCACTGATTCCCTTGATTTTTTTGATTGTCCTTTTAGTGTTGAATATCAGGGTATTTGGGACGGATGGATTGTCTGGTTCCAATCAGATCGTATTGGTACTATCGGCAGCAGTAGCAGCTCTGGTCGCCAAATACAGGTTGGGTTTTAGTTGGGATACGCTGCAAGATGGGATGATTCAAAGTATCAGCTCCGCGATGTCCAGTATTTTGATTCTTTTCTTAATAGGAGCTCTTGCAGGGACTTGGTTGCTCAGTGGGATTGTACCAGCTATGATTTATTATGGACTTCAGGTACTAAGCCCTACGATTTTCTTATTTGCTGCGTGTTTTGTCAGTGCAGTAGTATCAGTATCCACTGGTAGTTCATGGACTACAGTCGCCACAGTTGGTGTAGCACTGCTGGGAATAGGCAAAGCATTGGGATTTGAAGAAGGGATCATCGCTGGAGCCATTATCTCTGGAGCTTATTTTGGGGATAAGATGTCACCTTTGTCAGACACGACTAACTTGGCACCCGCTATGGCTGGTACTGATTTGTTTACGCATATTCGACACATGGCAAAGACGACCGTGCCTTCAATAATCATCACTTTGATTTTATTTATAGTCATTGGGTTCAATTATGAAACCAATGGATCAGTGGATGATGTGAAAGCTATTTCCGCTGTGATTGTTGAGAATTTTAATATTTCCGCATGGCTGTTTATTGTGCCGGCTGTTGTCTTGATTTTGATAGTCAGAAAGGTCCCGGCTATTCCTGCATTGTTGGTAGGAGCTTTGTTAGGAGGCGTTTTTGCTGTGATTTTTCAGCCGGAGATCATTGTATTGATTGCAGATGAAGGAGGTTCCTATGCTTACCAAAGCTTCAAAGCTGTGATGATGTCTTTGTATGGAGAGATCTCAGTGACTACCAGCAATGATGTGGTCAATGAACTCTTAGTCACGAGAGGAATGGGAGGGATGCTCAATACGATTTGGTTGATTATCTGTGCGATGATCTTTGGGGGTATCATGGAAGTAAGTGGTATGCTTCGGGTTTTGGCAGAAGCTGTCATCCGAAAAGTACACAAAGTAGGTTCGCTTATAGCTTCTACAGCTGCTACTTGTGTGTTTTTCAATATTACCACATCCGATCAGTACTTGGCTATTTTGGTTCCGGGTAGGATGTACGCAGATATCTATAAAAAGCGAGGTTTGAAACCGGAGAATCTCAGTCGGACTTTGGAAGATTCGGCGACGGTCACTTCAGTTTTGGTGCCTTGGAATACATGTGGAGCGACTCAAGCTTCCGTATTAGGAGTTGCTACCTTGGTGTATGCTCCTTTCTGCTTTTTCAATATCATTAGCCCCTTTATGACGATCCTTTATGGTTATCTCAAAATCGGAATTAATTTTTACGAAGAGGACGAAGAACTATCCGCATGATCCCTTTTAAAATCAGTAAAGAAGAAGTAAATGCCCTGCCTTTGGGCCAGTTTGAAGGTGAAATTTTCCTAGTCGAAGATCAGGAAATGGTCGAAGAGGTGGTAGAGTTTTTAGAGACTCAATCCATGCTAGGCTTTGATACAGAGACCAAACCATCCTTTCGTAAAGGAGTGGTCAACCAGGTTTCTTTGCTTCAATTGTCTACGACTTCTCAAGCCTTTCTTTTCCGACTCAATGAGGTCGGGTTTCCTGATTCTATTCGGAATATTTTAGAGCGTGAGACGATTGTTAAGATCGGTGCTGCGGTCCATGATGATATCAAGGGGTTGGCAAAGCTGACCGATACTTTTTATGCGAAATCCTTTTTTGACCTCAATGATGAGTTGAAAAAAGTGGGTTTTCACAATGTGGGCGTAAGAAATCTCTGTGGAATGGTTTTGGGAATGAGAATATCCAAAGCTGAACAGGTCTCAAATTGGGAGGCAAATACGCTCACCGAAAAGCAAATGCGCTATGCTGCCACGGATGCGTGGGCTTGCTTGGAGATATTTAATAAGCTCCGATCGGAAGGCTATCTGGATGAATTGTTTTAGAGCAAAAGCTCTGCTTATTTCAAAATCAAGTTGAATACATAATCGCCTGCGACGGCATGTGTTCCTTGCAGTCTGGCTCTAGGAACAGGGATGCTAAATTGTAAACGAAGGTTGTCACCGGTGCGCGTGAAGGAAATCTCACGGCCAGCTGCTGGTTGAGCACCGGAAAGGGAGAATTTGTCGAAATTACTTCCTGCAAACGTCCAGTTGCCTGAATTGTCGAAAAGATCGTTGTTATTACTGCTGGTATAGGTTTTAGATGAGGTGGAGCTTAAGGTCAATTCAAAAGACTGATACAAGTCCGTCACTGTCGTGCCGCCTCGCGTCACCGAACCTCCTCCTGCGACAGTCCAAGTCAAGCTCCCGGTTCCTGTCAGGGCTTCAGTAGCCTTTTCTTCAGGAGTCTTTTCCGGTTCTGGTTCTGGATCGCTTCCTCCGCAGGAAATCAAAATCAAGGAGGAAATGCCAATAAAAGCCCAAAACAATAATGCCTTTTTCATACAGTCAGATTAATTAGTTAAAATTAAACATCTCCAGCGAAGATCAAAGAAGAGTCTACTTATAATCCTCTAAACTTATTTTTTGTTGGCAAAATTCAAACTCTCTCGGTTCATTGGAACAAATAAGCAGTATCTGCTCAGCACTATAGGCTTCGATTAAATCAAGATACCAACTCACTCCTTTCTTATCCAAGTTGGAGGTAGGCTCATCCAAAAACACCAAAGGCACATCCGAAAACAAAGCCAAACCAAGTTTGACACGTTGCTTCATGCCTGAACTAAATTGAGCGACAGGTTTGTGGATATGCTGGTCCAAATAGAGAATCTCGATCATTTTTTCTTTAGAAAGATCGTTTTTGGGATTCTTGAATTTGAAATGAAAATCCAATAACTCTCCAAGCGAAAACTCTTCTGGTAGCTCCATGTAAGGAGCGACTATCGCAAGAGATTTAAACCAGTCAGAATCAGAAATAGCTTGTGAGTCCAGCGAGTAAGTGATTTTTCCTGAGGTCAGAGGAATACTACCGCTGAGGCATTTGAGAAGGGTAGACTTGCCGGAACCGTTACTCCCGGTCACGGCAAGTCTGTCTCCACTTTGAAGTGAAAGATTGAGATTTTTGAAAATCCATTCGTATTGGAAGCGTTTGGAAGCTTCTTCGATTTGGATTTTCAGCATGATTAGTTGAAGTAGCCTTTCATCACTCCACGTTCTGATGAGCGGATGAAATTGAGAATTTCATCCCGTTCTTTGGTGGCTGGCAAGTTGACTTCGATTTCCTCGAGAGCCTTGCTGTTATTTAGGCTGTTGAGGAAAAGATAGCGATATACTTCCTGGATATGAGCAATAGACTCAGAAGTAAAGCCTCTGCGTCTAAGTCCCAGTGAATTGACACCTGCGTAAGAAAGCGGTTCTCTAGCTGCTTTGGTAAAAGGTGGTACATCTTTTCTCACCAGAGATCCCCCGGAAATCATCGAATGCATTCCCACTTTCACAAATTGATGGATAGCACTTGATCCACCCACAATCGCCCAATCATCAATCGAAACATGACCTGCGATCTGCACAGAGTTAGCGATGATCACATGACTGCCAATCACACAATCGTGCGCTACGTGGACATACGCCATCAATAGGCAATCACTTCCCACGACGGTAGTCTGCTTATCCACAGTACCTCTACTGATAGTGACGCATTCGCGGATGGTGGTATTGTCACCGATCATGACGGTGGAGTCTTCTCCTTGGAATTTGAGATCCTGAGGGATTCCAGAGATCACAGCTCCGGGAAAAATTTTGCAGTTTTTTCCTATTCTAGCACCTGGAAAAATGGTCACATTAGGGCCTATCCAGGAATTGTCACCGATGATCACATTCTCGTGGATCATGGTGAAAGGATCCACATGGACATTTTCTCCAAGTTGCGCTTTGGGGTCTACATGTGCGAGAGGACTGATCATGATTCTTTTCGGGTTATGCTGGCTGTCATTACTGCTTCACATACGAGTGTATTGCCTACATAGGCTTCACCTCTCATTTTTGCGATTCCTCGGCGGATCGGAGCCAATAGTTCACATTTGAAAATGAGTGTATCGCCTGGAAGCACCATTTTTCTGAATTTGCAGCTCTCTATCCCTAAGAAATAAGTCCAGTAGTTTTCTGGATCTTCGACAGTGCTCAATACAAGAATTCCACCGGTCTGAGCCATTGCCTCTACTTGCAAGACTCCCGGCATCACTGGATTGCCAGGGAAGTGACCCAAGAAAAAGGGTTCGTTCATTGTGACATTTTTCACACCTGCTACGATGGTGTCATCTAGATAAATGACTTTGTCCAACAACTGGAACGGATACCTGTGCGGAAGAATATTGGAGATCTGATTGATATCCATCACCGGAGGAAGTTTGGGGTCGTAGTGAGGGATATGGGACGAGCCTGCTTTTTCCATGGCTCTTTTTAGTTTTTTTGCAAAAGCCACATTGGCAGCATGACCGGGTCTGGCAGCCAAAATCTGAGCTTTGAGCGGTCTCCCTACCAAAGCCAAGTCTCCGACCACATCCAGTAGCTTATGTCGGGCAGGCTCATTTCTATAGCGAAGATCTACATTGTTTAGGATGCCTTCTTTTTTGACTTCGACGTGCTGCTTGTTAAACATCTTCGCCAAGTGGGCCAATTCTGCTTCTTCTACGACGCGGTCGACAACTACGATCGCATTATTCAAATCTCCACCTTTGATCAGATTGGAGTTGTATAGCATTTCTAGCTCATGTAGAAAACAGAAAGTTCGACACGAAGCGATTTCAGATTTGAATTGTCCAATATCCGTAATCGAAGCATGCTGACTTCCCAATACCGGACTATTGTAATCCACCATGACAGTGACTCTATAGTTGTCTGTCGGCAGGGCAACCATTTCTACTTCACGGGATGAGTCTTTGTATTGGATGCTTTCCTGTACTTCGAAAAATCTTCTTAGAGCATTTTGCTCTTCCAATCCTGCATCTTCAAGTACTTCGATAAATTGGATGGAAGATCCGTCCATAATAGGAGGCTCGGGGCCATCCAGTTGGATAAGCACATTGTCGATTTCCATTCCGACTAAGGCTGCCAATACGTGCTCTACAGTATATACTCGAGCTCCATTTTGCTCTAGCGTAGTACCTCGGGACACATCCACTACCAGATCACAATCAGCATCTACGGTAGGGCTACCTTCCATGTCAATGCGTTGAAACTTGATCCCGTGATTGGGAGGTGCAGGCAGAAAAGTCATGTTGGAAATGACGCCGGTGTGAAGACCCACTCCGGATAGTTCTACCTGTTTTTTTATGGTGTGTTGTTTTACTTTCATTCGTGATACAGCCATTTAAAATGCTTCGGGGCGCAAAATTAAGGCTTTTTTTCGAGTTCTTTGATTCGCTTTTCTAGGTCTGATAGATTTTTGAAGATGGAATAGGACTTAAGAAACTGTTTCATATCCATTCCTATATATCCAAAAACAGTCTCATTGGGCTTTTTGATGGATTTTATGACGCCAGTATTTGCACCGACGGTGGTTTTGTCTGCGATTTTCAAATGGCCGATAATCCCTGCCTGACCAGCTATGACACAGTTGCTCCCTATTTCTGTAGATCCAGAAATTCCAGCTTGTGCTGCGATGACGGTATTTTCACCGATCGTCACATTATGGGCTATTTGGACCTGATTGTCAATTTTTGCTCCTTTTTTGATCACTGTAGATCCCATGGTCGCACAATCTACCGTGGCATTGGCACCGATAGAGACATGGTCCTCGATGATCACATTGCCGATCTGGGGGATGGCTTTGTAGGTGCCGTCCTCTTGCGGTGCAAAACCAAATCCATCTGCTCCGATCACTGCTCCGGGATGGATTTCACAATGACTGCCGATCTGAGTGTCCGCATAGATTTTGGCTCCGGCGTGAATGATGCTATTGTCGCCGATTTTCACATTGTTGCCAATGTATGCCTGGGGGTGTACTTTGACATTGTTGCCAATTTGGCAGTTTTTGCCGATGTAGGAAAAAGCTCCTCGGTAATGGAGTTCTCCGATCTGGCTGGATGGATCCATGAAGCTGGGCTCTTCTACACCTACCAAAGATGCTTTGGTAAACTGAGAATAGGCCTCCAGTAAGGTAGTAAATCCAGTATAAGCGTCTTTGACGCGTATCAGATTGGTTTTGAGTGATTTGGTTGCTTTGAATCCTTCAGACACGATGACTGCTGTGGCTTCGGTCTGATAGATGAAGGGTTCGTATTTTTCATTGGATAGAAAGCTGATTCCTCCTGCAGCACCTTCTTGAATCTTGTCCAACCGGCTGACTTTTAGGGTTTCATCTCCTTCTACTTTTCCTTGCAATAGTTGGGCTAATTGTCCTAGGGTAAATTCCATACAGCTAAAAGAATTAAGGTCTAAGATAGACTTTTGGCTTTACATATGTAGTGTTTCTCGACGATTTTACTCATGACTTTGATATTCGGTAAATCCGCAGCCTGAGCCACATCGATGACTTTTCCTGATTTGGTGAGGATATTGATCCTGTCTTTGATGAGGTATCCATAGTTGCTTACTTTTCCATGGGAAAAGAAGTATTGGAGATCACTTTCTGGAATTTGGAGCTTTTCTAAGGCTTTGCCCTTAGATTTTTCCAATTCGTCCATTGAAAATGGCTCATTACTGAAGGAGATTTTGTAGAGGTTTCGGGTAAGAAACATCTGGGAGATATTCCGCAGCACGTAATCGTCAGCTTTTTTCCAAAGCTTGATCGCTCCCCAAATGTCTAGATCATCCAGCTCCAGAAATATTTTAAGAAGATTTGGATTCTGCTTGAAGTCTTGGAGGGTCAGCTCATGGCCTAAGAGGTAGTCAAATTCATCCGAGATGGTAAACTGAGCTCCCTGGATTTTGAGATCTTTGGCTCTTTGGATCAGATTGATCAGCATTTTTTCGGCGCTCACGGTGGTTTTGTGAAGATACACCTGCCAATACATCAGCCTTCGTGCGCTTAGAAAATTCTCGATTGAATAGATCCCTTTTTCCTCGATTACCACCTGATCATCTTTGACATCCATCATTTTGATGATACGATCTGCACCGATCGTGCCCTCAGACACACCTGTGAAAAAACAATCTCGCTGGAGGTAGTCAAGCCGGTCTATGTCCAACTGACTGGAAACCAGCTGGTGGAAAAATTTTCGCTCGTACTGATTCTTAAAGATTCTTAAACTCAAGTCCAATTTGCCACCCAACTCCTCATTTAGGAGTTCAATAATCATAAGGGAAAGTTCCTCATGAGGCACAGCCTTGAGCAAGGAATATTCCAGAGCATGGGAAAAAGGCCCATGTCCGATATCATGAAGCAAAATAGCGACTAAGGCAGCTTCATATTCTTCGTTGCTGATTTCGGTGCCTTTGTTTCTCAGATTATCCAGTGTGATACTCATCAGGTGCATAGCACCTAAAGCATGATGAAAACGGGTATGGAGAGCACCTGGATAGACAAAGTCTGTCAGTCCCAACTGCTTGATCCTGCGTAATCTCTGGAAATAAGGGTGATCGATAATGGTAAAAATCAGCTCACTCGGAATGGTGATAAAACCATAGACGGGGTCGTTGAGTATTTTCTGGCTTTTCAAGGAGGCCTGTTTTGTTTACCCAAAAGTAATTATAATTTTAAAAGAAAAGGAATAAGAAACCATGCAAAACCCCCAGATCCTTTGGGCCGATGATGAAATCGACCTGCTCAAACCACATATTCTTTTTTTGCAGCAGAAAGGATACGACATCTCCACTGTCAACTCTGGCGTCGATGCCATCGAAGAGGTGGAAAAGAAAAACTTTGATGTGGTGTTCTTGGACGAGATGATGCCTGGCATGACAGGTTTGGAGACTTTGCAGCAGATCAAGCAGATCAAACCGCAGGTCCCCGTGGTCATGATCACCAAAAGTGAGGAAGAACATATCATGAACGATGCGATAGGTGGCAAAATCGCCGACTATCTCATCAAGCCTCTAAATCCAAGTCAAATCTGGCTTTCTGTCAAGAAAATTCTACAAAACAGACAGCTTATAGACGAAAAAACTACGCTGAACTATCAGCAGGATTTTATGAATATCAGCATGGCATTTGGCGATGCCGTGGATCACGAAGACTGGGCCAATATCTATAAGAAACTCACGTATTGGGAGCTGCAGATCGATGCCACCGAAAATAAAAACATGCTGGAAGTTCTCGAATCCCAGAAGATCGAGGCCAACGCTAATTTTGCTCGATTCGTCAAGGACAATTATCTAGATTGGATGCAGGAGAAAAACATGGAAAAACCCCTCCTTTCACATCAAGTGATGAAAAAGAAAGTGCTTCCCAAGCTCAAATCCGGCAAGCCGCTTTTCTTCATCGTCATTGACAATCTCCGACTGGATCAGTGGGAAGAAATTGAGTCATTGGTAGCGCCATACTTCAATGTGCAGGAAAAGGAGACCTACTATAGTATTTTACCTACTACGACAGCATTTGCGCGAAACTCATTATTCAGCGGGATGATGCCATTGGATATGGCTCGCTTCTATCCCAATTTCTGGGAAGATGAAGACTCAGATGAAGGGAAAAATAATTTCGAAGAAGAGTGGATTCGGATCAATCTGGAAAAGAACCGTATTTCAGCAAAATTTTCCTATTCCAAGATTCTGCAAGTAAATCAAGGGAAGGCTGCTTTGGATCAGTTTCACGCCATGCTTCAAAATGACCTGAATGTCTTGGTATACAATTTTGTGGATATGGTCTCCCATGCCAGAACTGACATGAAAATGATCCGCGAACTGGCTCCGGATGAGTCTGCTTACCGCTCCCTGACCAAAAGTTGGTTTGAGCACAGTAGTTTGTTTGAGTTACTTAAGAAAATTCAAGGAGTAGACGCCGACGTGATCATCACGACAGACCACGGGACCAAGCGAGTCAACAAGCCGTATCGGATCATCGGTGATAAGAATGTGACTACCAATCTCCGATACAAGCAGGGTAAGAATCTTAATTTTGAATCCGGGAAAGTATTTGAAATCCGGAAGCCGGAAGAAGCCAAATTGCCCAAACTCAATGTTTCCTCCTGCTATGTCTTTGGTGTCGAAGACTATTTCTTCGCCTATCCCAATAATTACAATTATTATGTCAACTACTATAAAGATACTTTTCAGCATGGAGGTGTATCTTTGGAGGAGATGATCATTCCGATCGTCCATCTCACTTCAAAATAGAAGCTGGTGCAAAGTAAAATTTATGAATTGTCAGAGATAGAATCCATCGCCGAGTGGGTACTGGAGCAGGCAGGAGAAGAGAAACTGTGGGTATTCCAAGGGGAAATGGGGGCAGGCAAAACTACCCTAATCAAGGAGCTTGGCAAAAAGCTGGGAGTCACAGATAGCATGAGCAGTCCTACATTCGGAATAGTCAATCAGTATGATACTGTAGCTGCCGAGACGATCTATCATTTTGATTTTTACAGAATGGATGATCCGAGTGAAGCCTTGGATATCGGAATAGAAGAGTATTTTTATAGTGGCAATTATTGTTGGATGGAATGGGCCGAAAATTTGGGAGGCTTGATCCCCGATCAATTTTTATTGATAAAAATTGAGTATAATACTGCCTCAAGTAGAAAGATTACACTTCAATATTACTCGAATGTCGCCTGAGATCGATCAATTAGCCGCAGTAGGGCTGATCCCCAAAGAATCTCCCGTCAAAACCAAAAAAAGAGGGGAGGAGTTGAGTATCGGAATCCCAAAAGAAAAATCTGAAGAGGAAAAAAGAGTGGTGCTGACTCCGGAGGCCGTTGGTCTTCTGACCAATAATGGCATCCATGTAGTCGTCGAGACATCGGCTGGATTAGCTTCCAAGTTTACCGATCAGGATTACTCAGATGCAGGCGCCAAAGTCGTGTACTCTGCCAAAGAAGCTTTTGAAACAGATATAGTACTAAAAGTAGATGCTCCAAGTCTGGAAGAAATCAGCTCTATGAATGTGGGGGCGTGTCTGATCTCAGCCTTGCAGATAGGCAAGCAAAATCGAGAGTTTATCGAAGCTTTGAATACTAAGAAAATCACTGCGGTAGCTTTCGAATATTTGGAAGATAAGGTAGGAGGAATGCCAGTGGTACGGGCTATGTCTGAAATAGCCGGAAGCACTGTGATGCTAGTCGCTGCCGAGTACCTCTCCAGCGTCAATGATGGCAAAGGACTAATCATGGGGGGAGTGACTGGAGTGCCGCCCACGCAAGTAGTCATCATCGGAGCAGGTACTGTTGCTGAATATGCCGCTCGTACGGCCCTTGGTCTGGGAGCCAATATCAAGGTTTTTGATAACCACATCTATAAATTACGAAGACTAAAGCAACTGCTTGGTCAGCAGATCTATACGTCTACCATCGATAATCTCACTTTGACACAGGCACTCTCAGAAGCAGATGTGGTGATCGGTGCTTTGCGAGCAGAAAAAGGACGTAATAAAGTAGTAGTCAGTGAAGAAATGGTAGCCAACATGATGCATGGAAGTATCATCATCGATGTGGGAATCGATCAAGGGGGCTGTATCGAAACTGCCAAGATGAGCAGTCATAGCGATCCTGTCTATCAGGTGCATGACATCATTCACTATTGTGTGCCAAATATTGCCTCTAGAGTGTCTCGAACAGCCTCTTATTCCCTAAGCAATATCTTTACACCGATTATTCTCCAGATGGCAGACCTAG
The DNA here is from genome assembly GCF_000429465.1 of Algoriphagus vanfongensis DSM 17529. Taxonomy (GTDB): domain Bacteria; phylum Bacteroidota; class Bacteroidia; order Cytophagales; family Cyclobacteriaceae; genus Algoriphagus; species Algoriphagus vanfongensis. The sequence continues at coordinate 441,860 of NZ_AUBX01000010.1, read as the reverse complement.
GAGGACCAGAGGAAATGATATTTACCTACCGCTGGTTTTTACGGGGAGTGTACACCTATAGAGGAAGCTTGACAAATGCCTATTTGGGTAGGAAATTCGACATTGCCCACAAAGAACTGCAACTGCTATTAGCAGCGCGCTATTAAGAGAGTAGGTTTTGGCGCAAGAGAAACTCCAACTGATCATTGGCTTTGATAAGCGCTTGCGTCAGTTTTTCATTTTCTTTTCTCAATGTATAGATCTCAAAGGCATTTTTGATGACAGTCCGCAGATAATCTTCCTCCCAAGGCTTGGTGAGGTAATGATACACCTGGCCTTTGTTGATCGCATCGATCACTGCCTGGATATCGGTGTAGCCCGTCAATAATACCCGGATCGGATCTGGGTGAATGGGGATGATGGATTCAAGAAACTCCACGCCGGTCTGCTCCGGCATGCGCTGATCAGTGATGATGATATCAACTTCCTCTTTCTCGAGGATTTCTCGTCCTTCTTTGGCAGATATAGCGATAAATATCTTATAATCACGACGAAATGTAGCCTTAAATGCTTGAAGATTGTTCTCTTCATCATCTACATACAAGATCCTTATTTTATCTGCTTTTTCAGTATCCATGGAGGTACCAACTTGGAATATTCTAATTACGATTCAAATAATTGTATTTTTTTTCTCAAAAACAAACAATTTCTAATAGTGGATTAACCGACAAGGAGTTATATTTTGCTGTGATTTTTAACAAAATATTGGGATTTTTCATTTGTGGTATAAAATAAAAACTAACTTTACAAGACAAATCACCCTATTGTCTTTCTTTTAAAATGCTTATTCCTGCCAAATCCGCTTTGGTAGATCAAGTATACCCGCTCATCCTTGATCCGACCAATCCCATCGATAAGGAAAAAATAAAAGGTTTGATAGATGATCCGCAGATTACTGTGGTGGATCAGATTGATAATCAGGCGGTCGATCTCGTCAAGGCTGCAGAGCCGGGCACAAACTTCACCCAGGAACAACTGACTGAAAAGTTGGATGAATTTTTTGGTACCACCAATCGTGAAGACTATGGCAACTGGGTCTACTACCCATGGAAATATAGCATTGTTCATCTCCTTCCAGAGGAGGAGTTTGTCAAAGTAAGGACGCTGCGCAATAACTATAAAATAACACCTCAGGAGCAAGCAGAGCTGGCGCAAAAAAAGGTCGGTATTGTAGGACTTTCTGTAGGTCAAAGTATTGCGTTGGTCATGGCTTTGGAAAGAAGCTGCGGAGAATTACGCCTCGCTGATTTTGACACATTGGAGCTGAGCAATCTCAATAGACTGAGAGCTGGAGTGACCAGCCTGGGTACAGAGAAGGTGGTCATAGCTGCTCGGGAAATCTCCGAACTTGATCCTTATCTTAAATTGACCTTGTACAGAGAGGGAATTACAAAGGAATCGATTGATGACTTTTTTGAAAAGGGAGGGATGCTCGACTTGATCGTAGACGAGTGCGATAGTTTGGATATCAAAGTACTCCTCCGAGAAAAAGCCCGATCAAAAAAGGTTTCTCTCATGATGGAAACATCAGATAGAGGAATGCTGGATATAGAAAGATACGACATAGAGCCAAATAGGCCGCTTTTTCATGGTTATTTGGGAGAAGTCAATGTGCAGTCACTTTCCAATCTGACCAATAAGCAAAAAGTACCTATGGTGCTCAAAATTACGGGAGAAGATACGCTTTCTACCCGAATGAAAGCGTCACTTCTGGAGGTGACTCAAAGTATTACTTCCTGGCCTCAACTGGCCTCAGCAGTATTTTTGGGAGGAGCTTCTGTAGGGCATGTGGCACGAAAGTTTCTGCTGGGAGAGTCCGTTCAGTCGGGAAGGTATTATGTAGACTTAGATGAGCTTGTCCCTGTACCAAAAGCAACTAGAAATTCCGATTCTTCCAATCAGCCGGTTACTCGGGATTGGTCAGCAGTTCAATTGCCTGAATCAAGCCTAGAATCACCCTATAAACTGGATAAGATTGAGCTGGAGCAATTGATTCGATTGGCCAATTTGGCGCCATCAGGAGGAAACTGTCAGCCTTGGAAGTGGATCATGGATCAGAAGGGGGTACTTCATCTGTTTGAAGATAAAGTATTGAGTCATTCGCTTCTTGATTATAAGAGTTCTGGTTCGCTTTTGGCATTTGGCGCTGCGCTCGAGACTATTCGATTGGCAGGTGCTGACATGGGGCTTGAATTGGAGATTGATTTCAAAATCACTGAATTTGACCAAGATTACATCGCTCAGGTACGGTTTCTTTCCAAGTCATCCCAAAGTTTGAAAGTGCCGTTTGCATCGCTTACAGAAGCGATCCCATTGCGCTGTACCAATAGAAAAAATGGTCCGAAGGTCGCACTCAAACAAGAAGATTTGGAGCTACTGACATCTATCGGGGCATCAGAAAGTGGGATTGAACTTGAGTTGATTTCCAGTGATACAGAACTTAAGCTTTTGGCCAAAGTCATCGGCGGGATGGATCGCTATCGATTGCTGCATGAGCAGGGATATAGTGATTTTATGAATGAGATCCGATGGTCCGATGAGGAGGCTAAAAGTACCGGAGATGGCATCGATATCGCCACACTTGAAATGGATCCATCAGCACGAGCCGCTATGGGGCTTGTGAGAGACCCGGGTACGGTGGAGTTTTTTAGAAAGCAAGATTTAGGCTTTGGCCTTTCCAAAATATCGGATGATACAGTGCTGACTTCATCAGCTGTGCTGATGATCCAAAGTGAACAATATGATCCTGTTTCCATTCTGAAGGCAGGGATGACTTTGCAGCGTATCTGGCTTCAAGCCAATTTGCTGGGGATCAGTGTTCAGCCAATTTCAGCTTCTTTATTTATATTTCACCGAGTGGAAAATGAAGAAGAGAGTGGTTTTACTAAAGAAGAAAAGGCTGGGATTTTGGAGTTGAAAAAAGATTTAAACCAGATTTTCAATAAAGACAATCAAAGGAATGAGATTTTTATGATCCGGCTCAATAAAGCAGACGAACCGAGTATGCGTTCTTATAGAAGAGATGTTTGGGAAAGCCTTATAGTTCTGTAGGATATGTACAAATTGATTGCGTTTAAGGCTGTAGATTATCCGGATCGGTGTGAGATGTTTATAGAAGGACATCGCCAGGTGCTCGAGAGCATAGGTGTCAAGAAAGTCACTTCTGCGAACAATTCTTGGGCACAAAATCCGGACGTAATTGTCGTGATCGTAGAGTCCAGCGAAGATGGTCAAATCTACGGAGGAGCACGAATTCACAAGGCAAACGAAATATCCCCGCTTCCTATGGTTGAGGCGATTCAGGATTTGGATAGCTCTATCAGGGAGGTGATCGCCAAAGATCTTGATGCAGGTACAGGTGAGGTATGTGGGCTATGGAATTCCCGGAAAATCACGGGATTGGGTATCGGAGCTATATTTATGGTGAAAGCCTGTTTGGCTTTGGCTCCCAAAATCGGCCTCAATTCGCTTTATGCGCTTTTTGCACCTACCACTGTGAAATTGGGATTGGAGATCGGATATGAAATTTTATCCGAGGTGGGCAACAATGGTACCTTTTATTATCCTAAATTGGACCTGATCGCTACTGCGATGAAACTTCATGATGTCGTCAACTTACCGATGACAGCCGAAGAGCATCGTGAGCCGATTTTTAGAATCAGAAACAATAGATCTCTGATCATCGAGGAGGTCTACAGAAACAGACAAGTTACATTGGAGTACACATCTTTTTTAGAATGATCAGAACAGTCGTATTAGTTATTTTGGCAGCCGTCCTGTGTTTTTCATGCAAGCATCGGACAGTCGAAGATTATGAATACATAGGATATCTCACCATCGCCGATTCTGTGGAGGAATTAGATCCGGCGAGTTTGGAAGTCTCTACCTGGACCGAGGTAGATGATCCCAATCTTTTTTTGGGATACAGTGATTCAGTTTATCTCATCAAAATAATCTTAGATCAGAAATACGCTGAAGAAAGGGAGCTTCGCATTTCTTTCGAAAATCCGATGTTGAATGAGATTGAGGTATATGGCGAGAATGGTAGACTTTTGTCTAAGCTCGGTCGGGTTAATTATACCAAAAATGAATTCAATTCGCTTTTCAATCAAGATCACATCCCTGTCAATGAAAGCCTGACCTACTACATCAAGGTGAAAAGTTTGGGGAATATCGTCGTCCCGATCGGAATCAATCATGAGGCGGATTCAGCTTTTGAACTCAAACTGGACCAAAAGAATGTCTTGTTTGGGGTTTATTTTGGGATTGTGTTGGCGATGTTTTTCTACAATCTCTTTTTGTGGTCATCGACCAGAGATTATCTCTATGGGATTTATATTCTCTATATTTTACTGGAAGGCCTCAATCAAGGAGTTTTGGGCGGGTACATAGATGCTTACTTCTGGCCGGATAGTGTTTTCCTCAAAGAGCGCGCATTTTATATCACCACCATTTTGGTATCTATGACTGGGATATTTTATTCCCTGAAGTTCTTGAATATCAAAAACCTCAATAAGCGAGTCTACCAGATAGGTGTCGCTGTTTTGGTTCTTTACTTTTTGATCCTGATTACCTTCTTTGTCGATTTCGGAATCGGTCAGATCAATATCCGGATGATGCAGAGCATGCTTGGCTTTGTGTCTTTTTACCTGCTGGCAATATCAATTTTCAGCTTGAGAAAAGGCTATAGACCTGCCAAATTCTTTCTTTTCGCCTTCTCCTTATTGATTGGAAGTATGGTGGTCTTCTTGCTGCGATATCTCAATTTCCTTCCGCATAATTTCTTCACAAATTACGTGTTTACGATAGGGGTCACATTTGAGACGATATTGTTGGCTTTTGCTTTGGCTGATAAGATCAATATCCTGAAGAAAGAGAAAGAAAGAGAGCAAGCTGAAAAGCTGCATGCTTTGAAAGAAAATGAACAGCTCGTCAAAGAGCAGAATGTCTTGCTTGAAGAGAAAGTGAAGCTGAGAACGGATGAGTTGGAGCAGGCATTGCGCAATCTTCAAAACACCCAAAGTCAGCTGGTCAATCAGGAAAAAATGGCTTCATTAGGTCAATTGACGGCAGGTATCGCCCATGAGATCAATAACCCGATCAACTTTGTGAGCTCCAATGTGACTCCACTCAAACGGGATATCGCAGATATCATGGAGATCATTGAGTTTTATCGAGAGACAGGCAAAACGGAATTTACCGATGAGTCCAAGAAAAAAGCGAAAGACCTGGAAGAGGAGCTGGAGCTGGACTATGTGTTGGATGAGGTAGATCAGCTCCTCAAAGGAATGGATGAAGGGGCAAAGCGAACTGTTGAGATTGTCAAAGGTCTTCGGCTTTTCTCACGTGTAGACGAGCAGGATGTCAAAAAAGTAGATTTGCATGACGGCATCAATAGCACCATCATCCTACTGAATAGCTCCATTCCCGGTAAGATCAGAATTGTCCGGGAGTTTGGCGAACTGCCTATGGTAGAGTGTCTGGCTGGCAAGATCAATCAGGTCTTCATGAATATCATCAACAATGCCGTACATGCTCTCACGGATCATTTGGATCAGATCGCAGATCCTAAAATCACTCTTCGTACCAAATCCCTGGGCGAGGAAGTAGTGATCGAAATAGAAGATAATGGCCCAGGGATGCCGGATCATGTAAAACAGCGGATTTTTGAACCGTTTTTCACCACCAAGTCCGTTGGTAAAGGAACGGGTTTGGGGCTTTCGATAGTTTATTCTATTATTGAAAACCATAAAGGCACCATGGAGGTCGAGACCGAAGAAGGTCAAGGCACCACTTTTATCATAACGCTACCTGTTTATCAAAGTACAGCCAAATATGAATAGCCAAATTCATGTACTCTATATCGATGATGAGGACAACAACCTAAAGTCTTTTAGGGCATCGCTTCGCAAGGATTTTAAAGTTTTTACGGCGATAGATGCAGAAGAAGGGCTGAAGCTGGCCCAAGAGGAAGAAGTCCATGTCGTGATCGCCGATCAGCGCATGCCTGGTATGACCGGGACAGAGTTTTTTGAAAAGCTTATTGAGATCAATCCGGATCCTATCCGGATCCTTTTGACAGGATATTCCGATATCGCATCAGTGATCGATGCGATCAACAAAGGGGAAGTCTACCGATTCATAGACAAGCCCTGGAATATCGAGCAGATCAAAAACTCCATCAAAAATGCAGCAGATATTTTCTTTATGAGAAGAGAGCTGAAGGAGAAAAACCTGAAGTTGAAAAAGCTCCACTCAGAGATGAATCAGTTTGTATATAGTCTTTCCCATGAGTTGAGAGGCCCATTGATGAGTATTTCTGGTGTTTCCAAATTGGCAAAAATGGAGGTCAAAGATCCTGAGACCTTGGAGTATTTTGAAATGATTGACTCTGCTACCACCAAATTGGATGACTTCATCTATAAAATGTTGGATTTTTATCGCTCCACCAAGATAGAGCATAAAATTGCCGAGATTAGGTTTGCGGATTTGATCGGGCAGCAGTTGGAAGCCTATAGGGCCAAGTGGGATTTGCAACATTTTCAATTGGAAGTCGATGTGAAGCAAGAGGATATCTTTTATTCTGACGAATCCAAGATCCGTGTGATTCTCAATAATTTGTTTAGCAATTCAGTACAGTTCCAAAAGAGAGAGTCACCTGAAAAGAAAATCACACTGACAGTAGTAGTGGAAGATGGGAAAGCGAGTATCATCCTATCGGATAATGGAATCGGAATAGATACCAAGCACCATCCTGAGGTGTTCAACCTCTTCACCCGAGCCACCCAGAAAAATGTAGGTACAGGCCTGGGACTATATATGGTCAAAGAAGCGGTCGAGCAGCTGGGCGGTACGATTGAGTTGCAGTCAGAGCTACATCAAGGCACCACCTTTAGCGTGCTCTTGCCATCCTTGAAATAAAACAATCCATGTGGGCATTTAATGAGGGAACTCTTATCTTTGCGCCCACACTTTTTATAAACAAAAAGAAAAGCTATGATTAATCCTTGGCATGATGTCAATATCGGGAAAGAATCTCCTGAAGTAGTGATGGGAGTGGTTGAGATTCCCAAAGGAAGTAAAGGCAAATACGAATTGCATAAAAAGTCAGGAATGCTGATGCTGGACAGAGTTCTTTTCTCTGCCGTTCACTATCCTGCCAATTACGGATTTATCCCTCAGACCTTTTGTGAGGATCATGATCCATTGGATATCTTGATTATTTCTCAGATCGATATCCCTTCCATGTGTCTGGTAGAGGCCAAAGTGATCGGTGTGATGCGCATGGTCGATGGTGGTGAGGCTGATGATAAGATCATCGCCGTGGCTGCAGGTGATCAGTCTGTCAATTATATCAATGATATCGACGAACTTCCTCCTCACTTGATGAAGGAAATTCACAGATTCTTCGAAGACTATAAAAAACTGGAAAATAAAGAAGTGAAAGTGGAAGACTTCTTGGGTAAAGAAGATGCCCTGAGAATCATCCGGGAAAGTATCGATCTATACGATAAAAACTTCAGAAACCAGAAGTAATTTCAAAAGCCTGAGCAATCAGGCTTTTTTGCTTTTGATGCGTTGCTTCGGCGCTTTTTTGATCAGATACTTTACCAAATCGCTATAGGCTTCGTGCTCATGATTGGACACAGAGATAGACTGCTGATCTGCAAATGCCACCGTCAATTGTTTAAACTCTTTCTTATTGGCCAATACGACTTCTTCCTCCCAAGCCAAAATATCTGTAACGGGATAGGCTTTATGAAAGCCCCTCAGCGGCATCTTGATGATGATCTGATCCCTGCCAGCTGTGATAAAACGAAATCCTGCCAGCATCTTGACCAAAAGCATCAGCAAAACCAAAGTGATCAGCGTCGCCGCGATCAGATAAAACCAAAATCCAAAACTTCCCTTGTAGGCAAAGTCTCTCAAAATCAGGATTAATCCTGCCAGAAGGGCTACGACGATGATGCCCAGTGAAAAGTAAGTGGACCCTTTGGGTTTAATGACGACCATGTGCCTGTTGTATTTCTTTCAGTTTTAGTCTCGCAAAAGTCTCCAATTCTTCGAAAAAAGCCAGAAAAATCCGGTCAAATTCCGATTCATGGTCTAGCAGAGCCAGGTGAGCCTCTTCCATATGTGAGTCAAATTTGGTTCGGCGGGACATCCCTGTCAGCGTTTGTCGGATTCCTTCTACCTCTGCATAGCCGGCCAACCAGTTGTCCTTTCTCATCCAATGGTACATACCTGCAAAGCGATCTGGGAATATGTCACTGTAAGCATCCAAGATCTCAAAAGTATGATCTATGAAGACTGTTCTTGGAATATCGGAGTAGCGCTTCCAATGTTTGGAAAGAAAGTAATCAAAGAAAATATCCGTAATCACCGAACTGTAGTGCCCAAATTTTGGGCGCAATAAGGTCTGACTTTCCCTGACCAATGCGTGAGAATCTGTGAAATAGTCTATCTCCCGATGCAGTAAAATCCCCAGCATAATCCCGTCTTCGTAGTCATTGATTTGTTTTCCTTTGACAAAATCTGCGATGAAATTGCCGACCAGGATTTTTTCCTGTCCAAAAGAGAGATATGCATGTGCCAAAAAATTCATAAGGGAATACTCGGTTACTTTTGCTTAGTTTCGCCTAAAATACGGATTGATGGACAAAGTCACGGAGGAATTAAAGAAAGGTCTGAAACTTTTGAAGCAGGAGTGGCAGGAGGATTTGGCCCAGTACAAAAAGAAGTTTTTGAATACAGCTCTTCAGGCCCGAAAACAGGAGGGAATCACTTGGTATCCTGTGCAGGTGAAAAAAGTCAAAATAGGCATGGGAGAGCGGCTACTCGTCGAGATAGAAAAGCTGGATCATCATCAGCCCTCTTCCTTTCAGTCCGGCAAGTCCGTTTCTTTTTTTACCAATCAGGAAGGCTATCAATCCACTGATTTTCGTGTCAATGGTGTGATCAATACCGTGAGAAAAGAGAGCATGGTCGTGACGCTGCAATCGGATGAACTGCCGGAGTGGATGGAGGGAAGTAGGCTGGGTGTCGATCTGCTTTTTGATGAGGCGAGCTACCGAGAGATGGAGTATGCGCTTAAGCAGGTGATCAAAGCGGATATTCCCCGTATCAAAGAGTTCAAGGAATTGCTGCTGGGAGAGCAGTCTCCCCAGTTTACCTCCAAATCCAGAGAGGAGAAAAAGCAACTCAACTCCTCGCAAAACCAAGCTTGCCAAAAAATCGCAGAAGCAAAAGATGTAGCAATCATTCACGGACCTCCTGGTACGGGCAAAACTACGACCTTGATCCAGGCCATCTTGGAAGCTGCGGAAGCAAGAAATTCCGTTTTGGTGTGCGCTCCCAGCAATGCAGCTGTCGACCTACTGGTGGAGAAATTATGTGATCAGGGGATCTCTACCTTGCGACTCGGGCATCCAGCCAGAGTGGAAGAGAAAATCCTCAATCAGACCCTGGATGCCAAAACAGCCCAGCACGACAGCTATCGGGATCTGAAAAAACTGAGAAAGGAAATCGACCAGTATCTCAAGCTGGCCAAGCAATACAAACGGAATTTTGGTCCGGAAGAACGGAGACAGCGCAAAATGCTCTTTGATGAAGTAGGGAGGATTCGGGACGCAGCAAGGCAACTGGAAGAGTATATTTCCTATGATATTTTTCAGCAGACCCAAGTCATCGCCTGTACGCTGGTAGGGGCCTCTTCTGTCCAGCTCAAAGGGATGGTGTTCGATGTGGTATTTATTGATGAGGCTGCTCAGGGATTGGAGGCTGCTACGTGGATTCCTATCCTCAAAGCTAAGAAGGTGGTTTTTGCAGGGGATCATCTCCAACTCCCACCGACGATCAAGTCTTTCGAAGCCAGTCGAGAAGGGCTAGCAGAGACCTTGATGGAAAAAGTCATTCGAAGAAAACCGGAATCAGCAGTGCTGCTGAAAACCCAGTATCGAATGAATAGGCAAATCATGGGCTTTTCCAATGCCTATTTTTATAATGGAGAGCTACAGGCCGCACCCAATACAGTGAATCATTGGTTTGAGGATGAGCCTATTTTGGAGTGGATCGATACAGCCGGAGCTGGCTACATAGATCGTCAGGAAGAAGACAGCCTGAGTACATTCAATCCCGAGGAAGCTGCTTTTGCCTGTCGCTATTTGGAGGATTTAGTCAAGCGAATCGGCGTGGGGAAATTCAAGGAAAACAAATGGAGTATTGGATTGATTGCGCCTTATTCTGCCCAAGTGCGATACTTGAGAAACCTGATTTTTGAATCTTTTGATTATCCCAATTTGAAAGCTTTTGCAGAGCTGATCACGATCGATACGGTGGATGGTTTCCAAGGGCAGGAACGTGATCTGCTGTTGATTTCCCTGACCCGATCCAATGACCGGGGAGAAATCGGCTTTTTGGCGGATGAGAGAAGGATGAATGTGGCATTGACCCGTGCCAAGCGAAAGCTGGTGCTGATCGGAGACAGCAGCACCTTGGCCAGCAATCCCTTTTTCGATTCCATTCTTGGGTATTTTGAAGAAAATGGAGGGTATCGAAGTGTGTGGGAGTTTATGGAATAATTTTTCAGTATGAAAATCAAGTAGTTATAAATTTGTGTTTAGTGGGGCTCGATTTGATTTTGAAAAGAAAAAAAGCAGGCATTAAATTAAAATGTTATTTAGGCTTAAAACCTTGAAAAATCCATTTTTGGATTGTTTGCATGTTCTTTGGGGCTTGGAGTTAGTATTGGAACCCCTCAAGAAGTTGAGGCTGAACCATTTGGAAATCAAGGGCATTGGGTTCCTTTAGCAAATGGTGGGGCAGAATGTATGACGCATTGGTGGCTTAATCAATGTAAGGTTGGGGACATTGAAGAGCCGGGAGACCAATAACCAATAAAGATGTGGTACTATTTCAAATAGTACCACTTTCTTCTTATATGAAAGAATTTAGATTTTTATTCCTTTGGCTGTTGATTTTGGTATCATGTAATCATTCCGATACCGTTGACTTTATGGATTGTAATATTGATTTACAAGATATTAAACCATCCATTGAAGTTGATTTAAATATCAATTCCCCTTCAAATTTTGGTGGAGGTATGACTGCTTCATATATTTTTCAGGATACACTTGGATATTTTTTACCTACAAAACCAAAAAATAAAGTTTTTATAGTTGATTTAAAGAACCGAGAGTTTATTGATGAAATTGAACTTGATCCCAATTTTATTACCTATCCATCGGGAATTCAAGTTGTATCCTCTGATAGTATTTTTGTAAGCGATTTCCAGTTTCCAATTATCTATTTAATGAATCAGGAAGGTGAAATTTTAGATTCGTTCAATCTATATAGGGAAGACCTTTGGAAAATGCCAAAAGAAGGGTTTGCTAACTTTGGTTTATATTTTGGTTTTGGATTGACTTTCAAGTATTTATCTGAAAAAAATAGCTTTTTGATTCCTTTGAAACAATTGGATCAATGGTATTTTATCGATGAAAAGAAAGATTTTCCTGCTATTGCCGAATATGATTTGTCTACCAAAGAATTTAAAAATCAATTCGGAAAGTATGAAGGGGTATATGCATCTGAAGAAAATGCCCTTTTGCCTTTCTATTTAAGTCATCCTATTGTCGAAGAAGTAAATGGAATAGTGATCTTAAGTTTTTCAATGGATCCCAATCTATATGTCTATAATCTGAATGGAGAGTTTTTGGAAAAAAAATGTGCTACCATTTCCGAATTTCAATTAGGAGCACCCTTGGAATACAATATGGATGATTATGATTCGGAGGGAATTAGAACGTTTAATAATCGAAATTCATATTATGGTAATTTCTTCTATGTGAAAGAACAAGAAAAGTTCGTTCGAATATTTTTAGAATGTAATCCTGATTCTGAAGGTAATTGTGTTTCCAAAAAGGTCTATGTAATGGTTTTTGATAAAGAGCTAAATCTGATTGAAGTAAATTCATTGTCAGAAACCTTTTCAAAAGACTTTTTTACCTATCAAATTGGGTTTGGTGACGGTTTTATTTCCAAAATTTCATCACTTGAAAGTGATGATGAGTTTTCTTTAAATCATTATTATTCAATTGATTAGGATGGTAGGTTTGTTTAGGCTTAAGCTTCTTTTACTCTTTATTTTTATTTGGAACTTTTCATTTGCCCAAAAGTCAGATTCGGTTCGACAGATAGCTCCAAATGATCAGAATCTGTTTTATGGAAATGAGAATGTGAATTTGGTAAGATTGTTCTGGATGGGGGGAAATAAAATGGTTGGTTTGAGGTATCAAGAAAGCCGACCTAAGGATTTGGTCTTAATGAACGAAAATCGATTGATCATTGATAGCTTAAGTATCAATGAGTTGTTTTTGGAAGATTATAGATTTGAATCCGGGAGGTTTATTTCTTTAATAAATTTGTTTCAGATAGGGGAAAATGATTTAGCAATCCTTCATGGTTTTGGGACGACCAAGGCTAAAATTAGTAATGGAGTATTTGAGGTTTTAGAAAAAAAAGTTCGATTGGGTAAACCAGATATTCCGCCAAAATACTTTGATGGCTATGATTTTTTTCATTTAGAAAACCTGACATTAGGTTTTAAAGTCAACAGGAAGAGGTGGATTAAATCTGCAGATTTTTGGGTTTACAATTGGGAAACTGGAAAATTTGCAGAATACAAGGATTCAGAATTTGAAGAGGAAAGTAATAATACCTATTGGAACACAAGTAAAAGCCCAGAAACTTTTAGTACCCTAACCCAATTTGCCTATAATGTCACGAAAACAAGGTATGGTCTTTTGTTTAATCTTCCTTTGAAGAATAGGTTTGTGATTTATGATTCCGAAAAATCCACCATGCAGGGATACCAATTTCCTGAACTTGAAAATAAAAGAGAGGCTAGATTTGTGTTTTATGATTGGAATTGGGACCGTTACTTTTCAGCTTTAGACACAGGCAAAGAATATAGAATTTATTCAATTGATAAAGGTCTAAAGAATTATCATCTCATAGCTACTTCTGAAAATCAACCTATTGAATTTAATGATGGGAAGGTTTATTTCAGGGATGTTATAATCAAAAAGGGTAGAAAAGAATATTATGTGGATCACTATTTGGGTGATCTATATCCCGAGATCAGATGATTATAATTAGTCTTTTTTCCTTCCTTCTGATTTTCCAGAAAGCTTAAAAACCAAATAACCAATACCGATCACAAAGTAAAGCGCAACGATGCCGACTATGATATAGATTCCGGTAGTACTCAAGCTAGTTTCTAGATATCATTTCCTGCTGATAGACCAGATTGAGTAGGCTCAGTACTTCACCAAAGGCTTCAGCGGTTTTCAGTTGCTCGTCAGACACTTTTTTGCCCAGAAGGCGACAGAGCAGTAGTCCATAGACGCCATTGAGACAGATCTGAATCTCATTTCCTAGATCCTGCCCGGCTGCATCCAGTACAGCCTGCACGATATGCGGCTTGGCTTTTTGATAGCTTTCAAAGTAAGTCTTGTCGGATTTGAGAAGCTGCCAATGGATTTTTGAAAGTTCATCGACTAGCTTTTGAGTTTCTTCCAGATGCCCATTTTCCATGATTTTTTCCTGCTTCATTCGCTGGATCAGACCTTCAAACCAGGATGTGATTTCAGATTTTTCCTGTTCTTCTACCGGATAGTGGGCGACTACATATTGTTTGATTTCTTCGAGATTTCCCTGATAGGAGCGAATCAAATCCTCCATCTGATAAAGATAAAGGATGTACTCGGCGATGTTTTGGGATTTCTTTTTGGCAGCGATTGACTTCATAGAGGGTTGATTTCTCAAGGGCAAATCTATTAAATCGAACAAACTCTGCCAATTCCTCCTTTTTCAAATGGGATTTGAAATGGATTGCACATCCTAGGATATACGTTCGCGATTGCAAATCACGAACAGCTCAACCTCCCACTTCCAACATCCCGCATCCAACTTCCAGCCCCACCTATTTTTCCAATTTTACAATCTTTCAATTTTCCAATTGACCACTTCCAAACTTCCTGCTTCCAAACAGCCAACACCTTTCTTCCAGCTCCAACCTAGATTTGAAATGGATTGCAAATCCTAGGATATACGTTCGCGATTGCAAATCACGAACAGCTCAACCTCCCACTACCAAACACCCCACATCCAACTTCCAGTCCACACCTAATTTTCCAATTTTCCAATCTTTCAATTTCCAATTGGCCTACTGACCACTGAGACTGATCACTTCAAAACATCCTGCATCCAACCTCCAAACCTCCCGCATCATCAGTCCTCCAATTCTACCTCTCTCCATCCACCTCCCAGACTTCTGTAAAGCTCGATCTTTGCCAAGGCAAGTTGCATGCGAAGCTGAACCACTTCGAGTTGGTTTTGCAGGGCATCCTCCTGAGCATTGATGATTTCCAGGTAGTTGGCATAGCCACTTTCAAATAACAAAAAGGCATTGGTCATCCCCTTGGTGGTGGTTCTCATTCGGGTCTGGGCGATTTCATACTCTTCCTGCAGTTTTTCCATATTGACCAGTGCATCTGATACTTCGGTGACGGCGAGATTGACTTTTTCTTTGAAATCCAATTCGGCAATTTCCCGCTGTTTGATAGCGATGCGATGATTCGTTTTGAGTTTTCTGTTTTGGAAAATCGGCTGGAAAAGCGCTCCATTTAGCATCGCAAAACCAGAACCTAGCGGATCAAACAGAGTGCTGAACTGCATAGAGTTCAATCCCGTGGCTGCACTGATTGTCAAGGAAGGATACTTCATGGCATGCGCTATGCCGACTTTAGCATTGCTGGCTACTAGATTGTATTCAGACGCCAGGACATCCGGACGGTTTTGGATCAGTTCCAGCGGCACTCCCGTGCTGAAGGTGTCCCCCAATGCCAAATCTTCCAAGACACCACTTAGGGCGATCGCTCCGGGTGTTTTCCCCAATAGACTGTTGAGACGATTTTCCTGTAGCGTATATTCCTTTTCGAGTTGAGGTATCAATGCCTTGGCACGCAGCATCTGTGACTCCGTCTGCTGGATGGCCAGGGCGGTATTTTCCCCTGCATCGTACTGAAGCTTGACGACTTTGAGTGTATTTTCACTTAGCGCAAAGTTTCTCTTTGCCACCGTGAGCTGGGATCGGAGCATGAGCATATTGTAGTAGGTGCTCGCTATTTCCGATACGATGGCTGTTTTCAGTGCCTTTTGAAACTCCTGAGTCTGCATGTATTTAGCCAGGGCGGCATCTTTTTGCCATCTCAGCTTACCCCAGATGTCGATTTCCCAACTTGTCTGTAGGGATACCGCATAGGCCAGATTTTCTGTGTAGAGTGTCGTCGGCACATTCTCTCCATGATTTCGTCTGGATCGGTTGGAGCCATAATTATTGTAGTTTTCAGAATAGTATTCTCTTCTGAAAGAGGCTGGATTGGAACCCAGACTGGGGAGAAAATTGGCTTTGGATTGGAGAAAGCTCTCATTTGAGATCTCTATCTGCTTTGCGGCTTTTTGCAAATCAAAATTGTGATCCAACGCCTCTTCGATCAGGGCATTCAGAGTGGAATCTTTGAAAAACTCAGACCAAGAGATAGAGCCCAGCTCTTTTTCTCCCACAAACAAACTGTCCTGAAGTTTTTCTCCTCCATAGAATTCTCCCGGAACTTGCGTGTCAGGACGGGTGTAGCTTTCCCCGACTTTGCAGCTGGTAGCCAAAGCCAAAATCACTACTAAAAAGGATAGAGGTTTGATTAATCTCATGATTTTTGGGATTCGGTGGAGGTACTTAATGCAAATCGATCTTGAAGGTCTTGGAATACATAGGCGAGCACAGGGATGAAAATCAATCCGAGGGAAATTCCGAAAATCATCCCTCCGGCGGTACCTATACTCACTGATTTAGTCCCTTCAGCGGAGGAGCCTACTGAGAACATCAGCGGCACCAAACCTGCCGTAAAGGCGAATGAGGTCATCATAATCGGTCGGAGTCGCTGCTGACAGGCTTGCAAGACAGCGTCTAAGATGGCAAGACCTGCTCTTCTTTTTTGAGCGACAAACTCCACGATCAGAATGGCATTTTTGGCCAGTAAGCCTATCAGCATGATCAGACCCACCTGCACGTAGATATTGTTGTCGATTCCGACTAGGTTGATCGAAACGAAAATCCCCAAAATACCTGCAGGAAGCGAGAGGATGACGGCCATGGGCAGCCAAAAACTCTCGTACTGAGCAGCCAGAATAAAGTAGGTCAGAATGATACTGATGATAAAGATGATCGTGGTATCGGAACCTGATTTTTTCTCTTCCAAACTCATCCCTGTCCACTCAAAACCTAAGTTGGCCGGCAGCTTTTGTTCGCTGAGTTCCTCGATCACATTCATAACATCTCCGGTACTATAGCCTTTGGCGGGTGTGATATTGATCCGTGCGGCATTGTAGAGATTGTACCGGAAAACTGTCTCCGGTCCAAACGTGTCCTCTAATCGGACAAAAGACGTCAGAGGCACCATTTCGCCTTTGTTGTTTTTGACCATGATGGAATTGATCGCTTCAGGAGTCTCTCGATATTCGATGTCCGACTGCATATAGACCATGTATTGTCTTGTAAACCGATTGAAGTCACCGACTCTGGTCCGTCCAAAATTGGACTGGATGGTAAACATCATGTCTTTGACAGAGACTCCGAGGGCTTTTGCCTTTTCGTAGTCTATTTCGATTTTATACTGAGGGAAATTGGTGTTGTAGGACGTAAAGGCCTTTTCGATCGCATCTTGTCGAGAAAGCTCTGCGATGAACTCATTTATCAAAACCCCGAACTCGGCCAGATCTCCGTCCGAATAATCCTGTAGCACGATCTGAACCCCATCGAAATTCCCAAAGCCCTGAATAGTAGGTCGCGGATACATGTTGATTTTGGCTTCATTGAGAACATTGAGTTTTTCGGTCAAATGCTTCACCACATCGCCTATGTCGGATACTTCACCGCGATCCTGGATTTTCTTGAGTTTGATATAGCCCAGACCGGTTGAGGCACTTTCTGAATCATCCACAATATTGTATCCCGACACGGTATTGACACTTGCTACTGCAGGCTCCATGTGTAGAATAGAATCTGCTTCTCTGAGGAGTTGGTTGGTTCGATTGAGGGAAGAGCCCTCAGGCATAGTCAGGGAGAAAATCAAGAAATTGTCATCCTCCGTAGGGATAAAGCCTTTGGGAGTCGTGGATGCTAAGAAATACGTGAAACCACAGACTAAAGCCAAGGCTCCGATAGACCACCATTTTCTTCCAATTGCCCATCTGACAGCCCGAATGTATTGAGCGGTAAAGCGATCAAAGAACTGATCAAATTTCTTCAAAGAATTGGCCTGGAAAGTTTGAAACTTATGGACTGGCTTGGAGTTTTTGATCCTTGTCCAAAGGGTTCGTTTTTCTGTATTGGGGTCTTTCTTCTTTTTCCCCAAAATCAAAGCACTCAGTACCGGCACGAGAGTTAAAGCATTGATCGCCGAGATCAATACTGCGAAAATGATCGTAAAGGCGAATTCCTTGTAAAACACACCTACCGGTCCGTCCAGGAATCCAGCAGGAAGGAATACTGCAGCAATCACAATCGTAATGGAAATGATAGCGCCAGTGATTTCTGATAAAGCAGTGTTGACAGCTTCCATGATGGTAAGACCCTGCTCGTGCATTTTTTCATAAATCGCCTCGATCACCACGATGGCATCATCGACCACAATCCCAATAGCCAGCACGATGGAAAACATACTAAGTACGTTCATCGTGGCCCCGATCATCTGGAGGAAAAAGAAGGTCCCCACCAAGGAAACCGGGATGGAAATGGCGGTGATGATGGTGGCTCGAAAATCTTGAAGGAAGATAAATACCACCAAGAAAACGAGGATAAATGCTTCTATCAGTGTTTTTTGCACATGGTGCATCGACTCATCGATCTGATCTCGCACACTGTAGGAGATGTTGTACTTCATGCCCTCTGGGAATGCCTTTGCTTGCTCTTCCATGATCTCGCGGACAGCTTTGTCGATTTCTACGGCATTGGCTCCCTGCTGCTGGACGATGTCGATCGTCACGGCAGATCTTCCATCGAGTTTGTTTTCACTCGCATAGTTGGAGGCCCCAAATTCGAGACGAGCCACATCTTTCAGTTTGAGTTGCGCTCCGTCCTCTTCGGTTTTGATGACTAGGTTTTCGTATTCTTCCGGTTCGCTGAATCGACCATTGTGCTTCAAGACAATTTCAAAAACTTCTTCCGAGTTTTCTCCAAATCTCCCCGGAGCAGCCTCGAAACTTTGATCCCGAACTTCAGTGTAAACTTCCCTTGGAGTGAGTCCATATAGTGCTAGCTTCTCAGGATTGAGCCAGATTCGCATCGCATAATCTCTGGATCTCAGGATAGATGCTTCCGCAATACCCCCGACACGCTTCAGCTCCCGACGGATTTTCATCCGGGTGTATGCATTTAGGAAAGTTTCGTCATAGGTACCGTTTTCGCTGTAGATATTGATGGTCATCAGGGAGCCCTTGAGTCGCTTGAGTACGACAATCCCTGCTTCTCGCACTTCAGCAGGAATTTGCTCCATGACCTTGGATATTCTGTTTTGGATCTCTACTGCAGCCACATTGGGATCTGTGCCCGGCTCAAAATAGACAGTGGATCGTCCCCGACCAGAGTTGGTGGCGGTAGAGTTGACATAGCTCATGTTTTCGGCACCATTGATTGCTTCTTCCAGAGGGAGAAGTACGGAGTTGGCTACTGTCTCTGCATTGGCACCTGGATAGTACACCTGAACACTCACGCTGGGAGGGGCGATTTCCGGAAAACGCTCCACGGGGAGAACTCCCATACTGGCCGCACCGGCCAAAACCAGGAGAATGGAAATGACCAAGGCTAAAACCGGCCTTTTGATGATGTCTTTTAACATTTGAATTTAGTTTTCTTCAATAAAAGCTTTCAGGAAAACCATGGGAGTTCCTATCCTCCTTGTTGGGAGGTGCAGTTCTTGGTTTTTTTGGGTTGAAAGGAAGCTGGTGGCTTGAGGTCTAGTTCTGAGAAAGAAGCTGACCTTGCTCGGTTGGTTTGATTTTTACACCTTCTGAGATTTTCTCCAGTCCTGCTGTGACGATTCTGTCATCTGATTTCAGGCTTTCTCCCGAAACAATAAACTGGTCTCCAGTCCGGCCTTCGATGATGATTTCTCTCCTTTCGGCGGTATTGTCCGGCTGGAGTACAAATACAAAACGCTTATCCTGAATCGTAGTCGTAGCACTTTGAGGAATCAAAATGGCATTTGGATAGATCTGCTCCATGAGGATTTTTCCCGTATTACCTGTTCTCAGAAGTGTGTCTGGATTATCGAAATGTGCCCTCAAAGTGATCGAACCGGTAGATCGATTGATCTGTCCCGAGCTGGCATCGACTGTTCCTACTTTGTCATAGACGCTTCCATCGGCCAGTACCAGTTTGACATCCGGGTTGATTCTCTTGGAAGTGGAGTCTTTTTTCATCCGCTCGTAGTAGAGGTAGTCAGACTCACTCATTGAAAAGTAAACATAGATCTCATGGACATTGGATAGGATGGTCAGCGGTTCATCGTCTGTCTTTTTGACAAGGTTTCCGATGGATTTGGGAATCCTACCCATCAGGCCGTCCACAGGAGCTTTGATGGTGGTAAAGTTGAGACTGATTCTCATATTGGCTGCCTCAGACTCGGCTTTGGCAAGGGAAGACTTGGCTACTTCATAGTCGGCCAAGGTGGTTTCCATCCGAACTTCTGAGATTACCTCATTTTCTATAAGAGGGCGAAGTCTGTCGATTTCGGTTTGAGCCTTACGAAGTTTTGCCTTTTCCAATTCCACATTGGCTTGGGCATTTTTGAGGTTCTCCATGTAAGGCTGGCTGTTGATCTTAAAAAGAGGCTGGCCTTTTTTGACATATTGGCCTTCATCCACGTAGATTTCTTCCAGCACTCCGTCCACCTGAGGTCGTATCTGTACGTTTTCGACTCCTTCAATAGAGCCTAGGTATTTGTACTCCAGTGCCGCAGATTCCTTTTTGAGGGTCAGAACGGGAAGCGGAATCCCTTCCTCTTCTACAACTTCCTCTTGGCATCCCACCAATCCATACCCCATCAGTGCGAGAGTGAGTAGTCGGAAGGATCCTTTTTTCAGCTGGTCTAGTAAATTTATCTTTCTCATGAGCTTGGTTATGATCGTTCGGGGATTTCCGAACGTACGTGTTAGGAGAAATAATCGTACCACCCGCCAGATTGGGTAAAATTGGTCCTTTTGCAATCGATTTCAGTTAAATGATCCTAAATAGTGAGGTAAAAAGTACTGATGCTGTGAGGATTACTGTGGAGAAATTCCCCAGTTTTTAGGGGTGGATTTTCACAGTCTTGGGAGAAAGTGGGGAATTGGAAGGGGGAACGTCTATAGTTCTCTTGTATTTGAAAGGCTTCCGTTTTGGTAGCTATCTGTATAAATTTTACAGTTTCAGGAAAGCAATTAAAAATCACAGGGAAAAGTCTAATTTTTACTACTTTTGCGCCACGAATGCTTATGAAAAACATTAGAAATTTCTGTATCATCGCCCATATTGATCATGGGAAGAGTACACTGGCGGATAGATTGCTGCAGGAGACCCAGACGGTCGCAGACCGGGACATGCAGGATCAGTTGTTGGACAATATGGACCTGGAGCGGGAGCGTGGTATCACGATCAAATCCCACGCAATCCAGATGCGCTATGCTCATGAAGGTCAGGACTATACGCTCAATTTGATTGATACTCCGGGACACGTCGATTTTTCCTATGAAGTATCCCGATCTATCGCTGCCTGTGAGGGAGCTTTGCTGATCGTAGATGCCTCTCAAGGGATAGAAGCTCAGACGATTTCCAATTTATATTTGGCTTTGGGACATGATCTGGAGATCATTCCAGTTCTCAATAAAATCGACTTGCCTGGAGCTGACCCTGAGTCGGTAGCGGATGAAGTGATTGATTTGATCGGTTGCGATCGGGAGGATATTATTTTGGCTTCCGGCAAAACAGGCATTGGAATAGACGATATTTTGAAAGCCGTCGTGACCAGAATCCCAGCTCCGACAGGTGATCCTGAAGCACCACTTCAGGCGATGATTTTTGATTCTGTTTACAACCCATTCCGTGGTGTGGAGGTGATTTTCCGGATTTTCAACGGAACCTTCAGCAAGGGCGATAAAATCAAATTCGTCAACACGGGTAGAGAATATGAAGCCGATGAGATCGGTATCTTGGGCCTCAATCAAATTCCCCAACAGACCATGTCTGCCGGGAATGTGGGCTATTTGATTTCTGGGGTGAAAGTCGCCAAAGAGATCAAAGTAGGGGATACCATCACCCATATCAAAAGACCTTGTGAGAAAGCGATTCAAGGTTTTGAAAATGTGAAACCAATGGTGTTTGCGGGGATTTATCCGGTAGATACCACGGACTACGAGGAGCTGAGAGCTTCCATGGAAAAGCTGCAATTGAATGATGCTTCTTTGGTATGGGAGCCAGAGACCTCTGCTGCTTTGGGCTTCGGCTTCCGTTGCGGATTCTTGGGAATGCTGCACATGGAGATCATTCAGGAGCGTTTGGAGCGGGAGTTTGACATGACGGTGATCACGACAGTGCCATCCGTGCAGTTCAAAGCGCTCATGACCAGTGATACCTATCAGGTCATCAATGCTCCTTCGGATATGCCTGAGCCTACCAAGATGAAGCATATTGAAGAGCCTTATGTCAAAGCTTCCATCATCACTGCTGCCGAATATGTAGGTGCGGTGATCACCCTTTGTATGGAGAAGCGAGGTCAAATCAAAAATCAGGTTTATCTGACAGCAGATCGGGTGGAACTGACCTTCGACATGCCTTTGGCAGAGATCGTATTTGACTTCTTTGATAAACTAAAAACCATATCCAGAGGATACGCCTCGTTGGATTATGAACTGATCGGATACCAGGTGTCGCACATGGTAAGACTGGATGTGATGCTGAATGGCGAGCCAGTGGATGCGCTTTCAGCGGTAGTTCACAGAGATAAAGCTTATGAATGGGGCAAGAGACTTTGTGAGAAACTGAAAGAATTGGTGCCACGTCAGATGTTTGAAATCGCGATTCAAGCGGCGATCGGACAAAAAATCATCGCCAGAGAAACTGTAAAAGCTTTGCGTAAAAACGTACTGGCGAAGTGTTATGGTGGTGATATCTCCCGTAAGCGAAAACTCCTAGAAAAGCAGAAAAAAGGCAAGAAACGTATGAGACAAGTTGGCAACGTCGAAGTACCTCAGGAGGCGTTTATGGCGGTGTTGAAGTTGGACTAATTCGGTCACAAAATCTTCATCTTTGGTGTTCGTCAACTTAAAGAACGATTTACGAAATACGAAGTACGAGGCTGAATTGATCCTCATATTTTATTGACAAATCATACATATTTGATTTTGAAATAAAGTCGGGGGAAATTGAGGAGCAAGAATGAAACATTGAGGTATATTCTGGTACTAATATTTATCCAATGAGCCAAGAATTGAAAGATCGGACAAAGAAATTTGCAATTGATGTCTGGTTTCTTTGCTCAAAATTACCTCAAACAAGAGAGTTTAATAACTATGTGAATCAGCTTCTCCGATGCTCTAGTTCAGTCGCTGCCAATTACCGGGCGGCTATGAGAGCAAAGTCAGATTTTATTTATAAACTAAAAATTGTAGAAGAAGAGGCGGATGAAAGTTTGTTCTTTCTTGAAATGCTTGAGAAAATCTGCTCCAAGCCGGAATTAGAACCAGAATTAACTAGGCTGATAAGTAAGTCAAATGAACTAGTTGCGATCATTGTTGCAAGTTTAAAAACAGCTAGATCAAGAATTAAGGGTTGATGCTTTGAATTTGCCCGTATTTCGTACTTCTCATTTCGTATTTAAGGCCTCTAAACTGAAAATCAAAAATTAAAAATAAGCATGGCTACATTAATTGATGGAAAATTAACCTCGTCTCAAATTAAATCCGAAATAGCTGCTCGCGTAGCGGAAATCAAAACCGAAGGAGGGAAGATTCCTCATTTGGCGGCGATATTGGTAGGGGATGACGGAGCCAGCCAGACTTATGTCAATGCCAAAGTGAAGGCATGTGGCGAGTGTGGTTTTGAATCTACTTTAGTCAGACTGGAAGAGACCATTTCCGAAGAGGAGCTGCTGAAAGTCGTAGCCGATATCAATGAAAATCATGAAATCGATGGATTGATCGTGCAGCTTCCTTTGCCAAAGCATATTTCTGTGGAGAAAGTGACGAATAAAATCAAGCCTGAGAAAGATGTGGATGGCTTTACTCCAGCAAACGTAGGAAGAATGGCTCTCAATTGGCCAGCTTATGTGGCAGCTACTCCTTATGGCATCGTAGAATTGCTGAAGAGATATGAGATCGAAACTTCCGGTAAGCACTGTGTCGTGATCGGTAGAAGTCATATCGTAGGTAGCCCGATGAGTATTCTGATGGCAAGAAATGACTATCCCGGCAATGCTACTGTGACCTTGACTCACAGTCGAACAAAAAACTTGGCTGAGATAGCTCAAACTGCTGATATTTTGATCGTGGCGCTTGGAAAGCCTCATTTTGTGACTGCGGATATGGTCAAGCCTGGTGCCGTGGTGATCGATGTGGGAATCCATAGAATCGAAGATGCTAGCAAGAAATCCGGTTTTAGACTGGTGGGAGATGTGAAGTTTGATGAGGTGGCGGAGAAAGCTTCAGCTATCACGCCTGTACCTGGTGGAGTAGGTCCGATGACGATTGCTTCCCTGCTTTACAACACACTGCTAGCTGCAGAGAAAAAAGTTTACAAATAAGGTCAAAAAGCCTGAAAAAGGGTTTGCTTGGAAAGGATTGGATTTCTACTTTTGCAGACCCTATCCCGCGCACGTGGTGAAACTGGTAGACACGCCATCTTGAGGGGGTGGTGCCTTCGGGTGTGGAAGTTCGAATCTTCTCGTGCGCACAAAGAAGCTCTGAAGCAATTCAGGGCTTTTTTTGTTTTTTATTTCACACAATTTTCACAGAAAAAGTCACAGATCCGTGCGGATTTGTTGAGTTATCCTGCTTCTTCAGAAGCAGGATTGAGTATCCCATTTCCATTGTTATTGGCAAGAACAAGGGCGAGTTTGGGAAAACTGGCTCCCTTGAGTGTTTTCATTCAGGTAAAGACTTTGAATGAAAATCCCTATGTTCAGCCATTCTAGAAGCAGAATTTAATAAATACCTCTCTATTCGTGAGACACGAATACAGGCTGAGTAAAAGTTGCAGGTTCACAAAGATTTTTTGAGTTTTCCAATAACTTCAAAAGTGAAAGTGAATTTCATTTTTTTATCATTAGTAGAGATAAGAATGTTGGTGAAAAGCAAATATGCTTCCTTTGGTCTTGTGAGCAGGTGATTTACTAAATATGATCAAAATTCACTTAGTGGACTTACGGGTTAAAAAGAAACTTGTATTTTAAAGTATGGAATTAAAAGAATTCATTAAACAGTCATTAACTCAAATTGCTCAAGGAGTTAAAGAATCTCAAGAAGATTTATTAGAAGTTGGAGCTATAGTGGTTCCAGATAAAACTTATAAAAATGCTGATTCATTTTTCATTAAAACTGATTCAATTGGTAGGCAAGAGGTTACTGAGATTAATTTTAAAATTGGGGTGACAATAAATGAAAGCAGCGAAAGTAAAGGAGGTATTGGTGTAATGTCTGGATTTTTGAATATAGGAGGAAGTATTGAGTCAGGGAATTCAAATCAAAATGTGAATACAATTGAATTTACAATACCTATGGTGCTTCCTTCTGTCGATGTTATTGAATTACAAAGGAAGAAAAGGTTTGATTCAAGTAAATAAGAAAAAAACTTGCGTTTTCGAAATCTAAATAGACTGAATAATTCAATTCAAACACATTGTTCAGCTTATCTAGAAGCAGAATTTTATGAAAATCTCTCCATTCGTGATGATACTAAATCGGGTTAAAAGGAAATATTAGCAAAAGTGAGGACATGAATGTGGGCTAGCAAGGGGAGCTAGAATCAATTCAAGAGTTTCTTTACTCCACAGAATATTAGCTCCTTTTATGCCAATGGCAGATTCTTTACCTTAATTTTCCCTACATTTTACCCTCAATTTCTTCAGCTATGAAAAAAATCCTATTCGCCTGTTTCTCTTTTTTACTCATTAGTTCATCGGCACTTCTGGCCCAGACAGCTCAGTATCCCATCGTCAAAGGACATGGGGGAATCTACGAGATCCCGGAAGCGACTGAGCGGCCAGATCCGACCAAGGAGTACAAGATCCTAGTGGATATGACTACGGGTCCGGATAATCCTGCCGCAGTCAGCAGGTGGGTGGACAATGTCGCCAGAATGATGAATCTTCATGGCTTGGCTGGGGTTCCGCAGGACAGACTTCATGTGAAAGTGGTGATCCACGGCGGAGCGATTTTTACCTTGCTTCAAGATGAAGAATACCAAAAAAGGCATCAAACAGCCAATCCGAATTTGGAAGTTTACGAAGCTTTGAAAGCTGCTGGGGCTGAGTTTTATGTCTGTGGGCAGTCCATGATTGCCAGAAATTTGGAAAAATCCGATCTTTGGTCCGGGGTAGAGATAGCCCACTCAGCTTTGACTACGATCACGACCTACGTTCCTCAAGGATATGTTCTGCTGAAGTTTTAAGGAATGGAATAGTTATTGGGGAATTTGGGAGCATCTGCTATGAAAAAACGCTCTCCCAATACCATCGCTGCCGGAAAAGTCGTTCTTGGATTTTTCTTTGCCTCCATCTTCCTGATCGGGGTGGCTGGCTTGACCTATTATACTCTCAACCGACTACTGGAAACGATGGAGCAGCTTTCTGCTCCCAATAAGAAACTGGACACTTTGCACAGTCTGCAGGCTGAAATCATCCAGATTTCGCAGATTGACAGGTTTGGGCCTGATGGAGACTTCCGGATTCAGGACTCGACGATGCGTTTTTTGAAAAGTGGATTGACCGAACTCGAATCTCTGGCAGATGATGAGGAAGAGTTGGCGGAGATTCAGCAGGTTCGTAGCAATCTTGACTCTTTGAAAGAAGGCTATGAAAACCTCTACGAAGTCAAAAGCAATCTGGCCAATAGGAATTTTTCCAGAGAAGCCTTACAAAAAGTAGAGTTGGGTATTCGCCGGAGGTCTGAAATCCTCGAAAATCAACCCCTTCAGGACATCAATACAAGAGATGTCATCATCAATGACCTGCGACAGCAGTCTACAGTTAAGCCTCCTGCCACTCGTCAGGAAACCAGTTCGCAGGTTGCCAAAGCTCCTGAATTGGATAAGTTGATTGGTTTTTTGCAGCAGAATTCCTCCAATACCGGAAATCGGGGAGTGGGGATCCTAGATAGTATCCTTTATAATATTCGTGGGGTGATCAATCAGATCTACCGGGAAGAGCGAAGACAGCGTGAAAATCTGGCTCAGCTGGAGACAGATCTCTCCATCAAACAAAGTGAGGTGATCTCTACGATTCAGGATTTGCTGAGTTTGCTGCAAAAGCGAATCTTGGAAAATTCCCAAGAACACAATCAGCAAGCCTATGGCTTGGCTTACGATGTGACCTTTTTCTTGGTTGTGGTGGTCTTATTGGCAGTCTTGGGGTCTGGATTTATGGTGTATTCGATCTTGAAAGAAATCAAACTCAATCGCCAGTATCAGGAAAATCTGGAAGTTTCCAGACAAAAATCTGAGCAACTGGCCAGGTCGAAGCAGGAGTTTTTGGCCAACATGAGCCATGAAATCAGGAATCCGCTGCATGTGATCCAAGGCTATACATCAGTCATGGAAAAGACAGATCTTGATGATAGACAAAAATCCCAGTTGAAAATGATTGGGTTTGCTTCGGAGACGTTGATGGAAATCGTCGATGAAGTATTGGATTTTTCCAAACTGGAAGCTGGAAAGCTCAAGCTGGAGACGGAGGCATTTGACCCGGAGCAACTCTTTGGTTCCCTTCGGGAATTTTTCGATTTGAAAGCCCAAGAAAAATCCCTCGATTTCAAATGGCGCCTCAATCTGCCGGACTCCAAATGGCTGGTCGGAGATCAGCTCCGCATCAAGCAAATTGTCAATAATTTATTGAGCAATGCCTTTAAGTTTACTTCCCATGGCTGGATAGAAGTGCGGGTAGACTGGGTAAATAATACCCTTTCTGTGGAAGTAGAGGACAGTGGAATCGGTATGAGTGAGGAGGTTTTGTCCAAAGTGTTTCGGGAGTTTGACCAGGCGGATACCTCTATATCCAGGAAATATGGAGGAACTGGGCTTGGTTTGGCGATCGTGCAGAGGCTGGTGCAGCTGATGGGAGGAAATATCATTGCGCAAAGCGAAGAAGGAAAAGGTTCTTCGATGAAGGTGATCCTGCCGATGGAAAGCGTAGCTGCTAAGGAAACTCAGTCTCTTTATAATCAGCAGTTTGTGCTCAATTTGAGCGGGAAGAAAATTCTATTGGTAGACGATGATCCGATTGGGATTCAGTACTTGTCTCAGATTCTCAATTACTTTGGGGCTGAGACAATGCTATATAATGGAGGAGTGGCTTTCAGAGATCAGTTTGACGGCAAAGAGCCTTTTGATTTGGCTATTTTGGATATTCAGATGCCCGAGTTTTCAGGCTTTGACGTGATCGCCAAACTGCAATCTCATCCAGAATACCACGGACAGCCTGTTTTGGCAATGACAGCCAATGTTTTCGTAGAAGAAAAAGAGAAAATGTCTGCTCGTGGGTTCAGTGATATTTTGTTCAAGCCATTCCAGGAAATGTCGCTTGTGGCGATTTTGGGTAGATTTTTCCCAGAATGTGTGGAGGAAATTCAGAGTGAAACCGAAACTGTCGAGTCCGTACAGACAGATTCCTTTGACCTTCGGGATCTCAATCGGTTTTGCATGGGAGATGAAGCTCTTCTCAAGGATATCCTGCACGATCTGATTCAGGAAACCAATAAGAATATTCAGCAACTTCAGAAAGCGAGATTGAATGAGCGCTACGAGGTGATTTTGGAAATTTGCCATCAACTCGGAAGCAGGCTGGGACAGATCAAAGCTGAATCAGGGGATTTGGCGAGGAAAATAGAGAATAGTCTCAAGCTAGGAAACAAAAAAGGAATCGGGGGACAGGTGCTTATTCTGGAGCAAAAAATACAGGAGCTTTTGACCGAACTCTCCGAGTTTATCGAATCAAAAACTCCTGCTTAGGCTTAATTTAAGCCGTATTTTTCCATTTTGCTGTAGAGCGTTTTCCTATCCATTTTGAGGATTCGGGCGGTTTTGGACTTGTTAAATTTGGTGTCCTGCAATACCTGCTGAATCAGTTCTTTCTCTTGCTCTACCCACTGACTTTTATAATCACGCGGAGAGGGCAACTCTTGGGAAGTATTGGGTGATGTGGTACTTGGGCTGGCCACACTTCGATGAGTGGTAAATGCCAGCTCGGGATCGTGCAAGTCACTCGGTAAGGCTTCTTTTTCTACCAGTGGACCATTGGTCAGCAAGACAGCACGTTTGATGATGTTCTTGAGTTCGCGGAGATTGCCCGGCCAGTCATAGCCTAAGAATACTTCCCAAACCTCAGATGTAAAGCCTTTCACAGTCTTGTTGAGTCGGCTGTTGCTTTCTTCCAAAAACTGCTCTGCAAAGACCTCTAGGTCATCTTTTCTTCTTCGAAGCGGAATCGCATGCAGGGTGAATTCATTTAATCTGTGATAAAGATCTTCTCGGAAATGTCCTTCTCCAGCCTGCTGAAGCAGATTTTCATTAGTCGCTGCAATGATCCTGACATCGATTTTGATTTCTTTATTTCCCCCGATTTTTCGGATGGTTCTCTCTTGGATAGCCCGCAGCAGTTGGATTTGAACTTCATAACTCAAGTTTCCGACTTCGTCCAAAAAGATCGTGCCCCCATTGGCAGCTTCAAAGTGCCCTGTTTTGTTTTCTAGCGCACCTGTAAAAGCACCTTTGACGTGACCAAATAGCTCACTTCCAGCGAGATCCTTGGGTAAGGCCCCGCAGTCAATGGCGATGAATGGGCCGTTTTTCCGTTCAGAATTCTCGTGTATTCTTCTGGAAATAAACTCCTTACCGGTACCGGTTTCCCCCAAAACCAACACGCTGAGATCAGTCGGAGCGACGAGATGAATGTGTTTTTCGAGTTTGTCTGCTTCTTGAGACTGCCCTACGACATAGGGTGAGTTGGACTCTGGAGCTGATTTGGTAGCCATCGTTGCCGGTTTCTCGATGGGAGATTCCAGAGTAGGGACTTCTGGCTTGGAAGAAAGTGATTCTTTAACCGTGGCGAGGAGTTCGTCTGGATTGATCGGCTTGGTGATGTACTCAAAAGCTCCCAGTTTCATCGCCTTGATGGCGATTCTGATATCAGAGTAGTGGGTGATCAGAATGACCTGGGTCTGAGGAAATTCATTCTTGGACCACTGGAGCAGTTCCATGCCAGTACCATCGGGAAGTCTAAAGTCGGCGATGATCAGATCAAATTTTCCTGATACCAAGAGTTGCTGTGCTTCTTTGACTTTGGTGGTGGTTTCGAGTTGAAATCCGTTTTTCTCCAAAAATGTCTTGACGATCCTGGAATAGGTCAGGTCATCTTCTACCAATAATATCTTTTTCATAGGATTAAATTCTAAGACCAAGTCAAACAAAAAAAGCACCAGACAATTTGCTGGTGCTTTTAAATTTAAAACTCAGAAAGGATTATTCCTTGATTTCATTCCCGTCTTGGTCATATTTTTTTGCTAGTTTCTCTTCGGTACCGTCATCGAAGACTACCTTGAACTGGAAGGTGCCATCTGGCAAAGTCATTTGCCAAGCTTCTGCGATGGTCAGGCTTTTGACAGCTTCATCATTGGCGATGGTAGTCTTTACCGGATCAGGCAGAGCGTCTGGCTCGATTTTTACTTTCCCTTCTTGGATCTCCACAGCAGTGGGAGCAGGGATGGTTTGAAGTTGTGGAGTGGCCAAAGCGACTCCTGAAACAAACATTGCGGCAATTAACATTGACTTTTTCATGGTTTTGTTGGTTTTTAAAATTGTGGTTAGATAGTTATGTAGTTAGGGTCCGGACCCATTCACCTAGATTGCTCTTGGCTGATAGATTTAATGCTAATCGTATGCCAAGTGCCCAAACGAACCGGAAAGGGCTTTTTATCACCTAAAACTTGTGGAGAAGGTGGGGAATCGCTGGTCAGAGTGATCCAAAAAAATCTTAAAAAGGAGAATTTTGAACGGGGAACTTGCTTAAAATCAAAAATGAATCGGATGTTAAGTAAATCTGAACTTTTTAAAACCAAATTATCTTCTAAAAACCTGTAACTTTGAACTGTCAAATAAAATAAACGCACACCCAGGAAATGAGCGACGCGATCAAACACGAATGCGGGATTGCAATGATCAGACTGCGCAAGTCCCCCCAATATTACATTGACAAGTACGGGACTGCAGGCTATGCAGCAAACAGGATGTATGTCCTGATGCAAAAACAAATCAATAGAGGTCAAGACGGAGCAGGCGTCGCCAATGTCAAAATCGACACCCATCCGGGTACGAGGTACATTTCCAGGTACCGGTCGATTGAGCCTTCGGCAGTCAATTTCATTTTTGACAAAATCAACAAGAAATATAAAAAGGCGAAAAAACTGGGTGGCCATGATGCACTGACTGATGCGGCTTGGCTCAAGGAAAATATCGCTTTTACCGGGGAAGTATGGTTGGGACATCTTCGCTATGGTACCCATGGCGAAAACAGCATCGAAACCTGTCACCCTTTCCTTAAGCAAAATAACTGGAGAAGTAGAAATCTGGTCATGGCGGGCAACTTCAACATGAC
The DNA here is from genome assembly GCF_000429465.1 of Algoriphagus vanfongensis DSM 17529. Taxonomy (GTDB): domain Bacteria; phylum Bacteroidota; class Bacteroidia; order Cytophagales; family Cyclobacteriaceae; genus Algoriphagus; species Algoriphagus vanfongensis. The sequence continues at coordinate 410,868 of NZ_AUBX01000010.1, read as the reverse complement.
CAATGTTGAGGAGTTATTCGGTAAGTTGGTAGAGCTAGGACAGCACCCTAAAGAAAAAACCGATACCGTCACCGTGATGGAAAAAATCGGACACTTCCTGGATGAAGAGAATCAGCGCATTTTTGACAAATACAAGCATCAATACTCCAATGAGCAGATCACACATGTGATCGAAAACGAGCTGGATGTAGCCAGAATCCTAAGAAGATCCTGTCGGGATTTTGATGGAGGCTATGCGATGGCCGGATTGATAGGCAATGGTTCTTCCTTTGTCGTGCGGGATCCTTCAGGAATCCGCCCTGCTTATTATTATGCAGACGACGAGGTGATCGTGGTGGCTTCCGAAAAGCCTGCGATCAAGTCCGCTTTCAACATTGATTTCAATGCAATTCAGGAGATCAAGCCAGGTCATGCTTTGGTTATCAATAAGGACGGTTCCTATGCAGAATCTGAGATCATGCCTGCCAGAGCCAAGACATCTTGTTCCTTCGAGCGAATTTATTTCTCCAGAGGGACAGATCCTGCTATCTATCAGGAGCGTAAAAATCTGGGAAAAGCTTTGATTCCGCAGATTCTCAAAGCCATTGATTTTGATTTGAAGAATACAGTTTTCTCCTACATTCCAAATACTGCCGAGACTGCGTTTTTGGGAATGATAGAAGGGCTGGAAGAATATCTTGTAGCCAAGAGAAAAGAAGTATTCATAGAGGGAAAACCTCATATGGGAGATTTGGAAGAGTTGTTGAATTTCCGCCCAAGGGTAGAAAAACTCGTTTCCAAAGATGTGAAGTTGAGAACCTTCATCACTAATGATGATGAAAGGGATGTGATGGTCTCCTCTGTCTATGATACTACTTATGAGGTGATCAAGCCGGGCGTGGATACGCTGGTAGTCATCGATGACAGTATTGTGAGAGGGACGACTTTGGAGAAAAGTATCCTGACCACCCTCGACAAATTGTATCCGAAGCGAATCATCATCGTATCCTCAGCGCCGCAGATTAGATTCCCGGATTGCTATGGGATAGATATGTCGCGAATGAAGGAATTTATAGCTTTCCGTGCAGCCTTGGCGCTTTTGAAAGATAGAGGATTGGAAAATGTACTGGATGAAACCTACGATGCCTGCATCGCCAGTCCATCAGGACCGGATAACTTTGTGAAGCGTGTCTATGAAAACTTCACCGATGATGAGATTTCTGAAAAAATCTCCGAAATCGTCACCAACCCTGAAATCAAGGCAGAAGTGAAGGTGATCTATCAGACTGTCAATAACCTGCATAAATGTACTCCTGATCATATCGGTGACTGGTATTTCACAGGAGACTATCCTACCACCGGAGGTACTCGCGTGGTCAACCGATCTTTTGCCAACTTTATGGAAGGAAAAACTGTACGAGCATATTAATCATTGAAATAATACTTAAAAGGCGCAGAGAATTCTTTGCGCCTTTTCTGTTTCCGGACATCGCAAAGCCGGAAGGAAAATATATCTTAGAAATTCAAAAAGGGAATTATGAATATTGACGTAGCACTTTTAAAGCAAATATGTGAAATAGCCGGAGCACCGGGATTTGAAAAACGAGTTCGTGATCTGGTTGTTGATTTGGTGACGCCACTAGCCGATGAGGTCAAGACCGATAATCTGGGCAATGTAATCGCGATTAAGCGTGGCAAAAACAATCCCGATGGCAAAAGAGTCATGGTGGCCGCACACATGGATGAGATTGGTTTTATCGTCACCCATGTCGATGACAATGGTTTTCTTCGCTTCCATACCTTAGGAGGTTTTGATCCGAAGACCTTGACTGCCCAGCGGGTGATTGTTCATGGGAAAAAGGATCTGGTCGGAGTGATGGGGTCCAAACCTATTCACGTCATGAGTCCCGAGGAAAGAAATAAGCTGCCAAAAACCACCGATTTTTTCATCGATTTGGGGATGAGCAAGGAGGAAGTAGAAAAGTATATCTCCGTGGGTGATCCTGTGACGCGTGACCGAGAACTCATCGAAATGGGCGATTGCGTCAATTGCAAATCCATCGATAACCGAGTCGCAGTTTTTATCCTGATTGAGGCTTTGAAGCAATTGGACAATCCTCCTTACGATGTCTATGCGACCTTTACCGTTCAGGAGGAAGTAGGGCTTCGGGGTGCCAACGTGGCCGCTCACAGTATCAACCCGGATTTCGGGATTGCCTTGGATACGACGATTGCATTTGACGTGCCGGGAGCTCAGGCGCATGAAAAAGTGACTCAGCTTGGCAAAGGAACAGCCATTAAAATCATGGACGCCATGACTATTTGTGACTATCGCATGGTGGATTTTATGAAGCAAACTGCCGATCAGAAAGAGATAACCTGGCAGCCTGAGATCCTGACAGCAGGAGGAACAGATACGGCTGGTGTGCAGCGGATGGGCAAACAGGGAGCGATTGCGGGAGCGATTTCCATCCCGACCCGTCACCTGCATCAGGTGATTGAGATGGCACACAAAAAGGATATTGCTGACTCCATTTCACTTCTAGTGGCCTGCTTGGAGGGAGTAGATCAATATGATTGGAAGCATTGAGTTTGTTCGTTGCAGGAGATTTAGAGATTAGGAGAAACGAGATTGGATATTTAAGACAGAAGCTTGAAGATAGGAGAGACAAATCCCTCTTCGAAGGGGGAGGTCTTTTGAATAGAGATTTTCAGCAATGGGAAAGCTTTTTATAAACCTTTGAGGTTTCGCAAACCTCGAAGGTTTTATTTTTTCTTACCTCAGCGAGGCGGGGAACGCAGAGATTTCACAGCGGATTTGGAAACCTTCCCTTCGTTCTAACTTAAAACCTTCGTCTGGTTCAATTGTTGTTTTACCAACACTTGAAATGCTAACAAATGTCTATGTCCTTTTTAGGTTTATTTTTAGATAAGAAGAAACGTGTTGAAATCGAACCCTTTTTGGCTATTTCAAATGGGAAAGAGGTTTTTGTCAAAGGGAGGGTAGTCACATCTAAGAGGCAGAGTTTACCCAAAGCGAGAAATAATTCCCTCAGTAATATACTCGCTGCGATCCGCAGATATTCCGTTTCCAGCATCGCAGATGTGCAGGTACGGATCACTACCGGCGAGTCTCAAGTAGAGGTGCCAACAGATCAAGACGGGGTGTTTGAGTGCCTGATTGATTATTGCAAAGAAGAGCGGGTTCAAGTTGAGCTGGTCGGGAAGGAAGACTACCAGGCCGTGCCTGTTCAAAAATCCATCACCAGGCTGGGAGGGAAGCATGGCCTGATTTCCGATATCGATGACACGATTTTGATTTCCCATGCCACAGAGATCGGGAAGAAGTTTTGGCTGTCCATTTCCAAAAATGCCTACACCCGTCGACCCTTTCCAGGAGTTTCGGAGTTTTATCACAACCTGAAAGTAGAAGGAGCCTACGAGGTTTTCTATGTGTCCAGCAGTGATTGGTCCCTTTTTGATCTGATTGAGGATTTTCTGGAATACAGAAATATTCCCAAAGGGCCGATTCTACTCAAGGACAAGCATATCAATCTGAAAAATATCTGGAAATCCGGCGGCGGCAGTCATCATCACAAATCTGAAAAAATCAGGTTTTTGCTGTCCTTTTTTCCTGAAATGAATTTTGTATTGATGGGAGATAGTGGGCAGCATGATCCTGAGATCTATGCCGAGATCAAACGAGAGTTTCCGGATCGGATTCGGGCCGTTTTTATACGGGAAGTTCGGTCAAAATCCACCAATTTGCCAGAGCGAGATCAGATGAAAGATTCCTTGGGTTTTCACTTTGTCAAAAACACAGAGGAAGCCATCGAAATAGCACAATCACTTAAACTTTTCCAAAAATGAAAAAAGTAGCCTTGCTGGTTTACAACCCAAATTCGGGAGATGAACACATTCCTGTGAAGGAGCTGCAGGAGAGGATTTTGATGCACTTGAGAGGTTTTGATTTGGCGGTGTATGAGACGACCGGAACTGATGATTCTGAGAAAGTCAAGCGGGAAATCGAATCGCTCAGCCCCAGTCTGGTTCTAGCAGGAGGAGGAGACGGTACCGTGAAGCTGGTAGCGGAGGTGCTGCCGGCGGAGATTCCCCTGGCGATCTTGCCGATGGGCTCAGCGAACGGCCTGGCCAAGTGCCTGGGCATAGATTTGCTGGAGGATGGATTGGAGGCCCTTCGTTACCTGGAGTCCAGTCCCATCGATGGGGTTGAGATCGACGGAGAGCTCTGTCTGCATTTGTCCGATTTTGGTTTAAATGCCGATATGATTCATCAATTTGAGCAGGAAGGGACAAGGGGCATGCTGGGCTATATCAAGAGTTCTTTTTCGCAGATTTTTCAGGCCGAGCCGCAGCCCTTTCGGATTCGCTCGGGTGATGGGGTTTGGGAAACCGAATCCAGAATGCTGCTGATCGCCAATGGAGATCGCTACGGCACTGGAGCTATTATCAATCCCATGGGAAAGATGAATGATGGAAAATTTGAAGTAGTGGCCCATGATGTGGACAATTGGGAGGATTTTTTGAAAATCACCAAAAGCATGCTCGATGGAGATGTGCCTGAGGGCAAGGTGTTGAAGTCCTGGTCTTTTGAATCCTGTGAAATCGAAAACTTGAATCGGGCGAATTTTCAGATCGACGGAGAACTGAAAGGAAAGCCTGAAAAAGTACGAGTCAAAATCCTTCCGGGAAGATTTCAAATGATCGTAGGCAGAAATCAGGGAAATCGCTGATCTTATTTTCCGCATTTCCATTTCATTTTTCCCTATTTTACTCGCTAAACACATTGCTATGAAAAAATCTTTTACACTTTTTGCCCTGATGGCTTCAGGGATTTTCCTTCATTCCTGCGGCAATAAGCCCGATACTGTCCAGTCCGAACCGGAGCAAACTGCTCAATCAGAGTGGGTTGACTTGTTCAATGGCAAAGACTTGACGGGCTGGGTACCCAAGATCCATCATCATGAGACAGGTGACAATTATGCCAATACTTTTCGGGTGGTCGATGGCGTGATCGTGGTCAATTATGATGGCTATGAAAAGTTTGAGGACCGCTTTGGACACTTGTTTTACGAAAAGCCATTTTCTTCCTACCAACTGACTTGGATGTATCGATTCACAGATCAGTTTATGGAAGATGCGCCGAGCTATACCTATCGAAATTCCGGGGTGATGTTCCATTCCCAGGCTCCCGAAACCATTTTGAAAGAGCAGGATTGGCCGATCTCAGTGGAGTGGCAAATGTATGCTCAAGAGAAGGAAGGTGTCCCAAGACCGACTGGAAATATGTGTTCTCCGGGTACGGATATAGAATTCGAAGGAAAAATAGACCCGAGACATTGCATCAATTCCAGTGGTCCAACTTTCCAATGGGATGAATGGGTGAAAGCAGATTTGATTGTCTATGAGGATTCGATCGTTCATCACTTAGTCAATGGAGATACTGTGTTGACTTATAAATATCCTCAAATCGGCGGAGGAACAGCCAATCGATTTGACCCAGCTATAAAAGTCGATGGAACACCTCTAAAATCAGGATATATCGGCCTTCAAAGTGAGGGGCAAGGGGTGATGTTCAAAGACATTAAAATCAAAGAACTCTAAGTTTTTCATCCATCCAATTTTCTTCTTGTTGCTGATCGTGAAGGATTGATTTGGGAGCAGAAGATAAATATCAAAAAAGGCTGGATTCTTTCGAATCCAGCCTTTTTTATGCCTGTTTCTAGCTTTGTTAATTCTTCGTCGTCTCAATCACCCCACGGAAATAGCCCAGCGATTCGGCAATCCCCATAAATGGATTATCCATATTTCTTTCGTGCTCCAGGCTACAAACCCCGGTGTAGCCGACCTTTCTGATCATGCTTACCATTGCTGGGAAGTCGATGATGCCTCGACCTACCTCTAGGGAATAGCCCGATTTGGAAGGTCCTGTTACGTCCTTGATATGCATGTCAAAGACTCGGCTGTGGTATTTTTCCATATCTGCCACTGGATCTTTTCCATTCCGGGTATCATGTCCTATATCCAGACACATGCCCATTCTTGGATCTAGATCTTTGGTATGGTTCCAAACATCGTCGGCATCTTGGTAGATGGCGATATCTGGGCCATGTAAATGGATTGCGAATTTGAAATCATACTCTTTCACTTTTTCATTGACATAGGGAAGTAGCTCCACATTAGGAACTCCCACAATCAGCTTCACACCGACTCTTTTGGCATAGTCGAATGCTCTATCCACTTCCTCCTGGGTTTTCATATAGATGGGACCTACGGCATATCCAGTCACATCATGTGCTTTCAGTTTTTCATGAAAAGCTGCGATTTCAGCATCGGTGCTATTCATAGGCAAATGAAAATCTTTGATGCAGAGGTAATGTACATCCAGGGCTTTCAAAGTTTCAAGTGCCTTGTCGAGGTCAAATCTTGCAAAGGTGTATCCTGCAATTCCAACTTTGAATGTTTCGCCTGTTTCTGGCGGGAGTTGAGGTCCGGGTCTGGTTTCCTGTGCCTTGCATACGATCAAAGAGAAGGCAAATAAAAGGGTCAATAAGGTTGATTTCATGAAGGTTTTATGTGTTTATGATATATTGAAACTATTCCAAACGGCGACTTCTTTTTACGAATCAGGGTCGGAAGAAAGAAGACCGGAGACGGAAGTTTGGTACAAAAGAGCTTCCATCGGATTTTATCATTTTGGACTTTCTGTTGCCGAAACGCAGATTTTGTAGAAAATTCTTTCCTGTCAATTTAGTGAATGCAAAGCAAAGAGAGATGCTGTTGTGGTTCAAATACTGCGGAATCGTTTGCTTTGATTAGAGCCCGCCCAGCTTTGTTCCTACGCCCTGATCCGTGTAACCACGGATCGTTTTCATTGCATTTTCGCCTCGGTCCGTTTCTCCACGGACCCTTATTACATTTTCAAAAAGGCCTAGGTGAGACACATGCAGCTATTATTTTTGAATTTCGAACATCGAATGCTTAAACTTGCCGGCCCAAAAAACTCAATTACCGATATGAAAACCATGTGGATCACCCCCGAGGGATTGGAAAAGGTCAAGGAAGAACTGGATCATCTCTGGAAGGTAGAGCGTCCTGAAACCACCCAAAAAGTGGCTTGGGCGGCTAGTCTCGGAGATCGCTCGGAAAATGCGGACTACCATTACAATAAAAGGCGCCTGCGGGAAATAGACAAGCGGGTGCACTACCTACGCAAATGTGTCGATGATCTGAAGGTGATTTCCTATGCTCCTTTTCAGGAAGGAAAAGTCATGTTTGGAGCTTGGGTCGAGATCGAAAATACGAAAGGGCACAAGATCCGCCTTCGTGTAGTAGGAGGAGAGGAGATTATTCAGCGGAGGGACTATATCTCCATCGATTCACCGATGGCTCAGGCCTTGCTGAAAAAGGAAGTTGGTGAGGAAGCTGTCGTCCAAACCCCAAATGGACCGATGACCTGGAAGATTAGGGAGATTGAGTACGAGAAATAGAGAGGAGAAGGATTTCCAAATCTTCATTATTCAAAATTCATCATTCGGTGTTCGATATTTTAGAGATTAGAGATTTAGAGAATAGAGATTGGAGATTTTGAGATTCAATTGCCACTTGTCCCGTTAATTATCGGGATAGCTGGGTATCATGAACTCGAAATTCAAAAAAATAAAAAAGCCTAGTCGCAGACTACGCTTAGTGGGGCCGTCCCATTGGGACTGATAAGAAATTATTCCCAAAACAATGCCGTAGGCATGAGGGAATATTTAGCCAGCCATTTTAATGGCTGGTAATTAGGATTTTGATATAGTGTGCAAAATGCCCTAGGCATGGTCGATTTTGATTAAATTGGTTTGACCAAGAAACATGATCTAATATGCCAAACACCTATTCAAAGATGTATTGCCAAGCAGTTTTTGCAGTCAAATACAGGAAAGCAATTATCAGGGATAATTTTAAGAGCGATCTATACGGTGTAATTGGAAACCTGATCAATGAGACCGGAGCGAAGACATTAATTGTTAATGGACATTTTGACCATGTTCATTGCCTGTTCCAATTCTATCCAAAGCAAGCTGTCTCTGAAATCATGAAAAGTACGAAAGCAAAATCATCTAAATGGTTTAATGAATCGAATCTTCTTAAAGATAGGTTTGAATGGCAAGCTGGTTTCGGATCGTTTACCTATAGCGAAAGGGAGATTTCAACAATTTTTGAGTACGTAAAAAATCAGGAAAAGCATCATGAAAAGATGACCTTTAGGGAAGAATACCTCAAGATGCTAAAAGCCCATAATATTGATTTCTTACCGGAATACCTTTTTAAAGAGTTGGAATAAGTAATCGCCCGTCCCTCTGGGACTTTGCCAGATCTTTTCTCCATCCAATAGTCCAGAGGTTAAAACCTCTGGCAAGGATATGAGGGCCGTCCCGCTGGGACTCACTAATTGGCGATTTGTAGAATAAATGCCGTAGGCATGATGGAATATCTAGCCAGCCATTTTAATGGCGGGTAAAAAGGGAGTGAGGATTTTACACAAATGCCATAGGCATGACCGATATTGTTTAATGACAGTAATATTAGATTTGGCGATGAATAGATATCGTCCGTCCCTCTGGGATTTTGCCAAAGCATATATCATTCAAATAATCCAGAGGTTGAAACCTCTGGCAAGGATATGGGTCGTCCCTTCGGGACTCACTAATTGGCGAATTGTAGAATAAATGCCGTAGGCATGATGGTATATCTAGCCAGCCATTTTAATGGCTGGTAATTAGGGTTTTGATATAGTGTGTAAAATGCCCTAGGCATGGTCGATGACCTGGAAGATCAGAAAGATTGAATATGGGAAGTAAAAAGAGGTATTCGTCCAAATATTCTATCGAAAAATAGAAAAATGTTTACCTGTAGGTGAGTGGGTTCTTCTGTAGGTGAATAAAGTTTGGTTTGAACAGAACTAGTTTAGCTTTTTGCTGAACTAGTTTGCCAATTAGGTAAATCAGTTCTAGTTTTTGCAGAACTACTTCTGTTTTAAACTGAACTGGTTATGCTTCTTGGTGAATCAGTTCTATCTTTTGGTAAACCAGTTATTCTTTTTGGTGAACTGCTTCTGTTCTTTTGTGAATTGGTTTAGGTTTTAGCTGAACCAGTAAGCTTTTTGGTAGGATGGCTTTGTTTTGTGGTTGGTGGAGTAGGATATCCAGCTTGTACCATATGCGATTGCTGGAGGCAAGACAGCTTGGTAGAAATGGAGCCCTAATCGAAAAGAGAATGCCATAGGCATGATCCAAGAGCAAATCACTTGAATTCTAGCTAGGATAGTCCCTAGGGGACTCAGGAGATTCTCAGGATTCTTTTGCTACCATTCTTCCGTCCCGCTGGGACTTTTTATGAATTTTAAGTTAAATAGGTTGGTACTGGTTTGCAGCTTGGCGAAGTGGCGGAAATAGAAGCACAAATTTTCAGTTTTACACTAAAGTTCAATTGAAGAACTGAACTTGAATTTAGTACTGAACCCGCCATTTTGCCAAACTGCTGTTAGCTGTGGTTATTTATATTTTATAACTTTTCAGTATGTTGGTTAGATTTTCTTCATTTAATTCTTCCATAAAAATCATCCTTCTTCTAATGAATACTGGGAGCCTTATTGGGTCTGAGACTATGGCTATAGGAATAATCTTTATTTTTTCATCTATTTCTCTTAATGTTATTAGCTCAAATAAAGATTCTATTTCTTTCATTTTTAAAACTTCAGAATCAAAAAACATTACAACATTATCAGAACGTTCAATATTTCTATTTAAATCTTCATAGTCCTTTATTGAATCTAGTCCTATAAACCACATTTGACTTTCGATATGTTTAAATTTAGATAACGTTTTTGTGATAACATTTTCATATTTATCATGAAAGTTCTTACTCGAAATGATAAATATGTCTGATTTGAAATCAAAGTTCCTTTTTCTTGGTTTCGGTTTTATGTCTTGTTCAGAGCTATTAGTTTGTAACTCGTTTAATGCATCAAAAAAATTATCAACTTCTGAATGATTACTATCAGCTTCGTAATCAATTACTTCTAAACGTTTATCTAGCAATAATCTTCTTTTTTCGGTTAAGTTGAATTTATTATTTGGAAGAAGTATATAATGCTTATTAAGTGTTCTAGAATAGATTGTTGATAATCTATCAATTACAAAATCCATATCAATATCATTTCCACTAAAACCAACAAATAAAACGGTGTGAGTTGTGAATAAAGTTTCAAGAAAGTGTAAATATTCAGGGGTTCTAAATAAAATTTGGTTATAAGATCTACTGCCTAAAACTATTGATTCTGGTCTATCAATGTCTCCATGAATTTTAAAAAGAAAAAAATCTTCATTTCTTAATGGTGATGAAATTGTTTTTAAATCTTCCTGCGTGAATTTTACAGGAACTTGACCTTCATGTGTTAGGGCATATGCTCCTTCTAATAAACTATCATAATTAGTTGTTAGAATTGCTCTAAATGGAATTTTAAAAACATTTTTGTGAGTCGTGGTTGGAATAACCTTTCTATCTCTAAAAATTGAATTTAAAAATTCTGAAAATTCACCAAGAGAAATACACTCTTGTAATTCTTGAGCAGCTAATAGATAGTTTCCTTTTTTAATGGTGTCTTCTATTTCTTCTGGACCATTCCAAAATATTGCATTTTTTGATTTCGCGTAATCAAGTAATTCATTTAAAAATGCACCCCATAATGGTAATTTTTTTCCATTTGTTCTTGCAACTTTTGCGGATAATCCTGAGCCAACGAAAAGAATACATCTATTACTTTTTATTGCTTGAATTATTTCAGGTGGTATGGTTCCTTTAAATTTCATTATTTCTGTTGGTTTATAATCACAGCTAACTTGTTTGTTTATATGGATTTTCCGTGCTTATTTATCTGAATTGGATCGCTAAACACGGGTTTATTGGTTATTATTTTATAAGTCATCGAATGGGCTTTTTACGTTCAGGAGGTTCTTTTGACTGACATGGGTATATCCCGATAACTATTGTGACTGTGATCTTGCTACTATTAAGGCCTAGCAATTCTTGAATAAATCTTTGGTCGCCACCTCTTTCAAAAAGATAAGTTGGATAGCTGTTTTTGGCCTTTTTAGCATAATTGAATTCCATCAGAACTCTTGTCTTTTTTCAAAAATTGGGCTTCGTATAAAACTGCTTTTCATTTGATCTGAACTAAAAGTGATTCAATATATTAAAAAATGGCAAAAAAAATCCCCTCCAAATAAACTTGAAGGGGATTTTTTAGAATTTCGAATTATGATTTTTGAAGTTTGAATGCAAATCCTTTCAGACTTCAGCCTTTAGATTTCATATTTTCTCTTCTACCCAAACTTTTGCGTTTACAAATGCCTCAACCCAAGGAGTGAAGTCGTCATTTCTATCCATTGGATAATGTGCCCAGTTCCAAGGCTTCAAAGATCTCTCGATATGTGGCATAATCGCCAAGTGTCTGCCGTCCTGAGAGGCAATACCCGCTACTGCATAGTCGGAACCGTTTGGATTGCCCGGATAAGCAGCATAGCTATACTTCATTCCGATATGGTATTCGCTTTCAGCTTTAGGTAGGGAGAATTTACCTTCCCCGTGTGCTACCCACACTCCCAATTGCTGGCCAGCTAGGCTGCCAAGCATCACTGTCTTGTTTTCTGGGATAGATACATTCACAAAGCTGGATTCAAACTTATGACTGGCATTATGAAGCATTTTTGCTCTGTGGACAGGGTCTTCAGCTCCTACCAAGCCTAGCTCGACCATCAGCTGGCAACCATTACACACACCCAAACTCAAGGTGTCAGGTCTTGCGTAGAAGTTGTCAAGCGCCTGCTTTGCCTTTGGATTGTAAAGGAAGGCACCGGCCCATCCTTTGGCAGATCCCAATACATCGGAGTTGGAAAATCCACCTACGAAGACGATCATCTGCACATCTTCCAGGTTTTCACGACCTGCGATCAAGTCCGTCATGTGGACGTCCTTCACCTCAAATCCTGCCAACCAAAGCGCATAAGCCATTTCACGATCGCCGTTCACACCTTTTTCACGGATGATTGCGGCTTTCGCTTTTCCTTTCTCGCTTCTGAATGGATCGATCCCTGCTTTCGCAAAGTCACCTTTCCAAGATTTAGCAAATTCAAAAGAAAGTGGTTGGTTTTTATAGTTGTCAAAACGGTCTTTCGCCAATTGCTCACCGCTTTGCTTTTTGTCCAATAGATAAGAAGACTTGAACCAAGTATCACGAAGCTCGGAAACGTTCAATTCAAGACCTTTTCCTTCCAAGTTGACTATTCCAGAATCATTCACTTTCGCCAATTCTACAAAGTCAATTTCCTGAGCAGTCAAGAAGGCCTCAGCCTGATGATCATCTGCTACCTGAATCAAGATTCCCGGATTTTCAGAGAATAGGGCTTTTACCAAATCAGATTCAGCCAATCGATCCGCCTGCACGTCCATACCCAAGTTTTGAGTAGGGAAACACATTTCCAAAAGGGCAGTGATGATACCACCTGAAGAGATATCGTGTCCAGCCAAGATCAATCCTTGGTTGATCAGTTCCTGAATCGTTTCAAATGCCTTTGCAAAATATGCAGAGTCCTGAACGGTTGGAGTCTCAGTTCCTACCTTGTTTAGAACTTGGTAGAAGCTGGATCCAGCTAATTTCGCTGCGTCTTTGGAGAAGTCAACGTACAAGATTTTGGATCCTGCCACTGGAAGAGCCGCAGCCTTCACAGTTTTGTTGATATCAGAGCATTCACCTACGGAAGAGATGATCACCGTACCCGGAGAATAAACTACTTTTCCGTCAGGGTATTTCTGAGTCATGGAAAGTGAATCCTTTCCAGTTGGGATATTTACCCCCAATTCGATGGCAAAGTCAGAAACGGCCTGCACAGCACGGTACAATCTGTCGTTTTCGCCTTTGTTTTTAGCTGGCCACATCCAGTTGGCAGAAAGAGAAACACCTTTCAAACCATCAGAAACAGGTGCAAAAACCAAGTTGGTCAAAGCCTCGGCAATCGCCAATCGGCTACCTGCTCCAGGGTCAGCCAAAGCTGCCACAGGAGCATGTCCGATAGAAGTTGCGATTCCTTTATTTCCTGTGAAATCCAAAGCCATCACAGCCACGTCATTCAAAGGAACCTGGATTTCACCGACAGTCTGCTGAGTTGCTACTCGACCTGTTACGGAGCGGTCCACCTTGTTGGTCAACCAGTCTTTACAAGCCACCGCTTCCAATTGCAATACTTCCTCGATATAGCCTTTGATCGCCTGTGGATCATAAGCTCCTTCGGAGAAAGCAGCATGGGTGGTATTGTCTTCCAAAACTGTTTTTGGAGAGGAACCAAACATGTAAGCCAAATTCCAATCGACCGGCTTTTCTCCGTTTTTCTGATTTTCGAATTTGAAATGCATGTCTCCAGTAGTTTCGCCGACCACGTAGAAAGGAGCTCTTTCACGGTCAGATAGCTGCTGAAGGGTATCAATATCTTTGGCACCGACAACCAAACCCATTCTTTCCTGGGATTCGTTGCCGATGATTTCTTTAGCGGATAGGGTAGGGTCACCTACAGGAAGTTTGTCGATGTGGATCGTGCCTCCGGTGTTTTCTACCAATTCAGAAAGACAGTTTAAGTGTCCTCCAGCTCCGTGATCGTGGATGGAAATGATCGGGTTGTTTTCATTTTCCGCCATAGCACGGATCACGTTTGCCACTCGCTTCTGCATTTCAGGATTGGATCTCTGGATCGCATTGAGTTCGATGGCATTGGAAAGCTCTCCGGTGTTCAGGGAAGAAACCGCAGATCCACCCATCCCGATGCGGTAATTGTCACCACCCATGATGACGATTTTGTCACCAGCTTTCGGCTCGTCTTTTTTGGTGTATTTGGCATTGGTGAAGCCGATCCCACCTGCAAGCATGATTACTTTGTCAAAGCCAAATTGCTTGTCGTCTTCTTCATGCTCAAAAGTCAATACAGATCCTGCGATCAATGGCTGACCAAATTTATTTCCAAAATCAGAAGCTCCATTGGATGCTTTGATCAGGATATCCATTGGCGTTTGGTATAGCCAAGGTCTTTCTGCTAGATTTTTCTCCCAGCTTCTTCCTTTTTCAGATCTGGAGTAGGAAGTCATGTAAACTGCCGTGCCAGCCAAAGGAATGGAAGCGGTACCACCAGCCAATCTATCTCTGATTTCACCACCGGAACCTGTCGCTGCACCATTGAAAGGTTCTACGGTAGTTGGGAAGTTGTGCGTTTCAGCTTTCAAAGAGATCACGGTGTCGATTTCTCTTTGCTCAAAGAAGTCAGCTTGATGCTGGGTCTTCGGAGCAAACTGATAGGCTTTTGGTCCCTGTACGAATGCTACGTTATCCTTGTAAGCAGAAGCGATTCTGTTTGGATGTTGCTTGGAAGTTTCCTTGATCAGTTGGAAAAGTGTTTTTGGCTTTTCTTCTCCATCGATGATGAAGGTGCCATTGAAGATTTTATGTCTACAGTGCTCGGAGTTCACTTGAGAAAATCCGAATACCTCAGAGTCAGTCAAAGGACGTCCCAATTGCTTCGCTACATTTTTCAGATAGTCGATTTCCTCCTCGCTGAGCGCTAGGCCTTGTGCTTGGTTGTAGGCGGCGATATCCTCGATGTTTTGGATTTCTTCTGGCTCCAGATGAATGTCAAAGATCTCCTGATCCAGTTTTTCATAGGCTTTCTGAAGCATGGGATCGATTTGATCTCCATCTGCCATTGGGAAAAACTCTTCGATTCGCTGGATTCCCAGAATCCCCATGTTGGCGGAGATTTCCACTGCGTTGGTTGACCAGGGAGTGATCATTTCCTTGCGGGGCCCGGAGTATTTTCCGGCGATTTCGGGTGATTGGATGGGAGTGGCTTCGCCAAAGAGCCAGTTAAGTTTTGCTAAGTCTTCTTGGGCGAAAGGTTGTGGAGTCTGTACTGCGTAGACTACTTTTTGAGGGGATTCAAAGAAGAAAATCATGTCCTTGAGCTGGTAAGCTGCAAAGGTAAGGATTTGGGGCAATTGTGAAAAATGAGGATGCAAATAAAATGGCTTTCAGACAGGGCTTTGAAGAGCAGTGAGAGTGAAGCTGAACAAAATCATGAATTCTTAATTTAAGTTTTTTCGGAATGCGCTGAAAGAATGCGTGATTAGAGCCGGATTTGAGTGAGTTGGTGCGGGTGCAGTGAATTACAAGAAGACTGTCATTTTGTGACGGGATTCTACGCAGAGTGCAAAATAGACTGTTATTAAATTCCATATTTGTACGGTTTCGAGCAGAATTTGCTTTTGCGCAGTACTGTTTTGCGGAATATTATTTCAAATAAAAACTAAGGAAACTTTGACGAGGCGCATCGTTTCCTTAGTTTTGCGGAGCAAATCACAAGCGCATTGGAGACGAGAGATAAGATATTGAATTTGGCCTTGGAGCAATTTACCAAATATGGGGTGAGAAGCACCACCATGGATGATATTGCGCGACTGATGGGGATTTCTAAAAAGACACTTTATCAGGAGTTTAGGGATAAGCGGGAGCTCATTCATTCCACTTTTTCCTTACTGTTGGACGTGGAAAAGCAAGAGTTGTCGGAGATCCTGAGGGCGGATTTGGATGCCATCGACCACTTGGTGGAGGTGTCCAAGATGATTCGCCATCGGCTGCAGACCATCAATCCGCTGACGATTCTGGAGATTCAGAAGTATTTTCCTGAATCCTGGACCCTCTTTGAAGAGTTTAGAGACCGGGTGATTTTGGTCAATCTGGAAAGGATCATTGAAGAAGGCAAGCAAAACGGCTACTTCCGCACCGAGGTAGATACGGGGATCATGGCCCGGATGCGTGTCAATCAGATTTCCAGTGCGATGGATCCTGCCAAGGTGGCAAATCCGGACTACGACTTGGTCGAAGAACAATTACAGACGATGGATCATTTTCTCCATGGTATATTTACAGAGAAAGGAAGAGAGGCTTATCGGCTTCAGAAAACCAAATAATTGATTGAATAGTTGAAATGAAAAACTACCTACTATTAGTATTTGCCTTTTTGAGCATGGTAGTGGCAGGAAATGCCCAGGAGACATTGCCTCTGACACTTCAGGAGGCTTTGAATTATTCGTTGGAGAATAATGTCAATGTCAAAAATGCACAATTGGAAACCCTGATCTCCAAAGCTACGGTCAAAGAGACCACCGCAGAGGGTTTGCCTCAGGTCAACGGAAGCTATGAGTTTAACTACAACCCATCCATTCCGGTGATGTTTCTTCCCAATGAGCCACCCTTTGGAGACCCAAGTATCCCCGGAGATGTCATTCCTGCAAGATTTGGATTGAGTTATTCTTCGAGTTTGGGAGCCAATCTCCGCCAAATGATTTTTGACGGGTCGTTTTTTGTAGGGTTGAGAGCTGCTAAGACTTACCGACAATTGACGGATCTCGATCTGGTCAAGACCGAGAATGATGTGATCGAATCGGTAAAAAAGGCTTATTTCGGAGTGCTGGTGAATGAAGAAAGAATCCGCCTGTCAGAGTCCAACTTGGCCAGAATCGATTCCTTGCTGGAAGAGACAAGAGCACTCAATGAGGCCGGATTTGCAGAGAAGATTGATGTGTCTCGAATTCAGGTGCAGAGAAACAATACCTACAGTCAATTGGAGAGAAGTCTGACCGCACTTGAAGTCAGCAAGCAAGTCCTAAAATTGCAGATGGGATTGCCGATGGAGTATGATGTGGAATTGGTCGAGACACTTCTAGAACTCAATCCTATCGATGAGATCAACGCCTTGATGGTCGATGAAGGAATAGAAAGAGTGGAAGTCAGTCAGTTGGAAACCAATCTGGAACTCACCCGCTTGGATCTCAAAAATAACCATGCCCAATACATGCCTTCCATAGACTTTGTCGCCAATGCCCAGCGCTCAGGAGCCGGCAACACGATGGATGCGGTTTTTAATAGTGACAACTGGTTTGGTAGCTCCCTGTTGGGCGTATCTATGTCGATTCCGATTTTTGATGGTTTGAGCAAAAGTGCCCGAATCCAGAAAAACAGAATCCAACTGCAGCAATTGGAAAATCAACGTTTTTTCTTGAATGAGAGCATCAAAAATGAAGTGTTCACTGCCAAAACCAATCTGAAGAATGATCTGAATATCCTGAGAGTGCAGCAGGAAAACCTGGATCTCGCTCAGGAGGTCTACGACATGGCCAAAATCAAATACAATGAAGGTGTAGGCTCCAATTTGGAGGTGACCGAAGCAAATGCCGACCTGATCGAAGCAGAGATCAATTATTTGTCTGCACTGTATGATGGGCTGGTGGCCAAAGTTGACCTAGAGAAAGCTTTGGGACTGCTGAAAACCAATAATTTAAACTAATCCTAAATCCTCCCCAAGTAGGAAAAATAATATCCGATAAATAATGAAAGCAAGATTGAAATTTTTACCCATTAGCTTCCTGATGCTGCTAGCCATCGGATGTGCATCTGAGGAGACGGTAGAGTCCAAAAAAGCAAAGTTGGAAGAGTTGAGAGCGGAAGCATCTACGATCCAGTCTTCTATTCTGGAGCTGGAAGCAGAAATCTCAGCGCTGGATCCAGAATATGCCAAGCAAAATCAAAAGTCCATTTTGATCACCACGGCAAAGGCCCGCAAGGGTGAGTTTGATCACTATGTGGAAGTGACTGGTTCTGTTCTTTCCAAAAAGAATGTGGTCATCAGCGCGGAGACAGGCGGTCGAATCATGGAGATTCCGGCGATGGAAGGCATGAGAGTGACTCGCGGACAGGTTTTGGCCAATATCGATGCAGAGACGATTCAGCGGAATATCGATGAGTTGGAGACAAATTTGGAATTGGCGACGACTTTATTTGAAAAACAAAAGAGACTCTGGGATCAGGAGATCGGGACTGAAGTTCAATTTTTGGAAGCAAAAAACAGAAAAGAAAGTCTGGAAAGAAATCTGGCTTCTGTCAAGACCCAACTGGAGAAAACCCGGGTGGTCGCGCCTTTCAACGGGACGATTGAGACCGTCCAAGTGAGATTGGGAGAATTGGTGCAGCCGGGGACAGCGATGTTTCAGTTTGTCGGTGAAAGCGATCTATTTATCGAAGCGGATATTTCGGAGAGTTATGTGGGAGTATTGAGCAAAGGGGACAGTGTGAATGTCACTTTCCCATCCATCAATCAAGAGTTGAAAACAAAAGTATCTGCTGTTGGGGCGATCATCAATCCAAACAACAGGACTTTCAAGGTGGAGGTTTTCCTTCCCAACCTGCCTCAGGTGAAGCCTAACATGATTTCTGTTTTGAAAATCAAAGATTATGAAAACAAAGACAGTGTCATCGTGCCGGCTTATTTGATCTTGAGTGATAATAAAGGGGATTATATCTATGTGGTAGAAGGAGAGACGGCCAAGAAGAAATACATCAAGAGAGGAAGAACCTTTGACGATGAAGCTGAAGTGCTAGAAGGCCTGCAAGGCAATGAGACTTTGGTAGACAAAGGTTTCCGTGAGGTAGGAGATAATTTTAGAGTCAATATTTCTCAACAATAAATCATGACTGAACAACCAAAATCAAAAACCATCAGGGAATTTGGACTGTCCAGTCTCAGTGTAGACAATTCCACTTCGGTGGTGATTTTGACGCTGATCATTGCAGTCTTGGGACTGGGTGCCTATCGGACCATGCCCAAGGAGAGTTTTCCTGAAATCGTCATTCCTACGGTCTATGTAGGGACTCCCTATCCCGGCAACTCGCCAGTGGATATGGAAAACCTGATCACCAGACCGATTGAGAAGGAACTGAAGGGAATGAATGATGTCAAAGATATCAGTTCGACCTCAGTGCAGGATTTCTCCTCCATTGTGATTGAGTTTAATCCAGGAGTAGAAATCTCCAAGGCAATCCAGGATGTGAAGGATGCGGTGGATAAGGCCAAAAGTGAATTGCCGACTGATCTCGATCAGGATCCCAATGTGCTCGAGGTGAATACTTCGGATTTCCCGATCATGAATGTGAATATTTCGGGGGATTATTCAGAAACTGAATTGAAGAAATTCGGGGAGTATTTGGAGGATGAGATCGAGAAACTTTCAGAGATTTCAAAAGCAGATCTTGCCGGTACGGTAGAGCGGGAGATCCAAGTGAATGTGGATCCTTATAAAATGGAAGCTACTGGAGTGACTTTTGGGGATATCTCTCAGGCTATCCAGACAGAGAATGTGACGATTTCCGGTGGTAATATCCGGGCTGGAGATTACACGAGGACTTTGCGTGTGGATGGTGAATTTACAGATCCCTATGATCTGCTCAATGTCATCGTCAAAACAGACAATGGGAAAATAGTATACCTGCGGGACGTAGCGGAAGTATTGGATACCTACGAGGAGAGAAGTTCCTACGCCAGAAGCAAAAATCTACCTGTAGTGACGATCAACGTCACCAAGAGATCAGGAGAAAACCTGCTATACGCTGCAGATAAGATCAAGGAAATCATCGATAGGGCGCAGCGCACCCGATTCCCGTCTGACCTGGAGATCACCATCACCAATGACCAATCCAAACAGACCCGCTTGCAGGTGAGTGACTTGGAAAACTCCATCATCTTTGGGGTGATCTTGGTGGTTTTGGTATTGATGTTCTTTTTGGGCTTCCGCAATGCGCTCTTTGTAGGGATAGCGATTCCACTTTCCATGTTTATTTCTTTCTTGGTGCTGAATGCATTCGGGATCACACTAAACTTGATGGTGTTGTTCTCTTTGATTTTGGCACTGGGGATGCTTGTGGATAATGGTATCGTGGTAGTGGAAAATATCTACCGATTGATGTCGGAAGGCAAGTCGGCTATCGTGGCAGCGAAGCAAGGAGTAGGGGAAGTAGCTTGGCCGATTATCACATCGACTGCGACTACCTTGGCCGCATTTCTGCCTTTGGCTTTTTGGGATGATATCGTCGGGGAATTTATGAAGTACCTGCCGATTACGCTGATTATTGTATTGTCATCCTCCTTGTTCGTGGCGTTGGTGATCAACCCAGTATTGACTTCCCTCTTTATGAAAGTAGAGGACGTATCCAAAGACAAGCCCAAGCAAAGATCGATCATCGTGGCTGGAGTATTCTTGGTTCTTTCCACTCTACTTTATCTGATGGGATGGACAGCTATGGGATCTTTGATGCTGATTGGCTGTATTCTGACCTTGTTTAATGTCTTTGCATTGAGAAAAGCAATCCGATGGTTCCAGACTGTGTTTTTGGTTCGTTTGGAAAACTCCTACGAATCGATCTTGGGCTATGCGCTGAAAGATAAGCGACCTTATTTCTTCTTTGGAGGTACGGTGTTGCTTTTGTTTTTCTCAGTAGTTCTATTGGGGATTAGAGCGCCGAAAGTTCTCTTTTTCCCAGACAACCAACCGCAGCTGATCAATGTCTATGTGGAGTTTCCGATAGGAACTGACATAGATGCGACCAATTCCTTTGTGGATCAGATGGAGGATGAGGTATGGGGTACCTTGACGCCTTATCATGAAATCATCGAATCCATGATCACGCAGGTCGGTGAAGGTACAGGAGATCCGACCGAGGGACCTAGCAATGAAGCTACCCCTCACAAAGCGAAAATCACGATCGGTTTTGTGGACTATATTGATAGACAAGGAGTCAATACCAATGAGGCGATGGAAGATATTCGCGATTTGGTAGAGAAATATCCGGGAGTGCAGATTACAGTAGATAAGCAGCGAAATGGTCCTCCTGTAGGCAAGGCTGTCAATATTGAATTTATTGGTGAAGATTACGAGCAGTTGATCGCATTTGTCAATCAGACCAAGGAATACTTGGATAGACAAAACGTAGCTGGGGTAGAGGAACTGAAGACCGATTTGTCCTTGGGGAGTCCAGAAGTGATTTTGAATATCGATCGGGAAAAAGCCAGAAGATTTGGGCTATCCACTTCCGAGATTGCTACGGAGATGAGGACCGCACTCTTTGGTCTGGAAGTGTCCAAATACAAAGAAGGTGAAGATGACTATCCGATTCAGTTGAGGCTGATGGAAGATTACCGCTATGATATCAATACGCTAGTCAATAAGAAAATTGGCTTTAGGGATAAGTTTGGTACTAAGCGTGAAGTGCCTGTGTCCGCTGTGGCAGATGTGAAATACGGGTCTACTTATGGATCTGTGAAAAGAAAGGATTTGGAAAAAGTGATCACACTAGCATCCAACGTGCTGGAAAATTACAATCCTACGGAGATCAATACCCAGATCAAAAACTTGATGGCGACCTATGAAATTCCGGAGGGAATCGAAGTCAAATTTACCGGAGAGCAAGAGGAGCAAGCCAAATCTCAAGAGTTTTTGATGAGGGCCTTGATGATAGCCGTTTCTATCATTTTCTTGATCATTGTCGCTCAGTTCAACTCAGTGACTACTCCATTTATCATCATGGCTTCGGTAGTCTTGAGCACGATTGGTGTATTCTTGGGATTGGTGATATTCAATATGGATTTTGTGATGATCATGACAGGAATCGGGATTATTTCCCTGGCCGGGGTAGTGGTAAACAATGCCATCGTATTGATCGATTATACCAATCTAGTGAGAGAGAGAAAAAGGGAGGAATTGGGAATCGCAGATGATGAGTTTTTGTCCTACCCAGACTTGGTGGGCAGTATCGTCGAATCCGGCAAAACCCGTCTTCGTCCTGTATTGCTGACGGCGATTACTACCGTGCTTGGTTTAGTGCCTTTGGCTATCGGGATGAACATCAATTTTGGAACTTTATTGAGTTCTTTTGATCCGCAATTCTACGTAGGTGGAGACAACGCAGATTTCTGGGGACCAATGGCATGGACCGTGATCTTCGGGTTAACCTTTGCAACCTTCCTTACGTTAGTGATCGTACCAGTCATGTACTTGCTGGCAGATAAGCTGAATATGAAGCTTCGTAAAGTGAAAGCATGATTGATTTAAGGTTGGTGGTTTTTTTTGAACAAACCTCCGGGACATTGTCCCGGAGGTTTTTACTTTTAAAAAGGCTTGGATTTCGGGAAAGAGTGTTAAAAAATCTTATCCTTTAGTCTGCCTCAAAAAGGAAGGTCATCTTCCTTATTTTCACCGGTTTCTGTTTGTGATTTGGTTTTGTTGCCACCCATGAGCAGAAACTCGTGGACGACTATCTCGGTGATGTATTTTTTGACACCGTCCTTGTCGGTATAGTCGCGGTTGGTGATTTTGCCTTCGACGGCGATTTCAGATCCTTTGTCCGTGTATTTTTCTAGGATTTCCGCTTGCTTGCTCCAGACGACGAGATGGTGCCAAGTGGTCTCACTGACTTTTTCGCCTTGTGCATTTCTGTAGGTCTCACTGGTTGCGAGGTTGACACTGCCTTTGATTTTACCGGAGTCCAAAGTATTGACTTGGATTTTGTCGCCCATACGGCCGATTAACTGCTCTTGGCTTCATGGTTTCAAAATTTACTCCTGAATTAGTACATGAGGAATTATCAATTGCCACTCTAGCTGTTCGGGGACTATTCAATCGAAATTTGGAAGCAGTACTTCAGGTTTTTTTCCAACGAAAAGCCAAATCCTATGGATAGGTGCTTTTTCGTCTTTCTGTAGGTACTTGGTATATTCTGCTGATACTATGTTCGAAACTCACCCTTTTTTGGAGAAAGTAAATCATCTCAAAATGATCCTTTGGAAGATTTGGCAGAAAATTTATCTGAATTCTTATATTATTAGACTCTTAAAAGATTAATTATCTTCAATAGATATGCTTTTTAGATTATATGTCTGAATTTATGTAACTATTAAGAATATTCATCTTTTGTTTTAAAATTTGCTGGGAATAAAAACTATGCAATGAGATGAAAGAAAGGGTGTTAGAAGATTCGGGAATAAACGAAAGAAAAGTTGTTGGAAAAGTTCAGGATACCATCAAGAATGATTTTGAGTTCACGCTGAAGAGCACTTGTTTGGATGAGAACTATCATCCCGCTAGTCAGACACGTTTGACGACCAATTTTGCAAACCTGGCCAGGGGTGCCAATCGCCAACAAAACTTACGCAATGCCTTGAATATGATCAACAATCGATTCAACGCGTTGGCTCATGTGGACAATCCAACCGGCGATCGCTACCTGATAGAACTTGAAATCATGACGGTAACGATGAGTATCGATGATAAAAACGGTACTAACGATCTACCGATGATTGAAGTTTTGAAGACGAATATTTTGGATCGTAAGACGGGAAAGCAGATTGATGGTGTTGCCGGAAATAATTTCTCTTCCTATGTGCGTGATTACGATTTCAGTGTTGTATTGACCGACTACAATAAAGACAAACCTAGTTTTACTGTTCCTGAAGATTTTGGGGATTTGCACGGCAAACTTTATAAGTGCTTTGTGAATTCAGCCACGTATAGAGAGCACTTTAAGATGTCACCGATCATCTGCCTCAGTGTGTCGAGCAGCAAAACTTATACCCGCACTGAATATCAGCATCCGGTTTTGGGTTTTGAGTATGTGCAAGATGCGTATTCGCTCACTGACGAATATTTTGCTAAAATGGGCTTAAAAGTTCGCTTTTTCATGCCTCCAAACAGCGTGGCGCCGATGGCGTTTTATCATTCCGGAGATCTGCTTGCTGACTATACGGATCTTGGCCTCATCAGCTCCATCAGCACGATGGAGACCTTTCAGAAGATTTATCGCCCTGAGATTTACAACGCCAATTCAGCGGCCGGGGAAATTTTCAAACCTAGTCTTAAACACGAAGATTATTCACTCACTCGTGTGGAATATGACCGCGAGGAACGCAGCAGACTGGCCGTGGAACAGGGAAAATATGCTGAAGAACATTTTATCAAGCCTTACCAAAGCGTATTGGAAGAGTGGTCTGCCAATTTCGCTCTTTAATCAAAACAAGCTATTTAGAACTACATAAAAATGAAGAAAATACTACTACCTACCTCGATTGTTGGAAGTATGCCCAAGCCTGCTTGGCTGGCCCCACCCGAAAAACTTTGGTCGCCATGGAAACTGGAAGGTGAGCAATTGCTCGAAGGCAAGCAAGATGCTTTGCGTATCACGCTACAGGAGCAGCAATTGGCAGGGGTGGATATCATCAGTGACGGAGAGCAGACGCGCCAACATTTTGTAACCACTTTTATCGAGCATCTGAATGGGGTGGATTTTGAAAATCGTAAGACTGTAAAAATCCGTGACCGCTATGATGCGAGGGTTCCGGTGGTTGTAGGAGAGGTGGCACGTCAAAAAGCAGTGTTTGTCGAAGATGCTAAGTTTTTGCGCAGCCAGACTGATAAGCGTATCAAATGGGCCTTGCCAGGACCGCTGACAATGGTGGACACCTTGTACGATGACCATTACAAAAGCCGGGAAAAATTGGCTTGGGAATTTGCGAAAGTTCTCAATGAAGAAGCAAGGGAACTGCAAGACGCAGGGGTGGATATTATCCAGTTTGATGAGCCCGCATTCAATGTGTTTTTTGATGAAGTAAACGACTTTGGAATGGCAGCATTAGAAAGAGCCATCGAAGGTTTAACCTGCGAAACAGCGGTGCATATATGCTATGGTTATGGGATCAAAGCCAACAATGATTGGAAGAAAACATTGGGTTCGGAGTGGAGACAATACGAGGAGATTTTCCCGAAAATCCAGAAATCCAAAATTGATGTGGTGTCATTGGAATGTCACAATTCCAAAGTGCCATTGAATTTAATTGAGCTCGTTCGTGGCAAAAAAGTAATGGTAGGCGCAATCGATGTGGCATCCAACGCGATCGAAACTCCCGAAGAAGTAGCGGATACTTTGCGTAAAACGCTTGAGTTTGTAAACATCGAAAATCTCTATCCTTCAACCAACTGTGGCATGGCTCCTTTGTCCAGAGAAGTGACGAGAGGGAAGTTGAGCGCGTTAAGTGCCGGAGCTGAAATTATACGCAGGGAATTTGGGGTTTAACTCCGATTTAACAAGTGTACATTGAAGAAGTTATTAGCAGTATTGAAGAAAGCAGGTTTCGACAGTTTCCTGTTGATGATTGGTGCCATGATTTTGATGGCTTATTTTTTACCACAGCCAGGATTGGTCAAAGAACCTGTTTCGCTGGAGGAGATTGCCAGTATAGGCGTATCCTTGATTTTCTTGTTTTACGGTGTGCGACTGAGTTTGGAGAAATTAAAGGCCGGACTTGCCAACTGGAAAATGCACATTGTCGTGCAACTGACTACCTTTTTGTTTTTTCCGCTCATCGTCTTGGCAGCTCGGCCGCTGTTTATGGGAACCGACTTTGAGTTGCTTTGGTTGGGAGTGTTTTTTCTGGCGGCTTTACCGTCCACTGTTTCCTCTTCGGTGGTCATGGTCTCTATCGCCAAGGGAAATATTCCCGCTGCCATTTTCAATGCAAGTATTTCCAGTTTGATTGGAGTGGTGGTTACACCGCTCTGGGTGGGGCTGTTTATCGCATCGGCAACAGGCGATTTTGATGTCACGGACATCTTTATCAAGCTGGTTCTTCAAGTTTTGTTGCCGGTCATTATTGGCATCAGCCTAAATTCCCGGTTTGGCGGCACTGCCGAGAAATACAAGAAACAGCTCAAGCAATTCGATCAAGCAATCATCCTCACGATCATTTACACCTCGTTTTGCAAGTCCTTTTCCGAGCATCTTTTTGATGGGTTCACTGCTCTTGAACTCGTCGGATTGGCCGCAGGTATGGTGGTCTTGTTTTTTACAATATTCCTTTGTGTGGGACTGATCAGCCGCTTGTTGGGTTTTTCGACGGAGGATCGAATCACGGTCTTATTTTGTGGATCCAAAAAGTCACTGGTTCATGGTACGGTCATGTCAAAAGTCCTCTTTCAGCAAAGCACCATCACTGGGATCGTCCTGTTGCCACTTATGCTGTACCATGCCTTTCAATTAATTGCGGCCAGCATTATGGCTCAAAGTATGGCCCGACGAAAGGAAGAGTGATTCTTAATCGAGATGGCTGTGGGAGTTCACGATATTTTCAACTCCAGCTAAAAGATGAAATGGCTGTAAATTATTTTTAAGTCAGGAATTATGGCTTTACCGATTTATATTTAAAGTCAAATAATCCGAAAATATATGGCTTCAGAAGTTTTCAAGGAAAATTTTTCTATGGAAGATTTGGACGAAATCGACATCAAGCTGCTCACGATCCTGGGCAATGACTCCAGCATCACCAAAAAAGAATTGGCAGCAAAAGTTAATCTATCTCCCTCACCGGTCTTTGAGCGGGTGAAAAAATTGGAGGAGCGTGGTTTTATCAGAAAGTACATTGCATTAATCAATGCAGAGAAACTGAACTATGGACTGATCGTCTTTTGTAGCATCAAGCTCAAGCAGCATGATAAAAATATAGGAAAGAGTTTTGTGAGTGATATCCAACAACTCGAAGAGGTGGTGGAATGCTACAATATCTCGGGGGATTACGATTTTCTGCTGAAAATATATACCCGTGACATGAAGCATTATCAGGATTTTGTGTTTAATAAACTAGGCTCGGTGAAGAGCATTGGAAGTACCCAAAGTACCTTTGTGATGAGTCAACTGAAGCATTCGTTTAATATTAAACTTTAATTCTATCAAAGTAAGCTATATCGGACCTATTAAAAGTTCTTCAGATGAGTTTCGAGCTAAGTGGCTATCCAGAGTACGTAGGTTAGGAATATCAAATAAATGAGGTGGGATCTGACTTGCTTTTTAGCTTTTACTTATCCTATAGATAGAAGTATCTCATTTAATCAGGTCTGGTGAAATCTTCGAAGTAGACGATAGAGAGAATATTCTCAATTTCATACTTGTAACTATTGAGTTTGAAATGAACTCTCCAGTAATTCTGCTGATGTCGTTTTGCGTTACTCAGGAGATGCAAATTATTTTCTTGATTGAGCAATTTTAAGTATAGCGTTTTCCAGTTTTTCTATCAACTCTTCTAGATAGAGTAGAAACAAATGGTCGGACTTTGGCTGTTAATCTTAGATCCTGATATTTTTTAACCTGATTTAAAAAGAGAAGACATATCGCGGTTTTTTTGAATCCCCCTTCTTCCAATTTAACTCTAAAAATTTGTGTCAAAGTAGCTGATGCTTTTGCTGTTTTTCCTGCATATTTTTTCTGGGCTCCTTAGACAAATAGAGATCTGTTTTGTAATATTGTGTGTATTTAGATTAAATCTAAATAATCATAATATTCAAAGTTTTAATTCTAGAATTTTTAAAAACCAACATGAAAAAATCAAAGCTAATCAGGCATTCTTTTGCATTAATCGGCCTTATGGCAATGGGACCAATGGGGGCATCCTTTGGCCAAGAAGTAGGGAATAGCGCCAAAATCGGCAAAGGGCTATATGAAATCGTCTATAGCAGTTCAGGAAACGCAGTGTATGTGGCGGCGGCTGGTTCCAGAGGAGGCAACAATGCACAGATCTACAAGCTGGATCCTGTCACACTCCAGGCTATTGACAGTATTGCACTGACAGAAAATCCAGGATATGGACTTGGAATCAATGACAAAACTCAGACACTTTATACTTCCAACACCAGAAACAATTCTGTAAATGCGATAGACCTGAAGACAGGCGAAGTGAAAACCATCGTACCAACTTTCGAAAAATCACATACCCGCGAGTTGATTATAGATGAAAAGTCGAACAAGATTTATGTTTCTGATGTCGGCAAGCCAAGTAAAATCTGGGTGATTGATGGCAAAACCAAGATGTTGGAAAAAGTGATTGAAAACACAGGGCAAAGCACCACGGGATTGGCATTGGACAGCAAGAACAATTTGATCTACCTAACGAATCTAGGGACAAGCGAAGTGGCTGTTTTGGATTTAAAAACTGAGGAAATCATCCGTAGTTTTCCTTCTGGAGCTGAAGGAGCAGTCAATATTGAGTTTGATGCGAAAACGAATAGATTATTTGTTGCTAATCAAATCACCGGAGCTATCACTGTTTTGAATGCGAACTCAGGAGAATTGCTGAAAACCATACCAACGGGAGAGGGTGCACTTGGAGTACGCTTTGACCCTAAACATGAACGGATTTTTGTGGCAAACAGAAAAGCTGGTACAGTCACGGTCTTAGATTCAAACAGCTATGAGGTATTAGCAGATTTGAATACTGGAACCTATCCAAACACAGTAGCTGTAAACCCTAAAACAGGTACGGCATATGTCACCAATAAGGCTCAATCGAAAAGAGATGACCCCTCTTTTGTAGATGCTAAAGGCGACGTAGTCACGCTGATTAGTTTCGAATAAAAAAAAACTGCCTGTCAGAATTTCTGACAGGCAGTTTTTTTTAAGAGTATTTCATTGGAGTAAATCCTTTGAAATGAGATTTTTTAATTTATCGAGTTAGACAGATTCTTTCTCCTCTCTTCTGACGGTACCGGATTCATCCTCGCTTGCGCCACTTTTCCAATACGAAAAAGCATACATTTCTCTGGCTTCCCAGCCTTGCTCTTTACGAAGATAAGTTCGTATGTCCTTGACAGAAGAATACTCGCAAGCCACATAGGCAAACTTAGAGGAGGAGGGTAGGTCTACTCTTTTGACTTCTGTGACCAAGTCGCTGCCATTTTCAGGATGTGCATTGTGTAGCCAGATAAAATCAATTTCTGCCTTGGTTTGGATTTGCTGCTCATCCTCTGGGCCATGAACTTCAATGATACATGTTCCTTTGGCTGTGGCCGGCAAGCTCTCCAAAATTACACTCAAAACAGGGATAGCAGTCATATCTCCAGCCAGTAAATACCAATCCACTGGAGGGAAAAGCTCCTTGGAATGAGTTTTCATAGCGATTCCCAGTTCATCGCCTACTTGTGCTCGATTGGCCCAGGCCGAGGCTGGTCCACCAGTTCCATGATCTGCAAAATCCAGTGTCAATTCCTGCTTTTCAAAATCAACGGCCCGATGGGTGTAGGTACGCATGAAAGGCCTTATCTCCGGTGCTGGAATAATCCACTCCTTGGTTTCAAAATTATAATCCCGCATTTCCACTTTGGATTGACCAGGCTGTGGGATGAAAATCTTATTGTTTGCTCCAAGACTAGAATCCTTAAATATCTCCACATTTCCTTTCAGAATCACACGGATCAGATGAGGAGTGATGCGAAGTTTTTCTTTCACGGTGAATACATCTTGAACTATTGGTCCTACTTGCAGTGCCATAATTGTAAGTTTAAAGACTGGAACTAACCTCTTCTATCATGATTTTCATAGAGGTAAGTCCCTCTCCTGAAATGTACCACGCAGCCGGATCGAGGTATATGATTTTTCCGTTTTTGTAAGCATTTGTTTGCTGGACGAGTACATTTTCAATGCTCTCTTTGTCTGTGGCTTCCTGATTGACGACCGCACTGCGGTCTATGATAAAGATAAAATCCGGATTGGCTTGCTGGATAAATTCATTGGAAACTGCCTGTCCATGGCGGGCAGACTCCAGATCTTTTACTGCTTCTTCAAACCCAAAAACATCATGAATGATTCCAAATCTGGATCCTTTTCCAAAAGCACTGAACTTACCATTGTTGTATAGCAAAACCAAAGCCTTTTGACCAGATCCACTGGCTTTTTGACGTAGCTCATCTACCTTCTTTTCCAGTTCCTGAATCGCCTGATTAGTTTCTTCCTCCTTGTCAAAAATCTCTCCATACACACTTGCATTGTTTTTGAAAGACCCCATCACATCGGACTGATCAGTTTGGAGAAATACTGTCGGAGCGATTTCGGACAGCTCTGGATAAATCGTCTGCATCCTAGCAGAGATAAAAATCACATCCGGGTCCAAAGAGCTCAGTTCCTCGTAGTTCACTTCGAAAAGTGTCCCTAAATCAACGACTGATTCATCTGATTGCAGCTCGCTCAGGTAATGTGGCAGGTGACTTTTGGCAGTGCCTATGATAGGGATGTCCAGTTCGCGGAGTGTTTCAACAGAGGCATAATCCAAAGCCACTACTTTTTGAGGGTTTTTGGGGATAGCTACCGTGCCCAGTTCATGGGTGATGGTCATAGTTTCCTGCGCTTCGTTGGCTGTATTTTCTTTGTTTGCTCCAGAATTGCAGGCTTGGAAGCCCATAAAGAAGGCAAGTGCTGGTAAGATCAATTTTGTTTTCATGTGATTGGTAGGTTAGTTGTTGTATTAGTTATCGTAATAGTTGCAGATGCGTCGACCGCCTCGCTCGATGATTTCAAAATGAATGTCGAAAACATCATGTAAGATGTGTGGCTCTATGATATTTTCGGTTTTGTCGAAATGAATGACTTGACCACCTTTCATAGCTGCGATGTAATCGGAATAATAGGATGCAAAATTAATGTCATGGATGACCATGACGATGGTTTTCCCTTTTTGTTGGCATAGCTCTTTGAGGATTTTCATTATTTGAACAGAATGCTTCATATCCAGATTATTCAGCGGCTCATCCAGTAGGATATAATCTGTGTCCTGGGCAACCACCATCGCCAAAAACGCCCGCTGGCGCTGGCCTCCACTGAGTTCATCGATGTAGTCTTCGGCTATTTCTGTCAGGTTGAGAAAAGCTATTGCCTCATCGATTTTCAACTCATCTTCTGCAGTCAATCTTCCTTGAGAATAGGGGAATCTTCCAAAACTGACCAAATCCCTTACGGTGAGTTTGAGATTGATGTGATTTGACTGCTTGAGGATTGAAAGGTGCTGTGCCAAGATTCGGTTTTTATACTCTTTGATATTCTTTTCACTGATGATGATGGCTCCCTGATCAGGCTCCAATATCCTCGAAATAATCCCTAATAAGGTACTTTTTCCAGCTCCGTTGCTTCCAACCAGAGATGTGATTTTCCCATTGGGAATCGAAAGTGAAACCTCCTTCAGGACTTTCTTTTCAGCAAAATTCTTGGATAAACTTTCTATCTGAATCATACTTTTTTCACTTTGAGTAGCAATACCATAAAATATAGTCCTCCAACAAAATTGATAATGACGCTGATGGTCGAGTTGAAATTGAACACATGCTCGACGACCAGCTGCCCGCAGAAAAGTGCGAGACAACTCACCAGACAGCAGGCTGGAATCAGGATGGCATGTTTGTAGGTTTTAAAGAGTTCGTAGGTCAGGTTTGTGACCAAAATTCCAAAAAAGGTTATCGGTCCTACCAAAGCAGTCGAGACAGCTACCAGTACGGATATGAGGATGAGGTAGAGCCGAACTGTCTTAAAATAATCGAGCCCGAGACTGATGGCATTTTCTCTTCCAAGAATGACCAAGTCGAGATTTCTAAATCCACGGAAGCCAAGCACGAAACAGAGAAGCATTATTGCCAGTGCATACCAAAATAGTTCTAAGTTGATCGAATTGAAAGAGGCAAACATGCTTCCCTGTAGCATCAAAAATTCATTGGGATCGATGATCAGCTGTAGAAATGAACTGAGTGTCCGAAACAGAGTTCCCAGTACCAGGCCGATCAGCAAAAGAAGGTAGAGATTGCTTTTTTCTTTTCTGAAAAGAAAGCGGAACAGCAGTAGTGCAAATCCCAGCATCATCAGGATCGAAAGGAAGAAATTTTCTTTGTCATTGACAGCGGTGAAGGTTTTGTCGCCATACAAAAAGACAATCACTGTCTGAATCAGCACATAGACAGACTCAAATCCCATGATAGAGGGAGTCAGAATTCTATTGGCCGTCAATGTCTGAAATACCACTGAAGAGTAGGCTACACAGCAGGCAACCATGATCATAGCTGCGATCTTGATGCTTCTTTTTTCAAAGGCATAAGTCCAATTGGTAGGCAGATCAAACAGTAGGAAAAAAGCGAGTAATCCCAAGCAGAGAAGCGAAAGTAAAATCAATTTGTTCTTGATGCTCATCGATTTCGCTTTAGAAGTAAAACCAAGAAAATGACTCCACCGACGACCCCGACCATCATACCGATCGGTACTTCAAATGGGAAAATGATCAGTCTACCGATAATATCACAGATCAATAGAAAGATTGCCCCAAAAATGGCGGTAAAAGGCAAGGTTTTTTTGAGATTGCCTCCCAGCAAAAGACTTGTGAGGTTAGGGACAACTAGTCCCAAAAATGGGATCATCCCAATCGTAATGGCAATGACACTGATGGTCAGGGATACACATACCAAGCCTATATTTAGGACTGAGCGATAGTTGAGCCCGAGGTTTTTTGAAAAATCTTTGCCTAAGCCGACCACGGTAAACTTGCTGGCATAGAGGTATGTCAGTAGTACGGCTGGAATACAGAGGTAGAGCAATTCATAGTTTCCTTCCAAAACGCCTGAAAAATCGCCTACCATCCAGGCACCGTAGGATTCGCCAGATCCTCCGACATCCTGCACGATGTTAAATTGATAGGCAAAAAATACTGTAACCGAATTGAGTATTCCTCCAAAAAGCAATCCTACAATAGGGATGAAAATGATATTTCGGTAGCGGATCCTATCCGCAATCTTGAGAAAAACCAAACTAGCTAAAAAAGTGAATGCGAAGGTGAAAAGCACTTTTAATACTCCTCCAGCCTCCGGCAAAAGGATCAAAGCTGCCAAAATCCCAAACTTAGCCGCGTCCAAAGTGCCGGCAGTGGCTGGGGACACAAATTTATTTTGAGTCATCTGCTGCAAAATAAGTCCGCAGACACTGACTCCTATTCCAGCCAAAAGGAGGGCAATGGTTCTTGGTACCCGGCTCACCCTCAGTACCAACCATTGCTCTTCGCTCAGCGATAAAATGTCTGTCATAGAGATATCGCTCACTCCTACAAAAAGCGAGGCAATTACTAAAATGATCAGAAGTGAAATGGAATTGATTGCTTTCAATCCAAAGGATTTTACTGGATATAAATGAAGCTCCGACCTCTTTCAAAGTTCGGAGCTCTTTATCAAATTTATGATGATCTTGAGTGCAGGTATTTTATTCTTCCGCCTTCAAAATACCCACAGCTTTGACCCCTTCTCCAATAATTTCGGAAGATTGAGTAGCTGTGGCAGAAGAAGGGTTGATGGTATAGAGGTAATGCTTCGAGTCAGAAGTCGTCACAGGTACGACCAATTGGCTGTTTTCAGCATCCACAAAAGGAGTACCTACCAAGAAGGGGTCCGTCTCCAAACCAGCAGCTGAAGGAAATC
Source organism: Algoriphagus vanfongensis DSM 17529 (assembly GCF_000429465.1). GTDB lineage: Bacteria > Bacteroidota > Bacteroidia > Cytophagales > Cyclobacteriaceae > Algoriphagus > Algoriphagus vanfongensis. Next base: position 377,646 of record NZ_AUBX01000010.1, on the reverse strand, counting down.
CTGTCACCCAAGTGAATGATTTGGAAGCCACATCTACTACGGCGAATCTGTCTGCATCTATGCCAAAGGTGGCTTCTGCATTGGTGCCCGGATACATGCTCAATACAAAGGTTGTCCCGCCGATATAGTAGGTTCTGAACAGGTTATGACCATTGGATGCCTCCGTGATATTGAAGAAATAATCAGCGTCAAACTCAAATTCACCTTGATTGATTTTCAGGATTCCAGAGGGAATAGTGGTCGTTTCAGCATCTGCATAATTGGTCTGACCTGAAGAAAACACATAGAGATCGCCACTTTCTACTACTTCAAGACCAGTCTCGCCTTGCGAGTATTTCTGACCGGCTACGAAGCCAGTTCTGCCAGTGTCCTTGATCACTTGCTTGACAGTGAAGTCATCATTGAACACTACCACATAGGTACTGTTGTAGTGAGCAGAAGTGAAAGCACTGGAAGAGATACTTCTGGCACCAGCAATGATATTTCCTTCGTATTCAGTGATGTCTGTGAAATAGGCCACTTCGCCCTCTTCCAGCATGTTGTTTGTCACGATAGTGATCAATTCAGAAGCATCGGTTTGTGTATCTACTTTGTAGAAATAAGCCTTTTGATCCAATTCAGGCTCTCTCAATCTGTCTGAATTCGCCATGATCAAATCACCTTTAGCTTCTCCTCTCGTCTGTACACCTACTGCCAAAGCCAATTCATTTCTTTGGGTCAACGTACCGTCATCAGAAAGAACATAAGAAGAACTGGTCGCAGCGTCAGCCTGATTGTATAGGAAACCATAAACTACATCAGTGCCATAAAATGTCCAGCTCCTGTCTCCTGGAGACTGAACTGCTCCAGTAGAGGTAGCATCATAAGTAGCACCTGCAGCCAATTCATCACCGGCCACGAGGTAGTCATTTTCCCCCGAAGTGGCAGCTACCACATATTTGGACTCGGTGGGGATCACTGGATCAGGATCATCTCCTCCGTTGTCATCACAAGAGTAGAATGAAAAAGCTGCTGCTGCAGCCATTAATTGCAAGAAATGCTTTGTGGTTTTCATAAGTTTAAGTTTATAGTTAGATTTTGTTGAAGTAGCACCTGAACTTCACTGAGAAGCTCCTGCCAGGCTTTTGCAAGCTGTAATTGTCATAGAGTCGAGCATCCAGTAGATTTTTGCAATCCAAAGAGACATTGTATTTGCCTGAAGCCCAAGAGTAGGTTCCGTACACACTGTGGTTCCACTGAGTAGGGATAGTCGCCCGATTGGAAGCCTGATATGTGTCGTAGTCATACAGGAATTCATCCGTGTATTGAAGATTGTAACTGAAACTCAACCTACTTTCCGGTTTCCAGATATCATTCAAGAAGTAGGTAGCGTCTAGGTTGACAAAGAAATTGGGCTGGTTGGGAAGGGTGCCGCCATAATAGGTTGATCCTTCAGAGTAATTTTTTGGTTTCACATAGGAAAGACTTGTTCCTGCGGTAAAGCGGTCTTTGAAGGAATACCGGATTTCGCCATCCACGCCGGGAGTTTTTACCAAATAGACGTTTTCGTAGGTTCCTTCTCCCTGAGAATAATTTATCGTTGTGCGGATGAAATCCCTGGTTCTTCTGTAAAAACCGTTGACATCGGCGCTAAAAACATGATCCTGTGCGAGTGTCCAACTATAAATAAAGCCAAGGTTGATATTCTGACTTTGCTCCGGTCTCAGGTCAAAATTGGCAACATAGAATCCAAAGACTTCACCGAATAGCTCCTCACTCACAGGAAGGCGAGTCGTCAGCTCATAGTTTGCCTTCAGCTGCAAGTCTTCCTTCAAAAAATAGGTGCCTGTCAAGCCATACCCAAACTTCGTATCTCCCTGGGTCACTGTCTGAAAATTGTCAATTCCATTTTGATTGGAAAGATTCAGGTAGGCCGAAGCAGAGTAATGATACATTTTCCCAAAGACGGAAGTGCTGAATCGGGAATTGTGGTCACTGGTCAAACTCATCCCCAGAATATTTCTATTGTTGACTCTGGGCTCTTGATTGATGTAGTCATCATTGGTGACTTTTTCATCTCCCTGGCGGGAAAAGAAATTTGCCACATTGTTTACCGTCAGACGATGCTTGGGATCAAGCTGGTAGTTCAGGTTGAAATTAATTGTGGCATTATTTTCATCATAGACGTAATCAGAATATTGGATTTCGCCGGGAGAATTGGATGGTACCCAATCGCCCAGCCAATTATATTCCCGATCCGATACATCCACATTGTGACCTCCTCCAAAATTATAGTTCGCTGCCAGACTCACTTTGAGATTTTCGATAAACAGGTTGTCTTTGGAGTATAGAAATGAAGGCATCAGGATTTTGGAAGTCTGATATTTTTCCCCAAAAGCCAGGTTGAGATAGGCGGGATGCTGAATCTCATCGTATTCCTGACCCCAAGTGAAGCCAAAAAGCAACTGATCGGCAAAGGGTTTATTGACCAAACCTACTTTGGCAATGACGGTTTCATTGTGATAGACATCATGGAAGCGACGGACTTTTTGAGGTTCTTTGGAAAGCAAGTTTGTCTCAAAATCCTTGATCGTCGCATAGACATCATAGTCATTGTCTGAGTAGTTCTGATAGGCACTCAACTGGAAAGTAAAGCCTTTGTCAGTTGTGATTCCTGTATTCAAAAAAGTCATGTGGGTATTGAAAGACCCATACGAATACGAGAAGTCCAGGTATTTTCCAGGAGACTTTTTGGTCACAATATTCACTGCCCCGCCTAGAGCATCCGAACCGAAATTAACGGGTACGACACCTTTATAGACTTCAATTCTTTCGGCAAGATTGACTGGCAGGTTGTTGATCTGAAAAGCGGAGCTCATCGCATCCATAGGCATGCCATCGATGAAAAAACGCACATGTCGGCCACTTAGCCCATTGACAGTGACGTTTGTTCGGGAGCCCAAGCCGCCTTCTTGCTGGATTTTGACGCCGGGAGCCATGTCGAGTACTTGAGAGAGTCCAATAGAGGCATTGTGAAAAGGTTTGGCATCAATAGCTACCACATTGAAACCGGATTCTTCGACTTCCCGGATTTCGGATTTCCCAAGGATTTCCACCTCGCCAAGTGTGTAGCTAGGGTCAGTTTCAAGCGTTACATTCAAGCCCTTTTCTGAACCGGTTGCTAGTTCTACAGATATTTCTTGCTTCAGATATCCTGGCATGGAAAAAACCAAGGTGTTCTTGCCAGATTTGATTTTCAGTTCGAAAAAGCCTTTCGCATCAGCGTAAGAGGCATTGTTGGTGTTTTTCTCAAAAGCCAGGACACCTACAATGGGCGTTCCGTCAGTATCGTGTACAAAACCTCTGACAAGTGCATCTTGTGCAAATGCCGGAATCATACCCAGCGTCCAAAAAAGTAACAGGAGTAATTTTCTCACTTGTTTGTAATTAGTCTAAATTAAATTTGCGACAAAAGTATATATTTGCGGGACATTCAAAAAACAAAAGCCAAAAAAATATGAGTATTGATGTATTTCAATATAAAACTGGACTTTACCTTATTGCTTTCCTTTTGCAATACCATGTAGCTCTAGCTCAAAAACCGATTACCATTGGTCACCAATACCAGATTTCATCTCAAATTTTGGACGAAGAGCGAGAAATTTGGATCAGCCTACCTGATAGTTATGAAGACAGTATCTATAGTCAAAAGAACTATCCAGTATGCTATTTTTTCGATGGAAATTTACATTTCGAAAACCTAGTGGCTCAGACAAATCGCTTGTCCAGTGGCTTGTATGCCGAAATGCCAGAGGTTATTCTTGTGGGAATCATTCAAAAAGACCGAACTCAAGAATTGACTCCAACAGCAATGGCAACTCCGGAGGAATGGAAAAGAGCAGACTTTTCTAGTAGTGGAGGGAATCTGCAGTTCATGGAGTTTGTCGAACAGGAATTGAAAGCTTGGGTCAATCAAGAGTTCAGAACGAATGGCTATGAAATTCTGATCGGCCATTCTTTTGGAGGCCTTGCAGTAGCCAATGCCCTCATCACCCATCCGGAGAGATTTGATGCTTATGTACCCATAGATGCCAGCATGTGGTGGGATAGTGAAAAGCTGCTAAGCAGTATCGATAGTCTTTGGAATCCTTTGAAGTATGAAGGGAAAACACTTTTCCTTGCAAAAGCTAATGACTCCGGATCTGGTGAAGACCATCATAATGCTCTGTTTAAGTTTCGTGATGAATTCAACCGGCTTCAGCCAGGTAGTCCGCTGCGGTATCGGTATACTTTCTATGAAAAAGAAGGGCATGGAAGTGTAGTCGTGCCGGCAGAGTATGAGGCTCTGAGGTTTATTTTTGAAGGCTATGAAATGCCTGTAAAGCAGGTGATGAAAGACCCAAGCCTACTAGATGGGCACTATGAAGAAGTTTCCAAAAGACTTGGATATCGCGTATTGCCTGATGAAAAGATGATTGATGATTTGGCAAAGGTGTGTGAGCGGCAGGAACTGAATGAACAAGCAAAGGAATTGCTTCGGAGGAATACTGTCTATTATCCGCAAAGTAAACACGCCAAAAAGCGGTATTTGAATTTTGAGGATAAATAGTGGATTGTAAAGCAATACCTCTATGGAGGGCCTAGTTAAATCCTTAGACGTGTCATTGAATAGCTCTATGTCTATATAAGTAGTTAGATATCAGTATTTTATGAGTTTTTTCATTGCCGCTTCAGGAGGGTTTTATCATTTTCATTTCTGAGGTTATTGGTAAGTTTATCACCAAACTCACTAGGATATTACTCTTAGAGAGTCTGTTTATTTTACCTTGTTTGTACTATTTGGAAAAGGATTTATCCTTTTCCAAATAGTGATTGAGGAGTAAGTTTTTTAGTGTTTGATGTATTACCTGACTATTTAAAGATAAATATAGTTGGGTGGAAGGTGTCGAAATGACAGTTCTTCTACATCAATGTTTATACTCAAAGGCACGAGGTACTCCTCAAAAAGGAAGGTCATCTTCCTCAGATTCACCAGCGGTTGTTTGTGATTTGGCTTTGTTGCCACCCATGAGCAGAAACTCGTGGACGACTATCTCGGTGATGTATTTTTTGACTCCATCTTTATCCGTATAGTCGCGGTTGGTGATTTTGCCTTCGATGGCGATTTCAGATCCTTTGTCCGTGTATTTTTCTAGGATTTCCGCTTGCTTGCCCCAGACGACGAGATGGTGCCAGGTGGTCTCACTGACTTTTTCGCCTTGTGCATTTCTGTAGGTCTCACTGGTAGCGAGATTGACACTACCTTTGATTTTACCGGAGTCGAAAGTTTTGACTTGGATTTTGTCGCCCATACGGCCGATTAGCTGAACTTTGTTTCTTAGCGCATTCATGATGTTTGTTGTTTAAATTGTGAGTTTGATTTTTCGTTTCGCCAGAGGAAAAACTTGATGGTCCAAAGTTCAGAGGCGGGGCAAGAATTAGTCGGGAAGCAGTCGTTAGTATCCGATAGTAGTCGTTTGTCATCGGATAATCTTTGATTCTAGGGAATTATGGCAGAATAATTTTTAGAAAAAATGAGTAGGTTTAGGAGAAGGAAATTATCTGATCATGCCTAGACCGGTGTATACGTGTAGCTTTTTTAATTGCTGGTCTGGATTTTAAGTTTTGAAATGGAACAGGTTTTAGAAATCATCTCATCCCGGGACTTTATCTTTTTTGCTGCCGGAATAGGAATCAGCGGCCTGATCGGATGGTATATTTCTTCTCATTTCTCTACTCCCCGCATCCGTGAATCGAAACTAATACAGCTTAAAAAGATCAAGCAAACTGATTTTGGGCAAAACAGGGAGTACATGCAAGCTAAAGAAAATGAATTCCTAGAAGATCCTTTTTTTGGACAATTTATCATTCAGCCAAATGGGGTGATGATTGATACAAAGAATGAGTTAATGTGGATCAGAGCACCTTGGGGAATGAATTGGAATGGAAGAGAATTTGTCGGAGAGCCAGTGAGCTTAGATTGGTATGAGGCATCCCATTATTTTGGGAAGGGGGCTGCTGCGGGACATAACCCAACAGGAACCATTAGTGAGAAAGACTTAACGACTTCGAATTTGATGGATCACTACCAGATGGGAAAAGCAACGATTCTGTTTGCCAATTACGATGATTGGCGTATGCCCACAGCTTATGAACTTAATAGCCTGAGTTTTGTGGTCAAAGAGGAGGAAGGCTACCAATCATTTAGTAGTGACAAAGCGGTAGCTTTGAGAGAACGACTCTTCCCCAACTTAAAAAAACTATCCCAAAACTTACTTTGGTCTGCCAATCTGGCCCACAGCGGATGCGCATGGGCAGTAGATGGGAACTGGCCGCCCGGTGATGTCAAGCTGGATACCAAATATTTTGTGCTTTTTGTCAGAAGTGCCAAGGGCTAAAAAATTGTTCAATTGTTGGCTCTCTTCTGGGGAATTTCTGGGTAAAGATTGTGGGTGCTTTTATAACTTGATATAGAATCTAGTTTATTGAGTGAAGCTTCCTTTTTTGAGAAAATTTCTAGGTTTAGGGATGAAAAAATAGTGTTCGGGATATAGGGAATTTGTGCTGTATTAAAAAATGAAATATTTAAATCTATATCTTGACTTTGAACCGAGTTGGGACACTTATAATAGAGTGACAGAAATATTTGGGCGGACTCCTCAAAAACATGAAAAATCAAAATTTGATGAAACCGATAAACCTTCAACTTGGTGGCTACAACTATTGGAAGATGAAGAAAATGACATTTATGTTGACTTCATTAATGTTTTCATGGACTTACTTGAACCAAACTTTGAAAGGTTAAAATCCATTGGGGTTGGTAAGGAGAATATTTTGATTTGGCTTATATATGAATACGAACACCAATGTGCTTTGGAATTAAGTCCTAAAGAACTTGAACGTTTAGGAAAAAATGGAATAGCCCTGAACATTGACTGTCATACAAAAAAAGTAGAAAACTGAGCACAAAAACGCATGTAGCTTATGGTGATTAAAAGTCTGTTAGCAAAGTTTCAATTTGTAGCGAGTTTTGGTTTCGGTGGATCCCGCAGTTGCGGGACTTCGAAACCGTGATAAGCCATATGCAAATCGTTGTAGGCAAAGCATAGATGAGAGATAAATTAATAGGCTGGGGACTTATTGGACTAAGTACTCTTTTGTTGCTCTGGAACTGGGAAAAGTATGTGGATTTTTACTATGTCTTTGAGAAGAGAGAAGTCTATTTACGACTTAAGGACTATCTAATAGCTGTAGCTCAAGGGACAATGTACTTGCTTATCTTCATTACGGGGGTTGCATTGGAACATAGTTACATAAAACAAAAAGAGAACAAACGGAGAGCAAATTTTTCCTTCATAATCATGCTGACAATTAGGATTGTTCTTGAATTACCATTTTACAAGTGTGAGTTCTACGGTATTCCTCATTCATTCTGGAAAAGTCAAAATGGACACTTTCACTAATTTGGACAGGCAGATAGATGAGAAACGAGGCACTACTTATGCACCCACGATAGACACTAACTAACACAAAATGACCTGATTTGACGCCGAAGAAGCAATTAGAATCAACTTTCTCCTATCAGTGAGGATCGGAAAATACCACCAGAGGTTTGAATGGGTGCTTTACGAATTATAACCAATTGGATCAAATGAATTCTAATTGGCTCAAGATAGACTCGTGGGAAACGGAGAAATTTGATATTGGCGACCGAACTGCTCGAAGAGACATTATTGATTTAGAAGAAAAAGGCTTATTGATAAAAACAGGCGATTTAAAAACATCCGAATACCTTTATAAAGATAAAATCGACCGATAAATGGCCGATAACTAGGTGAAATGTCCGATAAATGTCCAATAAACAGCCTATCCTTCTCAGCCATACATCCCGAAAGCTTTCGGGACCAAGTCGCACAAGGCAACCGCACATACCGAAACTAGTCAAATAGTATGTCCGTCCACCGAACGGTGGTAAACCGAAAAGGCCTACCTCGAAAGGGAAAATACAAGGAATACTTGAACTAAGAAAACCTAAGGGATCTCTGTTGGTAACCGAAAGTTTAGAGCTAAAAAGAGTCCACCAATCCAAAAAAAGCGCAAGCCATTCGACCTCCGCTTACGTGCTTTCTTGCTTAAAAAGGAAGGTCTTCCTCATCAGTTTCACTAGTTGTTGTTTGTGATTTGGCTTTATTGCCACCCATGAGCAGGAACTCGTGGACGATGATCTCGGTGATGTATTTTTTGACACCGTCCTTGTCGGTAAAGTCGCGGTTGCTGATCTTGCCTTCGACGGCGATTTCAGATCCTTTGTCGGTATATTTTTCTAGGATTTCTGCTTGCTTGCCCCAGACGATGAGATGGTGCCAAGTGGTTTCGCTGACCTTTTCGCCTTTTGCATTTCTGTAGGTCTCACTGGTAGCGAGATTGACACTTCCTTTGATTTTTCCAGAGTCGAAAGTTTTGACTTGGATTTTGTCGCCCATGCGGCCGATTAGCTGAACTTTGTTTCTTAGCGCATTCATGATGTTTGTTGTTTTGATTGTGAATTTGATTTTTCGTTTCGCCAGAGGAAAAACTTGATGGACCAAAGTTCAGGAGGGGGGCAAGAATTAGTCGGGAAGCAGTCGTTAGTATCCGACAGTAGTCGTTTGTCATCGGATAATCCTTGATTCTAGGGAGTTATGGCAGAATAATTTTTAGAAAAAATGAGTAGGTTTAGAGAAGAAAAAATTGAATTAGGTATATAAGCACGTTAGCGGTCACTTTTAGAGGACTCCAAGCGAAATCAGCAAAAATCATTATTGGAAAATGTCGCTTAGAAGAGAACTGATATACATTGACGAAAAAGACAAAACAGATAGAATTGCTGAGTATTCGTATCAAGGCGACAAAATAAGAATCGTATTCCACAACACGAACAAGGAGTTCTTTTATAGCAGAACGAGAGCAAGAATTGTAAGAACAGCTGTAAGCAGTGACAAGGCATTTAACGTCTTCAATTATCTAAAAGAAATTGCAGAAACTGTAGGACTAAAAACAGAAGAAGGGAACAATATACTGGCAAGGAGTTACGAAAGCATTGCTGCCATTCAAGAAGACTGTGTGCTTGAGGCTTTTTTAAATCATTCTTTATCTGCCGCCAAAGGAAGCAAAACAAATCCTGATTTTTTCCCTTTTGGTTTTAATCTAAGCCAACGAAAGGCTGTAAATATTGCCTTTTCCAACAATCTCAGTGTAATTGAAGGCCCACCGGGAACGGGCAAAACACAAACCATTCTGAACATCATTGCTAATGCTATTTTGAATGAGCAAAGTGTGGCGGTGGTGTCAAGCAATAACTCAGCTACCAAGAATGTCTATGAAAAGCTTGAGAAAAACGGCGTTGAATTTATAGCAGCACTTCTTGGAAACTCTCAAAACAAAAAGGAGTTCATTGATTCGCAAAAAGCAATTCCCGACCTATCGGAATTCCATTTGGATGATGAAGAAAAAGCAAACTTGAAAGAAAGGGCAACCACGCTTGTTTCCGTGCTCTCCGAAAATCTTAGTAAGAAAAATGAGTTGGCGTTATTAAAACTTCAACTTGAAAACATCGAAACGGAATACGAACACTTCAAAGAAACACATAAGGACAAAGCGGAGAAAACTGTAGCGTTTCGAAGAGATATCACGGCTGATAAAATCCTTCAATTTTGGATAACACTGGAATCATTTGGCAACAGACATAGGAAAATCGGATTCATCAAAAGATTCATTTTTCGACTGAAATACGGTATTAAGGATAAGTCATTCTATACCAATTCACTTGGTGAGATGATTTACATCTGTCAGTCAAAGTATTATCCAACCAAGATTAGTGAACTTATTCGAAGAATAGAATCATTAGAAACTTCTTTACAGAATTTTTCATTTGACGACAAAATGAAAGAATACTCAGAAACGTCAATGCAACTCCTTAAGGCGGAATTGTGTAAGCGATACAATAACCAAAATCGATAACCCTATACGATTTCAGAACTTCGCTTTCAGTCAGACAAATTCATTAAAGATTACCCCGTCATTATGAGTACAACTTACTCATTGAGACAAAGCTTATCTGAGGACATTTCTTACGATTATGTGATCATTGATGAATCCTCGCAAGTTGATTTGGCAACTGGTGCACTGGCTTTATCATGTGCTAAACGAGCGGTCATTGTTGGAGATACTAAGCAATTGCCGAACGTGGTTGATGCCAATATGCAAGAGAAAACTGACATGGTTTTCAATGCTTACCAACTGCAAGAACCTTATCGTTATGCAAATCACAGCTTGCTATCATCCCTCCTTGAATTATTCCCCAATGTTCCAAAGACGCTTCTGAGAGAACATTATAGGTGCCATCCGAAAATCATAGAATTCTGCAACAAGAAATTCTATGACAGTCAACTCATTATTCACACACAATACCCTGAGAAGCGCCAGCCTCTTGTTGTTTATAAAACGGCTCACGGGAATCACGCAAGAGAGCGAATGAATCAACGACAAATAGACATGATAAAACAGGAGATCATTCCAAATGAGAACCTGGAAAATGTGGATTTAGGAATTGTTACTCCCTATCGCAATCAAACTAATGCATTGCAAAGTGCATTTCAGGGGACATCCATTAAATCCGATACGGTTGACAAGTTTCAGGGCAGAGAGAATGAAGTTATCATTCTTTCAACGGTTGATAATGATATCTCAGAGTTTACGGATAATCCTAATCGTTTAAATGTAGCAGTCTCCAGAGCCATAGATCAATTGATTGTTATTGTCAATGGAAATGACAATGAAAGCGATAACAACATTTCTGATTTGATAAAATACATTGAGTATAACAACTTCTCAATTGTACAAAGTGAGTTAAGCTCCATTTTCGATTTGCTATATAGGGGCTATGAGGAGGAACGAGCAAAGATTATCGCGAAATCCGGGAAGGTTTCAGAGTTTGATAGTGAGAATCTAATGTTTCAACTAATCAAACAAGTCTTGGCTGAAGACCAATTTTTGAAGTATGATATCCTCCTTCACTTCCCCATAAGACACCTCATTAGGGATTTCTCTAAGCTAGACGAACAAGAAGTGAAATACGCATCAAATCCATTGACACACCTTGACTTTTTGATATACAATAAGCTTAGTAAAGCTTCTGTGCTCGGAATAGAAGTTGATGGCTTTGAATATCACAAAGGTGGAACTAAGCAAGCCGACAGGGATAAGATGAAAGACAGAATCTTGGAGAAGTATAACTTTCCAATTCTGCGCTTTAGAACAAATGAAAGCAACGAAAAGGAAAGATTGAGAAGTAAGTTGGTTGAACTACAAAACATAAAACGGAATATAGGCGAACCGCTAACTAACAATATAGCACATGCCTCTACTGAGCTATCTAATACTGAATTGGGAAACCGAAACTTGACCGATATTTGAAAGGCCAGAGGCACGTGCCATATCTGGTCGTTAGCAAAGTTTCAATTTGTAGCCAACTTTGGTTTCGGTGGATCCCGAAGTTGCGGGACTTCGAAACCGCCACAAGTCATATGCAATTCGTTGTGCTTCATGCAGAAAAAGACAAAATGAACATTCAAGAAGGATATAAAATTGACGAACCCGACATTTTCGTTCCTTGGGACATTGACGAACAGACTTTGACTCAGAAATTGAATGGACACGACTTTAAGCATGTAACGGCAGGCTATTACACCATTTCATGTACATCCTTGAATGGACTATGTTGTATGCTCGGATTTCACTTTGAACCCAGGAAAAACGGAAATTTAAACGAATTGGAATTTTTCCGAACAGACTACAACGACCTTGAGAAATCATTTAACAACTTTCAATCTCATTTCGAAAAAGAATTTGGAAAACCGACTTCAGAAGCAAATGGAAACGAAGGATATAAAAATTATGCTTGGAAATTTGAGTCGGTTCAAATAGTCCATTACGTGTTCGACAGATTTGGACCAGAAGAACACATGAGAATTAAAAAAATAAAAAAGGACGAAAGCACAACAACACCTACAAGCAGGCGGGCGGACAGTGCTAAACGAAACGATAATACTTTTAAAAAACTATGGTTTCGGCTGACAGGAAAGTAGCTTTTAAAGCCCGCCTGCTCATAGCCAAACCGTTGTGCTTCATGCTGAAAATAATGAAATGAAAAGATTTTTAACGATACTAGCGTTTTTGACTATTTCCATTTTTTCGTTTGGACAAGTTCCGACTGACCAGACATATAAAATGACAAGTCAAGACAATTTTGATTGGCTAAAAAAAGTAAAAGCCTTGGACGATAAATCTCAATTTGAATCCATAAGACAACGACTTTTATTTAACAGAAATGCAACAACGACTGACCAAAATTTGGAATCTCCGATTTTCATAATAGATGGAATTCTGATTACAGACACAATTGATCTAAAAACTCAGAATTTCTTAATAAATCAGTTGACTTTTGAGAATACGGACATTGTGATATTAGAACAACAGACCGAAGAATTTATTTGGTGTAAACCATTTACAGGAGTGATTGTAATGACAATTGCCGACAACAGAACGAGAAAAGAATTTAAAAAAATAAAATAAAGCCGGAACGCCCAATAATATCTAAGCTTCAGGGGGCATGGCGGCAGTCCGCGAGGTTTTTACTTGTCCACCATTTTTACTCATAGCCGACACGATAGCTTTTGTAAAATCCGTTTGAAAGCTTAGCCGGTCCGTTGCAAAGACAAAGAGATAATAGGAAGAGGAAAATTGAAATCCAACATCCAACATCCAAACTTCCAACCTCCCACCACCCTACATCCCCCGAATCAACTCAGCGGCCAAATTGATATTTTCCACTTCCGTAAATCGCTCATGCTCGATGACATGGTCCACCTGCTCATGCTCCCATGTGATATGGAAAGGAATATGAATCGCATGTCCTCCCAACTCCAAAACAGGCAAAATATCGGACTTAAGACTATTTCCTAGCATGACAAACTCCTCGGGTTTCACATCCAAGTGCCGGATTAACTTGTCGAAATCAGCTACTTTCTTTTCACTCATGATTTCGATATGGTGAAAATACTGTTCCAATCCTGACTTTTTGAGTTTGCGTTCCTGATCCAGCAAATCCCCTTTTGTCGCCAGTACAATTCGATAATCTCCATTGAGGGACTGAAGAACCTCCTCGACTCCTGGGAGCAGCTCAACAGGCTTTTCTAGCATTTCTCTGCCGATTTGAATCACTTTCTCGATCAGGGCTATGGGCATCTGTTGATCCGTCACATTCATGGCCGTTTCGATCATGGATAGCATGAATCCTTTGATCCCGTAGCCATAGAGGCTGAGGTTTTGGATTTCGGTACGGTAGAGTTCTTTGATGCTTTGATGAGCCGGTAGGAAATCCTCCAGCAGCGAAGCGAACTTTTCTTCTGCTTCCCGAAAAAATGGTTCGTTGACCCAGAGTGTGTCGTCCGCGTCAAATGCAATTACTTGAATAGGCATAGGGTTAAGCGTATTATCCATGGTCCAAAGACCGCAGGGTTGGGGTTTTTGAGTTTATTTGCTTTTAACTAATAGAACTTCTGAAGTGTAGAGACTCGACCACCGACGGCCGACGACAGTCCATAGCCATTCTATTGAGAGTCAGACCTTACCTTTTTTTCGTACGGAATGAAAGCTGATTTATTGAATGAAATTTTAGAAATCATTTAATGAAATATGATTACCCGTGATCACACCAGTTTAATATGAAGACGGCTAAAAAGAAGCCCTATAGAGAGTTCCAGGCCGCTTCTGTCTCCTGTCTCCTGTCTTCCAGTCCTTATAGCAAATGAAAATGGGGAGGATGCGCAAAAGCGGATACTCATTTAAAGAATGTTTCTCAATTGCTCTCCAAAGCCTTCATCCAGTCAAGCAGTACGTCTCGCCAGTTTTCGACAGGACCCTTTCCCAAGCCAAAGGAAAAGCCATGACCACCTTTTGGATAGATATGCAATGAAGCCGGGATGCCATGCTGATGCAATGCTTGATAGTACAAAAGACTGTTTTCGATTGGCACGCCTGTATCATCTTGCGCATGAACCAAAAACGTCGGAGGTGTCTGCTCCGTGACATTTTTCTCGTTAGAAAAGCGATCTACCAATTCTGGGGAAGGGTTTTCTCCCAAAAGGCTTTTCTTCGAGCCACCGTGAGTGTATTTCTCTTGGAAAGTGATCACGGGATAGACCAAAATGGAAAACGCTGGTCTGGCGTCAAGTAAGTCTATCTCATCTTTGCTGCGATCCAGCTCATGAGCATATTGGGTGCTAAGGGTGGAAGCAAGGTGTCCACCAGCCGAAAAGCCCATGATTCCCACATTTGCCGGATTGATGTTCCACTCAGCGGCATGGGCTCTTGTCAGACGGATGGCCCGCTGAGCGTCGAGCAATGGTACTTCTTTGGGATCGGTCAGGGATTTGGAGATAGGAAGTCTGTATTTGACGACGATCCCTGCGATGCCTTGTGCGTTTAGCCACTTGGCGAAATCTGTTCCTTCCCAGTCATAAGCCAAAATGCCGTAGCCACCTCCCGGGAAAATCATCACGGCTTGGCCCGTAGCAATTGACTTATTCGGTAGGTAAACTTCGATGGTGGGTATCTGTACGTTCGCGATGCGAATGATATTCTCCTGACGAACCTCTTCTTCAAACCCCATGTCCTCCTGCAGCGGAGGCGTGCCTTCCCAGAGAGGAATAATGTGATTTTGAGCCATCGTAGCCGTTGAAATTAAAAATAGGGATAGGAAATAGATCGCTTTTTGCATAAAGGTTAAATTTTGGAAACCCAGTTTACAAAAAGTCCTGCAGAGATTGCTAATGCAAAACTTAAAAGAGTGCCCACTAAAATATATTCAGTCAATTTTCGGTCCTTAGATCTGCTGAGATCACTGAATCTGAAGACAGATTTTGCAGTGAGGAGAAAACCTACAGCTTCCCATTTGCCTAGCAACACAAAGGTGAAGACAAACAGTCTTTCCAATATTCCTATGTATTTGCCGGCCTGCTGTAGAGAATATTTTTTTGGTAGATCGAGTTCTTTGGACCAGTTTTTTAGCAATACCTGTAGCAAGAGGGCCGAAACTTGGGTGACGAACAGCAAACCTGTCACTATTGCCAAAAAATAGACTGATGAAAAAAGAGGGAGGATGTCAGGTGTTTTTTGAGTTATTACCAGCCAAATGCCTATTAAACTTAATACGTGGAGGCATTGATCCAGAATAAACCAAAATACCCTATTTTTTCCTGTCTGAGAGTAAATTTTGAGTAGATCGATAGCTCCATGGAGAATGACTACCAAAATGGGGATATACCATAAAGCCTTGTCAAAAAGAAGGATCGCTGTCAATAGTCCGTGGATGAGGAAGTGTAAGTAAAGCTTCCAAGATCTGACTTTCAGTTGCTCTTTTTCTTGAACCCAAGAGCTGGGCTGAAGGACAAAATCACCGATCAGATGCGCAAGGAGAAGCTTGAGAAGGATGATCATGGCAGATGGTTCTGGAGTTTTTTCCTAAAAATCTGTTCGATTTCCATCAGTTCTTCGACATTGGCTCTTTTGAATCTGTCACTGACTGAGTTTTGTTTGATTCCGAGTTTCCGTCCGACTTCCTCTTGAGTCGCCTGGGGATCAGCCCAGATGATCTGCATGAGTTCGGCGGAGGATAAAGACCACTTGTCCATAAATATCCCGGCCAATTTGAGGTAAAGATTGATCTCCTCATCCATGTCTTTCCATGGACTTTGGATCGCAAGGTTTACTTTTTCCTTTTTTAGCCTGTCAAATTGCTCACTGGAGTGAATAAATGCCGGTCCGTTGCTTTCGGAAATACGAGCTCCTCCATAGGTTTTTTCCCCTATCCCGATAGACATTCTCACGTCAATGGGACTGGATGTTTTGGAGATATTGGGCTCAGAGATGCTTTTGATCAAAATCTTGATTTGGATGGCCTTATGAAGGGATTCCGCTGGGTTTTTTACTTCCAATTGGAAAAAATCCCCCCAGACCAATTCCCAATCCTTAGGCTGTTCTCCCCATTTTCCCATAAGTTTTTGAAGTGGTATCAGCCAGACTTCCGGATTTTGAATTTTTCTCGAAGACATGATATCTCCTTTTATGACTGCTATCATAGTCTGATTTTATCGTTTATTTGAGCGATAATCTTAAATATCGTTTTTTTAGACGATAAAATCAAATATCGCTTTTTATGACGATATTACTCTAGCTTTTTAAAGTTTTCGGGGGCAGCAAGCTGAAAGGACTGTTGGCCTGCAGCCATTTCAAGTCCCCATCTCTTTAAGCTGGGAAGTTCTAGGGATTTTTCTCGGTACTCATCCGGGGTCATGATGGGAATGCCATAGATGATGGGGAAATATCTGTTGCAGCTAGTGCAAGTCAATATGCCTTCGATGATTTGTTGGTCTTCCGTCTCCTGAAATACTTCCAGATTGAGGTCCTTTTTATCAAAAGGACAGCAGAGTTTATCTAATAATTTCCTGTTCATACGATTAGTGTTTCATTTGTTTGAGATAATTCTGGGTGGCAGCCTTGGGATCTTCCTGATTCAAAATCCCTGAAATGACTGCTAGCCCTTGATAGGAGAATTCCTGCAAAAGATGCAGGTTTTCGGGTTTGATTCCTCCGGAAAGGAAAATGGGTAAACTCGTCAGGTTCTGAGCTTGTCGGATTGTGTCTGGGTCCACAAGTTCGCAGGTATCCACGGAGGAAGAGGGGAATACCGAGCAAAAACTGATGTAGGACATCTGATTTTGATCTGCCCATCGGATCGTTTCTAGATCGTTTCCGACAGTCAATCCTGTTATCTTATGTTGGAGTTTCACTTTGACTAGATCCCAGTTTATTGGGATTTGATCAAAATGAACTCCGTCCACCTTGGCTTTCAGTGCCAGCTTCCAGTCCTCATTGACCAAGACGGGTGCAGAAAAGGACTCCGCAAACTCTACTACTGATTTGCAAAAGCTGATTTTGTCCTCTTCTTGGATACCTTTCTGCCAGTGATTCCATATCTGAACCACACCGACTCCGGCCCTAAGCGCCTCTTTCAACTTTCCCAATAGCAAGGACCAATCCTGAGAAGGGTCCAATACCAAATACAATCCTTTGATTTGCTTCATGATTTTCCAGATTTGATAGCTTCATAAAAGGCGTCCCAGTATGGGTCTTTCCCGTTAAAATCAAAGATTGATTTTTGATTCTTTTCAGCTATGATTTCTTTTTTCGGATCAGCGGTGAACTGGCCGATACAGGAGGCTTCAATGCCTTTTTCCTGATAGGCTTGAAGTAGTTTTTCTTCTGAACCTTCTTCCACGGCCATCAACAAGGCTCCAGCTCCGATTGAGATCAAAGGGTCAATTCCAAAAAGCTTGGCTACTTTTTCAACTTCATCTGAAACAGGAATTCCCGATTTCTTGACAGAAAAACCCAAACCAGATGCATCTGCCATTTCATCCAATGCCCCCAAAACACCTCCCTCAGTGACATCGTGCATGGCCAAGAGTTCCTTATTCGGCAGGAGGGTAGAGGACGCCAAAAGAGCTTCTGGAAGTACGGAAAGCTTCCAGAAATTGGCAGCGGCCTTATGCTGGATCTCATCACCCAGAGCATCTGATACAAAATTAGGGAAGGCCATAGCCAGCAAAGAGGTGCTCGACAAAGCAGCTCCTTTGGTGAGGATGATCGAATTCCCGGCTTTTGCCCTATTGCTTGAGAGGAGTTTTTCTTTGGGAGCTTGCAAAAACATCGTTCCACCACCCGAAATGGTGGATTCCTGACCGGGAACCTGTCCTGTATGGCCCCCCGTGATCGCTATATTCAGATCCGTGCAAAGCTCATGAATGTACTGCCAATATTCTCCAAATTGCTCTCTGCTCATGCTCGATGGGAGATTGAGTACAAACTGTGCATACTGCGGAGCAAAACCCGTTGTGCATAAATCATTGGCTAGTAAATGGATGGATAGCCAAGCCGAAACTTTCATCCCTAATGAGGGAATCAGTGACAAAGGATCGCTGGAAACAGCCAAAGCATTGCCATTTTCCAAATCGATGAGGGCAGTATCCACTCCAAACTGAGGCCCACAAATCACCTCATCCCGACTGGCTCCACGGCGGTTGAGCAAGTCTTTTTTGAAAACAGCAGCACTGATTTTTCCGGAAAAATCCTCAAAAGCTCCCATTACACATCATTGAGTTTGACATGAAATCCGAAGAAATCTCCATAGGGGACTTTCCATTGTTGCTTGGGAAACCACTTGGGAAGGCCGGTTGCATTCCATTCTATGCTGTAGTCACGATCCGGTAGTGCTTCTGCTACTAAGGCTTTTAGTGAAGCAGGTGTGTAGAAATTGGCCGTGACATAGTAATTGTTTTTTCCAAAAACCTGCTGCACTCTCCTTCGGATTAGCTTGGGCGTGTTGCGATTCATCATTCCGAAAATGATCCCATATTTACCAACTCGGACAGCTTCTCGGATGACGGCTACAGGATTTTTGTAATATTCGAAAGTGGTCACAAAAGCCAAGGCATCGAAGGAATGATCCTTGAAGGGCATGTGATGAGAGTCTGCCAGTACCAGATCCCCGTCAAATAACTGTACGCCCTGGGCAAGCATAAAGGGAGAAATGTCTCCACCTGTAGCTTCCAGGCCGATTTCATGCCACCATCGCGTAAAGCGGGTAGTTCCACAGCCGAATTCCAAAAGGGTTTTGACTCGATGATCCTGCTTGATCAGGCCTTCCAAAGTCCTTTTCTGCCAAATCTCCTGTTCTTTGTAGGGACCCTCGTAGTATTGCTCGTAATGATCGGTATCATCTCGATTAAAAAACCACTCTTTACGCCCTTGCCAAGTCCGGAGTTCTTCCGGCGCCACTTGGTAATTTTCTTTTTTGATCAGTTCGCTCATTCGTCTAAATACTTAGACCTGAATGAATTCCAGAAAGAATAGAGTCCGCACGACTCTCACAATTCCTACGCTGGCATTATCCAGATCAGGTTTTTCGGGTATGATCTCAGCCGTATGTAGGCACCCCGTTGTTTTAATTTTAATCAAATATAAAAGACAAACCCGAGAAAGTCCCGGGTTTGCATGGCCTGTTTAGGCTTTGAATTCAAATATTTTTTCTGTGATGGCCCATCTCCAGTTGGGAGGTGTGCCGGGCAGATTGGTTTGGTATTGGCCGAGAAATGCCTCCCATTCTTGGATTTTGGGGTTGGCATTGTCGAGTTCTGCTTTTTTCTCAAAGCTAAACTGATCATCGGCTACCATGATCATGGAAAGGCGGTTTTTCCATCGGTAGATGCTCATCTGAAGAATCCCCGCTACGCGGATACTTTCCAGAATCTCCGGAGCTACCGCCTTGTGGCAGTCCACATAAGCTTGGATGGCCTCCGGTTCATCTTTCAAATCACAAATCAAAAGGTATGTCTGCATGGGGAATGATTAGGTAGTAATACTTGGTTTTTTGACACGCACGGCGAAAAGGAAAACCATCAAGAAACAGGCTAATGGAAGAGCAAAAGAGAAGTTGACCTCTGAAACTCCAAGGATCGTGACGTCGGTGTAGCCTGTACCGCCCAAGTCTAGAATCATTCCTTGAAGGGTAGGCATGATCGCACCACCTACAATCGCCATCACGAGAAATGCTGCTGCGAATTTGGAATCTTCTCCTAAGCCTTCGAGTGCGATTCCATAAATAGTTGGGAACATCAAAGACATGGCAAAGCTTATGCCTACCAAGCTATACAGTCCTGTCATGCCTGGGATGAAGATCGCTCCGAGCGTAAAGGCCATTGCCAATAATGAGAAAAGAGATAGAAGCCTGGAGGAGGAAATGTAGCGAAGGAGGAAGGTACATACCCATCGTCCAACTAAAAATACCACCAATGCGGCGTAGCCGTAATTGACGGCTGAGGCATTGTCGATGCCCATCGCTTCGGCATATTGGTAGATGTAGGTCCACACCATGATCTGCGCACCCACATAAAACATCTGAGCGAAAGTCCCTTCTACGAAATTCCTGTTTTTGAACAAGCGTTTCATCGTTGGTCCAAAATCCACTTTATTGGAAGCATCCTTGTTTTCAGGCATTTTGACCAGTGCTATGACTACCAATATTCCCACTACGACTACCCCCAGCATCACATAGGGATTACGGATGATCATCAGGTCATTGGTCCGAATGATGGCTTTGGAAGCCTCGTCCAAGCTGCTATAGATCAGATTTCCGTCAGCGTCAGTCTCATTGGATTGGAGTGAGTTGAGGATAAACTGCTTGGCTACAAATAGTCCTGCCAATGCTCCCATGGGATTGAAAGCTTGGGCAAGATTGAGTCTCTGAGTCGCAGTAGCTTCCGGTCCCATCGATAAGATGTAAGGATTGGCGGTGGTCTCCAAAAACGCCAAGCCAAATGTCAAGATATAGAGGGAGGCGAGGAAAAAGCCATAGCTTTCCAACGCTGCTGCTGGATAAAACAAAATGGCTCCAAAAGCATACAGGCCTAAACCCAGCAGGATTCCGGTCTTATACGAGTATTTTTTGATAAAAAATGCTGCTGGCAAAGCCATGGTGAAATATCCCCCGTAAAATGCCAATTGGACCAAGGAGGCCTGGACATTGTTGAGTTCCAACACTCTCTTAAATGCCGCCACCATGGGATTGGTGATGTCATTGGCAAAGCCCCAAAGGGCAAATAGTGAGGTGATGAGGATAAATGGGAGAAGTAGGTTTTTGGGTATTAGTGCTGGTTTCGGGTTCATAGGGTTCTGTCCAGATGAGTATAGCCGCCATCGACGAAAAGATGCTGACCGGTGATATGTAAAGCTTGAGATGAAAGTAAAAACAAAGTCATGGAAGCGATCTCTTCTGGCGAAGTCATCCTTCTTCCCAGAGGAATTTTTTGGTTGATTTCTTCCAGTTTTTTGTCAGGATCGGGAAAGGTATTGATCCAGTTTTGGTAAAGAGGAGTGAATACTTCTGCAGGAATCACGGCATTGACGCGAATCTGATAGGGAAGTAGCTCCGCAGCCCATTCACGGGTCAAAGCGAGTTGAGCACCTTTTGCAGCTACATAGCCAGAAGTACCTCCCTGTCCCGTCACGGCAGTTTTGGATGAAATATTGACAATGGCTCCCTGTGTTTTTTTCAACTCAGGAAGGGCATAATGCGTGAGGTAATAATAATGGTTGAGGTTTTTGGTGACGGAGTTTGCAAAAGCTTCCGGACTTCCATGCTCCAAGCCGACACCGTCATTGGCTCCGGCATTATTGACGACACCATCTATTCGACCAAATTTTTCCAAGCAAAGCTTAACGGCTGTTTCTGCATCTTCAGCAGTAAACATTCTCATCGGGATCTGAAGTGCTTTCCCGTCTGCCAACTCAATCAGTTCCTTTCCCTCTTTTTCCGAAGGATCGATGAATACAGGAATGGCGCCTTCTGCAATCAAGCTTTTGGAAATAGCTCCACCGATGCCTTTGGCTCCACCCGAGATGAGGATGACTTTATCTTTTAACTGTAAATCCATATTAATATAAATTGTAAAATTGAGTGGCAGTTTCACCCATTAGTTGAGCCTGCTCAGAAGGAGACAGGGAAGCTATAAAATCCCGAACTAGGTCAATTATCTTTTCGTATTCTCCTGCTACCAAGCAGACAGGCCAGTCGGAGCCGTACATGCATCTCTCCGGGCCAAAAAGCTCCAAGGCAATTTCCATGTAGGGTTTGATCTGGTCTGCAGTCCAGGTTTGCCAGTCTGCCTCTGTGACCATTCCGGAGATTTTGCAGTGGATATTTTCCCTTTCTGCGATGGGTTTTAGCTCTTTTTCCCAGTCTTTCCATTCTCCTTTTTTGATATAGGGTTTGGCAAGATGGTCGATCACCATCGGTTGTTCCGGACATTTTTTGACCAGCTCCAAAACAGCTTTGAGATGGTGAGGAAAAACGAGAATGTCATAGGTATAGCCGGCTTTGTGGAGGGATTTCAGGCCTCTGATAAATTCCTCTCTCAGCATGTAGGCAGGATCTTTCCCTTGGAGAATTTCACGAAATCCTTTCAAGTAATTGTACTCAGAATACTTTTCCAAAATTTCGCTGAGATTGTCAGAACCGAGATCAGCCCAGCCAACTACTCCTTTGATCCAAGGGTTTTGAGCAGCTAGATCCAACAAGAAATCGGTTTCCCTGAGGCTTTCATCCGCCTGCACGGCTACACAGCCGTCTAGTTTGGCATCCTCCAAAAGAGGTTTGAGATCCGCCGGAAGAAAATTCCGACGGATTCTTTTCATGCTCTCATCGATCCATTCGTGACGCTTTGGGTTATATTCCCAAAAATGTTGATGAGAATCTATTTTCATGCTTCAGGATCATTCATAGCCACTTGCTTGGAAATACCCAAACCGTCGATTCCTAATTCTACCACATCACCAGGCTTCAAGTAGCGAGGCTCTGGCTTGAGACCCAACCCAACTCCTGAAGGAGTGCCGGTAGAGATCACATCACCAGGGAGTAGAGTCATGTATTGACTGAGATGCTCGATCAAAGTAGGGATGTCAAAGATCAAGTCAGAGGTATTGCTGTCTTGGAGTAGTTCATCGTTTAGCTTGAGCCAAAGTCTGAGATTATGTGGGTCAGAGACCTCATCTTTGGTGACTAGAGTAGGGCCGAGTGGAGCGAAGTTATCCGCACTTTTTCCTTTGACCCACTGACCACCGTGACGAAGCTGGAAGTCACGCTCACTGACGTCATTGTGCAGCGCATAGCCGGCTACATAATCCATCGCATTTTCTTTGCTTACATATTTGGCTCGCTTGCCGATGACTACAGCCAATTCTACCTCCCAATCGGTCTGAACCGAGTTTTTTGGAATATAGATCGGATCAAAAGGTCCGCAAAGCGAAGAAGTTGCCTTCATGAAAATAATAGGCACTTCTGGTACTGCCATGCCAGATTCTTCGGCATGCTTGAGATAATTGAGTCCGATGCAGACAATTTTGGAAGGTCTTGCTACCGGGGACCCCAAACGGGAATCCGCAGGGATTTTTGGAAGTGTAGATTCATTGGCTTCCAGCCAGATCTTCAATCTTTCCAAACCGTTGTTGTTGAAAAAATCTTCGTTCCAGTCTTCTCCAAAACTACTGCAGTCCAGATAGTCTCCATTTGCAGCTTGTATTCCTGGTCTTTCCTGGCCGATCTGGCCAAATCGTATCAATTTCATGAGTTAAAATTTAGATGTTTTAGAGGAGGATTACATTTTTAATCCCAAAAATCCTCCATCGATATTAATATTAGAGCCTGTGATAAAGCTGCCTTCCTCACTGCTGATGAAATAGGCCAGTTCGGCTACTTCTTCAGGAGTGCCCATGCGACCGATGGGTTGGGTGGCAGCCAGCTTGGCAAACATTTCTTTTTCCTGTCCTGGGTAGTTTTTTGCCAAAAACCCATCCACAAATGGGGTGTGAACTCTCCCCGGCGATAGACAATTGCATCGCACACCTTGCGACACATAATCTCTGGCAATGCTCAATGTCATAGACAAAGCTGCACCTTTGGTCATGGAATAGGCAAATCTATCAGGAATGCCCATCGTGGCTGCGACAGAACACATATTGAGAATCGAACCGCCACCGTTTTCGATCAGCTTGGGTAGAGCTGCTTTGGTGCAGACAAACATCCCTTTGACATTGACCTGATATAATCTATCAAAGTCCTCTTCAGAGGTGTTTTCCACTTTGCCAACATGAGATACGCCGGCATTGTTGATCAAGGTGTCGATTTTACCGGGCAGTTGCTGGATACGTTCACTGATTTGCTCCAGTGAAGTCACATCTGCATGCCAAAAGGTAACCTGATGCCCTTTTTCCTGCTCTTCTTTTTCCACTAATTCCCCTTGGGAAACATTAGCATCGATAAAAAATACTTGGGCATTTGCCCTAGCAAACCTTCTGACCATGGCAAGGCCGATACCACTTGCTCCGCCCGTGATAAGGACTGTTCGATCTTTCATAATATGTGTTGGATTATCGGCTTCGAAGAAACTAAAGCGTAGAATCTTCTAGTCGATTTGTTGAATAAGGCGAAATTTATGGCTTTTTCGCAAAAAGGCCATCAATTTTTTATACAATCGGATGAGTCTTTGGATTGCGGTCTTCTGATAGGATTAATTGGGCCGTTGATGATGCCTTGAGCCTGTGGGCTAAAGAAACTGTGGCTACCACTCGTGACTAAGAATTCGGCTTGGGTTGTTTTTCTTTCGATTTTTCCAGCAATCCCCATTCTTTTCGGGCGCTTTCGGCAGTACCTACTTGGGAAATTTTGTAGCTGATGTCCCGGATGATTTCATCCAGTTCGTTGGAAGAAGCTAAAAGATAGGAGAGCAATTCCCGATCGTCCGGAGAAAGGTTTTTGGCAGAAGTATCCAACAGTTGGGCTAGCCCTAAGATCCGTGCCAATGGAGCTCTGACCACATGGGACTGGATCCAGGCTATCTCCCGAAAAAGCTCATTCTGCTGTTCTATTTTCCGGATGTAGTTCAGCTTATCTGTCAAGTCTATAACCAAAGCCATCGCGGCTTCCTTGTTTCCGATCTTGAATTTGGCAGGACTGACTTCTACCTCCATGATCTCTCCATTTTTCTTGAGATGCTTGGATAGTCTTCGATAGGTCTTTTTGGGGCTATCGCCAAATTCGGAAAGATACTGTTGTACTTTGGGAATGTCCTTGGCTGGCCGAATATCCAAGATGGTCATCTTGAGAAACTCCTCCCTAGTATAGCCATATTTGGTGACTGCGGCCTGGTTGATGTCTATGATTTTATACGTCTCCGAGTCATGAACTATGATAGGAGAGGGGTTGAAATCAAAAAGTCCAGAGTATTTCTTTTGGGATTCTTCGAGTTCTTGATTGATCTTTTGAAGCTGAAGGTTGGATTGAAGTAATTTTTGTTCTGATTCTTTTTGTTCGGTAATATTCTGTGTCGAACCGATAATTCGGATTGGCTTACCGGCATCATTGCGCAGGATGTAGGCTTTTTCCAGTACGTAGAGATATTTGCCTGATTTGCTTTTGATTCTCAACTCCTCCGACCAGTAATTTTCCTGACTTTGAAAGACCTCTTTTACAAATCTTTCGCTTTGTGCCTGGTCATCCGGATGAATCAATGAGAGCCAGAAGCCGGAATCAGAAGTGAGTTCCTCAGCAGTGTATCCCAAGAATTTTTGAAAACCGGGACTTCTGTACACTTCATCGGTGGAAATGTCCCAGTCCCAGATCATTTCCGAATTGGCCATGGATACATACTGAAACCTCTGATTGCTTTCCTTGAGTTTATGGGTTGTTTGAGCGATTTTCTTTTGTAGGATAGATGGCTGTTTGGCAAAATTCCAAAACAGAAATCCGAATGCCAATGCACTCAAAAACCTAAAACCCACAGGCAAGAGCATTTCATTGAAGGATTTGTCCTGATTCATTTGGACTTTGAGAGTCCAGTTTCCTTCTGGAATGAGTGTTTCCAAGATGGGACCTTGCAGATCCGTGAAATCTGCTGACAAAAGCGATTGTGCTTCATCTAGCTCCGGCGAACTTTTGATCAAATCAATGGTGTAGCCTTCTTGAGCCAGTGGGGGAGCAAAGATTTCATCTTTGAATTCCTCCCAATCCATCAACACAGCAGCAAAGCCGGTAAATCGATTTTCATCAAAAAGGGGGAGTCTACAAATGATAGCTCTGCCACCTTGCTTGAGATTGATAGGCCCTGCAAAAAACACTTCCCGTCTCCGAATGGCTTCTTGGGCTTCTGCCAATACTTTCGGGTCTTCAAGAATATTGTAGCCAATGATTATTTCATTGCCTTCCAACGGGTAGGTGTTGACTATTGTACCGCTATCCAAGTATTGAATCTGATCAAGAATTTTGATATTCTCAATGATGCTTTTGCCTACCTCATGAAAATTCCCTTCTATTTCTCCATTTTGGACGAGGTACCCCAAAACCTTCACTGCAGAGTTGGCTGTGAAAAGGGCGGCGTTGATGCGCTCTTCGATGGTTTTCGAGAGATTTTCTACATCCTCCTTTGCATTATATTCTTTGAGCTGAAACTCCCGGAAACTCAAAAACAACCCAAAGCCCAAGGTGATCAGAAATGCAATAGCACCTGTGAATAGGGGAGATGTGAAGAATATTTTCCGAAGGATGGAAGCCATATTGCCGATGTACTTAAAGCATTACTGTTTTTCCTGTTTTGACAGATTCATCACAAGCAAATGCGATTTTGAGGCTGTTGAGTGCGTCTTGTAAGTGGTCTGTAAGATCTAGTTCTGACAAGATAGAGTCTAGGAAATAGCGCTGTTCCCTATCACATAATTCCTGATGGGAAGGCTCGTCCTTCATATCTATCCATTCGTCTTCTTGAGTAAACTGATTTGTAGAATCTATAGCCGCATGATGGATGCGAATAGATTCTGTTTGGGTGTGGGAATCCACATGGTCTGAATTTCCTGTTTGCGCAGCTTCTTTGGCCACGATGGAAACAGCGCCTTTGGGACCAAAAACATCCTTGACAAAAAAAGCGGTTTCGGATACCATGGGTCCCCAGCCAGCTTCATACCAGCCTACCGATCCATCGTCAAAGCGGATCTGAAGCTGACCGTAATTGTAATTGTCCTCTGAGATTTCATCAGTCAGCCTAGCGCCGATGGCTGAGACAGAGACTGGTTTGGAGCGGGTCATTTGGCACATCACATCGATGTAGTGTACTCCACAATCGACAACGGGGCTGAGGCTTTTCATCAAGTTGCGGTGTACATCCCACATATATCCCTGAGACTGTTGGTTCAGGTTCATCCTCATGACCAGAGGTTTGCCTAGTTTTTGACTTTCCTCGATAAATCTGATCCAAGATGGGTGATGTCTCAAAATATACCCCACCACCACCTTTTTGTCTTTTTCTTTCGCTTTGGCAATGATTTTTTCGCAGCCGAGAATGCTATCAGCCAGAGGCTTTTCTATAAACAGGTGGCAATCGTGATCTAGGGCTTTCAAAGCAAACTCTTCGTGTGTATCTGGGTAGGTGGAAATACAAACTGCGTCAGGGCTTGTACTGTTTAAAGCCTGCTCAAAATTTTCAAAAAGAGGATAGTCTGCCTGAAGCTTTTGATTCAGTTCGTGTTTACTATTACCGCGTGATACCAAGCCACAGATCTCAAATTCGGGCATGTGATGATAAGAGGTGGCATGAGAAGCGCCCATGTTGCCGCAGCCTACTACCAGTATTCTTAGAGGTTTCATGGATTTTGAGTTTTAAGTTGGGATATCTCCGGCTCGGTCAAATAGACAATGGATACATCCAAGGTAACTGGATCAAGGGGCATGTCTGTGGAATCTCTCTCAAGGTGCACAATCTCATCGATATACTCCATTCCTGATATGACCCGACCAAACACGGTATAATCTCCGTCCAGCCGATGAAGGCCCTCTTTATTTTGAACAATATAAAACTGACACCTAGCCGAAAGTTTGCCCGGATTGTCATCTCCACCTGCTCCCACTGCTCCGTAGCTATGAGTCAGATCTGGGTGAAACTCTGGATTCAATAGGTACTCTGGATCTGTGAATCCCTCAGGTGTGTCTGGACAACCTCCTTGTGCTACAAAATTGGGTATGACCCGATTGAATGTCAGTGAGTCCCAGTAGCCGGCTTCAGCTAGTTGGATGAAGCTTCCCTTGTGTTTCGGCGTACGGTCATCCAGTTCGATCCAGACGGTTCCATGCGGAGTTTCGATTTTTCCAATTGCAGACTTTGCCTGTCCGATAGCTGTAGTTGGATGGAGCAAGCAGAGCCAGAAGGCCAGACTCAAAATGAGTGAGAATCCGAGCGCTCTACAATCGAATAGAAAATTTTGCTTTTGGATCATAAAAAATTGAAATCTATGTTTTTGGGCTGAAATTGCATGTTTTAAATTAGGAATGAATCCTAATATAGCGGTTATTTCTATTATGAACGATCGATTTGAAAAGCAATCTTTTCCTGTTCCAGCCAATGAATTTGCCCGGGCAAAAGCACTGGGAGAACTAGATCCGGATTACTTGGATCTGAGCAGGTCTATGACTGATCTCTCTCGGCTTGCAGCCAAAATAGCCGGAACAAAAATTTCCCTGATCAATCTTTTGGATCATTTTACTCAATGGAACATATCTGCCTTTGGAATGGAGGTGGAGCGACTTCCGAGGGAAGAGTCTGTCTGTCAATACACAGTGATGGAAGTAGAAACGGAAGAGTTTGAGGTGAAAAATCTGGCTGAAGATGAGAGATTCAGCAGCCGGGACTATGTACGGGACCAGCCCAACCTCCGCTATTATTACGGAATACCGCTCAAGGTAAGTCAAGACCTGAGTATCGGAGCGCTCTGTGTGATGGATACAGAGATGAAGGATTTGACTGCCGAAAAAAGAGAAATGCTGGCGATTGTGGCGAAGGAAATCGTGAATCGGATGAAAGCCAATAAGCAACTGGAAGAGATGAAGCAAAGAATCATGACCATGACACAGGTCAAAAATAGACTAGCCCATGATATTCGTGGCCCCATTGGCGGGATCATAGGCTTGGCTGATATCATCGAAAACCAAGGGGAGGAGAATGAAATGGAGGAGATGATGGAGTTTTTGGGGCTGATCAAAAAAAGCAGCAAGTCCATCTTGGATTTGGCAAATGAAATCCTGACACAAGACAAAGAGCAGCAAGCGCAAAATTCTGATCAACTGTTGGCATCTGCGCAGTGGACGCTGGCCGAACTCAAGCAAAAGCTCGAGGACATGTTTTTTCCTCAAGCAAAGTCCAAAGGTGTTCGGTTGGAGATTTTAGTAGAAGGAACTCATGTGACACCTACTTTTCCTAGAAACAAAATCCTGCAGATTTTGGGGAATTTAATTTCCAATTCAATCAAATTTACTGCTCCATCAGGTAAGATAGTTGTTCGATTGGCTTGGCATGTAGAAGGATCGCAGAAGACTTTGCAGTTTGCTGTGCAGGATAGTGGAGAAGGCATGAGCGCTGAGAAACTCCACGAAATCATGCAAGGGAGTGGTTCATCGACTCTGGGTACCCAAGGGGAAAGCGGGTATGGATTTGGGATGAAGCTGGTCCTGCATTTGGTGAAGTCTCTGGAAGGGCAAATGACTTGTGAGTCTGCACCCGGCGAAGGGACTTTGATTCAGATCAGGATTCCGGTCAGCTAGATTGGCATGATTCTATGCCTAGTTTTTGATTGTTGACTGGATTGGCATACATGGCGAGGTAGCTTTTCACTTCTTCAGGGATCGCAGTATTGACTTTGCTTGCAATTCGCCTTTCAAAATCTGCCTTTTCAGTCTCAGAGTAATGATTGGCGTATTCGTTTTGGCCATAGAGCAAGTCATGAGCGATGTAGTTACTCGGCCAAAGTTTGTAGCCTGTCCAGATTTCACGATCGATGAGATTGGCCAGCTGATTGAGTTTGTCACTTTGGCTAAGCTCGCTTTTAGAAATCTCCTTAATCTCTGAATTTAGGATTTTATTGACTTGAATGTGGATTCTTTTCTTGGTACCCATGATACCGCGTAGTAGGTTGAGAAAGTCCTCATTCTCGCTTTTGACGTACTTTTCGTCTCGAGCTTTAGCCAGCAATTCTGGCATTTTAAGCATGTCGGTAGGATCGTACTCATAAGAGATAGATACGGGGACTACATTCACTTTTTCAAAATATGAAAATGAATCCTTGCTCTCTTCAGCCAAGGTGAGCATTTTGAGTACGCCCTTTTGTGTGATGTCATTTCCATCTTTGGTTCTACCTTCTCGCTGCGCTGTCCATACGCTCCGATTTTCTTTGAGCAGGGACTGACTGATGTAGTCTGATACGAGTTTGGAGCTTTCGAAAAGATCCCGTCCAGATACTCCTCTTTTGATCGCAAAGTTTCTGCTCAATCGGGATAGCGTATGCAAGAATGGTTTCTTGATCAGATTGTCTCCGATGGCAGAGGTAGTCATTACCAGGCCATTTTCATAGAGGCAAGCATTGAGCAGGGACGTGTCCAAAATAATGTCTCGATGATTGGAGATGAAGAGGTAAGGAGTGTTGGGCTCCAGCTGTTCAAATCCACCAGTGCTAAGTCCATCCGAACTCTTCTCCAGTACTTTCATCAGACCTGGATAAATGAAATTGATCTGAAAGTCTCGCAGGGAATGAGTATGACGCATGAGTTCTTTCCACAGTTGGGTTCTGTCATGTGGAAAGGTAAAACTCATCATGGCTTCTAGCATAGGATCCTCCAGAATCTGCATGATAGCCGGGTTGGCTTCTGCATCATAAAAGGGTCTTATGGAATCGAATTTTGACATATTTGGGTGAAATAACGGTTGCAAAAAGCAAAAAATAGTCGAAAAATCGAAGGTGTTTTGCTATTTGAAACCTTAGGAATGAGCTATCTAGTTTCGTTTCAGATACTTGTCCAAAAACAAAATATGGCTTGGCAAAGCTTCTGTCCAGTATTGCCAAGTATGGGCACCTGGTCTTTCAGTGTAGTCATGCGGAGTTCCGTTTTCCAATAGCAATTGATGCAGTTGGCGGTTGGTATCGATCAGGAAATCATCCACACCACAGTCTATCAGCAAGGCCAATCCGTTTGATTTGAGCTGATCTACATAGCCAACAGCGGTATAAGGATTGAAGTTCGGCGCGTCGTAGTTGATTTCTCCCAGCATTTCTTTTTGTCCATTGGCACGGAGGTTTTTAAAATCTTCAGGGACCTTCCACATTCTTGTATCGATATTCATCACACCACTCATGCTTCCAGCAGCTATAAATAGCTCGGGATGCTTGGCTGACAAGTAAATAGATCCATGACCACCCATGGATAGGCCTGTGATCGCTCTGGATTCTTTTTGGGCCAGTGTCTGGTAGTGTTGATCGATGTATGGAATGAGTTCTTCTATGAAATAGCTTTCATACTGGACAGAGTCCATCAGGGGACTGTCGAAATAATAACTGGCTGGTCCTACTCCCGGCGTGACGATGATGAGATCATATTGATCAGCCAGCTTGTTGACCAAGCCAGGTTGAGTGACTTTTTGATGCCAGTCGCTAAAAGCACCACTCCCTCCATGAAGGAGATAAATCACTGGATAGTGGCGGTCAGATTCACCATAATTGCTAGGTAAAGTAATGGCAGCTTGAAGGGTTTTGTCCATTTTCTGGCTATAAATGCCAATCGTATCGACTGTGGCCTGCGAGAATGCCGCAATAGGGGAAAGAAAAAGAAGGAAAAAGAGTCTTTTCATGAGGTAGGTTGAATGGGTTAGAGAAAAGAAAAATACGAAGTAAATCCGAAAAATGGGTAGTAGGTGGAGACGGGGACGTAAAGGGTGGCTAAAAACAAAAAAAAAGCTCCTCAGAAACTGAGAAGCTTTCAGTGCGGATGGAGGGACTCGAACCCCCATGCCTCGCGGCGCTAGATCCTAAGTCTAGTGCGTCTACCAATTTCGCCACATCCGCAAATATTATTTGTTCCAATAAAGATGATCCTCCATTGAGGTCGTCTGAGAGATCGTTTATCTCATACTAAGTCTGAAAGAAAACTCCATCCCGATTGTAGTCGGAAACTCGGAGACTCTACTCTTTCTTGTATTTTAAGTCGGGGTGGCAGGATTCGAACCTACGACCTCCACATCCCAAATGTGGCGCGATACCGGGCTACGCTACACCCCGAAAATTGATCTTAAAGAACAATCCCTCCAGCTGATCGCTAAAGGGATTGCAAATGTAATCAAATATCAATTCACTCAATCTTTTTGAAGATGAAAAATGAAGTGATACTTGTATTTTGTTGGTTTTCAGTGAGAAAATATTTACCAGTTGGGGTGGTTTTTCATCCAGTAATCCAAGGATACTCTTCCTGAGCCATAAAATAGGAAAACGAAAAGCAGAACTAAGACGGCTAGAGACAATTCAAACTCAAGATTATTGGAGATAGAGAGGAAACCTTGGTCGATATTGACAAAGAACACAGCTCCCATCAGAATGGGAAGTTGGAATAGAATGGCAAAGCGAGTTTTCAATCCCATTGCGATCATAAACCCTCCCACCAAATGAGCAAAAGCTACATAATGAGCCAGTGCCAAATTGAAAAACTGCAAGTCGGAATCCTTCATGATCTGAAGCAATGCCCCGGTATTCGAGATGAATAGGACTCCCTTATACATAATGAATAGCCCAAGGGCAATTCGAATAAAATCCAGCCAGCTTGGGTGATGGGTATCCGCCCATAACTCCATTTTGTTTGTAGTTTCCATGATTATTTGGGTTTGATCTAGTAAAAAATACGAAAATAATGGCTGTTAAACTATTGGTTTTCAGGTTATTTTAACCCCTTGGAAACAAGGAAAGCCCCGTGGAGGGGCTTTCTGTGCAATGTCGGGATCAACTAAACTAAGAGAAAAGCCTTACTCTCCGTGTGAGCAGTAAAGAATTCAATTGACATTGCAATAATGACATACATGAGTTGTCATGAATAGGTTCTAAACTGTTCTGTCTTTGTGATTTCAGGAGTATTTTCCTGTTTATCGGTTTTATTTTGTGATTAATAAAAGGGGGCGATAATGGGCAAAAAATACCACTGGACGGTTTTGGACGTGATTTAGTCCCATCGGACAGCTTTTTTGTTCGGATTCAGACAGTTTCCATTCAAGTACCGATTTTTCGCTTTCCATTCACCTCCTCATTTTTCTTTGTCAGGCAGGTGTCATAGGATACTTTTGAAGTGGCAACTGTATAAACTGCTGCGGATACAAATAATCATCTTATCTTATTCCAATTCTAGAAGTACAACTCTTATCCAAATGCAACATTTAGAGACAGATTATACAAGCCCAGATGGCGTCACCTTGTATCTCCAAGCGTGGTTGCCCGAAACTTCACGAGCATCACTATTGCTTGTTCATGGATTAGGTGAGCACAGCGGAAGGTATGGTGGACTTATTCACAGTCTCACAGCGCTTGGAATTGCTGTCTTCACTTTCGATGGTCGGGGACATGGGAAGTCATCTTTGCCAAAACCTACTGCATACGTAGACTCTTATGAAAAGTATCTGGAAGATATTCATGCCTTAGTGGAAAAAGTCAATTCCTATCATCCAGGAAAGCCATTGTTTCTCTTCGGTCATAGTATGGGAGGTGGGCTGGCCTCAGCCTATATTTTGAAGTACCAACCCAAACTGGCGGGAGTGATTCTTTCTGCTCCTGCGATAATGGAAGCAGCGGGCACATCAAAAATTTTGATTGCTTTGTCTGGGGTTTTGAATGATTTAGCACCCAAATTGAATGCTGTGAAGCTCGATATTGAAGGAATATCACGAATTGAGATGGAAGTAGAAAAGTATATAAATGATCCTTTGGTTTACAAAAAATCCATTCCTGTCCGGACAGGCTATGAGCTCTATCAAATGATGCAATTTATTCAAAAGAATGCTTCTGAGTTTGATGTCCCACTTTTGCTCATGCATGGCACAGCCGATCGATTGACCAATCCTGAAGGCTCGGAGCTGCTTTATGAAAAAGCCAAGACGCATTATAAGACCCTCCAACTAGTTCCTGGAGCATATCATGAACTACTCAATGACTCTGATCGAGAAAAGGTGCTGGAGACTATCTTGAATTGGCTAGAAGTGAAATTAGGCTAATAGCCCTAGAATTCCACCATCGGCAAAACTGAGCTATATTTTTTAGTTACCTTCGAGGTTTGATCAAATCCTATTAAAACGATATACAATGAAAAAAGCGGTTTGGGCAGCGATGCTTTTCACCGGATTGGCAGGATGGAGTTGTGCAGAAAAAGATGTAGATCCTTTTTCTACCATCAAGCCGGATGAGTCCCGATTTACCAAAGTCACCCTTGTAGAAAAGCTCAACGAGCCGATGGAGCTGGAAGTGCTCGACAATGGGAATGTGCTTTTTATCGAAAGAGCAGGCAAACTAAAAATGTATGATGCTACGACAGGAGAGACCTCTGTAGTCGGTGAGCTGGATGTGTTTTTGGAGCATGAAGATGGCTTAGATGGCTTTGCGATAGATCCCAATTTCAATGAAAACCACTGGGTTTATTTCTACTATGCGCCCGTAAACTATAGTCCGGACGTCAATCGACTTTCTCGCTTTACCTTCAAAGACAATTTTCTGGATTTGACCTCGGAAAAAATCTTGCTGGAAATCCCTGTTTTCAGAGGATGCTGCCACACAGGAGGATCTATTGAATTTGATGCGAATGGCTTACTTTACCTTTCCACAGGAGACGATACGACGCCATTTGATTCCCAAAATTTCAATCCCATAGATGAACGTCAGGATCGTCCGGACAATGTCGATGCGCAGCGATCTTCAGGAAATGCGAATGACCTTCGTGGGGCGATCATCCGAATCAAACCAGAGGATGATGGTACTTATTCCATTCCAGAAGGGAATTTGTTTCCTCCCGGAACAGAAGGTACACGGCCTGAAATCTACGTGATGGGAAATAGAAATCCATTCCGAATTTCCTTGGATCAGCACAATGGAAATCTGTATTGGGGAGAAGTTGGGCCTGATGGCTCTCAGGATAAAGAAGGGCGTGGACCAAGAGGTTTTGACGAAGTCAATGTGGCTACTGGCCCAGGGTTTTATGGTTGGCCTTACTTTGTAGGCAACAATTCAGCCTATTGGAAATATGACTTTGAAAAGCAGGAAAGCTTGTTTCAGTTTGATCCAGCAGCTCCAGTCAATACTTCTCCAAACAATACCGGAATTCAAAACCTTCCACCGGCTCAGCCCGCGATGATTTATTACCCATACAACGAATCGGAGGAGTTTCCGATGCTGGGTTCAGGTGGTAGAAATGCCATGGCAGGGCCGGTTTATTATCGGGAGGATTTTGACAAAACTGAGGTTCGATTTCCAGGATATTACAATGAAAAGCTTTTCATCTACGATTGGATGAGAAACTGGATTTTCACTGTCACGATGACGGAGAATTTCGAGTACGATTCCATGGAGCGATTTATGCCTTCGACGGTTTTCGAAAAACCTATGGATATGCAGTTTGGCAAGGACGGTGCTTTGTATGTACTGGAATATGGAACCTTCTGGCGCTCTCAAAATGATAATTCTGGGCTGTATCGAATCGAATTTGCAGCTGGAAATAGAAAACCTGTAGCCAAGATCAAAGCAGATCAAACTACCGGAGGAGCTCCTTTGAAGGTGCAGTTTTCCTCTGAGGGTTCGTTGGATTTTGATCCAGAAGATCAATTGAATTACTCTTGGGATTTTGGAGACGGCTCATCCAAGGATACCAATGCTAGTCCGATGCATGTTTATGAGAAACCAGGGACGTATCAGGCTACTTTGACTGTAGAAGATTTGGAAGGCGAAAAAGCCTCGGCTTCTATGGAGATTCGGGTTGGAAATGAAAGGCCTCAGGTAGAAATCGAATGGAGTGGCAACAAGAGTTTTTATTTTGGTCCGCAGTCTGTTGATTATGAGGTGAAAGTATCTGATTTGGAAGATGGAGAAGTGGATCCACAAGCCATTCAGTTTAGCATTGATTATATCGCTGGAGGCTTTGATGTCATCGAAGCAGGACATCAGGAAGAGCAGGTATCTGTGGGTGAGAATTTTATCACTCAGGCAGGTTGCAAGGCCTGTCACGATGTGGACAATAAGTCTGTGGGGCCTACTTTCAGAAAAGTCTCAGACAAATACAAAGGACAGGCTGATGCCAGAGATTATTTGGTCAATAAGATTCGGAATGGTGGAAATGGAGTCTGGGGAGAGCAAGTCATGCCGGGCCATTTGCATTTGCCGGAGGATCAGGTAGGAGAGATGGTGGATTTTGTGCTAGGACTGGAAGATCCTGAGTACGGAAAGGAAAATCTGCCACTGAAAGGAAGTTTTGAAATAGACCAGACTACGAATCCAGAAGGTTATTATTTGGTACAGGGAATCTATGCAGACAAGGGAGCCAATGGAATTGCATCTTTGAAGGGAAGCTCTCAGCTGCTAATCCGAAATAGTTTAGTGCCTGCATTGACCGCCAATGAATTTGAGAATACCGCAAAAGCCAATATTGATGGAGTGTATTTTATTCGATTCACCTCCAAGGATTCTTGGTTGGCATTCGATGGATGGGATATCACAGGGATAAATTCTGCAGAATTGCTTGTCAATCCAGCTGGTATCAAAGGTACGTTGGAAATCAGGTTGGATTCGCCTGAGGGAGAGCTTTGGGGAAGCACAGAATTGCTTTCGCAGGGAGATAGAAAAGGATATTTCCCGGTGCGTGTAGCCTTGACAAAAGGGGACGGAATCAGGAAAGTTTACTTTGTATTGCGATCCGAGTCGGATGTCAATATTTGGAACACCTTCAACCTGGATACGATCCATTTGAAACAATAATTAAAAAGGAGCCTTCGGGCTCCTTTTTTTAGTTTGTGCGAGATTGCTTTTTGGGTCTGATTTTTTAAATTGATACAGTGTTTTTTTAGATTTTTAAGCGATGCAAGGCAAAACCTGTTTAAACTGTGGAGCCCCGATTCAGGGCAGAATTGATAAGAAATTTTGTGATGATCAATGTAGGAATACCTACAACTATCAGCTTTATGCCGATGGCAGCAACCTGATCCGGCGGATCAACCATGCCCTGAAAAAGAACAGAAATATTTTGGCTTCTTTGGTGAAGGAAGGTGATGAGATGGCTAAAGTGCCCAAGGAAAAACTGACTCAGGAAGGTTATCAGTTTAAATATTCTACCCATACCTACGAAACCAAAAAAGGCAGCATTTATACCTATTGCTATGATTATGGTTTTCTCCCACTTGAGTCAGGATGGATGCTGATCGTGAAAGTGAAGGAATGATACTCCGTGACTTTTGCGTATCTTCTCACAAAAAAAACATGAAAAAGAGAGTCACTGGCATTGGCGGGGTCTTTTTTAAAGTAGAAGATCCTGATGCCACCAAATCCTGGTATCAAAAACATTTGGGACTAAACACGGATCAATACGGGACCACTTTTGAGTGGAGGCAAGCCGAAAATCCCAATCTCAAGGGCCATACACAATGGTCTCCTATAAGCGACAAAACGGAATATTTCAATCCATCTAATAAGGATTTTATGATCAATTACCGGGTCGAAAATCTGGAGGAGTTAGTGGATGAGTTGAAAAAAGAAGGAGTGAGGGTTCTGGATGAGATCGAGGTTTATGATTATGGGAAATTTGTCCATATCATGGATCCAGATGGACATAGTATCGAACTCTGGGAGCCTGTGGACGAGGTGTATGAAAAAATCTTAAATGATAACGCCAAAACGTAAACAATGGAAATACTACATGATTTTGATGGGAGAAGAGGAGCTTTTTATATCGAAGAAGGAGCGAAGCGATTTGCGGAAATGACCTATGTCATGGCTGGCCCTCAGAAATTGATCATAGAACATACCGAGGTGGACGAGAGTCTGAGAGGACAGGGAATCGGGGAGAAATTGCTATTGACCTTGGTTGATTATGTCCGAAAAGAATCAATCAAGGTGGTTCCTTTATGTCCATTTGCGAAAGCGACATTTGCCAAAAATCCAGATTTGCAGGATGTCCTAGCTTGAGAAATACAAAATCAAGATCAATAGGAGAATCCCGATTCCCAATGCCGAGTAAACAAAGCGTGTCATGTGCTGAGAGCGGAATTTGACTACAAAACGATGTCGGATGGCATCAGAGAGCTCAGCAATGGAAGCATTTTTGCCAGATCGAGAACGAGTATTAGGTTTGAGGCTTGGACGGATTTTTCTCAATTCCCGATTATTTTTCCCCAAATTGTTGGAGTCTACAATAAATCCAGAGCCACCAGCCATATCAAACCTTTTTTCTGAAATTAATGATAAGCTATCAGATAGAAAAAGAAATCTCTTTAGAAGAATACATCAGCATCCTAGAATCTTCCACCCTTTCCAAAAGGCGCCCGATGGAAAATCACTCACAGCTGAGGCGGATGATCTCTGGATCTAATCTGATCATTACTGCCAGATCTGAAGGGAAGTTGGTTGGCCTGCTCCGTGCCCTATCTGATTTTTCATTTCGATGTTTCATCGCTGATTTGGCTGTAGATGCTTCCTATCAAAAGCAGGGGATTGGGAAGACTTTGCTCCAAGAGGCTCGAAATTCAGCCGAAGATGCGAGATTGTTTCTGTTCGCAGCCGAGACAGCTATTCCTTTTTACCACAAATTGGGCTTTTATCCCCATAATCACTGTTTTCAGCTAAAACCGGAAGATAAGCTTCTCTGAAAAGAGGTATTTCCATATATTTCTCTAGCAAACGATCAACTAAACACTTTATGAAAAAACTAGTACTCACAGGGCTGGCTTGCATGCTGGCTATGGGAGCTTTTGCTCAAAAAACGTACATCCATGCCGGAAGGATGATCGATGTCAAAGCTATGAAAGTGCTCACAGAGCAGACGATCATCGTAGAAAATGGAAAAATCATTTCCGTCAGTTCGGGCTATCAGGATGGCACCTCCTCTGATGAAACCGTCGATTTGAAAGGTGCTACAGTCCTCCCAGGACTCATGGATATGCATGTACATATCGAAGGAGAGACAAGCCCTACCCGCTACATTGATGGTTTTCGGGACAATGAAGCAGATGTAGCATATAAGGCGCTTCCTCTGGCAGAGAAGACATTGATGGCGGGCTTTACTACGGTTCGTGACTTGGGTGGCTCCGGGGTGAATATTGCACTGCGGGATGCCATCAATGCAGGTACAGTCTCTGGTCCGAGAATCTATACAGCAGGTAAGTCCATCGCACCTACGGGAGGACATGCTGATCCTACCAATGGAAGAAAGAGAGATTTGATGGGGAATCCAGGGCCAGAAAGTGGTGTGATCAATGGACCTTACGATGCAAGAAAAGCTGTGCGACAGGCTGTCAAGTACGGTTCGGACGTCATCAAAGTGACAGCTACCGGAGGAGTACTATCTGTTGCGAGAGATGGTTCTGCACCGCAGTTTCAGCAAGATGAGCTGGATGCAATCGTGGAAACAGCCAAGGATTTTGGAATCCATGTAGCAGCGCATGCTCATGGTGATGAGGGGATGCAGCGGGCGATCAAAGCTGGTGTGCATTCCATTGAGCACGGTACGATGATGACTGATGAGACGATGAGCCTAATGAAAGCTAAAGGGACTTGGTACGTGCCTACAATTACTGCTGGAATGACAGCCGCTCAGCTGGCTGAAGTGCCAGGCTATTATCCCGAAGTAGTAGCTGAAAAGGCTCGACGAATTGGCCCTCAAATTCAAGACACTTTTGCAAAAGCCTATAAAAATGGAGTGAAAATCGCTTTTGGGACTGACGCGGGAGTATACCCACACGGAGACAATTACCGGGAATTTGTCTACATGGTCGAAGCAGGAATGCCTGCCATGGAAGCCTTGCAGGCTGCTACTTACACCAATGCCATATTCTTGGATATTGAAGAGAAGCTGGGCAGCATCGAAAGTGGCAAAACAGCCGACATCATCGCAGTAAATGGTAATCCAGATGAAAACATCGCCGTGATGAAAGATGTCATCTTTGTCATGAAAGATGGAAAAATCTTTAAAAACTAAATGAAAGGCCCTCATCAGGGCTTTTCTTTTTTATAACCATACCTACCAACCTAAATCAAAAATCATGAAAGTACGATTTCTACTCGTCCTTCTACTTGTGTCCAATGTGACCTGGGCTCAGGATAAGCAGGAGGCAAAAAAAGAAGATCCAAAAGCTCAGGTGTTTGAATCCAAACAATCGGTGACGATTGATGGGAAGACAATCAACCTAACTGCAAAAGCAGGCACGATGGAGCTGAAGGATGAAAATAACAAGCCCATCGCTCTATTTGGTTTTACAGCCTACTTCAAAGAGAATCCTGAAAAAGACAGACCCATTATCTTTTCATATAATGGAGGTCCTGGATCCTCTTCCTACTGGTTGCATATGGGAATCATGGGACCAAAAAGAATCGTAGTCGATGATCCGAACTACAATCAGGCTGGTCCATACGAATTGGCAAACAATGAATTTTCCATTCTAGATGTTGCGGATGTAGTGATGATGGATCCTGTGGGAACAGGGCTGTCTGTGCCTATTGGTGATGCCAAGGGTTCGGACTTTTGGGGGGTAGATCAGGATATCAGAAGCGTCAGCTTGTTTATCATGCAGTTTCTGAAAGAGCATGGCAGATTAAATTCTCCCAAGTACATTTTGGGTGAAAGCTATGGCACTTTTAGAAATGCCGGAGTGATGAGTTACCTGCTTAATCGTGGCTATGCACTGAATGGAGTGGTCATGGTCTCGGCAGTATTTGATTTGCGTACTTTGTTCTTTGTACCAAATGAGGATATTTCAAATATCGCATATTTTCCTACGGTAGCAGTCACAGCGAGATATCATGATTTGATCTCGAATAAAGGTGCAGACATTGAATCCTTTGTGCAGGAGGTGCGGGAATTTACTGAGAATGAATACGCTCCCGCATTGTTCAAGGGGAATCGTCTTTCGGACACGGAGAAAAATCAGGTGGCCCAGAAGCTGGAGTCATATTCAGGTATCAGTGCCGAGGTATGGAAGCGAGCTGATTTGAAACTCAATGCGGGTGAAACTTTTCAAGAAATGCTCCGAGAAGAAGGGATGACGGTAGGCCGATTAGACTCTCGCTACAAAGGAATCAATATCGACCCGATGTCCATGTCTTCGTTTACCGACCCGCAGAGTGATGCTATTTCTCCAGCCTATACCAGTTTGTTTTTGGATTATTTCCATGAGACATTGGGAGTGAGCAAGGACTTGTTGTATGCGACTTCGGCAGGTGGAAGAAATGGCTTTAGATGGGACTGGTCACATAGAGGTAATCAATATTGGGGAACCACCGGTGCCATCACGACCCTGCCTGATATGGCCGATGCGCTGAGCAAGGATCCGAATATGGAGGTATTGATCATGAACGGATATTATGATCTGGCTACGGTTTTCTATGGAGTTGAGCATTCTATCTCACATTTGGGATTGCCAAAGTCTGCCTCGGATCGAATCAAAATGACCTATTATGAGGCAGGGCATATGATGTACACACATTTGCCATCTGCACAGAAATTCCGTGATGATTTGAAGGCATTTATTGAAGATACATTGAGAAAATAATGGCATATTGAAGCATGAATCATGTTTTCAGTAAGTTGAAAGCCCTGATAATTGTCGGGGCT
Organism: Algoriphagus vanfongensis DSM 17529; assembly: GCF_000429465.1. Lineage (GTDB taxonomy): Bacteria > Bacteroidota > Bacteroidia > Cytophagales > Cyclobacteriaceae > Algoriphagus > Algoriphagus vanfongensis. The sequence goes on along the minus strand of NZ_AUBX01000010.1, from coordinate 336,275 downwards.
TTTTTTTCTACTTTTCCACTTTTTGGGCAGCAAATGTCTGCTACTTCTTTTTATTTTCCGCCGATTGACTCACAGGAATGGGAGAAAATGTCTTTAGCAGATGCTGGGTTGGATCAGGGCAAAATGGGAGAGTTTCTAGCTTGGCTTTCGCAAACTGACACACGGGCATTTTTGATTTTGAAAGATGGTAAGTTGGTCGTGGAGGAGTATTGGGGAGGAAAATTGACAGGACTAGGGCCGATGGATTCAGAGTCGTTTTGGTATTGGGCTTCGGCCGGAAAGACCCTCACTGCGGCTATGATCGGTATCGCTGAAAATGATAAATTTTTGAAAATCAAAGACAAGAGTCAGAAATACCTAGGGGCTGGCTGGACATCTATGACAGCCAAAGAGGAGAAGAAAATCCGAATCTTTCATCATTTGACCATGACGACCGGATTGGATGATCAGGTAGCCAATTTGGATGATACGTCTCCTGAATCTTTCCATTTTTTGGCTAAGCCAGGTACACGCTGGAGTTATCACAATGGCACCTACACTGTGTTGGAGCAAATTTTGGAAAATGCTACGGGGCGAAGCTATCAGTCTTATTTCAAGTCCAGCATTGGGGATCGTATCGGGATGAAGGGTTTTTGGCAGAAAGCTGGGAAAAACAATGTCTTCTATAGTACTCCGAGGTCTATGGCCAGGTTTGGGCTACTGCTTCTTTCTGAAGGAATATGGGATGGGCAAGAAATCTGGGAAGGAAAGTACTTCGACGAGATGGTGGAGTCTTCGCAAGAGCTGAATCCGAGTTATGGATTCCTGACATGGCTCAATGGTCAGTCATCCTATCAGCTTCCACGAGTCCAAAAAAGCCTTGCTGGGTCCTTAATTCCATCTGCACCTGCAGACATGTATCAGGCTATGGGTAAAAATGGACAGTTTTTAATGGTAGTTCCTTCTGAAAATATGGTCATCGTGCGAATGGGAGGAGCTTCTGAAACTACCATGATTCCATTTATGCTGATCAGACAGCTATGGGATCGCTTGGACCCGATTATTCAGGATTGATATTTGCCGAGTTGTTGGTGGATTTTATCCAGTGTTAGAGGCTTTTCCAAGAATCCGGTTACTACTTTATATTCTTGCGCTTTTTGTCTGTCCTGAAAGTCTATGGAGCTGGACAGGATGACTATTTTGTCTTGACGTTGTGGGAATTTTGCAAGGTAGTGTTCTAAGAATTCCCACCCATTCATGACGGGCATGTTGATGTCCAAAAAGATTAGCAACTGATGCTCCTGATCCAAGTTTTCGATTTTGCTCAAAGCTTCTGCTCCTTCCAGGAATTCCTGAATCAAATTAGTGATCTCAACTTTTTGTAAGATCCGCTTATTGATCAGGTTATTGATGGGGTCGTCATCCACAAGAAAAATTGCGTCGAATTGGATCATTGGGCTTTAAAAGTGCATCCTAAGGCTGTATTCTAAGCAAAATACAATTAATATCAGAGCATGGAAAAAGTTTCCAGTCATTTTTTCTGAAGAAATCTTTTGTTCCTCAGGATGAATGAAATAGAAAAGGAGGCCAATAGGCCTCCTTTTCAAATGGATGTTTGGGAATCTTACATCATACCACCCATTCCGCCGCCGCCCATAGGAGGCATAGCTGGAGCGTCTTCCTTCACATCGGCTACCACACACTCGGTAGTCAATAGAAGAGAAGCGATGGAAGCTGCGTTTTCCAATGCCAAACGAGTTACTTTCGTAGGGTCGATGACACCTACTGAGAAGAGATCTTCGTATACGTCAGTTCTGGCATTGTAACCGAAGTTACCTTTGTTTTCTCTGATTTTGTTGATCACTACGGATGGCTCACCACCTGCATTCAAGACGATCGTTCTCAATGGAGATTCGATAGCTTGTCTTACGATGTTGATACCTGTGTCTTGATCTTCGTTGGATCCTTTTAGCTCGTTCAAAGCGTCTGCAGCTCTGATCAAAGCGACACCACCACCTACTACTACACCTTCTTGTACAGCAGCTCTGGTTGCGTGCAAAGCATCATCTACACGATCTTTTTTCTCTTTCATCTCTACTTCGGTAGCGGCACCGATATATAGGATAGCCACACCGCCAGAAAGCTTAGCCAATCTTTCTTGAAGCTTCTCTCTGTCGTAGTCAGAAGTAGTTTTCTCGATTTGAGACTTGATTTCAGCGATTCTGCCTTTGATAGCAGTTGCATCACCAGCACCGTTGACTACAGTAGTGTTGTCTTTGTCGATGTTGATTTTCTCAGCTCTACCAAGCATGTCGATGGTAGCATTTTCCAATTTGAAACCTCTCTCTTCGGAGATGACAGTACCGCCAGTCAAGATCGCGATGTCTTCTAGCATAGCTTTTCTTCTGTCACCGAATCCTGGAGCTTTCACTGCAGCTACTTTCAGAGCACCTCTGATTTTGTTTACTACCAAAGTAGCCAAAGCTTCACCATCTACATCTTCAGCGATGATCACCAAAGGCTTGCCGGTCTGAGCTACTGGCTCCAATACTGGTAGCAATTCCTTCATAGAAGAAATCTTCTTGTCGTAGATCAAAATGTAAGGAGAGTCTAGCTCAGCTTCCATTTTCTCAGTATTGGTCACGAAGTAAGGAGATAGGTAACCTCTGTCAAACTGCATACCTTCTACAGTTTTTACTTCAGTTTCAGTACCTTTTGCTTCCTCTACAGTGATGACACCGTCTTTTCCTACTTTGTCCATCGCGTCAGAAATCATGTTTCCGATTTCTTCGTCGTTGTTAGCAGATACAGTTGCTACTTGAGCGATTTCTTTGGAAGTGGAGATTTCTTTAGAGTTGTCTCTCAATTGAGCTACGACAGCAGCAACTGCTTTGTCGATTCCTCTTTTCAAATCCATTGGGTTTGCGCCAGCAGCTACGTTTTTGATACCCACATTGAAGATGGATTGTGCCAAAACAGTAGCAGTAGTAGTTCCGTCACCTGCATTGTCAGCAGTCTTGGAAGCTACTTCTTTCACTAGTTGAGCGCCCATGTTTTCGATTGGTTCTTCCAATTCGATTTCTTTGGCTACGGATACACCATCTTTGGTGATCGTAGGAGCTCCAAATTTCTTGTCAAGGATTACGTTTCTTCCTTTCGGTCCTAGAGTTACCTTTACAGCGTCAGCTAGTGCATCTACACCTTTCTTCAGTCTGTCTCTAGCGTCTGTGTCGAAAAATAGTTCTTTAGCCATTTTCTTGATTTTTTAGGTTAATGTTTTTGGTGATTAATTAAAGGATCGCGAAAATGTCAGATTCTCTCATGATCAAGTAATCTGCTCCGTCCACGCTCAATTCAGTACCGGAATACTTTCCGTACAAAACAGTGTCTCCAACTTTTACAGTCAAGGGCTCATCTTTTTTACCATTGCCCACTGCCACGACGGTTCCTCTTTGAGGCTTTTCTTTGGCAGTATCCGGGATGTAAAGGCCGGATGCGGTTTTCTCTTCAGCTGCAGCAGGTTGTACCAGCACTCTGTCTGCAAGAGGTTTGATGTTCACGTTTGACATAGTATGAATTTGTTTAAAGGTTAGTTTAAAATCTACATTCCCTCCTGAGCGATTCCTGTGCCAAGTGCACAGATTCTCAAAAGCCTGACAAATCGACTACATCCTGTCAGTAATTACACTCCTAATAGCAGTTTTCTGATCCTTTGGCCTGTCAAAATTTCCAAAACGAATACAAAATCCTGACAGAAATTTGTATTTTTTGGTAAAAGCTAACTAAACCTATGAAGTCTTTATCTAAAAACTGGATGACCGAAGGGTTGATAGATTTTGAATACAAAAAATATCAACTGATGGCCTACTTGCAGGAGACTGATCGACAATTTAGAGCGACGCGGCTTTACCCTGTCTTGGGTGAGCTGATCGAGCATCATCGACACCTCCATGAGTTCAGGTCTGGTAAGAAAAAACTCAATGAGTTATTTCCCAAGAGTCTTACACATGTAGATCTCTCCAAAGCACAGCTGCACTACAGGCCTCTAGAAAGCGAGGGGGAAATTGTCTCCGAGATCAATCAGATCACAGATTTTGCATTGCCAAGATTGGAGAAGAAAATCAAAGAAGGACGAAGTATCTATGACTATGTCGAAGAGCATGTGGAATTTGAGCCTGTAGGGATCCAACCGATCTATCGGAGGGAAGGTTTTGTCCTGCTGACCCAAGAGCAGTCTTCCGATATTCATGCCTATCGATATCGATCAGGATTGCTTCAGATAGCTGGTGAGAGATTTAGAAGTGTTTCGCTATGGCTGATTGGGGTTTTCCAAAAGACACTGATCAAAACCTTGGAAACTCTGAAGCTGGAGCTGATCCGCGAAATCAAAGAACTCCCCAATCCAGCCACTTGGCGTCTTCACAGCAAGCAATCTTTTCCCATAGATGAGACGCTTGTGCCTATCGGCAAAAGGCTGCTACTACAGCATGTAAAAGAATAAATCTGGACAAACAAAAAAGGAAGGCTTTGGATAGCCTTCCTTTTTTTTGATTAAGCTTCGACGAGCTTTTTTTCTTTCTCAAGTGGTACAGATGGAGTCGGTACTACTTCTGCTTCCTTTTTCTTTCGATTGGCGATGATTTCTGCGCCTGGTTTGTCAAAAAGAATGAGCCAGACCTCTTTGACACTTTTTGCTTGGGCAAGGTCCTTGACGATGTCCCGCCATTCATGGAATACCAAATAAACGGGATTGTAGGATGTGACCGGTTTGGTGATTCCATAGGTAGGTCTTTCTCCCTCTGGCATGAATGTGCCAAACATTCTGTCCCAAATGATAAAGGTTGAGCCGTAGTTTTTGTCCAAATAATGCTCATCACTAGCGTGGTGTACCCGGTGATGGGATGGAGTAGTGAAGATGTACTCTATCACAGGATGCAGTTTTTGGATGTACTCGGTGTGAATCCAAAATTGGTATAAGACCGCAATCTGGTGACAGATGAAGAACACAAAAGGATCAAATCCCATAAATAGTACAGGCAAGAAGAATACAATCTTGATGTGCTGTGTCCATCCCAATCGAAACGATACAGATAGGTTGTATTTGGAACTATTATGATGGGTGATGTGGGTGGCCCACCAGAAGCGCTGTTCGTGAGAAATACGATGAGCCCAATATCTCGCAAAATCAATGGCGATAAAGCATAGGATAAATGACCACCAGGTGGCGGGGATTTGGAACGGTGAGATGTTGTAGAAAAAAAGTGCCGCTCCAAACGTGGCCAGTTTGATCATGGCAGAGATCCCTACATTGACCAGTCCAATGGTCGCAGCAGCGAAGAAATCTTTGGTGTTGTAAGCGTCTTTCTTTTGGTACCAGGAAATGCCCCATTCGACGAACACGAGCAAAAACATGATCGGAGCAGCCCATAAGATGAGGTTTGGCCAGCTCTCTAGGTTGAGGTCCTCCAATCGGAGAGGTTGTTTATTCATAGGTATGTATTTGGTTGAGCAGCAGATTTTTAGAAACGGTGATTAACAATCCGCTAAAAAAGAATGCTTTAAATACCAAACTAAACAAAAAAGTCCGCCTTGTGAAGGCGGACTCTAAATTTCTTCTTAAAACCTCTTAAAATCGGTGAAATTAGTTTCCAGTACTGTCTTCCTGAGTGGAAGTTTCAGTCTCTGTAGGAAGAAGGCTTTCGCTTTCGGTATCACCAAATGCCGGGCTTACCACTTGTTGTTTTGCATTCTCAATATTAGGAGATGAAAACTGGTTAGGCTGAGCGCCATGGTAGAATGCTGAAGATGCCAATGAAAGCACCAAAATAGATACTGCCAAGATCCAAGTAGCTTTTTCCAATACATTTCCTGTACGAGTGACACCCATGATTTGAGATGCACTGCCGCCAAAAGCTGCTCCTACTCCTCCCTTGGAGTTTTGTCCCAAGATCACTAGGATCAACAATACAGCTAGGATAAGGATGATGGTGATTAATAAGGTAAACATATACTAATTAATTATTCTTCAGGTTTTCGATCAAGTCCGCAAAGTAAGCCTTTTTATCTGGAAACTTCAAACTCAATTTTTGATAAATTTCAATGGCTTTTTCCTTTTTATTTTGCTTGATAAGCAGTTTGGCATAGCCTTCAGAGATCAGGTTGTCATTGATCTGCGTGCTTGCGGCTGCCAAATTCTCCGTATTTTGGTTGGCTTCGATTTCCTTGATCGTAGCCATTTTGATTGATTTTTTGCTAAACGCTTTGATCAGGTCTATTTGCTCCTTTTTCTTGGAGTCGACTATTTTCTTTTTCTCTTTTCGCTTGATGGTCTCGATCAGATCTTCTCCTGCGCCCGGTCTCCGTGTTCTCCTTGGTTTTTTGGGAGCTGGAGTAGGAGCTGTTTCTTGACTTTTCTCCTCGGTAGGAGGGTTGCCTTTTAGTTGCTCTCCCAGATTTTTGAGGGACTGAGTTCGGCTGGCAGAGTTTGTCTTGCTCGGCTGATCTTCTGGCAATAAGTCTTCGCTAGGGGAAGCTGGGCTGGGATTGCCAGGATTTTCCACCAGTTTTCTGAGCCAAACACGATCTGGGCTAGTAATGGCTGCCCATCCAAGTGCCTGTTTAGAGGCTTTGGTATTTTTCAAAAATTCATATCGTGCGATCAGTACATGGGGAATCTGAAAATAGGGGAAATTTTCCTGCACTTTACGGAGCTGGAGAATTTCACTTTTTTCCAATGAATCTGCGCGACTGAGTATTTCTTGAAATTGGCTGGCGTTCACGATGTGGCTTTTGTGTGAAAATAGAGAAAAATTACCAATTGGCTACTGTGGCGGTAAAGACATCCTGAATGATGTTTTTGAAAATTTCCTCAATCAGCTGACTTTCCACGTCTAATAGTGTCGTAGTTCGGGGATCATAATCCTGGAAGAATGAAAAGCTTTGTTTAAGGTTTTCCTCTTCATTGCTCAGGTTGATATATTCTACCTCGATGGCTATAGTCAGTCTCATCTGTCCCGCTCGGTCGGCTACATTGGAGCTGCCGCTGGATACTGCAGATTGAGGAGTGAGCGTGTATCTTTTGATAGCGCCGGAAAACTGAAGATCACCATTGGTTCTTACCAGTTCCAACTGTGTGTTTCTCTGATAATATTCCTTGAGAGATTCTGTAAACTGCTGCTCCATATTGGCGGGACCACCTCCAGAATCATTGAAGAAATTGTCTACCGAAAAGGTGTCCACCAAATCATAATTGATATTGGTACCTGTAAAACTATATTTGACAGAACAGCTTTGGAAAAGCAATACTACCAATCCTAAAGTCCAGACCAGTTTTTTATTGGTCAATTTCATATTGCTTGATTTTTCGGTACAGGGTTCGCTCAGATATCCCGAGATCACTGGCTGCATACTTACGTTTGTTGTTGTGTTTTCTCAACGCACGCAGGATCATTTCCTTTTCTTTTTTCTCCAAAGAAAGTGAATTATCATCTTCCTCATGGATGATGTCTTCGATAGCTTCGTCTTCATAATCCCGCTCATCGATATTGCTGGATTTTTGTGATTCCAAGACGAGCGGCATGGAGTAGTTGGACGAGCTCTCTGGACTTTCGGATGGAGCAAAATTATTGTCCATGTCTTCAAAAAGTCCGCTGTGTTTTTGAATAATACTTTGGTTGAGACCTCCGTTTTGATAAGATTCCAAAACCAATTTTTTAAGCTCATTCATGTCCTTTTTCATATCAAAGAGGACTTTGTAGAGCAGGTCTCGCTCTGAGAAATCTGTGCTTTCTGAGCTTTTGCCGGGATGTCCTGGTAAGGTCATTGGCAAGCGAGAATTGTCCGTGGGAAGGTATTTGGATAATGTCTGTGCATCCACATCCCGCTCTTGCTCCAGTAGGGAAATCTGCTCAGCAATATTTTTCAGTTGACGGATGTTGCCCGGAAAAGGATAGCGCATGAGGAGATTTTGTGCCCCAGCATCCAAGGAAATAGGTTTGACATGATAGCGTTCCGAAAAATCAGAGGTGAATTTCCTGAACAAAAGCACCATATCCTCTCCGCGATCTCTCAGGGGAGGAACGAAAATCGGAACAGTATTCAGACGGTAGTACAAATCTTCTCTGAATTTCCCTTTTTCGACAGCTTTGATCAAATTGACATTGGTAGCAGTGATCACACGCACATTGGTCTTTTGAACCTTGGAAGATCCCACCTTGATGAATTCTCCATTTTCCAACACCCTGAGCAATCGAGCCTGGGTTCCCAAAGGCATTTCTCCGATTTCGTCTAAGAATATAGATCCACCATCTGTCACCTCGAAATAACCCTTTCTGGCCTCGTGCGCTCCGGTGAATGAGCCTTTTTCGTGACCAAAAAGTTCGGAATCTATTGTGCCTTCTGGGATAGCTCCGCAGTTGATAGCTATGAATTTCCCGTGTTTTCTGAGCGAGAGAGAATGGATGATTTTGGAAAAGCTTTCCTTACCACTTCCGCTTTCCCCTGTGATCAAAACAGTCATGTCTGTCGGAGCAGCCTGCATGGCTACCTGAATGGCATGATTGAGTAGGGGACTATTTCCTATGATACCAAATCGGAGCTTGACACTGTGGATTTCTTGGGCTGTAATCATGCAAGTATTGGGTTGATTTCTAGGACTTCTCCGAATAGGGTAGCTGGAGAGCAGTCCGTGATTTTCACCTTCACATAGTCGCCCAGTTGGAGGCCTGCTGCAGGCACGATGACTACTTTATTGGCAGAGTTTCTTCCTTTCAGCTCATCTTTGGATTTTTTCGAGGTGCCTTCGATGAGAATAATCTGTTCCTGACCTAGATCCAATTGATTTCTTTCTGCAGAAAGCTTACTTTGTTTTTCGATGATTTCGGCCAGTCTCCGCTTTTTGATGTCCAAAGGAATGTCATCTTCGTACTTTTTGGCAGCCAAAGTCCCGGGTCTCTCTGAATAGAAAAACATATAAGAAAAGTCGTATTTCACGATGTCCATCAGAGTCAAGGTGTCTTGATGCTCCTCTTCGGTCTCCGTACAGAATCCGGCAATCATGTCGGAAGAAATACCACACTCTTCTCCCAAAATCTCACGAATAGCACGTACTCTGTCCAGGTACCACTCACGATCGTAGGTTCTGTTCATCATGTCCAATACACGACTGTTTCCCGACTGAACTGGTAAGTGGATGTATTTGCAGATGTTGTCATACTTTTTCATCGTATAAAGTACCTCATCTGTAATGTCTTTCGGGTGGGAAGTAGAAAACCTCACCCTCAAAAGCGGGCTGACTTGGGCGACCATTTCCAAAAGATGTGCAAAGTTGATCACTTGGCTGGCGGCAACTTCATTTTTATTGAGGCGAGCTTTGTTGTTTTCCTCAGGAGACCATTTATACGAGTCCACATTCTGACCCAATAAGGTCACTTCTTTGTAGCCTTTGGCAAAAAGTTCCTGTGCTTCTGCGACGATGGAATGAGGGTCGCGGCTTCTCTCTCGACCTCTTGTAAATGGTACCACACAGAAAGAACACATATTGTCACATCCTCTCATGATGGAGATGAATGCGGTGATGCCATTGGAATTGAGTCTGACAGGGGCAATGTCGGCGTAGGTCTCTTCCCTGGAAAGGAACGTGTTAACACCTTTTCTGCCATCCTCTGCAGCATTGACCAAATTAGGAAGATCACGGTAGGCGTCAGGTCCTACAACTACGTCGACGATTTTTTCTTCTTCGAGAAGTTTGTCTTTGAGCCGCTCAGCCATGCAGCCCAAAACACCGATGGTCATTTCGGGCTTTTGTTTTTTGACCGAGTTGAACTGATTCAATCTATGGCGAACAGTTTGTTCGGCTTTTTCACGAATCGAGCAGGTATTGAGAAAGACCACGTCTGCCTGGTGAAAATCAGAAGTGGTATCGTAGCCATTTTCTTTCATAATGGATGCGACGATCTCCGAATCGGAGAAATTCATCTGGCAACCATAGCTTTCGATATAGATCTTCTTGGTTTTACCGGTGTTTTCTTCCAGGGTAGTTTTATAATCGACCGCTTGCGCCTCTTCTCCACTGATGATGTCGATGTCTTTGATTAGGTTTTCCATGAATGTATTCCAACTTAGGGATGCGAAATTACGAAAAAGCGGACAAAATGGCAGGCGAGTGAGTTATTTATTCTAAAAAAGGAATCTTCAGCTGCTCGCCAAAATGCTCCTGCTCTTCTGTAATATTAAGATTGGAAAGGCCTAGGCCCAGCAATCTTACAGGTTTGCTGACTTCTTCTTGATGGAGTAGCTCCACTGCTACTGTCCAAATCTGTTCGGGATCCGGATATTGTTCGAGAGTTTTACTTCTCGTCTGAAGGGTGAAATCAGCATGTTTTATCTTCAGCGTGATCGTGCGACCTTTGATCTTGCTTTTGTCGATTCTTCGGATCACTTCTTCGAAAATAGGCTTGAGTTTATCTTCCATTTCGGCGGTTGTCGCCAGGTCTTTTTCGAATGTGTTTTCTGCACTCAAAGACTTCCTGATTCGGTGAGGCTGCACTGCCGAGAGATGAATGCCCCTGACGATATTGTAATAATGAAGACCTGATTTGCCGAATTTTTTACTCAGAAATTGCAATGAAAATTCCTTAAGGTTTTTTCCATTGTGGATGCCCAAGCGATTCATTTTTTCCGCAGTTACTTTACCGATCCCAAAGAATTTGGCGATAGGGAGTTTCTCCAAAAACTCCTCGGCTTCTTCTGGTAGAATCACAGCTTGCCCATTGGGTTTGTTGAGATCAGAAGCGATTTTGGCGAGAAACTTATTGTAGCTGACCCCTGCTGAGGCATTCAAACCCGTTTTTAATTTGATTTTTTCACGGATTTGTCTTGCAATTAGTATTGCCGATTTGATGCCCAATTTATTTTCTGTGACATCAAGAAATGCCTCATCTAGGGAGAGCGGCTCCACCAAGTCTGTATATTCATAGAAAATATCCCGAATCTGTAAGGATAATTCTCTGTACCTCTCAAATCGAGGTTTTGCAAAAATCAATTGGGGATACTTTTTGGCGGCAAGTACCGAGGACATAGCTGAATGAATGCCATATTTTCTGGCTTCATAGCTAGCTGCGGCTATCACACCTCTGGCAGCATTGCCTCCGACTACCAGTGCTTTTCCTCTCCATTCCGGATGGTCTAGTTGCTCTACTGAAGCATAAAATGCATCCATATCCACGTGGATGATTTTTCGGATTGGATGTGAGCTAGTGTCATTTTCCACTCAAAACTTCCAGTATGGCACTGGCTTTTAGGAGACATTCTTCGTATTCGGCTTCCGCATCTGCATCAATAGTCACGGCACTGCCTACCCCAAAATACAGTTTATTTTGGCGTTGATCTACGATGATGCTTCGGATTATCACTGACGAATCAAAATCACCGGTTTCGTCAATGAGCATCAGTGATCCGGAAAACCAACCTCTTTGAAAGTTTTCGAGTTGATCTATCAATTCCATGGTTTTGATTTTGGGGGCACCAGTCATGCTTCCCATCGGGAAACTAGCTTGGATGATATCACGGAGACTAATATTGTCTTGTAGTTGAGATTGGACAGTGCTGATCATCTGATGAACCTTTGGGAATGAATAAAGCCCAAAAAGTTCGGGTACTTCTACACTTCCTGTCTTGGATACCTTGGAGAGGTCATTCCTCATGAGATCGGTAATCATGAGGTTTTCGGCTCTTTCTTTTTCGCTTGCCAAAAGATTCTTTTTGTTGGCTTCGTCCTGCTCAGTATTTGCACTCCGACGTGCTGTACCTTTGATAGGCTGTGCGATGAGTTGCGAACCTATTTTTTTCAAAAATCTTTCAGGAGACGCCGATATCAGATATTTGTCATTAGCCTTAAACAATGCTGAAAAAGGCATGGGGGAAAGATTCATCAAGTTGAAAAAGGCTGCGACAGGTTGCAGTTGTTGGATTTCTCCTGCCATCGCTATGCAGTAATTCATCTCGTAGGTATTGCCTTGAACAATTTGATCCTGAATGCGATGGAATGTCTCTAGGTAATTTTTTTTGGTAGTGAGAGCTTGGAGAGTGACTTTGGTTTCAGTTTGACTGCTGCTAGTGCCGCTCCAAAGATGATCAGGAAGAGGGAGATTTGACTGAATCTGCTCAGAGGAGAAGGTGATGATTAATTCGGCTTCGAAAAAAGTCAGGTCTGGGACCTTTACCAGAGATGGATTGCCCGAACTTAATTTTTCCAGTTGATTTTTATAATCATAAGAAATAATACCAGCTAGTTTGTTTTTTGTGCTTTTCCAGAGATCCTCTTGCGTAAGCTCCTTGTTTCCGGCCAGAATTTGATCGGGAAATGTGCCTCGGGGATAGTCTTGCTGATGGCCTGTAGTCAGGCAAAAAAATGGATACGTTAGGTTTACCCATTCTACTACTTGAGTAAGAGCGGAAGGGCTGGTAAGCTGATAAGAATGCTGTCTCTCGATCACGGTACAAAAAAAAGAGGATTCCGTCGGGAATCCTCTTTTCCAGTCAAATTTGTGATTGGTTATTATTCTGCGTTTACTTCCAACTGGATAGAAACGGTGTTGTAGATAAACTTGTCTTTTGCTTTATCTACAGCGTCAGCTTCGTTTCCGTAAGCTAGACCCCATTCGGTTCTGTCAATGTTGAAACCAGCTTTAGCGGTCACAGCGCCGTTTTGAGCACTTACTGCTGCAGGGAACTTGATGTTTTTGGTAGTTCCTCTCAAAGTCAAGTTGCCACTGATCCAGTGGGTAGGAGCTTCAGGAGAAAGCTCAGAAGAGGCAAGAGGAGTGTTGTCAGTTTGGAACTGCTCTGCATCTGCTACTACATCACCAGCTGCGAAAGGCTCCACAGAAGTGATTTCAAAAGTAGCAGTAGGATGGTTGGCAGCATCAAAGAAGTCTGCAGACTGCAAGTGACCGTAAAGTTTGCCATAGCCGTCAGATCCTTCTTCTAGATCTTCGATAGTCAAGCCTGTGATATCAAAAGAGAATTTGCCTCCTGTGATTTCAGTGCCTTCAATAGAAAGAGTGCCTTCTGTAGAAGGGATTTTACCAAAGTGCTGACCAGCAGGCTTGTATCCTCTCCATGAGATGGATGATTCGCTAGGTTCTACAGTCAGAGTGGTGCCGGTAGTTTCAGCAACAGCTTGCGCTTCAGTAGTTTCTACTGTTTCGCTTGGTTTGCTACATGCAAAAGTGATCAAAGCAGTAGCAAGGACTAGTCCTGATTTTGTGAGTAGTTTCATGAGGTTGAAATAATTTTCCAATTAAATGTATATACACGGAAACCCAAAATTGTGCAAAAAGTTCGAACCCGTGAAATTATTTTTTCAAATTGCTGAAAAATATTTTAGAAATACATGAAAGATACTGATGCTCTGATACTTGAGGTGAATGGAAAAACTCCAACCTATGATCCCACCTGCTGGATAGCTCCCAATGCCACCTTGGTAGGAGATGTGGTGATGGGGAAAAATTGTACAGTTTGGTTCAATGCGGTGATCCGGGGCGATGTCCATGAGATCCGAATCGGGGATGATACGAATATTCAGGACGGTGCCGTAATCCACTGTACCTATCAAAAAGCCGGGACCTATATCGGCAATCAAGTTTCTATAGCGCACAATGCGATAGTTCATGGTTGCACGATCCACGATCGTGTGCTCATAGGGATGGGAGCTATCGTGATGGATGGAGCGATTGTTCATTCCGGTGCGGTCATAGCAGCTGGAGCAGTGGTGCTGGCCAATACCATAGTAGAGTCAAACTCAATTTATGCTGGTATGCCTGCCAAAAAAGTGAAGGACGCAGGGCCTGAAATGGAAGCAGTCATCGATCGAACAGCAAAAAATTACCCGATGTATGCCTCATGGTTTGAGAAAAAAGCCTGATTCAGGGCTAAATTGAACCTTGATTTTTTGATCCTCTGAAGTTTTTTCTAACTTAGGGTATACTTTTAAATCTTACTTTTATGAATAAGTTTTTGAACTTCCTCAAGGGAAAAACCTCTTTGATCATTTTATTTCTACTCACATTGGGGTTCAATTGGCTACTTTCTCACTTCATGCCCAAGGAATATGCATTGGATTTGAAGTTTGCTTACAATTCAGCAGATGTCTCCTATGCTTTGAGCTCGATGGGAGCAGAGTCGAGGAGTATTTATCAGCTTGGTGTCTGGGCTTTGGACTTGCCGTATTTGTTTGTTTATGGCTTATTCACCTTGGGACTGCTACACAGGCTCTATGGAAAAGGCATTTTTCTGCTTTTGCCTCCGTTAGTCAGCCTGATGGATCTCTGTGAAAACTTTCTGGTGTTGGAGTTACTGGATTACTTTCCAAAGGTCGACGCTACGATAGCTTTCTTGACATCTTGCTTTACCACTACCAAATGGGTTTTGGTCGCTGTATTGCTATCGATGATTATTGTTGGCGTCCTGAGGTCTGTCTGGATCAAAAGGGCAGCTCTGGCAATAGAAAACTGAATAGGATAAAAAAAATGCCGGTCAAGCCGGCATTTCTATTTATGGATTCCAATCTGCTGGATTTTTTCTCCAGTCAGCCAGTGAATTCAATACTTCGTCTTGGATGTATTTTCTTTCGACAGCTCGAGGTAGCATGGCTTCATAATGTGACAAGACGATCAAGTCTACGTTGGCATTTTTGAAGTTTTCCTCCGCAATACCAAAGCCATAACTGAAAATTGCAACCATTCCCAATACTTCAAATCCGGCATTGCGCAGGTCCTGAACAGCTTTGAGAGAGCTGCCACCAGTCGATACCAGATCTTCTACCACCACGACCTTTTGACCTGAAACTACCTTGCCTTCGATCATATTTTCCATTCCATGTCCTTTGGCCTTGGATCTGACATAGATAAAAGGCAGACCGAGATCGTTGGCCAATAAAGCTCCCTGTGGAATACCAGCCGTAGCTACACCGGCGATGGCTTCTGCCTCAGGATAAAAATGGCGGATACTTTTCACCAAATTGTCCTTGATAAGATCTCTGACAGCCGGAAAGGATAGTGAAAGCCTATTGTCACAATAGATGGGGGATTTCCATCCGGAGGCCCAAGTGAATGGTTTTTCTGGTTGAAGTCGGATTGCTTCTATTTCCAGTAGCTTATCAGCTACTTCAGCAGCGATGCTTGAGTCTAGGATTTTCATGGTACAAAAATAAATGATTAAGAATGGTTCGGGTTGTGGTACGTCAATTTTTTATGCATTTTTGGCCAATTACCCAACAATAAACGATTCTCGCATGCGAATCTTTGTCAATGACAAACCTTTGGATCTGATCAGCTTTAAGGATTTAGATCCTGCCAAACAATTTGATTCTACTTTTTCGGACCCTGACGAGCTTCCGGCAGCACAACTGTGGCAGGATGATATTCTTTTCGAAGAACCATCCCATGATCTGATTATCAGGATACTTTACCAATTGCGTACCCGAAAGCTCAAAGACTTGGACTCTGTCACCTTGGTCTCAAAAGAAAAAGGCGCATTGAAAAAGTTTGTCAAGAGCAGGTTCTCTATCATCAAAGCCGCTGGAGGATTGGTTACCAAAAAAGACAAAATCCTACTGATTCACCGATTGGGGAAGTGGGATTTTCCGAAGGGGAAGTTTGATAAAGGAGAGACGCCGGAGCAGTGTGCTGTGCGAGAGGTGGAGGAGGAGTGTGCGATTCAGGTCAAATTGGATTCTCCGATTTGCAATACGTGGCATACTTACACCCAAAATCGAAAAAGTATTCTCAAAAAGACCTATTGGTATGAAATGAGCTGTATCTCAGACGTGGGGATGAAGCCACAGAAAGAGGAGGGGATAGATGATATTCGGTGGTTTAGGGAAGCAGAGGCTAAAACCTCACTGATCAATTCCTACCCGTCGATGAGATGGCTTTTCAAGCAGTTTCTGAAAAAGAGAAAATCCTGATCAGATGTCGTAAGGAAGAAATTCGCTCACATTGCCGCCATAGCGATGTACTTCACGAATTATCGTGGAGCTGATCGAGGCATATTGCGGAGAGGTGATCAGAAAAACAGTTTCCAGATCATCGTTGAGATAACGGTTCATCTGAGAGATTGTGTTTTCATATTCAAAATCAGTCGTATTTCTCAATCCCCGAATCAAAAAACCAGCATCATGCTTTTTGGCCAAAGTAGATGTCAGCTCATTGTAGACAATCACTTTGACTCTGGGGATGGCTCGGTAGACTCCTTCGATTTTTTCTACCATCAGATCGATATCGAAGTATCGGTTCTTTTTGGTCGAATTGTACCCAACCCCAATGATGACCTGATCAAATAGATCCAAACTCCGAAGTACGATGTCATGATGTCCCATGGTGTAGGGATCAAAGGAGCCAGGGAATATTGCGATTTTGTCCATGAGTTACTGATATTGCCATGATACCTCAAAGAGCCCGAGGTCTTTCAGGTGTTTGAATCCATGCGGGTAGTTTTGGTTGACGTGAGGCTTCAAAAGTCTGAAGTTGAGGAAATACTCCTTCCCCCAATCCTCCGTCATGTCACTGTTGGCAGGGACTCCAAATAAATTGATTCTAACCAGATTCCTTTCATAGCCAAGCTGCTCGATCACGATCAGGATGTACTTTAGAATATCTTCTTTGGAGGAGATAGAAAAGAGATTGAAAGTGCTCAGTTCCTGATCGGTAAAGGCTGCGAGATACATGTGATCTCCAAAAATATTGATGAGAATCTCCTGACCGATCAGGTTAAACCGCTCCTTGAAGAGGTAAGAGAGAAAAGAGGAGGCCCCATGATCAAATGTCAAATCAGAAAACCTGGCTTCCAGATGCTTTTTGAGTTTTTCATCTACCATCGAAACAATCTGGAGATTGTTGCTGTCTAATGGCGTATTGAAATAAAAAGGTTTGGAAGTGATTTGCTGGGCAAAGGAGAGAAACTTCTCTTCATTACCGGCAGCATAGAGTACTCCGGGCACGAGACTAAATGATGAATGATGCACATAGACTCGGGTAGGGACGTCAAGCTTGAGAAGCGGGTCTGTCAAGATCAGATGATCCAGGTCTTCCCACTTGAGTTGAGGGTAATGATGGATCCCAATATTGGTCTGATTTTGATCTTTGGCGAAAATCACCAAAAAATCAGGATATAAAAAAAGTGATAAGCTCGCTGTGTCTTCCACATCAAACTTATCACTTTTGAATACTTTAAGAGTATTTTCCAAAATAGGAGATATTATTTCCAGTTACCTTCAGTAGAGGCGTCAGTTCTGGATCCAACTCTAAGAGCTTTTTCTTTATTGTTCAATCTTCTTTCAGGATTCATCGGATCTGGATCTCTGATCTCAAACACGTTGATTTCATAGCTGTTTCTTTCGATTTTATCAGCAAAGAATTCAAATTGCTTGCCACCAGAAGCAGGTACTACTGCAAGTGTTTCTAGGTTGAAATCAGGATATTTTGCTTTGTTGAACAAAGAGTCCATCACTGGTACTGATCCTAATGTATCAAAACTTACCGTAGTTTCTTCTTTTCCGTATTCCAACAATTTGGTAGTCTCAGTTCTTTGTACCAACCAGATTTCACCGTTTTGGATGAAGTTTCTAAGGTCAGACCAGTTGCCTGCATATTCGCCATTGGAAGCTTGATATGCCAACTGTGCATCACGCAGCATTTGTAGCTTTTCGATGATAGCTCCTTCTACTAGTGCAATTCTCTTTTCTGCTTCTACTACATCGTCTACGCCTTTCCAAAGAAGGTAGCCAAGGGCGATCGCCGCCAATAAGAATACAAATGATAATACTTTGGTTAGATTCATTTTGTTGAAATTTTAAATCTTGTTGGTAAGGTTGATGGTTTTAAATCGTGCTATTTTAGATAATTATTTCCAAAATTAAAATATCCTTTACACAATCCTAGGTCTTGAAGGGATTTAATGCCCCAAAAGATTTGATGAACTGACTCAGGAGACAATGAATGGATTTCCGAAATGCTCATCCAGCGAATATCTGTTAGGATTTGCTTGTCGTGGTCTAGCTCCGGGTCGGTGCCAAGGTTGATTTTTCCCGAAATATAGGAAACCTCAAAAAACATTTCTATAGCATGGAGCGGTTCTCTGAAAAATTCATGCACAAAAAGAAAACGGTTGGTTTTAATTTCCAGCCCAGTTTCTTCTTCAAACTCCCGCTTTAGATTATCTTCGGCATTGCTTCCATACTGCATGCCTCCCCCCGGTACAGACCAGAATTCCTTTCCACCGCCCATCAGATGACGGAGCATCAGGACTTTGTCATCTTGGATCAGAATCCCATTGACCCTCACCCGAAGTTGATGTCCAAACTTTGCATTGATTTCCTTGCCGATGTCGTCTTCCTTCATGTACATTCGTTTTCTATGACCAAAGATAATCAGAGCAAGTGGAAGCCTTCAGAGCTGATTCGGGTTAATTTTCCTTTTGAACCTACCCGAGGTCAGGCTGATTTTTTCAGCAAGATGGATGCTTTTCTCCTTCAGGATCCGAGTGAAGAGCCCACATTTGTGCTGAGAGGATATGCCGGAACGGGTAAAACTTCCCTCATTTCTGCTTTGGTACAGTGCCTGCCTCGGATGAAACAGCGGTCGCTTCTTTTGGCACCGACAGGTCGGGCGGCCAAAGTCATGAGCAATTATAGTGGTAGGGCAGCTTTCACGATTCATAAAATAATCTACAAACCGAAAGGCGAGATAGGGAATCTTGGGCAGGGATTTGTCAGGCAGAAAAATTACTATAAAAATACGGTTTTCATCGTAGATGAATCATCCATGCTGGCGGATGACGGGGGCATGTCGGGAAATTTGCTGGGAGATCTGATTCGATTTGTTTTTTCAGGTGAAGAGAATAGATTGGTATTGGTAGGGGATACGGCTCAGCTGCCGCCGGTAGGCTCAGATTATAGTCCTGCATTGGATTCAGGCTATTTGCAGCGTCACTTTCGTATCCATGCGGATCAGGTGGAGCTCGTGGAGGTGATGCGTCAGAGATTGGAATCAGGCGTGCTGTATAATGCCACAGCCTTAAGATCGATTATCTCTCAGGAAAAGCCCATGGTTCAGTTGCTGACGAGCCGATTTCGGGATATTTTCAAGATGACCGGAGAAAGACTGGAAGATGGTCTACGCTATGCCTATGATAAATATGGTACAGATAACACCGTTATTGTGACGAGATCCAATAAAACGGCCGTTCAATACAATCTTTATATTCGGAAAGTAATCCATTTCTATGAAGATGAGATCAGTACAGGAGACCTCCTGATGATTGTCAAAAATAACTACACCTATATGGCCGATTCGGAGAAGGTGAATTTTTTGGCGAATGGCGATATGGCAGAAATTATGAAAATCCGATCCTTTGAGGAGTTGTATGGTTTTCGATTTGCCACCCTGGAGTTAAGACTACTTGATTATCCTGAGGAGCCTCATTTTGAAGCCAAAGTGATCTTGGAGACATTGTATTCCCCGAGTCCTTCCTTGACCAGAGATCAGTACAGAGCGCTTTATGAGCAAGTTTCGGAAGACTATGCCGATGTGGCGAGCAAGACAGAGCGACAGGAGCTGATCAGAAAGGATCCCTATCTCAATGCGTTGCATGTTAAATTTGCCTATGCACTGACCTGTCATAAGGCCCAAGGTGGTCAGTGGAAGGCAGTATTTGTAGATCAGGGATATCTGCCAGAAGAGAAGGTCGACCGGGATTTCGTAAGGTGGTTGTACACGGCTATTACACGCGCTACCGAGGAGCTTTATTTAGTGAATTTTTTGCCCCAGTTCTTTGTTGGGAGTTCTGAAGAGAGCTAAGGCTTTTCTTTGTTTTAAGAAATTTTAAGAATTCTCACTGCTATGATTGGCAGGGTATTTCCATGATTTGTAGCAAAGAGAAAGGCATTTTGCTTTTGAAAAAGATTGAAAAATTGAATATTTGAATAATTAACTGTTAAAGACTATGAAAAAATTAGGATTGCTTCTCAGCTTCTTTGCTTTGGTATTTGCTTTTCAGGCCAATGCGCAAAGCGAGTCAGGTGCTGTCATCACGTTCAAGGAAAAATCTGTGGATTTCGGAGATATCAAGCAAGGAGATAAAGTCTCTCACACGTTCGAATTGACCAACTCTGGTTCTACTCCGTTGATCATATCCAATGTGGCTGCGACCTGTGGCTGTACTGTACCTAGCTGGCCAAAAGAGCCTATCGCTCCAGGAAAATCAGCTGAAATTAAGGTTTCTTTTAACTCAGCTGGAAAAATGGGCAAGCAGAATTCTGTTGTAAGAATTTACTCCAATGCTTCTGAGCCGATAGAGAAAGTCTCTTTGATCTCTAATGTACTTCCTAAGACCAAATAATTAGAAAGTAGCTCTAAAAAATTCAGCCTCCCGATTTCGGGAGGCTTTTTTTGTGTCAAATGAGACTGAAGCTCACTGATTCCTCAATGGTCTCGGATTTTGTTTGGGTCTATTTTTATGAGCATAAAAGCTTTAATTTGCCAGGCCTCTCTGAAAGACTAAATCTAGCTCCAGAAATTTGTCTTTCATTTGCCCCAAACAAAATGCTGCAGCGGCTGCCGAAAAAACGGAATAGTCAAAGGCGCCTTTGATTCCTGTAGAAAGTGTCATGGAGAGGGCAAAAATTAAGATCAGTATTCCGCTTAATTTTCCGAAAAACTCTGTTTTGAATCCAAGTAGGAGTGCCATAGCAAACAAAACCTCCAAGCCTGTGACCAAGGCACCGAGGATAGGAATGGTGGAGGGAGGAAACCAAGGGTTGATGAGTTGGGTATAATCTAAAAAAGTAGCCCAATCTCCCCAGACTGAAACGGATGAGGGCCACATCCCCAATCTATCCGCTACTGCTGATAGAAATGAAGATGCCAAAGCAAGTCTGAGGAAGATTTTCAGGATTTTACTAGTCATTGATGATAGGTTTTTTTGGGTGGGGTTTTACCAGATTTCATTTGCTGCGGTCAGTATCAGGGGAGCTTGATCAGTGATCAAAATCGTGTGTTCATGCTGCGTCACAAATCCTCCTTTATTGCCAACCAGTGTCCAGCCATCGGCTTGCTCGACTGCATAGGTGGAATGTGTAGAGATGAATGTTTCGATAGCAACTGTCGTATTTTTCTTAAAACGCTCCCGGTTGCTCTTGACCCGATAGTTTAGGATATCCTCGGGTGCTTCATGGAGACTCCGACCTACTCCATGGCCTGCTAGGTTTTTGATGACTTTGAAGCCAGATTTTCTGGCTTCCGATTCGATAAGATGTCCAATGTCCGCGATTTTCACTCCTCCACGGATTTGGTTGATTGCCTTTTGCAAAATAGTCCTGGAAGCATCTACCAATGGCTGATGCTGATGAATGTCTTTGCCAATGACGAAGGAGCCTCCATTGTCAGCCCAAAAACCATCTAATTCGGCTGAAACATCTATATTGATCAGGTCACCTTCCTTCAAAATTTTGTTTTCGGATGGAATCCCATGTGCGGCTTCTTGGTTGACGCTGATACAGGTATAGCCAGGGAAGCCATAGGTCTCGAAAGGTGCAGATTTGGCGCCTAAACTATTTAGAATTTGCCCGCCAAACTCGTCCAGCTCTTTGGTGCTCATTCCGGCTTTGGCGTGATTTCTCATCTGCTTGAGCGTTTGAGCTACGACTTCACTTACTTTTTTCATTCCGATGAGTTCGGATTCTTTGGATATGGACATATTTACTCTATTTCTTCGATTTCTATGATTTCACCATCAATAGCTGGCGCACAGTTTTTATTCATTCCCAGTTTTTGGTAGGCGACAGACACTCGGGTTCCGGATGGATACTCAAGCATACTTGTCAAATCCGCCACTATTACTATGTCTCCATTGTCTAGATGGATCTGCTCGGCACAGTAATAAAGTCCTCCGCTACGCCAAATGGTTCCGGTCTCGGCCAATAGAGGCAAGGTGTCATCCTTGTCGCAGGAAAGGAATACGACACAGGCGATCCCATAAAACAAGCTTTTCTTCATCATGACATGGAGGATTTTCAATATTGGGGAAGTTAGGTGTTTTATCGGAGGAGGTAACTAGTTGAATTTTGAAAAAAAGTGTCAAATCATTGAACTTGAAAAATTATTAATCGTAATATTGCAATAAATAAATTGAATCATGGGGTTGACCAAAACTGAAATATTCTCTGACCAGCAAAATGAGATAGCTCAATTTGCAAAAGCTTTTGCCCATCCCGCTCGGGTGGCTATCCTCCAGCACCTTTTCAAGATCAATTCCTGTGTCTGCGGAGATTTGGTTTTGGAAATCGGTCTAGCTCAGCCCACGATTTCTCAGCATCTCAAGGAGCTCAAATCATTGGGTTTGATCAAAGGAAATATTACGGGTACTAGTGTTTGCTATTGTATTGACCAAGGAAATTGGGAAAAAATGAGACAAGCCTTAGGTGTTTTTTTTGATCAAAAAATTGATGATCAGGGAAATTGCTGTTAAAAAAAAATTTGAATCTATCTATCGTATTATCGCAATAAACAAATAAAAAGATGAAACTATCTGAAGTGAAAAACCACTTAGCCCAACTCGAAAATATCGCTTTTCAATTGCCCGATGGAGAGTTGGTTCCTACCCACTTTCATGTGACGGAGGTAGGCAAAATCTCTAAGCATTTTATAGACTGTGGAGGTACTGTGAGAACAGAAAATGTAGCAAACTTCCAGCTTTGGAGTGCGGATGACTACAATCACCGCCTTCATCCGGAAAAGCTGATTCACATTATTGAGCTTTCTGAGAAGGTGTTGGGACTGGAAGACCTGGAAGTGGAGGTAGAATATCAGGCCGATACCATTGGGAAATTTGGGTTGGAGTTTGATGGCGTTAATTTTCTTTTGACGAGCAAGCAGACTGATTGTCTGGCGAAGGATAAGTGTGGGATTCCGGACAAAAAACCAAAGGTTCGACTGTCCAGCTTGAATGTCAAATCAGAAAGCTGCACTCCGGGTTCGGGTTGCTGCTAAGTAGATTTTAATCCTATCCAATTGATGTTATGAAGTTTTTAGAAAGCCTACACGCCACTATTTCGCAAGCCCAGTCTCTCGACATACCTGAGGAGAGAAAGAAAGTACTCCAGTCTTTGATCGATTTTATTCAGGATAAAATCGATTCAGGAGAGGCAGTTCATCTCAATTTTATTTGTACCCACAATTCCCGGAGAAGTCAGTTTTCGCAGATTTGGGCCCAGACCGCAGCTGCTTTTTACAGAATTCCGGCCTACTGCTATTCCGGAGGTGTGGAAGTGACAGCCTTCAATGATCGGGCAGTGGCATCTATTCGAAGAAGTGGTTTTCGTGTCGCTCAAAAGGGTGTGGACAATCCGTTTTATTTTGTTTTTTATTCAGAAGATGAAGATCCAATTGCGGCTTTCTCCAAGCTCTATGATGACCCGATCAATAGCAAAGACAATTTTGCAGCTGTGATGACCTGCGCGCATGCGGATGAAAATTGTCCCTTCATTCCAGGGGCTTCGGCTAGAATCCCTGTCAGATACGAGGATCCGAAGGCTTTTGATGATACGCCAGAAGAGGCCAGTCGCTACGATGAGAGGTCCCTGCAAATAGCCTCCGAGATGTTTTATGTTTTTGCCAATGTATCTGTTAAATAAGTAAACATGGCTGCCAAAAAACTCGGTTTTCTTGATCAATATCTGACACTTTGGATTTTCCTTGCGATGGGGATAGGAGTGGGCTTGGGTTACTTTTTCCCTTCAAGTTCTTCCTGGATAGATTCTGTGAGCGTGGGGGCTACCAACGTTCCGATTGCGATCGGTCTGATCCTAATGATGTATCCACCTTTGGCAAAAGTCGATTATAGTTTGCTTCCAAAGGTGTTTAAAAATGTCAAGATCCTCTCCATTTCTTTACTGTTGAATTGGGTAATAGGCCCGATATTGATGTTTGTCCTGGCTGTAGTTTTCTTGAAAGACTATCCTGAATACATGGTGGGGTTGATCTTGATCGGCTTGGCAAGGTGCATCGCGATGGTGCTGGTATGGAATGACCTGGCCGAAGGCAGCAGTGAATATGGTGCTGGTTTGGTAGCTTTAAATAGTATTTTTCAAGTCTTTGGCTATAGTTTCTATGCTTGGCTCTTTATCACAGTTCTGCCTCCGTATTTCGGTCTGGAGGGGCTGGTAGTAGATGTATCTATCGGTATGATAGCTGAGAGCGTGGCGATTTATCTTGGTATCCCGTTTTTGATGGGGATCTTGACTAGACTTATTTTGGTCAAAATAAAAGGAGAGGACTGGTATAAGAATCAGTTTATTCCGAGGATATCTCCGATTACTTTATTGGCGCTTTTGTTTACAATTGTCGTGATGTTTTCGCTGAAAGGCCAGTTGATCGTGACTATACCGATGGATGTGATTCGGATAGCAATACCGCTTCTCATCTATTTCGTTTTGATGTTTGTCATCGGGTTTATTGTGACCAAGGTTTTGGGTTCAGATTATGAAAAAGCAGCCTCTGTGGCCTTCACCGCCGCTGGAAATAATTTTGAGTTAGCTATAGCAGTGGCTATCGCGGTGTTTGGCCTGAGCTCAGGACAGGCTTTTGCGGGAGTCATCGGACCTCTTGTTGAGGTTCCTGCTTTGATTCTATTGGTTCGGGTGGCCTTTTGGATCAGGGGAAAGCTCTATCAAAAGGCTTAGTCTTTCAAGGAAGAGAATTGAAATCAAGAACCTTCTTATCATTTAAGTCCTTGCCAAGGAATATGAGGGAAAATCACTGATCCAAGAATTCTGCAAACTCGATTTTCTCAAAAAAATGTACATTCCCAATTGAACCGTCTGGATTCAATCCGGGTTTTTGAGTCTAAATCTAAACTTTATGGCTAAAAAAGCAGAGCGAAAGGTCACGATGGGGCAGGTCTTCAAGACCATTATTTGGCCTCGCCGAAGACATCTTTTTTTGGGTCTGGTGTTGATCATCATCAGTAGATTGGCAAGTTTGGTATTGCCTGGAGCCAGCAAGTATTTGGTAGATGATGTGATACCTTCCAATGATTTGGAGCTTTTGAAATGGTTGATTTTGGCTGTAGTAGCTGCGATTGTTGTGCAGTCTGTCACTTCTTACGCTTTGACTCAGATCTTATCTGTAGAGGCCCAAAATCTGATCGCAAAACTTCGTTCTCGGGTGCAATCGCATATTATTCAGTTGCCAATCCGTTTTTTTGACAATACCAAAACCGGAGAATTGGTTTCCCGGATCATGACTGATGTGGAAGGGGTGAGAAATCTGGTGGGGACAGGTTTTGCGCAGATGATAGGCGGGATATTGACGGCCATTATTTCGTTGGTTTTATTGATCAGTATCAGTCCCTTGATGACGCTCTATGTACTGGTTCCAGTGATTGTATTTGGCTTGGTTTCTTTAAAAGCGTTTGGGCGAATCCGACCGATTTTCAGAGAAAGGGGCAAGATAAATGCTCAGGTAACTGGGCGCCTGACAGAAACTTTGGGCGGTATCCGTGTGATCAAAGGATTTAATGCGGAAAATCAGGAGATTAAGACTTTTCAGCAAGGAGTAGATGAGCTATTTCAAAATGTCAAAGCAAGTCTGACAGCAACTTCCTTTGTGACTTCTGCCGGAACTTTACTTTTGGGATTGGCTTCTGCAGGGATCATGGGGATAGGAGGTTGGATGATCATGGAAGGAAGGATGACTTTCGGAGATTTCTTGGCTTTTACCTTGTATTTGGGTTTTATGATCGCTCCGATCGTACAGATGTCCAATATAGGCAGCCAATTAACTGAAGCGTTTGCTGGTCTTGATAGGACGGAGGAGATCATGAATACTCCTCTGGAAGCTGATGATACGCAGCGGACTGTAGCTCTATCTAAATTCAAAGGAGAAATCGTATTTGACCAAGTTTCATTTGCTTACGAGGAGGGCAAAAAGGTTGTGAAAAATGTAAGTTTTGATGCTCCTGCCGGTTCGGTGACTGCATTGGTAGGTACGTCGGGATCTGGGAAAACTACCATAGCAGGGCTTGCAGCTACTTTTTTAAATCCAGATTCTGGAGAGATCCGACTAGACGGACAAGATCTTGGTAAGGTGAGACTTCAGGATTTTCGCTCTCAACTGGGAGTGGTACTTCAGGACGATTTTCTATTTGAGGGTACGATTCGTGACAATATTCTCTTTCCCCGGCCTCAGGCTACAGAGGAGCAATTGATGCAAGCGGTCTATGCCGCCCATGTTCAGGAATTCACAGATAGATTTGAGCAAGGGTTGGATACCTTGATCGGTGAGCGGGGAGTGAAACTGTCCGGAGGCCAGCGGCAGCGAATTGCCATAGCTCGTGCGATTTTGGCAGATCCTAAAATATTGATTTTGGATGAAGCCACTTCCAATTTGGATACCGAATCGGAAACTTTGATTCAGGCTAGTTTGAAAGAACTGATGAAAGGTAGAACTACTTTTGTCATTGCCCACAGGCTGAGTACGATCCGTCAGGCGGATCAGATATTAGTGATCGAGCAAGGCGAAATCGTGGAGCGTGGCAAACACGAGGATTTGATCGCACTGGAAGGACGTTATTATCAATTGTATACTTATCAGGCTAGGATTTAAAGTCAAAAATTCTCCTGAGATCAATTAGGATTTTGTAATTTCGAAGTCCAAATCGGAGGATAGAAGATGAGTGAATTAAAATGGTATGTGATGTATACAGCATCACGATCAGAAAAGAAAGTAGCCACACGATTGAGAGAAGAGGGGTGGGAAGTGTATTTGCCTTTGGTCACTGAGCTGAGGCAATGGTCAGACAGAAAGAAAAAAGTAGAGCGTCCTTTATTCAACGGGTACGTTTTTGTAAAGACTGAGCGCAATAAACTGTGGGAATGTCTCCAAGTGCCTGGATCGGTTAAGTTTGTCCATTTTTCAGGCAATCATGCCACTGTAAGGGACGAAGATTTGGATACGATCAAAAGAGTGGTGGACACTGGAGTGGCCGTAGAGACTGACGGCAGTGAGATAGAGCCTGGGGAGAAAGTGAAGGTAATGGGAGGTCCACTTCAGAATATGATTGGCGAATGTGTAGAGAAGGGAAATAAAGACTATTTCATGATTCGCATCCCAGGGATTTATCAAAATATGCTGATTTCCGTACCTCGTAAGTTTTTGGAGGTATTGCCGAATCAAGTAGAAATTTAAGAAATGGATTTTGGTTCACAGACTAGAGTAGATAGTTCGTGAACCATTTTTTTATAAAGCTTGAGATTCAATTTTTGAGAGAAATCGAAAGCCCTTTATCAAGTCGTGAATTTTTTTAGTCTCTCGGCTTTTGCAAAAAGTAGCGTCTATAGACGATCTGAGCTTGTGCGAGATGGTCTCCATACTTATTGAAACCTACATTCCCGTCCAGATTGTCAGTAAATGTAAAAAGAATCGTGCCTTCTCCGGCGATATCTGAATAAGGTCCGATTCTCACACTCAATCCAGCTCGTACTGGTACGTAACCTGTAGTGATTTCGTGAGTGGTGGGCTCTTCTTCAGGAGAAAAAGATTTCGTTTGCTTGGTCTTTGCTACCATCACCCCTAGGCCGGCACCTCCATAAAAATTCACTTTGCTACGATGCATGTGATTTCTAAATGGAACCAGATTAATACTAGGCATGACGTCAAAGTAGTAAGCAGGACCTTTTGCGGTAAAGGAAGAGAAGTTTTGGTACCAGAAGTTTGTCACATTGTCGCTGGGGTTGCCACCGCTACTGATTCCCTGATAGCCAAGAGTCGCTCTTACGTCTAGCAATTGCGTGATTTTTTTTGTCAAAGCTACAGAGATGGATGGTTCTATTTCAAAATTAAAATCCCTGTACTGACCTCCATTGTCCAAATATGCGAAGGAGGGGCCTGCTCCAATAGTGAGGATATTGTCACGGGAGATTCTTTCCTTGTAAAAATTCTGAGCTGAGCTTTCTAGGCTGCTGACCAAAAATGGTAGGAAAACTAAGAGTTGGATCGTTTTTTTCATTTCATCACATTTTGAAGCAAGTGCTTCCCCATCATTTTGCAAAAATGGCAACAAATATGCCAATAAGTCTCTGGATTCTTAATAAAAACTCAGAGTTGAGTTTTTTATTGTATTGGAATTTGCCTAGGCCTCGTCAAAAGCTTTTTGAATCTCTTCCTCCGTGTTTTTTAATTTAGTTTTGCAAAACTTCACTAATTCCGAAGCTTCTTTCACCAAATCGGAGAGTTCGTCTACACTTTTTTTTCCTTCTTCCAGTTGGCTCAGAATGAGTTCGAGCCGATCCGTCGCTTCTTGATAGTTCATGGATTTATTTTTCTTGAATGTCTTCGATAATACTTTTGATCTGTTTGGAGCGAGTGTGTGTGACCATGATCTGGCCGACTTTTACCTTGGCTATATCCACCGGAACTCCCTCTATTTCAGATCTTGAATAGCCTTTGCTGAGCAATGAAATGGGATCAAGTTGTCGGATGGATTTTTCGACTTGATCTAAGTTTTTCTGTTGATCGGAAATGAATCGGTTAGCCCCTTTTTCTACTTCATGACTCAGCTTGTCCAGACTGACCTTCTTGTGCTGCAGGCCTGCGAGCGAAGAGGAGATAAGTTGGTGTTTGCGGGACCGGATTCTTTCCTGTTCTAGATTGATTCGGTTTTGTACCAATCCACGGATTTGATGTTTGCTTTGATCCAAGGAAGCTGCCGCCAATTTGAGTTGCTGTCTGGTCTGACGGTCCAGTCGGGAAAGCAGGTTTCCTAAGTTTTCCTCAAAAATTCGAAAACCTGAAATCAGAAAATCAGCTACCGCTGTTGGCGTTTTGAGTCGGCTATGGGCTACCAAATCAGCTATTGTTTCGTCTCTTTCATGACCGATACCTGTGAACACAGGAAGGCTGGATTGGGCGATTTTGGCAGCAAGCTCATAGGAATCAAAACAGTCAAGGTCCAACTGCGCGCCACCACCTCGAATGATGACGATCGCTTCCAGTCCCAACTCATCTTTGGTGTTTTCTACCAAGTCTAATGCTTGTATCAAACTAGCTACGGCTCCATTTCCCTGCATCAAAGAGGGGAAAAGCTTATGATAAACTTTATATCCGAATGCGTTATGATCTATATGATTGATGAAATCACCATAGCCAGCGGCAGTTGCACTACTGATTATGGCAATTTTTTGAATGACAGGAGGAAAGGTTCGGGAAGCATTGAGCCGAAGTAGGCCTTCTCTGGTCAAGCGATCTATGTTTTCTTGCCTGATCCTAGCGCGTTCACCTAGTGAAAAAGAAGCATCTATGTCTTTGACATTAAGGCTTAGACCATAGACCGGATGAAATGTGACCTGTACCTGCGCCAACACTTTCATTCCATTTTTGATACTGGATCCCGTGAGGTTCTCAAATCGGGAGGCAATGGCTCGGTAGGTAAAGTGCCAGCAATTGCATCGGATTTTTGCACGAACTTGACTGCCTTGCTTTTCTGCCAGTTCGAAATACGCATGTCCTTGTGGAGCTTGTCGGAAATCTGCGATCTCACCGATGACCCAATAGGTAGGTGAGAGCTCATTTTCCAGAGTGGACTGAATGAGATCTCCCAGCTCTGCTATGGATAGCGCATGTGAAGTCATTTACATGAATTTTTGAGCAGCTGTTTTGATCAGTTGGTTGAGCTCCAGACTCGCTCTCAGCATGGGTAGTCTGACCTGATCATCACAGATGTCGAGGTGGCAAAGGAAATTTTTGACGCCAACAGGATTGCCCTCTTTGTACATGAGTTCATTCACACCCAATAGTGAAAATGCTGCTTTTCTACTCTCTTTTTCATCTCCGTGGCAAAGAGCTTTGAATGTGCTAGGGATGGCATTGGCCAAAACTGAAATAACCCCGACTCCTCCGATGGCATACATCGCTTTGGTCATGAGGTCATCTCCCGAGATCAAGAGAAAATCATCTGGCTTTCCGGCTGCTATTTGCATGCATTGCTCTAGATTTCCACTGGCTTCTTTCGTGCCGATGATGTTGGGATGCTTGGAGAGTGCGAGCGTGGTATCAGCAGCCAGATTAGACATGGTTCTCCCAGGTACATTGTACAAGATCACCGGAACAGGACAGGTGTCTGCGATCGCTTTATAATGTGCGATGATGCCAGCTTGGCTAGGCTTATTGTAATAGGGACTAACAGATAAAATGGCAGAAATCCCTTTGAAATCTGTGTTTGCGATTTCATCCAAAACTGCCTGAGTATTATTGCCTCCTATTCCATAAACCACAGGTACTCGATCTGCATTGAATTCCAGACAAGCCGCCAATACTTCCTTTTTCTCCTTGGAAGTAAGTGTAGCCACTTCACCAGTGGTTCCCAATACCACTAGGTAATCTACTCCGCCATCGATCGTATGGTCGATCAGCTTCTTTAGCCCGGGGAAATCAATCGTGTAATCGTCATTGAAAGGTGTGACCAGTGCCACACCAGTACCGTAAAGTTGGTTCATGGTTTAATGAGGGTTTGGAGCTTGCAAAGATAGAGTTCTCTAGGAGTTTTGGCAGAAGTCTCAGGCTTTTTTAGAGAAATTGACCTAAGATAAATAATCAAAAATCATGGTTTAAATGATTTAAACAGCGAACGAATTCCAAAATCCCGTGGTTTGCAGGTCTAGAAAACTAAACCAATCATGTCAAAACAAATCCCATATTCCATTCTCGATCTGGCGATTATCAAGGATGGATTTGATGCCAAAGATGCTTATGAGCGTAGCTTGGATGTAGCTAGAAATTCGGAAAAATTAGGTTTTACCAGAATCTGGCTCGCAGAGCATCACAACATGCCTTTTGTGGGGAGTTCGTCGCCGACTGTCCTGATGGGATACATCGCTGGAGGTACAGAAAAGATCCGGGTCGGGTCCGGAGGGATCATGATGCCTAACCATTCTGCTCTGATGGTGGCAGAAGAAATCGGAACCTTGGAGACCTTATTTCCAGGTAGGATTGATTTGGGGCTGGGTAGAGCTCCGGGTACTGATCAAAAAACCGCATCGGCTCTGAGAAGGGGAAGGATAGAAACTGTACAGGATTTCCCTAATGATCTGGAAGATTTGCAGCGTTATTTTTCTTTGGATAATTCTCGGTCTTCCGTCAGAGCTTTTCCCGCCGAAGGACTGGATGTGCCGATCTATATTTTGGGCTCGAGTATGAGCAGTGCGATTTTGGCTGCTGAGAGAGGTTTGCCTTATGCGTTTGCTTCCCATTTCGCACCAGCTCAGTTTGTACAGGCAGTCCAATATTACAAAGATCACTTCAAGCCTTCAGAGTACCTGAAGGAACCTTATGTGATCTCTTGTGTCAACGTCATCGCAGCCGATACGCAAGAAGAAGCAGATCTTTTGGCTACTTCCTTTTTCCAGATGGCATTGGGGGTGATTCATGGTAGGTCTTTTCCTCTTCGTCCACCAGTCGAGAATTTTCTCCAGCATATCAGCGAACCTGAAGCTGCAGCGCTTCAAAATATGATGGCTGTGACTTTTGTAGGCACTAAAGAATCTGTAAAAGAAGGCTTGGAAGAGCTGATCAACTATACTGGAGTGAATGAAATCATGATCACAACCAATATTTTTGATCATCAGGCTAGATTGCATTCGTTAGAATTGACCGCAGCGGCATTTTCTGAAATGTAGTTTCTGGTTAAACTTCAATTCTTGCAGGACGTTATAGCATTCAAACTAAATCACTCAATACTCCCCTCATGAACCGATTTATCAATGGATTTATTGTCGCCGCCCTGATATTGGGGGGATTGTGGTATTGGATGGATAAGAAAGAGGATAAGGATCAGATCCGAGAAGAATCTTCTTTGATCCAAGAGCAAATCCTACAAGTCGGCAAGTTGATTGTCACGGAGGGACATTATTCTCAGGTGTTTACTTTCAAAAATTCCCAGAATTTCTTTCTCGATATCATCAAATCCGACAAGAAAGCACTGGTCGTGGTCAATGCCAAAGCTACCGTGGAGTACGACCTCAGGAAACTGGAAACAGAAGTAGACTTGGAATCCAAAACCGTCCGAATTACAAAAATCCCTGATCCAGTCGTCAATATCTACCCGGAAATTGAGTATTACGATGTGACACAGGATTATCTCAATCAATTTGGTGCCAAAGATTATAACAAAATCAAAACTACCGTCACGGATAAATTGAGACAGAAAATCGATCGATCAGATTTGAAAAAGGATGCCCGAGATCGGCTGATGAGCGAGCTAGCTTCGATCTATCAGCTGACCAGTACCATGGGATGGACTCTGATGTATGAGGAAATGGTGGTAGAAGGGGAGGAGCAATTGAAAGGAATAAGGACGCATTAAATCATAATGCGTCCTTATTTTACTGATTTACCATCTTCATAAACTCTTCTTCCGAAATCATCGGCACACCCAGTTTCTGGGCTTTATCTTTTTTGCTCGGGCCCATTCCTTCCCCTTCGATAATGAAATCCAGGTTTTTGGAAACAGCGGAGATGTACTGCCCGCCGTGTAGTTGGATAAAATCTTTGATCTCATCCCGCTTGAAATTCTCCAGTTTTCCGGAAGCTAAAATTCGTTTGCCAGCCAAAATCTGCGTTCCCGTATTTTCCTCAGACTGGATGATCTCGAAGTTGAGGCCTAGACTTTGAAGCTGCTGGAT
Organism: Algoriphagus vanfongensis DSM 17529; assembly: GCF_000429465.1. Classification (GTDB taxonomy): domain Bacteria; phylum Bacteroidota; class Bacteroidia; order Cytophagales; family Cyclobacteriaceae; genus Algoriphagus; species Algoriphagus vanfongensis. The sequence continues at coordinate 303,565 of NZ_AUBX01000010.1, read as the reverse complement.
GTTTTGTTGGTTTTGCTCATCGGCGAAAAACTCTCGGATGCTATGCACGAGCGTTTCCCCCACACCATTGATCTCTAGAAGTTGCTCTGAGGATGCTTCTTGAAGTGCCTGAATGGATTTGAAGTGTCTGGCCAAAAGCTGGGCAGTGTTTTCTCCGATATTTCGAATGCCGATAGCAAAGAGTACTTTTTCAAAAGGTTGTGCTTTGGAAGCTTTGATGCCTTCGAGCATATTGGAAATCACTCCTTCTTGGAAGGTATTTGCTTTCAGTTTTTTGATGCGCTCACGTAGTTCGTCTGGCAGTTTCAGGTTCAATCGAAGCATGATGCCATGAACAGTCCCTTCCTTGTAGCTTGCCTCTAAAATAGGTTGAAACTCTACGCGACGACCCAAGAAAATCTCCAAAACAACAGCTACCGGAACGTAATCTTCCAGCTTGGGAAGCTCCGGATGATCTTTCAGGGAATTGATCAAGAAATCCACCATACCGGTATTAGAAGGGATTTTTTTCTTCCATTTTCGGATTTGCTCTTGAAAACCTCGAAGCGTTTCCATCATTGGGAGCTCGGATGCTTCCTCGAGATATTGTTGGATTTGCTTGAAAGAAATCTGCTCTGTCAGGGCAAAAAGGGCCTTTTCCAAAGAGATGTAAAGCAAGCCGCTTCCTTCCTTCTCATATTGATCTTGGCTCATTTCCAATCCCAACAGCTCTCGTTCCTTTTGCTCAAGCAGGTAGATGTCGGCGTAGTTGCGAATAAATTTCTGATCGATCAAAGCCCGGATTCTCTCCGTTCCCAATGAGTCAATATCCATCGCCCGTTTCGATACGAAATGCTCAATTCTACCCAAAACTTGGGGTGGGCAAGAGCTTGTATTTGGACAATAATGCTTGGCTTCTCCTTCTTTTCTTTCCAGTGGAGTACCACATTCTGGACAAGTGTCAATGTATTGAATCGGATTGGAATCCGTTTTTCTTGCCTTGAGATTGACTCCTGTGATTTTGGGGATGATTTCTCCTCCTTTTTCCACAAACACAAAGTCACCTTCGTGAATACCCAGTCGCTCTATTTCATTTGCATTGTGGAGAGAAGCCCGCTTGACGGTCGTGCCAGCCAGGCTGACCGGAGCCAAATTGGCAACTGGTGTGATCGCACCTGTTCTCCCCACTTGGTAGGTGATGGACAGAAGCTGAGTCTCCGCACTTTCTGCCTTGTATTTGTAGGCAATCGCCCATCTAGGATTTTTAGCGGTAAAGCCCAATTCCTCACGTTGATCGTAGTTATTCACCTTAAGGACTACTCCGTCTGTTTCCAAAGGAAGGGTATGGCGTTTTTCTCTCCATTCCTCGATGTAGTTCAGTACTTCCTGTATGTTTTGTGCTTTTTTATAGGTTTGAGAGACATTGAAACCCCACTTTTCTATCAAGTGAATGGCTTCCGAATGAGTAGAAACCCCCAAATCATCCCCGAGTAGCTGATAAAAATAGCAGTTCAATCGACGCTTGGCCACCACTGAAGAATCCTGCATTTTCAGTGTGCCGGAAGCGGCATTCCTCGGATTGGCCAGGAGGGCATCTCCAGCTTCTTCACGATGCTGGTTGATTTTTTCAAATTCTTTCAAAGGGAGGAAGATTTCGCCCCGAACTTCGAATTTTTGTGGAATACCTTCTCCCGATACAGTCAAAGGGATATTTCGTATCGTCCGCACGTTGGCAGTGACATCATCTCCCTTGGTTCCGTCTCCACGGGTGACTGCACGGGTCAGTTTGCCATTTTCATAGATCAGGCTGATGGCCACCCCGTCAAATTTCATTTCGCAGAAATACTCGTAATCGCTACTTCCCAGGCCTTTTTGAACTCGCTCGTCGAAAGCTTCCAGTTCCTCGATCGTGTAGGTATTTCCCAGAGAAAGCATGCGATACTCATGCGCCACGGTCTGAAAATCCTTGGTGATCGTGCCGCCGACTCGTTGACTTGGGCTATCTGGATCCAACAAATCAGGGAATTCGGTTTCCAATCGGATCAACTCTTCCAGCAACTGATCAAACTCAAAATCCGAGATTTCTATCCGGCTTTCCTGATAGTAGAGGTGGTTGTGGTGGTTGATTTCTTGGGTGAGTTGGGCGATTCGGTCCGCAGCTTCTTGATGAGTCATGGAAAAAAGGGTAATTGGGATTTAAATTTAGTGGGATTTGAAAGATGAAAAATTGAAATGATGAAAAAATAGATGGTGCGAGTCAATAGCTGTCACAATTTAGATTTTAGTATTGGCATTTGCCCTTCCTAAGTTTCACTAATGAATCTGATTATCTTTGCCCCAAAGCATCCCCTCTGGCATGAGCAAGAAAAGCAGCATAGAAAGTAAAATTTTGGACAAAGCCTATCAGCTTTTTCTCGACAAAGGCTATAGACACACCACGATGGATGACATCGCTCAGGAACTGACCATGAGCAAAAAGACGCTTTATAAGTATTTTCCGGGTAAATTGGAACTGCTTCAGGCATCTTTTGAAAAACTGAAAACCCGAATGACAGCCAAGGTGGAGGCGATTTTGGACAATCGCTACATCCCTTTCCCCCTCAAGCTAAAATCTTCCCTTTCCGTCATTGCCCAGCATTTGGCACCGATCAATCCCAGCCTTTTTGAAGACCTTCGAGAGCATGCACCGGAGGTTTGGGAGGATCTGAGAGATTATATCAATGAATCTGCTTTCCTACGTTTTCAGAAACTGATCGAGCAGGGGATAGCGCAGGGGCTGGTCAAAAAGAACCTGAATGTAAGCCTAGTGGTGACTTTATATGCCTCAGCTGTCCAATCCTTGCTGGATCCCAAATTTTTGAATCAATTTCCAGAATCAATCCAAAAAGGAATGAAAATCCCGCCTGCGGATATCTACGATCAGGCGATCACGATCATCTACAATGGCATCCTCACGGAGGAAGCGAGGGAGGAATTTACCAATGCACCTGATCCGCTTTGAGGGTTTTCCCTATCTTTGCGAGCTGAATAAGAATAAGAAAATACCTCTCCATACATGAGTAAGAATTTCAAGCGATATACGATTACTTCGGCATTGCCCTATGCCAATGGTCCACTTCATATCGGCCACTTGGCCGGATGCTATGTGCCATCAGATATTTATGCGAGATTTTTGAGATCTCAGGGCAAAGATGTGCTGTATGTCTGTGGCTCTGATGAGCACGGAGTCGCCATCACTATCAAAGCCAAGAAAGAAGGCAAAACCCCACAGGAAGTGGTGGATTTTTATCATGCCATGATGAAAAACAGTTTCGAGCAATTCGGAATTAGTTTTGACCATTATTCCAGAACTTCGGCTCCCATTCATCATGAGACAGCTCAGGGCTTTTTCAAGGATTTGTATGAAAAAGGGGAGTTTCTGGAGCAAAGTACCGAGCAGTATTTTGACGAGGAAGCAGGTCAGTTTTTGGCTGATCGCTATATCGAGGGAACTTGTCCCAAATGTGGCTTTGAAAATGCCTATGGAGATCAGTGCGAAAAGTGCGGTTCTTCGCTGAGCCCGACCGACTTGATCAATCCAAAGTCCAAATTGAGTGGAGGAACGCCCGTTTTGAAGGAGACCAAACACTGGTTTTTGGATTTGGCGAGATATCAGGATTTCCTGAAAAAGTGGATTCTCGAAGAGCATGCCGAGGACTGGAAAAACAACGTTTTGGGACAGTGTAGATCTTGGCTCGAAGCTGGAGACGGCTTGCAGGCTAGATCCATGACCCGTGACTTGGACTGGGGGATCAAAGTTCCTCTGCAGGACGCGGATGGCAAAGTTCTCTACGTTTGGTTTGATGCGCCGATAGGATATATTTCTTCTACCAAAGAGTGGGCGGAGCAAAATGGGAAAGATTGGAAGCCTTATTGGAAAGATGAAGAGACCAAGTTGGTGCACTTCATTGGCAAAGACAATATCGTCTTCCACTGCATTATTTTCCCGGCTATTCTCAAGACACATGGAGACTACGTATTGCCAGACAATGTGCCTGCGAATGAATTCCTGAATCTGGAAGGGGATAAAATTTCCACTTCTAGAAACTGGGCGGTTTGGTTGCATGAATATTTGGAGGAATTCCCAGGCAAGCAAGATGTACTTCGCTATGTGTTGACCGCCAATGCGCCAGAAACCAAAGACAATGACTTCAGTTGGAAGGATTTTCAAGGAAGAAACAACTCGGAGCTGGTGGCGATTTATGGCAATTTCGTCAATAGAGCAGTAGTCTTGACTCAGAAATATTATCAGGGAGTGATCCCTGCGAAAGGCGAATTGACCGGATATGATCAGGAGGTTTTGGATGCTTTGGCAGAATTCCCTTCCAAAATCGCCGCATCCGTGGAGCGCTATAGATTCCGTGAAGCCTTGGGAATCATGATGGATTTGGCTCGATTGGGGAATAAATACCTGGCTGATACAGAGCCATGGAAAACCATCAAGACCGATGAGGAGCGAACGGCGACCATTATGAATATTGCGCTGAATATCGCCGCCAGTTTGGCGATTGTTTCAGAGCCATTCTTGCCATTCACCGCTCAGAAATTGGTAGATCTCTTCGGGCTAGAAAACCCTACCTGGAATCAAGCTGGAAATCCTAATTTGCTGGTAGAAGGTACTACAATCGGGCAGATGGGATTGCTTTTCGAAAAGATCGAGGACCAAGTAGTAGAAGCACAAGTACAAAAATTATTAGACGCCAAAAAGATGAACGAAGCTGCAAATGCACCGATGCCTGCCATGAAAGAGATCATTACCTATGATGATTTCACCAAATTGGATATGCGGGTGGTGACCATACTGGAAGCGGAGAAAATGCCCAAATCCAAGAAATTGATCAAGTTGAAAGTAGATACTGGGCTCGGTGAAAGAACGGTGCTCAGCGGCGTAGCGGAGCATTTCGAACCTGAATTTTTGGTAGGAAAGCAAGTGACCATGTTGATCAACCTGGCACCAAGAAAAATGATGGGAATCGATTCTGAAGGAATGATTCTGATGGCAGAAGACAAAGATGGAAAGCTGAAGCTCCTGACTCCTCACGAAGGAACAGCGAGTGGATCAACGATTTCTTAAGAATCAAGAATTAAGAACCAAGAATCAAGGGCCAAGAGTTTATTCTCTTGGCTTTTTGCATTTACGATCATTAGTTCAAAACTGCTTCTACTTTCAATACCTAATGTCTTGCTTCTAGAGTCTAACATCTTGGCTCTAATGAAGTGGTCTTTTCTTGATCATTCCACCTTTCGTGTCTTTGATCGGGTATTGGATTACAAAAGCCGATGGATCGATTTTATTGACCTCACTGAGTAGGCGTGTCACTTCCAATCGTGTAATGACACAAAATAGCACTTTCCGGTCTGGAAGCTCTTGAGCTTTGGCTCCATAGCCACCATCTGATTTCAAAACCGTGACCCCTCGTCCCAAGTCGAAAGAAATCATCTGCTTGATATCTTCATTGTGCGGAGACATGATCATCACGCCCAAGTATTCTTCCACTCCATTGATGATGAAATCGACGGTTTTGGAAGCGGAGAAATAGGTCAGCATGGAATACATGGCTGTTTCGATATCTACAAAAATTGCTGCGACGATAAAAAGGCAAACGTTGAAAACAGTGATAAAATCACCCACTGTCAAACTGGATTTGCGGCTGACTGAGATGGCCAAGACTTCTGTACCATCGATCACAGCACCTCCCCGGATCGCAAAACCAATTCCCGAACCCAGAAAAAAACCTCCAAAAACTGCAATCAATAGTTTGTCAGCCGTGATGGCAGGTACTTCGATATAGTGTACGAGTAGAGCAAGGCCAAAAATGGCCAAGGTACTTTTGATTGCGAAAGGAACGGAAACCTGCTTGGCACCCAGAAGTATGAACGGAATATTCACCATGATAATCAAGAGAGACAAGTTGACCGGAGTCAGCATCTCCAATAGTAGTGACATACCCATCGCACCTCCATCAAAGAAGCCATTGGGAAGCAAAAAACCTTTAAGTCCGATGCTGGCCATGACTACTCCTATTGCTATAAACAAGGCATCTTTGAGCTGTCTGTAGAGACTGTCTTTTTTTAAAAGGCGACTTTCTGGAGCAGGATGTGTGGTCTTCAACATGCCTCGAAAATACATGAAAAAATGACAAGAAAACCAGTCAACAGTATAGGTTAATGATTTGGGACTTATCAATTAATCCCGATGATTGATGATAATATTCTCCATAAAAAGATATTTTATTGACTTATTTTTAAATAACATCGATAATTTTTGAATTAGTGTAAGATTGATTTTATATTATAAATCGACTTATATCAGACTTTTATGAAAATAGAAGGGTACAATGCCTCCGACCATTATGATGAAATGTTTACCGAGACAGGAGTCATTCGTCAGCATTACGAAGAATTTTCGCAGGGGCTGAAAAAAATTGCGCTGAAAAAAATGAATCATCTGCAGTTTTCAGCCAATCAAACCCAGAAGGCAATGGGGATGACCTTCAATGTCTATCATGACAATCAAGGTTTGGAGAAGATCTTGCATCTAGATATCATTCCCCGGATCATTCCCAATGAGGAATGGCTTCATCTCGAATCTGGCTTGAAGCAGCGAACCTACGCACTTAACCTGTTTCTTCAGGATATCTATAATGATCGGAAGATTTTAAAAGACGGGATTGTCCCAGAGGAATTGATTTTGGGAAGCAAGGACTATCTCAAACCCTGCGTAGGGCTGACACCTCCTAAGGGCATCTGGTGCCATATCACAGGTACTGATTTGGTCAAAAACAAAGACGGTGAATACTATATCCTCGAGGATAATCTACGCTGTCCTTCGGGTGTATCCTACATGCTGGAGAGTCGGGAAATTATCAAAAGGGCTTATCCGGATATTTTCAACCAGAAAGGTATTCGTCCAGTGTCGGATTATCCTGCTAAGCTTCTTAGAATGCTCCAGCATCTTTCCAATAAGGCCAAACCGGTCGTAGGAGTATTGACACCGGGAATCTACAATTCGGCCTATTACGAGCATTCCTATCTTGCATTGCAGATGGGAGTGGAACTGGTGAATGGTGTAGATCTGATCGTGGAGGACAAAAAAGTCTACATGCAGACTACGAAAGGGCTGGAGCAGATAGATGTTTTGTACCGCAGGATTGATGATGTGTTTTTAGACCCGAGGACTTTTAGGCCTGATTCTATGCTTGGAGTTCCGGGTATTTTTGAAGCTTATAAAGCTGGCAATGTGGCTTTGGCCAATGCACCTGGCACTGGAGTGGCGGACGACAAAGCCGTCTATGCCTATGTGCCAAAGATTATCAAATACTATCTAGGAGAGGATCCGATTCTCAACAATGTCCCTACCTATCTCTGTAGAGAAGAAAAAGACCGCAAGTATGTCTTGGATCATATTCACGAGTTGGTCGTCAAGGAGACAAATGCCGCAGGTGGATATGGGATGCTGATCGGTCCCAAAGCAAGCTCGGAAGAGCATGCAAAGTTCAAAGAACTGATCAAGGCCAATCCTACCAATTACATAGCGCAGCCGACATTGTCGCTTTCCACGGTGCCTTCTCTGACCGAAGAGGGTGTACAGGCACGGCATGTGGATTTGAGACCTTATATCCTGTATGGGAATGAAATAGAAGTGATTCCGGGAGCACTCACTCGGGTGGCTTTGAAGAAAGGCTCCTTGGTGGTGAATAGCTCTCAGGGAGGAGGAAGTAAGGATACATGGGTGTTGTACAATTAATCAAATGAAATGTTAAGTAGAGTAGCAAACCATATTTATTGGCTGGGGAGATATCTAGAGCGTGCTGAAAATTATGCCCGGTTTATCGATGTCAATTTCAACCTCATGCAAGATTTGCCGGTGGATCTTAAAGAACAGTGGCAACCTCTCGTAGCTGCCACGGGCGATTGGGAACTCTTCACGGCACACTACCAGGAATTTGGGAAAAATGAAGTATTGTATTTTTTGGCTTTTGATCCTCAAAACCCTAATTCCATGCTTTCCTCTGTGATGAGAGCTCGGGAAAATGCCCGAATTATCCGAGAGAATCTAAGTAAAGAGACTTGGGAAAAAGCCAATGAACTCTACTACATGATGCTCGAGGGTAAGGATAAGAAAATCTGGAAAAAATCAGATCCAAGGTATTTTTTCGAACGGATCAAAAATCAGATTTTGCTCATCTATGGGATCGCGGATAATAGCGTAGCACGGGTAGAAGGCTGGTATTTTCGACAGTTGGGGCAGTTTTTGGAGCGGGCCGACAAGACTTCCCGTATTCTCGATGTCAAGTATCATATCCTACTCCCGTCGGGTATGGACGTGGGCACTCCCTTGGACTTTCTTCACTGGATGGCTTTGCTGAAGTCTGTGACAGGCTTCAATACGTATAGAAGAGTCTATGGCACCATAGACCCTTCCAATGTGGTGGAGTTTTTGGTGCTCAATCGTTACTTTCCAAGGTCTATTTATTTCTGTCTCAAAGAGGCTGAGTCCTGCTTGCATCATATCTCTGGCAATTTGGACGGAGGATTTAAAAATCCAGCTGAAAAAGCGATGGGAGAGCTCCGGTCCCGATTGGAGTTTGCAGATGTGATGGATATCATAGGTTTTGGTCTCCATGAGTATCTGGACAATCTGCAAATAAAACTGAATAATCTGTCAGATTTGATCGACAGTACTTACTTTCGACTTCGGGACAATTTCTCCTCACAAACTCAGGATCAATAATGACATTTTGCCTAGGCATCAAAACCAAACAGGGTTTGGTGGGCCTTTCAGATACGAGAATCACCTCTGGCAATGAGACCACTTCTTCCAAAAAGGTCTTTACCGTCAATCGGGAAAAGCATTCTTTTTTTATCATGACCAGCGGTCTTCGGTCAGTGCGGGACAAAGCGATTACCTATTTTTCTGAGGTGATCGAGAAGCAAGATGAGTCATTCACCAAATTGTTTCATGCGGTCAATGAGTTTGGCAATCAAGTCAAAAACGTAGCCAAGGAAGATAAGGCGTATTTGGAGGAATCAGGACTGCACTTCAATCTTTTCTCAATAATCGGTGGCCAGCTGGAGCAGGATTCTGAGCCGAGGCTTTATTTGCTTTATCCACAAGGTAATTGGATAGAGATCAACCGCGGGACTCCTTTTGTCATCATTGGGAATACAGGTTTTGGCAATCCGGTGCTCAAGCGATCGCTTCGCTATGAAGATTCGCTGGAATATGCACTGAGATGCGCATTTTTGGCATTTGATGCCACGAGGATCTCCGCCAATGATGTGGACTTTCCCATAGATACTGTCGTGCTTCAAAATGATGCTTATAAGACTTTTGAAAAACGATTTGAGCAGAAAGAGCTGGAACACATCTCTACCTTTTGGAACAATCGCCTCAAAAATGCCATCGCCAAGCTCCCTGCCGAGGTACTAAACTCTGCCTTGGGCGTGGAGACGCTTCTCAGTGAAGAAAAGGAAATCTGATCATGCTCATACAGGTCAGACATCTGAGTGAGTATCGCTATACGAGTCCGGTAGGACTGGGTGTGCACCGTTTGTTTTTGGTGCCTCAGCAGAGACCTTATTTCAGGATAGAGCATCAGCAGGTATCCATTTATCCCCACCCGACCGACTCTAATTTCCGTCAGGACTTAGCAGGAAACTGGTACCAGCAGGCCTGGTTCAGTGGTGAGACGGCGGAGTTGAAAATCCAGACAGAGTGGATTTTTAGATTGAATTCCTTTAATCCATTTGGTTTTATTTTGGATAAGAGCTTTGAAGACTCGGCATGGAACTCAGACTTCCCTTTGTTCAATTACCAAGATTTGAATAGCTTTTTAATTCCATTTTTAGAAAAAGATCCTCAAATAGATTTTCAAGAGTTTATAGTACCACTCGTCCGTGAGTCAGAAGGACTGGTGGATTTTCTAGTCAAATTGACTCAGCAGATTTATCAAAACTGGCAGCATCAGATTCGTCACGAACAGAATATTTGGCCTGCTAGAGATACTTTTGAGAAAAAGACTGGCTCCTGTAGGGATTTGGCCCACATGCAGCTTGAGATGCTGAGAAGTATGGGCTTGGCGGCCCGCTTTGTGTCTGGCTATGCTTTTAATCCAGACATGGGAGAAGGCCACGAATTGCATGCTTGGCTTGAAGTGTATTTGCCGGGTGCCGGCTGGGTAGGGTTGGATCCTTCTTTGGGCTTGCTGACCGACCATCGCTACATTCCGTTGGGTATGCATGCAGATCCTAATCTCACAATGCCTGTTCAGGGAGATTATTTCGGAACCGCTCAGTCTAGCCTACAGGCAGAAGTGAAAATTAAATTGATTCGCCCTTAATCCTCGGCAACCACTCCATTTTCTGGCATTTCAAAAAATGCCTTATCCAAAGGCTCCTCCTGAAGCAGTACGTCTCCAAAACTTACCTGATAGCGGATAGATCCGGTAGAATCCCCTTCTAGTGTATATCCTGTTAAAATCCTTGGGAAAACCAAACCTCCTGCATCTCTGTAATCTTCATACTTGAGGGCATTAAATGAATCATTTTCAGGATTGAAATAGGTGACTTTGTACAGAAGCCACTCTAATCTCTGTGTCTCAGGGTGGATGAGTAGATAGTAGATGTCATCCGGGCTATCGCCTGTACCGCTTTCGAAACTTGCCTGCAGGGTTTCATAAGATATCCCATTGAGAGTTCGGTTGGCTACTTTTTCTACCTGCACTCCCGGATCGGTGAAGATGTAGGGGATGCCGAAAAAATAGAAGTACAAATTGTGGTAGAACCGAACTGATCTGCCAGAATATGCTTCTCGATTAGGGCTGACCCACAGTTTTTCTCCGTCATTGCCGATTTGAAATGATTCCGCATCGATTCTGTTTTTTCGACTTTTCAGGTCGATAAAATGATTCTCTTGCGTCTTATTGGTCTCATGAAACAGAGTGAAGGAAAAGCTCTCAGCATCAATCCATTTTTCCCAATCTCCATGGGCAGTCAGTACTTTTTCGAAATCAGGATCAAGCTCCGGGGTTTGTTTTTCTGGAGAGGAGCAACTGAAAAGGATCACAGCTAAAAGAAGGGGGAGGATTCTGGAACGCATACTATGGAGTTTAAAGACTCCAATATACTCTCTAAGTCGAATTTTGTGAATTGATCGGGGACTTAATTTGCCCACCGCTGGAATAATTATTCTTAGAATTAGTCTGAATTAATCGAATCTCTATTAATTTTGACCAAATCCAAATAAACTCATCAATGTCACAGAACTCATCACTTTGGAAAAAAATAAGATCAGCCTTCAGGGAAGTTCACCTATGGGCCGGATTGATTTCAGGATTAGTTGTGATCGCCGTCTGTTTGAGCGGAACGATCTACGTCTATAATTCTGAAATCCGGGAATGGGCTAGTTCTGAGAAGTTTTTTATTGAAGAAGCTGGTCAGGCTTTGCCTTTGGATGAGGTGAAAAATAAAGTGGAGGGTCAGCTAGGTGGTCAAATCACCTCTGTCTTTGTCATGGATGATGGAGACAGAACTTTGCAAATAGGACATCTCAAGGAAGGTGAAAAAGGAAGAGGTACCACCTACTATGTCAACCCCTATACAGCTGAGATCATCGGAGACAATTCTGAAAAGACAGCAGCTGACGAGTTTATGGGCTATATGTTTTCGCTCCATAGATGGCTTTTGATCGACAAGATTGAGGAGCCTATTTTAGAAAGCATGGGCAATCGTGATTTGGGCAGATTGATCAATGGGATCGCTACTTCTTTGTTTTTGTTGGGTGTGATCACAGGGATTGTTGTTTGGGTGCCTCAAAAAGCTAAGAGCTGGAGACAGGGGCTCAAGATCAAATGGAATGCAAATTGGAAGCGTGTCAACCACGACTTGCACAATACACTCGCTTTTTATTCTCTCTTTATTCTTTTTGTAATGGCTGCGACAGGACTTTTCTGGTCGTTTGAGTGGTACAGAGAGGGATGGCAGAAAACCTGGGACACCTATAGCCCACCACGCGATGGCGGGGGAAGAGGTCAACGAGGTGGAGGCCCAAGTGAAGAGCAGGAAGCGAAAGAGTCCATACCTGTGCTAGATTTTTCTTTGGATCAAGCATTGGCGAAGGTGAATGAAACCTTGGACTATGATGGAAATGTGAGGATTTCACTGCCTTCCAGTGGAGATGATGAAATCTCAGCTACCAAGTATCAGACTGGATTCTTTGCAAGATCTGGATCGGATCAGGTGACTTTGGATCAGGCTAGTTTGGAAGTGAACAAGACGACCTTATTTACCGATATGAGTTTTCGTCAGCAGGTAGGCAGATCGGTGAAAAGTCTCCATACAGGGGAGATTTTCGGTCCATTTACCAAGTTTTTGTGGTTTTTAGGGTGCTTAATAGCTACCTCTCTTCCGATTACTGGTACATTGATCTGGCTGAATAAGAAGAAAAAGAAACCGTCCAGAAACCGCCGCAATGCCAAGCAAAAAGTAGCTCAGGCAGCATAAACTTTCGACTGGTTGGTTGATTTCTGAATTTTTAAGCAAAATTTAAGGAGGAATTGCTGGATTGCATGTTCCTAAATCTGAATTTTGTTTGATGCGAATTCTCGTAGTAGAAGATGAACCTGGGATTTCCAATTTTCTCAAGCAGGGATTGGAGGAAGAAGGCTTTGTAGTCGATCTAGCCGAGCAGGGTAGAGCTGGCTTGGAGCTGGCTCTGTCTGGCGTGTATGATCTACTGTTGTTGGATTGGATGTTGCCGGGCTTGAGTGGCGTGGAGTTGTTGCGGCAGTTTCGAAAGGAAAACACTACTACTCCTGCTATTTTTTTGACAGCCAAAGATACCGTCGATGAGACTATTTTTGGATTGCAGGCGGGAGCCAATGATTACATCAAAAAGCCCTTCCATTTCGAAGAGCTGTTGGAGCGGGTCAAAGTCCAGCTGAGAACCAGAAAAATAGGGGAGGAAGAATTGTCCTTGGGGCCGATCCGTTTGCTGCCGTCGAGCTTTCAGGTGTATCATGGTGAGATGGAAATCAACCTTACCCAAAAGGAATTTGCTCTGCTAGAATATTTGATTCGCCACAAAAACAAAGTTTGCAGCAGAACCAAAATCATTGAAAGTGTGTGGGATATTCATTTTGAATACAATACTGGCGTGATCGATGTTTTTATCAATTCTCTGCGAAAAAAACTTCATCTCAACAAGGAGGAAGATTACATCCAAACAGTACGTGGAGTGGGATATATGGCAAGAGAACTATGAAAAATAGTTACAAACAACAGATCGCTCTTCGTCTCACGGCCGTCACGGCTTTGATTATTTTGGTGGTATTTGGGATTATCTATGCCGTAGTTCAGGTGACGGTGGTTTCCTCCATCGACCGTGAGTTGCAGTTGGAGACAGACAAGCATAAAAGTCAGATTTTCATTGTGGACGGAGAGATTCGTTTTTCCCACAAGGATGAGTGGCAGGAGCAGGAGCATACCCAGCTTCAGCTCAATCCGATTTTTATTGAAATCGTAGACTTGACGGGAGAAAGCATGGATCGCTCTCCTAATTTGCGGGAAAATCATCTTAGTTTTTTTCCTGAAAGAGCTGGAAGTGGAGAAGCCTGGGTACACCGGTCCGGCTCCAGTGAGATGAGGCAGATGCAGATTCCCTTGATGAATGGCTCTCAAAAAGAAGGCTATCTATTGGTGGCAAAATCGTACGAAGATATCAGTGTACTATTGACGAACTTAAGAAATGTACTGCTGATCTTGTATCCGGGTATTTTGATTTCTGTCTTTTTGGTGATGAGATATCATGCCGACAGAAGTATAGAACCCATCCGTTCTATTATCAAGAAAGCCAATCAGATCACTCAAAACAATCTCAATGAGCGAATTCCGCTGATCAAGCCCAACGATGAAATAGGCCAACTTTCTATTGCGATCAATAAACTACTCGATCGTTTGGAAAGTGCCCTGAAGAGGGAAAAGCAATTTACTTCGGATGCATCCCATGAGTTGAGAACGCCCTTGGCTGTACTTAGAGGCACCTTGGAAGTGCTGATCCGTAAGCCGAGAAGTCAGGAAGAGTATGTCCAAAAAATCCAGACAGCACTGCAATCGATCGATAAAATGACAGCCATTACAGATCAATTGTTGGCTCTGGCAAGAGCTGAGCTGGGTAAAATGACAGATTTGGAAGAGTGTGAGTTGAATACTTTCTGTCAGGAATATGCCGATGAAAAAGCTGAGCAAAGTGGTAGGCGCATCATCTGGGAGTCTGAATTTGAATCTCCAGTTTTTATCCAAACGAATGAAAAAGCGCTGCGGCTTATCCTTAATAATCTGACAGATAATGCCCTGAAATATTCTGAAAATAACACGCCAGTATTGGTGAAGCTATGCCCCGGAGTGTTGGGAATGGAATTGAAAGTGGTAGATCAGGGTGTAGGAATCTCCGAGGAAAATCGTGAGAGGATTTTTGATCCATTTTTTAGAGAAAAAGAGGAAAACGTGGAGGCAAGGCCAGGAACAGGCCTGGGATTGGCTATTGTGAAAAAAGTGGCAACTGAAATGGACCTTCAAATCAAAGTGACCAGCCAAAAAAATCAGGGATCGACCTTTGCCATCATTTTTCCAGCCGCACTTCAATCTTAAGCAAATCTTAAGTTTTTCCTAAGAGCATCCTAAGGGACCTGATTGATCTTTGTGATACAATTTGTATCCGATGCTAGACTCAATTATTCGATGGAGTATTTCCAATAAGCTACTTATTGGGGTTTTTATTTTGATCTGGATAGGCTTTGGGATTTATGCCCTGAGCAATATCCCGATAGGAGCAGTACCTGATGTGACAAACAATCAGGTGCAGGTCATCACTACCTCCCGCAATCTTGCCACGGAGGATGTCGAGAAGTACCTAACCTATCCGGTGGAGCTGGAGATGGCCAATCTACCAGGGGTAAAGGAAATCCGATCTGTTTCCAAATTTGGTCTGTCTGTAGTCACGATTGTTTTTGAGGATGATTTGGGAACGTACTTGCCTCGACAGCTGATTGCAGAAAGGCTGAAAATAGCCGAAGAAAGTATTCCGGCAGGTTTTGGCAAACCATTTATGGGGCCGATTTCTACGGGTTTGGGAGAGATTTACCAATACGTCATAGATGTCAAGCCGGGCTACGAGGATCAGTATAGCATTACAGATCTACGAACTATTCAGGATTGGGTAGTTCGCAGACAATTGGCCGGTATTCCGGGAGTGATTGAAGTCAATACCTGGGGAGGCTATCTCAAGCAATACGAGGTCGCCATCAATCCGGAGCGATTGAGAGCGATGGGGGTCAGTTTGCATCAGATTTTTGGAGCCTTGGAACAAAACAACTCGATCGCAGGTGGCAGCTATATGGAAAAGACCAACGAAAGCTTTTTTATCCGCGGAGAAGGATTAGTCGAAAGCCTAGAGGATATAGGTTCGATAGTGGTGGAGCAAAGAAATGGCGCTCCCATATATGTTCGGGATATTGCCACAGTCCAATTTGGCCATGCCAATAGGTTTGGTGCCATCACCGCCAATGGGGAAGGGGAAAAAGTATTGGGACAGATCATGATGCTCAAAGGGGCAGACTCCAAAAGAACCATCGATCTGGTCAAAGAGCGGATTGTTGAAATGGAAACCTCACTCCCAGAAGGAATCTATATCAACGGCTTTTTGGATCGCTCAGACCTGATCGGTAGGACGACCTTTACGATTGCCGAAAACCTCATATTAGGTTGTCTGATCGTCGTATTTGTAGTAGTGCTTTTGTTGGGCAATTTCCGATCCGGCTTGGTGGTGGCTTCGGTGATTCCTTTGAGTTTACTTTTCGCGCTTTCTCTCATGTATATCTTTGGTGTAGATGCCAATCTGATGAGTATGGGAGCGATTGATTTTGGGATTATCATCGATGGAGCTGTGATCATCGTCGAGTATATCGCTTTCAAATTCACCCAATCTTCAGGTCTCTTGGCTGGAATGACTCCTGCCGAAAAGAGCTCGAAAAAGGATGAGATTTCATTGGAAGGTTCATCCAAAATGATGCACTCGGCCATTTTTGGCCAGATCATTATCATCATTGTTTTTATTCCCATTTTGTCTCTTTCGGGAGTGGAAGGGAAGATGTTTCGTCCGATGGCTGAGGTCTTTAGTTTTGCTCTCATAGGTGCGATGATTTTGGGCTTGACTTATGTGCCCGTAGCCTCCGCTTTGTTTTTGAAATCCACAGAGCAAGGTCCCAAAAATATATCTGTGCGCATCATCCGCAGCCTTACCAAAGTGTATGATCCCACGATCCGATTGGCTTTGGATCATGGAAAAGTTGTTTTGGCTTTTGCAGGAGCCATGCTACTAGGCGCTGTATTGTTATTCAGTACGATGGGATCCGAATTTGTCCCGACACTGGATGAGGGAGATTTTGTAATTCAGCCTGTGCTCAAGACGGGCACTACGCTGACTCAGACTGTGGAAGTGGTCTCCGAAATGGAGAGGATTCTGATGGAATTTCCGGAAGTAGATCAGGTAGTGACGCGGATCGGAGCAGCCGAGATCCCGACAGACCCAATGTCCATGGAGGAGAGCGATGTCATAGTCACTCTGCACCCGCCTTCCGAATGGACTACAGTAGAGACCAAAGATGAATTGGCAGAAAAGTTTAAAGAAGCTCTAGAAGCTATTCCCGGATTGGATTATGAATTTACTCAGCCGATAGAGATGCGCTTCAATGAGTTGATTACAGGTGTAAGGGCGGATCTTGCCATCAAAGTATTTGGAGAAGATCTGGATGTCCTACTGGCTACAGCAGAGGAGATCGAGTCTGCGATCCAGGGTGTAGATGGAGCTGCTGATATTATTTTGGAAAAAGTAGATGGTCTTCCCCAGATGAAAATCGAGTATGATCGGGTGAAAATAGCCAAGTATGGATTGAATATTTCCGATCTGAATGAAGTGGTGACAATGGGTTTTGCCGGTATGTCAGCAGGAACAGTCTTCGAAGGAGAGAAACAATTTGACTTGGTGCTCAGGTTTGAAGAGCTTTTCAGAAAAGATATCTCACATCTGGAAAATGCATCAATCCAATTACCTGAAGGTGGGTTTGTTCCATTGTCCGAACTCGCCAAAATCACCTATACCAAAGGACCCGCCAAGATATCCCGGGACGACACCCAGAGAAGAATCGTGATCGGCGTCAATGTCCGAAACCGAGATTTGCAGTCAGTAGTAGATGATATTCAGGAAATAATCCGGACCAAAGTCACAATCCCTGAAGGCTATAGAGTAGACTATGGCGGACAATTTGAAAATCTTCAGCAGGCGAGATCCCGCTTGCTCATCGCTGTACCGATAGCTCTGATTCTCATTTTCATCCTCCTTTATTTTGCATTTTCTTCAGCAAAGGATGCGATCATGATTTATTCTGCCATCCCACTGTCAGCGATAGGTGGAGTGTTTTTGCTTTGGGTACGTGATATGCCCTTCAGTATTTCTGCTGGTGTGGGATTTATCGCCTTGTTTGGAATAGCCGTATTGAATGGCATCGTGCTGATCGAGCATTTCAAATCCATGGAAAACCGATTTGACTCGCTTCGGGATTTGGTGATTACCGGTGCCAAAGAACGCCTGAGACCTGTGCTGTTGACTGCCTCGGCTGCTGCATTAGGATTTTTACCCATGGCAGTTTCTGGATCGGCAGGTGCTGAGGTACAGCGGCCTTTGGCTACAGTAGTAGTAGGAGGTTTGCTTTCAGCTACCATCCTGACTTTAGTAGTACTTCCTGTTTTATATAGTATGTTCAATTCCAAAAAATCTTTTGGCAAATCCATACCAAAACTTGGACTGTTGCTGCTGTTTTTGACTGTTGCAGGAATTCAAGACCTAGCAGCTCAAAATCCTGTTCCTCTAAGTCTCGATTCTGCTTTGAGTCTGGCTCGCAGTCAAAATCTAGATCTACAGGCTGAAAAATTGGCTAGTGAAAGCGCAGAGGCATATTCTAAGTCAGGTTGGGAGCTAGACAAAACCAATGTCTACTATGCCGAAGATCAAAATGATATCGCTGAAAACGGATTTTACAATCGCAAATGGGGTATCCAGCAGCGCTTTGACTTTCCTTCCCTTTATGGAGCTAAAAACAAATTGTATCAGGCCAGAGCAGAAAAATCCTATGCTCAATTGGCCATGAAGCAATTGACGGTAGAAAAAGCCGTGAGCCTTCACTACGTAGAGGCGATTTATTGGAAGGAATCAGAAAGAAATTATATCTTTTTGGACAGTCTGTACGGGGAATTTTCCCGGGCAGCAAATCGGAAATTTGAACTGGGCGAGAGCAACCTTCTGGAAAAGTTGACGGCTGATTCCAAGCAAAAAGAGTTGGCATTGCAGCGAAATGAGGCTGCTCAAAAGCTTGCCGCAGCAAAAGCTCAGCTAAAGAGTCTTCTTCGTCTTGAAGGTGACTTG
The DNA here is from genome assembly GCF_000429465.1 of Algoriphagus vanfongensis DSM 17529. Lineage (GTDB taxonomy): Bacteria > Bacteroidota > Bacteroidia > Cytophagales > Cyclobacteriaceae > Algoriphagus > Algoriphagus vanfongensis. The sequence continues at coordinate 285,069 of NZ_AUBX01000010.1, read as the reverse complement.
CTCTTGCCCGATTCGTTTCCAGATTTACAAGTTCCTGAGACAGTCGCATCTCATCCCGGACTGCAGTGGTATGCCGCGGGGATAGAAGAGGCGACTTATGAAGTTCAATCCGAAAAGCGATCCATGCTACCCGATATCACGATTGATGTCTTTAGAGGTACCAATCCAGAGCCGGGAGCTAAAGCCTACCCTGGCTTTCAGGCAGGACTTGGGATTCCTCTTTTCTTTGGCAGTCAAAAGGCAAAGGTGAAAGCAGGTCAACTGAAAGAAGAGCAGATCGCTCTCGAAGCTGCTGCCTACTCACTGAAGCTGGATACAGAAAGGGAAATGTTGCTGACTTCTCTGGCACAAAACAAGAGAGTGATCGACTACTACGAATCTGAAGGAGAGACGCTTTCTCGGCAGCTTCAAAATCAAGCCAATCAATCCTTTAAAAATGGAGAAATAGATTTTCTGCAATTCGTCCAACTGCTAGAAAATGCACGGACGATCCGACTCCAATACCTACAAAGTAAGCTGGACAACCAGCGATCCATTCTAGAGCTAACTTATTTGACATTCTGATGCATACCCGATCTTTCACTATTACAGTCATAGCATTATCGCTGACCTTCTACTCCTGCGGTTCTCAATCCGGGCAGGAAGAATCCATTCAAGTGTCTGAGAAAAATTCAGATCCAGGTACGCTTTTTCTTTCCCAGAAGCAATTTGAAACGATGAAGATGACCTGGGGTAGCCTTGCAAGACAAGAATTTTCTGAAGAGCTGGCATTGCAGGGAGCTGTGAAAATCCCAGTAGAAGGCATGCAGGAGATTACCCCGTTTTATGGAGGCTATGTGTCAGGGCTCAGCTTAATAGAGGGGCAGGAAGTCAGAAAAGGGCAAGTTTTGTTTTATTTGGAAAGTCCCGAATTTGTCAAGCTTCAGCAGGACTACTTGGAAGCGGCCAGTCAATTGGACTATCTGAAAGCTGAATATGAGCGTCAGAAGACCCTTTTTGCGGAGCAAATCTCTGCGGAGAAAAATTATCTCAAAGCCAATTCAGACTATCAGGCAACACTTGCCAAAGCTGCGGCATTGAGGCAGCAGTTGAAAATGATACAGATCAATGTAGATCAGCTGAGTCCAGAAAGTATCCGCTCAAAAGTGCCCGTGGTATCGCCCATCAATGGCTTTGTGCAGGAGGTTTTTGTAGTCCCTGGAGCTTATTTGGCTGCTTCCGGCAAAGCAATGTCGCTTCTCAACAAAGAACACCTGCATATCGAATTGATAGTTTTCGAAAAAGATGCATCCAAAATGAAAGTAGGACAAGCCGTCAAGATCAATTTTCCGGATCAACCAGGCAAAGTCATGGATGCTGAAATCCACGTGATCGGTCAGGCGATAGATGCACAGCGTCAGCTTAATGTCCATGCAGATATGGTGGACAAAGTAGCAGAAAGTTCCTTGGTACCTGGGATGTACTTGGAGGCAAGAGTTCAGCTCGAACCCATCGAGGGTTTTGCACTTCCAGAAACGGCCGTGGGTGAGGAGAATGGAAAAAACTATATTCTTGTTTTGGTGTCAGAAGAGAATGGTGGCTTTGCCCTGAAAAAGGTGGAAGTAGATACTGGAGAAGTACAGCATGGACTGGTGCACGTCAAGCCACATTCGGAAATAGGACCTGATCAAAAAATCTTGACCAAAGGGATTTTTAATCTGCTTTAAGTTCACACGACAGGAAACCTCAATAGAGTTGATGTTAGCCGGACAGTTTTTCTAGGAGCTTAGTTGATCCCTCTGGAAGGTTTTTGTAATTTTTGGCAATAGCCCAAAAAAATCATGAAAACCGAGAAAGAGAAAATGCTAGCGGGAGATCTTTACAATGCATCGGATCCCGAGTTGGTGTATGATCGCCTCCAAGCGAGACTGCATCAGAAAGAGTTCAATGATTCCGGAGAAGATCAATTGGAACTAAGGGAGGAAGCCTTACGCAAATGGCTTCCCAATGCCGGCGAAGACTTGTGTATTCAGCCTCCTTTCTTTTGCGACTATGGATACAATCTAAAGATCGGTCATCAGGTATTTTTCAATTTCAACTGTGTGGTGCTCGATGTGATGCCTGTTTTGATCGGAGATCGCAGTATGTTTGGTCCTCATGTCCAGATTTACACTGCCACTCATCCGATGGATGCTAATGAGAGGGCCAAAGGATTGGAATCCGCTCGGCCGATTTCCATTGGGGAAGATGTGTGGGTGGGAGGTAATGTCGTGATTTGTCCTGGAGTGACTATCGGAGATCGTAGTGTCATCGGAGCTGGCAGCGTGGTGACCAAAGACATTCCATCAGATGTGTTTGCAGCCGGAAATCCCTGCAGAGTAATCCGGCAATTGAATGAGTAGGAAAAGCTTTTCTCTAAATTCTATGGATACAAACCCAAATCTTGATTTTTTCTTTGACAAACCATCGAAGTGGCAGGAAGCATATCACGCTCTACGTCAGATTGTGCTCAAGACCGGGCTCAAGGAAGAACTGAAATGGGGTTGTCCTTGCTACACTTTTCAAGGGAGTAATGTTGCCCTGATTCATGGATTCAAGGATTATTGTGCTATTCTTTTTCATAAAGGGGCCTTGCTCGAAGATGTACATGGGATGCTCATTCAGCAAACAAAGAATGTACAAGCCGCTCGCCAGATACGATTTGAAAACCTGAAGGAGATTCAATGCAAAAAAGAAGAAATCCAATCTTATCTCTTTCAAGCGATAGAAGTAGAAAAAGCCGGTGTCAAGGTGGAGTTGAAAAAAACTACCGAATTCGAAATGGTAGAAGAATTTAAGAATGCATTGGAGGAAGATGAACTATTGAAAAAGGCTTTTGAATCCCTCACGCCGGGTAGGCAGAGAGCTTACTTGCTATACTTTTCGCAGGCTAAACAATCCAAGACTAGACTATCAAGAGTCGAGAAGAAGAAGCCGGCCATATTGCAAGGGAAAGGACTAAATGATTGAGAAGGAACAATGAGTCAATCAAAGTTGAAATATTCTCATTTGGCTCAAATTACTGGAGTTTTAGCACCTATTACCTTTTGTATCTTGTTTTGGGTGTTTGGTAAAGCAAATCCAAGTTTTGATTTCCTTGAGGACTATGTGAGCAAATTGGGAGCGGCAGGTGAGCCTAATGCTTTCCTCTGGAATCTTCTTGGGTTTTTTCTGGTCGGGATTCTTTTGGCGGTGTTTGGTTATTGCTATGGGGCAACTATCCAAAACAGACTGGTGGGATTTCTTTTGGGAGGGTTTGGGCTAGGCTTTTCACTCATTTCGATTCCGATAAGCATGAATAACCCGGAGGCTTTGGTTTCCAAATTTCACATACTTGCAGTTTGTTTGGGCTTGGCCTGCTGGATGTTTGGCTTGGCTAAAATAAGTGCCATATCTGGGATTAGTCCACAAACAAAAATCCTGTCAAATCTTGCGGCAGGCGCAATAGTGATATCTATTTTTGGATTCGTCTTTGGATTTTATTCCATGACAGTGACCCATAGATTGGTGTTTTCCGTGGTGTTTTTTTGGACCTTTTTGACATCTTTGGGGTTGTGGTCAGATCTTGGCCAAACAGCAAAATCAATTCAATGAATTTTCAAGTTGTTTTATTTATCCCGCTCTTCGTGATTTCATTTTCCACTCATGCACAAACCGGCTATCAGGATGAAATGGGCCGCGAAGTCAGCAGGGAATATTTTGAAAAGCAAATCTTGGAAGGTCCATATTTCGGAATTCCTGATGGAGATAATGGTAAAACTCTCGTTCACAGAATGCCTTTTGGCAAGGTAGACCCTACACCGTTTTTTGAAAAAACTGGGAATTCTGAAGCTCTGGAACAAGGTCTATCACTTATAGTCATTTATTATCCTGGCAAGGATGAATGCAATTCGACTGGAGAAGGGAACAACTCTTCGTCCATTGCTAAAGAGCATAAGACTTTGTCCAGATGGGCACAAAAAGGAAATGCTGCTCCTCCCGTCTATATCTATGGCAATCCTCACGGACTGGAAAAATATGGAGATAAAGTGGCGTGGATTCCGGATCCGGATCATGTCTTCCAAGATCAGTTTTTTCGGTATCCCTATCCCTGCGGGAGTTTCGTAGTGATTCATCCGAGCGGGGAATTCAGAGGCATTTTGGGAGAATATCCACTGAGTCAAATCCAAGTAGCACTTAAAAAACTGAATCGTGCCAATTGAATCAATACATATCAGAGAAGTCAGGCAGGAAGAGATAGGACAATTGGTCCAAATGGCCCGAAAGGCATTTTTGCAGGCGTTTACTGAAGGAAATAAACCTGAGAATGTAGCTTACTATCTCGATGAGGCCTTTACTGAAAAACAGTTTGAAAAGGAATGGAGAGACGATGGCTCACAGTTTTTTGTAGTAGATAGAGCCGGCCAAATCATTGGCTATACCAAAGTAAATGAAGTGCCTTCTCAGACAGATATTCATGATCCAGATAGTCTGGAAGTGGCTCGGCTATACGTCTTAGAGGACTATCTGGGACTGGGCGTGGGAAAGAAATTGCTAGATATGAATATAGCTCTTGCCAAACAAAAAGGAAAATCATACCTCTGGCTGGGTGTCTGGGAAAAGAATGCCCGTGCCATTCGATTCTATGAGAAAAATGGACTGAAAATCTTCGGTTCCCATCCTTTTCCTTTTGGAGATGAAATCCAAACAGACTATTTGATGCGGATAGATTTGGCTTGATTCCTTATATTCAAATTTGACTTTGAATCAAGTGACTATGGAACTAAAGAATCCCAAACTTTTGATTTTGGGAATAGCGATTTTGGGAGCGGCTATCTACTTCCAGACTTTTGGTTTTGGCTATTCGGCAGATGATGGGATCTATACCTACTTCAACCGTGTGACCCAAAAAGGACTGGATGAATGGACTGAGCTATTCAAATATGGCTCAATGAATTTCATAGAGATCAGCCCGTCCAATACCAGTATATATCGTCCTCTGTCACTATTGACTTTTGCTATCGAGCATGCAATTGTGGGTGATTTCAAAGCGGGAGTAGGGCATGGGGTAAATGTCGTCCTCTATTTCGTATTACTCTTGGTTATCGGCTTGCTGCTTTTAGAATTGTTTCGCAAGAGGCAGATTCCGAATTGGGTGTTGATTGTGATTCTGGCTTTGTATGCACTGCACCCGATCCATACCGAAGTAGTCGCCTCTGTCAAAAGTCGAGACACCTTGCTTTCGGCTGTTTTTGCATTTTCATCGATATTGATTTGGGTCAGGTCAGGCTCTCAGATTTCCCCATTGCGTTGGGCTGCAATCTTGATTTTGTTTTTCTTTTCTTTGATTTCCAAAGAAGAAAGTATTCCGCTTCTAGCTGTTTTGGTGGCAATCTCCTGGTTTTTTGATCATAAAAAATTAGTACCTAGCATCCAGTCAATGCTGCCATTTTTGATCCCGGTAATCCTTTACTTGGGAATCAGGGCGGTAGTCTTGGATCCTGTCGATCTCTCCTATACCAGCGGGGTTAATAGCATCCTATACTTGGCCAACGGGGCTGAGTTTTTGGCTACCAACTTGTATATCTATCTACAGTACGTCAAGTTGCTTTTCTTTCCGCATCCTTTGTCATGGGATTATTCATTCAACCAGATCTCAATCCAGACCTTTTCCAGTCCTTGGGTATGGTTGTCTCTCTTGCTATTTGTTGGCTTGATCTATGGTGCTGTCAAAGGGTTAAAAACTAGGAGTCTATTCAGTTTCGGGATTATATTTTACTTGGCGACTTTTTCCATTTTTGCCAATTTGACTACTTCTTTGATCATCGGTTCCAATCTCGGAGAGCGCTTTATGTTTATCCCTTCTTTGGCGTTTTGTATTTTGATAGGATTTGGATTGAAAGAACTAAGTGAACGCTGGGCTAGACCACAATTTCTATTTCTATTGATGCTGCCGGTTTTGCTGGCTTTCTCATGGAAAACATATAGTCGCTCTCAGGTTTGGGAAAGTAATTTGACGCTTTCGGCTTCCGGAGTCAAGACTTCACCAAAGAGCTGGCGAACCCACATGATGTATGCTGAAGAACTTCGTCAAAGAGGCAATGCCTTGAAGAAGACCGACGAAGATTCTTCCAAAGTCTATTTTCAAGAGGCTTTAAACCACTACCAAAACAGTTTTGAAATCTTGGGTCCCAACGCCGGAGTTTCTCAGTACTTGAGTCCCTACGCGGAGGTACTTCTGGCCATGGGAGATTCCACGCAGGCAATGGAGCTTTTCGAAGCGAGCGTCAAAAAAGCTCCGAGAATCCACTATGCGTGGTTCAAATTGGGAATGATTCACTTTGCCAAGGGAGACTATGAGCAGTCGAGAGAAATGTACCTCAAAGCCTTGGAGGCTGATCGGCCAGACTACTATGCCACGTATAAGAATTTGGCTCAAGTTTATTTTCGATTGGATCAAAATGCCGCCGCGATCTTAGCCTTTGAAAAGTCAAAATCATACAAAGAAGATCCGGAAATCGATAAGCTTTTGGCCTATCTCTACACCCAAGAGGGAATGCTCGACAAGGCCGAAGCGCTTCAGGTGCAGGATTCTACTTTTAGCGTCGAGGAAACACGGTTTGCGGTGGAATTGCGAAAAGGAAATGAGGCTTTTGCTCAAGAGAGATATCAGGATGCCATCGCCCAATTTGAGAAGGTGGAGGAAGACTACAATCAATTGGATGGAGCAAGTCGATTCCCTAATTATTATGCTGCATTTGGGAAGGCACTGATAGAGATCGGGGACACCCTAGCTGCCAAACAGCGCTTCACCAAAGCATATGCTATCATTCCGGATAATCATGTCGTATTGACCAATTTGGGAATTATTGCTCTGCTGAAGGAAAAGAAATATCCACAGGCTGAGCAGTATTTCCGAGCGGCGATTCAGTCCGATCCTGAGGATCCTTTTTCTGCCAGAGTCAATCTGGGGACGGCGCTGATTCTCCAGAGAAAGGAAAAGGAGGCTATTCAAGTATTGGAAGATGCGCTGAACTATGGATCGAGTCGTCCTGTAATCGGCAATCTTTATTTGCTCAACAAGGCCACCGGCAATACTGATCGGATGAACTACTACCAAAACCTTCTGAACCAATAAGTCTGCGTTTCCAAACTGTGAAATTTTGGATTTTTGCCTATTCTGTTTTGTCATGTGAGAGTTGCAGGAGTAATTTTAAAGAAAAAATGATGAGAAAGTCGCTCGTGTTTGCAGTCGCTTGGATACTCTTGGGAGTTTCAGCAGTGGCACAAGAAAAACAGCCCATTGTGATCTTGATTTCTTTGGATGGATTTCGCTATGACTATGTGGAGCGTTTTCAGCCAGAGAATATCACCAAACTCATCCAGCAGGGTACTGCAGCTCAGAGTTTGATCCCTTCTTTTCCCAGCAAGACATTTCCAAATCATTATACCATCGCTACAGGGATGAAGCCTGAGCACCATGGTGTGGTGGACAATAATTTCTACAACCCTACCAAAGACCAGCAATATTCCATTTCCAACCGTGCCATTGTGACGGACGGATCGTGGTACGGAGGTACGCCTCTTTGGGTCTTGGCGGAGCAGCATGACAAGAAATCTGCGAGCTATTTCTTTGTTGGGAGTGAAGCGGATATCCAGGGAGTCAGCCCTTCTTATTATTTCGATTACGATGGATCGGTTCCTAATCTCACTCGGATAGCACAGGTTTTTGAGTGGCTACAGCTACCGGATGATGAGCGACCTCAGATGATTACCATGTATTTTTCTGATATGGATGATACAGGACACCTCTATGGACCACATAATGACGAACAGCTCAAGAAAACGCTGACTCGACTGGATGCAGAACTGGGGGCCTTATTCGAAGGTGTCAAAAGCTTTGATTTGCCGATTTCCATTGTATTGGTGTCGGATCATGGGATGGCTGAAGTAGCTCAGGAAAAGCTGCTCAATCTGGAGCCTTTGGTAGAAGGAATAGCTGCCAGAGTGGTCAATTCAGGAGCTTTGGTACATCTGCATCTGAAAGATGGAGTAGACAAAGAAGAAACGATCCGGCTCATCGAGTCGCGAGGAGAGCATATACATGTCATCAATGTGGAGGATAGAGAATATTACCAGGATCTGAGTCTGCACCAGGACCTTATGGGAGATTTGTTGATTATTCCGGATTTGGGATATTATCTGACAGACAGCCGGGGGCTTTTCCGCTATCAAAACAAAGGAGCAATGGCTAAAACCGGTAACTTTGGGGAGCACGGGTATAGTCCGGATTATCCGGAAATGCACGGTATTTTCTATGCATGGGGGCCGCGCATCAAGCAGGGATTCACTATTGACTCCTTTGAAAATATTCATATCTATCCTTTGATCTGTGAACTTTTGGGCCTTCCCGTTCCTTCTGATATCGATGGCAGAGTAGAAGTCCTACAAGCAGTGATAGATTGATGGTGAAAAATGGATAGAGTAGAGATCAAAAGCAGAAAGGAAGTTGATTTTTTGGTTCGCAGGTTTTATGACAAAGTCCGTGAGCACGATTCGTTGGGGCCTATATTCAACCAAATAGTAGAAGACTGGGACACGCATCTGGAGCATCTGAGTGATTTTTGGGAGATGATATTGCTCCAAACTGGCCCAGGAAGAGGCAAGTTTAATCCAACGAAGGTACATCGGGAAGTAGATGCACAGGTAGAGCACAGGATCGATCAAGCACATTTTGGGAATTGGCTGGAGTTGTGGTTTGATACAGTCAATCGCTATTTTGAAGGAGAGCATGCCGAATATGCCAAAGAGCATGCCCGGCGCATGGCCCACATGCTATTTATGAGGATTTGGGAGGCCAGGCCTCATTGATCGGTAGCTTCCCAGTATTCAGTATTTTTTGTAGATTGAATGGACGAAATCAAGATAGCCAAGTCAATTCTTTTTGGAGCCCATGAAAAATCGCTACTTCATTCTTCTGTCACTTTTCCTCTTTCTGGCAAGCGTGTCGGCCTTTCCGCAGACTCCTTTGTTTGAATCTGAAGAGATTTTGGATTTGAAAATGAAGTTTTCAGTCAAAGATATTCGAAAGGATAGCAATGATTCGACTTATGTGGATGAGGTGATTTCATTTAAAAACGAACTGGGCGAATGGGAGGAGATTGAAGTAGAAATGAGAACTCGGGGCAATTTTCGTCTGACCAATTGCTACTATCCGCCATTGCGACTGAAGTTTAAGAAAAAACGAAGAGCAGGGACAGTCTTTGAGCAAAATAAAAGCATCAAACTCGTCATGCCCTGTGCCAAATCAAATCAGGCTGATAGCTATGTGGCCAAAGAGCTGATGTGCTACAAGATGATGGAGGAGGTCACGGCCTATACTTTTTCCACTCGGATGGTCAGAATATTTTTTGAAAATGAAGATGATAAGAAAGGAGAGGTGGAGCTACTTGGTTTTTTGATCGAAGATGATGATGACGTAGCAGATAGATTTGAAGGCGATATTGCCGATGACCGTAAAATAATCAGTGCCTTGCTGGAAGACTCTGCGGCGGTGCGGCATGATATGTTTCAGTATATGATCGGTAATACAGATTATTCAGGCCTATTCAAACATAACCAGAAAGTACTGCAGCTCGATGAGCAAACTGTCGTACCGCTTGCCTATGATTTTGATATGACGGGGATGGTCAATCCTCCCTATGCTCAAGTCAATCCCAAACTGGGGATCGAGAATGTAAAGCAGCGATTGTACCGGGGATATTGCCGACCGGAGCCTCTGATGCAGCATGTCCGGCAGGAGTTTTTGGATAAGGAAAGTCGATTTTATGAGATTGCTACTGAATACGGTACTTGGCTGTCTTCAGGCGAGCTCAAGGAAATAGAGCGATTTTTGAAGGAATTTTTTGCACTGATCGGAAATGATAAAGCCTTTGAAAAGGGAGTTTTGGCGGACTGTCGAAGCTTTTAGTGAAAGTCTTTGAGCTTATCCAGAATATCCTTAAAATCGGGCAATAAAAGCATTGACTATGATGTGGAAGAAAAAGGAAATCTCCCCGGAGCAGCTGGAAAAGCAGCGTCAAAGAGAAATTGATCGGGAAATCCAGAGTTCCAAAAATGAGAAAAAAGACGGAACCAAAACTCATGGAGAAATCCTGCGTGATCAGATTACCGATGCACTGGAAACGTATGATAAAAGCTCTAGTTCGATACTGCTGAGCTCATTGACTGCAGGAATGGAGATCGGTTTTAGCTATCTTCTACTTTGTAGCTTGTTTTTCTTTTTGGAGGGAAAGGTCGAGGAAGATTCGATTTTTAAGATGATTTCACTGGTATATCCATTGGGATTTATTCTGGTAGTTTTGGGGCAGAGCATTCTATTCACCGAACAGACGGCTTTGTTGACGCTTCCGGTATTGAATAAGAAAAGAAGTCTCTCCAGTATGCTTCGCTTATGGGGCTTGGTGGTGAGTGGTAATCTACTGGGTGGATATTTTATTGGACTTTTGCTGATTTGGCTGGGGCCAAGATTGGGGATTTTTGATCTGAGAGTCATCGAGACGATCGCCCTGCATGTCATAGATGCCAAAGTTCCGGTAATACTGGTCAGTGCACTTCTCGCGGGCTGGCTGATGGGCTTGCTATCTTGGTTGCTGGCTTCTTTTCGAGATACAATCAGTCAGATTGTAGTTATTTTTCTGATCACATCGGTTTTGTCTTTTACAAGTCTTCATCACAGCATTATCGGCAATATTGAAGTCTTTGCAGGAACGATCACTTCAGATCAGATTGGAATAGGGGATTACCTGACTTTTCAGTCTACAGCGTTGATAGGCAACGCGCTTGGAGGAGCTATTTTTGTCGCACTACTCAAATACAGAGCTTTTGTATTCAATATTGGGAAGTAAGATCATCTTACGCTTTTGCTTTGTAGCTTTTGTACTGTCAGGATCCATTGCTTGTAATCCAAATGGAGACCGTGACTCAGTGAATTTATCTTCCTACGAAGCCAGGATTATGGATTCTTTGCTGATTGACCACTTGGGAAATCTGTGGCTATTAGACTATGATTTTCAATCAGAAACTTATATGTCATGGGGAACTGGACAAAGAGATCTGCTTTTGATATCAAAAAAGGGGGAGATAGTATCTCAGTTCGATATTCCATCTGACGGTCCTAATCGAATTGGGTCCATTACCTCGCTTGATTTTGAAAATGGAGAGGTCCGTATTCTAGAAAATCCGGGTAAGATTGTTCATCTAAATGGAGATGGTGAAATTGTCAAGAAAATCGATTTCCCGGTTTATGGTTTTTACCTCAACGGTATAGCAGGAGATCCTTATTTTCCATTTAAAAATGAAATAGCATTTGTAAGACCAGAGAAAGAGCTTTCTCAAGAGGATATAGATTGGGACGAGTTTTATGAAACCGGTTTTCAAAAAATCTATCAGCAACCCATCTTAGAGGTGCTGGACACCATGACAATGAAGAGTAGGTTGACCATGGAATTTCCTAAAGAGTCTATTTACCAAGATGGAAAGTTCTATAATTGGATGTTTCCTACAGTCACCAAAGAAGGAAAGAATTGGATGCTATATTTCAGAGGAGAAATGAAATTTTTCCTTTATCAGGAAGTTGATAATGAAATTGTTTTCAGTCAAGTAGTTGATCTTAATGTGGTGGATGCCGTGCCTGCAGTCGGGGTTCCATTTGACCAAATTGACGAGTATGATGAGTTGCGGGCCAAATCAGTTTCTGGAAATATCCAATCGATTATCCCGACAAGTGATGGATACTTTGTGCTCTATAAGAAAGGCCTGAAAGAAGATGAGATCAAAGACTTCGATTTGAATAGCATGCATGGAAGAATGGCGATGCAACGTTCCAATCCTTATTTCTTGGCTCTTTTGGATGATGAGTTTAACTTAATTCAAAACGATATCCAACTTCCCAAAGGTGTGATTTATTCCAGTTTTTTGAGTCCTGAAGGTACTTTGCTTGGTTTGAAAGATCAGGATTATTTTGGAGTTGAGGAAGACAGAAATTGCTATTATTTCATTGCTATTTCTGTCTCGAAGTAAGAATAAGAAAGACATCAATTCAACAAAACCTCATCCATAAAAACCCATCCTTTGGCTCCGGCACCCGGATGCCAAGAAGGAAGCGATTTAATTGGAGTCACGATAATTTTTAGCCGATCATAGGACTTGTTTTCGACCGGGTAGAGGAGCAATTCGGAGCGGATCTCCTGAATACTCGTTGAGGTCTGAGGTTGATCGTCTACCAAGAGATTCCAGTTTCCTTGACTTTTGGCAAGGATCTGGACCCTGGTGGGAGGGAAGATATATGCGCCTTCATGGTAGAGCATACTTAAGCCGATAGACTGGATGTGCTGTAGCTCTGCTCCACTAAACTCCACTGTTAGGTCTTTGTCTTGATAGCCTAACCATTCTCCTGATGTATGGTTGTTTTTTCCCTTCACTTGATCAAAAAGTGTCCGAGCTCCCTGAGCCTTGTATCTCTCATTGGGCGGACTCAAGAGTTCATAATCCTGCGGACTCAGACCAGACTTCATATAGACGGTAGTGCTGCTTGGTGACCCGATCCAGTCTTGAGCAAAAGCTCTTACATGTAGTTTGCCAGAAGTGTGCATCCAGATAGGTGAGTCATAGATCGGAGAGGTTAGACTATCAGGCTCTGATCCATCCAGTGTATAACGCAGCTCAGTGGTGTGGATAGGATGCTTGATTTCTATTTTGAGACTGTCAGAAAAGAAGATTTTATCCTGCTTGATGGAAGGAGCGTTGAGCTGATAGCTGATGCCACTCCCGTCAAAACCAAAATCAATGGAGGTGCCAGTTAATGCTTGAGTCAAATCATTTTTTTGTGTTTGGTCCAGATTCTTTTGCCAGAGATACAGGTTGCGCAATCCTTTCATTCCAGCTACAAGTTGAAGATCTTCTTGCTCCAGTTCGTTTCCTGAAAGGGCCAAATCTAGTAAGTTGGGAATCTCAGAAATGGCCTGAATCTGATCTTTTCCCAAATCGGTGAAATTCAAACTTAATTTTTCCAAGTGAGGGAAATCTTTCAGAAATAGCAAATCGACGTCTTGCAAGGGCATTTTATTCATGTTGATTTCTACCACTTGTTCCTTGACTTCTTTGAGATCTTGGAGAGACTCCGGATCAAAAGCCGCAATCCCAAAATAGGAAACCAGTAAAGCAGGAGAACCGGGATAGAGCGGATGGACCGTCCTGTAGAAATTGTTGAGTTCTTTGATCGTTTCCGGATCTGCAGACTCAAAATCGTAGCTTTTGTTTTTGTCAAATCGAAGTGAAGCAAACTGAAACAGTTCACTTTCCGGGGCTGAGTCTTCTACTTTCTGGTCAAAATGTCCTCCCTGAGCTACCCAAGCTTGAATAATCATCAGTTCATCGTCGGTAAGCTGGCTTTTGTTTTTGGGAGGCATGTGTTTCTTATCATCCTCTGGCAAGTGAAGTCGCTCGATCAGGATTGATTTTTCAGGGTTGCCCGCCAAAAAAAGTGGGCCTGTTTTCCCTCCTTTTTGGATAGCCTCTTGACTGTCCAGACGAAGTTCCCCTTTGATTTTCCCTTCTTTATGGCAAGAGATGCATTTTGATTCCAAAATCGGTTGAACCATATCCCGGAATACTTCAGCCTCTGCCAGAGTAGGGAGTTCCTGCGTCTCTGACTTCAGAGGAGCCAATAAGAAATCTTCTCCATGAGTCAGGTTGGCTCCCCAATGCCCGGTCAAAACAATTCCTACTGTCACTAGTAGGCTCAGACTGGTACGAATGGAAGCTTGCTTGCTTCGAAGAAAATAGAGCAGTATAGCAAGGACAAAAACTCCCAATCCGGCCCACTGATGCAGCAATAGAGCTTCTCCATCGTATTCCTCCCGTGCGAGTAGCAGACCAGCAATGACCGTAAGGCCTGCCAGATTGGTACCGATCAAAAACGTAAACTCTCCGATTTCTCTGATTTCTTGATTTTTGCGGAAGCTGGGCAAAAAGAAAAAGACTATTCCCAGCAGTAGAAGGACAATCGGGAAATGAAGGATAAGCGGATGGGCCCTTCCTGCCACTTGGAGCATTTCAGGAAACTGAAAGTCAGCAGGAGCCAAGGTCAAAATCAGACTGAATCCCGCCAAGACAAAGATGCAATTCTCAAGGAGATTGCGAAAGAAACTCGTATTGGGCATATCTAAGCAATCAAATCTTTAATGACATGTCCGGATACGTCGGTCAGTCGGTATCTTCTTCCAAGATGTTTGTATGTGAGCTTTTCATGGTCTATTCCCATGAGATTCATGACTGTGGCCTGAAAGTCGTGTACATGGACAGGATCTTTGACGATGTTGTATCCAAATTCATCTGTTTCGCCATAGACCATACCGGATTTGACACCGCCGCCGGCCATCCAGATAGAAAATGCTCTGGGATGGTGATCCCTTCCATAATTATCCACTTGGATATTGCCTTGGCAGTAATTGGTTCTGCCAAATTCTCCTCCCCAGATCACGAGAGTTTCATCTAGGAGTCCACGTTGTTTGAGATCTGTGATCAAGGCAGCTGAAGCCTGATCGACATCTTTTGCCTGAAGGGCCATTTCATTGGGCAAATTACCATGCTGATCCCAGCCTTGATGATAGAGCTGGACAAATCTTACACCGCTTTCTGACAGTTTTCTAGCCAAAAGGCAATTGGCTGCATAGGTGCCAGGGACGAGACAGTCAGGTCCGTATAATTTCACGATAGAGTCGGGCTCTTTGGAGACGTCGGTCATCTCGGGGACAGCGGTCTGCATGCGGAAGGCCATTTCATATTGCTGAACTTTGGCTGAGATTGCAGGGTCGTTGAATTCCCGATAACTCAAGTCATTCATGGCAGCGATCTGATCAAGCATTTTCCTACGCTCACTGCGGCTCATCGATTCCGGATCTTTGAGATAAAGCACCGGGTCATCAGAATTAGAAAACTGAACACCCTGATGTGTCGCATCAAGGAAGCCATTGCTCCAGAGTTTGGAGTAGACACCCTGCCCGTTTCCTTTGCCTCTGCTCAAGAGTACGCAGAAAGCAGGTAAATTGCTGTTTTCGCTTCCTAGACCGTAGCTCAGCCAACTCCCCATGCTGGGACGATTGCCTACCTGAGCTCCTGTTTGGAAAAATGTCAATGCAGGATCATGGTTGATAGCCTCGGTATGCATGGATTTGACGATGCAGATGTCATCTACGATACTTGCCGTATGGGGGAAAAGAGATGAGATCCACGCTCGACTTTCACCGTATTGCTGAAAGTCATAATAGGATCCTACCAAAGGAAAGCGGTCCTGTCCAGCAGTCATCCCCGTGAGACGCTGACCTTGTCGGATAGATTCTGGCAAATCCTGGCCGTAGCTTTTTTGCAAAAGGGGTTTGTAATCAAAGGATTCCAATTGGGATGGAGCCCCATTTTGGAAAAGATAAATAACCCGTTTAGCCTTGGGAGCAAAATGAGGCAATGCCGCCATCATCGCTTCTTCAGCGCCACTTTTTCCCGAAAACAAATCCGGGATCAAGAGCGAACCCAAAGCCGCACTTCCCACACCTAAACTCAAGCGGGAAAGAAATTTTCTTCGATTCAGATTTAGTCCCTGTTCTAGTATTTCCTTTTCCATACTCAAATCTTGGTTATAGTTTCTTCCAAATTATACAGACTCACGATGACCTGCATCAAAGCGGCAGTTTTGGGATTGATATCTTCGTTTTCTAGAGGATAATCACCCACTTCCAGAGTAGGTTTTACCTGATCTTGATGTGATTCAAATCGCTCCAGCTGATCTTCGAAATACTCTTCCAATAGGTCTTTTTCTTCAGACTTCATAGGTCTGCAGAGAATCCTCACAAAAGCTTCATTGATAGCGTCAGGACTGTCGGCATGCTTGTCCCATAGTGATGTCGCCAATACGCGAGATGCTTCCAATACCATGGGGTCATTCATCATGACCAGTGCTTGCAAGGGAGTGTTGGTCCTGCCTCGGGTGATTTCGCATCGATCCCGGTTGCTGGAGTCAAAAATGATGGCTTTAGGCGGTGGTACTGTCAGCTTGATGAAATTGTACAATCCTCTTCTGTAGAGACTTTCACCTTCGTCTTGGACATAGGTGGCCAGCACCCCTCTACCGGAACTCGCTGCTTCCCAAATGCCCTCTGGTTGATAGCCTTTGACACTGGGGCCTCCTACCTTCTGCACCAACAGGCCACTGCTGGCAAGTACGAGATCTTGTACATTCTCCGCGGGAAGCCTCAGTCGGGGAGCTCGAGCCAAATAGACATTGGCTGGATCTGTCTCAAGATGATCGGAGGTAATATGGGCTGATTGCCGATAAGTGGAGGAACTCATGATTTGCTTATAGAGCCTCTTGATGTCCCAGCCATTTTCCATAAAATCCACTGCTAGCCAATCCAGTAACTCCGGATGGGAGGGGAGATCTCCCTGCATTCCAAAATCACCAGCAGATTTGACGATACCTGTTCCGAAAATTTCCTGCCAAATCAAATTGACAAAAACTCTGGCTGTGAGCGGATTGTCCTTGGAAGTCGTCCACTGGGCCAGACCTAGTCTGTTTTGGGGAAGGGATTCTGGGAATTCCAAGATGGACTCTGGTGTGGAAGGAAATACCTCCGTAGAGGGTGCGTCATAGACACCTCTATCCAGAATGTATGTGGAGCGGGCTTCATCTTCGTCCAGTTCGCCCATGACAGAGATACTCAGCCTGGTACTGTCGGAGTAGTTGATAAAATCCAAGATCCCGTCAAGATCATCTCGCTCTACCCAGAGCACAGGGGTTTTGGCTGGTTTGGAAATACTTACATCACCTTCGTAGCCTTTTTCAGGAGTATTGTTGAAAAAAGCGAAAAACTCAAAATACTCTTTCTGAGAAAATGGATCGTATTTGTGATCATGGCATTGCGCACATTCCATGGTGATTCCCAGCACACCTTTAGAAAAGGTGTTGGTTTTGTCCAACACATATTCGATCCTATATTCTTCATCAATGACTCCGCCTTCTTCTGTGTATTTATGATTTCTATTGAAAGCAGTGGCCAGAATCTGCTCCTTGGTGGCATCTGGAAGTAAGTCTCCGGCGATCTGCCAAGTCAGAAATTGATCGTAAGGAAGGTTGTTGTTGAAAGCATGAATTACCCAATCCCGATAGGGCCATTGGCTTCGAATATTGTCGTCCTGATAGCCATAGCTATCCGCATAGCGTGAAAGGTCCATCCATAGGACGGCCAGTTTTTCACCGAAGGCTTTTTGATCCAGTAGTCCATCCAGCAGCTCCTCATAACTATGATCTCCTGAAAAATCTCCAAATCTCTCCAGCATTTCCGGGCTGGGAGGCAGGCCAGTTAGGTCCAGACTTGCTCGCTTGATCAGCTCATAGGGTTTGGCTTCAGGATTTGGTTCTAGGCCTACCGCTTTCATTTTCTGAAAAGCAAAGGCATCTATTTCATTGCTCGCCCAATCTACTTGTGAGGGTATTGCTCTTTTCTCAGGTTTGACAAAAGCCCAATGTGGCTCGTATTGGGCTCCTTGCTCAATCCACTTTTTGATGAGACCGATTTCCGACTCACTCAGTTTGAGGTTAGACTCTAGGGGAGGCATCAATTCTCCCGGATCTTCGGAGATGATTCGATGGAATACTTCTGATTCCATCGGTTTGCCTGCTACAATGGCAAATTTGTTTGGGTTTTCCTTCAGTGCAGCAAAGGCCGCTGACTCCACATCCAGACGCAAATCTGCCTCACGCTTATTGGCATCAGGACCGTGACATGCAAAACACTTGTCAGAAAGGATGGGGCGAATATGAAAATTGTAACTGACCTGATCTATTTCAGCGATGGATTGCTCCGATTCCTTGGTTTCTTGACAGGATAGAAAAAAAGGAATACTGCATAGCAATAGCCAGATGTTTCGTTTGGACAGGGTCATTTGGGTAAATATTTCGAATCCTTAAGTTAAAGAAGAATTTTATTAAAGTTCTGGCTATTTTAGAAAAAAAATGACCTTGATCCAAAGGTTTGGAGTTGAATTTAGAGCATTTGTACTAATATTAATTTGAATGGGAAATGAACATCTTCAAATCAAAGGTTCAAAATCAAACCATTTTGCTGCTGTCATTATCGGCAACTCTACTTTTTTCTTGCAAAGCATACCGCAATCCCAATAATTTAAAGCCAAACTATTCAATAGAATCTCCTGAGCTGGCAGATAAAATGCCGGGCCTTCAAAATTTGCTGATTGGAGATGAAATCAAAATTGTGGGTAAAGACCAAAGCATTCGATTGATGAAATATTGTGGGGTAGATTCAGATTTAGTTTTGGGTGAGATGTGGAAAGACAGAGGGAAAAAATTAGCTGAGCCCAAGAAAGTTCAAATCCCCTTAGCTGAAATTGATTTCATCAATGTAAAGCGAAAAAGTCCTGCTGCTACCGTTGCTATGATTGCTGGAGTAGGAGGAGGGGTAGCTTTGGGAACAATTATCATTGTTCTCTCAACTCTAATAAATCATGTCGGTCCTGATGGTAACTAATATTGAGCTTCTAAAATTATAATGGAAACTCGAGGTCTATCAGAATTGGATAGTAGTACTCGGATTGCCTCTTATGCATTTCGTCAACTAGGGAATCGACTAGAGCGAGATAGGGCCGGTAGTTAAAAAAAAAGCTGCTTCATGTGATGAAGCAGCTTTTGTGACAGATGGTGATCTGATTATCCTTTGATCACTGAGAAGTCAAACGTTTCCAAAAACTTCGTTGTGAAATCTCCTTCTTTGAACTGTTCGTTTTCCAATAAGGCAATGTGGAAAGGAATCGTAGTTTTGATTCCGTCGATGACAAATTCCTCCAGTGCTCTTTTCATTCTAACGATGACTTCCTCTCTTGATTGTCCACTGACGATCAGTTTGGCAATCATGGAGTCATAGTTTGGCGGAATGACGTAACCTGCATAGACGTGTGAGTCGACTCTGACTCCTCGTCCTCCAGGGATGTGAAGGTTGTTTATTCTCCCTGGACTAGGTCGGAATCCATGTGCTGGATCTTCGGCGTTGATTCTGCATTCCATCGCAAACAGCTTAGGGATGTAGTTTTTGCCGGATATTTTTTCACCTGCCGCGACTTTGATCTGCTCTTTGATGAGGTCAAAATCAGTGACTTCTTCGGTGATAGGATGCTCTACTTGAATTCGCGTATTCATTTCCATGAAATAGAAGTTGCGATCCTTATCCACCAAAAATTCAATGGTACCAGCTCCTTCGTATCCGATAGCTTCAGCGCCTTTGATGGCAGCTTTGCCCATGGCTTCACGAAGCTCTTCGGTGATAAAAGGAGATGGAGTCTCCTCTACCAATTTCTGGTGTCTTCTCTGAATGGAGCAGTCTCTTTCAGAAAGGTGGCAGGCTTTGCCATTGCTATCTCCTACTACTTGGATTTCGATGTGTCTTGGTTCCTCGACAAATTTCTCAAGATAAAGTCCGTCGTTTCCAAAAGCGGCACCGGATTCCATTTTGGCATCATCCCATGCTTTTTTGAAGTCTTTGTCTTCTTTGACGATTCTCATCCCTCGTCCACCGCCACCTGCGGTAGCTTTGAGGATGACGGGGTAGCCCATTTCATTGGCGAGCTTGAGACCTTGCTCTACAGAGTCAAGCAGACCTTCAGAACCTGGAATAGTCGGTACTCCGGCAGCTTTCATGGTAGCTTTGGCAGTTGCCTTGTCGCCCATTTTGCCAATCATATCCGGAGATGCACCGATGAATTTGATTCCGTATTCATCACAGATTCTGGAAAACTCAGCATTTTCTGAAAGGAATCCATAGCCTGGATGAATCGCATCGGCATTGGTGATTTCTGCAGCAGCGATGATGCGTGGGATGTTGAGGTAGGATTCTCGGCTCGGTGCTGGACCGATGCATACAGCCTCATCCGCAAAGCGGACGTGGAGAGAATCTTTGTCAGCAGTAGAGTAAACGGCCACTGTCTTGATCCCCATCTCCTTGCAGGTACGGATCACTCTCAGGGCGATTTCTCCTCGGTTTGCTATCAGTATTTTGTTAAACACAGCAATATGATTTTGGGTGAAAAATTAACCTGCTGGATCTACCAAGAACAATGGTTGATCGTATTCTACAGGAGTGGCATTGGCAACCAAGATTTTTACAATTTTTCCTGAAATTTCAGATTCGATTTCGTTGAAAAGCTTCATCGCCTCGATGATACATACAGTCTGACCAGCTTTGATGCTGTCTCCTTCGCTTACAAATGCAGGTGCATCTGGGTTGGGAGTCATATAGAATGTACCGATCATTGGGGACTTGATCTCTACCAGATTGGCATTGCTCGCTGCTGGAGCCGGAGCTGCTTCTACAGCCGGTGCCGGAGCTGGCGCAGGACTAGGAGCTGGAGCTGCCACTGGGGCAGGAGCCGCTTCTATCATTTTCACCTGAGGTGCCTCTGAATATTTTTTGATGGAAAGTTCAAATTCCTCTGTTTTGATTTTTACTTCAGCCAGACCGGAATTTGAGATATAATCGATCAATTCCTGGATTTCTTTTGCTTTCATAAGATTCTAGTTTTGATTGGCTTTTGTGCCAAGGTTGGGTTTGAAACAATAAAGCCGCACTACCCATCAGGGGCGCAGCCTTCACTTACTTCACTCGCTCGGAATAGGATCCGTCACGTGTATCTACTTTGATCATGATATCCTGATCCACAAAAAGTGGAACCATGACCGTAGCACCAGTTTCGACAGTAGCTGGTTTTAGCGCATTGGTAGCCGTATCACCTTTGATACCAGGCTCCGTGTAGGTGATCATCAGTTCGACAAAAGGTGGAAGCTCCACCGCAAGGGGAGTTTCTGTCTCGTCATGCACCATGATATCTACGAGTTGCCCGTCTTTGAGCAAATTGTATCGTTCGATCAGTTTCTCTTCGATCATGATCTGCTCGAAGGTATTGGTGTCCATGAAATGGTATCCCATGTCATCTTTGTATAGAAACTGATGAGGTCTTTTCTCTACTCTTGCAGTAGTTACTTTTTCTCCGGCATTGAATGTCTTGTCCAATGTCTTGCCAGATGTCAAACTTTTCAGTTTTGTCCGCACAAAAGCAGCTCCTTTTCCTGGCTTTACGTGCTGGAAATCGACAATCGACCAGATGTCGTTGTTCATTTCCAGGCAAAGGCCATTTTTAAAATCTGCAGTACTTGCCATATGTTTTGATAGTTTATTGACTAATTATTTTGGGTCATAGCCCCACTTGAGGTAGACAGATCCCCAGGTGAAACCACCTCCAAAGGCTGCCAGAATCAGGTTGTCTCCTTTTTTCAACTGAGACTCATAGTCCCAGAGGCAAAGAGGGATTGTGCCTGCAGTGGTATTGCCATAGTTTTCTATATTCATCATGACCTTCTCAGGACCCACGCCCATTCTATTGGCAGTGGCATCAATGATCCGCTTGTTAGCCTGATGAGGAACCAGCCAAGCGACATCATCGCCGGAAAGATTGTTTCGCTCCATCACTTCTGCACTGACATCTGCCATGTTGGTCACTGCAAACTTAAACACAGTAGATCCTTCTTGGTAGGCAAAGTGTTCTCTGGCTTCTACAGTTTGATGAGTGGCTGGTTTGCGGCTACCTCCGGCTTTCATGTGAAGGTAAGGAGCTCCAGATCCATCAGATTTGAGGATGGCATCCATCACTCCAAGTTCTTCAGTGGTAGGCTCCAGCATGACTGCTCCAGCGCCATCCCCAAAGAGTATGCAGGTAGTTCTGTCTTTGTAATCGATGATGGAGGACATCTTGTCGGCTCCGATGACAATGACTTTTTTGTGTGATCCAGTCTGTATAAACTGGGATCCCATCTGCAAGGCATATAAAAATCCCGAGCAAGCTGCCGAGATATCAAAACTATAGCTGTTTTTGGCTCCGACTTTGTCAGCGATGATATTGGCTGTAGCCGGGAATGGCATGTCGGGAGTGACTGTGGCGCAGATGATCAGATCTACATCCAGAGGGTCTGTGTTGGTTTTTTCGAGCAGCCCTTTGACTGCTTCAGCTCCCAAAACGGAGGTTCCTTGATTTTCTCCTTTGAGAATTCTTCTTTCCTTGATGCCGGTACGTGAAGTGATCCATTCGTCGTTGGTTTCTACCAGCGTTTCAAGTTCTTTGTTGGTCAATCGGTACTCGGGGACATACCCCTGAATCCCGGTGATCATGGCTCTGATTTTGTCCATTAGATTTTTTTTATTTCAAAGACGAGGAGATCTGTCTTTGTCTATCTTAGGTTGTAAGGTTTTACTAAGGAATGTCAAAAATATTACAATTGCTTCTTACCACCAAAATTAATCACCCTGTCATTGGGTAAGTGCTTGATGCTTTGGGGATTGAAATGCATGGAAACAAAAAATCCATTCCGATAGTGGAATGGATTTTTGTATAATGGAAAGATTTGGATTAAGCCAAAACTTCTTTTTCGATAATTACCTGTCCTTTGTAGTACAATTTACCGTCCAACCAGAAAGCTCTGTGCGGAAGGTGCATTTCGCCAGTAGTAGGACATTTAGCCAAACCAGGAGCCTCCAACTTGTAATGAGTTCTTCTTTTATCTCTTCTGGTTTTCGAAATTTTGCGTTTAGGATGTGCCATTTTATGTGTGGTTTATGATTTCTCTTTATTTTTTTAAATTTTTCAGCATTTCCCATCTGGGATCTACCGGTTTGTTTTCTTCATTTTCCTCCTCTTGGATATCTTCTTCCTGACCTGCCTCACCATCGATGTAGACATAAAGCCCTTGTGCCTCATCCTCATCATCATCCAATTCATTTTTGTGATCTGGATGGATTTTTTTGGCAGGAAGCCCCAATAGGATAAATTCATAAATCAACTGAGCTACATTGATCTTAGGGGTGTCCCGGGTGATCATGTAGATGTTTTCGTCGATTTCTGTTTCCTCAGAGCCATATTTGAAGAGGATCTCCTCATGGATCTCCAGTGGATGGTCAAATTCTTTCAGACTTCTGTCACAGGTGAGCCGGACAGTGCCAGAAATATCAAATTCCATCTCAATAAGATTGGCTCCTTTGTGCATCGTGACCCTTGTGGTCAAGTTGCCTTTTTCGACCAGGTCATTGTCCTCGAATAGTCCAAAGAACTGATCATCTATCAGAAATTCAATTTCGTGAATTCCTTCTTTGAACTTAATTATCTCAATATCAAAGCTTCTCAAGAGTTTCACGATTCCTCCTTCTGATTTAAGACCGCAAAAATAGACATAATTTTATTTTTTGTGAAATACTAAGGGAAATATTATTTGGTTTTCTCTACAAAAATCAAATTTCCTCCAGTAGTGATTCTTTATGTTGTACGATATCGGCAGCCAAAAAGATGGCAGCACGCATCGAACCTTCATCCGCAAGGCCTTTTCCTGCGATATTATAAGCGGTGCCATGGTCTGGTGATGTGCGGATGACAGGCAATCCAGCGGTGAAATTCACGCCATTGTCAAAGGCCAGGGACTTGAAAGGTATCAGTCCTTGATCATGGTACATCGCCAAGATGCCGTCAAACTTGCTCTGGTGCATCATGCCGAAGAATCCATCTGAAGGGTAGGGGCCAAAGACGAGCTTGCCCTGCTCCTTGAGTTCATTGATAGCCGGACGGATCACCTGTGCTTCTTCCTCTCCCAAGAGTCCCTCTTCTCCTGCGTGTGGATTGAGTCCCAAAATAGCGACTCGGGGTTTGGCTATACCAAAATCCTTTTCAAGGCTTTGGAGCATCAGGTTTGCTTTTTCTTTGATTTTCTGGGTAGTAACTGCTTTTGCGACTTTGGCCAATGGAATGTGTCCTGTGACCAAGCCGACGCGTAGCTGCTCAGCAACCATAAACATGAGGCTGTTTTTGGCACCCACTGCTCCTGTCAAAAACTCGGTATGACCTACAAAGTGAAAATCGTCCGAGTTGATGTTACTTTTATTGAGAGGGGCAGTGACTAGTGCTTGGATTTTTTCATCCTTGAGATCAGCTACTGCCATTTTGAGAGATTCCAAAGCGAGTTTTCCTGCTTCCTGCGTTTCTACACCAGGTATGATTTCAGGGCATTCTTCCTGCGCATTGATGACATTGACGCGTTTGTATTGGATTTCGTCCAGAGATCTGATCTGAACAAAATTAAAATCTTCCAACCCCAATGCCTTTCTATAATAGCTCAGGGCTTTGCCATGTCCATAGATCAGCGGAGTGAAGTTTTTATGAGTTCGATTGTCCATCAGGGCTTTCAATGTCACTTCCACACCGATCCCATTGACATCTCCTATACTGATCCCGATGATTGGTTTTTGATTTCTTACACTCATAAAAAACGAAGGTTTAAAAAAAGGCCCTGCTTAGGGACTTAGGCCTTTAGGAATATTGTCTTAATTTTAGGCGCAAGTTATAAAAAATAATCTGAGCTATCCGATGCAAAACGTCAGACCCAAAAAACATCTGGGCCAACATTTTTTGACTGATTTGAGCATTGCTGAGCGAATAGCTCTGGCAGTCAAAGGTCATGGAGAGGTAAACTGTGTCTTGGAGATAGGTCCAGGAATGGGCGTATTGACTGATTTCCTGCTGAATAATCCACAGGACTTGTATCTCATAGATATTGATACTGAGTCGATTGCTTATCTGCACCAAAAATATCCCCAGCTTCAGTCCAAAATCATTGAAGGAGACTATTTGAAGGAGAACTTTTCGGCCGTCTTGCCCGAGAAGTATGCCATTGCAGGGAATTTTCCTTACAATATTTCCTCCCAGATATTTTTCCGTGTTTTGGAAGAAAGAGATAAAGTGACCGAGGTAGTCTGCATGCTGCAAAAAGAAGTGGCGCAGCGGATCGCCTCACCCAAAGGAAACAAAGACTATGGGATACTTTCTGTCCTCCTGCAGGCCTATTATGATATTGAGTACCTATTTACCGTGCCTCCCGGAGTTTTCAATCCTCCCCCTAAAGTGAACTCAGGGGTAATCCGACTGACCAGAAATGAAACTCAAAAACTAGACTGCAATGAGCGCTTGTTTTTTCAGGTGGTCAAGGCTGGTTTTGGAAACCGCAGGAAAACTCTGCGCAACTCACTCAAGTCGTTTCAGCTCCCGGATGATCTGAAAGCACACCCGATGCTGGACAAAAGAGCAGAGCAGTTGGATGTAGCAGATTTTGTGTTTTTAACCCAAGAAATCGACGCTTCTCGTGGAAATCATTAAGCAATTTGAACTTTCGAAAGAGTACCTAGAAAGCCTCCAGCAGGCGATCGAGTCTCAAAACCTGGATTTTATCCAGGAGACCATGGAAGGGATCAATGTAGCCGATATTGCGGCTGTATTGGATGAGCTTTCGATGGAGGAGTCCATCTATGTTCTGAGAGCTTTGCCTTCTCAGACGGCTGCCGATATTCTTATCGAGCTTGATGACAACACACTTTTTAGAGTTCTCAAGGAATTTTCTGAACCTGAAATAGCGAGCTATATCGAGCTGATGGACTCCGATGATGGGGCGGATATGCTCAAGTTGCTCGGGGAGCGGGAGAGAGAGGAAGTGATCTCCTATTTTCAGGACAAGCTGAAATCAGAGCAGATCCTCGAATTGCTTCGCTATGATGAAGACACCGCAGGGGGGATCATGGCCAAGGAATTTATCCGTGCCAATAAAAACTGGAATGTCGTACAGACTATCAATGAGATCAGGCGACAGGCAGAGAATGTGGAAAAGATATTTTCAATCTACGTAGTCAATAATCGACAGCAGCTGCTGGGAAGAGTGTCTTTGAAAAGAATCATCCTTGCCAATGAAAATACCAAAATAGAGGATATCTATGAGGAGGAAGTGATCTCTGTACCTACCTATATGGATCAGGAAGAGGTGGCCGGGATCATGCGGAAGTATGACCTAGAGTCTGTCCCTGTGATCAATGCCAAGAACAAATTGGTGGGAAGGATCACTGTCGATGATATCTTGGACGTAGTGCAGGAAGAGGCTGATGAGGATATCCAAGCTATGGCTGGTATTTCGGGAGATATTGAGGAGTCTGACTCTATTTTTATGATTACCAAAGCCCGGTTGCCCTGGCTTCTGATCGGGGTGATGGGTGGATTGATGGGAGCTAAGATCATCGGGTTCTTTGAAGGTGGTTTGAACAAATATTTGGCTTTGGCGTCTTTTATTCCCTTAGTAGCTGCGACCGGAGGAAATGTAGGGATTCAGGCCAGTTCGCTGATAGTACAGTCTCTGGCTACCAAGTCCGTGTTTGATGATACGCCGTTGCAGCGTTTTTTCAAAGGTTTGATGATAGCCTTGATCAATGGCTTGGTGTTGGGAGCTTTTGTTTTTTTGGTGGTAGTATTCCTGTATGGTTTCGAGCCTATATTCGGTGTCACGATCGGTGTGGCTCTTTTCTGCGTAGTGTTGTTGGCTTCTTTTATGGGGACGGTCACACCATTGGTTTTAAATCGATTCGGGATCAATCCCGCCATCGCTTCAGGACCTTTTATCACTACTACCAATGACCTTTTGGGGCTCGCTGTCTATTTTGGAGTAGCGATGCTGTTGTTGAACTTATAAGTAATCATGAAAATTCTGATCATTGATGAGATGCATTTGAGCATCGTCGATCTCCTGGCCAAAGAAGGACATCAGGTAGATTATGAGCCTAAAATCACCCGAGAGGAGATTTTGCAAAAAGTCCAAAACTATGAGGGGCTTGTAATCCGATCCAAAACCCCTATGAATCGGGAGCTGCTCGAGAAGGCTACCCAATTGAAGTTTATCGCGCGGGCAGGTGCCGGCTTGGATCAGATCGATCTCGAATATCTGGAGCAAAAGGGGGTCAAACTTTTTCATGCTGCCAAAGGAAATAGAGATGCCGTAGCCGAGCATGCGATAGGTGGCCTACTGGCTCTATTCAATCAGATTGTCAAAGCTGATTCAGAGGTACGGAAAGGTATCTGGGATCGAGAGGGCAATCGAGGGCATGAGCTGAAAGGCAAAACCGTGGGGATCATGGGATATGGCAACATGGGAAAATCCTTTGCCAAGAGACTCAAGGGCTTTGGAGTGGAAGTAATGGCGTATGACAAGTATAAGAGGGACTTTGAGGATGATTCAGTCAAGGAGGTGATTTGGGAAAAGGTAAAGGCAGAAGCTGACGTACTCAGTATCCATGTGCCATTGACTCCGGAAACTCGCAATTTTTTCACCTATGAGGAATTGAAAAGCTTTGCGAAGCCATTTTGGTTGATCAATACAGCTCGGGGAGAAGTGATCAACTTTGATACATTGAACAGAGCTTTGGACGAAGGAATCTTGCGAGGTGCGGTGCTGGATGTGCTCGAAAACGAAAAGTTTCAGAAGTTTGATGCGGCGCAAAAAGCAGCTTTCGAAAAGTTAGCTGATCGGGACAATGTATTGTTTAGTCCACATGTTGCAGGGTGGACATTTGAATCATATGAAAAGATCAATCAGGTATTAGTCAAAAGCATCAAAAAAGCCTTTCTCTAAGAGTATCAATGCATTGAAGGGGGGCTATATTTTCCCCGCTTTTTTGCTTTATGATCCGAATATTTCTATTTTTGCCTAACAAATACAAGCAAGAAACAAAGTAACGGTCTCACACATGTGACCGTTACTTTGTTTTTTGTGCCTACTAACAAATAACCATTATGTCAAAAGTACAATACTATACCGAAGAGGGCTTGAAGAAGCTGAAGGAGGAACTTCACGAGATGAAGACCAAGGGGAGAGCGGATATCGCCAAGCAGATCGCAGAGGCTAGAGACAAGGGAGACTTGTCTGAAAATGCCGAATACGATGCTGCCAAAGATGCTCAGGGGCTTTTGGAGTTGAAGATTGCCAAATTGGAAGCTGTGGTAGGAAATGCTCGTGTATTGGATAATTCTCAGTTGGATCAGTCCAAAGTGGGGATCCTCAGCACGGTCAAAATCAAAAATGTGAAAAACGGAATGACAGTCGCGTATACTTTGGTGTCCGAAGAAGAAGCTGACCTTAAAGCAGGTAAGATTTCTTTGGCTTCACCATTTGGAAAAGGACTGGTAGGGAAGACAGTAGGGGAGATAGCTGAGATCAATGCTCCAGCAGGTAAGCTTCAATTTGAAGTACTGGAAATCACTTACTGATCCTGATTATTTAATTCATTGGAATCCCGGTTTTCGCCGGGATTTTTTTATTTTCGGGCATTATGGCAAGCATCTTTACGAAAATTATCAATCGGGAAATTCCCGGTCACATCGTGGCTGAGGACGAAAACTACATCGCATTTTTGGACATTATGCCTTTGGTCAAAGGGCATGTCCTTGTGGTTCCCAAGCAAGAGGTAGACTACATCTTTGACCTGGAGCCAGAAGTGCTCTCAGGCTTGACTCTTTTTTCTCAAAAAGTGGCTCGGGCCATCGATCAAACGATCAAGTGCACCAGAGTGGGAGTAGCTGTGATCGGTTTGGAAGTGCCTCATGTGCATGTCCATTTGGTTCCGTTGCGCACGATGGATGATATCAACTTTACTCGTCCCAAGCTGAAGCTTAGCAATGAGGAATTGGCCGAAATAGCAGAAACTATCCAAAGCGGATTTTGAATAGCGAAAAGAAGAAAGAATCGGGATTCAAGAAGCTAAAAAGGAAAATCCGGAGTTGATGAGCAGCTCCGGATTTTTTGATATCGTGTGGTTGTAGGACTCTTAGCCTAACCAGTTTCCCCAAGGGATTCTACTCAAGATCAACACCAATCCGATCGCATACATCATGTAGATGGATCTGAATTTGGCTTTGGAAGTACTTAATTTTTTAGCTCTGCTGTAGCCAACAGTGATCAATGCAATGGCAATAATATTCATCAGTGGATGCTCCAAAGCAGTGAGTCGAGCGACAGGGTCAGACATTGCGCCGCCTGCCTGAAGCAAGCTCAGACCGATCGGGCTCAGGAAATATAGAACCAAACCTACCAACAATTGGATGTGTGAAAGCACAAAGGCAATCAAAGCGATTTTACGGTCTTTTTCGGTAAATTCTTTACCGGTCAGCGAGCCGATCAGCATGACCACTATGACGATGATAAGTGCGATCAATGCCAAATAGGCAAGACCGGAGTGCAGATGTTGGATTCCTGTATACATGTTTGAATGGATTGATGCGGTGAAAATAAGGCAAAAGAGCCGATTCACCTTGGGAATTTAAGTGATTTTTAGTCGACGAAAAGTACGAGACCTTTCAGATATTCAGTTTCAGGATGATAGATATTGACTGGATGATCTGCTGGCTGGCTGAGTTGATGAAGGATTTTGACCCTTCGTCCTGATTCTAGAGCAGCGGCAGTGATGGTATTTCTGAACAATGCTTTGTCTACCACTTGACTGCACGAAAAAGTGAAAAGTACGCCACCCGGCTTGATTTTTTTCAATGCCTCTACATTCAGTCTTTTATAAGCTTGAACGGCATTGTGTCTCGCTTTCAGGTTTTTTGCAAATGCTGGAGGGTCCAGCACAATCACGTCATAGTCATCTCCGATTTCACGGATGTATTTGACCACATCAGCAACTTTGGATTCATGCTTTCCTGTGATTTCAGAGTTAAGCGATATGTTTTCCTCAGTCAAATCAATGGCTTTAGGTGAAATATCCACTGAATGTACTTCTTTGGCTCCTTCCAAAAGTGCCAAGACTGAAAAGCCTCCTGAGTAGCAGAAAGTATTCAGCACTTTCTTGCCTTTGGAGAAGGATGCCAGTAATTTTCGGTTTTCTCTCTGATCGATGAAAAAACCGGTTTTTTGGCCTTTTTCCCAGTCGATTTTGTATGTGGCACCATATTCCCGAACTAAGTCTGTCTGAGGCGAACCTAGGATCCACTCATTGGACGCAATTCCCAGATTTTTTGGAAGAGTTTCTGAACTTTTGTCAAAGACTCCCGATAGGTTTTCACCATACACCGATTGAATTGCAGTGGCGATTTCCTGAATGTGGGCATGCATGCCTACATGATGGGCTTGGATTACAGCTGTGCCATTGTAGAAGTCTACAATCAATCCCGGAAGTAAATCGCCTTCTCCATGTATCAACCGGTAGACGTTGGTCTCAGTGTTGTCGGTCAAATTCAAGGCCTTTCTCACTTCGAAGGCATTTTGGATTCTTTTATTCCAAAAACTTTGATCTATCTCCTCTTGGTCAAATGTGATAATTCTGACCATGATAGAGCCATGTGCAAAATGACCTGTTCCTAGAAAATCGCCTTTTTGGGAGAATACCGATACAAGTTGGCCAGCTTCCAGATCAGCATCCATCTGTGCTATTGCTCCTGAGAAAACCCAGTGATGTTTGCGGAAAAGTGAGATTTCTTTTCCTTTTTTCAGTATGATTTTAGGATAGTTCATAAGAATGTGATTGGAGAAAGAAAAAGCGGGATTAGATCCCGCTTCGCAGTTTTATTGAGGTCTATCACAGGCAAGTTGTAGCTGTTTTCACGCAATGCCAAGTTGAATGGACCTTAGCTATTGCCATACATTTGGTCACGAAGTGCTTTTATTTCTTCGCTCTCCAAGTAGTCGTCGTATGGCATTCTTCTATCGATCGTGCCATTTGGAGTGAATTCAATAATTCTATTCACCGAAGTCTGCACAAAAGCGTGGTCATATGAAGACATTAAGACAGTGCCTGGGAATTCGATCACAGCATTGTTAAAAGCAGTGATAGATTCTAGATCCAGGTGGTTGGTCGGCTCATCCATTACCAAAAGATTTGGGTTTTGGAGCATCATCTTGGAGATCATGCAGCGAACTTTTTCACCTCCGGAAAGGACTGTACATTTTTTGAAAGTCTCTTCTCCCGTGAAAAGCATTCTGCCCAAGAAAGTACGGACATAGGCTTCTTCTTGATTGCTGGAGTACTGTCTCAACCAGTCGATTAGATTGAGATCTGAGTTGAAATAGGCCGAGTTATCGTTTGGCAAATAAGCCTTGTTGATCGTCACTCCCCACTTTAGAGAACCATCGGTAGCAGGGATTTCCTCCATGATCGTTTGGAAAAACTTATTGACTGCCTGCTTGGTTTTGGAGATGAATGCAATTTTATCGCCTTTGTCGACCATCAGGTTGACATCGGTGAAATAAGTAACTCCATCTGCCTTCAATTCTAGGTTTTCAGTCATAAAGATCTGATCACCAGCCTCACGCTCTGGCTTGAACATGATGCCCGGGTATTTTCTAGAAGACGGCTCAATGTCATCCACATTAAGTTTTTCGAGCATTTTTTTCCGAGCCGTAGCTTGCTTGGACTTGGCCACGTTGGCAGAGAATCGAGCGATGAACTCCTGCAATTCTTTTCTTTTCTCTTCAGCTTTCTTGTTCTGATCGGACCTTTGTTTCAAAGCAAGCTGAGAAGACTCGTACCAAAAGGTATAGTTACCTGAGTAAATTTTGATTTTACCAAAGTCAATATCCACGATGTGTGTGGAAACTGAATCTAGGAAGTGACGGTCGTGCGAAACGACAATTACCAAGTTTTTGAAGTTGACCAAGAAATCCTCCAGCCATGCAATGGTCTCAGAATCCAAGTCATTGGTAGGTTCATCGAGAATTAGGATATCAGGATTGCCAAAAAGTGCTTGAGCTAAGAGCACACGTACTTTTTGATTACCAGCCAGATTTTTCATCGGCTGATAATGGAGATCTTCCGTAATGCCCAAACCTGAAAGTAGGGCGGCAGCATCGGACTCAGCATTCCAACCATCCATTTCAGCAAACTCAGCTTCCAGTTCAGAAGCTCTTAGTCCATCTTCTTCAGAAAAGTCCGGCTTCATGTAGATCGCATCCTTTTCCTCCATGATGGCATACAGAGTTTTGTGACCCATCAACACTGTCTTAAGGACTTCCACTTCATCAAAAGCGAAGTGGTTTTGGCTCAAAACGGCCATTCTTTGACCTGGTGTGATATTGATTGATCCAGAAGTGCTGTCGATTTCACCGGATAGGATTTTCAAAAAGGTAGATTTTCCAGCTCCATTGGCACCGATTACACCATAGCAGTTGCCGGGGGTAAACTTCAGATTGACATCTTCAAAAAGGGTTCTTTTTCCAAATTTGAGGGAAAGATTATCTACAGAGATCATGTATTTCTTGGCTTTTTTTGAAGCGGCAAAGATAGGGATTTAATTATTCAATGAAGATTCTTTGCTTTGGAAAATACCTGCTTGCTAATTGATTCAAATGTTTACTTGATAGTCGATAACTATTTGTTTTACAGTCTAAATACTTTGTTTAAGTAAGGTTATGGTTTAAATATGTGTCTATTAAATTCAAATCATTGCTGAAATTCCTGTGAGTAGATGAGTGTGACTGGTGTTGACCGATTTCTCCAATTTGCTGAAATTGAGTTGTGGATTTATTCTGCTCGATCGATTTTTTGGATAGTTTTGCTAGCTCAGAATTTTTACCATGAGCATGAAGAAAATATTGATTACGGGAGGGGCTGGGTATATCGGTTCCCATACCGCAGTAGTGTTGGCAGAGGCTGGTTTGCAGCCCATTATTTTGGATGACCTTTCTAACTCCAGTGAACAGGTATTAGACCGGTTGGAGGAGATTATCGGTGAAAAGCCGGTGTTTTACAAAGGCGACTGCAATGATAGAGCTATCTATGAGCAGATAGCTCAAGATCATGAAATCAGTGGAGTGATTCATTTTGCGGCGTACAAGGCTGTTGGTGAAAGCACTCAGTTTCCTCTAAAGTATTATCGAAACAATATTGGTTCTTTACTGGTATTGTTGGATTTCATGCAGGAGAAGGGGATCAAAGATATTGTGTTTTCCTCATCTTGCACAGTCTATGGTCAGCCTGAGATATTGCCAGTGACCGAAGAGACACCAAGACAGGAGGCTGAAAGTCCTTATGGCAATTCCAAAAAAATCTGTGAGGACATCTTGGTAGATTTCATTAAAAGCAAACCGGGAATGCGAGCAATTGCCCTCCGCTACTTCAATCCAGTAGGGGCGCATGCAAGTGCCAAAATCGGCGAGTTGCCCAATGGTACTCCTAACAATCTCGTGCCTTATATTACTCAAACTGCCGCTGGTATTCGGGAAAAATTAACGGTGTTTGGGGATGATTACGATACAGCAGACGGATCATGTGTGCGTGATTTTATTCACGTGATGGATTTGGCAGATGCACATATGAAAGCCTTGGAGTATCTTTCAAAGCAGGATTTGGACTTCTATGATGTGTTCAATGTGGGGACAGGCAAGGGAGATACCGTGCTAGGAGTAATCAAAACTTTCGAAAAAGTAAATGAATTAGAGCTTAACTATCAGGTAGGGAAGAGACGCCCTGGAGACATTGAGAAGATCTTTGCGGATACTAAAAAGATCAATGAGGTGCTTCATTGGCAGCCTAGTCATTCGCTGGAGGATTCTATGCGGGATAGCTGGAATTGGCAAAAGAGTCTTTCCTGAAAAGAGGGGGAATGTTTCGTTAGAAGGGATTGGGAGTGATAGAAGTGCGAAAATTATTTCCCTGAAAAAGAAGTGAATAGAAAAGTGTCGAAGATTTTTTCTCTCAGCTTTTTGCATTCAAAGATCAAAAGCATACCTTTGCATCACTTAAAACGGAGGTCACAAGAGATCTTCAAAAAAGGAGCGGTAGTTCAGCTGGTTAGAATGCTTGTCCCGATACATCGGGAAGGTCGCTGGTTAGAGTCGCATTTGTTTCGAAAAGTTTGATGAAAAAGTTCATCAATTAGTGACATATTAAAATTTTGGAGCGGTAGTTCAGCTGGTTTGAATGCTTGTCCCGATATATCGGGAAGGTTGCTAGTTCGAGTCCTGTTCGATTCAAAGAATAATATTGAAATATACCATTAGGAGCGGTAGTTCAGCTGGTTAGAATGCCTGCCTGTCACGCAGGAGGTCGCGGGTTCGAGTCCCGTCCGTTCCGCATAATTTTGATGAAAAAGTTCATCAATTAGTGACATATTATAATTTTGGAACAGTAGTTCAGCTGGTTAGAATGCTTGTCCCGATTTATCGGGAAAGTTGTTAGTTCGAGTCCTGTTTGTTCCGAAGAATGTTTTGTTTACTCCATTAGGAGCGGTAGTTCAGCTGGTTAGAATGCCTGCCTGTCACGCAGGAGGTCGCGGGTTCGAGTCCCGTCCGTTCCGCTTTAGCCACTTAGTTTTTCTAGGTGGCTTTTTTTTTGATTTTTCCTATGTACTACGTTTATATTCTTCAAAGTTTGCTTGATGGTTCCTATTACATAGGATATTCTCATGATCCTCAGAGCCGCCTGTTAAAGCATAATTCCTCAAACACTGGATATACTTCCAAAAAGAAACCTTGGAAATTGGTTTATGTCGAGGAGTATGAAACTAAAGCAAAGGCTATCAGCCGTGAAAATGAAATCAAAAGACAAAAAAGTAAGGTTTATATCACCAACCTTATTGAGGGTTCAGTTGGTTAGAATGCTTGTCCCGATTCATCGGGAAGGTCGCGGCCCGCGATAGCAATCGGGGCGAGTCCCGTCCGTTCCGCTTTAAGTCCTGAAGTAATTCGGGGCTTTTTTGTTTTTCGGCTAGGGCTACAATCCTACCTGGATCCAACTTCATTTTTCCTTAATCTAGAATTCATCCCTGACTCATAAGAATTGCCTTATTTTGGGCAACCCCAATCCACTATGATTCAGAAATTCTCCGATGATATACTCTATCTCAAAGTCAGAGGTGCTGATCATCAGTCTTTTGATCTTTTGTTTGATAGGTATTGGAAAAGGCTCTTTCAATACGCTTTTAAGTTACTTCAAGATCAAGAGCAGGCAGAAGATGTAGTTCAGGATGTATTTATTCAGCTGTGGGAAAACGCTCCAACGAAAGAAATTCAGCATATATCCGGATATCTTTTTAGAGCTGTGAAATATCAGGTGGCTAGGATCATCCGAAATCAAAAGTGGAAGGTTGATCTGGAAGACTTGGGTATTGATGAAATTCCTTATGAGGAGGAAGCTCTGGATTTTTCACGGGAAGATCTTTTGCAAAGAGTGGAAGAAAGTATAGAAAAACTTCCACCTAGGTGTAAGGAAGTATTTAAGCTTCATAAGAAAGAAGGTTTTTCAACTAAGGAGATAGCCCTTAGTTTGGACCTTTCTCCTAGAACAGTTGAAAATCAAATTCAAAAAGCAATGCGGGCTTTGAGGGCTGATTTGGGCTTTTATTTTTTGCTAATGTTAGTATTAGGTTAATAATCCCTAGTAATTTTTAAGCTTCGGTTAAGTCTGATTTTTTGAATGAGTAGTTGAGATAGATCTAGATACTGTCCTGTGATGAACAGATCGAAACTAGATAAGGAGACTTTTGAAACACTACTCCAAAAGCAGGCAGAGGGAAGAACAAGTCCCTCAGAGAATCAGCAGATAGCTAGGATTTGGAGAAGCATAGAGCAAAAAGGCTCAGAGTATTCCTGGTCGGCTACAAAGGAGGAGCATTTGAAAGCCCAGATTAAGGGTAAAATAGATCAAAGTATAAAGCTGGAGGCGCGTAAAGGGCGTTCTTTCTCATTTAACTATTGGAGACAAATCGCCGCTGTCTTCTTGTTTTTTGCCATGGGGGCAATGATTGCTCTCAATTATGTAATGGAAAAGCCGGCTCAACTAGCGCTCATTGAAAAATCTACACAAAATAACCAACGTGCCAAAGTGGTACTTCCGGATGGCTCTGTCGCCTATCTTAATGTGAATTCGAAATTGAGATTCCCTGAAAAATTTGAGGGAGATGAAAGGAGAGTACAGCTAGAAGGAGAAGGTTTTTTTGAAGTGGTCCATTTGGATTCTATGCCATTCATCGTAGTGACAGAGAATCTTGAGACGAGGGTTTTGGGAACTTCATTTAATGTAAATGCTTATTCGGGGCAAGAGGAGGTCATCACGGTAAATACGGGGAAAGTTCAGGTGGCACTTCAATCTGATACAAATGGGGAACTCTATCTCAGTCCCAATGAGTCGGCCACTTTGATGATTGGACAGGGACAATTGTTCAAAAATCAAGTTGACGCTACTTCTATAATCGCATGGACTTCTGGCTCATTGAATTTTGAAATGCTTCCTTTTGACAAGGTAGTTGACCGGCTGGAGCAGTATTACCACGCTGAGATTGACCTGAGAAATTATAAAAATCAGGGTTGTCTGATTCGAGCTTCTTTTGAGAATAATGGCTTGCAGTTTATTCTTTCCAACCTTCAGCTATTGGCTGATTTCAGTTATGAAATGCAGGAGGATGGTTCCATAGTAATTGATTTTAAATCCTGTCGATAATAAAACTCAACTTATGTAAACAGACCCTTTCTATCCTTTTAAAAAAAGAAGGTCGGCTTGCGCCAACAAGCCGACCTAGACCCGGGACAAGTCCCAGATGTATTAGAATAAATCGAAGAAAATTATGAAAAAAAACTTACTTAGACGAATTGTGTCCATTTCGAAACACACTTTTCGGGTTTTCTTGGTACAGGTGCTTTTTATGCAAGTACTATTTGCCAACCCGTCCAACAGTCAAAACCTATCTCACTATAAAGTGAGACTTCAGGTAAAGGAGGCCTCTATCGAGGAGGTGCTGAAGATGCTGGAAGCTCAGACTGATTTTGAATTTGCCTACAATCAGGAAGTGGTAAAGGCTAATGAGACGATCACCTTGAGCATGAACGACAATCTTCGCAAGGTTCTGAAGGCGATTACAGAGCAGATCGATTTTGAATTCAGAAGAGTAGAGCAGAATATCTACGTAAGAGGAGTCGCTATGCCTAGTGTGCAGCCAGTCATCGACGAAAGAGCTGACCGAGAAATCAAAGGGAAGGTCATCGATGCTAAGCAAAATGAAGCAGTGATAGGAGCTACTATCATAATCAAAGGAACCACCAAAGGGACGGTGACAGATGTAGATGGTAGCTTTTCGTTGATCGTGCCAAAAGGCTCTGATGAATTGGAAGTATCTTATCTCGGCTACCAGAGCAAAACAGTGACGATAGGAAATCAAAGTGAACTTACTATCTACCTGCAAGAAGAAGAGGGTGTGTTGGATGAGGTGGTCGTATTGGGATATGATAGCCAAAAGAAAAAAGACCTCACCGGCTCTGTGGCGGTGGTCAATGCAGAGGAATTGAAAAGCTTGCCGACAGCGAGTGTGGAAAGCATGCTGACAGGTAGAGCTCCAGGTGTCCAAGTGCTATCTGACAATGGACCTGGCGGGAATGTGACTGTGAGAATCCGTGGTTTCGGTACGGTAAACAACAATGATCCATTGTTTATCATTGATGGAACTCCCACTACCAATGGTCTCAATACCATCAATCCACAGGATATCGAATCGATCCAAGTCCTCAAAGATGCAGCAGCCTCTTCTATCTACGGGTCCAGAGCTGCAAATGGTGTAGTGATCATCACTACCAAAAAAGGAAGAACAGAGGAAACTTCGGTGACTCTTGATGCTTATGCTGGATTTCAGCAAACCTACAATTTGCCTAAAATGCTCAATGCACAGCAATATGGTGATATGCTTTGGCAGGCTTTTGAAAATGATGGAAAAACTCCTACCAGTGATGTCTATGGTACGGACCCATCTGGTGCAGTCATTCCAGAGTGGTTGGATGCTGAGCAGACTATTCCTTCTGCAGATACAGATTGGGTGAGGGAAATCTTCCAGACTGCTCCTGTGCAGTCATACAATGTGACCCTGAGCAAGGGCAGTGACAAAGGTAGCCAAGTTTTTACATTGGGATATTTCAATCAAGAAGGTGTGATCAAATACACTGGATTTGATAGATACTCGGTCCGATTCAATGCAGACTATAAGGTCAAGGAATTCCTTCAAGTAGGACATAATTTCAATGCTTCATTTACAAAAACCAATGATGTGGGTACGAATAGTGCCTTGGGAAGTATTGTGTACAGTTCGTATAGATTCCCATCCATAGTACCGGTTTACGATATCAATGGAGATTTTGGAGGCAATCCTCTAAATGATGGTTCCAATCCACTTGGAAATCTCTACCGTGCAAAAGACAATACCAAAAATAGAATCAAATTGATGGGAAATGTCTTTGCTGATGCACAGCTTGCCGAAGGTTTGAAATTCAGAACCAACTTGGGATTGGACTATGAGTCTTATAACAGAAGAGCATTTTCACCGCTTTACGATGAGTTGCTTTCCCAAAATGTAATCAATAGCCTCTCCGATAGCAGGTCATTCTATTATCAGATGGCTTGGACTAATACTTTGTCTTATAATAAGACTATCGGTGATGGTGTGTTGGATGTCTTGCTGGGACAAGAGTCTATTGAAAACTATGCTGAGTCCGCGAGCGCATCTAGACAAGAATTTTTGTACGAGGATGGCAACTTTCATTACCTCAACTATGGCACGGCCAATCAGCAAAACTCCGGCTCTGCCAGCAAGTGGAACCTCCTTTCTTTCTTCGGAAAAGTAAATTACAGCCTTAAGGATAAATACCTTTTCTCTGCTACCGTGAGGAATGATGGCACATCAAGACTGGCCAACAATAAATGGGATATTTTCCCGGCTTTCAGTGCTGGATGGAGATTGAGTAATGAAGATTTCTTGGATCTGGGTCCAAATGTAGACGAGCTAAAAATCCGTGCTAGCTGGGGCCAGGCAGGAAACCAGCAGGTGCCTTCCTATTCCACCCTAGCCAGTTTTCAGAATAATATTACCTATTCCAACTATGGAATCGATGGATCGCAGGAAAGTGTAGCGATTGGATTGGTGGAAACACGCGTTGCCAATGGAGAATTGAATTGGGAAGTGACCACGCAAAGTGGTATTGGAGTGGATTTGAGCATGTTTGGGGAGAAGCTACAAGTAACAGCTGATTATTACAGCAAAGTCACTGATGATTTGCTGATCTATGCGCCTATTCCGCCGACCTATGGAGGCACTAATGACGGAACGTGGATCAATGGAGGCAAGATGAGAAACAGAGGTTTTGAACTGGGTACCAAATACAATGGCAGTGCTGGGGATTTGTTTTACACTGTTGGTTTGAATTACTCTTTCTACAAAAATGAGCTTGTAGAGCTAAACGATGGGATAGAATATCTGGGTA
The DNA here is from genome assembly GCF_000429465.1 of Algoriphagus vanfongensis DSM 17529. Taxonomy (GTDB): domain Bacteria; phylum Bacteroidota; class Bacteroidia; order Cytophagales; family Cyclobacteriaceae; genus Algoriphagus; species Algoriphagus vanfongensis. Next base: position 245,876 of record NZ_AUBX01000010.1, on the reverse strand, counting down.
TTCCTAGTTCTTCCCTACACAGTGTCAATTTTGGTCAGGAAATCTCCCGAACTATGGTAGGACAGCCAATTGGGACATTCTTTGGATATGAGTCCTTAGGGCTTTTCCAGACTCAGGGTGAAGTAGATGCCCATGCGATTCAGCCGGATGCTCAGCCAGGAGATTTGAAATTTCGTGATGTCAATGGCGACGGTGTCTTGGATGCAAATGACAGAACAGCCATAGGCTCTCCACATCCAAAAGCGATCATCGGTTTCACTACCAATTTTTACTACAAAGGATTCGATTTGGGCTTGTTTTTCAACGGTGCATTTGGACATGATATCTACAATCTGACCAAGTACAACAATGATTTCTTTAATCAGTCCGCATACAACAAATCTGTGGAAACTCTAAATGCCTGGACTCCAGAAAACACCAACACGGATATTCCAAGATTGTCTATGGATGACAAAAACCAAAATATCCGTCCTTCTTCTTATTATCTGGAAGATGGTAGCTATTTCAAGCTCAACAACTTACAGGTAGGTTACACGCTTCCGAATTTCAAGGGAGGGGATATGGAAATGCGACTGTACGGTCAGGCATCCAATGTCTTCACCATCACTTCTTATTCAGGGATGACTCCTGAGATAGGACTTCAGAATTATTCATCAAGCAATAGAAATCTCGATATCGGGGTGGATAGAGGGATTTATCCTCCGTCTCGCACATTTACGCTTGGGTTTAATGTCAAATTCTAAAGAACAACAATCATGAAAAATACATATTTGAAAAAATCGATGCAGGTACTGCTCATGGGTACTGCGCTGGGAATAGCCTCTTGCGAAAGCTATCTAGAAGAAGTGCCATATGGAGAAGTAGCTCCTTCAGAAATGACCAAAACTGAAAATATCGAACGGGCTATCATTGCTTCATACAGTATCTTAAATGGGCAGTTTGATGGAGCTTCCAGTGCATTTAACTCACCAGCTTCCAATTGGAGTTTTGGAGATGTTATGTCTGATGATGCATACAAAGGAGGTGGAGGTACAGGTGATCAGGCGCAGTTGCATCAGATGGAGATTTTCAATACCAATGCGACTATCACAGATGTGACTAGAAAATGGTTGGCTCTTTATGAAGGTGTAAAACGTACTAATTACGCATTGAGTCTTTTGCTGGAAAGTGAAGAGTTTGATCCTGTGCTCAAAGCAAGCAGGGAAGGAGAGCTTCGCTTTTTGAGAGGACATTTCTATTTTGAATTGAAGAAAATCTATTACAATGTTCCTTTCATTGATGAGACTGCTACAGCTGTAGAGGATTATTATGTAGGAAATGTAGCACTTTCGGACGAAGAGTTGTGGGCTAAAATCGAAGCAGATTTCAATGCCGCTTATGATTTGCTTCCTGCCGATCAGTCTGAAGTGGGTAGACCTGTGAAAATGGCTGCGAAAGCATATCTTGCCAAAACCCACATGTACCAGCACAACTATCAGGAGGCTCTGACAGCCGCAAATGAGGTGATTAATTCTGGCAAATTTGCGTTGCTTCAAAATTTCAATGAAGTATTCCTTCCTGAAAATGACAATAGCGAGGAGATCATTTTTGCCGTTCAGCATACGATCAATGATGGTGAGCCGAGCAACTACAATGGAAATATCGGTGATCGATTGACTGCTCCGGGAGGTCCGTACTATTCGCAGTATGGTTTCCACAGACCTAGCCAAAACCTGATCAATAGTTTTGTGACCAATTCCAGCGGATTGCCTGTTTCAGGTGATGTTCTTTCGGATGGTGATTTCATTGACCCGAGATTGGATCATACGATTGGTCGACCAGGAATTCCTTATTTGGATCTTCCTGTTCTCTACGAGGCCAATTGGGCTCGAGACCAAGCTACTTATGGACCGAATGGCCCGAAAAAGAGAATCGTTTCGGCGCTTTCTGATCTTCAGGGAAAAGCCTGGCCTTATGTTAGTGCATTGAACTATTACATCATTCGTTATGCAGATCTGCTTTTATGGAAAGCTGAAGCACAAGTAGAGCTAGGAGATTTAGAAGGAGCCAGAGCTACAGTCAATTTAGTAAGGGGCAGAGCAGCACAAAGTAAAGTGGTGACCATGCTCGAAAGCGACACGCCTGCAGACCAATACAAGTTGGCTACCTACGAGCAAACTTGGTCAGACCAAGATGAAGCACGCATGCTGGTACGTTTGGAAAGAAGATTGGAATTGGCTATGGAAGGGCATCGATTCTTTGATTTGGTGAGATGGGGAGTAGCAGCAGAGACTATGAATTCTTATTTCGAAGAAGAAAAGCAAATCCGCTCTCACTTGGTCAACGGTAAATTTGTGGAAGGGAAGCACGAGTATTTTCCAATTCCACAGACTTACTTGGATAGCATGGACCCAGAGCTAGTCGAGCAAAATCCAAACTATTAAACACTTGAAAAGAGGGACTACGCTCCCTCTTTTTTCTGCCTTTATTTCTGGCAGAGTTCACCTATTAATTCTTCATTTTATGTTTTTCAAAAGACTATTTGTCTTGGGTGTATTGATGTGCTGTACTCTGTGTACTATCGCACAACAATCCCCCCAAAGAGATTATAAACCTATCAAAGGAACTTCCTATACTCAGTCCAAAAATGTCTATCTAATGAGCCTGATGGAATCAATTCCTGAGGTTCGTACACTCCTGGAATCTGATCCAGTTTTGATGGGTTTGGCCTCGGATAAAGTAAAAGCTATCAAAGCCTCTCTGGAAGATTGTAGCAAACAGGGAGGTTGCTATGCCAAGCGGGCGATGTTTACCCAGGAAGAGATTGACAAAGCTTCCGAGCAGTTGATTATTTTGGCTAAAAAGGAAAGTCAATTAATCGATTTGGTAGAGAAGCACTTGATTCCTTCTGGAATGTATCAAATGCAAGCTGATACCGATCCAGCTAAGTATTTGGCAAATGCATTTGAATTGGATGCCGCCACGATCAATCATATGATTGCGGTCTATGGTATGGGAGAAAAGCCCAACTATCCCAATATCGATTCCTTGGGTGTAGCTAAAGGTTCCTACTATTTCGCAGATAATAATCGAGCTTTGAGCATTTTGAATGCTGATAAATTCGAAGATTCCAATCTATTCTTTGAGCCTACTATGAACCATGGATTGGATTTGCTGGAAATAGCAAGAATGAGTAGAGCAGAGGATTTTGAACCAATGGTCGATTTGGAAAATCGTGCCGCCTACCTTCAGGTCCAAAAGACAGATTGGCAAAAGTATCCTTATCCTTTGATTCTCATTCCAGGAGCGGGCACAGACAATTATTTGGACAGTCTAAGTGCTGGTGGAGTGATCCGAGCCAAATTGGCTTTTCATCAATTCGAAAAAGGGTTGGCACCCTTCATAGCCGTGTCGGGAGGATATGTACATCCCTACAAAGTGCAGCATAATGAAGCCATAGAAATGAAACGCTATCTGATAAAGATGGGAGTGCCCGAGTCGGCTATTCTTATTGATCCGCATGCGAGACATACTACTACGAATATGCGAAATGTAGCCAGACTGATGTTTCGCTATGGATTTCCGATGGATAGACCCTCGGTCACGGTGACAGGACCTTCGCAAAGTAAATTCATCGAAGGGATGCTCGATCGGTGCATGCGGGAGCTGGGATATCATACCTATACCAATGGAAAGAGGATTTCAGAGACAATTTTAGAGTTTTTTCCGAAAGAGATGTCCCTTCAGATTGATTGGGACGAGCCTTTGGATCCTTAATTAAGATTTGGAGTTGGTTTAGCCTGGTATCGAGAGATGCCGGGCTTTTTTGTTTTAATACCCTCAAGTCTGATTTGGCTACGCTTTAAGACAATCCTAGATTAACATTGAAGTAATCTTTGGGGCTTATTATTGTATTCTCGGGAAATATTGGCTCTTATTACGGAGCCTTTTAGTTCAAAAGCAAAACCAAAAACACAGATTTTAGCTGCATGGAGCTAGTTTACGCCATCATCACGCTACAGGCTTTGACTACTGCTTTGTTGATTTATTTCAATAAGCGGTACAAAGGAGAAGACCTGTTTCTGAGTTTACTTTTTGGGGTGATTTTTATTCACCTTTTTTACAAAGGAGCCATCTTGATGATTTTTCAGGACAGGGAATTGTTTGACAAGTTACACGGTGCTTTTTCGCTACTCTATGGGCCGATGCTGTTTTTGTACATTCAGTCGGTGCTGGGCAAGACACTTTCTACCAAAGCTTTTCTACTGCATACCACTCCTTTTTTGATGGGGTTTGGTGTCAATGTCCTGTTGACAGCTTCCGTGCTGTTGGATATGAATATGGAGGGATTTATGCAATTGTATCACTATTTCATCTTGTATTCGCTGCTCTTTTCTTCTTTTGGATATGGGATTTATCCTTTTTTGATCTTTCGAAAGCTTCAGCTGGATACCTTATTGAAATTGAAAATCCGGATCTCCAAACTAATAGGTGGGGCATTTCTGATGATTTCAGCGCTGATCTTCCTAGGCTTCTTTATCGAGTATTTTCAGTGGTCCATCAACTTGGGATCCCGCTATACTTTTGTAGGTATTTTGTTGATCTTGTTTTTCGCAGTGATCAATGTGCGGATGAGAATTTTGCTCCTTGATCAGAAGCAGGATCCTGAAATCAAGCCCGTATTGGATATTCAATCCAAAGAAAAATATCGCAATTCCCGCCTGGAAGAAGAGGAGCAGGAATTGGTGCTGGAGAAGTTGAATCATTATTTTTTGGAGAAAAAGCCCTATCTCAATTCGGATTATGCACTGGATGATTTAGCGCAGGATCTGGGCCTCCCCAAACTAAAAATCACACAAGCACTCAATTTGGGTTTGGGACAAAACTTCTATCAGTATCTCAACACCGCCCGGATAGAAGAGTCTAAGAAACTCCTCCAAACAAGAGATGAGGACAATTTCACAGTCATCGGCTACGAAAGCGGCTTCAAATCCAAATCTACTTTTTACAAATATTTCAAGGATTTGACGGGTTTTAGTCCCAGTGACTACAAAAAGTCTCTCGAAGTCTCCGGTTGATTCACTCAGGGACTTTTCTTCTAGCAACTTAAAATTCCGCTGAGCTAGTCAACTTTTTTCTCCCTCAATGTAGGAAGCAGTTTGTTTAGGCTAGTTCAAAAACCCGAAGCAATTCTTAAGTCAATCAATTGGCAGCTTTCTATCTGTTTTCTGCAGGTAATTGAATCAGAATTTGGGGGTGGATATTCTGATTTTTTGACATGTTAACGCCTGCTCATGGTTTCATAATCTTTTGATAATAAAAGTTAATTATCTGAAAAACAATGAATTATAATCTATTCCGTAGGCTAGGAGTCTTTGAAAATTTAGACGGACGACTCATAGCGGTACTCTAGACTAGGTTTGTCGAAAATTTTAACTGCTATGAAAAAACAATTACAACTTGTATTGATTTTGATGCTCTGGGCAACTGTGACAAGTGCCCAAAATGTAGCATCCCTATCAGGAAAAGTATCAGACGCCACGGGCTTTTTGCCAGGGGTGAATGTCTTGCTGGTAGAGACCAGTCAAGGTGCAGCCACGGATCTGTATGGCAAGTTTGAGATCACTAATCTACCTGCCGGTGCGGTGACCATTCGCCTGAGCTACCTGGGCTATGAGACGGTGACGAAGGAAGTAACCCTTGGTCCCGGAAACAATGATCTTGGAAAAATAGAAATGAACGAGGCCATGGGAGACTTGGATGAATATGTCCTCCAAGGGACGATGATTCCTTCGCAGATGAAGGCGCTTTCGATCAAGAAAAACTCCAATGCGATCATGGATGTGATTGCCGCTGATGCGATCGGAAAGCTTCCAGATAGAAATGCGGCTGAAGCAGTGCAGCGTCTTCCTTCTGCCAGTGTCAACCGCTACCATGGGGAAGCCAACCAAGTGAGTGTGAGAGGGACTCCTTATGCTTGGAACTCTACCTTATACAACGGAACCAGACTTCCAAGTGCCAATGTCTTTGGAAATAGAAATGCATTGTTGGATGCGATTCCGGCGGAGATGATCCAATACGTGCAGCTGTCCAAAGCCATTACGCCAGATATGGAAGGTGATGCGATTGGTGGTTCGGTCAATTTTGTGACGCGATCAGCCCCTGAGGACCGAATGCTCAATGTAAGTGCTGCTGGAGGCTATGGTCAAAAATCCCAAAATGGCAGTTACAATGCCTCTTTGGTGTATGGAGATAGATTTTTCAATGATAAGCTAGGGGTGGTAGTTGCCGGTGCTATTTGGGACAGGAACTTTGCTTCTGACGAAATCGTCCTAGACTACAATATCTCCAGAGAAGATCCTGCCGAACGCTACAGTGTGAATACCATGAATGCCAAGCGCTACTATGGTAAACGACGCACGACAGCAGTCAATGCTGCTTTTGACTATGAGTTTTCGCCTACCCAAAAGGTATTTGCCAGATTGGTGAGAGATCAGTTTGACGATATCCGACCGGTTTTTGAGACTTACTACGAATTTAACAGCAACCGCTATCGCTATAGCAACCGGGAGTCTGAATATAGAACCAACCTCAAAGGGTTCGAACTAGGTGGAAATCATCACTTGGCGACCAATATCAAAGTGGACTGGAAGATATCTTCCTACGACATGTTTTACAGACTGGATACGCCACCTTACATGCCAGATGATCAGAAAGGGCTGCCGATCGCTCAATTCTATCAAAATCTGGAAGGTGATTTCGGAGGGAGATCTTCCGACGGATTGGTGTACAATACCTTTGATGCGCCAGACGGAAAGGGGATTACTCCTTTGAATTTTGACCCTGAACTGACCAACGAAAATGACTTTTTGGATCCCAACAGACTTTCCTTGCAGCAATTGATCATCTATCAGATCGATCAGAGAGATAGAGACAAAGTTGGTCAGTTGGACTTTACTTGGGATGTCAATCAGAAGTTGAGTCTGAAAGCGGGCGGCAAGTTCCGCTTCAAGAAAAATGAGGGAATGAATACTCCTTTGGTCTTTTTGCCAAATGCGAGATTGGGTATCCCAGGCTCTGCTCCTTTGAAGATAATGAGTGAGTTTGCCACCCGTGATTTTCCGGGTCCCAATACATTTTTCAAGGAATTGAATGGGCAGTTCGATGATTTGGCGATCGATCCTCTGACTCAGGATGAAGTGTTTAGAATTTTCTCCCCAGAATTTTTCGAAGAAAATGACATCAACAATTACTCATCTGCTTCCAATGCCACCACAGTTTTCGATGGTACAGAAGATGTCTATGCGGGCTATGTGATGGGAACCTACGACGTGACTCCAAAACTCAAAATCATCGGTGGTCTTCGCAATGAATTTACCCAAATTGAGATGAACGGGGCGACTTACGATGCCGAAACGAGAGAAGTGACGCCAATCACCAAGGAAAATAACTACAATGCCCTGCTTCCTATGCTTCATCTGAAGTTTAGCCCTGCGGAAAACAGAAACTTGAGATTTGCCTATACTAAGACTTTTGCAAGGGCTGCCTTCAGTGACTTGAGTCCGTCGGAAAATATTGATGTGACGACCGGGATTCCACGGATTTCCAGAGGCAATACGGATCTGCTTCCGACATTTTCTCACAATCTCGACCTGATGGGAGAGTGGTTCCTCGAAGATGTAGGGTTGATCACTGCAGGTGTGTTTTACAAAAACATCGAGAATTTCATCTTCAGAGATATTTCTACCGAAAACATCGATGGGACCAATTACCTCGTGTCTCAACCTAAAAACTTGGAAAATGCCTATCTGCTAGGCTTCGAAATGGGGATCACCAAACGATTCACCACGCTTCCAGGGATTCTAAGTGGCTTGGGAGTAGATGTGAATTTCTCCCTCATCCATTCCGAGCTGGAAGTTCCGAGAAAAGATGAAGAAGGAAACCTGGTGTCTTTGGACAAAACTTCCTTGCCTAACCAATCCAAAAATCTCTTTAATACATCTCTTTTCTATGAGAAAAATGGTTTGATGCTTCGCTTGGCTGGAAACTTCCGAGGAGATGCGATCGAAACAATCAATCAAGATTTGGGTCCGGATTATTACATCTCCACTGGCAAAAACTTCACACTTGACTTTTCTGGAGCGTATTCCATTTCTGAAAAAATCAAAGTCTTTGCTGAAGTCAGAAATATCACCAACGAGCCCTATGTACAATACATGGGCGAAAATAAAAACCGAATCACTTCCAGCGAATGGTATGCGACCAATGGTCAAGCTGGCTTGAGATATATCATTTTCTAAATCGAACTAATCATGAAAAAAATCAAAACGCTAGCCCTAATGGCGGCTGTATGTACCAGTTTCTCAGTACAAGCACAGAAAAATCTTGGAATGGAATCAAGTCCCAACTTCAGAGAATTGGGAGGGCTTCAAGTCAACGAATCTTATCAAGTCAAAGATGACATGCTTTATCGCTCTGGTAGCTTTAGTCATCTTCCTGCAGCGGATGAGCAGAAGCTATTGGCTACCAGCATCAACCGCGTAGTGGACTTTCGATCTCCTTTTGAGATTGAGCGCGAGCCAGATCATATTCCGGCGACAATGAATGCGGAATATGTTCCGTGTCAAATCGGAAGTATCAACCCAAATGCGATGGGAGGTTTTATGAAGGTCTTGTCGAGTGAAGATTTCAAGAAGAGTCAGGTCGATTCTTTGATGATCATGGCCAATCATGGATTTGTGGAAAGTATCGCTGATTACAAGCCGCTTTTTGCGAGCATTCAGGAGGAAGAGTCAGTTGTCTTGTTTCATTGCAGCGCAGGCAAGGACCGGACAGGACTGGCTTCTTCGCTGATTCTACATATTCTGGGAGCAGATTGGGATACGATCATGGAAGACTATTTGAGATCCAATGAAGCCGTAGGAAAAATGGACACCAGCAAACTGGAAATGTATGGAATCCCGGCTGATCGAGCCAAGTTGCTAGGTGGAGTAGAGCCTGAGTATCTGGAGGCAGCTTGGACGGGAATCGTTGAGAAATATGGTTCTGTGGATGCCATGCTTGTGCAGGTATTTGGGATTGGAGAAAAAGAAAAGGAGGAGCTGAGAGAAAAATATCTACAGAAAATCTGATACGAAATCAGTCTCTAAACAAAAGCAGCAGGTTTTCACCTGCTGCTTTTTTAGTTTTTGCTGAAATCTAACAGAAGATTAACATTTAATTTGTCATTGCCGTGAGGGATAGATTTAGCTTCGATCTCCATGAAACATCTCTCTCTGGTATCCTGGCTACTCCTTGGTTTTGCGCTTTTGATCTCTCTATTGGGCTCGGGATCTCATAGCATTTACATCTTGGACGAAGCTAAAAATGTAGAAGCGGCAAGAGAGATGTGGGAGAGCTCTTCTTGGTTTTTCCCAACTTTCAATGGAGAACCCCGCTACGACAAGCCGCCTTTGCACTATTTTTTCTTCGGTTTGGCTTTTAAATTATTCGGGGTCAATGCTTTTGCAGCTCGATTTTTTCCGGCCTTGGGTGGATGGGTTTGTAGTCTTTTGGTTTTTTTGAGGGTTCGAGATAGGTTGGGAGAAAAGGCGGCAAATTGGTCCCTGGGAGCATTGATAGCCTCGTTGCAGTGGGGGATTCAGTTTCGATTGGCGGTGCCTGATCCCTTTTTGATTTTGTTTTTGACTGCTACGATCCTTCAGTTGGAAGCATATTTTTCCCAACACCAACATTCCAAAACTCATCTTCGCTTAGCCTCTGTTTTTCTCGGTTTGGCATTTCTGAGCAAAGGACCGATTGCAGTTGTATTAGTTTTGGGGACGGTTTTCACCTACATACTGCTCCAAGGGGACTATCCAAAAAAGAGCTGGAGAGATTTCTTGGACCCAATATCCATCATCCTGTTTTGCTTGGTCGCCTTGCCTTGGTATGCGTTGGTGTATCTTTATTATGGCGCAGACTGGCTCGAGCAGTTTATTTTCACTCACAATCTTTCCCGTTTTTCTCAACCTATGGAAGGGCATGGAGGGGCATTTTACCTTCCTTTTTTATTTGCCTTACTTGGCTTTTTTCCAGCATCGCTGATTCTTTTTTTACCTAAGAAAAATAAGTTTGAAGGACTTAGATCCAGTCCTCTACTAGTGCTATCAGGGATTTTTGTGGGAGTAACTCTGATTTTTTTCTCCATTTCCAGTACGAAGTTACCCGGCTATATAGCTCCGGCACTTCCATTTATGGCTGTATGGGTGGGTTGGCAGGTAAAGGGACTGGACAGAGTCAAGGGCTTTTCTCTGATAAGTTTTGCAATGGGGATCATTTTGGTGGCAGCCCCTTTGGGTGTGGCATTTACCAAAGGCCTGCAAGAAAGATATTGGGGAGAAGAGCTCAATTTGACTTGGTTTTTCGTGCTGTGGATTGCTGTATTGGCTGCAGTGATGGTGCGAAAAAACCGTTGGCAAGTCTTTGTATTTTTAGCTGTCGGTTTCGGGGGATTAAAAGCGTTACTTTTCACCCAAGTGGTGCCTCAACTAGATCAGCTAAATCCGGTGACACTCTCCGTTCCTTTTCTGGAACATGAAGAGAGAGTCTATTTCTATCAAAGTTTCAACCCCGCTTTTCCTTTTCGCTTGCAGAAAATCATCGCCCCTTGGTCCCCAGATCTTGCACCTGGAGCCATCGTCATCACTGAAAAGAAACATTTGGATTCATTTCCTGCACCCTATGAGGAGGTTTTTAGAGCCAAGGATTCATTTGAAAACAAAGAAACGGTGCTGATTAGGCAGCTTTCTGTTTGGCCATGATTTGTTGCTTGATTTTGCGGATATGTGCCTTTGAGGTTTTAGTTTTTAATAGGGATTTTCGAAAAGCTTTTTTAGAAAAATACCGAAGTGTGAGCTCGCGTGCAGCCCATGTACAGCCGATCCCAACCAGAGAACCTACCAGGATATCAAGGTAGAAATGTTGCATCAGATACACCCGACTGAAAGCTACCAACAGTCCAGTGACCAAAAAGGCATTTTTTAGGCTTTTGTCTTTGTGAAAAATGAGCATCAAGGCTGTGGCGATTCCCATTGCTGTGGCAGTATGTCCAGAGGGAAAGGAGTTCCAATGATGGAGATTAAGGCCGGGAACTTGATGGAAATCCACTCCCTGAAGAAACTCTGCTGGTCGCGGAGCTCCTTTGAAGATTCCCTTTTTGCAAATCGCAATCACTAAACCCTGAAGCAGAGCGCTGATAGTCATAAAAATCCCATAGGAGAGACGTTTCAGGGCGACAATCGGAATCAGCCAGACAAATAGAAATGCATCTCCTAAGTGGGTCCAATAGAAAAAGAAAAAATCAAAAACGGGATTGTGAAATTGGTTGGTCCAGAGCTCCAGATGTCCTTTGGGAAAAAAGGATACAATCACTGCCAATGGAATGAGGGCATACACCAAATTGATCTGGGTAGCGCAGATTTTGTTCTTTTTTCGCTTCATATATCTGTCAAGATATCAGAAGCTCATTGCTTGGTGACTAAGCGAAAATCAAATGATTTTTAAGTGTTTTGTAGGCTTATTAGCTGAGCGTTATTGAAAGATGAAATCCGCATTCCGGTCTTTGCGAAATGCGGATTTTAGGTCTATCAAGTCAACTTGGTACTGAGACTAGCCAGGCTCTCCAAAATGAAATCAGGATTGGCTTCTTGCAGCTGCTCTGCCGTCTGCGCTCCGGTCAATACTCCTACGGTCAACCCACAATTTGCATTTTTGCCTTCTTCAATATCAATGGCCGAATCTCCTGCCTTCAAAACCTCAGCTGAATCACTGATTCCGCAGAGCTCCATGGCTTTTTGGATCATATCTGGATTTGGTCTGCCATGAGTCACATCATCTGCCGCTACAAGACCATCGATGTCACGGTCAAGCTTCCAATCTAGTTTGTCCACTAAGGATAGGGCAGTTTTACGATCATAGCCCGTATTCAATACTACAGAGATTCCATTTGCCCTCAGGGTTTCCATCATTTCTTTTACTCCTGCAAAAGTGCGGACATCCAAGCTTTCATAAGCTGATTTCAGCTCCGGCTTGAAATTGGCAAAAATCTCTGCCGCTACTTCTTTGATTTTGCTTTCCTGGGTGCAGTTGGTCAGGACATCGATGATGGCTTGATGTTTTTCTTTTCCGGCGCCAAATTCCAATACCTGGTCCAGGCTCACCCCATATCCCTTGTCATTGATTACTTTTTGAACTGTTTTATAGACTACATTTCCTTCATCGACAGTAGTGCCTGCCATATCAAAAACTGCAAGTTTGATCTTAGTCATTTTTCAAATTAAATAGTTGTTGAATATTTTCTTTTGAGAATCCCGCACTTCCGGTCATTCCTTTTCCACCAATACCAGTCACGATGTGGATTCTATCATCTACCTGATGCTGGAAAAGATCCTTGGTCTTGCATTGGGAATAGATACCAAACCATCTGTGTGCGATCTCATAGGTCGGCAAGTTGATGATTTGCTTTGCCTTGAGAATCATAAACTGATCTATGTCCATATCCAAATCATAGCCTAAATCATCGATATTTTTGGCATCGGCATATTCGTGCGAGTCTCCAAGAATCACGGAGCCGTCAGTTGCTTGCTTGAATAAAATATGAACCCCCCATTTTTTCTCAGGTGATTCTTTGGGTTCACGACTTTTGATATCGGCAAAAGAAGGACATTCGTAAAAAGCCTCATATCGTCTGATCGAAAGCCCTGTCAAGATAGATCCCGGAAGGATATAAGATTGCGGCTGGGGCTTGGTCAAAAGCATTTGGAGCTTGGTGACCACCAAATCACTTTGAGCAAATATCTCTGGATATAGGGTTTTGAAATCCCGCCCATTGCAAATGATAGTTTTTCCGGCTTCCAAGAGATCTCCTCCTGATGTGGTAATTTTCACGACGTTCCCTGTGTTTTCGCAAGCGATCACTGTTTTGTATGGGAAATAGGCCAGGTTTTTCTCCGCAACCAAGTATTCCAGTAAACGGTGAATCATCACGCGTGGCTCGACCGTGACTTCTTCAGGAAAGAATAATCCTCCTTTTGCATAGTCAGCTTTCAGACCTGGATATTTTGCAAGACAAGCTTCCTTGCTCATCATTTCCGAGCTGTAGTCGTTGGCTTGGTTGATCACACGAAGCTCTTCCAGGAGTTGCATCTCCTCTTCATTGGATGCGATGTAGACGCTGCCGTTATTTCGGATGCTGATGTCAAATCGGGATTGAATTTCCTTATAAATCTTCAGGCTTTCCCGTCCATAAGCTTGCCATTTGCTATCCATTCCTGAGGGAACGACCTGGCCAAAATTGCGCGTGGTAGCTTCCTGAGGAGCTTTGTCCTTTTCGATCAGTGCGACTTTGAGGCCGGCTTCCAAAGCATGGTAAGCATGAAACGCTCCCAATACTCCTCCACCTACTACGATCAGATCATACATGGTTCAAACAGGTTATATGAAGTAAATTTTGTATTGAAAATCATCCTTGAAATACACCTATGCGAAAATATTTTCCCGAATGCCCCATTTCAAATGCAGTATCTAGTTGGGTCAATGGGTATTCCATTCCGACTAATTTTTCAAAAGAAAATCGATGATGACTTGCATCGATGAAGTCGATAGCTCTGCCCAAGTCTTCGGGGATGTAATTGTGAAGTCCTTTGACAGTTAGAAGCTTTCTTACCAGCTTTTCAGCATTGAGCTGACAGTCTCTTTGAGGGAAAACCGAGCCCACCAAAACCAACACTCCGCCAATCGCTAATAGGTCAAAGCACTGCTCTATGGCTTCGGGAGTTCCAGAAGTCTCGATGACTACATCCATTCCGCCTGACGTTACAGATGCCTCTTGAATCGGATCTTTTCCGACTAGGAAAGTCTGACTGGCACCAAAATCAAGGGCTTGTGCTAGTTTTTCCTCTCGGATATCCTGTGCCCAGACAGATTTTGCTCCGTAATAGTTGGCTTGAGCACAGGCAGAAAGCCCCAGCATGCCTGTGCCATTCACAAGCACTTTTTTGTCACGGAGATCTCCTGCCAAGCGTATCGCGCCGGCTATCGTAGCATGACTGCAATTGATCGGAGCAGCGACTTTAGGCTGGATGTCCCTTGGTAGCTTGAAAATAGCTGTGCCACTTCTCAAATGGGTGTGTGTGCCAAACCCTCCATTGAACTGGTGTTCTTCGGAGATTTGCTCGTGCCCATATTTATAGAGGCCCTCTGATTTTTGAGGGAAGCCTTTTTTAGAATTTTCAGAATTGGGGTCGTACGCATAGACTGACCAAGTGATCAGGTCGCCTTTTGCCAGCTGCTCACCAAAATAATCTTTTGGATTTCCATCTCCCAGGTCTGTGATCCTGCCGATCACTTCATGACCCAAAACGCTATGAGTACAGCCAGATCGCTTCCCATAGTAGGTGTGTAGATCACTGGTACAAACGGTGCTGTAGGTGTTTTCTACCAAGACTTCCCCAGTTTTGAGCTGGGGCAGGATGAAATCAGTGGCAACAAATGGCGTCTCCACTTTTTCAAACACCATGGCTTTTCCGGCTGGTCTCATTTAATTGAATTCGATAAAATAAATGACAAGAAGCATGACATCTGTATCAGAGTGATTAACGGGTACATGGGGGATTTCACCATTGAAAAACAGCGAGTCTCCTTCTTCTAGAGAAAGTGTACTGTCTCCCAGTGTGTAGCTAAGATTGCCCTTAATCAAGTACAGGAATTCAAACCCATTAGTGGATACAGGCTCTCGCTGCGCACCAGGACTGATGGTCAAAAGAGAGATCTCCATAGATGATTTTTCCATTTTGCGGTTCATGACCATCTGATAGTCAAAGCCGATGGATTCCTCTTCCTTTTTGATGGACTTATAGTCTGATTTCTTATATAGCAAATAGCCAGGAAATTCCTCCTCTTGGTTCAAATCAGCAAAAAATTCATTCAAATCTGCTTTGAGCGAATTCAAAACCTGAATGAGGGTGGGAATAGTAGGGTACACTCTCCCATTTTCTATTTTGCTCAGCATCGCAATACTGATTCCTGATATATCAGAAAGTTCTCCGAGCTTCAGATCCTGAGACTTGCGCAGATCTTTGATTTTGCCTCCTATGAAGCTGGTCAGATAGTTTGATCCTTCCATTGGTGTTGGTTTTGGGACGCTGGATTCCTGAATTGGTATGTAGCGTCAGATACAAAATTGGGGTATTTTTTCTTTTTACGAAAATTAATTTCTCAAAACGAAAATATAATAGTTTGTTAATACTTTAAATGCATCAGGGCCTCTGGGGTCTCCTAATTTTGTCAATTATTTCACCCTGGGGAAAATAAAGCCCTTTTACTATTTGATATCATCCTGTCTATGAAGCTAGAGAAAGTTTCTATTTCCAAAACCGATATTACCCTGATGGTCACTGCATTCCTGGCTTATACCGGAATGTATGCCGTTAGAAAATCTTTTTTATCTGGCCAATTCGAGGGCTTGGGTTATGAGGGAGAGTTTCATTTCAAGACGATTTTGATCATCAGTCAAGTAATCGGCTACATGCTGTCTAAGTTTATCGGCATCAAAATAGTTTCTGAGTTACCGGCCTCCAAAAGGTTTGTGGCGCTGGTAGGCTTGGTGGCTTTTAGCTTATTGATGTTGGTAGGTTTTGCATGGGTGCCTGTAGGGTGGAAGCCAGCGATGATGTTTCTCAATGGATTGCCTCTCGGGATGATATTTGGTCTCGTACTAGTCTATCTAGAAGGTCGCAAAAATTCCGAATTACTGGTAGCGGGACTGAGTGCCACCTTTATCTTTTCCACCGGCTTTGTCAAATCTACCGGGGTTTGGATGATGGAGACTTGGGGAGTGTCTGAGCTATGGATGCCCTTTTATACGGGGGCTTTATTTTTCCCAATGTTTGTGATAGCGTCCTATGTATTGAGTAGGAGTGAAGGTCCTTCGGAACTCGATATGAAGCTAAGAACGAAGCGGATGCCCATGTTGAAAAGTGACAGGATCAAGTTCCTGAAGCGGTTTGGTGGTTCTTTTACCTTTTTGGTAATGATCTATGTGCTTCTGACGATTGTGCGGGACTTTCGGGATAATTTCATCGTGGAGTTTTGGGACGAACTCGGCAAATCTGGTCAGCCAGAATTGATCACACTGACTGAAGTTCCCATAGCTGTGATGGTTTTGATCATATCTGCTTTGGGTATCCTGATCCTGAGCAATAAGCTAGCATTCAACTTAGGGATGATTTTGACCGGAGTTAGTGGTATTTTGATGGTAGTGACTACCCTGTTTTTTAATGCTGGCTGGATGGGACCGATTTTTTGGATGATTGTATCCGGATTGGCGGTTTACTTGCCGTATATTTTATTTCACTGCATGCTGTTTGAGCGCTTTTTGGCAGTTTTAAAATTCAAAGGAACCGTCGGTTTCCTGTTTTACATAGCAGATGCTTTTGGCTACTTGGGGAGTGTCGGGATTATGGTTTTCAAAGAACTTGGTAACCGATCCGCTTCTTGGGTAGACTTCTTCACCCGCCTCAATCTCGTTGTGGGTATTTTGATTTTGATCTTCGTAGTAGCCTCTTTGGTCGTAGTCAAAACGGGCTTGATCAAAAGACAGCTTCGCAAAAAAGAGAAGAGTCTCTTTAGGGCTTAGAACTGCGAAAGAAATTGTGGAAGAATAAAAGCTGATACTGGACTGACTCTTTCCAATAGTCCCAATTATGTCCACCGGGATTTGCGGTAAAAGTATGCGGGATGTTTTGATAGGTGAGTTCCTCGTGCAATTTGAGATTGGCTGGATAGAAAAAATCATCTGTCCCACAGTGGATGATAATCGGCAGGCGGTCTCTGCTGAGCAGGTGAATTTGTCCCATGACAGAGTAATCTTTCCACCGCTGAGGAAAATTGGATTTTGCTCCCAGATAGGATTTCATATTCCAACTTTCAGGAAATGGAGTGATATCTACACCACCGCTTTGACTCCCTGCTGCCCCAAAGATATCCTGATGTCTAAATGCCAAAAATAAGGCCCCATGTCCTCCCATGCTGAGTCCTGTGATTGCTCTACCTTCTTTGCTGTTAATAGTCGGATAGTTGGCATCTACGAAGGAGACTAGTTCCTGAGCGATATAGGTCTCGTAGTTCGACTCGGGCTTCTCAGGGCTATCCCAATACCAGCTGTCAAAGTTGCCGTCTGGAGTGACAATGATCATTTGATAGCGCTCCGCCAAGTCTACCAATTCTGGAACTCCTTCTATCCAAGATTTATAGTTGCCCGAGTAGCCATGCAGCAGGTAAGTGACTGGGTACTGTTTGGAGGCGTCTAGTCTTTCTGGTGAAATAATTACTGCTTTGATCTCCTTACTCATGGATTTGCTAAAAGTCATGACGGTGTCCACCTGAGCCTGACTCTGTACGGTGACACATATGAGAAGAAAAAGAGAAAGGAAAAATGAGGTTTTGAGCTTTTTCAAGGTTTTATGGGGTTATTTTACTTGTTCTTCAAAGAGTTTTTCAAGAGTTTGATTGAGGTCATTGGAGAATCCATTATGAGGTCTGGAAGTTTGGATCACAGAACTTCTCACGGCTGTCAGCCATCTAAATCGGGAGGCCAAATCCATGTCGCCTATTGGACTGCCTTTTTGATTTCCTTCACAGATTTTTTCAAAAGACATCAGATTGGATTGGATGATTTCCAAATCAGCCTCAGGATCCAGGCACAGGAGTTTCTCGGTAGGAAGGTTGATTTTGGCCTTTAGAAAGCCACCTTTCCAATCACAGATTATGACTCCGGCATTGATAAATTCCTCTCGCTCCACCCGTGGTACCACCCGGATGATGGCATACTCATAGAAGTGCTGTCCTTGCATCTTGGCTTTCTTTGGTGAATTGATCTGAATGGGAAAGTCTCAAAGTCAAAAAGTCTGAATAGACCTTTCTGGCTACCGCTGGATTCTCTTCATCCCCTCCGGCCAAAAGCCATTCATCGGGGATGAGTTGGACAAGCTTTTCGAAGAAATCAGGATTTACTAGTTGTCTTAGTTCCTCGTTTGCTTCTGTCAAAAGACTGGCTTGTGGTAGCAGCACATGGTTTTTGATGATAGGAAACGTATTGGTGGCACTTTTCTGCCAATTGCTCCAATTGTGCTGAAATAAAAACGACGCTCCATGGTCAATCAACCAAAGTTCCCGGTTCCACATCAGCATGTTGGTGTTGCGAAAAGTACGGTCCACATTGGTGATCAGCATGTCTAGCCAGACGATCTTGGAAGCCAAGAGGGGATCCAATGACATGGCCAAAGCATCGTAATTGATGGCTCCTGACAAAAAGTGCAAAGCAAGGTTTAGTCCTTGGCTTCCTTTGAGCAGATCTTGAATCTCTTCATCACCTTCGGATCTTCCAAATGCTGGATCCAATGCTGCAAAAACCAATTCAGGTACTTTCAAACCCAACTTACGCGCTATTTCTCCTCCCAGCAACTCCGCGATCAGGGCTTTTTCCCGTTGTCCAGCTCCTCTGAATTTGAGTACATATTTGAAGCCATCATCAGCATCAGCCAATGCGGGCAGAGACCCACCTTCTCGCAGAGGAAGGATGTATCGTGTCACATGGACAGACCTCAGGTTGAGTGCATTTTCCATCATTGATTCTGTATAGGAGCCTTTGATGACTCCTGATATATCCTCAAAAATAAAGAGGATTGGTTTGAATCCCTTAGTGAGAAGTAAGATTCACCGAGACTATTTCATTATAAGCGGTAGTGGCTCTCTTTATTTCTTTAGTATTCAGTGGATTAGGTTGCGTTTGTCTTTTCCGCTAGCCATCCATGGACAATACCTTTAGACTTTGCCAGTTTTTGACTTATCTTTGTTTCTTTCAAAAATCACCAAAATGGTATTAGAATTCGAAAAGCCAATAGCTGATTTAGAGCAAAAACTTCAGGAAATGAAGGATTTGGCCAAAGGTAGAAATATCGATTTAAGTTCGGATATTCAATCCCTTGAAGAAAAAATCCTCGCGTTGAAAAAAGAGACCTTCGAAAATCTGACCCGTTGGCAGCGGGTGCAGCTTTCCAGACATGCTGATAGACCATATTCATTGGATTACATCTATGAGATGACCAATGAGTTTGTAGAACTCCATGGAGACCGTAATGTCTCTGACGATAAAGCCATGGTCGGCGGACTCGGAGATCTGGATGGACGCACTGTGATGTTTATCGGACAACAGAAAGGGAGAAATACTAAACAACGTCAGATGAGAAACTTTGGGATGGCCAATCCTGAAGGGTATCGGAAGGCTTTGCGCTTGATGAAAATGGCAGAGAAGTTTGGCAAGCCTATCGTCACTCTGATCGACACTCCGGGAGCCTTTCCAGGAATGGAAGCTGAAGAGCGTGGACAAGGCGAAGCCATCGCCCGCAATATCAAGGAGATGTTCACTCTGAAAGTCCCAGTGATCTGCATCATCATCGGTGAAGGTGCCTCAGGGGGAGCTTTGGGGATCGCGATCGGAGACAAAGTCATGATGCTGGAGAATTCTTGGTATTCTGTGATTTCTCCAGAAAACTGCTCCACTATCCTTTGGAGATCTTGGGACTACAAAGAGCAGGCGGCCGAAGCATTAAAGCCTACAGCGACCGATATGAAGGGAAATGGATTGATCGACGACATCATTCCTGAACCACTCGGAGGAGCACATAAAGATCTGAAATGGATGGCTGGTACCATCAAAGCGGCGATTTTGGAAGCTTTGAAAGAACTGGACAAAATCAAGCCGGAAAAAAGAATCGAGCAAAGAATCGACAAATTCTGCTCCATGGGAGTAGTAGTAGAATAAACTAGCAAGAAGCGTTGGATGATTTCCGACGAGCTGCATTTTGAAAGAAGCAATCTTTTCTTAGGTTAAGGTTGCTTCTGGTTTTTTACCCTCAATCAATAGCCCAAATGGAATTATACACGGTCAACACAGGATTTTTCAAATTGGACGGAGGAGCCATGTTTGGGGTCGTTCCCAAGACTCTGTGGTCCCGAACCAATCAAGCAGATGAAAATAACCTCTGCACATGGGCGATGAGATCGCTGTTGGTCGTGGATGGCAATCGGGTAGTACTGATCGATAATGGAATAGGAGACAAGCAGGATGCGAAGTTTTTCTCCCATTACTATCTACACGGGGAGGATAGCCTAGAGAAATCTCTCAAAAACCTGGGAGTAGGGCTACATCAAATCACAGATAATTTCTTGACTCACCTGCACTTTGATCATTGTGGAGGGGGGATTCGATATGGGAGTCATGGGCAATATGAAGCTACATTTTCCCGGGCTACCTATTGGTCCAATCCGGATCATTGGAACTGGGCTACCCGCCCCAATCCACGAGAAAAAGCTTCGTTTTTGGAAGAAAACATCCTACCCATGGAGGAGTTGGGACAATTGAAATTTGTGGATTTGGCTACAAGCTCTTTGTTTCCGGGATTTGACTTTATCACAGTAGATGGGCACACAGACAAGCAGATGCTCCCCAAACTTCAATACAAAGGGAAAACGCTGGTTTTTGTGGCGGATTTGCTGCCGTCGGTAGGACATATTCCGATTCCATATGTGATGGGCTATGATACTAGACCTCTGTTGACCATGGATGAAAAAGCCAAGTTTCTGGAAGAAGCAGCCAGGAAAGAATACATCTTGTTTTTTGAGCATGATGCTGTCAATGAATGCTGCACGGTGAAAATGACAGAAAAGGGTGTCCGCGTGGACCAAACTTTCAAACTCGATGAAATCTAAGCTGAAAATCGGCTTGGCGCTTTCTGGCGGCGGTGCCAGAGGGATTTCCCATCTGGGAGTTCTCAAAGGACTCAATGAAGCGGGCATCTACCCGACGCAAGTAAGCGGTACCTCTGCAGGAGCCATAGCAGGGGCGATGTATTGTCAAGGGTATCAGCCTGAGGAGATTTTGCAGATCATTTTGGATACCAATTTTTTCCGGTTTATGAGGCCTGCGATATCCTGGAGAGGCATTTTAAAGATGAGTAGCATCGAAAGCCTCTTCAAATTGTATTTTGAGCATAATGACTTTTCCCAACTTAAGGTGCCCCTGACGGTCACTGCTACAGATATCAAAAAGGGAAAAACCATCTATTTTTCAGAAGGTCCTTTGATACCCCCAGTGATGGCTTCTTGCTGTATTCCGGGGATGTTTGAGCCGATCATCATTGGCAAAAAGCATCTGGTCGATGGGGGAGTACTGAATAATCTTCCTGTGGAGCCGCTGGATGGGATCTGCGATTTCGTAATTGGAGTCAATTGCAATCACCTCCCTCAAGAGAGTAATATCACCAATATGAAAAGCCTCATCGAGAGATCGGTAATCATGATGATGAATCATAATGTGTATAGTCGCAAGCCAAAGTGTGACTATTTTCTGGAAGTTCCGGGATTGGGAAAATACGGAGTATTTGATCTCAAAAAAGCCAAAGAACTCTTTCAGGTAGGATATGAACAGGTAAGTGTCTTCATAGATGAGAATCCATCAATATTGGAACTAAGCAATAGCAAGACAAAAAAATAAATCAAAAATGAAGTTTCTAGCGCGCATAGTATTTTGGGTGACCGGCTGGTCTCTCAACGATAATTGGCCCAAGGGCTTAAAGAAAGCCGTGATGATAGCGATTCCTCATACTTCCAATTGGGATCTGCTCTATGCCAGAGCGGCATTTTATCTGATGGATATTCCGGTTCGATTCACGATCAAAAAAGAAGTGATGGTAGGCCCTTTGGGTTGGTTGATCAAAGGATTGGGTGGAATCTCAATTGATAGAAAGAGAATCCCAGGAGGGAGAAAACAAACCTATACCGAAGCCATGATCACGATGCTGAAGGACTCTGACGAACTGGTCATCATGGTGACTCCAGAAGGCACCCGCAGCGCTGTGAAAAAATGGAAAACGGGTTTTTATCACATTGCTCTCGGAGCTGATGTTCCCGTGGTAGTGGGATATCTAGACTATAAAAAGAAAGAAGCCGGTATCGGACCTGCCATCTATCCCAATGGAGATATGGATGGTCAAATAGCCGAAATGATGGAGTTTGGGCGAGGTGTCACTCCCAAATATCCGGAGATGGGGATTCAATAAGAATCCCTTTTTTTGTTCTCCTTTTTTTTAACATCAAATAACTATTTGATAAGTAGAGGTTTAAGTTCCTGTTTCTATCTTTCATAGAAATTAGTTGAAACTGAAAATTTTTAAAACCTTGAAAAACGTCTTTTTACTCTCATTGGGAGTTTGTCTTATTTTGAGCTCCTGCGGATCCAGTGAAAATCAGAAAACACAGGTGAATGATCCCATCGCCATTTCTCTGGATACGGTGATGGTCGATGCGGGCAATGATTTTTTGTATTTGAAATACGGGATGTTTATGTCTCAACTTTCGTCGGACAAAAGCTACCTGATCAATTTGAATCACGAGGACTATATCGCTGAAAAGATCGATCTCAATAAGCTTGAACTAAGCAACAAAATCCAATTTGAAAAAGAAGGACCTAATGGTTTGGGGCCCTATTTATCCGGATTTTCACTGAGAGAAAATGGAGATCTTTTGATCAAAAACTACATGGTTTACAAGGTCTTTGATCAGGAAGCCCAGTTAGTTGGAGATCTGGAACTGGAGAAAATAGCTGCTGAATATCTCGGAAGTACTGAATATTATCCCATTCAAGTCTTCGAACTGGTCAATGATCCTACCCGTGTGGTGGTGTTGGCACTCAAATGGGACGGCTACGAATACAGTCTGTTGGATATTGATATGGAGACTAAAACCTATACCGTGAAGGAGTTGGATTATTTTGATAAAGCCAATGAGTTTCGGGTCAATATTCTCTACAATGGTAACCCGGCAGGAGGCTTTGGACCATCTGTTTATTCGGACTTGGTGAATGACAGGATTATTTTGAACACAAACGCATACAACGAAGTCGTCATCATGGACCTGAAGACGGATAGCGTGACAGTAAAAAGCTGGGAAACTCCGCTACTTGGAGCAAAGCGGACGTATCAACCGCCCAAAGAAGTGGAGATGGAAGGTGGTAAAATGATTGATATCAGAAAGAAATTTGAGGAAGACATTAGCTACAAAGGATTTCTATGGGATGAGGAGCAGCAGCGCTTTTATAGATTTTCCGAAAGAAAAATTTTCGGTGAAGAAGTCAATGAATTCGGGGAATACATTCCTACTGGAGCCGTGGTCTATCTCAGTATTTTTGACCAGGATTTTAATTTGCTACAGGAGTCAGAGTTACCTGAAGTGAAGTCTGTTCCAGATTTACATTTTATGAAAGACGGAGCTATTTGGCTTTTTGAAAATATCGACGATGAGTTGGCATTTGTAAGACTGAATCTTGAAAACTCATAAATTTAAACCAACTTAAGGTTTGTCTTTTATTTGCTTTCTTTAGTCTATGATCACTTGCCAAAAACACCTTTTTTCTCTTGCTGAGGATGTTTCTTATTTGAATAATGCCTATCGAGGGCCCGTCTTGAAAAGCTCCGAGCAGGCGGCCATCGATGATTTGCAACTCATGAGAAATCCTCAGAGGATCGCTCCAGATGATTTTTTCAATGGAGTCAAAAGGGTAAAAGGATTGTTCTCCCGATTGATTGGATCCGCTGTTGATGAAATAGCAATTATTCCCAGTACATCTTATGGTTTTGCAGTCGCTCTGTCTAACTGGAAAGTTGCCAATGGAAAGAAGGCAATTACCGTTCAGGATGAGTTCCCTAGCGGTTATTTTTCCATCAATCGCTGGGCAAGCGAAAACGAGGCTACTTTGGAAGTGATCCAAAGACCTGAAGCTTCCGATGGTCGAAATGAGCTATGGAATCGGCGAATACTGGACGCAATAGATGAAAATACAGCCGTGGTGTTGATATCCAGCGTGCATTGGATGAATGGCTGTCGATTTGATTTGGAAGCTATAGGAGCGAAATGTAAGGAAGTTGGTGCTTGCTTTATTGTCGATGGGACTCAATCCGTTGGTGCAATGCCCATCGATGTCAAAGCCTGTCAAATTGATGCTTTGATCTGCGCTACTTACAAATGGTTGCTTGGGCCTTATTCCTTGGGGATCGCTTATTTCAGTGCCGCTTTTGATCAGGGGAGACCTTTGGAAGAGTCGTGGATGAACCGAACCAATTCACAGGTCTTTTCCAGTTTGACGGATTACCAGGAAAAATACCTGCCTCAAGCCAATCGTTTTGATGTGGGTGAAACGAGTCATTTTGTGCTGATGCCGATGCTTGAGCAATCTCTGAAACAAATCTTGGATTGGACTCCAGAAACGATCCAATCTTATGATTTTGAATTGAAGAAACAATTGGCCGAATATCAGGAAAGCCGAGGTTTGGGAATGGATTTGAGTTCTTTTTCATCCAACCATTTATTTGAGCTTCCTTTGAAAAAGGAACTCAATCCCTTAGAACTTAAAGAGGTTTTAGAAAAAGAAAAAATCTATGTTTCGGTGCGGGGAACTTCTTTAAGAGTGTCTGTGAATGTGTTTAATAATCAAGAGGATATCAATCGATTGATTAGGGTGATGGAAAGGTTCTAGTTTCTTTTTAAAATTGTTTTTCTGAAGGGCGGTAGGACTCTAGCTTTTTTTTAGGGCTATATTATTCTCTCTAACAATCTGACCCAAAATGTCTTATAAATCCTATCTTTTTAGAATCCTTATTCTTGGATTGGTTTTTTCCTGCAAACCAAAAGTTGAAAACCAATTCGAAGCAGACATTATCATCTATGGAGGAACTTCAGCCGCAATAACTGCAGCCGTTCAAGCCAAGAAAATGGGGAAGTCAGTTCTGATTGTTTCACCAGATATTCATCTGGGTGGACTTTCCTCCGGAGGTTTGGGGTTTACTGACACTGGTAACAAATCGGTGATCGGTGGTTTGGCAAGGGAATTCTATCATCGAATCTATTTACACTACGAACAAGACTCGGCTTGGAAGTGGCAAAAGCGTGAAGCGTATGGCAATAAAGGTCAAGGAACACCAGCCATGGACGGAGCAAATCGAACCATGTGGATTTTTGAACCGCATGTTGCAGAACAGATTTTTGAAGATTTTGCAAGAGAAAATGCGCTGAAAATCTATAGCGATGAATGGCTAGATCGGGAGAAAGGGCTAGTGCTGGAAAATGGAGCTATCCAATCATTTCAAACTCTTTCTGGGAAGAGCTTTCATGGTAAAATGTTCATCGATGCCACTTACGAAGGGGATCTGATGGCAGCTGCCGGTGTGAGCTATTTTGTAGGGAGAGAGGCCAATTCGGTCTATGGAGAAAGTTGGAATGGTGTTCAGGTGGGAGTCTATCAACACAGGCATTATTTCCAAGACTCTATCAGTGCTTATGTCATTCCCGGAGATCCAAGTTCTGGACTTTTGCCGGAAATTTCTGATCAGCCTCCTGGAACCAATGGAGAGGGAGACAAAAGACTTCAAGCCTATAATTTCCGGATGGCCTTAAGCCGTAATCCAGACAATTTGATTCCATTTGAAAAACCCGAGAACTATGACCCAGCCCGATATGAATTGCTGGCCAGAGTCTATGCAGCAGGCTGGGATGAGACTTTCGACAAGTTTGACCCAATTCCAAATAATAAGACGGACACCAATAATCATGGGCCTTTTAGCACAGATTATATCGGAAAGAACTACGACTATCCGGAAGCTAGCTATGAAAGGAGAAAGGAGATCATCCAAGAGCATACCGATTACCAGAAGGGCCTGATGTATTTTCTTTCACATGATCCCAAAGTTCCCCAAGAAGTCCGAGAAGAGATGGCCAAGTACGGCTTGGCAGCTGATGAATTCACGGATAATGGAGGTTGGCCGCATCAGATTTATGTACGAGAAGCACGTCGGATGATCGGGGCCTATGTGATGACTGAGCACGATGTATTGGGAGCCAAAGAAGTACCTCAACCTGTAGGAATGGGTTCCTATTCCTTGGATTCTCACAATACCCAGCGATTTGTGACTCCGGAAGGATTTGTGCAAAATGAAGGAGATATCGGAGTTCACCCAAAGCAGCCTTATTCAATTTCCTACGGAACATTGATCCCAAAAAAGGATGAAGTGACAAATCTTTTCGTTCCGGTTTGTGTGTCGAGTTCACATACTGCTTTTGGTTCGATCCGGATGGAGCCGGTATTTATGATTTTGGGACAAAGTGCCGCCGCCGCGGCTGCCCTTTCTATCGATCAGAAAATAGCCGTTCAGGATCTGGAGTATGAAACTTTAAAAAAGGTTTTGCTGGAGGAGAAACAGGTTTTAGAAAATTAATAGCGAACGGTGGATTGTATATAGTTATCAATGATGTAAATTAAGAGAACTTACCTGTTGGTTTTTAAATGTTTAGATAGATGAAATGGTTTTTCCTATTAGTTGTTTTTTTTCAATTCAAAACTGAATCCCCACTTGAATTCAATTCTACTAAATCCGAAACTAAATCTGAGCAAAAAGAAGAATTGGATCCTCGGCTGATAGGAGTATGGGAACCGATCCTAACGATAAGGGATGGGGAAATCTATCCAGATAAATCTGTTGATGAAAAATATCTGATAAGTTATCAGAAAAATGGAAATGTTGTCATGGATATCAGGGCAGTTAGAGAAATGACGGCTTCAACTTATACCAGTAATGTTGATTTTCCCATATTCAAATGGAAAACAGTAGAGGGCGTTTTGGAAACTAGTGCCTATAAAGGTTCAACAGGGCAAAGGATTCCTAACTCAGATAGGAAAAGATATTATTTCAAGGGTGATACTTTAGTGAAATCAGTCGATGAATTCATGTTCTTTTACAGGAAAGTCCAAGATTAGTCTATTTAAAAGTCAGCGTAAATACCGTCCTTTCACCCGGAATAGATTCCACAGACAGGCTTCCCCGATGGAGGTTCATAATCTGTCTGGAGATAGCCAGTCCGATACCGGAACCTGTTTTTTTGGTTGTGTAAAAAGGAACAAAAATTCGCTCCAGAGCCTCCTTAACTATCCCTGGTCCATGATCTTCCACTTGGATCAAAGTGCCCATGTCTCCCTGCGAAATACCTCGAAGCGAGATCATCCTATCGGCTTGCTTTTGCATGGATTCGGAGGCATTCTTTACCAGATTGATCAGGATCATGGTGATCTGATTCGTGTCGCAGTGGATTTCTAGATCTTCAGGGAGCACTTCAGCTTTGACAAAAGTTTCGTTGCTTTTCAGCTCTTCCTTCATCAGCATAAGTACATTTTCAAAGAGTTCTCTGACAGCAATGATTTCCTTTTTCGGCTCAGGAATATTGGTGTAATCCCGATAGGCATTGACAAAATTGACCAAGCCTTTGCTTCGGTTGGCGATCGTGTCTAGACCTTCCTGAATATCCAAAAAACCGTCTCGTTTGATCAACATTCCTTCCGTTTGCACATAGCTATCCTCATCCAGAATTGTTCTTAAAGAATCCACCAAACTAGAAATTGGAGTGATGGAATTCATGATTTCGTGGCGAAGAACTTTCGTCAGGTTTTGCCAAGCTTCCAGTTCATTGGATTGCAATTCCGCATTGATATTTTGCAGAGAAAGTAAAGTCCAGCTTTGTCCGCCCATCTTGAGTGAGGTGGATTGGATGATCAGAAAGAGACTGGAGCTTGCTTTGAAGGAAGTTCGCTGACCGGGTTTCATTTCCAAAACCTCTTTGAGCAAGACAGGTGAAAGCCTCCCCAGATCATTGATATCCCGAAACTGAGGGATTTGGAGGAGTTGCTTTGCAGCATTGTTGATCACACCGATTTTTCCGTCAGGATTGAAGGAAATAATTCCTGTATTGATATGTTGAATGATGATCTGTAGAAAAAGCATCTGCTCTTCCTTTTCGGCCCGGGTTTGCTTGAAGACTTCCATGACCTCATTGAAAGCCATGTTTACCTCACGGAAAGAATTGCCCATTTTGCTATCCGAGGTGAAGGAACTAGAAAAATCCGCAAAACGAATGGAATCCAAAAACCTCGCAAGTTTTTGATTGATCGAATTGACATAGTAGATCATCTCGCCGACTATCCCTATCACGATCAGTCCCAAAATCGCCGGTGCAAGTAAGAGCTCCTGACTAAAGTACAGCCAGATGCCCACAAAGATACAGATGGTGATAAGCAGGATGCGAAGACTGATCCCAACCGAAAATCGCCTATAGACCATATTTTTCCAATCTTCTATAGAGCGAGGATCTAGTCAAACCCAATTCCTCTGCAGCTCGGGTAATGTGTCCATTGTGCTTTTGCAGCGCCTTTCTGATCAAGATTCTTTCCACATCCTCTATGTTCAAATGCTCCAAACTCACGTTTTCCTCCGATTTTTCAGGTTGATTGACCTTTTGTAAAAATAGATCCTCAGGCTGCAGCACATTGTGATTGCTCATGATGACTGCACGCTCGATGCTGTGCTGGAGTTCGCGGATATTACCGGGCCATTGGTATTTGATCATCCGCTTGAGCAATGGCTCGGATGCTTTGCGGATATCCTTGTTGTACTTTTTGGAATAAAAACCTATGAAATGATCGGCCAGCAAGGGAATATCCTCGATCCGCTCTCGAAGTGGAGGAAGCTGGATCTCGATGGTATTGATACGATAGAGCAAATCCTGACGGAAACTATTGTCATAGACCATGTTGTGGATCGGCATATTGGTAGCCGAGATCAAGCGGATATTGACATCCACCGGTTTATTCGCACCGACCCGCGTGACTTGACGATTTTGTAGCGCTGCCAATAATTTGGCCTGAAGAGGCAAAGGCAAGTTTCCGATTTCGTCCAAAAACAAAGTGCCTTTATGAGCCTGCTCAAATCTCCCGGCCCGATCTTCTTTGGCATCGGTAAATGAGCCTTTTTTATGGCCAAAAAGCTCCGATTCGAATAAAGTTTGGGTGATCGAACCCAAATCCACTCCGACAAATGCTTCTCTGCTTCTTCGGGAATTTCTGTGAATAGCTCGTGCAATCAATTCTTTCCCTGTACCATTCTCTCCCAAAATCAAGACGTTGGCATCTGTTGTAGCAACTCTTTCTATGGTTTCAAAGACCTTTTGCATGGATGGGCTTTGCCCGATGATGTCTTTGAACTTATTGTCTATGTCTTGCTGAAGTGTGGCTTTCTGATCCTTGAGAAGGCTCACCTCCAATTTTTTCTGACGCAGTTGCAGGGCTGAATTGAGCGTGGCCAATAGCTTTTCATTTTCCCAAGGCTTCAGTACAAAATCTGTAGCACCTTCCTTGATTGCTTTCACCGCAAGATTGACATCGCCATAGGCAGTAATCAAGACCACCACCGCAGAAGGGTCGAGCTCCAGAATCCGATCCAGCCAATAAAAGCCTTCTTGGCCTGAGCTCACATCTTTGGTGAAGTTCATATCCAGCATGATCACATCGTAATTTTCATTGTGTGTGAGGATAGGAAGAAGGTCTGGGTTGGTTTCTGTATCCACCTGCGCAAAATGCCTTTTCAAAAAGATTTTGGCTGCTTTTAGCAAGTCTTCATTGTCATCTACGATTAGGATTTTGCCGATGCGTTGCTCATTCATAGCGGGTTCAGATTAGCTGTTTATCTAAAAAGGTCGATACCCATTGTTCCAAAAGCTTGCCGAATTCAAAAACTGGATTCAAAATTCAGTAAATGTTCGATTTCGGATGAATTTGACCGATTTTTTATTTTTTAGCTTTCCCTTCAAGTTAGTTCAGAAAAATTCAGAATCGAAATGTTTTGTTCGCTGGCGGACGAAAATGTTCGAGTCACTCTTTTCGATTTTTTCAAAAAACCTATTTCAAAGCCCGTGAATAGGATTTTTTGCATGGCACATCATTTGGCATATTGGGCATGGCCTCAAAAGGCAACACGCACAATGGATAGAAAAATTGAGAAAAAGACCTGGACGCCCAGGAAAATCGCTTGGATCGTCGGAGGAGCAGTTTTGCTCTTTGGAATTATTTATCAAATCGGATTTGCGGATCATCGATCCACCATGAATGTGGAAAGTGACCGCTTAAGTATCGCGACAGTCAGTACCGGAGAATTTACCGATTATATATTGGTATCCGGTCAGATTGAGCCGGCCCAGACTTTTTACCTCGATGCGGTAGAAGGTGGGATGGTCGCCAGTGTCATTCGTGAGTCTGGCGCCTTGGTGGACTCAGGTGATACCATCCTGATCATGGCCAATTCCAATCTCCAGCTCGATGTGATGCAGCGTGAAACGATGCTCTATGAGCAAATCAATAACTTGAGACAAACTCGGCTCTTTTTGGATCAAAATGATCTGAATCAACAAGGACAATTGGCTGAGATAGACTATCAGATTTCTCTTTTGGAACCCCAATACAAGCGATTCAAAGAATTGCATGAGAAGAAATTGGTGTCCGACAGGGAATTTGAAGAAGTGGCTGAGCAATACGAATACAACCTGAAAAGAAAGGAACTTACTTATAAATCCTACCAAAGTGACTCTATTGCGAGAGCCTATCAGCTGGCACAGTTGAGACAGTCGGAGGGAAGGATGAATGCGTCTCTGAATGGAGTCGGACAGATCTTGGATAATCTGGTGATCAAAGCTCCGATCTCTGGGCAGCTGGCGATGGAGCAGATCGAGATTGGTCAGGCGATCAATTCTGGTGAAAGATACGGGCAAATTGACGTTTTGGATGAGTTCAAGGTCAGAGTGCCAATCGATGAATTGTACCTACCAAGAATCGGCCAGGGGCTAAGAGGAAAATTCACGCTCAGTGGTCAAGATCATGAGTTGGAGATTTCCAAAATCTATCCTACGATTACCAATGGTCGATTTGAAGTGGATATGGTATTCACCGGTGAAAGTCCACAGGGAATCCGAAGAGGACAGTCAGTGAGAATCCGACTGGAATTGGGAGATAGTGAGAAAAGCTTGCTATTGCCGACTGGTGGTTTCTTCAAGGACACTGGTGGCAACTGGGTATTTGTCTTGAATTCTTCTGGAAATGCTGAGAAGCGAAATATTCGATTGGGTAGGAAAAATCCAGAATACTACGAGGTATTGGAAGGACTGGTAGAAGGAGAGAAAGTGATCGTATCTGGCTATGAGAATTTTGGAACCAACGAGGTGCTGGAGTTGAAGTAGGCGGTGGATGTCCAATGTCCGATGTCGGGTGTCCGTTGAGGTAAGGAATTAATTCAGTTGATATAAATATGTCAGAGGACAAGGAATATAGCCCCAGTTTCAAATTTGAAAGTTTGCAGATTTGGCAAAAGGCGATGGATTTGGCAGAAGACATTCATCGATTGACCATCAAATTTCCAAAAGAGGAAATTTACAATCTGACTTCACAGATCAAAAGGGCTAGTGATTCAATTGCCTTAAATATTGCTGAAGGGTCTATTTCTCAAACAAATCCTGAGTACCTCGAATTCCTTGGGTACGGAATCAGGTCTTTGGCTGAAGTAGTGACTTGCCTGCATAAGGCAAAAAGAAGAAAATACATGGACGAAAATCGCTTCATGCAACTTTACAAAGAATCGTTTCATCTAATGAATATGATGCAATCATTTAAATCAAAATTAAAATAACAACCACCGACTAACCGCTTCCTTCATCGGACAACGGACAGTAAACATATCTATAACCACCGACAAACCGCATCCGGCATCCGGCATCGGTCATCGGACAATAAACAAAATCTATGACCAACGTAATCAAAACCGTCAATCTACGAAAGCTCTACACGACTGAGGAAGTAGAAACCACCGCCTTGGACGGCATCCAAATCGAAGTGAAAAAAGGGGAATTCGTCGCTATCATGGGGCCCTCAGGATGTGGCAAATCAACTTTGCTGAACATTATCGGTCTCTTGGACAATCCAGACGAAGGAGAGTATCATTTCCTTGACCATGAGGTAGCGAAATACTCCGAAAGACAAAGATCTTCTTTGAGAAAAGGAAACATCGGATTCGTCTTCCAGAGCTTTAACCTCATCGATGAATTGACAGTGTTTGAAAATGTGGAACTTCCGCTTTTGTACTTGAAAATCCCTGCGGATGAGCGCAAACAGCGTGTTGAAGAGGTTTTGACTCGGATGAACATCATGCACCGAAGAAATCACTTTCCTCAGCAGCTTTCCGGTGGACAGCAGCAGCGTGTGGCTATCGCCAGAGCGATTGTCGCCAAGCCATCTGTGATCCTTGCCGATGAACCTACCGGTAACTTGGATTCCAAAAACGGGGAAGAAGTGATGCGTCTTTTGGAAGAATTGAATAATGAAGGAACCACCATCGTGATGGTAACTCACTCTCCTCATGATGCCAACTACGCTCACCGAATCATCAACCTATTCGATGGAAAAGTGGTGACCGAGAATATCCGGGAGCAATTCCACGTATAAAATTCAAAAATTGAAAAATTCTAAAATTTGAAAATTGGTCTTTCCAAGTCTTTGGTTTTCAATGAAAAAGGGAGGTTGATGATGAGCGAAGACCAATTTTCATTTTTAGGAAAGGTTTCTTACTGATTCTGAAATTTTTCAATTTTTCAATGTTCCAATTTTACAATTAAGACTCCCATGCTCCGCCACCAACTCCTCCTCGCCATCCGTAGCTTCTTGAAGCACAAAAACATCTTTGCCATCAATCTATTTGGTTTGGCAGTGGGCTTGACCACGGTGGTTTTGATCATGCTTTGGGTGAAGGATGAGACGTCGATCAACCGCTATCATTCTCAGGTAGATCAGATCTACACGGTCATGACCAATCATGACAATGCCAACGGAATGGTAACCATTCCCTATACGCCTGCAAGGTTGGCAGAAACCATGAAGGAAGAACTCCCCCAAGTAGAAAAGGCCAGCGGGCTGTCTCCATTCATCGATGGAGTTTCCTTTGAAAATGGGGATGTGGTCATGGATGGATCTGGGCTATTTGTTGACCAGGAATACTTGGAAATATTCGATGTGGATTTTTTGGTTGGCAATAAGGAAAAAGCCCTAGTAGGAATTAATTCTGTTGTGCTCACTGAATCCCTAGCTAACAAATTATTTGGATCCTCTCAATTGGCTTTGGGCAAATCGCTTCATTGGAATGTGTTCAATTTTGAAAATGAGGTAGAGGTCACAGGAGTGATTGCAGATCCTGGAAATTTGGATGTACGCAAACCTGAATTTTTTCTGGCTTATCCATTTTTCGTAGACATGCTTGGGGACGGGGTACATTGGGATAATTTCAATAGCACCACGGAACTGATGCTCAAGGAAGGAACTGATATAGTGGCTTTCAATGAGCAAATTGAGAATTTCATCAAAGAAAAAGAGGCAGGATCCAATGTTTCAGTCTTCGTACAAAACTTCGGAGACACCTATCTCTATGGCACCTATGAGGAAGGAAAAGTAACGGGAGGCCGAATCAGTTATGTCAAGATATTTTCAGCTATAGCCATCTTCATCTTGCTGATAGCATGCATCAATTTCATGAATCTGACTACTGCGAGATCCATGAGCAGGCTCAAAGAAATTGGAGTCAAAAAATCCATGGGAGCAAGCCGTGGAGGTTTGTTTACCCAATTCATTACTGAATCCTTATTGTTGACATTTTTTGCCTTGATCCTTGCGGTTTTGGCAGCTTATCTGCTTCAGCCAGTTTTCAACCAAATCACGTCGAAGTCACTTTCTCTTCAATTCGGAATGCAGATTCTTCTGATGTTGGGAGGGATTTGGCTGGTGACAGGTCTTTTGGCGGGCATTTATCCTGCAGTTTACCTTTCCAAATTCAAACCTGTGGAGGTGATGAAATCCAATGTCAAGGGAAGTTTTGGGGAAGTGCTGGCTCGAAAAGGTTTGGTGATTTTTCAGTTTTCCATTTCCCTTTTGCTCATTATTGGGATCACGGTTTTGAGCAAGCAGATGAATTTCATCCAAAGCCAAAACTTAGGTTATCAGCAAGAGCATTTATTGGAATTCAATGCCTCTGCTATCAATCCTCAAAAGATGGATGCCTTTTTGGAACAAACCAAGAATATCTCTGGAGTAGAAAATGCATCGAGTTTATCTCATCCGCTCATTGGCTTGGCGAGTTCTACGATTGGGTTGAACTGGGAGGGAAAGAATCCAGATGATCAAGTCAAATTTGAAAATATCTCAGTCAATATGGGGTTGATAGAAACCATGGGTTTCGAAATGCTTGCTGGACGTACGTTCTCCCCGGAATTTGGCGATGAAAGCACCAAGATCATATTGAACGAGGCGGCTGTGAAAACTATCGGTTTTGAAGATCCAGTAGGTCAAATCGTCAACCTCTGGGGAAATGACAAAGAGGTGATCGGTGTCGTCAAGGACTTTCATTTTGAGTCTTTGAAAGAAAATGTCAAACCAGCCTTCTTGAAATACGATCCGGGTTTTGCCCAAAAAGTGATGGTGAGAATCGACGCTTCCAATCAACCCGAAACGATTGCAGGCATAGGGGACGTGTATGAAGATTTCACAGGTCAACCTATCAATTTGAAATTTATGGATGAGGATTATCAGACACTTTATGCCTCTGAGCAGCGAGCTTCGTCTTTGGCTAAGTATTTTGGTTTGACTGCCATTTTCCTTTCCTGTTTGGGACTATTTGGATTGGCGGCTTTCACAGCTGAAAAGCGTAAAAAGGAGATAGGAGTACGAAAAGTGATGGGTGCATCCACTGCTGGCATATTGACTTTGGTTTCCAAAGACTTTATAAATCTGATCTTGGTAGCTATCCTCATTGCTGTTCCGATAGCATGGTATTTAGCCAATTCATGGCTCGAATCCTACGCGTTTCAAACCAACTTGAGTTGGTGGATATTCGCTGGTTCAGGTGTCTTGTTGATCCTGATTTCATTGGTGACGATTGGAGTTCAAGCTTTCAAAGCCGCTTCTGCAAATCCGATCAATTCACTTCGAAGTGAATGATTTTGGAATCAAGAGCCAAGAGTTAAGAACCGAGAGTCAAGAGTAAAGAGCCAAGGAAACGAGCTTTGCCAATGACCGTGTCTCCACGGTCATTAAGAATATACTGTCTCGTGAAGACTCAAATTTTCCAATTTTCCAATTTTGAAATTTTCCAATTCCAAAAATCATGTTCGAAAATTATTTCAAAATCGCCATCAGGAACTTGAAGAAGCATAAGTTCTATACATTTATCAATGTTTTTGGACTGTCGGTAGGAGTAGCTGTATGCATGATCATCACGCTCTTTGTGGTCAATGAACTGAGCTATGACAAGCATTTTGAGGATTCGGATCAGATCTATCGGGTACATGCAGATATCATTTTCGGAGGCAATCACTGGGATATGGTTTATGCTCCTGCACCCATGGCTGAGGCTTTGCCAGCCGAATTTCCAGAAGTGGAATATGCGGTGCATTTGAGGCAGAGAGGATCCTATCTAGTCAAAAAAGTCGATGAGAATATCAAGGAATATGGAGTGATTTGGGCTGGAAAGGATTTTTTCAATGTTTTTGGCACTCC
The DNA here is from genome assembly GCF_000429465.1 of Algoriphagus vanfongensis DSM 17529. Lineage (GTDB taxonomy): Bacteria > Bacteroidota > Bacteroidia > Cytophagales > Cyclobacteriaceae > Algoriphagus > Algoriphagus vanfongensis. Next base: position 210,343 of record NZ_AUBX01000010.1, on the reverse strand, counting down.
ATTGCTCGAGGGAAATCCCGAGGGAGTTTTGGCGGAACCCAACACCATGGCCATCAGTCGGAGTACTGCTGAAAAGTATTTTCCCGGAGAAAGTGCCTTAGGCAAATCCCTGATTCTCGATAATGATATGGATTTCAGGATTACCGGAGTCTATGAAGATATTCCCGAAAACAGTCATTTTCATTTTAACTTTTTACTGGCCATGCAAGGCCTGGATGAAGCCAAAGGAACTTCATGGCTGAGCAATAATTTTCAGACATACCTGAAAATCAGAGAAGGTTCCGATCCCGAGAATTTGAATGAAAAACTGAGAAGTCTCGTCAAGAAGAATGTGGAGCCTGAGCTGAGCAAGGTGTTTGGGGAAGGAGCTACGCTGGATGCTATGATGGCCGACGGGGGCAAAATGGAATATGAAATCCAGCCTTTGTTGGATATCCATTTGAAAAGTGATTTGATGGGTGAATTCGAGCCGAATTTCAACATCACCTATGTCTATCTTTTTGTGGCAATAGCTCTCTTTATCTTGGTGATTGCCTGCATCAACTTTATGAATCTGTCCACTGCCCGATCTTCCAATCGCGCCAAGGAAGTGGGAATTCGTAAAGTGATGGGTTCGGTGAGATCTCACTTGATCCGTCAGTTTTTGATGGAGTCGATCTTGCTGAGTTTGATTTCTTTTTTGATAGCCGTTCCGATTGTGGCGATCTTGCTTCCGGTTTTCAATGAACTGGCCGGCAGAACCTTGGTAATGCCTTTTTCGCAAGGAACTTTTTATGGCATCATGCTCCTAGGGGCCATTGCCACGGGAATATTAGCAGGCATCTATCCTTCCTTTTTCCTATCTGGATTCAAGCCGGTGAGCATTCTCAAAGGGAAGGTGGCTATGGGAATGAAAAGTGGAATGATTAGAAGTTCTCTGGTAGTTTTCCAATTCGCCATCTCTATCATCCTCATCATCGCTACAGTGGCGGTGTTCAATCAGTTGAATTATATCCAAAATAAAAAGATCGGCTTCAGCAAAGATCAAGTGATCACCGTGGAGGACATCTATGCATTGGGAGATCAGGCTGAGTCATTCAAAACCGCGGTGCTTTCCAATAGCATGATGGAGGGTGGTACAATTTCCGGTTACCTACCTGTGGCAGGTACTTATCGAAGTGATACGCCTTGGTGGGCGGAGGGCAAAGATCCCAAGCAAACCGAAAACATGGTGAGTATCCAAAACTGGAGGGTGGATTATGACTATGTGAATACTTTGGGGATGGAAATCGTGCAAGGGAGAGATTTCTCCATCGAATATCCATCTGATTCCAATGCGGTGATCTTGAATGAAACTGCCTTGGCAAATTTCAATTTCGAAGGGGACCCGATCGGTCAAAAAATTTACACCATGGTAGGAGACAATGAGACCATGAATTTGGACGAGTTGGAAAGCAAAACAGTAGTCGGAGTGGTGAAAAACTTTCATTTCGAATCCCTGAAAGAGAACATCGGAGCCGTGATGATTTTTTTGGATGACAAACCTAGAGGCATTGCCTCCTTCCGCTTCAATGCAGCGAATACCGATCAGGTCATTGATTTTGTGGAATCTCAATGGAGAGAAATGGCGCCGGGCCAGCCCTTTACCTATTCCTTTCTCGACGATCGATTTGGGAAAATGTATGCGGCTGAAACACGGTTGGGAAAAGTATTTGGGATTTTTGCAGGCTTTGCTATCCTGATAGCTTGTTTGGGGCTGTTTGCCTTGACTGCCTTCACCGCCGAGCAGAGAACCAAAGAAATCGGAATCAGAAAGGTATTGGGTTCCAGTATCGGAAGTATCATTGTGCTCCTTTCCAAGGAGTTTGCCAAACTGGTGCTGATCGCATTTTTGATTGCTTCACCGATTGCTTGGTGGGCGATGAAAAAATGGTTGGAGGATTATCAGTTCAAGCAAGATTTGGGCTGGCAGGTGTTTATTGGAGCAGGAGTCTTTGCAATTATGATTGCTTTGCTCACTACCAGCTACCAATCCATCAAAGCTGCTACAACCAATCCGGTGAAGTCTTTGAGAAGCGAATGATTTTTGGGTAGCAAGTAACTAGATTTTAGAATCAAGACTCAAGAACCAAGAGTCAAGTTTAGCCCAGACCGTGTCTTCACGGTCTGTTGGAGAAAATGTCTCGTGTAGACACGAGACAGGGCGGGAAGAATCAATAGCCTAGAGACAAGAATCTAGAACCTAGATCCTAGAATTAAGATTTAAAAAGTCCAAAGAAATGAAAAGAATTGGGTTTTAACCCGTTCCCATCGGGACAATATGATTTAGCCCCATGTTTTAACGTGGGGATGCCAATGATTCGATTTTTTCCATGTTTTGGCCGAGTGAAGATTTGTGATGAAGAGGGCGCTTCGCCAAAACGAATTCAGGATAAGAGGATTATAAATTCTTGGATAGGATTCAGGATTACAAATCCCGAACAGCTGGTTGAATAGGAATGGTGCTTTAGCCCATTCCTATAAATTTGAGAAGCTCCTTTCTGGGCTTTAGCCCAATTCGAGGATAAATGATTTTTTCGCCCACCAGCGAACAAAATTGGCTTTGTGCGCACAGCTTTTTTAAAGCAAAAACCTCCAAACTGGCCGTAGAGCTTGTTTTTGGCACTTGGCATTACCTGTGTAACTTTTTAATGGCATCAGCATTATTAAAGTAGAAGTACTAGCCCGTCACATCTTTTTCAAATGATTGTATAGTCTCTATGCAACCTTTTGAATCGCAGAGACATCTTTCAATAATAGGAACCAAACCAACTCTGTTACCACAATTTTTCCATGCAACGATTAACCTTCCTCCACCATGTTTAAAAACTACTTTAAAATTGCTCTCCGAGGTTTCAAAAAACATAAGCTTACATTCTTCATCAATTTATTCGGTTTGTCATTGGGACTTTGGGCCGCGATTCTGATCGGTTTATGGGTGGATTCAGAGTTGAAAATGGACAGGGAGTTTGCTGACATCGATCGGATCTATCGAGTGATGGAGCATCAGACTTATGGAGCTGATATTTTCACGACCACTTCTACACCTGGGGTTTTGGCAGAAAGCATGAAGGAGACTTTATCGGAAGTCGAATATGCATCCACTTACACCTGGCCCCAAACTCAACTTTTTATTCAAAAGGATAAGCGCATCAAATTGGAGGGAATTTATGCCATGCCGGATTTGCTGCATATCTACCAGTTTGAGCCATTGGAAGGGGATATCAATCGGATGCTCACCGAAAACAATCACGTGGTTTTGACCGAGGATGGAGCGATTTCCTTGTTTGGCCGAACAGATGTAGTAGGAGAGGATGTGGAGATTCGTCAAGGCACAGATTCGAAGAATTTTATTGTGCAGGGCGTTTTAAAAACTCTCCCTAAGAATTCAACCATGAAGTTTGAGTATTTGCTTCCTTATCAGGTGTTTTTTGATGAAAATGACTGGCTCAGTGATTGGGGAAATAATGGGCCGAGTACGATCATCAAGCTGAGAGAAGGAGTGGATGGCGAGGCTTTTTCCAAAAGCATATCGGAGTATATCCTTGAGAGAAATGAAGAATCCAATGTGGAGTTATTTGCCTATCCGAGAGGAGAATTGTATCTCCATGGGCAATGGAAGGACGGGATGCCGGTAGAGGGAAGAATCAAAAACGTGAAGCTTTTTGCCATGATCGGCATATTCGTTTTGATCATCGCATGCATCAATTTCATGAATCTGAGTACTGCCAAATCCCAAAAAAGAGCCAAAGAGGTGGGAGTGAGAAAAGTCTCTGGAGCCAATAAGAATTCTCTGGTAATTCAGTTTTTGAGCGAATCACTGCTGATCACCTTATTCGCAGCCGTTTTTGCCATTCTTTTGGTTCAGGTGACTTTGCCGATTTTCAATAATCTGACTGGTAAGGATATGTCAGTTCCGTATTTATCTGGCTTTTTTTGGCTACAGATTCTGGGGATCATTATTCTAACGGGATTGGTGGCAGGATCCTATCCGGCCTTTTATTTATCAGCAACAAAAGTTGTTTCGGTTTTTCGATCTTTTACCAAATCAGGAAAAGGAGTGGTGATGGCCAGAAAAGGCTTGGTGCTCTTCCAATTCATTTTAGCGACTATTCTGATTGTTTCCACGATGGTGGTTTATCAGCAAATCAACTTTGCGATGAATCAGGATTTGGGATATTCCAAAGATCAACTGATCCAAGTGCCCTTGGAAGGAAAGCTTTTGGAAAGCTTTGATGTCTTCAAAGCCGAATTGGAGAAAAATGAAAACATCCTCTCTGTCAGTAGATCTTCATTTGGATTCATGGGAAGAAACTCCAATACGGGAGGGGTTTCCTGGGAAGGGAAAGATCCGGACAATTCGGCCCTTTTTGAGATTATTCGGGTGGATTATGATTTCCTTGAGACGACAGGATTGAGTTTGATAAAAGGTCGAGCCTATGACCGAGCCAATGGAGCAGATTCTGTATCTGGGGCAATTCTGAATGAAACGGCATTGAAACTCATGGAGCAGGATCAAGAGGGACAGGAATTTTTTAGAATGTGGGGAGATGAGCGCTCAATTACTGGAGTGGTAAAAGACTTCCACTTCGAAAGTTTTAGAAACAATGTGGCTCCGGCTATTCTCATTTTAGATCCACAAAATACATGGCAAGCCTATATCAAAGTGAATACAGATCAAATCCGTGAGACGGTTGCTTTTCTGGAAACGACAGGTAGAAATATGAACCCGGAGTTTCCCTTCGAATACAGTTTTATGGATGAAAACTATGCGAGACTCTACCAAGAAGATGTGAGATTGAGGGACTTGGCACAGTACTTCAGTATTTTGACCATTTTGATTTCCTGTCTGGGATTGTTGGGACTTTCTGCTCATGTCGCCGAACAAAAGACCAAGGAAATTGGGATTCGGAAAGTCTTGGGAGCATCCACCTTCTCCATTTTGCAGGTGATCAATAAGGAGTTTATTCTGATAGTATCCTTCTCCATAGTGATAGGATCTGGAATTGCCTTTTGGGTGATGCAAGATTGGCTGGAAGGGTACCAGTATCGAATCAATTTCGAATGGTGGCTTATCCCGCTGGCAGCGATTACGATTTTTGGAGTGGCCTTCTTGACGGTGACATTACAGTCCTTGAAAGCCGCACATTCCAACCCGGTTCAAGCGATAAAAAGCGAATGAGTTTTGGAGTAGCTAGATTTTAGAACCAAGAGACGAGAAACAAGATCCTAGAAACTAGAGTCAAAAGTCAAGTTTAGCCTCAGACTCTGTCTTCACGGTCTTTTGAAGAAAATGTCTCGTGGAGACACGAGACGGGGCGGGAAGAATCAAAAGGCTTTGAGCCAAGAAACAAGATGCTAGAGCCAAGAACCTAGAGCCAAGAACCTAAAACAAAGAATTGTCAAACGATGAATAGGAATGGGTTTTAACCCATTCCTACAAATCAATGAATCAAACCCACATTTTTTTGATCAGATGCAACCCGCTGGATCTGATTTGCATCTAAGTTTTTGTAAGTAAAGAAGTAATGGTGCTGAGTACAGTTCTTAAGATGCATGGAGGGGCTAGGCTTGCATATTCTTGTCTCCTGTATTGAATCTTTCAAGGTGTTTTCTTTGTCCGCCAGCGGTCGAAATCCAGTGGGGACGGACAGTGAACTTTAGAAAAAGTGCCTTGAAAGACTCAATTCGCATTTTTTAGCCTTTGGCACAATTGCTGAATTTAATGATCTACCAAATTTAGAAACTATGAATTCTATCAAGACCACCGCTTTTATTGTCCTCTTGTTTTTAATGGGATTTTCGACTCAGGCACAAACAAGTGAGACAAGGAATCCCGGCAAATTTACGACCATCGAGTCTGGAGGAAGTTGGGACGTATTTGTCAAAATTGGGAACAAGGATGAGGTTCGGATCGAAGCAGAAAATATTGATCTGGACAAAGTGATCACGGAACTCGACGGCAATAAGCTCAAGCTGAAGCTGGAGAAAGGAAGCTATAAAAATGTCCGATTGAAATTTTATATCACCATGAGAGACTTGGAAGGTCTTGGGAGCTCAGGTTCTGGCTCTATCAATGTGGAAGATAATATCGAAACTGATCGCTTGAATCTGGGAGTTTCCGGTTCGGGATTGATTCACTTCAGAAATATCTACGCCCGCTCTATCAATGCCGGTCTCAGTGGATCAGGCGATATCGTGATCGAAGGTGGCAGCGTAGAGTCCATCAATGTGGGCCAGTCTGGTTCCGGTGATTTTGAAGCGATCGATCTGGAAGCTGAGGAAGTCACGATCGGCAAATCAGGTTCTGGAAGCACTCATGTGACGGCATTGAATATACTGAAAGTAGGAGCATCAGGCTCTGGCAATGTCTATTACAGAGGCGAGCCTCAGTTGCAAATAGGAGTATCAGGCTCTACCAAAGTTGTAAAACAATAATCAAACCCAGCTCTATGATGATCAAAATGCCGGTGAGTTTACTTATCGGCTTTTTTTGTCTTCTGCCCAACTAGCCTTCACCCAAATTCACCTCGGCCATGCTGAAAAACTATCTGAAAATTGCCTACCGAAATCTGATCAAAAACAAAATCTACACAGGGATCAATATCTTGGGCTTGACCTTGGGTTTGACCTGCTGTTTGTTGATTTTTTTGCAGGTAAAAGATGAGGTGAGTTATGATAAATTCTGGAAGGACCAGCAGCATATTTATCGGGTGGCTTTGGAGCGAATCTATCCGGATCATGTCAATCTTTATGCGATCATTCCAGATGGATTTGGGGAGGTTTTCAAAGATGAAATTCCTGAAGTCGAAGATGCCACTCGGCTTTTCACATTTGGGGATTTTGCGAGTATGGTGCAGGTGGATGAAGATTTTTATGAGGAGCGATTGGTGGCGATGGCTGACTCCAATTTTTTCGAGATGTTTCCCATACCTATGGTGGCAGGAGATGCGAAAACAGCCCTGTACCAAACCAGCGCTTTCGTAGTCAATGAAAAAACGGCCCTCAAGTATTTCGGAACCACCGATGTAGTGGGCCGACAGCTCAAGGTCAATGGACAGGACGTGGAGGTGACGGGTGTGATGGAAGATTTGCCTGCCAATACTCATTTCAATTTTGATCTGCTTGGTTCGACGGCAGGGATGCCCTTCAACCAAGATCCGACGTATGCCAGTTTTGCGGCGATGACCTATATCAAATTGATACCTACGGCTTCCCCTGAAAAGGTTGAAAATGCGATTCCCCCTTTGGTGAAGAAATATGCAGCAGGTCAAATCGAGCAAAACACCGGGGTGAATTACGATGAGTATATCGCCGCCGGCAATGGCTATACTTATTTTCTCCAAGCTTTGGGAGATATCCACTTGACCTCCAAGCTTCAGAATGAAATGAAAGCCAATGGTGACATTCGCTATGTCTATATTTTTATTTCAATCGCCATTTTCATTTTACTCATCGCTTCGGTGAATTTTATCAATCTGGCAACAGCCAGATCTTCAGAGAGAGCACGGGAAGTGGGAGTGAGAAAGGCGATGGGATCCGATCGGCAGCAGCTGATTACCCAGTTTTTGATGGAGGCTGTCTTGCTGGTAGTGATCAGCTTGGCCTTGTCCAGCATCTTAGTAGGATTGACCCTTCCATTTTTCAATGATATGGCTCAAAAAACCTTGTCCCTTGGCTGGGAAGAGGCACTGGAGCTGCTACCATGGCTAGTGGGGATGGGGATTTTTGTCTCTTTGGTGGCAGGGTATTATCCCGCTTTCCAAATCTCCAAAATGCATGCAGTGGAGATAATGAAAGGGCAACTTTCTTCCACTAGAAAAGGGCAATTTCTCAGAAATGGATTGGTGGTGTTTCAGTTTACCATTTCCATCATGTTGATCGCCGGCACACTGATTATTCAGCGGCAGATCAGTTTTATCCAAACCAAAAATCTTGGCTTTCAAAGAGATAATGTGCTAGTGGTGGATCGTTTTGGGCAATTGGAAAACCCGGAAACATTTCGAAAAGAAGTGTTGAAAATCTCGGGGGTATTGGATGCAGGAGGAAGCAGTGCCATGCCGGGGAATTCCTTTTTCGGAGTGCAGTTTACTCCAGAAGGTAAGTCAGAGGTCTTGACAGGGAAGGGATTCGTGGCGGATGATTTCTTCTTAGATGCCATGGGAATCCACATGACCGATGGGAGGATATTTGGAGAGGAGTTTAATGATAGCACCTCTGTCATCCTCAACCATGCCGCTGCGCAGGCTTTTGGCTTGGAAAATCCAATCGGGAAGAAAATTTACAGCGGAGCAAACGTGAATGGAGAGCAAGTCAATATTCCCTATACCGTCGTAGGCTTGGCTGAGGATTTTCATTTTGAATCACTTCATTTGCCGATTACGCCTTTGGCGATTTTCAGTACGGAGTCTGCCGTGGGATTCCAGAATTTCCTAGCCTTGAACATTTCAGGGGATCAGCCTCAGCAAACTATCGCAGAGGTAGAAAAACTCTGGGATTCATTTGGGCAAAATCAGCCTTTCTCTTTTTCCTTTTTGGAAAATAACCTTCAAAAGCAATATGTGGAAGAGCAGGTTTCCAGTAAGATTTTGGCCTCATTTTCAGTATTGGCAATTCTGATCGCCTGTATCGGTTTGTTTGGTTTGGCAGCCTATACAGCTTATAAAAAGACCAAAGAAATAGGCGTGAGGAAGGTCTTGGGTGCTTCTACTACTGGATTGGTATGGATGCTGACCACCAATTTCAGCAAGCTGGTTTTTGTCGCTTTTGTGATAGCAGTCCCGATTTCTTACTGGGCCATGGGCGAGTGGCTTCAGACCTTTGCCTACCAGACTGAGCTCAACCCGTTGATTTTCTTATTGGCTGGTGTGCTGGTGATGGTCATAGCATTGCTTACGGTGAGTTATCAAGCTTTTGCTGCTGCTAGATCCAATCCAGTGAAGAGTCTGAAAAGTGAGTGAAGTAGCAAGTATCAAGTATCTAGTATCAAGAGGCAAGAATCAAGAACCTAGAATTAAAAATGAGTTTAGAGAACAGAGAATAGAGATTGGGTATCAAGGGTAGTTAATCTTCCAATTTTCCAATCTTTCAATTTTAGAATTTAGAAAGCATGTTTAAAAATTACTTCAAGATCGTCTTCCGAAATGCTAAAAAGCATCCCATGTATGTCTTTATCAATCTGTTTGGTTTGGCAGTGGGGATGGCGGTGAGTATCATCATTCTGCTGTATGTGCAGTTTGAACTGAGGTATGATACCTACCATCCAGATGTGGATCGCCTGTACCGGGTTTCGCGAGCTTGGTTTAATCAGGATGGAAATGAAAGTCTGCATCTGGGGCATGTGGCACCTCCATTTGGGCCTCTGATACAGTCGGATTTTCCGGATGATGTGGAGTCAGTGGCGAGACTGATGAACGCTGATCCGCTGATCCGGGCCGGTGAAAATGCATTTGTGGAAGAGCGCTTCTTCATGGCGGACCCGGAGGTATTTGATATTTTTTCTTGGGAGATTATTGAAGGAGATTCCAAACAGGCATTGAGTGAGGCGGATGGAGTGATCTTATCAGCAAGCACCGCTAAGCGGTATTTTGGCGAGCAATCTGCTTTAGGTAAGGAATTGGAAATGGAGATTGCAGGGATGGAATTTGATCTGCAGGTAAGAGGAGTGATGCAAGATATGCCGGCAAACTCCCATTTTCAGGTGGACTTCTTGACCTCAATGATTCCAGTCGTCCAGTTTTATGGAGGCCAAGAGGCTTTTATGGGAAACTTTGGGTCCAATAATTTTTCCACATATCTCAAATTGGCGGAGGGAGTGGATGCCAAGAGTTTTGAAGATAAACTCGCTGGCATGATTGACCGGCATATGGGAGAGACTGCGCAGGGTGTTCCGATGTCGCAAACTACCGACTTATTCATGTGGCCAATTGAGGATATTCATTTGTATTCTAATCTGGATTCGGAAATCGAAGCCAATGGAAATATCGACTATGTCTATATCTATGGGGCTGTTGCATTATTTATTCTTCTGATTGCCTGTATCAATTTTATGAATCTGAGCACAGCCAGATCTTCGCTGAGATCTATGGAAGTGGGACTTCGAAAAGTGATGGGAGCAAACAAGTTGGTGCTCGTCCGGCAGTTTATGGGAGAAGGTTTTGTGATGACTTTTATAGCTATGCTGCTGGCGCTTGCATTGGTATTTCTTTGCTTGCCGATTTTTGCTGACTTTCTGGACAAGCCTTTATCCTTGAATTTTCTTTCCAACCCCACTTTGATCCTTTGGATAGTTGGAATAGTCGTATTTGTAGGCATGATTTCGGGCAGTTACCCAGCTTTGTTTCTTTCTGGATTTGCTCCTGCCAAAGTGCTCAAAGGAGCTTTCAAAGCTGGCAAAGGGCATGAAAATTTCCGCTCGGTATTGGTTGTTGGGCAATTTGCCATCTCGGTGGTTTTGATCGTTGCAGTCTTGGTTGTGATCGGGCAGCTGAGCTACATGCAAAACAAGGATCTGGGATTTGAAAAAGAAGATGTGGTGGTGCTACCGAGTAGTGCAGCTATCACGGAGAACTACCGAATCATCAAAGACAGACTTGAAAATCAACCAGGTATAGTGGAAGTATCCATGTCTAGCAGAGTTCCTTCGGGTAGATTGCTTGATTCACAGGGAGCCACGACTGAGGTCAATGGAGAAATGACCCAGCTCAATCTGCGAATAGCTGACGTGCATGTGGCTCATAATTTTCTTGAAACATATGGGATTCCTCTGGTAGCCGGTAGGGATTTTGACTATCAAATGGCCAGTGATTCTACCGAGGCGTTTGTACTTAATGAAGCATCAATCAGGGAAATAGGCTGGTCATCTCCCGAAGAAGCTATCGGCAAGCCTTTTCACTATGGTGGACGAAGGGGATTTGTGACGGGTGTGATGCAAGATTTTCATTTCGAAAGTTTACATCAGCCGATTGTACCCATCGTGTTCATGATTTCTCACGATCGAAATAACAATGTGAGCGTGAAGTTTGAAGCGGATAAACGAGATGAGGTGCTGGCATACCTGAGAGGGGAGTGGGCTGATTTCAGACCGGGATATCCTTTCGAACCGAATTTCATCGATGAAGGATTTAACAGACAATACGAAGCAGAAGCGAGGGTCAAGACAATCTTTACATTCTTTTCTGCTTTGGCTATTTTGATTTCGGTGCTTGGTTTGTTGGGTTTGGTGACATTTGCGACGGAGCAGCGCACCAGGGAAATCGGAATCCGCAAAGTAATGGGAGCAGAGACTTCCAATATCTTGGTGCTTTTGGGCAAAGATTTCCTAAAGCTGGTGGCGATTGGTTTCTTGATAGCTATTCCGGTTTCTTGGTTTGGAATGGATAGCTGGCTGGAGGATTTTGCCTACCATATCGGGATCTCGTGGACGACATTCCTCTGGGCTGGCTTGATAGCCGGGTTGATTGCGGCTGTGACAGTGACGAGCCAGACACTGCGGGCAGCTTGGGCCAATCCAGTGAAGAGTATTAAGAATGAATAGGGTTTTAGTATCAAGAGTCAAGAATCTAGAGCCAAGAGTCAAGTACTTAGAATTTGAATATTGGAAACCTAGATAAGTGATTTTAACGATTCCTATGCAACTATTGGGATGGTGCAAGCATCTAAAATTAAAGGGCTTTCAAGTATGTTAGGGAGGCTAATAACCGCAACGCCCAATAAACCTTAAAAACCTGGCCACTTTCCAACTTTAAACCTTAGAACTTTAAACTATATATTATGAAAATCAACACAAAAATCGGAGCTGTGATCCTAGTGCTATTTGCAATGGCATCCTGCGCACAAGCTCAACAAACAGAGACAAGAACACCCGGACATTTTACCAAAGTACACTCTGGTGGGAGCTGGGAAGTGATTTTGACAGAAGGAAACACGGAAGAAATCCGCATCGAAGCCAGAGGAGTGAGCCTAGATAAGGTCAAAACAGAAATAGATGGTGATGTCCTCAGTGTCGGTTTAGTGAGAGGGAGTTATAACAATGTCAAACTGAAATTTTATATCACTTATAAGCAACTGGAAGGACTGAAGTGCTCTGGATCTGGAAGCATGGAAGTGACTTCGCCTGTCCGTGCAGATGAGTTTTATCTAGGACTATCAGGTTCTGGGGATATTTTGATGAATACCTTGGAGGCGGACGAACTGGAAGCGTCTATTTCTGGCTCGGCTGAGATCAAGATCAAAGGAGGTGCTGTAGATGAAGCTGAAATCAAGCAGTCAGGATCGGGTGATTTTCATGGCGAAAATTTGGCTATCGGAGAACTCAACGTTTCCAAGTCTGGATCCGGTGATACTCATGTAGGTGATTTGGGAGAAATTTCCGTGAGATCTTCCGGTTCAGGAGATGTGATTTATTCTGGCAGTCCAAGACTGGGGGAGATCAAGACGTCCGGCTCGAGTAGTATTCGGAAGAGATAATATCCGTTGATCGGAAGAATTTGGCCCTGCTGATAGTTCTACAGCAGGGTTTTTTGTTACATCAAAAATCCATTTTCCACGGGGTAGGGTTCTGGGATATTTTTATCTCCAATCATTTCCAAAAGGTCTATTTCTATCGCCCGGGTGATGGAGGAGATAGGGACATCGTTGTAGGCTGATTCAAAAGGGTTTTCGGAATAGTCGCCAATGCGATCTACCAGAAAGAAAATCCAAATGATGATTCCTGAAAATGGGATAGTCGTCCAATAGTGAAGGTTTTCGGATTCGACAAAAATATCCAGCAAGCCAAAGGGGATCAATGCGCAGAAAATATAATTGATAAAAAGGCCTGTAGAAGCATACTGTCGGGGAAATGGAAAGTTTTTGATCCGCTCGGACATGCCTTGATTGGTATAGAGTCGGCTGATCAACTCATGCAGCCAGATATGCTTAAATTCTGAAAGTTTGCCTGCTTCCTCTAATGTATTCAACTCCAGACTTTGATTTTTGAGAAGCTGAGAAGCGAGGTTTGAAGTCTGCTGGAGTGACTTCAATTCTTCAGCGTTGAGGTATTTGGTGATTTCGGGAATGACTCCTTGCGTGGCTTCTTCCCTGAAATGAGGGGTGAAAACCAGCTTTTCGATCGCTCCATTGTGCTCCCAAGTTTTTCCTTTTCTCATCATGTGCTTGAGTGCAATCACCCAAGCGAGATGTCTGTAGATTAATTCTCGTTTCTTTTCGGAAGAAACATCCGCCGACAGCGGAAGAGATAAAATGCCCGTGGCAAAAGAGCGGCTTTCATTGATGATAGCCCCCCAGATTTTGCGGGCTTCCCAAGTACGGTCGTAGGAGGAGTTGTTTTTGAAACCCAGATAAAAAGCCACTGCAATACCGATCACAGATAAAGGCTGCCATGGGAGGTAAAAAGGGATTTGGGTGAATTCATAAATTAGAATGACCGCAGCGGAATATAGAAAAGCATTGAGGAGGATTTTTCTTGACCAGCGAACGGTACTCCAGATATGATAGTGCCGATTGACGTACATAGAGTTTTTTCTTCAAACTACTTATTTTCCAGCGCTTTTGCTAGCCTCAATGGTTTGGGTTTGAAAGGGAACTACCTGTAAGTTCTTAAAGATAAAACTACCTTTGGCTGAGGAGGATATTCTTGGCCATTTGTCGGTATGTATCCAAATCGGCTAAAGGCTTGTTTTCCAGCTTTGCTTCTTCATCCCAGGTTCTCATCTTCAGGGAAGCTTCAAATAGAGGGTCCTTTTCAAAAGCGATTGCTTCACTTGCAGTCATCGGGCCACCTTGGTATCCTAAGGTAGCCAAACTCGCTTCCGAAAGCTTTTGAAGGTATTCTGGATTTTTGAAAGTCAGATATCGCTTTGCCTGAACATGATTTTCGACGAGCTTGGCGATAGTTTCTGGGAAACCAAGCTGTCTCAGGTACTCAGCTCCCAGTTGCTCATGTCGCTTGGTGCCAAAGCCTCCCATCGATTCGCTTGAGCCGAGATGTGCAAATAGATGACCTATATCGTGAAAGAATGCAGCCAAAATGACTTCGTCTTCAAAGCCTTCATTTTCCGCCAACTGGGCAGATTGGCACATGTGCTCCAGCTGAGAGACGGGCTCCCCGATGTAGTCGTCACTTCCATGTTTTTCGTATAAGCCGAAAATCAAATCCAGCTTTTCATCAATACTCAAGTTTTGCAAATCCATACTTTGACTAATGTGTTTACAAATACTAAATTCAGTTTTTGCGGCTTTTATGTCAAAAAAGCAGGGTTAAGAAATTTTGAAGAATTGCTTTTGAAGAAAAATTCGTGACTTTAAATCAGATTGGTAATTTTTCGGAAATGAATTAGTAATAGAATGATAAAAAGAGAGGTTTACTATTTCTTTACCTGAGGTATACTTTTGCTAAACAGTAATTGAGTTGGTTTTGCTCTACTGGGAGGGAAGATAACTTCGGTTTGATTCCCTCTTTTTTGATAACCTCACGCAGAAGAGTCCGTTTTGACAGGGAAGTTTGAAGGTTTTACAGTTGAAATTTTTGTAGGTTAAGAAGCCAAATACAAGATCCATGGAACAGGAAGTGATCGTGCAGATCAGTAACAAACTGAAGCACATCAGAAAAGAAAGAAACTTGACTTTGCAGGAAGTAGGAGATCGAGCTGGAGTCACCAAGGGATTGATTTCCCAGATAGAAAATGGGCGGACTATTCCTTCCCTGCTGGTCTTGATTCAGATTATCAAATCTTTGGAAGTTGATTTGGATGAGTTTTTCAGCGAGTTGAGTTTGCACACGACTCAATCACCGATTTTGGTTCAGCGAAAGGAGGAGTACGAGCGATTCGAGAAAGAACCATCCAGTGGCTACATCTATCATCGGATCTTTACTAAAAAGGTAAAAGAAAGCACGATCGACATAGTTCTTCTTGAGATCGAGCCAGGCTCCAAACGGGATTTTGTGGAGACTGATGCCTATGAATACAAATATATCATAGCAGGGGCGGTGGATTATATCTTCCCGGATCAGACAATTCACCTCAAGGCTGGGGATTCGATGTTGTTTGATGGAAGGATTCCGCACAATCCTATCAATCCAGGAGGGGAATTATGTCAAATGCTGGTGGTGTATTTTTTTGAAGGAAAATAGAATAGGAGCTTTTATCCGCTCTGGAAACCCACTTAATAATCCTTGAAAGGAAGATTCTAAAAGTATTTCTGAAATTCAGGAGATTTAACCAAATAAAAACTTTCCATTTCTTTTGGTAGAAAAATTTTCATTCTACATTTGGAGCTATGTTCAAAAATCTGGTTTTACGACTTTTTATCGCCTGGATAGGTTTGTCGGTCAGTGCTTCGGCATTTGCCTCGACTAAATCCCTGTCCTGTGATGTTGAAAATCAGACCATTTCCCAATCGTTTGCTTCGAATCATGGAAGTATAGCTGGGCTGGGAGATGCCTCTTTGGATTTTGTTCAGTCTTACGTCAAGACCTATTATACACCTCAGCAAGAAATTTTCTGGGAAGTAGAAGAGGACAAGCAGCGAGACTTTATTTCTCTCAAAAGAGTGCCTTTGGATTGGGCTATTCTTTTTGAGGATTGGATTTCTGTTTTATTTGACGGACTGAGCTCCAAGTCCAAAAATTATTTTGACTTTCCCGCTGCATCCTTTCATGCAGTACCGATTCATATTTTTAAGCAGGTCTTTGTTATTTAGGATTTTTTGCTGATTTCCGGGGATTTCTAGCCCCTTTTTCTACAAATCATCAGCCCAAATAACCAGGAAGAAGCCGTCCGGCTTTTCCACAATCATTTCTGTTAAGAATCAAAATCACCTATGAAGAATTATCACATGATTCTCACAGGACTGGTTCTGCTCTATGCGGTGACCAGCTGTGGGGAAAAGCATCATGCAGAAAAACATCAGGCCACTTATCAAGTGACTCATCCTATCGAAAAGGACACCCTCGTTTATGAGGAATATGTCAGTCAGATCCACTCCATTCAGCACATCGAACTGCGCGCTATGGAGAAGGGCTATCTGCAAAATATTTTCGTGGATGAAGGTCAGTTGGTCAAAAAGGGTCAGTTGATGTTTCGCATCATGCCACTCATCTACGAGGCCGAGATGCAGAAAGCGAAAGCTGAAGCAAACTTTGCCGAAATCGAATATTTGAATACTAAAAGCCTGGCGGATAGTAATATCGTATCTGCCAATGAATTGGCCTTAGCCAAGGCTCAACTTGACAAGGCGAATGCCGAACTTTCCCTAGCAAATGCCCACTTGGGATTCACAGAAATCCGTGCGCCCTTTGATGGGATTATGGGACGATTTCATGTCCGTCTTGGAAGCTTGCTAGACGAAGGGGAGCTCTTGACCACCTTGTCTGACAACAGCAATGTCTGGGTCTATTTCAATGTGCCTGAGGCACAATACCTTGATTTTATTTCCACGGCTTCCTTGGATAGCCTTCCTGAAGTCTATCTCCAAATGGCCAATAGAAAGGATTTTGATAATCCTGGAAAAATCGAGACGATCGAATCTGACTTCAATCATGAGACAGGGAATATTGCCTTCCGGGCGACTTTTCCCAATCAAAGAGGAATCTTGCGCCACGGAGAG
Source organism: Algoriphagus vanfongensis DSM 17529 (assembly GCF_000429465.1). Classification (GTDB taxonomy): domain Bacteria; phylum Bacteroidota; class Bacteroidia; order Cytophagales; family Cyclobacteriaceae; genus Algoriphagus; species Algoriphagus vanfongensis. The sequence continues at coordinate 193,717 of NZ_AUBX01000010.1, read as the reverse complement.
ACCGGAAACATCAAAATGCCGGTTGAGTTTCCACATGCACTGCTGATACCACAAAAGGCGACATTTGAGATTTTGGATAAAAAGTATGTCTTCCTCGTGGATGAGGAGGGTGTCATCCAGTCTAGGGAAATCACCGTGGTAGCAGAACTTCCACATTTGTACTTGGTGAGTGGAGGGATATCCAGCTCAGACCAGATTCTGATAGAGGGATTGAGAAAAGTAGTCAATGGTGAAAAAATCCATTTTGACGTAGTCTCCCACGAGGCGGTAATGAAAGAATTAAACGGCTTACACGCTGAATAAGGTTAACCTTTAAAATCAAGTAAGATGTTTAAGAAATTCATTCAACGGCCAGTATTGGCCATAGCTATTTCTTTGGCTATTATCTTCTTGGGGATATTGGCAATCACGACGAGACCGATTTCTCAGTTTCCTCAGATCGCTCCCCCTCGTGTCAATATTTTCGTGGCTTATCCTGGATCCAGTGCAGACGTTTTAGTCAAGTCTACTCTGATCCCACTAGAGCAAGCAATCAATGGTGTGCAAGGGATGCAGTATATCATCTCAGATGCCACCTCAGCAGGGGAGGCGACGATTCAGATCGTCTTCGAACCTGGCACTGACCCCAATGCAGCTGTAGTCAATGTCAAAACACGCGTGGATCAGGTCATGAATAATCTGCCTCCGCTCGTCCAGCGGGAGGGGGTCATCATCACGCCGATCCAGCCGAGTATGTTGATGTACGTCAACCTGTTCAGTACGGATAAAAATGCGGATGAGAAGTTCCTTTATAACTATGCGAAAGTTCACATTTTGCCGGAATTGCAGCGGATTAGTGGGATGGGGCGTGCTCAGATTCTAGGAAGTAGGCAGTATGCAATGCGTGTTTGGCTCAAGCCAGACCGCATGAGAGCGTATAACATATCTTCTGAGGAAGTATTGGAAGCGATAGATGAGCAAAGTGTGATCGGGAGACCAGGTCGACTCGGCCAAGCCTCAGGCAAAACAGCCCAATCTCTGGAGTATGTGCTTACGTATCAGGGACGATTTAATAAGCCGGAGGAATATGAAAATATTATCATCAGAGCCAATGCCGAAGGTGAAATCCTGAAGCTGAAAGATATCGCTGAGGTAGAGTTGGGAAGTGAGTTTTTCGATATCTATTCCAATAAAGACGGCTATCCAGCGGCTTCCATCGTCCTCAAGCAGAATTTTGGCTCCAATGCATCCAAGGTTATCGAGGAAGTGAAAGTGAAACTCGAAGAGATGGAGCATACTTTTCCTCCTGGTATGAGCTATGAGATCAACTATGATGTGTCCAAATTTGTCGACGCTTCTATTGACAAGGTCCTACATACCTTATTCGAAGCATTTGTCTTGGTGGCAATTGTGGTTTTCTTGTTTTTGGGAGACTGGAGATCGACATTGATCCCTGCGATAGCCGTACCGGTTTCGCTGATCGGAGCATTTATGTTTATGCAGCTTTTTGGTCTCACGATCAATTTGATTACACTTTTTGCATTGGTACTTGCGATTGGTATCGTGGTCGATGATGCGATTGTGGTGGTAGAAGCAGTCCATGCCAAGATGGAAGAAAAACACCTTTCTCCTTACAAAGCAGTGAAAGAAGTCTTGGGAGAAATCAGCGGAGCAATCATCGCGATCACCTTGATCATGACAGCAGTGTTTGTACCAGTGGCATTTATGACAGGGCCAGTAGGAGTGTTTTACAGGCAGTTTTCGATTACTATGGCCAGTGCTATTGTATTATCGGGTGTAGTGGCCTTGACTTTGACTCCGGTGCTTTGCGCGATGATTCTGAAGAATAACCATGGCAAAAAGAAAAAGAAAACTCCGGTAGACCGATTTATTGACTGGTTCAATGTGCAGTTTGAAAGGCTGACTGGTCGCTATGCTAGTCTCTTGACTGTCATTGTCAATAGGAGAGTGGTGACATGGGCTATTTTGGGAGCTTTTGCACTCGGGATAGTTTTTGTCAATGAAAGTCTTCCGACAGGCTTTATCCCCAATGAGGATCAGGGACAGATCTATGCGATTATTCAGACGCCTCCGGGATCTACTTTGGAACGAACCAATGAAGTTTCCAGACAATTGCAGGCGATTGCTGAGGAAGTCGAAGGAATCCAATCTGTCTCTTCTTTGGCAGGATATGAAATCTTGACAGAAGGACGTGGCTCTAATGCAGGTACCTGTCTGATCAACTTAAAAGACTGGTCGGAACGGCAGAATTCAGTTCATGATATCATCGAAGAACTCGAAGAAAAAACCCATAACATGGGAGCTGTCATTGAGTTTTTTGAGCCACCGGCTGTTCCGGGATACGGGTCTTCTGATGGTTTTTCCCTGCGGATGTTGGACAAAAATGCCACGGTAGATTACCAGGAATTTGATCAGGTCAATGCTGAGTTTATGGAAGCGCTGAAAAAGCGACCTGAGCTTTCGGGCTTGTTCACTTTCTTTGCGGCTAATTATCCTCAGTATGAGTTGATTATTGACAATGAACTGGCCATGCAGAAGGGAGTTTCCATCGGAAAAGCCATGGAGAATCTCGATGTATTGATCGGTAGTACCTACGAGCAAGGTTTCATTCGCTTCGGTAACTTCTTCAAAGTATACACCCAAGCTGCTCCGGAATACAGAAAGCTTCCAAGTGATATTCTCAACCTATTCATCAAAAATGAAGAAGGTGAGATGGTTCCTTACTCTTCATTCATGCGAATGGAAAAAACACAGGGACCGAATGAGATCACTCGATTCAATCTCTATACTTCCTCCTCAATCAAAGGGGTGCCTGCGCCCGGCTTTACTTCCGGGGATGCGATCAATGCGATCAAAGAAGTGGCAGCAGAAACATTGCCGAATGGCTATGATATTGCCTGGGAGGGACTTTCCTATGATGAAGCCCGAAGAGGGAATGAGGCTGTGTATATCTTCATCGTAGTACTGGTTTTTGTATATCTGGTATTGGCCGCTCAATATGAGAGCTTTATCATACCGCTTGCAGTGGTCTGTTCACTGCCTGCCGGGGTGTTTGGTTCATTCCTTTTGCTCAAAGTGATGGGGCTTGCCAATGATATTTACGCCCAGATTGGTTTGATTATGTTGGTTGGGCTTTTGGGTAAAAACGCCATCTTGATCGTAGAATTTGCGGTTCAAAAGCAACTGCAAGGCTCGAGCATCTTTGATGCAGCGGTCGAGGGTGCCAAAGTGAGATTCCGACCGATTTTAATGACATCATTTGCTTTCATCGCAGGTCTTATTCCTCTTGTGATAGCGACTGGTCCTGGTGCAGTGGGCAATCGTACAATCGGTTCTTCTGCTCTTGGAGGGATGCTATTTGGAACCATTTTCGGAGTGATCATCGTACCTGGGCTTTACTATATTTTCGCTCATCTCGCCAAAGGACGAAAGATGATCAAGGATGAGGATTTTGCACCGCTAACAGAAGAACAACATGCTTAAAAGATCAATAATAACGATAGCAGGGTCGCTTTTGGTGGTAGGAATGCTTAATTCTTGCGCTCCTACGCAGGCCCTCAAACAAGAAAATAGGACTGTTCCTGATACTTATCAAGGCTCTTCTGATTCTACCAATTCAGCGGAAATCAGCTGGTCGGAGTTTTTCAATGATCCCAATCTCAAAGCTTTGGTAGATACGGCATTGGTGAGAAATCAGGAATTAAATATCTTCTTACAAGAAGTGCTGGAGTCATCTACTGAGATCAAGGCCCGTAAGGGTGAATATCTTCCTTTTGTGTCGATCGGCGCAGGTGGAGGAATTGATAAAGTAGGGCGCTATACCCGTGAAGGAGTAGTGGAGTCTAACCATGAAATTATGGAAGGCCGGGAGTTTCCGGAGCCATTAGGGGATGTGACTTTTGGTCTATCTGCTTCATGGGAGCTTGATGTCTGGAAAAAGCTGAGGAATTCGAAGAAATCCGCTGTGATGAATTACTTGTCAACAGTGGAAGGGAAGAATTTCCTAGTTACGCAAATCGTCGCAGAGATAGCCAATTCCTATTTTGAGCTATTGGCCTTGGACAATCAATTGGCCATTCTAAAGCAGAACATACAGATCCAAAAAAATGCCCTTGAAGTAGTCAAAATGCAGAAAGAGGCTGCGAAAGTGACAGAACTTGCTGTGAAGCGGTTCGAAGCGGAAGTAGCCAAAAATCAAAGTCTCATCTACGAACTCAATCAAGAGATCGTGGAAACTGAGAATAGAATCAATTTCATGTTGGGCCGATACCCACAACCCATCGTCAGAAGCTCAGCTGCATTTCCAGATTTGATGCCAAAATTGATTGAAGAAGGGGTTCCTTCCCAGCTACTTGCCAATCGACCGGATATTCGGCAAGCTGAGCTGGCATTGGAAGCATCCAAGCTAGATATCAAAGTGGCAAGAGCTGAGTTTTATCCTGCTTTCAGAATTGTAGGCGGGATAGGGTATCAAGCTTTCAACCCACGCTATTTGGTGACTACTCCTGAGTCCTTGATATTCAATCTGGCAGGGGATCTAGTAGCTCCTTTGGTCAATAGAAATGCGATCAAGGCCAATCTGCAGGCAGCCAATGCGAGACAAGTTGCTGCTGTGTATGATTATGAAAAATCCATTCTCAATGGCTATATAGAAGTAGCCAATCAACTATCCAAAATCGATAATCTCCAAGAAAGCTTTGCCTTGAAATCCAAGCAAGTAGAAGCCTTGACTCAGTCGATTACCATTTCCAATAATCTATTTAGCTCTGCAAGAGCAGATTATATGGAGGTCCTTTTGACTCAGCGTGAAGCTCTCGAATCGAGAATGGAGCTGATCGAAACCAAAAAGCAACAGATGAATGCCATGGTGGACATGTACCAGGCTCTCGGTGGAGGCTGGAATTAAAGATAAATGAAGGTTGAATGAGTACCCTAACCCGTGTTTCACGGGCGGATTGATGAGTGTGTGACCAGAAACCATCCTGCAGCGTTGCGGGGTGGTTTTTTTCTTGCCATAAAACACAAAAACCCTTCCTAGTGGAAGGGTCTTTGAATTAACCTTTAATTACAATAAGGTTTAAGGGGTAAAAAAATGTGGAAAAAAATCCCTTAATGATGTTCTAGGAAAAGCTATGAGAAAAGCTGCTTAATCACCCTATTTCAAAGGTAGTTTGGCCTAATGAAAAAAAAATACCCAGTACAGGGTATTTTTTGGTAGGGCTCTGGAGAAGTTTTCCACAAAATTTAATTTTTCTACTTATTTGTTGAATTTTACAGGGTTGGGATTTTTTGAAAGTTTTGATTCTAAAACGGAATATTTCAAAAAAATAAAAGCTAGTCATCGATCGAGAAACTGATTCCTCAGCATTCCTCCATCCTTGTAAATGTGCCTTTCAAAATTTAATTTGCTGCTGAGTAATTTTTTTACTCTGTCCGCTAGTTCCTGATGGGAGTGATCGGGCGAAGCTCTCTTCGGCTAGAAAAGAAAAGTGCTTCTATAACTCAAGTAGCCTGACAAATGTGCGAATGATCAATATTGGAGACATTCATATAATAAATATTCAGCCAGAGTGCTCAGCATTGACCTTAGTATCGAAAGAGTGCTATTTAGTCAACTTCACTTTTAACAATCTCATTTTCTACTTCAAATTTTAATCTTTTTTGCTCGAATCTCTCGTCACATCCAAAACACGAATTAAACTTCTTCTGAAGTTTTTTTCTCATCAAAATTCCGGGTACTTGCGTTCCTTGGCAAAGGAGTTTGAGGAATCAACCAATTCAGTAAGGGTGGAACTCAATCGTCTCACTGAAGCAGGATTACTAACAGCTGAGGATGAAGGGAAGACAAAAGTGTATCGTGCCAATCACTCACATCCATTTTTCAACGAGATCAAAAACATGGTATCTAAATTTCTTGGTTTAGATGAACTGATGGAGCGAATCGTGAAGCGAATGGGAAATGTGGAGCGAGCCTATATTGTAGGCGATTATGCCAAAGGTGTTGACTCTGGGACTGTGGAGATGGTTCTGATCGGACAAGATCTCGACACGGAGTATCTGGAATTTATCAAAGATAAAACTTACGAAAAGCTCAATCGGAAAGTGTCAGTTTCAATTTTGAGTGATGATCCGGGAACGATTGTTGGAATTTTAATCTATGGAAGATAGTCAGACGTTTTATATAAATTCCATTTTCAAGCTAGTAGAAAGGTTTTGCGTTATAAATGAAAAATTAGCAATGAAACGCTATTTTGTTTCTTTTAGAAAGAAAAAATCAATCACTCCTTCATTTAAAATATATTTCATTGGATGAATGATTTATAAGATTCCGTCTTCATTTCTTCTTAGATGAGACTATTTAGGATACTTTATTAAGGAGGTTTCGCTTACTGATTGAGCTTGCTTTTAGAGAGCAGCCATTTGTTATGCGGCTCATATCTTTTGAAAAAATCCCAAGCGGTCTCACTAAGCAGCAACCATTATATATTAGCTTTCATTTTCATTTTAGATTCATAAATTTTGATCTCTATTCTAATTCCCAATTTCAATAAGTCTAAATTCCTAGTACAGACTTTAGATTCAGTTCTAGCACAGGAATATGAAGACTGGGAGTGTATTGTTGTAGATGACCATAGTACTGATAATTCTTATGAAATACTTCAGACTTACCAAAAGCGGGATGAGAGATTTAAGATATTTAGGAGGCCTGACTCGACCCCCAAGGGAGCTAATTACTGCCGAAATCTAGCTTTCTCCTATTCTAAGGGAGATTTTATTCAATGGTTTGATAGTGATGATATCATGTATCCATGGTATCTAAAGGATAAAGTTGAATACTTAGAATCTCACGAGGAGGTTCCATTTGTGGTATCAAAAGGGGAATTGATTTTTGATGAAAATTTTGAAGGAAATGACAAGTTTGGTCAAAACTTTTATTCAGATGATCCTATAGAAGATTATCTAAAATTTAAGATTCTTTTTTTTTCTTCTGGGCCTCTTTTTCGTCGGGCAGTGATGGAAGAGTCGGGTTTATTCAATGTAAAACTCCAGAGACATCAAGAATGGGAATTGTTTTTTCGTGTTGTGCTAAATCATTCAAAATGGGGTTGTATCGACAAAGTAAGTTTTGGCTATTTGATTCATAATAACTCTATTACATCAAGGTTTCAGGAGAAGAAGAAAATAGTAGAGTCTGAACTGATACTTTTCCAAGTGGTATTGGGATTGCCTGTGAATAAATATAAATCTAAAGTTTCAAAGAAAACTAGAGTAAAGATTGCTTTAAAATACTGGATGGTGGCGACTTATCATTTCAGGTTGTTGTTTTCAATGAGATACTTTTTTAGTCTACTTCGAGAATTGGCAAGATCATAACTATTAATAATTGATTATTCCTTTACCATTCGATTCAGAATTGTTTGGCTATCCTGTTGGCAAGTCTAAAATAGATGATAGTTGGGATGAGCAGAAATTCTTACTTGAGGCAAGCGACTTTCGCTTGTTATATCTATTCTCTGACGAAATCGTGAAAAGATCTAATTCCCTGATTGTTCATCACGATACCAAACTAGTATTCTGGAAATCTCTTACTGAGAGTAAGCAAAAAGCTCAGCTAGATCTATATCAAGGGCCTTTGACAGATGAAATTTGCAAGCTAGCTTTTCTAAGTGGAGCTAAGTCCAGGTTTAAAACTGATCCTTTTTTTCAAAATCAAGAATTTGAAAAACTTTACCTAATCTGGATTAAGAAAGCAATTGAAAAGAAACAACTTCTGGCTTTTCCACAACTGGAGGGAATGGTGACATTGGAAGTAGAAAACGGACATGCGAAAGTGGGCTTGCTGGCAGTTTCCGAATCACATCAGGGAAAAGGGCTGGGGAGTCAATTGGTCAGTGGTGCAGAGCATTTTGCTTGGCAGCATGGTGCATCGAGTATAGAAATAGCAACGCAGGAGAGAAATAAAGCTGCCGTTAAGCTATATCAAAAACAAGGGTACGAGTTGAGCTCAAGAACCTATATCTATCATTTTTGCAATTCTTCATACTACATTGACTGAGAGTGGGTATCAAACCTTGTGTCCATTGAAGCTGTCCATAGTTTCTCCGATATATTTGGCGGAAGCAGTGTTGGATGAACTTGTTGAGCGAATCCAGCAAGCTGTTCCCACTGACCAATTTGAAATTATTTTGGTAGATGATGGAAGTCCTGATACTTCATGGCAAAAGATAGAAACTATTGCCGCTTCTAACTCTAAAGTCCGAGGAGTTAAGTTGTCTCGGAATTTCGGCCAGCACTATGCCATCACGGCCGGCCTAGATCTCGCTTTAGGTGAATGGGTAGTGGTGATGGATTGTGATCTTCAAGATAGACCGGAAGAGATACCCCGCCTTTGGCAAAAAGCACAGCAAGGCTATGATGTGGTTTTGGCGAAACGAGTCAACAGGAAGGATGGTTTTTTCAAAAAATTGTCTTCCAAGATTTTTTACCGAACCTTAGCCTGGCTGACAGGCTCTCAACAGGATGAGTCCATTGCTAATTTTGGGATTTATCATCGCAAAGTCATTCACCAGATTATCTCCATGCGTGAGTCCATACGATATTTTCCTACGATGGTAAGATGGGTAGGATTTCAGCAAACCACTATGGAGGTAGAGCATGCCGAAAATAGCCAAAGAAGCAGTAGCTATGGATACAAAAAACTATTCAATTTGGCATTGGATATCATGCTAGCTTACAGTGACAAACCAATTCGAATGACTGTCAAATTGGGCGTTTGGATTGCATTGACAGGTTTTTTGTTCGCTCTTTATACCTTGATTCGCTATTTCATGGGAGAAATCATCGTGGCGGGGTATGCAAGTTTGATCGTGTCTATCTGGGTACTGACTGGCTTTCTATTGATTACTCTAGGTGTCGTAGGTTTGTATGTAGGGAAGATCTTTGAGGGGGTGAAAAATAGACCGATCTATATCGTGGAAAAAGAAATCTAGTCTATTTTTTGACCTTACCAGTACTCAACTTATGTCTCCTTATTTTCGCAAATCATAAAATTTTTGCCGTTTATTCCTTCCCAAATCCCTTTCAATAAGCCCTATCTTTCTGGCAAAGAACTGACCTACATTCAGGATGCTGTCCAGAGAGGAAAGATTTCCGGAAATGGATACTACACCCAGCTCTGTCAGGATTTTTTTCAGGATAACTATGGTTTTGAGCATTGCCTACTGACCAGCTCATGTACTGATGCGCTTGAAATGGCTGCAATTTTATTGGATATCAGACCTGGGGATGAGGTGATTTGCCCAAGTTTTACTTTTGTTTCCTCTGCCAATGCTTTTGTATTAAGAGGTGCCAGAGTTGTTTTCGTCGATAGTAAGGAAGATCATCCATCCATGGATGAATCCCAGCTTGAAAGCCTCATCACTCCCAAAACAAAAGCGATCATTGTAGTTCATTATGGGGGAGTCCCCTGTGATATGAATGCTATTATGATCTTGGCTGAGAAGTACGGTGTCAAAGTGATAGAAGATGCTGCTCAGGCTATCGACCAAAAGTTTCAAGAGAAGCCGCTCGGTGGAATTGGTCATATTGGGGTGTTTAGTTTTCATGAAACTAAAAATATCCAATGTGGGGAAGGAGGGATGATTTGTATCAATGATAGTTCTCTCTCTGAAAGAGCTGAAATTATTTGGGAGAAAGGTACAGACAGAGCTGCATTTTTCAGAGGTGAGGTTGGAAAATATGGCTGGAAAGATCTGGGAAGTAGTTTTTTGCCATCCGAGTTGAATGCAGCCTACCTCTATGCTCAGCTAGAATCTTTGACTTTCATTCAGAATAGAAGAAAAGCAATTTGGAAGGAGTATTACGGTTTCCTACAGGATTCGAGCTTTGACTGCATGCTACTTTCTAAGGAATATCTCTCAAGCATCAAAGAAGGGTTTGAAGAAAATCTAAAGAATAGTTCACTCGATTTTTTACTTCCTGATCCCTCTTTGATGGCTAATGCCCATCTATTTTTCTTGATGTTTGAAGACTTGGAAAATAGAGCTCATTTTGCGGATCAAATGAAGCAGAAAGGAATCCTGACAGTATTTCATTACCAAAGCCTTCATCGATCCACTTTTGTACAAAGAAATTTCCCTGACCAATACCATCGGCATTTGCCTAATTCCGATCGATTTTCAGATAGGTTGATTAGACTTCCACTTTTTTATGAATTGCCTGAAATGTCAAATGCATTTTTAGGTGAATAGCGTGTCTTTCTGATTCAAAATCAGGAACTTATTTTTTTAAAAATACTCCAAGAGCAAGGCTAAAATACTGTATAAGCCTTGCTTATCTCTGGCTATCCTGTTCAGAGAATTTATTCCCATTTTAATTCCAATCCATTCATTTTGCCCACCTGCGGACAAAAGCGTCCGATTGATTTTTTACAAAAAACAAGAAAAGTGGCTTTTGGGCTGATTTAGCGGGGTTTTTCCTTGGCACGATTTCGTATCTACTAGTGGGACAATACACCCCGGAAATATCTTTCAGAAAGAAGATACTGGATATCCCCATAGATACCGGTGGAGAAAAAAGGATATAGAACATAGAAAGAGAAGGTTGGGGTGAATTTCCCGATCCGCCACGGCGGACAAGTAGTTAAAATTTTCCTATTCAATGCTGAAAAATTACTTCAAAATCGCCTGGAGAAGCCTCAAAAAGAACAGGTTGGTGTCTATCATCAACATTTTGGGATTGGCAATGGGGATAGCCACTTGTCTGGTGATTGCCTTGTTTGTCTTTGATGAACTGAGCTATGATCGCTATAGCGAGCATTCGGACAGGATCTATCGGGTGAATCTTCAAGCCAAACTTGGTGATGAAGCACTCAACGAATCCAGTGTAATGGCTCCCGTCGCCGCTACTTTTGTAGATGAGATAGCTGGAGTGCAATCGGCTACTCGGATCAGCAATGTGCATCACCAAACCAAATTGGAAGTCGATGGGCAAAAATTGAGAAAGGGAAGAACGGCCTTTGTCGATCCAAATTTCTTTGACCTGTTTACTCTGAAATTCTTACAAGGGAATCCTCAAACAGCACTTAATAAGCCCAATTCCTTGGTCATCACTGAAGATCAGGCATCGGCTCTTTTTGGGAAAAGTGATCCGATCAATCAGGTGGTGAAACTCCAGGATATCGGTTACTATGCTGGAGAATATCAGAGTCTGGCAGGGGACTATACGGTGACTGGTGTTGTGGAAAATGTACCAACCAATTCCCATTTTCATTTTGAAATGTTTGCCTCGATGCTGGGAAATCCGGACTCCAGAAATCAAAGTTGGATGTCAGGAAGCTATTCCACCTATATCCTCCTCGATGAAGGGACGGAAGCAGAAGAGGTTCAGGCTAAAATTCCTGCGTTGGTACAGAAATATATGGAAGGGCAGATGAAGGAAAGTTTGGGAATGGGCCTCGAGGAGTTTTTTGAAAAAGGAAACTTTGTCTACCTCACCTTACAGCCCCTCACGGACATCCATTTAAGTACACTTTTCAAAGGAACCGGGCAGTTTGAGGCAGGAGGAGATATCAATACGGTGTGGATTTATGTGGCAGTTGCGGTATTTATGCTCCTGATCGCATGCATCAATTTCATGAACCTCTCCACTGCTGGAGCCTCTCAGCGTGTCAAAGAAATCGGAGTCAGAAAGGTAATGGGTTCTGACAAAAAGCATTTAATCTACCAGTTTTTGGCAGAGTCCTTTGTAGCTATCCTAGTAGCATTGGTGCTGGGCGTTTTGTTCAGTGCCATTTCTCTCCCGTTTTTCAATGAGTTTGCCTTGAAATCACTGAAGCTGTCTTCTTTGGTTTCGCCTACATTTTTACTGGCGATCGCATTGATGGTAGGATTGGTTACGCTTGTGGCGGGAGGTTATCCGGCGTTTTTTCTTTCAGGTTTTAGACCGATCGAGTCTCTCAAAAAGAAAGTAACAGCATCTCGCAAATCCGGCATTCGTAGTGGCTTGGTGGTATTTCAGTTTGCCATTTCTTCCAGCTTGATCATTGCTACTCTGGTGGTTGCCAGGCAGATGGATTTTATACAAAAGAAAGACCTGGGCTATGAGCGGGAGCAATTGATCGTTCTTCGTGAAGCTGGTTTGATCGGAGAGCATCTGGATGTATTCCGGGATCGGATCAAAAATGATCCTCGGGTGAGCAGCGTGACTAAATCAGCCTATATTCCTGCTGGTCCCACGGATACCAGCGTGCACAATCTTTTTTTTGAGGATGCTCCAGCCAATTCATTGCGAGTCATGCGCTATGGAATTGATGAGGAGTATTTGGAAACGTTAGGCATGGAACTCGTTGCGGGGAGAAATTTCTCTGCTGACTACGGCAATGAATCCAATAATATCCTGATCAATCAGACTGCAGCAGAGGACCTTGGGATCTCAGACGATCCAATCGGGAAAACTTTTGAGGTGATGACGGACAATCAAGGCGGGCGTGAACCCGTGAAAGTGATCGGTGTGGTCAAAGATTTTGTGGCCAGATCACTCCGCGAACCGATCAAACCGCTGATGATGACCTATAATCCTTACTACAGTCTTATGATCAAAGCCAAGCCTGGAGATCTGGTCGGACTTCTTTCTGATTTGCAGACTTCTTGGGATGAATTTGGAACAGGAGAGCCTTTTACTTATTCATTTTTGGATGAGTTGTATAATGAGACTTATGTGCAGGAAACCCGCATGGGGTCATTCCTGACGATTTTGGCTGTGCTTACGATTTTCGTGGCTTGCTTGGGTTTGTTTGGGTTGGTTACCTACACTGCTGAGCAGCGGTTCAAAGAGATTGGTGTTCGCAAAGTTCTGGGATCTAGCTCTGCTCAAATTGTGGCTTTGTTGGCTCGGGATTTTATCATGCCGGTGACATTATCTTTCTTGATTGCTTTTCCTATTGGCTATTTTCTGATGGAAAAGTGGCTGCAGCAATTTGCCTATCATGTGGATTTGGAGTGGTGGGTCTTTGTTTTGGCAGGCCTGATGACGTGTCTTATTGCACTCGTAACGATTTGTTCCAGAAGCCTGAAAGCCGCTCTGATGAATCCGGTTGAAAGCTTGAAGAGTGAATAGAGAGAATCAAGAATCTAGACATTAGACATAAGAATTTAGAAATGAGAATGGACAAAAAGAGATTGGGAACCAATTGCGACCAATCTTCCAATTTTATAATTATTTCAACATGCTGAAAAACTACCTTAAAATCGCCTGGAGAAGCCTTTTGAAAGCCAAAGGGTTTTCCTTGATCAATGTTTCAGGCCTGGGAATAGGCATAGCGGCTTGCTTGCTGATAGCTGTTTATATCATCCACGAGACGAGCTATGATCAGTTTGTTCCAAATTCAAAAAACATTTACAGGGTAGTTCGTCAGTTTGATTTCGAGCAGGGGACTGAGAGAAGCGTGCATTTCTCCGCCAACATGGCTAGAACTGTCAATTCGGATTTTGATGAAATCGAACAAGCCGGAAGGCTCTTGGACAATGATCTTTTCTATGGGGCCGGCTCCAATGAAATCCAAATCGACGATGATCCCATGCACCATCACGAGGAGCATTTTGCCTATGCGGATCAAGCTATTCTGGATATTTTCAATATTCCGATGATCTATGGCAATGCCAAAAGTGCCCTTGTCGAACCCAATACGATTGTCATATCGGAGTCCGTTGCAAAGAAGTTTTTCAAAGGACAAAATCCCATTGGCCATACCATTTACCTGAATGGAAATCGGGAAGATCCTCGCAAGATCTCAGGCGTGATGCATGACTTTCCAACTAATTCTCACATGGATTACAAGTACTTTTTGACCTTGACGGGAATGGAATTCGAACCGGGAGAACAGGATCGATGGACTCAGAATAACTATAAAACTTATCTGGCACTTCGGCCCGATGTGAATGCAGAAGTCTTTGGCAAAACGCTTGGCTCTACAATCATCTCGAAATACATTCAGCCGGCATTTGTCATGCAGGGAAGGGCGCTTCCAGACAATTTTGAGCAAATGTACAGCATGTACCTTCAGCCGATGGGTGATATTCATTTGTACTCTGCCGCAATAGAGGACGAGAGTAGTTTTCGAAGTGATATCAAGATTATTTGGGTCTTTGGGACGGTAGCTTTGTTTATTCTCATGCTGGCTTCTATCAATTTCATCAATCTGTCCACAGCCAGATCGGCTAATCGTGCCAAAGAGGTAGGCTTACGCAAAGTGGTAGGTTCTGGTCGTACCAATTTGATTTTTCAGTTTTTGGCCGAATCCATGTTGGTTTCGCTTTTGGCATTTATAGTAGGAGTGCTCTTGGCTGAGATTTTCCTTCCCCTTTTCAATGAAATGACAGGCATAGCATTGGTTTTGCCATGGGATCAGTGGCAGTTTGTTCCGATTCTTTTGGGCTCAGCCATGCTCGTGGGAGGGATGGCAGGATTCTATCCGGCGATCTATCTTTCTGGTTTTTCTCCTATCAATGTGCTCAAAGGAAAATTGCGACTGGGAAGTAAATCCGGTGGCCTTCAGAGCAGCTTGGTAGTGTTTCAGTTTACCGTTTCCATTATCCTGATCATCGGCACACTGATCATCAATCAGCAATTATCTTTTATCCTGACTTCCAAAGTTGGGTTTGAAAAAGATCAGGTGATCCAGCTCTACGGTACCAATATGCTGGGCCATAAAGATGAGCTTTTCAAGGAGGAATTGAGTCGAATCCAAGGGGTGTCTTCCGTGACTATCAGTGATTATTTGCCTTTGGAAAATACGAAGAGAAACGGTAATTCCTTTGTCAACGAAGGCAAGGAAAATATCGATGTGACTGTCGGTGCGCAAGCTTGGCAGATAGACGAGGATTACCTGTCCACTTTGGGGATCGAACTGGTGGAGGGAAGGAATTTTGACGCAGATAAAGAGTCTGACAAGAGTGCTACCATCATCAATGAACAAATGGTGAAGGAGCTCAATCTGACAGATCCGATCGGAAAGCGGATTTCCCGATATGGTCAGTTGAGTGAGGTGATTGGAGTCGTCAAGGATTTCCGCTTTGACAATATGAAGCAGCGTGTCGAGCCACTCGCACTGTTTCTGGGGAAAAGCAATACCATTTTTTCTGTCAAATCAGAAGCCGCTGATATGCCTACACTGATTGCAGATCTCGAGGGGAAATGGAACCAATTTGTCCCCAATCTGCCATTCCGCTACGCATTTATGGATGAGTCTTTTGCGCAGATGTATGATAATGTCCGACGGGTCAAAATGATCTTTACAAGCTTCGCTATACTGGCGATTTTCGTAGCCTGTTTGGGTTTGTTTGCTCTGTCGGCCTTTATGGTCGAGCAGCGAAGCAAGGAAGTGAGTATTCGCAAGGTGCTGGGGGCTACTTTCCCCGGGATTTTTGGAATGCTCACCCAAAAGTTTCTTTGGATGGTTTTGGGATCGCTGCTTATCGCCTGCCCTATAGCCTTTTACATGATGGAGAATTGGCTCCGAGATTATGAATACAAAATAGAAATCGGCTGGCAGGCATTTGTTCTTTCAGGGGCTCTAGCTGCTGGCATGGCTTTGCTGACGGTGAGTTATCATGCGATCAAATCCGCCCGAGTCAATCCTGTGGAGAGTCTGAAGGGGGAGTGATTGGTTAGGGTATCTGGTATATAGAATTGAGAGTCAAGAATCTATACTTAAGACAAAAGATTAGAGAAAAGAGATTAGAGAATGGAGAAAAGAGATTGGAGAATGGAGAAAAGAGAATTGGAAGAAATCGAGGCTAATTTTTCAATTTTCCAATCCGCCACGGCGGACAAGTAATTCCAATTTTGAAATTAGATCATCATGCTAAAAAACTATCTTAAAATCGCCTTTAGAAACATCAGGAAGAATAAGCTCTTTTCTTTTCTGAATATTGCTGGCTTGGCTATAGGTATGGCGGTGTGTATCCTGATTTTGCTCTTTGTGAATTACGAGCGGGGTTTTGATGGGATTCATACCAAGAATATTTATAGGCTAAATGAAGTTCAGAAATGGGAGGGAATGGTGGCTCCTCAGAATGTAGCGCTTTCCATGTATCCCATGGGGCCTACTTTAATAGAGGAATTTCCTGAAATTCTCAATTTCACCAGGGTGAGGCCAGGAAATCGCTTGACATTCGAACTGGAAGGAACTACTCCTTCCATTGAAGAATCGCTTTGGGCAGATTCCTCATTTTTCCAGATTTTCGATTTCAAACTGATCGAAGGAAATCCAAATTCGGCATTGGCTGAACCTCGAACTATAGTTCTTACAGAATCAGGAGCAGAGCAACTATTTGGGAATGAACCAGCGATGGGGAAGATTCTTCAGGTGGCAGAGGAGGATAGCTTATTTTTTACTGTTACGGGAATAGTGGAGGACATTCCGAAAAACTCCCATTTGAGATTTGATGCACTGACCTCTTTCAGCACCTTCGCCGGTCCCAGAAATATGGAGAATTGGGGAAGTAATTGGCTGACAACTTATCTCGAGCTGGTGGAAGGAACTGATCTTGCCACATTGGAAGAGAAATTTCCAGACTACCTCAAATCACATATGGGAGAAGATCGAGCTCAAGGCTATGAGTTGTTTTTGCAACCCTTGAATGAGGTTCATGATGGCTCCAAAGACATCACCCATGATTATGTGAATTTTCAAAAATTTGACGGAGCCTATACCCAGATATTCTTTTATATCGCTCTGATAGTACTCTTTATTGCGGGAATCAATTTCGTGAATTTATCTTCCGCAAAGTCGATTGGAAGAGCTTTGGAGATCGGGGTGAGAAAGGCCTCAGGCGCCTCCAAACAGCAATTGTATAGCCAGTTTATCAGTGAATCCATCTTGATCAGCATGTTTGCGATGGCTTTGGCGGTGATGTTGGTTTACTGGGCAATCCCATTTCTAAGTGAATTCAGCCAGCGAAGTTTGAATTTTCCACTTTTCACAGATCCCGTTTTACTTGGCTTAGTGATCTTGGGAGCATTGGCAGTTGGGATACTGTCGGGTATTTATCCAGCGGTTTTCCTTTCCAGTTTTCAGCCTGTCAAAGTGCTCAAAGGTTCTGCGGAGTCTGGCAAAAGAAAGTCTGAATTCAGAAATGTCCTCGTCATAGTTCAGTTTAGCTGTGCCATATTTTTGATTATCTCCACCTTTTTTGCCACCAGACAGGTGAGGTATATGCAGGACAAGGATTTGGGCTTTTCGCATGAGCAGGTAGTGACCTTGCCGATTGGAGGACGTTATTCGGATCGCTATGATGTTCTAAAAGAAAATTTGCTGGCAAACTCCCTCATTCAAAGCGTTACTGCCTCGGGTCAGCGATTGGGAAATAATTTGCATCAGACCTCGGTGACTTTTCATGGGGAAGGACCAGCACGTAGTTTGGCAACTTCACAGGTAGTGGTCGATGAAGATTTTCTAAATGTATATCAGATCGAGCTGATCGCGGGAAGGAATTTCACCAACTCCGAAGCTGACAAAGGAAGAACCTATCTGATCAATGAGTCTTTGGCAAATGAGCTTTTGCAGAATGAGGGTGGGGGAAAGGATCTGGAGTCTTTGATAGGTTCAGAGTTTGGGTTTAGCGGGATGGATTCAGCAGCAAGCATAGTGGGGATAGTGAAGGATTTTAACTTCAATTCCCTGCATCATCAAATAGAAACACTGACTTTGTTCAACAACAAAAACTGGGGATACGAGGAAGTATCTGTGAAAATCAGTGCTGATCAGGTGCCAGAAGCTTTGGCGCATATGGAGTCTGTTTGGAATGAAATCATTCCAGAACGTGAATTTGAGTATCAGTTTCTAGATGATCATTTTACCGAATTGTATCGAGCTGATCGGACAGTAAATGCCATCGTGGGCATGTTGACAATCTTATCCATTTTGATTTCCTGTTTGGGACTTTTTGGTTTGGCTACTTTCTCCACCGAACAGCGAGTCAAGGAAATAGGCATTCGAAAAGTACTGGGAGCGTCCGTGGCAGGAGTGGTGGCTATACTTTCCAAAGATTTTATCAAGCTGGTTGTTCTATCTCTCTTGGTCGCCATCCCGATTTCTTGGTATGTGGTGGATCAGTGGATTCAGGATTTTGCCTTTAGGATCAATCTGGACTGGTGGGTATTTGCAGTTGCCGGCGTTTTAGCCATCGTGGTTGCTTTGGCCACGGTCAGTTTTCAGGCTATCAAAGCGGCTTTGATGAATCCAGTTAAGAGTTTGAAAAGTGAGTAGAGGGAATCAAGAATCGAGAACCAAGAATCAAGACGTAAGACATAAGATAAGAGAAGAGAGAAAAGAGATTGGAGATTCTAGTTTTCCAACCTTTTAACCTTTCAACTTTCCAACCTTTCAACTTTAATACCCATGTGGAAAAACTACTTAAAAATCGCCTGGAGAGTCCTAAAAAAGAATAGACTCTATACCGGACTGAACATATTCGGTTTGACGCTGGGAATCAGTGGATTTTTGATGATGATGCTTTTTGTCCAAGATGAGTTGAGCTATGATCAGTATATCCCTGAGTCCAGTTCCATCTACCGGGTCAGCAGCCATTGGGGCAATTTCAAAACGGCCAGCTATGCCACTGCGCCTCCATCTCTGGGGCCTCGCATTGCCAGTGATATACCAGAAGTAGCAGCCGTAACCCGAATTTTGAAATGGAATGATTTTACCATCCAGCCAGGTTCTGGAGCAAACAAAGACGAAATTTTCAGAGAAGAAAAGGTGTTCTATGCCGAGCCAAATTTCTTTCAGGTTTTTGATTTGCCCTTGGTCGCTGGTAGCAAAGAAAAAGCACTTTCCCAGCCCAATTTCATCGCGATCACCGCCTCCATGGCCAAAAAGTATTTTGGAGAAATTCCAGCGCCGGAAGTTTTGGGGAAGGTCCTTTTGATCGGCAGTAATGATCCGACGCCTAGAGAAATAGCAGCCGTCTTGGAGGATATTCCTTCACAGTCCCACATTCAATTTGATATGCTGGTCTATGAGCCGGGCATGTATCAGGAGATTTTTCTGATGGATTCCTGGTCTTGGTCGATTTTGAATACCTATGTCAAAATCCCAAACGGAGATAGCGAGGTCGTAAAAACCAAGCTTGATCAGATCGTGGCCAATTATGCCATTCCTGCCTTTGGGGCCGAAGAAGATGGTTCAGACTACAATCTCCAGCTGATGCCAATCAAGGATATTCACCTGAAATCGCATTTGTTGCGCGAATTGGAAGCAAACGGCTACGAAAGCTATGTGTATATTTTTTCTCTGGTAGCAGTTTTTGTGTTGCTTTTGGCTTGCATCAATTTCATGAATCTGGCCACAGCCAAAGCCGGACTTCGGTCCATGGAAGTGGGAGTTCGCAAGGTCATGGGATCAGCAAAATCCCAATTGATTTACCAGTTTTTGACGGAGGCCTTCATTTTGGTTTTGATTTCCATTGCGCTTTCGCTCATTATCGTACAGTTATCCAATGGACTTTTCAATGAGATTTCAGGAAAGGAACTGCAATTCAACATGATTGGGAATCCTTGGATTTGGGTTTTCATTCCGGTATTGCTGGTGTCTTTGACACTTTTATCGGGAGCCTATCCGGCATTTTATCTTTCTTCTTTCAAGCCACTGCTGATTATGAAAAAGCAGTTGACTGTTGGCAAGAATTCCCACTCATTCAGAAATGCTCTGGTCATTTTTCAGTTTGCCACTTCGCTGACCTTGATCATTTGCACTTTGTTGGTTCAGCGTCAGATGAGCTTTATACAAAACTCCAATCCTGGATTTGATAAGGAGCAGCTAGTCATCATTCATAATGATGGGGAAATCAGAAATGAACAACGGGAAGATTTCAAGGCCCGGTTTTCCTCCAGTTCCCAGATCCAATCCATGAGTTTCTCTACCGGAATTCCCATGGCCGGGCAGTTTCAGATGCGATCTTTCAACCTGAAAAATGAAACCGAGGAGCAGGGGATGAACTGGTACGAAGCCGATGCAGACTACATGGATACCTATGCCTTTGAGCTGGTGGAGGGAAGGAATTTTGCCCTAACCCAAGGTGCTGATGCAGGAAAAATCATCATCAATGAAAAAGCTGCGAGCTATCTGGGCATCGCTGCCGATCCCATTGGCCAGATAGTGGTCAAAAACCAAGGAGCAGAAGATGAGGCTACTTTGGAAGTAATCGGAATGGTGAAGGACTTCAATTTTGAATCTTACAGAAATGAGATTAAACCGCTGGTGATCGAATACATGCACGACTATTTTCTAAGAGATTATATATCTGTGAGAGTGCAGGGAAGCAATGTAGAAGCAGCTATCGATGAGCTGAGAACGGGCTGGAAAGATTACGAACCTCGTGTGCCGATGAACTTTTCCTTTTTGGATCAGGACTTTGCCAGAGTGTATCAGTCTGAGATGAAAATGGCCGATTTGCTTCAGGTATTGACAGTTATGTCGATTTTGATCGCCTGTTTGGGACTGTTTGGTTTGACAGCCTACACGACACATCTACGTACCAAAGAAATAGGAATCAGAAAAGTCTTTGGCGCAACAATGCCGGAGATATTCCTGATGCTGTCTGCTTCTTATTTGAAGCTTGTAGCTGTTTCCATCCTCTTGGCCGTGCCGATAGCCATTTATTTCATGAGTCAATGGTTGGAAGAATTTGCATACAAAACAGGCATCAGTGTGGGGCTTATTGTGCTGGCCATAGTCACCTGTCTGGGGCTGGCGGCAGGTACGATTTTCTTTCAGACTTTCAAGAGTATCCAAGCCGATCCGGTGAAAAGCTTAAAGGATGAGTGAGGCATTGGGAGTTGGTATCGGGTAATTAGTATATAGAATCAAGAACCGAGAGTCAGGATTCTAGACATTAGACGTAAGACATTAGATTAGAGAAAAGAGATTGGAGATTTTGAACGAATTGAGGCTGATTTTTCAATTTTTCAATCCGCCACGGCGGACAAGTAACTCCAATTTTGAAATTATATCATCATGTGGAAAAACTACTTTAAAATCGCCTATAGAAATCTTCTGAAAAAGAAGGTGTATTCCCTGATCAATATTGTTGGATTAGGAATTGGTATGGCCTGCTGCGTGCTCATTTTTATGTTTGTGCAGGATGAGCTATCCTATGACAAATTCAATGAAAAAGGCGACCGAATCTATCGGGTGGTTCATGGCTATTTTTCTGAAGATGAACAGGCAGAAAACAATTCCAGAGAAAATTTTTGGGTATGGGGAAATGCTCCAGTAGGACCAGCTTTGGAGCTTGATTTTCCTGAAGTGGAAAAGGTGGTACGGTTTTCAGGCCGAGCGGATATCCTTTTCACCGTACAGGATGAGACCCAGCAAGAGGATGGAATTGTTTTCATGGACTCCACAGTCTTTGATGTGTTTTCTTGGGATCTAGTAGAAGGAGATCCAAAAACAGCCTTGGTAGCTCCCTATAGTGTAGTGTTGTCAGAGACTAATGCCATAAAATACTTTGGTGACGTCAGTGCTCTCGGCAAAACGATGAAAGGAAGTGATGTGGCCGGACGTGCCAATGCCGGTGAATATACGGTGACAGGCGTAATGCGTGATCTTCCCTCCAATTCTCACCTTCAATTCAATACACTTCTTTCCCTTAGTACATTCTATCAGTCCAGACCGGATGTATTTGATGCGTGGGGATATGTGGATACTTACACCTATTTTTTAGTCAATGAGCAGTTTGATCAAGCGGCTTTCGAAGCCAAACTGCCTGAGTTTGTCAATCGGAGAGCTAGCGAGGAGAATGGTCCAAACTATACCATAGCGATCGAACCGCTGGAAGATATGTATCTGAGATCGGAAGTGCAGCGACAGCCTGGCGATACTGCATCGCTCTCCAATATTTATGTCTTTTCGGTCATCGGGCTTTTTATCCTGATCGTAGGGATCATCAATTTCATGAACTTATCCACAGCCCGATCTCTGGAGCGAGCGAAGGAAGTAGGAATCCGAAAATCAATCGGAGCTGAAAAGGGAAGTTTGATCGCCCAGTTTCTGGGGGAATCCATCATCATCGTATTGATTTCTTCTCTGGTTTCGGTGATTTTGGTCTCAGTATCCTTGCCGATGATGAATCAGCTGACCGGTAAAGTCCTTTCCATCAATCAACTAATCAACTGGCAGACGATTCCGTTTTTTGTAGGAATTGTACTTCTGGTAGGACTTCTGGCAGGGTCTTATCCCGCCTTGGTACTGTCCAGTTTCCGTCCTGTTTCTATTTTGAAGGGCATCAATAAATCAGATGCAAAAGGTGTCAATCTCAGAAAAGGACTGGTTGTGTTTCAGTTTAGCTTGTCGATCGCACTGATCGCCGGGACGATTATAGTCTACAATCAAATGAGTCATTTGATGGAAAAAGACATGGGCTTTGATAAGGAGCAAATGCTGGTGGTGGACTACAATTATGATGAGCAAGTCAATACCGTTTCATCTGCTTTGGAGAATGAACTGGAGAAAAATCCGAAGATTGCATCTGTAGCATTTTCCAGATCTGTGCCGGGAAGCCATTTTCCCAATGCGGGGACGACTATTGAGAATCCCGATGGTGAAATGATCATGGAAGGACAGGCGATTTTTCAGGTGGGGCTGGATTTCATAGATCACTTTGATTTGGAATTAATAGCTGGGAGATCCTATTCCAGGGATTATCCATCTGATTCTAGTGCTGCATTGGTCGTCAATGAAGCCGCAGCCAGACAATATGGCTATTCCAATCCGGCAGATATCGTGGGCAAAAAATTTGATCAGTGGGGTAGGGCAGGTGAAGTGATAGGAGTAGTCAAAGACTTCAATTATATCTCATTACATAATAAAGTAGAGCCTTTGACTTTGCCTTTTGAAGCTTATGCTAGCAGATACATGAGTCTGAAGCTAAACACAGAAAATCTCCCTGCTACGCTTGCAGAAATCGAAGGAATCTGGACGAGTCTGGCGCCTCACCGGCCGTTTATTTATAGCTTTTTGGATGAGGATTTTAATACCCAATATGAATCTGATTTCCGCTTCAGACAGATCTTTACCACTTTTTCTATCCTTGCTATTTTCATCGCCTGTTTGGGACTGTTGGGATTGGCAACTTACACTGCTGAGCAAAGAACGAAAGAGATAGGAGTTAGAAAAGTGCTGGGTGCCAACACCGGAAACATCGTGGCTTTGCTGTCCAAGGACTTTATCAAATTGGTGTTCATCGCCATTCTGATTGCGACACCTGTGGCTTGGTACGGAATGAACCAGTGGTTGGAAGGTTTTGCCTATCAAGTCGGAGTTCAATGGTGGGTCTTTTTGATCTCTGGCTTCCTAGCTGTAATGATTGCGCTGCTTACTATCAGCTTTCAATCCATCAAAGCTGCATCCATGAATCCGGTCGACTCCCTTCGATCGGAGTGAGAATTTAGAATCAAGAACTCAGAACCAAGACGTTAGACGTAAGACAAAAGATAAGAGAAGAGAGAAAAGAGATTGGATATTCTAGTTTTCCAACCTTTTAACCTTTCAACTTTCCAACCCTTCAACTTTAATTCCCATGCTGAAAAACTACCTTAAAATCGCCTGGAGAAACATTCTTCGCAGCAAGAGTCATACGTTTATCAATATCGGAGGATTAGGAATTGGGATGGCTGCCTCCATTTTGATTCTGATTTGGGTTCAGTTTGAGCTATCAGTCGATCGATTTCATGAAAATTCGGATAGGATTTATGCTGTTTGGAGAAATTCTGAAATGCAGGGGGAAATATCCTCATGGGACTATACTCCGGCTCCCTATGCGGCAGCGCTTCTGGAAGAATATCCGGAAGTAGAGGAAGCAGCCCGAATCACCGAGTGGGACCCTTTTCTCTTAGCCGCTGGGGATAGGAAGTTTACGGAGCAAATTACTTTTACAGACCCGGGATTCTTCAAGATTTTTAGTTTTGAGGCGGTAGATGGGGATCCAATCGAGGCGCTAGCTGCTCCCGACAACATTGTGATTACTGAGTCTTTGGCAAAGAAGCTTTTTGGTGAATCCTCAGCCTTGGGCAAGACAGTAAAGGCTGAAAACCAATTGGATTTTGAAGTGAAAGCTGTGATCAAGGACCTTCCTACTAATACAGGATTTGAGTTTTCTGCATTTTTACCCTTCCAAAAATTGGAAACGATGGGTTGGGTAGATGACTTCTGGGGGAATAATTCTTACCGAACCTTTGCCATGCTGGCAAAAGGGACAGATCTCTCGCTATTCAATGAAAAATTTGAAGGATTCACTAAAAAACATTGGGCTCAAGGGGATGATATTTCCGATTTCCTTTTTCCTGTCAAAAACCTGCATTTGTATTCCAAATTTGAAAATGGGGAATCTGTAGGCGGCAAAATCGAGCTGATCCGAATGTTTGGGATAGTCTCGGTGATTGTCTTGATCATCGCAGGGATCAATTTTGTAAACTTGAGCACAGCTCAAAGTGAAAAACGATCCAAAGAGGTGGGAATCCGGAAAATCTCCGGAGCTGCTAAAAGCATGCTGATCGGCCAATTTTTGGCTGAATCAATTTTGATCGCGCTCTGCGCCTTTGGAGTAGCACTGGTTTTGGTCTCCATCACTTTTCCTTGGTTCACTGACTTGATCGGCCAGCAGCTGACGAATCCTTTCAACCAACCCTTTTTCCTTGTGTTGTCCTTGGTTTATGTGCTGTTGATAGGTGTTTTGGCGGGGAGTTATCCTGCATTTTTGATGAGCTCTTTTAAACCCACGGTGATTTTCAAATCCACGTTGGGAAATAGAAACTGGGGAGTTCGTCCGAGAGAAGTTTTGGTGGTATTTCAGTTTGCGGTGGTCGTGGCGCTTCTTTCCAGTGTCTGGATTATCAGGGATCAGGTGCAGTTTGTGCAAAATCGAGATATGGGCTTGAATGAAGAAAATCTCATATTCCATCAGGTGACAACGTCTATTCGGAAAAATAAGGTTGCTATGAAAAATGAGTTGCTGGCCTTACCTGAAGTGGAAAGTGTGACGTATACATTTTCACCATTGACCGAGATCTACAGCGACACCAACATGATGGAATGGCAGGGGAAAGAAGCCGATTACCAACCGGATATTTCCAGAATGGGGCAGGATGCCAATCTGGTAAAAACAGCTGGAATGACGCTCTTGGCAGGTCGGGATATAGATATTTTTACCCACGCCAGCGATAGTATGGCTGCGATTATCAATGAGAAATCTGCCGAAATTATGGGATTTGACGATCCCATAGGACAAGTCATCAAGGATGATGGGATGGAATTTACGATTGTGGGTCTTGTCAAAGATTTTGTAATGGAATCCCCATTTGAGGCTGTGAAACCTATTGTGATCATAGGGCCGAAACGAAACTTAAACTTTATCCATATTCGATTGAAGGGAGGACAGGATATGTCGACTTCACTGGCGAGTGTTGAAAGAGTCTTTGCAAAATTTGACCCCAATTCACCTTTTGAATATCAATTTGTAGATCAGGTAAATGAGCAAAAATTCCGCTCTCAACAGCAGACTGCGGCTTTGACCTCTCTCTTTTCAGTTTTGGCAGTCGTGATTTCCTGCATGGGCTTGTTTGGCTTGGCTACTTTCATTGCCGAAAGAAGAAAAAAAGAAATTTCGGTTCGAAAAGTCATGGGAGCTTCAGTGTCCAGTTTGATCACTTTGCTCTCCTCCGAATTCAGCAAGCTTGTTCTGGTTTCTGTGATCATTGGGATTCCTCTTTCCTGGTATTTTATGAAAAACTGGCTGGATACTTTCGATTACAGAACGGCAATTGATTGGAGAATTTTTCTGATGACTGGAGCTGTCACTTTGCTCATTGCTTTATTGACCGTAAGTAGTCAAGCGATCAAAGTAGCGCTGGTCAACCCCGCCAAAACTCTCAAGAGTGAATAAACAATGCGGATCAATATTTTTCACTATTGAAAAGAGAAGAGTTTTGAGAATTGTAAAAAGATGATAGAAGCTTCCAACTTCTTCCTTTTCAAACCATATAGCTAAGCTTTGATGAGATCGAGTTTGTGCGCCATCGGACAAAGTTGTTCGACTCAGAGAAGCCCTGATTGAAGGAAATGCCCGTTTTTGGCAATTTGAATAGGTTTTTCATCTGGCATCAAAGTAGAAATACAAAGAATGTCATTAACCAAACCAAGAAGTCTACTCCACAAGTGGCAGCTCAGTCTTTTTTGGTACCTAAGCTACAGCTATGAAAAATCCACATCAAACCCTTTTGCTATTTTTGCTGACCTTCTTCCAGTTGGGGTTGACTGAGGCGATCAGTCAAGACAATAAAGAGCCTTTCCGGACCGCGAGATTTGCTTCCTCTGATGCTGCGATGCTGGAGGGAGAACTGGCAGGTTCCTCGGTTTCCATCTATCAAGGCAATGTCTCCGAAGTGATTGTTCACGCCTTCCTGAAGAAAAACGGGAGGTATTTGGAAGACGGAGATGAAGAAGTCGCGGAGTTTCTGTCCGAGTTTGAAGTAAGTATAGAACAATCCGGCAATACGATTTCGATTTCGGCTAAGCCTAAAAGCTCCAGAAATTTTAATTGGAAAAACCGTCCCAGTTTATCTTTTGAGGTGATCACACCAGGCGAGCTCGATACGCATATTCGTACGAGTGGAGGCTCTGTTTCTATTGAAGGGGTACATGGAGCTTTCGACTTGGCTTCCAGTGGTGGTTCGATTCGCGTTGCTGATTCCAGTGGAGAAGTTCTTTCGCAGTCAGCAGGAGGAAGTTTTTCGCTAAGTGACTTTCAGGGAAATGTCGAAGCGAAAACGAGTGGAGGATCTATCAAGGTAGAGAATCTAGAGGGAGATATCATTGCTCATACATCCGGAGGAGGTATGAGTCTGGCGGATATTTCAGGGACTATCGATGCGGCGAGCAGTGGAGGATCTATCAAAGCAAGTATTGGTGCTGTATCAGGTGATATGAGTTTCAAATCCAGCGGAGGAAGTATCCAGTTGGCTGTTTCTCAGAGTTCAAGTTTTGACTTGGATATCAGAGGAGGAAGCATCCAGAGCAATTTGGATCATTTTAGCGGGAGCATTGAGAAAAACCGAGTTTCAGGTTCTGTCAACGGTGGCGGACCTGCTCTTTCACTTCAGTCTTCAGGTGGTTCTATTCGCATTTCTAACTGATTTTAACTTTTTTAATCCCAGCCTATGTTTAGGAATTATATAAAAATTGCCGTCCGAAATCTTAAAAAGTCTCTATCCAATACCGCAATCAATCTTTTGGGATTGGTACTGGGGATCTCAGCGGCTATGCTGCTGGCTACCGTGGTGTACTTCGAGTGGTCCTATGATCGCTTTCAGCCTCGCTACGAAAGCACTTATCGGATCAAAACCCAAGATGAATATACCGATGGGGTAGAGTATACTCCTGGTATCCCGGCTCCTTTCTCGTTGGAACTGATGAGTCATTCGGAGCTTTTTGACAAGGTGGCGCCAGTGGTGGGAGATTGGGAGGTACAGCTGACTGTAGAAAAAGAGAATGATTCGGACAAATATCTTTCGGATCATGCTTTTTTCATTACTCCATCTTATCTCGATTTGTTTCAGTTGGAGTTTTTGTCAGGCAATTCTCAAGACCTGAGCAAACCAGATCAGGTGTTTCTCTCCGAGTCTATGGCTACCAGGATCTTTGGTTCTGTGGACGACGCAATGGGTGAAACGATCCTTTTGCTCAATGGCGTACAGCTACAGGTAGCTGGGGTGGTGGCAGATCTACCGCTTCATTCCAATTTCCGCTCAGATGTCTTTGTTTCTTTTGAATCCTTACTTTCTCATCAGGACCAATTTGGCTATGACTTTGAAGAATGGGGCAGTACCAGCTCCAACTTTCAGGTATACCTGAGTCCCAATCCAGACCTCAGTTTGGCACAGGTGGAGGCCGGACTTCTGGATCTCTCCAAAAAGCATTTTGAAGGAAGAGGCAATTCCATTCGTACCCATCATCTACAGCCACTCAGCGACCTACATTACAATGCTGATCTGGAACCTCTCAGCGGTTCTGTGGCCAGGAAATCCACGATTCGGACCTTGGTTTTGATCGGGTTATTTATCCTGATTATGGCCTCAATCAATTACATCAATTTGAGTACATCCAGAGCTATCGGTAAAAGCCGCGAGATTGGAATTCATAAAGTGATGGGCAGCTCCCGCAGCCAATTGATCAACCTTTCTCTTACGGAGACTTTTATCCTCGTGAGTTTGGCATCCTTGATCTCTCTGGCGCTGGTGCATTTTGCACTTCCATTCCTCTCCAAAGTATCCAATATTCCAGAAGGATTTAATGAGATTCCTTGGATTGTCTATGGATTGCTGGTTCTGTTGATCTTGGTGGTGACCTTGCTTTCTGGCATCTATCCAGCTTTGGTGATTTCAAGATTTGAGCCGATTCGGGCTTTGAAAAGTAAAGTGCAAACGGCTCAGCTGGGCAATGTGTCTCTAAGAAGAGCCTTGATGCTTGTGCAATTTGCGATAGCTCAGGTGCTGATGATCGCTACCTTGATCGCCATTCAGCAGATGAATTTGATTCAAAATGCTGATTTGGGTTTTACCAAAGATGAAATTTTTCTCGTGGAGCTGGAAGAGGAAAACCCGGAGCAACCTCGACATCAAAGTTTTAAGCAGGAACTGCTGCGGATAGCAGGTGTGAAGTCTGTCAGTTTGGCCTCCGACCCTCCAGGATCTGGAAATAACTCTGCTACCAATTTCAGCTATGATCAAAGTTCAGAAGATGTGCCGTATCCTGTCTTTTTGAAAATGGCTGACTACGATTATTTTCAGAATTTTGATATGAATTTTCTGGCTGGATCCGGCTATGCCGAAAGTGATACCGCCAGAAAAGCGGTGATCAATGAGACGCTGGCTCGTGATATGACTCAGGGAAATCCAGAAGAGGCTGTGGGGAAAACTATCCGAATGGGAAGGAGTGCTTGGATGGAGATCACAGGCGTACTTAAGGATTTTACGCCCAATTCCCTCCGGGAGGAAGTTAAGCCAATGCTGATCACCACCATGAGTGACTACTATTTTTATGCTGCTATAAAACTGGAAGCAGGCACGACTGGAGCTACTTTGGCGGAAATAGAAGAGTTATACGACGAGTTTTATCCGACCAAAATCTATTCAGGAAGCTTCTATGATGAGATGATCGGTGAGTTTTATGAAAGTGAACAGAAGCTCGCCGCTGTATTCAAGATTTTTGCAGGAATATCCCTTTTGGTGGCCGGATTGGGACTATATGGTTTGGTTTCATTCCTAGTGAGTCAGCGAGTGAAAGAGATCGGAATCAGGAAAACCTTGGGAGCCTCGGTGCCTGAGTTGACACTGATGATTTCCAAAGAATTTATCTACATGGTGATAATATCCTTTCTGCTGTCCATCCCAATTGCCTATTACATGATGGAAGGTTGGCTCGAGACATTCGCCTATAAAATCCCGATATCTATCGGCTTGTTTCTGATTGTCCTAGTAGTCTCAGTGATCTTGACGGCGCTGACTGTAGGAAGCAAAGCTGTTCAGGCAGCATTGGCCAATCCTGTCAAAAGTATTCAGAGTGAGTGAGAAATTAGTAGCAAGTATCTAGTATCAAGTATTTCGAATTAAGAACAAAGAATCGAGAATCAAGAACCAAAATTATAGAATCAAGAATCAATTGAACAAGGGCCAAGTGTCAAGACATAAGATTGTTGAATAGAGATAAGAGAATAAGTGTGTAGAAACGAAAACGGAAGGTTGAATAGAATTTTTCAATTTTCGAATTTTAAAATTTTGCCATTGCTATGCTTAAAAACTACCTAAAAATAGCCCTTCGGAATCTGTTGAAGTACAAGCTTCATACAGGGATCAATATAATCGGGCTCACCTTGGGATTGGGTGTGAGTATTCTGATTTTCTTTTTTGTACAATTTGAATCCAGCTACGATAAGTTTCATACTGAAAAGGATCAGATCTTTCGACTGAG
This sequence comes from Algoriphagus vanfongensis DSM 17529, assembly GCF_000429465.1. Classification (GTDB taxonomy): domain Bacteria; phylum Bacteroidota; class Bacteroidia; order Cytophagales; family Cyclobacteriaceae; genus Algoriphagus; species Algoriphagus vanfongensis. Next base: position 163,695 of record NZ_AUBX01000010.1, on the reverse strand, counting down.
GAGATTTGAAGGAGGGGAAGGAGAGGGTTCTTTTTCTTATTCCACTCCGATTATTACAGCTCCGACTTTTGCAAGTGAATTTCCTCAGGTAGAGGCTGTCACAAGATACATAGGAGGGGCTTCCCAGGCCTATTTGGATGAGTCTACCACCCAGAATCAAAACTATTTTTTGGTCAGTGCGGATTTCTTGAAAATCTTTGATTTCGAACTTTTAAGAGGGGATAGGAATCAAGTCCTGCAAGAAAAGTTTGGTGTCGTCATCACTGAGTCTTGTGCCCAAAAATACTTCGGGGACAGCAATCCCATCGGTCAATCTATTCGGATGAAAATGGGGGACAACTATGAGGAGTACCAAGTCACCGGCTTGCTCAAGGATATTCCAGGTAATTCGAGTCTCCAATTTGAAATGCTGATAAATGACGAGAATCTGGATTTCACAGTAGACGAACAAGGGAGAAATAACTGGTTTCATGTCTTTGGGGATACTTTCATCAAAACAAATGATCCGCTGGCAAAAGCTTCTATCGAAGAGGGATCGGTCCCAATGATGAAAAAAGTGTTGGGAGAGGAGTATGAAGAGGGAGCTTATCGATGGGAACTTCAGCCCATGTCTGAGATCCATTTGACAGATGATGAGATTACCGGTCAGGCAGAAACTACCCGACCTAGCTTGCTCTATATTCTAGCAGGTATCGCCTTTTTGATTTTGTTGATAGCATCTATCAATTTCACTACCATGGCGATCGGTAGATCCGTCACCCGAGCCAAAGAGGTAGGAGTAAGAAAAACTATGGGGGCTGGATTTAGCCAGCTGATGTTTCAGTTTTTGACTGAAGCTTTTTTGACCACCTTGATTGCCCTAGTGTTGGGATTGATGGTGGCGGAGTTATTGGTGCCGACCTTCAATAGCTTGTTTGAAAAAGATCTGGATCTGGTCTATCAGCCTACGCAAATTGCGATTCTGGTTGGATTGGTTGTCTTGATCACGGCGATGGCGGGTGCTTACCCATCCTTTTTTATGTCCAATCTCAGGCCTATTAAAGTCTTGAAAGGCAACTTATCCATTCGCTTTGGAAAACAGGGTTTGAGAAAAGGATTGGTAGCTTTTCAGTTTTTTATCTCCTTCCTATTGATCGCTTCTACACTGATTATGGTCAATCAGATGAAGGCTATCCGAAACTACGACTTGGGATTTGACAAGGAAATGGTGGTAATCGTGGAAGTGCCGGGCGTATCAGGTCAGAATCTTATCAAAAATCTCGAAGAGGGCTTTGGGAATGCAGAAACCTATCGTCAGGCATTGATCGGCAGATCTGAGGTCCAATCTGCAGGCATTTCTATCGCAACTTATGGAGACGAGTCTTTCTGGGATATTGGCTTTGAAACGGAAGAGAAAGAGCAATTTAACTTTAGGGTAAGTATTGTCGGCGGGGATTATTTTGAATCCATGGGCATGGAAATGGCTGAAGGCAGAGGATTGAACCCGGACATTGGTGCGGATAGCAGTGCTTTCGTCATCAACGAAACATTCGCCAAAGCCTTAAATTGGGAAGATCCTTTAGGAGAGATGTTGCCTAACACGGAGTTTGAATCCCATCAGATCGTGGGTGTAGTTAAGGATTTCAATCATAATTCCCTCTACAGAGAAATCGAGCCCTTGCTCTTGGCAAAAAGCCCGAAAGTGCTTTTCAGCGGCATCAATACTTTGATGATTCATGCTGCATTTAATCCGAAAGTTCTAGTAAAAGGGAGTGGTACTGACTTCGAAGCTTTTAAAAGTGTCTTGGAAAGCGAATGGTCAAAAGTGTTTCCTATGGAAACTTTTAGTTTCAGCTTTATGGATGAAAAGGTTCAAAACCAATACAAGGCTGATGAGCGATTGGGAAAAATGGTCTTTTTCGCAGCAGGAATCGCCATTTTGATCGCGACCATGGGCTTGTTTGCAATGGCGGCTTTGAGCATAGCTGGAAGAACGAAAGAGATCGGGATCCGAAAAGTCCTGGGTGCTTCAAGCCTGAGTATTTCTTGGATGTTCAATAGAGAGTTTTTGGCGATCACCATCGCCGGTGTTCTGATAGCTTTACCGCTGAGTTTGTATTTGATGCAAAGTTGGATTGCTCAGTTTGCGGTCAAAGATTGGCCTTCTTGGATCAATTTTGTTCTGTTGACAATCGCTGGAGTTGGCTTTACGCTGTTGATTGTTTCGGCGCAGGCTTTCCGTGCTACTCAGATGAATCCTGTCGACACGCTTAAGGATGAGTAGCGATTAAGACAAAGATTAGAGAGTCAAGAATCAAGAGCCAAGACTTAAGAATAGAAATTGGTGATTCCGATAGTTATTGGGAGAGATCAAAGATGAAAATATAGATGAATAGAATCCATAAATTAAGATCGAAGTGAATTTTCCAATTTTTCAATCCGCCACGACAGAACAGTAATTAAAAATTTCAATTCAATGCTAGAAAACTACCTGAAAATTGCTTGGAGAAACTTGCTCAGAAATAAACTGAGAACCTTCATCCATATCCTTGGTTTGGCTATTGGAGTCGCTATTTGCTTTTTGATTTTCAATGTGGTGACTCATTCTTATAGTTTTGATAGATTTCATCCAGATGCAGATAGGATTTTTCGGATCAATACGCTTACAGAATGGGCGGGGAGTGGCTCCTATCCCAACTCCGGCACTCCAGGTCCTCTAGGAGAAGTGATCAAAGATGAGATTTCGGGTATTTCCCAAGCCGCTCGACTTTATACTCTGTATGATGTTTTGGTAGCTACTCCTGATGCAGACCGGGTGTTTGGCAGGTCAGATAATGTGACTTTTGCTGATCCCGGATTCTTTGAAGTCTTTCCGAGAACGTGGCTGGCTGGTGATGTCAGGTCTGCTTTGGAGCAACCGGAATCTTTGGTGATTTCCGAGGCGAGTATGCATAAATATTTCCCTGGATCAGAGCCAATGGATGTCTTGGGACAAGAATTGATGTATGTGGATGCCGATACGATACGGGCGACAGTGACTGGTGTAGTAGCTGATTTTGAGCAAAACACGGACTTTATCTTTCGGGACTTTCTATCCTTCAGTACCATTCGTGGACAAGAACAAATAGACTGGTATGGCTTGCACGATTGGAACTCTGTCAATAGCAGTAGCCAGCTTTTCATAAAACTAAATCCTGAGGTGAGCCATGCAGCGATAGATGAGTCACTGAAGACTTTGGTAGGCAAAAATATTGAGCCAGAGGATGATTATACGATTTCATTTTTCACCGAGGAATTAGCTGAAATGCATTTTGGGCAAACCTACGGCGGTGGTAGTGTGTCCAAAGTTTTTCTGAAGGGGCTTGTGTATATAGGGTTGATAATCTTGGTTTTAGCTAGTTTGAATTTTGTCAATCTTGAGACTGCACAAGCTATCAACCGTGCCAAAGAAGTGGGGATTAGGAAAACAATCGGAGGAACCCGTCAACAATTGGTCTATCAGTTTTTGGCTGAGACCATGCTTTTGATTCTCTTTTCTACACTGCTGGCTCTCGTGCTTTGTGAAGGCATCAAGTCACTTTTCGCCACTTACCTCCCTAGGAATTTTCAGATAGACTATCTGTCCCCTTCCAATTTTGCTTTCTACCTTCTTTTTCCGCTCTTTTTGACCTTGATTACGGGAATTTATCCAGCGATGGTCTTATCCAAATACGACCCACAACGAGCTCTTAAGGGTGAAATGGTGAAATCGGGGAGGTTTTCGATGGGCGTCTTTTTGAGGAAAAATCTGACAGTAATTCAGCTATCCTCTTCGATTGCATTTATTATTCTGGTGTTGGTACTGAATTATCAGTTGAAATACGTGACCAGTCAGCCGATGGGTTTTGACAAGGAAGCGGTGCTCTATGCGCAGTTGCCATTTATGTCTGATCCGGACAAAATGATTCAACTTCAGGAGCGCATCAACCAAGAATCATCCGTGGAGGCAGCTTCTCTCAGTATGGGGCTAGTGGCATCGACCAATTTGTGGACATCAGATGTCTACGTACCGGTGGATACAACCGAAAATCAGTTTTTTGTCCAAGTGATGAATGTCGATTCAGCATTTGTTGGAGTCAATGGAATTCCTCTTTTGGCGGGTAATGCTGCTCTCGATCAGGAGGATGAAATCATGGTCAATGAGAATTTTATCAAAGAAGGTGGGTTTGCCAGTATAGAGAGCGCGATAGGGACTCAAGTCAGATACAATGATGAACCCAAAACGATCATCGGGGTAGTCGCTAATTTTCACTCGAGAACTCTGCGTGAGGAAATCCGTCCTATGCTTTTCACCTTTAACCCTCCCTACTTTCGGACAATCAACGTGAAGCTGAATCCTGATCAAAATCTGGCTTCAGCTAAAGAAAGTTTGGAAAAGGCCTATCTCACTATCTATCCATACGAGGAAGCTAATTTTGTCTTTTTGGATACCCAGCTGGACCGCTTTTACCAAGAGGATGTCAAAATCAAGAATGTATTGGGTTTTGCTTGTGGTTTGGCTATTCTGATTTCATGTATGGGTTTATTTGGTCTGTCCAGTTTCACCATAGCACAGCGGACGAAAGAGATCAGTATCCGGAAAGTTCTTGGAGCCAGCTTGCAGCAGGTCCTGTTTTTGGTGAGTAAGGAGTATGTGATTTTAGTTGGGATATCATTTTTGATTGGTGTGATTCCAGCCTATTATTTCCTTAGTGACTGGCTGGCTGGATTCAAGACACGTGTAGCTATGCCTTATCTGATCTATCTGGCTGCTGGTATGGGTGTGATGGTAATCTGTCTCTTGATCGTCGGGATTCATAGCTACGTAGCTGCCCAGTCCAATCCTGCTAAAGTATTGAAAAGCGAGTAAGTCTAGATTTGATAAGCCTCCCAATAAAGAGTAAGGATGAATGGAACATGCTAGCAGGTTCCTGTTTTATGAGAATTGCAGTGACAAGTCATTCCTGGTTTCAAAGGGAAGTAATTTGAAGAATTGTGGGTTTTGAGCTGCCAGAAATACCCTTGCGTTTTTCCACATCTTTCCTTTGATGTAGTTTTATGAAAAAATAAAAGAACCGCTGGTGGAGTAAATAAAATTTTTTATAAAGTGATTTGTATGGTTTTTCACTGTGAAAGCTTAATTTGTCAACTCAAGTATCTGGTTTTTGCTTTCTAACTGAAATAATCTATGCTACATCCTTTTAGAAAAGTGGCTTTTGCATTCTTTTTTATCCTGCTGTCAGGCGCTTCTTTAAAAGCTCAAAGTTCTGGAACAGAAGCGGGTTTCACCTCCTTGTTTGATGGAAAATCTCTAGATGGCTGGGTGGGAAATAAGACTTCCTATCGGGCTGAGGGGGGCATGATCATCATAGATCCTCAGGGAAAAGGCGGAGGAAACCTCTATACTGAAAAGGAGTACGGTGATTTTGTACTGCGTTTTGAATTTCAATTGACTCCTGGAGCAAACAATGGCTTGGGGATCCACGCACCACTGGAAGGAGATGCTGCCTATGTGGGCAAGGAACTTCAGATCTTGGATAATACGGCAGAGAAGTATGCGACACTTCATGAATATCAATATCATGGGTCTGTGTATGGAGTGATACCTTCCAAGAGAGGCTATCTGAAGCCAGTGGGTGAATGGAATGTACAGGAGGTCGTCGTGCAGCATCCCAAAATCAAAATCATCCTCAATGGGGAAACTATCCTAGTAGGCGACTATCTGGAAGCTTCAAAAAATGGCACTTTGGATGGCAAAGATCATCCGGGATTGCAGCGACCCAGTGGGCATATTGGCTTTTTGGGACACGGAGATGTGGTTCATTTTCGCAACATCCGAATCAAAGAATTGACTAATTGACAATTAAATCTATAAATACAATGAAAGAGAAGTTTCAGGTGATAGACCGGAGAGATTTTATCAAGAAAACCGGCCTAGGAGCTTTGGGGATTACATTGGCTCCCACACTTTTGGCCAAAGCCAAAGCTAACGGAAGAGTAAGAACAGCCCATATTGGTTTGGGGATGATGGGAATGGCTGATCTGAATGCCATTGCATCGCACGATGCAGTAGACGTAGTCGCTCTTTGCGATGTGGATGCAGCTATGATGGCCAAAGCTGAGGCGCTTTTCCCAAATGCCAAAACCTACGCAGACTATCGGGAAATGCTCAAAGACATGGAAGACGAGATCGATGCGGTAGTCGTATCGACACCAGATCATACCCATGCGCCTGCTTCCTTGATGGCTATGAATATGGACAAGCCCGTGTATTGTCAAAAGCCTCTGACTCATCATGTATCAGAAGCTAGAGAGATGAACAAAGTAGCAGAAAAGAAAGGCTTGATTACCCAGATGGGAATTCAGGTTCACTCTTTTTATGATTACAAGCTGGCGACCTTGTTGATTCAGGATGGAATTATTGGCAAAGTTCACACAGTGCGTGCTTGGTCTCCCAAAAACTGGGGAACAGATGCTCCAGCGCCTGTAGGAAGTGATCCTGTTCCGGCTAATTTGGATTGGGATCTATGGCTAGGCACAGCTCCAGAGCGTCCTTACAAGGAGGGTGAATATCACCCTGGCAACTGGAGAAAAGTTTTGGATTTCGGATGTGGTACTCTAGGCGATATGGGAGTGCATATTTTTGATACCCCATACAATGCCCTACAGTTGGATGTTCCTCGTACGATTATCAATGAGTGTAGACAGCCAACTGGCTATGGATTTCCAGAGCACAATACAGTGACGTATGAGTTTCCATCTACTCCTTATACCGCAGAGACATTGAAGTGGGTATGGTACGATGGCCCAGGAGCACCTGCTGACCATGAGGATTTGAAATTGCCAAACGGTGAACAACTACCGGATCAGGGAGCGATGTTTATGGGTGAAAAAGGACGCTTGTTGCTTCCGCATTTCCAGCAGTTGCCTAGACTGATAGTAGATGGTAAGTATCAGGAAATGGATATCGAAAAATTCAACTTGGGTAAACCTGTCAAGGATTACGAAGGAGAAAGTAAAAAGCACTACCATCAATTCGTGGATGCTATTCTGGGCAAGGACGAATGTAGCGCTCCATTCTCGTATGCTTCTCGACTGACCGAGACGATTCTTCTGGGTGTGATTGCCGGACGTTTCCCGAATCAAACCCTGCATTGGGATGCCAAAAAGGCGAAGTTTGAGGAAAAAGAAGCCAATCAATATCTAAAAGGGAAGTATAGAAAGTTCTAGTCTCAGGATAGTAGACTTAAGACACAAGATGCTAGACTAGGGAATTTTAATAAAAAGATCTATCACAGAATTGTTTTGGTCTAAACTCTAATCCTATTCGGCATTGCTGAATACTGATCACTTCCAACTGACCACTGTTTTGTTCGCTGGCGAACAAAAATGTTCGAGTGGGAGAAATAGAAAAACCTGTAAAAATGCCTCTGGAGCTATTCTGGAGGCATTTTTTTATGGCATAAAAGTAGAAAGTCAATGATGTGCAAAGTTGGGTGTGGGATGTCGAATATGACCTTTAAACCTTGCGACCTTCCTACCTTTCAACTTTAAAACTTTTGACTCATGTGGAAAAATTACCTGAAAGTATCTTTTAGAAATCTCAGAAAGCGGAAGCTGTACACCGGGATCAATCTACTCGGGCTGACAATCGCTATTGTCAGTTTTTTGGCAATATGCCTCTACATCCAGCATGAATGGAGCTATGACAAAATGTATGCGGACCATGAGCGGATTTATAAGATCAATCAAGAATTTGTCTCTCAAGGTGAATCCAGACTGGTATCTTCTACTCCGTCGAGCTTGATTCCTACCTTGAAAGACGAGGTGCCTGAAGTGGAGGAGGGTACTTTGCTTTTTGATCTGAGTATATTTTCCTCGGTCATGATCGACGCTGGCGAAGGAAGTCAGGAAGAGAAGAAATTTGCTTTTGCAGATGAAAATTTTTTCGATGTTTTTGATTTTCAGATTCTGGCTGGAAATCCTTCTAGAATTTTGTCAGAGCCTAATCAACTAGTCTTGACAGCGAGTACTGCCAACAGGTACTTTGGTGGATATACTCAGGCAGTAGGCAAGGCTTTGAAAGTGGACGGGAAGGAATATCAAGTCAGTGGTGTGATGGAGGATTTCCCGAGTAATAGTCATATGGAATTTGATTTCTTGGCTTCCTTTCTTTCCCATCGGCATGGGAAAGATCCAGAATGGTCGCCGAGCAACTATTACACCTATGTCAAGCTCAGAGATGGGGTGGACCCGGTTTCCTTCCATTCCAAACTGGATCAAATTGTAGATAAATACTTGGGTTCGGAACTTGCTCAATATGGGTATAGCACCGCTTTTTACTTGCAGCCTGTTGCTCAGATTCACTTGGGAGATCAGTCTCTCAATGTCATTAAGCCCGGCTCAGATATCCGGTATATTTACATTTTTGGAGTAGTCGCATTACTATTGATGGCGATTGGGATTATCAATTATGTAAATCTGGCCACTGCAGAAGCTACAGAGAGAAACAAAGAAGTAGGCCTCAGAAAAACCTTGGGGGCCGGGAGAAGCCAACTCTTTGGTCAGTTTGTCTCTGAATCCATGCTTTTGACTCTGGGTGCTGCAGGACTGAGTATATTGGTTCTCAATCTGATCGTACCAAAATTCAAGGAGATTTCGGGTGTCCCGCTGAATCTGGATTTGTTTGCCACACCATTGGGAATTCTGGCGATGCTCGTTTTTGTCGCTGTGGTCGGGCTTCTGGCGGGCATGTATCCTTCGGTGATTTTGTCCGGCATGCAGCCTATCAAGGCTCTGACCAATAAGACAAAAATGGGGGGTGGTGCATGGGTGAGAAAATCTCTTGTTATGTTTCAGTTTTTTGTTTCGATCGGATTGTTGATGGCTACTTTGATAGTCAAAAACCAACTGGATTACATGCAGGATGTGAGTTTGGGGTATGAAAAAGAGCAAATTATTGCTGTGAATTATCATTACTCCATGCGAAACTCTATGGAAACGCTCAAAGGGGAGATGCTACGATCTGGAGCAGCCATTTCGGTAGCCAGAGCTGCAGATATGCCGATTCATATCAAAGCCGGTTACAAGGTGTTCCCAGGAGGAGACAATCAAAAAGAATTGATGATCACTGGCTACTCAGTAGATCCTGATATTTTGGAAACGATTCAACTGGACCTAGTGGCTGGAGAAAATTTCTCAGAAGCAGATCCTACTCGTGCAGAATTGGAAGATGAACATTCCCGAAATCCTATCTTGATGAATGAAGCGGCAGTCCAGCAGTTAGGCTGGTCTTCTGAGGAGGCTATTGGGAAAGTAGTAAATATGGGATTTTCTGAAAACTCTGTCATCAAAGGAGTGGTCAAAGACTTTTATTTTAACTCACTCCACCATGAGCTTGGCCCTCTGGTGATTTTCAACGATCCTGACCAGTCCAATGTGCTCTTGATCAAATTGCCGGCGGGAAACCCTTCGGCTCATTTGGCTACCTTGGAAGGAATATGGGACCGCATGCTTTCAGACCGGCCTTTCAACCCTGTCTTTGTGGATCAGGCCTATGATCAGTTGTATAGATCTGAACAAAAAGCAGGACTTATCTTTGGGATATTCTCTGCAATAGCCATTTTTATTGCCTGTATGGGACTATTTGGGCTGGTGAGCTATGTGGCGATGCGGAGAACTCGGGAGATAGGGATTCGCAAAGTACTCGGGGCCACTCAACAAAACGTGCTCTCTGTTTTGGCTGGAGATTTCCTCAAATTACTAGGGATAGCATCTGTATTTTCTATTGGTTTTGGTGTTTGGTTTTTCCAGGCTTGGATAGCTGATTTTGCCAATCGTATTTCTCTCAATTTCTGGCCTTTTATCTTGGCCATTGGCTTGGTATTTCTTCTTGCGATGCTCACGATTGGCTATAGAAGCTGGAAAGTATACTCACTCAATCCTGCCAAAACACTTAAATCTGATTAATCAACACATTCTTATATACATCATTATTTCATGATTCAACTTAAAGAAATCGATAAATACATCGAGTCTAGATTCCAGAGGATATTTATCCTGAAAGGAATAAACCTGACTATTCAGGAGGGGGAGTTTCTTACTCTGATGGGACCCAGTGGAGCCGGTAAATCTACACTATTGAATATCCTGGGATTATTGGATGAAGACTATGACGGAGAGTATTTATTTGGAAATAAAAATATCCGGACGATGAAAGAGCGAGAAAGATCCTCACTTCACAAGTCTGAATTTGGGTATATCTTCCAAGCCTATCATCTGATCGACGAATTGACGGTGTATGAAAACATAGAAACTCCGCTTTTGTATCGCAAAGTAGCTTCTGCTGAGCGCAAAAGTATCATCGCAGATTTACTGGATCGATTCAATATGGTAGCCAAAAAGGACCTGTTTCCCGCCCAGCTTTCCGGAGGACAGCAGCAGCTGGTAGGGATAGCGAGGGCTATTGCAGGTCGGCCAAGATTACTGTTGGCGGATGAGCCTACTGGCAATTTGCATTCCGGACAAGCTAAGGAAATCATGGAGGTATTTCAGGAACTTCATCAAGAGGGCACCACCATCATACAGGCTACTCATGCCCGTGAAAATGCTGATTATGGTACTCGCTTAATTAATTTATTGGACGGTAGAATAGAAAGTGATGAGAAAATATAAATTGATTCTGGCCTTGGGGCTGGGGATGATTTTCTGCTTGGGTGGGTATGCTCAGGATACCTTAAGGCTGGATTTCCGACAAGCTGTGGAGTTGGGGCTTCAGGCAAATCTGGACTATAGAATCCAGGAAAACAATATGGAAGTGCTCAAGAAAGAAAAGCAAGTAGCTTTAATGTCTCATCTTCCCAGCATAGGATTGAGCTCAAATTTCAGTCAATTAAAAGGTCAGCAGTCTCAGCTGGTCGAAGATCAGATTGTGGTCACCAATGTGACCAATAAAACAGTATCGGCTAATTTGAATGTAAGTGTTCCAGTTTTCAATTCTGGAAGAAGAATTTTGGATACGCAATCTGCCAATTTGGCTTTTCAGGCAGGTTCCAAAGGAATGGAGCGGGCCAGACAGCAAGTGATTTTTGATGTGGCACAGCGCTATTTGCAAGTCTTATTAGATCAAGAGCTGCTTCGGATATCGGATGAAAACCTTCAAAACCAGAAGGAAGTTCTCCGGCAAATCGAAGGATTTGTGGATGCAGGATTGAGAACTGTTTCTGACCTGTACAATCAGCAGTCAGAAGTAGCACGGGTGGAGTCGGTCAAGGTGGATGCAGAGATTGCCTTGGAAAATGACTTGTGGCTCCTAGCTGAGTATTTACAATTGGAAGTAGGAGTCATCCCTGTTTTGGAGGCTGTGAATACCAATTCTGGGACGAGAGAATTTCAGGATTATGAATTGAGTGAATTGTTTGAGATAGCTGAAATGAACCGATCGGATAAAGCTCAGCAACAGCTTTTGAAAACTTCTTATAAGAAAGACATGCAGGCCATCAAAGCGATGTATTTTCCGAGAATCAGTGCTTTTTATAATTACAATTCCTACTACACTTCCCTGGTAGAGGAGACGTTTCAAAACCAGTTTTGGGAGATTTATCCTCAGAATGTGCTAGGGGTCGGATTGACGATTCCGATTTTCACAAATTTTCAGACTCGACTGGATGTAGCCAGAGCCAAGGCGGTTTATAACAATCAGATTTTACAGGAAAAATCTATCGACCGAAAGGTTTTTCAGGAAGTAAAGCTAGCCCAGCAAAATTATCAAGCGGCAGTTCGCAAGGAATTCAACTCTCAGGTGCAGGTGAAGGCTGCCACAGAAGCTAAGAATGCTATTCAGGAAAGGTTTAGACTTGGCTTGTCCAATTTTGTTGATTTGGCTACGGCCAATCAACAATTCGTGGCTTCTCAAGCAGATCAAGCCCAAGCAGTTTACACCTTGTTTTTTCAAGATGTCTTGATGAAATATGCACTAGGAACACTGGATTTGGCACTCTAAAGCTCCTCCAAAATACCTGTGAGAATCAAACATCCGATTGATTACCAATCAATCGGGTGTTTAGCTTACAAATAACCAGCTAGTTTGTACACCAATATCCCTAGCCATTCTTTGAACAATTTGGTCCAATATTCTAGAGAAAAGGAATCTGGAAATAGCAGGCTTGGAATGTCGTACTTGACATCATGGCTATAATAGTCGGTGGGAAAAGTCTCAGTTTTCAGTCCCACTTTATCAAAGCAAGCTTGGGCTCGATACATGTGAAAAGCCGAAGTGATCAAGACAAATTCCTGATTGGTATCGATTCCTTTTTGTGCTAAAAATTCCTTTGTAAACTGTGCATTTTGGGCGGTGTTTTTACTTTGATCTTCAATCCAGATGTCTTCTTCAGGCATCCCAGTCATGATCAGAAAGCGCTGCAAAAGTTCGGCTTCGGATTGCGGATTGACAGGATTCAGTCCTTGGCCTCCGGTGATCAGTATTTTTTTGATTTTTCCCATTCGATAGAGCTGGAGGGCGTGCGTGATGCGGTCAGCGCCTTTGTTGAAAAATGTACGATCATAGGCGGTTTTACTTAGGTTGGTCACGCCGGTGAGGACGATCCCGATTTCATGAGTTTCGATTTCTTCGAAAGATTTAAAGTCCGGTTCCCAGGCTAGCAGAGCCAGATTGGAAAGAAAGGGATTGGTGAAGAAAAGTAGCAAAGCAATGCCCAACCAAAGAATCTTTTTGCCCCATTTCTTTCGATAGTAAATTGCTCCGCTGAGGATCAAGATCAGAACTAGCGTCAGAGGCATGGCCAAAAAACTCAGAAACTGCGAAAGGTAGAAGAACATAAAGCTGGGGTTTGCCGGACAAAGAAAGAAGGGAATCGTGCAATTTTCAAATTCATGGCGCATTTACATTTTTACAGTCGGATACTCTGCTTATTTATTTCTGTTCCAAATGAAATTCTTTCGTCCTTCCTGTTTCTTTAATCTCCTTGCGCAAGCTATTTTTGGTCATGAGTTCAAGCCAACCTAACCTATTGCCTTTATTGCAAAAGCTTTCTGCAGAACTAGAAGGAACCTTGCAATTTGATAGCCTTATCAGAACCCTCTATGCCACAGATGCTTCCGTGTATCGGGAGGTGCCGCTGGCAGTTGCTTTTCCGAAGTCAGTCTCGGATATCCAGAAATTGATTCGGTTTGCTACAGATTGTGGAACTTCTTTGATTCCCCGTACTGCTGGAACTTCTCTAGCTGGACAGTGTGTAGGCAATGGGATTGTGGTGGATGTTTCCAAGAATTTCACCCAAATTTTGGAATTCAACAAAGAGGAAAGATGGGTGAGAGTGCAGCCGGGAGTGGTCCGGGATGAGCTCAATCGATTTTTGAAACCCCATGGACTTTTCTTTAGCCCCATTACTTCCACAGCCAATCGTGCAATGATAGGAGGGATGGTTGGTAATAATTCCTCTGGGACAACCTCCATTGTCTATGGCGTGACGAGGGACAAAGTGATCTCTCTCAATACGGTTTTGAGCGATGGAAATGAGGTGGTATTTGAAGCTCTGACCAAGGAAGAATTTGAGCAAAAAAAGACATTAAACACCCTTGAGGGAAAAGTCTATCAGGAGATTTTCAAGGAACTGGATCAAGAAGAGGCTAGACAAGAAATCCATGCGCAGTTCCCCAAAAAATCTATTCATAGAAGAAATACAGGCTATGCTGTGGACGAATTGCTCCATTCGGAGATATTCGAAGGAGATGAAAAATTCAATTTCTGTAAGCTTTTGGCTGGTTCTGAAGGGACCTTAGCTTTTACCACTGAGATCAAGATCAGTTTGGATCCTTTGCCTGATCCTGTAGAAATCGTCGTGGCAGCGCATTTTGAGACGATCCATGAAAGCATGGTGGCTTCTCAAACGGCGATGAAGCACCCGGCGACTGCAGTGGAGTTGATGGATAAAATCATCTTGGATTGTACCAAGGAAAGTATTGAATATTCAAAAAACAGATATTTCGTCGAAGGCGATCCGGAAGCTTTGCTGATGGTAGAGTTTCGTGGTAAAACCCTAGAGGAAGCCATGGAAAAAGGGGAGAGCTTGGTCGAAGATTTTCGGCAAAAAGGAATCGGCTATGCCTATCCGATTATCGAACCAGCCTTGGTTTCTGCTGCTTGGGCATTGCGCTCGGCAGGCTTAGGTTTGCTAGCCAATATTCCTGGCGATCCCAAGGCCGTGGCTTGTATAGAAGATACAGCTGTGGATATAGAAGATCTAGCGGACTATATTGACGAAGTAGATGAAATGATGGCTGGATTCAATCAGAAGCCTGTCCACTATGCTCATGCGGGAGCGGGAGAAATCCACCTTCGACCGATTTTGGATTTGAAGACCAAGGAAGGGGTCGAGGATTTTTATAAGATTTCCTTGGCCTCTGCCGAATTGGTTAAAAAATATCAAGGTTCCCTCAGTGGGGAGCATGGAGATGGTCGAGTCAGAGCAGCTTTTATTCCATTGATGGTCGGTGAAAAGAACTACCAGCTTTTTCGTAGGATAAAATCCACTTGGGATCCCAAAAACATTTTCAATCCTGGCAAGATCGTAGATGCAGCTCCTATGAATGAGTTTTTGCGCTACGAGCCGGAAATGAAAACTCCTGTTCATCAGACGGAATTAGACTTTTCATCCACTGGAGGTATCCTAAGAATGGCTGAGAAGTGCAACGGTTCCGGAGATTGTCGTAAACTTCCAGGGTCTGGGGGGACGATGTGTCCATCCTACATGGCTACCAGAAATGAGCGTGATGCTGTACGTGGTCGCGCCAATACCTTGCGGGAGTTTTTGACTCGTGGAGAGCAAAAGGAGAACCCATTTGACCATCCCGAAATTAAGGAAGCGATGGATCTGTGTTTGAGTTGCAAAGGCTGTACCTCCGAGTGTCCTTCCAATGTGGACATGGCCAGCATGAAAGCTGAATTCCTATACCAATATCAGAAGACCAACGGAATTCCATTGAGATCCAAGGCTTTTGCCTATATCAATGAACTTAATGAATTTGGGTCAAAAACGGGCGGTTTGGCCAACTTCATGCTCGGCAATAAAATCACTGGTGGTGCGATGAAGTCTATTCTGGGAGTTGCGCCTCAGCGGAATCTGCCCGAGATCAGCAAGGTCAGCCTTAGAAAATGGTATAAGAAAAACTATCCCTCTCTTCCTGCGCCAGCTCTGACAATCAAGTCTGTTTATTTCTTTGTGGATGAGTTTACCAACTTCAACGATACCCAGATAGGAATCAAAGCGATATCCTTATTGAAGAGCCTAGGCTACGATGTGAAAGTCGTCGACCATGAAGAAAGTGGGCGATCAGCTCTTTCCAAAGGACTTTTGCCGAAGGCGAGAAAGCATGCGGAAGCCAATGTCAGAATTTTTGAAAAGTTGATAGATGGGAAAAGCCCTTTGATTGGCTTGGAGCCTTCTGCTATTTTGAGTTTCAGAGATGAGTATCCTCGGATCGTTTCGAAAGATCTTGTCGATGCAGCGAAGAAGCTGAAATTTCATGTCAAGCTGATCGATGAGTTTTTGGCTCAAGAAGCCGCCGCAGGTAATATCACATCAGAAGTCTTCACAAATACAGAAAAGAAGATAAAACTACATGGTCACTGTCATCAGAAGGCACTTTCTTCGGTGACCTGGACGCAGAAGATATTGTCTTTGCCAGTCAATTATTCGGTGGAAACTATCCCGAGTGGCTGCTGTGGGATGGCGGGCAGCTTTGGCTATGAAGCGGAGCACTATGAGGTGTCTCAGCAAGTTGGCGAGCTGGTTCTTTTTCCAGCAGTGCGAAAAGCCGATGCAAAAACGATCATTGCGGCTCCAGGCACTTCCTGTCGCCACCAAATCGCAGATGGAACCGGCAGAAAGGCACAGCATCCGGTGGAGATCCTATGGGAGGCTTTGAAAAAATAGTATTTAGTATGTGGTATTTAGGATCGGAAAGAGTGTCTAAATAATTCTTTTCCACAATACTAAATACCACATAGCATTTACTATTACCCCACCACTTTTCTCAAAATGTATTCGATACATCTGGCTGCCAATCGAGCAGTGGCATTGTCCTGATCAAATCGTGGATTGAGTTCGACTACATCTAGAGAGATCATCTTTTTGCTTTTAGCGATCAATTCAAAAACCTTAAATGCAATCTGTGGACTGAAGCCCATCGGGGAAGAAGCCGAAACACCCGGCGCAAAGGCTGAAGCAAACCCATCCAAATCGATAGTCAAGTAAACCTTGTTGACCGAATCCAAAAACCAGATGATCTGCTCTTCGATGTATTCCCAATTTTGAAGGCGAAACTGCTCCATAACCAGGTAATTGGCATTTTTCTCTTTTGCAGTCTGGAAGAGTGACTTGGGGTTGGCTGCACGCTGTATTCCCAATGCCAAATAGCGAAACTGATCGGGATATTCTTCATAAAGCTGGCTGAATGGAGATCCCGAATGCCCTTTTCCATTGACTTTTGGGCGTAGGTCAAAATGTGCATCCAGATTGATGATTCCCAGTTTTTCTTCTTTGGGAGCCAAGTAATTCAGCAGACCTTTCCCATGTGCATAGGCCAAATCGTGTCCACCTCCAAGTAGCACGGGGAAATGCTTGTTTCTTAAAAGGTTTTGAACAGTTTCAGCGATTTTTTCTTGGCTTGACTCCAAGTCAGAATCCTTAGTCAGGATATCTCCATAGTCTAGGATATGGCTATTATCGGCTAGGTGATGAGCAGTGCTTCCCAGAAACTTTCGGATTTGATCCGGTGCGTCTTTGGTACCAGGCCGCCCCTGATTTCTTTTGACTCCTTCTTCTCCGGGATAGCCCAATATTCCGATTTTTTTGCCATTGGCTTGAGAAAAATTCAAATCCGAGATGCATTCGACAAATTGATGCCAGTATTCGGGCTGTTCGGATTTTCTGCCGGTCCACGCATCGGAATTTGGGTTGTGATGGAGATTCATAGATAGTGAGTTAAAAATCAATTAATTGACTAAATTCAGAGCAGGTTTTGTTCGCTCTTTGATCTAAAATGGCGATTTCCGTCAGGAAAAGAAACGAAATGAAGTAAAATAAAGGAGGTGGGTATGAAAGAATATCGAATTCCGCAAAAGGAAAATGTAGATTTGGATGTGCTGAATGAGTCCCGAGATGTCTCCTATACCTATGCGGATTATCTCAAATGGGACTATGAGGAGATTGTGGAACTGATCAAGGGGAATATCTTTGCAAAGGCAGTGGCTCCCAGTCGGACTCATCAGGGAGTGTCGGGGAATATTTATGCCAGTTTATGGAGCTTTTTAAAAAGCTATCCTTGTAAGGTTTATTCGGCACCCTTTGATGTGCGTCTTTCCAAAGATCCGGCTTACCACAAAATAGACTCGGTTGTTCAGCCTGATATTTCGGTGATTTGTGATCAGTCCAAGTTGGATGATAAGGGCTGCTGGGGAGCGCCTGACCTGATTGTGGAAGTGCTTTCCCCCGGAAATAGTAAGGTTGAGCTTCAGCATAAATACGAACTCTACCAAGAATATGGAGTTCGTGAATATTGGGTGGTACATCCCGTCGAATGTACCTTGCTGATCTATTCCCTTGTGGACGGAAGGTATCAAGCTTCCAGACTTTTTACCGCAGGAGATAAGGTGCAATCAAGTGTATTGCCAGGGTTTGAGTTAGACTTGGAAGAGGTGTTTTCTGACTATTAGAATAAAAAGATCTGCTGCTTCTCCAGAAGCAGCAGATCGAATACCTGTTATCCTGCTCCTGAAGAAGCAGGATTTGTTGTACTTGACTTTCTAAAATTCTATCGAGCCGATAATCTCTTCATCCACCAAATTCGGCATGGTGACTTTCAAGGAAGGTGTGCGGTCCATTTCACGTTGGATAGCCTCCAAGGAACCTGAATTTCTCGCCCATGCTCTTCGTGCAATTCCATTGTTTACATCATAGAAAAGCATGGATTTAAGATTTTGTTCTGCTTTTTGACTGCCGTCCAATACCATTCCGAAACCACCATTCATCACTTCACCCCAACCAACTCCGCCACCATTGTGAATGGAAACCCAAGTGGCTCCTCTAAAACTATCACCGATTACATTATGAATGGACATATCTGCAGTAAACCGGCTTCCGTCGTAAATATTGGAGGTTTCTCTATAAGGAGAATCCGTCCCGCTGACATCATGATGATCTCTGCCCAATACGATAGGTGCTGAAATTTCCCCTGATTCAATAGCCTCATTAAAAGCTAAAGCGATTTTGGATCTTCCTTCCGCATCGGCGTATAGGATTCGAGCCTGAGATCCCACTACCAACTTGTTTTTCTCAGCTTCCTCAATCCAGGTGATATTGTCCTGCATTTGCTGTTGGATAGATTCTGGGGAGCTTGCCATGATTTCTTTCAAAACTTTGGCTGCGATTTGATCGGACTTTCTAAGATCTTCTGCCTTTCCCGAAGTACAGACCCATCTGAACGGTCCAAAACCATAATCGAAGCACATCGGTCCCAAAATATCCTGAACATAACTCGGATATCGGAAATCAATTCCATTTTCTGCCATCACTTCAGCTCCCGCTCTGGATGCTTCCAAAAGGAAGGCATTGCCATAGTCAAAGAAGTAAGTTCCTTTTGCGGTGTGTTTATTGACAGCAGCAGCATGTCTTCGGAGAGACTCTTGAACTTTTGACTTAAAGAGTTCAGGATTTTCGGCCATCAGTTGGTTAGACTCGTCGAAAGATAATCCAACAGGATAATAGCCTCCAGCCCAAGGATTGTGAAGGGAAGTTTGGTCCGAACCCAATTCTACAAAGAGATTTTCTTGGTCAAATTTTTCCCAAACATCCACGATGTTTCCGATAAATGCGATAGAAACTATCTCCTCATTTGCTTTAGCTCTCTGAACTCGATCGACCAAAACATCCATGTCGTCGATCAATTCATCCACCCAGCCTTGACTATGTCGTTTGGTAGCTGCATTGGGATTGACTTCAGCACAGATCGTGATGCAACCGGCAATATTTCCAGCTTTGGGTTGGGCACCACTCATTCCGCCTAGACCAGCAGTTAAAAATATCTTTCCTTTTGGACTGATGCCAACTCCCAATTTTTTCCGAAAAGCATTCATAACCGTGATGGTTGTGCCATGCACAATTCCTTGTGGTCCTATGTACATATAGGAACCCGCTGTCATTTGACCATATTGAGTGACTCCAAGCGCATTGTAGCGCTCCCAATCGTCCGGTTTGGAGTAGTTGGGAATCATCATGCCATTGGTGACCACCACTCTTGGTGCATCAGGAGAGGAAGGGAAAAGTCCCATCGGGTGTCCCGAGTACATGTGCAATGTCTGCTCATCTGTCATTTCCGAGAGGTATTTCATGGTGAGCAGGTATTGAGCCCAATTTTGAAAAACAGCTCCATTTCCACCATAAGTGATCAATTCGTCAGGATGCTGGGCCACGGCTGGATCCAAGTTATTCTGGATCATCAGCATGATAGCCGCAGCCTGAGAGGATTTGGCCGGATATTCCGAAATCGGTCTGGCATACATTTCATATTCTGGCTGAAATCTATACATGTAGATTCTTCCATATTCCTTCAGTTCTTCTGCAAACTCTACAGCTAATTCCTGATGCCATTCCTTGGGAAAATAACGGAGAGCGTTTGCTAGAGCCAGTTTTTTTTCTTCTTTCGAAAGTATATCCTGCCGCTTTGGAGCATGTGAAACCTCTAGATTTCTTGATTTTTTGGCAGGTAAATTGGCAGAGATGCCTTGTTTTATAAGTTGATGAAAAGCCATTTTATTTACGAATTACGATATGCGATTTACGAGGTCGTTGTGAACCTCAAATGGACCAGATTATGGAATCTTTTTTGAATCTAATGTCTTGTGTCTTGCATCTAGATTCTTATATTTTCAAGCCATTTTTCCAGACTTGTTCTGGTTTGAACTTGCCTTGATGGTAGAGAATCTCTCGATAGTCAGAGGTAGGATACAGGATGAAATCGGCTTTTTGTCCTACTTCGATTTTTCCTCGATCATCCAGCCCCAATGCCGCAGCAGCTCGGAAAGTGATGGCGGCAAAAACCTCTGCAGTGCTGAGTTTTTCAAAGGTAGCTAGGATAGATGCTTGAGCTATCAAATCTCCCATTGGAGCCGATCCAGGATTCCAGTCGGTGGCGATCGCTAGCGCTCCTCCCAAATCCAATAGTTTTCGGGCAGCGGTAAAATCACATCCCAAGCCTATCGAAGCACCCGGAAGAGCAACTCCGATGGTGTCGGATGCTGCCAGTCGCTGAATATCCTCCTTTGTACTGGCCTCCAAATGATCTGCCGAAAGAGCTCCCGCTGCGATGGCTGCTTGAGATCCGCCAGAGCTAAACTGATCTGCATGGACAGTGATCTCAAAGCCCATTTCTTTGGCTCTTTGGAAATAAGGGATGATTTCGTCTGGACTGAAAGCGGATTTTTCTATAAAAGCATCGATTCGTCCACTCAGATTCTCTTTTTTCAGAAGAGGAAAAAGCTTTTGGGAGATTTCTTCCAAATAGGAGTGAGCAGATCCGTCATAATCCTTGGGAAGCATGTGTGCCGCCAAGCAGGTAGCGATCAAATCTGCTTTGGTTTTGGATTGGGCTTGATGGATGGCAGTCAGCATTTTGATTTCTTCCAAAATGGAAAGTCCATAGCCGCTCTTTACCTCAATCGTCGTCACACCTTCCTGTAGGTGTCGATTGGCTCGCATGATGGTGTTTTTGGCCAGATCAGCTGAGCTCAGCTTGCGAGTCTGAGTGACGGTATCCCAAATTCCCCCGCCGGCCTGTGCTATTTCCAAGTAAGTTTTGCCGGCATTGCGCATGGCAAAGTCTTGCGCCCGGCTGCCTCCAAAACAAATGTGGGTATGACAGTCTACCAAACCTGGCAATGCTACATAATTGCCATTCAGATCGACTCGCTTGACTTCAGTCAGGTCTATCTTTTTTCGCAAAGTTTCGAAAGAATCGATGGCCAGAATTTGTTCTCCGTCGGTCAGGATACCTGCTTGGGAGATCACTTCCAGTTGCTCGTCTTTCAACGCACCTTTGAGAGGTAAATTTCTCATAGTGACTACTTGAGAAATCGGCCCGATTAATTTTTTGTTTTTCATCGGTTTTTGGGTTTAGTAGCTGAATCTTTCAGTCCATTCAGTATCAAAAGATAGGTTTTCAGTCTGAGCAACCTTCTTCGCCAAGTGTACTAATTCACCAGATCGAATAAGATTAATGGCTGTTTCCATGTCCTCATACATCACTCGATCACTCACCACTGGACTGATTTGTTCGCGCACTTTGTCGTAGATAGCGGTCATGATTTTGCCGGACTTCATCGGAGCATGGTAGTCCATGGCCTGTGCTGCATAGAAGAGTTCAATGCCTAGGATTTTTTCCACATTTTCGATGACTCTCAAAGCTTTTCTTCCTCCTATGCTCCCCATACTGACATGATCTTCCTGTCCCAAAGACGTAGGAATAGAATCGGCAGAAGCAGGAAAACATAAACCTTTGTTTTCTGAAGCCAAGGCAGCTGTTGTGTATTGAGGGATCATAAGGCCGGAGTTGAGACCTGTTTCTTTCAAAAGCAATTTGGGGACGCCAGGAGTATCCCCTTCTATCGAGAGGTAGATTCTTCGGTCAGAAATATTTCCCAATTCTGATGCAGCAAGACATGCATAATCCAGCGTCATGGCAATCGGCTGTCCATGAAAATGACCTCCCGAAACCGTGTGGTTTTCATCAAACACGACAGGGTTGTCCGTGACGGAATTGATCTCGATTTCCAACGTATCTTTGACATGTAGCCAGGCATTCCAGCTGGCGCCGTGAACTTGTGGCATGCAGCGGAGAGAATAGGGATCCTGCACTCGGGCACAGTTGATATGGGAATTCACGATCTCGGATTCGTGGAGGAGATTGAGGATGGTTTGCGCGACATGTTGATTTCCTGCAAATGGGCGGAGCTCATGTAGTTCTGCCGAAAAAGGTTTGACAGAACCCATCAATCCCTCAATCATCATGGCTCCTGTGATACTGGCATGGGTGAGTAGGTTATGAAGTTTTTCGACGATTTTCATCCCATGTGCGGCCATAAACTGAGTGCCATTGATCAATGCCAAGCCCTCTTTTGGTCCCAATTTCAAAGACTTTTGATGGTATTCTTCCAGTACGACTTGGGTCGGTAAAAATCTTCCCTGATGCCAGACTTTCCCCAAGCCGATCAAGGGTAAAAACAAATGAGACAAGGGGGCCAAATCACCCGATGCACCGACGGAGCCTTGAATAGGAACCAATGGAATCAGGTCTTTGTCGAGCATCCAGTGAATCCGCTGGATGGTTTCCAGTCTTATCCCAGAATAGCCTTGAGCCAAAGCATGGATCTTTAGCACCATCATCAATCTGGCAATTTCTAGATCCACGGGTTCGCCTACACCGACTGCATGACTTTTGAGTAGGTTTTCTTGTAGGGTAGTCGTATCTGATGCAGATATTTTGCTGGTGCAAAGTGGTCCAAAACCAGTGTTGATCCCATAAACAGCTTTTTCGCCTTGGGCTATTTTTGCGACAGCGGCTGCCGAAGATTCGATTTGCTGTATTGTGCACTTAGAAAAAACACCTTGAATCTCTTTTCGGGCTAGTTTGAGTGCAATGGATGCAGTCAAATGGTCCTGACCGTAGTGGAACGTTTGCATGATTTGGGTGGGTTTATATTCTTCCATCAAAGATACGGTCTTTGATTGATGCTTTTTGATACTATTTTTGTCAATATATAATAACCAGTAGGTATCAATGGAGCTAAGGCATTTACTTTATTTTCAGGCTGTGGCTGAGGAGTTGAGTTTTCGAAAAGCAGCTGATAAGCTTTTTATTTCTCAGCCGGGACTGAGCCGTCAGATCAAACAGCTGGAGGAAAAACTTGCCGTACAGCTGTTTGAGCGAGATCAGAAGCATGTAGAACTGACAGCAGCGGGAGTTTATCTGAAGGGAGAGGTGGACTTTGTCCTGAATCACTTGGAGACTACTAAAAATCAACTGAAGGAAATTGCAGCAGGGAAAGTAGGGGAGTTGAGAGTAGGTTTTTTGGGTTCCGCATCCAATCGTGTCCTGCCAGATTTGCTGCAGAAGCTCAATCAGGATCAGCCAGAGATCACGACAAGTCTGGAAGAACTCAGCAATGCCATGCAGGTGGAAATGATCCAAAAGGACAGTCTTGATTTGGGATTTGTAAGGATGTCGACGGTGCCGGAAAATCTGGAAAAGAAAACGGTGCTGAAGGATACTTTTTCGTTGGTAGTTCCGCTTGATCATCCTATCGATGAGGAATCATTTCTTAGTTTGAGGCAATTTGCCGAAATGCCCTTCATTTTGTTTTCGAGTGATTATAGCAAGCATTACTACGATCAGATCTTGGGGATTTGTCGTTCGGCAGGTTTTTCTCCAAAGACCAAGCACAAATCAGTGCATGCGCTGACGATCTTCAAAATGGTAGAAAATGGCCTGGGAGTGGCGATTGTGCCGAGCTCCTTGCAAGAGGGGTATGAACTGAAGGTTCGGTTTATGGAAATTCCGGAGACGGAAGAGTTTACTGAGCTATCGGTGATTTGGAAGCCGGAAAATAGAAATCCGGCGTTGAAGCGGGCGTTGGATCTGATTTGACGATCGGTAAAGTAAAAAAATGAACTAGGCGATTTCTTTGAAACCACCCAGTTGTGCTACCCAATTATAAGGAGCTTTTTTGATCAGTTCATTGTATTGTTTTCTGTTGACTTTCATCTGACGAAGTAGCTTTAGCGCTTCCTCTTTTTTGTCCAGAGATAGAGTGAGATTTTTCAACTTTTCGATCAATAGATCAGGATTTGTATGATCTTCTGGTCCCAAAGTCAACTCGGGTACAGCTAGACTTAACTGTAAACCGAGTTCTTTTTGGAGATTCAGCTTCTTCAGGAGTGAATTTTTCACTGTAAGGAAAAAAAGGAGGCTTGCGCCTCCCATAGTCAGAAATAATGGAATATATCCCATATCAGATACTTAGAATGTCTAGTAATTTCAATTGGTCCTCGTTGATAGGCTTGGTTTTGCCGATGCAGTCAGCAAATGAAGTATAGACGACTTCCTGATGAATAATTCCCGCCATGCAGTTGACTTTGCCAGAAATGAGGCCTTCTACTGCGGCCATTCCACATCGACTGGCCAATACTCGGTCACGAGCGGTAGGATTGCCACCTCTCTGAATATGCCCCAGAGTAGTGACTTTGAATTCTTTGCTATCGTCTTTGATTTTGGTCTTTACCTTAGCCATCACCTCTTCTGCATTTCCCTCCTCGTCGCCTTCAGCTACTACAATCACACAGGAGGTTTTCGTTTTTCGGAGATTTTTGAGAGACTTCACTACGGCATCCAGGTCTGTTTTGGTTTCTGGTACCATGACGAATTCCGCTCCGCCACCGATTCCTGACTCCACAGCAATAAACCCAGCATCTCTACCCATCACTTCGATAAAGAAGATTCTGTCATGGGCGGCGGCTGTGTCCCTGATTTTGTCGATAGCCTCCAAGGCAGTATTTACAGCTGTATCAAAACCGATCGTATAGTCTGTGCCATAGATATCATTATCGATAGTGCCGGGGCATCCCACCGTAGGAATTCCAAATTCCTCAAAGAAGATCTTGGCACCTGTGAAAGTACCATCGCCACCGATAGCTACAATCCCGTCTATACCGTGTTTGACTAGATTGTCATAGGCAGCTTTTCTTCCTTCTGGAGTTCTGAATTCTTGTGATCTTGCTGACTTGAGGATAGTACCTCCCCGCTGCACAATATTACTGACAGAGTGTGAATAGAGCCGTTTGATATCTCCTTCTATCATCCCCTCATAGCCCCGGTTGATTCCATAGACTTCCAGCCCTTTATAGATGGCAGTTCTCACTACTGCTCTGATGCATGCATTCATTCCGGGACTGTCTCCCCCAGATGTAAAAACAGCGATTTTTTTCATGTTAATAGGTTTTAAGCCTCCCAAAAATAGGGATTAATGAAGGAAAGCAGTAGTTTCTGGGATGAATAAAGTATAAATTTTTGCCAAAGGTAAGACTTTGAAAAATCCTAAATTTAAGCTATTGAATATCAGATGAATAACCCAAAAGCCTCTTTTAGCCCAACGGAAATAGCCCTGGGATGCATGTCATTGCCAGAGGATGAAAAATCCGCATTATCAATCATTCATGCAGCTATTGATCACGGGATCAGGCTTTTGGATACGGCCGATTTGTATCAAAAAGGTCACAATGAGTCTTTGGTAGGGAAAGCTATCCGCGATAGACGTGAAGAGGTAATGATCGCTACCAAAGTGGGTAACCAATGGCGAGATGATGGAAGCGGATGGGATTGGAATCCCAAAAAGGAGTACATTCTAAAAGCAGTAGACCAGAGTCTAAGGCGCCTGCAACTAGATACTATCGACCTGTATCAGCTTCATGGAGGGACTATAGATGATCCTTGGGAGGAAACACTGGAGGCTTTCGAAATTTTAAAAAATCAAGGTAAAATCAAAGAGTTTGGTATTTCCTCTATCCGCCCCAATGTCATTCGGAAAGTCATGGAACTCCAGCCTCCGGCTACGATTATGATGCAATATAATCCTCTGGATAGAAGAGCGGAGGAAGTTGTCTTTCCTGTATTGGCTCAGACTTCGACTAGAGTTTTGGTGAGAGGAGCTTTTGCAAAAGGAATGCTGATAGACAAAGAAGCAAAAGATTTCTTGGGATATGATGCTTCGAAAGTGAGTTCTTTCCAAAGCTTCTTCAATTCCTTTGACTATTCTCCAGAGTCTTTACTTATTCGCTTTGGACTTGACCAAAAAGCAGTTGGCTCACTGGTAATCGGCGCAAGTTCCGTTCATCAAGTAGAAAAAATGGTCAGATCCTATGAAGAAAGCAAAGGTATAGATCCGGATCTCATTCAAGCAATCAGAAGGAAACTACCGGCGAACTTTTATCAAGATCACCGGTAAATGATCACTTACTGCTCTTTGGAAAAATCCATGCTGATCGAATTGATGCAGTAGCGGATACCGCCTTGATCTGTGGGGCCATCCGGAAAACGGTGGCCAAGGTGTGAGCCGCAATTGGCACACAAAATCTCCTCCCGAATCATCATGTGGGAATAATCCATCTGTACATCGATGGCTTCAGGTCGGATCGGCTCCGTGAAACTCGGCCATCCGCAGCCGGAATCATATTTTTTACTCGAATGGAAGATTTCGTTGTGACAGACTTTGCATTCATAAATTCCGCTGTCTTTATTGAGATAGTATTGTCCTGTGAAAGGTCTTTCAGTTCCTTTTTCACGCAGTACATGGTAAGATTCAGGGTCGAGCTTGCTTTTTAGCTCCTCTTCAGATACCTGAACTGGATAGATTTTTTTCTCTTTTTTGCTCATGATATGGTTAACATCAATTTTCAATAGGAAGTTTGCCACAGGTCAGGAAATCACCTGGACGCTTGTGGGATTGATAAATCTATAAAAAATAATGGTTCCCAGCCCGTAGCAGATGATGTCTATCCAATCCCTCGTATACACTTCAGAATAGAAAGGCAAGAATCCTTCGAAAGCCAAAGAGACGTACAAAAGTCCTACAGTGGTCTGGATTCCCGTAAATCGAAATTTTGATTTCATCGAGTGAATCCATTGAAAAACCTGAAGCGTCAATCCCAAGATCACTGGCATGGCTAACAGATCATCCAGGTAGGAAGAAACTAAAGTGGGAGTGGTGAAGCCCCATTTCTCTACAGCTTGATTGATCCAAAAAAGGATAGCCGGAATGAAAAAGAAAGGATTTTTGACTACCTGAATCAACCTGGTAGCGCGGCGATCAGCCATAATAGAAAGGTCATGATGGCCATAAAAACAGTGTAGAAAAGATTTCCTGCTTTTTTCAAAAACACCATAAAAGGAGGGTCTGACTTCTGGATGTAAAACATCCATTTTTGCTCGTTGGCTATTCGCTCTTCTTCTCGCTTTTGATTTCGCTGGATTTCCATGAGGCTGAGCTTCTTGCCACAGTGCTCACATGTATCTTCGATGTCTTGATTCCAGTCGGACCACTGCTGACAGTGGGGGCATTTCTTCTGTCCCATTTCAGTTCATATTTGCTGAATCAATGGCTTGCAATATAAGCGAACAAGCTTCTCGGATTTGTTCTTGACTGATGGTCAATGGAGGAGCGATCCGCATCGAATCGTCACAGAAAAGAAACCAGTCAGTGATCACACCCAGCTCTATCGCTTTGTCAATGATGGGTTTCAGTACATCAAAAGATTCAAATTCCACCGCCATCATCAATCCTTTGTTTCGGATTCCCTTGATTTTTGGATGTACCAGCAAGGATTTAATAAGTGCTGCTTTTTCCTCAACCTGCTCTATTAGCTTTTCCTCCTGCAGCACTTTGATGGTTGCCAGTGAAGCTGCCGCACTTACCGGATGACCTCCAAACGTGGTAATATGTCCCAATAATGGGTTGTTTTTGAAAGCGCCCATGACTTCTTTATTCGCAATAAATGCCCCGATGGGCATTCCTCCGCCCATTCCCTTGGCACACACGATCAAGTCCGGAACGATTCCATAGTGTTCAAAAGCCCAAAATTTTCCTGTTCTTCCAAAACCAGCCTGGATTTCATCCAAGATCAACAGCGTGCCAGTTTCCGTACATTTTTTTCTCAAAGCCTGAAAATAGGCAGGGGTTGCTACTTGAATTCCCGCCTCGCCTTGTACAGTCTCCACGATGACGGCTGCGGTATCTGTGTCGATCAGGGCTAGGTCTTCCATTTCTCCAAACCGAATATTCGATACCCCCGGAAGTAAAGGGCGGTAGGCTCGTTTAAATAGTTCATTGCCTCCCACACTGAGGGAGCCATGAGAACTGCCATGATAGGCATTGACACAGGAGAGGAGTTTGGGTTTGCCCGTATAGCGCTTGGCAAGCTTCAAAGCGCCTTCTACAGCTTCCGAACCGCTATTGACTAGGTATACATTATCCAATGAGTCAGGGAGAGTATCGCAAATTGCCTTGGCAAGCTGTGCTTGCGGACTTTGGACATATTCTCCATAGACCATCAGGTGAAGGTATTTATCCAGCTGATTTTGGATGGCTTCTAATACCTTAGGATGTCGGTGGCCTACATTGCTCACGCCAATGCCTGAGATCAGGTCAATATATCGCTTGCCATCAGGCCCAACCATATAGATACCCTCTGCTTTTTCTATTTCGATCAGCAAAGGGAAATCAGTAGTTTGTGCAAGATGGGAAAGGAATAGCTGTCGGTTGTTCATGAATTAGGGTAGGTCTAGAAGCTGGAAAATCTGAAGAAAATCCCGAGAGGTAGTTTCTTTTCAAATCGATCCTGAAGGTAGAGCTCTCCATGCTCGGGATTTTTGACTTCACCAAAATTGGATCGGATCAAATTGACAGCGATCAACGATGAAAAGCTGAGGGAATACATATTCAAGAGCAAAAAGTGATTGGCTGGATCCAGAATTTCAGCGCAGGTTTTGAGCATTTCGTTGATTTGCTCCTCGAGCACCCATTTTTCACCATCGGGACCTCTGCCATATGCTGGAGGATCCAAAATGATTCCTTGATACTTGTTTCCTCTTCTGGCCTCTCGCTTGATGAATTTCATAGCATCGTCCACTATCCATCGGATGCCATCTTGCTGAGAAGCTTCCATGTTGTGTCGGGACCAAGTGACTACCTGCTTGACTGAGTCGAGATGAGTCACATCCGCTCCTGCTGCTTTGGCGGCTACTGAAGCAGCACCTGTATATGCGAAGAGGTTCAATACCTTTGGGTTTGGTACAGGGGATTTTTGGATCGTTTGATATATGTAATCCCAATTGACAGCCTGCTCCGGAAAGAGCCCGATATGCTTGAAGGAGGTCTGAGCCAAATTCAATTTGAGCTTCAGTCCATCTTGGTTTTCATAGGCTATTTGCCAATTGTGGGGCATTTTTTTAAGCTGTTCCCATTTTCCCTTGTCAGGGTTATTCTTCTCTTTGGCAAAGTGCGCGTGAGACAGTTTTCTCCATTCGGAATCAGGCATGCTTTTATCCCAAATCGCCTGCGGCTCTGGTCTGCTGACTATAAATTCACCAAAACGCTCCAGTTTTTCGAAGCCACCAGTATCTATCAATTCGTAATCTTGCCAAGGGCCTGGACTCAGGGATAAAATTCGTTCGTTCATAACTCACTGTTTGAGCAGGCAAAATTAAGGAAATAATTAAAGGAGGGCGAGTCGTAAAAGCTGAATTGCATAAGAACTACAATATCCAAGAGTCGACTGGGGTTTGAAAATACTGGTTTGGTTTTCAGGAATATGCCGCGAAATCACAGGATTAAAAAAGGTATGCATGCAGAACTTTTAATCAAATTAGCTTATTTTACCACAAATTACCCGTGTTGAAAAAATCCTTTTTTGAGCTCAGATAAAACATGTCGAAGAAATTCATCGATATAGAAAAGGCCATCAAGTCCAAAAATCCATCCCTTGTAAAATGGATGCCGGGCTTTGTATTGAACTACATCAAGAAGGTCACGCATGAGTCCTGGCTCAACACCGTCATGAATAGGATAGGACACCATCAGGGGATGGATTTCGTCAATGCCGTGATCGAGGAGATGGAGCTGGAAGTGGTGATGGAGGGAGGAGAAAAGATCCCAAAAACCGGAGGTGTCATAATCGCCGCAAATCATCCTCTGGGTGGCTTGGACGGTGTTGCATTGATGTATGCGCTTGGAAAGATTCGCCCGGATATTCGCTTTTTGGTCAATGACTTGCTGATGACCTTCGAAAATTTTGAGCCGATCTTTGTGCCGGTCAATAAGCATGGGAAAAACTCCCAAGCAGCCTTGGCAAGAATCGAAGAAGTTTATGCCAATGATTATGCGGTCTTGATCTTTCCTGCGGGTTTGGTTTCTAGAAAATCACCCGATGGAATCAAAGATTTGCAGTGGAAAAAGAGTTTTATCAGCAAGTCTAAAAAGTATAAGAAAGATATTCTACTTAGCTTTATCGACGGGAAAAATTCAAATTTCTTTTACAATTTAGCCAATTGGAGAAAGAAATTAGGTGTGAAGGCCAATTTGGAGATGTTTTATCTGGTAGATGAAATGTACAAGCAAAGGGGCCGCAAAGTGACGATAAGAATGGGTGAACGAATTCCCTATCAAAGTTTCACGTCCGAAAAGACTGATGGACAGTGGGCGGATATTATTAAAGAAAAAGTTTATGAACTTGGATCGCAAAATGGAAAAAGAAGCTGAGATTATACCTGCCGTGGATACGGAGTTGATTAAAGCTGAATTGACTCCAGATCGATTCATCAGATATGCCAATAATGGGAATAATCTGGTCTATTTGGTGGATTATCACAATGCTCCAAATGTAGTTCGAGAAATCGGGAGATTGCGAGAGTTGACCTTCAGGGCAGCTGGTGGAGGAACTGGTTTGGAGCTGGATCTGGATGAGAATGATACCTGCGAAAACTGCTACAAGCAATTGATCACCTGGAATCCAGAGAATCAGGAAATCGTCGCTGGCTATCGATTGATCCATTGCAAAACCGCTATTGGAGAGCAGGGAGAAATCAATCTTTCCACGACACATTTGTTCGATTTTTCCGAGAAGTTTATTCAGGATTATTTGCCATATACTATAGAGCTTGGCAGGTCCTTTGTTCAGCCTAAATACCAGCCAAGTTTTGACAATAGAAAAGGGATTTTCAGTCTTGACAATCTTTGGGATGGCCTGGGAGCAGTAGTTTTGCTCAATCCAGACGTCAAATTTTTGTTTGGGAAAGTGACGATGTATCCGCATTATAATCGAGAGGCAAGGGATCTTCTGCTCCGGTTTATGAATCATTATTTTCCGGATAAGAATACGCTGGTAAGACCTAAAGACTCGTTGAAACTAGGCTATGAAACATCCATCGGAACCGGCGAAAATCCATTTGAAGATTTGGATTACAAGGAAGGTTATAAATTATTGAATACCAGGGTTAGATCCTATGGTGAGAATATCCCTCCTTTAATCAATACTTATATGAATTTGTCGCCCACAATGATGACATTTGGTACTGCTCTCAATGATGAATTTGGCGAAGTGGAGGAGACTGGGATCTTAATCACGCTGGCGGATATCTACGAATCCAAAAAGCATCGCCACATGGATACTTTTGAGAGAGATCGTGTGCTAGGAAGCAGGGAGGAAGATGGAGACTAAGACGACTTTGATCGTAGGTGCTACTACTAATCCTTCCCGATATGCGTATCTGGCTGCTCAAAAATTGAGCGAAAAAGGGATTGATTTCATTCCGATTGGGGTCAAAAAGGGAGAGCTTTTTGGAAAGCAAATTTTGGATCTCCGGACCAAACCCACTTTGGATCAGATTCACACCATTACACTCTATATCGGGCCAGATCATCAGGGAGAATGGATGGAATATTTACTTTCACTTAAGCCGAAACGAATCATTTTCAATCCGGGAACCGAAAATGAGGAATTTTTTAAATCTGCAGAAAGTCAAGGGGTAGAGGTTGTGATCGGGTGTAACTTAGTGATGCTCAGTACGAATCAATTTTGATTGTCTGAATTCATTCAGCTTCCTTTTCTTCATTTTCTCATGTGCCTATTTGGCTTGCTTTTATGGTGCAAAGCTGACATTTTTTGCTTAACTTGCCGAATCATTAAGAAATCAGAAAATCACCGTTCTTGCCCGTTTTGAGGGTTTTTTTCCAATTAATATGAGCGACGAAAAAGCGAAAAAGCCGGCAGAGTACGGAGCCGGGAATATTCAGATTTTGGAAGGTCTGGAGGCAGTAAGAAAGCGACCTGCCATGTATATCGGAGATGTGGGGATCAAAGGCCTTCACCATCTAATCTGGGAAGTAGTCGATAACTCCATCGATGAGGCACTCGCTGGACACTGTGATACGATCCATGTGACAGTCAATGAGGATAACTCTATCACTGTAGAAGATAACGGTCGTGGGATTCCTACCGATATGCACCCCAAGGAGAAGCGTTCTGCTTTGGAAGTAGTGTTGACAGTACTCCATGCTGGTGGTAAGTTTGACAAGGATACCTATAAGGTTTCCGGGGGATTGCACGGTGTGGGTGTGTCCTGTGTGAATGCACTATCCACAGATCTCAAAGCGACTGTATACAGAAATGGAGTGATCACCGAGCAGGAATTTAAAATCGGTATTCCTCAATATCCAGCCAAAGAGACTGGTAAGACAGATAGAAGAGGTACGACGATCCATTTCAAGCCGGATGAAAGTATCTTCACAGTCACTGAGTACAAATACGAGACAATCGCCAATCGCCTACGCGAAATGGCTTATTTGAATGCAGGGATTCGAATTTTCCTCAAAGATCTTCGTGAAATAGAAGAAGACGGCAATCCTAAATCTGACGAGTTTTACTCCGAGGGGGGATTGGTAGAGTTTGTTCAATATTTGGACGAAACCCGTGAGAAAATCATCGAAGCTCCTATCTACATCGAGTCAATCGATCAGGATGTGCCAGTTCAGGTAGCGATGAGCTATAACAGCAGCTACTCCGAAAATGTAGTTTCTTATGTCAATACCATCAATACCTACGAGGGAGGAACTCACGTAACAGGTTTTAGACGTGCTTTGACCAGAACACTAAAATCCTATGCGGATAAGTCTGGCATGCTGGACAAGCTGAAAATCGAAGTTTCCGGTGATGATTTCCGGGAAGGTTTGACAGCTGTGATTTCCGTCAAGGTGGCTGAGCCGCAATTTGAAGGACAGACGAAAACTAAGCTTGGTAATTCAGACGTAGTCGGTGCAGTAGATTCTGCTGTATCAGAGGTCCTTCAGACTTGGCTAGAAGAGCATCCAAAAGAAGCAAAAACCATCGTTGGTAAAGTGATTCTTGCTGCGCAAGCCAGACATGCGGCTCGTAAGGCCCGTGAGATGGTTCAGCGTAAGAATGTGCTTGGTGGTGGTGGTCTTCCAGGGAAATTGGCTGACTGTGCCAACTCCGATCCTACAGTATGTGAATTGTACCTAGTGGAAGGGGACTCAGCAGGTGGATCTGCCAAGCAGGGCCGTGATCGTGATTTCCAGGCGATTTTGCCATTGAAAGGAAAAATCCTGAATGTGGAAAAAGCACATGAGCACAAGATCTATGACAATGATGAGATCAAAAACATCCTGACAGCCTTGGGTGTCAAGTTTGGGACAGTCAATGATGACAAAGAACTAGATTTGGCGGGATTGAGATATCATAAAATCATCATCATGACGGATGCGGATATTGATGGATCTCACATCCGAACTTTGATATTGACCTTGTTCTTCCGCTATATGCGTCCTTTGATCGAAAATGGCTATATCTACATTGCATTGCCGCCATTGTACCTTCTGAAAAGAGGGAAAGATGAGCGCTACTGCTGGACTGAAGAAGAGAGAAAAGTATTGATCTCCGAAATGGCCAAAGACGGTAAAGAAGACAGTGTGAATATCCAACGCTACAAAGGTCTCGGGGAAATGAACCCAGAGCAGCTTTGGACTACTACGATGGATCCTAATGTCCGGACTATCAAGCAGGTCACCATCGAGTCGGCAGCCGAAGCAGATCACCTCTTCAGTATGCTGATGGGCGATGAAGTAGCTCCGAGGAGAGAGTTTATCGAGAAAAACGCCAAGTACGCGAAAATCGATTCATAAACAATCAGGGGCTTTTTGAGCCCCTTTTTTGGGCTTAACAATTAGGTAAACACAAAGTCCGGGCAAAATCATTACTTTTCCGGTTCTATAAATTTTGATAAGAATGAAACTGGCAGTAGGAGACAGATACGAAACAGTAGTTCAAAAAAGTGATCTCGTCAGTAGAGATCTCAGTTGGCTCAAATTCAACGAGCGGGTTTTGGATCAGGCTAAAAAAGAGCATCGATCCATCTTTGAAAAGCTTAAGTTTTTGGCCATTACCGCGTCCAATCTGGATGAGTTTTTTATGATCCGGGTAGGATCTCTGTATAATTACCTTGACTATGACAAGGAGCGTGTAGACTATTCAGGTCTGAGAGAGGAGCCCTTCAAAGCCAAGCTCATGAAGGACTGTCAGGCTTTTCATGCCAGTCAGCATACGCATTTTGTAGAAAATATTTTCCCAAAACTGGAAGGGGAAGGGCTAACTTTGGCCAATACTTCTAAACTGACAGACAAGGAGCGGGAAAAGGTTCAGGATTATTTCCAGAAGGCAATCTATCCGATGCTGACTCCCATGGTTTATGATGGGTATAGGACTTTTCCGATTCTGATGAATAAGCTGCTTATTTTTGGAGTGGTCACTACCAGTCCAGGAGAGCGAAAGGATATGCGCAAGTTGAGTTTTGTGCAGATTCCGGCTAATATTCCGCGCTTTTTTGAAATAGAAAGAGAAAACTCTCTTCTGTTGATTCCTATCGAAGAGGTCATTCGAGAAAACATCATTTCGCTTTTCCGAAATGTAGATATCGAGGCAGTCAGTCTTTTCAGGATCACTCGAAATGGTGATTTTACATTGGAGGAAAGTGAGGATATGGACGCTAACTTCCTAGAGGAAGTGAAGCGCAAGCTGATGGAACGAAAGACAGGACGAGTCGTCCGCATCGAAATAGAGGAGGGCTACAGCAAGTGGATGCTCAATTCTTTGCTGGAAAGATGGAACCTTAAAAATGACTCTGTATTCTTGGTCAAAAGGTCCAGCATGGTGGATTTCACTGGTTTGTGGCAGGTAATTGGCAACAAGAAATTCAGGGACAGAATGCCACAGATGCCAGATCCGGTCAAGCCGCTTTCCTATCAGGAAGAGGGGCAGGCAGATATTTTTGAAATACTGAAGCAAAAGGACATTCTGCTCCATCACCCTTATAATAACATCGATTCTATCTTGGATCTGATCGAGAAGGCAGCAGAAGACCCTGATGTGATGGCGATCAAAATGACCATCTATCGATTGGCAAAAGACAGTAGAATCACTAGGGCTTTGCTCAAAGCAGCAGAGAATGGAAAGCACGTTTCGGTACTATTTGAGGTGAAAGCACGATTTGATGAGGAAAACAATATACGTGAAGCCAAAAAATTGCAAAAAGCAGGTTGCTTTGTGATTTATGGGATTACCCATCTCAAGACTCACACGAAGCTACTCCTGATTGTTCGCAAAGATGATAAGGAAATCACGAGGTTTGTCCATCTCGGTTCAGGCAACTACAATGAGGATACCGCAAGACTTTATACAGACATCGGTTTGCTGACGACCAATGAGATTTTGGCAAATGATGTGTCTGAATTTTTCAATGTCATCACCGGTCATAGTATTCCTACGCATTATCAAAATCTGATCACAGCTCCTCGTGATATGCGAAATCAGTTGATTGAGTATATTGAGCAGGAAGCTGAAAATGCCCGAAATGGCCTTCCAAGTGGGATTTTTATCAAGGTAAATTCACTCGAGGATTCGGAAATTATTTTTGCTTTGTACAGGGCTTCTCAGTCTGGCGTGACGATCAAGCTTGTAGTCAGGGGGATTTGTTGCCTGAGACCGGGAAGAGAAGGACTAAGCGAAAATATCGAGGTGATCTCGATAGTAGGAGACTTCTTGGAGCATTCGAGGATCTACCATTTCCATAATAATGGAGAAACCAGAACTTATGCCGGAAGTGCGGATATGATGGTGAGAAGTTTTGATAAAAGACTGGAGTCTCTCTTCAAGATAGAGTCACCTCTTCTCGAAAAGCAGCTGATGAATATCCTTTCATATAACATGAGGGATAATTACAATGCTTATGTGATGCAAGAGGATGGAAGCTATCTGGCCAAACAGCCTGTGGGAGATGAGCCGGTTTTCAATGTGCACAAAGAGTTTTTCAATTTGGACCCGGAGCTAGTCATGCAGGTCAAATTGATCGAATAGCGAAAGCCCCTTTTAGGGGCTTTTTTTTATCAAAAGGGAAAGAAATACGGGATCAGCCAAATGGAAACTCCCCACATGATGAGATTAAGGGGGATGCCGACAATCAAGTAATCTTTGAACTTGTAATTGCCAGGATTGTAAATCATCGTATTGGTCTGATAGCCCATCGGTGTCATGAAGCTCAAGCTAGCCGCAAATGTAACAGCCATCACCAAGGGTCTGCTATCCACTTCAAGGCTTGTTGCGATATTGATAGCGATAGGAGCCAATAGTGCCGCTGTGGCATTATTTGACATGATATTGGTCATCATGAAAGTCAAGCCAAAAACTCCAGCCAAGACTGCCTGCGGTCCAAATTGACCGAGATTATCAACAACCAAGCTGCCCAAAAAGGCAGCTCCTCCTGTTTTTTCCAGTGCAGCCCCCATAGACAATACTCCAGCCAGCATAAATATGACTTTCCAGTCGATGGCTTTGTAGGCTTCTGTGGGAGTGATCGAGCGCAATACTATTAAGATCACTGCACCGCCTACAGCCGCCAAGGCGATAGGGAATATTTTGAAAGCTGAGAGGATCACGATAGCAGCCAAGGTCATGATGGTCAGAATACTTTGAAGCTTATTGATCCGATGAGTTTTATTCTCTGCTAGCAGAAGCAAGTCTTCTGATTTCATTAACTGCTGGATGGACTCTTCACTGGCTCGGAGCAGTAAAATATCGCCTGCGCGTAGGGTGGTTTGACGCAGTAGCTTTTCCATCATCCCTGTACGATGACGAATGCCAATCAAGGTGATCTGATCGTATAGATTTCTGAAATTGACTGCCACCAAGGCTTTATTGATCAGAGAAGAACTGGGAGTGACAAGCGCCTCGTATAGGTTGGAGTCTTCATCGATGATGTTTTCATGGATAAACTCAAGCTCGCCTTTGAAACCTATTCCCTTAATTTTTTTCAGCTTTTGAATACTTTCTTTGTCACAACTGATGCGGATCAAATCTCCTTCTTGGATGGATGTATTCGGATAGGCTTTGACTTTTCGTCCATCTGATCGGATGATCTGAAGGGCATCTATTCCAAGTGTTTTGAAAATCCTTTGTTTGAGCAGCTGTTCATTGAGTTGCTCATATTCTTTTCCGATCAAGATCTCTACTAGATAGTTGCCAAGTCTGATTTCTTCCGAAATGTTGACTCCGGGTTTCCTGCGTGGGATCAGCCATATACCTACTGTGGACATGTAGATCATTCCTACCAAAAAGAAACCCAATCCGGCAAGACTCATTTCAAAAACGCCAAATTCTGGAAGTCCAGCCCGCTCAACGATTCCACTTACTAAGATATTGGTGCTGGTACCTAATAGTGTACAAATCCCACCCATCAAGGCTCCGAAAGAAAGTGGCATGAGGAGTTTGGAGGGTGAAATGTTTTGTTTTTTTGCCACTTGAATGACTGTCGGCATCAGGAGGGCTACTACAGCGGTGTCATTGATGAATGCAGAAAGTGTACCTGATAGCAGCATCAAGACGATAACCATTCTGTGTTCGCTGCTTTTGGCTTGAAAAGCAAGCAATGGACCTAGGTTATCCAGTATTCCGGTGTTGAATAGTGCAGAACTAATGACAAACATCGCTGCTACAGTCACGGTAGCCGGATTGGAAAAACCGGCAAATCCCTCCTCCAAGTCTAGAATGCCAGTAAACATAAAAAGGGCCATGATACCGATCGCGATAGTATCGATACTGAATTTCTCTGTAAAAAACAGAAGCATTGCCAGTGTGATGATTCCAAACACCAGCCCAATCTCAAAGGTCATGTATTACATTTTATGGTAGTTACCTCTTTTTAGTTTGGTTCTGACTTGGAAATAGCTGACAAAACCGATCAGCACAAATAGAATGGACAAGCCAAATGAAACATAACCGAGGTCCCGAATATGCCAGAGATTATCGACTTCAAATAAGGCTGTACCACTGACCAAAAAATATAGAGAAGTCCTGATATAAGACAATAAAGTCCTTTGATTGGCCAAATTTGTACGCTGTCTGGCCAAAAAATCTCTTATAATCAATTCATTTTCAAAGTCGTTTTCCATATTTGTATCGATATTACAAGATAATTTAATCAAACTAAAGTTTATGAGAAGACTATTTACGCTTTTCTTTCTCGCCATTTTGGCCGGACAGGTGCAGGCACAAGAAGCAGCAAAAGATACCACCTATTGGTTGAAAGAAATATCGGGTGGGGTCAATTTTAACCAGGCATCATTTAGCTCCAACTGGAAAGGAGGAGGTGTCAATTCGATTGCGGTAGGAACCTATCTTTTTGGTAGAGCTAATTATAAAAAAGAAAAATGGACATGGGATAATACGATGGAACTCATGTACGGGATCGTCAAAAATCAGGATGAAGATGGCCGTAAGTCCAATGACCGAATCTACTTGGATTCCAAGGTGGGCTACTCTATTGCTCCCAAGTGGAACGTCTATTTCTCAACCAATTTCCTTTCCCAATTTGCTCCGGGATATGAGTTTGGTGACACAGATAAGACTTTGATTTCTAAGTTTGCCAACCCTGCCTATTTGACCACTGGATTGGGTTTTGAGTACAAGCCAAATGATGAGTTTAGTCTCAGACTTTCTCCATTTTCTCCTCGCTTCACTTTCGTGACCGATACGGATCTATATCTAACCGTACCTGAAAACTATGGTGTGCCTATCGGAGACAAAGTGCGTACAGAGTGGCTAGCATTTAATTTGATGGCTGACTGGAATAAGCAATTGGCAGAAAACCTATCTCTATTGGTTAGATATCAGATGTACGCCAATTACGAAACACTTGCTTTTGACACCATCGATCACAGACTGGATGTAGCTTTGACTGCGAAAGTCTCTAATTTGATCAATGTAAGTTTGACCAGCTTGACCATTTATGATATCGATCAGGATGATAAAATACAATTTAGCCAGGGCTTAGCTTTGGGGATCTCCTTCAAGCGCACTACTTTCCCTGAAGAAAAATAAAAAAATACAAATTTTTATTTTGTATTTTGTTTTGTTAATAATTGTATTATTTTTGAATTCATTGTGGTAGTTAAATAATAGTTGGTTTAGTTTTCAAATAAAGGGCAGGAGATATTCTCCTGCTTTTTTATTTTATTCTTGAAATAGTTCAATTTTTTGATTCTGAGCTAGTTTGGATTCTATCCCCTGATTTTATTTGGATACAGAATCTCTGTATGGTCCTTTTCCTGACCGAATATCAAAACATCAGAAGAAATAACGGGATGATCCTGAGAATTGATTAATTTATTGGTATAATCTAGATTTTGGAGAAAACTCTAAAATCCTCAAACCCAATTTAATCTAGCCTCCAGTTCCTATGTTTCGAAAGAAATTTCTACTGCTTTCTGTCTTTTTATGTATTGCTACCACCTCCTTATTATTTCCCGCCAAAGCTCAACAGAATCTCCCGGAATTGGGTGTGGTGAGTGACTATGAAAACGGAGGCATTCTGAAGCAGGTTGGTTTTCAATGGTTGGTAGAGTCGACATCGAGGATGTTATCTCCCATCAAATATTCTGAAGAGGAGTTTGCAAAGAACCTCGAAGAGATCAATAAATCTGAATTGCCAATTTTAGCATTTAATATTCTAATTCCTGGAGAATTGAAGGTCGTAGGACCAGAGGTAGATCAGCGAGCAGTATTGGATTATTTGGAAGTGGTGTTTCTGCGAGGGAAGCGTGCTGGGGTATCTCTCTTTATTTGGGGAAGTGGTGGCTCCCGTCGTGTCCCTGAAGGCTTTGATCATCAAGTCGCCCGAAAGCAATTTAGCTCCATGGCAAAGGAAGTCGCTCAGCTCGCAGCTCGTCATGATGTTGTCCTAGCTCTGGAGAGCCTAAATAGCTCCGAAACAAATTTCATCAATACCTTAGAAGAAGCGCTCGCGATAGTTCAAGAAGTAGATCATCCCAATTTTCGACTTTGTGTAGATATCTATCATATGCTGAGAGAGGAGGAAGGGCCGGGGGTTATTCATGATGCAAAGGGTTATGTCGTCTATTGTGAAGTAGCAGAGAAGGCAGATAGAACGGCTCCTGGAGTAGTCGGAGAGGATTTTGTCCCCTATTTTGAGGCCCTACACCAAATCGGTTATTCTGGGAAAATCATGATCGAATGTCGATGGAATGATCTTTCCGGTCAGGCGGAAAGTGCTTATGACTATTTATATGAGCAAGTGAGAATTGGGTTTGGAAATTGAAAGTGGGTAATTTTTTAAGTCAAAAATTGAATTTGGAAAACCATGAATACAATGATTGCTAATAGAATGTCTAAAAGTTTTCTATTGATCCTGCTGTTGGCTTTTACCTCAAATGTCCTTTTGGCTCAGCAGAATTCTTCAGTTCCTTTTGATATAGAAGAGGACATCTTGCTGGTACAGCTAGATTGCAAGACAGATGTAGATGACATCCACACGGCAGCAGCTCTTTTCACTTTGATGAATCACCCTGATTTTCGGGCTGTTCTCTATATACCAGTAGCCGGGACCTATGGAGTACAGGAGGGCCTGTACGTGCCTCCGAATGATTTGCTCAATCTTGCTTTTGGGAAAAAATGGGTGGATGCGCATGCGGATCGGGAGGTTGCTGTGAAGAAGGTGATGAAGCAGGTGAAAAAAACTTTGAAATCCGGTGGAGATGTTTGGATCGCGGAGGCAGGTCAGTCTGATTTTTCTGCCTTACTAATTCAAGAAATTGAGCATGCTCTACCCGAAATTGTACTCTCTGAGAGAGTTCACATAGTGCAGCATAGCAATTGGAACGAAGAAGTCACTGCGTCAGAAAGCCTTGCTTTCGTCAAAGCGACGATCGATTATCACAAAATCCCAGATGGCAATGCCGTAGGAAATGGGACTCCAGGCTTCAGAACTCCTGGTTATGAACTTTGGCAAACACAATTGACCAATCCTCATCTCCTAGCCGTCTGGAAAATGGCTGTGGAGGTCGGGCTTCGATACAATGGGGTAGAAGGACGATACAACAATGAAGCAGTAGCTCAAAACGGACTTGATTTTTCTGATTTGAGTGAGGTCTGCTATATCCTTGGCTTGGGTGAAATCAAAGACACCGCTGAGTTTTTTGAAAGATTTGCTCAATGATGACCTAGTTATTTTTAGGGAGTTTTTTGAGTGAATTTCATGAAATGGATCAATAGAGAGCTGTTCTTAGTAAGAAGAGTTGCTTTTTGAAATAGCGAGTCTATGGCTTTCGAAAAATTACATTTGTCTCTGTACTTTATTTTTAAGACATTGGATTCACAACCGACCTATTTTTGCAAGAAGAAGAAATTATAGCAGGGCTTAGGGCCCGAGATCGAGAAGCTACTGAGTATCTCTACGAAAAATATTCGAGGGCACTTTTTGCTGTGATCAGTAGAATCATCTCAGACCAGACGATTGCGGAGGAAGTTTTTCATGATTCATTTGTGAAGATCACCCGCAAGATCGATCAATACGATGAGACAAAAGGCCGCTTATATACTTGGATGGCCAATATTTGTCGAAATGCCGCCATAGATAAGCTGCGATCCAAAGAAATTTCTCAGACAAGTAAGACCAATACGATAGATGACTTCGTATTTGGAATAGAAAGTCAATCTGGGACTATGGAGCAAGTAGAAGGGATAGGAGTACGGGAGCTGGTAAATCAGCTCAATGCAGATCAAAAGTTTATCATCGAGTATATTTACTTTAAAGGATATACACACTCAGAAATTTCTGAAGAGTTTGACATCCCATTGGGTACAGTCAAATCTCGTATAAGAGCAGCTTTGCAAGTACTAAAAAAGAACTCAGAACGAATTTAGCGTGAACGTCCAAAAATATATCGAATCAGGCAAACTGGAGCTTTTCCTATTGGGAGAGCTGACCGAGCGTGAGCGTGAGGAAGTGATCGCTATGGCCAAAACCCACCCCGAAATCCAACAGGAATTGGAGGTGCTGGAAGAGGCGATGTTTGCATTTGACAATCTTACAGGAAAGGCACCTTCTCCTCAGGTAAAGGATGCCATATTTACTTCCCTTGAGGGAGACTTTCATCGGGAGGAAAATTCGCCCCAGACTGAAAAAAGGGGGGGGGAAGCCAAAGTAGTAAAACTTTCACCTTGGAGACCTTTTGCGATAGCTGCTTCTTTAGTAGCATTGATGGCGATCGCTACAGCAGTTTATTATGCCGGCAAATTCTATGAAGTAGACGAGAAATTTTCAGCTCTTCTTCTAGATCAGCAAGTGATGGCAGACAATCTCAACCAGGTCAAAATGCAGTTTGAGGAAGCTGACTCCAAACTCGATCGGCTGGTAGCGGGAGACTTTAGACGAGTAGAGATGTCAGGAGAAGCGCTCCCTATGCAAAAAGATGCCAAGGTGGATGTCTTCTGGGATCAAAGTGCTCAGGAAGTATTTGTCGCAGTCAATAATCTAAATAGTCTTGGAGATGAGTACGATTATCAATTGTGGGCCATTGGTAAAGACGGCCCGATAGGTATAGGGTTGGTCAATGCTGAGGAGAAACTGACTTGGCAGCAGATGCAAGCAGTAGCAGAGGCAGGTGCTTTTGCCATTACTATTGAGCCAAAGGGAGGTTCGGAATCGCCCACATTGGATAAGTTGGTCGTGTTAGGTGAGATAGCCTAAGGCCGATATCTCGTTAAAAAGTTACAACCCGTTCTGAAAAGAGCGGGTTTTTTTATGTGCTTTGAAAAGTCCCTATTGAGGCGTTCAATGGCTATTTGATACCATTTTTCGAATGAGAGCAACTTATTTTTTTCAAAAATCTCACTCCTCCAAAATCCAAGTCACTTACTTCCTTCGTAAGTCCTTTCAAATCATCCTCAGTGCTGATTTTTTCCATGGAAGCAAATTAGAATTTTAACCGAAATACAACCTAACATGAAAAATGAACTAATCAAGCCTCAGGGTTTGGTACAAAAAACAGACAGAAGGAATTTTCTCAAAATGGGAGCCTTCTCCGCTGCCGGAGCAGGATTACTGCTGATGGGCTGCGATGATGATGAAGATATGATGCCACCCATGTCGGGAAAGGTGAGTTTGGGTTCAGGCGATGTAGGAATTCTGAATTATGCATATGCTCTGGAGCAATTGGAAGCTGCGTTTTATGCAGAGGTCATGATGGGAGGCTATTTTGCCAATGCCTCAGCCGAAGAGAAAATCGTCTTGGGAGATCTTGAAAAGCACGAACGAGCACATCGTGAGTTTTTCAAAGTAGCACTTGGATCCAATGCTATTGCTGATTTGGAAGTAGATTTCAGCGCTATTGATTTCAGCAACAGAACCTCCGTACTCGGAGCGGCTAAGACTTTTGAAGATTTGGGCGTGGCGGCATACAATGGTGCTGGACAGTATCTGGAAAGCGCAGATTTATTGCTAGTAGCTGGAAAGATCGTGTCAGTAGAGGCAAGACATGCTGCCGCTATTCGTGATCTGATCAATCCTAATTCGGTGGATTTTGCCGGGGATGATTTGATAGATGCCAATGGGCTGGAGCGCACGTTGAATTTTGAGCAGGTATTGACTGCTGCCAGTGCTTATGTCAAAACAGAAATTGACTTCAGTCAACTTCCTAGCTAATCTCTAACCTTAACCAGAACAATTATGAACTTGATAAAACTATTGGACAGTATCTGTCCTGATACAGAAAATAAGGAGCAAGAAGACCGATTTTACTCAAGAAGAGAGGCTTTTCGCCAGTTTGGTGATCTGAGTAAAAAACTAGCTTTGGCCGCTGTACCGCTTTCGATTTTGAATTCGATTCCTACGGTAGCCAAAGCCAGTACCGAATCGCTGATCGATGTACTTAATTATGCATTGACTTTGGAGCACTTGGAATACAGATATTACCAGACAGGGTTGGACTCGGGAGTCATTATGTCTGACGAGCGTCCAATTTTCCAGAAAATAAGAGACCATGAATTGGCTCATGTCAATTTCCTCACTGAGGTCATAGCCAATGTGCTCAATGGCACTCCCGTGTCAGAGCCTTCTTTTGACTTTACCGCAGGAGGCAATTTCATGCCATTCGATGATTATCCGACCTTCTTGGCTTTGGCACAAGCGTTTGAAGATACAGGAGTGAGAGCATACAAGGGGCAGGCCGCCAATGTGATGGAAAGCGATGTGGTGTTGACGGCGGCACTGTCCATTCATTCTGTTGAGGCACGACATGCGTCGATGGTTAGACGGCTTCGAACCAAAAAGGGCATGGATACCGTCAAAGGATGGATTACAGGAAATGACATCGGTACTCTG
Source organism: Algoriphagus vanfongensis DSM 17529 (assembly GCF_000429465.1). Classification (GTDB taxonomy): domain Bacteria; phylum Bacteroidota; class Bacteroidia; order Cytophagales; family Cyclobacteriaceae; genus Algoriphagus; species Algoriphagus vanfongensis. The sequence goes on along the minus strand of NZ_AUBX01000010.1, from coordinate 119,337 downwards.
CCAGCTGCGGCTGCAGGGATCTATGCAGGCGAAGAAAATATCAGCCATGCAGGAGTGAATGTGGTCAATCTGACCGGAATAGATCAGGAGGCAGTCTCTGAAGGATGGGATGAGCCATTGACTATGGAACAAACTTTGGGAATTGCCGGGCTGTTTTTAAGCACTTCCAACTAATTGGTAGGGTGATTTGGGGTTGGGGCCATCTCCGAAAGGAGGTGGCTTTTTTTGTTTCAAGTTTTGGGCTAAACTCAAATAGAGAGGGTTTACGGCGCTGTTGATAGAAAATGAAATATTGCTGTAAACTAAACTATACTTGTGCCTTTGCTTGAGAAATCTGATATTTTGTTTCTAATTCTTTGGACGTGCACCGATGCTAAAACACTATATCACATTTGGGATTTCCATATCTTTTATTTCTTGGTTGATCGGTATGGTATTCAATCAGCTACTGCTGAAGACTTCCTACTATAAAGAGCTCACTAATCTAAATTTCATCGAAAGTAAAGCCATCAATAAATGGATAGGCTTGCGGGAATTTCAATGGATAGTTAAAAATACCTTTTTCAAATTTTTCAATCAGAAAATCAAAATAGATAGCAGAAAGGCAGACTTGACAGAAATCAGAATGGAGATGAGTATTGCTGAAATAAGCCATCTAATTGCGTTTATTTTTGTGATGATAGTGGCAGTGATTCAATGGCTTGCTGTCGGTTTTTTGTTTGCTGTTGTGATTATGATTTTCAATGTGCTTTTGAATCTTTATCCATCTCTTTTACAGCAGGAAAACAAGCGAAGAATAGATCAATTGATCCGCAGACAAAGGGAGAATTGGTAGAATTCACCGCCCATAAAAAAGCCGAACTGATAATTCAGTTCGGCTTTTGCTTTCACTTTGATGCTAGTGATTAGCTAGCCGTCACGTCAATGTGAGATTCATATTCTATCGTGTTGCCTTCTTCATCTTCTACTGTGAAAGTCACATGGTATTCTCCAGCAGGAGCAGTAGCAGGCACATCAATATGCTCGTGGAATTCTGCCTCCGTCAATCCATGATAGCCTTCTTCGAAAATTGCCTCGAAATCCCACTCTACCTCTCCGGCTCCTGGAGCCAGGTCGTGTGCGTGGACATCTACGGTGATTTGGTGAATTCCATTGACTGCATTGATCATGAATTCTACATGGAAGTCAGACCCACGCGCTACAGTTTCATCCATTTCAAAACCGCTGATGCTCACAGGAGCCATCACGTCCAGGTGTCCTTCCACTTCTGAAGTTTGTCCTTCGGAATCAGTGACTTCCAAGACTACATGGTACTCGCCTGCGGGAGCGGTAGCAGGAATATCAATGTGCTCGTGGAAAGTAGGGTTCTTTACCAAATATTTTTCGTCTGTGTATGTCTGGGAGAAATCCCATTCTGTTTCCCCTTCTCCCACTTCCAGGTCATGCCCGTGGATAGTGACAGTGATAGAGGCTACTGTAGCCTCAGCAAGGATGACTGCTTCCATGTGGAGATCGGAACCTCTATACGCAGTACCTTCTGTGGAGTGAGTACCTCCTTCACCAAATTCAAAATTGGAGATAGCAGGAGCGTCAAACTCCATGTCATCATCGTCTTGGCAAGAAAATAGCGCCAATCCTACTAGAGAGAGTAGAAATGCATGTTTTAGTTTATTCATAGTTTAAGATTTGTGGGTTGGTAAATTGATTTAGTTATTAAATGATACTCGCAATTTTATTGCAAAAACTATTGGCTAGATTTTAGGCGGCTCAGATTTTTGTGAGTAGTATGATTTCATAGAAATAATGGTTATTAGTTGCCCCTAGACTTATTATGGCATTCAGGACAGATGCCGGTGGCTAGGAAATTGATCGAGTGGATCCACAGATCAGTGGGCGCAAAAGATGGCGATTGCTCTATTTCCAAATTCATAAAGCTATTGCATTCGGTACACTGAAAATATGCTTTCTCAGGCTGATCTTCTTTTTTGCGGCTAGCATACTGGAAATCCCCATTTTGGTCAGCAAAACGGGAAATTAAATTTTCATTTTCCAATCGAAGTAGTGTCCTGTAAATGGTCACTCGACTGCAGGAAGCATTCATTTTCTCTTTTATTCTGGCATAACTTACAGGGTGCTCAGCATTCTGTATCATGCTCAGTATTTTTTTCTTAACCCAAGTATTTGCCATTTATCCACTCTTTTAATCGCAACCATATTGCAATTATGAATGGCTTTTTTTGAAAATGCAATAATATTGCGAAAAATTTCTAATTCTTTAGTCGCAACATTGTTTCATAAAATTCGCTTTCTATATTTGCAATCACATTGCATTAAATGAACTTGTTTTCCTTCTTATTTCTTACCGTTTCCCAGTCCATTTGGGGTCTTTTAATCCCTGTTGCTACGACTGATTTTCACAGTCATTCGAAAGATGTGACAGAGTACATGCTGAGCACAACCGACACTTTACCCAAAACACAAGAACTGCAAGAGGTGGTCGTCATCGATCAGGCAGAGATGATTCGTAGAGAAGAATCGAATGCCATTGAGTTGGTCAAGCAAGATTTTATCCGGGAAAATAGGGGAGGAAGCTTGATGAAGTCCCTCGAGCGTGTGCCAGGAGTGAATTTGATAGGAATTGGTTCTGGAGCTTCTAAGCCCTTGATTCGTGGCTTGGGATTCAATCAGGTGCTGGTAGTCGAAAACGGCATCAAGCATGAAGGCCAGCAGTGGGGAGCTGATCATGGTCTGGAAGTTGATCAATATGCGGCAGATCAAATCGTGATTGTCAAAGGTCCGGCATCCTTCAAATATGGTTCGGATGCGATCGCCGGTGCCATCGATATCCGTGAAAAGCTCGCTCCGTCGGAGGATGGTGTCGGAGGCTCGGTAGAAGTGGGAGCCCGCTCCAACAATGCCTGGTATGGAGGTTCGGCCAATTTGTTTGCCAGAAAAGGGAAATGGTTTGCAGAAGGTAGGCTGACTCTAGCGGATTATGGTGATTTCAAAGTGCCGACTGATTCGGTTTTTGTCTATGATTTTGGAGTGGCGCTTTCGGATGGACATGTGAGAAATTCGGCGGGAGAGGAAATGGATTTCTCTGGTAGGGTAGGATTTCTCGGTGACAATTTTCGCAATACCTTGATGATTAGTCGAGTCCATACCAAATCAGGATTTTTTGCCAATGCACACGGATTGGAGCCTCGGCAAGTGGATACAGAACTTCATGATCAATCCAATAGGGATATTCTGCTTCCTTTTCAGGAAGTCAAGCATACCAAAGTGATCAATCGGGCAAGCTACGCAGCAGGCAAGAATTTCATCCAAATGGATCTGGGCTATCAGCGCAATGATCGGGAGGAGTGGAGTCAATATGTCAATCATGGCTATATGCCGGCCATTTTTCCTTCCGAGTTCCCTTATCCTAGTACTCTTGAGCGCGCTTTTGACAAGGAGGTCTTTTCATTGAACCTGAAAGATGAGTTGTTTTTGGATCGACATGAGATTTCATTTGGAGCAAGTGGGGAATACCAGCACAATGACATCGGGGGTTGGGGGTTCTTGATTCCAGCCTTTCAGCAATACAGTGTTGGGTTTTATGGCATAGAGAAATTTACGGTCAATCAACTTTGGAAAGTGACAGCAGCACTCCGATTTGATCATAGTCAGATTGAGGTAGAAGCCTATCAAGATTGGTTTCCAAGTGTCGAAGACGCTTCACAGGCCACTGCGGAGGATTATCTCTATCGGGCGGAAGATTTTAAGAGGTCATTTGACAGTTTTGTGTGGTCCTTGGGATTCAATTATTCTCCGGGAGATTTGAGTTTTAAAGGGAATGTGGGTACAAGTTTCCGGATGCCTATTGCCAAGGAGTTGGCAGCGAATGGAGTCAACTACCACTATTTTCGCTACGAAAGAGGGAATGCAGACTTGGACCCAGAGCGCTCTCTGCAAGTGGATTTGGGAGTGGATTTGAGCAAAGAAAAATGGTTGGTCAGCTTCAGTCCTTTTGTCAACTATTTCTCAAACTACATCTATCTCAATCCCACTGCTGAGCTGGATATTCTCTATGGCGCCGGTAATCAGGTGTTCAATTATACGCAGGCAGAGGTTTTTCGCTATGGAGCGGAGCTGAGTGTGATGCATCAGTTGACAGATCAGTGGAGTATAGAGCTGCTCGGTGAATATGTCTACAGTGAGCAGATGTCCGGAGACAAGGAGGGGTTTACCTTGCCTTTTTCTCCACCTCCATCAGGGATACTCAATGCGACTTACAAGCCAATTGGCGGAGCTGTTTTCGAAAATCCCTATTTCGCAGTGGATTTCCGAGTGACAGAAAGGCAAAACAATATTGTGCCACCGGAAAAGGTGACTCCCGGCTACCAATTGGTTCATCTACGTGCAGGTTCCTCCATCTCGGTTTTAGGACAGGCCATCCAAACTGACCTTCAAATCCAAAACCTTTTCAATACCCGCTACCTCAATCATACCAGTTTCTACCGCTTGATCAATCTGCCAGAGGCGGGGAGAAATATCAGTCTTTCTCTGAGTTATCAGTTTTAATATTCTATGCTATTTCTATGAAAAAAATCACTTCATTCTTATGCCTTTCGTTCCTGCTCTTTTCCTGCGGGGAAGACGAAAATCCGATTGATCTGGAGTATCCAGAGATCGTGGTGACTGAAAACTCATTTCCCTTGCAGTGCAGTGTGCTACAGCGGGGAAGCACGGTAGAGTTTAAGGCATTGTTTGCGGATAATGTCGAATTGGGTGGCTTCAGTTTGGACATTCATCACAATTTTGACCATCATACTCATAGTACAGAAGTGAGCGACTGCAATGAAGATCCTGTGAAAGCTCCTGTAAATCCTTGGCTGCTCATTCAGACCTACACCATTCCCGAAGGTATGACGGAGTATGAAGGAGCGGCAGAGATTGAAGTTCCAGAGGATATTGACCCTGGAGATTATCATTTTTTGATTCGGGTCACGGATCAGGAAGGTTGGCAGACTTTGCATGGATTGAGTATCAAGATTGAATAGCTATTTCCTCAATTGGTTAATTGTTTGAAAAGGCCGCCGGGATTTCTCGGTGGCTTTTTTGATTGGAAATTGAAATATAGAAGACCTCTTATGGCCTTTTTTGACAGAAAGACTGCGCTCTATTCTTTACTCCTAAAGGTGAAATATTTTTGAAGTAAAAAATTGACTGTCAGTACGATGATCGTGGAAAAAATCTTGGCAATTGTAGGTTCCATAGAGAGGAAAAGTATCAGGCCTTTTAGAATTAAATAGTCGCTTCCTAAACCTTGACCTACTACAAGTACATATTTAAACAGTTGCAAGCCATTTTTTTTGGCTCCTGACTCTGAGTTTTTGAATGCAAAGTTTTTGCTCAGCCAAAAGCCTGTGGGGATCGTGGCGAAAAAAGCGATGAGCAGAGCGATGGTATAAGAAGCAATATTGAAATCGTAAATGCTCCAGCCTTCTTTGGGTAAGACAAACTCATAGACTACTGCAAACAAAAGGATGTTCAAGGCAGTATTGATAGCCCCCACAGCCAGATAGGCGTAGACTTCGTATGGAATCCACCGTCTGAAAAGCGGGTAGAAAAAGTGCAAAAACCGATCTATCCAGTTGGTCAAGAGGTTTTTCATTTTCTTGAGGCGAGCGTTTGGATGTGACTTAGGTACCATTGGGCCAATTCTCCCATTGGGAGACCTTTAGCTGCTTTGTAGTTTTGATCTTCAATTCGCTTTCGCTCTTCAGGATCGTCTATCAAGCTAGATACAGCATCGGCAAGACTCTCTGCATTGTCCGTTTCGAAATAGGCTCCCCCGTAGCCTTCTTCCTCTACCACTCGCTCCAGATCATCTATTTTGGGCAATATGCATGCTCTGCCATAGCTGCCTGCTTGGTGGAGGATACCAGAGCTTCCGGTCGTCGTGGTATAAGGGAAAATAACAAAAGTGCTGTCCCAAAATATTTCGGCAACTTTTTCTTCGGGGATATAGCCCGTGTAGATGACATTGGGGAGGTGGGAATAGGTGCTTTTAAGGCCGTCTATGTATCCTTTGACATTGGGGTTGTCTGTGCCTGCTACGGTAGCTGTGAACTCCAATTCAGGATGTTTTTTCTGAAGAATCTCCATCGCATCCAGCATCACCTCAGCTTTTTTGTAGGTGCCAAATTTGCCAAAAGCCATTAAATTGATTTTTGTCGAATTCTCCGGTAGGTAGTTCCGCTCAGGTAATTCAAAATTGCCATGAGGAAGTAGTACGATATTATCTGCATGGTATTTTTCTTTAAGAATAGTAACATACTGCGATATCGTAACTCCTACCAGATCGGCTTTCAGGATAAACTTGGTCAGTTGCTCACCAATCCATAGGTAAAGCTTCCCTTTGAGCTTGCTATCTGCCATGCCGATGGTGTCTAGCTTTACAGTTTCCGTGATATTATGCAGGATCACTACTGTGGGTATACCTAAAATTCTGCACATCCAAGGAGTCAGAAGACCAAGGGCTGCAGGAATTTTTCCCTCACCGAATGTCATAAATTGAAGGTTGAGTATGACCGCATCCGGTTGTAGCTCCTTGAGCTTACTTCGTATCGCTAAGACGGTGGTCCAGCTATTGAAGTCCCAGCAAGGAATGATTTCCAATCCATCAGTGGCATATCTCGAATACTGGCTGTTGTCCTTTAGATTGTTTGTCAAAATGTAAATGTGATCGACATCTTTTTTGCCGATAAAACTACGACTCAGATGATAGCCATATTCATTTAGGGTCACTTGACTAGGAGGGTAAGGAGTGATGAATGCTAGTTTCATAGATGAGGTTGATTGGGGGTTTCGTTGATAAATCTGATAGCGTCTAGCCGCCAATTGTCTCCTTGGAATAGTAGACTGACAGCCACAGTTGCTGTTACAGTTTGGCTACTTCCATCTGGAAATAGATAGGTTAACTGTGCATCTCTATCCAACAGATTGCAGGAAAGTCCATCTCTTGACCAGGTTTTGATGAAAAGATGATGCTGGCTATCCTTTCTCTGAATAGATCCTGCCTCACCCTTTTGGTAGTTTTTGGCAAGATTTCGGTAAAACCTTTCTGTAAAACGCTCCTGACTAGGTCTAGGGTTGGGGTGCTGATAGAGGTAATTGAGATGTGCCCAGATAGCAATGTAATCTTTCTCAAGCTTTTCGAGTTGGGCTTTGTCCGGTTTTTCAATGGAATTTACCTGAATGTCGATCTGAGGAGAGGCATTGAGCGCAAGACTATCGTAGCGAAGAAAATATGGAACTACACTATGGCTGGATCTAATTCTCGCCATGGAGACCAGAAGCAGTCCGGCCAAAAACAGGAAACCTATAAATATCCATCTAGTCATTGGGCAGTAGGTTTAAAGTCTGTGAACTTACCTGAGCGATACTTGCTACTAGTTTGGAGTTTGCAACCATCTCTCTCGGTACGGTCAGCGTAGCGAAGGCATCCTCTGTCACAGATTCGATTTTGATGCGTTGATCACCCCGCTGGAAAAAGAAGAGGATATGGGTTCCGTCCGCAATTTTATTATCAAAGCGATCCATCAGTGGACCTGTCTGAATTCTGATTTGATGATTTGGGCCGTCCAATGAATAGGAAAGAGGAATGTCAACTACTGTTCCGGCTTCCACATAAAAGCTTGACTGAGGCGTTCCCGTTTCACTTTGAAAGGTGCCTGTTTCTGGAAGAAGTTCAATGTACTTTTCCTCAAAGTAGCTTTCGCCCGCGAGTGGAATCAGATTACCTACATCATCAAATCGATATAGAATCTGCTGCTGGACCAAAGAAGAATCCGTGGATAAGGTCTTTGGTGTGCGCAAATCAGTCAGCTGGGTTACTTTCTGAGGGTTTTTGAGCTGGAAAGAGTAAATGAACTGATTTTCTTCCGACTCCAATGTCAAGAATGCCATGCCTTCAATAATTCCTCCGATTGGCTTTATGATGACTACAAGTTCATCTTCATTTTGAACCAAATCAGGGTAAATCAGCTGAACAGGCGTGCTGATGGATGCGCTCCAATTCGCTTCAGGTACTATAAAATAGAGGCTATCTTGACCTATGGTTATACTTGAGGTCGCATTGAGCCACTGAGGTTTCTCCAGAGTTTTTTGGCTACACCCTATAGAGAGCCATGCTGTCACTATGTAGAGTCGATACCATTTCATTGGAGATAGATTTCTTGTGCCAAAAAGCAATGGGGAAGCAAGCTGATTCTTTCTAGGGGAGAGAAACCGTCGTTTGGTTTTTGATCCAATAATTGTCTTTCCTGGCCATTAATCATCAATGAAATGGGCAAGTGTTCCAGAATTCTTGCTTGATTTTCCACCTTTTGGAAAGGTATCAGGAAGCGCCCTTCCAATCCTGCCCTTATCGACTGACTATGGGTCCAAAGATCTACTTGGATAATTCTCCCACTTGCATCTTTTTCAGCCAATAGGACTCCCGGAATGGTGATTTCTCCAGTAAATGGATTCTTCATGGTAGCCTCAAATTCTGCCTTATTTTCCGTATCAGATGTAAGTTGATAGCTCAATTCTCCTCCGCGGATATACCCACGCTCGCTGATGTCTGTTTCCAGTTCCAAGGAGATATCAATTATTTCTTTATCCCCTGAATCAGCTTGCTTTCCGATAGGAATTTCAAAAAAGGTACTTGCCTTTGGAGCTAAATTGTAATGAAAGCTACGCTTGGGATAAAATGTTTCCGAACTGTCATTTTTGAAAGTCACCACTGCTTTCATCGCCAGTGTAATAGGAATATTATCTGCATTGATGAGCTCGCCTGTAAGCCTCAGTTCGTCTTCCACCAAAACTAAATTGGCTTGATAAAACCCCGCAAATGGTTTTTTGATCCGGTCATCTTTGACCGTGGGAAAGCTACTGATCTGTCTCTTTCCCATTTTTTTGAAAAGAGTATAGGTGTAGCTGATGACTTGTTCTTCGGGAATCTGCAGGAAAACTTTGGGAGGGATGATGTACCAGTGCTGGTTGATTTTTTCCAGCTTCATGAGCTCTTCTTTTACCCGAGGTCCCAGTGAAGTTCTCCAAGTACTCTTCACATTCATCTCAGCTGCTGTAGCTGTGAGTGCAATCGTATCGATTTGTAGGTCATCCAGCTTGGCAAAGGAAGGTAGAAGTCCACCGTCACTGACTGATTTCTCCAAAAGATATTGATCCAGACTGTATTCCGGTCCCGGTTTGAAAAACTGGAAGGCCTCCTCAAATCGCTGGAAATCTAAGTCGTCAAAATGGGAATAGATCGTTGTGGTAGGATCTTTTTGCTCATCTACCAGCAGTAGTTCGTAGATCTGGTACATCAAAAATCCGCTAAATAGAATAAAAGGCAGCCAGGCGGAAGGGTAGATTACCAATCTTGGAAAAAAACGCGCTGCTTCTTGGGAGACTAACTCTTCCTGTGATTTTTTGAAATGGAAAAGGTAAAGAACCGTCAACCCTACGGCGCAGAGCAATGTGCTGAGAGGTAAGATTCCCCACGCTTTCTTTAGAAAGGGATTGAGTTCGGTAGGTCGAGTAGGCTGAATCGTCGAGATATTTCCTTTTTCCCAGACCATTATTCCATTTTCCAGTCGAATGGTCCTATTCCATCCCGAATAAAAAAGCAAAGGGTCGTAATAGCGGTCGTTGCTGAAGACATATTTTAGCTGGTATTTTTCGGCTTTGGTGAGGAAATCGTCCAAGGAAGCCATGCCTTCTTCCATGAGGTATTTGGCATTTTCCAGCCTTTCTACAGCTCTGGAGGTCATTTCGGGAAGCCTTCTGGCAGAGTGGTAGTTGCCGTCAATGGTTGCTGCTAGAGTGTTTGACGAAAGCCAGGCCATCTGGTCACCAAATCCCAAAGTCAGATACCTCCAGCGCATGTGATCGTCCCTGTTGAGAAAATTGATAATAGGCTCTATAGCCACTGCTTTTGGCTGCAAGGGACGAAAACTGGCCAAATGAAAGATGTATATCAGGAAGAGTAAATAGGAAAATCCACTGAATCCTAAAATGAGAAAATGAGAAGTCTCACCAAATTTTTGGATCCAAAACTCTTTGACGCTTCCTCCTAGAAATGCGAGCAAAAAATGACTGATATAAGGGATCGCTATAATAGATGCCCAGAATCCAAACCGATCTAGGGTGAGAATATTAAAAGCGGTCTCGCCCAACATCATTTTGGGAAGGGGAGTGGTGCCGCCGCTGCCTAACAGCAGGCACAGATAAAAGGATACCGCCCAGCCTAGGTGTCTTTTTTTGCGGGTAATCAAAAACGAAATTGCTGGTAGCAGTGCGAAAATCAATAGGAGAGGAATGATATAAAATACCAGTCCGGAGCTGGTCACTTCCAGAAAATTGTCCCGGGACCCATGCGGAATCGACACTTGACTGATGGGGTCAGTTCTACTCCAATACCAATAGGGGAAGATCAGTGTAATCGTGAGGATAATGACTGAAAAACCGAAGAACAGGATTTCCTTTTTCTTTTTCCAAGCCATAACTAACAAGTCTGGGATAAATCTCCCGAAGAGTTTCTTTTGTCCCAGATCAGGGTTGCCGTCTACCAAAGCCATCAGGATAGCAGGTGCTATGAAAAAGACCATTCCGAAAATAGCCGTCACATGATGGGAACTCACAGTCACAGAAATAAAAGCCAAGGACATTAGCAGGTATCTCCAGTCGGAAGACTTGATGTATTGGTACATAAAGGGCAAGGCATTCAGCAAAAATGCCAATCCGGTGAGTGTAGGCACTTGACCGTATACATGAAGTGTCTCTACCAACGAACTCAACACAACGGCAAGAATAGCGGCTACTCCTGCAGTCTGCTTAGAATAAAACATCTTGGTAAAGCGATAAATACCCAATATCAGCGCTTCATAGATGGCTATAGAATAAATGCTAAATGCGATTTTCAAAGGAAAAACCTTGCTGATCAGTGCTATCAACTGATGCACCAAAGGCGGGTAGCTGATCGTCAGAAACCCGGTGTACCAACGATATTCCCATGGCTCAAACCAAAATCTGGAATAGTGATCCGCAAAAAACATATGCACATACGCATCATAAGTCTGAGGCAAGGTGAAATAGATAATGATCCCGTGAGTCAGCAAACCCAGGGATAAGGCTACCAGAAGCAGCCTCTTCCCCAGAAATTCACTCCACAACAGTTGATCTTGGTTTTTCACAAAAAATATGCTTTTACTAAATATAAAGTTCTCCCTTTACTTTTTTTACTTTCTCTACATATTCCTTGATCTGCTGCTCATTTTCTTTTTTGCAAATCAGCAGTGCATCAGGTGTATTGATCACGATAAGGTCTTCCAATCCTCCGATGACCATCAGTTTTTGCTCATTGCTGTGGACCAGACAACCTTTGCTATCTACCAAAATGGCACTCGTACTATTGTTTGCATTCTGAGCTTCGTCTTTGCTGAAATTGTCATAGGCACTATTCCAAGTTCCTAGGTCATTCCAGGTAAAGTAGGACGGGATAATAAATACATTTTTGGCTTTTTCCATGATGGCGTAGTCGATAGATGTCGATGGACATACTTCATAGACTTGTCGGATGACTTCTTTTTCCAAAGGAGTGTTTAAGTATCCGGATGTGGCGTCAAATAGATCGTACATATACTGATAGTGCTCCCAATAGGCACTCACAATGTCTTCCGCTTTCCAGATAAAAATCCCAGAATTCCAGAGGTAGCTACCATCTTTCAAAAATTCCATTGCAGTGGCCAAATCTGGTTTTTCTGTGAAGCGATTGACCGGCACGATCTCGTCCTCGGATGCAGTATGCTGGATGTAGCCGTAACCTGTGTTGGGATGAGTAGGATTGATTCCTAGTGTGACAAAAGCATAATTATCTGTCGTATACTTAAGAGCTTTGAGGCAAGTGTCTTGGAATAGTTTTAGGTCTCCGATCAGATGATCACTGGGAGCCACTATCATATTTGCTTTTGGGTTGAGCTTTTTCAACTTGAAAGAAATGTAAGCCACGCAAGCTGCCGTATTTTTTCGAGCGGGTTCGGCTACGATGTTGGCTTCTGGGAGCTGGGGCAATTGCTCCTTGACGATAGCAGTGTAGTCTTCGACAGTGACCACGTAGATGTTTTCCTCGGGAATAAAACTCGCAAAGCGCTCGTATGTGGCTTGGATGAGGGTCTTACCTGTATTCAGAATATCCAAAAATTGCTTCGGGTAAGAGCTTTTGCTCATTGGCCAAAATCTGCTTCCAACTCCTCCGGCCATAATTGCGACGTAGTGATTTTGATTTTTCATAAGGCGTAGTGTTTATTGTGAGAAGGGTTAAGATTAATTGTGGTGTAAAACCAAGGTTTGATTTTTGTGATTCCAGATATTTTTAGGTTTGCTTTTGACCTGATAGTGGTAGTAGAGACTTAATAACTGGACAGGTATTTTGATCGTGTCTTTGAGCTTGAGTCGAGAATCACCGATCTCAGACCAGTGAAGGAGTGGGTATTCCAAGACTCCTTTTTGTAAAGTGGTTTTTCCAAATTTCTCCTGCAGTCTCAAAAAGATCTCTACATCGAACAGCCAAGGGGTCTGGAATTGCTTTTTGAATAAAAATGGAACCAGGTTTCTTTGAAAAATCTTGGCACCGCATTGCGTGTCTTGAAAATTAGCTTTCAAAATAGTTTTGATCATTTTTTTGATCACAGTACTAGCCAGCGAGCGGTTGTCATCTCGATTGATTTCGGCACCAAGGCGCTGGATACGGCTGCCGACAATCGCTCCGAACTTGGGGTGGTTTTCCTTGTATTTGGCCATCAATAGCCATTCTTCAGGAGTAGTAGCTAGATCGGCGTCTAGAAAACCAATTAGTTTGGAATTATAATTTTGATGAACAAATAGCATCCCTTGTCTGACTGCTTCAGATTTACCTCCATTTTGAGGCATGTCCAGTACAGCGATGTTATTGGGGCTTTCTGTCTGGATTCCTTTGAGTACAGCTAGGGTTTTATCCTTGCTCCCGTCATTGACTAGGCAGAGTAGCACTTCTGGATGAGCTAATGCAAAGGTTTTGAATTCCTGGTAGGCAAATCTTTTTTCTTCGTTGTAGCAAGGTACTACTATAGCGTATTGATGTTCCATAAGCTGAGATGGGTTGCTGGAGTTTGGATTGATAGCGTTCATGGGATGTTTGTTTTCGGTATGCCAATTTTTTTCAAATCTCCGTCCAAAAACACAAGTAATTGATAATCAGTTAAAAATGACATTATTGTCTCTGTGTTAGTTCCATATTTTGGAAAAAATTCCAAAAATCACACGGCTAGCCTATACTTTTTGTATCTTAAAGGAAAGATGAATCGCATATGAATCAGTACAAGATTTTCATAGTGGAGGATGATCCCTGGTATGGTCAGATTCTTGAATATCACATGAGTCTCAATCCTGATTATGAAGTGACGCTTTTGCAGACAGCACAAGCTTGTCTGGATAGGATGCACCTAAAGCCAGATTTGATCACGGTTGATTTTTCATTGCCTGATATGACAGGGGATAAGCTTTTCAAGAAGATCAAAGAGTATAATTCCTTGATTCCGGTGATTGTGATCAGTGCGCAGGAGGATATCAGTGTGGCGGTGAACTTACTCAAAGCCGGAGTGAGCGATTATCTGATCAAAGATGAATCTACCAAGGATCTTCTCTGGAATAGTGTCCTGAAAATCCGCGAGAATCAATCTCTCAGACAAGAAGTAGCATCACTCAAAGAAGAGCTGGGACAGAAATTCTCTTTCGGAAAGACGATTTTGGGAAACAGCAAGGAACTGAAAAAAACTTTTTCGCTCATCGAAAAGGCTATCAAAACCAATATCAATGTATCCATCACTGGTGAGACTGGTACTGGAAAGGAAGTGGTGGCCAAGGCTATTCACTATAGTGGTGATAGGAAGAAGAAAAAGTTTATAGCAGTCAATATGGCTGCTATTCCTAAGGATTTGATAGAAAGTGAACTGTTTGGATATGAAAAGGGAGCTTTCACGGGAGCGACCAGTCGCAAAATCGGGAAGTTTGAGGAGGCGAGTGGAGGAAGCATTTTTTTGGATGAAATAGCCGAAATGGACTTGAACCTTCAATCCAAACTACTCCGTGTTCTCCAAGAAAGAGAACTGAGTAGGGTAGGCGGCAACGAAACGGTCAAATTAGATGTGCGGGTGATCACAGCAACGCATAAAAATCTGTCGGAAGAAGTCCGGAAAGGAAATTTTAGAGAAGATCTTTTTTTTAGGGTCATGGGCTTGCCGATCGAGTTGCCTCCACTAAGAGAAAGAGGCTCGGATGTACTTATTCTTGCCAAGCACTTCATTGGAGAATTTGCCAAGAGCAATAAAATTTCTGCTCCCACACTCAGTACTGAGGCCAAGGACAAATTGCTCAAATACCCTTTTCCTGGCAATATCAGGGAGCTCAAGGCCGTGATAGATTTAGCTGCTGTCATGGCTGATTCTGACGAAATCAAGGCAGATGATATTAGTTTTTTCTCTTTGCAAAAGGAGAATATGTTTCTCATGGAGAATAAGACCCTCCGAGAGCATATCTGTGATATAGTCAATCACTACCTCAATAAATGCGACGGAGATGTGATAGAGACAGCCAGGGTATTGGATATCGGAAAAAGTACCATATATAAAATGATCAAGGAGGGAGAAATAAAAACTAACTAAGTCCGAATAATGGAAATGTTTTCCAAAAATTGGAAATTTAGAAAGGTTTTTAGTTTGAAATCGCTGATTTATGGGAGTCTGCATGCATCTTTTTTCTGGCCGGATTTTCATACGATGACATAGGTAATACAAAATAGAAAGCCTATGTATGGATTAGTCAACAAGTCAATTCAGGATCTGATTGTTACCAATTTTGGAGAAGAGAAGTGGATTGATATAAAAGAAAAAAGTGGGATAGAGATAGACTACTTTATAAGTACAGAACCTTACGATGATGCGGTCACCTATCAGCTGGCGATTGCAGCTTCGGAAGAGCTGGGGATGACTGTGGAAGAGGTTTTGTTTGCTTTTGGAGAATGGTGGGTTTTGAAGACCGGAAATGAAAAATATGGAGGCTTGATGAAAGCTGGAGGGAGTACGCTCAAGGAATTTTTGATCAACCTTCCTCTATTTCATGACAGAATCAGGCTGATCTATCCCAAGCTGAGGCCTCCGGAGTTTGAAATAGACGAAGTAGAAGATAGAGCTTTGGTTTTGCATTATTTTTCATTTCGGGAGGGGCTGGTTGGATTTATGAAAGGTTTGATTTCGGGACTAGGGAAGATGTTTGATTCGCCGGTACTGATAGATCATATTCTCAGCAAGGAATCTGGCCATACGCATGAGGCATTTAAAGTGAGCTGGTAAGCTAGGCAAGTATTTATATGGAAGTAAGCAACAGACATTTCGACAGAATTTTCCCCTTTCACTTTGCAATGAATTCCCAAGGTGTTTTGGATTTTTATGGACCCGGAATCGGCAAGATGATGGGAGAAGTGAAGGGGTTACATTTTGATGATTTGTTTGAAATTGAGCGCCCTACAGGCACTTTGTTTGATTTTCGATTACTTTCAATTACAGCTGATAGGACTTATTTATTGAAGTCAAAGTCATCCAAGGAAACTCTATTTAGGGGGCAGTTTGAGTTTTTTCCACAGGATGAAGTTTTGATTTTTTTGGGTTCTCCTTGGTTTAGCTCGATCGAGGAGTTGGCTTCCAATGACCTTACCATTTCTGATTTTGCCCCTTTGGATCCTTTGGTGGATTTGTTGCATTTGGTGAAAAACCAGGAACTGGTGACCACAGATCTGAAGGAGCTGATCGATACGATGTCTGTCCAGAAGGCACGTTTGGAGGAGCTCTCCTATGTGGCTAGTGCTAATTCAGATGGCATTCTTTTTATGGATGAGCGTGGCTATATTACCTATGTCAATGAGGGCTATTTGAGACAGACAGGCTATGAAGCCGCAGAGGTGCTGGGGCGTTTGCCGTTGGATTTGGGAAAAGGAGAAGAAACTTCACAGAGTGAAGTAGAGGATATGTTGACTTCTTTTTTCAAAAAGGAGTCGTTCAAAAAGGAAATCAAACACTATCGCAAGGATGGTACGTGGTTTTGGGCACGGATCAATGGCCAAGTCGTATTGAACAGAAAAGGTGAATTTCTTCATTTTTTTACCTTGGTAGAAGATGTATCAGAGGAAAGAAAATCTCAGCAGAAAGTTCTGGAATTCGAGCAGGTCTATCGTAAGGTCTTGGAATTTTCAGGAGACAATGTATGGGAGCTGGAGTTTCGAAATGGACAGACGTTCTTCAGCTACAAGGCTCAGAACTTTCGGGGGCTTAGATTCAATGAACTTGAAAATGCCGGTAAAAAATGGTTTTCGCAACTTCATCCCGAAGATCAGCACTTGCTGATAGAAAATGATCAAAACTATAAATCCGGTAAAATCTCATCCCATCACTTGGAATATAGAATCCTCATGGAAAATGGGGGCCTGAAGTGGGTTAAAGATCGCGGAATCGTCATAGAGAGAGACCCAAAAGGATTTCCTGTCAAAATCATCGGGACACACTCGGATATCACGGAGCAGAAGGCCTCTGAAAAAGAACTACTTCATCTCAATAAAAAATTAGGGAGTATTCTGAACGGACTGAGGGATGTGATTTGGTCGGCGACTTATCCCGATATGAAAGCGATATTTTTCACCCCTTCCGTGGAAGAATTATTTGAAATAGACATGGATACCATGTTGAAGGATAATTCACTGTGGAGGGAGATTATCCATCCAGATGATAAGGGTGTGATCGAAGAGATTTTGAGGGAGATCGAAGTGAAAAAGGATTATAGTAAAGAGTTTCGGATTATCACCCCATCGGGAAGATTGAAGTGGGTACAAAGCAAAGGGAAAATCATAGTTGAAGATGGGGATGCTGCTCAGGTAAATGGGATTTTGATAGATATCACAGATCGCAAGCGTACTGAGACACTTTTGAAATCCAAAGATGAGCTCAAGAATATCTTGATCGAAATATCATCTACCTACATTAATATCGACCTAAAGGAGGTAGATCAAAAGATTCACGCTTCTCTCAAGAAAATCGGTGAATTCGTCACTGCGGATCGAGCTTATATTTTTGATTACAATCTCGCGGAGGATACCTGCAGCTGTACTTACGAATGGTGCGCAGAAGGAATTTCGGAAGAAATAGAAAATACGCAGAATGTCCCACTGGAGTTCGTCCCCAATTGGGTCGAAGCACATAGCAAAGGTGAGCCTTTTATCGTCGAGGATACCGCTCAACTCCTCCAGATGGGGATGGAGGGATTGCATGAGATCCTGGAGCCGCAGGGAATTCAAAGTTTGATAGCGATTCCGATGCGTTACAATGAAGAATTGTTAGGCTTTGTGGGATTTGACTCGGTCAAGACCCAGCATACTTATTCCCAGAAGGAGATCGAATTATTGTTTGTTTTTGCACAGATGCTGGTCAATGTCCAAAGAAGAAAGCAAGCCAGAACTCGTATCGTCAAGCAAGAAGAAAAATTTAGGAATATTATCACCAATATGAATCTAGGGCTTCTGGAAGTAGATTTGGAAGAAAAGGTTCTCCACGCCAACCAGACTTTTTGCCTGATGGCAGGAGTCCCGACGGAAGAGTTGGTTGGAAAAAAAGCTACTGATTTGTTACTGGATGAGGGGTCCAAACAGATTTTACAAGAGAAGTCAAAAAGCAGAAAATCAGGGATATCTGATTCCTATGAATTAAAATATAGAAAGCCTGATGGCGAATACAGATGGTGGCTCATCAGTGGAGCTCCCAATTACAATGACAAAAATGAATTGATCGGGTCCATTGGCATTCATCTCGATATCACAGAACAGAAAAAACTTGAAGAGGAACTCATGCGCCAGCGGGAAGAGGCTGAAAAGTCCAAACGCGCAAAGGAGATATTCTTCGCAAATATGAGTCATGAGATCAGAACTCCCATGAATGCCATAGTTGGAATGGGAGATCAGCTAGCCAAGACTTCATTGAATCCGCAGCAAGAGCGATATATGGCTGCTATTCAGAATTCAGCCAATCATCTGATGGTGATCATCAAGGATATCTTGGACCTCTCCAAATTAGAGGCAGGCAAAATGACTATTGAGTCTATAGGCTTCAAACCGGTTGAACTATTGGATCATATCGTAGGGATGATGACAGCTCGGGCCGAAAGCAAGGGGCTGGACTTCTTTATAGAAACCCGAGATCCTCGAGTTTGCGACGTTCTAATTGGTGACCCAATTCGGATCAATCAGATTTTGCTTAACCTGCTTTCCAATGCTATCAAATTTACTGAAAAGGGGGAAGTCACCATTAAAATGGAGCTTTTGGAAGATGCTGAGCGCCAGCAAAAGATGGCCTTGCGAGTGAGAGATACTGGGATAGGTATGGATGAGGGTTTTATCCAGAAGGGATTTGAGAAGTATGTGCAAGAAGACTCTACCATCACCCGAAAATATGGAGGTACCGGACTGGGCTTGAGTATTACACAGGAGCTGGTTCATCTGATGGGTGGCAGTATGGATATTGTGTCCCAAAAAGGCAAAGGGACGGAGATTTCTATTTTTCTTTCTTTTGAAAAAGGAGATCTGTCTGATCTTCCGGTAGATGCGCCGAAGTACATTGATCACGAGTTGATCAGAGGCAAGAAGATATTGGTCGTGGATGACAATGAATTCAACAGAATGGTAGCGTCTACGGTTTTGGAACAAAATGAAGTCCAAATAGGGCTCGCTACCAATGGAAAAGAAGCTGTGGAGGAATTGAAGAAATCCAAGTATGACCTAGTACTGATGGACATGCAGATGCCTGTCATGGATGGTGTCATGGCTACCAAAATTATCAGGGAAGACTTGAAGTCCGATATACCTGTGGTGGCTCTTACTGCTTTTGCGATGAAAGACGATGAGGAGAAATACATGGCGCAGGGAATGAGTGCATTTTTGGCGAAGCCGTTTCAAGAGGAAGATTTACTTCACACGATTTCGTTGCTATTGCTTGGGAAAGATGCTCCAATGATTCCTAAGAAGAAAGAGGAAGCAGTGAGCGATCCTCCGTTTGCTCGCTATAGTGTGGAAGGCTTGGAGCGATTGTCCAATGGTAACCCAGAGTTTATCAGCAAAATGATGAATCTATTTAAGGATACAGCATCAGCTACCGTGGTGGAGCTACAGGCGGCTTTTGAGAGTGAAAAATTTGATGAAGTCCGAAAGCTGGCTCATCGACTCAAGCCCTCTGTGAAGATGTTGGCTATAGGAGAGATTTCGGAGGAGATTGTCGAGTTGGAAAGTGGAATAGTCTCTGAGGGGAATTCTGAAAGAATGAGTTATTTGATGACTCATATCATCGAGGAGCTTCAATGGGTAATTCAAGATATCAATTCTAAAGATTATTAGTAATCTACCACGCCTTTAGTATCCAAATACTGGAAAGAAATTCCATATTTTGGAATTTTATTTTTTCGAAAACTGTCCATATTGTCTGTGTTGGCTCTTTTCGGGGTTTGGTACAGCATTGGAAAGTAGCTGGGTAAATATTACAGCTATGAAAAATTTACAAACATTTCCTGCATTTATCGTTGATGATGATCCTTTTTGGACGGCTATCCTAGAGCAAATCTTGATCGGAATTGGAATTACCGATATTCACACGTTTGAGGATGGGGTAGACTGCCTGGAGCAGATTCATCTTAACCCCGCGTTGATTTTTCTGGATTATCAGATGAGCAATTCTGATGGCTTGGATATACTTCAGAAGATAAAGGCAAGTTCTCCAGAGGTCGAGGTGGTATTTTGTACTGCACTGGAGAGTCTGGAAGTCGCTATAGCGGCCATGGAGTTTGGTTCCGCTGAATACTTGCTGAAGAGCACTGTCACTGATGAGGTAGTGAAGGAGCTGGTGTCCACTTTTCAATCTAACAAAGTAGCCTAATTCCATTCGTCATGCCTTTTACATTTTCACATCCAGCAGCCATATTATCTGTAAGTAAGTCTTCAAACCGTTTGTCTCAGACAGGCTTGGTGATAGGCAGTATGGTGCCTGATTTGGAGTTTTTCTTCAAGATGAGGTTAGATGAAAATATAGGGCATACTCCTGCGGGCATTATCTTATTTGATCTTCCCGTGGCATTGCTGATGGTGGTTTTGATACATCATGTGATCAAAAAACCTCTGATCCTCGCCAGTCCACTTTGGGTGAAAGAGCGAATGATTGGCTATTTGGATCAGCCTAAGAAAGGGCTACTTCCTACTTCATTTGCGATGCTTTTGCTGTCTATTTTAATAGGGATTGGTACCCACTTGCTATTGGACGGTATGACACATTTCGATGGATGGCTTGTTTCATCTCTTCCGTTTCTGGAAGCTTCTTTTATAGGAGTTCCTGTTTACGAGTTCCTTCAGTATAGTCTCAGCGTGATCGGTTTGATTTGGGTAGGAAGTGAATTGATATGTCTGAAAAAAGTTGCTGTTACGACTTATCCAAGCAAGCGCTCCATGATATTCTGGTTGCTCGTATTGGTGGTAGCTGCTTTGGCTATTCTTATTAGGACAGTGTTTTATCCAGTGTTTATTTCCTTTTGGGATGGATTTATGATGGCCGGAGGTGCGGTTTTTTATGGAGTGCTGTTAGCTTCTTTGTGGGATATGGTGTTTTGCAAAGCTTTATGCAGTGATAGCCAAAGTGATGAATTTATCTATTCCCGAGGTAGTGATCCAAGTCTCGAAAGGAGATCCTTTTTGATAAAGCAAGATGAGTTTTTTGGAATGATTAGCCAAAGTAGAATGAAGGTGAATGAGTTCATTGATGAATCCCAGGTCGTTGTCAGTCATTCCTTTGATGTCCAAATAGACCAAGTTGACATCCCGATGGACCATGTCATCCAGTCTATTTCTCAGGATTTCGTTATGACTCCCTTTGGCTTCCCCTCTGATTTCTACTTTGAGAGCGGGTTTTTCTTGTCCAGTTATCAAAAAATCGCTGAAGTGTATTTCCATGTGCTAGAGCAATTGAAGTGTTCTATACTTACTATAGTTAAAGTTATTGGATTTTTGGGAATATTCTTTTATTCCAATTTGGTATTGGCCCAAAACACTAAGCTAGAACTGTCTCAGCGGGAAGAATACATACAAGAAGCGACTCGACTAAGAGCTGCAGGCGACTATTCTGCTGCCATTTTCCAATTGGATAATATTCTCTCAGTGAATAAAGAGGATGCGCAAATCCTGCTTTTCAAAGGAGATCTTTGTCTGCAGAATCGTGATTTTGAACAGGCAGTCGAGGTGTATTCTCAATTGATCCCACTAGAGTATGAAAAAACCATCGCTTTGATCAACCTTTCCTATGCGCTATTTATGAATAAAAAGCCTGGTAAAGCTTTGGAGTCAGCGCAAGCTGCTTGGATTCAGGATCAAAGCCATAAGGGAGCTATAGTAAACTATTTCAATGCATTTCTCTGGAATGTCAAAACTAAGGAAGCTCAATTGTTTCTGGAAGATAATGAGAGTCAGGTAGATCACGATCAGTATTTGGTGATGCAAGCCCGGCTTCATACTACCTCCGGAAATTACTCCGAGGGATTGTCTTACTATGATACGCTGGTGCAGGAATATCCAGATCCTGCCTACATTCAGGAATATGCGGAGGTCTTGATCGGCAAAAAACAATGGGAGAAATCCGGCGAGTTGGTTCACCGATATGGGGATAATATATCTACCTCTCAAAAGCAACTACTAGAGGAGAAACTGGCCACAGGGGACTTGCAAACTGTGGGACTAAGTGCAGGATATTTCTCCGATGTGGCTAGCAATACAAGAACAGAACAGTCGGTTTTTTGGCAAAACCAATCCAATGCTGCCTTGCAAGTGGGGGTCAGACTGGGTGCTAGTCAAGTGCGCGCTCCTGAAAATCAAGTCACCAAATCCAACTTTGTGTCTGCATCCATCAGCCGAAAGTGGTCTCCTGCTTGGGAAAGTGCTGCAGAGGTGGTAGTACAGAAAGTGTCGCCAGAGACAGGGGATTCTTTCACTGGGGTCACGGGGAAAGTTGAGACAAAGTATCAGCCGCATGATCGTCGGATGGTAGGAGTTACCTATAGCTCAGACATTCTCAATTTTACAGCAGATTTGCTTGGCAAGGATATCCGAATTCAAAATTTGGGGTATGTGACTCATATCATGTTTGATGGCAAGACAGGGTTTTACTCCCAGGGAAGTTATGGGATGCTCAATGATGAAAATTCCAGAATACAGTTTTTTGGTTCTATTTATAGATTATTGAGAACAGAGCCTACCTTGAAGACAGGCATTAATTTTTCTGCCTTAGCTTATGCCGATTCAGAGACTGATTTATACTTTGCTCCCGAGCAGTTTCTGAGCACGGAGGTATTTGTAGATTACAGCACGCCGTTGCCATTGATCTCTAAGTTGGCTTTAAAACTCCAAGTTGCCGGGGGAATGCAGCAGATTGAAAAGCAAAGTTGGGACCCGACCTTGCGGGGTCAAGCTGAAATAAATTATCGGGTTCATGGGTTCGATTTTGGACTAAATGCGCAGTGGAGCAACGTGGCAGCTACCTCTGGAACTGGCTACAAGTTTCACTACCTTACCTTGAATGTGCTGAGGAAATTCTAAGACCTTTCCAAATAGGATTGAAGGAATGATTGATTTTTTAGAAACTCTTGAAATGAATTCCATTCACAAAATTCTGTTTTCTCAATTAAAGGAGAATGTAGTAGATTGGCTATTCTTTTTACTCAGCCCTTCTAACGTACTTATTGAGTGTCTCTAGTCTCCATCTTTCTGATAGCCCTTCTCTATCAGTCTCCCACCTCTGACTCCAATCCTCGGCTTCAGCTTTTAGAGCAGATTCGTACTTCATCCAATGATTCGAGCAAATCTGCATTGCTCTTGGATTTGGCCAAAAGCTACTATGCCCAAAATCAAGATACAGCATTGGAGCTGTCACGTCAAAGCTTGGAGCTTTCTACCAAGTTGGACTTGCCAGGACTTCAGGCCTCTGCCTACAACTTGATCGGAGTGTGCTATTTGATCCAAAGTGAATATGAAATGGCGCTTGAGTCGCATTTTGATGCGCTCAAAATCCGTGAAAGTCTTGGGGATTCGGTGGGGGTCATGGAGTCTTACCTCAATTTGGGCAATATTTATTATCGATTGAGCAAGCTGCCTCTGGCGGTAGAGCAGTATAAGATTTCACTGGACATCGCAAAAGCACTCGGGCATGAGCGGGGGATGAGTTTGCTCTATAATAACTTGGGGAGCTACTATCGGGATGCCTGGCAATCCTTTCAGCAAGAAGAGGATTTTGCGCAGGCAAAGGATTACTTGGAAAAATCACTGGTTTTGAAAGAGAAATTTGGTGATGAAGGAGGACAGGTGCAAACCTTGATTCAGCTTTCTGATTTGTATGAAACTGAAGGCGATCTGCGGAAATCTTCCCAACTAATCACCAAATCATTAGCTCTAAGTAGGAAGAATCAAAATGTGGAAGGGATCTTGTCAGGCCTAAACCGACTTGCCAGATATCAAAGAGAGCTGGGACAGCAGACAGCGGCGATCCAAAGTTCGAGTGAGGCTTTCGAATTAGCCAAAGAAATCCAATCCCCTTTTCAGATAGGAATTGCAGCCAAGCAGTTGAGTGAACTCTACAAAGAGCAGGGTGATTATCAAAAAGCTTATGAGTTTCTTAAGATCGATCAGCAGAATTCAGATTCGGTTTTCAACGAAAGCAGGGAGATGATCAGGGAGGAGCTTTCTGCCAAATATGAGAATGAAAAAAAAGAGCTGGAGCTCCAAAAAATGGAACAATCCGAAGCACTCACTTCTTTAAAATTAAAACGAAATCGTGAACTGCTCTTAGGTTCAATAGCTCTGGGAATGGTGCTTGTAGTCCTTTTGTGGCTCCAATGGAAAAACAACAGAAAAATTTCCCTGACGAATCAGAAACTTTCGGAAAGTAATGCCTTGGTCCGAAAACAATCCGAAGCTTTGCTGGAGTCCAACCATTTTCGAGAGAAGCTATTTTCTATTATTTCTCATGATCTCAGAGGTCCGATATCCAGTCTCAATGGCGCTTTGAACTTGTGGAAATCCGGGGATCTTGAGGGGGATGAGATTGATTTTGTATTACAAAATGTCTCTAAAGAAACCGCCAACACGACCGGGATGCTCCAAAATATTCTCACGTGGGCTCGTACCCAGATGGATGAGAATAAAGTCGAAAATACAACGGTAGTTCTTTTTGAATTGGTAGAAGAAATCCAAAAAGTCTTCAGTGCACAGATCGAACAAAAGAAGATTCATTTTCACAATGAAGTTCCACCAAATTTTGTGATACAAATAGATAAAGATAGGTTGACTTTGATCATTCGAAATTTGATTTCCAATGCATTGAAGTTCACCGACGAATACGGAACTGTCAACGTTCAAGTAGACGGACAGCATGTGATAATCCGTGATACGGGTATGGGGATGGATGAGAGGCAGCTGCAGCAAGTTTTCTCAAAAAAACTCTCGACTCCGGGCACACAGGGAGAGAGGGGTAGTGGGATCGGGCTTCTTCTGACCAAAGATTTTGCGGATAGTATCGGAGTGAAAATGAAGGTGGAGAGCCATCCTGGAGAGGGAACAGAGTTCAGATTGACATTGCCCCCAACTCTTAATCCGTAACTATCCTTGTGGAAGTATGTCGTTCAAATCTACTAAATCACAGAAAATGGACTAAAATATATTTCACTTGATATCAGTGGTTTAAGGCTGAGTGAGTGAATTTTTTGATTTATTTAAATAGATTAATTCTAAATAAACTAATTTTGCGACTCATTCAGAGTCATGCGAAGTTTCTATTTTCTAATAATTGCCCTACTAATCACGACCACAACTTTTGCTCAGAAAGTAGTTTTGAAAGGTTCTGTGATCGATGTGTCCACAAAAGAAGCGCTGCCTTTTGTGACCATCAGAGTGGGTGAAAATGCCTTTACTATTTCTGATGAAACTGGGAATTTCACTATTTCCTTGCCCAATGGAGAGTGGAATGGAGTCATTTTGACGGCAACTTTTGTGGGCAAGTCTCCTCGAAAAATAGCTTTAAAAGAAGAGGATTTCACATCCGGAAAGGGCCTGATCATCTACATGGAGGACAATGATCTCTTTATGGATGAAGTCACCGTTTCGGCAGTGCGAGATGAAGAAAATGTCTCGGCATCGGCTTTCAAGCTAGATCGGACGACAATCGAACAATCTCAATCAAACAGTTTGGGAGAGTTGCTCAAGCTGATCCCCGGGCAAACGATCACCAATCCTCAGCTGCAAGGTGCGCAAACCATTAACTTCAGAGGATCTCTTTCTTCTCAGCAGTCCTTGAACAATGCTTTTGGTATAGGTCTCGTGATCAATGGAAATGCTGTGGACAACAACAGCAATATGCAAGGCCTAAGCCCAACTACTGCCGGGATTTTTCGGTCTTTTGGCTCGACTAGCTTTGGGTCCAATAACTACGCAACCGGAGACAATGCAGGCGGAGGTTTTGATTTGAGGCAAATCCCAGTCGGTAACATCGAAAAAGTGGAGGTGATCCAAGGGGTAGCTTCTGCGCAGTATGGCGACATCTCAGACGGAGCCATCATCATCGAAACTGCTGCCGGAAAATCTCCTCTCAATTTCAACGTTCGTCAAGGAGCTGGCAATACCAATCTGAGCTTGTCCAAAGGTATCCAAGTCAATGAAAAACAATCGTTTTTCTTCAATCTGGACTATCTCAATAGCAATCCTGACCGGCGGGACAAAATCAAATCTTACAACAGAATCGCCGCTTCCGTACTCTGGGATCAATATTTCGGAGAAAATAAGCAGATCAAAAACTCACTCAATTTGAGTTTCAATACCAATCTGGATGATTTTAAAATCGATCCTGATTTTGGGACAGAAAAGAAAGTTTACTACCAAAATACCAGCCTTTCGCTATCCAATAGGACCTCTTTTTATCTCAAGTCCAAATTGGCGGATGATATGCGGGTTTCTTTTGGAGCAAGTGTGGGAAAGAGCCTTTCTTACTTGGATCAATTCGTCAATCCGGGCGTGCTTCCTGTCACAGCGGCTACAGAGGCAGGGGTGAATATTGGGACATTCCATCCAAGCTCCTATCGGTCAGAAAGAAGAATCAAAGGGTTACCGGTCAATTTTTCCATCAACACCAATTTTCACAAAGCTTTTAAGGCTTCACAACTCAGCCATACAGTCGCTTATGGTCTTAATCTGAAGTACAACGGTAATTTTGGAGATGGGAGAGTTTTTGACCCCATGAGGCCGATGAGGTTTGCTGGAGCCAGCACCAACGAACGTCCCATGAGCTACAAAGAGATCAGTCCAGAACTGTGGCAATTCGGAGCTTTTGTAGAGGATCGAATGAGTGGGAGAATTTGGGATAAGCAGTTTAACCTCAGCTTGGGAGTGAGGGGAGATGTTCAGCTATCCAAACTGAATCTTTCTCCAAGAATAAACGGAAGGTTGGCGCTCAAAGAAAATCTCAATCTTACGATGGCTTACGGATTGGCCTTCAAAGCTCCCGGTTTGGTGCATTTATATCCTGGGCCCCAATACGAGGATTTTACCTTGCTCAATTATTTCAATGGGCTGGAAAGCGAAAGCCTGTATTTGGTCTATACCCACTTGGTACCCAATGCTGCGACGGGTCTGAAATCGATGCGATCTGATACCAAAGAGTTGGGGATGAATACCACTTTCGGTCAATTTAATCTCAGTCTGACAGCCTTTCAAAAAAGTATCCGTGACGGATTTTCGATCAATAGTAACATGCAAAGGATTGAGTTGCCAGACTATGAGATAGTAGAGGTACGGGAAGGGCAGAAACCAATCTTTCAAAGAACCGGGACTTTTAGTCCTGTCTTGATGACCGAGCGAGAGGTGAGCAATTCCGCTTTTAATGACAATATGGGTTTGGAGATGATCTTTTCGGTCAAAACCATCCAATCCATACGCACCTCATTCCAGCTGAACCTTTCTTGGTACCAATCTGAGTCCTATATGGATCGGGAAACGTTGACAAAGAAACCGAATTGGCAGGAAACAGATGAGATCTGGTATGGTGTCTATGACCATACCAAAAGCAGGTCTGGAAACTCGACCGGTTTGCTGACGATCAACCATCATTTATCTCGGCTTGGATTGCTGTTTACCATTCGCTCGCAAGCCTTTATCACCACTTACACCAGAAGTTTTGATGCTTCCAACCAGGCAATAGCCTATTTGGATTCCAATCTTATCCGTCATGAAATCCCCGAGTCTGAACGGGACTCCCCAGACTATGCGGTCATCAATCGGGAGCCTTCCGAAGGGGAATTTTACAGAAAGCCGGACTTTGTTTACTTCAATTTCCACATGAATCTCAGCAAGAATCTGGGCAAAGATGTACGCTTCAGCTTCTTCGCAAATAACTTCCTTAATATCCGACCAGAGGTGATCAATACGGAAGGATTAGTCGAACAGCTGCTCAATCAAGAACCTTATTTTGGACTAGAACTAAACTATAAACTAAAGTAAAATGACGAAAAATAACTACCTCAAAACCCTAGTCTGGATAGCCCTCGCTGTCGTTGGCTTTTCCTGCGAAGACAAAGAAGACGGACCCCGTGTACAGCCAGTGGATCTGTCTCTTCATGTGGTGTATAGTTCTGATTTCAACGGTCAATCAGCCGATGGAGTCAATGTGACCTTAACGAATGTGACTTCTCAGCAAGTCTATGATGGCATCACAGATGCCTCTGGTCAGTTGCTACTGGAAGGTGTACCATCCGGAACCTATGACATCATCGCCAGAAAATCATATACGGCTAGTGAATTTGAAGCTTTTGCAGGTGTATCCACTGATCAGGAAGAAGTCGTATTCAACGCTTCTCAGTCTGGCTTTGCGATCACTACGGCTACTTCTGCCATGACCTTGACTTTGGAATCAGGAAGAGTAGGGGATTTGGTGATCAAGCAGGTGTACAATTCTGGTTCTGATCGAGTAGAAGGAGCTTTGTTTAGAGATCAATTTGTCGAGATCTATAACAACTCCAACGATACTATTTATGTAGATGGTCTTTATGTGATGGGAGCATTGGGGAAAACCAGTGAAGGAACAGGAGCTGGTTATTTGTCCAATGGTCAATATGACTGGGCTCAATCCATCGGTATGGCAGCGACAGATGATGCCAATGAAAACTACCTTTATGCAAAATGGATCTATCAATTCCCAGGAACAGGAGAGGATTATCCAGTGTATCCGGGCAAAAGTATCATCGTAGCCCAGACGGCTGTCAATCACAAAGCACCGTTTACAGGAAACAAAGGGGAGGCTGTCACAGTCATCAATCCTGACCTGACCGTAGATTTGAGCGGAGCTGATTTTGAAGTGTACTTGGCAGAAGACGGTGGCTCTCCATTGGAGTCGGATATCAACAATCCGGATGTGCCAAATATGAACAATATCTTTTCCTTTGGCCGTGACTTTATTTTGGATAATCCAGGTCGTGAGGCAGTGGCGATTTTCAGAAGTGAGACTGATGTATTGTCTTTCCCTGCTTATGCTACCCCTAATGTCACAGAGATCAAATCTACTACCAAGCTTTACTTCCAGATTCCTGCTGATTTGATCTTGGATGCAGTAGAAATCCAGCCATCACCGACGAATCAGGTTCCAAGAAAACTAGCAACCTCACTGGATGCTACCTATACCTATGTGCCTGGAGGATCTTATTCTTCCCAGTCTGTGATCCGCAAAACTTCCAAGACTTTCGGTGACCGAGTGGTACTCATGGATACCAATAATTCTGAGGCAGACTTTGGCTACTTTGAAGTGGCAAATCCACGAGGCTTCTTACAGTAATAAAAGCAAGATTTCATGCGATTAATCGCCCTTATTACCATCTTATGTAGTATAAATTTGACTGGGCTGATGGCCCAGTCAAATTTTGATTCCAGTCTGGTTTCCATTCAGACCAAAAATGAATTGTTTCGATTTAGTCAGACTCCGGTGAGAGGGTACTTTCAGCAGTATGATTTTGGATTTAGCGGAGCCAGCTTCTCTTCGATGAACAATGGAGAAATCAAAACTCCGCAGACTCCTCAAAAGCAACAGGAATATCAATTTTTTAGTCAAGGAAGAAGAACATGGAATGAGTGGTATCTGTCTGGGGCATTTTCTTATACCAAGCAAATACAAGACAGTATAGGCTGGAAGCAAGTGAGGGAGATTAGCAGCAATCCGTATTACTTCGGGAATATCCAGCCTGGAAATTGGAATAATGACTTGTTTGATGCTCAGGTAGCTATCACAAGACCGATTTGGTCCCAACGTCTTTTGGTCAGCATAGGTGCTGATTATCAATTGGAAAACCTGGTTCGTACCAATGATCCCCGACCTACAATAGATTATTACAATCTGGAACTGACAGGACAGCTTTCTTTCGAAATTTTACCTGAAATATACCTGTATGGCTTGATCTCGCGTGCCAGCAGCTCAGAAAAGGGAGGAATCAAAAACTACAATGCTTCCAATGATAGCTATGGTCAGCTGGAGTACAACCTTTACACGCTGATGGGATTGGGAAGCTATAACCTGCAGCAGAAGAGAAGCTACAACCAAGACCGGACAGCTACTACTGTTGGAGGAGGAGTGATAGGAGGAATAGGGGCGTTTCGATTTTCAAATGAAATTCAGGTAAGCAATTCGACTGAAAATTTCATTCGTAAAAATAGCGATGGCGACGAGTGGATCGGAGAATATTTCCTACAAACCATTCGCAATGATTTATTTATACACTATTCTTCCCCAGAATATCTGATTCAGTTGCTATCAGGTATCCAGCTAGATCAGGGTGATGATTTTAATTACCTCTTTCAGGGATTAAACTATGACTATCAGCATAGCCTGATCACTGCTGACTTGATCTTTTCCAGAAATTCTTCAAAGAAATGGCAATGGGGAGCTGGCGTAGATTATACTACGCTGAGCAAGGAAGATTACAATGCTTCTCACTTTGTCTCTTATGAGACTGTCAAAGGAAGGCTGTATTCCCAGGTAGCTTTGAAGCTAAAGGCTGGATGGCAAATCAGTCCCCAGATGGGTTTAGGTTTTCAAAAATCTCTTGACCAAGAGTTGATCATCGGAGCCAATCAGGAGAATGACTATACCCGGATGGTATTATATCCGGAGTATTACTTACAATTGATCTCTCGGGCAGAAGTAGACGCGCGCGTAGATTTGAACAAAAAGTTTTCAAAGTTCCAGCTCAATCCCTATTTCGGGTTCAACCAATCTTTGGCGGTAGGAGAGCTTCCGGCTTTCTGGGAAAGTAAGTCCAAGGATTTGTTTTCCGGTTTTCAAATTGGGATTAATTTTGTTCATTAAGAAGATAGTGATAAAATGAAAAAGGCAATTGCTTGGGTACTTTCCAGCGGGTTGATACTCTTTTGTGTCTCTTGGTCAGGTGTAGTGGATGGAGATCCAAAGACGATGCAGGAGCTGCGGGAGATCTATGAGGGCCCGATCGAAAATTGGCCTAAACCAGAATTGGATAGTGGTATAGCATTTCACGAACTAGGTCTATTGCCGGACAATCCCTTTCGAAATGTCGACTCACTGAAGCCTGTGATCGAATTGGGTAAAATGTTGTTTTTTGATCCAAGACTTTCATCCTCCAATCAGATCAGTTGCTCTTCCTGTCATGATCCAGAATTTAACTGGAGCAATGGTCGCTCTGTGGCTTTGGGACATGATCAGCAGGAGGGAAGGAGAAATTCTATGTCATTGGAAAACTCTTGGATGCACAAGGACTTGTTTTGGGATGGGAGAGTCGGTTCTTTGGAAGATCAGGCAGCCATGCCTATTCAGGATTCGCTGGAGATGCACAGTGATTTGGGAGATGTTGTCGAAAAAATATCAGAAATAGCAGCCTATCAGCCTTATTTCGAAGATGCATTTCCAGGTCGGTCTATCAGTCAAGAAACTATCACTTCGGCTTTGGCTTATTTTCAGCGCTCTTTGACCAGTCGGAAAAGTGATTTTGATTACTTTCTCGATGGGAAGCATGATCGGATGAGCGATCAGCAGATTCGAGGGTTGCATCTATTTCGTACCAAAGCCCGCTGTATGAATTGTCACAATGGGCCCAATTTTACGGACGAGGAATTTCACAACTTGGGATTACACTACTATGGACGTAAACTAGAAGACCTGGGACGATATAATGTGAGTCATGACCCGAAGGACATCGGCAAATTCCGTACTCCATCATTGCGAAATGTTATGGAGACGGGACCTTGGATGCATAATGGGATTTTTGACAATATGGATGGGATACTCAATATGTACAATGCCGGTATGGCTAGACCCAAACCAAGACCGGGATTGGAAAATGATCCGAATTTCCCGGTGACTTCAGACTTGTTGATCCAATTGCAATTGACTCAAGAGGAGAAGGATGACATTATCGCTTTTCTAGAGGCGATTTCAGCTCCTTCTTTTAGAATGCAACGACCTAGTATACCCAATTAAAAGATGATCGCTTGAGGTTCATTTAATCTATTAGTTGTTAACTTCTATTAAATCTTCCCGCATGTCATTTGAATAACTGGACAGTACCTTATTTTCTTTATAAATTTTATCACTAATTAAACATACATCCTATGAAACTTTTATTCGCAATTCTTTCACTCAGTTTTAGCCTATCTTATTTTCAGTTTCCTGCAGAGGATAATTTGGTAATCAAGAAGGCAGATCGAATGGAATATAATGCCACCTCGGGACTTCAAGTCATGGAGGGAAATGTCTCTTTGACCACAGACTATTTGAAGATAAAAAATGCAGACAAAGTGACTTTTAACAAGGAGACCGATGAGATTATCGTCTATGGAACTTATTCTGTTGAATTTAAGGAGAAATTAGTTTCCGATTCTACCTTGGATAAAGGAGTGCTAAAATATACTCTAGGTGAAAAAGTAGCCTACATGGGACACAAAGGAGATAAATAAGTTAGCTTGTTCATTAAGGGCTTGAAAAAGCGCCATTTTTCTCACTGCTTGAAATCACCCTTTTGGGTGATTTTTTTGATTATAAACTCTTTTTTGGAATTTCTTCCATCGAGGTAATCTTCCCAAGTCTGAGGTACAGTGAAATCAGGCAATACTCCTCTACCTTTCTCTAGCGGCGTGACTTGGAGTTGAAAGTGCACCGTTGGGATTTCTACTTCAATTTTAGAGTGAGGCAAAACGACATATTCGGAGTATCCGCTGACATTGCCTTCATATGCTCCGCCTACTTCTTCCCCGATGAATATTCCACGCTCAGTCATGCGAATCATACTGGCAAATTCCGCTCCACCGGAAAAAGTCTTTCCACTGGTCAAAACGTACAATTTCCCCGAGTAAATATCCTCAGGAAGAGGACGTTGATAGCCTAGATCAGAATAGTAATCGCTGAACAATGTGAACTCTCCGCGTTTTGCAATTTCACCTTCCAAAACCCACTTGTCCTCTCTGTAGAAAGGATCGGATTCATTTTTATGATAGGGTTTCGGTAGCATAGTTACCTGCCTATATTTTTGGATCACCTCTGGATAGAGGTAGCTGAAAAGGAGGTTTTCATTTCCCTCTGTTCCCCCTCCATTGGCTTGGATATCAAGGATCAAATGCTTGATCTGTAAAGAGTCTATTCTTCTGAAACTGGTTTGATAGAATTGCTCGTAATCGAGTTCGTCTTCTCCAAAACTAGGGATACTCAGGTAGGCAATAAAGTCATTGATTTGTTCAAATTTAAACTTATTGTACTCTAGAGAGATGGATTGCAGCGTTGCGTTTTTTCGCTTGAATCGGGTAAATCGGATAGGGTCAATAGTGGCAGCTACAGGCTGGCTAGCTCCCGACTCTTCCAAGACTATGTTGAAATGCTTTTCAGTACCATAATGCAGTCGGTAAAGCAGTGAGAAGTTTGTTCCTCCTATCCATTCCCGTTTGGAAGTTTCATTAATTCCATCGGTGGGGATTAGAGGGTAGAGCTCCTTTAAGATTTGATCGATTGGCCGGTCATTGATCGTCAGGATTTTTAGACCATTTTTGAGTGCTTCGTTTTCCTTACCATAGTGCTGAGTGAGGATCAATTTTTCGTCCATGACTCTTACAGTGAAGGGGAGAAAGGACTTGGAAAGACCAATTTTGAACATTTCCTTTTTGGGAAGCTCCATCGATGTATGTCCTTCGTTGGTCAGTCCTATGACAAACCAAAGTTTTTCAAAGAATTCCAATCGCGTCAGTGGAGTGTCTAAGGTGCCTCTGATGCTATCCAATAGACGATCTGTTTCTTCTTGATCTAGGTATTCATAGAGTCCTTGATGCTGTAGCTTGAGTTCGGAAAGGAGGTAATCATAGTCTTCCTGCAATTTGGTGGGACTTAGCTTGTGCTGTGCAAAAAGCTGAGTAGCGAAAAAACTTAGAATCAGAAAAAGTAAAAATTTTGGTAATGACATGGGCTTGGGAAATTCTCTGTAAGTCTAAAACTGAAGGTTAATTGGGGCAGGTACTGGAATCCTTTTGACTGGATCTCGTTTGTATTTTCCTTGCAAGATAAGATCTGAATGAATTTATCTGTTAAATCACTTCGAATTTAGTTAATAGCTTTGCTAGAAAAGTATTGGAGTGCTGAGAATCACTCCAGTTAGTAGAAGCGAGAAAATGCAATTTCTATGCATCTAGTCATGAAAGTGATTGGGAGATTGTAGTTATGCCTCACTTTTTGAAATATCTTTAGCTATGGAAAATTCAGAAATAGGGATCGATCTAGGAGGTACCAAAGTCTTATTAGTCGCTGGAGCTAATCAATCTAAACATCCAACTGGAAAGTCTTTTACACCAGACATGCTCAAATCTTTGTTAGAAGCATTTATCCTGGAGCATCAACTTGAGCCAGAATTGATAGGGATAGCAGTTCCTGGATTGATTCATGGAAATAGCGTGGCTGACTGCGATGTGCTTCCTGAGTTTAAGGGCTGGGATCCTGAAAACGAATGGAAAGCTATAGCCTGCCCGATAGGTTTGTGCAATGATGTGAAAGCTGCTCTTTACGGAGAGTTTCCTGCCATTTCTCCTGACTTCTCCGGAGGGATCATTATGGTAGGTACAGCTATCGGAGCATCTTTTATCTCAAATGGTTCTGAAATCAAAGGAAAAGACGGGTGGGCTGGCGAATTTGGATATTTTCCTATACATACCAAGGATGGCATCAAACGACTGGATGAGCTATCTGGTGGTCAATATCTTGCTGATAGCTTGGGAATTAGTTCGTCCGAGATGGCTGAGAAGGCTATAGCTGGTGATGTGAAAGTACTTCGACACATTGAGACCGGAGGATATTTTTTAGGAGTGGCTATTGCTGGTATCATCAATTTTTTGAATCCGGATGTCATAGCGATAGGAGGAGGTACAGTGAAGTTGCCCGGATATTGGGAGGCCGTTCTGAAAGCAGTCAAAGAACATGTGATTCCAATCTTTTGGGAAGAAGGAATGATTCGTAAAGCAGGCACTGGAGATCAGGTAGCGGCTTTGGGAGCTTTGAACCGTGCCAGGTCGCTTTCGTGAAGGGAAATTGATCAGTGAGAGCATAAAAAGAAAACTCCTAAGTAAGTCACTTAGGAGTCTTTATCAGCTTGGGACACATCGACTACACGAGCTCTTTTAGTTGGCTTACTTTCATGATTTTCAACCTTAAGCTTCCTCGTGGGGTTTTCCATTGCACGATTTCACCTTCTTGATGTCCCAAGAGCGCAATAGCCAGTGGAGCAAGCACTGATATTTTCTGATTTTTGATTTGGGCATCTTCAGGATGGACTAGTATTAGTTTATTTTTGATGGAAGAATTGAGGTCGAACAATTCCACTTGGCTTCCAAGTCCGATTGTCTCTGAAGGGTAGTTTTTTTCTTTTACAATTCGACTGTTCTTGATTTTTTCTTCAATCTGTAGTTTTTCATTGATTGGTATTCTTATAGTGGAGTTGTTTAGCAAGGTTTTGATAGTCAGATAATCTGTGTCTTTTATGATCGGTTTCATAGATATTCTCTTTTTGTGAATAGGATATAGTAGTCCAGCCACTCAGGGTGGACGGAGGTCGATTGACCCAAGGCCTTCTTGATAGAAAGGAATGCTCTCCTGCTCTTACTGAGAGGAGAGCAGCGTGATAAAGGCCTTATTGCAAGAGAATAAAAGGATATAGGTTTTCCCGCCTCTGAAAATAGAAGATCGAATCGCTGTAGCTGTGGTGTGGATAAGACTCATAGGGAAAAAGCTTGGCCTATAAAGGATTATCCTATGGATGGGATATGAGGGAGGAATTTTTTGCCGAAACTTCCCATGTACTCACATGATCCAACGACCATTTCACTCCAGTAGATCTGGCTGAAAAGAAGATGGGATATGGAAGAATTGAAAAGCACTATGAAAAGTTTCGTTTTAAGTTCTTACGAGCTAAATGGTGGAAGGTTTTATTGACTTCTGAGTGTGGCTGACAGAATCAATGTTTGAGAATTTTCTGTCTTTCATAGACAAATTCCTTGAGTTAACTTAGTGCCATGTCAAATGTTGGATTAATCATAGCCGAGAGAGCAACTGATCTGGGTAACTTTTTAGTAGGTAGACTTTTGCCCTTTAGACAAAAACGATCTGTAGGGCCCTTTGTATTTATAGATCATATGGGACCCGTGAAGATGTCCGAAAGGCAAAATTTAGATATTTTGCCTCACCCACATATAGGCCTTTCCACCCTTACTTATCTCTTTGAAGGGGCAATAATGCACCGTGATAGTATAGGAACCGAAATGGAGATTAGGCCTGGAGCTGTCAATTGGATGACTGCGGGCAAAGGAGTCGTGCATTCAGAGAGAACTCCGGAT
This sequence comes from Algoriphagus vanfongensis DSM 17529, assembly GCF_000429465.1. Taxonomy (GTDB): domain Bacteria; phylum Bacteroidota; class Bacteroidia; order Cytophagales; family Cyclobacteriaceae; genus Algoriphagus; species Algoriphagus vanfongensis. Next base: position 83,285 of record NZ_AUBX01000010.1, on the reverse strand, counting down.
CGTTTGAGACACTCAGACAAGAGTCTGCATGGCTTGCAGATATGGGTGGCATTGCCAAAAGAGCTTGAGCGATGTGAGCCTTCCTTTTTCCATGTGTCCAAAGAAGATATTCCTGCCTGGGAGGAAGATGGGCTGAAGATCAAGCTCGTCGCAGGAGAAGTTTTTGGTAAAAAATCGCCTGTACCGGTCCATAGTCAGCTTTACTTTTTGGAAATCAAAAGTGAGGCTCAGGCTGTTGTGAAATTGGGCAAGCATTTATATGGGGAAAGCGGTCTTTACATCTTGGAAGGAGAGATCATCGACGGAGGCGAGCGCCATGGCTCTAAGCAGCTGTTAATCGCCAAGAACAGTCAGCTTTGTGAGTTCGAAATGGCAGCAAATTCCACAGTTTATATTTTTGGAGGAGAGAGGTTTCCAGAAGAGCGCTTTATAGACTGGAATTTTGTCTCATCAGATAAAGCACTGATAGAAAAGGCAAAATCAGATTGGGAACAGCAGAATTTTCCCAACGTTCCAGGTGAATCAGACTTTGTGCCCTATCCTACAAGGAAATAATTCAGCGGAGAAGTTTGAATAGGGATTGTACATTACAACTATTCATCAAGGCTAGGGGTATACCTCAGCCTTTTTTTACACAGATGAAAAAACATCAATGATTAAACTTTTTAAATCACATTCCCTGTTGACTCATCAACAAGACCGATCAACAATATGGAATTAGGAATCAGCACCTTCGCCGAGCTTACCCCAGACCCTCAGTTGGGGACGACACTCACTCCACAGCAGCGCATGAAAAATCTGATGGAGGAAATCAAGCTTTCTGATCAAATAGGCTTGGATGTCTATGCTATCGGAGAGCATCACAGGCCAGACTTTGTGGTGTCATCACCCGCGACTGTCCTGGCAGCTGCCGCAGTAGTCACCAAGCAAATCAAACTATCCAGTGCCGTAACTGTACTGGGTTCGGAAGATCCAGTCAGGGTATTTCAGCAGTTTGCTCATGTGGATCTTTTGTCGGAGGGACGTGCCGAAATTATGGCTGGTCGTGGATCCTTTATTGAGTCGTTTCCACTTTTTGGACAGGAGCTGGAGTTGTATGATGAGATTTTTGCAGAGAAACTGGAATTACTACTACAACTGAATCAGACCGAGAAAATAAACTGGAGAGGGAAATATAGACCTTCGATTCCAAATAGAGGAGTATATCCACGTCCATTTCAACCCGAAATACCGGTATGGTTGGCAGTGGGGGGGACTCCTCAGTCAGTGGTCCGAGCAGCTGAAAAAGGAATGCCGTTGGCATTGGCGATCATTGGAGGCAATCCTGAGAGGTTTACCTATTTTACGGACCTCTATCGAAAAGCCTGGGTAGAGCAAGGTAGAGATCTCGATGCGATACAGATAGCGGTTCATTCCCATGGTTTTATTGGAGAAAACTCACAGCAGGCCGCAGATGACTTTTATGGCCCTTATGCCTGGGTAATGACTCAGCTGGGGAAGGAGAGAGGCTGGCCTCCTATGAGCAAAAATCAATACGATGCAATGCGTTCTCCAGAAGGATCCTTGGTTTTGGGAAGTCCTCAGGAAGTGATCGATAAGATCCTGATGCAGCAAGAAATGATGGGCTTGACACGGTATCTACTTCATCTCAGTGTAGGGACGATGCCGCATGATAAATTAATGAAGGCGATCGAGCTTTATGGTGATGTAGTCGCACCGGCAGTGAGGAAAGCATTGGCGAAATAGTGGAATATACTCCCAGTCTGGATCAAATGCATCTGCCAAATATACCGCTGAAGTGCCTCATTCCTCTGGTTTGAGGATGGCAGGACTTTGGTAAGTATAGTTCCTATCGACAACCAAAAAACATGAGTTATGCCTTATTTGAAACATGAAAACGGAAATGAAAAAGTCAGGATATATTATCAAGATTACGGAAAAGGTGACCCTGTCATTTTGATCCACGGCTGGCCACTCAGTCATCAAGCTTGGGAAGGTCAGATAGCTACTCTTCTGGATGAAGGGTATAGAGTCATAGCCTATGACCGAAGAGGTTTTGGGCGGTCTTCTCAGCCTTTAGAAGGGTATGACTATAGCAGCTTGGCTGCCGACCTTCGGGAATTGATTTTACAGTTGGATTTACAAAAAGTAACATTGATAGGATTCAGTATGGGGGGAGGTGAAGTCGTCCGCTATTTCACAGACTACGAAGGAGACAGAGTCGTAAAAGCCGCTTTGATTGCTTCCATTATTCCACTCGTATCCCAGAAGGACGATAATCCAGACGGAGTTCCTCAAAAAGATCTTGAGGGTATTTTGAAAACTTTAAAAACCAATAGGATTGGATTTTTGAAAGGCTTTCATCAAAACTTCTACAACTATGAGGATCTCACTGACCGGGTGGGACAGGCAGACTTGGATTACGATTTTTCGATAGCCAGTCATGCTTCTCCGATAGCCACATACAAAGCTGCTGAAGCTTGGGCTTGGACTGATTTCAGGGAAGAACTAAAGCATGTAAACGTTCCCACACTGATTATTCATGGGGATGCAGATCAGATCGTACCATACAAGACCTCGGCCAAACAAGCCAGTGAAGGTATCAAAACCAATGAATATCACCTGCTATCAGGAGCTCCGCACGGATTGACTCTGACACATCGTGATGAGTTCAATAAACTCCTCTTGGAGTTTTTGAAAAAGTAACTGGAATAACAAAACCTCAGGCGATTGTCTGAGGTTTTTTGTCTAAAAGTTCTAGTTGAGGTATTGCTTTTTATATGCCAAAGGGGTCATACCAGTGATTTTATTAAAGTGCCTATAGAAATTTGATACATTATTGAATCCGCTATCGTAGCATATCACCTCGATGTGATTTTTGTCCTCGATCAGGGCACGGCATGCATTAGATATTCGTATCTCGATCAAAAATTCAAAGAAAGTTTTATTCGTCATGGTCTTGAAATACCTGCAAAAGCTTGAAACGCTGAGGTTTGCCAGAGATGCTATTTTTTCCAGACTGATCTCCTCTTTGTAGTTGGCCATGACGTAGGAGTAGATTTTATCTAGGCGCTGCATTTCTGAAATATTGGCTAAATGGCTGTGGGCATAGCCTGGAGATATTGTTTCATAATCTTTGGTAGCTGCCAGTATTTGGATGATTTTCAAAAAATGGATGACTTTTTCGAGTGGGGCCGCGTGGATCATATCTCTCAGGGTCACTTCGATTTCATTTTTCGTCTGGCCGGTGATGATCAGTCCTTTTTTTGCTTTCTCAAAGAGGGATGGGATTTCCTGTGTTTCAGGCAATTTTAGAAAGTCCTTCCCCATACAGTGGGGGAGAAACTGCAACACATACGCTTCAATTTTCAGCTTTTTTCTACTCTGAAAATATGCTTCGCTACACCTCCATGTGTGAGGCAAGTTTTCTCCCAAAAAGATCATATCACCATCAGAAAAACTACTCACCGTATCCCCAATATACTGGATCCCTTTGCCTTTGACGATGTAGTGAAGCTCCAGCTCTGGATGAAAATGCCATATCGTACCAAAATTAGGTTTGATATCATGGCGAAAACTAAAAGAACTCGTGGCTGTAGTGGGGACTTTATGAAAATGGGGTTTCATGAGGTGATTTTGGGTTTTGTTTTTTTATAGGATTTGATACAGGAATATAGGAATATATCAATAGAGGCTAATATTCTGTAAATCACAATGATAAGATAGTACAATAAATTGACAAAAAATGATAAAAGTCCATTGGTGAATTGCTTCATATTTGTTTCAGTCAATTACAAAAACCCGAAATTATATTATGTATCAGAGGAGGAAAGTCCTTTTGGCATCGAGTGGAGACCTACGGATCAAAGCAAATCAGATAGGATGGGAATTTCAATTGGAAATGGAATCCCGATTGGAGTCCGCCTTGAAAAAGTTTGGATATGCCATAGTGAGGGCTCACTATTTTGATCCGAGCAAAGGTCATGGCTTTATTGATTCGCAGAAAATGGGGATGGAAGTATTTGAAACAGTAGACCCTGACCTACCCATCATCATTGCAGAAAGTGTCTGGCAATATACCCATCATGTTCTTCCGGGACTCTATAGTCACCAAGGGCCGATTTTGACATTGGCCAATTGGAATGGCAAATCCTCTGGCTTGGTAGGCTTGTTAAATTTGAATGGGTCTTTGACGAAAGCGGGGATTTCCTACAGCACACTATGGAGTGAGACGTTTGAAGATGAGTTTTTTCTGACACATCTCGAGTCATGGTTGAAAGATGGCCATATTATCCATGATACTAGTCACTGCATTCCTTTTTCAGAAGTGAAAAGCAAAGATGACGTGCGAAATAGAGCAAAAGTCTTTGCCGAAACTTTTAAAAAGAAGAAAGCAATAATGGGGGTCTTTGATGAGGGCTGCATGGGCATGTTCAATGCCATCGTTCCAGATCATTTACTGCATCCATTGGGGATTTTTAAAGAAAGATTGAGTCAGTCAGCCCTTTACGCTGAAATGCAACTGGTCAGCGACCGAGATGCCGAAGAGGTATTGTCTTGGTTGGTAAAAAAAGGAATGAAGTTTAGCTGGGGGACACTTCCTGAAACAGAACTCACAAAAGATCAAACATTTGAGCAATGCAAGATGTATGTGGCAGCACTCCGGATTGCAGATCAATTTGGATGTGATACTATAGGAATCCAGTACCAACAAGGATTAAAAGATTTGGTTGCTGCCAGTGATTTGGTAGAGGGCTTGCTCAATAATGTGGATCGTCCGCCAGTCAAGGGAAAAAATGGAAAAGAGCTCTATTCGGGCAAATCCCTTCCTCATTTCAATGAGGTGGATGAATGTGCAGGTATAGATGCATTGCTTACAACTCGTATTTGGGAAGAAATGGGCATGTCCCCTGAAAATACCCTTCATGATATTCGGTGGGGAGAGGCTTATTCATTTGGTGATATTGAAAAGTATATTTGGGTTTTTCTCATATCAGGAGCCGCTCCCCCCGCACATTTTGTCAATGGCTATCAAGGAGCCAGTAGTGAGCGTCAACCCGCCATGTATTTTGGCAAAGGAGGAGGATCGCTTAAAGGTGTTTCCAAGCCGGGTTCCATTGTGTGGAGCAGGATTTACATAGAAAACAACCAGCTGTATTGTGATCTGGGTATTGGCGAGGTGGTTGAGCTACCCGCTTCGGAAACTCAAAGAAGATGGGACGAGACAACCTCAGAGTGGCCCATCATGCATGCATACCTGCCAGGTATCACGCGAGATCAGTTAATGGCAAAACACAAGGCCAACCATATACAAGTGGCCTATACAGATACAGAAGATAAGGCTTTTGAGGCTGCGCAACTCAAAGCTGAGGTCTTCCAAGCTCTCGGTATCAGCGTGCATTGGTGCGGTGATCAATATATCAAAGCGTAATACACCCAATTTAACCAATAACAAAATGAACCTAAAATTACTGTTTTGGGGTAGGAAAAGACTGCCCTATTTGATAGCCATAATACTACTCTGTGGCCCATTACAGCACTCGCTGGCACAAGGAAGTGGGAGCAAAGAAGTGTCTGGACAGGTCACCACAGAAAGTGACCCAATGGGGCTGCCAGGAGTGAATATATTAGTGAAGGGAACTAGCTCAGGGACAGTCACGGATATTGATGGGAAATATTCGATCACTGTACCCAATGAAGACGCCGTCTTGGTTTTTTCTATGATAGGCTTCGAATCTAAAGAAGAAATAATTGGCAATAGGTCCGTAATCAATGTGCTTCTGGGAGAAGACATCAGCGCTTTGGAAGAAGTGGTAGTGGTAGGCTACGGGACTGTTAAAAAAAGTGATTTGACAGGATCTGTGGCAGCCTTGAAAAAGGAGGAGTTTAATCCTGGAGTGATTGCCTCTGCCGAACAATTAATTGCAGGTAAAGTACCTGGTGTACAAGTTGTACAAAACAGTGCAGAGCCTGGAGGTGGGATTTCAGTCAATATTAGAGGGGTAGGATCTATAAACTCTGGAAACTCACCACTGTATGTGATTGATGGCCTTCCGTTTAGTAATAGTAATGCCGTTACAGGTGTTGGAGATCGGTTTGGAGCACCAAGGACTCAAAGGTCTCCTTTGAGCTCAATTAATCCCGCGGATATTGAATCAATCGAAGTCTTAAAAGATGCCAGCGCCACAGCAATCTATGGCGCTAGGGGTGCCAATGGGGTGATTCTCGTAACTACCAAAAATGGAAAAAGCGGTAGAATGTCAGTTAATTATGACGGATATGTAGGAGTTCAGAATGTGGCGAATAAAATCGATATGCTTTCTGGACGAGAGTATTATAACATAATCAACGCAATAATTGACGAAGGAGGAGGATCTGAACAGGACCGGGTAGAAGATTTTTCAGGAGAAGGCACTGATTGGCTTGACGAGGTATATCAAAAAAATGCTGGTATTCAAAATCATAATTTGTCCCTATCTGGTGGGAATGATGCTACGAAATACATGGTGTCACTTAATTACTTTAATCAAGATGGTATCGTGATCAATTCTGGTTTTGAACGATACGGAATTAGGTTAAACCTAGATCATCAAGCCTCTGATAAATTCAAGATGGGGGTCAATATGAGTTCGAATTATTCCAAAGATCAATTCACACCGGGAGGATTTCAACTAAATGAGCATGCTGGGGTTATTTTCGCAGCGATGCATATGGATCCTACACTACCGGTAAAGGATGAAAATGGAGACTATGTTATATCCTCTCATATTAATATAGATAATCCTGTTGCTTTGGCCGAAGGAAAGCGGGGGATTGGAAATACCTATAGGACTTTTGGAACTATTTACGGAGAGTATTCCATTTCTGAGTCCTTATCAGCTAGATTAAATATTGGTGGAGATGTTTCCAATGAGACTCGCGAGTTTTATATTGATAGAAATACGTTAGATGGGAATGCGGCTGGCGGTATTGCCACTCAATTGCAAGGAACCAGTTCAAACTATTTGGTAGAGGGGCTGCTGAATTACAACAAGACTTTTGGGGAGAATTCCATAAGTGCAGTTGCCGGAGTGACCACCCAAAAATTCATAATCTCAAGGTTTTCTTCAGAGGCTAGAGGTTTTCCCTCTGATGCTACGGAGACTTATAATTTGGGGCTTGGAAATCCAGCTCTGAATGTTGTCTCTAGCTCAAAGGTGGACAATACCCTCTTGTCGTACTTAGGTAGGGTAAACTACAGCTTGAAAGATAAATATCTTCTAACTGTTTCAATGAGAGCCGATGGGTCTTCACGTTTTGGTGAAAACAATAAGTTTGGATACTTCCCTTCTGCAGCTTTTGGATGGAAGATCGCTGAGGAAGAGTTTTTTAATCCTTTGACATCTACTTTAAGCACCATGAAGTTTAGAGCTAGTTGGGGAAAGACAGGAAATCAAGAAATTGGTAATTATCAATCTATTTCGACTTTTGGGACTGGTCCTGTAGTCGTCTACAATGATCAACAAAATACTACTACGGAGCCTGCTAGAATCGCTAATCCTGACTTGAAATGGGAAACTACTGAACAGATCAATTTTGGTATTGATTATGGACTTTGGGAAGATCGTCTATATGGTAGTTTGGATTGGTATGTGAAGAATACTTCCGATATGCTTTTGTCACTTCCTATTCCTAGATCAAGCGGTTTTTCGTCTCAGTTGACTAACATAGGAAGCATTAAAAATTCGGGTTGGGAATTTGGTCTTACATCTAGGAACATTACCAATCAAAAATTCACTTGGTCCACCACTGTTATGCTCACCACTTTGAACAATGAAGTTACAGATTTAGGTGGTATAAGTCGAATTGTGACGGGTAGCGCAGGTGCAACTAGTCAAATCGCAATTATTGAAGAAGGACTACCATTAGAGTCTTTTTACGGCTATCAAGTAGAAGGAATTTGGCAGGAAAATGATGATTTTGAATCTACTAATGACCCTGTACAACCAGGGGACATTAAATATAAAGATATCAATGGAGATGGAGTCGTCAATGCTGATGATAGAGTTGTTTTAGGTAATTCATTTCCCAATTTGATTTGGTCAATAGGCAATACCTTTACATTCAGAGGGTTTGAGTTTTACGCATTCTTTGAAGGTGTTGAAGGAGTGAAAATGCTCAACAATGGATTAATCGATACCTATTTTCCTGCAGGAGTAAGGAGAAATAGATACGCTGAACCTTTATTGAATCGGTGGACACCTGAAAATCCCTCCAATGAGTTCCCATCATTTGTAAGAACAAGTGCTCAAGGTGAAAAACGAGTGAATTCTATCACGGTGGAAGATGCGTCCTATTTACGTCTTAGCACTATAAGGTTGAGTTACAATTTCCCAGTAAACGGCAAGACCTTCAAGTCTATGCAGATATATATGACTGGACAAAACCTTTTTACAATTACAGATTACTCTGGAATGGACCCGGCAATCAATCCAAATGGTTCCGCAAACTTTAGAATCGACTGGAATGCATATCCGGTTTCAAGGACTTTCACAGGCGGCGTGAGTTTAACCTTCTAAATTAATCATCATGAAAACTCTTATAAAAATTATACAAGTATGTCTCCTTTCCTTCACCCTTCTGAGTTGTGATGGTTATTTGGAGGAAAAGCCTTACTCTCAGTTGGCACCGGATAATTTCCTGAAAACAAAGGAAGGTATAGAGTCATTGCTGGGAGCTACCTATGCATCAGCATCGAATATGGTGTCCAATAATTCTATCTATACATTTGCCGCTGATGAATGGATTACCGATATCGCCTATCAGACAGGGGATGGAGTACACGCTACAGCACTTCAGTATATCAATTATACATGGGACCCGACGGTGGGTCTTCTGCAGGGAGAAAACTGGGACTATCCTTACAGGGCAATTAGAAATGCCAATCAAGTATTGGAATCATTAGATGATTTGGAGGCTGGTGATTCAGATAAACTGCTGTATGAAGCTGAAGCAAGATTTTTAAGGGCCACATGTTATTTGAAATTGTATTTTAAGTTTGGACCGGTGCCATTGAGGACATCTACAACGCAAGAATTGCAGTTAGCCAGAGCATCTGAAGAAGAGATATTATCATTTATTGAATCAGAGTTGATTGCTTCTATCCCTCAGTTGCCAGATCCTGGCAGTGAAGTGGCTTTTGGGAGAGCCCATAAAGCAGCTGCGCAAGGCTGGCTTGTCATTCATTATCTCAATTCCAAACAATGGCAAAAGTCTGCAGATATGGCAGGTTCGATTATTAATACTTGGAATTTTTCATTATTTCCAGTTTATGAGGATCTCTTTAAAGTTGAAAACGAGCAAAATCAAGAATTGATTTGGGTGCGGCCTGCTAAAACAAGTGCTGACCGAAGAGCATCTAATTCCTGGATGAATACAGCCTTTCCCGAAGGGTTTGCAAAAGATCCAAGAACTGGCTTAGAATTTTCAAATGCTTGGAGAAATTGGCCAAATGAATTTCGGTTGAGAGATCAATTCTATTATTCTTTCGAGGCTGCTGACAAAAGGAAAGATTTGATTTTGACGGAATATATTAATTCAGACGGCCAGCTCATCAGCCTTTTGGATGACATAGATAATACAAGGTCTTTTAAATATTGGCCCGACCCAGAAGGTATTAATGCCTCCTTTGGAAATGATATACCTGAAATTCGTTATGCTGATATTTTGCTTAGTAGGGCAGAAGCATTAAATGAATTGGCCGGTCCAACTCAAGAAGCCTTGGATTTAATCAATGAAGTAAGAGAAAGAGCAGGATTGGAAGACGTACTACTGTCACAATTTTCATCAAAGGATGCACTCAGGGACCATATTTTGAAGGAGAGAGGCTGGGAATTTTACTCAGAAGGTAAAAGGAGGCTGGATCTTATTAGAATGGATAAATTGATTTCTAATGCATTGGAAAGAGGGATCACCAATGCAAAGCCACATCATGTTCGGTATCCTATCCCCTTCGCAACTATGGATGCTAACCCGCTTTTAGTTCAAAATGAAGGTTACTAATCAAAAAAAATAATCCAATGGATAGATTGGGATGGGGGATTTTGTTTGGGACTGTTTTTCATATTCTTAGTTGGCAGCCTTCTCAAGCACGGAATTGGGTATACCCTGATTCTGATCCCCCAAATATTCTGTTAATTTATGTAGATGATCTAGGCTATGGTGATATTGGGCCCTATGGCAACCATTTGATTGAAACTCCAAACCTAGATCGATTAGCAGGCTCAGGACTGAAATTTACTCAAGCCTATGCTGCGGCACCTTTATGCTCTCCCTCCAGAGCAGCTATGTTAACTGGAAAAAGTACAGCCCAATTAGGTTTTGAGTTTGTAACAAAATATCCGCAGGATAGCTTTCAATGGGATGACCCTGAGTGGCTAGGAAAGTTTGAAGGGAAAAGTTTGATATCTCCTCCCTATAGTTTAAACCTACCTCTAGATGAAATAACCATTGCCGAAGCATTAAAAAGCCAAGGGTATACAACAGGCATAGTTGGCAAGTGGCATGTAGCAGCACATAACGAGGTCTACAAAGGGTGGAGCAAAACTCATGGACCGGTGCAACAAGGTTTTGATTGGGCAGTGGAAACATTTGGAACACATCCTTACGACAGGACCCAACAATTACCTGTGGGGGATGGTATGTACCCTGAAGATGAACTAACTGAAAAAACAAGGGAGTTTTTAGCATTGAATCATACTACTCCCTTTTTTCTGTTGTCAAGCTTTTACTTTGTTCACACACCATTAAAAAAGAAAATTCCTTGGATTTTCAATAAGTATAAGGCTAAATATCCGAGTGATACCCCAGATGAAATAATTCATTACGCTGTGAATGTGGAATTGATGGACCATTTTGTAGGTCGGGTTTTAAACCAGCTAGAGGAGTCAGGATTAGAGGAAGAAACTCTAGTTATATTCACTTCTGACAATGGAGGGAATCCTGAAATAGCAAATAACGGTGGGTTAAGAGGAAGTAAATGGAATCTTTATGAGGGGGGGATCCGAGTCCCAATGATAGCATCTTGGAAAGGAAAAATAGCTCCTGGAACAGTGAACTCCCACCTCATCTCTCAAATCGATTTTATGCCAACTTTCATGGACCTTTCTTCTTCACCTGATCGATTGGAATCTTGGGAAGGTATCACAATAGTCCCCCTACTATTTGATTGTAGCGTGGATTGGCCCGAAAGGAGTCTGAGTTGGCATTTTCCCTATTACCATCCAGAGGGTGATGAGTTCTATGAAGTGCCTAAATCCATAGGAGTAAATGATCGGTATAAATCTCAGACTGTACCCCATTCGGCTTGGAGACAAGGGGATTATAAACTGCTTTATTTTTACGAAACCGAATCAGTGGAACTGTACGATTTGAGTATGGACTCGTCTGAATCTAAAGATTTGAGTAAGGAATGGCCAAAAATAACGAAAAGAATGACTCACGATTTTAGAGAATATATGGTGAAGGTGAAAGCTAGAATACCAAAGAAAAGTCTCGAGTAGCCTATTGCTAGAATCCAAAGCCCTAATTGCCCAACAAATACCAAAATAACTAAATGAAATACTTAAAACTATCTAGCGCCCTGTTTATCCTCATTCATACGATTATACAGGCCCAGACCATTGATTATTCAAAAGTACCCGGAACGATCATAGGTTATAGTCCTCAATCTAGCGGAAAGTATATTGGTTCACCGAGCATTGCCATCCTCCCTAATGGAGATTATTTAGCATCTCATGATTTATTTGGACCCGAATCAAACGAGCATGTGCAAGCTACCTCCCTGATCTATAAATCCACAGATAAAGGAAAGTCGTGGAGACAAATTGCAACGATCAATGGGGCTTTTTGGTCAAAATTGTTTGTACATAAACAAGCAGTGTATCTATTAGGTACGGATCGTCATCATGGCAACACGATCATAAGAAGGTCATTGGACGGCGGAGCTTCATGGACAGAGCCATCGGATCAAAACAATGGATTATTACTGGAAGGGGAATATCATTGTGCGCCAATGCCCATCATTGAATGGAACGGTAGACTTTGGAGAGCAATGGAAAGTGCTATGGGACCAATAAGGCAATGGGGAAAAAGGTATGGAGCAATGATGCTTTCTGCCCCGGTGGACGCAGATTTGCTAGAGGCGGACTCCTGGACAAAGAGCAATACTTTATTTTACGATTCTACCTATCTGGATGGCAATTTTGGAGGATGGTTAGAAGGAAATGCAGTCGTGGGGCCAGATGAGACTCTTTGGGATATTCTTCGGGTTGACGATCGGTCCACTTTGGATGAAAAAGCCGCAATGGTAAAAATTTCTTCAGATGGAAAGATTGCTACTTTTCAAGAATCGAATGGCTTTGTTCCCTTTGATGGAGGAAGTAAGAAATTCACGATCCTTTACGATAGTTTAAGTCAGCATTATTGGACTATCGCCAATCATATTCCAGAAGAAGTCAAAAGTAAAAATGAAGGTAACAATCCCGCTGGTATTCGGAATACTCAAGCTTTATTCTCTTCCAAAGACCTGAAAAACTGGACACTAGAAAAGATATTGCTACAACATGAGGATGTAAAAAAACATGGCTTTCAATATGTAGATTTTCTTTTTGAAGGGAAAGATATCTTGTTTGTTTCCAGAACAGCATATGACGATGGTATAGGAGGAGCTAGGAATAATCATGATGCCAACTTCCTTACTTTTCATCGGATCAAAAAATTCAGGAAACTACTATGACTTGATTTTCTAGTTGATCTATGATATGAGAGGTATACAATCAATTTTATTCAGCTTTTTGCTCTTGACTTGTGTCTGTTGGGAGTCCCATGCACAATTAAATAGGCCCAATATTCTTTTCATTTATACTGATGACCAAGCTTTTTGGACTCTAGGAGTTTCTGGAAATGACCAAGCTTTCTCTGCTAATTTGGACAAATTGGCTGAACAAGGAGCGTTTTTTGAAAATGCTTTTGTGACCACTCCAGTTTGCAGTCCGTCCAGAGTGTCTTTAATGACAGGACAGTATGCCTCGGAATATGGAATTTTGGATTTTATTCCTCAGCCTGGTCATACATTATATGATTTATCCATGCCAATAGGTTTGGATCCTGAAAGTTTAACTTTCCCGGAAGTCTTGTCTGCAGAAGGATACCATACAGGACTGATTGGTAAATGGCATTTGGGGGACTGGACAGAATCTGGCTCTGATAAGGTGTATCATCCCACCAATCATGGATATGAATATTTTATGGGCCTTACGGGAGGTGGAGAATCTCCTGAAAATCCCAATTTGGAAGAAGATGGTTCGGTCAAAGAAATGGAAGGGCTTACAGTGGATATTTTAACTGATAGAGCAGTAAGCTTTCTTGAAAAGCACAAACTAGGACCATTTTTTCTCAGTCTTCACTATAGATCTCCACATGGGAAGTGGCTCCCTGTAGCAAAGGAAGATTGGCAAACTTACGAACACTTGGAGATGAAGGTCCCGCATCCTGATTATCCTGATTTGGACACCGAAAAAGTAAAATCCAAAATGAAGGAGTATATGGCAAGTGTTTCTGGGGTAGATAGAAATGTAGGTAGGTTAATGGCAAAGCTTAAGGAGCTGGGATTGGAAAAAAACACAATTGTGATTTTTACTTCTGATCATGGCTACAGCATGGGGCATAATGGGATAGAGCATAAGGGAAATGGATACTGGATTACAAAAACAGTCCATCCCGCTACCGAAAACTTAGCTAAAAACTCTAGGCCAAATCTATATGATCAATCTTTAAGAGTGCCGGTTATCATTAGATGGCTAGGAGTTATTAAACCAGGTACACGAATAATTGAGACCTTCACCAATTTGGATTGGTACCCGACCGTGCTGGATATGACTAATACCGATGTGCCTAGCCATAAAATCCTTCGCGGTAGAAGCATAGTTCCGATCTTGAAAAGACAGCCTATTGCTAATTGGGATAACGACCTATATGCTGAATATAGCATGATGAACTATAGCACCGCTCTAATGAGGGCCTATAGGACTGATCAGTGGAAATTGGTGAAGGATTTTCATGATCCCTCTCGAGATGAGCTCTATTATTTAGAGGGGGATGCGGAAGAAAGAAATAATCTGATTCATAATAATTCTCCCGAAACACAACAAATTATATCAGAGCTTACCAATAAGATTTTGCAAAAGATGAAGGAGATCGAGGACCCTTTACTTAGCCATTTATCTAACAAATAAATAGTACTTCAATGAAAAATAAATCCATTATATTTTCTCTAGCCGCTTCTATTTTCATGACTTCCTGTGTCAAGGAAGAAGAAAAAATTGAGTCAGATGCAGGTTCCGCTTCCAGTGACTTCCAACTAGTAAAGTATAATAATGATGCTGCAACTTCCTTTTTGGGGGTGGGCTTATGGGCCTGGCCACTGCCTATGGATTACGACGGGGACGGAGACATGGATATGTTGGTGTCTTGTCCTGACAAACCTTTCAATGGCCTCTACTTCTTTGAAAATACAAGTGGAGAGGACTTTCCTGATTTCGCGCCGCCTGTCAGAATAGGGGATGCCATCAAAAACGTCCAAATCTCCCATACAGACCAAGGGGTTTTTGTCACTGTGCCAGGAGCTGAATTGACCAATTTCAAAAGTGAATTGGGTGAGCAAACCAAAGAACTCTATGATGCGGATGAAATCAAAAATCAATTTGAAAAGGTTCGCTTCAATCAATGGAAAATGGTGGATTATGATGGAGATGGAGATTTAGATATAGCTGTGGGAATTGATGATTGGGCGGACTATGGCTGGGACAATGCTTTCAATGAGCAAGGGGAATGGGTCAATGGACCGCTTCATGGTTTCGTGTTTTTACTAGAAAACCAGGGAGAAACTTATATCAATAAAGGAAAGCTTGAGGCGGGAGGAGAAGTGTTGGATGTTTATGGTGCACCATCACCCAATTTTGCAGATTTTGATGGGGATGGAGATCTCGATTTGATATGCGGGGAGTTTTTGGATCGCTTGACTTATTTTGAAAATATAGGGACACGGGAGAAACCCGAGTATAAAAAAGGTGTTTTCCTTGAAAATTCTTCTGGTCTGATCAAAATGGACCTCGAAATGATAATTCCAATAGCACTTGATTGGGATAGAGACGGTCATGTGGATCTGATAGTGGGAGATGAAGATGGCAGGGTGGCTTGGATCAGGAATTCGGGAAAGATAGAAAGGGGAGTGCCGGTTTTTGACTCGCCAGATTACTTTCGACAGCAGTCAGATAATTTGAAATTTGGAGCCTTGGCTACTCCCGTAAGTGTAGATTGGGACAATGACGGAGACGAGGATTTGATCACGGGTAATTCCGCAGGATACTTTGCATTTATTGAGAACTTGGGAGGAGAAATCCCAAGTTGGTCCGAACCTCAACTATTAAAAGAAAATGGCAAGACTATTCGGATTCAAGCCGGACCTAATGGATCTATTCAAGGCCCTGCTGAGGCCAAATGGGGATATACGACACTTTCAGTAGCGGATTGGGATGGTGATGGTTTGAAGGACATTGTTTTCAATTCTATTTGGGGAAAAGTGGAATGGATCAGAAATACCGAAGCTGGTCTGGAAACTCCTCGTCCTATCAAGATGCAACGTGGAAATAGCCCAGTGACCTCACCCGCTTGGAACTGGTGGAAGTCCGAATCAGATGAATTAGTCAGCCAATGGCGCACGACTCCTTACGCCATTGATTGGAATGAAGATGGACTTATGGATCTGGTCATGTTGGATCATGAGGGCTATTTATCCTTTTTTGAGGGAGTAGAGGTTGGCAATGAGCATGCCATTTTACCGGGTAGAAAAATCTTTTATGGTGAAAATGCATCCGTTTTTACAAATAAAGATCAAGCTGTAAATGAAGAGGGAGGCCCACTTCAACTAAATAATGCCGAGGCAGGTGGAAGTGGAAGAAGGAAGATTTCAATAGTCGATTGGGATGGAGACGGAGATTTGGATCTTCTAGTCAATAGTGTCAATGTCAGTTGGTTTGAGAATACGTCCCAAAGTACCGACAAAGTGATTTTTGCTCATCGAGGTCCGATAGGAGAAAGAATATTGGCAGGCCATACCACTAGCCCGACGTTCGTGGATTGGAACAAGGATGGGGTGCCAGAAATCCTTGTTGGAGCAGAAGATGGGCATTTCTATCATTTTGCTAGATGACTTTTCATTCTAAGCATAGCTCAGCAAACTCAACAGCCAATGGGATTTGTTTGATTCTCCTTGGTCTAGGATTACAACTGGTTACAGGCGCTTGCCAGTCAAAAGAAACTAATATGAATACTGAATCTGATTCAAATACACTTTTGGAAATCGAAGAACTCCAATTGACCAATGAGGCAAAAGGGCACTTTTTGAACCAAAGACAGGCATTTTCTCCAGATGATCGACTTCTGGTGTTGGACAACAGAAACGATGACAGCAAGATTGGGGAGAATGCTTTTATTCAGGTTTTGGATATCAAGAAGAAGGAACTGAAGACGGTCTATCACTTGGATAATCAAAGTCAGTTTGGGCCAGGAGTAGGAGCTGTCAGTTTTCATCCTTCCGAGCAGAAGATTGTTTTTATCCATGGTTTGAAAGATGCCAATCAGAACAAACCCTATGATCTGATCAGAAGGTTTGGGATGGAGCTGAACTTGGATTCTGGGAAGGCTACTCCTCTCGAGACTCGAGACGTGGTAGAGCCTTATACCCCGGGAAGCCTTCGGGGCGGATCTCATGCCTATTCCTATAGCGCAGATGGGCATTGGATAAGCTACACGTACAATGATGAAGTACTGGCGCACCAAGCCACTCAAGATTCTACAATTCAGGATTTACGGACCGTAGGTGTCTTTTGGAATGGAAATCATGCAAAGTTGCAGGGAACCACTGATGCCGCAAATTTCCAAGGGACTAGCTTGGCATTCTTAATAGCAGAAGTTACGCCACAGCCGAAAGCTGGATCCGATGAGATCAAAAAAGCCTATGAAGAATGCTGGGTAGGAGTGACCGGCTATCGAAAAAGCAATGGTAATTCCCAGCAAAGAGCCGTGGCCTATTTGGGAGATGTGGTGAATGAAGCTGGGGAATTGGTTACTGAAGTATTTATCAGTGATCTACCTAATACGGCTCAGGAAATCGAAAAATACTTGGATGGAGGAAGTAAGACTCACTTGCCTTCCATTCCTCCAACCATCAAACAGAGAAGGCTGACCTATACATCTGAAAGTAAATATCCAGGAGTGTTTGGCCCAAGACAATGGCTAAGATCCTCTCCGGATGGGAGTGCTATTTACTTTTACAAAAGAGACATCCATGGAATTGTTCAGGTATTTTCCATAGCTCCCACTGGTGGAGAAATCAAGCAGGTTACTTTCAATTCATTTTCTCCAGAAACCTCCTTTGCACTCAGTTTTGATGGAAAATATCTGGCCTATGGAGCTTCAGAAAATATATATATCACAGACGTGTCTAAGGGAATTACCCATTTGATCCTAGAAGCTAAATCATCACAAACACAACTCAGTAATATCAATTGGTCCAATTCGGGCTATCAACTCGCTTACAACCGGAAAGTAGGAGCCTCCGATGAATCCTATTATCAGGTTTTTTTCTTAGACCTATCCAAATCGTTTAAAAACAGATAAATGACAGCTACAAAACGCGCTCTACAACCCCTAAGAGGGATTGTCCCACCTATGGTGACTCCATTGAATCTTGACGGCTCGCTGGATCTCGATAGTGTGAAAATTTTAATTGATCACCTCATTGAAGGCGGCGTACATGGAATTTTTATTTTAGGGACAACCGGAGAATTTTCCCAATTGAGTTATCACACCAGAAGAGAACTGATCCAAGAAACCTGTAAACTGGTTCAGGGAAGAGTGCCGGTGTTGGTAGGGATCACCGATGTATCCATTGAGGAAAGTGTCTCCTTGGCAAAGGTAGCGACTGAGAGTGGAGCCGATGCCGTAGTCGCTGCCCCGCCATTTTATATGAATATCGATCAGGATGAGCTGCACGATTATTTCTGGCAATTAGCTGGATCGGTTTCACTTCCTTTATATTTATACAATATGCCGTCCCATACCAAGTTGGTGCTGGAGGTCTCCACTGTGATGAGGCTTTCCGCCCATCCCAATGTGATCGGTCTAAAGGATAGCTCAGCCAATGGAGTTTATTTTCAGTCTCTTTGTCATGCATTTAGAGAAAACAAAGATTTTGTGCTGATGGTAGGCCCTGAGGAGATGATGGCCGAAACGGTATTGATGGGAAGTCATGGAGGCGTATGTGGAGGAGCAAATCTTTTTCCGAGTCTGTATGTGAAACTGTATGAGGCCGCAGCGAATCGGGATTTTGACCGGATTCAAAAATATCAGGCACAAGTGATGAATCTGGGACAGCAGATCTATCAACTGGGAGGCTACAAGTCCAGCTACCTAAAAGGATTGAAAACAGCTCTTTCCTTGAAGGGATTGTGTCAGGCTAATTTTCTACCTCCGCTCTTCCCTTTCAAAGAAGAGGAAGTAGAATTGTTGAAGAAAAAAGTGGAGGCTTTGGTCCTCAGCCAAGAGCAAATTGAAGTTTAGTTCTAGAGTTACCTATTGACCCATTATACCCTTTTAACCTTTAATAAATGGATTTACCTGTTTTTGATTTAGTTATCTTTTTGATTTACATGGCCGGAATCGTGCTCTTCGGAATTTCATTTTCCTTTAGAAAACGAACTGCCTCAGACTATACCACGGGAGGGGGGAGGCTTCCCAGTTGGGCAATAGGCATGTCCATTTTCGCGACTTTTGTAAGCAGTATCAGTTTTCTTGCGCTTCCTGGCAATGCCTATCTCTCCAACTGGAATGGGTTTGTTTTTAGTCTTTCCATTCCTTTGGCAGCTTGGATTGCGGTCAAGTATTTTGTCCCCTTGTATAGACGGCTACAGAGTGAGTCTGCCTATTACTATTTGGAAACTAGATTTGGTGCTTGGGCAAGGATCTATGCTTCGGTTTGTTATCTCTTGACCCAGTTGGCTAGGATGGGGGCTATCATGTACTTGTTGGCTCTGCCGATGAATGCATTATTTGGCTGGAGTATTCCCACTATCATTGTCTGCACAGGCATCAGTGTGATGGTTTACGCCATGTTGGGAGGGATAGAAGCTGTGATTTGGACTGATGCAATTCAAGGTATTGTGCTGATCGGAGGAGCTTTGCTCTGTGTGGTGGTGATTCTATTCTCTATGCCCAATGGACCTTCTGAGGTGTTTTCTATTGCAGCTGAGGCTGATAAGTTCAGCTTGGGTAGTTTTGATTTTAACTTCGTAGAATCCACTTTTTGGCTGATTCTTGTGTACGGCTTGTTTATAAATCTTCAGAATTTCGGGATAGATCAAAGTTACATTCAGCGCTATATTTCTGCTAAAAACCAAAAAGAAGCAGTGAAATCTACTTGGTTGGGAAGTTTGCTTTATGTTCCGGTTTCTTTGCTCTTCTTTTTCATTGGCACGGCGTTGTACTCGTACTATCAAGCTTACCCAGACCTATTACCGGCGGAACTGCACTTGGCAGAAAATGCCGACAAAGTATTTCCTTATTTCATCGTTTCTGGCCTACCGCAGGGAGTTACCGGGATTTTGATTGCCTCGATCTTCGCTGCAGGGATGAGTACTGTGTCCACGAGTATCAATAGTTCTGCGACTGTATTTCTTTCTGATCATTACAGAAAATATATCAGGCCTCATGCGAAAGAGCGTGAGTCTATGAAGGTTCTTTTGGCTGCTTCTTTTGTGATGGGATTGATCAGTATTGTGGTGGCGCTCGCTTTTAATGGAGTGACCAGCGCCTTAGATGCTTGGTGGGCCTTATCTTCCATTTTTAGTGGGGGAATATTGGGCTTGTTTTTATTGGGATTCATCATCCCCAAAACAAGCAGCAAAGCAGCTGCAATAGGCGTAATCTGTGGGGTAGTGGTGATAGGATGGATGAGTCTTTCTCCAGTAGTCTGGCAGGGCACAGCCCTTGAAGCGTATCAAAACACACTGCACGCAAACTTGACGATTGTCATGGGAACCTTGACCATTTTTGTGGTTGGCTTTCTCTTGACAGGATTTTTTTCCAAACAAACCAATCAATAAGATGAGCTATGTAATCGGACTGGACTATGGTACAGATTCAGTCAGAGCTGTTTTGGTGGATACTGTGAAGGGTAACGTCTTGAGCTCTTCTGTCTTCGCCTATCCTCGTTGGAAAAAGGGGCTTTATTGTGAGCCTGCGATCAATCAGTTTAGACAACACCCTTTAGATCATCTAGAAGGACTAGAGGCTACCCTTTCCGAGGTAGTCCGCAAGTCGGAAGTGAAGGTAGATCTGATTAAGGCAATTTGTGTAGATACTACTGGTTCATCACCTATGGCGGTCAATGAGCAAGGTGCTTCCTTGGCTTTGGAGCCTGATTTTGAGGGGAACCCAAATGCAATGATGCTACTTTGGAAAGATCATACAGCCATTGCAGAGGCTAACGAGATCACAGCATTTGCTAAAAACTGGGGAGGTGAGGATTTTACAAAGTTTTCGGGAGGCTTGTATTCTTCTGAGTGGTTTTGGGCCAAAATTCTTTCTATTCACAGGAAGGATAAAAGTGTAGCTGCAGGGGCCTACACTTGGATGGAGCATTGTGATTACATCACGGGAGTACTGACAGGGTTACCTCCAGCTCTCGTCAAACGATCAAGATGCGCGGCAGGACACAAGGCACTATGGCATCAAAGCTGGAATGGACTTCCCTCTGATGATTTCTTAGTGCAACTGGATGAATCTCTCAGAGGAATACGGGATCGCTTGTTTGAATCAACTTACACGTCAGTCGAGGCTGCTGGTAAAATCAGTAAAGTATGGGCAAGAAAACTGGGACTATCTGAGGAGACTTTGGTGGCCGTGGGGACAATCGATGCACATGCGGGAGCTGTAGGTGCCGGAATCACGGAAAATACGCTCGTCAAAGTAGTGGGGACGTCCACTTGTGATATCTTAATAGCCTCCGCAAAGGATATGGAAAGTCGCTTGGTGCCCGGAATCTGCGGTCAAGTAAACGGGTCGGTGGTTCCAGGTTGGATAGGCTTAGAAGCAGGGCAAGCGGGTTTTGGGGATATACTAGCATGGTTTAGTTCGATGGTAGCCGCACCTCTGTTGGATTTGATCCAAAAGAATAGCTCACTTTCCGAAGCACAAAAATCTGATTTGATAGGAGAAATTTCGCAATCGCTTTTGATAGAATTATCTGAAAAGGCTTCCAATCTGCCAACCACTGAGAATGATCTCATAGCGCTGGACTGGATCAATGGTAGACGCTCTCCTGATGTGGATGAATCCTTGAAAGGCGGAATGATGAATATAGGGATGGGGACTTCTGCTGCCCACATTTTCAAAGCATTGGTGGAAGCCTTGTGCTTTGGCTCTCGCAGGATCAGTGAGCGTTTTGAAGAACAAGGCGTGCGGATAGATGAGGTGATCGCTGTGGGAGGTGTCGCCAAAAAATCAGAGCTGGTGATGCAAACTATGGCCGATGTCCTTCAAAGTCCCATTAAAATTTCTTCATCAGACCAAACTCCAGCTTTGGGAGCTGCGATCTATGCAGCCGTGGCCGCAGGTATATATGATTCATTGGAAGAGGCAATTTCAAGAATGGCGCCTGGGTTTGAAAAAACATATCTTCCTCAAGAGCAATTCCTCAAGTATTATAATGAGAAATATCAGACCTATCTCAAACTAGGAGACTTTTCTGAATGCTTACAATAGTTTGAAATCATTCTTTTGAAGTCATTCTTCAAAGATGGTTCGTTGGGTAAGCTTTTGATCGTCAAATTTTAATTCTTTTTTGATAGCCGCCGCATGGTTGACAGTGAAAGGCTGTGATTTTTAGAATTGCGGATTTTCATTTTCAGAAAGTGGTGATAGTATCACTGTCATCTTAAACAATTTCACTTCAATTCCACTTTGATAAGGTGTGAAATTAGAAATCCGAAAAAGTGAATTTGTTTGGGGTATGAAAAGCCAGGAAACTAACTACTTGAAATCTAGACATTGCTCAGCCACTTTGAAAAGTGCTGAAAGGGGATCGATTCCTTTACTTTTCGTTTGCTTGAGATGAAAGGATTTCCAACGAAGATCAATCAAATCGAAGAGAGGATCAGGGGAATTCAACCTGCGGCGTATTCTGCTAGCCGCAATTACAAAGCTGGCGCAGTCACCTACCTCAGCCCTTATATTTCCAGAGGAGTGATATCGACGAGGCAAGTGTTATTGCATATTTATTCCTTAAATCTTCCCCCTTCCCATACTGAAAAGTTGATACAAGAATTGGCTTGGAGAGACTATTGGCAGCAAGTATGGCTCCACAAAAAGGATGAAATTTTTCAAGACCTAAAAAGCTCCCAAAGCCCTGTTGCTAATCTAAGTATTCCAAAAGCAGTCATAGAAGCTAAAACGGGAATTGAAGCTGTAGATCAAGCGATTAAGGAACTGTATGAAACAGGCTATATGCACAATCACATGCGCATGTATGTAGCTGCAATCTGCTGCAATATAGCTCAATCCCATTGGCTCCAGCCTGCCCGTTGGATGTATTCTCTCCTGCTAGATGGGGATCTCGGGAGCAATCACTTGAGTTGGCAATGGGTGGCTGGAACCAATTCTTCCAAAAAATATGTGGCCAATCAGGATAATATCAATAAGTATTTCTCATCTGATCAGAAAGGGACATTTTTAGATGTACCCTATGCGGATTTTGAGAGGATGGAGGTCCCGGATATTTTGAAAGAAGTCAAACCTCTGGAGGCAAGGATGAGCTTGCCATATGCGAGTACAAACACGTTAAAAGATGCTCCCACCTTGATCTATAACTATTACAATTTAGACCCTTATTGGCATGGTGGAGAGGAGTTTCAGCGGGTTTTATTACTAGAGCCATCCTTTTTTGAGAAATTTCCAGTCAGTCAAAAATGCTTGGATTTCTTCTTGGATCTTTCTTCGAACATCGCTGATATACAGGTTTTTGTTGGGGAGTTTGATGAGTTGAATTCAATAGTTTCGAGCGAGCATTTGATATACAAAGAGCACCCTACTAATTCTCTTTACAAGGGCAAGGAGGAGCCACGTGAATGGATGAGTTCGGTTCAGGGTGACTATCCTTCGTTTTTTGCCTTCTGGAAAAAAAGTAAAAAGGAATTGCTCCAGTAGTATGCAGGGTAAAAAGAAAAATCACTTGCCCACCAAGCTATGCAAAACCTGCAAAAGGCTATTTTCATGGAGAAAAAAGTGGGAGAAAAACTGGGAAGAAGTAGCCTATTGTAGTCTGCGCTGCCGAAGAAATAAATAGCATGAAAACATCTGTAAATCTCATATTCCCTCATCAGCTCTTCGCTTCCAATCCTATTTTGGAGAATGGAAATGACAGCTATCTGATAGAGGAATTTCTGTTTTTTAGGCTGTATGATTTTCATCGTCAAAAGATCGCTTTTCACCGGGCTTCGATGAAGTCATACCAGAAGTATTTGGAGAAGCGAGGCTTGAAAGTACACTACATAGAATCAGGTCATGAGCTTTCGGATATCCGTAATTTTCATCGGGAAATAGAAAACAGGAACATCACAGCAATTCATTGCTTGGATCCTGTGGACAATTGGTTGGAAAAAAGAATTCGAAAAATGGCGGGTTCTATTGAGCTGAAAGTTCATGAGACACCTGCGTTTATCAATCAGCAAAAGGATATTTCCAAGGACTTCAAGGCAGATAAAAAATCTTTTTTTCAGACCTCCTTCTATAAAAATCAAAGAAAGAAGCGCAAAATCCTAGTGGAGGAAGATCAAAACCCAGTAGGAGGCGACTGGACCTATGATAAAGATAATCGAAAGAAATACCCTAAGGGAAAAACTGCACCGACGGTCCAATTTCCTGCAAGCTCTGAAGAGTGGAGAGAAGCAGTTTCCTACGTCAAAAACAACTTTGAATCAAATCCAGGTCAGTTGACCAAAGATCCGCTATACCCGATTGATCATCAGCAAGCGGAGGATTGGTTGACCGAATTTTTGAAAAGTAGATTTCATGAATTCGGACCTTATGAGGATGCTATCGTCAAGCATGAAAGCTGGTTGAATCACAGTGTGCTCTCGCCCTTGATCAATGTGGGACTGCTACTACCGGAGGAGGTGATCAGCAAGAGTCTAAGATTTGCATTGGAGAGCAAGGTTCCGATCAATTCTACGGAGGGATTTATTCGCCAGGTGCTGGGCTGGAGGGAATTTATCAGGGGTATGTACCTCGTAAAAGGAAGCTTTTCTCGGACCAATAACTTTTGGGGGTTTTCGCGGAAGATGCCCAGGAGTTTTTACGATGGGACCACGGGGATAGAGCCTGTGGACCATACTATCAAGAAGGTAATGTCCACTGGATACTGTCATCACATAGAGCGATTGATGATTCTGGGCAATTTTATGTTGCTCTGCGAAATCCACCCGGATGAAGTCTATCGATGGTTTATGGAGTTGTTCATTGATGCCTATGATTGGGTGATGGTTCCCAATGTATACGGCATGAGTCAGTTTGCAGATGGAGGCTTGTTCGCTACCAAGCCTTACATCGGAGCATCCAATTATCTCAGAAAGATGAGCGATTACTCATCTGGAGATTGGGAAGAGATTTGGGACGGGCTTTTTTGGCGATTCATCAGTAAGCATCGGTCTTTTTTCGAATCAAACCCTCGTCTTAGTATGATGTATCACACATTGAACCGCATGGACGAAAAGAAGAAGAACGACCATCTGGAAAAAGCTGAGAATTTCTTGAAAAAATTGAACTAAACATAAGTGTGGTCAAATGCCACTGAAGGTGAAAAAAAATCCTCAATAAAAGCAGCGACCTATGAAGTCATTCACTTTTAAAACCCACTCAATTGATCCTAAAAGCCTTTTTTGCTCAATTTCTGAGATGTGGATTGAGCAGGTTCGATTTTGGAAAGAAGATACAGCAACCACTATTAATTAGCCTTTTATGATCTCTACAGCTTTAGACAAACTGCCCACTTCCATCTTGGACACTATTGGCAACACTCCTTTGATGCGAATGAAAAGATTATTTCTCCCACACGATCATGCTATCTATGGAAAGCTAGAGGCATTTAATCCTGGAGGGAGCATCAAGGATAGAACAGCCATGCAATTGATCTCACATGCCATCCATTCGGGAGAACTGAAAAGTGGCGATACTGTCGTAGAATCTAGCTCTGGAAATATGGGGATCGGCCTGGCACAAATCTGCAATTATTTCAATTTAAAACTGGAGATAGTCGTCGATCCTATGGTCAATAATCAGACAGTGCAAATTATGAAAGCATATGGTGCCAATATCAATAGAGTGGAAAAGCCTGCCAATCCGGGTGGTTTTTTGCAAGCGAGATTAGATAAGGTGCAGGAAATCATGCGGCATGAAAAGAATTGTTTTTGGACCAATCAATACGCCAATCGCCAAAATCCGGAAGCCCATCTCACTACTATGAAAGAAATAGAAATGGCATTGGGAGAAGCTCCTGATTTCCTTTTTGCTGCTACGAGCACCTGTGGTACGCTGATGGGCTGTATCCAGTACATCCAGGAGAAAGAATTGCCTACTCAGGTAGTTGCGGTGGATGCCATGGGAAGCGTGATTTTTGGTTCAGCTCCTGGAGAAAGAAAAATTCCTGGGCATGGAGCAAGTAGAAAATCCCAGTTTCTCAATCCTGAATTGATCGCTGACGTCGTGCATGTGGACGATAGAGACTGCGTGCGTGGATGTAGGAAATTGTTAGATAGAGAATCTTTGTTGTGTGGAGGCTCTTCTGGAGCAGTAGTAGCTGCTTTGGAAAACTATTTGCCCCTTATTCCCAATGATTCCACTATAGCGATGATTCTCTGCGACAGAGGAGAGAGATATTTGGACACCATTTACAATGACGAATGGGTAGAGCGTGAATTGTATCAGGAGAAAGCTTTAGCTCTATGATTTCCAAAATGGAAATAAAGCTGCGTATCGCTATCGTAGGTTTTGGTCCAAAGGGTCTCTATGGATTGGAGCGCTTATTAGCTCATTATAGGCATTTGGACCTTGACCAACAGGTAGAAATTCACCTATTCAACAAAACCTCCAATTTTGCTACTGGAGACAATTATGATCCCAATCAGCCGGCTTATTTGCTGATGAATTATGAAAATAGCAAAATATCGATGTGGCCTACTTATTCAGTAAGCCCCATAGTCTCACATCCTCAAACATATGAAGAATGGCTTCAGACTCATTCAGAATTTTGCTCAGATACTGATATTTCACCCAGAGCCAAAGTAGGAGAATACCTATTGGATGGGTTTGATCAATTACTGGATTCCTGTCCAGTTTCTATCAACTTATCCTATCATCAAGGCGAAGTGATAGACATCAGGCAAACTGATAAGACTTACTCAATAAGTTATAGAAATAAGGATGGCTACCCCTTGGAGGTAGAAAATATCGACAATCTCTTGATCACAACGGGCCACCCTTGGGGAAAGAGCAATTCTAAACATGAATCGGCTACTAGTATTCATGAAATTTATCCAGTAGAGCAATGTCTGCAACCAGTCAAATCAGGAAGTCAAGTGTTGATAAAAGGGATGGGATTGACTTTCATCGATGCTGTGTTGGCATTGACAGAAGGGCGGGGCGGAACTTTTGACGTGCAAGATGGGCAATGGAGATATCTGGCCTCGGGTCATGAACCTCTCAGAATTACACCTTTCTCCAGGTCCGGCTTAGTACCTTTCCCAAAAAGTCCCGGCGCTAGAGAAAGCGAACTCATACTACATTATTGTACTTCTGAAAAACTTCGTGAAATACAGGCGGAAAACTTAAAAATTAGCTTTGAATCCACAGTTTTACCCTTTCTAGAACAGGAGTACAAATGGCAATATTATGCAGTGCTTTTCTCAACATGCGGAGAACACCTGAGCTATCATGAGGATTTTGAAGCAGTGCAATGGCAGATTGATCAGTTTCATGAGAGGCACCCTCAGCTTAATAAGTTTGATCTAATCCGCTTTTTGAAAGAGCCTTTTGTGAGCGAGGGAGAAGTCAAATCTCAATTTGAGCTTTTGTCCATTTACTTACGGGAATCAGCAAAAGGGATCGGAAATAGTGCCCTTGCTACTGTGGCGGCACTATGGAGGAGGTTAGCTTTTGACTTTGGAGTGCTTTATCGATTTGGAGGACTTGACCCGGAGTCTCATCGGCTGTTTGATACACAATTTTTCGGGGCGTTCAATCGGGTTTCTTATGGTCCTCCGGTAATCAACCTGAAAAAATTACAGGCAATCGCTGAGTGTGGAATTTTGGATTTGACCCGTGGATGGGATGAAGATAAAAACTCTGCATGCAATACTGGAGAAGCTCTGGAAAAGCAATGTGAATGGATGATTCATGCACAGGTTCCCAGATATGAGATAGCTAGCTGTCCGGGGGAATTGTATGGAAACATGATTCAAAATGGGTTGATTGTGCCCTTCCAAAACAGTGACAGTCTTGGAAATACCTATTCACCTGGCTGCCCTTGGATCAATCACCAAGGTCATCCGATCAATCCA
The DNA here is from genome assembly GCF_000429465.1 of Algoriphagus vanfongensis DSM 17529. GTDB lineage: Bacteria > Bacteroidota > Bacteroidia > Cytophagales > Cyclobacteriaceae > Algoriphagus > Algoriphagus vanfongensis. The sequence continues at coordinate 55,578 of NZ_AUBX01000010.1, read as the reverse complement.
AATGAAGAGGTGAATTCTCAGATTACTTTTATGGGAACGCCAACGGAGGGAATCACACTGGACAACGACACGCTATCTCGAGATAAGAATGATTTTCTAGATGACTGGGCTAAGAATGTTTGTGATCAATTGAAAATGATGGATGGGATTCCTACTGAAAGTATTTCGGTCAATGCGACTAGCTTGCTTTAGAAGGTGATACACTTGAGTCGATCCAGTTCGTCCAAAAGTCCTGCTGACACTTTTCATGAATTTGATGTTCACACTTAAGCTTTAACTCTGATACTACTGACAATGAATAAACTACCTAGCCTTACACCAATTACATCCCAATGGATGAAGCAGATCAAAGATGATTTTCACTTATTGAATGATCTGGTTGCAAACTATGGCTCGCCGATTAATCTGATCAATCCTTCGCTCATGAAGGATAATTATCAATCGTATCAGGAAGTATTGGAAAGCTTTGGTTTGAAGTATCAGGTTTTTTTTGCTCGAAAAGCAAACAAATGTCAGGCCTATGTTCTGAAAGCACATCAGGAAGGAATGGGGATTGATACCGCTAGTTTGGAAGAATACATTCAGTGTTTGGAACTGGGGCTCCCTGCAAATCAACTCATCATCACGGCTGCTATCAAAAATGAAAACTTGCTCCGAAGAGCTGTGAAAGAGGGCAGCCTGATCATCATTGACAATGAAGATGAATGTGCTCAAATACAGCGTATCGCCAAAGATCAAAATAAAAAAGCTTTGGTAGCTTTTCGTCTCAGCGGTTTTCAAAGTGCCAATGGAGAGAAGTTGTATAGCCGGTTTGGCTTTGATATTTCTGATTTTATCAGATTTGTGGATGATTCATTGCTTCGGTATGACTCACTAGAATATAGAGGGCTTCACTTTCACTTGGACGGTTACAGTATGGATGACAGAGGGGCAGCGCTGGAGAGTTGTTTGGCTGTGGTGGATGTTTTGGAGGCAAAAGGACTAAAAACTGAATTTATAGATATAGGCGGAGGATTATTGACTCAATATCTTGAAAATGAGCAGGAATGGGAGGTTTTTTGGAGCCAGTTGACAAGGGCTTTACAAGGAGAAATACCTCCAATCACCTTCGGCAATAATGGCTTGGGTTTGCGCTTTGAGCATGATCAAGTAGTTGGAAAGCGCCAAACTTATCCCTTCTGGAATACTTGTGCAAAAGGGAAGTTTCTGCAAAATATCCTCTCTTATCAAACCTCCAAAGGAGAAAGAATAGGAGATGCCATCAGCAAACGAGGGATAGAGCTGAGGCTGGAGCCAGGTCGCTCACTTTTGGATCAAACAGGCATGACAGTCGCCAAAGTAGCTTTTCGAAAAAAAGATTCACGAGGGGATTGGCTGATTGGTTTGGAGATGAATATGAGCCAACTCATGAGTGGTAGTGCTGATTTTCTACTGGATCCTTGGGTGGTCTATCGAGAGAAGCAATCTGACTCAAAATCGGTTGGAGTGTATTTTACAGGAGCCTATTGCTTGGAGAGAGATGTGATTTTGAAGCGAAAAATTGAGCTCCATCAGCTGCCAGAAGTAGGCGATATGGTAGTGTTCCCCAATACAGCGGGCTATATGATGCATTTCTTTGAATCTAGCGCGCATTTATTTCCACTTGCCAGCAATCTGATTTATGATGAAAGCAAAGGCTTGCAGCAAGATGCTTTTGTGGAAGATGACAGTCTCGCCCACAAGTAGACTTGACAGGGCAATCCATTGAATCATGCTATATCCTTATTTCACATTTATATCCTTTCCGACTTTACGTCGGATTTTTTTTTGCAAACCCAATATTGTCGGAAGCCCTTTTGCAAATCATCAGTCGCTTTGCGGGGATTCACCACTTTACTTGTTAATCCTAAGAAAAAGATAGTCTACAAGATGTGAAATTTAAGCCTCACAATGAGGCGCTCTTGCTAATCCATGTGCTTTCAATAATCAAGTTTCGTAGGCTTGAATTTTATGTAATTAACTGTAAAACAGTGTTTTGTGGTTTTTGGGGGATCGGAAGCAGGCTCTGGTATAGTGCTTGGATATATAGTAGTACAACCAAACCAAATTTAACCATGGAAAGTACCACAAACAAAATCAAAGGAAACTGGAATGTGATCAAGGGCAAATTGAAACAACAATATGCAGACTTGACAGATGATGACTTGACCTATGTAGAAGGCAAGGAAGACGAGCTTTTGGGACGCATCCAAAAGAAAACTGGCAAGACGCAAGAAGAGTTGGAGAAGTTTATCGACAAGAACAACTTGTAAAAGCCAAAGGATTTAGTCTATGGCTTAGATGATCAGAAAGTCTATTCTGATTAAAAAATGAAGAGGGCTAAGGAGGGTAGATATAAAGGAAATACGCATAACAGATTCTTTATTTCAATCTTTTCTTTGGCCCTTTTCTCTTATCACTCACCTGGGGTAATTATTAGTATCAAGTTTTCTAATTTTAAACGGAATGGAAACGAATTCATATTCTAAATCTATCGAGAATATCGAGCAAGTACTGGGAGAACTAAAAAGAGGGGAACGGGATGGAAAAAAGATTCTTATGATGACCCGACTTGCTAACAGTGAATTGAAAAACTGCTTCTCCAAATTGAAATTGTTGGAGCAGGAATTGATCAATTCAATAGACAACTCACTCGATTTGGGTGGAAAAATGTAGCAAAATCAGCTCCCAAACTATTACAGGTAGTTTGGGTTTTTTGTTTATTCCTTTCTAGAATCAAAATGCATAGAATGCCAATTTTGACTTATTCAGGACAAGGATGGGTTCGGATATTTTTCATTTCAGTATTCTGAAATTTTTGAACCATCTCGGACCTTTTGGGATTGTAAGCTAAAATTATCGCTAGGCAATCTCCAGCGGGACAATAGAAAAATCTCAAGAATATGAAAGCAATGAACTATCCCAAATCCTTTTCCCACATTGGGATCACCGTGCCCGACATCACCAAGGCAGTGGAATTTTATGAAAATGTCATGGGTTGGTATGTAATCATGCCTCCTTCCGTAGTCAAAAAAGAAACGGATACAGCCATTGGTCAAATGTGCATCGATGTATTTGGGGAGGATTGGGAAGAATTTGAAATCGCCCACATGTCTACGTCAGATGGCATCGGGATTGAGTTGTTTTCTTTTCCACATGGTGTGAAAGAAGCTCCTGAATTTAACCCTTTCAATACAGGCTTGTTTCATTTTTGTGTGCAAGATCCAGACATTGAAGGATTGACTCAGAAAATAGTTGCAGCCGGCGGAAAGCAGAGAATGCCAATTAGAGAATACTATCCGGAAGAAAAACCTTATAAAATGGTGTATGTTCAGGATCCTTTCGGGATTGTATTTGAAATCTATACTCATAGCTACGAATTGACCTATTCCTCTGGAGCCTATCAGAAATAGGATGACTCTGGTCTCGTAGTGTGGGACTGATCCATCTAGGATTTCCAAATACTCCAGCTTGCTCCTGAGGTGATACAAACATTCAGGATTATTTCCGGTTTTCTATGTAGCAATCAGGTTTTGGTGCTCAAAGCAAGCCTATGAAAAGAGTCTTTCTGACCGGAGCAACTGGATATATTGGAAAGAGGCTATTGCCGATATTAGTCGAAAATGGCTTCCATGTGATCTGTTGTGTTCGGGACAAAAATAAATTTCATCTAGTAAACGCCCTCAAGGAAAATGTAGAGGTCGTCGAGCTGGACTTGACGAAAAAAGAGACTTTACATACTATTCCGAGAGATATTGACTATGCTTATTATCTGGTTCATTCGATGTCTACAGCCAGTGATTTCAATGAACTGGAAAAACTATCCGCTGTCAATTTCAGAGAAGAAATAAATCAAACAGATGCCAGACAAGTAATCTATCTAAGCGGCATTGTCAATTCTGACACTTTATCGAAGCATCTACAATCCAGAAAAACAGTCGAGCTGGAACTGCAAAAAGGAAATTTTGCACTGACAACTGTCAGGGCTGGAATCATCATCGGCTCGGGGAGTGCTTCCTTTGAAATCATAAGAGATTTGGTAGAAAAACTACCAATCATGATCGCCCCAAAATGGCTGAAGACCAAATGTCAACCTATTGGTGTGTCAGATGTGATGAAAGTTTTGGTAGGAGTTCTGGGCAATGAAGCAACCTTTAAGCAGAGTTATGATATTGCCGGAAAGGAAATATTAACTTATAAGGAGATGCTCTTGGGTTTTGCGCGCCAGCGAGGTCTCAAGAGAAGCATATTGACAGTTCCTGTCATGACGCCAAAGCTTTCTTCGTATTGGTTGTATTTCATTACCTCGACTTCTTATAAACTTGCCATCTCTTTGGTCGATAGTATGAAAGTCGAAGTGATAGCCAAAGACTCTGAAATCAACCAAATCCTTCACCTGGAGCCCTTGTCGTATCAAGAATGTATTCGACGGGCTTTTAGCAAAATTGAGCAAAACGAGATCGTATCCAGTTGGAAAGACTCTACGATTAGTGGGAGGATGGATTATAGAATTTCCGATTTTATAAAGGTTCCAGCTTATGGCTGCTTCAAAGACGCCCGGAAAGCAAAAGTTGCCAATGTGGCTGAGTCTATAGAAAAGATATGGATGATAGGCGGGGAGCAGGGATGGTATTATGGCAGTTGGCTTTGGAAGCTCAGGGGTTTTCTGGACAAGCTTGTAGGCGGAGTGGGCCTGCGGAGAGGTAGAACGAGCAGCATTCACATTCAAGCTGGAGATACGCTGGACTTTTGGAGAGTTTTGTATGCCAATAAATCTGATGGTCGATTGCTTTTGTTTGCTGAAATGAAGCTTCCGGGAGAGGCCTGGTTGGAGTTTCAGGTGAAAGATGGTTTACTGCATCAGACAGCTACATTTCGGCCCAAAGGCTTATTTGGGAGACTCTACTGGTACATGGTGTATCCATTTCATGGATTTATTTTTTCTGGACTGATACGGAAATTGAGCTGAATTTAATCCTGAGGTGAACTGAAAATCTTGCTCTCGAACCGGAATGAATTGGAGCTTTCAAAAGAAGTTTTTCATGGAAAATAGATGGTTCCAGATTAACAAACTAAAAACCCCTTCCAAAGGACTATGGAAGGGGTTTTGATTGAGAACCGAGCTTGTTTTTCAGAGGTCAGCTCATAATTAGGCTTTTGGCTATTGAAATAACCTTGACCTTTGAAAGGACTGCATCAGTCTACCCGAAAATCTAATTTGGCCAGTCCATCTTGGATCTCCTGAGCTCCCATGAATAGTTCCCAGCCTAATCCTGTTCTATGATTTTCGATCATGGCGACGATGGGACCTTGGTCGATGGCTAGGTATCTCTTAGGATAGTAGTTGGCTTCCGGACTCATGGCGTCGTAGAAGCCATATCTACCAAATACTTTTTCTCCATAATTATAGTAGAGATTTTTGAGCACTTTTAGGCTTTCCTCAGGTGTATATGGCATGGATGAAAGGGCCGCTGTGGGGGAGATGACCCCAAGATCTTCTCCCGGACGATGGGCTGAGTAGCCATTGACAGAATAGCTGGCAGTGAGTCCCCAGAGATCTTCACCATACCCTTTGTGCTCCTCTTTGTTGGCAATGCACCAGGCTCGGTTGATCAGCGTATGATTTGTGTTTTCTTGCCAGTAATCTGCATAGCGGTCTTTTAGGCCTTTGGGATTGAGTCCTAAATAAGAATAGTGAGACCAAAACAGCGGTCCTCCCATGGCTTCCGAACCATTATGCTTGAGTTTTAGGGGATATCCAAAAGCTTTGATGTCCGTATTGATTCCACCATTTCTCGCCCACCCCTTGTGATAGACATCCGGCGATATCGTGTGGGTAGGGGAGGATGCTGCAAGAATATAGGTGATCAGGCACTCATTGTAACCTTCCAATGCAAAATTCATCACCCATTCCTTGTCTGGTGACCAATGCCAATAGAGCACCTCTTGCCCGCCTTGCGTGTACCAGTCCCATTCCATTTCTTTCCAGAGTTGATCGATCTTGGAGGCTATACTCCTTTCCTGCTCTGAACCATCTTTGTAATATTCTCTTACAGCCAATAGGCCCTGCATCAGGAAGGCAGATTCTACCAAATCTCCTCCGTTGTCATTCGTGCCAAAAGGCTTTACTTTTCCTGTCTGACCATCCAGCCAGTGCGGCCATACTCCATGGAATCGATCTGCTTTTTCGAGAAAATTGACCATCTTTTCGAAATGATCTGCGCCTTCCTGTCGAGTGATCCAGCCGCGATCTATTCCTGCCAAAAGTCCGAATATCCCGAACCCTGTACCACCTGTGGTGACTACATGTTGATCATTTTGAGGATAGTCTCCGTCGATATGTATTCGCTCTGGGGCCATACCCGAATTAGTTTCGGCACCTTGATAGAAATATCTAAAAGTATAATACTCGACCATATTGATTAACTCCTCATCCGAAAAGTCCCGAGTAGTAGCTGGGCTTGTCCCTAGGTCTTGAGAGCCACCTGTTTCGTCTATTCCGACCACCTTGTATTTCAGGTTTAGGTTTTTACCCAAGTCATTGACAAAATCCATGTAGATCGTGTCTTGAACAGTGGCTCTTTTCGCAAACTTATTGTTTTCGGTACTCACCCAAATCTCATAGGTGGAGACTCCGGTTTGCTTTGGCCAATGTAGCTCCACATGTCGATCGTAGCCTTTGGCTATCACAGGACTTGGCTCCGATGGCTCCTTGGTTCCGCAGCCCGAGCCCATGAGAGCTAAGAAGCAGTAGCTAATAGATAGTTTCAAATATGTTTTCATAATATTCAAAGTTTATAGTTCGGTGATAAGCTGAAACTGCAGCGATGAAACATAAATTTTTCAGGAGGATAGCTTGAGAATTTTCCATTTAGTATGAGAACCCAAGCTTATCCAGACCGGATAGTACCTCAGGTTGTTGCATGAAAAGATCCCAGATTTTCCCGGTTCGGTGATTTTCTAGCATGATGATAATCGGCCCTTGATCGATGGCGAGATAGGAATCTGCGTACCAGTTTTCTGTGATATTAAATGCATCGTGGAATCCATATTCTCCCCAGATACGCTCACCCAATGAATAATAGAAAAACTTCAATGCCTTCATGGATTGGTTAGGAGTGTATGGAAAAGAAGACATTGCCGCACTTGGAGTGATCACGCCTAAATCATTGGTAGGAGAGTGGGCACTATAGCCCGTAGGATTGTCACTAGCAGTAAAACCCCAATTTTCCTCCGAATAGGCTATAAAACTCTTGGGATTGGCTTCAGCATGCGCTTGGTTGATCAGGCTGTGCTGCACGTTTTGCTCCCAATAGTCAGCATATTGATCTTGGAGATTTCTTGGGTCAAGCCCTAGGAAAGAGTAGTGGGAGAAGAACAGTGGACCACCATAATCGTCTCCCAGAGGTAGCAGCTCTCCATAAAAACTAGATCCGTTTTGAATGGCTCCATTTCGCGCCCATCCTTCTTCATAGGTGGTTTTTGAGATAGAATGGGTGGGGGAGCTAGCAGCTAAGACATAGACGATGAGAGATTCATTGTATCCACTTATGGGGAGGTTCATTTCCCACGTGTAGTCCGGTGACCAATGCCAGTAGAGTACGCCACTATCATTTTTGGTATACCAGTCCCACTCGACATCATGCCACAGTTTTGTTATTTGATCGATGAGTTGCTTTTCAGCCACTTCAGCAGGATTGAGATATTGCTGGACAGTCAGTAGCCCTTGGACCAAAAGTGCAGTTTCTACCAAATCTCCTCCATTATCCTTGGTGCTGAATGGGATAGTCGTGCCCGTCTCTCCATGTAGCCAATGAGGCCATGCTCCGTGAAAGCGGTCGGCAGTCTCCAAGAAGCTGATCACTTTGGTCCAGCGCTCGACTGCTTGTGTTCTACTGATGAACCCTCGTTCTACTCCGACGATGAGGGCCATAAGACCAAATCCACTTCCTCCTGTGGTCACGGTATTGCCTGAAGTATATCGCTCTCGTGCCATGCCACTACTAGGATGGGCAAAGTCCCAGAAATAGCGAAAAGTGTGCTCCTGAACTGTGGTCAAAAGCTCCTCGTCTGAAATCATGGGAAATTTGGGAGTGGGATCTACGACAGTATAAAACTCCTGCTGCCAACCAGAAAACGTCTCTCCATTGGCTCCTTTTAAGGTATTAGCCAAGGAAAGCTCAAATGGGTAGAGATCCAACAAAGGCTCCGTGGAATTCAGTTTCAATAGTTTACCATCAGTGGATAGCTCAAAAGCAAGGGAGGAAGCCTCTGGTCCAGCTAAGAGGATGGCGGATTCGATTGTGCTTGGATCTAGTGCAAAGTTGAATTTGATTTGGGCGTCAAGGTCTAATGAGACGTTTTGGATTCTTCCATTCGGGAGCTTTTCTGCTCCTTCGAAATTGAAGGATTCTACAGTCAAATCACCAGCTTGGGTGGAAAATGAAAGTATCTTACCCATGTATGACTTTCCGGCAGTGGTTTGTAGGGTGCTCTTAATTTCCAGTTGATGAACTTGACCGCTGAGAAAACCACCCAAAGCCTGAACGGTAAGAGTTTTGGGAGAAGCAAGGTTCAAGTTGCTGGAAATAGCCTGCCCATTTGCAGTGAGAAGTATCGAACCATTGACGCTGGATGGATCCAGATTTTCTGAAAAATTTAAGCTGATCGTTCTGTCAAGCGGTACATTTTCTACTACCGAACCATCAAGAGGGATCACCAATGAGCCTACTTTAGCTTCCAAAAGCATGAGGTCTGGGCTTTCCTCTTCTCTGCAAGAAATAAGCAGCAGAAAAATACCCAGCAGGAGAAATAGTTGTTTCATGTAGTAAAAAGCAAAGAGCCGAAATCGGCTTGCCCGAATTTCAAAGTTGAAAGCTAGGCAAGCGCGACTTCGGCTGATGAGGTGATTAAGGTTGTTCTTCTGCCATGATTGTGACGATTTCTTCTTGGCTGAGTGCCTTGTTGAAAATCCTCAATTCATCCATGTAGCTCTGGTCGGAAAGGTGGTTCCAACCTGAAAACCTAGGAGCTCCGGACATAATGGATAGTATATCGCATCCAGACCAGTCTACACCCGAAAATTCACCTTGTTTGGCTACTGCCCCATTGATATAGACTACCGCTTCGGTATTGGAAATGGTAAAGGCAATATGAACCCAACCATTGTTGACAGTAGGATCGATAGCTGCGTCATCTCCTCCGTCAAACCAGGAATCTGCAGTGCCATTTCCTACGTTGAGTTTGAAAACCTGGCGGGTCGCAGACCCTTCTCTGAAAAGACGGAAACCTGAAACCCGATTATTTTGGGCAGATGGATTTGCTTCATCTGGAGGTCCGATTACCATGATTCCTGCCCGATCTGGATTTGCGTTGATTTTGTACCAGAAGGCAGCACTGAATTCCTCATTGAGTAGACCAGTGGTAGGGAATGTCAAATAGGCTCCAGTTGCTCCTGCATAGGCATTGGTGCCCGCGACACGGTCTGTCGTGAATCCAGGTGCTCCTGTGACTTCTGCTTCTGTAAGAGTGATCAGTTCCAGGTTTTCACCATCAAATGGAGCATAAAATACCTCGCCCTCATAAACAGGTTGGTAAGGTTCTGCTTTTTGGAAAGCAATGGATTCAGAACTGTTTTTACCAGAAAGGTCAGTTGCAGTGATGCTCAAAGTATGCTCTCCATTACCCAAGGTTTCATAAGGCAGGGTAATGATAGCATTTCTATAATCTCTAAAGTCTGAGTAAGAACCTATCTCAGTCCCGTCCATTTGTACTTTGATATCTCCGATTTCGATGTCATCTGAAACCGAGAATTTGATATCGATGGAGGTGATATCTTCAGTCACTCGTATCATGGTGCCCTCTGAAGGGAAATCCACTGAAATAACTGGTGCTGCCTCATCCGTACCAGCGGCCACGGGTTCAATATCATCTATGTAGCTATCCTTGCAGGCAAAGCTGACTGCCAGTAGTCCTGCAACAATGTACTTGCTGTTGAATTTCATGTTTTTTGGGTTATCTGTTAGGAAATGGCATTAAGGGTTTTCGAATTCTGCCAATTGCGGAAGAATATCCAGCTGCTCCAATGGATAGGGCAGGTATCTGTCACTTTCTGAGAAAGTCCTTCCTTCATAGCTTAAAGCCGAAGTTTTGCCGTGGCGGACCAAGTCAAAAAACCGGATGCCCCATTCCGTACCGAATTCTGCATATTTTTCATCTAAAACCTGATCCAGAGTCACTCCGGAAAGGGCGTTCATACCAGCTCTACTTCTTACCAGATTGACAGCTTCATCTGCGCTCATCACGGAGCTAGCTGCACCGCTAGTCAATGCTTCCGCATGCATCAGGAGGATTTCAGAATATCGGATCACGGAGAAGTTTTTATTTTCTCCATAAGTAAATCTCCCCTCAGTCAATTGATTCGAAGGCAAGTAAAATTTACCACTGAGGAATTTATACCTAGGGTGGTTGTTGAATACATCTCCATCGGGAGAGGTATTGCTCACCCATGAAGGCAAAGTCGCATAATCTGGGTCAGATTGGATGGCGACTATCCCATCTGGAGTGAATAAAACGGTGGTTTCCAGTCGTTCTCTTTCTCCTCTATCCAGCATGAATTTCACATAGGTACTGGACGGTTCCCAGAATCCCCAGCCACCTCCAGCTCCACTGACTGCAGGTGCCCAGCTGGCAGGACCAAAGAAGTCCCATAGGTATCTATTGACCGTACCAGTGGCAGTGCCATAATCTGAATATTGCAATTCCAGCAGGCTTTCATTGCTCAACTTGCCGGGTATTTTGAAAAGCTGATAGTAATCATCCATTAAAGCGAAATTACCATTCGCAATGATCTCTCCGGTAGCATCGGCTACTGCTTGGTAGTTGCCTAGCTCCAGATTGGCCATCGCCTTCACAGCCAGCGCGGTATAGCGGCTGATACCTCCGGGAATATCTGTCCGTTGATTGGGACGGACGGTGGCCAAGTTGGGGATGGCCTCGTCCATTTGCTCGGAAATATGCTGCATGACCTCTTCAAAGCTGGAGACTTCCACATTGTAAAGATCTCTAGGCTGAGAACTCGTCGGAATTAGGATGTTTTCCCAAAGTCTCGCCAAGATGAGAAGTTCGAAAGAGCGCATGACTTTCAATTCAGCGATGTATTGGTTGGTTTGTGCCAAATCAGCTCCTGCTTCTTGGTATTTTAGAATTTCCTCCATCGCTCCATGCCAATAGATGATATCAGAATAGAGATTGAGCCAGGTAGAATTGTACAGCCAGAAATTGCGGTCATATTCGAATAGATCAGTTCGAGTCAACGCTTCCTGATCTCCTGCAGGATTGACATCGTCACCCCTGACAGAGATGGTAGGGAAGCTTTCCCACTGTAGTTCATTCAGTTCTGCATAGGCTCCATAGACGAGGAGCATCATGTTTTCAGTTTGCGTATAGTCCGTTTCCTCTACCCGTTGGACATTCTGTAGAGGTTCGTCCAATAAGTCGGTACAGCCTGTCGGAAGAATGAAAGCCGTGGCTAGTCCCAGTATCGTTAGTTTTTGATGAATTTTCATTTTCTGATTCTTTTGGGTTTAAAACTTCACATTCAGGCCGAAAGTGTAGACAGCTGGAATCGGATAAACCTGGCGGTCAATTCCGTTGGCAACTTCAGGATTGAAGCCATTGTAGCTGAATATCGTCAAGGGACGCTCTGCAGTGAAAGTCATGCGAGTCGCCGGGATATTTCCTCCGAGTATATTTCTGAGAGTATATGCTACTTGGACGTTTTGTACCCGGAAATAGGAGCCGTCCTCTACGAAGTAGGTGCTGAAGTTTTGATTCCAACCTTTGCGGAGTCCGGCAGCTGACGGATACTTGTCCGAAGTGCCTTCACCCCTCCAGAGATTGGTTGCTAGATCCGCATCGATATTGGTATCATTGGTGAAAATGATCTCTCCGCGCTTTCTGTTGAGGATTTTATGACCTGTCTGACCTTGAATCAAAGCTGAAAACTCGAGGTCTTTCCATGAAAACCCAAGGTTGGCGCCATAGGTCAATTTGGGCAGAAAAGATCCCAATACGACTCGGTCCTGATCATTGATGACGCCATCTCCATTTTGATCTTTGAACATCAGATCACCCGGGACAAGATTGTTTTCAGCGATAAATTCAGCTGTATAGCCGCTGTTTGTGATCATCTCCTCATTTTGGAAGACTCCTGTGCTTTCATAGCCGAAAAATGCCTGATAAGGCTGGCCGATAATGGATCTCTGTCTGAATTCAGCCGACCCTGCATCCAGTCCTTCAGGACCACCGAGGCTTTGCACAGTGTTTTTCAGCGTAGCTATATTTCCTCCGATGTAGTAGGAGAAATCTTCAGTGATATTGTCTGCCCAAGTGATATTCAATTCAAGACCTTGATTTCTGATTTCACCGACACTTCGTCTTTCAGTCGATCGGAATACCGGAGGAATGATGCTAACAGCCAGATTTTTGGTGTCTCGGATAAAATAATCAGCGTCTATAGAGAGTCTATTTTCCAATAGTTTGGCATTGATTCCAAAGTTTTTCTCGACGGTAGTTTCCCATTTGTCGATGAGGTCATAGGTCGGGTTCAATACTCGACCGATGTAGCGGACATCTCCCAGTGCAGTGTTGGATTCTTCTAGGGAAGGAGCGCCGATCGAAGGCCTGATTCCATCATTTCCCAGTTGCCCCCATGAAGCTCTAAGTTTCAAAAAGTTGATGGCATCTACCCCAAAGAAGTCTTCTTCAGTGATCACCCATCCACCGCCAATGGTGAAGAAGTCCCCCCATTTTTGCTGAAACTTGTTATTGCCATCCCGACGGTAAGTACCGTAGAGAAGGTATCTTTCATCAAAGTTATAAGCTACTCTTCCAAAGAATGACAAGTAGTAAAGGTTGGAATTGATGGTGTTTCCATTGGCATCTCCTATGCCGTCCAAGTCAAAATTTTGAGAATTGGAAAGGTACCAGTATTGCTCATTTTCCCAAGTAGGATTAGGGCTGAGTCCTGTTCCCCGTGCAAAAAGCACTTCAGCATATTCACTTCTGAAAGACTGGCCAGCAGTGACCGTCAGCATGTGATCACCCCAGATATTAGTATAAGTGAAATAGTTGTCAATGATCTGATTGAAACCAGATTCACTCTGTCTTCTCAAGGCAGATTGAGATTCGGTAATGCCGTCGTTGTAGGCAAAATTCACATTTCTGGAATTGAGCTGGTATAGGCTGTAATTGTAGGAAGTTCTGAAATCCAATCTGTCCGGAATCAAATTCATGTCTGCATAGAAATTCCCCGTCACCTTAGCCACATTGTTTCTATTATCAGTGTACATCAGCGGGTAGAAAGGGTTTTGACTACTTCTGTAGCCTAATTGCTGCGCATTGGATAGATTCAGAGGATTAGCAGCTGTATTCATTTCATCGTAAACCGGGATAGTCGGTACTGCGAAATAGGCTCTAAACCAAGCCGCATCTTCACCGACATACTGTCTTGCGACTGAGAAATTGAAGTTACCACCTACAGTCAGCCAATCTTTGACATCGGTATCGATTTTTGCCCTAAGATTGATTCGTTTGTATTCATTTCTGATCTCCTTCTGTAATCCTTGCTGGTCAAAAAAGCTACCACCGATGGAATATCTGGTTTTGGCAGATCCTCCATTGAATGTAAGGCTATGATTTTGAATCGATGCAGGACTCATGATTTCAGAGTACCAGTCAGTATTGACGTCTGGGATGGTTGGGTCCACACGGCTTCTGCCGTAACGCTGGATGGCATTTTCCAAAAATGCTATGTCAGGCGCGGAGCCGGTTTCACGGATATATTGAGCAAACTGCTGCGTGTTTGCCATTTTCAAAACATTCTGTGGGACCTGGACACCATAATAGCCATCATACACTACCTCCGGCGCCTGCTCATAAGAGCCAGACTTGGTGGTGACCAAGATCACCCCGTTGGAAGCTCTTACACCATAAATAGCTGATGCAGAGGCGTCTTTCAGTACGGAAATGTTTTCGATGTCATTGGGATTGAGGAAGTCTATATTGTCAAAAAACATCCCGTCTACCACGTAGAGTGGAGCGGCATTTCCCTCGAATGATCCCACGCCTCTCACTCTCACAGTCGGAGAAGAACCTGGCGCTCCGTTACTTACGATCTGCACACCTGCTACTCGTCCTTGCAGAGATTGCATTGCATTAGGTGTGGGAGTCTTGGTAATGTCCTCGGTTTTGATCGTGGAGATGGCCGAAGTCAGATCTTTTTCCTTTTGTGTACCATATCCGATGACCAGCACTTCGTCTAGAGAGCCGATGGCTTCTGCGAGTGTCAAATCGATGGTAGTCTGATTTCCGATGAGAATTTCCTGAGTTTCATATCCGACAAATGAGAATACCAGAGTCGACTCAGTAGAAGAGACACTGATGGTGTATTGACCATCGATGTCAGTGATAGTTCCGTTGCTGGTGCCCTTTTCGAGTACGGTGACTCCGGGAAGGGGAAAGCCAGTCGGATCCACAATCGTCCCGGTGATGGGAACAGATTGGGCAAATGCTGGAAGCGTAGCGGCCCATAGCAGCAGAGCCATAATCATGGATAATTTTCCCAGACTCAATGTCTGGTACTTCCATGCCTCCTTACTTTCAAGTAAAGGCATCTTCATACGAAAGGAATTTTGGGTTTAACTAAAGAATTGTGATAGTATGCCGGCTTGTCCGAGATACCCAATATGAAGGTAGAAAGACTAAAAAATCTTGTGATGGTAGTTTTAATTTTAAAGTGAAAATCTACCTAATTCTATTAACAAAATTTAAGGAGTTTGTTCCAGTTTAATCTCAGTAAAAATCTGACCTATGATTAAATGGGGCCATATTTTTTCATCTTTGTCCCCTTTGAATACTAATGCAAAAAAATGCTCGATTTTCATCGTATTAACGCCTGAATGAAGCGAGATTAATCGATTCTCGATGGTTCATGCAGGACCCACAAATCATTCCAGGTTGGTTGGCTGATTCCAGAATCTGCTAGGTTCTGACTTAGTTTTTTGCGAAAGGTCCAGACAGTATTTTTTCTAAGATCTAGTAGCTCTGCCAGTTGATTCAGAGTTTGCTTTTCATGTGAGGTGATGAGATTGTATGCGATGTAAAATGCCTTTTCCAAAGGGAATTTGACACCATGAAAAATAGTGCCTGCTGTCACAGAATCTATATGCCCGCATTTGCTACACCTTCTGGTGAAGGTTTTAGGTCCTTTGGAACTTTTGGTGTTGCCACACTGTCGGCATTCAAAGCCACCGGACCACTTGACCTCCTCGAGATATCTCAGACAAGCAGATTGATCTGGGAATATTTTTCTGAACTCTTCGAAAGTCAGCAATTTATTATTCAATCGTGCTTGAAAAGATTCTCGGATACTACTTTTTAGCTTGTAGTTATCCTTATCCAAAAGTGAATTGATTCGCTTGATCTCTTCATCTCTCTCACTGACTTGCTTTGCAAAATCCTCCAACAACTGATTTTTTTCGGAGAGCTCCCGAGTTCTTTCACTCACTTTGTTTTCGAGTTCGCGATTTACTTTTTCTTTTAGTTCTGCATTGGTCTCCATCTGCCGTATAGTTCGCTGGAAAGCCCTGTCCCGGTTGTCCTTGAGGATCCTGACACGATCTGCAAGTGCGAAAGTCAGCAGCAGCATTTCTAGTAAAAAAGCTATGTGGAGGCTGTAATACAAGAGCGTCTGATGGGGGATAATGGCCGAATTGACGAGGGTTTTGATCGTCACTCCTAGAAACAATACCCCATAGGCAATTACAAAAAAACGGGCGACCTTGTAGCCTTTGCTCCAGATATGAATGCTGGCGGCAAAGATGAAAAAGAAGGGGATAATGTCGTAAAACTTGATTTCGAGAAGTTTGGGGTCTTTGGTCAAGCCTCCGAGAAATAGGATGGTTTTCAGAACCAACATCCCCAAAAGGATCACATGTATCGTATAAGAGCGGTTTTTGGTATTGAGGAATTTGATAGAAAAGAGAATCGCCCACAGGACAATTGAGTAACTGAACACTCCATTTGCCACTTGGTTTAATCCGGGCTGATCAGGCCAGAGATATTGAAATGCGATCCCATCCACGCACATCGCATAGATTCCCACACTCGCTAGATAAAATGTATAATAGAGGTATTTGATCTCGCGGATGGCGGAGTAGATCAGAAGATTATAGAGACCTATGATCAGAATCATCCCATAAAATATCCCATACGCAAAGTATTCGCTGAGTGCATAATGCACGAATCGATTGATCGATCTTACGGCAATCCGGATATCTGCTTTTTGGGAAGATCTGATTTTGAAATAGTAATTGGAGATCCCTTCTGTTTCATTGGCGATCACAATTTCAAAATTTTTGTGTTTGATAGAGCGGACCTCGAACGGGAGTGCGTCGCCAAAGAAGGTTTCATGATAGTGCCCATCCCTATCAGGAGAATAAGCGGTCAGGATATCGATACTTTGATCATAAAATTCGATCAGCCACTTCCTAGTGCTCAAAGGATCATTATCGATGGATAATTTGACCCAGTAAGTATGCTCGATGTCAAAATTACTTTTGTCAAAATCAGGTCGAATTTTGAAATTACCCTGAAAAGAGGGGCGGATGATATCTTCAAATTCCAGAAGATTACTCGTGTCCTCAAAAAACTCCAACTGATCAATGGCAAAGATTCTTTCTTCCAGATCATCTTCAATCCGAAAGGTGGAAGAGCCTGATATCCGCTGGGCAGAGACAATGGCGATAGGTGCAAAAAGCAGGAAAAGCACTATAATGGAAAGCTTTCTGCTCATGGTATTTGGGTTTGTTGGTCTAGTGGACGCTAAGTTACCAAAAAATGAATCAAGACATTGAGCAGAAAGGTGATGGAGTATATCGTGAAGTTGTTTGGAATCTACCTTAATTAGTTGCAGCTGCTGATTTTTTAACTGGAATTGGCGTATTTCAGCTGCTAGAAACGAATACCACAAATCGAAGAAATGTACCAAATATAGTCAATAGCAAAACAGGACTATCAAGAAGTAGTAGAGCTGTGGGAGGCATCTGTCAGAGCGACCCATCATTTTCTAAAAGAAGAGGATATTGAATATTTTAAACCGCTGATTTTGAACACCTATTTAGATGCGGTAGAGTTGAGATGCATTAAAAATGAAACAGGGAAGCTTATTGGTTTTTTGGGAGTTGCTGATCAAAATCTGGAAATGTTATTTATTCATCCTGATTTCAGAGGAATTGGAATAGGAAAAACTCTTTTGGAATATTCTATTGATACTATGGGAGTGAAAAAGGTGGATGTGAATGAGCAAAATGGACAAGCGTTGGAATTTTACCAACATTGCGGGTTTGAAGTCAAAAAGCGTTCTGAATCGGATTCCTCTGGGAAACCTTATCCGATTTTGCATATGGAGTTGAAATAAGTATCCTTAGCATAGCAAATAATTTGATCCAATCCTCGTTCCAAATCAGGCTTTTATATCCTTACTTCATAGTATCCATGAGAAAATTACTAGTGATTTTTGTCCTCTTTCTGATGTGCCAGATGGCTTTTGGACAAGATTTGGCATTGCTGAAAATCAGCAAAGACAGCAGCTACCTCGTGACAGGAGATGATCAGCCATTTTTTTGGCTTGGGGATACAGCGTGGGAATTGATTCATCGCTTGGACAAGCATCAAATTGATGAATATTTGACTGATAGAGCAAATAAGGGTTTCACTGTGATTCAAACGGTGGTTTTGGCTGAACTTGACGGTTTGAATTCCCCGAATGCTTATGGAGAAAGGCCTCTTGTCGACAACGACCCAAATAAATTGAATGAGCAATATTTCACGCTGGTGGACTATGTTTTGCAGAAAGCAAATGAGCTGGGACTCTATGTAGCACTATTGCCAACATGGGGTGATAAATTCAATAAAAAATGGGGTGTTGGACCAGAGATTTTTCAAAAGGAAAATGCAAGAGACTATGGAAAGCTTCTGGCTGAAAGATATCTGAATACGAACAATCTCATATGGATTTTAGGTGGTGATAGAGCATTGGAAACAGATAGCCATTTTGGAGTGATTCATGGAATGGCGACGGGGATTCGGGACGTTGACAAAAGGCATTTGATCAGTTTTCACCCAGTGGGAGCAAAAAAGGCAACGGATTTCATCAATGAGGAATGGCTTGATTTTGATATGTTTCAGAGCGGTCATAGCAGTACTACAAAGGAATATGCTTATGTGAGCGAGAGTAAAATGCTACCAATCAAACGGCCGGTAATCAATGGAGAAGCGAGATATGAAAATATTCCGGATAGATTTTGGGAAGAGAAGGCTTATGGATGGCTGGATGATAGCGATGTCAGAGTTTCGGCCTATTGGACTATGATAGCTGGAGCGGCAGGGTATACCTATGGCTGCAATGATATCTGGCAAATGTATGATGTGAGCAGAATACCTGTCATCAATGCGAGAACTGGCTGGCAAGCCGCACTTGATCTACCGGGGTCCGCACAGATGGGCTATATGAGGCACCTGTTTGAGAAACTGCCTTGGCAAAAAATGAAACTCAATCAGAGTTTAGTTAGGAATACTAATCTGGAGGACGAGTCTTACATTCTTAGCTCAATTGATTCTGAAAAGAAGATAGTCATCGCATATACGCCTGTTGGAAAACCATTTACCATTGATTTGCAAAAGATGGTCGCTGATAGGTTAAATGCTTATTGGTTTAATCCCAGAAGTGGAGCAGTGAAGTTTATTGGCAAATTTGAGACGGACAAAGCTCAGGAGTTCAAACCTTGGGCTAGTGGTAAGGGGAGTGATTTTCTATTGATTCTATCTGATGAAAATCTTCCAGTTGATTTTAGCTCGATGGATCAGTGACACTGTGAAGAGCTTCCCTAGGAACCCATTTTCCAGAATGTTTATAAGGTTGATCACAGTTTGTAAGATAGGTTTATAAAAAAAGGAGACCAACTACTTGGTCTCCTTTTTAGATTTTGAGGATGGGTTATTTTTCCCACCATACTTGTGTATTGATATCATCTGCTCCCATTCGAGCGATTGCTTCTTGGTAATTGTCCGGATTATTGATCATAACAGATACAGGATATCTAAATCTCACCGGAACCTGCTGGTTGTTTTCCATTCCTTCATTTTTTGGAAGAATTGGGAAGCCGGTTCGTCTATATTCATACCATTGTTGGTAGTCATTGAAGTACAGAGCTAAGTATTTCTGCAGGTAAATTTGCTCCAAACTACCATTGAATTTAGCTGATTCATTGTTGAAATAATCCTCCGTGATTGCTACATCCCATTGTTCCATCGCAGCTTTCACACCATTTTCATAATGAAGCTGAGCATCCGATGAAATCACTCCTTTCGCTGCCAGCTCTGCTTTGATAAATTCTACCTCTGCATAGGTCAGAACCAATGAAATCATCGGTGCCTGTACCAAGGCAATGTTGTGATTGCTTGGGATAAACTGAAACTGTGTCTCGGCACCGGCATAGCCACTCGGGACTCCTTTGTACCCAAGTGTTGTCACGCCGTCTAGATCTCTCGCTTGGGTCATAAAGGTGCTTCTTCTGGGGTCGTTGAGTTCATTGAGCTGATTTACAAAAAATTCAGAAATTGACCGGAAGGTGGTAAAATCAATTGCTCTTCCCCATGGAGAAAGGTTGGGTGTCACTCCAGTTATGTCCAAAATTGCAGATTCAGCTGTATTTTCAAAAACAGGATATTGATCTGCATTGGATAGAATGGCTGCCATCTTCTGATCAGCATTCATTTCAGAGCGCTTGGAAACTCGCAACAATAGTCTTAAGTGAAGTGAATTGGTGAATTTTTGCCATTTTTCAACGTCATTTTGAAACAGGATATCTTCTCCATACACCATTGCCATAGTCGGATCGTAGAGTGTATTTGCCTTTTCCAAATCACTGAAGATCTGTGTATATACCTCTTCTTGCGTATTAAATTTGGGTTGGAATATCCCATCTTCTCCTCGGCTCGCTTCATCCATAGGAATATCTCCAAAGCTATCGGTCAATTGGCTGAGCGCATATGCTTTGAGTGTTAAGGCTATTGCCTGGTAGTTTGTAGCGGATGCTTCGATACTTGCATCTTCCATTTCCTTGAGATTGACTAACCATCTATAATAGGTACTCCAGGTGCTATTCCCTGCAGATTCGCTGACATCATAGCGATGCAAGCCACCATTGGGACTCGGAAAAGGAAGTGCCACTTGCATGACCTGGAAGGTAAAAGCATCGGCACGATCAGTCCCAAAGCTGAACATTCCGTAAATCGTAGGATTTAATAGCGTACCGGGACTGATTTGATCTATTCTGTTGGGGTCGGTGTTGACTTCCTGAAAATCCTCAGTACACGCAGATCCAAAAATGATCACCAAGAGGAAAGTATATATGATTGATTTTTTCATGATTTCTGAATGTTAGAATTGAAGAGTCAAATTTGCTCCGAAAGAACGAGGAGTCGGTAACTGTCCGATTTCCACTCCTGGTAGTAGACTGCCTCCGTTTAGTGCGGCTGTTTCCGGGTCAAACATTGGAAACTTAGTCCACATGGCGAGATCTCTTCCATATAGAGATATGGAGGCCCTGCGGATAGCAGACTTTTGGAGTATACTAGCGGGAATGTTGTATTCAATAGATAGCTCTCTCAGCTTGATAAAGGATGCGTCGAACGAATTGGACTCTACATTGGCTCTTCTATAATAGTCTGCATAGTAGGAGGGAAGGGCTACTTCCGTAGTATTTGGAGAGTAGGTGCCGTCAGCATTGAGTATCACTCCATCCCCGATGATATATCCATCCTCTCTGCCCATCAAGGTGTGTTTTAGCTTGCCTTGCTCTGACATTTTATGGTGTGTTTGGGAATATACAATCCCTCCATATTGGCCATCAAACAAAATCCCCAATCTGAAATTCTTATATAGGAATTCATTTCTAAATCCACCTTTCCAGTCCGCATAGGCATTTCCGATATATTGAATCTCATCAGGTCTGGCAGGTAGTCCATTGCTTCCATAGACGATTTCGCCTTCTGGAGATCTCACAAATCCAAATCCGTAAATATCTCCAGTTGTACCTCCTACTTTGGCAATGATGGAGGCGGTACCACCTGTACCGATAGTTTGACTACCATCAAGCTCATCCGGCAAAGAAATCACCTCGTTTGTGTTTTTTGCCCAGGTGATAAAGCTGTTCCACTGAAAGTCCTTGGTTTTGATAGGACTTCCATTGATTACTAGTTCCACCCCCTTGTTTTGCACCAAGCCAGCGTTTAGGATAGCTCTAGAAAAACCTGTAGAAATTTCAACAGGCACTTCCAAAATCTGGTTTTTGGTTTCGGTATGATAATATGTCAGATCAAAACCCAAGCGTCGGTTGAAAAAAATCATTTCTAAGCCTGCTTCATAACTTGTGGTGATTTCTGGTTTGAAATCTACGTTGTAAAGAGTGGTGGGAACGGACGCTGATCCGGGAAAATCACTTTGACCATAGTATTTGGAAGTACGGTAAGGCTCGGTGTCATTTCCTACTTGGGCAGCTGAGAGTCTTGCCTTTGCAAAAGAGATCGGAGTAGGCAAGTTCCAAATGTCGCTCAGGACAAAGCTGGTGCTGATGGCAGGATAGAAGAAACTATTGTTTTGCTCAGGTAGTGTACTAGACCAATCATTTCTTCCGGTGATGTCCACAAAAATCTTTTCATCGTAATCAAAACTTGCCAATGCATAAAGTGAATTGATGATACGATTGTTGTCATTAGTAGCCACAGCCGGGTTATTGATCCCATTAGAAAGTTTAAAAACTCCGGGAATCACCAATCCTTCGACCTCAGCACTGATTGCTCTATACTTTCTGATCATCTGATTCCCACCAGCAGAAGCGGATAGATTGATTTTGTCACTTAGTTTTCCTTTGTAGGTAAATAGGAAGTCAGTATTGGATTCGTAGTTGCTGATGTCTTGCTCCTTGTAGTAGCCTCTTTGATAATTAGCAGAACTAAAAGGTCTTTGAATAGCTCTTTCTTCCTGACTCATGGTCAAGCCGGATCGTAGCATCAATTCAAAGTGCTCATCAAAAGTATAGGTTGCTGAAATGTTGCCAAGGAACGAGTTGTTATTCACAGAGTTCGTCATTTCATAGGCTATCAGGAAAGGGTTGTCTATAAAGCTGGAAAACGGATGTACTTGCTCTACATTCTCCAAGCCTTTTTTCCATATAGGTCTGTACCAATCCAGATCAATACTCGGGTTTTGGAAAATCATGAAATAGGAGATTGACTGGTTGTTATAACCAGTGGCAGGCAGGTTGTCGCTGTTTTTATTCGTGTAGTTTACTTTGGCATTCAATCTCAATTTGCTATTGATGTTTTGAGCTACTGACAAGGCTGCTACGGTTCTTTCAAATCCCGTATTGGGCATGATCCACTCATTTTTTGTATGGGTCAGGGACGCCCGGACAGAACCATTTTCATGACTTCCTTCTAATGAGACTGAGTTGGTCCAAGTGTGACCTGTTCTCCAGAAGTCCTTTACATTGTTTTCGTAAGGTCTCCATAGTTCTCTGTCCAGAGATTGACCTTCCAATTCCGGATCATATTGGTAGTAGTATTGACCATCGAATCGTGGACCGAAAGCAGAGCTAGTACCGCCTGTACTTGCGCCGTCTTCGGATGCGCCATAGGAATAATAGAGATCTCCGTCTGCATTAAAAGCACGTCCGGTGCCTTGTCCATATTCATATTGGGAGTCTGGCCATTGGAGTATATCGTTGAAATTGACATTAGAATTGATGGTCACTCCCAAGCCTTTTTCACGTCTTTTTCCACTTTTTGTGGTAATGATCAATGCTCCGTTTGCTGCTCTACTGCCGTACAATGCCGTAGCACTAGCCCCTTTGAGTACGGAGATACTTTCTATGTCATTGGGGTTGATGTCTGCGATTCCATTTCCAAAATCAACAGGCACATCATTTCCAGATCCTGCGCCATAAGCACTACTTACCCCAGATGAAGTCAGTCCTGAATTCATCGGTACGCCGTCCAAGACGATCAATGCAAAATTGCCATTAGGATTGAGGGAATTGTCCCCGCGCAAGCTGATCTGGGAAGAGTTGAGTGGCCCGGACCCAGAAGAAAGTATATTCAATCCAGCTACTTTACCACGAAGTGCATCTGACCAGTTGTTGGGTCTGGCTTCCACCAATTGTTCAGATTCCACCTTTTGAGTAGCATAGCCCAATGCTTTTTCTTCTCTTTTAATACCCAATGCTGTCACCAAGACCTCACCTAATACTTCGCTGTCATAGGCAAGCTGAATATTCAGTTCGGTTTGGTTTGCTATCGTGACTACTTGGCTGTCATATCCGACATAGGAGAAGACGAGCTTTTCGCCGACGTCTACCATCAAAGTGAAGTTCCCTTGTAGGTCAGTAGTAGTTCCTTGGTTTTTCCCTTCAATGATAATATTCACACCAGGCAAGGTCTCACCGGTTTCGGCATCGGTGACAGTTCCGGTGATTTTCACTTTTTCATCCAAGGATACGACCTCGTTTTTTCCAGGAGTTTTGGCGATGGCAATGGAGTTGTTGACCTGTTTAAAAGATAAACCACTCTGATTGGAAACTTCCTGTAAAAGACTGAGTAAGTCCATGTCTTTAGCAGAAAGCGTGATCCGCTGACTCAGGTCCAAATCGCTTTGGAAAGAAAAGCGAAATGGAGTTTGATTTTGGATCTGCTTAAAGGTGGAGTTGAGGGACAATTCACGAGTAGCAAGCTGTACTTTTGAATCTTCCAGCTTTTGGGCGTGGCTGCTCTCTGCCCACACCATACTTTGCAAAAATGATCCTAAAAGGAGGACAAGAAATAGTCTCATTGCCAGTTTTTTAAAAGGCGGTGGTAATTTTTTTTTCATAATTTTGAATTGTTCTGGTAAAACTTGTTTTGCGATAGGAATTGCTTGAACTATGAGGGTCTGTTGCAGCAGACCCTTTTTTGTTAGAGACAATTTGGGAATTGGATACTTACATTTTTTTCATGGATTTGATAGTGAATTGGAATGGAATAGGAGATGACTTCCAATGTGTTTTCTAAGCTTAATGCTTCATAGATTCCAGAGATTTTGCATGGGCTTGTTTGATTTTGGACTTCAATTGTCACTCCGTACCAGTTTTCCAACTGACTGACCAATATCTGCATGCTGGCAGATTTGAAGACAAGCTTGTTTTCCGTCCAGGCAAAAGTTTCTTCCGGTTTTGTGATGATCGCCTGATTTAACTTGCCTTCAGGGTCTATGTATGCTTTTTCATTGGGCTGAATGTGAGCAGAGATCCCTTCACCTTTGCTGACTTTTACAAATCCTGTTTTGACATAGACGCTTTCAGTGCCTTCAGACTGAGTGTCTATCAGAAAAGAGGTTCCCAACACTCGGGTCTCTAATTGGGCTGTTTTGACGGTGAATGGATGAAGACTGTCTTTTTCTACTTCAAAAAATGCCTGTCCGTCCAAGAGGAGCGTACGGTTTGTTGAGAAATTCTCAGCGAGCTGAATTTTGGTGCGGTGATAAAGTGAAACCAAGGATCCGTCAGAGAGCTTGATTTTTTTGATCATTCCGGTTTCATTTTCGAAAGTGATCCACTTTTCAGTAGCAGGAGATTCGGGTTGAGGTAGTAGCTGGAGATAATATAAGGAACCTAATGACAAGAAAAGGATGATACTTGCTGCTATTTTCCAGTTGGCGTACAGAGATGATTTGGGTTCCTTTTTGAATCCAGCTTTTTCCTTTATCTGAACTAGCAGTTCCTTTTCTTTTAGCTTTGCTCTCTTCTCAGATATGCCTGCAGTAGCAGGGGATACTTCGGCTTGATTGTCATGCCAGGAGTTGATTTTTTTGATTTCCTCTGGATGAGCGAGTCCTCTCAGAAGATTTTTGATTGATTTTACGAGTTGATTTCTGGAATTCATACCATGGGGTTTCATAGATAAGTCCCCAAAGTGACGAGCTTTTACTGCTTCAGCGGATTAACAAAAAGTGAAATAAAAATGTACTTGAATAACGGTTTGGTAACAGGGACTAGGAAAGGCAAAAAATCAATACAGCACCCAGAGAACCCAACTCTCTTCGTAGTATTTTCAGAGAACTGGAGAGAGAATTATGCACAGTTTGAGGGGAAATCTGAAGTCCTTGAGCTATTTCATCTACGGATTTTCCTTCAAATTTGCTCAGCTTGAAGATTTCAGCCGATCTCTGACTGAGCTTATCTACGGCCACCTCTATTTTTTCGAAAACCTCATCCAAACTCAAAATATCTGCTTCCTCGGAGATCTGACCGCATTCTGAATTATCGGTAAGCGAAGCAAATGAAATGCTTCTATCCAAATGTTTCAGAACTTGATACTTGACCGCTGTCAAGAGATATATTTTGGGGTCTTTATCAAAGTGAATTTCTTCCCTTCTCTTCCAGATATCGATAAAAATCTCCTGAATCATATCTTCAACAATCTGATGATCAGGAAGTCTCGTGTATCCTGCTAGATACATCTGTTGCCAGTTTTCTTTGAACAAGGCCTCAAACTGTTTTTCTGTGGTCAGTTTCATGAAGGGGGACGAAAACAAACAAATGTATTTGAAAAGAACCCTTGGAAACTCAGAATCTGTTTTAAGCTTTTATTATCAATTGTATCCAAAATGGAGATGATACATCAAGAAGCAATTGGTTTTAGTGCTTTCTGTTTCGATAGGTGGATTTGAAATGTAGTTGGAGTTTTGGCTATATCAATGAGCCAGTCAATAATAAAAAATCGATTTTTCTTTTCTGGAATTAGACAACCTCACAGACTTTCTTGTATTCCAAAAGAAGAACTGGTGATTTTCTCGAGGAAGGCTAAGTGATTTGGTAGTATGTGTAATTCTAATGTGATTTTAAGAAAACTAAGGGGTTGTACTTTGCTGGATTTTTAACCGTTCATCCTCCCAACCGTGGTCGATATAAGACCATGAAAATTCCTCTCCCTGTACTTTAATCTGAACAAAGCCTTCCTTGGTATTGTGTCGTCTTCCTTTCCACCCGTTTCCGGCGATCGAACCGCCTGTTAGAAAGTCAAAACGGTCATTGACCATACCATATTCTTTCCAGTGAATATGACCTTGTAGGATGAGTTTTAGATTGTGACCTTCCAACATTCGAAGTGCTTCATCGGAGTTTTCTACACCCACTTTTCCACCTTGACCTTTCAGTTGCCAATGACTACTAAGTATGGGAATATGTGTGGTCACTACTATTGGGGTGCTGGGGTCGGTGTTTTTAAGATCGGCAGCCAGCCAATTCAGTTGATCCTGCTGAAAGATCGCCCTATATCTTTGATCCTCTGTTACGTCCAGTGAGTTGAGTACTATAAAATGCCAGCCTTTATGGTCAAAAGAATAGTAGGTCTTCCCAAAGTATCTTTCCCACATGCCATACTTGTAATCTGGATGATCTGAGCCTTCTGGACTCTCTGCATAAATTGCAAATAGATCATGGTTTCCGATACAGTTGTATACTGGCATTTGAAAACCAGCACTCATTTTTCTATAAAGATCAAATAAAAGTTCGCTTCGTGCATAATCACCACGCATGACATCATATACTAGATCTCCTCCGGTGAGTACAAAATCAGGTTTCAGCTGATTGACCTTGTCGATGGCCATTTGGAAACCCAAAGGGGCATTCATTTCCGGTTTGAGGTGAATGTCCGTGAGAAAGGAAAATTCAAATGATTCCTCTGCAGATGCCTTTTGCTGAGTTTTCTTACTAGTTAATGAGGGGATATGGATAAATGGAATAGCCGCCATGGCCATTCCTGAGTTTTGTAGAAACTTCCTCCGATTCAGAAACTGTCCCTTTTCCTTTGTCATGATGATGTGAATAGGTCTTCACATGTAATACTTCCACACAGATAGAAAAGGACCAATTCTTAAATGGTTTTTTAAAGACTGAAATTGATTTTGGTATTTCGATTCTCTTGAATTCTGCTGCTTTCGCACTTTTCTGAGACTGATGTAAGAGCAAGTGTGGCAATAGGAAACTGCTTACAAGCTTGTTTACAGAGCAATTGACACGCTGAAAAATGGCTTGAAAGTGTAAAGGAGGGCAATTATTCTAAATTACTGAACCGAGCTTTACAATGGCCATTCATCTTTCAATTGTCTTGTAAAAGAGAAATTTGAAGTTTCCTCTTCTTTTATCAGACATGCATTGAGTTCTCTGGTGATTTCTTTTTCATCCAAGTCTTGACCGATGATGACCAGCTCATTCATGCGATCTCCATACATCGGATTCCATTTTTCCATGATGAGGTTTTTGTTTGCTACATAGCTAGGATTTCTAAGACGCTCTTTTTCAGAATAGGCAGCCCACCAAGTACCAAATGGCTCTGCCTTGAGAGAACCTCCGGCCTGACTCCAAAGTAAGGCATGATGAGGTCTGGATGCCAACCAGAATAATCCTTTACTTCTGACTACATTAGCTGGCCAGGAATTGCTGATGTAGTTCCAGAATCTGCCCGGATGAAAAGGCCTTCGATTTCTGTAAACAAAGCTGCTAATTCCGTATTCCTCTGTTTCGGGAACATGTTCTTGGTTGAGTTCTTTGAGCCAACCTGCGGATTTTTCGGCTTTGTCATAGTCAAAAAGGCCGGTGTTCATGATCTCCTGAATAGGCACGTTTCCATATGAAGTTCGAATGATTTTGGCCTCAGGATTTAGCTTGATAAGTAGTCCCTCAAGCAATTTTAGATCGCCTTCCGAAACCAAATCTGTCTTGTTCAGAACGATCACATTGGCAAACTCTACCTGATCTGTCAGTAAGTTTACGATGGATTGTATGTCCTCAGGATCATCGGTCATGTCTCTATCCAGAATAGTTTCTGCAGACCCAAAATCCTTAAAGAAATTATAGGCATCGACGACAGTTACCATCGTGTCCAATTGACTGATATGACAAAGGTCCAATAAGCTATCGCCTGTCTCGAATGAAAAAGTTTGGGCCACTGGAATTGGCTCTGAGATTCCTGTACTTTCGATCAGTAGGTAGTCAAATTTTCTCTGCTTGGCTAGTTTTTGTACCTCCTCTATCAGATCCTCCCGCAGTGTACAGCAGATGCAGCCATTGGACATTTCGATGAGTTTTTCTTCTGTCCGGGAGAGTTTGATTTCGTTTTGTATTAGCATGGAGTCTACGTTCACTTCACTCATGTCATTGACGATGACGGCCACTTTGTAGCCTTCGCGATTTTGGAGGACATGGTTGAGCAAGGTGGTTTTACCAGCTCCCAAGAAGCCACTCAGTACGGTGACTGGGATTTTGTTATGCATGTGTTATAGGTTTTTGGTTTCAGGCAAGAGGCAGCCTGTTTTTGATTTTTGATAAAATACCAATTGACATAGTGAGCCAAGGCTACAATCAGTGCTCCTATCGGGGTGATGAAATGTTCCAGAGAATTGTGTTTTTCTTGCAAATGGCCAATGAGAAATGGCCCGGCAGTCTCAATCAAGCCATATGCATGATCATGTCCCCAGGTGAGTCCTATCAGAATGATACTGAAGCCAAGAATGACCAATAGGATCGGGAGAAATCTCTGATGGTGTCTTGTGAAGCCATGGGAGAGGGCAACTACTGCCAGAAGTAAACTCAGGATTATCACTGAATATTCGATCCAATGATTGGCTAAAACTTCCAAACCAAGAAGCGGTAAGGCCGAAATCAAAAAGGGTAGGGCCAAGCAATGAATGGCACATGCTACTGATGCGCTGATACCGATCCAATCCAAATTGATTCCCAAAGAGTGGCTTTTCATTAAAAACAGAGTTTATTGCAATACTGTTGCAAATTTATAATTGCTAAATATTATATGCAACATTATTGCAAATAAAGAGCGCTATTCTTAGGTTTGTGCTTTCTAAATCGATGATTATGTTGATTTCACGCGCAGTTACTTTCGAGTACGATAAGTCCAATCAATTTCATTTTCCGGATATAAACCTGCCTGAAGGAACGAACCTACTAGTCTTAGGCGATTCGGGCATAGGTAAGACGACACTACTTCACTTGACTGCTGGACTCTTAAAACCAAAGTCTGGCTCAATAGAAATTGATAGAACGGACATCATGCAACTGGAAGGGAAGGACCTAGACCGTTTTCGTGGTGCTCACATTGGGATCATTTTTCAAAAGCCCTATTTCATCCAATCACTGACTCTCAGAGAAAATTTGGAGCTGATCCAATACCTGGGAAATAGAGCCAAAGATGGCCATCGTATCAAGTTGGTTTTGGATGATTTAGGGTTGTTGGGTAAAATGAATACCAAACCTCAGTATTTGTCCCAAGGGGAGCAGCAGCGGGCTGGTATTGCCTTGGCAGTGATCAATCAGCCTAAGCTTATTCTTGCTGATGAGCCAACTTCTGCCCTGGATGATAAAAACTGCAGAAGAGTGATTGAGCTCCTGAAGAATCAGACTAAAAAGAATAAATGTAGTCTGATGATCATCACGCATGATCAGCGATTGAAAACTGAGTTTGAGAATTCAATCAAGCTGGCATCCACCAATCAAACGAACAACTTACCCTGAGATTCATGACTATTTTCAAGTTGAGTTTCAAAAATATACTGTCTAAGCCACTTTCTACTGGCTTGAGTTTGCTGTTGTTATCCTTGGGGGTGGGTTTGATCTCTCTCATGCTACAGATGGATAAACATCTAAAAGATCAGATGAGCGCTAACGTTCGAGGGATTGATATGGTAGTGGGAGCAAAGGGCAGTCCGCTTCAATTGATTCTATCTGCTGTATTTCAGGTAGATGTGCCTACTGGGAATATTAAACTTTCTGAAGCAAATAAGCTACTCAGAAACCGACTGATTGACTATGGTATCCCGCTTTCCTATGGGGATTCTTACAATGGCTTTCGCATTGTGGGGACTGATGAACGCTATCCCGAGAATTTTCAGATGAAATTGGCAGAGGGAAGCATTTGGTCCAAGTCTATGGAAGTGACTATCGGTGCGGCGGTAGCCAAGAAGACAGGTTTGAAGTTGGGGGATCAGTTTCAGGGATCCCATGGCTTAAGTGACGGCGGGCATGTCCATGAGGGACAGGATTATACTGTGGTTGGAATTTTCAAAGCTTCGGGATCTGTGGTTGACCAGCTGATTTTGTCCAATATTCAAAGCGTCTGGGATATCCACGATACCCACGCCCATGAAGAGGAAGAGCATGAGTACGAAGAAGGAGAGGTTCACGAACACGAACATGAACATGAAGCTTATGAGCATGCCGAGGGAGAAGGGCACAGGTATGAGGAAGATAATCGAGAGATTACAGCTCTTTTGATCAAGTTCAAAAATCCACTAGGCCTGGTTCAGCTTCCACGTATGGTCAACGAGAATACCAATATGCAGGCAGCCCTTCCAAACTATGAACTGAGCAAACTTTTTTCCCTGATGGGAATAGCCACTACGACCATGAACATCGTAGCCATGATCGTCATCTTGGTCTCAGGTATCAGTGTCTTTATCAGTTTGTATCTCAGTCTGCGGGAGCGTACATATGAAATGGCTCTGCTCCGAACCTATGGAGCTTCTAGAAGGCAATTGCTGGCAATGATCTTTCAGGAAGGGCTCGTGATTTCATTTTTTGGATTTGTGTTGGGCTTTGTCCTTAGCAGAGTGGGTTTGCTGTTGATTTCTGTTTTTGTAAAGTCTGAATATCACTACAATTTCCTCGAAGCTGGACTGATCCCCGAAGAAGGGATATTACTCGTGATTACACTATTGATTGGGTTCTTTTCAGCTTTGATCCCCGCTGTCACGGTTTATAAAATCGATATTTCAAAAAGTCTATCCAATGCTTAGAGTTAGTTTATTAGTTTTCCTGTGCAGTCTTTCCATTTCTTCGTTTTCGCAAACACGAATTACATGGGACACACTTTCGGATGTGAAATTCATTGATAAGTACAGTGAAGAAGTCAAAGCGTATTACTTCTTTCCTGAGTTTGGTCTATCGGTCTTGGCGCTAAACAACAAGGAAGTCATCATCAAAGGATACCTCCTGGAAATAGACCCTGATAAGGATATATTTATTCTTTCTGCCAATCCTTTTTCAGCTTGTTTCTTCTGTGGTGGAGCTGGGCCAGAATCGATCATAGAATTGAAAGTTCCCCGAGATCATCCCAAGTTCAAAATGGATGAAGTTTTGACATTTCGAGGAAGGTTCAAACTCAATGCGGTGGATATCTACCAGTGCAACTATATTCTGGAAAATGCAACTGTGTATAAGTGAGGGATAGTTAGTGTGCCAATTTATCTGATTGATTTTCTCCAAATCAGTTTCCTTTCTTTTATTTCCCATCACCAAAGAGTTCTATCTCATCAAGACAATGTAAGCCTCAAAAGCAAAATGCCCCGTCACAGTGACGGGGCATTTTGTAGTAGAAATTCTAGGCCAAGGAAACTGGGTTAACTTTTTCCTGATACCGAACCATAAATCTTAATCATGACCTTCATCGGTCTCCACACCCAAAATCGTCATTCGATATGGTGTGCTGGAAACTTGGATCTTTTCTATTTTGGTGAAGTCACTGATGCTTACTTTCCACAATTCTCCGGTTTTCGGCTGCGTGATATAAAGGTATTTGCTAGTGGCTTCGATCTGGGGTTTTTGAGTTTCGTCTTTCGCTACACTTTCCAAAATAGAGCCACTTTTGGTTGTTGTATTTGTTGTCAGGTCGTAGATTCTCACCTCACCACTATGAAACAGTGCAATGAGATTATTGCCTGCGTAGTCGATTTTCACTTGGATTAGGTCTGAGCTTTCTACGATTGGAGTTATTGACTTGCTGACTACGTCGATCATGTAGGCGCCCATGGATCCAGTATAGCCCACAAATTTGTTTGTGATGTTTGTTTCATAAATAGAACCAAGCCAAGCTGTTCCGAAGCTGGCAGGGTGAGGGATGAGCGACTGTTGGCCGGAAGGCTCCA
Organism: Algoriphagus vanfongensis DSM 17529; assembly: GCF_000429465.1. Classification (GTDB taxonomy): domain Bacteria; phylum Bacteroidota; class Bacteroidia; order Cytophagales; family Cyclobacteriaceae; genus Algoriphagus; species Algoriphagus vanfongensis. Next base: position 23,468 of record NZ_AUBX01000010.1, on the reverse strand, counting down.
CCATCAAAACACCATCTATTGAACCAAATAGGGCTACTTTTCCATCACCGGCATTGCCATGGATACCTTGGGTCTGTATCGTGGAGGCAAAAAGTGTCGTACCTGAAGCATCGATTATTTTGACTCTTTCGGGAAGAGTATTGGCAGCCGATCCATCTTTCTCTGTAATAGCATACGACCCGTTGTCAAATTTCGCCATAGCACCATGGTGGGCAACATTTCCAGTGTTGATGGTCTTCATTTTGGCACCTGAAGTGTGGATGTCTGATTCCTTGGCAGAGCTCAATGTCCCATCACCGTCGTTGAACGTTAGGATTTCGTCACCCTTGCTTTTGAAGTGTGTAGGAAGATTGCCTTCACCGACCAGGGAGCCAAATCTTGGTCCTCCCATCACGTCGGCATGATCACCATGTGATTCAAATCCGCTGTCGAAGAACTGAACATTGTTATCTGCGCGGTTCACCAAGCCCGCATATCTACCAGCCTGAGTACCATACAAGGCAGATTTGGGGAAGAGGGCTTGAAATGATTGCGAGCTGAGTTCCACAGGATCGACCAGCGATAGCTCTGTGGTAAGCTCATCATTGACTAAGATTCGAATGTATTCGAATTCATTTTCGGATGGTTGTGGCAAAATTTCATCGTCGTCGTTACAGGAGGCCAATGCCAAGATCGCAACTGGAAAAATGAGTTTTCTAAGTAGGTTTTTTTTCATGGATTTTTGATTGTGCAATAATGTTGCGATTATAGCTAGACTATTTCATTAATTCAATTCCGCTCATCAATTTTTTGCACTAAAGTTGCATTAAGGGGAGCTGAGTATTTAGCCTAGCTTGTATCACCCATAATGGGGTTTCAATTGATCGGGTGATAGGTCTCTAAGAATGGGGCTTTATTCCCCTTAAAGATCTCAGTGAAATTGACGAAGGATGTGTCTAGAGTTGGTGAAAGGTGAGATTGATTGCTGCTCTGGCATCGGTATAAAAAATGAGTTGGAGTGGAAAGCAACTTTTTACACTTTTTTTGGCTAAAAGAAATTATAAGCCATCATCGGCAAGTTCTTAAGCCCTTGCATTAAGAGATGTCTCTTTGACAGGTTATTGTTAAATTACAAAGAGTATTTTCATCTCTAGATAGTTTTACAATCCAAAACCCAATCCCACATTCATCATGCGATATCTGATTGGTCTCATAACTCTTGTAAGCCTCGTAGGGTGTAACAGTAAAGGATATTACCTGGCATTTGCTTCTGATCGAGATGATGCGTTGGATATTTATTTGACTAAAACTGATCATGATGACGTGGTCAATTTGACGAATTCACCGAGTACTGAATACAATATGACGTGGACTAAGGATGGAAGAGAAATATACTATACTAGCTATGAAAAGGATGGGAGAAAGGTCAAACGTGTCAATCTGAAAACAAAAACCGTTGCTACTATTTTAAGTGATTCTACCGTTTTATCCGTCAGTGATGTATCCAAAGACGCTAGAGTACTTATCATATCTACCACGGAAGATCACCCAAAGGGTGAACTCTATCTGTATGATTTGGAGACGGGAATGAAAACGCGTTTGACTCGCAATGAATTTTATGAATCTGGAGCGAAATTTTCAACTAATGAAAAATCAATCATAGCAAGCATTCAGATACAAGCGGGAGACTCCGTCAATCACTCAGGAATAGCAGAGATTTTTGAAATAACCACTTCAAATTTTAATCTGAACAAACTAACAGATCTAAAAGGGTTCAATGCGCTGCCGGAATATTCTCCAAATGGCGAATTTGTAGCTTTCCATCACTGCGACAATGGAATATGCGATATTATGCTGATGAACTCTGATGGTTCGGATCTGATTAATCTGACCAAGGGAATAGATGATAATCGCTGGCCTCGCTGGTCCCCCGACGGGAAATGGATAGCTTTTACAAAAACAATTGAAAAGAATTCAGATATATACTTTATCTCACTTGATGGTGAGGTTTTGATGCCTGTGATTACAAGTGAGTTTAGGGATGAGATAGCAGTTTTTAAACCTAGATAATATATCTCTAGAGAATCTTGATTTTTTAGTCAGTCTACGAATAGATTTTCTTAGAATAGCCTAGTGGCTTTCGGACAGCTGACGCATTTTAAATTCTACGCTTTGAAAAGATCAGCAGACTATCAGGACTCTTAGAGTGTCTTTACCTTCTGTGAATTTTGGCTACAGATATCGGAATAATTTCCACAGGAATTTTTTAAAAAAATGGGACTGATCAGCATTTCAGGCATGGCAGACTTTTGGTTTAGATTTCAGCACTCTCAAAAGTGACAGTCTTGTGTCCTATAGAATAAGGACTCGTCTTCAATCTGAAATATAAATGGATGAGGATTGAGGCCGGAATTAAGTTTCATGTCTGGCTTCCCTATTCGAATAGGGGAAATCAGCAGGAATATTCAAGGACCTCAGCCAAGAAATCATAAAAATTACCACACATAACCAAACTTACAAATGAAACAGTCTGAAAGAAAAACAGCCCCAGGTGGTGAAACACATCAATCAGCGGATCAAGCTCATGCTCAGCTTACGACCAATCATGGTATACCAATTTCTGATAATCAGAATAGTTTAAAGTCTGGAGAGAGAGGACCCGTATTGCTGGAAGATTTTATTCTTAGGGAAAAGATTTTTCATTTTGATCACGAACGTATCCCCGAAAGAATAGTACATGCGCGGGGATCGGCAGCTCATGGTTACTTCGAACTGTATGAGTCTCTTTCGGATATCACGACGGCAGATATCTTCCAACGAAAAGGAGAAAAGACACCAGTATTTGCCAGATTTTCAACTGTAGCTGGAGGTGCAGGTTCAGTGGATACGCCTCGGGATGTTCGAGGTTTTGCGGTGAAGTTTTATACACAGCAGGGTAATTGGGATTTGGTAGGAAACAATATTCCGGTGTTTTTTATTCAGGATGCTATTAAATTCCCCGATTTAATCCATGCTGTAAAAATGGAAGCGAATAGCGGCTATCCCCAAGCTGCCAGCGCGCATGATACTTTCTGGGATTTCATTTCACTCATGCCAGAATCCACGCATATGCTGATGTGGGCAATGAGTGACAGAGCTCTTCCCCGATCTCTACGAATGATGGAAGGTTTTGGCGTACATACGTTTCGATTGGTAAATGCCAAAGGCAAATCCACATTTGTAAAATTTCATTGGAAACCCAAACTAGGCTTGCAATCTACCGTGTGGGATGAAACACTCAAATTGCAAGCAGCGGATAACGATTATCATCGCAGAGATCTCTATGAGGCAATCGAAAGCGGAAAATATCCTGAATGGGAACTTGGGATGCAACTATTTGACCAGAAGACGGCAGATTCATTGCCTTATGATGTATTGGATGCTACCAAATTGATTCCTGAGGAAGTTGTACCTGTTCGAATCGTAGGCCGGATGGTATTGGACAGAAATCCTGATAACTTTTTTGCAGAAACAGAACAGGTCGCATTCCTTCCTTCGAATGTGGTTCCGGGTATAGACTTTACCAATGATCCTCTTTTGCAAGGAAGGCTTTTCAGCTACATGGACACCCAAAAATCAAGATTGGGTACTACCAATTTCCATCAAATTCCTATCAATGCTCCTAAATGTCCATTTGCCAATATGCAGCGGGATGGAATGATGCAAACACAGGTGCCTAAAGGCAGGGCAAATTATGAACCTAATAGCCTTGCGGAAGCTGGTGAAGAAGCGGGCGCAAGAGAAGATAAGGAGGCTGGATTTACCAGTTTCCGAGGTCGGCCAGAGAATGAGGAGCAAGGGGATAAATTACGAATCAGGCCAGAGTCATTTGCTGATCACTATAGTCAGGCAAAACTTTTCTACGAGTCACAAACCGAGAATGAACAGGCTCATATTGCATCAGCGATTGTCTTCGAACTTTCCAAAGTAGAACTGGAGCATATCGCACCTAGAATGCTGGCTAATCTACGCCATGTGTCTGAAGATCTTGCATCTAGGGTGGCGAAAGGATTAGGATTGACCTTGCCGGAAAAATCTAAAACTGCTGCTCCAGTGCAGGAGCTAAAGCCATCTCCGGCGCTGTCCATCCAAAAAAACATGAAAGAAACTCTGGAAGGCAGATGTGTAGGTGTTTTGATCGCAGATGGAACCGATGCCTCAATCCTAGATAAATTAAAAAAGGACATCACCAAAGCTGGTGCTGATTGTCAGTTGGTGTCAACCAAAATTAATGGGATCACACTCAGCGACAAATCCAAGATAAAAGCAGATGGGCAGTTAGCAGGTACTCCTTCTCAGCTATTTGATGCCGTAGCGATAGTACTGTCAGCTGAAGGCACCGAAATGATGTCAAAAGAGGGTGCGGCTGTTCAGTGGGTTATGGATGCTTTTGGACATCTGAAAGCGATAGGCTATACGGAAGAATCAAAATCTCTACTCGAGAAGGCCCATGTGGAGTTTGACGAAGGAGTGGTGAAAGTTGATGATTCCTTTGTCAAAGCCGCCTCTAAGCGTTTCTTTAAAAGAGAGCCATCCGTAAGAGAATTGCCTTAACTACTAGTTTTAGGAGGGTTTTCAAAAGACCGTCAAACCGACGGTCTTTTTAGTATCTATAACTTTTATCCACCTCAGCGGTTAAAAATAGGAATATTTGATTGGTATTATGGGACTTATACAATTTACAGATAAGGGACTGTTTTGTACAAAAGGTGGATTTTACATTGATCCATGGAGACCAGTGGATCATGCGATCATTACACATGGACATAGTGATCATGCTAAGGGAGGAAGCAAGAATTATTTGTGCCATACTTACTCCAAACCCATTCTGCAGCACCGATTGGGAGAGGCCAATTATCAGACAGTAGTGTGGGATCAAAAATTAACCATCAATGGGGTGACAGTCTCACTACATCCTGCAGGCCATGTCATCGGCTCTTCCCAAGTAAGAGTTGAGTATAAGGGGGAAGTGTATGTTTTTTCCGGAGATTATAAAACGGAAGATGATGGCATCAGTGGCGCATTCGCTCCTGTCCGATGTCATACATTCATTACGGAAAGTACCTTTGGTTTGCCTATCTACAAATGGAAACCACAGCAGCATATTTATAATGATATGCAGCAATGGATTTTGCAGAATAAACAGGAGGGCAAAGCATCAGTTCTCCTAGCCTATAGCCTTGGAAAAGCGCAGAGAATACTTGGTGCTATCAGTCAAGTAACAGATGAGATTTATGTGCATGGAGCTATCTATAACATGCAGGAGGTCTTGCTGGCTCACCAGCTGCATCATGTGAAAGTGATACGTATTTCCAACGAATTACCTAAGGAAAAGTATAGAAATGCCGTAATCGTAGCTCCACCGGGAGCTGATGGTACTTCTTGGATGAAGAAGTTTACTCCCTATCGTACAGCTATTTGCAGTGGATGGATGCAGGTAAGAGGAAATCAAAGAAGAAGAAACGCAGACAAAGGTTTTGTCCTCAGTGATCACTGTGATTTCGAGGGATTGCTTTCCAGTATCAAAGCGACAGGTTGCGAAAAGGCTTTTGTCACACATGGCTTTCAATCCGTGTTTACCAAGTATTTGAATGAAATAGGGATAGATGCCTCTGAAGTAAAAACTGCCTATGGTAATGAAGCCGAAGAGGAGACAGAAAAAGAAGCAGACCAACTCAATCACCCATCCTCATGAAATTTTTTGCGAGTCTTGTAGATAGGTTGATGGCGACTACTAAAACGAACGAGAAGATAGGAGCGCTAGAAGAATATTTTCACAATGCCTCCGACAGGGATAAAGTATGGGTGATAGCCTTATTTACAGGTAGAAGGCCCAAACGAACCATATCTTCTACGCTATTGAGAGTATGGTGCGCAGAGTATTGTCAGCTTCCACTATGGCTCGTAGAAGAATGCTATCATACTGTAGGAGATCTTTCAGAAACGATAGCCTTGCTGATAGATGCCTACTACACTCCAGATACTCATCCTGCTGACCATTCATTGACTCATTATATAGAAGCATTTCATCAAGTAGAGAAAGCAACAGAAGCAGAGCGTAAACAAGTCATGCTACAGGGATGGAAAGAGCTACAAACGGTCACCGAGCGTTTTATTTTCAATAAACTATTGAGTGGTTCCTTTCGGATTGGTGTTTCCCAGCAGCTGATGGTGAAAGCGTTGGCAAAAGTGACTCAGCTAGAGCCCGCAGTGATCGCCCACCGGATCAGTGGAAAATGGGATCCCGGCAAAATTACATTTGATGAACTGCTGAACGATGCGGGAAGCTTAGCGGATGATTCAAGACCGTATCCATTTTATTTGGCTTATCCATTAGAAGCAGAACCGGAATCACTTGGGAGCATTGAAGATTGGCAAGCGGAATGGAAATGGGATGGCATCCGAGGACAACTGATTAAGCGTAACAACGAGTTTTTTGTATGGAGTCGTGGCGAAGAGTTGATGACAGATAAGTTTCCAGAATATGACCCGATTTGTAAGCTACTGCCAGATGGCACTGTCCTAGATGGAGAGATCATTGTCGCTAACGGAAATGAACCCCTTCCTTTTTCTTTGATGCAAAAAAGAATCGGCAGAAAGAACCTATCAAACAAAATCATGCAGGAGGCTCCGGTGAGTTTCTTTGCTTACGATCTATTGGAGTTAAACTTTGAGGATTATAGAAGTAGGCCTTTGGCAGAAAGAAGACTCGCGTTGGAACAAGTCGTCAAGCTGGTAAATCACGAAAAGTTACAGCTGTCCTCTGTGGTGACTTGTGCTACCTGGCAGGAGCTAAGAGAATTGCGAGAGGAGAGCAGGCAGCATTATGCCGAAGGTTTTATGCTAAAGCGAAAAGACAGTGTGTATCAAACGGGGCGTAAAAGAGGGGACTGGTGGAAGTGGAAACTAGATCCTATGACCATAGATTGTGTCATGATCTACGCGCAAAAGGGAAGCGGCAGAAGAAGCAACTTATATACTGACTACACTTTTGCTGTAAGGGATGGCGATAGTCTAGTGCCATTTGCAAAAGCTTACAGCGGTTTGACAGATAAAGAGTTTGCGCAGGTAGATGCATTTGTCAAGCGAAATGCGATTGAAAAATTTGGGCCTGTGAGGACTGTAAAGCCAGACTTGGTTTTCGAGCTGGCTTTCGAAGGAATTGCAGAAAGTAATAGACATAAAAGTGGCGTGGCAGTGAGATTCCCTAGAATAAAAAGATGGAGGCATGATAAAAAACCAGATGAAATAAATACGCTGGATGATCTGAGACAACTCTTGGAACTGTATGGGACAAACTAGCGTCTCTCATCTTGCTTTTGTAGATAAGAAAAACATGTAACCTTCTTAAGGTAAGTTATATAGGGTGGTAGAAAAGCGGAGTGTTTGGCTCCGCTTTTTTGTAGATTATAAAAGAGGCTATTGATTAGTTTGTACTTAGGAGAACTTTTGGGCCATTTATAGACTAGATTCTGGAATCCAAACGGAAACAGAACCCGGAGCGCATTTGAAATCAGCCCAACCGTCGTCTCTGATAGCAATCCGCTCATCGACTTTTCCCAATGTGTCAACAAAGGTGACTCCCGCATACAGCGTTCCGATTTCCATTGGTTTAAACCCTGAATCCCCGTTGCTAAGAACCACTGCGCAAGCAGGATGTTCCTCATCTCCGGTCCTTACCCAACCAAGACAATTGGGATGATCGAAATAGTCCCGTTGTTCTCCATAGGCATGGTCTCTTCTGAGTTGCAGGAGCTTTTCTATCTCTTCGACTTTATTGAGAAAAATCTCGTAATCGTTTCCATCACTTCCTTTATCCCAATAGCTCGCACCGAATAAGTCCGGATAAAAGACGCAAGGATATCCTTCAGCTCTAAGGAGAATCAGGGCGTAGGCCAATGGCTTAAACCAATGCTCTACAGGTGCTTCCAGAGCTTGCATTGGCTGTGTGTCGTGATTGTCGGTTACTGTTACAGCCAGGTGTGGGGAGACTTGTACCAACGTTCCATCAAAAATTTTTCGCATATCGAAGCCATTTCCCAGTGTAGATGCATGGTGAAAATTGTGATGCAAAGACGAATCAAAAAGAGACATTTCCCCATCCGTGGTATCCAAGTAGCGCTGCAGAAGATGCAAGAGTCCCGGAGCCCAATATTCACCTACAGCGAAAATATCCTTTCCAGTATGTTCTCTCAATCTCAACAACCACTCTTTCATAAAATGAGGTGAAATATGCTTCACTGCATCTAGTCGTACGCCATCGAAGCCTAAAGTGTCGTGCAGCCAAATGCCCCAGCGAAATAGCTCTTCCCTTACCGCTGGATTGCGAAACTCTATATCCGCATACATCAGGAAATCATAGTTCCCTTTTTCGTCATCAATCACCTCATCCCAGCCATCCCCATATTCGCTTAAAAAACTAAAAATCCCATGATCTCCATTTTTTGCATTGTGATCGACCCCGGTAAAGCATTGGTGATCCCAGATGAATTCGGAGTATTTCCCATTTCTTCCTGGAAAGGTGAATTTGGTATAGGCTTCCATTTCAAAAGGTTCACTGACGATTTCGTTTCGGTTTTCCTCATCAACTCTAATCGCCATGACTTTTTCTTTTTCATCACCTCCTGCTTTGTGATTCAGCACGATATCTACAATGATCTTCAGGTCTTTCTCTTTCAAAGCCTTAACGGCTGCCAATAGCTCCTCCTTGGTCCCATATCGAGTCGGAATAGAGCCCTGCTGGTCAAATTCACCTAAATCATACAGGTCATACGCATCATAGCCCACACTGAGTCCTCCAGTGGAAGCTTTGGATGCCGGCGGAAGCCACACACTGGTAATCCCAAGATCCTTGAGAAAACCTGCTTGCTCTTTCAATTGATTCCACAAACTCCCTTCAGGAGTATACCAGTGGAAATACTGGATCATTGTACCATTCATTTGGAAAAGGTTTAAAGGATTCGAAGGATTGGGTTATAAAATGTATGCCATGTGGATTGGCCAACGAGAATGATCCGGAGCGAAAAAGATTCACTGTAATGCAGTACTATTCTTTAGCAAGTATTTTGAAATAGAACTCTTAGACTAGGGGGTAAAAAGGAGACTTTTGTTTAACGATCTTCTACAGATTAGAGTGAAAAGTTCAACAAAAACCTATAAGTCAAGTTTGATGTTGGGGATTTTGCATTTTGCCGAAGAGAAAGTCTTACAAATATATTTTTCGTGTTGGGGATAGATGGACTTTGAAAGGGGGAAGAGGATTAAAATCCAATTGAAATTGTAATACACTTTGAGGAAAAATGGATACACTTTTTCACCAGAAAAAACCGTTGAGTATCAGGTCGTATCTATTAAGATATGTGCATTGCGATTTTTCAAGTATGGGGAAGCGGCAAACCCTCGGGTATTTTCATCTAGTTTATTTCTAATTAATAGAGCTTATTGGGAACAATAGTCCATGCTACTTCGTCAATGATAGAGAACTGTCACATATCTCTCGATTATGAAGATCTGGAGATTTAATCGCCTATTTTTCTATGGATGATCTTTTCGCAGCCAGATCCCAAATGGCTCTTTCGCTAGGGTTTCATATCATTTTTGCATGCATCGGGATGGTGATGCCTTTCTTTATGGCGACGTCGCATTACAAGTATCTTAAATCTGGTAATCCACTGTATAAAGATCTGACCAAAGCATGGAGTAAGGGTGTGGCAATATTTTTTGTCACAGGGGCTGTATCTGGGACCATGCTTTCATTTGAGTTGGGACTTTTGTGGCCTGAGTTTATGCTCCATGCAGGGCCAATTTTTGGAATGCCCTTCTCATTGGAGGGAACCGCTTTTTTTATTGAAGCGATAGCTTTGGGATTTTTTCTCTATGGATGGGGGAGATTTAAGCCTTGGTTTCACTGGTTTACGGGTGTGGTAGTAGGCATCAGTGGTTTAGCTTCCGGAATATTAGTAGTCGCTGCCAATGGCTGGATGAATAGTCCGAGTGGTTTTGACTTTGTCGATGGGAAGTATTTAAATATTGACCCCGTTCAAGCTTTGTTTAATGATGCTTGGTTTACTCAGTCCCTACATATGACCTTGGCAGCCTTCACAGCTACCGGATTTGCAGTAGCAGGAATTCACGCTTACATGATGATGAAAGGCAAGCATGTGGATTTTCATCGAAAAGCATTCACCATTGCTATCGTATTTGGAGCAGTGGCAGCGGTACTTCAGCCTATTTCTGGTGATATCTCAGCCAAGGATATCGCAGTGAGGCAACCTGCGAAACTAGCCGCGATGGAGGCTCATTTCGAGACTGAAAAGGGTGCGCCGCTCATCCTAGGAGGTATTCCTGATGAAGAGACGAAGGAAGTGAATTATGCGATCAAGATTCCCGGAGCTTTGAGCTTCCTTGCCCATGGTGATTTCGAAGCTGAAGTTAAGGGCTTGGACCAATTTCCAGAAGAACACCATCCTCCCGTTTTGGTGACGCATTTTGCATTTCAGATCATGGTGGGATTGGGGATGATGCTGGTAGGATTAAGTTTGTTGTATTTTTTTTCTAACTGGAAAAAGAAACAATGGCAATCAGAACGATGGTTTCTCTGGCTTTTCGTGGCAGCAACTCCCCTTGGATTTTTAGCTTTGGAAGCAGGCTGGACCGTCACGGAGGTAGGCAGGCAGCCGTGGATTATCTATGAGATCATGCTCACCAAAGATGCCGTGACGCCTATTCCTGGTATTAAGTATTCCTTCTTCATTTTTACCGCAATTTACATTTCTCTGGCAGCTATCGTAGCGTTTTTGCTGTATCGCCAGATCAAGGCTGTTCCGGACATTTTAGAAGGAGAGAAAGAACCATTGATAGACTCTAAATCCTAAACATGCTGTACGTAGTTATCATATTTTTGGGCTTGTCCGTGTTGCTGTATGTGATCTTGGGGGGAGCTGATTTCGGAGCTGGTATAGTGGAGATGTTCACCAGCTCATCGAAGCGGGATCAACTTCGGTCCACCACCTATAAGACGATAGGGCCGATATGGGAAGCGAATCATATGTGGTTGATCATCACAATAGTTATTCTATTCGTGGGATTTCCGCCGATTTATACCTTGCTTTCTGTCCACCTGCATATTCCCCTTGCTTTGATGCTTATCGGGATCATTGGCAGGGGTACGGCATTTGTATTCAGACACTACGATGCTTACCAAGATGAAATGCAAAAGGTCTACAATCTGATATTTGTTTATTCTAGCTTCGTGACACCCTTTTTTCTGGGATTACTATTTGGAGCTACAGTCGGAGGGCAAATAGATCCAGAAGCAGTAGGGTTTTATGAGGCATACATTCACCCTTGGTTCAATTTTTTCAGTGTTTCAGTAGGGATTTTCACCATCGCCATTTGTGGATTTCTGGCTTCTGTTTTCTTGGTAGGAGAAGCAAAAAGACCAGCGGATAAGCAAGGAATGGTGAGAAAGGCCAAAGGTTTTATACTTTTTACCGTGCTCTCAGGAGGATTGGTTTTTGGTGCCAGCGTTGTGGATGAAGTGCCACTAGTGGGTTTGTTGCTACGAGAATCGATTACCATAGGGATTTTAGTTTTAGCTAGTATAGCAATGGGATTGCTATGGATTAATCTAGGTAAAAGCAATAAAGCCTTCCCCAGATTACTGGGTGGTTTTGTGGTGGTCTCCATCTTGTCAGCATTTGGGTACCACTACTTTCCGGATATTGTCATCACCAAGTCAGGAGACAATTTATCAGTATTCAATTCAGCGGCTACAGGAAAGCCTATCACCACACTCGCTTGGGCATTGCTTATAGGAAGTGTTTTTATTTTACCTTCTTTGTACTATTTACTATACAGTTTTCAGAAGGATAAGTCCTTTTCCAAAGAGTGATCAAAGACTGTATCTTTTCTAAAGCCCATTAGTACTTCTCTTTTTGGGTCAATCCAGGTAGGGGTTCTACCTCGTAGATGTGTTTAAAATTTTGAACCTATGAAAAAGAATTCCATTAACTCATCGATCCTAGCCTTGATTTTTTTGGCTATCGGCACCTTTTCTTGTCAAGAGAGCAATGATCCCCCAGTAGTAAATCCGGGAAATCCACCAGCCATTGATTTCACAGCTTTGGCAGAGGGCAATCAACTTTACTTCTATCAAGAAGGAGATTTAGACTTCCCCGTTGACTCCAAGATGATCTCGGGACTCGAGTCAGGCGAATCCATCATCTCCATTGACTATCGCCCTGCAACAGGTCAACTGTATGGCCTGAGTTCGGCGAGCAAACTGTATTTAATCAATGAAAACTCCGGGATGGCCACAGCTCTCAGTGAGATGGCCTTTTCTCCAGCTATAGAAGGGACCAGTGCTTCGCTAGATTTTAACCCCACCGTAGATCGTGTAAGGGTAGTCTCTGAGTCAGGGCAAAACCTGAGGCTTCATCCCGAAACCGGGATGGTAGTAGCTATTGATGGGAGTATCAATGGAGGAATGAATCCCATGATTGGTGCGGTTGCTTATTCCAACAGCGTGTCTGGAGCGACTTCCACCACCTTGTTTGATATAGATATCAATCAGGATAAACTTTACAAACAGGTGCCGCCAAACGATGGGGGACTGGAAGAAGTTGGTGACTTGGGGGAAGACTTTGACGGAGCCACAGATATGGACATCAACCCGGACAATACCTATGCTCTTGCAGTCAGCAGGACCACTTCCAATCAAGCTAGACTTTATTTGATTGATCTTGCTTCTGGAAATGCCTCTTGGATCGGCATATTCCAAGAAGACGTAATCAGCGTGGCTTTCAAAACAGACCCAATTGCCTATGCAACGGATGCTGAAGGTATGTTTTATCGCTTCAATCCAATGATGCCACAACCGACTATGGTCGCTTTACAAGGATTGGGTGAGGGTGAAGAAATAGTTGGGCTGGACTTTAGACCTGCAAAAGGTCAGCTTTTGGCAGTATCCAACTGGAGTCAATTGTATTCCGTGAATCCATCCAATGGGATGTTGATGAAGATCGGAGATCCTTTTACGCCTATGATTGAAGGGACTTGGGTCGGTTTTGATTTTAACCCTACTGTAGATAGAATTCGCTTGGTGACTGATGCTGGTCAGAATTTGAGGTTACATCCGGATCTAGGCACAGTCGTAGCTATCGATGGAGATTTGAATCCGGGCATGCCGATGGTTTCTGCAGCGGCCTATTCAGATAATTTTGCTGGTACGACCCAAACCACCTTGTTTGTGTTGGATCACATGGATCATATGCTGTACAAGCAGATTCCTCCAAATGATGGTGTACTGGTAGCCGTGGGAGATCTTGGACTTGAGTTTAGCGAGGAAAATGGATTTGATATAGGTGGAACGTCAGGAATGGCCTATGCTCTGCTTCAGGTTTCCGGTGTCACCGGAGTATATCAGATCGACCTCATGACCGGCGAAGCGATGAAAGTAAGTGACGTAAGTTTTAGCCCTAATGCCATGGCCGTCGGATTAGGGTTTTGATAAATTGGTTGAATAGTTGTGAAAAGGCGGATCACTAGGGTCCGCTTTTTTTGTTTGCTGTCAAACAAACTGAAACCGTTCCGATAGGTCTTTATAGGTCTAATAGTTTACTATTTATCCACTCACACTTTCCTTTAGCAGAGAAATCACCAGTTCTTCAGTGAGTGGTTTATTATTCGCATTTTTTCGAAGGCTGTCAAATGCATATCTAAAGTCACATCCATCTTTGTAGGCACTGCATCCGTAAGCTTTTTTGCCTTTGATGACCGTTCCTTGTAGACATAGGGGGCAAGGAATTACCCGAGGAGTTTTTTCAGAACCTGAAGAGGCACTTCCTTTCTTTTCCTCAAAAACAAGTTGAAAACCTTCTTTGAATCGGATCAGACCTTCTTTATCTCCCGTGGAGGTTTTAAATCCTTTTAAGTTGACGGTAGATCCTTTTTGTACTAATCGTAAATACTGCTTTTCGGAGATTTTCTTTCCTTCGAAAGAAAAAGGTAATAAAAAGTCACATCCACTTTTGTAGCTACTACACCCGAAGCTCGATTTTCCCTTGAGCAGAGTTCCTTTTTGGCATTTAGGACATTCAAATCCTACCAGAGCCGTAGTGCTTTTCGGTTTTGGCTCGCTTTGGGCTTGGGCTTCGGCTTGATGGGAAATGATTGCGTGACTTTGCGCTCGAATCACTTCATGCACTAGCTGGTGAACCATTTTTTTCATGTTTTGCACGAATGCTCCCGCATGAAAATTCCCCTTCTCTATCTCTTTCAATTGCTTTTCCCACTGGCCGGTCAGTTCAGCCGAGGTCAGGAGATTGTTTTGGATGATATCGATCAATTGAATGCCTGTAGCAGTAGGCAAAATCTGTTTTTTGTTCCGCTCTATGTACTGCCTTCTGAATAAGGTCTCTATGATGCTTGCCCGAGTTGAGGGGCGGCCTATCCCGTTTTCTTTCATCAATTCCCGCAACTCATCGTCGTCTACCTGTTTGCCGGCTGTTTCCATAGCCCTCAAAAGACTCGCTTCCGTGAAATGCTTTGGAGCTTTGGTTTCTTTCTCTACAAAGGAAGGTTCGTGAGGACCTTTTTCCCCCTTCTTAAAGAGCGGGAGCTCATCTTTCTCTTTTTTCGGTTTGCTTTCAGCACTTTCAAAGACTACTCTCCAGCCTTTTTCCAAAATGACCTTTCCGGTAGCTTTGAATGAAACGCTGTCTACTTTTCCAAAAACAGTAGTGTTGGCTACCGAGCAATCGTCATAAAATATAGCGATGAAGCGCCTGGCAATGATATCATATACTTTGCGCTGATTCCCATGCAGATTGGCCTGGACACCTGTAGGAATGATGGCGTGATGATCAGTTACCTTTTTGTCATTGAATACCTTGGACGACTTCTTTAATTTCTTGCCCAATAAGGGTTGGGTCAAGGATTGGAAATCAGTGAGTTTTTCCAAAATGCCATGAGCTTTTGGGTAAATATCGTTTGGTAAAAAGGTGGTATCTACTCTCGGGTAGGTGATTATCTTTTGTTCATAAAGTTGCTGTGCAATTTTAAGAGTTTCATCGGCTGAGAGGCCGAACTTGTTGTTGCAGTACACCTGTAAGCCTGTCAGATCAAAGAGTTTGGGGGCATATTCTTTCCCCTTTTTCTTTTCGATGGACACTACTTCAAAATCATGTTCCTTTACTACTTTGGCAAAGGCTTCCCCATCTGCTTTTTGCAGGAACTTGCCCTCCTCGCAGTTGAAAGTAGTCTCCCGATAGACCGTTTGCAGTTCCCAGTAAGGCTGTGGCTGAAAATTCTGAATTTCTTTGAAGCGATTGACAATCATCGCCAGGGTAGGAGTTTGCACCCTTCCTATGGACAGGACTTGCTTGTACCCTCCATGCTTGACTGTGTATAGCCGCGTGGCATTGATACCTAGCAGCCAATCTCCAATGGCTCTCGAAAATCCTGCATAATATAGGTTATCATACTTCGCGGAGGGTTGGAGCTTTTCGAAACCTTCTTGAATAGCTTCGGAGGTCAGGGAAGAAATCCAGAGACGCTTGACTTCACCTTTGTACCCTGCCTGCTCGATGACCCATCGCTGGATCAGTTCTCCCTCTTGGCCGGCATCCCCACAGTTGATTACCAAATCTGCAGAATCAAACAGTTTTTTTACAATGTCAAATTGCTTTTTGACTCCGGGATTGTCTACTACTTTGGTTTTGAATTTGCCTGGTAGCATCGGCAAATAGCTGAGGTTCCAGCTTTTCCAGCGGGATTCGTAATCGTTTGGCTCGAATAAGGTGCAAAAGTGTCCAAACGTATAGGTCACTCGATAACCATTCCCTTCAAAATACCCATCATGCTTATGATTCGCTCCTAATACGGCGGCGATTTCACGGGCGACACTTGGTTTTTCAGCAATACAAACAATCATCCAAAGCAAAAATAGGTAAAATAGGATAGGCTCAGAAGGCTTATCGGGAAGTAATACAAGGAGAAATGCTTTGATGTCTGTGAATCAATCAGCTAGTAATTTATAAGTCAAATAGGATTCTCCACACTGTCTTTTTCTGAATTTTCAGGAGAAAATAAACCCATCCATTTTTGCTGCCAGTGCTTTCTTAGTCCTTCAGAATAAGCACTCTGAAATTTTCTAGGAACTTCATAGCTCTAAGCGATTTATAGTTAGAGTTTTATGTTCTAAGCTGTAGGTAAATATGATTTTTTATCCAGAAATCCTGACTTGAAATAGTTTGAATGTTGGAAAAAAAAGAGAATTTCGAGTTTGCCTGAAAGGCGTACTGCTAATGCTTTTTGAAGGCAGGATTCGTGTATTTCTAATTTTAAAAATTACTAAATGAAAACCTGGTTTATTTCATGTTTTGCCTTTTTAGGGGTAGTATCTCTTGGTTTTTCCCAAGACATCATCATTACAAAAAAGGGAGAAGATATAGAGTCAAAAGTGTTGGAAGTGACTGAGACGGAAGTGACGTACAAGAAATTTGACAATCAAGAAGGGCCTAGCTATACCCTGAGAAAATCCATGATTGTAATGATTCGCTATGAAAATGGGACCAAAGATATTTTTGGGTCGGAATCGGATAATTCTGTAGCATTTTACTCAGATAGCCAAAATCAAGATCTATATGTACAAGGTCAGATGGATGCCGGGAAGTATTACAAAGGCTACAAAGGCGCGGGGACAGGAACATTGATAGCTAGTTTGGTATCGCCGATTGTCGGCTTGGTGCCTGCTATTGCCACCTCTTCTACCCAGCCAAAAGACGAGAACTTGGATTATCCAAATTCTGAGTTGATGAAAAAGGCTGACTATTACAATGGGTACTCTAAAAAGGCCAAAAAAGTAAAACAAGGCAAGGTTTGGACTAACTGGGCGATAGGGTTCGGTGTCAATTTGGTTGCCATATTGATTTTGACCAGCGGAGATTAAATCAAGCTTATGAAATTAGGGGCAGCGGTTTACTTCTTGTAGAAAGGAAGCAAACCGCTGTTTTTTTTAGTTAAGGAGCTTGTGCCTTGCAAGCATCGACACTTTTTTCAAGGGAATTAGTAGAAATGAGCAAGCCTATAGGGATGGATGACTTTGCTTACTAAGCTCATTTTTTTTGAGGTATGAGATCAGTTTGTAGAATTTTCCTCGACGTGATCTTGCGTAAATTTTCTTCCATTTTCCAGACTTGAGCTGCATATTGACGGCGTATAATTTACCCCACCAGAGTAATTTCATTCTCTGTACATTCCAACTGATCAGGTCGGTTTCTAAGTCTATGACTTCCTTTTTCAGCGGATGCCAGACAGTTAATTTGCTTCCTTTTCTTTCAATATTGTTGCTTGTTTTTGTCTCCGCCAGCAAGATGATCAGAAAGAAGAAAATAATACCACAGGAGATTAGAACTATATAAAGTAAATCCATGTCTTTTGAGTTTGATGTTTTGCAGCGGTATAAAAAATCCAACTTTAATGCCATAGAAAGGCGTCGGGGGACATTTGCTTTCTAGCGGCAAATGAGATGCTTAAAATGCAGGAAATGGATAAAACGGAAATCCATTTTATTGAAAATTCTTGTTTTTCCAGAGCAAAGTTGTGGCGTGTGAATACTACTTCTGGGGAATTTCTTCCCAGTTTCTGGATGAGTTTTAATTTTTGGTCGCAAGAATAGCTCCGACCTGACTGACCCAATCGCAGAGTGCAAAAGGTTTGGTGATGAATGAATTTGCTCCCAAATCAATACTTTCCTGCCTGTCTTGTGGGTCAGATGAGGTGGAAAATATGTAAACAGGAATATGCTTTAGGCGAAAGTCTCTTTTAAGATCTGTGAGTACGGATTTTCCATTTTTTCGAGGCATGTTCAGATCTAAAAAAATGTAATCAGGTAGTTTTTGTAGCGAATTCTTAAGTAAGCTTAATGCAATCTCGCCGTCCTCTGCCTCCATGACTTCAACATCTGGGCTAGACTGAGCGATTGCTTCGATGAAAAAACTACGATCATCAGAATCGTCATCTACTATCAGAATAGATTTTAGTTTCACCATGTTGCTACTACTTTTTCAGAGGTCATAGAATGGAGTATCTCTAGCTATGGAGCTGTTGTGGGAAGATCTCCAATCATATAAAATTAGCAGATTTCTTGGTTTCACCCGATTTCACATTTATGATTTTAGTCCTTACGAAAGAAAGGCTAACCTGCAATAGATTAGCCTTTAGTAGTTAGAAGTTAGCGAAGCTTATAAAATCGGCTCTCCGCCTCTTCTGCGTTCTGATTGCCTGGAGCCACGATGATCTCTTTCTAGGAAGCCATCTCCATATTTGGCATCTCTGATTCGCTCGTTGCCTTCAGACAAAACCTCCTCTTCGGTGAAGAAGATTCTATTTTGATGATCGTATTTTCCATACAGACTTCGTGGCTCTTGGCTGAAATAAGTCCTCATGGTATGAAGGAATTCTGCTTGTGGACCGGATGGCCAATTGTCACTGTCAAAACCCGGAGCGTTTTCCAGAGTTTCTTTCGTTTCCTTTACAATGAATATATCCTCCTGAGCCGGATGGAATTCAAAGGATTCAAATGGAAGAGCCAATAGTTTTGAGCCGAGGTTTAGGAAGCCTTCATCGACTTTCAAAACCACATAGTCAATTTTTTTAGTGGACGTGTTAATCACTAGGTCTTTGATCGACCCGACGTTTTGATCTCTTGCGGTTTTTACTTTCCGGTCTACTGCCTTTGAGGCTCTGATTTGTGAATTTAATGTAGTGTTCATGGTGTTGTTGGTTAGTTAAACTTTACTTATAATATATAAGTCAAGTCCTATGCCACTGCCCTGATCGTACATTTTAGCGTTTTAGGCCTGTTGTACTGCTGAATGAAAGTGAGAAGATTCCACAGTTTGAGGGAAATATTGGGACGGGGTGCATCACCTTTTATCGGATGGTACTTAGAGACTTGCATTCATCCGTGGAATCTGATTACTGGAGCTCTATGAATAAAATATGGGGTTTTGCTATTCCTTAGCCTTGAAGTAGACGTTTTCGTCTTTATCCGTAATGACCTCAAATGATTCCAATTCAGCGACTTTAGTGAAATCAGCGAAATCTACTGACAGGCCATAGCTTAAATTTTCAAAAGAGGGATAAACTACACCAGATGCTTCGGTGATTCTCTCCTGCATAGGTTCGCTTAGCAATTGCTGGTAAATAAAGCCGCTTTTGCCCTCCAAAGTTTTGATCTGATACCAATCGGCAGTGCTTGCAGTAATCAGTACAGGAGTGGATTTGGTCAGTTGGAACAGTAAGTCAGCGTCAGTTTTAGGGCCTGATCGTACATTGGCCTGATCCACGCTGATCAGCAATAGAGTAGGGGTTTCTTTGAGTGGAAAAGGATCGGCATTCTTATGATCAGTATTTATGACTGGAAATGGATCAAAGGCTCCGTTTTCATAAATCCCAAAATGAAGATGCGGAGCCGTAGTTCTTGCATTTCCCGTATTACCTACTAGCCCCAATGTGTCCCCTGGCATTACTCGTTGCAAATTGCTGACTAATTGACTGTCCAGATGGGCAAAATACAAACTCCAGTTCCTCTCACTATCTCTGAGCCACACTTGTTTGCCTCCTAACCCTCGATCACGCACAGAAGTGACTACACCCTTCACTGGGGCTAGCACAGGCGTACCTCTGCTGGCAAAAATATCCACTCCCTCATGGGATCGGGCACCACCGTCCCGTGCAGCACCCCAAAAACTCTGGATTGAAGCTGTGTTTTTTCCCTGAACAGGAAATACAGCGTAGGTCTGGACAGAACTGATTAAAATTTGGAAATTCCCTTCTCCAAGTAATTCAGGCTGTATTCTGAGTAAATACGGTCCTGTTTTGTCTGCTTCGAGCTGCAAAGAGTCTTTGGTAATGGCATGTGATTCCAATTCCTCATTAGAAGTGGCATCCAGCAAATCAACTATCAACATGCTACTATCAGTCGCTGACCAGCTGATCTCAATAGTGACGGTAGTCCCTTTCTCCAGATAAATTTTCCAAGCATTGGCATCCACCGTTTTGGATTTGAATGAGCCACTTATGGCGGTGGGCAATGTGAGCTCACTAGCTGTATTCAAAGATTCATTTGCTTTGTAGATCCAATTTTGGCCGATTTTTGAATCGGATAGCCCTGAATTGTTCAAGGTAGTTAGGTAAGTTTCGCGAGCAGAGGAAGACTTGAATATTCCTAGCCCCGGTTTGGAACAAGATGCAGTGAGTAGTAGGATTAATAAACTCAGAAAATAGGAGAAGCGAAAGAATTTCATCATCACAGGAGTAGAGATTATAGGATGGAGACTATTGTTTAGACAGAATCTCCAGTTTCAGCTTTTCTCAAACCAAAAAATTGCCCTTTCCAATTTTATTGTTATCAGGTTGTTGGCTTGATTTCTTGTTGATTAGGAATGTGTAGCTTGTTGAATTTGAGCTAGGGTCTGGATAGAAACTTTTTTTTCCGTATATGTCTGCTCTATTTACATTCATAGAACTGCTTCATTTCTGAGTAGAGGAGGTCGGGAAGTCGGCCGTAGGAGGCATCAAGGTTCAGGTAGTTGGATTACATTTCTTGAATTCTATCACCATTTTCATCGAATACCACCTTCTTGGTTGATTCATCTTGTAGCCTAAACTCGACTTCATAAATAGTTTTGGAATCCTCGGTTTTACTACTTGTGTTTACAATGTCGGATATGGAGAGATTTGCATCTTTTTCAATCGTACTGATCACTTGAGGTGGAAGCATCAAGCTGTCGAGTCCTTCAAAAGACTCCGTAATCAGGGTGCCATCCCGCTTTACCACCATGGTATCTTGCTCGTAGGATTCCGCGCTCAATTCCTGAGCTTCCATGTTTTCTTCCTTGTATTCGCTATTGCCGCAGCCAGTTGACAGTGCCGCTATCATCGCGGGATATATGATATATTGAGTTTTCATAAAATTCGGATTTAGTGAGCAGAATTGTTGTTTCATTTGACAGAGGTAGGTCAAAAACCAGTCCCTTTCAGAAAGCAGTAGTATTTCTCATACTTTGTAAATGCGGTAGTGCCCAAAAACCGAAGTGACGCTTTGCTTGAATGGTTTAATATTCTGAAATTAAAGCGTTTATAGCTTGTTTTTTATGGGTGGATGGAGCCGGTGAAATCGTTTTTCTTGATTGGAATTTTCATCTTTTTACCAGGTTTAGTTGAGGTTTGATCTGAATATCCTATACCCAGATAGGTAGAATTTTTTCCCAAACTGTGGTGCAGAAACCCTATTCAACCCACGGCTATTTTGCTCAGTGTAAGAAAGATCTTTCATG
The DNA here is from genome assembly GCF_000429465.1 of Algoriphagus vanfongensis DSM 17529. Lineage (GTDB taxonomy): Bacteria > Bacteroidota > Bacteroidia > Cytophagales > Cyclobacteriaceae > Algoriphagus > Algoriphagus vanfongensis. The sequence continues at coordinate 2,106 of NZ_AUBX01000010.1, read as the reverse complement.
ATAGTCAGACTTTAATCTGATTTTCCTTTCAGCTTATTCCATATTTTTTCTCCCCATTTGGAGAGAAACCCTTGTTCGTCCTGACCTTCGATATCCTCTTCTCCCAATGCATATCCTAAAGGCTTCAAGCCTTCTGTAGCGTCAAAAATTATTTTTAATATGCCAGCCAATGGAATACTCAATATCATTCCGGATATTCCCCAGATAGAGCTTCCCAAGACCACTATGACTATGGTCACCAAAGGATTTAAATCGACTTTTTCTCCCACGACATAAGGTTCGAGAATGTAGGACTCTATGAATTGCGCCAAGCCGTAGGTCGTAGTGACCACAATCAATGACCACGTATCAGCGCCACCAAATACGGACAGGCTGATCGCCAGTGCATACCCGATTATATTGCCTAAATAGGGGAGTAGGGACAAGACAGCTGCGATGATAGCAATCAAAACCGCATTTTCTAATCCGGCTATGGACATGCCGACACTGTAGATGATGGCTAGAAATAGAATAAGTGTGAGTCGTCCTACCAAGAAATTCACTGAAAGCTGGATCGCCTTCGCCATGACCTCCTTCGCCATTTCTTGATTGGTTGGTTTGAAAAATTTAAGAATGGAAAGCTTGACTTTGCGCCGATAAAACAGCAGAAAAAACAGATAGATAAAGCTGAGAGTGGCATTGCCTAAAAATCCAAAAAAGTCCATGACGAGTAGTCCTACCTTCTTTTTTGCATCTGGGCTGATCATTTCAGAAGGTTCCTCCAGATTGGGGCTGGATGAAGTCTTTGTGCTGTCTGGAGATGAGCCATAGAGCATCTGCATCTGCTCTTGAGTACTTATGCCTGTTTTTTCACGGATGAAAGTTTGGGCATTTTCCAGTTTGGGTTTTAAAGTTTCTTTGGCTTCAGGCCATCGCTCGGCTACATTGCTGATTTGTGCAGATACCAAAACGAAAATGGATAAAAAAGCAACTATGCTTCCTATGACACAGAGGAATGAAGCAAAGCCTCTAGACAGGCCAATATGCTCTAGTTTCCTAGACAAGGGAATGCATATCAGGGCAAGTACCCCCGCAAAAACCAAAGGGATAAGGAAAGTAGCAGCTGCCGTCACGCCCTTGATCAGGAAGTACGTTCCCAGTACAAGTAATGCGAAACTGAGTACTATTTCCTTTGTCTTCATGGGATAGGTTTTTTAATGATTGAATAAAGCTATGTGCGCTAGTTGCATACAAAAAGAGTGACTAAACGACTGACAAGGGAGATTTTGATCACTCATGATGACAGCGCTTATGGTATAGGTATTTTGGAATTGGCGTACGCAGGGTCAGAATTCGGCGAAATTAGAATTTTGGACCCAGAAGCGGAGGAGTCTTCCATGGGGGAGGTGGTCACTGCTACTAGGCCACTTTCGTAAAAGAAAATCCTCATCAGAAAATTTGATGCATTTCCTTATAAATGGTAATTCGACGGATGGTGTTTCGATTGGGAAAATTAGAGATCGAGCTGTCTGAAACCTATCTCTGACTAAACTTTGGGAAGTCGATGTGGCACTTCGGAACTCTGGCAAATGCCTAGCAAGCTGTTTTATTGGGAATCAAAGGAATAGCTTACATTAAGTCCGTCCAATCAGGAAAATATGATTTTTCTAAAATTCGAGACTACATCCGGAAATCCATAGACAATCTGATCTTAGAGTAATCTCCTACACAGGGCATGAATAGTTGCCGTACAGGGCCGAAGGTATGGTATGATCAAGGCAGAGTCCTAGACAATATGACACCCTGGTAAATCAACTAAGGAGAAAAAATGTGTGGTCTATTGAGAACCTTCTTGAAAACCCAAAAGAAGGATTGACCGCTTGGCGATTGGAAGTGATCTGGTCTTTGTGATCCCTCTCAGACTTGATTTGACTGATAAAGAACAATTGAAAAAAAATCTAGAGTTGGATGTTTTAACTGAGATTCCTTTGTAATCAATTGAAAATCTTGTGGATAAGATTCCTCATGTGTAGGGAAGTTTCTACAGGGGTAATTGACAGAAAAGAAGAGAAACATTATGGGGAGATGAAAGCGCGATGAACTTTCATCTCCATTTGGATGGAAGAT
>NZ_AUBX01000009.1 GCF_000429465.1 Algoriphagus vanfongensis DSM 17529 | reverse complement strand
TCTGAAGTCCCGGAAGACTTTGCTTTTGCTCTTTAAATTCAGTTGGTTTTTTCATGGTTATGATGCTTGTGGTTTTAAACTTTTACCGGTTATCGAATTTGAGATTTCCTCTTCTTGCTAAGAGTTTCTTAGTGCGTGGATCAATTCTTCCTTATTCATTTTGCTTCTGCCTTCGATTCCAACTTCCTTGGCTTTGTCATACAGCTGCTTCTTGCTGCGATCTTCGTACTGTTCAGCTTTGCCTCCTTTTTTACCCGAGTTGGGGTCATTAGCGATACGAGCAGCTTTTTGTTTGCTCATTCCTTGCTCTCGTAGGGCCTCGTATTGTTCATCATTTTTGATGCTTGGGCCATGGTTCTTTGTCATGATTTTGTGGTTTAAAGAGTTACATATTGGTTGATACTATTCCTCAATAGAAGGGGAGACCCCTTGGCTATTGGCAGTGGTCATTATTCTTTCAAATAGAAAGCCAAGAGATGGTTGACTTAAACATGCAATGACCTCTCAAGCTATTCTGAAAGAGAGAGGTTTGGTATTAAAATTACTTTGGGTCAGGATATCCGAGCTCTCTATAAGGTGACTCTGGTAATGCTTGAGGATATTTAGGAAGGGAAGAGGAACCTACTCCCCGACGCTAGTCTGGAGTCTTGAACATTCTAAGCACAAGAAAAGTGGGATAGGCTTTACCGGTCAGGATTGTTTTAGAATGACTAGCGGCAAAAAGATGTCTCTCCACCTACTTTTCAATTCAAACATAAATATTCAAAGCCAGCTTGAATGGATCGACGAAATTCTTAATTTGGCGTAAACTACCTCCGAAAGCCCTGTGGACAATGCGGATATAAACGCAATAGGAAGCTAGGACTTGGGTTTATTGAGGTGTTGTGTACTATTTTAAAAATGACCGAACTATCCGAAAAAATATATTATGCGGACCAAACTATTCTGGACAGAATTAAATCAGAATTTGAGCTTATAGACCGAAAAGATTGGTATCGACTTTATCGGAATAAGAAGGACAATTCGTATTGGCGACTTGATGAATGGGACAAGTATCAAGAACAGTTTTTTGTTCGACTCAACTCATTTGAAAATTGGTCAACTTATGACGACAAGGAATTGAGAATGGGGTTGCTGAAACAGCATCGAGGAACAACAGACCAAATATGCACTTGGAACGACTGTGATAGGAAAACTTTGACTGATATGGCACTTTGTGAATTTCACGCCTACACCGAAATGGGATTGAGAAAATGACATTCGAAGAATTCAGAGAAGACATAGAACGTAAACTCCATTCAATAGCTGAATTTGAACTGCAAGAATTTCACTACGAGCCTCACAGTTTCGAAAATGGAATTCTTGCCTATCGAATAAAAGGACAAAATCACAAGTTTGTGTTTGACGGCAGAGAGAACGAGTTGACTTGGTTGGTTAGTAAACCACACCAGAAATATTTTGGGGCAACATTCAAGGAACTTTTAAAAATGAACGGACTCGAATTAGACTCGGACATAATAGAAAAAGAAATAAAAAATAGTACACAACAACGCATATAGCTTATGGCGGGTGAACGGCTACCAGCGAGGTTTTCTCTCCGTAGCTAAGTTCAGTTTAGTCGGACAGGAAAGTGCTTCGAAACCGCCACAAGCCATATGCAAACCGTTGTGCTTAATTATGACCAATATGAACACTAACCCTTTAAGACCATCGAAAGAAGAGATCATATGGCGATATATTGGCCTGGATAAACTAATTGATTTATTAATTACTAAAACATTGAAATTCACAGTAGTGTCAATAGCATCTGACAAAAATGAATTGCAATGGATTTTGAAATCACTTAAAGATTCTCCTGAATATGATAAACACAATGAAGGTGCTTCATTTCATATAAATTGGCTCAGAAACACAACATATATTAGTTGTTGGACTATGAAAGAAACCGAATCTAGATCGCTTTGGGCAACATATCTTGGATTTGATAAAATTGGTGTAGCTATTAAATCTACGGTTGGCAATTTTATCGACTCTTTGAATTGGAATAATTACGGATTCGATTACAGAATTGTTGATTATAGGAATAATTTCAACTTCGAAGAAATCCAAAGTAATATAATTGTGACCAATACTAAAAACACCGCTTATAAAGAGGAATCAGAAATAAGGTTTTATGTAACTCATAAGGATTTAATTAACTACGATAAATTAGTTATTAATGATAATCCAAAGGATAAAGTAATCTCATTTGAGGTTGATTTGTCCCATTTGATTCAAGAATTAATGATTTCACCCTACTGCGCAAAATGGCAAAGAGATAACATTATTCGTTTGGTGGAAAAATATCAACCAAACTTAACAAACAAAATATCTGAATCAACTATCTACGAATAAAACTAAGCACAACAACACCTATACGCAATACCCTTCGGGATACTGAGCATAGCCAAACCGTTGTGGTGCATTTGAAAAATGACGGAAACCAAAGAAAAATATCTACCGACCGAAATCTTGCAAAAGGCAATTGTGAGCGGGAGAGAATATGGTTGGAAACGAACAGATTTTCGACTTGTGATTGATAAAGCCATTGAAGTCGGACTTACAATTATTGGCGGACAAGTTCAATTCAAACTACCTGACGGCACTTGTGAACTCTATTGGCAAAAGTACGACACAGCAGAAAGAAAACCAGGTGAAAATTGGGATGACTACTGCCAGCGGACTAAAAGAGAATGCTTGAGACAATTTGAAAAATTTCCTACTGATAGCGAATTAGTGAAAGAGGGAATCGAATGCTTTGACTTTTTGAAAGAGAAGAGTAAAACTGAGTTGAATTTAAAAGACTACCTGATTTTCATTTTGTATTTCAATGATTCAGAATCAAGCTTAAATGACAGAGTTTAAAGGTGAAAATCTAACAACAGAAGATGCATTTTGGGTAATGTGGTATTTCCTTCAAGAGCATTATGAACTCTCAAATAATACGTTTGACGTTAGTGATATTCTAAGTGCTTCTGAACCAATGGATTGGGACGAAAGTGGAATAAAACGACCTGCTGATAATGGAATGATTGATTTTTGGAATGAAGCCTTGGAGAAATATAGAAAACAAGGAAAGCCAGATTGGAAAAAATTAAAGAAATAAAAAACGACACCACAACAACTATACACAATGCCCTTCGGGACAATGCGCATAGCTAAATAGTTAGGCAATATTTAAAACAAGAACGAAATGTCAATGACCCAAGTAGCTTTTCTTAAAAAGTCAGATATACCAACCAGAACCGAAATTGAAGCGACAATTCAGGGACTTGGTTATGACTTTAAAATCTTGGACGACTCTGAAAATATCACAGAACTTGACGGACTTTCTTGTTCAATAAACGGACACGAAACATTCTTTGAAACCTATTTTGAGCAGCCATCGGAAATTACCAAAGACTGTGAGTGGGTAAAACCTGACTTAACAAATCAGGACACAGCGATATCGTTCATTTGGGGAGCGGACTTTGCAGCAGGTGCTTGCATTGGACTTATTTCAATTGTCCTTATTGACAAAGGACAAGCACTTGTTTATTATTTGGATGATGAAATGAAATACTCAAGAGAAATGCTTATTGCCGACACGCCTCAGTTCTTGAACGAGCTTGCAAAGCAAAATAGAGCACCAAGTTCTACTGACAAAAAATCGACAAAGAATGTGAAAACCGAGAAAAACAGCTTTTGGGACAAACTAAAAGACTTGTTTAAATAAATAAAAACGTTGCACAACAAAACCTAAGCTTCAGGCTGGCTGACGGCTTGCCGTAAGGTTTTTGCATATCTGTTATCTTCGGTCACAGCCGACAGTTTAGCGTTTGTAAAATCCGTCCGGAAGCTCAGACAAGCTGTTGCATTCAAGTAAAAAAAGAAAAATAATATTTATAAAATGCTAAAAGACAAACTTGTAACTTTAATACTATTTTTTTTATATACAATAAGTGCAAACGCACAATTTGCAAAATGTACAGATTGCGATGATTTTAATGAATTTAAATCCTCACTTTGTACTATTGAAAAAGTTCCTTTAAGCTATTTACCTAATAATACTGATTCCATTGAGTTATTTATCAGGAAATTTCCCGCACTGAAGAATAGAGAAGGCTCTATTTGGTTAATTGCGGGAGGTCCTGGAGAATCAGGAGCAAGTTTGTACCCCTTGGTGGATTTATTTTCAAAGACTTTTCCTCATTTAGACATCTTTATTCCAGATCATAGAGGGACTGGTTTGTCGAGTAAAATATGCCCAAATGAAGAAGCTTTAGATTCTCCAAGCGGAATTGCACTTGCAAATGATGAATGGGGACCTTGTTTTAACCATATGTATAGCAATACAGCTTATGTACAGGATTTTTCAATCACGAATGCGGCAAATGACCTGAGTTTACTTATTGATAATTTCAGCGGAACTGGAAATCGGTATGTATATGGTGTTTCATACGGAACCCAATTGGTCATGCGTCTACTACAATTGGAAACTACAAAGCTAGATGGCGTCATATTAGATTCGCTTATTCCACTTCAAGATGATGAGGAGAATGATTTAAGCCATAGGTCTTTTGTAGTGAATGATATTGGGAATTCAGTATTGGACTATTATGACACAAAACTTGGTGATGAAGAAGCACCTTTAGCTCCTAGACTAGCAGGTATTATACACAGGGCAAAGAATGATGATGTTTTTTCTAAAAATTTACCACAACAAGACTTGTCTATACTTTTAGGGATGTTTCTGGATGTGCCAAAAATAAGAGAGCAAATTCCTGCAATTATAAAGGGATTAGAGATGGAGAATTTTGAACCTTTAAATAATGCCATCAATGAAATCACAGAGTTTTATTCAACTTATAGTAAGTATAATACTTCGTCAAGTTCAATTCCTTTAGTTCAAGTAATATCATCCTCTGAAAATAACCTAAGACCCGAACTGAAAAAGAATGAAGTACTTGAAGAATCAGAAGGTCTATTGTTCTCAAGCCCTTTAGCAAGCTTGCTTGCTGAAAATTCTATGCCTACCTATCCAAGAGATATTTATTTCAATGGCGTTCCTAGACAAATGCCTCCAACTTTGATTTTACATGGTACTTTAGATCCTAAAACTCATTTGTCTGGTGCGATTAAACATTATAATAAACTACCAAATAAAAATTCCGTGATTTTTTCAAAAATAAAGGATGCGCCTCATTTCATAGCATTATTTGCACCTCATCGCTTTAGTGAGCTAGCATTCAAGTTTATAAGTGGAGAAGAAATTGGAAATGATTTGATTGTTGATGAAGATACAGAATTAAGGTAATCAATTCTCTTTTGAAACCACCCCTGCAGTAAGGATGTATGTAAGAAAGGTTTATTTGTTTTATTGGAATTAGACAAACATGCCGCTTGAAGTGTATGATTAAGGTTTATTTCAAACACAACGAATACTACTCTGCTTTTTTGCGGTACTATTTTTAGGTGCATGATTCTTTTTAATTTATGTGTAATGAGGTATTTTGACCTTTACGTGAGGCACTAGCCTTTATAAATTATCAAGAAGACTCTGAAAAATGGAAAGTATGAATCACGTATTTGGAGATGATTCTAGATTGAAATACCTCGAATCTTTACAGATTTTCAATGCGAGTTTGGATTTGGAGATGGAGGGTATAGCCAAGCTTTCTATTCTAATTTCTGGAGCTTCTTCAGCATTGATCTATTTTTTCGACCTTGATAAGATTTGGATAAAATCGCAGGTAGGCAAGGACCTTCGTATAACATCAGCGGATTTAGCTTCTACTTTTTTGGCTCTTCAGGATTCTGATTTGCTTCTTTTATCCCCTGACGAACAAAGCTTTGGGGCCACTTTAAGAAAAAAGGGGTATGATTTTTTTGCTGCATTGCCAATTAGAGATAATCAGGGGAATCTACTGGGTGCTCTGGCGATAGTGGATTTGGATTCAAAAACACTAGACGAGGAACAAATCAATGGTTTGATGATTCTCGCTGGGGGAGTGAAAAGTATGCTTCGTGATCGCAAAATCAATTTGGAGCTAAATCACTACGAAAAGCTATTTCAATTTTCCTCTGATCTCGTTTGTATAGCCGGTACAGATGGGTTTTTTAAAAAAGTCAGCCCATCTTTTCATAAAATTCTAGGCTGGGATAAAGACACGCTGTTGAACAGGTCTTTTTTTGAATTAATTCATCCTGATGATATAGATAAAACTGCTAGTGAAATAGAGAAGTTGTCGAATGGGATTCCCACCATCAACTTCACCCATAGATTTAGCTCTGCAAATGGTCCTTATCGGGTGCTGCAATGGATGGCCTCTCCAGAACCCGAAACGGGTAGTATTTTCGCCATTGGAAGAGATATTACAGAGGATAAGGAGAGAGAATTAAAGCTCATTGAAAGTGAAGAAAAGTTGAGGGTATTTTTCGAAAACTCTCAGGGACTGATGTGTACCCATGATCAAAATGGGAATTTTCTTACTGTCAATTTATCGGGAGCGGAGATATTAGGTTATACAGTGAGTGAAATCACTTCTATGAGCCTCTATGATATTATTCCTGAAGAAAAGATAGGGGAACTGGAAAACTACCTGAAAAGCATTGTAGCAAAAGGCTATGCTAAAGGTCAGTTGCTTACCAAACATAAGGACGGTTCAGAACGAATATGGCTCTTCAACAACGTTTTGGAAAAAAGTAAGATTGATGACTCCATCTATGTAATTGGGAATGCAATAGATATCACCTCCAGGTCTGAGCTTCAGGAAGATTTGAGGGAAACCAAGCAGCTACTCGAAGAAACGGGCAAGGTGGCTAAAGTAGGAGGCTGGAGCGTAGACCTGATCAAACAGACTATCCAATGGACACCCGTCACCAAATCAATTCATGAGGTAGACCAAGATTTTGTGCCAGATTTAGTCTCTGGTATCAATTTTTATAAGGAAGGAGAAAGCAGAGATAAAATTTCCGAAGCATTACAGAATGCCATCAATAAAGGAGAGCCATGGGATCTGGAATTGCAACTTATTACCCAAAAAGGTAAGGAGTTGTGGGTACGGGCCATTGGGCACCCCGAATTTACTGAAGGGAAATGTACTCGTGTATTCGGTACATTTCAGGACATAGATGAAAGAAAGAAAATTGAACTGGAGCTGATCAATGAAAAAAGTAGGCTTTCAGCATTTGTGACACATACACCTGCGGCGGTGGCCATGCTGGATAAGGAAATGAAATATCTGGCTGTAAGTAATAGGTGGAAGGATGAGTATAAGCTAAATGGAAGGGAGATTATTGGTGAATCACACTATGATGTTTTTGCGGATAGCATGACTGAAAGTGCAAAGGAAAGATACCAACGGGTGCTAAGCGGAACGATAGAGAAAAAGGAAGAAGAACTATTCACCATCAAAGGTTATGAGCATGAACAATATGTGACCTGGGAAATGCGACCTTGGTTTCTACACAGTGGCGAAATAGGTGGAATGATGATTTTTACCCAGAATATTACTTCTCTGATAAATCAACGGGAAGAATTGAAATTGGCGAAGAGTCAGGCTGAGGAAGCAAGCAAAGCCAAGTCTGAATTTTTGGCCAACATGAGTCATGAAATACGAACACCACTCAATGGCGTGATTGGTTTTACTGACTTGGTTTTGAAGACGAAATTGAATGAAACGCAGCATCAATACCTGTCTATTGTCAGCCAATCCGGAAATGCCCTACTGAGTATCATTAATGATATTTTGGATTTTTCTAAAATAGAAGCGGGTAAGCTAGAACTTGATATTCATAAGACTGATCTCTATGAAATGTGCGCCCAGGCCACAGATATTATTACCTACCAAATCCAGAACAAGGGGCTAGAAATGCTGCTTCATATTGAAAGCGATCTACCTAGGTTTATTCATGCAGATTCAGTTAGACTGAAACAGGTGTTGGTCAATCTCTTGGGAAATGCATCAAAATTCACCGAAAAAGGCGAAATCGAATTAAAAGTCGAAAGTCTGGAATCTACTGGGGCAAAGAAGAGATTTAGATTTTCAGTGAGGGATACCGGTATTGGTATTCATCCGGAGAAGCAAAAAAAGATTTTTGATGCCTTCTCTCAGGAAGACAGTTCCACTACCAAGAAATACGGAGGGACAGGACTGGGATTGACTATTTCAAATCGCCTATTGGGATTAATGGATAGCAACTTGCAATTGGTTTCCAAAATCGGCCAAGGGAGTACCTTCTTTTTTGAAGTGACCTTCGAAACTGAAATGGGGGAACCTATTGAATGGTATAATATAGATGAAATCAAGAATGTATTAGTCGTAGATGACAATGAAAACAACAGGCTGATTGTTAGCCAGATGCTTTTGCTGAAAAACATTCAAGCTAGCGAGGCTACCAACGGACTTGAAGCCTTGCAGATTTTGTCCACAGGTGCGCAGTTTGATGTAATAATAATGGATTATCATATGCCATTTATGAATGGTTTGGAAACTATCGCAAAGATCAAAGAAAACTTTTTGGAAGATCTAAGCGAAATGCCTGTAATTCTGCTTCAAAGTTCATCCGATGATCAAAAAATACTTCAAGTCTGCAACGAGCTGGGGGTGAAGCATAGATTGATAAAACCTGTCAAGCTTCAAGATTTTTATTATACACTTTCACGCCTGCGAACCATTGAGGAGCAGAAAGTAAGTACCATAGAGAATGCTCTAGAGCAGCAGCATGCGAAGCACAAAATTCTAATTGCTGAGGACAATTTGGTCAATATGCTTCTTGCGGAGACAATTATTAAACGGTCTTTTCCAAATGCGATATTGATCAAATCAGCGAATGGTCTGGAAGCTTTGGAATATTGTAAAAAGGAGATGCCGGATATCATTCTGATGGACTTGCAAATGCCTGAAATGAACGGCTACGAAGCCACTAAGAAAATTCGGGCTCTGGGTCAAGAAAGCCAAGTGCCTATCGTGGCGCTCACTGCCGGTAATGTAAAGGGGGAACGAGAGAAGTGTTTGGAAGCCGGTATGGATGATTTTGTTGTAAAACCAGTCGTTGAAAGCACTTTGCAGGAAGTGTTTAAAAAGTGGTTGATAAATCCGTCCGATAGTGATTCCCTGACTAATGAAGATATTTCAGAAAATCACTATTCAAAAAGTACTTTGATTAATTATACTGATAATAACAAGGAGGTATTAGCAGGGATTTTGGAAACAGTAAAATCTGAGTTAAATAACTCACTAAATGATTTAACTGAGAAGATCGCAAAAGAGGATTTGAATGGTGTGAATGAAGCAGGACATAAATTATATGGAACTGCCGTGTCATCTGGTATGGCTATTCTTGCTAAGATAGCTGCCGATTTTGAGCAGCTTTCCATTTTTGATGAAATCTTACTCCAGCAAAAATTAGAGCAGGTAAGAATTGAGATCGGTTTATTACTTAGAGAAGTTGAATTGCAAATTCAAAGTTTAAAGAGTTAATACCTGCCAATAGAGTTTTAAATCAAGTTAAGTTTACTCATGAGTTCAGCTCGCCTTGATCTGCTGATAGGAATCACAGATTTTTTTATTAAAACGGTATTGTCCTGGATATCGATGATTTTACGGAGGTTTATGACGTAGGATCTATGAACCTGGAAAAATGAGCCCGATGGCATTTTCTCAAAAATCTTGGAGAGTGTACTATGAACTTTATATTCCTTATCGTCCATCTTGATGATAGCGTAATCACCCTGAGCCTCAATTAAATTAACTTCATTTGCATTTAGTTTAATCAACCGTTTATCGATATTGATATAGAATAGGTTTTTATCCCCATTTTCTGGTTCAGCATGTGTGATCACTTTATCTTCTGAGCTATGGAGTTTGTATACTTTATTGATTGCCTTTTTTAATCGCACAGGATCAATTGGTTTACTCAGAAAATCAATAATACTTTCATACTCAAAAGCATGTATTGCGGAATTTTTGTCTGTTGTTGTTAAGATGATGTGGGGTGGCTTTTTCAAAGTCTGAATAAAGTCGAACCCACTAAATCCAGGCATATGGATGTCTAAAAATATTAAATCTACCTCTTTTTTATTTAGGAATCTAAATGCATCTAAGGCATTAGAGAATGCACCTGAGACCTTCAAATCAGGCTCCTTTTCACATAAAAAAGTTAAAACTTCTCTTGACACACTTTCGTCGTCAATGATTATGCAATTCATAGCTAACAATCCATTTCAGGAATGAATTTAAGTATATTACTTATGATTTCCTGAAATTCAGATTGATATTTTAAGTTGCCGGACATCAATGCTACTTCGTGTTTCTCGGCTAACCGTAAGGACTCCCTCATCTGAAAAAATGCAATTTTATGCTTGATCTTGTGAACACTCTCTGAAGCCCAATAGTAATTTTTCTTACTAATAGCAGTTTGATATACGGTATATTCTACTGGGAGCTCTTCAAGCAAAAGTTTGAAGATTCTCAATTCGAAATTTCTATTGCCATTGGACAATTCTTTCAGATATTTTAAAGAAGGAGTCTCCATCATTGAAATTTTCAAACTGGGATTTTTAAGTCTTTCGGATTGTAAATTGTTTTTTTTGAAATGGCGAGAGTGAATTCACTTTTTGTCTCAACCAAATTATCCTGTGCATTTTCCAGACTTCCTTGTAGAGCTCTCTTTGCTATAAGTGCAAAAGTCCAGGATTTTGGATTTTTGATGTGCACAATATGAATTTCATCATTTGAGTCATTAGGGAAATCGAATATTCGCCTGATGAAATCATAAAAAATTTGCCTAAGCTCCTGCAAATCGCCTTTGATTAAGGGTAGGGTGTTGTCAAGTTTAAAATTGGCTTGCCCCTCAAAACCATCAATTATCCCTTTGATCAAATCATAGCTATCTATTATTTGATCTAGTTCATTAGCCTCATTTTTGGTGACAATCAGATCTGTTGGCTTTAACATATGCTTGACTTTTGGGTTGTTGATTTGATGGGGCAAGCCTGGGGTGAACAAACAACTTACTCTCCTCGCTACAGTGACAAATGCATTTTATGGATTCCCTTGTTTCTCATTTATTTCAAATTTCCTAGCTGTAAAGCCCACTAACTGACCTTTACTAAGCTTCTTCTCAACAAATGTCTTTTTTATAAGAGAAAAAAAATTGGTTTTAAGATCAGCAGAATTTGCCTATAGACGAATGGTAATCATGTATCGATGAATGGATTCCGGACCTGGGGAAGTTTGGGGGAGTAATTATCAAACTGTTTACAACTCGCTATGATCGCGCGGGTGAGCTTTTTTGGATTGAGATGTAGGCAGTTCAAGGGTTTACCTAGTCTGCCAAGTCATGTGTTAAGTGTAAGACAATCTTTCTGCAGGCTGAATAAAATCTTTTCAAGATCATTCATTCCTGCTAGCAAGAAGAATTTTATGAATGAATGGAAGTGTTGATTTTGCTATGGACTTGAGATTTAAGTGATAGTTGCTTCTGTTGGTTAAGTCTAAGCTATCTCTCTTAAGTGGCTTAGTGGGTAATGGGGATTACACTTATCACCAAATTGAAAATCACTCGATATGTCGGAAATTTAAATGAAAGCAGAGAAAGCGTAGTCGAGTGAGGAAGAGCTTGGGTTGGGTTTTTGACAAAAAAAGTCAGATTGTCTTCTTTAGCTTTTCAATGATTTTTAAAAGTGATTCCCGGTTTTTAGCTTCATGGTAGAATTTGGGGAGTTTCTCCAGTAGGGTGTAGTGTTGACGATCTTTATGCTCTCTCAGGTCAGCGGCTATGTATTGTCTTAGGTATTCTAAGTGTGCTTCATTGTAAGCCCAGAAAATATCGTTTTTGAACCGGTGTTGTAGCCACAACTCTGCGCCGAAATAATGATCTGCAGAAGCTCTCCAATGGGCTTTGTTTCCATGAAAAGATATTTCCGTTGATACTTCTTTATTCTGTCCGCAACTAGGGCAATAAACTCTGGCCAAATTCGCTTCATAGGAAACCTTTGAGTTTGCTTTTTTGGAGCAATTAGGGCATTGAATCAAAACTTCAGTTTGAAATTCTGTGATGCGTAAGTTTTGATCTTGAAATCGATTTTCGGACATAGTATGAAGTCATCTTCTCAATGAACACTTTCGAATGAGTCTAAAATAAAGCTACCTAGAATTAGAGCAAAATAGGTTAGAATGCTCTCTGTTTTTAGACTTGTATCACACGGTTCTTGAGAGGTACTTCAGGACAACTTAGATAGCTATTCGAATGTTTGAAGAATTTCAAAAGATTATGGGGTTTTTAGCTGACACATCGCTGTAATCTCTTGACAAAGTGTTTGCTTTTAGATTAATAAAACACTAAAAACAAGTTCTAAATCACAAGATGTTCACGTATTGAACTTTTCGATAATCAATTAACTATACAGGTTTCAGTGCGTCTTTTTTTTGAAATTTAATGACTACACGAATGACGCACTTTGATTATTGGTATTTGTGTAAATTTTGGTGGTTTGACCAAAAAAAAACCTGTAAAGAAAATCTTTACAGGTTTTGAATATAATTGTTGATATCTCGATTCCGTTTATCTGTATTTCGCTGAAAAACAGGCAATTAGGAGTGTTTCTAAGAGTTTGATTATACATTTTTAACGTGAAAAATATATAAAGTAAACTCTTTACCAACAGGTTACTAGTCTGAAGACTAGTCACTTAGTGCACTCGGAAGGATTCGAACCCTCAACCCTCGGAGCCGAAATCCGATATTCTATCCAGTTGAACTACGAGTGCCATTATTGCTTTTAGCCTTGAAGTACAGCCTGTACTTTCTCAGCAGCTTCTTTCAATGTAATTGCAGAGGCAACTTTCAATCCAGACTCATCGATGATTTTTGCACCTTGTTCTGCATTGGTTCCTTGTAGTCTTACGATGATAGGAACTCTGATGTCACCGATGGATTTGTAAGCTTCTACTACACCGTTTGCGATACGGTCACATCTTACGATACCACCGAAAACGTTGATCAAGATAGCTTTTACATTTGGATCCTGAAGGATGATTCTGAAACCAGCCTCTACAGTAGTAGCGTTTGCTCCTCCTCCTACATCTAGGAAGTTGGCAGGCTCACCGCCAGAAAGCTTAATCATATCCATGGTAGCCATTGCCAAACCGGCACCGTTTACCATACATCCTACGTTACCGTCCAGTTTAACGTAGTTCAAGCCAGACTTACCAGCTTCTACTTCCAAAGGATCTTCTTCAGCCAAATCTCTCAAGTCAGCTAGGTCTTTGTGACGATACAAAGCATTGTCATCCAAGTTTACCTTTGCATCTACTGCCAAGATTTTATCATCGGATGTCTTCAATACAGGGTTGATTTCAAACTGAGAAGAGTCAGTTGCTTCGTAAGCTTTGTAAAGAGCTGCGATGAACTTGACCATTTCTTTGAACGCATTGCCAGTCAATCCCAATTTGAAAGCTACTTTTCTTATTTGGAATCCCTGAAGTCCAGTTTTAGGATCGATCCACTCTTTGATGATTTTCTCAGGGGTATTTTCAGCTACCTCTTCGATATCCATTCCACCTTCGGTAGAAGCCATGATCACATTAGATCCTGTGGCTCTGTCCAAAAGGATAGATAGGTAATATTCTTTTGGCTCGGAATCGCCCGGATAGTATACATCCTCAGCTACCAATACCTTATTTACTTTTTTGCCTTCGGCACCTGTCTGGTGAGTAACCAAAGTACCTCCCAAAATATTCTTGGCCTTTTCGGAAACTTCCTCCAATTTCTTGGCTAAAACGACACCGTTAGAACCTGTCTCTTGGATTTTTCCTTTTCCTCGACCACCAGCGTGGATTTGAGCTTTGATCACATACCAGGAAGTTCCGGTCTGAGCGTTTAGTTTTACTGCTGCTTCATGGGCGGCCTCAGGTGTGTCGGCTACTATGCCCTCCTGAATTCTTACGCCGTAACCTTTTAATACTTCTTTAGCCTGATATTCGTGAATATTCATCCTCTAAAATTTTTTGGCGAAGTTAAGTTCTACGGATGGATAAATCAACTTATGATTTTGCCTTTTTTCGCAAATAAACCCATTATTTGCCTTTGGGATAGAGAGGAGCGCAAGGATTTATACTAATTTTAGCATTGAAAAAAATAATAGCATGTTGATAGCCAGAGACATCCATAAGTCCTATGGAAATCTCCACGTATTGAAAGGAGTGAACTTGGAAATTTCTCCTGCTGAGATTGTTTCCATAGTCGGTTCTTCGGGAGCAGGAAAAAGCACCTTACTTCATATTCTG
Source organism: Algoriphagus vanfongensis DSM 17529 (assembly GCF_000429465.1). Lineage (GTDB taxonomy): Bacteria > Bacteroidota > Bacteroidia > Cytophagales > Cyclobacteriaceae > Algoriphagus > Algoriphagus vanfongensis. Next base: position 857,295 of record NZ_AUBX01000009.1, on the reverse strand, counting down.
GGTACCTTGGACCAGCCTGATTCAGGTCAGGTCAGTATGGGAGGACGAGATCTTTCCCGGATGAAATCAGAAGAGTTAGCCAAGTTTCGAAACGAGCAAATCGGGTTCATTTTTCAGTTTCACAATCTGCTGCCAGAATTCACTGCACTCGAAAATATCCAGATCCCAGCTTTTATCCAGGGGAAGAGCCCTACACAAATTGAAAAGAAAGCCGGTGAGCTTGCCGAATTGCTGGGAATCTCTTCTCGCTTGGATCACAAGCCTTCTAGTCTTTCTGGAGGTGAACAGCAGCGTGTGGCTGTTGCCAGAGCTTTGATCAATAGTCCTCAAGTGGTCTTTGCGGATGAGCCAAGTGGCAACTTAGATACTCAAAATGCGAGAGCATTACATGAGTTGTTTTTTACCTTGAGAAAGGAGTTGGGGCATTCCTTTGTGATTGTCACACACAATGAGGAGCTTGCAGGCATGGCCGATCGCAAGGTGGAGATGAAGGATGGGGATATTTTGTAAATGGAATCGTAAATTTGAATGGCTTTGGTGAACTGATTTGTTAGAAATTTCCTTTTGCTAAAAATCATCTTAAAACCACCATCTTTTGAAAATATCGAGCGTACAATCCATGCTATTGGCTGGGGTGTTTTTTGCTTTGATGAATGTGTCAGTCAAGTTCATCCCACACATTCCCGCCATAGAGATTATTCTTTTTCGCTCTTTATTTAGCCTGATCTTTAGTTTTGCGATCCTAAAGCAGCAGCACGTACCCGTCTTTGGGAATAACAAGAAACTACTGATTCTGAGAGGTGTAGTAGGTTCGATTGGCTTGATTACTTTCTTCTACACCTTACAGAAAATCCCTCTAGCCAGTGCAGTCACGATACAATATTTGTCACCGATATTTACGACCATCCTGGGAGTGTTTTTGGTCAAAGAGAAAGTCAAACCCATCCAGTTTCTGTTTTTTGCCATTTCTTTCGCCGGGGTATTGGTAGTGCAGGGATTTGACTCCCGTGTTAATCTCCTTTATGCCGGCATCGGAGTGACCTCTGCAATTTTCTCTGGCTTGGCTTATAATGTGATTCGCAAGTTGAAAAACACGGAGCATCCGCTCGTGATTATATTCTACTTTCCACTTGTAACCTTGCCCATTGCTGGGCTGGTGAGTTATTTTACTTGGGTGCAACCTGTAGGGTGGGATTGGGCGATCTTGCTATGGATCGGAATCTGTACCCAGACAGCACAGTATTTTATGACAGTCGCTTATCAAAATGCCAATGTAGCCAAGGTCTCCAGTATGACATATCTCGGTCTATTGTATGCGCTTTTCTTCGGCTTCCTGCTTTTTGGAGAGACCTTTGGAATGATGTCCTATGTAGGAATGGGATTGGTTTTGCTGGGTATTTTGTTGAATTTAAGAGTCAAATGAAATATATAAGTATCCGCAATTTGTCCAGCAGTCAAATTCCTATAATCAAAATGCTGGAAGCCTGGAGTATAAATAACTTGATATAAATAACTTGATCTAAAGTCCTATTGATAAGATATAGATGTTTCAGACAGAGCAATAAGCGGATTCATAGTAAAGATTAATTAGCCGAAATACTATTTATGAAGATAACCAAGGACCTCTATCAGGGTAGTTTAGCTTTACTGACTGATTTTTACCAGTTGACGATGGCTTATGCCTATTGGAAATCAGGGAAGGGAGAGCAAGAAGCGGTTTTCAATCTGTTTTTCAGGAAACATCCCTTTCAAGGTGGTTTCACCTTGGCTGCCGGATTGGATTACGTGATTGATTATTGCCGAAATTTCAAATTTGGGAAGGAAGACATTGCTTATTTGTCCAAAATGAAAGCACCTGACGGTTCGCCTCAGTTTGAGAAAGGTTTTTTGGAATATCTCGATCAGCTCAAATTTACCTGCGATATCGACGCCGTTGAGGAGGGAACAGTGGTATTTCCCAATGCTCCAATGATTCGAGTCAAAGGACCTTTGATCCAGTGTCAGCTTTTGGAGACGCCACTACTCAACTTATTTAACTTTCAAACCTTGATAGCGACCAAAGCTGCCCGAATCAATCTGGCTGCAAAAGGTGAACCTGTCTTAGAGTTTGGTTTGCGTAGGGCGCAGGGGATTGATGGAGCTCTGGCAGCAAGTCGGGCGGCATATATTGGGGGTTGCACATCTACTAGCAATGTGATGGCGGGAAAGCTCTTCGGTATTCCGGTGTCAGGCACACATGCTCATAGCTGGATCATGTCTTTCGAGAGTGAATTGGAAGCCTTTGAATCCTATGCAGATGCTTTTCCAGATCAATGTGTGTTTTTGGTAGATACCTATGACACAATCAATGGAGTGAAAAACGCCATCAAAGTCGGCGAGATTTTGCGAAGCAAAGGAAAAGAGATGATCGGAATTCGGATAGACAGTGGTGATCTGGCCTATTATTCTAATCAGGCCCGTGAAATGCTCGATGAGGCAGGCTTTCCAAATGCAAAAATCGTAGCTTCCAATGATCTGGATGAGCACATCATTTCTTCTCTCAAGGGGCAGGAGGCTTCAATCAATGTGTGGGGAGTCGGTACCAAACTGGTCACTGCTTACGATCAGCCGGCTCTTGGCGCGGTGTATAAGCTTTCTGCAGTCAAGAATGAAGAAGGGGAGTGGCAGCCCAAAATCAAAATTTCCCAACAATCGCTTAAGATCAATATCCCAGGAATTCACAATGTCAAAAGGTATTTTTCCAATGGAAAAGCAGTCTCTGATATGATTTATCTTGAAGATCAGGAGATCAATCCCAGAGGGACTGTAATCATCGATCCCATTGATGCTACTAGAAGAAAGCGGATCATGCCGGCGTTTTATCAGGAAGAGCAACTGCTCAAGCCAATCTTCAAAAATGGAAAGTTGGTCTATAAAACTCCCAAAATCCAAGCGATCCGAGAGAGAGCTCAGGCGCAACTGGCATCTTTTGACAAAACACATAAGCGTCTGGTCAATCCGCACCTCTATCCCGTGGGTTTGGAGGAAAATCTACATCATATGCGGATGGAACTTGTGCTGAAAGCTAAAAAACTAGAAAATGGAGAAGATTAATGAATCAAAAGCACTGGTCATCGTCGATGTTCAGTACGATTTTTTGCCTGGTGGAGCCTTGGCTGTCAGTGAAGGGGATGAGATCATCCCGGTGATCAACGAGCTTCAGGAGAAGTTTGATTTGATCATAGCTACCCAGGATTGGCATCCTGAGAGCCATCAGAGCTTTGCTTCCAGTCATCTTGGGAAGACCCCTGGAGATCTGATAGACTTGCATGGGCTAGATCAGATACTATGGCCGGATCACTGTGTGCATTATACTAAAGGAGCTCAGTTTGCTGCGGAACTGAATCAGACTAGTTGGGATTCTATTTTTCAAAAAGGGAAAAATCCAGAAGTAGATTCGTATTCCGGTTTTTTTGACAATGCAAGACGTGGAGATACGGGCCTCGGTGACTACTTACAATCCAAAGGAGTGAAACAAGTATATATAGTGGGACTGGCGCAGGACTATTGTGTGAAGTTTACAGCCTTAGATAGCCAAAGTTTGGGCTTTGAAACATACTTGGTCACGGATGCCACTCGCCCTGTCAATCTTTCTGAAAAGGATGGAGACTTGGCTTTGAATGAAATGAAAACGGCTGGAATACACTTGATTGAATCCGGCGAATTATAAGAACTATGTTTGAATACGATCCAGAAAAGCATTATCCCAAAGAGACAGAAAGTAGGGTGGTCATCCGGTTTCAAGATTGCGACCCTTTGAGACACCTTAATAATGCCAAATACTTTGACTATTTCTTCAATGCCAGGGAAGATCAGGTACCCAAACTCTATGGTTTGGAGATCATTGACCTGATTAGGAAGTACAAGGCTGCGTGGGTCATCTACAATCACAACATCAGCTACGTAAAACCTGCTATGGTAGGAGAGTGGGTGAGGATCATGAGTCGGATCATTTGGCACAATCACAATACCATCGTAGTCGAATATTACATGACGGATGATTCCAAGACGCAATTGAAGACTCTTTTGTGGTCTACCATGCGCTATGTGACTATGGCAGAAGGCAAGTCGACAGATCATGCTGGAGCTGTCATGGATTTTCTCAAAGCGACTTCTGACTCTATCGATATCACTCAGATGTCGATCAAAGAGCGGATCAAACAGATCTCATTAGAACTCAAAAAGTGAAATGAGTGAATCCGATCGGACAAAGCTTGTACGGTTTCGTACAGGTTGTTTTATTGAAATCAGAATGAAAATAATTTTATAGAACTTTTTTTAAAATTTAATTCTGAAAATTTTCCTTAAAAAATGTAACCTTTTCAACAGCTGAAAATGCCAGTTTGGGCAGAGATAGGCCGTTTTTTAAAATGTAAGGGATTGAGAAGTCTTGATTTTTTAGACTTTTAAGAGAGCTGTTTTTCTTAATTTTTTTAAAAATATGCTTTTCAAAAATGGGGATTAAGATTCATGAAATTTGGTTTGGTATGCCATTGGAAACAAGGAGAGCATATCTAAACCAACGAAAAATGAAAACTTTATTATCACTAGTAGCAGCTGGACTTTTGGCTAGTACAAGCATAGCAAACGCCAGCAATGAAGATCTGAAAGAACTAGCCAATGTAGTGGCTAAGGATCAAAAAGTATCTCTTCACTTGGACGAAAAGAGCGGGCCAGTAAAAGTAGCTTTGCTAGATCAAAACGGGAAAGTGCTAAGCAAAACAAAAGTGAGAGACTACGAGAAGAGTGTTGTTCTTCCTTATAACCTTGAGAACTTGCCGGAAGGGAACTATTCACTTAAAGTGAGCTCAGAGGATGAGGAGATGGTCTATGACTTCGTATCCAAAAAATCTGAATTGCAGCCGGTAGCTCCGAGCATGATGGCCTATGGCAAAGAAATAGGAAAAAATGCTTTGAGAGTGACTGTGATCGGATTGGATTCACCGGGTGTCGAAGTTACGATCCGTGAGAAGTTCTCCAATAAGCTACTTCACAGCGAAACCGTCAGCCAGGCAGAAGGCTTTACGAAGGTTTACAAATTTGAGAATATCGACACGTCCGATATCATGGTCGAAGTCAAAAACAATAAAGGAACTATGAAGTCCCTCTATTTTTAAATTGACCGAACTACCTGCAAAAAAAAAGCCATCCCCAAAGGATGGTTTTTTTTATTCTTCCAATTTGAGATAGTGAAGATAGGGGCCATCGCATGGAGCGGAACTGATATTTACCAGTTGCCCATCTTTTGAAATATGTAAGTATTCTTTTTCAACTTCCCCACTGGAGCAATTTTCGGCATAGCCATCTCCTTCTAGAAACATAAGGATTACGACTCCTATATACTTTTCCTCGAAATTCTCAGTTACGGATTCTATAGTGTAAGTGCCTGTGCTTTCGCTCTTGTATTGATCTTCTTCAGTAGTTTTCGAGAAGTGCCCGTCATTGGTGAATGTATAGTGCTGTTTTCTTTTTAGATCATCTCCTTCGATGACTATTTGGATCATGGACCCGACAATTTTCACCAACTCCCATTTTCCTTCGACATAGGACTCTGTAGGATCGATGATCAGTTCGGGATTGGCATCTGTCTGAGCACATGCGCCTAGCATATAAAAAACTAAAATAGGGAGGAGATGAAATCTTTTCATTGTAGTTGATTTGATTTTCACTAATACGTTTTGTGAAATCTATTTGCAACAAGATTTTCTGGAATCAAACGAGCAAGTCTTTAACTATTTCTAAATGGATGGCTAGGTTATTTGAGGGTGAAGAAGTAGTAGAAGACATCACTTTTCGGACTTTTTTTCTTCACAAAACCTTGATTTTCAGCCTTCGCAATCGATTGAGTGTTCGTTTTCTTTGTGTCAGAGCGGACAAGGACTGTACATAGGCGTACAGGTTTTGAATAGGGGCGAACTTTGATTTATGTCAAAACTATTTTTTTGAAAATTATTTTTCCTTAACAAACACAATAAGGTGTAACCTGGCCTTTTCTCGAAAACTAAACAAATGTGTACGGGTCTGAGACAGTCGGACAGTGATCTGCCTAGGAAGTGGACAGAAAACATTAAAAAATGATGAAGTTGACCGAATAATATTTTGCCTAAATCTTAATTTTTCTAAATATCCAAATTTTTCTGAAGCCAGCTTTCTAATGGTTTTTGGCTTTTGGTATGGGCTTGGCAAGTAGTCTAGCACAACACGACAACAAAAACCAACTACTATGAAAACTTTATTCACATTCGCACTAGCCGGACTTTTAGCCACTGGCGCTCTGGCTTCCAATGACAACGAAGATTTAATGGCACTTTCTGATGCGAGAGCTAAGTTCAAGAAAGTCAATGTATTGCTTAAAGAAGGGGTGGGAAAAGCCAAAGTGGCAATCCTCGACCAAAATGGTAAGATCCTGCATCAGCGGAGAGTAAAAGTCAGTGACCAACAAGTGCTGGTACCTTATGACCTCAATGACATGCCATGCGGAGAATATCAGGTGAAGATTTCTACCGAAGATGAAGAAGTAACCTATACAGTGGAGACTTTTGAGAAAACTCCAGAAATCAGAGAATATCCGCTGATGGCCTACGGAAAAGTGATTGACGGTGAGACGATCAATCTGGCTGTGATAGGCCTGGCAGAGCCTGGAGTAGATGTGAAGATCCGCTATGAAGATTCTGATAAAGTCATCTACGCTGAGACTATCAATCACCCGGATGGATTTAGAAAAGACTACAAACTAGAAGGTGTCAATCCCGAAGACGTCTACTTGGAAGTGACTGATATCAAAGGAAGAACAAGAATCCTTCATTTCTAAACTAAACCAGCTATGAAGGAGCCCCGGAATTTCCGGGGTTTTTTTATGCCAAAAATTACCGAGACATGTGATCGCTGAGGTCTTTGGCCAGCTTTTTTAAGTCTTGATTCAGTATGGATTTATTGACAGATAAAACCTGAATTTTTTCTTTTTCTGGTAAAGCATCAAAGCCATAGAAAGCTCCTAGAATCCCACCGGCCAAAGCGGCTGTTGTATCATTGTCACGCCCATAATTGGTCAAGAATATCAAGGTATTCATGAATTCAAAATCTGCATAAATCATCGCTGTGATAGTCTGGAGGTAGATTTCCCCAGCATGAAACGGCATGTCTTGAAGTCTTAGATCCAGTTGCTCAAAGGCAAAATTCAAAGCAGGAGTTTCTGGATCAAAGTAAGTGCCCAAACTATCTTTGCTTTTTGCTTCACTAGCTATCCAGATGGCATCTTGGAGAATTCGATTTGCAGTCCTTCCTACCAGTCTACTTTGAAAATAATGGGAGGGATCCAGCTTTTGACTTGCCAGTAGGGAGTCTATGGTTGCGCCTTTTTTCATTCCTGCAGCAGTCATTGCAGCAGCGAGAGCAGACAAGTCTTTTGCGTAACCCAAATCATATATAGACAATTTGAAAGCCTCTTCATATGCTTTTTTTGGGTTGCCGGGGAAATACGCTCCCAAACTTGGCGCATACAATAGCCCTGCACAGACCATTTCTCCACCATAAAATCTACCCAAAGAATCCGCATAGCCCGACAAATCATTCTGGATATAAGGTTGGCTGACTTTTGCCCATTCCTGAAGCCAACCAACCCGGAGAAAAGCATTTTCGATTCCTTTTTTGTCCGAGCTGTCTAGTTCTGATAAGTGATCAAAATAGACTTTGTACTGCTGGTAGATATGAGAAGCAAAATCTTCTGGATGGAGTTCACTGGAAGGTTGAGTCAACAAGTATTCTCCCGCCAAAAGCTTCCATCGAGTATCATCTGTGGTGCCTCCAGCTGGTAAATCTGCTATCCAAATGCCTTCAGGTGATACCTCTCGAATCATAGTGTCCAAGCTAGTGACAAATCCGTAGGTTGCTCGAATGTCTTCCCTGGGCCACATTTCTGTGGGAGCTCCCATAGCGTCTCCTATGGCTGAGCCGACAATCATACCCAGAATTTTATCATTGAGTTCAGACTGCGAAAGTCCGGATTCGGCTAATTTGTCTAGGGGTTCTGGCTTGGGACTACTACAGGATACCACAAACCAAATAAGGAAAACTACGGAGAACTTTAACCTCATGATAATAAAAGTTTTCGGGCTTTTTCCATCAGGGCTTTCTTCTTCTCCAGGCTTAATCGCAAGGGCAATTGCGCGATGCCGATCAACCTTCTGAGTAACTCCACTCCTCGATAGTGATTGGTCAGACGCTCGTCATAGGGCAGAGTATAGCTTGATTTCAGCTCTTTTTCCAAAGATTCAGTGACGCCGCAGAAATCTCCATGAGCCAGAAATACGCCCAGATCAAATTCTTGGTCGCCAAGAAAGCTAAACTCAGGGTCAATGACTCTTACTTCCCCTGAAGAACTGATCCAGCTACCGGGGTAAAAATCTCCATGGAGCAGCGTCTTTCCGGAACTCAGATAGCGATCACCCAGTTGCTCGATCTTTTGCTTCATATCTGTATCCTTTTTCCATTCCAGACTCAATTCCTGAAGACCAGGTTGGATTGTGTCCAGGTCAAATCCATTCTCTTCTTGGAAAGGGAAATTGAATAGATGCTCATGGTTCAATTTTCTCATCTCTCTATTTTCTGGAAAAGAATGGACAGGTAGTCGATGCAATGCATCCAGATAGGTGACTAATGAGGTTATTTGTTCTGAAGTCAACTGCTTTTTTTGGGAGTACAAAACAGAAAAATCACCTTCATCCCCCAAGTCTTGGGTGATCAAGAGATGGTCCTGAGGGAAATAGCTTAGGATTTTTGGAGAAAGTCCTGCTAATACGGAGTCTGATTCGATTAACTTGAAAAAGTTGAATTCGACATCAATTCTGTCGATAGGGGCGGGAATCTGAGGGAATTTTCGAACGAAAGGCTTGGACTGCTTGACTATCACTGAGCGCTGATTGGTCACTACTCTCAAAACTACATTCATATTGCTTTCACCGGCAGGAGCTATAGAAATGATGGATTCTTCTGGATTCCAAATACCTAGGTGACTGAGGTCTTGTGGAAGAGAATCGTATGTTAATTGCATGAATTCAGATTTTTTGGATCGATCAAATTAAGGGGAATATTTAAATATTAGAACCAATATTTAGGTGGAATTGCTGAAATCAATAGTGTCTTTGAAGTTCTGAAATGCTGTATTTTTTTATTTTTGGAAGAATCTAAAAGATATAAACCCAATGTTTGGATTACCTAGAATGTTATTTACGGAAGAGCATGAGCTTTTTCGCCAAAGTGTCAGAGATTTTATAGCACGTGAAATCACACCCTACAATGCCGAATGGGAAAAACAAAAGATGGTATCCCGAGAATCGTGGTTGAAATTTGGAGAAAATGGTTTCTTGGGGATTCAAGCTCCAGAAAAGTTAGGCGGGCTGAATATTCAAGATTTTCGATACAATGCCATTCTGATAGAAGAGTTGGGCCTGAGTGGATGTTCTGGTCCAGCGATAGGATATCCACTTCACAGCGATATCGTGATGCCCTATATTCTGCATTACGCGACTTCTTCTGCTTTGGAAAAATACATTCCCAAAATGATCTCAGGAGAATACATCGGTGCTGTGGCGATGACTGAACCCGGTGCAGGATCTGATTTGCAAGGCATCCGGACATCAGCAGTAGATCAGGGCGATCATTATTTGGTCAATGGTTCCAAAACCTTTATCACAAATGGCTACTTATCGGACGTGGTGGTGGTTGCTGTGAAAACAGATCCCAGCAAGGGAGCAAAAGGGATTTCTCTGATTCTGATGGACAATGAGATGGCTGGGTATAGCAAGGGTAAACCGTTTGAAAAAGTGGGCCTTCATGCTCAAGATACCTGTGAATTGTTTTTTGAAGATGTGAAAGTTCCCAAGGAAAACTTACTTGGCAAAGAAGGAGAAGGGTTTAAATACTTGATGACTGAATTGGCACAAGAGCGGCTTGTGGTTGCTTTGGCGGCTGTGGCTCTCGGGGAATTTATGTTGGCATCGACCGTTCAATATGTGAAGGAGAGAAAAGCCTTTGGAAAGAGTCTTTCGGAATTTCAAAACACCCGGTTTAAATTGGCAGAAATGACCGCTGCATTGGAGCAAGGCAGGATATATTGCGACTATTTGGTTCAGTTGCACAATGAAGGCAAACTCGACTCTGCGATGGCTTCTGCTGCTAAATATAACATGACCGAACTCCAATGTAAAGTCGCCGATGAATGCGTTCAGCTACATGGTGGATATGGCTATATGTGGGAGTATGGAGTAGCTCGGGCCTATGCAGATGCACGTGTTCAGCGGATCTATGCTGGGACAAATGAAATAATGAAAGAGCTAATCGCCCGAAAAATTTTGAAATAAGAGTATATTCAAGCAAGAAAATAAGATCACCCAAATTAACCCTTGATATGAATAAATTTCCTTGGTTAGACCATTATCCCGCTGCGGTGGACAAAGAGGTGGATTGTACTGCCTACTCCAGTGTGGTGGATCTTTTTGACGAAAGCGTAGAGAAATATCAAAATGCAGTGGCCTATGAGTGCATGGGCAAGACAATGTCATTTAATGAATTAAAAGAGCAGAGTGCCAATTTTGCAAACTATCTCACACAGGTGCTCCAGCTCAAAAAAGGATCACGGATAGCGATCCAGATGCCCAATACGCTCCAGTACCCGGTGGTCATGTTTGGCGCTCTGAGAGCTGGGATGATCGTCGTCAACACCAATCCCCTTTACACTTCTTCTGAGATGAAGCATCAGTTTATCGATTCAGGAGCAGATGTGATCGTGATTGTGAGCAATTTTGCTCATAATCTGGAGAAAATAAGAAGTGAAATTCCTGCCAAACATATTATCCTTACCGAACTGGGGGATTTATTGGGAGGCTTGAAAGGAACGATTGTCAACTTGGTAGTCAAGCATGTCAAAAAGATGGTACCGGCATTTGATCTGCCTGGAGCTGTAAAACTCAAGTCGGCTTTGGCTCAAGGGGCAGCACATCCTTTTTCTCCACCCCAGATTTCACTGGACGATACTGCGTTTTTACAATACACCGGTGGTACTACAGGTGTGTCCAAAGGGGCTGAACTCACTCATGCAAATATCGTGGCCAATATGCAGCAGATTTCTGCCTGGATGAAGCCAAAACTGAAGGAGAGAGAAGAAGTAGTAGTGACGGCTTTGCCACTGTATCATATTTTTGCTTTGACTGTCAACTGCCTAGCAATGATGAAAATTGGTGCTCATAACCTTCTGATTACCAATCCAAGGGACATGAAGTCTTTTTGCAAAGATTTATCCAAGCATGAGTTTACTGTTTTCACCGGAGTGAACACCCTTTTCAATGGTTTACTCAATCAGGAATCTTTCCAAAAGCTAAACTTTCAGAAGCTGAAAATTGCTGTGGGTGGTGGCATGGCTGTCCAAAAATCAACCGCAGAAAAGTGGAAGAAATTAACTGGAGTACCACTGGCAGAAGGCTATGGACTGACCGAAACATCTCCTGTGGCTTCCTGTAATCCAATCGATGGGACGGAGAGAATCGGTACGATAGGCATTCCCCTTCCCAATACTGAAATGATCGTAGCCAATGATGAGGGAGAAGAAGTGGCAATAGGAGAGAGAGGCGAGGTGCTCATCAAAGGACCTCAAGTGATGAAGGGATACTGGCAGAAGCCTGAAGAGACTGCCCATGTAATGCATGGTGAATGGTTCAAATCGGGAGATATAGGAATTATGGATGAGGATGGCTTTTTCAAAATCGTCGACAGGAAGAAAGAAATGATCTTGGTGTCAGGATTTAATGTCTACCCGAATGAAGTCGAAGATTGTATCGCCTCTTGTCCAGGAGTTTTGGAAGTAGGAGTCATCGGAATGCCCGATCCTCGATCCACAGAGCGAGTCGTTGCTTATGTAGTGGCAAAGGATAAGAGCCTCACGGAGGAGCAGGTGATTGCTCATTGCCATCAGTCTCTGACAAACTATAAAATACCGAAAGAGGTGTACTTTACCGATGAATTGCCAAAATCAAATGTGGGTAAAATCCTGAGAAGAAAGATCAAGGAAGCTCATCTGGAAAAGAATCCAGTAGCCTAATCACATGGAGCCTGACCTGCCAAGTCAGGCTTTTTTTACCTCCTTAACTTCCCTTAACTCCCATTTTTTTATTCCAACCTAATGATTCCTTACTTTTCATCAACTAGAACTGATGAAAAGACTTTTTATATGCTTTGCTTTATTTTTGATTAGCCCGATTTGTTTGGCTAAGTATGAACCTTTGACTCTATATCACTTAGCTATCCAATCTGACAAAGTGGTGGTAGGGACAATAGTAGATGAAAGTTCAGAGTTTTTCACAATTCAAATTGAGAGGTCTTTGGACAATGATTGGGGCTTCTTAACCATTAGAAAGTTTCAAGACTGGACCTGTGCTGCAAGGTGGACACCCTATGAGGTGGGACAGAGACTTCTTTTCTTTTTGGTACAGAAGGAAGGTGTCCTTTATACTTTAGGTGCAGGAAATGAGGGAGAGATGCCTTTGAAAGATGAGAACGTTTATATTCCGGACCAATGTGTCACCAGCTATACATTTCTAAACACAGGCCAGGGTAGTGCTCAAGAAGAGGAGTTTATATGGGGTGTAAAGCCCAGGTACATTTTTGGAGGGAGATTTCACGGATTCGAACATAAGCTTTCCGATCTCTTAGAGCTTGTTGAAAAAATACGGTCTTGTTTTTGGATAGACGAGGGAAGTGAATGGCCTTATGAAAAAGGCTTTCGATGTGAGGAAGAAAAGCTCAAGCAGCTAAGTGAAAAGTCTCAACTCTTTCGATGGGCTTATCTGGATTTTAAAAGTCAAATAAAAAAAGCCATCTGAATTGGTCCAGATGGCTTTGTGTTTAAATAACTCCTTCGAAGTATTCGATGGTATTTTTCAATCCATCTCGAAGCTTGACGGTAGGTTCCCAACCCAGCTCTTTTTTAGCCAGATCGATTACAGGCTTTCTTTGCATAGGATCATCTTGAGGTAGTGGCAAGAATACCAGTTTGCTTTTCGAGTTGGTCAATTCTATGATCAAATTTGCCAATTCCAGCATGGTGAATTCTCCAGGGTTCCCGATATTCACCGGTCCAGTGAAGCCATCTCTGGAATTCATGAGACGATACATCCCTTCGATATTATCATCTACATAGCAAAACGAGCGAGTTTGTTTTCCATCGCCGTAGATCGTGATGTCTTGACCTTTGAGAGCTTGTACGATGAAATTGCTGACTACACGTCCATCATTGGGGTGCATACGCGGGCCGTAGGTATTGAAGATTCTCATGACCTTGATATCTACTCCGTGCTGTCTGTGATAGTCGAAAAACAGCGTTTCTGCACATCTTTTCCCTTCATCATAGCAGGCACGAATTCCCAAGGTATTGACATTACCACGATAGGATTCCGGTTGCGGGTGAATTTCAGGGTCTCCGTAAACTTCGGAAGTACTCGCTTGAAGAATTTTAATTTTCAATCGCTTAGCTAGTCCCAACATATTCATAGCTCCGATCACAGAGGTTTTTGTGGTCTGTACAGGATCAAACTGATAATGAATAGGAGAGGCAGGGCAAGCCAGGTTATAGATTTCGTCTACTTCTACAAACAGTGGATGAGTAATGTCATGCCGAAGTAGCTCAAAATTTTTATTGTCCAATAAGTGGTGAATGTTTCGCCGGTTTCCTGTGAAAAAATTATCGACACAGAGCACTTCATTTCCTTCTTTCAATAATCTGTCGCATAGGTGACTTCCCAAAAATCCGCCACCACCGCTTACTAAAACTCTTTTCATTTAGTCTAAGGAGAGGTTAAAATAGAACTGTTGCGAAAATAAGGATTAGTTTCGCATTTAGCATAAAAAAAGCCGGAACAGTACATTCCGGCTATCCTTTTACTTTTGGCGTACATACAGGAGAGCTGCCTCTATCCCCCTTATTTCAGCCAATCCTTTGAGACGGCCGATGGCTGAGTAGCCTGGATTTGTCTTTTTCTGAAGGTCATCGAGCATTTGATGACCGTGATCCGGTCTCATTGGGATGCTTTTTCCTCTTTTTTCCTGCACTTTGAGAATTTCATCAATCACTGCTTCCATAGGTACATTGCCGTCCAGATGATTGTCTTCAAAGAAATTGCCCTCTTCATCTCTTCTGGTGCTACGCAAATGGATAAAATTGATATGATCTCCAAACTCCGCGACCATGGCAGGAAGGTCATTGTCGGCTCTCACACCGTAGCTTCCAGTGCAAAAGCACAGTCCGTTGTGCGGACTTGAATTGTCTTGAATGATCCTGCGAGCATCTGCTGCTGTGGATACGATTCGAGGTAGGCCGTAGAGAGAGAAGGGGGGATCATCCGGATGAATAGTCAAATAAACACCTACTTCTTCTGCAACTGGAACTATGGCGTCTAAAAAGAGACGGAGATGCTCTTGAAGTTTGCGTTCATCGATACCATCGTAAGTCTTAAGCATATCCCTAAACTCATCCAGCGTATAGCCAATCTCAGATCCAGGAAGACCTTTCAATATATTATCTATGATCAACTGTTTTTTATCAGCATCCAACGCTTCGTAGTAGGCTTTGACTACTTCTATTTCTTCTTTGCTGTATTCGTCAAAAGCGGCTGGCCTCTCGAGGATAAATAAGTCAAAGGCCTGAACTGCTTTTTTCTCATAATACAAAGCCTTGGCACCATTTGGAAGCTCTCGGTAAAGATCTGTTCGAGTCCAGTCGAGAATAGGCATGAAATTATAGCAAACAGTAAATATGCCCTCAGAAGCCAAATTTCTCAAAGTTTGCTGATAGTTTGCGATCAACTCTTCAAAGTTTCCCGTGCGGGTTTTGATTCGCTCGTGGACTGGCACTGATTCGACGACAGACCAAGTCAGACCTGCATCTTCGATGACTTTTTTTCTAATCTGGATTTCCTCTACCGACCATACTTCTCCATTGGGGATATGATGCAGAGCGGTGACGATACCTGTAGCTCCGGCTTGGCGGATATCTCTTAAACTTACGGGGTCATTGGGACCATACCAGCGCATGGTTTGTTCCATTTTAGGAATCATATTGCTGTATTTTGGGAATGAAGTATTTCAACTATTAGACGCCGGAATAGGCACTGAATCCACCGTCTACAGGAACTATTGTGCCTGAAACAAATTTGGATGCATCCGAACAAAGCCATTGCAATGCTCCCAGCAGATCTTCGGGTTTGCCAAAACGCTCCATCGGAGTATGAGTGATTATCTGATTTCCACGCTTGGTCAGAGAGCCGTCAGATTCTGTCAAGAGAGTTCTGTTTTGCTCTGTCAAAAAGAATCCCGGGGCAATGGCATTGACTCTGAAGTCAGGTCCATGCTTGGCAGCCAACTCCACGGAGAGCCATTTGGTCAAATTGTCAATGGCAGCCTTTGCTGAAGCATATCCCATCACTCGTGTCATAGGTCTGGTAGCAGCCATTGAACTGATATTTAATATGTTGCCTTGCTCCTTTTTAAGCATCAGTGGAAGTAGGGCTTTGATGGGGAGTACCGTGCCCATGTAGTTCAGATCCATTACTTTGCGCAGTGCGGATGTGTCCAGATCCAAGAAATTTTTATCCGGAGTCACGACTGCTCCAGGCATATTTCCTCCGGCCGCATTGATCAAAGTATCGATGTAGTTCCAGTCTTTCGCAATTTCAGTAGCAGCAGTTTCCAGACTTTCTTCGTCAGTCACATCGCAGATATACCCTTTCACATTGCCTCCTTGTTCTTGGATTTTGTCGACAAGAGCTTCGACTTTTTGAGGGGTTCTGCCTAGGATCAGGAGGGTAGCGCCCTCTTTGGCCAGGTGGAGACTCATGGACTCACCTAATACTCCAGTGGCTCCTGAAAAAGCTATAATTTTTCCCTTTAGGGAGAAAAGACTGTTACTCATTGTAAGGTTTTATAATTGGTTGGGTGAAAGTCAAAGTAGTTTTTTGCGTTGAAATAGCAAATGTCGGAGATGATTTTTCCAAGCCATTTCTCATCCCATGGCAGTTCTCCGTTTTCTACATCTTTTCCAAATAGATTACACAGGATTCTTCGGAAGTATTCATGTCTCGGGAATGACAGAAAACTACGGGAATCGGTCAACATACCGATAAAGCAGGAAATCAGCCCCATGTTGGACAGGGTATTCATCTGTGCTTCCATGCCGTCTTTTTGGTCTAGATACCACCAGCCTGAGCCAAATTGGATTTTGCCACGCGTACTGCCATCGTTGAAATTGCCAATCATTGTAGCAAAGACTTCGTTAAATCCTGGATTGAGATTGTATAGGATAGTTTTGCTCAGCTGATCATTGGAGTCCAAGGCATTCAAAAAGCCCGCTAACGCACTTGCTTGATTGAAATCACCGATGGAATCAAAACCTGTGTCAGGTCCCAAAGTAGAAAGCATCCGAGTGTTGGTGTTTCTCAAGGCTCCGAGGTGAAATTGCTGCACCCATCCTTTTTGGTGGTACATTTTGCATAAGGAAAGCAAGGTCTTAAACTTGAAAAATTCAACTTCTCGTTTGGTCAGGGATTTTTTGAATCGTAACAATTCAAATAGTTCCTGAATATTGTATTCGTCTTGATCAAAGAAATACAATTGCTCCAGTCCATGATCCGAAAGTCTACAGCCTCTATCATGGAAATAGGCAATTCGATTTTCTAATGCGATCAGAAGATCCTCATAAGAGTCGATAGTCACGCCAGCAGCTTTACCTAGTTTTTCGAGATAGGTGAGATAGGATTCGGGATCTTCTACTGCGTAGGATTTGTCTGGACGGAAAGCCGGATAGAGTTGAAAACTGTCGGCTTTTTTGGCAAAAGAAACTTGCTCTTCCAGCCCATCCGCAGGATCATCTGTAGAGCATATCACTTCGACATTCATCTGCTTGAGTAGGCCATTGCTGCTGTACTCGGGATTTTGAAGCAAAGAATTGCAGTGCTCATAAATCTCTAGGGCATTATCCTCGTGGAGGAGTTCGTCTACCCCAAAATATCTTTTCAACTCCAAGTGAGTCCAATGATGCAGTGGATTACGGAGCGTATAAGGGACTGTCTTGGCCCAAGCCAGAAACTTCTCCTGATCTGAGGCTTTACCAGTGATCATTTCCTCGGAGATACCCAAGGTTCTCATCGCTCGCCATTTGTAATGATCCCCAGCCAACCAGATCTGACTCATATTGGCGTATTGCTTATTAGAGTTCACTTCCTGAGGAGGAAGGTGATTGTGGTAGTCAATGATCGGGAGATCTTTGGCGTATTCGTGATAGAGTACTTTGGCAACAGGGGATTGAAGTAGGAAATCTTCGCTGAGAAAATTTGTCTTGATTTCAGTAGAGATCATAGATGGAATTCCAGGTGATTTTGGATTCATTTTACAAAGTATGAATGTACCCTTAAAAGCGCTTTTTTTGAGATTTAAATACGCAAACGTTTGCGATTTTTTTAGAAGATTCCATGGACGGACCCTATTTGATTTGTAATTTCAGGCACATTTTGATAGACCCTGAATAGTCATGAGTAATGGAATAAGCTTGAAGGAACTGGCCGCAGAACTGAACTTGGCGCCTTCTACTGTGTCCCGAGCGCTAAACGATAGCTATGAGATCTCGGAAGCAACCAAGAAAAAGGTGGTCAGCATGGCCGAAAAGCTCAATTATCAACCCAACCCTTTTGCAAGAAGCCTGCGGGAAAATAAAAGCAAGACCATTGCGGTCATTATTCCGGAGCGAATCAATAATTTCTTTGCTCAAGTCATGGATGGAATCGAAGAGGTGACTCACGAGCATGGCTTTCACTTATTGGTCTACAGCACACATGAGGATGTAGAGAAAGAGAAAAAAATCGTCTCTCTTCTTCAAAACCGAAGAGCTGATGCCATCGTGATGTCAGTTTCCAGTCAGACAAGTGATGTCTCGCACCTGACCAAATTATACGAAAGAGAGCTTCCCATAATCTTTTTTGATCGGATTTGTAGTGAAATCCCGACGACCAAATTCATAACAAATGACTACGAAAGTGCTTTTCAGGGAACCAAGCACTTGATCCAGCAAGGGTGTAAAAAGATAGCATTTTTGATGCTGAGTAAGGAACTCTCCATCACCAAAGAAAGGCACAGAGGCTATCTGGATGCACTGAATGAAGCTGGATTGGCGCCTGAGCCTACCTTCAGTATGCATTGCTGCCTCAATGAAGAAGAGAATATTCAAAGTATCACCCAACTCCTCAAATCTCAAAATAGACCCGATGGCATTCTTTCTTCGGTAGAAAAACTTGCCATAGCGACCTATCATGCTGTCCGCAAAACTGATCTGAGAATTCCCGATGATTTGAAGATTATTACTTTTTCCAACATGAGTAGTGCCGGTCTGCTCAGCCCATCTCTTTCGACGATCACCCAGCCAGCCTTGACCATCGGTCAGGAATGTGCCAAACTACTGATCAAAAAGCTTACGAAGCCTAAGCACACGGATCTGATCGACCAGACGATAGTGATTCCAAGCCAAATTACAATCAGAGAATCGACCTTGGTTAGGTAAGGCGGCTTTGCAGCTTTAAGTTGAGGTCATTCAGTTCTTGTGCCAGCTGATCTAGCTGCATTTGAATCTTGGTCATCGCTTCCTCTGCCTCGAAATTGATCTTCGTGCCCAAGTCACGATAGTAGGCGATACCTGCTTGAAGGTTAGATTGAAAGCGTCGAAAATAGCTTTCCTTCTTGGCGCTCAGTTCTGTGCCTGTCTTTTCCACTTCCTTTCGCAAATAATCAAGGTAAAGCTCCAGTTCTTTCACGAAAAGATGAGGGCGGGAGGGACTTAGTTTGATCTTCAGTCTGCCATAGATATGATCTACCATTTGCTGGAGGCTAAAAGTGCCTTTGAAATAGGCCAAGTTCGGGCCGGGACAAATAGTAACCGCACTTAGGTTTCGCTTTGGACTGATTCCATTGGATAGGAGGGCAGGAGCACCCAAACCTTCGCACAGGCAATCCTTAGCCAATGTTTCATCCATCGCCTGTTGTGGAATTTCCCCTTTTTCAAACATTTTGGATTTTAAATGTTGATACTGTCTGGAAGCAGTGCAGATGGGCTTTTGAGAATAGTCAGTGTTGAAAGAAAGAAACTTTTTGTAACAAGGGCTTCCTGGTCTTCCTTTGGCGATTCTGGCTTTTCGCTGTGACTCTCCGCTTGATGTCTTCAGGTTGTTGAAAGGAACACCTAGCGGAGAGGCATCACTGAGAAAGTAATCGGACTGCTTGGCTTGTATTAAGCGATCAAGCGTGTCCGAGTCTACAGAAGTAGCCTCGGGCACCAATAGAAATGGACTTCCCCAGCCTGTACCATCCAATTCGTAATAGGTTTTGAGAAACTGATCTTCTTCGGAAGTGCCAATTCCTCCTTGGTAAGTGATTTTGATTTGATTCTTTTCAGTAAGCTGAGGTAAATTTTTATCTCCAAGAGTCTGATTGCAGCTCTGTCGAAGGGTTTGCTCCAGTTCAGCCCGTTGAGCCTTGAATTCTTCCAAAATGGGGCCTATCAAAAAGCCTTCCGTAGCAAAGGCATGTCCACCACAATTGAGCCCGGATTCTATTCTGAATTCAGAAACCCAAAGCCCCTTTTTTGCCAAAAATTTGCCTTGAATCAAAGCCGACCGATAGTCACTTACTTTGAGACAGATTCGCTTTTTGATATGTGAAGAATCATCAGGAAAAAAATCTGCAAAATTCTCTGCATAGGCAAACAATGCAGGATTCATACCTGCTGAGAATATTACCATCGAGTCCAGCTGACTATTGGCATAGCCCCTCAGGGCAGAAAGAGCATCTGAATATTCTCTGGATAGGGCAGTTCCAGTTTTGTCATAGTTGATCTTATCTACTTTGGTCATGATATTGATATCGATGCTTCCGGGCTGGATCAGACTTTGAGTGAATTCCCTGTCTATGAGGATTTTTTGACTGGAATTCAGTTTTTTAAGAGGGTGACTTTCAGGTAATAGCTGAATGTATTTTTGAACCTGAGCTGAGTGAAGAGAGCCAGAATTTTTGATGCTTGTGACTTGTCTATTGACCAATGCTAGGCTCAGATCCAGAAAAGCCGTAATTCGTTTAGCACGCGCATCTGATTCGTGATCTGCGATTGGTGTGAAGTCCATCTGGTATTTTGCACTATAGACTTTTCTCATTTCCTCCAAAAGCTGGTCATCCATGATGGATATCACACTCGAGATTCCCCAAGGCGCTACCTTGATAGGGCTGTCGACCGTATATCCCAAGCCCATGACTGGAATGTGAAACGTATGTGGAGAAGTATGAGAAGCTAAATTGTCCATGGTTTGATGCAAAATTGAGTCTGTAAAAGTATGGGCAAATCCTTGGTTCAGTCTTATTTTGAACCAGCTCATTTTTATGATTCTTATCAGGTCAAAAGCTGACAAAAACAGGGGGATGCAATGGATATTTACCAGCAAAAAAAATAGCCACACCGAATATCAGTGTGGCTATTTGCTTCAATAAACCAGCTAATTCAATTAATAACCCGGATTTTGAGGGAATGCGCTGGCGTTACCCTCAGCTCTATCTATTTGGTTTTGAGGTATTGGTCTCAGAGTATGAAACTCCTGAATATTGGGAGCGCCTTGAGGATTGTGAGCTTTGACCCGTTCTACAAGTATTCCCCAACGTTTTAGATCCAGCCATCTGGTTTGCTCACCGATGAGCTCCCGTGCTCTTTCTTCTGTGATGAATTCAAAAGTCAAATCAGATTCTGAAATTTCCATTTCGGATTCCATACCCGGGAAAGCAGCTCGTCTTCTGACCATATTGATGTTATCTGTCGCAGCAGCGATTTTTCCCTGTCTAAACTGAGCCTCTGCCAATAGCAGGTAGGTATCAGCCAATCTCATGGCGATGTAGTCTCTTCCTCCTTCAAATTGAGTACGGTCAGCTCTTCCTGGATCCATATGCTTGCGTAGGGCAGGGAAAAGTCGCTCGGTGTATAGCTCTGGAGTCAAAACCTGATAGGGGTATTTCGCTCTTTCGGCTTCAGACATATTGTAGCCTGGCAGCCACATGGTAGTGTCTCCTTGTGCGAAAGTCACCGTCTCTTTGGACTTGTCAAAGGTGGTGTTATAAGTTCCAGGCTTATTGGACAGGAATGCGTCTCGGAAACTTTTTTTGTAGCGGGAATCATTGACCCGATCAGCAAATATGACATTCAAAGTATAAGGCGTTGGCATGTACCTTTTGAATGGTCTTCCGTTTTCAGTATCTCGTTGCATGCCTGGCTGGACATCATACTCCATAAGGAAAAATACGTGAGAATTGTTGCCTCCTCCATTAGTCAAAGGATCTCGCGTGTACTGGACAGACCAAATGACTTCGTCATTGATCTCATTGCCAAAGGCATGTACATCTCCAAAATCCGGGAGTAACACAAACCCATAATTATCTATGACGCTTTGTAGCAAAGGTTCTGCATTAGCATAATCAGAAGACTCTGCAGCTTCGGATGTTGCTTTGGTGATGTAAACTCTTCCAAGCAAATGCTCCGCTGCCGGTCGTGTCGCTCTGCCATAATCTGAGGACCTTGCATTGGCTTCGAGGTTGGGAATAGCTTCCTGCAGATCTTGTACGATAGCAGAATATACTGCCTGAACAGACGCTCTTGTGACTTCTTTGGTGGGAACTTGTGTTTCGGAAAGCTGCAAATCCACTCCACCAAATAATTGTACTAAGATAAAGTAGTGATGAGCGCGGATAAATTTGGCTTCGGCGATACGCTGCATGAGTAGTTCTTCGCTGACTCCAGAGACATCTGCAGACCGGTCTATGACGGCATTACAAGTGTTGATTCCACGGTAGAGTTCGTCCCATACTTCTCTCGCATGCCCATTTTGGGAGTCAAACTGATTCGTATAGGTGTTCATAAATTTCCATGAACCATCAGCACCGTTAGTATAGATGTCTGTGCCAAAAATCGTGAAATTATTTCCTCTCTCTGTCCCGTACCAGTTTCTCATGGTACTGTAGGCTGCATTGATTCCGTCATTTAGCCCTTTGGCTGTATTGAGGTAGTCATTGCCGATTTGAGAGACTACATCTTCTTCTAAAAAACCGCTACAGGATACCGTAGCAGTCAATCCCAGGGCTAGAGTGGTGGTCTTAGCCCAATAGTTTATTTTTGTTGATACGTTTTTCATAGCTGATTAAAATTTAGCATTGACACCAAATGTAAATGAGGTCACCGCAGGTGCGACGTTGGCATTGACTGTGCCGGCGCCTACACCTTGCTCTCCGTCCATAAATACTTCCGGATCGATGCCCTTGTACTTGGATCTATACTCCGCAAAAATGAAAGGCTGCTGGATACTGGTGTACAAGCGTAAGCTGGTCATACCAATTTTTTTGGCAGCTTCAGGAGTAAAGTTGTAGCCGAAATTGATGTTTCTAACTTTGATAAAAGTCCCATCGAAATACTGCATGGAGCTAGCGTATTTGGCGCTTTCCTGATTTACATTTGGTCTAGGGAATTCATTGGTAGGATTTTCTGGAGTCCAATAGTCTATATCCAAGTTATTGTATCTTCCTGCCAAAGTATTGTTGCTGGTGTGGAATTGAGATCTAATCATAAATCCAAATCTGCCATAAAGGAAAAATGACATGTCGAATCCTTTGTAAGAGAATCGATTGGTCAGACCCAACGCAAATTTTGGAACAACGGATCCTAAGAACTGGCGGTCATCTGCATTGATCTTGCCATCTCCATTGAAATCTTCGATTTTGATTTCACCAGGATTGTCACCAAATGATGTAGCCAGATCCGACTCGGATAGTTGCCAGATTCCTATTTTTTTCCAGTCATAGAAGATGGTCAGTGGCTGTCCTATAAATCTACCTGCTGCGATATCATCTCCGTTAGGCAGAGAGATGATTTCTTCTCGGTTTCTATTGAAAATGATGTCAGATGTCCACGTGAAGCTTCCTTTCTCGACGTTAAGAGTTGAAAGTGTCAGTTCGATACCACGGTTTTGTGTTTCGCCTATGTTGGTGGTGAAGCCTCCAAATCCGATGGAATTGGGCAATGGCTGCGGTGCTAAGAGATCAGAAGTATTGGTTATGTAATATTCCAATGACCCGAAGATTCTGCTGTCCAAAATGGCAAAGTCTAAGCCGGCGTTGAATGTGGCGGAAGTTTCCCATCTCAAATCAGGATTTCCAATGGTACTTGGTCTGTAACCAAAAGCCGGGCTATTGTCATAGGCATAGGAAGTTCTTCCCAGAAGAGCCTGTGTCTGATATGGGTCGATTGCTTGGTTTCCGATTTGTCCATATGAAACACGTAATTTCAGCTGATCGACAAAATTGGAGGTCTGCATGAAATCTTCCGAGTGGATATTCCAGCCCAATGCGACAGATGGGAAAAAGCCAAATCTATTGTTTTCACCGAAACGGGAACTGCCATCTGCTCTCAAGGTGGCTGTGATCAGATATTTGTTTTTGTAGTCGTAATTGATTCTACCCATGAAAGACATCAAAGACCACTCAACTAGTGCGGTATTGGCTCCTGTAATCTGGGAAGCATCTCCCAATCGATGAAATAGCTGTGACTCAGCAGGGATACCCAAAACACTGATGGAGCTATTTTCATAGCGATCTTTTTGGATAGACTGTAGGGCTGTCAGGTTGAGGTTATGATCACTGTTGAATGTTTTGGAATAAGTCAGGATATTTTCCAAAGTATAGTTGAACGTGAATTCATCGAAAACACTACCGGTAGCATCTCCGCCTCTTCGTGCATTTGTTTGGGATCCGGTAAACCGTCCATTTCTACTGATCGTGATATCCGGTCCGAAGACAAATCTGTATGTCAAACCTTTGGTGATTTCCCAATTCGCAAAGATGCTGTTGAAAATCCGGTAGTTTTTGGTCAAGTCTTCCTGAGCACCAGGGACGATCTCTGCAAAGGGATTGGTTCTCAAACCATCAGAAGTCGGCAGGAATATGAGGTTTCCATCATCATCGTATGGTTTTCCCAGTGGATTCTCTGCCAAAGCTCCGCCTAATGGATTGAAGTTTTCACCATTTCTCTCACTGAAAGATACTAGGGTAGAAGTCCCAAACTTGATTTTGTCATTGATCTGGTGATCGATGTTGGCTCTGAAAGTATAGCGCGTATAATCCTGATTGATGATGACACCTTTGTCATTGAAATAGTTGGCGGACACAAAAAAGCTAGTTTTCTCTGAACCGCCACTGACACCGACTTGATGACTTTGGATGGCTCCATTTCTCAAAAGTCCTCCCACGTAATCTGTACTTCTTCCGAGTGCGATGCCTTCCAGTTCTACTGGCTCAAATAGTGATTCATCGGCTTCAGGAGTAGCTGGTCCGGCAGGATATTCTCCGCTTGCACGGCGTGACTCTCTTTTATATTCTGCAAATTCAGGCCCATTGAATACATCGATTGTACCCAGTTTTCTATTGACACCATAATAGGAATCAACGGAAACGATTGTTTTTCCCTTTGTTCCTCTTTTGGTTGTGATGAGGACGACACCATTAGATCCTCTAGATCCATAAATGGCCGTGGCAGATGCATCTTTCAAAACCTCCATGGAAGTGATATCCTGCGGGTTGATGTCGTTCAGGCCTCCTACGATGGGAATTCCATCGACTACATATAAGGGTTCGTTAGAGGCATTGAAGGATCTTCTACCTCGGATCCTTACTTGCGGAGCAGATCCTGGCTTAGATCCTGGCTGTGTGACATCTACCCCTGCTGCTCTTCCCTGCAATGCCTGACGTGCATCCGTGATGGGAAGTTCTTGGATTTCTTTGTTGCCGACAGACGAGATAGCACCTGTCAATTGACTTTTCTTTGCCGTACCATAGCCGACGACGATGACTTCCTCCAGGTCTGCGAGATCTGGTGTAAGGTTGACTGTAATTTGTGATTGATTGCCGACGGTGACCTCCTTGGGATTATATCCTATAAAGGAGAAGACCAATACTCCATCGTTTGGTGAAGCGATGCTGAATTTTCCATCCAGATCTGTGGTGGTTCCTCTTGTGGTGCCTTTAAGTAAAATAGTGACACCTGGCAGCGGGGTTCCGGATTCGTCAAATACGGTCCCGCTTACTTGTTGATCTTGCGAGTGGGCAGTGGATAGCCCCATCATCAAGAACACCACCACCAAAAGGTAAGTGTAATTCTTTAAGCGCATAGTTTTTGGGTTATGTTAATAGATAGATAGAATATTATATAAACACTAAGTCTTAGTGAGAACTGAGGCCTACCGTTTATTTTTAAAATTTACCAATTATCCTTTCCTGCGACAATAGATGTAAATAAGAAAGTGCGGAATCGATTGCATTCCTAAGTTATTCGCAATCAGTCTGATATGTGGATTTTGTAAAAAAGTAGATCTTATATTGAATTATGAAAAATATTTGTACACCATTGTTGTATAATATATAATTATATGTCCAAAAAGGTCGTTTAAATCAATTGCATAAAAATGAAAAAGAGCTAAATCATTCGATTTAGCTCTTACATTTATTTATATATAAAATACATTACACTTTTGGAGGTTCCCATCCCTTTTCATATTCGCGAGTCCAAAGAGCTTTGGCTTTGGAAGAATTGGTAATATGTCCATTGCTGGAGTCGCACTCTAAAGTCTCACCTGTACGATAAGAAATATTAGCTAAGTGACATAACAGGGTGCTGACTGCTCCTTCTTCGATTGTGGAGTTTTGCTTTTCGGTACCTCGGATAGCATTGAAGAAATTCTGCACGTGTGTGGTACTCATATCTCCACCGCCTCCGAGTGCTGTACCGGCTTCATTGCTTGCAGAAGAACTGTCTTTGACCAGTTTTCCACCTCGATCAAATTGCTTGTAACCGTTTCTATTTACAAAAACACTTCCTTCACTTCCATAAATAATAGTGCCTCTGTCTGCTCCATAAGTATTGTAGCCATTTCTACTTTTTCCATCCCATTGGATGGTCGAGCCATTTGCAAATTTGAAAGAGGCTTCCATAGTGTCGTACATGGTCCAGCCATCTTCGACAAAGTGATATTTGCCAGCATCTACTGTCACTTTGCTGGGGAAGTCCACCTGGAGTGCCCATCTGGCCACATCCAATTCATGTGTAGCATTATTGCCAGTCTCAGCAGTGCCATAGTCCCAGCCGTACCAATGCCAGTTGTAGTCCCAGGTGTCATGCTGATAAGACTTGCGTGGAGCAGGTCCTTGAAATAGATCCCAATTCAATCCAGCTGGTGGAGCTGAGGGGGAGGGATTGACTACTTCGCCTCTCTGGTTGCTATAAAATGCCACGGCCTTATAAGCTTTGCCAATAGCACCGTTGTGAATAGCGCTGATGATTTCCCGGCTTTCTGGAGAAGATCGCTGCTGGTTACCCATTTGCACTACTTTATTGAATTTTTTCTGAAAAGCGATCAGCAATTCCCCTTCGCGAGGATTATGTGAGCAGGGTTTTTCTACATAGACATGCTTGCCTCTTTCCAATGCTAGCCAGGTGCCTGGAGCATGCCAGTGATCCGGAGTGGCATTGATCAATACATCCAGGTCTTTGTCCTCAAGGACCTTCATAATATTGCCTTCCAATTTTGGCTGGTAAGAAATCCTCTTAGAGAAGTTTTCCGCAGCTTTGGTCATCTGACTGTCCATGACATCACAGAGGTACATCAGGTTGACATTGGAGGACTCAAGAGATATTGGTTCATAGAAAGCTCCCAGCCTTCTACCCAATCCGGCGATGGCTACATTCAATCTTTCATTGGCTCCCAGTATGCGAGAATAGGATTTGGCTGAAAAGCCAGCAGCTCCCAAGGCTGAAACTCCCAGAGTTGCCACACTGCTTTTCTTCAAAAATTCCCGTCTGTTAGATTTACTCATGTTTCGTTGGGTTATTGTAGGGTCTTGATTTTGATGTTTTTAAAGCTCACTTCATTACCGTGATCTTGAAGAAGGATATGTCCTTTTTCGGCTTGACCGAAGTTGTCCCACTTCTTGTATTTGCTGATTTCGACCAGATCTAGGTATTCCTGCGAACCTCTGATATACTCCACTACTTTGATTCCATTGAGGTAATGTTCGACTTTGTTGTCAGGATAGACGACGACACGGCCTTTGTTCCACTCACCGATTGGCTTGATGAACCTTCCTTGTTTTTCGGCCTTAATCAAATCGTATAGAGAAGCCAAAGTCCGATTGCCATCTCGTCCCATTTTTGCATCTGGATGTTTTTCATCGTCTAAAATCTGATATTCCAAGCCGATCGCAGAACCAGTGTTGTTTTCAGAAAGTGTTACAAAATATTTCAGGCCACTATTGGCTCCTTCTGTCAATTTGAAATCAAAGGCCAAATCGAAAGCGGCATACTCTTCTTTTGTCACGATATCCCCGTAGCTGGTAGACTCGCTCCCATCAGACGCTGCGATGGTCAAGATACCATCTTGGATAGTCCAGCCTTCCTCAGGAAACGTTTCCTTGTAAGCACCTTTCCAACCATCTGAATTTTGGCCATTGAAAAGTAACTCCCAACCGGTAGATTTTTCATAATCAGTGAGAGAGTTGAGACGATTGTTGACCACAAAAATGTCTTTGCTGAATGGTTTTGGATCCAAGTTCTCCGTTTTGATTCTTACATTTTTGAAATAGGTCTTGTTTCCAGCATCTTCTGGTCGGCTGATACTATGCACCTGTAATCCTACAAAACCATTTTTATCCATGTCGTCCACCACATAGGCCACTTCCTGACCATTTAGCCAAGTTTTGATTTCATCACCGATGACTTCAATTCTATAATGGTTAAACTCACCCAGTTTGAATGCCGATTTTGCATCAGGATTGAGTTCCAAAGGATAAAGCCAGCCTCTGCGAGCCTCATCGTATACACCTGCTGACCAAGCTCTGTCACTCGGATCTGCTTCGATCTGGTAGCCAAAGACAAGACCTTTGCCATCTCTGGCAGCAGGGTCAAATTGACCTCTTGCCATCACTCCCGAGTTAGATGTTTTGTGTTCGACTTTCAGATCGAGTTCCAAAATATAATCACCAAATGTCTCTTCGGTGATCAAAAAGGTATTGGGAGATCCTTCTACTGCAGTACCGATGATCACTCCATCGACTACATCAAAAGTGGCAGTACCAGCTACTGGTTTCCATCCGCTGAGATCCTCGCCGTTGAACAAATCCACCCAGCCATCAGATTCTGCTTTTTGCTCCGGAGCTGAGCAGGAAGCTGCTAAAATTGTCAGGCCGGTCATGAGGCCCAAAATCGTCTTATATTTCATGTTTTTGAGGTATTTATAGCAATCTAAATTGGGCATTTCGACCCTGAGCTACAAGCTGTCTTAGATGTAAGTTACGCAATCGTTTGCGAGTTGCAGCTTGATTTTTTACAAATGGACTCTACCTCGCAATAGGCTTTCTTTGGCTTGAAATCCATACTTTTGTGCATGCTTGATTTTAACGAAAGAAGAAAGGTCTTTATCACCTGTAAGGATCGCTCGGTGTCCTATCTAGAGAAGGAAATAAGAGAGTTGGGTTTTGTGCCTGAAGCTGTAGAGAGAACAGGGGTAGAATTGGTCGCTTCCATGGAAGACTGTATGGACCTCAATTTACATTTGAGAACTGCCTCTCATGTGCTTTTTGAGATCAAGTCCTTTTACCTGAGGCATGCCAACGATATCTACCGAAGGTTTAAAGCTATTTCGTGGGAAGATTACCTGGATGTGGATGGCTATTTTTCTATCAATTCTGTGGTGGAAAATGATAGTGTCACCACACCTCTGATCGTGAATGTCAAGGTGAAAGACGCCATAGTGGATCGTTTTCGTGAAAAATTTGGCAGGAGACCTGACTCAGGTTCTGAGTATCAAGGAGCGGTCTTTCAGGTTTTTTGGAAAGGAAATCAAGCGACCGCTTATATCAATACCTCTGGAGATACTCTGGCAAAGCATGGGTATCGCAAGATTCCTGGAAAAGCTCCTATGATGGAGGATTTGGCTGCCGCTACTATTTATGCTTCGGAGTGGAATACCCGAGTGCCATTCATCAACCCCATGTGTGGCTCCGGTACTTTGGCCATAGAAGCAGCATTGATGGCTACCAAGCGTTTTCCGGGCTTGTTTCGTAGTCAGTATGCGTTTATGTCCATTTTAGGCTATGATGAGGAAGCTTATCATGCCAAAATGAAAAAGTTGGAAAATAAGGTATTAGAAGTTCCAGAGGTGAAAATTATCGCATCTGATATATCTCTTCAGGCGATTTCTTTTGCCAAAGAGAATGCAATCACTGCGGGAGTCGATCATATGATAGATTTTCAGGTATGTGATTTTGCTGAGACAGAGATCCCAGAGCGACCTCGAGGTGTGATCATGTTTAACCCGGAATATGGAGAGAGGCTAGGGGAGCAAACAGAGCTGGAGCAGACTTATCGTAGAATGGGAGATTTTATGAAGCAGCAATGTGCTGGTTACAGAGGGTATATATTCACCGGAAATATGGAATTGGCAAAAAAGGTAGGTCTGAAGGCCAGCCGAAGAATTGAGTTTTGGAATGGGACAATCGACTGCCGCTTGCTGAAATATGACTTGTATGAAGGGAAGAGGGAGTAGTGATCAGTGATACAGTGGTCAGGAAATGAAAAAGCTGAAATCGACTCTGAGTCAATTTCAGCTTTTTCATTTTAGCCTTCAGTCTTCAGCTTTTATTGATGTTCGTCTCTCAATAAATCGTTGACTGTTTTGACTGGATTGAAGGTGATCAACGGGACTTCTACGAAAAGCGTATTCCAACCTGCCATAGAGCCATTCCAAAGCCCTGGAAGCTCGAGTGCTTTCAAGTCGCGTCCATTTTTAGATTTTTCAGTGATAAAGCCGGTTTTCATATCACGATATTTCATGAGGTCAAATTTATTGCCTTTGTAATCCCGAGTGGCACAGACCAAATCTACCGGGTTGAAATGGGTGGCAGTCTCTAGTTTTTGTTTGGAATCAGGATTGCTCAAATCGATCTGAGCAGTTTCCAAAATCTGAAGAGATTGACTCCCATCTTCCTCCAAAATCCAGAATGGTCCTCCTCCAGGTTCACCGGTGTTTTTGACCATTCCACAGATTCTTAGAGGTCTATTCAATTTCCCTTGAAGGAATTTCGCTTTGTCTACCTCAGTTTTACTTTCAAAATCTTCTGGAAGTTTGGCTCCCAACTCATCCGTAAACACCTGCTGAGCTCCTTGAACCGTTTCCGTAGATATCTCCTCATCCAGCTTTTTGAGGGCCTCAAATACTTTGGATTGAACCTCCAGAAGCAATCCTCCAATAGCCATCTTATATTTTTTGGTTTCAGGCTTCAGATGATCTGGAACCACATTATCTATGTTTTTGATGAAAATAAGATCAGCCGAAATTTCATTGAGATTTGCTAACAAAGCTCCATGGCCAGCAGGTCTAAATAGGATGGATCCATCTTCTTCCATAAATGGCTCATTATCTAAAGTTACTGCTATGGTGTCCGTGGCTTTTTGTTGTTGGGAATAAGAAATTTCAAAATTCAACCCTGTTTCAGACTTCAATACAGGCAGTATCTGAGCAATTTCTTTTTTGAATTTTTCCTCGTGCTCTGGAGATACTGTAAAGTGGATTTTTACAGTATTATTTTTTCCTACGGCATATTGAACTCCCTCAGTCAAATGCTCATAGGCTGGCGTTTTTCTTTCATTTTCATACGTGTGAAACTTGAGTAATCCTTTTGGAAGGCTACCGTATCCAAGACCATCCTCCTGCAACAAAGCAGCTACGATTTCCTTGTAATCTTTTCTGTCAAGACAGTCTTCAATGGAGGTTCCGCGATTTTTCAGGACTTCATTGAGATCCTCATAGAAAGCAAACCGCTCAATCTTGTCCATAAATTTTTGGACGAATGGACTGCTAGACAGATCTCCATTTCCATCCAGAAAAGCAAAAAGATCTTTAAACATGCGAGACGCAGCCCCAGAGGCCGGCACAAACTTTACGACTTCGATCCCCGCTGCATTCATTGGGTATGTTTCCACAAAATGATCCAAATCCTCCTCACTCAATACCTTGATTCCATTGTCTGGAGTGGCTGGTGCGGTGATGGTCAAAAAAGGAAATCCGCTTTTAAAGTTTTCAATTTGTTGGGAAACAGTCTCAGGATCCATACCCTGAGCTGTGATTTTGTTTTTCAACAGGCTGTCCATGTATTGTTAGATTAATCGTAAAAGTTGTAAGTTACTAGTCCTTGTCGCTTACGTGCAATTACTAAGCTAATAAATTGTTTTTTGCTTCAATAATCTAGGAAAGAAACAGTCTTTACTGTCTGAATCTGATACACTGCCCCGGTTTTTTCTGGACTAAAATCCCATGATCCTCTTCATGGACTTGTAAAAGTCTAGGATAGCCACCTGTCACTTGACAGTCTTGTAGGAGGCATAG
The DNA here is from genome assembly GCF_000429465.1 of Algoriphagus vanfongensis DSM 17529. Classification (GTDB taxonomy): domain Bacteria; phylum Bacteroidota; class Bacteroidia; order Cytophagales; family Cyclobacteriaceae; genus Algoriphagus; species Algoriphagus vanfongensis. Next base: position 825,715 of record NZ_AUBX01000009.1, on the reverse strand, counting down.
TAATTTGCCGCCAGGAGTCAATTGGACAGTCCCTGGGAACACGGGAGCAGAGGCCATTTGCATCAGGGTGTTTGGAATGAGCTCATCCAATTGTACAGCCATGCTATTTTTCATTTCGGAAACGTGGAATGGCTGTGTTAGAAGTGTCTTTTGCTGAATCTTGGCAAGTTGATTCCATTCAGGGCCTGGGTAGACCCGAATTGTTTCCTGGTGTAGGTAGTCAGTTTTCCACTTGACAGTAGAGGATTTTGGGTAGAAAGGAATCTCCTGATTGGTGAAATAGGGAATTTCATCACTTTTTTTGACAAAGTATCTTTTGGTGATACCGGGGTATTGACTACGTGATCGAAGTACCTCTTCTGATTGAAAACCATCTCGGATTCCAAGATAGATGATCGCTCCGAGTTCAAATTTTCCTATTTCCAGATAGTCCCCGTAGTTGATTTCATGAATACCATGGGGTTTTATTGGTTGTTTATTCAACTTGATTTCAGCTGTGGGACCGGCCAAAGAAATCAGAGTGGGTGCGAGAAACTGAACCTTGAATCCGGGATGCATGATTTCGAGTTGGGCAGCGCCAGGCTTATTTTTCAAAATAAGATTGTTCCACGAATAAGCGATCAGATCAGCTGGTCCTGATTTTGGTACTCCGTATGAAGCGAAGCCTGATCTTCCCAGATCCCGGATGGATGTACCGGGACCGGTGTTTAGAATTTTTGCAAATGTCCAGTCTCTGATCATAGGGGAGCTAGTGGAGTTGGCACTGTTTCCAGATACTCAAATTCTGAGCTACTGATAGCATAAAACCGAATTTCATCACCTGGCTTGGCCCAAACTGGAGGGTTATTTTTTGGATCAAAAAACGGAATTGGCGTACGGCCGATTACATGCCATCCGCCAGGACTTTCCATTGGATATATTCCCGTTTGATCACCACCTATCGCTACAGAACCCGCTTGTATAACCCTGTCGGGAATTGATTTTCTTGGCTGCGAAAGCAATGGATCTAAGCCTGATAGGTACATGAAGCCGGGAAGAAAACCATAGAAAATCAATTGGTAGCTTTGTCGACTGTGCAAGTGGATCAATTCTTCAGGAAGAATTCGTTTGGCTTTCGCCAGAGCATGCAAATCTTTTCCATATGCAGGTTCATAGCAAACGGGAATTCTCCATATCCTGCACTCCACTTCTGTGGAATTGACTTCAAACCGGGCAAGTGTTTCTTTTAAAAATGGAAGATCTGGTGTGGAACTCCAGATGATAGAACTACTTTGATATCCGGCTCTTATTTCTACAATTTCCTTTTCAAAAGCGCTAAGAAGCCAATTTTCACAGGCAATTCTATGTGCTAGATACTTCCCAACCATTTTGATAGGCCATGTTAGTTCGGTCCAATTAGGTGTGATTTGATTGATATGGGGTTTTAACTCCACCATTTTTTTCTGATTTGAGGAAGAATAGAAAGAACTGCCTGATTGTCTCCGTGAAAGCAAATTGTATCAGCATTTATTGGGATCAAGTTGCCATTTGTAGCTAAGATTGAACTGCGTTCAAAGATGGTTTTGATCTGCTTTTCTACCTGTTCAAGCGCTGTGAAAAGTGATTCTTTTTCCGATCTAGGTCTCAGTTTGTAATCATCCCCATATGCTCGGTCTCCGAAGATTTCCCTTTTTATAGGTAATCCTTTGTTAGCTGCTGCTTGCTCAATAGCAGACTCAGGTGGTACAAAAAGGCAAGCCTGGGGATAGTGGTCAAAAAGGAAGTCAGCCAGTAAATCTGCCAGCTCAGGGTTTTTAGCGGCGTCGTTGTATAAGGCCCCATGAAACTTGATATGGTCCAGGTCCATTCCCATCGTTTTTCTTACATGCTCAAATCTTTCAATTTGATCAAAAATTGAGGCTAACAAAGCTTCATTCTCAATCTTCAGTGATTTTCTGCCAAAATATTCCCGATCAGGATAGGAGGGGTGAGCTCCGGCTTTTTTACCAAAATGAACGCAGTAGTCCAAAGTTTTTTGGATCGAAGTATCATCCCCGAAATGTCCGCCGCAGGCGACACTTGCTGCATCGATCCAAGGGATGAGTTGTTCTTCCCAGGCTATTCCTTCACCGAGATCACAGTTTATTTGAAGCATAGACGGAAATTAGGAAGTTTTTTTCAAGGTCTTATTTTTCGTAGTTGAAAATGATAAAAACAGCTCATTTGACATCGCCAGATCTGTTTTTTATCTTAGAATATCTTTTAACTAAAACCGAATTAATAATGGGAAAAGGAGATTTGAAATCCAAAAGAGGAAAAATCAGTAGAGGAACTTTCGGTGCAAGTAGGCCCAAAAAAGAGGCAAACCGAAGGAGCCATCAAGAAAAATTAGGAATCAATAAGAAGTAGTACTGAACATGACAAAACCCTGAGCCATCAGGGTTTTTTTATGGTTAGATAAATCCAAACCATTCAGAATTCTTGGATTCAAGCTCATTAGAGATTATTGTAATATTTGATCCACTCATTGAGTTGCTTGAAGTCCAATAGCCCCTTAGCTAACTTGAGATGATGGACAATGGCCAGTGATTTTTTCATTCGGCTTTCTGGATTTTTCACCTTGGTGACGATATAGACCAAACTTCTCTGTTTGCCCGGAGTCAGTGACTTGAAGTAATCATGACCTTCCTTGTCCTGATCCAAAAGCACTTCAAGCTCTTCGGGAAGCTCATGGCCATAGAAGTTGGGATCCTTAGCCAATTGCACTTTGATTTTACTGCCTTCTTCCAGTTGATGTTTTTTACGAAGCTCCTGATTGACTAAAATATACCAATATTCCTTGGATTTCATCAGAGCCATGTGATAGGGGCCGTCATTTGCTAGCCATACCATCACCCGCTTATTCTCTTTGTCCATGAGTTGTAGGGCATACTCATCTGGGACCGGCAGATGGTAGTTCCAATGGTTGAAATCAAACTTGCCTACTTGAGATTCAAACTGAAATGTGGGTTCCATTCTACAAGTTGTGTATTTTTTTGATTATTGAATAAGGTATTTGGGAAATGAAAAAGAGGGGATTGAAATAGCTGTTTGTGTAATCGCTTCTAAAACAGGTGTTTATGAATTTTGAAGAAAAGAGCCAAAAATTGGCCGGATTATTCGACAGATGATAGTGAAATATCGTTAGAACAATAACCACTAAACGAAACTACTATGAAAACGAACAAAAATTCTTGGATGATGTGGGTAGGAGGTTTGGTAGCTGGAATCGCAGCAGGAAGCCTTATCTATCAAAACAGAGATCAAATCAATCAGAAAAATCTGAACAAGGCGATGGATAGCCTGAAAAAGACTGGTAATGAAATCGGAAAATTAGTTAAAGAAGTGAGTCAGCAAGCTGCAGAAAAGGGCAAATCCCTTTCCAATCAAGCTAGTCAAGCTGTTAATAGTAATTGATTCTTTACCTCGTTAAAGAAAAAAAGGCCGAATTCGGCCTTTTTTTGTGTCTTTACTCCAGTTTGAGGAGTCTTATCCCAAGCTTTTTCTACAAAACTCAAGGCATTTTTGTACTTCTTTCACAGGATCAGAACTCTCTGGGACTTGATATTCGAGTTCGATAGTGGCAGGAAACTTATACTTGTTCTTTTGCATCAGTTGCAAGACATCTCCAATCGGTGTGTCGCCTTCGCCCCAGGCAAGATTTCCTTTACCATGAGCGGGAGTTTGTCGGTCTTTAGTATGCATACTCAGGATATGAGCGTGTTGCTTTTGGATCAGTGGAACTAGCTCATCGCTATGTCCAGCAGCTACAAAATGCCCCATGTCTAGATTTAAGGCATTTTTTGGGCTTTGGGCCAATGCAGTGTCCCAGAAGTCAAAGGTCTGCTGCTCATGTCCATGATAGGCGACAGACATTCCGTATTTTTCTCCTAGCTTGCCCAGACGTAGCGTTTGTTCGTCATTTGAAGGATGCTCCAATGTCACATGACTTGCACCCAATGCTTTGGCAGCTTTCATCCCATAGGCTACTTCTGCATCGGTATTATTTCTTCCAAAAGCAGCGGGCTTGAAAGCATAGATACTCACGCCAGCATCTTTGTACATTTTTTTGACTTGCTCAAAAGGCTTCATGTCAGCTGTCGCTCTCCATGCTGCGACCTGTTGGGAATAAGCAGCGGCTTCCTTTTGAAGCTCTTCCCATTCTTTCTTTTCATCATCAGTCAATTCACCATCTCTTGCTTTACGTCCGAGCTGCCACATTTTGCTTCTCTCAAAAGTTGCCTGTGGCATTCCCGCAAAGCTTTCGGCAGGATCACCCATCAGTTCGATGGCGCTCAAGCCTGAATCGACCACGTATTTCAGCGTCGCTTCGGCGCTTTGATCGGGTAATGAGCGAAAAGAATAGGTTATGCAACCGATTTGTACTCCGTTTATTTTGCTATCAGGTTTGTTGAAGTTGCGGATGATTGCCGGAGCTCCTTGAAGCCAAGCTGGAGCAAGTGCAAGGCCTGCTGCGCCCAAAGTGGATTTGATCAGGAATTCTCTTCTGTTTTTCATGATTTTGGGTTGTGTTAATTGGTTTGAGATTTGGTCGGATTTCAATTTAATAGATGAAATCTATTTCTTTGAATTTCCGGTGAAAAAAGGAGTTTTAGTGAACCGTTGGTGGAAAAGTGAGGAATTGAAAGATTTCAAAATTGAAAAATTCGGAAAGAAATCTGCTTTGATGTCAATGGATTTATTTCGCCTACCTTTAAGTTATGAATTACTTAGAAGCCCGGATTGAACGTGGAGATTTTTTGAAGGAATTGAATTTCCAAACTGCTAGAAGCGGTGGGCCTGGGGGCCAAAATGTAAACAAGGTGGAGACCAAGGTTTTGTTATTCTTCAATATCCCCAATTCTCAGGTATTAACAGAGGAAGAAAAAGAAAAACTATTGACCAGATTTTCCAATAAAGTAGATCAATCTGGAGTACTTCAATTACAAAGTCAGGAAAAGCGATCTCAAATCCAGAATAAGGAGCTGGTGATCGGTAAGTTTTACGATCTGCTTCGCAAGGCTTTTGAAAAGCGGAAAATCAGGAAAGCCAGCAAGCCTAGCAAAGCTGCTGTCGAAAAACGTCTTCAGTCCAAAAAACAACAATCGGAGAAAAAATCGAATCGAAACTGGAAGAAGGATTTTTGATGAGGTTGAATTTGCCGTGACCCTTTATTTCAATTTGTAAAAAAAAGTGTTTTGCTGTTCGTGGTGATACGAACAGAGACGAGCAGTAACTTGAATAAGAATATTTGCCTTGATCCGTGTTTTCACGGGTCTATTTTGCTAGTTGCCAACCAGATGCATTCCTGTTAAAATAGCTGTAGCAAATAGATTAGTGAGAAGACTTATTCGACTCGTAAATTTTGACCAGCAATTTTTCACAGACTTTTTGACTGAGTGTTTCTTTTTCAGAGTCTAAATAACTGACCACGATACTTTCATCAAAGGCTTCTTTGGAAATCAGACGTAATTCTGTTCCCAAACTAAGCTGTCGACTGTTCAGGTATTCCAAAAATTCAATGGATGAATCGCGCAATGCTACCAACACGACCTCCTGTCCCGGCTGGACTTCTGCCAAGCTCTTAAAATGCATTTCTTGAATTCGCCCCTGTTTGTCTGGAATAGGTGATCCATGGGGATCTACCGTGGGATGTCCCATCATTTCATCCATTCGTTCAAAAAATTTAGGTGCATGGATATGCTCCACTTGCTCTGCTATTTCATGCACCTCTTCCCATCCGAATCCCATTTTATTAACCAAAAACATCTCTGTCAATCGATGCTTTCTGATGATCAAAGCAGCTTCTTTTTTTCCTTTTTGAGTAAGAGTGACCGGTTTATATTTTTCATAAATCAGTAAACCGCTTTTGTGAAGAGTCTTGACCATGCTATTGGCAGAAGGCATGGAAACTTGGAGGTGCTGTGCCAATTCCGAGATCCCAACTTCCCCAGCAGGATTGGACAAGTTGAATAGAGCTTTGAGATAATTTTCTTCTGTAGTGCTAGCCATGAGCTTGTTTGAATACTCAAATATGCAGAAAAGAATTTTGAAATTCCTTTGTTAGAATAATCTAACAAAATACATTTGTATAAATAACAATTGAATTCTGATTCGATAAGTTTTATAATTGCAATAATGTTGCATTTGAAATTATGAAAAAGGGGATAGCTATAAGTTGCATTTTGGTCATTACAGTCATAGATCTTTTTGCTCAACAGGCCTTCAAAGGGCATGTAGAGGGGCCACAAGGTCATTTGGAGTTTGTCAGTGTATTTTTGCCTGATCTGCAAAGGGGGACGATCACAGATGCGTCTGGATATTTTGAGTTGAAAGATCTGAAAGCAGGAAAACACCGAGTGGAATTCTCGCTCATCGGATATCAGAGAGAGGTAGTTGATGTCAGCTTGCCTCTGGACGCTCCATTGCAAGTCAAGATGAAGCAATTGGACAGCAGCTTGGACGAGGTGGTAGTCAGTGGCACCCTGCAGGAGGTTTCCAAATTGGATAGTCCTGTACCCATAGAGGTTTATAAATCCACATTTTTTAAAGCTAATCCCACACCTTCACTTTTTGAATCACTCCAAAATGTCAATGGGGTTCGTCCCCAGATCAATTGCAATGTCTGCAATACGGGAGATATCCATATCAATGGATTGGAAGGGCCCTATACGATGGTGCTGATTGATGGAATGCCGATCGTAAGCGGGCTTTCGACGGTTTATGGATTGACGGGGATTCCTCAGTCCCTGATTGATCGGATCGAAGTGGTCAAAGGACCGGCTTCTACCCTTTATGGTTCTGAGGCTGTAGGAGGATTGATCAATGTGATCACCAAAAAAACAGAATTGGCGCCCGCTTTTTCCATGGATTTGATGGCGAGTAGTTGGGGTGAAATCAATGCAGATTTGGGATTGAAAACGACTTTTGGTAAAAAGATACAGTCACTTACTGGAGGCAATGTATTTTGGTATGACAATCCAATAGATAAAAATGGAGATGGGTTTACAGATGTTACTTTGCAAAGAAGAGTCTCGTTTTTTGAAAAAATACAAGTGAATAGACCGGGCAATAAAGTATTTTCTTTGGCAGGGAGGTATCTCTATGAAGATCGCTGGGGAGGTCAGATGCTGTGGAGTCCAGAATACAGAGGAGGTGATGAAATCTATGGGGAAAGCATCTATACCAGTCGCTGGGAACTGTTTGGTACCTATGAATTACCGGGCGTGGAAAATGTAAATTTCCAGTTTTCTGCCAATGGACACGGTCAAAATTCGGTTTATGGGGATACCAAATACCTAGCTGATCAAAAGATAGCTTTTGGGCAATTGACTTGGAGAAAAGAGATGGGAGTCAATCAGTTTTTACTAGGAGCTGCTTATCGCTACACCTACTATGATGATAATACGCCAGCCACTGGAGGTGTCGGTGGAGAAAATGAACCCTCCAAAGTTCATCTTCCCGGTGCATTTGTACAAGACGAGATTACGCTATCAAGTCAAAGTAAATTGCTACTGGGACTAAGGTATGATTACAATTCTGTTCATGGCTCAATTATGACTCCTAGGCTTAATTACAAATGGTCTTCTTTGGACAAAACGACTGTTTTTAGACTTTCTGGAGGCAATGGTTTTCGAGTTGCAAACGTATTTACTGAAGATCACGCGGCATTGACAGGAGCGAGGGATGTAGTTTTCGCAGAGGAATTAGCGCCTGAGAAAAGCTGGAATGGCAATGTCAACTTGGTCAAAAAACTCTATACTTCGAAAGGAAACTATTATTCCTTTGATGCTTCTGGCTTTTATACCTATTTCACCAATCGAATCGTGCCTGACTATGAGACTAATCCCAACCAGATCATTTACTCCAATCTGGACGGAAGTGCCGTTTCCAAAGGAATTTCGCTGAATGTGGACGCTGCATTTGCCTCAGGATTTCAGGTTATGGCTGGTGCGACTCTGATGGATGTGACTTTGGAAGAAGAAGGGCAAAAGGTAAGACAGCTTTTGACCGAGCGGTTTTCAGGTGTATGGACTATCAGCTATCAGGTGCCATCGATCGATCTTAAAATTGATTATACAGGGAATGTGTATAGCCCGATGCGATTGCCCTTGCTCGGCGAGCTGGATGATAGACCAGAATATTCACCGTGGTACAGTCTTCAAAACATCCAAGTCAGTAAGAATTTTGGCAGATGGGAAGTTTATGGTGGGGTCAAAAACTTGTTGAACTTTACTCCACCAGCCAATAGCATCGCTAGGGCGTTTGATCCTTTTGATCGAGATGTTGTATTCGACGATGGGGGCATGGTAGTACCCACACCTGAAAATCCCAATGCTTTGACTTTTGATCCGACCTATGTCTATGCACCCAATCAAGGGATTCGGGGCTTCTTGGGAGTTAGATTTACAATTCTAGATTAGAATTGACCTGATCATTTGGTCTCAAAATACAAGTGGTAGTGTTTGCTGCAGCCTGGATTGAAGGCGGATTGACATTTGGGACAGGTATTATTGGAAGCCATATAATCGGCTATGCTTAGCTCAGTCCCGCAAACCCCGCATAGAATGGCCTTTTGATCAAATTCCTCCCTAGGCCAAACTTTGGGTTCATGCTCGGCTTCTTCCTCATGACAGGAATAGCAGGGATAATATTTTTCGCAACATTTGAATTTGATAGCGATGATATCCAAATCCGAATGCCAATGAACACAGCGGGTTTGATTGTCCACAGGCTTCCCGAAGACATTAATTCCTCTGATTTGGGAAACCTTTAAAGGTTCCAAAACTTTTTGCTGAGCCTGTATGGAAGTACCCAAAAACCCTAGGAAAAATAGAAGTATGAGTTGCTTTTTCATGGTCAATTAAGGCTAGCGGGGATCTTTTTAATAGGTAATTGGAGATGAAAATTCTGAATTTTTTCAAAATTTACGTCACCCTGAGCGAAGTCGAAGGGTCCTCGATCCCGATTGGTATCGAGGACGCTCGGACTGACAATATTTTTCTAAGTTTAATTCAAAGCCAAAATCTCCTCCACTTTCCCGCAAGTTAACATAGAACTTCCGAATAGTGGATTTTTGATTTCTTCTGAAGCACTCAGCCAGATTCCTCCACTTCCATCTTTGTACATCGGACAGTGCTGCTGATACAAGGTACGGTCTGTTCCTGCTACTTTGACAAAATCGGTCATCAGGACACTCAATGCCTGAAAGCTTTCTCTCTGGGCTGCGATATCTTCTGTAGCAAGGTTTTCAGCTACCATCGCAGCTTCCATTTGGAGATTTTCTGCTTCACCTTTGACTGTAGCCTCCAAGCTTGCTGGATCATAAGATTTGATCGCTTGTACAAGATCACTGCTTTTGGCAGCCACAGCAGCAGCATCGTCTTTGACTAAGTCATTCTTGATAGCCAAGTAAGAGTCAATGATAGCCGTCGTAGATTGGGATTTGACAAGGTCTGTTTTTTGATTCATATCATGATCTTCATGCATGGTATGATCTTCTGTTTTGGAACCTGAGCAAGAATACAATGCGATTCCGAGGGCTAGGGCGAATAAACTAGTCTTTTTCATAATTTTTATTTAATGAGTATGAGTTGATGATATTGTTGTCTTTGGTGATTCTGTTTCAAATACAGTTTGACCCTTCAAATAAGTTTGTTTGACCTCTCCACAAGTCAGCATGGATGCTCCAAAGTAGGGGTTGGAAATAGCTTTGCTCTCAGAAAGCCAATATGCTCCCTGATCCCCGAAAGCCATTGGGCAGTAATCTTTATATACGACCTCTTTGTTCAACCCAAAGCGCTCCGTCATATCCAAAACAGCAGTAGAAAGATCTGAGAAATATTTTCTGGATGATTCCAGATCAGATGATGCTTCCAATTGATTTAAACTTGCGGAAATTTGCTTCATTAGTTGCATCCAATGCTCGTGGGCCATTCCTTCCAAAAGCTTCATGTCTACTCCAGATAGGCTGTTTTGGGCATTTTTTGCACTTTTCTGACTTTCAGTCAAATTGTCTGAAGCCAAATTGTTTTTGATCTCAAAATAGGCATCTGCCAAAGTTGTGATCTGAGATCTAAAAGCTTCCGGAACTTCCATAGATTTAGATTCAGGTCTATTCATCATGCTATAGCTCCCAGAAAGCTGTGCTGCCGCATCTACTGCAAAGACTCCATTGGTGACGATTTCCTCTCCGGGCATTATTCCAGACTCTATAAGGTAATTATCACCAACTTTGGAGCCAAGGCTTACTTCTCGCATTTCGAATGCCGGAACTTCAGAATTAGGGACTTTAACATAGACAATAGACCTCTTTCCAGTCCAAAGCAAAGCAGTTCTGGGAATAGAGAGCTCGGTATTGGCTGAAGATGAATTCGATGAAATCGTGCCTGTCACAAACATTTCCGGCTTCAACTTTCCTTGGGAATTGGAAATCTCTGCTCGAACAGAAGCGGATCGAGTGCTTGGATTGATCAGGGGATCGATGAAGCTGACTTTGGCTTTGAAAGTTTCACCGGGAATCCCGGCGGCTGTGAATGAAACTTCATTTCCAATTTTCAAAAATGGCAAATCAGATTCATAGGCATCCATCAAAACCCAAAGTTTGGAAAGGTTGACCACGTTGAATAATACGGATCCAGTGCTTACATAATCGCCCACGGCAATGTTTCGCTGGGTAACTACGCCACCGTGCTCGGCAACCACATCCATTTGCTCCTGAATTTTCCCTCCAGCTTCTATGGAGGCGATTTGTTGTTCGCTCAGTTTCCATAGTTTCAGCTTTTCTTTGGCAGCCTGGTAAAGTTCAGGGAAAGAGGATTTGGATTTTGACGCTTCCAATAATTCCTGCTGGGCCGTCATCAATTCAGGGGAATAGATACTTGCCAGTTTCTGTCCAGCTCGTACCTGTTCTCCTGTGAAGGAAACATAGAGTTTTTCAATTCTTCCAGGGAATTTGGCTGTAATGGCCGCATTTTCACGTTCGTCAGTTTGAATTTTTCCAGTCAAGGTTACCTGATTTCCAGATGCAGCTCCACCCACTTTGGTAGTATGGATATTGGCCAGGGCCACTGCATCCTGAGTCATTTCATAGACCAAAGCATTGGAATTACCAGAAGAGGTATTGCTGGAAACCGGAATCAGATCCATTCCACAAATTGGGCAGGAGCCGGGTTCATTTAGTTTGATTTGCGGGTGCATAGAGCAAGTCCACAGCTGATCCGCCAAAGACTCCGAATGATTATGCTCGTCTTCAGAACTGGCAGGGGAACTTGGTTTTATTATCCACCCAATGACAATTCCTGCCAAGAGTAAAGCCCCGAATTTGATCCATTTATTTTCTAATAGCTTTTGCATGCTTTTGATGATTTAATTGAGGGGAGTTCCAGTTCCTAAGGATTCCAGCATTGCTAAACTTTTGTGTTGTTGAACAATAGAGATCATACTTTGAAGTTTATAATTCAGCAGTTGCTGATTTACCCTAAGAACTTCTTCCATTTCTTGTCCATTGGTAGAAAAAGAGGTGAGAAGAAGTCTAAGTGTTTGTTCAGCTAATTGGCTTTGCTCATGGTATAGGGCAATATTTCGATTGGCATTCTCCAAATCCAGGATGGCATTGGCCCACTGCATGGCCAACATATTTTCCTTTTTCTCTTTTTTCAGTAAGGTTGCCTCTCTCAGGTATTCTGTTTCTTTAATCCTGGAATTGGTTTTTTTCCTGTAAATAGGCAAGGTCAGGCTGACCATGGGCATGACCATATCTTTTCCCCCCATCATCATTCCACTTTCCGGTCGTGCCTGAAAAGGCATGTAGTTCACTCCTGCGCCAAACATAGGCCTTCCATCCAGACGTGCCATTTGTTCCTGTTGGTCCAAAACTTCCATTTCGGTATCATACATGGCCAATAGGGGATTTTGACTAGAGATGCTGTCCAATACAGCCATTTTATCCATGATCAACTGGGTAGGGACCAGGGTATCCAATTCAGAAATGGGAGTGTTGATCTCCCTGTTGAGCAATTGATTGAACTTGATGCGAAGGGGGATCAATTGATCGGATTGATTGGCAATCGTGTTTTCCAATTCCCTGACCTGCATTCTGATTCGAAGAATATCACTCATTCCCGTCCCTGAAGCCATTGCCGAACCAGCTGGCATCTGTGGGGTTGGATTGGGAGAAGAATTTTCTGGAGATCCGTTCATGGCATCCACTCCCGAAGCTGTACTGGTCCTATTGCTGCCCATGGTAGCCTGAGGCATCTGGGAGGAGGCGGTACCGGGAGAAGAAGCACTCTTGAATTTCACCAAAGCCAGACGTTCATATTCCTTCAGGTATTCCAAATTCTCCTGATTGATCTGTATTTCTTCCTGAATTTGATACAAGTCATAATAGGTGGATTTTACCTGATAAAAGAGTTTGTTTTTGGCATCCAGAAATACCTGGTATCGGACATGTGCCATCAGATTAGCTTCCTCCTTTTTTACTCCCAAAGTTCCAAACCATGGAAACATCTGCATCAGTTTGATATCAGCCACCTGATTTCCCATCCATCTTTCCATCGGGGAAAAGAAAATCCCCATAGACAATTCAGGATCCGGGAGACTGCTTACCTGAGGAGCTTTTTCCAAGGAAGCCAGATATTCATGATAATAAGCCTGCAATTCAGGATTGTTTTCTCCTGCCTGAATCAGGTAATCATCCAGATTTTGGCCCCAGGAGAAGGTAGTGATGGCCGTCAGTAGGAAGAATAGAATTGAAATTTTTCTCATGGCCTATTGATTTTGTTCGGTTGTAAAGACACCAGTGTTCTGCTTTAATTTTCTTTCGGCCCACCAGCAATACAGAGTCGGCACGATGAATACTGTAGTCAGTTCCAGGACCATTCCACCCAGAGAGGGAATAGCCATAGGAATCATAATATCCGATCCTCTTCCAGTTGAGGTAAGGATGGGAACCAAGGCCAAAAGGGTAGTGGCTGTGGTCATCAGGCAAGGAAGAACCCTTCTTTTTCCCGCCTCAATTACTGCGGTACGAACTTCTTGAACTGAGGTAGGTTGATGCGCTTTGAAACTTTGATCCAGATAGGAAGCAACGACCACTCCGTCATCTGTCGCAATACCAAAAAGAGCAATAAAACCAACCCAAACAGCGACAGAAAGATTGATGTCCTTCATCTGGAAGAGCTCCCTCATAGGGATGTCAAACAGGGAGAAGTTCATGAACCAATCCTGTCCGTATAACCAAAGCATTAGAAAACCTCCTGAAAACGCCATGGCTATTCCTGTAAATACAAACAAGGTGGTAGAAACGGCTCTAAACTGGAAATAAAGGATTAGGAAAATGACAATCAGGGAAAGTGGAACCACAATGGAAAGTCTTTTCTCAGCTCGAATTTGATTTTCATAGCTGCCCGAAAAGGTATATCTAACCCCTTTGGGAATTACCAGTTCTCCCGAGTCGATCTTGGACTGTAGGTAGTTCCGGGCATCTTCCACTACTGAAACTTCTGCATATCCATCTTTTTTGTCCAGCAATACATAACCTACCAAGAAGCTGTTTTCGCCACGAATCATATCAGGCCCGGGCCTATAGCCTATGTCTGCCAATTGACCCAATGGAATGTAATTTCCCAAAGGAGTCGGGACTTGAATATTTTCGATAGCGCCAGGATCATCACGGAATTCCCGTGCATAGCGCACCCGTATCGGATAGCGTTCTCTGCCTTCCACGGTTGTGCTCAACTGCATCCCACCGATGGCAGTTTCAATGAAATCCTGCACATCGACCACATTCATTCCATATCGGGAAATCTCATCCCTTTTAATCTCCAGTTCCAGATAGGGTTTGCCGACGATCCGATCTGCAAAGACTGCTTCACTCTTCACGGAGGGAACCTCTTTTAGGTATTTTTCAAGCTTTAACCCAAAGTCTTCAATGGATTGTAAATCAGGTCCATATACTTTGATTCCCATAGGAGCTCTCATGCCTGTTTGTAGCATGACCAATCGGGTTTCAATGGGCTGAAGTTTGGGAGAAGAAGTCACACCCGGGATTTGGATAACACCTACAATTTCATTCCAGATATCGTCAGGACTCTGGATATGAGACCTCCATTGACGGAAATATTCTCCATCTGAATCCACTACCAACTGGGAAGTTTCCACCAGATGGGGCTCCATGGTAGATGGATCAAAGTAGGTCCCGTTTTTCAATTCAAACAACCCGTCTCCATTCACTTTGAACCGGATCCGAGTTCCATTTGCATCTGTCAGATACTCACTTTTGTAATTGATGGTGTTTTCAAACATCGTCAGGGGAGCCGGGTCAATCGCAGTTTCTGCCCTTCCTGCTTTCCCTACTACCAATTCTACTTCTGGAATTGCTGTGACCAGCATATCAAGCTTTCGAAGTACTTCCCTGTTTTCCTGAACACCAGCATGAGGCATGGTGGTTGGCATCAGTAGAAATGATCCTTCATTAAGCGATGGCATAAATTCCTCACCCAATCCAGGAAAAGTATGGGATAAGCCAGACCAAAGGGAAGTAGTTCGGATATTCAAGCCTATTTTATCCAAAGTTTTGGGGATAAATCCGAAAACCGAATTGAATCCCAACCAAACCGAGGCTCCTAACAGCAAGACCACAACAGGGAATGTCAGGAATGTCTTTTTATTGTTCAGACACCAGTTTAGAATCTGTGGATAAACCCGAATGAAAAGGGTAAAACCACCCAATACCAATGTTAATAGAATTGCTATAAACCCAAAGTTGATCAAGTAGCTGTTGGAGACTCCCAAGGGCATCCATTCCGAAGTCAGGAGGGAAGCAACAGCCAATAAGGTTACGGCAATGATGAGTGCATTCTTTCTGGCTTCCAGTATTTCAGGGAAATGAAAAGCCAAGGAATGGATCAATCCATAGCCTACCAAAACCCAACCGGCCCAGGACCAGACCGAAAATGCGATAATCAACCCAAAGACTACAAGAGCATAATTTGCTAAGCGAGAGAATTTTCCTTTATAGCTTTTGAATGAGAAAAACCAGTGGGAAAATGCAGGCATGATCAACAAGGTGAAGATGACCGCTGAGATCAAGGCAAATGATTTGGTGTAAGCCAAAGGGCCGAATAGCTTTCCTTCAGCAGCCTGAAGGGTAAATACCGGAAGGAAACTGACGATTGTCGTGCTGACTGCCGTTATTATGGCTCCTCCGACTTCTGTGGTAGCTTCATAGACAATTTGGAGTTTGGATTTACCTCCATTCGGCATTTCCAGATGCCTGAGAATATTTTCATTCAAAATAATCCCCAAGTCCACCATGGTTCCAATGGCAATCGCGATTCCTGATAGGGCCACGATATTGGCGTCCACACCAAAGTACTTCATAAAGATAAAGCACATCAAAACTGCCAAAGGCAGGAGGGCAGAAATCAGTAGCGATGCTCTCAGATTATAGACCATCACAATAATCACAATGATGGTGATCAAAATCTGCAGGGAAATTGCCTCGTACAAGGTTCCTAATGTCTCGTAGATCAGGTTGGTTCTATCATAAAATGGCACGATAGTTACCTTGGAAACAGTCCCGTCTGCCAAAGTTTTGCTGGGAAGTCCATCGGAAATCTTTTCGATTTCAGCTTTGACACCCTCAATCACTTGGAGAGGATTGTCTCCATATCGGGCGATAACCACACCGCCAACGGCTTCCGCTCCAGATTTATCCAGAATTCCCCCCATATTTCTGGGTTGAGGACCGATATTGACTTTGGCAACATCCTGAATCCGGATAGGAACATTGTTTGTGACTTTGACAACAGCCTGATCCAAATCACTGAGATTTTCGACATAGCCTAGACCTCGGACAAAGTAATCGACTTTGTTGACCTCGATGGTGTTGGCGGAAACGTCCAGATTTGATTTTTGAACAGCAGCCATCACATCCATGAGCGTTACTCCATTTGCCTTTAGTGCAGCTGGATCCACATCAACTTGATATTCTTTGATGTATCCTCCCACTGATGCGACCTCTGACACGCCATCTACTGCTGTCAGGGAATAGCGTACATAATAATCCTGGATGGAGCGCAATTCATGTAAGTCCCAACCACCAGCAGGATTTCCTTCTGGATCTCGCCCTTCCAGCGTATACCAATAAACCTGTCCCAAAGCCGTGGCATCCGGACCTAATTTGGGTTGTACTCCTTCAGGTAAAAGACCGGAAGGAAGGGAGTTTAGTTTTTCAAGGACACGCGATCTACTCCAATAGAATTCGATGTCCTCATTGAAAATGATGTAGATACTGGAGAAGCCAAAGGCAGAACTACTTCTGACACTTTTGACTCCTGGCAGTCCCAAAAGTGAGGTAGTTAATGGATAAGTGATTTGATCTTCCACGTCCTGTGGTGATCTACCCATCCATTCTGTAAAGACGATTTGTTGGTTTTCACCAATATCCGGAATCGCGTCCACCGGCACAGGATCTCGGGGTATCAAACCCGTTTCCCAATTGAAAGGAGCGGTTGCAATGCCCCAGGCTACGATCAGGAGTAGCAAAAGAACAGTGACTAACTTGTTTTCTAAGAAATACTTAATGATTGAATTGAGCATGATTCATTCTGATGGTGCAAAAGAAAAGCTTGGATACAGCGTATCCGGGCACGAATGGCCGAAGCCATCAGAATGATTTTAGATCAAAAAGCTTTGATGCAGGATACATAAATCCTGATCAATCGGAGGGGAATAGTAAGGTGAGAAGGAGGCATCATCATCAGAATCCTGATCTAACCCTAAAATAAAGATCTGAACGAAAGCCAGCGCGAAATTGAAATCCAATTGGCTTTGATGCTTTTTTAGAGAGGTTTCGTCGTCGAGTTGAATTTGTTGACTCTGATTTTCACAGCATTTAGTTTTTTCCAAATGCGCTTTTCCATCCTCATTTGAATGGGAAGAGGATGTCTCCATTCCACAATCCAAATGAGTAGCGACAAATCCCAAAGCACTTTCCATTTCCTCTCCCATACAGATATGGGTTGTCTTGGCCATTCCCACCGAGGAGAAAAGCACCATTAAGGATAGCACTATGGAGATCAGCTTTTTCAACATTTCAAATCTACGGATAAATTTTTTGAATGTTTTTATTTAAAATTAGAATGCTGAATATCAGTAGTTTAAGCTCTGAATGTTCAGCTTTCTAAATTCTGATTTCAAATTTTATTTGGGGGTTGCCAAAAAGCCTGATGTCAAAACTGTCTTCTTCACATCTTCAGGAGAAAGCGTTTCTGTTTCCACTGTCAAAGTTCTTTCCGGATCTTCCAAATCTACTTTCCAGGATTGGATGCTGGATTCTGCATTAAGAATCGGGGTTACTTTGGCGAGGCAGTTTCCGCAGTTGATATTGGTTTTGAAGGTTAATGTCTTCATGGTATGTGCTAATTATAAATCTTCGATGTTTTACTAATACAAAGTTGGGAAGAATAGCTCTGGAAGATTTACAATTTATTGGATGGTTTTTATAAGATTTTGCAAAGGAGGGAGACTTACTTAAACTCCATAACCTCTATTGAATTTAATTCAGGGCCACCGCCCCGATTGGCTGAACCGGCGGCAACATAGATTTTTCCCTTGTAGAAAACGGTTCCCGTTCCATGTCTTCCCTGATTCAAGGGAGCAAGGGTTTTCCAGGTATTGTCTCTGGTGTCTAATACCTCCACCTCGGCATGTGCAGATTCCTGAACGCCGCTTTCTCCGTTCATTACCACCAAATAGGGTCCGATCCCTAAATTTGAATTGCCTGCTCTTTGGGTAGGGATAGCTGTATCGATCGTTTTCCATTTTCCTGTTTCAAAGTCGTAAAAGTCCACCTCAGAAATAGTTGTTTCAATCACTTTCCCGATAGCTGCATGAGAAGTTCTTCCTCCAGCTAAATACAGCCTGTTTCCGACGATGGCGGCACTGACATGATCTCGGGCTCTTGGGGCATCTGGAAGCGGAGTCCAAGTTCCGGTTTTTGGATCGAGCACATCAAACCAAGGCACGAAACCTTCATAATGACCGTCTTGAATGCCACAGACCAAATAGATTTTATCTCCTCTGACCGCTACTCCTGCTGATCCTCTGTACCTGCCTTCAGGAAGTTTCGGACCTTTTCTCCAAGTTTTTGTTTTCGGGTTGAAAATCCAAAGATCCTCGATTGGGGTTTCATGGGGATACCCACCAGTGAAAGCGCCAACAACCCATATTTCATTCTTATAGCTGACTGCCTGAAAATGGCTAATTTCCATCGGTGCGTCGGCTACTTTTTGCCAGGTATTGGTATTGGGATCAAATTCATCCACGGAACGATCTCCCCGTCCTCCTAAGGCATAAAATTTCCCATTGCACTCCACAAAAGAGTTTTCATGTCGTTTCATGGCTTCGCCTTTGGCATCGATTACCTGCCAGCTGTCTTGGGCAAAAAGCTGAAAAGAGAAAATCAGGCAGAAAATAAAAACGAGTGGCTTCATGGTTATGTAGGTTTAAGTATGTTTGAAATTACGAATCTTCAGGATTAAAAGCACAGGTGTCTCAAAGACAACAAAAAAACCACGAATTGCTCCGTGGTTTGAGGTTATAGCTTGGGTCTATTTATTTCCCTAAATCCAAGATGTCCCGGATTTTATTGATTTCTGCAAACTCCTGATAAATGCCTTCAGAATCAGATTGGGCTATTTTTTCACGCATAGCCGTCAGATTGGAGATGTAGCCATCCAAAGAAGCCAAGATATTATCCTTGTTTTCAGTGAGGATCGGAGCCCACATAGCAGGGGAGGACTTGGCCAATCGAACAGTGGAGGCAAAACCAGAACCCGCCATATCGAAAATGTTTTTCTCATCCTCCATTTTTTGAAGAACCGTTTTTCCCAACATAAAGGAAGTGATATGTGATAAATGGGAAACAAATGCCAAATGCCTGTCATGCTCTTCCGGATCCATAAACCTTAACTTCAAATTCAAGGCATCAAAAAGTTCGTATGCCTTCTCTTTTAGAGTTAGGTCAGTTTTTTCTAGATCACAGATGATCATCACCTTTCTGTCCAAAAGATCTGCAAAAGCAGCTTTAGGCCCAGAGTATTCAGTTCCTGCGATGGGATGGCCGGCAAGGTATTGTTTCCTTTTGGGATGATCCGCAATTTCACGGCAAAGTTTTGCCTTAGTGGATCCTAAATCAATAACTAGTGTATTTTCACCAATTTGATCCAAGGTTTCTTTTAATAAATCTCCCAAGGTATCGGCAGGAGTGGCCAAAATCACCAAATCTGTATCAGAATCAGGTTTTTCCTTTGCCTCAGTGATGATTCCCAACGTCAAGGCATCTTTTAAGTTTTGCTCTGAAATATCGGTTCCGGTTACCTGAAGCTCCGGGAATTTTCTCAATGCTCCAAGGCCAAATGAACCTCCCAATAGGCCCAGACCTACGATATGAATTTTTTTCATGATACTTATTATTTGATTCTGTTGATTGCTTCCAGGATTTTGAATTCAGGCATGCAAAGGGAGAATCTTACATATTGATTCCCAACCGATCCAAAGATTTTTCCTGGTGTGATAAAAATATTTTTTTCGTAAAGAAGGAAGTCTACCAATTCCTCAGCGGATTGCCCTTCTGGTACTTTGCACCATACAAAAAGCCCACCCGAGCTCTTTTGATAGGTTAAACTCAAAAGATCAGCAAGCTTCCAGATGAGTTTTCTACGGTTTTCGTAGTGCTCATTCATGTCCTGGAACCAGCTCTTTGATAGTTTCAGGGCTGCAATGGCTCCTTTTTGGATTCCCAAAAACATGCCCGAGTCCATATTGGATTTGACTTTCAGAACTGCAGCGATCCAATCTTCCCGACCGGAAAGCATGCCCACTCTCCAGCCTGGCATATTGAAAGATTTGCTCAGTGAATTCAATTCTAAAGCGACATCTTTAGCACCCTCTATTCCCAAAATGCTCAAAGGTTCTGGGTTTAGAATATGGCTGTAAGGATTATCATTGATGAGAACCAAATCCTTGTTATTGGCGAAATTGACCAGCTTTTGTAACAATGCCTTGCTTCCCAAAGCACCGGTCGGCATGTGGGGATAATTGATCCACATGAGCTTGACGCGGGATAAATCCAGTCCAGCCAATTCTTCCCAATCCGGCTCCCCGGATTCCTTCAGGGAATAGTAAACAGGTTCTGCTTCCACCAAACTGGTAACAGAACTGTAGGTCGGATAGCCCGGGTTGGGTATCAAAACCTGATCCCCTGGATTTAAAAAAGTCATGCTGATATGCAAAATACCTTCTTTGGAACCCATAAGCGGAAGAATTTCTTTCTGTGGGTTTAGCTCAACCCCGTATTCTCTCTGATAAAAATCAGCCATGGAAATTCTCAATTCAGGAATTCCTTGGTAAGATTGATATCCATGAGACTGAGAATTCTCAGCGGTACTCTTCAAAGCCTGAACTACTTCAGGAGCGGGAGGAAGGTCTGGGCTACCAATTCCTAAATTGATGACTGGTTTTCCTGCTGCAACCAGCTGGGCAACTTCTCTTAATTTGGCCGAAAAGTAGTATTCTTGGACGGTTTCAATGCGTTTTGCATAACCTTTCATTATTTCTGGCTTTTGTATTCTCCGAAAATTTTCAACTCTCCAAAATTCTCCTGGACAAGCTTCATTGCATCTTGATAGGAATCGTAATTGCTAAAAACAGCATCAATGAAAAAAGCATATTCCCACGGTTTCTGAATAACTGGAATAGATTGGATTTTACTTAAATCTAGTCCTTTTTCAGCCAGCATGGTAAGCAATTGGGCCAATCCTCCTTTTTCATTTTGGATAGTCACTTTGAAAGAAACCTTATTGACCTCTTTTGACTTTTCGTTTGATTCTTTTTCTAAAATGATGAATCGCGTGAAATTGTTTTTTACCGTTTGGATATCCGCTGCGATAATTTCCAATCCATAGATTTCAGCTGCAATTTTCGAAGCAATTCCAGCAATACCTTTCAGCTGATTTTCAGCAATACGTTGTGCGACAGCAGCAGTATCTACATCATCTTTGGCTTCCAAATGAGGATTTTGAGCCAAAAAGGGTTTGCACTGCAAGATGGCCATTGGATGTGAACGAACCTCCTGAATGTCTTCAATTTTCTGTCCTGGCAATGCCATCAATTGGTGGGCAATGGGCAAGTAATACTCTCCACGAACGAAAAGACCGTTTCGGTCAATAATTTCATAATTGGGAAGAATAGCTCCTGCGATGGAATTTTCTATGGCCATTACGCCGTAGTCAGCCTCTCCACTGGCAACCGATTTTGCAACTCCCTCGAAGGTATTGAAAGGCAATACCGTAGTGTCTTCACCGAAAAGATTCAAGCTGACCTGATGGTGAAAGGAGCCAGGGACTCCCTGTATGGCGATTTTATGACTCATGGTTGGTGCAGCTGATTCCAGCCAATTGACAATGTTTCCAGAAACTCGGATAAGATTTGTTCACCACTTCAGGATCTTCCATCAAGACTTTAGTTTTGGTCAAAAGAGGCATGAAAGCCATTCCCATTCTATGATCATCATAGGTATGGATTTGCACTTCATGAGGCATGGTCACAGATGGGATCACCTGAAAGACTTCAGGTTCTACTTCGTTGAATTCAGCATTGAATTTGGCCAACTCCTGCTGTAAGGCATAAATTCGATCTGTTTCCTTGATTCTCAAGCTCTCCAAACCAGTGAATTTGGCATCCTGTCCCAAAATAGCACAGGTCACAGCAACAGTTTGAGCAAGGTCCGGGCAGTGGGTGAAATCAAATTCTTTTAAACCCGTTACCGGGATTTTTTCCAAAAGCACGCCTTCCTTATTAAAGGTGCTTTTGATTCCCAAATGGGACATGATTTCCACGATTTTGGAATCGCCTTGTAAACTATCTTCTTTTAGTCCTTTTAAGAATAGCTCTCCTGAATCAGCACAGGCCAATAAGCTAAACCAGTAACTTGCACCTGACCAGTCGCTTTCCACCATGAATTCGGTAGGCTGATAGCTTTGGTGGGCTACTTTAATCATATTTTCTTTCCAGGAATAGGTAATGCCAAATTTGGCCATCAATTCCAGAGTCATTTCAATGTAAGTTCTACTTCCAACTTTACCTTCTAGTTCGATTTCCAGTCCTTTTGGAAGAATTGGCGCGATCATCAGCATCGCAGAAATGTATTGGCTAGAAACATCTCCTCGGATCTTTACTTTATCTGAGGTTTGTTCTGCCAATCCATGAATCGCCAAAGGAGGATAACCTTCTACATTCATGTAGTGAATTTCAGCTCCAATTTCTCTTAATGCATCTACCAATATGCCAATGGGTCTCTGGCACATTCTGGCCGTGCCAGTCATGACCTTGTTTTGATTGGTGATGGCTGCGTAAGCTGTCAAAAAGCGCATGGTCGTTCCTGCATCCAAGACATCATAAACTGGAGGATTCTTTCCTAGCAACCGAATCATGGTCTGGGTGTCCCGGGCCTCCGCGAGGTTGGAGATTTCATTTTTGCCTTCTGTCAGGGCATCAATGATCAGAACCCGGTTGGATTCGCTTTTAGAGGAAGGAAGGGGGATGGTGGTAGGAGCGAAAGCTGATTTTTGGCTCAGTTCTAAAATCTCCATGGTTTCTGTAGACAAGGTTGAAAATTAAATAGTACAATAATAGGTGAGTGCAGCTTCTATTTCTTTTCTGCTGACTGGGATGTTGTAGGTACAGGTCCCGATGTTCTCAAGGAGGGAAAAGAGGATTTCCTTTCCTTCATTCTTTTTGTCTTGAAGACAGAGATCTAAGGCTGCTCCAAAGTCATCTTTGGATAGCTGGATTTTGCCATAGACTTTTAAAAGATTTTCCTGAATCTGATTTAAATCTTCTTGGTGTAAGCCTTTTTTTTGAACAGAAAGCCAAGCTTCACAGATCATGCCTGCAGCGATCGCTTCCCCATGTAGGAGATGGTTGGGACCATCCAGAAAATGAGTTTCCAATGCATGGCCGATGGTATGACCAAAATTCAGGATTTTACGAAGTCCCGCTTCTTTGGGATCTTCTTGAACCACTGCTTTTTTGATGGCTACTGAATGATCGATCAGGTATTCCCAATTATTGGTTTTCCAGTCATCAAAATTGAGTTTTTCGAAGTAAGATTTATCTTGAATCAATCCATGCTTGATGATTTCTGCAAAACCGGACCTTAATTCATTTTCAGGAAGGGTTTTTAGAAAATCTGGACTGATCAAAACAAATTCCGGTTCGTTGAAAACTCCCAAATGGTTTTTTAATCCTTCGAAATCAATCCCCAACTTTCCTCCCACGCTGGCATCAACCTGGGAAAGAAGGGTAGTGGGCATATTGATGAAACGGATTCCTCTTTTGTAAATACTGGCACAAAAACCTCCCATATCACCCAATACTCCACCTCCGATGTTGAGGCAAAGTGCCTTCCGATCCAGTCCTGCCTCGGTCATTTTTGACCAAATGGAAGCACAGGTTTCCAGATTTTTGTGCGATTCCCCGGCAGGGAAAGTGAAAAGGTGATGTTCATCAGGTAGAGCCTTCTGAATCAGTGGGTAGCAATGTTGCAGGGTGTTCTCATCTGTCAATACAAAGAGAGAAGAAAAATTTAAACCCTCCAGCAATTCGGAAAGCTTCAGAATAGGTGAGGTACTTATATAAACAGGATTCACAGTAGGTTTAATAATCGGAGTGATAAAGAAAGGGAGAAGATGTCTCCCTTTCTAATTTTACTCAGCCAATTGTATTATTTTTTCAAAGCTTCCGCTTCACGGAGTTGTTTTTCTTGTCTCTTCACAGACTCTTCGTGAATACAATAAAGCAACTCCTTCATAAACTTCTCGCTTAGATGCTTATCTACACCCTTTTTCGTGCGGCTTTCCATTACTTCTTTCCATCTGTCAGATTGGAAAACAGTGAGGTGATGCTCTCTTTTGTGTGCACCGATCTGATCGATCACAGCGAATCTCTCCTGCAAAATATCCAGCAACTGATCATCCAAGTGATCGACAGCTCTTCTTAGATCCTGAAGTTTTTCGTCTGGAGCCATTTGTTCCAAGGGTTCTTTGAAGTCGATCGCAGAGATGATTTGTTTCAAAGCTTTTGGAGTCACTTGCTGCTTTGCATCAGACCATGCTTTGTCCGGATCATGGTGAGTTTCGATCATCAATCCATCCAGACCGAAGTTCATTGCTCTTTGGGACACTTCAAGAATTCCGTCTCTTCTTCCGACGATGTGAGAAGGATCGTTGATCACTTCCATTCCTTTCCAAACTCTCTTCAAGTGGATTGGCATGGACCAGTTTGGCTTGTTTCTGAATCGCTTGTCGTAAGCATCGGAGAAACCTCTGTGGATTGCCGCCAATTTGTCCAAACCTACTGCATGGAATCTTTCTAAAGCTCCCACCCAAAGATCCAAATCAGGGTTCATCGGGTTTTTGACCATCACTGGGACATCAGAACCTTTCAGTGCATCAGCAATTTCTTGTACTGCGAAAGGATTCACGGTGGTTCTAGCACCTACCCAGATTACATCCACTTTATGTTTCAAAGCCAATTCGGCATGAGCGGCATTTCCGACTTCTACTGTGATAGGAATATTCAGATGATGTCTGACGATTTCCATCCATTTTAGTCCATCTTCACCGATTCCTTCGAAAGATCCAGGTCTGGTTCTTGGTTTCCAGATTCCAGCTCTGAAAAGCTGAGGAACCATGTTTTCTTCTTTCATTTCCTTACAGATCTGTTCGATCTGCTCAGGTGTCTCTGCGGAGCATGGTCCTGCGATGATCAGTGGGGTGGTGAGTCCTAGACCCCAGTCTTTAATTTGTTTGTGAGTTTTCATACGGCTGAGCGTTTTTAAATGAAAAAAGCCCGACTCTTTCGAATCGGGCTTTTAGTTGTTTATGTTCTTTTAGTTTTTGGCTAGACAATACACAGCTCCGATTCGATTTTGGCTTCGAAAGTAAAAGTAAAAGAAAGTAAAATAAATCGCCGCTGTGATTAACATGCCGTAAATGTAAGCTGGTAAATTTTAATAGCAAAACATTTTTTTCAAATTTTAATTATTGAATACATAATTGAGGTTGGGTTGATTTATGTTTATTTTAAAAAATAGATTGAATCATCATCAATTCGCTAATTGAAGTCTCCTTTTTATTTCAATTCAGAATATTATTTGGAATTCCAAACCTAAAATTTTTCATCTGTATGCTTAGAATAAAGCAAATGAAATATGGATGGGTGAGACTGTAGTGCTATTTTATTTTTCCCAATCAAATCACCGTTTTGTCAATGGATAAAAGGGTGGAATTACAGGTCAATTCAGCACTTTTGAAGGATGATTTTTGGAAAAATTTGATCAAGCAAAATCCCTAACAAAACCTAAGTAAAAAGCTTTTTATTGATATCTTTGCAGCTTTATTTGAGTACAATGCCCGTAAAAACCCAAATATCTTTCCATAATCTGAAAGTAGCTTTCGCTTCCAAATCCGATTCGGAACTGAAAAAGACCTATCTGGTCTTTGCCATGCTGAATAATAAATTGGTCTCTGACTTGGGGATAGCCCTGACTAAAATCGGATTTGCACTTAAGCTTCCGATAAAAGGTATCATGAAGCAGACGATGTTTGGGCATTTCTGCGGAGGCGAGACGATTGCAGAGAGTATCGAAGACTGTCAAATCCTAGCTAAGTATGGAGTGGAGTCCATTCTGGACTATTCTGTAGAAGGAAAGGGTGATGAGGAGAGCTTTGCAAAGACAACGGAGGAGATTCGCCTATCGATGGTGGAGTCGGCCAAAACTGATTTTATGCCCTTTGGGGTGGTCAAAGTGACAGGTTTGGGTGACTATGAGATCATGACGAAGCTCCAATCTGGTTTGAAGCTGAATCAAGATGAGGAGGAAGCGTTTGAGCGATGCAGGCTTAGATTGGATTTGCTGTGTCAGACAGCGCATGAGCTTGGTTTAAAAATCTTGATTGATGCCGAGGAATCTTGGTTTCAGGATACAGTGGACAAGCTGACCTATGAAGCCATGGCCAAATACAATACGGAAAGGTGTGTGGTCTATAATACATTTCAGATGTATCGTGCCGACATGCTGGCAAGGCTAAAAGATGCCAAGTCAGAAGCTGACCGAACTGGCTATTTCTTGGGTGCAAAGCTGGTGCGCGGTGCTTATATGGAAAAAGAAGCCGAGCGAGCCGAAGAATTGGGCTACAAAAGCCCCATTCAGCCCAACAAAGCTGCGACGGATCGGGATTATGATCTGGGAGTGGAGTTTTGTGTGGCAAATGGTGTCTATTTGGTTAGTGGATCGCATAATGAGGCAAGCAATCATTGGGTGGTCAAGTTGATCGATCAGTATGGAATAGATCCCCAGTCGGATCGGGTATTCTTTGCGCAGCTCTATGGAATGAGTGATACGATTTCATTCAACCTCGCAGATGCGGGCTATAGAGTATTGAAGTATGTACCCTATGGACCTGTAGAAAAAGTGATGCCTTACCTGATTCGAAGAGCTGCTGAAAACTCGAGCATTGCAGGCCAGAGTTCGAGGGAGTTTGAGCTGATCAAACGGGAAATGAAAAGAAGGAAAGCAGCTGGTAGTAATCAGTGATCAGTTTTCAGAGTAAGGATAAAAAATAGTAAGTGATTTCTGGATGCTTGGTGCGAGTTAGTTTGTGGACATCGGGCATCGAACACCAGACATAAAACAGAAAATTTAAAATTCTCAAATCAATACAATGCAACTTTTGAGCGAACAGGAAATAGAAAGAAGAAAAGATCGGGAAGAACTGATGAGTTTGGGTGTGAACCCTTACCCTGCAGAAGCTTTTCCTATCAATGTAACGGCCGAGGACATTCATAGAAACTATGAAAACCGAAAGAACGATTACAAAGGGATTTCTATTGCTGGTAGATTGATGTCCAGAAGGATCATGGGGTCTGCTTCTTTTGCAGAAATTCAGGATTCCACTGGTCGTTTGCAGATTTATGTCAGAAGGGACGATATCTGCCCTGAAGATGATAAAACCTTATACAATTCAGTATTCAAGAAGCTTTTGGGAATCGGTGATTTCATCGGGGTAAAAGGCTATATTTTTACTACTCAAACGGGAGAGATTTCACTACATGTGACTGAATTGAAAGTTCTTTCCAAAGCTGTCAAACCGCTTCCTGTGGTGAAAAGAGATGAGGAAGGAAATGTATTTGATGGATTCACAGATCCGGAATTGAGATACAGACAACGCTACGTGGATCTGACGGTAAATCCTGAAGTGAAGCAGACCTTCTTTACCCGATCAAAGATCATTTCTACCATGAGAAGGTATTTTGATGATCACAACTGGCTAGAGGTAGAGACACCAATTCTTCAGGCTGTTCACGGTGGAGCTGCGGCAAGGCCTTTTGAAACGCATCACAATACCTTGGATATGCCGCTTTTCTTGAGAATTGCGAATGAGCTTTACCTGAAAAGACTGATCGTAGGTGGTTTTGATGGGGTTTATGAGTTTGGGAAAATGTTCCGAAATGAAGGAATGGACCGTACTCACAATCCGGAGTTTACTTCGATGGAAATCTATGTGGCCTACAAGGATTACATCTGGATGATGGAGATGGTGGAAGATTTGCTTGAGCAGGTGACTTTGGCCATCCATGAGGATACCAAGGTGAAGGTAGGGGAAAATGAAATTGACTTCGCCGGTCCATACAGACGATTGACCATGTACGATTCCATCAAGGAATATGCAGGAATCGATGTCAGCAAAATGGATGAGGCGGAACTTCGCCAAGTTTGTAAAGACATGGGTATCGAAACCGATGAGACGATGGGTAAAGGCAAGCTGATTGATGAGATCTTTGGTGAAAAAGTGGAAGCGAATCTGATTCAACCGACTTATATCACTGATTATCCGATCGAGATGACTCCTTTGGCCAAAAAGCACAGAACTGAAGAAGGCTTGGTTGAGCGATTTGAGCTGTTTGTCAATGGAAAAGAGATCGCCAATGCTTATACCGAATTGAACGACCCGATTGATCAGCGGGAGCGATTCGAAGATCAGTTGAAATTGGCTGCTAGAGGAGATGATGAGGCGATGGCAATGGATGAAGATTTCTTGAGAGCTTTGGAATATGGTATGCCTCCAACATCGGGATTGGGTATTGGAATCGACCGATTGACCATGTTGATGACGAATAAAACAACGATCCAGGAAGTATTGTTCTTCCCGCAGATGAGACCTGAGAAAAAGCAGGTGGAAATGACTGAAGAGGAGAAAATGGTATTTGAATTGGTGGTAAAAAGCAATCCTGCCGAACTATTGGTGATCAAAGATCAGGCTGGCTTAAGCAATAAAAAATGGGATGTGGCAATCAAAGGCCTGACCAAAAAAGGAGCTTTGAAAGTCTCTAAAGAAGGGGAGACCTTGATGGTTTCTGTTGTGGAGTAAAAAGTGGGGAGTCGGATGACTATCTAGCACTTAAACAAAAAACCGGGCTGAGAAGTCCGGTTTTTTGCTTTTAGTGGGAATAGTCACTCAATCCATATTCAACTCATTATTCTTATTTCTCAAATCCAATCCTCCCAAAAGAATGGATTTCAAATTGAGGAGGTAAAAGGTCCAACCGGTTTTGCATCCTACATGGAAGTTCAATTTGGCATCTTCCTCGAGCGGGATTTGTGATTGGGTGAGTTGCAGGATGGTTTCACTCCCTTCTTGATAGGTTTTGACACTAACTATTCCAGCTTTTCCAAAAGTGAAACGGATAATCTCATCTTCTTCAGAAGGGAGGATTTCACCTTTTTCTATGATTTCATCAGACCAACCATGCCACATCCATTGGTAGAGATCTCCCACTTGGAATTTTTCATTTCTTTCCCGAACAATCCCCTCAGGAGAACTGAATTCAGCCAATCTTAAAAACCAGTTTTCCAAGCCTTCCTGGGACGTCCAAGCTTTAGAAATAGCCTCTATCGAGGCATTGACGGGGATTTTGACTGTAAACTGACTCCATTCTGAACTTTCCATAGTGATTGATTTGATGAATGTGGAATAAATTACGGATTATTTAGGAGGAAAATCAATCCTGGATTTTCCAAGAATGCGCTTTCAATTCAATAGCTTTTAATCCATAAAAGAGCATCTTCCCAAGCCTCTGGACTTTTGAAAATCATAGATTCCTGAGCTTGATTGATTTTTTCATTCTGCTTTTTACCCGTTTTTGGATCAAACCAAACAGCTTTTAAATTTTCATTTTGCAGTAGAGAGATATCCACTTTGATTTCATCTTTTTCTGAGAAATAAATTACTATCTCTTTCGAATCAGAAGATAGCATAGCGACATTCAATGAGTCTTTTTCATTTTGTCCTTCCAAAATCAAGGATTGGTTAGGTTCGAATTTCCACCATTCTATGTCTTGCATCAATTTGGAAAACACCTTCATATTTCTTGCACCTTCTGAGGAAACAGCGACTTTCCAATCTTCTGTAACATATTTTGGATTACTTCCAAAGTTCCAGACGTTGGTGTTGCCATAGGTATGCATGCCTCCCGCAAAGGCCGCCCAATATGCCTGTTTTCTGATTTTGTGGGCAGTGATCGGTTTGGTAGGATATTCGGGGCCATCCTCATAGGCCCCTTCTCCATGTAGGATTGGTGCTATAGGATTTTTATTGTAATCTCTCGAAACTGTCTCATAAATGGAGGTATATAAATCCCAAGTTTGCAACATGTGAAAATCTATCCAGGGAGCATTCTTAAAGTATTCAGAGGAAGTATGACCACCTCTTGTATGAAACGTCATCAAGGTATTGGAGTAATCTTTATCTCCTGCTACTCCTAAATTGACCCCTTTGGCTAGTTCATTCCAAATGGACTTTTTGGTGTCGTTATCTGCCAATACATCTCCTCCCATACACCAGATGATATTGGTTTTGCTACCGTATCTTTCCCCCAAAAACTTCCCAAAATTCAAGGCATTTGATTCATTGATTAAATTATACCCATCGCCCTCTTTCATATTAAAGAGTGGAAGAAATACAATCTGCAACCCATATTTTTCGGCTCGGTCTATGATGAAATCTACATGATCCCAGTAATCATAAGCAATTGGATCAGAAGGGTCATTTCCTGGTGTAATAGCAGGAATCATTTTCACCTCATCTTCAAAAGCCTTGTCTCCATATATGTTTTCTAACTCTGGAGTGATAAAAGGATTTTTGTGCACAGCGGCGGCATGAATTGTAGTAAATCCTTGCTTGGCTCTTGTTTTTAGGTAAAAATCAACTTCCTTTCTAGTCAACTTTTGAAATAAACCCCAGCCCGTATCTCCTAACCAAAAATATGCTTTGCCTTTTTCATCCACTAAATAGCGATGGTTCTCACTGACCGAGAGTTGAGCATAGCTTGAATTTGCAATTCCAAAAATCAGAAAATAAAACAATACATAAACTCTAAAGCTTGATGAGGCTTTCATTGTGCTATAAATTTACGTGAAGGTATCTTTCAAGAAGTAATTTTAAAACGCTGATTACCTTTAAAATAGCACTTAATTCATTAAAAAAAGGTATTGACATAATGAATGTCAAATAGTTCCTAATAAGATACCTCAATAGGAACTTAAAAGCTTAAATTTCTTATTCGCTTTTCGCAGAATCTGCATAGCCAAATACCTTTTGAAGCAAGAGAGTGCTTCTGGCGGCTACACTTTCTCTGATTTTTAGTTCTTCTTTAGCGATTTCATAAAAAAGTCCATCAATCGCTTTTTCAGTCACATAAGCTGAAAGATCTGGATTTACTTTGGTCACGAGAGGCACTTGGTTGTAGCGGTTGATTACATCTCCCCAATATTTGGTAGCACCGACTTTGTCGAGACTTTGACCGATGATAGGCTCGAATTTTTTCTCAAGTTCGGATGTGGTTTTTTGCTGAAAATAAACGGTGGCCGCATCATTTTGGCCGAGCAAAATGTTTTTGACATCCTGAATGCTCATTTCCTTGATCGCAGCGACGAAAATCGGTTTGGCTTCGATGGCAGCATCCTCGGCAGCTCGATTGACCGAAGTAATTACCTGGTCGCAGAGACTACCCAGACCGATGCTTCGAAGGGTATTTTCGATTTTTTTTGCTTCTTCTGGGAAAGTGATTTTGATCAATTGATTTCCTAGATATCCATCCTTTTGAGCAAGTCTTTCAGAAGCGTATCCTGTTCCCAGTTCCAAAGCTTGCTTGAGTCCTGAATTGATTTCCGCATCGGTAGGAGTGCCGAGTCCCATTTGGCCGGCCAGCTGATTTACTGTATTGCAGCTTACGAGAAATAGAGTTAAAAATGGAATCCAGAAATATTTTTTGAAATTCATAAAGCTTGTTTTTGATATAGTAGGAGGAGGGCAAATATGATACCTGATTTTGGAAGGGCGAAGTATGAATTACGAAGTGATGATTTAAATATTTTGTGGACTAATTTTTCAATTAAGCTCATCCGGGCAAAGCCCAAGGACTGTATGTAGATCCTGTTTTTAGAGATATCCTAAAATTCGGCCCTATCAATTGCTCTTTCATCAATAAATACTTAACATAGGTGTAAATGTGAAAATAAACATGAACCTACGGCTTAATTCAGAATTTGGCACCCTCAAGGCGGTGCTCATGCATAGACCTGGAAAAGAAATCGATAGATTGACTCCTTATAACAAGGAGTTTCTGCTTTTTGAAGATGTGCCCTATCTGGACGCTTTGCAGCGAGAGCATGACATGTTTTCCAATTTGATCAAAGATGCGACAGGTGCTCAGGTATATCAATTGAGGGAGTTGCTGATCCGTGTCTTGTATGACGAGGAGATGCTCTTAAGTTTAATTCGAGATGCTTTGAAGAGATCGGGTTTGACCTATTTGGCGGAGGATATTCTTGAGAGATATTCGACTGCGGAATGTGCCTCTATTCTGACTGCCGGATTAAAAATCCACGAACTGAAGCGGAAAATCCCCACGCTGGATGCCGGGGAAATCATGGATCATGCATTCGCTATTTCGCCTTGTCCCAATTTGTATTTTCAGAGGGATCCCATGGCCCTGACCCCAGGCGGAGTGATTTTTTCCTCGATGAAGATGGAAGGCAGGCAGCGGGAAGCAGATTTGCTTAGGACAGTTTTTGAAAATCATCCCGAATTCAGAGATAACGTGAAAAAGCTTTATCCAATAGCTGGTCATGATACTCCACCGAGCATAGAGGGAGGAGATGTTATCGTGCTTTCACATGAGGCCGTTGCGATCGGGAATTCTGAGCGAACTGATGAAAAAGCCATTTACCATGCTGCAAAGGCTCTTTTGGCGGAAGGAACAGTGCAAAGAGTCTATGAAGTTCATTTGCCTAAAAAGCGCCAATACATGCATTTGGATACAGTTTTTACAGTGCTGGATGAAAATCTAGTGCTCACCTATCCGGATGCGATGAATGCGGTATTTCAAACCTCCCTTTACACCCTTAAAGAGATCAAGGATGACAAAGTTCATATCCGAAGGGAAGTATTGAATGAATCTTTATTGAAAGTCTTAGAACGGGAGATTCCTCATTTGGAAGTGTTGGCGACAGCAGATGGCAATCCAGATTATTCCATGCGTGAGCAGTGGTTTGATGGAGCCAATGTCTTTGCGATAGGACCGAGAAGGGTGATTTCTTACAATCGGAATATTCATACCAATCGCGCCTTGAGAAATATGGGAGTAGAAGTGCTAGAAATACCTTCTTCTGAGCTATCAAGAGGTCTTGGAGGCCCTAGATGCATGACGATGCCATTGAGCAGAGCCAGAGTCTGAGAGTAGTTGGTATCTAGTATCTAGATAAATAGTATCAAGTATTTGGAAGCTAGAAACAAGTCATCAGAACCAAGAGCCTAGAACGGGGAGTCAAGAGATAGGAGCATGTGGAGTAAGATGAATTTGGTAGAAGAGTGACTATTCTACCTTAATAATCTTGCTTGGAACAGAGATTCCATTTTCATTGAATGACTCAATGCTGAAATAGTACTCGGTATCTCGGTCGAGGTTTCGCATGAAAAGTGAATTGGCCTCATAGACCAACCAGGAATGGTAAAGCTTGTCAGGAGCTATTCCCCAACGGATATTGTAACCTTGTGCACCTGCTACTTTGTCCCATGTGAGCGCTGCATCTCTTCGATCACTCTGTCTTTCGAGTTTGAAGTTTTTCACTGCTGCAGGTTTTTTACCTAAGCCCAATCCGAAAACTCGGATTTCAGAAAGTGCCAAATTGGGTCCTGGCACATTTACATTTCTGTATCTTACGAATTTGGCTTCGATAGGCTGCTTGAGAACTTCATAAGCATTGGGAGAATCCTTATAGCTTTCACTTCGATCGATGACCGTTTGCCATGTAGATCCATCCTGAGAAGACTCTACTAGGAAGCGATGCCTCAACCCTTCGACTCGGGTATAGATACCGGATTCATGATCATGGAAATTCAGTTGAATCGCGTAGATTTTTCCAGGGTGTTGCATTTCTATTTTGACCCATTGATCTCTATCATTAGCTTCTGCTACCCAGTAGGATTTAGGATTTTCATCTGTCAACACTTCTGATAGGATCTCTCCATTTCCATCCTTTTCAACTGGTATTTCAAAAACTTCAACCTCATCATCGTTGGTGGTGCTTTTTCGGATCTGCATCTGGGAGGTGGAGACGGTGGTTTTTCCTCGATAAGAAAGCAGCATCCATCCGGTATGTTGTCCAGCTTTAGTCGGGTGGGATGGGGCAAATCTCGGGTAGTCACCATAGTGTGTATCAGAATGCATAAGCCCATCCTCATCAAAATAGGTCGGATACATGCATAGCCTTCGTTCCCACTGGGAATTGGAAGCTAGGGCCATCGTCGCAAAATGCCAGTAATTGCCATCGCTTGCCCGCAAAGTCATTCCATGTCCTGCGCCATTGCTAAACCCTCCAGGCTTGAAGGATATGGGATTATTTATCATATAAGTAAAAGGACCTAAGGGAGAATCGCCTACATAAGCTCCATCTCCATAGACATTGAATTGAGTGCCTGGAGCTGCGTATTGGAGGTAGTATTTTCCATTATGCTTGATCATGGACGCACCTTCCATATAGCCTTCTTTCAGTGTTGGATGGAAATTGTTTTCGCCAAATCGTTCCCAACCGTGAAGTTCTTCATCCAAATTGATCAACTCTTTTTTGACGCCAGTCTCCAGCATTCGCTGATCCTTGTTGAGCATTTTGACTTGAATAGGGTGGACATTGGATGAACCCCAGTAGAGATAGGTCTGACCATCATCATCGATGAACAAGTCAGAGTCTTGGATATTATTAGTGATGGAGGCAGTAGGAGTCCATTTGCCACTTTTAGGATCGTCTGTGTAGAGAATGCTCCCATATCCTGCTGGATCACCTGCAAAATAGACTAAGGAATCTTTGTAATTGAAAGCAGTTGGGGCATTGCTTCCTTCAAAAAACCATTGCTGAGGTTTGATGAATGTCCAATGGACTAAATCAGTAGAATGCCAGTATCCAAAGGAACGTGTGACAAACATGTAATATTCGTCCCGAAATTCGATGACAGCAGGATCAGCGCCAGACCGATAGGAAATATTACGGGACGAATTATAGACCATATAAGTATAGTCTATATCCAGTGGGTTGATGTAAGTGGGAGGGATGATTTCCTGCGCCTGTAGACTCAGGGAAATAAATAAACTTATAAAAATCAGCTTGGCTTTCATGATTATTGGGTCTATATGCTAGTATTTGGCTGAAAGGGTATCCTTGTTTGATTCAGAAAAAAAAAGTCCTGAAAATGAATTCAGGACTTAATTTTTAGATTTTGATGATCCAATCATGTGGATCGGCAACTGTCCCATATTTGATACCGTCCAGAGCGGCCAGTACCCGATGAGAAAATGCATCGGCTGGTTTCTCCGGAAGGATGTAATCTTTTCCATCCAGGTGTATTTTGTAAATATGAGCGATGGTGGCTGCCGTACCCGTGCCAAATGCTTCGTCAACTTGTCCCGCCTCCAATGCACTTTTCAATTCACTGACACTTAGAAATCTTTCCTCTAAGGATTCGTCCCAATCTTTGGCAAGTTGAATGACAGAATTTCTGGTGATTCCTTTCAGAATGGTACCAGTGTTGGTAGGGGCAGTGATGATTTTGCCATTGATTTTGAACATCACGTTCATCGTACCACTTTCCTCAATGTTGCTGTGGCTTTTTCCATCTGTCCAAAGCAGCTGATCGTAACCGGCCTTTTGGGCTTGGAGAGCTGGGAAAAGAGAGGCAGCGTAATTTCCGGCAGTTTTGGCAGCTCCTGTACCACCTTCAGTAGCTCGGGTGAATTTAGTCTCCACTTTGACGCTGACTGGCTTGGAGTAGTAGTTGCCTACCGGACAGGTGAAAATGATGAACTTGTAGGTGTCTGAAGGTTTCACTCCAATGTAATCATCTGTCGCAAACATAAAAGGACGGATGTAAAGTGAAGCTCCTTTAGCAGAAGGGACCCATGCTTTGTCCAGTTCCAGGAGTTGCAAAAGTCCTTCCATGAAGACTTCTTCCGGAAGAGAAGGCATGCACATTCTTTCTGCAGATTCATTCATTCTGCTCCAATTGGCATCAGCTCGGAAAATGATGATTTCACCATTTTCGTTTTTATAAGCCTTGAGCCCTTCGAAGATAGACTGACCATAATGCAAGGCTGCATTGGATGGGTTCAAATGCAAAGGAGCATATGGTTCTATTCTCAAGTCGCTCCATTCTCCATTTTTGAAATCAGCCACGAACATGTGATCGGAAATTGTCTTTCCGAAGACCAGATTGGAAAAATCGGTTTGTGAAAGTCTAGACGATTGTGTCTTTGTTACCGGGATTGCTAGGGATGTTTTCATGCCAAAGCTGATTAAGTCGAAATCAAATTGATAAGTATACTTGTTGGAAAAGCTACAGGGGCCTTTCCTGTTATTATTGTACTCTTGGAGTCCAAGTGACCTCTTCTACTTGGAGTTCTTGGGCCATTTTGCGACCCAAGACAAAGAAGTAATCCGAAAGACGATTGAGATACTGGATCAGTAGTTCATTGACGGCCTCGGTCTCGTTCAGTTCTACAGCTCTTCTTTCTGCCCTGCGGCAGACGGTTCGAGCCAAATGTGCAAAAGACACGGATAGATGGCCTCCAGGTAGAATAAACGCTCTCAAGGGAGGTAATTCTATTTCCATTTGATCCATTTCATGCTCCAATACCTCGATGTCTTCCTGATGGAGGTCTGGTTTTTTGACTTTGGTTTTTCCCGAAGGAGTAGCCAAATCAGCTCCGATGGTGAAGAGTCGATCTTGGATGTCTTTTAGAAGCTTACTTCTGGATTGATTGACTTCTTGATCCCGAAGTAGGCCCACATAGGAATTAAGTTCATCAACAGTGCCATAAGCATCTATCCTGAGATGAGATTTGGGGACTCTTTCTCCTCCGAGAAGTGAAGTTTTTCCCTGGTCTCCTGTTTTGGTATAGATTTTCATTGATTTAATCCTAATTCTCCGACAAAAATAAGAATCTATTTGATTCTTTTAGAAGAATTAGACCGGTACGGCTACTCCTCTTGTCGGGTTGGGATTGATGGTGTCTGTTTCGACTAGTCCATCTCTCAGCCTCACGATACGATGGGCGTAGTGGGCTATGTCATCTTCGTGCGTCACCATGATGATGGTGTTGCCTTTGGAGTGAAGCTCATGAAAGAGCTCCATGATGTCATAGGAAGTCTTAGTGTCCAAGTTTCCGGTAGGTTCATCGGCAAGGATGATACTCGGATTGTTGACCAGTGCTCTTGCGATAGCGACACGTTGTCTTTGACCACCAGAAAGTTCATTCGGTCTGTGTTTAGTACGCTCACCCAACCCTACATTTGACAAAGCCTGAAATGCCATTTCTTCTCTTTCGGACTTGCTATAACCCGAATATACTAGAGGAAGAGCCACATTTTCCAGACAGCTGGCTCTCGGAAGTAAGTTAAATGTCTGAAATACAAATCCAATTTCTTTGTTTCTGATATCAGCCAGTTCGTTTTCTGTCATGTCACTGACATCCTTGTTGTTCAGAATATAAGTACCGGAAGTAGGGGTGTCCAAGCATCCGATGATATTCATAAGCGTAGACTTGCCAGATCCAGAGGGGCCCATAAAAGCGACGTACTCACCTCTGTCCACTGTGATCGACACAGATTTGAGAGCTTGTATGATCTCGGAACCCATTTTATAGGTTCTGTTGATTTCGCTGGTTTCTATTACTCTGTTCATCCTTTTTGGGTTAGTGGTCTTAGTTTCCGTTTAAAAATAGAGTTTTTATCCGAGAAAACGACAATTGGGATCAATAGTTGGCCAATTGAAGTTTTTCTAATTCTTCTGGTGAAACCCATTCCTGCATTTTGACCAACGCATCGGTGGCATAATTTGCCAAACCAATTTTTCTTGCAGTACTGGCTTTTTTGATCCAGAGGATAGGATCTTTGCTGAATTCAGTAGCTGTATTCAAGACTTCATAAGCTTCCAGATCATCCTCGCAACTTTCTACTGCGGCCCAGACCAGGGGATTTAGATAAGGATTTGCAGTCAATTCGTCGCTCAAACCAAGCCAGTTTTGAAATGCTTGAAGGGATTTTTCATCCTTGAAATCTGGATTTTCGAGGAAACGAGACAGTGCTTCATTTTCTCCTCGGTGATTTGTGATGAACTGCCCCAAAGTTTTTAAGTCTGCCTCATCCAAGCCATGTCCTTTATACGCTAGAATACGGATGGCTAAGTCAGTTTTAAGTTCTGCATTTTCCAATTCTTTCCATTGCTGAAAAAGCGGACGAGCCATGCTTTCATTTAGATTTTCGATCAGATTGAGATATGTCAAAGTGTTGGCATCCGCTTCAGAGAGATAGTCTGGAATAGTTAGTTGATACTCGAGGCGGATCTGTTCAGCTTTTTCATAAAACCCTCCCAAGGTCAAAATGCTCCAATGATAAGGTTGAAAAGCTTGAAATCCCTTTTCTTCCGCAGCGATCAGTTCTTTGGAAGCCTTTTTGAAATCCATCTGTTGCGCCATAATCGAGGAAGAAAGCTGAAGGAAATAGCCTGCATCTCCAGGGTTTCGAAAAGCCAACCCGTTGAGATTTTTGACCGCCTCAGTGACGCGTCCAGCTCCCAGACTACGGATCACTCCTGTCTCCTGCAGCGCCATGATGTGCTGAGAAAACTGGGCTTGGTTCCAAAGACTGTCCAATAAGTGAAGTTCTTCGGAAGGATTTTGAATGTTTTTGATAGAAAATAAATTTCTCCAAC
This sequence comes from Algoriphagus vanfongensis DSM 17529, assembly GCF_000429465.1. GTDB lineage: Bacteria > Bacteroidota > Bacteroidia > Cytophagales > Cyclobacteriaceae > Algoriphagus > Algoriphagus vanfongensis. Next base: position 787,307 of record NZ_AUBX01000009.1, on the reverse strand, counting down.
CAGCCTGTGCCAAAAGTGGAGTTGGCTCTGTCAAAAGCATTTGTTTCAGTTGGTCTACCAGTTCCTCTTCCGGAAAATTTCCCAAAGCATTCTGCTTAGCCAGCTCGTTGATCATTCCTGAAATAGTTTTCGGAGCAGGGCTTGGGGCATCGTAGATTCCCAACTTGAGCTGAATCGGAGTTAGATTCTCGGGTTCTTTCAGGTTAGAGTTTTCATATAGAGCCAGAGCGTCCTGTTGGCGATTAGCTTTGATGTAAAATAGTGCGAGGTTATTGACCAGGTAGGGATTTTCTGGAAAGCGATCTATAGCTGTCTCGAGATAATAGATGGATTCCAGGATTTTGTTTTCCCGATGTAGTCGTTCGGCAAGGAGCAAAATATTATCTACTTGAGGCGCCTCAGCAAAACTTTCCTCCAAATGCCGCTTCGCCAAGGTGGGTTGATTGAGCTCAAAAAGCAATTGAGCAGTTGCATTTTTGGCTTTAGGGTTGTTGCGGAAGCGAAACCATGTGTTTTCATAGATTATACTTGCCTCCAGTTTTTGACCGGTATTGTAGTAGTATTCGCCCAAAACATGATTGCTCAGTGAGTTGACTTGCACCCCGACGATTCCGTCTGCATAGGCCATTGCGACCAGCATGGCAATGACTCCTCCTATTCTCAGGTGATAGTAGGGCAGGGAGTAAGGCTTGAAAAGTACCTGTTCTATTGCCTTTCCGGAATTCATGACGTTGAGGAAGTTGGACAACACATAGATCAAAAAGAACAAGCTAAATCCTAACTGGCTATAGGTGAAGATATGCTTGAAAAATTCCAATGCTGGCTGATTTCCAGAAAGCTTGAGTTTCCATATCACCCAAAGACAAATCCCAAATCCAAGCAAATAAAGTCCACGAATAACATAGGGAGGAGCTGCCAAATCCAAATCAGATTCTGTTTTGACTCGAATAGTAAACCAACCCAAGACGCCTAGAGGAATCACCAAAAGTATGGGGTCAAATGCCGGAAGCAAGCGCAGTGTAGACCCAGTGATGACTAGCATGCTGTTGAACATCAGAAGGATGTAGATCAAAGTCAGCAGCGTGAATTGTATTGAAATTTTCAAAGAAAGATTTCTTCCTGCTTTTGCAAGTAGAATGTAAAGTCCAGAGACGACCCCATGACCATTCCAAAGTATCCAAGCTATTGCCAGTATTAAGGCGGGAATGGTAAGATGTTCTGCTATGAAAATCTGCGGTTGCTCGATTGGGCTCAATTGGATCAATGAAAAAAATGTAATCCCTGTTGCGAGCAGATTCAGGAGAAAGCGGAGTTCGAACCGAATCTTTTTGCCACTGATATGCAGGAAAACGGGTACTCCCAAAGTACCGACTAGGATACTTATCAAAGAAACATTGCTACTGAGTCCACCGATATCGAGCCCATTAAAATTGGACAAAGTGATCAAAATGATCCAAGCTATGCCAAATCCAATGAAATAGATTTTTTTGAAGTCACTGACAAGCGCAAGCAGGGCCGAAATCGCTAGCCAGCTGATCACTCCAAAAGCCAAACTCTCGCTGATAAATGTATGGGGTGGAAGAGATTTGAATTCCTGAAAAATCAGAAAATTATCGACCAGAATCGGGAATGAAATCGGCCCAAACTGCGTCCAATCAAAGGGAATGGCTAGTGAGTCCAAAAAATATCCAGCCTCTATAGATCGGTAGGGTTGGGGTTGGATCAGGAGGTAATAATATGCAAAAAGCCCTCCTGTAATGATGAATAGGAGGGCCGGGATTGTCAATTTTCCAGCTTTGCTTGGATTCATTATTCTAAAACCTTTGGAACTCTAAAATAGTCTGCGTCTCGTTTGGGGGCATTTTTGAGCCCTGCTTCATGATCCAGGTGCGTCCCGACTTTATCTTCTCTCATGTCATTGACCTCAGAGGACATGGTGGTCAGGGGAGCTACAGAGTCCGTGTCCAGCTCGTTAAGTTTTTCGACCCAATCGAGGATTTGACTCATGTCCTTGGACAGTTTTTCAGCCGAGTTTTCGTCAAATTCCAATCTGGCAAGATGGGCTATTTTTTTGATGGTTTCTTGATCGATTTTCATTCTTTATCTAGTCGAATTGTCCTGCTCCAACTGCTGCTGAATGATACTAAAGCAGCGATCTTTCAGGCTTTTTTCTGTTTCATTCTCCTGAGGTATTAGTGCTTCATGCAAAACCATTTTTGCAGGTTTGGGGTGTAGAAGCAGTTTACCGTCGTCTGGCAAAATTAGATGATTATAGGATAAAGTGACAGGGATGATAGGGATTTGTTTTTCCAGAGCCAAGCGGAATGCCCCATTTTTGAAAGCTATCATTTCCGGTGGAGATTGGGAATAAATGCCTCCTTCGGGAAACAATACAATGCTGCTCCCTTGGTCCAGGGCTTCTCCAGCTCTTCGCATGGTCTCCGCTCGGCTTCGTAGTCTAGAGCGATCCACTGCGATATGGAGTCCCTTGAAATAATATCCGAAAAGGGGCACTTTTCGGATAGATGCCTTGCCTACAAACTGTACATCTCCCGGGATAAAACCCATCATCGGAATATCTAAATAGGAGAAATGATTGGCCAGGAAAAGGTAAGGCTTCCCTTTTTCTATTTTTCCACGGATTTCTCTTTTCACGGGAAGAAATATCAAGCTAAAGTAGATTCTTGCCCAGTAGCGATTGATTTTACGCCCAAATCTTTTCCAAGAAGAAACCCAAATACAGACTAGGAAAAATGGAAAAATCAGAATGAAACTGAGTAAAAAGACCAATCCGGCATAAATGGAATAGATCCGTAAAAAAATCTTATTCATGGTTGATCATGTGATTGGCGACTTTGACAAAATAGCCGAGCATTAATTCCCGTGCCTCAGGCTCCAAAGAAAGGCGGTCCATTGCGGCTAGCATTGCATTGAGCCAGTGATTTCGCATGGTGCCGTCGATTTTCCAATTGAGGTGACGCATTCGCAGTCGTGGATGCCCGCGCTCTTCAGAGTAGGTTTGAGGACCTCCAAAAACCTGCAATAAAAAGAGGTAAAGTCTTCTCTCAGCCGGCTTTAAGTCTTCTTCTGGGTAGCGCTTTCTCAATTCTGCATTCATCGCAACTTCCTCATAAAAGTATGTAGCCAATTGTCGGATAGTATTTTCTCCGACCAATTCATAAATACTTTGAAATGGATTCATGGCCCAAACTTAACAAATGCTTTCTTTAGGAGCTGTGCTTTTTGACCTTGAGAGAGGTGCCTTCTGTAGAAATGACTTCTATTTTTTCTCCCTGATCGATAAACTCTCCTCTGGAGTAAGCATCATAGATGTCTCCTTCGATTTCTACTCTGCCACTAGGCCGAAGGCGGGAGTGTACTGTTCCTGTTTTGCCGAGTAGCTCACTTTGATAGAAACTGGAAGTATAACCCTCAGTTCTTTGCTGGGTTTCGGCCAAGGTGATGGATTTAAATGCGCCCCATTCGTTGACTTTCGGTGTGAGCCAAAAGATCAGTGCCACGGATACAATCGCCGACAGAATAACAGTCAGAAGAGCCGTAAACAACTGAGATGCCGGTACAAAATCAAAGTTGAAATTCTGATTGGGAAGCATGCCCAGTACCAGTCCGGTCAAGATGCAGGTGATCCCCAAGACCCCAAAAATGCCAAAGCCGGGGATGACAAATAGCTCAAGAGCGAGGAGAACGATGCCGATGACGAATACGATCATTTCCCAGTTTTCAGCCAACCCATTGAGATAGTAAGGAATGAAATACAGAATGGTCGCAACGATGGAAGCTAGGAGTGGGAAACCAACACCCGGAGTCTGAATCTCAAAATAAATGCCCCCGATGATGATCAAGATCAGTACTCCGCTGATCGCTGGGTTGAGAAAAAATGAAATGATCGTCTCGGTATGGGATACTTCATAAGCAGATATCGTCGCGTCTTGGATGCCTTTGGCTTCTAGGATTTCGTCAATAGAATCATATTGTCCTTCGCAAAAGCCGTTTTTGATGGCCTCAGAAACCGAAAAGGTCAAAACCGATCCTTCTTCTGTGATTCCTTCGATTACCAAACTTTCATCGACCATTGCTTCGGCAATTTTGGGATCACGGCCTTTTGCTTCAGCAGTGCTTCGCATCATGGATCTCATGTAGGATTGATACTTGTCAGGCGCAGCCATACCGTCAGTGCCATTGACCACTGTCGCAGCTCCGATGCTCGCACCGGGAGCCATGTAGATGCTGTCACTGGCGATTGATATTAGGGCTCCTGCGGAGGCAGCGTCTTTGTTTATAAAAGTGTAAACGGGGATTTCTGATTCCAAAATCATGGTACGTATATCATCGGCGTCATTGACCGCTCCTCCATAGGTATCCATCTCGATGATGATCAGATCTGCCTTTTGCTCCTTTGCGTCTTCCAAAGCCAATTTCACCCTTCTGTTCATTGCAGGATCTATGTCACGGTCAATCTTGAAAGTGAAGATTCGATGGATGTCTAGCTGCTGCCCCTGACCAAAAAGGTGAAGCGAGACGAGCATGAAGATGACTAATGGAAAAAATCGTTTCATAGAGTTTTGGGTATAGATTTCAAGTTACACACTAAAATGAGGCAGACCTTGTTTTCGGGAAAATTTAGCGTGTTTTTTGTCGAATTGAAGCCGCAAATTGGTTCATCCCAAATCTTATTTCTCCTCCCGAGTTCTTTAGCATAATTATTGATTCTAAGCAGGGAGAATAGATTCTTCTAAGCCCCTAATTCAGCTAAAACTATGATTTTCAATAAAAGAACGTTCTATTTTGTTCCAGCGTTTTTGATTTCCTGTTCCGCTTTTGCCATCACCGAGATGGATTCTGTAAGGACAGAGAGAGTTGGTGACAAAACTTTTGTAATTCATGAAGTGGAAGCCAAAGAGACACTTTTTGGTATTTCCAGAAGATATCAGACTCCAGTGGGAGATATTGTCCAAGCCAATGATGCTCTCAAATCGGGATTGAAAATTGGACAGGAAATCCGAGTGCCATACATCACTAAAGCGGAAGTGCCATCTGGATCTACGCTTCACAAAGTGGCAGCGGGAGAGACACTATTTGCCATTTCTAAGAAATACAATGTAGCTGTTTCTGATATCATGACTTGGAACGGTTTGAAAGGTAATGATCTCAGTGTGGGGCAGGCCTTGATTATCCAGTCTGCTACTCCAGAACCTAAACCTGCGGCTGTTGCTAGTTCCACGCCAGTTGCTACACCGACGCCTGTGGCTGCGTCAACCACCACTACAAAAGAAGTAAAAACAGAAACTCCCAAAGCACAGCCAAAACCTGAGGTAAAAGAAGAAAAAGTAGCCTCTAAGCCGGAACCGAAGATGGCAGAAGAGCCAAAGCCAACTGGTCAGCCGATCGTGCCTGGAGATTGGATCTCGCATGAAGTCAAGCCTGGACAGACTCTTTTCTCTATCGCAGGGCAGTACAATGCCAAGGTGGAAGATTTGATCAATTGGAATGGGTTGACCTCAAATAACCTTCGAAGCGGACAAGTGCTTAAAGTCGGCCGTGCCGAAGCGGGGCCTTCTGAAGTGCCTATAGTAGGTGAACCAAGAGTCGCTGCCAGCGCAGAAGAAATGCATGTGGTCCCAGATGGCGCTAGTTCGGGAGGATTTAAAAACATTCGCGAATCTGGTCAGGCCGAATTGATAGAAGGAACTGGTGGTCACAAGAAATACCTTGTGCTCCACAGAACTGCTCCCGTTGGCACGATCATGAGAGTCAAAAATGAAGAAAATGACGTAACTATATTTGCCAGAGTAGTTGGGACGCTTCCGGAGACCGGAGACAATTCCAAATTGGTGATCAAACTATCTCAAGCTGCTTTTGACCAACTCAAAGCTATGAATGGAAGATTTCCAGTTGAGTTGATGTATTGATTGAGTTAGCTCAAAAATTAAAGCTCCGGTTTTCCGGAGCTTTTTTTGTTTGTAGCATAACTATCCGCTTTTCACTTAGTTAGTCTGATATGAAAACGATCTCCCCAATTCGCACACTCGTATTTTTGGCTTTCTTCTTTATTTGCTTTGAAAGTATTAGTCAGCAATTTCCTGAATTAGAGTCTTTCAATCAAACCAGACTGGATTATAATCAAAAGGGAATGTTGATCCTGGGGACTTGGGCAGTCGGGAATATGATCTGGGGAGGAATTGCAGCTAGTCAAACTTCAGGTCAGACCAAAGCTTTTCATCAAATGAACCTCTATTGGAATTCCGTGAATCTGGTCATTGCCGGATTGGGGTACTGGCAGGCTAGCAAAGAAACTCCCAGTTCTGATTTTTGGCAGACTATGGATGCTCAAAGTGGGATTGAAAAAATACTGTTGGTCAATGCAGCTCTCGATCTGGCTTATATGGGAGCAGGGATGTATCTCAAAGAAAGAGGACTTCGAAAAGACAATGTGCGCTTGATTGGATTTGGTCAATCAATCCTTTTGCAAGGTGCATTTTTGATGGTTTTCGATGGGATTATGTATGCCTTTCATCATACCCATGCCCAAGATTTGCCCAAAATCGTCCAACAAATTAGCTTGTCAGCAAATGGAGTATCTATTTATGTACCACTCTAAATGGCGATTTGGAAAAGTATCAATGCTCAAAAACTTGAGTTTGTCATTCTACTGATTGGAGGGTAACTTTGCATCGAAGTCCCCAACTATGAACAAGGTTCAACTCATTTTCCACCACATCTTTCGCTTTATCTGGAATGCCATTTTCGTCATATCCTATCCGATTTTGGCGAGTTTTGGGTTGATTTTTATTGGCTTGACCTGGTTGTTTTCCCAACTTTCGAGTCTTCTGACAAGACTGCGTCCCGAAGGTAGCAAAGTAGAAATCAAAGAAGCAGACTGGGAAGAACTTCCATATTCCAATGGCCTGTTGGAAGCCAAACTGGTCAAACAGATTATGTTTGGTCCATCTGGGTTTCGATTGAGAAGAATAGATGGAGTACCATCGGTGCTGTCAGATTTTGTTTTTGGAAACAAAATACGAGTAATCGAAGAGGGTTTCATACTAGAAAAGTGGAATAGCACTGAGTCCAAAGAGTTGCCGGATTTTGATATCTGTCTTTATGATCCAGACGAAGATTCCCTCCGATCTCTCACAAATATCAAGTGTTTTGACTGGCATGTCTCGGAAAAAGTCGAAAATGAGCTTTCGTTCAAATGGTTTGATGGGACCCAAGGAGGAGAAGTGAAGGTGGCACTTTGATGGAGGGACTCAAGGATTTTTTAGATCAAAAAGTAGAGCAATACAATCAGCCGGGTTTCATTCCCAATGATCCTGTGTCTATTCCCCATCGATTTTCCAAAAAGCAAGACATTGAGGTTTCAGGATTTTTTGCTGCGATTTTGGCTTGGGGTCAACGCAAAACTATCATCAATAAATGTCTGGAATTGATGCAAATGATGGATAATGCTCCCCATGAGTTTTTGATACATCATCAGGAGGCGGATTTAAAGCACTTTTTGACATTCAAGCATCGAACATTCAATGACATCGATACGCTTTATTTCATTCATTTTCTTTCTTGGTTTTATAGAAATCATGATTCTCTGGAAGAGGCATTTTTAATAGATAGAAAGTCTGGCAATGCAACCATGGAAAAGCTGCTGATCAGTTTCCATGAGTTTTTCTTTTCTCTGCCAGATGCTCCTCACCGTACCAAAAAGCATATCGCTACGCCAGCAAGGAAAGCTGCCTGTAAGCGGATCAATATGTTTTTGCGCTGGATGGTCCGAAAGGATGAGAATGGGGTTGATTTCGGTATTTGGGACAAGATCTCACCTGCACAACTGATCTGTCCCTGCGACGTGCACGTGGACCGAGTAGCCAGAAAATTAGGGTTGATAGACAGGAAGCAGACAGACTGGCTGACCGCTGTGGAGCTGACTGGGAGATTGAGTGAGTTTGATCCGGCGGATCCTGTCAAGTATGATTTTGCACTTTTTGGGCTAGGTGTGGAGGAGAAGTTCTGATCAAACCTATTCCCAATTTGTATTCCCACGGATAGGCACCGAAAAGCTCGTAGACATTCACTGATTTTATTTCTATTAGACCTTTTCCTGAGGTCTAAATCTAATTTCATTTGGGTAGGGGAAGGCATGAATCATCTCACCTTTCAAGATTTTCTCCTGAATCTTTTGCCAGTAGCTAGGGTCAAAAAGATTCTTATTATAAGCTAGAAAATGCTCCTTCAAATCAGCTCGTCCTATCATCCATCTTCTGAAATCTTCAGGAAACACATCATTTCTGGCAATATCATACCAAGGCTCAGAAGCATAGATTTGCTCGTAAGTCTCGGCTTTTGGCTTTATACGAAAATTCATGTCTGTCAGGAATTCGATTTCATCATAGTCGTAAAAAATCACTCGCTTTTGTCTGGTCAAGCCAAAGTTTTTGGTCATCATATCGCCCGGGAATATATTGGCTTGGGCCAATTGCAGAATCGCTCTACCATAATCTTCCACGACTTGATTACCCTCTTCTGTGCTGCATGCATCAAGATAAAGATTAAGAGGTTCCATTTTTCTCTCTGTGTATAGATGTTTGATGATAAGGTATTTATCATCTATTTTCAAAAGTGAATTTGCCGTGTTTCGTAGCTCTTGCAGAAGTTCTGGACTTACTTTTTCCAGTGGAATTTTGAAAAACTCAAACTCATGTGTATCGGCCATTCGACCAACCCGGTCATGAAGGGAAACCAATTTATACTTTTCTCTGACTTCCTGGCGAGTCATGCTTTTGGGAGGCTCAAAGTGATCCTTGATCAACTTGAAAACTACATTGAAGGATGGAAGTGTAAATACAGTCATGACCATGCCTTTGACTCCGGGTGCTACGATAAACTGATCTTTGCTCTGCTCGAGATGCAGCAGGTAATCTCTGTAAAACAGCGTTTTCCCATGCTTGTTGAAGCCAATGGCATTGTAAAGTTCGTGCGTTTTTTTGTGGGGGATCACCGAACTCAAAAAAGCGACTACTTGGGAAGGAATATCTGCCTCTACCATAAAGTAAGACCTGGTAAAGCTGAACATACTGCTCATGATATTCGGGTCAAAAATCAGCGTGTCCACGAAAATCCCCCTCGGTCCATGCAAGATCGGAATGATAAAAGGCATCCACTTTTGACCGACGTAGGTCCGGCCGATCAGATATGCGGCTTTATTTCTGTAAAATACTGATTTAAGAATTTGAGTGGTGGTGTCTGGACTTGGCCTATACCGAGTCAAAATCACTTTTTTGACGCTACTGATGAGCAGTTGGATGTCTTGTTCCAGATCCATAAACTCAGCTCCAAAATCGAAATCATCTAAAATCTTTCTCAGTATCGCATCCAAACCCATAGAAGAAGGGTATGTGAAAATAAGCTCTTCAAGTGGCCTTACTTCGCAGACTGCATGTCCTTCCATCAGAAACATCAGTTCCTCATCCGCGGCCATTCCCGGGAATACTTTTCGGATTACAGAATTAAAAAATGTCTCAGCCAATTCCACATCTGGCCTTTCGCTGATCAATTGATGGTAGTTCTCCCTTATTTCTTTCCAAACTTGCCTGTTGCCACATTCATCTTTTAAGTTTTCCTTGATTTCCGCTACCAGCGGAAACAATAAGTCTTTGTATAGCCGAAGTCTTTGACGGTGGTTGAGTTGGGTTGCAGTCCAGTTTCTTTCTTTGAAATAGCGGGGAGCCAGGCGCGTGTATGTTTTAAACGACAGGATGTAGCTCAAAAATCCTTTGTATAACTGAGCAGATAGAAAATGCGAATCAATAGCCATGCTGAAAATTACTAAAATCATCCGGATGGAATAAGGCTAGCCTAATGAAATCCTTGAGCTCAGATTCGCCAATTATTTACCAAGGCTGAAAAGTGCTCCCAGTAGATTTTTCTCGGAAAAAATATTTGAATGAAAGCTGCAATTTTTATCAGTTCTCATGATACTGATAATGAGATAATTAAGTTTTAGTTTGGGTGTAAAAGAAAATTTTGAAAAAGTTTCGCAATCGATTGTTTGGTGTATATAAAAACATTTTCTACTTTTCGGGCGTATTCATGAATTGAATATCTACAATAGGTTTAATAGGTTTGAGAGCAGGAAAAGGTCGGAGTCATATTCCGACCTTTTTTGTTTTTTTACTGCCCCTGATTTAGCTTCAGGAGTTCAAGCAATTTTCCATGAGAAATCCTCTTTCCCTCATTTTGATTTTCTGTCTTTCCAGTTTGATGCTGGCATGTGGTACTTCGTCCGACTCTGAGGAAGAATCCAAGCAGACAAATCCCAAGACTGCATCAGAAGATTTTGCTACTAGGTTGGATTTGGCTTTGGCACAAAAGAAAGACTGGTATGCTCACTGGACTGAGCAGGCCGGCAAGTTTGACGCGTCAGCTTTTGAACTTGTCTTCAAAGACTCATTAGATGGATTTGAGATGCCCGAGAAAAATCCAATTCTTGAGTCAGACCCTTTATTTCCGTATCAGCTACAGCATCCTGCGGGGAATGGAGCGGTGGATATTTATTCTTACAAGGTAGAAGCCCAAGATGAATTCGGTAATCCTTATTTGAACCCGGACTCTGAGGTGACTTGGTACAAAGCAGACGGAATGAAAGAAAGATTGCTTTTCATGGGTCCTTCGGGAATGTTTGAGGATGGGATGTGGTTGAATGAAAATGAACTCCTGATATTGGGGTATCTGCAGGAAGAGGAGGGTTTTAGACCGATGGTTTGGTTGATTGATGTGAGTCAACACTTGATCTGGCAGTATCGGATGACGCAGACCTTTCCTGAATATGAGCCCATGTCATTCATAGATCAGAAAATAAGACCTTTGGATTTGAAGTAGCAATGGATTTTGAGCAGGTAGTCAGTACATTAAAAAGCTCTCTGGCCGGACCACTACCCGGTCAAACTGCCCAAATGCGATTTTCTCCGCGGCCTATCAACCAGAAAAGATTTGGAAGCAATTTACCGATTGGGCATCGAAAAGGTGCAGTTTTGATCCTGATCTATCCCCAGGCTGGAGAAGCATATCTTCCACTCATCAAAAGGCCGGAATATCCCGGCGTGCATAGTGGTCAAATAGCTTTGCCTGGAGGCAAAATGGACGCAACGGACCCTGATTTGATTTTTACGGCTTTGAGAGAAGCGGAGGAAGAAGTAGCTGTCAAACCAAATCAGGTCGAAGTATTGGGGAGTCTGACAGATTTATTCATTCCTGCAAGTAATTTTTTGGTAAGCCCTGTGGTTGGAGTCAGTCGTGAAATTCCTGATTTTTATCCAGAAGAGCGAGAAGTGCAACGAATCATCCAGATGAAAGTAGCCCAACTCATGTCTCCGGCTACTCAGAAGCAGACGCTCTTGGACATGGGAAATCAAATTCAGCTAGATACACCTTATTTCGAAATAGAGAATGAAATGGTTTGGGGAGCTACAGCGATGATTTTGAGTGAATTGCTCTGTATGATCCAGCCAGAATAGAAATTCATTTTTGGGCTTTATGCCAATTGTTGGTATTGTTGCAGGCAAGTTGATAGAATTATGGAAGAACATACCCCTTTGATTACCAATGATGCTGTAGTTTTCGGAATTTTGATGGCTACACTGGCCTTGATTTTTTCCACTGCTGCGTCTAAAAGTCCATTTTTCAAGAAGTTTTATGGTGTGGTGCCGACAGTATTGCTCTGCTATTTTATTCCAGCAGTTTTCAATTCATTGGGGATTATCTCAGGAGAGGACTCCAACCTTTATTTTGTCGCTTCCAGGTATTTGCTTCCTGCCTCTTTGGTGCTATTCACGATCAGTATTGATATCAAAGGCATTATGAAACTAGGCCCCAAAGCTATTACGATGTTTTTTGCGGGCACGCTTGGGATCATGCTGGGAGGTCCATTGGCCTTGATGACGGTTGGGTTTATTCAGCCAGACTTGTTGGGAGGTAATGGTCCTGAGGAAATCTGGAGAGGACTGGCTACTATCGCCGGGTCTTGGATCGGCGGGGGTGCCAATCAGACTGCAATGCTGGAAGTGTTTGGAGCAAGTTCGGATTTATTTGCTCAGATGATAGCGGTTGATGTCTTGGTGGCGAATTTGTGGATGGCATTTTTACTCTATTGGGCTGCCAAACCCGAGAAGATTGATCGCTTTTTCAAAGCTGATACCTCGGCCATTTATGAGTTGAGAGACAAAATAGCTGATTTCCGGTCTAAAATTATGAGGATTCCCACATTGTCAGATAGTATGGTGATCATGGGAATAGGCTTTGGAATCACGGGTATAGCTCATTGGATGGCAGACGGTATTGCACCTTATATTGCTGAGAATTTTCCTGCTCTAAAGCAGTATTCATTGGACTCCACATTCTTTTGGATCGTGGTGATCGCTACTACGGCCGGCTTGATGCTTTCCTTTACCAAGGCGAGAAATCTCGAAGGTGCGGGCGCTTCTAGATTTGGGTCTGTTTTCTTGTATGTCTTGGTAGCGACTATTGGTATGCAGATGGATTTGGGAGCAGTTTTGGACAATCCTATTCTTTTCGTCATTGGGATAGTTTGGATGGTATTTCACATTCTCATCATGCTGGTGGTGGCGTGGATCATCAAAGCGCCGTTTTTCTACGTGGCTGTGGGTTCTCAGGCCAATGTAGGAGGTGCAGCTTCAGCGCCGATTGTAGCTTCGGCTTTTGATGCTTCATTGGCTCCGGTAGGGGTTTTATTGGCAGTGCTGGGATATGCAGCAGGTACTTACGGAGCGTATTTGTGTGGGTTGATGATGCAGGGTATTTCTGGAGGATAATGAAACATTCGCGTGAGTTGGTCTTTGTATGCACCGGGTCGGATTGCAAAAAGGCTGGAGGAAAGAAACTGCTGAAAGAGCTTGAAAAAGAGGTGAAAAATGAGCCTTTCAAAGGTAAATGCAAACTGATCGCCACTAAGTGTATGGACATGTGCAAATCTTGTCCCATGGCTATCGTAGATTCTCAATTCATAAAAAAAGCTGACGCCACTAAGGTGGAGTCAGCCATAAAAAAAGCTCTGGAAATCCAGAGCTAAAGGTTACAATTTGCTAGTACGAACAGCTGTACCACTCGCCGTCACCATCAGCATTCCGTCTCGGATCGTCTCATAGTCCAAGTCGATACCGATTACCGCATTGGCGCCAAAGGATCTGGCCTGCATTTCCATTTCAGTCATAGCGGTAGCTTTTGCTTCTCGCAGTACTCGCTCATAGGCTCCGGATCGGCCGCCTACAATATCTGTGATGCTTGCGAAGAAATCCTTGAATACGTTGGCTCCGATGATGGTTTCTCCAGAGACGATCCCTAGGTATTCTTCGATTTTGTGGCCTTCCAAATTGTTGGTGGTAGTAATGATCATAGGTGTAGATTTAGGTTAAATGTATTCTTTATCACGAAAGCCTCCCGTTTTGGTTGCTGCCAAGAGGGAATTCTTTTGTGATAGACAAAACTGGAAATTAATTCGAGTTTAAGAAATTTCTTAGGTGGAAAGCAAAGAAGGATTTCATGTTTAGCACTAATTTTGCCTAAGAGGCATCTACAGCCAATTGCCTTTATCAAACCATGAGTCAAAAGTATTTTTTAAAGCTTAGCATTCTCTTCCTATTTCTGAGTACCGGCAGCCCTGCTTTCTCCCAGAAGATGGTCTCCAAAAGATCTACACTTTATACCTACCTGGGGACAAGTGGAGCCAAGCTGAATCAGTTTAACCAAATGCTGGAAGATCGTGGTCTGTCTCCTTTGAGAAATCAATATCGGACAATGGGATTGGGCTACCAGGCAAGAATCAATGATTTTATTTTGGGAATGGAACTGTTGCATAATAGAGGTTCCTACAGTGATTTTGATGGCTACAAAATGGGATTTAGAAACTCCCGGGCTTTGGTGAATATTGGGTATGCCTTGACAGAAGAATCTAAATTCCAGCTGATCCACTACATGTCTTTGGGAGTGGGGTATTTGAATTTTCAAATGCTTCCAACTAGTCCGGAGGGAAATTTGGAAGATTTCTTAGCCAATCCCGAGCAGGGTTTTATACTACGAGAAAATGATATCCAGAAGGGAAGCAGTAATTATGGTAATTTTCTGACAGAAATCGGATTTCAACTAGGTTATGATTTTGATATTCCTGGAAGGAAAGAGGCTGTCTCAGTCATTGCCAAAATGGGCTATTCATTCAGTCCTTTCGAAGGAAAATGGGAGATGAACGGGATGGCTTTTGATAATACACAAGCTGGAGCGTTTTTTAGAATTGGTGCTGGTATTACGCTGCCTGATCGCAATTTTTTCTACAAAGACGCAGCGATTGGTCTGCAATTGGTCACAGGGTTTCATTTCACCAGTCCCAAGCGCTTTAATCAAGTTTTGGAGCAAAATGGCTACGAACCATTTGATGGGCTTCCCTCCAATCTTGGCTTAAAAATCTTTGGAGAAAGTGAAGGATTACTTTATGGTGCTGAGGTCTATAATGTGGCACTGAAAGGTACTGCTTCGGCGACTCAAAAGCACTCTCTGAATAGTCTCCGGATCTATGCAAATCTGGGTTATAAGGTGATCCAGTACAAAAATTTCGGATTTGGAGGCAAAGCGGGGTTGGGATATGGCAACCTGAGATATACTCTGACTCAAACTGATAAACCTGATTTTCCGGAATTGTTCGAGCAAAGAAATTTTGACGGCTATTTGAAAAACTCTGGTTTGATGGGCAAGCCTGAAGTATTTGTCGAATATGGATTGCCAATGACGAACAGGAAGTTATTCGATTTAGTTTTTACAGCTTCAGCAGGTTATGAATTAGCCTTGGGCAATTATAGACTTGGGGAGTTTGATATGGCTGATTACATGAGTGCTCCTTATTTGATGTTTGGAATCGGTGTGAGGCCTTGATTTTTTGAACTGGAAAGGATAAACAGTCTTGAAAATTTCCAATTCAACTCTATTTTATTGACAAATTGCTATTACCTTTGACAGGCTTATCGAGAAAGACCGAGGGAAGGGCCCTAAGACGTCTTAGCAACCTGTAATCAAGGTGCTAACTCCCATTCCGGGAATGCCGGAAATAGATGAGCGGAAAATTGTACCTAGTACTTCATCCGTGGTTTTGCTCGCTAAGCTTTTTGATACCCAAAGAATATGCAAAACAGAACGGAAACACTTCTTAGACTACTTCAGGATCGCATTTTAATTTTGGATGGTGCCATGGGGACCATGATTCAGCGTTATACCCTGACCGAAGAAGATTTTAGAACTCCGGAATTAAAAGACCATCCCAAAGCTCTCAAGGGGAATAATGACCTGCTTTCACTCAGTAGACCTGATATCATCAGGGCAATTCATGCCGAATATTTTGAAGCAGGAGCAGATATTGTAGAGACTAATACCTTCTCCGGAACCACGATAGCTCAAGCGGATTATGCACTCGAGCGTCTGGCCTATGATATCAATCTGGTATCTGCGCAACTGGCACGTGAAGTGGCTGATGAGTTTACAGCTAAGAATCCAGAAAAACCACGCTTTGTAGCTGGAGCGATGGGACCAACCAACAGAACTGCCTCTATCTCTCCAGATGTCAATGATCCAGGCTATCGAGCTGTGACTTTTGATGAATTGGCTACTGCCTATGCCGAGCAAGTTCGCGGTTTGCTGGATGGTGGAGTGGATATTATTTTGGTAGAAACCATCTTTGATACCTTGAATGCAAAGGCAGCTTTGTATGCTATCCAAGATGTTTTTGAAGAAAGAGGGTTGCCATTGGATCCGAAAGATGGTGGAATCCCCATTATGATTTCTGGAACAATTACCGATGCTTCTGGAAGGACGCTGTCAGGTCAAACTACTGAGGCATTTTTGATTTCAGTTTCTCATGTCCCATTGCTTTCTGTGGGATTAAACTGTGCCTTGGGAGCCAAAGAACTGAGACCATATCTAAAAGTTTTGGCTACTAAAGCTCCATTTTTCGTCTCTGCTTATCCCAATGCGGGTCTTCCCAATGAATTTGGCGCTTATGATCAAGGAGCCAATGAAATGGCAGATCAGGTGAGAGACTTTATGAAAGAGGGAATGCTCAATATTGTGGGAGGCTGCTGTGGTACTACGCCGGATCACATCAAAGCTTTGGCACGAATGGCTGCAGAGTATCAGCCCAGAGCCACCAAAAATACAGAAGTAATCGAAACTGAAGACTGAGGAAGGAGAAATCATGGACTATTTGAAATTATCAGGCCTTGAGCCTTTGGTGTTCACACCCAATTTGAATTTTGTCAATATCGGGGAGCGAACCAATATCACCGGATCGAAAAAATTTGCCCGATTGATCCTCAATGGGAATTACGATGAGGCTTTGGAAGTAGCCTTGGATCAAGTAAGAGGAGGAGCCCAAGTACTGGATGTCTGCATGGATGAAGGGATGCTGGATGGTGAGGCTGCGATGGTTCGTTTTTTGAATTTGATAGCTTCTGAACCAGAAATCAGCCGTATTCCGATCATGATTGACAGCTCCAAATGGAACATCATCTTGGCTGGACTGAAATGTATTCAGGGAAAAGGAATTGTGAATTCTATTTCCTTGAAGAATGGAGAAGAGGAATTCATTTCCCAAGCCAAAACAATCAAGAAGTTTGGTGCGGCAGTGGTGGTCATGGCTTTTGATGAAAAAGGCCAAGCGGATACCTATGACCGTCGGGTGGAAATCTGTGAGAGAAGCTACCGAATCATGGTGGATCAGGTCAAGTTCAACCCTCAGGATATCATTTTTGACCCAAATATCTTCCCGGTGGCTACCGGAATGGAAGAACATAGAAGAAATGCGCTGGACTTTTTTTTGGGTACAAAATGGATCAAAGAAAACCTTCCAGGTGCCAAAGTCAGTGGTGGTGTAAGTAATGTGTCCTTCTCTTTCCGTGGAAATAATCCTGTGAGAGAAGCCATGCATGCTGCATTCCTCTATCATGCGATCCATCATGGGATGGATATGGGAATTGTCAATCCGACCATGTTGGAAGTCTACGATGATATCCCAAAAGACCTTTTGGAGCGCGTGGAAGATGTGCTTTTTGATAAAAGAGAAGATGCGACTGAAAGATTGTTAGACTTCGCTGAAACAGTCAAAAGCTCAGGAAAAAAAGAAGCTGTAAGTGAGGCATGGAGAAGCGAACCTGTTTCCAAAAGAATAGAACATGCACTTGTTAAAGGTGTGCTTGACTTCATTGTCGAGGATACTGAGGAAGCTAGATTAGAGTTGGAGAACCCGTTGAAAGTGATTGAAGGACCTTTGATGGATGGGATGAACGTGGTGGGAGATCTATTTGGCGAGGGAAAAATGTTCCTCCCTCAGGTGGTGAAATCTGCCCGAGTGATGAAGAAGGCGGTGGCTTATTTGGAACCGTTTATGCCACTTCCAGAAGAAGGTCAGGAAGGTTCCAATCTGAAGAAAATCTTGTTGGCTACGGTCAAGGGAGATGTCCATGATATCGGAAAGAATATCGTGGGAGTGGTTTTGGCATGTAATTCTTACCAAATCATTGATTTGGGAGTGATGGTGGATGCTCAGGTGATCATCGATGAGGCCATCAAAAATAAAGTAGACATTATCGGCTTGAGTGGCTTGATCACGCCATCCTTGGATGAAATGGTCAATGTGGCTTCTGAAATGGAGCGACAGGGGCTGAAAATTCCTTTGTTGATCGGAGGTGCCACTACTTCAAGAATCCATACTGCGGTGAAAATTGATCCGGTTTATTCCGGAACAGTCGTTCATGTGACTGATGCGAGTAAGTCTGTTCCTATTGCCGGAGAGGCGATATCGGAAGAAACCAAAGCAAGCTATCATTTGCAAATCAAGGAGACTTACCAAAACCTTCGGGAAGATCACGAGTCCAAGCAGGCAGTGAAGCAGATGGTTTCTTATTTGGAAGCAAAAGGAAATCCAGTTGAGATAGAATGGGATGGCTATGAGCCGGTGGTTCCTGAAGTTTTGGGAAGACAGGTGTTGGATTTGGATCTGAATGTGTTGAGAAAATACATTGACTGGACTCCATTTTTCCAAACATGGATGCTTAGCGGAAAATACCCTAAAATACTGGAAGACAAGGTGGTTGGAAATGAAGCCAAAAAGCTTTTCGCCGATGCCAATACCATGCTGGATCGAATCATTTCCGAAAAATGGTTGGAAGCAAAGGCTGTTTTTGGACTTTATCCTGTCCAAAGAATCGAGGATGATGCGGTTGTTTTTGAGCCAAACAATGCGAATGTAGAACTTGGTAAGTTCCACTTTTTGCGCCAGCAAGGTAAAAAAGGGAAAGGAGTACCGAACAGGTCATTGGCTGATTACCTACATCCGGATAAAACGGACTACATGGGATGTTTTGCGGTGACGGCAGGATTGAACATGGAGGCTAAGTTGGCAGAATTCCAGAAAATTGGAGATGATTACAATGATATCCTTTTCAAAGCTTTGGCAGATCGATTGGCAGAAGCGGCTGCGGAATATCTGCATGAAAAAGTGAGGAAGGAAGACTGGGGCTATGCGAAAAATGAAAGTTTGGAGAATGATTCTTTGATCCGTGAAGAGTATTTGGGGATACGTCCTGCGCCAGGCTATCCAGCATGTCCCGAACACTCGGAGAAGGAGATGATTTCTGAGCTTTTGGATATGGAAAACACTGCGGGGATCCAATTGACCTCCAGTTATGCCATGATTCCTACCAGTTCAGTATCCGGCTTTTTCTTTGCGCATCCAGAATCCAAATATTTTGGTTTGGGCAAAATCGCCGAAGACCAAGTAGCCAGCTACGCAGAGAGAAAAGGAATTACTTTAGAGAAAGCCGAGCGTTTGCTTTCTCCCAATCTTGCCTATCAACCTAATAAATCGAAAGAAGTAGAAAACTCATGAAAATAACCGAACATCTATCCAATACAGACAAAACTCTGTTTTCGTTTGAAATCCTTCCTCCTTTGAAAGGACAAAGTTTGAAAGACCTTTTGGAAGGGATAGAGCCTTTGATGGAATTCAACCCTCCTTTTGTGGATGTGACATATCACCGGGAGGAATTTATTTATAAGAAGCATCCGAATGGGCTTTTGGAGAAAATCTCTACCAAAAAACGCCCGGGTACTGTCGGGATTTGTGCAGCGATCATGAACAAGTTTCATATTGATGCAGTCCCTCATTTGCTTTGCGGAGGATTTAATAAGGAGGAAACAGAAAATGCACTGATTGATCTCAATTTCATTGGGGTAGACAATGTTTTGGCTTTACGAGGAGACGCTCCCAAGACTGAAGGGAAATTTATTCCGGAGCAGGATGGGCATCATTATGCCTGTGAATTGGTGGAGCAGATCGTGGGGATGAATAATGGCAAATATCTTCACGAAGAGACAGAGAATAGTTTTCATACAGATTTTTGCGTGGGCGTAGCGGGTTATCCAGAGAAGCATTTTGAGGCGCCGAGCATGAAGTTTGACTTGAAATATCTCAAAGAGAAAGTCGATAAAGGTGCTGAGTATATTGTGACTCAGATGTTTTTTGACAATCAGAAGTATTTCGAGTTTGTGGAAAAGGTGAGAGAAGCCGGAATCAATGTACCGATTATTCCGGGAATCAAGCCGATCACGACAGTCAATCAGATCACCATGCTGCCTCGAACTTTCTTCTTGGATCTTCCGGATCCATTGATGGATGAGCTTGAAAAATGTAAAACCAATGCTGAGGTAAAAGAAGTGGGGATAGAGTGGGCTATCCAGCAATGCAAAGAGCTGGTCAAAGTAAAAGTGCCTTCCCTTCATTTTTATACGATGAGTAAAGCTAGTGCTACTTATGCCATAGCCAAAGAAGTCTTTTAAAGGTCCAAAACCTCAAAATAAGGCTCAATTCTACAAATAGAATTGAGCCTTATTTTTTGAAAAATTATATCTTAGTTGAAATTTATATTTCGAATAGGATGAAAAGAGGGTTTATTTTTCTGGTTTTTTTGCTCACTTACCAGGTATCTCAAGCACAATACGTTCGTTTTGTCGATCGATATGATAGGGAAGTAAAAGATACTACGGAGTTTTCTTACACTTATTTTGAGTTGATCCGAGAGTTTGGATCGACCGTTAAAATTGAGCGATTCACCAGAGATTCTGTGAAAGTTTCAGATGCTACCACACTTTTTGATAGTTTGGGAAATGTTGAGGGATGGCGAAAAAAAGAATATTTTCTTTCCGGTAATGTAAAAAGTACCAACAAAGAAGACAAAGTTAAGGATGAGGTGGAGCAGATTCGATACTATGAGAATGGAGTCGTGAAAAGTCAGACATTTTATCGTGAAGGGCATTTGGTGAATGAGGTCTATTTTGATAAAGAGGGGCAAAGTATAGTCAAACCAGAAAGTAGAGATGCCAGCCCAGGAGAAATGGAGGCTTGGAATCAATATATGATCAGAAATCTTAGCTATCCACAAGCGGCTAGGTATTCGAAAGCTGAAGGTACAGTCATTGTGATATGTACAGTCGATGTGGAAGGTAATCTTTTGTATCCGGAAATACTGAACAAAGGAGAGTGTCACCCCTCCATAGAACAAGAAGCCTTACGATTGGTGGAGAAATATCCTGATCGATTTGTCCCTGCAATGGAAGATGGAGAAATTGTAGAGTCGTTTTATAGATTACCGATCCGCTTCAAATTATCCTAGCGGTTCCGCTTTTACCAGAGATCTCGCTACCTTCGGCTATGATTAAATTGATCGAATGTCCTCGAGATGCCATGCAGGGACTCCCGGATTTTGTAGATACTGCCATCAAAGCGGCCTACATCAACCAGCTATTGGAAGTGGGCTTTGATACGGTAGACTTTGGAAGTTTCGTCAGTCCCAAGGCCATCCCTCAGATGCGCGATACGGCGGAAGTATTGAGTCTGCTGGATCTTCATAAATCCAAATCTAAACTCTTAGCGATCGTAGCAAATGTAAGAGGTGCCGAAGATGCTTTTCATTTTCCTGAGATTGATTATTTGGGTTTTCCGCTCTCCATCTCAGAGACTTTTCAGAAGCGAAATACCAATGCCAGCATCTCTCAGGCGTTGGAAACAGTTGAGGCGATTCAGAACTTATGCCAAACTAAAGGCAAAGAATTGGTAGTTTATCTGAGTATGGGATTTGGCAATCCCTATGGCGATCCTTATTCTTCAGAGTTGGTTGCTGAGTTTGTTCAAAAATTGGATGACTTAGAAATTAAAATAATTTCTTTAAGTGATACGATTGGAATAGCTGATAATAAGTTGATTAAAGATTTGTTTGCAGTACAAGTAGAAGCTTTTCCTGAGATAGAATTTGGAGCACATCTGCATAGTAGACCTGAGAGTATTTCTGCAAAAGTAAAGGCAGCTATGGAAGGAGGATGCAAGAGATTTGATGGAGCGTTGAAGGGATTTGGTGGATGCCCGATGGCCAAGGATGAATTGGTAGGAAATATGGATACCGAGGTAATGATTGCCACTTTGGAATCAGAGGGGTGTGATTTGGCGTTGAATAAGGCGGAACTGTATGAAGCGGTGAAGTTGGCAGATTACGTATTTCAGTCTCCGCTATGAAGCATACAGTTCAGCCAAAAGTCAAGGCTTTGCGATTGTACAGAAGCTTCCATAAATGGATAGGTGTTCCATTGATTATTTTCTTTTTGGTAATTGGGATCACCTCCATTTTGTTGGCTTGGAAAAAGAAAGTTGAGCTTTTGCCTCCGACTCTGAAAACCAAGGTTGAAAATGGGGCTTGGATTTTGCCTTCAGAAATGGTCCGAATCGGTGAGGAGGAAATGCGAAAAATCGGAGAAGACCCGGAAGTGGATCGTTTGGATATCCGACCTGATAAGGGCATTGCCAAAGTGACTTTTAAAACGCATTTTACCGAGGTGCAGGTCGATGGATATTCTGGGGAGGTGCTTTCAGTTTCCACACGACATTCTGACTGGATCGAGAAGGTTCACGATGGCAGTATCATTGATTTTTATTGGACAGGAGAGGAGGGAGCTAAGTTGACTTATTCCACTCTGACGGCTTTGGGATTACTTTTCTTGGCCTTCAGTGGTTTTTACCTTTGGTATTACCCTAAGTTGATTCGGAAGTTGAAGAAGAGTTGAAAATTTTTTCAAACCAACAGTCGATACTTTTTTCCCGGCAAGGACTTGATGATACCTTCAAATTCCATCGCTAGAAGTTTCGAAGAAAGTAGACCCAGTGGAATTTCAGTCTGATAAGAAATCTGATCGATTTCCATTTCCTTTTTTTCAAGAAGCAGATTTAGTATCAGTTTCTCTTCCTCATCTCTTAGGGACAGGTCCAGTTGAGGTTTTGGGTGGGATTTTTCACCCTCTTTTTCCCAATAAAGAGCCTCAGCGATGTCTTCCGGTCCTGTATAGATATTTGCTTTCATCTTTCTGATAAGATGATTGCACCCTTCACTGTAGGGAGACTGGAGGTTTCCTGGTACAGCAAAAACTTCCCTGTCGTAGCTATAGGCTATCTCGGCAGTGATCAATGCACCTCCTTTGGCAGCAGCTTCGACCACTACCAATGCATCCGATAGCCCTGCGATGATTCGATTTCGAGCAGGGAAATTACCAGGAACCATCTTTGATCCAGGTGCATACTCGCTAACTATCGCCCCATATTCCATCATCTGCTCGGCTGTCTTGCGATGTGTGGCAGGATAAATGTAGTCGATAGGTGAACCCAAGACACCGATTGTGGGTAGGTTTTCTGCTAGACTGGCCCGGTGTGCTTCGATGTCAATACCATATGCTAGGCCTGATATGACAGTTGGCTGAAAATACGAAATGTCCGATATCAGTTTTTTGGTAGCTGATTTTCCATAGTTAGTCGCGCTTCTGGTACCAACGATACCTACACTTCTGGATGGGTTGAGTGAAGCATTCCCTTTTTTGAAAAGCAGGATGGGGCCATCTTCCAGAGATTTGAGTTTGTGGGGAAAATCAGGATCGAGCAGTGAAAGGATTTTAAACTCTTTTTTGTCAGCAGCATCCAGTAGTTTGTCCGCTTCTCGTAGAAGTGATTCTCTCGAGTTTCTGATTTCGAGTAGGCGAGGGCCTATTCGTGGGATTTTAGAAGCTTTTCCCTGACTGATTTGAAAAAAAGCTTCAGGCGAACCTGCATAGGCTACGATAGCTTTAAAAATACTAGGCCCCACTTTGGGAGCCAATGCTAAGGCTAAATAATAGCGGTAAGACTCATGGTTGGGATTTGGATTTGAATTCATCTCTCAGGTTCAATAAAAATTCCTTGATTTCCTGGAGCTTCTGCACAGCTTCTACTTTGTCAAAACCTTTGTCTTTGCCTTGAGCAATGACTTCACGGGCTCCTTCCAGTGTATAGCCTTTTTCTTTGACCAGGTGAAAAATATACTTGATCTTTTGAATATCATCTTTCGTGTACCGTCGATTTCCTTTTTTGTCCTTTTTGGGACGGATGATGTCAAACTCTCCTTCCCAATATCTGATCAGAGAAGGCGCTACTTTAAACATCTGGGCAACTTCCCCAATAGAGTGGTATTTCTTTTCTATTTCTCGCTCTTTGTACGGCACTTGATATTCGGTTAATACTCTAAATTAATGAAAATATAGCTTTCTCCTAAAGTAAAGCTTGAGCAGTATGGATTAAAAACGGAAAAATTATCGATTCAGTATCTGAAGCATCTGCACAGCTGCCAATCCTGCTGTTTCGGTCCTCAATCTGCTTTTTCCCAAGGAAACTGGAGCAAAGTCTTTTTCAAAGGACATCTCAATCTCTTTTGGATCAAAGTCTCCTTCTGGCCCTATCAAGATCAGATATTTGCCCTTGAGTTTGGCCAGATCGATCAGATGGTGATCATGGTTTTCATCCACGTAGGCGATGAATTTTTGAAAATCAGAGAATTCTGAACTTGAAATAAGTTTCTCAAAATCAATTGTTTCATTGATTTTTGGAGTGTGATACTTTAAGCTTTGCTTGCAAGCCGAAATCATCTTTTTCTGAAGTCTTTCGGTCTTAAGATAGCTCCTTTCCGAATTCATGGTCGAAAGCAAAGTAAGCTCATGGAACCCTATTTCTGTGATTTTTTCAATCATCCATTCCATTCGATCCGGGCTTTTGGTAGGAGCGATGGCCAAGTGAATAAAGAAATCATCTGTTGGTACTTGCTCACTTGAGACCACTTGAAGAATGGACTTCTTGGGATTGGCGTCTGTCAATTTACATTCATATAGATTGCCTTCCCCATCTGTGATGTGAATCGTGTCACCCTCACGCTTTCGAAGTACTCGAGTCAAATGCTTGGATTCCTCTGGTTCCAAAGTGATCGTTGGAGGGCTAATATGTTGTTGAAAAAAGAGCTGCATAGATATGAATACACAAAAAAAGCACATTTCCCGAAAGAAATGTGCCTTTAATAACCAAATTAACCTATAAACTAAAACTTAACCTTTTGAAAGTTCCATATTGACTGGCTTTCCTTTGATCGTGTTGTGCTTCATGGTTTTGATCACGTGATCGGCATCACCTTTAGGCACGTCTACAAAGGAGAAGTTGTCGTAGATATCGATTCCACCGATATTTCGGCCTGGGATTCCGGCTTCACCTGCGATGGCTCCTACGATATCATTTGGACGGATTCTGTCTTTCTTACCCAAGTTCAAGAAAAGTCGAGCCATGTTGGCGTCACGACCTCTTTCAGGTCTTCTTCCACCATCTCTGTCGCCTCTACCACCTTCACGTCTGTCTCCTCTCTCAAATCTTCCACCTCTTTCGGATCTTCCACCTCTCTCGAATCTTCCGCCTCTCTCTCCACGACCTCCGTCTCTTTCTCTTCTTCTTTCGTTGAATGATGGCAAGCCAAAGTCCTGATCTCTCATTTCTTTTACAGCCTCACCCATTGTCATTTTGAGTAGTCCCAATGCAACCTGCTCGATCGTCAAACCTTCAGCCAACATTTGGCCTACAGTCTCTTCGAAGATCTGATTGTCATCTTCTTTGCTCAATTGTCTGTTCACATCTTTCACCAATTGTGCTTTTTTCAAATCGATCAGTTCAGAAACTGAAGGAGGAGCCATTTTGGTGATGGTAGCTTTGGTGTACTTTTCAAGATCTCTGATTTTCATGAAATCTCTTCTACCAGTCACAAAGTTGATCGCAGTTCCGGACTTACCCGCACGACCTGTTCTACCGATTCTGTGAACGTAGTATTCTTCATCTAGAGGAAGGTCAAAATTGAATACTGCCTCTACGTTGTCTACGTCAATTCCTCTAGCTGCCACGTCAGTAGCAACCAATACTGTACAAAGTCCCTTACGGAATTTGTTCATTACTTTATCTCTCTGAGCCTGAGATAGATCTCCGTGAAGTGCTTCAGCTACGATTCCTCTAGAACCCAAGGCTTCAGTCGCCTCATCTGTCATTCTCTTCGTGTTACAGAAGACAACTGAAAGAGCGTAATTATTGACAGTCATCAAGCGAGCCATCAATTCCATTTTCAAGGAAGGCTTCACTTCGTAGAATACCTGCTCGATACGATCTACAGTCAATTCTTTCTTAGCAACCTTGATGATATGAGGATCATTTTGGTATTTTCTGGTCAAGTCCATGATAGGCTTGGCCATAGTCGCTGAGAAGAATACAGTTTGTCTTTCTTCAGGCATTTCCTGCAAGATGGCTTCGATATCGTCTCTAAAGCCCATGTCTAGCATTTCGTCCGCCTCATCCAATACGATGATTCCAGCATCTTCCAGCTTCAATGTACCTCTGTTGATGTGATCTTGCACACGACCTGGAGTACCCACTACAATCTGAACGCCTTTTCTCAATACGCGAATCTGCTTATCGATAGACTCACCACCGTAGATAGCTACAGAATTGATCTTTTTGTGGAATCTGGCTAATTTCTGGATTTCACCTTCTACCTGAACGGCAAGTTCACGAGTAGGGCAAAGGATGATCGCTTG
Source organism: Algoriphagus vanfongensis DSM 17529 (assembly GCF_000429465.1). Taxonomy (GTDB): domain Bacteria; phylum Bacteroidota; class Bacteroidia; order Cytophagales; family Cyclobacteriaceae; genus Algoriphagus; species Algoriphagus vanfongensis. The sequence continues at coordinate 761,279 of NZ_AUBX01000009.1, read as the reverse complement.
AGGTCTGTTGAAGTCAGGATCTACTAGCTCGATGATCGGAATAGCAAAAGCTGCGGTTTTTCCAGTACCGGTCTGAGCTTGTCCGATGACATCTCTACCTTCTAGTACGAAAGGAATAGCTTGAGCTTGGATTGGGGAAGGTTGGGTAAAGCCCATCTCTTCCACGGCCTGCAAGATTTCTGTAGAAATCCCCAGGTCTGAGAATTTAATGTTGTTTTCCATGATGTTTCCTTACTTTTCTTGCCATGTACTCCCCAGTGTTATCCCACGACAAGCGACAGTAAAGGATTTCACGGCTCAGAAAAATGTTCTGCGTCTTATTGACGGTGCAAAAGTAGAAGTAATTTATTTGGAAACCAAATACTCTTCAAAAGTTTTTAGAATAATCTTTAAATAATCCGCTATTTGATAAAAAAATATTTGGTTGAAGTCGAACAATCGAGGTTTTGACAGTAATATCTCCGATTTGATGAAGCAAGTCCGGGATATAAGCTCTCATCTCCAAATCACGAATCTGCTATTTTCCTGTCTTTACTTTTTTTCTTTAATCTATATTCTCTCTTTTCAAAATCATTGAAAAGCTCCATTTTCCGAAGCTTCATTCATCATTTCCTCGGCCAGGTCTTTTCCCAAATAGTTATCAATGATACTGTGACCTACATATAAGAGAGGGGTCAGCAAGATGGCGACTGCAAACTTGTAGATGTAATTAATAATACCCACTGCAATGATTTGGCTTAAATCCCAATTGCCAAAAACATAAAAAGCGATTCCCAAGACTACAAATGAATCAATAAACTGAGAAACTAATGTGGAACCAGTAGCTCTTAACCAGATCATTTTGGCTCCTGTGATGGATCTCAGCTTTTGAAAAACAAAAACGTCGATCAGCTGCCCCAAAAGGAAGGCAGTCAATGAACCGATAATAATGCCCAACCCTTGTCTGAAGATGGTATTAAAAGCAAAACTGATATCAAAGGGACCTCCATCAGGACCTTGGGAATTGACATCCAACCAAAAATCGGCTGGTGTCAAAACGGTAACGATTCCGATCACTAGAAACACATAAGCGATTAGACCAGCTGTGATAAAACTGATTTTTCGGACTCCTTTTTTTCCAAAGTATTCGTTGATGATATCCGTGGTGATAAACACAATCGGCCAGATCACTGCGCCCGCTGTCAAGTTGAAATCCAAAACATAGTCACCCAGAATATTGATATTGGCTGGTTCGAATCCCAAGGTTTTTTCAGCAGAAAAGATTTTCACCCCGATGATTTCTGCCAAGATGGCATTCGTCAAAAAGATGGATCCTAATACAAGAAAAAGGTTGGTTTTTTTGGCTTGCTGGCTTTGGTTCATAAGTTCGAAAATAGACGATAAAAGCTGAAATGCTCTCGGTTTCTCAATTTTTTGCAATTATAATCACTGTTATTGGGCCAAAGTTTTCTGATTTTTCGGGTAGAGGGTCAAGCTCAATGGTGACTTTTTCTTTCCTGTAAGTCATTTTCCATTGATAACAGGAATACGACTATTATGTATATACATAGAAAAGGATCCGTGGAAAGCGGTATTATGCAATAGAATGTAGCGTATCTCTAGAGTATCGTGATAGTTCATTCTAACAACTTACCCACAACCCAAACTGGCCTTTTTTCTAGCTGAATATTTCTCTGAAGAGGAAGTTCGGGCGAAAAAAATGAATTGAATTACAGTTTAGGTTTATGCGAAAACTTCTTTTAGTGCTTATGGCCATTGGCTCGCTGAGCAACAGTCTCCAGGCTCAGGAGACCTTGACCTTGCAAGAGGCTTTAAGTCTGGCGGTTTCCAACTATGGATCCATTACCTCCAAGCAACATTACTCCAAATCCTTCCAATTACTCTCAGATCAGGCTAGAAGGGACTATCTGCCCAATTTCAATTTGGGAGCGCAGCAGACTTATGGTACAGTCAATGGGCAGCTCGGTCCCATGTATGGATTTGGGTTGAATGCGGCTTCTTCCGGTTTGCCACGGGATACCCAGACTTGGGAGGCGGCTTTTGGGGCACTTTATCTAGCCAATATCAATTGGGATGTATTCGCTTTTGGTCGAAGTCGACGAAATATAGCTGTAGCAAATGCACGAGCTATCGAAAGTGAAGGGGATTTGCAGCAGGAGATTTTTCAACACAAAGTGAAAGTGGCCAGTGCCTATTTGAATTTGTTGGCGGCTCATCAGTTGACTGATTCATTTGAGAAAAATCTGGAACGCGCTGAGACTTTCCAACAAATAGTCAAGACTAGGGCTAGAAATGGGCTGATCCCTGGAGCGGATTCCTCTCAGGCGGATGCAGAGCTATCCAATGCCAAAATTGCCTGGACCAATTCATTAAATAGAGAGCAAGAAGCACAAAATGTGTTGACCATTCTTACTGGGACTTCTCTCAATGCTATTGTTCCTGACACGACATTTGTTGCGGGTTTCCCCAAGACAGCTGACCCTATACAGACGCTGGCTACTCATCCTACTTTGGCTTGGAGACAGCAAAGAATCGCTACAGGAGAGCAACAAAGAGCCTATATCAGCACTTTGAAATATCCGGCTTTGACGCTAGTGGGAGTTTTTCAATCCAGAGCTTCAGGTTTTGGTAGCAATTTCAACCAAGACCCGACGGATTATTCCCATGATTACTTGCAGGGTGTCAAACCCACCCGTTCCAATTATTTATTTGGCTTTGGGCTGACCTGGAATCTGACGGATTTGCTACGGATATCCAAGCAAACTGCTGCACAAAAAGAGGTGGTTTTAGGGCTTCAAAAAGAATATGATCAGGCCTTTTTGGAACTGAATCAAAATGCCAATCTGGCGAAAACCAAAATGGAGAATGCTATTTCCAACGCACTGGAAGCGCCGATTCAGGTGAAAGCTGCTACTGAAGCTTATCAGCGTCAACTAGTCATGTATGAAAACGGCCTGTCTGATCTGGTCAATGTCACCCAAGCCTTGTACTTATTGATCAGAGCGGAAACCGATCAGGCGATAGCCCAAAACAATGTATGGCAGGCACTGCTGTACCAATCAGCCGCTGTTGGTGATTTTGAAATTTTCGAAAACGAACTTTAACCTCCTTTCATGGAATTAATACGATTTGCATTACGGAAGCCCATTACCATACTAGTGATAGTCTTGGGGTTGCTGTTCTTTGGGATTAAGGCTGTCAATTCTATTAAAATTGACATTTTCCCTCAATTAGATCTACCTGTTCTGTATGTTTCCCATCCTCATGGTGGCTATATGCCGGAGCAGATGGAGGCTTTTTATGCCAAGCCTTATGTGAATATTTTCCTGTTTGTCAACGGAGTCAAACAAATCAGCACAAAGAATATTCAGGGGCTGATGCTGATGAAAATTGAGTTTTATCCGGGGACAGATATGGCCCAAGCTGCAGCAGAGGTCTCTGCATTTTCCAATCGTATTCAGGTGGCTTTTCCTCCGGGATCCAACCCGCCTTTTATTATCAGGTTTGATGCTTCGACCTTACCGGTAGCTCAATTGGTCTTGAGCAGTGATCGAAGGACAAACAATGAGCTGCTGGATATCGCCAATATCTATGTGCGATCGACTTTTACCTCTATTCCTGGTTTGGTTTCCTCTCCACCCAATGGAGGAAGTAGCCGGACAGTGGTCATCAGTGTCGATCCCAAAAAGCTGCGGGAGTACAATCTTTCTCCTGATCAGCTGGTAGAAGCTATGCGCGTGAATAATATCACGACACCGTCTGGCAACATCAGAATCGGAGACAAAAACTACATTACTCCCTCCAATACTATTCTGGAAAAGGTGGAAGACTTTGAAAATATCCCACTTTTCAAAGATGGAGATGTACACAATCTCTATATGAAAGATGTGGCCAAAATCGAGGATGGGGCAGATATCGTCACTGGCTATGCATTGGTAAATGGCAGGAGGTCGGCTTATCTGAACATCGCAAAAAGTGCAGATGCATCTACTTGGGATGTAGTACAAAACCTGAAGAAAAATATTCCTGGAATCCAGGAACAATTGCCCGAGGATGTCAAACTGACTTTGGAATTTGATCAATCTCAATACGTGGTGAATTCGGTGGAAAGTTTGGTTCATGAAGGAATCATTGGCGCCATCCTTACCGGATTGATGGTTTTTCTATTCTTGGGGGATGTAAGGGGAGCGTTGATTGTGATTTTGACCATTCCTACCTCCATTATTATTTCCATACTTTTTCTCAATCTATTTGGTCAGACCATCAATATTATGACATTAAGTGGTTTGGCACTGGCGATTGGAATTTTGGTGGATGAGAGTACGGTGACGATCGAAAATATCCATCAGCATTTTGATATGGGCAAGCCAAAAGCTCTAGCGATCTGGCATGCCTGTAAAGAGATTGCCTTTCCCAAATTATTGATCCTACTCTGTATTTTGGCCGTTTTTGCTCCTGCATTTAGCATGGGAGGGATTCCGGGATCCTTGTTTTTGCCATTGGCATTAGCCATTGGATTTAGTATGGTAGCTTCTTATTTTCTTTCCCAGACGTTTGTTCCGGTATTGGCAAACTGGATCATGAAAACCCATTCTCATCCTGAGGAGAAGAAGAAAAGCATTTCTTCTGATGCGTTGACTTTGGAAGAGGAAGAAGAGGAAACCTGGCATCAGAAAGAAGAAATGGCAACTCGTGATGATATCAACCAGGATGGAAAAATTGATCTGTTTGAACGCTTAAGACGACGCTATTTGTCTTCATTGGACAAAATGATGCCCTACAAAAAACCGATCGTCAGCATCTATTTGATTGTAAGTATTCTCTTGGTAGGACTTTTGGTAGCGGGCATCGGAAGGGATGTTTTGCCCAAAGTAGACGGGAGTCAATTCCAGTTGAGAATGAGGCTGCCAGATGGGACCCGAATGGAAAAAACAGAACTGGAAACCATCAAATTATTGGATGGCATCCAAGAATTGGTGGGAGAGGATGTGAAGGTGATTTCTTCCACTTACATCGGTTTGCATCCCCAGACGTATTCTATCAATCCGGTATTTCTTTGGATGCAAGGCCCGCATGAAGCGGCCATGATGGTGGCCATGGAAGGAGAGGTGGATTTTGATTTGGATGCGCTCAAAGATCAAATTCGTGACAAAGCCAAGGAAATCAATCCGCAAATGCGTCTTTCTTTCGAACCGATTGAATTGACGGATAAGATTTTGAGCCAGGGCTCGCCGACTCCGATAGAGGTGAGGCTATCAGGAAGAAACAAACAAAACAATCGGGAATATGCCCAGAAACTAATAGACCGGCTGAAAGAATTAGCTATCCTCCGCGATGTACAATTGGGGCAATCGGTGAACTACCCAACCATCAACATTAAAATTGATCGACAAAAGGCGGCTCGTTTGGGAATTGACGTTCAGAATATTTCCCGATCCTTGATCGCATCGATTTCATCCTCGAGACTGGTAGAAAAAAATGTCTGGATTGATCAGAATATCGGGAATACCTACAGTGTACAGATTCAGGTGCCAGAGGGAACAATGAATAATTTGCATGAGCTGGGAGAAATTCCGCTCGTCAGAAATCAAGCCCGGCCGATTCTTAGCGATATCGCTACGTTTGAAGAAGGGACTACGGAGGGTGAGATCAATAATTTGGGAACTATGCCCATGTTGACGGTCACAGCCAACCTCCATGGTGTCGATCTGGCGACAGCTGCGAAAGAAGTGGATAAGGCCATTGCTGATTTAGGTGAGTTGCCGAGAGGCTTGAGTGTGGATCTGATCGGGATGAGCTCTACCTTGATCGAAACCTTAGCAAGTCTTGAAAGTGGACTATTGGTAGCGATCATCGTGATTTTCTTGATGTTGGCTGCCAATTTTCAATCATTCAAGGTATCAGGAGTAGTTCTGGTGACAGTTCCGGCTGTTTTGCTCGGATCTCTTTTGCTTTTGGTTTCGGTAGGCTCCACGCTAAATCTCCAATCTTACATGGGAATCATCATGTCTGTCGGGGTGTCGATTTCCAATGCGGTCTTGTTGATTACCAATGCCGAAGAGCTCAGGATAAGAAATGGCAATGCCCTGCTTTCTGCCAAGGAGGCGGCTTCTTTGCGAATGAGACCGATCGTGATGACCGCCTTGGCGATGATTGTGGGCATGATTCCGATGGCGATCGGTTTTGGTGAGGCAGGTGATCAAACCTCCCCATTGGGTAGGGCAGTCGTAGGTGGACTGGCAGCTTCCACGATTGCAGCGCTTTTCATACTTCCTTTGACATTTTCATGGGCTCAGGAAAAAACAACCACGCAGAGTGTGTCCTTGGACCCAGAGGACGAAGAAAGTATCCATTATGTACCTCATTCCCATGCTAACTCTTAAACTTCAGAAAGCTATGTTTTCCATTTATACTTCCATTATTTCAAAAAATAAGGTGTTCATTCCCAGTAAACTATGGATGTCTAGCATCTTGGCAGCTTTGATCTGGGGATGTGAATCCAAGTCAGAGGAGGTTCATTCGGAAGCAACGACATCCCAAGAGATTGCATTGGATGGGATGATTATCGGAAATGAATCTTTGGCTTCAGATTTTCGGATTCCGGGAGAGCTGATTGCGTATCAGGAAGTAGACCTCTATGCAAAGGTGAGTAGCTTTGTTGAGAATCTCCGGGTGGATGTGGGTTCTCAAGTTAAGAAAGGGGAATTGTTGGCGACTCTTGAGGCTCCTGAAATCAGTAGTCGATTAGCTGGTGCTGAATCCCGGCTCAAGTCCTTTGAAGCGATATACTTGGCAAGTAAGGCGAGCTATGATCGATTGAAAAGAACCAGTGAAACCCCAGGGACTGTCAGCGAGAATGATCTGGAGATGGCTTTTGCCAAGCAAGAATCGGATTTGGCAAACTGGGAATCTGCTAAGGCCGCATTCAAAGAAATCATGGATACCAAAGGATATTTGGAGATCAGAGCCCCTTTTTCTGGAGTGATTACCGAAAGAAATGTAAGCTTGGGTGCCTATGTCGGTCCCAGCGGAAAAGGATCTGAGTTTCCGATTTTCACTTTAAAAGAATTGGGTTTGCTTCGATTGGTAGTGAAAGTTCCTGAACTCTACGCTGCCAATCTGAAAAATGACGACTTGGTTTCTTTCACAGTTCAATCCCTTCCGGGAAAAGAATATGCAGCCAAGATATCCAGAAAAGCAGGTGCTTTGGATGAAAGGCTTCGATCTGAATACATTGAAATGGACGTAGCCAATCCCGATGGGGAGTTTTTACCAGGAATGGTCGCCGAAGTGACTTTGCCTATTCAGTCGGGTGAAAAGTCTTTGGTGATTCCAGCAGCTTCGGTATTATATTCTACCACAGGTACCTATGTGATTAAAAATTCCGGAGGAAAAGCAGATTGGGTTGACATTTCTCTAGGAAAGAAAAGTCTGGATCAAATAGAAATATTTGGAAAGATTGCAGCAGGAGATACGATTTTGGTTAGGCCTAGTGAAGAAATAAGAAATCAATCCTTACTGAATGTAAGACTTACTGAATGAGTCTTTTAAATGGGGTAGGTTTCGCCTTCCACACTGATAATGCTGTCCGGGAAAACGGTTTGAGCCTCTTCCAAGAGGGGGCCCAAATTCCCATATCGGGAGGAAAAATGCCCCAAGAGTAACTTTTTGGCTCCAGCCAGTTTGGCTATTTCCGCTGCTTGCTTGGCTGTACTGTGAAAAGTGACTTCAGCCCGAGCACTGTCTGCTTCCAAAAAAGTAGATTCATGGTATAGTAAATCAACTCGCTTGAAGTAATCGATTATCTCAGGATGATAGATAGTATCCGAGCAATACGCATAAGACCTCAAATGCGAAGCAGGGTGACAATACTCCCGAACGGAATAAAACGATCCATCAGCCCCGACATAGTCCACTCCATTTCTCAGTGAGTGAATGGCTTCCAAGGGTACTTTTTGTCGTTGAAGTTTTTCTTTAATCAGGTTTCTATACCCAGGTTTTTCACGAATCAAAAAGCCTGTCGTCGGAAGCCGATGTCTCAATGGAAAACTGAATACTTTAAAGTGAGCATGATCCACCAATTGATTCATTCCATTGGGGGCAGTGGCTTGAAAATGAATAGGATAGGTGAGTTCTGTATGACTATGTCTGAAGTGGGTCGTGATAATGTCATCCAATCCCGGAGGCCCAAATAGAAAAAGGGGACTTTTACGCCGGGACAGATTGTAGCTTGAAAGCAATCCTACCAGTCCCAGGTAATGGTCCCCGTGTAAATGTGATATGAAAATGTGGGAGATTTTTGAAGTTTTGACCTTGAATCTGCGCAGTTGGATCTGCGTTCCTTCTCCACAGTCGAGAAGTATCAAATTCTGACCTAGTCGGATCACCTGTGAAGTATGATTCCTTCCATGCGCTGGGATGGAAGAGGTGTTGCCGAGTATGGTTACTTCAAAATCTCTGATCAATCTTCTTCCTCTTCTTCAGCTCCGTTTTCGATGGCATGGATGAAGATAGCTTCAGAAGCTTCCTCCAGAGAACTGACCAAGTTGAGTTTCTTGTCCAGCATGGAGATTTTCAAGAGTTTCATCACGTGGTCCTGCACGCCTGAGATCAAAAAGATCCCGCCATTTTTGCCGAATTCTCGATCACCTACCAATAGGGCGCTCAAGCCTGAAGAGTCAACGTATTTCACCTGACTCATATCCAAAACAAGGTTTTCGTAGCCTTCAGCGTGAACAGTCAAAAGTTCTGATTTCAATACTGGAGCCAAAAGTGAGTCCAGTTTATCCTCCATTGGAGTAAATATGACGTATTGTTCTTTTTTATCGATACTGTATTTCATAGTCTGTATTAATTTTTGGAAAGGTAAGAAAGAACAGCCTGTTCGATTCTATTTTCCAATTGGTCTGTTGCTGCTTTTTGGAATTTTTCTCCGGTGATTTTTTCGAAGAGCTCAATATAGCGATCTGAGATACTTTCTACAATTTCATCTGTCATTTCAGGCACTACCTGTCCTTCTTTTCCCTGAAAACCGTTGGAGATCAACCACTGCCTTACAAATTCCTTAGAGAGTTGTTTTTGCGGCAATTCTTGGGCTTGATTTTCTTCATATCCTTCTGCGTAGAAATACCTTGATGAGTCTGGTGTATGGATCTCGTCTATCAGATAGATTTCGTCCCCAAATTTACCAAATTCATACTTGGTGTCCACCAGAATCAATCCCATTTCTTGCGCCATTTCCTGACCTCTCTGGAATAGCGCTCGTGTATATTTTTCTAGCACTGCATAGTCTTCAGGACTCACGATTCCTTTGGCCAATATATCTTCCTTAGAAATGTCCTCATCGTGTGCACCGTCCATTGCCTTAGTGGTCGGAGTGATGATCGGCGTAGGGAAAGCATCATTTTCTTTCATTCCTTCCGGCATTTCTACTCCACAAAGCAATCTCTTTCCGGCTTTGTATTCACGGGCGGCATGTCCTGACATATAGCCTCGAATCACCATTTCTACTTTGAATGGTTCACACCTTTTTCCGATCGTTACATTGGGATCGGGAGTGGCGCTGACCCAGTTGGGAACGATGTCTGAAGTAGCCTTTAGAAATTTGGCGGCGATCTGATTCAGTACTTGTCCTTTGAAAGGAATCGCCCGAGGGAGGACGACATCAAAAGCGGATATTCTGTCGGACGCGACTACTACCAGCTCTTTTTCAAAAATATATACATCTCGAACCTTTCCTTTGTAGAATCCCTGCTGCTCGGGGAACTGAAAGTGTGTTTCTTTGATCGCTTGACTCATGCTCTTGATTTTTGGCAAAAATAGAAAAAGCTTTTCCTTATTGCTTTCCAAAAGTGGATTATTTGTCGATTAACTTCCCTTTGGAGTAATATTCTGTTTGGGTCAGTTGTCCGGACTCATCGTAATACTCTCTTTTTCCGTCTAGTTTACCCGCGGTAAATTGACTTATCTCTGCTAGAGTCCCATCTTCTCGGTATGTCCTGACTTCTCCTTCTTTCTGTCCGTTGTGATAAGGGATCTTAGATTGAAGCTGTCCATTTTCATAATAGTGGCTTTCTTGCAGAGGCAAAGAAGCCGGACCTATTATTGTCTTGGTTTTTATCTTACCGGATTCATAATAGATTTCGTATGGGACCTGCGCTATTCCTTTTTTGAAAAGGCCTTTTTCGCGAAGTGCTCCACCCTGATAGTAAAGCAAAATTTCTCCTTCCAATAGGCCATTTTTATAGGTACTTCTTCGATGTTTGGCTCCATTGGGATAGTTGAGATGGTAGACTCCGTGGAGTTCTCCCTTTTTGTAATCCATCTCAGCTTCTATCTGCCCATTTTCGAAATAGACTGTTTCTCTTCCATCCAACTCTCCATTCTTGTATTGGCTAATTCTGCGTGGATTTCCATTATCGAAGTATTCGGCACGAGATCCATCCAAAACCCCTTGCGAATAGGAAGCTTTTAGCATCAACTGGCCGTTCGGGAAAAAACGTTCGCTCATTCCATCTGGCTTGTTGTCTTTGAACATCGTCCTGTCCATCACTGAGCCATCGGGATTGTAGCTTATGACTTCCCCTTGGATCTGATCATTTTCATAGGTCAGCTCTTGCTGAACTTGCCCGTTTTCAAAAAAGCTTTTGCTTGGACCAGTTCTTTTATTGTTGACAAATTGGGTGAACTTCAACGTGTCGCCATTGATAGGAGAAAGGTCATAGAAAAAGCCTTCCCTTTGATCATCTTTCAAAGTGCCGACTTGAACTAGATTGCCTTCTTCATCGAATCGTTTGACAGTTCCTTGAGCCAGACCATTGATCCGGACGTAGGTTTCCTTGAGCATGGTTTCGTCCTCATCATAGTAGGTCCTGATTGTATCTTGCGCATAGGACTCTAGGCAGACTAGGAGAGAAAAAGCTAAAAGAAGAGTTTTTGTCATAGAAGAATTAGGAAGCAAATTGCTAACGAACGAGATTTTGAAATTACATTTTCTCCAAAACTATAGCTGAGGCGCCGCCACCTCCATTACAGATGCCTGCTACCCCTATGGAACCGGCTTCCTGATGGAGCACGGAATTGAGTGTGGCGATAATTCTGGCTCCAGAAGCTCCGAGTGGATGGCCTAGAGAGACAGCTCCTCCATAGACATTCAGCTTTTGCGGATCTAGATTCAGTTCTTTCTGATTGGCCAATGCTACGGCAGAGAAGGCTTCATTAATCTCGTAAAAATCAACATCAGAGGCGCTAATTCCTGCATGTTTGATGGCTTTGGGAATAGCTAGGGCAGGAGCGGTGGTAAACCAAAGTGGATCGGTCGCAGCATCTGCAAAACCTCTAATTTTGGCTAAGGGTTTTAATCCCAACTCTTCCATTTTTTCTTTACTGACCAACACCAAAGCGGATGCTCCGTCATTCATAGTAGATGCATTGGCTGCTGTCACGGTACCTTCCTTATCAAAAACAGGACGAAGTGAAGGGATTTTTTCAAACATTACATTCTTATATTCTTCATCCTCGTCGATCACAATCGTTTCTCCTTTGCGACCTTTCATTTCTACAGGAATCACTTCTTCTTTGAAATTTCCCTTGGCCCAGGCATCAGCAGCGCGTTGGTAAGACTGGATAGCGTAGGCATCTTGATCTTCCCTAGAAATCTTCATTTCCTTAGCCGTATTGTCTGCACAGTTTCCCATTGGGAACTTATAATAGACTTCAAAAAGACCGTCTTTGACGAGGCCGTCTACGAATTCTGCATTGCCGTATTTGTATCCAAACCTAGCTTTGGGGACATAAAAGGGGACATTGGACATACTTTCCATTCCTCCTGCTACCACTACGTCATTGATCCCCAGCATGATGGATTGGGCCCCAAACATGACCGCTTTCATTCCAGAAGCACATACTTTATTGATTGTAGTGCAAGGAACCTGATAGCCAACTCCAGCTCCGATAGCTGCTTGTCTTGCAGGAGCTTGACCCAAGTTTGCGGAAATTACATTTCCCATGAATACTTCCTGGACCGAGTCTGCTTGCACGCCAGCTTTTTTCAAAGCTCCTTTGATTGCGGTGCTGCCAAGCTCTACGGCAGAAAGGTTGGCTAATTTGCCTCCGAAACTTCCCAATGGAGTGCGGACTGCTGAAACGATATAAACTTCTTTACTCATGTCTGTTTGGGTTTATTCTAAGAAAGTACAAAGTACAAGGTACCATGTACAAAGTATTCAATCAATTATCCAACCTCCTTACCTCCCACATCCCACATCTTACCAATCAGGAATCCCTCTTTTTGGTCTTTCTGTGGCCTTTTTCTTGTTTTGTTGGATGTAGCGGAGTTCTGCAGCATTCATACTTTCCAAGATTTGAGCTGCTTGCTCTGGAGTCAGGTTCATTGCTTTAAGCTTTTCTTTGAATTCCTCCATGGCTTTCTGCCGATCAGCGAGATTGGCATCCATCTGGTCATTGGCGTTTTCACTTGCGGGATCATCACTTTTATCTTGAGGATCTCCGGATTGAGACTCTTTGGCTTTGTCCTCCTCTGTTTTTTCTCCTTGGTCTTTGGAGTCCTGCTGTTCTCCGTCTTCTCCTTGACTTTGATTTTGCTGTTGCTGCTGCTGTTGTTCTTTGTTTTCTTGGTCCTGCTGCTGCTGATTTTGATTCTGCTCCTGTTCCTGCTCTTTTTCAAGTTTTTCTTTGAGAGCTTTAAGTTTGCTGTCGTCAGGATATTTGCTCAGACCATCATTGATCGTTTTGAGCGCATCTTCCTTTTCAGTTTTGACATAGGAGCGCGCTGCACGGTTGAAAAAATCACCGGCGCTTTGAGCCTGAACAGTCCATGCGGCCAATACAAATAGAAAACTGAATAGATATTTCATGTTAGTTTTGGTCTATTTCGTTGATCTCTTGAAGGCTTCCTATGAATTCCTGATAGGCTGCGACAGTCTCATCCTGCTGCAGAGCCTCCGACATTACCTGTAACGCATCATTGAACCTAAATTGTTCAACCAACCTGTCAGCTTCTGCCTTTTTGCGTTTGGCAAATTCTGATGGTTCGGGCTGATTTTGATCTTGGTTTTGTCTTTCCTCGTCTCTTTTTTTCCAGCGAGCCAGGAGCTCATAGTTATGTCTGGCTTCTTCGTTCAGTGGATCTTTGATCAGTGCTGACTTGAATTTGCTCAGCGCTGCGTCGTATTCTTTTTTGTTTCCCAAAATGACTCCACCTTGATTGAAACCAAAGGAAGATAGCGTAGTGTTGGCAGCAGTGGAAGCTTTGTCAAAGTACATGGCGGCCTCATCATCTTGCTCATTGTAGTGATAGCTCAGGCCCAAGTTGAAACTCAACTCTGCCGGCTCGACCTGAAACTGCTCCACTATGGCCAAATGTTCTTGGATAGATTTTTCATATTCTCCTTTGGCATAGCTCTCTGCGGCCAAATCAATGGCTGAGTTCAATCTTGAATCCCGAGTCCAGGAAGCCGGTATCAGCAAGAATACGGAAAGGATGATTTTGCTCCAGCTCATTACAGTTTGATAGTTTTGATGGGTAAAATCATATCCAACAGGGATAGAATTAGCCCTGCCAGTAGAAAATAAAAATACTTATTGGAGGAAGTTTCGATCTGTCTGGTGCCAACGGTTCCGCCTTCGAGACGCTCCAAAGCGGCTGTCAAATCGCCCAATTCTTGGGTTTGATCCGAGATTTCAAAATATTGACCTCTTGTCTCAGAAGCGACTTGCTGCAACGCTGCCCGGTCTATTTTGGTTTCGGCTGGTTGGCCAGTACTCGGGTCAATGATCACACCATTTCCTCTTGGAATGGTGCTCCCCTGATCAGTTCCGATGCCTAGAGCAAATACTTTTACACCAGCATCATTCAGCTGAGAACCGATGTCTTCCAGATCGTCACCGAAATTTTCACCATCAGAAATCAAAATCACAGACTTTGATTTCACTTCCTGACCTTCATCATTGATAAATCGATCCAAAGCCATTCTCAAAGGACCATTGAGGTCGGTGCCGGAATTGGGAACCAATCCAGTATTTAAGCCATCGATATAGAGCTGTAGCACATTTTGATCAAATGTCAAAGGACATTGCATGTAAGCCTCTGAGGAGAAAATAATCAAGCCGATCCGATCTGACGGGAAGCTTTTAATGAGATTTTTAAGCTCAAACTTCACCCGCTGGAGGCGATTTGGACCGATGTCCTGCGCATTCATGGATTGCGAAAGATCCACAGCAATAAAAATGTCTTTGCCTTCTTCTTTGATTTCCTTGGTAGAAGACCCGATAGAAGGTCCGGCCAATGCTATCAGAAAAAGGAGAAAGTATAGTGTTCTCAATACGAGTTTGGTAAATAGACGGCGTTTTTCGACCTGTAGTCGACGATTGATCGTCCAATACCTATACAAATAGATGATATACAAAAGGGTGAATATTCCCCCAAGAATCGCAAATAACTTATAGTCAGGATAAGCCCAAATCATGGCCTGAAATTATAAAATAAAGCTTACTTTAAAAGAAATTTGCCACGAATGGTTGATCCCACTCAGCATAGGATCAGCAGAATTAACAAACATTAATTGTTGGCTGACGTGTAGGCAGTAATTTGCGATGAATTTTAGATTTCCATGATTAATAAAGCTTTTGGCTCAGCCTTTTTTTTGATTCTTTTCTTAGGTTTCGGTACGACCTGGGTTTCGGCCCAAAGTAAGGAAGACTTGCGAGGACAAGTAGTAGATGTAGAAGATTCTTCACCGCTTCCTGGAGCTAATATTTATTGGGAAGAAAACCCCCAAGCTGGAGTAGTAAGTGATATTGATGGGGGTTTTACGATTCCTCTGGAGAAATTGCCCGCCAAATTAATAGTGTCTTTCATTGGCTATGAGCGCTCTGTGCGTGTCATCGTGGAGAAAGATTTAGGGAAAGAGCTCAAGTTTTTTCTTTCTCCGGAAGAACTGTCCCTGCAAGAAATCCTGATTCAGGATAAAAAACCAGATGAGAATATCAGAAATCTGGAAACAGGCAAGGTGGATTTGCCTATCGAAACACTCAAAAATATCCCGGCGCTATTTGGTGAGGTGGATCTATTGAGAAGTTTGCAGCTGTTGCCAGGAGTGCAGACAGCAGGTGAGGGGACTACAGGTTTGTTTGTAAGGGGAGGTTCTGCAGATCAAAATCTGGTGCAGCTTGATGGAGCACCAGTTTACAATCCATCTCATTTTTTCGGGTTCTTTTCTGTCTTCAATCCGGATGCATTGGATGGAGTGGAATTATATAAAGGAAATATGCCGGCAAGTTTTGGTGGGAGAGTCTCGTCTCTGATCGATGTGGGACTGAAGGAAGGCAATTCAAATCAGATTCATGGAGAAGGAGGAATAGGAACGATCTCATCCCGGTTTACGCTGGATGGTCCTTTATTTTCGGACCGCTCGACTTTTGTGATTTCTGCAAGGAGGACGTATGCAGATGTTTTTCTCAAATTATCCAACGACGAAGATATCCGGGAAAACAAACTGAATTTTCATGACGTCAGTGGCAAATTGGCTTTTCGTCTATCTGACCGTGACAAGCTTACGGTCTCCAGTTACCAAGGAAGAGATTTCTTGGGCGTAGATGCGGAGTTTGGTTTGGGCTGGAGCAACTGGGTCACAGCGGCTCATTGGTCACGCAACATTTCAGAAAATGTGTTTTTTGACCTCGATGCCTACTATTCTAATTATCAATACAAAATCGAATTGAACGATCCTGAGAATGGATTTGAATGGAAAAACAAACTGACAGAATCGGGTGTAAAAGCTCAATGGACGCTTGCAAAAAATCCTAAGCTTCAAAGTTATTGGGGTTTTCATTCTCAGCTGTATCAGTTTTTCCCGATTGATTTCACTCCTTTGGAGGATAGTGACTTGGAAGCTATCAGGACTAGTGCCAAAAATGGACTTTTGAACAATGTGTTTGCTGGCTTGACTTATGAGTTTTCCCCACGTCTCAGTGGTGAAGCTGGCTTAAGGTGGGGATTTTACAATCAAATCGGAAAAGGGCAAGATTACATCTATGAAGGAGGAGTACCGGATCCCGATGTCTCAGTTACTGATTCTATCCAATATGACTCATTTCAAAGCATCCAATTTTATCATGGATTGGAGCCTAGAGTGTCTTTTCGATATTTGCTCGACGAAAGTCTCTCGTTGAAAGCTGCCTACAACCGTAATTTTCAATACGTGCAGATTGCCAGCAATAGCTCGGCAGGCTTACCGATAGATAGATGGATCTTGGCTGGAACGTATGTGCCTCCTATTCGCTCGGATCAGTTTTCATTGGGAGTGTTCAAAAATTTGGCAGATAACCAATGGGAGCTTTCTCTGGAAGGGTATTACAAAGATTTGAGAAATATCATCGATTTGAGAAACGGAGCTCAGGTCTTGTTTTCTGACCAGATAGAGACAGAAATTCTGAGTGGTAAGGGATGGGCATATGGTCTGGAAATGATGCTTCGAAAAAATGTCGGTAATACGACTGGTTGGTTGGCCTATACATGGTCTCGAACATGGAGACAAATTGAGGGAATCAGTGAAGGTGAAAAATACAATCCACGCTATGACAGGCCTCATGATGTGACTTTGGTGCTTAATCATGAGTTTTCGCCTAGTTGGTCTGCGGGCTTGACCTTTGTTTATTCTACTGGCCAAGCTGTTTCGTTTCCTATAGGTACCTACCCGGTGGACAACCAGGAACTGCCGCTCTATTCGAAGTATAGAAATGAAGACCGCTATCCGGCTTATCATCGCATGGATGCCTCAGTGACATGGAAAAACCCGAATAAAGGAAAACGCTGGAGAGGAAGTTGGAATTTCAGCGTCTATAATCTTTATGGCAGAAAGAATCCATTTGCATATGAGTTTCGGGAAATCTATAATGATGATTTCAGATTTGGAGCCAATGATGGCCCAATAGAAAGTGCCAGACCGGGAGTTGTCATGACTTACTTGTTTACCTTTCTTCCTTCCATTACCTATAATTTTGAGTTTTGATGAAACGAATACTTTACCTATTTGGGCTGATTCTTTTCGCATCCTGTCAAGAGGAGGTGTACCTACCCTTGGATACGATAGATCAGCAGATTCCCGTCATAGAAGGAATCTGGTCGGATAAGAACTACTACAATGAGGTCAAAATCTCGCTTGCCAAAAACTACTACGATACCACGGATCGAGTCATCATCAAAGATGCAGATGTGCTGGTGATGACCCCAGATCGATATGTCATAATACCTTTTACCTTTGATGAAAAGAGCCAATCGTATAAAAATCTCAACCCTAACATTTTGGCTGAGATAGGGAAGGATTATGAGCTTCATGTCGCCTGGCAAAACAACTACTATGTGGCATCAGGCAAAATGCTTGCACCTCCTATTTTGGATAGTTTGACGTATCAATATCAAGAAGAGCGCTTTCTCTATGACGAAGGATATTATATCAAAGCCTACGGAAAGATACCTTTTGAGGAGGATAATTATTATAGAATTCGCATCATCGAAAATGATTCACTGAAAAATGATAGGGATGACTATCTGCTTTTTGATGATACGTTTGGCTTTTCTTTTTTTGAGGATGGACTTGAGTTGGGATACGCTTTTGAAGCAGAGGATGTGGTGAGGATGGAGCTCTTTAGGATGAATAAGGAAATTTACAACTATTTCACCCAGATGGTCGGATTGCTCTACAATGATGGAGGCTTATTCAGTCCTCCTCCGCAAAACCCAGATAGCAATATCAAGGTCCAGCAGGGAGGAGGAGAAGTTTTGGGCTATTTTATGGTCACTCCCATCATTTCCGAAACAGTACGAATAGAAGTAGAAGATCCCGAAACCGAAAATCAATAAAGGAATTGAAATTCAATAAAAACGAATTTTAAGTATATCTACTAAAAAATAATAGGAAGTTTAAAAAATTCATTTTACATTAGGTTTATGAAAGAATTATCAGAGCAGGAAGAGCGCATCATGCGTTTGTTTTGGAAAAAAGAACAAGCATTAGTAAGGGATATATTGGATGAATTTCCAGATCCCAAACCTCCCTATACCACCTTGGCATCGACGATTCGATTGCTGGAAAAAAAAGGATACTTGACTCACAAGGTATATGGGACGGTACATATGTACACTCCGGTAGTGTCTCAGGAAGATTACTCTAAAAAAAGCATCAACCATATGGTGAAGCATTTTTTTGAAGGTTCGGTGGGGAATTTTCTCTCTTTCATGGTCAAGGAGAAGAAGATCTCAAAAGGAGAGGTGGAAGGCTTGCAAAAGCTGATTGATGACTTCGAAAACAAAAGCAAAGAATGAAACTATTGGTCAATTTTCTACTGGAAGGAAGTTTGATTTTGGCTTTGGGATGGGTTTTTTATAAGGTCGTTCTGGACAAATTGACTTTTTTCGACTGGAATAGAAGAGTGTTACTCTTACTTCTAGGTTTGGTTTTGGTGTTGCCTTTCCTCTCATTTCAGATGAGCACGACGCAGTCCACACTGGCGGAGTTTACACTCCCTACGATCCAAGTTGGACAGGAAGTGGAAGAGGTGAAGCAAGCCTTTGGTTGGCAAGAAGCCCTTCTAGCTGTGTATTTGATAGGGTTGACTTGGGGTTTGGTCAAATTTTCCTTAGGACTCGCCAAACCAATTTTTCAACTGCAACTGGTAGATAAATTTGACTATAGGGGGATGAAGGTCGCTGTACATCAGAGTTTTGAGCCTGCTTCATTTTTCAATTATATCCTGCTCCCCAAGTATGATCCGGAAGATGCTGATCAGCAGCAGATTTTGATTCATGAGTCGATTCACGTGAGTAAAAGACATACCTGGGATTTGATTTTGATCCAATTGGTCAAGGCAGTTTTTTGGTTTCATCCACTTGCCTATCTCTATGAAAAGTCACTTCGTGAAGTTCACGAATATCAGGCGGATCAAGGAGTGACCCAATCGTATTCTCAGTTTGATTATTCCAGACTTTTGCTGCGTCTGATCACCCAAGATCAAGGCTGGCAATTGATGAATAGCTTTAACCAATTTCAAACCAAAAAACGAATAATGATGATGAATAGAACTCAATCGAGTGGGATTCAAAAAGGACGATTTTTGCTGATCCTACCCTTACTGTCGCTTATGGTCATGGTTTTTGCCTGCGAGCAAAACTTGGAAGATGAACCACTGAAACCTAATGAACTGGTAGAGGTGATCAACGAAGATGGAACTACAGGCCTCAAAGGAGTTACCAACGGAAGACTGGTGGAGATTTCAGAAGATCTTATTTTTGACGTGGTGGAAGATCAGCCTGAGCCTGCGGGAGGAATGGACGGATGGAATAGTTACTTGTCGTCTAATCTGAAATACCCATCCCAAGCTAGACAAATGGGAATTGAAGGTACTGTAATAGCAGTCTTTGTGATCAATACCGACGGATCGATCCAAGATGTGGAGATCCTGAGAGGAATCGGTGGCGGATGTGATGAAGAGGCTGTAAAAGTAATTCAGAACGCACCAAATTGGAAGCCGGGCAAGCAGCGAGAACAGGCTGTAAGAACTCGGATGAGATTGCCAATCAGGTTTAAATTAAGTTAATAAAAGGGGTGCTTATAGTGAAAATTCCCCTTTGATGAAGGGGATTTTTTTGCACCCATTCAATATCTAAAGACATGAAGACTATCTTAAAAACTTTCGTCGCAGTTCTATTCTTGGGTATGGTAAGTATGCTTAATACTTCGGAAGTACATGCTCAGACGGAACTAATCAAATCCAGCGAGGCTCAAACTCTCGACAAAATGCCGTCATATCCAGGAGGGATGGACGGATTGATGAACTATCTAGCCAATAGTCTACGCTATCCAGAAGCTGCACGAGCCAAAAAAGTCGAAGGTACGGTCGTGGTCAAATACATCGTAGAGACGGATGGTTCTGTTTCCGATGTTGAGATCCTGAGAGGGATAGGAGCCGGATGCGATCAGGAAGCTGTTCGAGTGGTGAAAGAATCCAAAGATTGGTTGCCAGGCGAGAAAGAAGGAAAAAAAGTGAGAACCGAAATGAGACTTCCCATCAGGTTTAAACTGAGTTGATATTGTAGATGATTCAATTTTTTTTGAAAGGCTCCATTTTTTTAGTGGAGTTTTTTTGTTCTCTACTCTCGAGAGCTACATCAGAAGTTGATTAAGTCAAGCAAGCGAAGTCAAAATAACACCAGGAATACTTTAGAGACACTTTGACTCCGCTCGGCCAGTCAAATTCTAAGCTTTTACTCTTTTTTAGAAATCTGTGGATTTTCCATCAAGTTCCAATTCCTTGATCCAGACATTGCGGTACAGGACATCATGTCCTTCTGCTTGAAGTTTTAAGCCACCTGGCCGATCAGTGATACCTTTTCCACCATCATTGCCACCATCGAGTCCGGAGTTTGGCCCTCCCCAAACCTGTTGAATACTTACATCATCGTGGATTTTCTTTCCGTTGAAGTAAACAGTGACTCTCGGTTGTTCGGTGATTTTTCCATTTTCAAATCGTGCAGCCTTGAAGACTATATCGTAAGCATTCCACTTGCCGATTCCATGATATGCTTCTTCTTTTGGTAAATGCTCATTGATGACGGCTGCCATGCCGTGAAGGCCGTAGTCACCGTCGAGGACTTGGATTTCATAGCGGTTTTGTAAGTACACCCCACTATTTCCACCTTCCTTTTCGATCAAAAATTCGACATGGGCACGAAAGTCCGTGAGTTTCTTTTTTGTGACAATATCAGCAGCCCCATACAGTCCTCCAGCTGCAGCCGGATCATTGGAGCTGATTGCCTTTCCTCCTGTGACAGGATCTTTTACTTCGGCCCAGTTGATCGGGTCTTTGGCTTGGAATCTAGGTCCTTTCCAATATTCCCACTTTTCCAAAAGCGTTTCTTTGCTACCGTCAAGGACCACTTCGGCCCCAGGTATTGGCTGAGTGCCTACACCGACTTGAGCAGAAGAATTGAGCTGAAAGCCAAGTAATGAGACTCCTAGAAGGATGAGTTTTTTATTCAGGTTGGGAATGAGTTGAATCATGGGTTTATGGTTTGATTATGAATTTTAAAAGATTGAAATGCTTTTTTGTCAATTTGGTTAATTTTAGGAGAGTGGAAAATATATTTTCCATAGAAAGTCAAAAAAGCAGTTTTTTTACCCAAAAAATGAAACTATGAAATGGCAAGGGAGAAGGAAAAGTCAAAATGTAGAAGATAGGAGAGGGCAGAGTGGTCCAGGTGGTGGTGGTGGAATCAATCCGTTTTTGATAGGGCCTCTGTTGAAAATTCTTTTTTCAAAGACAGGCCTGATTATCGTGGGAGTGGTGATTGTCTTTTCTGTCGTGACAGGGACCAATCCGCTTAATTTCTTAGGAGGCTTGATGAATGGAGGAGGGCAGGGCTTCACTACCGAAACGAACTATGCCCCTTCAGCAGAAGAAAATGAGTTGGCGGAGTTTAGTGCGACTATTTTAGGAGATACTGAGATCATTTGGAACCAATTACTTCAAGACTATCGAGAGCCTACCTTGGTATTGTTTACAGGATCGGTTTCGTCTGCCTGTGGGAATGCAAGTGCTGCGACAGGGCCATTTTACTGTCCTGGAGATGAGAAATTATACATTGACTTGAGCTTTTTTGAAGATATGGAGCGGAAACTCAATGCTCCCGGCGACTTCGCTCAGGCTTATGTGATCGCTCACGAGGTAGGGCATCATATCCAAAAACTCATGGGAATAACAGACGAAGTACATAATCTTCGTGGTCAGGTCAGTGAAAAGGAATACAATCAGTATTCAGTGAAACTGGAGCTACAGGCAGATTTCCTTGCAGGTGTATGGGCCCATCATAGTCAGCGAATCAGCGGCATGATGGAAAGCGGAGATCTCGAAGAGGCGCTCAATGCAGCCAATGCCATCGGGGATGACCGACTCCAAAAACAAGCCTCTGGGCGTGTCGTACCGGATTCTTTTACTCATGGTACATCTGCTCAGAGGATGCGTTGGTTTAAGAAAGGCTTTGAAACTGGAGATCTTCGTCAGGGAGATACTTTCAGCGCTTCTGAACTTTAGATTTCCAAAATGTAATCCAGAATCCCTGCATTCTTTCCTTTAGGCCGGGTGACCAATAGAGGAAGACTGTCATTGAACTGGATCAGGCGCTCCGCCATGCTGCCAATAAACAATGCAGTGGCTGCTGTCCGTCCTTTAGCCCCGATAATGATGCCATCCGCACCGATTTCCAAAGCTTTGGAAACAATTTCCTGAACAGGATCATCGTCATCATCCTTGGTGTAGATCGGGCTGATTTTGATCCCTTTGGTGTCTATTTTTCGGATAAATTTTTTGTAATTGATCTCGGCATGCATTTGCATGATCTGGGTGAATTCCTCATAGCTTTTACCAGTGAAATGGTATCCAGAAGGCACAGTGAAAACATTTTGGCAAACAATCTCCACGTTGCCATGACGCTCTGCAATCATGATTGCTTCCTCCAAAGCATCCTTGGAATATTCCGAAAAGTCAGAGGGAACCAAGATTTTTGTGATTTTTGGAAGGCTACCTTCCGGTACGATCAATAGAGAGCAGGAGGCTCTTCTTGCCAATCTCAATGATGCTACTCCAGTACCCGGTAGCTCGATTTTTCTACCGATGATGATCATATCTGCGGATTTTTCTTCCGCTAGTTTGAGCACTTTTTTAGAAAGAGAACCTTCCTTGACGACAAAATTGAGCGAAATGCCTTTTGTGCTGCCGAAATATTCCTTGACCATAGTTTCCATGGCCCCTTGTCGTTCATTGATCATGTTTTCAACCAGATTTGGAAACTCCTCTAAGACTTCTTTTGGAACAGAGAGGTTTTTGATGACATTGACAAAATAAACTTTCTTGGTCTGATTGACTCTAGCGATAAAAGCCGCATGCTGAATCAGAGTCTTGTCCAGGGAAGTTTGGTCTAGGCAGACGATCAATTTTTTAATCAAATACATATGGTTCCGGGATTTCGATTTGCAAAGTTAAAGTTAAAAAGGATTAGTTAAGAAAGGTTTCGGTATAAAATTTTGAAAATATCGATTGCGTAAATTATTCTTCTTTTTGAAAAGGGTTTGAATACTAAATTCAGGATAATGTCGTCGTGAAGCTATGCTGATAGTGTTGCTTTTTTATTTTTTATGTCAATAAATCTCATGATCCTTAACCCCTCCTTGATTAAATCGTATATTTGCACGAGTCCGGGTCGCCGACATGTTCAAACTTCACAATTAACATAATTACCGAGTGAAGCCCTTTCCAAAAACAGGCCTCACCCCGATAGCTATCGGGGCCTCGCTTCTGGCAGGATAACAGTGGAAGTTTGCGGTTTTCAGGCAGCTCAAATCTTGTCTATACGGAGGTTTGTAACACTCTAAGATCCGGACTTTCTTATTTTTTGCCTTATCCAGCTAAGCTCTTCTTTTCCTGCTATACCCAAAGTAGCCAATCCAACATAGAATCCTAAAATCAAAATTGATTTTATTCCCATAGCAGCCAATGGATTTTCCATCATTGGTACAAACTGGACTATGAATAGAACCAAAAGCCCAGAAAGTAGGATCATCAGTGTCTGCCAATCAAAAGGACTAAGTCGGAGTTTTACTCTTAGGAAAACGAATTTGGTCAAGTTGAAAAATAACATCACCAGTGCCGATGCGATGGCCGCACCTTCGATCCCATAAATGGGGATCAGCAGGTAATTGAGTGCTATAATCATTCCACTCATCAGAACGGTCGCGATCAAGTTGAAGCGATAGTAATTGGAAAAGACGAGGATTTCTCCATTGATTGAGAATGCAACATCACAAAGCTTGCCTATGCCAATAAATAGGACGACCCATTTCCCATTTTCGTAGATTTCTCGATTCGGAATGAAGTGGTAAATGGAATCGATATTTGCCCAAATCCCGATGAATAGAAGCAGACAGATGTAGAGCTGTCTTCTCGATACATGTTTGTAGAGCAAATTGATTTGGGAGATTTCATTTTTTGAAAAATGATCGGCAATGACAGGCATCACGACTTGAGAGATAGCTCTGCGAGGCATCTCGATCACCAAAGCCATACTGAAAGCAATTGTGTAAATGGCATTGGCCTCCAGACTCACCATCGAGCTGACCATGATGCTGTCGATTTTCAAAATCAAGGTGGAAGCAGCAGTAGCCAAAAATGTGATCAAACTGAATTTCAAAAATGAACTTCTGAATCCAGAGGGGAAATTGGACCAGTTCAAGTCAATTCGCAGTACTTTGAGCCAAATCAGGTAGATCAACATGCCTAACAAAGGAATGCCGTAAACCAAAATCAGACCTGCCATCAACTGATCAAAATCGATCCAGCCACCCAAAAAAGATAAAATCCACAAGCCCGTCAATAGACGAAGTAATACCTCCCGGAAAAAGGCGGGTATTGCTACTTTGAGATAGGAGCGGCTGTAGGCATCCAAAATAGAATTAGCCAAAGCAAGAAAAGTGATCATCAACACAATCCAGAGATAGTTGATCACGTCAGGGGAATTTTTAGAAAAAAGCCCAATCACCTGCTCCCGAAAGACATAGAACAAGGTGCTGACAAGTAGAAATCCCAGACAGGCCAATAGGAGGCTGAAGCTAAGGAAAGCGGATTGACCTTTGTCCAATTTCGGAAAGTATCGTGTGATACCATGACCCAATCCTAACTGGGCAAAAGGAACAAATAACAATCCTAAATCCTGAATAGTACGGAAAGTCCCTAACTGAGCTGCCTCAAGTGCATAAGGATATAGCCAAAGCACATTGAAATAGCCGATGACTACTCCGATGTAAGAAAAAATGGTCGTCTGAATACTTTGGCTGGCAACTTTGCCCATGCGTCGAAATTATCAAAAAATCAGGAAAATCATCACCTTAATCTACGATCAAGGCTTGACACATTTATCGCATCCTGCTTTGGCTTTGGATGGGAAGAAGAATCTCCTTCCCAAATAAGCCAAAGCCGTCAATACAATTAGTCCAACAATAATTTCTTGCCACATCTTAGGAGAAAATTTGATAGGTGATCAACGCAGATACATAAGCCAATACGGTCATGTATACAGTTTGAATCAACGGCCATTTCCAGCCTTTGGTTTCCCGGTAGACCACTGCCAATGTACTCATGCACTGCATCGCGAAGGCATAAAACACCATTAGAGAAAGGGAAGTGGGCAAATCAAATGTTTTGGTGCCAGTGTTTGCATTGATTTGGGCATTCATTTTTTCTCGAATAGTCGAATCATCTTCCAGGTCTCCTCCGATGCTGTAGATCGTGGCAATCGTAGAAACGAATACCTCTCTTGCAGCAAATGAAGTGATCAATGCGATTCCGATCTTCCAGTCATAGCCTAGCGGTCGGATAGCAGGCTCGATGGCTCTGCCCATGATGCCTATGAAAGAATTCTCAAGCAATAGCGAGGATGTTTCCGTTTCGATAGTAGCGATCTCTTCTTCACTAGTTGCAGTACTTAGTCTTTGTTCTGCAGTTACTCTGATTTCCTCCATTTTCGAAGGTGGTCCATAAGAGCCCAAGACCCAAAGAATGACAGAAATAGCCAAAATAACCTTTCCCGCCTCCATTACAAACGTCTTGGATTTATTGTACATGGTGATGACCACGTCTTTCCATCTTGGAGTACGGTAGCTTGGAAGCTCTACCATCAAAAAACTTTTTTCTTCTGTCTTAAGAATATACTTCATTCCAAAAGCAGTGATCAAAACACCTACTACGCCCAATAGATAAAGGGCGAGCAATGCCAAAGCTTGCATATTGACAAAACCCAACACAGTCTCATCTGGGATGACCAAGCCGATCAAAATAATGTAAACAGGAAGCCTGGCTGAGCAACTCATCAATGGAGTGACCATGATGGTGATGATTTTTTCTTTCCAGTTACCGATATTTCTGGCGGCCATTACTCCCGGAATAGCACATGCCACACCGGAGACCAAAGGCACGATACTTTTACCATGAAGTCCAAATGGCCTCATCCATCGATCCATCAGAAACACGACTCTGGACATGTAGCCAGTATCTTCCAAAATTGCCAAAAAACCAAAAAGCATGGCGATCTGCGGGATAAAGATCACTACGCCACCAATGCCGGGGATGATCCCATCAGCTATCAGACTGGCAAGTGGTCCTTCTGGCAGACTGCTACTTACCCATCCACTTAAATCACCGAAAAATCCGTCAATCAAATCCATCGGTACAGAGGCCCAAGCAAAAATAGCCTGAAATATGACTAAGAGGATGATACCAAACAGGGCATATCCGAGCACAGGATGAAGGATCAGCTTATCGATTGCTGACGATTTACGTTCCTTTATTTCCTTTTTGACCAATGCCTGATCGACGATGCTATTTATTTTTTCATATCTCAGTTTGGTCTCTTCCAGTTGAGCTGCATCGAGATTGAGACCTAGTTGGGCAGTCTTTTGCTGAAGCCATTCTCTTTTTTCGATAGAAATTCCTTTATCCTTAGGACCAAATCGTAGGATTTGATAGGCTTGGTAGTCGCTTTGGATTTCAAATTTTTCTTTGACATCCGTAAGCGATTGGGCATCGATATATTCACCGACTGGTAAAAATTCAGTGGGTTTTGAGAAGTTTTTCTGGTGAATGAGATCCCGTATCTGTTCGATTCCTTTGGCACCACGTGCATCAGTATGAAGAATTGGCACTCCCAGTGCTTTGTATAATTCAAACCCTTTGATCTCCAGCTGCTGCTTCTCGGCCATGTCTGCCATATTAAGCACCAAGGCAAGATTCAGTCCCAAGTCGATCAGCTGCGTGGCAAGAAACAAGCCTCTGGAAACTTGCATGGAGTCCAAGATCATCAGGACAAAATCCGGTCGTTCTTGTTCCGTAAGTTGATTGAGAACCCGATGGGCAATGATCTCATCCTCCGAATTGGGGTAAAGGGAATAAGTGCCCGGCAAATCAATGATTTCGTAGGTACTTCCCTGATGATGCATTACGCCGGTCTTCTTGTCGACTGTGACTCCAGGGTAGTTTCCGATTTTTTGACTCAGACCTGTCAACTGGTTGAAAATGGTGGATTTCCCCACATTGGGATTTCCAATAATGGCGATTTTCAAAGGCTTGACTAGGGGAGTTTGGGTAGGTTCAGACATGGGTAATCAAAGAATTTGGATATCCAAAAGAGCAGCTTCCGATTTGCGCAAGGCCAAGATGGTCTCGTCTAGTTTGAAAGCCATAGGGCCACTGAGAGGAGCGATATGATGCAAGGTGATGGTTTTGCCAGGGAGAAATCCCAACTCCATCAAATTGATTTTCAAGGGAGAATCAGCAATGGACTGAATGATGGCGCTTTTGGAAATCGGTAATTTGTCTGCGGTCATTGGATCTTATTTTCCGGAGAATGAAGCGCAAAACTAGTTTATTTGGATTTATTCTAAAGGAAATCTAGGGAGAAAAATGGCCATTTATGGAATTATCTTTCTCTATCCTGCTAGAGTTTCATCTTTTTGATCTGGAATTGATGACTATTCTCAAGAATCACCCAAAGTTTTTCTATCCGCAATATCGATTGGTCATTTGATGTGAGAATGGCGGATTCTGTGACATTCATCACCTTTAATTAATTGAGTCAGGTTACCTTTGCGCTAACTTTTGAAACTATGACTAGAGAAGATCTTCAAACCTCCCTTCCCAATTTCACAGATCCATCTTTATTGGATGTATTGCTTGAAAAAGGCAAATTGATGCAGGTGGAGCCAGGGAAAGTATTGATGGAGCCAGGGAAGTTTATTAAGATGGTTCCGATTGTGCTGACAGGCTCGATCAAGGTATTGCGGATGGACGAGGACGGAAAAGAGCTCTTTTTGTACTACCTGGATGCAGGAGAGACTTGCGCTTTATCCTTGACATGCTGCTCCGCCTCCAAGCCCAGTGAAATAAAAGCAGTGGTTGAGGAACCAACGACAATTTTGGCAGTGCCGATCCAAGTGCATGAGCAACTTGCAGAGGATTTTAAACAGTGGAAAGACTTCGTTTCATCTACTTACCAGACTCGTTTTCAAGAGATGTTGGTGGCACTGGATGCAGTAGCATTTAAAAAAATGGATGAACGCCTCATGCGGTACATTGTTACCAAAATGAAACAGCACCATACCAATGAACTCCATACCACTCATCAGGAAGTTGCTACGGAGCTGGGGACCTCTCGGGAGGTGATTTCCAGGCTTTTGAAGCAACTTGAAAAAAAGAAATGGATAGAACTGGGTAGAAATGTGATCTATATCCGAGATGATTTTGAAGAGTTGATCAGTCAATAATCATAGGAGGGGAATTTTGGTTTAGAGCAATTTGGCAGGATTCTGATGTCAGGAAATAGGAGTTTTAAAGTATTTGATGTGACATTTGTTACTGCTTTGTGGGGAATAGATCAGCCATTTTTGTGCTGTAATCTAAAAAAATGAAATCATGGATGTAGTGATCCTATTGGGATTTGCAGCAGCAATTATAATTGGAGTGAGTTTGGGGTTGATAGGTGGGGGAGGATCTATTTTGACCGTGCCCGTTTTGGTGTATATTCTGGGGGTTGATCCGGTTTTGGCGACAGCCTATTCACTTTTTGTCGTGGGAACGACCTCACTGGTCGGGGCAGCTAATTATATGAAGCAAGGATTAGTGGATTATAGGACTGCATTGGTATTTGCCATTCCTTCCTTTACAGCAGTATTCCTGACGCGAAAATTTTTGGTTCCTTGGCTCCCTGATCCATTGTGGACCGTTGGAGATGTAGTTTTGACCAAAAATATCGGAATCATGGTATTTTTCGCCTTGATCATGCTGGCGGCTTCTTTTTCTATGATTCGAAACAAAAAGTGTGTGGATTGTGACGAAAATGCCGAGGTCAAATTCAATATTCCCATGATTGCCTTGGAAGGTTCTGTGGTAGGGTTGGTCACAGGCATAGTCGGAGCCGGAGGAGGTTTCTTGATCATTCCAGCTTTGGTTTTATTGGCAAAGCTGCCTATGAAGCTGGCAGTAGGTACATCTCTGTTGATTATTGCCGCCAAATCTTTGATCGGTTTTCTCGGTGATGTCAGCAATCAGCCAATTGACTGGCAGATGTTGCTCATATTTACAGGTCTATCAGTGGTAGGTATTTTCATTGGGTCTGCACTCTCTAAAAAGATCAATGAAAAAGCACTTAAAACTGGTTTTGGCTGGTTTGTGTTACTTATGGGGATTTACATTATCACCAAGGAACTGATGAACGTCTAAGCGTGGAAAAGTATCTGAAAACCTTTCTTGATGGCTATTATGGCTATTGGAATTATCTGACATCGGAGATTCTATACCCATCTTGGCACAACTATTTTTACTGGTTGCTCGGTCTTTCCTTGGCCGTTTGGGGATTGGAATTGATTTTTCCTTGGAGGAAAGATCGGCCTGTTTTCAGAAAGGATTTTTGGTTGGATGCGTTCTATATGTTTTTCAACTTCTTTCTCTTTTCTCTGATCGTTTACAATTCACTTTCCAATGTGTTCGTAGAGCTTTTTAATGATTTTCTCGGACTTTTTGGAATCACCAACCTCGTAGCACTCGAGGTGAATACTTGGCCTGTATGGGGGCAGTTTTTACTGATGTTTTTGGTGGCTGACTTTATACAGTGGAATGTTCACCGCATGCTGCATAGAGTGCCTTGGCTGTGGGAGTTTCATAAGGTACACCATTCGGTAGAGCAGATGGGTTTTGCTGCTCATCTTCGCTATCACTGGATGGAGACTGTCGTCTATAAATCAGTGCAGTATATCCCGCTGGCTATGATTGGATTTGGGCTGGATGATTTCTTTGTCCTGCATATTTTCACGATCCTGATCGGCCATCTCAACCACGCGAATGTCAAGATATCCTATGGACCATTTCGTTATATTTTTAATAATCCAATCATGCATACCTGGCATCATGCCAAGCATCTTCCTGCTGGGAGTCATGGAGTGAATTATGGGATTTCACTGAGTCTTTGGGATTATTTATTTGGTACAGCCTATATCCCGCATGACGGCAGGGACGAGCCATTAGGTTTTGAAAATGTCGAAGAATTTCCTAGCGGTTTTTGGGAGCAAGTGAGATATCCTTGGGGTAAGAAAAAGAAGTGAATTCCCAAAGGAGAAAGTAATCTAAAATCCAAATTTTTAATCTCTGTACACCATCACAAACCACGTCAGCCATACAGTCAAGGGGAAAATATAGCAGACCAAAACAGCGATCACAGATTCTTTCATACTTCTCCTGCTGATCGCATAGAATCCATAAATCCAGAGCGTGGCATAAAGGACTTCGAAAACATTTAATGTTCCCAAAGGATACTTCCATCTGTCAGCTACCTGATCAAACCCAATCAGTGAAAGTAGGGATAGTGGTCTGTATTCTTGAATTTCCAAATACGAGGTAGAAATGGAAGGACTGAGATAGACGAGAAATCGAATCAGCTCCGGAATGAGGAAAATGCCCTCAGCGACCAATGCAAACTGCCATAGTTCTTTGAAGGGGAGTTTGTACCCCAAGAAAAAACCGCCCAACCAAAACAAAAAAGCGATGACGGTAAACTTCCAGAGTAGCGCAAATGGAGTCCAGAGGTAGTTCAGGGTATTGAACACATGAAATATCATAAAGTCACCTCTGGCTTCTAAATTTTCGGAATCGGGAATTGCTTCGAGGATAATCGTGTTGGTCAGATAGCGAATCACCCAAAAGAGCATTACTATCAACAAAAAATAAAGTCTTTTGTCAAAATCTAAAAGTTCTCGAATTCGTTTTGCTAGGGGACTAAGATCTTTTGGCATGTTGGGATCAATCTTGTCCAAAACTAATCGAAAGTAGGATATAAGCTATAATTTTGCGTGCGATAGTATCATAAATATGTATAAGAAGCGAATTGTAATTTTTCTGTCAGTTTTCATGGCGACGCTGCTCAACAGCATGGCTCAATCTGCAACTCCAGATAGTATGGAAGTCAAAACTTCCCCTTATTTACTATTGGATAGGGGCTTGCAATACCGCGTGACCAAGTCTATCAATAGCATGTACAATTTTGATTTTCCGACTGCGGAGCATGATTTTGCTGTGATAGGCTATCAATATCCAGATCATCCTCTGCCCGATTTTTTGATGGCGCTTAGCTATTGGTGGAGAATAGAAGTAGATGTAACTAATGAAAAGTACGATCGCGTTTTCCTAGGATATCTTGAGCGTGCGATAGAAAAAGCCGAGGTGCTTTTTGATGAAGATGAAACAAACAAAGAAGCAGCTTTCTTTTTGGCAGCAGGATATGGGTTTCAAGGACGGCTGATGGCCGAGCGTAAAAGCTGGACCAAGTCTGCCTGGGCAGGAAAGAATGCATTGAAATACATGGAACTCAGTAGAGGCGAAGAAGAATTTAATCCGGAGCTCCTGCTTGGAGATGCTTTATTCAACTATTTTTCTGTGTGGATCCCTGAAAATTACCCATTACTCAGACCGGTCATGGCTCTCTTTCCCAAAGGAAGTAAGCAGCTAGGTCTGCAGCAATTGGAGCAGGTGGCAGAGAACGCATTTTATACACGTATTGAGGCGATGTATTTCTTGTTTAGGCTTTATGCTTCCGAAGAGAAGAAACCTTATGAGGCACTGCGTATTTCCGAATATCTGCATAGCAAATTTCCAAATAACCCGTATTTCCACAGATCCTATGCGAGGCATCTCTATACAGTAGGAAGATGGACCGAGTCGGTAAACCAATCCAGAGAGATACTACAGCGTATCGATGCGGGACAGGAAGGCTATGAGTCCAATAGTGGGAGGTATGCTGCCTTTTATATTGCCCAGTATGAAGATAGAATCGGCAATCGGTCCGAAGCAAAACGCTATTATTTGAAAACGCTATCCTATGGCGAAGAATCCGAGTCCCAAGAGAGTGGCTACTACCTTCATTCTCTGGTAGAACTCGGAAAAATTTCCTTAGAGGAAAATAAGAAAGACCTAGCCAAGGAATATTTTAAGAAAGTCAAGAAGTACGCAAAGCGAAAACACCCCGCTCATCAGGCTGCAAGAGATTTTATCAAAAAGAATAAACTTTAATCAAAATCTTTACGTTTCTAGCAATCAACACAGGAGATAATTTGAATTTTCTTAATAGTGTAGGCGCTTTTGAAAGGATTCTTTGCTAAAAACCCTTCAATTCTTTAGAAAATTTCGAATTGAGTCTATTAAAAAATGTTTAATAGTTTTAAAACTTTCCTTAATTATTATAAATTTGCACGACATAAAATTTTGTAAAAGCAAGAAATCATGGATCATAGCGTAAGAATAAAATTTGATAAAATTGATCGCAGAATACTTGAAATACTTCAGGGAAATGCGAAAATCACAAACGCTCAACTATCTAAAGATATTGGACTTTCTCCTGCACCTACCTTGGAGCGAGTGAAGAAACTGGAGCAATCCGGCATCATCAAAAGTTATCATGCGAAATTGGATCCTGAAAAAATCGGTTTGGGTGTCAGCACTTTTGTATTGGTGAGTCTTATCGGTCATAATAAAGGAAACATTGATGCTTTCATGAAAGAAATCAACGGGATACCTGAAGTGATTGAATGTCATCACATTACAGGTACTGGTGACTTTATTTTGAAGATCATCGCCAAGGACATCACCGCTTATCAGAAGCTGATGTTGGAAAAAGTATCTGAGATCAAGGAGGTAGATTCCATGCAATCAATGGTAATTTTGTCCACATTCAAAGATTCCAAAGTATTGCCGATCCCGGCATAAAGTTTTAAATCTAAATTTTCAAAAGGGGTGGCAATGTCACCCCTTTTTTTATGAGCTATGTTTGAAAATCCCTGGAAGACACTCCGCAAAAAAACGATTTACCAAAACCCCTGGATTCGCTTGGAGGAGCATGATATCATCAATCCCGCTGGAAAGGAAGGGTTTTATGGGAAGGTACATTTCAAAAACAAAGCCATGGCCATCATCCCCATCGATGAAGAGGGGAACACCTGGCTGGTGGGACAGTATCGCTATACCTTGGATGAATA
Source organism: Algoriphagus vanfongensis DSM 17529 (assembly GCF_000429465.1). GTDB lineage: Bacteria > Bacteroidota > Bacteroidia > Cytophagales > Cyclobacteriaceae > Algoriphagus > Algoriphagus vanfongensis. The sequence continues at coordinate 728,142 of NZ_AUBX01000009.1, read as the reverse complement.
TTCTTGGGAAATTCCTATGGGAGGAGGTCCGATCGAAGATGATTGGCTTGAAAGTGCCAAAAGGGAGCTGAAAGAAGAGACAGGTCTCACAGCTGGAAAGTGGACACAAGTACTTCGGATCCATACGTCTAATTCGGTGACGGATGAAGAAGGCTTTGTCTACCTAGCTCAGGATTTGACTGAGGGAGAAACAGAATATGAGGAGACGGAAGTGCTTCAGATTCGAAAGCTTCCATTCAAGGAAGTGGTAGAGATGGTTATGAGAGGAGATATTACTGATTCTCTCAGTATTGCAGGGATATTAAAAGTTGCCCGAATGTTGGGTTTATAAGATGACAATCAAAGATCATTTTCAGATCACCTACAAGCTGGCCTATCCGGTAGTATTGAGCCAGCTAGGGCAGGTCATGGTAGGGGTTGCCGATAGTATGATGGTCGGCAGGCTGGGAGCAGTGCCTTTGGCGGCGGCATCCTTAGCCAATTCCATCTTTTTTGTACTTCTCATGTTTGGAATGGGGATTTCCTTGGGGATTACTCCTTTGGTCTCTATGGCTGAAGGGAAAGGTAAGGTAAAAAGAATTGGACGTTTGTTTCAGCACGGTCTTTGGATCAATATGGGGACAGCTCTGACTTTGACCTGCGTTATTTTGGGATTATCTCAGGGGCTTCATTTCCTCAACCAGCCTGAAGAAGTTGTGGAGTTGGCCATCCCGTATTTGTTTATCATTACGGCATCCCTTTTCCCATTTATGTTTTTTCAGACATTCAAACAGTTGGCTGAGGGGCTGTCGCAAACGAAGCAAGCAATGGTGATCACCGTGCTCTGCAACTTGGTCAATGTGTTTTTAAACTGGGTTTTGATTTTCGGTAAGTTGGGAGCCCCAGAAATGGGTTTGGTGGGAGCTGGCTTAGCTACTTTGATCTCGCGGATTTTGATGCCGATTATGATGGGGTGGTATATTCTGGGATCTAAGCGCTATCGACTTTATCATCTGACTCTTGGCCTAAAAAAATTAAGTTTTCCGATGGTCAGCAGGATCTTAAAAATTGGCATTCCTACCGGTTTTCAATACATTTTTGAGGTAAGTGCTTTTGGTTCGGCAGCTATTATGATGGGCTGGATCGGAGTCAATGCATTAGCAGGTCATCAAGTTGCACTCAATCTGGCATCGATCAGCTATATGATGGCTGGAGGGCTGAGTACGGCCGGAATGATCCGTGTAAGCAATCAGATCGGGAAGGGGAATTTCAAAGCCATGCGCGAAGCAGGTATGGTCGTGTTTGCAATGGTTTTGGTATTTATGGCGATTACAGCTTTGATATTTGTCAGCTTTAGAGAGTTTCTGCCGACTTTATATATCGATGACCCTCATGTGATCGCTACTTCAGCCAGTCTTTTAATTATCGCCGGGATGTTTCAGATTTCGGATGGTGTGCAAGTCGCAGGCCTGGGTGTGTTGAGAGGAATGGAAGATGTGAAATTCCCGACTTGGATTACTTTGATTGCCTATTGGGTCTTGGGATTGCCGCTGGGATATTTCTTGGCGTTTGAATTGAATATGGGGGCTGAAGGAATCTGGTATGGGCTATTGATTGGCTTGACTATCACGGCGGTTGTGTTATTTATTAGATTTCATAGGCTCAGCCAAAAAGCCATTCAACAAAAAAGTATCTGATTTAGGCAGAAAGAGCATTTGTTTTTAGGGACTAGGCTTATATTCATGGTTCAAACCACCACTTGTATCATGAATCTAAGATTAGTCCCTTTCTTTTTACTCTTATTCTCGACTTCATTCAGTATTGCTCAGGATTTGGCAGTACTTCCGCTACGCATACAGGCTCAGGTGATAGATTCCTGGCTGGATGATAGGATCCAGCACCTTCTTCCTGAGCTGATGACCGAGTCAGAAATCGATATGTGGGTGGTGATCTCCAGAGAATATAATGAAGATCCTGTGATCCGAACTTTGCTTCCAGCCACCTGGATGGCAGCTAGAAGGAGGACCATTCTTGTCATGTATCAGCCAAACCCTAATGCGCCAGTGGAAACTTACGCTGTGGCACGCTATGATGTAGGGAAAGCTTTCAAAAGAGCTTGGAATCCAGAGGAGCAACCGGATCAATGGGAGGCTTTGATGGATTTGATTTCTTCTAAAAACCCAAAGAAAATAGGGCTGAACTATGCCAAGGATTATGGTCATGCAGATGGATTGAGTACGTATGAGCATCAGGTTTTTATGGATTACCTAGCTGATGATCTACAGGAGCGGGTGGTTTCTGCGCAGACTTTGGCGGTGAGATGGCTGGAGACTAGAACTGAATCTGAGCTTGCCACTTACAGACATATCCAAGAGATAGCACATCAGATTGTACAGGAAGGGCTTTCATCTGCAGTGATCACACCCGGTGTGACGACAACGGATGATGTGGTCTGGTGGTACAGAGAGAAGATCAAGGCTTTGAAATTGGACACCTGGTTTCATCCATCTGTAGATATCCAGCGGGCAGATGCAGATTCTGAGGCATCCACACGCTCTTTTGCCTCCAGGCCTGATGATGCGACGATTATGCCTGGAGATTTGCTGCATATTGATTTTGGGATCACATACCTAAGGCTAAATACCGATACACAGGAAATGGCCTATGTATTGAAGCCAGGTGAAACAGAAGTTCCAAGCTACTTGCAGAAGGCCTTTGAAGTCGGGAATAGGGTGCAGGATATTCTGACTTCCAACTACGTGGAAGGGAAAACTGGAAATGAAATCCTTCGAGCCTCTAGACAACAAATGGACTCGGAGGGGATCAAAGGGAGTATCTACACCCATCCACTTGGCTACTACGGACACTCAGCGGGGCCGACGATTGGCATGTGGGACAATCAAGGAGATACTCCGGGTGCAGGCGATTTTCCTCTTCATGCTAACACTGGCTATGCCATCGAACTAAACGCAGTAGTATATGTGGAAGAGTGGAAAAAGGATGTTCGAATTATGCTGGAAGAAGGAGCTTATTTTGATGGAGAAAAAGTCACTTATTACAATGGACGCCAGAAGAAAATCATGGCCATACCGCGTTCTACGGATTATTTGGGGAACTGATGTAATAACGTCGGACTACAGACTACGCACTATAGTGGTCTGTGGACAAATTGAATACTGATTACTGATCACTTAACACTTCCCCCTGATACTTTTCCTTTCTTAGCATAATCAAAATCAAAAATGCCAGTGAAGCCATGCCGGCACTGCTCAGGAACACCCATTTGAAGTTGGCTGTGTCATTGCTATAAATCCAGCCTGACACCAAAGCTCCAACACCGATTCCAGCTTCCAAAAAGATATACATGGTCGCCAATGCCCTGCCTCTAAATTGAGCCAGCGATAGGTCGATCACCCAAGCGCTGGTGGTAGGGCTGTACATTCCCACCGACGAGCCAAAGAGGACTGCGGCGAGCAAAAGCGCATTTTTGCTTTCTGCAAATGCAATCAGTACCATAGCAAAGACTAAAAACAAACAGGCAATGCGCATGACAGGTATCCTGCCGTAGCGGTCAGATGCTTTTCCTGCCAAGAGTCGGATGCCCAAGGAAGACAAGGTGAAAACCGCAAAGAAAAGCCCCTTGTTTTGGATGCCCAGATGAGCGGAAAAATCCGGAATGATGGTCAGCACGACTCCAAATGAAAATACAGCAAGAAAAAGAATGCTGGAGGGAACGAGCACCCGCTTTTCGATCAGTTCTTCTTTTTTCAGTCGGAAAAGTTCCAAGCTCAATGGCTCCTTGTCCTGCACGGTTTCTTTGAGTCGCACCAAGATCAAGATCGAAAAGATCGAAGTAAAGGCGGAGGTGTAAAATAGGACGTCCAAATCCCAATAACTTGCAATCCACCCTCCAATGGCCGGTCCCGCAGCCATTCCCAAAGAACCAAAGAGGGATTGGATGCCCATGGCTTCACCCCGTTTTTCAAAAGGAACGATATCAGCTACATAGGCCGAAGTGCCGGTAGGTTTGAATCCCGTGGAAAAACCATGGATAAACCTTAAGAATAGAAAACCCGATACAAAGTTTAGAATCGGGTAGAGGAGACCCACCAAAAAGCAAACCGAAGTCCCAAAAATCATCACCGGAATCCTCCCGATCTTATCAGCCAACTTGCCGCTAAAAGGTCTAGAAAGCCCTGCGGAAAGTGTAAACAAGGAGATAATCAAGCCCTTGTATTCTTCCCCGCCCAAGGATGTCAGGTAGGCAGGAAGCTCTGGAATGATCATATTAAATGATGAAAAGAACAGAAAGGAACTGCTGCAAAGCAAGAAAAACTGAAAGCTGAAAAAGGAAGGAAGTAGTCGCATAAGCGCTGCGAAATTAAGAAAATGGAGGATAGTATCTGGTAATAAGAGTCTAGAATCGAGAGTCGAGAATTAAGACATTAGACATTAGACTTTGGACATAAGTACCATGAACCAAAGTTCAAAGTGTAGGTTTTGGAGAATACACCTAAGGAATTTGAATGATCTATTGTCCATCTCTTATGACTCAATAGGAAATAGTTCCTTAGTGACGGCATTGTATTAGCCCCATGTTTTAACATGGGGATTCCAATGATTTGAGTACCCCATGTTTTGGCCGATTTAGGGTCAATAGTGGGTAGGGCAGTTCGCCAAAACAAGTCAAGGTTAAATGGATTAAAAAATCCTTGGATAGTAGTTCGGGATTGCAAATCCCGAACAGCTGCATCCTTTGATCTCAGTTGGGATTGCTCCCCCCAAAAACAGCTTGTTTAACCGGAAATGAAAAAGCCAGGATTTTAATCCCGGCTTAGTTATTTATTGACTCTGATTCCGATAGCTATCGGAACGGATCAGCAACTATTCCTTATTTGCTTCTTCCTCACTTTGAGCAAGCAAGAAAGATTTCATGAACTCATTCAAGCCACCGTCCAAAACATGCTGAGTATCTGATGTTTCGTGGCCGGTTCGGTTGTCTTTTACGAGTTTGTAAGGGTGCAGTACATAGTTTCTGATCTGGCTTCCAAAATCTACACGTAACTTGGAAGATTCGATCTTTGCCAATTCGGCATTTCTCTTTTCCAATTCCATCTGGTAGAGTCTGGATTTCAGCATTTGCATGGCCTTTTCTCGGTTGGCAAGCTGAGATCTTTCTATTTGGCATACCACGACGATTCCTGTCGGCTTGTGTGTCAGCTGAACTTTGGTCTCCACCTTGTTCACGTTCTGACCACCTGCACCTCCTGATCTGGAAGTTTGGAGTTCCACATCGGCAGGGTTGATTTCAATCTCAATCGTGTCATCCACTTCCGGATAGGCGTAGACAGATGCAAAAGAAGTATGACGTCTTCCTCCCGAATCAAATGGAGAGATCCTTACCAAGCGGTGTACACCGGTTTCGGATTTCAAAAATCCATAGGCGAGAGGACCTTCAAACTCCAAGGTGGCAGATTTGATTCCAGCTACTTCACCTGGTTGTACGTCCACTTCTTTGACCTTATAGCCATTTTTCTCTCCCCACATGATATACATCCTCATGAGAATAGAGGCCCAGTCGTTGGATTCGGTACCACCAGCTCCAGGGTTGATTTCCAAAACGGCATTGAGCTGATCTTCTTCTGAAGAAAGCATTTTCTTCAGCTCCAGTTCTTCTACAGCAGTTTTGGCTTTTTGGTATTCGGATTTGATTTCTTCCTCGCCGACTTCATCCATTGAGTAGAATTCATACAATACCTCCAAGTCCTGAATGATCTGGTCGAGTTCTTCGAAAGAACTGGTCCATCCTTTACGAACCTGGATTTGTTTCATTGTTTTTTCTGCCTCTTCTGGGTCATTCCAGAATTCAGGCTGGGCCGAAACGGCCTCTAGATCTTCGATTTCTGCTTTCTTCCGATCGTAGTCAAAGATACCTCCTTAAAGCCGAGGTGCGAGCTTTCAAGTCTTTCAGTTGGTCCGAAGTCATGATGTTTAGTTTGTGAAAATTGAGCTGCAAAAGTCTGAAAAAAAATCTGCATTTGCTAAGTAAAGCTAGAATCAGTCGGTCATCCGCATCTGGATGATCTGAATGCGATTTCTACCTTGATGCTTAAATGTTTTATAGCGTAGTGGGAGCATAGCTAAGCCCGTCCCTATTAAGATGCCGGAAGTGATGCCGACTCCTTTGTCGACGGAGAGCTCGCCTTCATGATAGATCGAGTTGATGCTCTCGACACTCAGCAAGATGACTCCTGCCCCTAAAATCAAAGCATTGAAACCTTTCAAGGTTCCGTTTCGACGGTCTTTTTTTCGAATATCAATTTCCTCGATATCATCTACGGATAGGATGTTTTCGCTGAGATAGACGTAATTGTCCTTGAACTCCTTGATGACATCCGTGACATAGTAACCCAATTTGGCACTTTTGTAAGTGATCTGCTCCCCGGGATAATATCGGATTTGAGACTTGGTATTGGTGCCTCTTTTGAGCAAAAGAAAATCTGTCGATTGCCCAAAGGCTAAGGAGCTAAAGCTCAAAAAAAGTAAAAGTAAAACTGTAGGCTTCATGGGTAAGACTGGTAGTGGCAAAATCCTAAAGTAATAATACTTAAAAAGGGGCTAGAAATTATTTTTCTGCCCCTTTTTAAGATTTTTTTAGGTAGATAAAATTTTTGCTACCCGGAAATCATCCTCATCCAAGGACTTATCATCCACAATGGCTCGCTTGATCGGTGTGTAGACGACCTTGTGATTGATCAGTCCTGCCATGACATCGTATTTGCCTTGCATCAGGCCTTCGACTGCAGCTACTCCCAGTTTGGAGGCTAGGAGTCTGTCAAATGAACTCGGCGCCCCGCCTCGCTGCAAGTGCCCAAGAATAGTCACTTTGATGTCGTAGGTAGGCAGGTATTTCTTTACCTTATCGGCGATTTCTGCAGCTCCACCACTTTTACCGCCTTCTGCCACGATGACGATGTTGGAGGATTTTTTGGCCTTGCTTCTAACTTTCAGTTTGTCGACCAATTCCTCAATCGGCATTTTTTTCTCAGGAATCAAAATCGCAGCAGCTGCGGAACCAATCCCGGCATTGACAGCGATAAATCCAGCATCTCGTCCCATCACTTCTACAAAGAAAAGTCTGTCATGGGAAGTTGCCGTATCTCTGATTTTGTCTATCGCCTCGATGGCGGTATTGCATGCGGTATCAAATCCAATCGTGGCATCAGTACCTGAGAGATCATTATCGATGGTACCTGGCAAGCCGATTGCCGGAATGCCAAACTCTTTGTAAAACAAATGTGCACCTGTCAATGAGCCATCACCTCCGATGACGACCAAAGCGTCGATACCATGACTTTTTAAGTTGTCATAGGCTTTTTGTCTTCCCTCAGGAGTCCTGAATTCGGCACTTCTTGCGGATTTTAGAAAGGTCCCTCCCCGTTCTAGTACATGGGTGATATTCTTGGAATCCAGTTTTTTTATCTCATTTTGGATCATCCCTTCGTAGCCACGATAGATGCCATACATTTCTAGATTGTAATAAAATCCGGCTCTAACTGCAGCGCGGATAGCTGCATTCATACCCGGAGAATCGCCTCCAGAGGTCAATACTCCGATTTTTTTGATGGTTTTTGGTTCCATTATAAGGTTTGAGTTAATGCTTTAAACATCAATTCGGCTGAAGCGGGATTGGTGGCCAAAGGAATATTGTGAACATCGCAAATCCGCATCAGCATCTGAACGTCTGGTTCGTGTGGGTGCTTGTCCAAAGGATCTCTGAAGAAAATCACCATGGACAATTCTTTTTGGGCAGCCATGGCTGCAATTTGTGCATCTCCACCTATTGGTCCAGAAAGCAATCTTTTCACCTCAAAGCCGGCTCTTTCGATGTGAGAACCCGTAGTCCCCGTAGCGACCAATTCCACATCTGCTTGATTCAATTGATTTTTGAAACCACTTAAAAAATGTACCATGTCGGCTTTTTTCCCGTCGTGGGCGATGAGCGCAATTTTCATGTATTCTGATTTAATAGGTAGGCTTCAAAGTTAAAAAAAAATCCTTTCTTCAATCTTGAGCCATTTGATTTAAACGTTATTTTTCTTTTATCTGCTAGAAGCTTTGCAAAGCTTCAATTTGAGTCGGGGAGTATCCCTTCCAACAAGAAGAGGAAGGTGTATTCCAGAGCTAATTCCTTGAGCGCATTGAATCTCCCGGAAGCGCCTCCATGGCCTGCTTCCATATTGGTGTGTAATAGAAGCAAATTGGAATCTGTTTTCATTTCTCTCAACTTAGCCACCCATTTGGTAGGCTCCCAGTACTGTACCTGAGAGTCATGTAGCCCGGATGTGACCAAGAGGTTTGGATAAGCTTTAGCTTCAATATTGTCATAAGGAGAGTAGGAAAGCATGTAGTCATAATACTCTTTGTCCTTCGGGTTGCCCCATTCTTTGAATTCTCCAGTGGTCAATGGAATGCTCTCGTCCAGCATGGTAGTCACCACATCGACAAATGGAACTGCAGCTACTATTCCATGAAAGAGATCGGGACGCATGTTCATCACAGCTCCCATCAGAAGTCCTCCAGCACTGCCTCCCATCGCATAGAGATGTTGCCTACTGGTATATTGCTTAGCGATCAAATGCTCCGCACAAGCGATGAAATCAGTAAAAGTGTTTCTTTTTTGAAGCAATTTGCCATCTTCATACCAGTGCCTTCCCAAATCCTCTCCACCTCTGATATGAGCGATAGCAAACACAAAACCTCGGTCTAGCAAGCTCAATCTCGTGCTTGAAAAATAAGCGTCCGTACTAAATCCGTAGGATCCATAGGCATAGAGAAGAAGTGGGTTGGAACCATCAGTTTTGAAGAGATCTTTTCTATAAACCAAAGAAATCGGGACCATCACTCCATCAGTAGCATGTGCCCATACTCGCGCTGATTGATAGTTTTCCATTTCAAAATCACCCACGACCTCCTGCTGTTTGAGGAGAGTTTTGCTTCGGGTGACCATGTGATAGTCATAGGTAGAAGCTGGTGAAATGAGAGAATTATAACCAAAACGAAGGATGTCTGTGTCAAACTCGGGATTGTTGCCGATCCACGCAGTGTAGGTCTCTTCTTCAAAAGGTAGGGCATGACCTTCTGATCCGTCCCAAGGTTGGATCCGGATCTGAGTCAAACCATTGCTTCGCTCTTGGGAAACAAAGAAATCTTGAAACAAGTCAAAGTCTTCAACCAGTACTTCTTTTCGATGTGGGATAAAATCCTCCCAATTAGCAAGTTGAGGAGCTGAGACAGGTGCTTTGACTACTTTGAAATTTTGAGCTTCATGGTTGGTTTTGATCCAGAAATAGTCACCATAGTGATCGGCAGCATACTCCAAATAAGGAATTCTTTCCTGCAATACCTGAAAGTTACCTTCCGGTTCAGTGGCTTTCAAAAACCTCATTTCGGAAGAAATGGTGCTTTCGGAATGGATGAATAGATAAGCTTCTGATTTTGATTTGTGGACGTGGCAAGTGAATTCTTCGTCTTTTTCTTCAAAAATCAACTTGGAAGAATCGGAGCTTTCACCTAGTCGATATCTGAATATCTGATTGGATCGCAAGGTCTCAGCATCCTGTTTGGCATAAAACAAAATATTCGAGTCTGTCGCCCAAACTAGATTGCCGGTGGTATCCGGGATTGACTGATCGATCAATTCCCCTGTTTCCAGGTTTTTAAATCGAATAGTATAAATTCTTCTTCCAACTTCATCGCAAGGAAAGGCCAGCGTTTTTTGATCAGAGCTGATCGCGATGCCCGCCACATGAAAGTAGCTTTTGCCTTTGCCTAGTTCATTGACATCCAGAATTATTTCCTCAGGACTATCCAAACTGTCTTTTTTGCGGCAATAGATCGGATATTCACCGCCCGTCTCATAGCGCATATACCAGAAATAGCCCTTTTTGGAATAGGGGACAGATTGGTCATCTTCTTTGATTCTGCCTTTCATTTCGAGGAAAAGCGCTTCTTGAAACTCTTCTGTTTCCTTCAGCGTCTCCTTCAAAAATGAATTTTCTGCTTCTAAGTATTCAATAACTTCAGGGTTTTCCCTTTCGCGCATCCAGTAGTAGGAGTCGACGCGAGTATGTCCATGAAAAGTGATCGAATGAGGTTTTTTGCTTGCTATCGGAGCCTTCATGTATTTGGTGGTGATTCAGCTGCAATGTTAGTGAAAAAGGGCAGGACTGCTTCCAAAATGTGAGGAAATGCAGAAATACTAGGTTAAAATCCGTCGATTTCTCTTTTTCCTATTGTGTAAGCAGATTATTATCGAAATATTGAATCTGTATTTATCAACCATTAACCTTTTCTATATGGGAATGCTTAAAGAATTTAAGGAGTTTGCCATGAAGGGCAATGTCGTGGATATGGCCGTAGGTGTCATTATCGGCGGAGCCTTTGGCAAAATAGTCACCTCTCTCGTCAATGATGTGATCATGCCTCCAATCGGCCTAGCGCTGGGTGGGATGAATTTCAGAAACTTGGCGGTAGTCCTCAAAGAGGCAGAACTTGATGCTGCCGGAGAAATCATCACCAATGCAGTGACGATCAATTACGGGATGTTTATCCAGAATTTGGTGGATTTCATCATCATCGCCTTTGTCATCTTTATGACGATCAAAGGGATCAACAAAATGAAAAGAAAAGAAGAGAAGAAGGAGGCTGCAGCTCCACCGCCAGCACCGCCTAAGTCTGAAGTGCTTTTGGAAGAGATCAGAGATTTGCTCAAGAAGCAGTAAAGTCAGCTATTTCTCAAAAGATCACCAAACTAAAAAAGCTTCCCAATGGGAAGCTTTTTTCATTGCTATCAGTCTTTTTTGCGCTGCCTTTGGTAAATCATCCTGGCAAAATCTCTTGACAGTCCGTGCAACTGGAGTATTTGCGAATAGGTGATGACTCCGGATATTTCCTTGACAAACTTCTCTTCGTCTTGAATCATTTTTTTCTGCAGTGCAAAGCGTTGGTTGATATTTTCCTGAGCTTGGCTTTCAGAGAGCTTTTCGGATTCTCTTCTTGGATTGAGCGCAGCCATTTTTTTGAGATTAGCTTCGCGCTGATCCGAAAACTGATTGAAGATCGGCCAAAACTTCTCTGCTTGATCAGGAGTCAGATCAAGTCTGCTGGTGATAAATGCTATTTTGGCGTCCTGAAGTTTTTGGGAATCAAAATCTCTCCCAGGACCTTGTGCCAAAACCAATTTGCATACGAATAGAAAGGGTACTATTACTAGGAATCTCATTTTCATAACTCTTCATAATTAAGATCATCCTCCAGCCATAGCTCGTCGACAATCGGGAATTCTTCTTCGATAATTCCGTTGAGGAGCTCGTCGGGATCGTCACTCATACTCAAGATGTCCTCGGCAGTCCAGTAATTGGCATCTATCAGGAGATTGACCTGCTCATCCATAGCTAGGAGTTCATCTTCGGTACTTGTCGTTGGCCAAAACTGATATAGTCCTACTCCAAGCACAATCACCGCCGCAGCTGCCCATTTCATCCAGGGTGTGTCGGTTTTAGGGTGGATACGTGCCTGAATCTGAGAGGGTAATTTTTCAAAATATCCTTCCGGGGCTTCAAACTGCTTTATTTTTGGTATGGGTGACATAGCTACAGATTTAGACTTTTTTTAGATAGATAGGTTTATTCTTTGGTCAGAATTTCTTCAATTTTTTTTACTGCGTGATGATAGGAGGCCTTCAAGGCGCCTACGCTTGTTCCGGTGATTTCGGAAATCGCGTCATAGGTCAGATCATCTTGGTATTTGAGATGAAAGACTAGTCTTTGTTTTTCAGGCAGGGTCAAGATGGCTTTTTGAAGCCGAATCTGGATCTCGTCTCCATCCATACTTCCTGAGTGATCCAGATAGGACTCCATTTTTTCCTGATGGTCATCAAGAGAAAAGAAATAGCGCTTCTTCTTTTTCTCCAAGAAAGTCAGCGTTTCATTGGTTGCGATACGATAGAGCCAGGTGAATAGGCTGGAATTGCCCTGGAATTTGCCGATATGCTGATAAGCCTTGATAAAGGTGCTTTGGGTCAAATCATCTGCATCTTCGTGAATCAAAACCATCCTTCGAATGACCTGATAGACTCTTTTCTGATATTTCTCTATCAGCTGACGATAGCCCAACTCCCGGCTGAGTGGTTTCTGAATGAGTTGGAGAATTTCCTGATCGCTGATTTGCATTACTAGTCTTTAGACCCAGAGATGATGTGAAGGTTTAGTTTTGAATTGGATTTTTTTAAAAAACCTTGAAATTCAATACAGCTCCTATACTTTTCAAACCCAATGCTAGGGTGATCAGCCAAATAATCCCTGATATCAGATTGATGGCCAGTGTGTTTTTGGATGAACCCATCCAGGATTTTTGATTGGCTACCCAAATGAGCCAAGCGCTGATCATAGGAAGCAAAATGCCATTAGCAAGCTGGGCCAAGGTGATCAATTGAACAGGTTTGATACCTAATGAGGCGAAGATCAACCCCGAACCTACTACTGCTACAAACGCTCCTCGCATTGATTTGGACTGGTTTTCTTGCGACCAACCCAACACACCACAAATCACCAAGGCTGCTGCCAGCGGAGCCGTGATCGAGGAAGTCAGCCCAGCAGCCAGTAGTCCTACAGCCATCAAATAAGCGCCGGCTTGACCCAGAGTGCCTTCCAGACCTGCTGCTACATCTCTGGCGGTGGTGATACTTTCACTTTCGTTCAAAGCACCGACGATCAAAATGGCGCTAGATACCAGGCCTCCCAAAATCACAGAAAGTCCGATATCCCAGCGCATCAGATGGATTTGCTTGGGGGCCTTCCATTTATTTTTGCTCAGACTGGCATAGAGAAATAGATTGTAGGGGACTACGGTCGTACCTACCAAAGCTACCAAGGTGGCAATTTGACCCTCTTGAAGTGAAGGAATCAGTCCTTTGGCGATCTCAGCCCAATCAGGTCTGAGTAAAATCACCGTCAGCAAAAATGAAACTGACATAACGATCACCAAGCCAACCAACGCTTTTTCAAGAATCTGAGAATTGCCAAACCAAAGTAGGATCAAAGCAATGATACCTAAGATAAAAGTACCAGAGTTGAATTGAAAGAGACCTAGTTGTATTTCAGGCGCATCCCAAAATACTTCCAGTCCCAAATTTGCTCCGGTAATGTTTCCGGATTCGTAAGCAATATTTCCAAGTACAATTGCTGTCAGGACCAAAACCAACTGAAAAATCTTAAACAAACGGTTTCCATTTTGACTTCTGATCAGCTCGCTGAGATCTTTGCCTGTGACCAATCCGATCCTGCCGCTCATTTCCTGCAATATCACCGTAGCCAAAATGGATAGCACCAACCCCCAAATCAGGGAATAACCGAATTGAAAGCCGGCCAAGGTACAAACCATCACAGTGCCCGGTCCGATAAATGCCGCAGCGACAATAGGGCCAGGGCCAATTTTTTCAAGTATTTTCTTCAAATCCCGTTTTTCTTTTTCGCCAAAATACTCTTTTAGGTAGAATTTTTGTTATTTCTATTTTTTAGGATTTTATATTTATGAAAACTCGGTCGCCGATTTACCAGATTGGAAAAGTTGGACTGGTGATTTTGCTTTCACTGGTATTTTTTCTCCTCTTGCTTTATAGAAATGATCTCTCACAGGAGGAACTGATTCCTAAATACACCTACCCGGAATCGCATTTTATAGAAGTAGATGGGGTCAATCTCCATGTGAGGATGAGGGGGGAAGGTGAGCCGATTGTTCTCTTACATGGTAGTTTCTCTTCCTTGCATACCTGGGACAAGTGGCAGCAGGAACTGAGTCCTTATTTTTTGACGATCTCCATTGATCTACCGGGTCATGGCTTGACAGGTCCAGACCCGATGAGCCGGTATACAGTTCAAGATTATAGTCAGTTTGTCCTGCGCCTGGCTGAAAAATTAAATTTGAGGCGATTTCATCTAGTTGGCAATTCAATGGGTGGAGCGGTAGCATTGCAGGTGGCGAATACCCGTCCGGATCAAGTGCTTTCATTGAATTTGATAGATGCTTCTGGGCTGCCAAAGCTTAAGCCACGAGTATTAGAAGGGGAAGAAGCGGATGATGCTACGCCTGAGCTTTTTCGATGGATTCAAAATCCTTTCGTATCGCAACTTTTGCTCAAATGCACTCCGAGGTTTCTATTTGCGATGAATCTGAAGGAAGTATATGGAGATCAAGAAAAACTTCATTCAGGGACGATAGATCGATATTTTGAATTGATGCTCCGCCAAGGAAATAGACAGGCGACTTTGGAAAGGTTGAATTTACGGAGTAAAAATCAGGTTGATTTTTCTGTTTTGACGATGCCTTCCTTGATCATGTGGGGAGATCGTGATAGCTGGATTCCGCTGTCCGATGCGTATCAGTTTCAGAAATTACTTCCCAATACACATTTGGTTGTTTTGGAGGGAGTAGGCCATGTTCCCATGGAAGAAAGTCCGACTGAATCTGTCTTAGAATATTTATCCTTTTTGGGAGTCGAAGTACGGAAAGACTACCTTCAGGCACCGAAATATATGACTTATGGAGATTGAGTTTTTGATAGTATTTGTATTGATCTTGCAGGTAGTTTTGCTGTTTTTGTTTTTCTCGGAAAAGAAGAAAAACTCCAAATCGGAGCTACTGCATCATCAGATGAATGACTTGAAGCGGGAGTTGGATGCAGGTCTGGCTTTGGTTCGAAAGGAATCCAGAGAGACGATTCAGTCACAATTTCAGCTAGTTTTCAATTCCCTTCGGCATCATTCCCAAGACCAGAAAGAAGGTTTGAAATCATTTGGAGAAGTTTTTCGTCAAAATGTACAGGATTTTAATTCTGTGCAGCGAGAAAAGCTTTCTGAGCTCAACCGAAGGCAGGATGAGTTGATGAAGTCAACCGAACTTAGGCTAGAGAAGATTCGGGAAACCGTGGATGAAAAACTCCAAAAGACACTGGAAACAAGGTTGGGACAGTCTTTTGAAATGGTCAGCAATCAACTTCAGGCTGTTCAAAAGGGCTTGGGTGAAATGCAGCAACTGGCTCATGGGGTGGGCGATCTCAAGCGTGTACTTTCCAATGTGAAGAGTCGGGGGGTTTTGGGTGAATACCAGCTACAGGCTATTTTGGAAAATCAGCTCGCACCCGACCAATATATCAGCAATGCAGATATGGGCAAGGGAAATCGCGAGCGGGTAGAGTTTGCTGTGAAAATGCCAGGTCAGGATTCTCCTGTTCTGCTGCCGATTGATTCCAAATTTCCTCAGGAATCATACCTGAGGCTGGTTGATGCCTATGACTTGGCCGACAAATCCCAAATCGAGCTTCAAAGAGCCGAGTTGATCAAGGCCGTGAAGAAAGCCGCCTTCGACATTCGTAGCAAATACATCCACACACCTTTTACCACAGACTTTGCCATTCTCTTTTTGCCTGTGGAAAGTCTCTATGCTGAGATTTTGCGGGAGCCTGGCCTAGCGCAGCAGATGCAGCAGGACTTCAAGGTATTGGTGACAGGTCCGACCACCCTATCTGCGATCCTCAATAGTTTGCAAATGGGATTTCGGACATTGGCGATCCAAAAACGCAGCTCAGAAGTATGGCAAATCTTGGGAGCCATCAAGACTGAGTTTGGAAAATTTGGAGATCTAATCGAGAAAACCCAGAAGAAACTCACCGAAGCCAATTCGGAATTGGACAAGCTGGTGGGAGTTAGGACTCGCATGATTCAAAAGAAACTCAAAGATGTAGAGGAACTCCCAGAGTTAGAAAGTGATAGACTTTTAAAGGAATAGTCCGAAAATTACTCAAAATGGAATGATTCCTCCAGAGCATTGTTAACTTAGCCACGGTTCGCAAAAGAATAGCTTATCCTGTGATAGTCATTGGGAAAACTATTACTTTTGTGGCTTGTTTTATCACCAGAACAATTTCTATGGGGATGCACATTGTAATTGCCGGAGCAGGAGATATGGGCTACCACCTGGCCGAGCAGTTGAGTTATGACAACAAAGACATTACGCTGGTCGATACCGAGCGGGAGGTGCTGGATTATGTTTCTTCCAAGCTTGATGTATTGACCGTATTGGGAGATGCGACTTCTATTGAGGTCTTGCAGCGCGCCAATGTCACGAATGCCAGCATGGTATTGGCCGTGACTACCTCCGAAAAAACCAATATAGTCTCTGCTGTATTGGCGAAGCAGCTCGGAGCAAAGAGAGTCATGGCTCGTGTCAGAAACCATTCCTATCTGATTCCAGAGAATCTGACTTATTTCCAAAACTTGGGGATTGATAATTTGATTTCTCCTACGATGCTCTGTAGCAAGGAGATCTTCAATATGATTCAAAACTCCTCTTTTACTGAGGTTTTTGATTTTGAGGGAGGAAAATTGAATATCGTAGGAGTGACGCTAGATCAGACTAATCCTCTTGTCAATCAGAGGATTATGGATATGAAGCTCAATCCGATTTTTGATGACATCCGCATCATTGCAATATTGAGAGATCAGAAAACCATTATTCCAAGAGGTTCTACGATCATTCGCAACAATGATCACGTTTTCTTTATTTCCAATAAGAAGCATACAGGAAGTATTCTGGATCTGATCGGACAGGAGAAGAGGGACATCAAAAATATCATGATCATTGGTGGAGATGATATGGCTTTGACTACTGCGCTCAAACTGGAGGATCACTTTCGAGTGACTTTGGTCAATAAAGACAAGGAACGCTGTAAATGGCTTGCTGAAAATCTTCCCAACACACTGATTATCAATGGTGATTACAAAAATATTGAACTGTTGATAGAGGAAGGATTGGAGCAGATGGACGCCTTTTTGGCATTGACTGAATCTTCAGAGACCAATATTATTACTTCTTTGACGGCCAAAAATCACGGCGTATATAAAACGATCGCACATGTCGATACCCGAGAATATATCCATATTTCTCACAGTATCGGGGTGGATTCACTGATCAATAAAAAACTGGTAGCAGCAAACGAGGTATCACGATACTTACGAAAAGGTACGGTGGAAGCTGTTTCCGGAATTTATGGAGTAGATGCCGAATTCATTCAATATTCGGTTTGTAAAAACAACCGACTCACCAAGTATGCTCTGAAGGATCTTCACTTTCCGGATACGGCTATTGTGGCAGGTGTGATCAGAGGAGAGGAAGTGTATATCCCAGATGGAGATTTTCAACTTCAGATGAATGATAAGGCGATTGTTTTGGCATTGCCACAGGCCAAGAATTCATTGGAAAAACTTTTTCATTAAGGCATGATTCATTTTAAGGAGATAGCAAAAATCATGGGAGCACTCTTGTTGCTCATTGCATTTTTGATGATCCCTGCGGTGATCTTCTCCATATATTTTGAAGAAGATCCATGGCCGATTTTGGTTTCCATTTGCATCTCTTCTGTCGTAGGAGGGATTCTGTTTTTTTCTTTTTCCAAACAGGATCAAAATATCCGGAAGCGGGAGGGCTATCTCATCGTAGCGCTGAGCTGGGTTTTTATGACGCTGTTTGGGATGATGCCCTTTATCTTGAGTTCAGAAATCAAATCTTTTTCTGACGCTGTCTTTGAGACAATGTCAGGTTTGACTACCACTGGGGCGAGTATTTTGACAGATATTGAGGCGATGAATAAAGGGCTTCTCTTCTGGAGAAGTATGACTCAATGGATTGGTGGTTTGGGGATTATTGTGCTGACGGTTGCGATTTTTCCACTTTTGGGAATAGGAGGGATTGAGCTGTTTGTCGCAGAGTCTCCCGGGCCTACTTCTGACAAAGTCCACCCTCGGATCTCTGAGACGGCTAAGAGGCTTTGGTATGTCTATGTGGGATTGACTTTCTTGGCCACTTTGCTCTATTGGGCTGGAGGGATGACCTTCTATGATGCGATCAATCATGCGCTGACGACCTTGGCTACGGGAGGGTTTTCTACTAAAAATGCCTCTATGGCCTATTACGATTCAGCCTTTATTCAGTATGTGGCCATCTTTTTCATGTTTTTAGCCGGAACTAACTTTACGGTTATTTACTTCGGACTTATGGGGAAATTCAAACGAGTTTTCCAAAGTGATGAGTTTAAAACCTATGCCTTTGCTTTGCTGGTATTCGCAGTGATTTTATTTTATCCCATCATGGCTACAGGAGCCTATGACTATGAATTGGCCTTTAGAAAATCCCTGTTTCAGGTGGTGTCTTTGGTGACTACCACGGGCTTTGTGACGGATGATTATACGCAATATGGACAGGGAGCAACTTTCATTTTCTTCATGCTACTTTTTCTAGGTGGGTCTGCTGGATCTACGGCTGGTGGGATCAAGTTTGTGAGGCACCTGACTTTTATCAAAAATTCTTGGTTGGAGTTTAAGCGGTTGGTTCACCCTAGGGCGATCGTTCCTTTGATTATCAATGGAGATCGTGTGACAGGAAGGATTATTACCCATATCATGAATTTCCTTTTGATCTATCTTCTGACTTTTGTTGTAGGAGCTTTAGTCTTATCGATCATGGGATATGATTTGCCTACTTCCTTAGGCGCTGTAGCTACTTGCTTGGGCAATGTCGGTCCGGCTATCGGTCAAGTAGGACCAGTGGACAATTTTGCTTTCTTCTCGGGGCCTGCCAAAATCTTCCTTTCTTTTATCATGCTCTTGGGAAGACTAGAGCTGTTTACAATTTTGATTTTGTTTACGCCGTTTTTCTGGAGAGCTAATTAATCCTGAATTTCAAATTGTGCTTGAATTTTGACGATCCTGTCTTCCAGACTTTCGGTAGAAATGCTGGTTCGGCTGAGTCGGTCCACCATGATCGGAAAGCAGAATGGAGTAAACTGAGAGGGACGCTTGATTACTAGCTTCAGGCGATTGATCTTTTGCATGGCTTTGATCAGTTTGTCTTGATCCATTTGCTGGTTGATCGCTTCGTTGTGCGCCTGCTTGAGTAATAAGTTTTCGGGATCGTATTGCTCAAAAACCTGAAACAACAAACTGGAATTGGCCTGAATATGCTTAAAAGTAGTCGGCTTGCCTGGGTATCCTTGAAAGACCAGTCCCGCTATACTGGCAATTTCACGAAATTTGCGGCGGGTCATTTCAGTTTCATTGACACATCGGAGGATATCATTTTCTAGATTTTTGATACTGAAAATATCCTCTTCTAGGATTTCTTCGATTTGAAGCGGAACATCTGAGAGCAGCTCAAATCCATAATCATTCATTGCCATATTGAAAGTAACGGGAAAGCTGGCGGACACTCTGTAAGCGATCAATGCGCTCATCAATTCATGCATCATCCTTCCTTCAAAAGGATAAAAGAAGAGGTGATGCCCTTGCTCACTTTGGTGATATTCTATCAAAAAAGTATCTGAGTCAGGTACGATAGATAGTTTCGCTTGCAAATCCAATATGGGTAAGATTCTTCTGACCTCTTCTGATCGATAGACCCCCTCATTGTATTCATGCAGGATTTGAAGGATTTTCTCAGAAAGCATTGAGGAAAGCGACATTCTCGCACCCATCCAGGATACGACATTGCTGGTCTTTTTTTCGCTGAGTTTTACGATGGCAATTAGGTCCCGAAACTGAAGTAACTCAAGCGATCTCCCTGCGAAGAAAAATCTGTCTCCGATTTTAAGTTTTGAAATGAAATATTCCTCAACTGTTCCCAAAAATGCGCCATTTTTAAATTTGACCTTGATCATGATCTCTGAGACGATAGTGCCCATAGAAAGCCGATGCTTCATGGAAATTCTCTTGTTTTTCACCTGATAAAGGCCGCTTTCATCAGCACTTACTTTTTGGAAATCTTCATAGCTTCCAAGAGAGTTGCCTCCGCGGGTGATGAAATCCATGACCCATTCCATTTCTGCCAAGGTCAAGTGACGGTAGGTATGTGTTTTTCGGATAATCGGATAGATGATCTCCGGCCTAAATCCGTCTCCTACAGCTAAGGTGACAAGAAACTGAATCATTACATCATAAGCCAATGTGGGTGGGAATTGGGGTTCCATCTGTTGCTTGGCTATGGCATCTCTCAATGCCGCAGCTTCGATGAGTTCCAGAGAATTGGTTGGTACAAAGAAGATTTCAGAAGGTAAACCAGGCTGATGCCCCGCTCTTCCAGCTCGCTGTACAAAGCGGGAAACACCTTTTGGACTCCCGACTTGTATCACTTTGTCCACTGGTCTGAAATCTACGCCTAAGTCTAAGCTGGAAGTGCATACCACCAGTTTGAGTTTGCCTTCATGGAGCGATTGCTCTACCCATGACCTCACACTCATATCTAGGGATCCGTGATGCATGGCTATCCATCCGGCCCATTCAGGCTTGGCCTCCAGTAGCTTTTGGTACCAGATCTCAGTTTGAGATCGGGTATTGGTAAAAAGTAGTACAGTTTGAGCGGATTCGATGATAGGAATTACTTGATCTAGCATGCGAATACCAAGGTGGCCAGTCCAAGGATACTTTTCGATTTCTTTAGGAAATACGGACTCCAGAATGATCTCTTTTGTAATGGTCGCCTGAACAATATGGACAGGAAGGTCCTCTCCTAAAAGTGTTTGGGCCGCTTCCTCTAGATTGCCAATGGTAGCAGACACAGCCCATCTTTTAAAAGCAGTAGGGCAAATGGATTGGATATATTCTAAGGCCAGTTGTACTTGGACACCTCTTTTGTTTCCAATCAGTTCGTGCCATTCGTCCACCACAACGGCTTGTAGTGTCTTGAATAAATGTTGATGGTTTTTTTGCGAAATCAGGATATGCAAGGTTTCCGGCGTAGTGATGAGCACCTCCGGAGGATTTCTTTTGAGCTTTGCACGAGTTTTCGCATCTGTGTCTCCATTGCGGACGGCGACGGTCCAGGTCATTCCCAAGTCATCGCAGACTTCCTGCATGGCTTTCTGGATATCCTGTGCCAAAGCTCTCAAAGGTGTTACCCAAATCAACTGGATTCCTCTCGGCGAAGCAGTTTTCCAGTTGTCGGGATTGTGATGAATAAACTCCATCAGTACCGGAAACCAGAGCGCAAAGGTTTTGCCCGAGCCCGTCGGGGCATTTAGCAGACCAGACTTTCCATCCAGATAGTCTTGCCAAACCTGAAGCTGGAATGGGAAAGGTTTCCAGCCTTTTTGCTCAAAATATTGAATTCCAACCTGTAAGGAATGATGTGCCATGGGAATATAGGATGATAGCAAATCTTAAACTGCTACAACTCCATTTAGAGGACTTTGGATTGGATGAAAATGATAAATCTTGCAAAATCCTGCAACAAAATATCCAGACGCTGTCTTTATTCGTTTGATTTGTAGCAAAAATTGTCAAACTTTTGAAACTGAACTTTCGACCTATCTCTATCTGAACTGACTATCCATGAATTATTTCAAAAATATTTTGGCAATCTTATTACTCTCTGCGGTAATAGGGGCCTGTACAGATGCTGAGTCTGAAAAGTATACCGGGAAGCAAGTTCAATATCAATTATTTCAGGCTTCGGATTTTGACTATACCGGGATAGCTACGATCAGAGAGATGATCGGCGGAAACCTGGAGTTGACCATACAGCTGGAAGGAGAGCGGGGTAGTGAAGAGGTAAGTTATCCGGGACATCTTCACTTTGGGAGCTACAGCACTCCCAATGCACCGATTGCCTTTATGCTCAACCCTATCAAAGCAAATTCGCTTGAGAGTATCACGATTTTGGAGCAATTGACAGATGGAAATCGCTTGCTATTTGATGAGATTGAGGGGTTTCAGGGACATATCAAAGTTCACCTAGCTAGTGACGGCCCGGATTATGAAACGATCTTAGTTGCTGGAAATATCGGTGCATTGGGACATTCTCAGGCATTTGACATCGAGCAAATGGTGATCTGCGGAAAGGATTTTTGATGTCTGATTTCCATCAGGTCCAACAAAAAAGGGGAAAGAACTCAAGTTCTTTCCCCTTTTTGCTGTTCAAATAGAACGATTATTCTATGACAAGCGGGAAGGTAATGTCCAGATCAGACTCTCCTCCAGCACTGTTGTAATTTTCAAAATTTGGATTGTCTGCTCCTGGATAATTTTTATCCAAATCATGTCTCAGGATGATTCGGATCTGAGCATTGTTGGTAGCAGGACTTTCTACTACCATGACAGTGCCTTTGACACCGATTAGTTCACCATTGTCGTCATTGTAGGAATAGGTAAGGGGAGCTGTAGTTCCTACAAAGGCACTACCGAGAAAGTAAAACTGATGCTCGTCAGATTCTTCCAGAATTTCTTCTGTGATGTCCTCGTTTTCGATAGAGTTTGCTACTTCGATTTCGAGCAGGTAGCTTTTGCCTGAGGCCAAATTAACAGTCTCCACAGTAGGTGCGGTACCTACTTCGATTCCTTCTGAATCATAAGCCGTGAAAGTCATAGCCGGTCCAGTAGGATTGCCGGCTTCATCCAATTCCGTGAAATGCAAGGTGACATCGGTGATCAATTCACCGTCATTCTCGATGACTGGATCATCTGATTCACAAGAAGCAAAAGCAAAGACTCCTGCGGAAAGCAAGTAAAGCGGTAATTTTTGGAGTGTTTTCATAAGTAGTTGATTTTAAAATTGATAGTTGAGTTTGAGTGTGATGTTTCTTCCGATATCGTCTGTGAAATACCTGAACCGATTCATGTATTCCTTATAGCTCGTATTGAATAAGTTGCTGATCTGCAGGCCTACATTCATTTTATTTTCACCGATAGGAAACTGCTTGAGATAGTTGAAATTCACCAAAGCATAGCCCGCTGGTGCTGGAGCCAAATCAAAATCAGGCTCTCTTTTTTGTCTAGCAACCAGTTGATTGCTCACGGTAAATTTATGAGAATTGCCCTCCTGACCGATTTTATAAGCGACACCCCAATCCATGCGGTCAGATGGAATAAACGGGAAATAGCTCTCAGTATCCAAATTCTTGGCTCGGATGATAGAGCCTTTGACATAGGCACTCAGTCTGTTGGTAAACTGATGACTGCCCGAGAAGTCAAACCCATACAGAAATGCGTCTGCTTGGAGGTACTCATAGACATTGAACGTACCTCTGAGACTCACATAGACTTCTCCTGTGGGATTGAGATAGATGTAGTCTGCGATGCGATTGGCATAACCTGTCAATTCAAAGCTGGTTTGATTGCCAGAAAACTCCAGCGTATTGACCCATTTCAATGATTTTTCTGAATCGAGGTCCGGGTCTCCAATTTCTACAGCTGCAGCTCCATGATGCAGTCCTTGGGAAAACAACTCGTTGACATTGGGTGGTCTCCAGGCCGAACCCAAATTGGTAGAAAAGGTCAAGGAAGGACTGATTTGGTAATAGGCACCAAGGAAGGCTGTGAAATTTTGATAGGAGAGATCTCGCTCTTCCAATTCATTGTCCACAAATCGAGCCGTGGCTACTGTTCGATAGTCAAATCTTGCCCCAATTTCCACTTCAAATGGGCCTTTGGAATATTTCTCCATCATATATGCCCCGGCATTGAGCATGTCATAGTTTGGGATCAAAGGGGTAACTCCTGTTCCTGGGACATTGCTATTGGCCTGCTGAATGAGATTGAACCCCCATGTGCCACTGAGGGCATTTTCATGGGTGTGATCCACGAAAAGATCTAGGGTATTGGTATAGAGTTCTAAGTCCAAACTGGCCTTTTCATTGAGATCACCTCTTCTCTTGTCAAACTCCCGTCTATGATTGGCCTGATAGCCATATTGGATGTTGGCTTTCCAGTGAGGATTGATATGATAGTGGGATTTCAGTTTGAGCAGGTTATGACTGACTTTTTGCTTTGGATTCAAAATGTCGTAGGTAAACTCCCCATCCGAAAAAGGTCTTCCATTTTCGATGATTGCTTCTAAGTCAGACAGGTTGCCTGTGTGCGAATCGGTCAGGATTCCGAGCTCGGTATTGAAATGACTGAAATACAGTTCTGTTCCCAGTTTGGCTCGGGTATATCCGATCGTTCCGGAAAAATTCATTTCGCTCAACCCTGTATTGCTTTGATAGTAATCAGGACTTTGGATATTTCCAGCTCTTTTCACAGAACCCTGAATCCGATAGCCCAAACCTTGAATTTTTTCTGAGCCATTTTCATGAGTTATCGAAAGATTACCCATTCTCCCATTGGTAGCACCAAGGAGGTATAGATCAGTTTTTCCATCTTTTTTGGTAGGTAGTTCGCCTGGATTTACCAAGATGACTCCACCCATCGCTTCAGGTCCAAATCGGACCGTTTCGGCACCTTTGACCACTGTGATCTCATCTGCCAAAAAAGGATCGATTTCGGGGGCATGTTCGGCGCCCCATTGCTGCCCTTCTAGCCTTACTCCGTTATTCAGAATCATGATTCTATTGGAGTGAAGACCATGAATTACCGGTTTGGATATGCTGTTTCCCGTAGAAAAGGAAGTCACACCAGAGATTCTCTTGAGGCTTTCGCCGAGGTTTTCACCTCTTGCTTCCAAAAGTCCTTCTCCATAAAGTGCTGATACTGTAGATGTAGTCTGAACAGCATCTTTGTGACCATGCACTTCCACACCGTCCAGATCCAGAGCGCTGTCTTCCATCCGGTAGGTTTTATTGAAAGAATTTGACTTTAGTTCAATCGTTTCAGTAATGTCCTGATGCCCCAAGTATTGGATCTTGATTGTATAGGTACCAGGGCAAAGATTCCAAATTTGGAAATTGCCGTCCAAATCAGTAATCGCCCCATTTTTAATTTCCTCTATCCAGATATAGGCTCCAGGGATCGACTCATTGTTTTCTAAATGAATGACTTTCCCTCTGATGGCTAGGTTGCAGTCTTGACCAAAGGAAAGATTAGCGAGGCCACACAGGAAAAGAAGTACTAGCTTAATTTTTTTCACGACACAAAAATAGAGTCCTTGAAATCATTAAACCAGAAAAATTGAAACAAAGTTGCAAAAAGGGATGAATGGTTCCTATTCTTGAAGAAAGAGCTTTGGGCTATTCGATTTCCATAATCTGAGCAACTTGATATTTGGGAGCTCCGCCTTCTTGAGTAGCCATGAATGCCCCGATTTTACAGGCAAAATCCAAAATTTGCTCAGGTGATTTCTTTTGTAAATACGTCGAAATGAATCCGCTCAAAAAAGCGTCCCCAGCGCCTATCGTATCTTTGACCTTTATTTTGTAGCCAGAATGAGAGAAAACAGTGTCGTTTTGAAAAATTTTGGCTCCATTGGCGCCCAAAGTCAAGCAGATCAATTGAATGGGAAAATGATGGAGAAGAAATTGGCAGCATTCCTCTGGGACTGAGGATGTATTAAAATAATCTGAAAATATAAGCAACTCATCCTCATTGATTTTGAGAATCTCCGTGTATCCGAGCAAGGATTCAATGACTTCAAAATCATAATACGGTGGCCGTAGGTTGGCATCAAAGACACACAACTGTGCCTCAGGAAGCAGTTGGAGCAGGGTTTGAAGACTTCCTGGGCTTCTTACTGCCAATGTCCCAAATACAAAAACATCTGCATTGCGAACAGCTTCAATGGTGTTTGGACTTGGACTGATATGATCCCAAGCTACATCCGGCAAAATATCGTAAGTAATATTTTCTGGATCTTTGGTATTGACGAGCACTTTGGAAGTAGCATGGTCAGATGTACGCTGAATCAAGTGATCAGAGATGCCAAAGCTGCTGTAATAGGAGAGTAGTTCTGTCCCATCAGGATCCTGTCCGACTGCAGAGATCAATTGAGTATCCAAGCCAAGTTGATGGAGATTGAGTGCTACATTCATGGGAGCGCCGCCGGGTTTTCTACCTGAGGGAAGGCAGTCCCAGAGCATTTCTCCAAATACGATTGCTTTCTTAGTCATAGCTAGGATGTAATTCTTTTTGTATTTCTTCCAGCGAACGGCCTTTGGTTTCCGGCATTTTGCGCCATACCCAAAGTAGCTGCCCGAGCATCATCACTGCAAAGAACACGAAAATATAGCCTGGGCCAAATTCATTGGCAAAGAAAGGAAATACATTGGCAATGACGGCTGCCAAAATCCAGTGCGTAAAGGAACCTAAGGATTGTCCATAAGCTCGAAGTTCATTGGGAAACATCTCTGAGATAAATACCCAAATCACCGAACCCTGCCCAATGGCATGGGAGACTATAAACCCGAAAACAAAGATCGGTAACCAAAAGCTGGGAATGCCAGGCCCCAAGAAGTTATAGGCCATCAATGAAAGTGAAATGATGTATCCACATGATCCGATGTACATCAAGATTTTTCGACCCAGTCTATCGATCAGGTATAATCCCAAAAAAGTGCCCAAGAGATTGACGATACCTATACCGATGGTCGAAATCAAAGCATTTTCTGTGGAAATGCCCGCCATTTCAAAAACCCTTGGAGCAAAATAGATAATGGCATTGATGCCTGAGACTTGATTGAAGAATGCAAACATAACGGCCAAAAGGGTGCTGGAAAGGTATTTTGTTTGGAAGAGCATGGAAAAACTGCCTTTGGATTTTTCCTTTTTTTCCTCTTCCAAAACCAACTGAATAGCACGATCTACACCTTCTGGATCTGTTCGTTGGAGGATTTGCTTGGCTTTGTCTACCATATTTGATTTGGTAATGAGCCATCTTGGACTCTCAGGAATCCGGAATATCATCAAACTGTATATCAAGGCCGGGATAGCTTCTACAGCCAGCATATAGCGCCATTCCTGGGCGAGTTCCGCTGTGCCGATCAGATAGTTGGACAGGTAGGCAATCACGATTCCAAAAACAATATTGAATTGATACAAGGCGACCAGCAAACCTCTGTTTTTGGCGGGGGCAATCTCAGAGATATACATAGGTGCCACCACTGAAGACGCACCTACACCCAATCCACCCAAAAATCTAAATAAAGTAAAAGAACTCACGTCCCAGGCAATGGCTGAGCCAAATGCTGAGACCAAGTAGAAGATGCCAATCCATAGAAGACTCTTTTTTCTCCCAAATCGATCTGCAGGAATTCCTCCAAAGAGTGCTCCGATGACTGTACCATATAGCGCCGAGGCGATAGCCAATCCGTGCATCCAATCACTGAGCTGCCATATTTCCTGTATAGCCCGCTCTGCACCAGAGATGACAGCAGTATCAAAGCCAAATAAAAATCCGCCTAATGCAGCAGTGATAGAAATGAAAAAGACATAATTCTTCGGTGACATAGGTTAGGAGGGTTTAGAGTATCCTGCTAATCTACTAAGTCACCGAATAAAACCTTTCAAACAGATTACTTTTTATCTAAATGGATATATAAAGCTCCCGAACCTTGCGATGATTGCTTGCTCGAGCATCTCATGATGGTCAGGATGAGCAATCCTCATGAGTTCGTAGGCGCGCTGCCTTAGATTTTTACCATAGAGATTGGCGATCCCAAACTCTGTCACGACGTACTGCATGTGGGCTCGGGTGGTCACGACACCTGCACCTTCTTTGAGAAAAGGGACGATTTTAGAAGCTCCTTTTTTAGTCGTCGTAGTCAATGCCATGATGGGCTTGCCGCCAACAGATAGGGAGGCGCCTCTCATAAAATCCATTTGTCCTCCCACTCCTGAATAGTGAAAACTTCCGATGGAATCGGCACAAACTTGGCCGGTCAGGTCTATTTCTACGCAGGAATTGATAGAGATCACTTTTGGGTTTTTGCGGATCACATGGGTGTCATTGACATAGGCTGCTTCATGAAATGAAAATTCCGGATTGTCATGCAGTACCTCATAGAGTTCGTTGGTTCCTGCTGCAAAAGCAGCTACTACTTTGCCAGGATGCTTTTTCTTAAAGGAGTTGGTGACCGCACCACTTTTCATCAGGTCCAAAATACCATTGGAAAACATCTCGGTATGGATTCCCAAATCTTTGTGATGGTGAAGTGCATTCAGAACTGCATCTGGAATAGCGCCAATGCCCATTTGTAGAGTGGATTGATCCTCAATTAGACTAGCGATATGATAGCCGATCTGAATCTCTTTATCGGTGATTTTTTCGGCATAGTCCACTTCCGGTAAGGGCTCATCTACATAGACTGCATGGGTGAATCTCGAAGAGTGTATATGTCCGTCCCCGTGAGTTCGGGGCATTTGTTTGTTGACTTGGGCGATGATGTATCGTGCTGTGTCCACTGCAGGTCTTGCGATATCTACTGATGTGCCGAGGGAGCAATAGCCATGTGCATCAGGCTCGGAAACCTGAATGATAGCTACATCAATCGGTAAAATCTTGTTCCGGAAAAGATAGCCGATTTCTGAAAGGAAAATAGGAACATAGCCTCCCTGATCAGAGTTGACAGCTTGGCGTACATTGGTGGAAACGAAAAGTGAATTCATGAAAAAGCTCCCTTTACACTCTGGAGCCACGAGAGGCATGTCGCCTAGTGTAGTGATCGCTACGATTTCTACATTTTTCAGTTCTTCTCTCCTGGCTGCCAAGGCATGGAGACAGGTCGTCGGGGTAGCGGCACTGCCATGGACAAAGACACGCTGATGGCTTTCGATGATTTTGACTGCCTCTTCCGGAGTGGTATAGTTGAGCATAGTTTTAAAAGTTATGAGGTCAAAGTACTTTTCTAATTTCTAAAATATTGCTGACAAAAATCAAGGTTTGGGATGATTCTCAACTTTCTGCTCCAAATATTATTTTGTTTTGAATCTCTGATCAGTCCGAGCCAGCTTCATAATTTGCTATATTCGCAGATGAAAATCGATTGTCGGTTTTCCCAAATTTAGATTACAGCGTAAAGAATATACCCAATATCAATGTCTATCACACCAGAGATCTATAAACCCAAAAACCACATCAGAATAGTCACCGCCGCATCTTTGTTTGACGGACACGATGCCGCCATCAATATCATGAGGCGGATCATACAGTCTACGGGATGTGAAGTGATTCATTTGGGACACAATCGCTCTGTACAGGAAATCGTGGATTGTGCGATTCAGGAGGATGTGCAAGCAATCGCCATCACATCCTATCAAGGTGGCCATGTGGAGTTTTTCAAATATATGTATGACCTGCTACAAGAAAAAGGAGCGGGACATATTCAGATTTTTGGAGGCGGGGGAGGTACCATATTGCCAGATGAAATCCAAGAGCTGCACGACTATGGCATTGCCAGAATCTATTCACCAGATGACGGCAGAGCGCTTGGGCTTCAGGGAATGATCAATGACTTGGTTCAAAAGGCCGACTTCGCAGTAGGTGAAAATATCTCGGCTGATCACCTGTTGGATAAAAATGACAAGCAGACAATCGCTCGTGCCATCTCAGCATTTGAGAATTTTCCAGAGGAATCTCAGTTGCTTTTGGAGAAAGTGCGGAGCCAGAGCCTGCAATCCAAAATTCCTATTTTGGGAATCACTGGTACGGGTGGAGCAGGGAAATCCTCCTTAGTAGATGAGTTGGTTCGTCGTTTTCTGATGGACTTTGAGGACAAAACTATGGCTATCATCTCTGTAGATCCCTCAAAAAGAAAGACAGGTGGAGCGCTTTTGGGAGATCGAATTCGGATGAACTCTATCAATCATCCTCGCATTTTTATGCGTTCTTTGGCTACCAGACAGTCGAATTTGGCCCTTTCTAAATATGTACAGGATGCTGTAGATACAGTCAAAGCAGCCGGGTTTGATTTGGTGATTTTGGAAACTTCCGGTATCGGTCAATCCGATACGGAGATCACCGATCACTCTGATCTTTCTCTCTATGTGATGACACCCGAATACGGTGCTGCATCCCAGCTGGAAAAAATCGACATGTTGGATTTCGCAGATGTGATAGCGCTCAACAAATTCGATAAAAGAGGAGCTTTGGACGCTATTCGAGATGTCAAAAAGCAATACAAGCGCAATCATAATCTTTGGGAAGCGAACGATGAAGACCTCCCGGTTTTTGGCACCATCGCTTCACAATTCAATGACCCAGGAATGAATAGCCTGTACAAGTCTATCATTCAGCGGATCTCGCAATCTTATGATGGATTTGAAAGTACTTTTGAACTGACCGCCGGAGAGTCTGAAAAAATTTACATCATTCCACCGGCCAGAACGCGCTATCTATCTGAGATCACAGAGACCAATAGAAACTATGATCAATGGGTAGAAGATCAAAAGGAAATCGCTCAGCAACTTTATTCTATCCAGAAATCCATTCAGGCAATCCAACAGATGGATGTGGCAGACAAGGATAGGCTGATCAAAGAACTGGAAGAAGTCTATGCGCAAGTAGCTCTCGGGCTAGATCCCAAAAACAAAAAATGGCTGGAGGACTGGCCAACAGAGCAGGCTAACTATGCGGATGATTACTATGTGTTTAAAGTTCGAGACAAGGAAATCAGAATCAAGACATATCATACTTCGCTGTCCGAATCGCGTATTCCTAAAGTTTCCCTGCCAAAATATGAGGCATGGGGCGAATTACTCAAGTGGGGTCTAAGAGAAAATGTCCCTGGTAAGTTTCCTTACACCGCGGGCGTATTTCCTTTTAAAAGAGAAGGGGAGGACCCGACTAGGATGTTTGCCGGAGAAGGTGGTCCGGAGCGAACCAATAAGCGCTTCCATTATGTGTCCAAAGACATGCCTGCCAAAAGGCTATCCACTGCTTTTGATTCTGTGACCCTCTATGGGGAGGATCCTGACTATAGACCGGATATCTATGGCAAAATCGGTAATTCTGGAGTGAACGTATGCTGTCTGGATGATGCTAAAAAGCTGTATTCAGGGTTCAATCTCGTGGATCCCCTGACCTCTGTGTCGATGACAATCAATGGACCTGCAGCAACGATGACGGCTTTCTTCCTCAATGCTGCGATTGATCAGCAGTGTGAAGTCTATATCCGGGAAAATGGACTGAAAGAGGAAATAAACTCGAAGATAGAGCAACTGTACAAGGAAAAGAACCTCTCGAGACCACAATACAATGCAGCTGTACCTGAGGGGAATGACGGTTTGGGTCTGATGCTACTGGGTGTGACAGGTGATCAGGTTTTGCCTCAAGAGATCTATCAAAAAATCAAAGCGGATACCATCGCGAAAGTTAGAGGAACTGTACAAGCTGATATTCTCAAAGAAGATCAGGCTCAAAATACCTGCATCTTTTCTACAGAATTTTCCTTGAGACTGATGGGGGATGTTCAGAATTATTTTATCCAAAACAAAGTCCGCAATTTCTATTCAGTTTCTATTTCGGGCTATCATATCGCGGAGGCCGGAGCCAATCCGATTACCCAATTGGCTTTAACACTTTCCAATGGATTCACCTATGTAGAGTATTATGTTTCCAGAGGAATGGATGTCAATGATTTTGCACCAAACCTTTCTTTCTTCTTTTCCAATGGGATTGATCCGGAATACGCGGTGATCGGTCGAGTGGCCAGAAGAATCTGGGCCAAAGCGATGAAGCTAAAGTATGGAGCCAATGAGCGATCTCAGATGCTCAAATACCATATTCAGACTTCAGGTAGATCGCTACATGCACAGGAGATCGATTTCAACGACATCCGTACGACTTTGCAGGCACTCTATGCGATCTACGATAATTGTAATTCTCTGCATACTAATGCATATGATGAGGCTATCACCACGCCAACTGAAGCATCAGTACGGAGAGCCATGGCTATCCAATTGATTATCAACAAAGAATTGGGCTTAGCTAAGAACGAAAATCCATTGCAGGGAGCTTTTGTCATCGAGGAACTGACAGACTTGGTAGAGGAGGCAGTGTATTTGGAATTTGATAGAATCACAGAGCGTGGAGGGGTGCTAGGAGCTATGGAAACCATGTATCAGCGTGGCAAAATCCAAGAAGAAAGTCTTCATTATGAGACATTGAAGCATACAGGAGAGTATCCTATCATTGGCGTCAACACATTTTTGTCCAGTGACGGTTCTCCTACCATCGTCCCAGGTGAAGTCATCCGGGCTACCCAGTCTGAAAAAGAAGATCAGATCAATACTTTGAGAAACCTTCACGCTGCTTATCAAGGCAAAGAGGGGGAATTGCTGCTAGCCTTGAAGAAAGCTGCTGTAAGCAATGAAAATGTATTTGAGCAATTGATGGAGGCGAGTAAATATTGCTCTTTGGGTCAGATCACTCATGCTCTCTATGAAGTAGGAGGGCAGTACCGTAGAAATATGTAAGGAACTTAATCTCGAAATTGGAGATTTTCAAAAAAGAATAATAATCAAAGCTATGGCTAAAAGAAATGTAACTGTCAAAATGAAGGCAGATCATGAATACGAATCTGTCAACCCTCAAGGTAATGTCGTCCAGATGGATATGTATGATCCTGATCAGAAAAAAGCGCAGTCTCCGATGGATATGCTACTTTCTGCCTTGGGAGGTTGTGCCTCTGTGGATGCAGTATTGATGATGAAAAAGAAGAGGAAAGAGGTACTGGACTTCTTTGTGGAGGTTGAAGGAGACAGAAATGATGGGGTACCGGCTTTTTTCACCGACATCCATTTGAAATTTATCTTGGTATCACCCAATGCCACTGAGGAGGAGTTTGCCAAAGTGGTGGCACTGTCTGTTGATAAATATTGCTCCGTGGCCTCATCGCTTAAGTCCACTATAACCTATAGCTCAGAAGTGAGAAGAGCATGAGGGTAGTCAAAGAAATGTCTCGGGAGGATGTGCGGATCAGCATATTCTCCTGGAACAATAAATATATCATCAAATATGAGCTGGGTCCTATGGAGCAGACATTTAAGTTGGATGAGTATGATGTGCTGGAAGAGAAGGAGCTAGACGTATTTTTTGAAGGGCAATTTTTTGATCAAGTAAAAGGAAGGTTCAACGAAATGGGCAAATCATTTCGTGCTCAGGTGGAAAATCTTTAATTTTCCGCAAAGCCACCTTGAATGAACCTCAAACCCAGTCTCTTCTTTCTAGTATTTTTTACCCTAGTGTCTTGCTCCAGTCAGGAGTCTACAAGTAAAGAGGAGCAGCTGCAACAACTGGAAATATTGATCGAGTCATTTGAGGTGCAAGCTAGAGTCCTGATGGGAGAGATCAGCAATTTGGCTGATTATCATGAACGAATTCTACAAAAGAAAGAGCAAATACTTCAGGCCCATCAATCAGACCGCTATCATTTTGCTGGGTATTATTCCTCCAATACACCAGATTCGGATTCGCTCAAAAGTTCGATAGTCATTACTGAGAATGTCATCGATTATGAGCGTGCGAGGCAAGAAGTTCGCATGACCAATGCATTGGATTCGGCTTTCGCTTCTACATTTTATAAGTTTCAGATTGTCGCTCAGGTTTATGTGAATTCTGCTCAGCAGGTGTCGCGCGTATTTCCTGCATATGATGCTCCCAATATTTTGGATTCGGGTATCGACCTGACAGATTTTAACTTCTACTATGAAGGTGATTTGGCACACAATCCTGAGAAAGGCCCCGTGTGGATCCCTGATCCCTACGTTGACCCTGCCGGCAAAGGCTGGATCCTGTCATTGGTGCATCCAGTTTATGAGCAGGATGAGTTATTTTCTGTGATAGGAATAGACATTCAGATTGAGCAGTTTATCGAAGAGTTTTTGGATAATCTGCCCGGAGACTATTTGGTGGTGTCAGGGAAGGGAGATATCGTGGGAGGCACCTCTGCGGCTATTGAGGCTTTGAGTCTACCACCTCTTAAAAACCATGTGTATCGAGAGACAATTCGCTCGGATAATTTCAGGATTTCCGATTTCAACCTCTTCAATAGTAAGAGTCGTGAGGTGCGGGCGATGGCAAAAGCATTTTTGCTTGAAAGTAAAGAGGAGTTTGTGTTTGAAGAAGAGGATTTTCTACTGGATGCCATCAGTACCAAGTTTACATTGATCGATTGGTATGCTATCAAAATTAATTTTGATACCTGATGAAGAAGAACTTTCCCATTCGTTTGGATTTTTGGCTAACCGTGGTGATTGGTTCTGTCTTGGTACTCTTGGTGATTATCTTGGGTTTGAGCTTTTTTACAGCCATTTTCAATACCCAAATAGACTCGAGGAAGGAGTTTCTCAACAAACAAACTGAACTAGCGGCGAGAGGACTGGAGCTGGAAGTGAGACGCTTTGAAGAGGAGTCCAAGGAACTGATCAATTTTTTGGAAGACCCCGGACATGAGCTCGATGATTATGATGAGGAGTTTACCTATGCTGCCAGGAGACTTTTCAATGGTTTTCCCAAACTTTTGGATTCGGTTTGGGTCGACATGAAAGACTCTGTGCTGGTCTTTTCGATGAATGAGAGAAATGATTTTTTTAGAAATCAGAGTAAAAAAGCTTTTCCCCAAGTGGATCAAAAGGAATTTTCCCACTTGATCTTAGGTAAAAAAGGGTTCAGAGTCTTGTATTCGCTGAATCTCGTGGAATTTACCGAAGGCTATGTCACCAATTACTATTTGAATCCTGGCGGAGGAAAATTTATGATTTTTGACTCCGAACTTTTCAAATTAAATAATTCCATTGATTGGGATCCGCAAGACACTCCGGCTTTAATGGAGGATATTGCTCTTGGGCTGAAGGGTTTTTATGAAGCTTCTTGGGTCAGGAATGGAGTCGAGTCCAGTGGCATTGTAGCTCAGTATCCTTTTAGTTTCATCCTTTCCAATAAAAACGGGACGTTGATTTTTGCTATTCCTACAGAAGGTTTGACTAGTGGGATATATAAAACCTATTTCTTTCTTTTTCTGGGTTTTGTAGTCTTATTGGTGCTTACTGTAGGCTTTTTTGCTGTTTTTTTGAAAAGCAATACGGACTTTCAGCGCTCTCAAGAAGCAAGTATCAAGGAAATTCAGGAGCTTTTCGACCAGCAGTCAATGCTGCTTCATGAGCTGAAAGGCTTTGTTTTTTTTCATGATTACAAAGGAGAAATCACCCGTGTAAGCCCAGAGGTGGAGGAAACATTGGGTCATAGTCCTCAGGATTTTATTGATGCCTTTAAGTATCCTATCAAAGATCCAGATGCGCTCAAAGTACGTGAAATTGTATTTGGAGCACTGTCGGAGGGAGAAGATCTGATCAATGTCGAATATGATTTTGAACGGGCAGATGGAAAAAAGATACGGGTTCGTGTGTTTGAAAAATTGATCTTTGACGAAGAGGGAAGGTTCAATGGTGGGATGGGGATCTGCACCGATATCACAGATCAGTATCAGTCACGGATTAATCTCGTAGAGAGTGAAAACCGTCTTCGTACTTTGATTGGAAATATTCCCGATACCATTTTCATTTATGACAATGAAGGTGCCGTGATTGATTTTCATGGACAGGACAAAGAGGCTCAGGAGGAATTTACGCGTGATTCTTTGGGGAAATATCTGGAGGATTTTGTGGAGGAGTCAGAAGCGAAAATATTGCGCAAGACGTTTGACGAGGCGCGAGAGAATCAGTCAATACAAACTGTTACAGTGAAATTGCTCACTTCTGGGAAGGAAAGACATTTCGAAATGCGATTTTTCCCATTGGATTCTGAAAAAATGATGTCGATTTCCAAAGACATCACTTCACAAAAAATCTGGGAAAAAGGACTCGTTGACGCCATGAATGCTGCCGATCAGGCGAGTAAGGCCAAGTCAGAGTTTTTGGCAAATATGAGTCATGAAATCCGGACGCCGATGAACGGGCTATTAGGCATCATTGATTTGCTGGAGGAAACGCACCTTAGCAAGATTCAAAAGCAGTATGTAGATATCATCAAAAACTCAGGCAATACGCTACTGGGGATCATTAAGGATATCTTGGATTACTCTAAAATTGAGGCGGGGAAAGCTGAATTATTCAAGGAAATCTACAATCCGATCGAAGAACTCGAAATTCAATCCAAGTCTTTTGCGGGCCTTGCAGCGCAAAAAAACATTGATTTTACCTTTCAGAAACCGAATGTGGAGGAGTTTATGGTGGAGGGAGACAAAGTCAAACTCAATCAGATATTCCTCAATTTGGTCGGAAATGCAATCAAGTTTACACCTGAATATGGCAAAGTAGACGTAATTCTGACGCTAGATTCTGTAGGAGGAAGTACCTATTTCTTGAATTGCTTGGTTCGTGATACAGGAATCGGAATATCAAAAGAACATATCGAACGCCTCAGCGATCCCTTTTACCAAATTGACAGTTCTGCGACCCGAAATTACCAGGGGACAGGTCTGGGCTTGGCTATTGCTAAGAAGCTGCTGGAACTGATGGGAGGGGAACTACTGATAGAAAGTGAAGAAGGCAAAGGTTCTTCTTTCCGTTTTTCGATTATGATGCAGCTCCTTGATCGATCTACTTTGCAGCAAGCGAAGAAAAGTATCTCCTGGTCTGAAGTAAGACAAAATAGCAAACTTCATCCACTCAAAATCCTCTTGACGGAGGACAATGATCTCAATCTACAATTGATGCTTTTGATGCTGGATCAGCTGGGCTTCGAATATGAAATAGCAAGAAATGGAAAAGAAGCTGTAGAAATGGTCAAAAAATCTCATTTTGACATAGTGCTGATGGATGTGCAGATGCCGGTCATGAATGGCTTGGAAGCTTCTCAAGAAATCAGAAAAATCGACGGTACAAAGGATTTAGTTATTATCGGTCTTTCTGCTAATGTTTTTGATGACGACTACATGGAAGCAATCGATGCAGGAATGGATGACTACCTTACCAAACCTATCCGTTTGGCGGTATTGGCTGAGCGCTTGGAATTCTTCTCTCAGAAGATCAGAAATAGAAGTTAAGCTTTATGTTTTTTGCATAAGTAAGCTGGTATATAAGAAGATATGAGAAAAAATAAGTCTGACTAGGTGACAAAACAAAGCCTCGATTTAAATCGAGGCTTTGTTTATTTTCAGAATGTGGAATGGATATCAAAACTTTCCAGATAATCTGCGACTTTTCGTACAAACATCCCCCCTAAAGAACCGTCCACGACTCGGTGATCGTAAGAGTGAGACAAAAACATTTTATGCCTAATGCCTATAACATCTCCTGTAGGAGTTTCAATGACCGCAGGTTTTTTGACGATCGCACCTACTGCCATGATAGCTACTTGAGGCTGGGGTATGATCGGTGTGCCCATTACATTTCCAAATGAGCCGACATTGGATACGGTATAAGTGCCCCCTGCAAGATCATCAGGGCCCAATTTGTTGTTTCTTGCTCTTACTGCTAGATCGTTTACTTTTTTAGAGATCCCTACGAGATTGAGCTGATCTGCATTTCGTATGACTGGTACTATCAGATTTCCAGATGGCAAAGCCACTGCCATGCCTACATTGATGTCTTTTTTCTTGATGATTTTATCTCCATCTACAGAAATATTGATCATAGGGAAGTCGCGGATTGCTCTAGCGACTGCCTCGATAAAGAACGGAGTATAAGTAATAGACTCTCCGTATTTGGCCCGGTAAGCGCTTTTATTTTTCTCTCTCCAAAGCACGATATTCGTCATGTCGGCTTCTACGAAAGATGTGACGTGAGCCGATATTCTCTTCGAATCGACCATCCGCTGGGCAATCATCTTGCGCATGCGATCCATCTCGATGATTTCGTCCGATGCAGATATACTCACCTGAACTTTCGGTTCTGCTATTGACGGAGAAGAAGCTTGACTTACAGTGTTTCTCTTATCGAGGTATGCAAGCATATCCTGCTTGGTTACTCTTCCCTCTTTCCCTGTTCCAGGAATTTTGGCAAGTTCGTCTCCACTGATTCCTTCTTCTTTGGCAATACTTTTGACCAAAGGAGAATAAAATCTGGAGTCACTTGGGGAAATACTTTGGTTTGGTTCCTCGAGGATCGTGGCAGTATTTTCCGGAGCAGATTCAATCAATTCTGTTTTTGCATCAGCTTTTTCATCTGTTTTGCCAGCACTAGGCACAGATTCTTCTTCTGATGTCTCAATAACTGCAATCGGAGCCCCTACGGCTACCACTTCTCCTTCATTGACTAGGATTTTTTTCAAGACTCCTGCATGTGTAGCGGGAACTTCCGTATCTACCTTATCAGTAGCTACTTCCAAGACGGACTCATCTTGCTCGATAGTCTCACCTTCTTTTTTCAACCAGCTGAGAATCGTCCCTTCTATGATACTTTCTCCCATTTTGGGCATCAGCATTTCTACACTTGCCATACTGTCTTCGATATTTAATTATGTAAATATTTCAGTTTTAAAATTAAATTCTATCGAGATATCAAACAATACCGGTTGATAAAATTTTATTTGTTTCATTTAGATAGCTGTTGTCTTAGCAAATTTAAAACAGCAACGCCCGTCAATTGAATATTCAACAATCGATCTTGTGTCAATTGCAATTTTTTGGTCTCGCAAAAACCCTCTCCGGCACATGCTATCCAGACTGTTCCCACTGGTTTTTCATCTGTACCACCACTTGGACCTGCGATACCACTCGACGCTAAACCAAAATCCGCACTAAAGACTTTGCGGACATTTTGAGCCATTTGACTGACGGTTTCTTCGCTCACTGCTCCTCGCGTTTGTAGAGTTTCCTTACTCACGTGCAATAGCTCATTCTTGAACTGATTGTGGTACGGAACCATCGCACCTTGAAAATAGGCACTACTGCCAGCAACGCTAGTCAAGAGGTGAGAAATGTAACCTCCCGAACAGCTCTCTGCCAAAGCTAATGTTTTCCCGCTTTTGTTCAAAAGCTTGCCTATTGCAGTCTCCAAGGTCTCTGCATCATAGCCAAAGACATATTTTTCCAATCTGGGAAGCACGAGATTGATCTGATCTTCCACATCTTTTTTTAGTAATGTCAGGTCCTGACCAAAAGCAGTCAATCGCAGTTTGACTTGTCCCAGAGAAGGTAGGTAGGCCAGTTTGATGTGGTTTGGTAATGCATTTTCCCAATCAGAGATCAAGTCAGCGAGCCAGCTTTCTCCGATTCCCACTGTTTTGACTACTCTGTGGAAAATCACAGGCAACTCAAAAACTTCAGATAGTTTTGGAAGTACAAAGTCACTCATCAGAGTTTTCATCTCATGGGGTACTCCCGGCATGGACATCCAATAAGTGTCATTCTGATCAAACCACATCCCTGGAGCCGTTCCATTAGGATTGGGCACGTAGTCACAGCAAGCTGGAAGATGACCTTGTAGCGTGTTGAGTGGTGTCATGTCCCGGCCTCTTTTTCTGAAAAACTCAGTGATGGCGGCCACTGCTTCAGGTACTTCTACTACCGGACAGTTAAAATATTCTGCCAATAAAGGTTTAGTCAGGTCATCTTGCGTAGGACCCAAACCACCTGTAATAAGGACGAGATCGGCTCTGCTTTCAGCTTCTGCAAAGGCTTTTAAAATATCCTCTCGGTTGTCGCCTACGGTAGTTTTTCGGATTACCTTGACACCTTTGAGGTCAAGTTGCTGGGAGATCCAATGACTGTTGGTATCTACGATCTGACCATAGAGGAGTTCGTCTCCTATGGCTATGATTTCTGCTTTGATTAGCTTCATTGAGGAGTTTCCTTGATTTTTTGATAGTCTACAAAGGAGAAAGAGTAGCTGTGTCTATCGTCAGCCGGATGAAATTCCCTAAAAGTCTCCTTCCACTCTTTTTTGTCATATTCTGGGAAATAAGTGTCTCCATCAGGACTAGCATCGACTTCTGTTAGCTGCATCTGATCTACGATCGGAAGACTTTGCTTGTAGATCTCACCACCTCCGATGACATAGAGTTTATCAGCTTCTAGTTTTTGACAAAAAATCACAGCTTCTTCAATGGAAGCAAAACGGTGATGTCCCTCTGGCACTGGATAGTCTGCGTCTCTGGTGATGATCAGATGAGTGCGATTGGGCAGCGGTTTGCCCAAGGATTCAAAAGTCTTTCTGCCCATCAAAATATAATGGCCAGAAGTGATGGTCTTGAATCGCTTGAAATCATCCGGAAGTCTCCAGACTAGGTCATTTTCTTTGCCGATTACTCGATTCTTGGCAAGTGCTGCGATGATGATGATTTGCATAGGTCGAAAAACTAAGCCTGAATTTAAGAGGGGCGCTTGGTTAAAAAAAGACTTTTAAGGAATGTTTGGAAAGTAAAACCACTCCAAAATGAAACATTTGATCAGAATTGATTCAGTTCAGCTAAATGTCTTTTTGATAAAGTCCAGAAATTCCCCCCGTGCTTTTTTCTCGGTCAAAAGGGATTTCATCACTCCGACAAAATGGGAGAAACTCATTTTTTCTTCCTTTTTCTCCACCGGTTGTATTGCTTGTTTTTGTTTGGAGGAGGTTGATTTTTCTTCAGAGCTTGCAGCTTGCGGAGGAGCTTGGTAGCCTGTCAGTTCATCTGCTTTTGAAAAACTCTTTTTGGATTGCTGCTGATAGCCGAGTTTTTCTTCCACCAGTCCTTTATTATTGTAGGAAACGGCATCTTCAGGATCCAGCTCAATTGCTTTTTCATAGTCTGCTATTGCTCCTTTGAGATCGCCAGTACGGTCTTTGAAAAAAGCTCTGCTGGAATAGCGGTAGGGATTGGAAGGGTCGAGATTGGCTGCTTTGTCAAAAGCTTCCAAAGCCTCTTCGTTTCTTTTGAGTAGATGTAGTACTACGGCTCTATCTGAGATGAAATCAGTATTGTAGGGCTCCAGCGCCACTATTTGATCAAAATCTTCGAGCGCCAGTTCTGTTTGTCCTAAGCGGGATCGTATTCTGCCTCTAAAGAGAAAATACTCTGATTTTTCAGGTGCCTGACCAATCAATTGATCAAAGATTTCCAGGGCTTCTTCAAACTTCCCCTCTTTGTATAGATTTATTCCTTTTTCGAAACTCATTTCCAATTCTTTGATACAAATACAAAAGTAAGGCTCGAAAAGTTTAGGCAAATAAACTTATCAATCATTTTGTGGGCAATTCGTCTTGGCTGTTATCTTTAAAGTCAGAATAATCACCAAGCATGCCTCAGAATCCCACCACTGTACTCAAAGAACTAAAAGCCGGAAAATTTGCCCCGATCTATTTTTTGGATGGGGAAGAGCCATTTTATGTGGATTTGATTACTGATTTTATTGAGAAAAATGCCATTGCAGAGCATGAGCGTAGTTTCAATCAACTCGTGCTCTATGGCAAGGATTCCAATATGGGGCAGATACTCAATAATGCCAGGAAGTTTCCGATGATGGCTGATCGTCAAGTGGTGATAGTCAAGGAACTGCAAAGTTTGCCTGACTTAGGGAAGGAAGATCCACAAAAGCTTCTGATTTCTTACCTGCAAAATCCTCTTCCAAGTACCATATTGGTTTTGGTGCATAAGCATAAGAAACTGGATGGTAGATCGGCTCTATACAAGGAACTCGATAAGCGGGCGGTGTATGTGCGCTCGGATAAAGTTTCCGATTATAAGTTGAACGCTTGGATCGATGAGTATTTCAAAGATATGGGTCATGCCATTGAGCCCAAAGCTTGTCAATTGTTGGCTGATTCGATTGGTAATAATCTGGAAGTACTAACCAATGAAGTAGGCAAGATGCTTCTGAATTTTCAGGGGGAAACCAAGGTGACCACAGAACATATCGCCAAATACATCGGAATCAATAAGGATTACAATAATTTTGAGTTTTTAAAGGCCATTGGTTTTAGAGATGTGGGCAAAGCCAATAAAATCATTCACTATTTTTCACAAAACCCAAAGGCTCATCCGGTAATCCCTTTGTTTTCATTGATTTATACGTATTTCACCCGAATAGCTTTGATTCATCAGGCTCGGGTCTATTCGGATAGTCAGGTAGCTGGGGTCATAGGAGTGCCTCCATTTGTGGCAAAGGAATACATCGCTGCGGCAAGAAACTATAAATTGGGCAAGGTAATTGAGGTGTTCCGATACATCAAAGAGGCAGACCTTCGTTTCAAAGGAGTAGACTCCGGAAGTTTGAGCGAATCGGAAAACCTCCGCGAACTTGTGTATCGAATTTTGCACTGAACCCTAAGCCAATTTATGAAATACCACCTGGTGCTTCTTGCAAGTCTCGGGCTATGCTTAGAAGTGGACGCACAGTCCACGCTCTATCAAACTAGCCCTCAGAGATTATTAGATGAGCAATTTGAACTTTTCGATAAGCAGCTATTTTCAGCTGCGCTGCTGGAAAATCAGCAGATCCAAAATCTTCCACTCAGTGCAGAGCAAAGTCGCTCGGGACAATTGCACGCAGCTATGTCAGCCTTGCAATTGGAAAGCCCTGATGGTCCTGGATTGATGAAATCCTACATACTTGAAAATGGAAATCACCCAACTGTAGCCACTGCTGGTCTTTATATGGGTGATCATTTTTTTTATAAGAGAAATTACAAAGAAGCGCTGGAAGGATATCAACTGGTAGATACTGAGAAGTTGGATGTGGGGACCAAAGCAGATGTTCTCTTCAAGCAAGGCTATGCTTATTTTCAGCTCGATGACTATGCCAGTGCTGCTCCGTATTTTGATGAGGCAAAGCGTTTAGGACAGCCGATCAGCTATGACGCTTATTATTATTCGGGCTATATCGCTCTGAAAAATGGAAATACCCAGAAAGCTATTGCGGACTTGCAGATAGCTGCCCAATCCCAATTTTACGCAGGGAAAGTCCCATACTTATTGGCTGCGATGTATTATCAGCAGGGGAGTTATGAAGAGTTGATTGCCTATGCTGAACCCAAATTAACCAGTGGTCAATCTCTGGATCGCAAGGAAATGATCCATTTATATCTTGCTGAGGCCTATTTTGCTAAAAAACAATTTGCAAAAGCTGCAGAAAACTATGATGCCTTTGTAAATGCGAGAAAGGGAGAATTGACCCGTGAGCAAGTGTACAAGGGAGGTATAGCACAGTTTGAGTTGGGCAATTATCAAAGAGCTACAGATTACCTTAAAGTATCAGCCAGTTCGGAAGATGAGCTGGGGCAAGCTAGTAGTTACTACCTGGGGCATGCTTATTTGAAACTCGATAATTTTCAGTTTGCAAGCACTTCTTTCAAAGCTGCTGCCAATTCGACAATCAATCCAGCTATTCAGGAAGAGGCTATATTCAACTATGCCAAGTCTAACCTGCAAAAGGGGAGTTTTCAGGCCGGTATTTCAGGTCTGGATGAGTACATAGAAAAGTATCCAAGTGGGAAATATAGATCAGAAGCGGAGACGCTTCTGTCAGAAGCCCTCATCAATACGTCAGATTATTTGAGAGCCATCGAGCAGATGGACAAAATCTCCAATAAATCTGCGAGAATCCGGGAAGCTTATCAAAAAGTCGCTTTCTATCAAGCCATGGTTTATTTCAGAGATCAGCGTTTCCCTGCTGCTTTGGCATATTTGGACAAATCCCTTGCCTATCCAGTCAATAAGGATATGGTATTGGAATCGCATTTTTGGAAGGGAGAGATTTACTCAGCC
Source organism: Algoriphagus vanfongensis DSM 17529 (assembly GCF_000429465.1). Taxonomy (GTDB): domain Bacteria; phylum Bacteroidota; class Bacteroidia; order Cytophagales; family Cyclobacteriaceae; genus Algoriphagus; species Algoriphagus vanfongensis. The sequence continues at coordinate 684,729 of NZ_AUBX01000009.1, read as the reverse complement.
TCTGGTGATCTCAATACGGCTGCTAAAAGCTACCAAACGGCCTTGGAAATGGGCCGGACTACTTCAAGTGCATATATCAATAAGAGTTTGTATGGACTAGGCTATGCCTATTTCAATGATCAAAAATATCCTCAGGCTGAGCAGCAATTCAAAACTTATTCCGACAGGATGAGAACCCGGAATGACCGGGAAAATTACGACGATGCGATCCTGCGGCTAGGAGATACTTATTATGTCCAAAAAAGATTTGGAGAAGCAGAGCAGGTATTTCAACAGGGTATCTCGGATAGAAATGCAGGTATTGACTATGCTTATTTCCGCTTGGCGGTTGTCCAAAACTTCCAATCAAACAACAATGCCGCATTGGCTAACCTCGATCGTTTGATTTTGAATTATCCCAATTCACTGTACTTGGAAGATGCCATGTATCAGCGAGGCCAGATTTTCATGGAAGAAACGCGGTACAATGAAGCCTCAGCAAGTTTTACGGAACTGATCAATAGAAAACCGAATAGCCCATTTGTTCCCTATGCCTTGGAAGGGAGAGCTGTCGCCAATTTCTCCTTGCAAAACTACGATCAAACAGTAAAGGATTACCGGGCGATCTTGGATCAGCATCCTAACTCTTCTTCCTCTGAGACAGCATTGAAAGGACTCCAAGAGACTCTTGCTTTGCAGGGAAGATCAGGTGAGTTTTCTGGTTATTTAGAAAACTACAAGAATTCCAATCCTTCAGGTGGTTCAGTCCAAGCCTTGGAGTTTGAAGCTGCCAAGAGTCTTTATTTCGAAAAGAATTTCACACAATCCAGTCAGGCATTTGAAAGTTATCTGAGAAATTATCCACAGTCTGGACAAAAAGCAGATGCCTTGTATTTCCTCGGAGATTCCTATTTCCAATTGGGAAATAAGGATCAGGCATTGGTTTCGTTTCGTGCACTTGAGCGTGAACCAGCTTCACCTCAGCGACTGAGAGCGATGCAGAAAATCGGTAGCATAGAGCTGGAAAAAGGTAATTATGCTCAGGCGATTCCGTATTTGGAAACCTCTGCTCAAAATGCAAGAAGCAAGGTCGAGGAAGCAGAAGCATTGCAAGGACTCATCGAGGCATACTTCCAGACTCAAAAACACAATGAGGTCATTCGCACTGCGGAATCACTGGAAAAACTGGATGGAATCTTACCTGATAGTAAGCCAAAGGCACTGCTTTACAAAGCCAAATCTCAGTTGGCTTTGAATCAAAGAGATGCTGCGGAGGTCAGTTTGGCCATTTTGGTAGATGCTTACAAAACTATACAAGGTGCAGAAGGACTTTATTTGCTAGCAGAATCATACACAGCCAAAGGACAACTCGAACAATCCAATGAAACCATTTTTGAGCTATCAGGACCATTTGCAGATTTTGGCTACTGGTACGGAAAGATGTTCTTATTGATTGCTGACAACTACCTCCAACTCGGTGAAACTTTCCAGGCCAAAGCTACCTTGGAGTCTGTCGTGGAAAATGCCACGAATGATGAAATCAAAGCTACGGCTCAATCCAAACTTCAAAACCTTAACTAAACCATGAAAAAGAGAAGCATTCTAGTTTGTGCAGCCCTTACTTGGGGTTTTGGAGCGAGTGTCCAGGCACAGACTCAATCAAGAGGGGAAGTGACTGACCAGGAATTTGTGATCCGCAAGGATAGAGTTTTGACTCTTCCGGTACAGCCGAGGATTTATGAAAAACTTCCGGTCTTGCCTCAGCCCAAAGGGATGAGTGATTTTGTCTACACGGTTAATTTTCATGAATTGAATCTACCACCTGTGCAGCTGGAAACTGAGCCTGTTTTGAAAAATTACCGTCCGGATAGAATGGATTTATATCCTGGTTATTTAAAGGCCGGATATGGAAATTTTGCAAGTCCTTTAGTCGAAGCCAGGTTTATGGCTACAGAAGTGATCGACTGGAACTATGCCATCGATCTACAGCATCAAAGCTTTGGTAAAGGGCCAGTTTTGGATGAAGAATCAAAAGAATCGCATACAAATTTGGGTGGTACAGCTAGTTATTATTTGGATCAGGTGGAAGTATTTGGTGGTTTGAGATGGGCGCAAGATTCTTATTCCTTCTATGGGGTAGATACTTCCGTGGCTAATGACCCACTGATAGATTGGGCTGGAATACAAGGCAATGTCTTGAATACCATCAAGGTAGAAGGGGGGATAAGAGATATCGAAAAGACCGGTCCTGTTTCTTACGAAGCTAAAATCAATTATCGCAATTTTCAGGATAGTTATGCCGTCAAAGAAAGCGAGTTTGGGGTGAATGCCCTTGGCAAATTCAGACCTTTGGAAGACTGGGTGGGCAAAGTGGGATTGAGTTACTTTTTCACCAATCCAGTGGGAGAAAATTATGAGTTGAATAGAACCTACTTGGCGATCCGACCAGAAGTAAGCTATGGTTATGACGCTTTTCAGTTTAGCGCAGGCTTAAATATTGTGTCTGAAAATGATGAAGTAGCAGGGAAATCAAGCGACTTTAGAATTTTCCCTGTTCTGAAAGCCAGCTATCAGTTTGCTGAAGAGTTTGGTTTTTTCGGAGAGTTTAGCGGAGATGTCCAGCGTAATACGTATTACAGTTTTGTGATGGAAAACCCATTCCTTGGACCCAACCAACAATTGCTAAATACTGTCAACAATTACAAAATCGCAGGCGGGATCGAAGGTCAGTTTCAAGGGACATTTCATTACAGAGGTGGTGTGGATATCAGTCGCTACAATCAATATCACTTCTTTATCAATTCTCCCGCTGACTCAGCTAGATTTGATTTGGTCTATGATGACAAAGTCAGTGTCTTCAACATCAATGCAGAGCTAGGATTCAAGGTTTCGGACCTGTATACTTTAGGGTCGAGGCTTGATCTCTATCAATATGAGCTCAATCAGCAAGAAGAGGCTTGGCACAGACCTACCTGGGCCTTGGCAGTGAATAATCAACTGACTCCACTTGAAGGTCTGATTGTACAGGCGAATGTGATGGTGATGGGGGGGCTGAAAGGTCGCCAGTTGAACTCCGAAGCAAGTGACAGTTACTATGTACCACCTACTGCTGTCAATCTAAAAACCATTGCTGATTTGCAACTGAAAGCTGATTATGGAATTACCGATCGGATCGGGATTTTTGTAGAAGGAAACAATCTCCTAAATGGGAAAAACATGCGATGGAATAATTATCCGGTGCGTGGAGTTCAATTGATAGGAGGGGCCTGGCTGAAATTCTGATTTTCTTTTGCCTTTCTATCCAAATCACGTAGTTTCGTAGCTATCTTTTTTTGAAAATGGCGGAGAAAAAATCTGAACAAAATTCATGGACTGATCCAAAGGACTTTGGTCTCCCTTATGTGGAGATCAAAACTTTGGTTGAATTGAAAGGTGCTGGAGAAAGTTTGGAGCCAAAACCTGAGCCTACACCTGATCAGCCAAGATCTGCTTCGGAACTGAGAGCAGAGACCAAGGAAAAGTTGACCTTGGCCGCCAAACAAAAAATCCATTCTTCCAAACTCAACGAAGAAGTGGTTTCGGAACAAGAACCTGATTCACAATCAGAAAAAGAGCCAGCTACTCAGGAAGCACAATCCTTAGCCAAAGAGTCTGTTGTTTCCAATTCAACAGCTGAAAAAGTAGAAATACCTAAGCCAACAAATTCGCCAAAGAAGAAGTCAAATTCTTGGATAGCCTATGCCGCTATCATTGCACTTTTTTTGGTGGCTACGATTGTGTGGCAGTTGATGAAGGAGTACAATGGTGAGGTAAGATCTTCACCTCCAGTTGCAAGCTCTACTTCATCGACTAATTCTCCAGAGAAGCCTAAAGAAGAAATAAAAAATACAGCAACTGAAGAAATTCAACCTGCTGAAAATCAAGACTCTATTTCAAATTCAAAAGCGATCACTCCATCAATTGATGAAAGTACCGAAACTGGTACAACTATTGATCATAGTGACCCGTCAGCCTTGATTCGAATCGAAGCCAAAGAAGCTAGACCCCAGTATTTTATTGTAGTGGGCAGTCTTCCTAATGAGAGTTTGGCGATCAAAGAATCAGTTCAGTTTCAGCAGAAGAATGAGCAAGTTTACCTCATTCTTCCATACGAGGAAGTACCTCATTATCGTTTGGCCATTGGGAAGTTTTCTTCTTTTACCAAAGCGAATGCTAAACTAGAGCAAATCAAAGCTGACTATACCGAAGCTTTATGGATTTTGAAATATTAATATGATTCTTCTTCAAACCCTCTCCACAGATTCTTTATCTGCAGCAGACAGTCTAGGTATGGACGCAGCTGCGCAAAACATCGGCCTTTTGGACCTCCTGATCAAAGGAGGATACATGATGATTCCTTTATATCTGCTTTTTATTTTGGCGATATACATATTCATTGAGAGGCTATTGACCCTCAAAAAAGCTTCGACTACCTCTTCCAATTTGCTGGATCAGGTGAAAGTGCTGGTGACCAGTGGCCAGATCGAAAAAGCGAAAATTCTTTGCGCTGGAGATAAGACTCCAGTTGCCAATATGATAGCCAAAGGCATCGAGCGGATCGGTTCTCCACTTAAAAACATAGAGGTATCTATCGAAAATGTAGGGAAAATCGAGATCTATAAACTCGAAAAGAACTTGAATTTGCTGGCGACCGTCTCTGGTGCGGCTCCGATGATTGGGTTTTTGGGAACTGTAGCAGGGATGATTCAGGCATTTATAGCAATTGCTCAAGAAGAAGGGATGGTATCTCCCAAATTGCTTTCCGAAGGGATTTATGAAGCGATGATCACCACAGCTGCCGGTCTTGTCGTTGGTATCTTGGCTTACCTTTGTTACAATTACTTGGTGACTCAGGTTTCCAAATTGATTCATAGCATGGAGTATTCTTCCATAGAGTTTATCGAATTGCTTCAAGAGAAATAACATGGGACTTCAGTCAAAAAATAAAGTAGAAGCGGCATTCAGTATGTCATCTATGACAGATATTATCTTTCTGTTGTTGATTTTCTTTATGTTGACTTCCTCATTTATCACTCCTTCTGGATTGCCGGTCAACTTGCCTTCGAGCGAAACATCCGACATAGCCATGCAAGAAGTGACCGTATCGGTAACCAAAGACCTACGCTATGCCGTTAATGATAAGGTAGTATCACGGGAGCAGATCAAAGCAGAATTGACTTCTTTGCTTCAGGATAAGAAAGGACAGGTGGTTTTGCATATTGATAAAGATGTTCCTGTAGAATATTTGGTAGAAATCGGAGGCATTGCTGCCGGATTGGAAGCGAATGTTTCCATCGCAACAAAACCGTTTTGATATGGAATTTTGGGATGCAGATAAAGTAGAAAATCAGAATCGGAAAAAATCCGGTGTGATCACCCTATTGGTCAATGTACTTTTATTGATCGCCTTCTATTTTATTGTCGTTTGGAAGCAGCCCATTCCACCATTACCTACATTTGGGTTGGAATTGAATTTGGGATTTAGTCCGACAGGATCGGGTGAAGTAAGCTCTCCGACACCTCCATCGGAGTCTCCAACTCCTGTGGTAGAAGCTGCCGCTCCTGGAGAAGTGGCTCCAAAAGTAGTGGAAAATGCCACTCCAAAGCCAAGCCCAAAAACAGAAACAGCCAAGCCTAAAACGAACCCTCAACCAGCTGTCAACAAGGCTGTGACTACCAAGCCTTCTCCAATCAAAGGAGAAGAAAAGGCTACAGAAAATATTAAAAAGCCAGAACCAACCAAAAGCGAACCTGCCAAGTCTGTGACTACACCGGCGGAGTCCAAAGCTGAGGAAACCGTCCAAAAAGCACCTGAGCAGCCTAAGATTAATGAGAAAGCATTGATGGGAGCTGGTGGTACCAAAGGAAAAGGAACTGTGGCTTCATCTGGAGGTGCTCAAGGATCTTCTACTGAAAAAGGAGATGCAGGTGATCCCAAAGGAACAATAGAAGGAAAAGCATTGATGGGGAAAGGATCCGGACAGGGTACCAATTCTGGTTCGGGATATAGCTTGGACTTGGCTGGTTGGGATTTTGCATCCAGACCGAATATCAATGACCGCGTTTCTACCCGCAATGGTCGTATAGTTTTTAAAATCACTGTGGATGACTCTGGTCGTGTAGTACAAGCAGTTCCTTTGGAATATAATGTTTCTAATGATGTACTAGCTTATTACCGTCAAGTTGTCAATCAGATATCCTTCAAAAAGCAGGGAGGAGCCGTTGCGGATTTCTCCAATGGAAAAATCACTTTTATCATCAAGGTTGACTAATTCATGACCTATCAGGAGACTCTGGACTACCTGTATGAGGCTCTTCCTATGTTTCAAAGGGTAGGAGCCAGTGCATTCAAAAAGGATTTGAGCAATACGATCGCACTTTGTGCACATCTTGGTAATCCTCAAAATAGCTTTAAGTCTGTTCATATCGCTGGAACAAATGGAAAAGGGAGTTCTTCTCATTCCATCGCTTCAGTATTGCAGGCAGCGGGATATAAGACCGGACTGTACACTTCTCCACATCTCAAATCTTTTACAGAAAGAATTAGAATCGATGGAGCTGAAATTCCCCAGGAATCAGTGGTGCAGTTTGTGGAAGAAAACAAAGGGATATTGGAAAGTCTCAGACCCAGTTTTTTTGAGATGACTGTTGGAATGGCTTTTTGGTATTTTGCGCAGCAAGAAGTTGATATTGCTGTGGTGGAAGTGGGGATGGGAGGAAGACTAGACAGTACCAATGTGCTCACTCCAGAGTTTTCTCTGATTACCAATATTGGATGGGATCACGTTCAGTTTTTGGGAGATACATTGGGTGCAATAGCTGGTGAAAAGGCAGGTATTATCAAAGAAAAAGTACCGGTGGTCATCAGCCAGACACAGGAAGAAACTTATCCAGTTTTTTCAAAAGTAGCTGAAGCTAAATCAGCTCCTATAGTATTCGCTGATCAAAAATGGGCCGTCTCCAAAGTAAAGGAAGAGGCAGGAAAGGCATATTTTGAAGCTACGACTGCTGACCTAAGTTTCCAGATAGAGTTTGATCTTCTGGGAAATTACCAACGCTTCAATCTACCCGGTATCTTGGAGACACTTCATCAGCTGATTCAAGCAGGATGGACGATCTCTCATGAAGCTATATTAAAAGGACTTTCCCAGGTGAGTTCATCTACTGGGCTGAAAGGAAGATGGCAAGTGCTTTCTACAGAGCCTCTCGTGATCTGTGACACAGGTCATAATGAAGCTGGAATCCGTGAAATTCTAAACCAATTGGAAACCTATCAGTGCAAGCAGCTGTGGATGGTACTCGGGATGGTTCAGGATAAGGATATTACTCAAGTGCTCGAGCTACTACCTAAAGATGCCTCCTACGTATTCTGTCAAGCATTGATTCCTAGGGCTATGAAAGCTGAAGATCTGCTTGCAAAAGCCCGATTGCAGGGATTGTCGGGGGTTTGTATTCCTGATGTGAATGAAGCCATTGATTTTGCCAGAAAAAAAGCTGCAGTAGATGACCTGATTTTTATCGGAGGCAGTACTTTTGTGGTCGCAGAAATCGAGGATTTGTAATCATGAGTAGAAAAAAACTGGTTCGCTTTAAAGAAAACGAACTCAACCCCAATGTAGTGCAGGCTGGAAAACCCATTTTTGAATCAATCAAAGGGAATTGGAACTCCAGCCAGTTTCACAATGACAAACCTCTCGTGGTCGAGCTTGCCTGTGGTAGAGGAGAGTTCACCGTAGGTCTTGCCCGGGTATTTCCAGATCAGAATTTTATCGGAGTAGATATCAAAGGAAGTCGGATTTGGAAGGGAAGCTCAACGGCTACTGCTGAAGGAATCGAAAATGTGGCCTTTCTTCGAACCCAAATTCAACAGTTGGATCAATTTATTGCACCTGAAGAAATCTCAGAACTTTGGATTACTTTTCCGGATCCTTTTCCAAGGGATGGAGATGAAAAGAGGAGATTGACGTCTCCCAAGTTTTTGGATATGTACAAATCTCTTGTGAAAAAGGAGGGAATCATCCACTTCAAGACTGATAATACGGGATTATTTGATTACTCCTTGGAGCTGGTTCAGTCCAGAAGTGATATTGAGGTGATCGGTTTTACGCATGATTTCTACCAAAGTGAATGGAAGGACGATCACTTTGGAATTCAGACGAGATACGAAAAGATGTTTTCCGAAAAAGGGGAGAAGATCAAATATCTCAAAATCAGATTCAAGTCCTAAATCGTATAGCCTCCATCCGAGGTAAATACAGCTCCGGTGGTGTATGAAGAGGCTGGAGAAGCTAGAAACAATGCCAAAGCACCGATTTCTTCGGGGGTGCCGAGTCTCTTAATAGAGAGTTGCTTGATCACAAAGTCCATGATTTTCTCATTAGACCAGAGCGGTTCCGAAAACTTAGTCTGTATCAAGCCTGGGCTGATGGCATTGACCCGGATTTTGGCTTCACTCCATTCTTTTGCATACACCTTTGTCAGTGAATTTAGGGCTGCTTTACTGACCGAATAGATTCCTAGTCCAGGATCTGGCGAAAATGCCCCAATGCTGCTGATATTGATGACAGATGCATCAGAGGATTTTCTCAAATGCGGAAAACACAGCCTACTTAACTCAAAAGGAGCTTTGACATTGACTTCCATGATCTTGTCAAAGGCTTCTAAACTTGTCTCATGAACGGGTCCGAATACAGGACTGGATGCTGCGTTGTTGACCAAGATGTCTATCTGCCCGTATTTTTCGACTGTCTTCTCTACTAGTTCCGGGAGCTCATCCATATTCCCAACATTGCAGGCTATCCCAGTGGCTTCGTAGCCTTTTGATTTGAGATAATTTGCCCTTTCGTCTAGAGAATCCTGTTTGCGCGATGCAATCACCACTTTGGCACCGGCTGCTGCAAAAATCTCAGCACAGGCAAAACCGATTCCTTTGGATGCGCCTGTGATCAGTGCGACTTTATTTTCTAGTGAAAAAAGTGAATATAAATCCATGCGAGTGGTGATTTGATTGGCCAATCAATATATGGAAAAATAAAGCTAGGCGATACTTCAGAAAGCAAGAAAAAGAAGCTTTTTGTGAAAAAATAAGGAAGGAATATTTTAACTACTTTTTCCTGTGTATAAGCGGCTTTGAAGCTTGATTTATATCAATACCTGACCTTCTCCACCTTAAAAGTTCAAAATTTGGATTGATTTTATTCCAAATCATTCTGGATAAAAAAAGGGATTAACGATCTTTGTATCCTTAAATACAAACCAAAAAAAAGAAAACAATGAATTGGGACAAGCTGGATAAGGAGCTAACCGAAATTGTAGAAAAGAGAAATCAACTGGCCGCTATGGATTATAGTGATGAAACCTATGATGATTTAGAGGAAGCCATTCATGATTTGGAGGATGATTTCAATGAAGATTATGAAGATGTGATCGAGAAGGAATTGGAGAAAATCTATTCTGTCTTGAAATCAGATACAGATATTTTGCTTCCCACAGCCTATATCGCCAATAAATACAAGCCGATGCTACCAGATGCCAATGGAGTGATTAGCTATGAAGTAGGTGGTCAAGAGGGAGTTCCGATCGAGTCAGATCAATTTGATAGACAGGATGTGAGACTTGTTTTGATCCCAAATCCTGCCCGAATCGTGATGCTGATCAATGGTCGTCAGCTCAAAGATGTCTGGAGAAGCAGATAAATACTGTAAGCATAAAAAAGCCCGAATTTGATCAAATTCGGGCTTTTTTATTATCTAAATCCAAGTTTTTCCCTGACTCTCTGAAGCATTTGCTCAGCGATGGATTTGGCTTTCTCTTCTCCTTCAGCTAGTTTTTTCTCGATTTCTTCGGGATGAGACATGTAATAGTCGAATGCTTTACGCTCTTCAGAAAATTTTTCCAGAATCAATTCCATAAACTCCTTTTTGGCATGTCCGTAGCCGTAATTTCCACCAAGGTATTTGGCTCTCATGCCCTGAATCTGCTCTTCACTTGCCAAAAGGCTGTATAATTTGAAGACATTACAGGTATCTGGATCTTTGGGTTCCTCCAGTGGAGTACTGTCGGTGACTATGGTATTGACGTTCTTTTTGAGTTGTTTTTCTGGTAGGAAGATGTCAATGTAGTTATTGTAAGACTTGGACATTTTTTGCCCGTCTGTGCCTGGAATAGTCTTAACGGACTCCGATATTCTAGCTTCTGGAATCGTCAAAATATCCTCTTCCATGATTCTGTTGAAAGTAGATGCGATATCCCGGGTCATTTCCAGATGCTGCATTTGATCTTTGCCCACGGGAACCAAATCTGCAGAATACAGCAAAATATCAGATGCCATCAGTACTGGATAAGTGAAAAGGCCGGCATTGACATCCGCTAGTTTTTCAGATTTATCCTTGAAACTATGTGCATTTGCCAGCATAGGAAATGGAGTGAAGCAGTTGAGATACCAATTTAGCTCAGCTACTTCCGGTCTTCTGGATTGTCTAAAAAAGACAGTTTTCTCAATATCTAGTCCAAATGCAAGCCATGCAGCAGCTACCGCTAGGGTATTTTCTTTTCTCAGTTCTGCATCTTTGGAACTGGTCAAAGAGTGAAAATCTGCGATGAAAATGAAAGATTCCTCTTGATTGTCTTTGGCCAACTGGATCGCCGGGATAATGGCTCCCAGGATATTGCCCATGTGAGGTCTTCCGCTACTTTGAATGCCTGTCAGTACTCGTGCCATTGGTCTAATTTTGGCGCAAAATAAGTAAATCAGCCTATAATTCGTTTGGATTTATACGTTATTTGCAGGCATGAACCCAATTCGAATCGCTTCCTTTTCTTTCTTTTTTCTATTGCTTTGTACGCAAGTCTGTCTCTCTCAGGAGCCTGTCACTCCCAAACTGATCTGGGAAGTTAACAAAATTGACTTAGGGACTTTGCTAGAAGAGGATGGGAATCAGCTTGCTGAATTCAAATTTACTCACACTCAGGATTCTCTTTTTTGGATCGAGCGTGTGTGGACGGACTGTGGCTGTACCACAGTGGCTTATTCAGAAGATACCTTGCGTGTCGGAGAAGAAGGGACTCTTCAAATTTCCTTCAACCCGAGTACAGGGGCAGGGCCATTTTCAAGAATGATCGTGGTCAAAGGAAATTTGATGGGAACTCAGGATACCTTGTTTTTGGAAGGCAATGCCATTCCTTTTCCCCAAGATCCTATGATCGAGTATCCTTTTCAGCAAAGAGGAGTGGGTTTTAGACAAGAGAAAGTAAATATGGGGGAGGTGTTTACCAATGAACCCAAGATAAAGAATGTTGAGTTTTTCAATTTTTCTGATGAGACTATTTTCAAGGATAGCCTGAAGTATTTTGGGCCAGAACACCTTCAATTTGCGCTGCTGGAGGATAGTGTCACTCAAGACTCCAGAGGGTTGATTCAAGTGATTTATTCTGGTGAAATGAAAGATGATTTGGGCTTTTTCGAAGATCCTGTTTCGGTGTCTTTGACAGATTCACTGATTGTACAGATGGATGTTTTGGCTAATGTATTTGAGTTTTATCCTGCTTTTTCCAAGGAAGATTTAGGAGTGGTGCCCAATCTGACGATATCACCCAAAGAGCTGGATCTAAAGACCATTTCCAAAAATTCAGTTCAAAATGAATCGGTTACTTTGACGAATAAAGGCCAGACAAAACTTGAAATCAGGAAGATTCAGGGCAACTGTGACTGCCTGACTATGACAATGCCGAAGGATGAACTTAGTCCTGGAGAGTCTGTAGAACTGCAGATTATTTTTGATCCAAAAGGGCGGCAAGGGATTGATCAGCGCAATATTTATGTGTTCAGCAATGATCCTTTGAATCCTGTTCAGTTGTTAGTACTCAAGAGTAGGATTGAATAGTTGTTGAAAGTATATTTATTGAAGCAATTTGCTTTCTAATGAATGCTCCTAACAAAATTTTTACATACGCTTGTATTTTCTTATTTGGAATAATTGGGAATGTAAGTTTGGCTGGAGTAAGATTCGCTTCGCCCAACGGCCTAGACTCAAATTCTGGTTTGGATCAGCAGAATCCTCTCAGCCTAACAAAAGCATTATCCAGTCAATCCCCTCTGGTTCCTGGCGATAGTTTATTCTTACTGGATGGACATTATAAGGGGAATTTTGAGGTGCAGATTAGTGGATCCCCTGATCGTCCTATTTACATTTTACCATTGAATGAAGGAGAGGCATGGATTGACCCAAGTTTTAATCGAACTGACGGAACTGCTATCACTATAAATGGTGACTATGTGTGGTTGATAGGGATTCATATTACTTCGTCAACGGTCCATAAAAGGGAGGATTTGGGAGAAGCTGTACCTTATGAAAATGGAATTACCGTAAATGGGAATTCAGTTAAACTTATCAATTGTTGGATTTATGATGTTGCTGGAGGGGGACTTCAACTATGGAGACCTTCTTTGGATTTGGAAGTCTATGGATGTATAATTTTCAACAATGGGACACAAGCAGCCTTACGTGGCACTGGACACGGTATGTATATACAGCACGACGATGCAGATAGGCCTAAAATTTTACAGAATAATGTGATATTTCAAAATGCTTCTCAAGGCATTAATATTTACACTACAAACCCACAAAATGGAGGGATTATAAGTCTCGATAACACTTCGTTTAATACTGGGGTAATCGCCAATTTTAATCCTTTTTTATTTCGACCACCTCATAATTTTACAATAGGCTCTGCTAACAATTTTAGCTATGCCATGAGCGTGTCTGGAAATATTTTTTATTCTGACTTACAAGGAGGAAGATTGAATGAAACTCAAGTTAGTAATGTGAGTTTAGGTAGGACATTTCAGCCTAATGACAATTTTGAATTCACCGAAAACTTTTTGTACGGTGGGAGAAATATGGTAGAAATTCAACCTCTTAACAGGTTTGAATTCACTAAAAATATATTTTATAATCTTCATGGTAACTTCATCCATTTTTTGACAGATCCAGCTTTGATAGAAGAGGCAAATTGGGATGAGAACTTTTACTTTCAGAACATTGAAAATATTTCGACATTTTCCGGTTTTTCATTTGATGAATGGAAAGCAAATTCAGGCTATGACAAGAATAGCCACTTGAAATTCACAATTCCGACAGAACCTAAAGTTTGGATTAGGCAGAATAAATATGATGGTAAGAGGTTTTATGTTACCATCGCAAACCCAAGCAAATCCTCATCAGTCAAAGTTGATTTTTCATCTTTTGGTATTTCAGAAGGTACAGTATTCCAAATTCAGGATTTCCAAAATCCATTTGATGCGGAATATAAAGTAAATGGGGAATTGAAAAATCAACTTATAGATTTCCCCATGAATCACCAAGTTTCTTTGGCTCCTAAGGGAAATATGCCACATGAGCCTGTTCATACCGATGAATCCTTCGGAGTATTTCAGGTTACTTTTCAGGATTTTCAGGAAAAACCCATTTTTAGAGATCAAATAGCTTTGTACTTGAATGAGGAAGGGAAAATTCAAGCTACTCTAAAAGACTTCCTAGAAAATGACCCAGCTGAAAATTGGAATGCTGAATATTCAATGGGACCATTATTTACTTGTGAGCAGTTGGGAGAAAATGAAGTTTTGGTGACAATCTCAGACACAAATGGGACTAGTTGGAAGCAGGATTTGCTGGTTGAAGTTAAAGATTCAATTTTTCCGATTGTTGATATCAAGACTACAGAATTAGAATTTGATATAGTCCAGGGTAGCTTGAACATCGAACCTGAAATGTTTATAAACTCTATATCAGATAACTGCGGCATACAGAGTGTAAGTTTAAGTAGAACACTTTTTACTTGCGAAGATTTGAGTTCTCTGCCGGAAGTTGTTTTGACTGTAAAAGATTTTGCTGGAAATGAGGTCTCGAAAAATATTGAGTTAAAGCTAACTATAATTGAGTCCAAAAAAGTCAGCCTACAAGCCAATAAGCCGCTTTATGAAGGGGGAACCTCTGAACTCATTCTTGGTGAAGAACTTGATTTTGAAGTACTGGCATGGTACCGAAATGGGAGTCTTCTAGAAGGCATCAAGGGCAAAGCAATCGAAGTAGAAAAAGCTGGGGTTTATTATGCACAATTGAGGCTGAGTTCTGGGTGTATCGTTGAGTCTGAGCGGCTGCAATTGGCTTTGTCAGAGGTTCCTTTTCCTCCCACAGTGGAAAAGATCGAGCTGGTATTGAATGACGATGGACAGGCACTTCTAGCCATTGAGGATTTGTTTACTTCCTGGCCTCCATCTGAAGAGCTAGAAATCACTACTTCTGATTTGACATTTAATTGTGAAAAAAGAGGGGATAATTGGGTGGAAATCCGCATAGAAAGTAAGGAAGGGAAAGTCTGGGAAGAGTCTGTGAAAGTGCTGGTTTTGGATACCCAAAAGCCACAAATCAGTCCTAAAAATCAAACCTTGACTTTTGATCCATCGAAAGGTGAGATCACTTTAAATCCAGAAATGTTTGTTGAGAATGTCACCGACAATTGCGGGATTAAGTCTTTGACCATCAACAAAACAAAGATCGGCTGTGAGGACTTTAAAGAGGAAATAAAAATCGGAATTAGAGCGGAGGATTTTTCTGGAAATGTCACCGAAATGTCCGCGTTCTTATTTTTGACCAAAGAGGTGAGTTCTCCAGTGATTTTGACAGGTGAAGATTTTTTCTGTGAGGGGGAAGCAAGTGAATTGTCACTAAACTCTGATGCTGCTTTTGAAGTAGTCCGATGGAGAAAGAATGGAGTGGAAATCCCAAATCAGACAGGGAATTCTCTGACAATTGAAGAGGCGGGAATTTACCATGCAGTAATACGATATCAAGATGGATGCATATGGGAAAGCAATGACTTGGAAGTCAAAAAAGTGGTTTCACCTTCCGGGGAAATTCATGTTGACGGAAATAGATTAAGGGCTCCCGAAGGAGATTTTACGTATCAGTGGTATAGAAATGGAGAAATTCTGACTGAAGCTACTGAGCGTGAATTAGAAGTCCATCAGATGGGTTCTTTTTCTGTGATTGTCACAAATTCTGCCGGATGTGCTACAGAATTGAATCCAGTCGACTTGACGATTTCAGGCTTACCGGGCGGACAACAGATTGAAGCAGAAGCTTTGATCATTTACCCAAATCCTAGCCAGGCTGAACTCATTTTGGAGCCTCAAGGTGATTTGGCCTTTGCAGAGAATTCTTGGAGAATTTTTGATCTCAATGGGAGAGATGTGAGCGCATCAGCCATCTTGCTTTACCAATCTGATCAGCAAATCAGGCTGGATGTATCCACGTTAGCGAATGGTACTTACACTGTTTGGATAGATAGTCAAGCCCAAAAGATTTTCTTGGGGAGGTTTATCAAACTGGATTGAAATCGAAGTTTTTTGCTATTGAAATAAAATCATGTGAAATAATAAAGCCCCTGAAATCCAGTTTCAGGGGCCTCTAATTTTTAGAACTCTATCTGATTTTAAAAATTATCCACGATATTCTTTAAACGAATCAGGGTAAACCTGTAGGGAAAAGACTATTTGAATGCCGGGATTCCAGTGATTTCATTTCCTAAGATCAGCAGGTGAATATCATGAGTTCCCTCATACGTAATCACCGATTCCAGATTCATCATGTGCCGCATGATAGGGTATTCCCCTGTGATTCCCATACCACCATGGATTTGTCTCGCTTCTCTGGCAATCGTCAGAGCCATATCGACGTTGTTTCTCTTGGCCATAGATATGTGGACAGTTTTCGCTTTCCCTTCATTCATCATTTTGCCGACTTTCCACGCCAAAAGCTGAGCTTTGGTGATTTCTGTAAGCATCTCGGATAGTTTTTTCTGCACCAATTGAAAGCTGGCAATGGGCTTGTCAAACTGGATTCGCTCTGCGGCATATTTTCTGGCTGATTCGTAGCAGTCCATTGCTGCACCGATGGCACCCCAGGCAATTCCAAATCTTGCTGAGTCCAAGCACATCAAGGGAGCTCCCAATCCTGATTTGCCAGGTAGTAGATTTTCCTTGGGTACTTTCACGTTGTCAAAAACCAATTCACCGGTGCAGGAGGCCCGTAGCGACCATTTATTATGAGTTTCTGGAGTAGAGAAACCTTCCATGCCTCTCTCGACGATCAAGCCGTGGATTCTGCCTTCTTCATTTTTTGCCCAGACGACCGCAATATCCGCTTGGGGTGAATTGGAAATCCACATCTTGGCACCATTGAGAAGGTAATGGTCTCCCATGTCTTTGAAATTGGTTACCATCCCGCTGGGATTGGAGCCGTGATCCGGTTCAGTCAACCCAAAGCAACCGAGCATTTCGCCAGAGCCAAGTTTAGGGAGGTATTTTTTCTTTTGCTCTTCAGAGCCAAACTTATAGATCGGATACATCACCAAGGAACCCTGAACAGAAGCGGTAGATCGCATACCAGAATCGCCCCTTTCGATCTCTTGCATGATGAGTCCGTATGAAATGTAATCCAATCCTCCTCCTCCGTATTCTGCTGGAATTTGAGGTCCAAATGCGCCTACATCGCCAAATTTCTTGACGATTTCCGTTGGAAAATGAGCTTTTTGAGACCAATCTTCGATATAGGGCGAGATTTCTTTTTTGACAAAATCACGAACAGAGGACCGAATGAGTTTTTGCTCCTCTGTCAGCAAATCATCAATTTCCAAAAAATCAACTCCTTCGAAATTATCCTGCTTTTGAGATTTGTGGATTTCAACTCCTGCCATGGTATTTTGGTTTATTAAAATGAATCAGTGATTTTTGTCGGGCAATTCAATAGCGCGACTTTTCCAAACTAAGGAATCAGCAGCTATAAAACTATCATTTTTCCCTCAATTTACCGATGGCTGAGTACCAGTTCAATTCCCAGATTCTAGATAAGATCAAACTACTTGAAGAAAAATACAAGGCCTCGGGGCAGGACATGCTTTCGTATCTGGAAGGGCTTCTCTATGCAGACTATTTGACCTACTGGGATTATATCAATCTGGATGTGCTTCTGTCACTTCAGCAGCCGAAGACGAATCAAAAAGATGAGAAGATTTTTATCATGTATCATCAGATTACGGAATTGTACTTCAAGTTGATCATCAATGAGATCGAGCAGATAGCTGAGGAAAAATGTCTGACTGAATCGGATTTTTGCAAGCATCTTGAGCGGATCAATATGTATTTTGATCAATTGGTGGGGTCCTATGCTGTGATGTGGAAAGGGATGGATAAGGATCAATTCCTCAAGTTTAGAATGTCTTTGTTACCTTCCTCTGGTTTCCAAAGTGCTCAATACAGGGAAATAGAATTGATGTCTACCGATGCACATCATCTGGTGACCTTGACTCGAAGAGATGAATTTGACTATCATTCACCCGCAGATGATATTTTTGAGCATTTGTACTGGCAGCAGGGAGCGATAGAGCTGGCTACAGGAGAAAAAACGCTGACTCTGAAGAATTTCGAGGCGAAGTACGGTAAGCAATTGAAGGAGCTGATTGATGACTACCGAAGAAAGAATATCTGGCAGAAGTACATGGAGATGGAAAATCCTACGGATGAGCTGACAGAATTGATGCGGAAATTTGATCTGAAAGCGAATGTCTTCTGGCCACTGGCTCATTACAAATCGGCTGTGAGATACCTGCATCGAGACCCTGTGGATATCGCAGCGACAGGTGGTACCAACTGGCAGAAATACCTTCCTCCGCGCTTCCAAAAAGTAATTTTCTTTCCTGAACTCTGGTCAGAGGAGGAAAAAGAAAATTGGGGCAAAGGCTGGGTAGTGAAGGAGATATTTGGAGAGGAAGAGTAGGAGAGGGTTTCAGGTTTCTTATCTATTTCTTAGGGTAATGTTTTAAAACAAACTCTTCCGCATTGAGGTAGCAAAAACGGTCCACTGCTTGGACTACATCTTCTCTGGACTTCAAATGTTGAAGGTGCTTGTTTTTGGAATCTTTACGGGCCTGGTCCATGACGAAAACTAGGTTGTTGGCAAACTGCTCAAATTCCATTGCGGTGGGGTAAGGGTCGACCGGATCGATTAATCCTTCGAAATCAGTTCCTATCGTAATGCAGTTCCAGATCTGGAGCGGATCTTCACCTTGCAAGTTGGGGTTGGTTGTGGCACTAAGCAGTATTCCTTCAATATTGTCCCATACGAGTGACACACCATTTCGCTTGTCATCATCTTCTTTTTTCAGCCCCAATATCCGCTGGTCAAAAGAAATTCCGAAAAGACCTTTTGTCTTCACGATCATTTCAATGTCTTCATCGCACATGTTAATGTTCCATGGATTGAAAGGACCCTTGTTGTTGTATTTTTTATCAAACTCTTTGTCCTGATTGTCGATGTGATCTTGTAGGGTGCTCAGACCGGAATAGCCACAGTGGGAAGCGATTACCGGTATAGTATCACCATTTTCCCGGCACTTATCGACGACTTTATAATACTCTTTTCTGGATTTGGCACTCATGTGCTTGACATCGATCAGAATTCTATAGCCAAGATTTGAGTCAACTTTGTAGTACCTATTGATACCGAGGAGCTCCCGTAAAATCCGCATCCCATCCGAATTGAACGTTTCATTGATCCCGTTAGATTGATCCATTAGCGCATCGCCTACTGCTGGAATCGAATGAGCATGACCGCAAAGAAAGTTGTAAAAATGATGGGCAAATGTGATAAAGAAAATAGGCTCATCCCAGTCATTTTTGATGCTTTGAACTCTCTTGGAAATAGTGGTTATGGATTTGACGGTATCCGTGCCCAAAGCATGAGCTCCTTCTATTGTGAGGATCATGGTGATCTCATCTTTGTTTTGAAGGGATTTTTTTAATTCTGCTCTATTTTTTGGAATCAAGTAACTTGCCTGTTGCACAAAATATGTCTCTGGATCTTGCTTGGCTCTTCGCTCTGCCAGCCGTTCATTTCTCAAGAGTCCATTGGGTACATGGATTTTGTTTTGGGAAATCACTTTGCCAGAATCCATGCATACAAATTCCTTCTCGCGCTGCAGAGATTCCCAATAGTCATAGCCTTCCGATTGGAAGTAATCCACTAGAGCATCCGGGATGCGCATATAGTTGGACTGGAGGAGATCTCTTCTGATGCCATCTTTTCCCAAAATAGCTGTGGTCAGGATTCTAAGCAGTTTATTTTTTCCTTTTAGGATATTGCTTCCTTTTACAAATTGTTTTTCGAGAGGGTAGAGAGAATTGAACGTAAGCCTGAGGTTGGATTTCCAGCACTTGACCAGATCGATCTGGCTGTAACTTGCCCCCATGGTTCCCTTTTGGAGGTTTCTCTCATTGGACATGATCACCGTCCAAGGACTATATTTATTTTCAGCTGTGAATTTGTCTTTGTGCACCTGCATCTGAAAATGCGCCCGCATGTGATTGTGGCAGTGCAAATCTGAAAAGTACCGATCTGCCATGGCTTAGGTGTTGAATTTGGAATATCCTCCCATCAAAACAGTAATGATATCTTCTACTACCGTTTTAGAATTGGTATAGTACCAATGGTGAACGACCTCATGCAGCAGTCCTTTATCATCGTCTATTTCTGTCACATCACATTGGTAAATGTCATCAGCCAATCCCACCGAATTTTTGGCTCCCCAGCGGCCCAGCCTATTGAACGCATTTTTGGTCAGTTCCGAGATTCCCAGCGCCTGGTCCTTATTATGATAGTAGACGTGAACTCGCTCTCCGAAATCAATCAGCTTGTAGAGAGGATTGTTTTTTTCCAAAGCATAGTAATCGATATCTGCTCCAGCCAGAATGATTTCACTGAAGGTGGTGCTTATTTCCATACCGATATCACCGATTCCCTTGATCATGTTTTCCAGTACACGATTTCCCATGCTGTGACATAGAAGATGAATTTTTTGATTACACATGGGTTTTTTCTCTTCTACGAATTTCTTTTTGAAAAATTCACGAAGGGAAGCCATAGACCTGGCCAGGGCAAAGCCCGACTGCATGGCATCGTAAGCATCCGATCGGTACTTGAGCAGTTTCTTTTTGGCAGGCCAAGTGAAGAGCACGAGGTGTTTGATGGGTGAGTTTTCAGGCTCGACATAGCAGCGATGGAGTTCTGCCATAGTCTGCATGGCAGTTTCCAAGTCTGATTTGAAGCCATGCACAAAAACCAAAATATCCTCAGACTTGAGTTCACCGTCCGTTTTTTTACCAGCTTTGAGACCAGACTGGTAGAGTTCATCAAAAACTTGGGTAGATGGGAATTTTGCCTTGTTGACATCCTTGTCTTCTGCGTATTTTTCGAGAGTTTCTTCCGGTACTTCAGGCAGAATCTGAATAGAAAAATCCTTCAGTTTTTTAGCTTTGGCTGGGTCAAAAGAGATTGTTCCGTAGCGGAGGTTATGCCTTGCTTCTTCATCTCCATCCTTTCTCATATACTCTTGATTATTGACAGAAATGTAATTTTTAGACCTTCTGGAAGTGACCTCCCGATTCGTGATGATGTAGTGGGTTACCATGTATTTATTTGATTGAAAAAACTATAAAAAACCGAAATTGAGAATTCGAGGACTTCGTAAAGAGTACAAAATCAACAGCTTAAGTTTGCTAAATTTCTCTAAAACTGCAATAAAATCGAGACAGAATTGCGGGGTTTCTCAGATGTTAAGAAATTGATAAGTTATGTTTTTGGGGATTTTCTAGCGTAGGATTCCTGCAATTTGCGCTTAGTTTTTACTATCAACCTTGAAGCAATGTTTAATAGAAGAGATTTTATCAAAGGCCTGGGATTGACTTCTCTGGGATGGATGGGGGTGGGAGCATCAGCCCTTGGAAATGAGCTCACGCAGGCGTCTGAGTTTCAAAATCCACAGTTTTTCATTCCCATCCAGATCAAAGGAAAAGTGAGGTCTGGAGGAAAAGGACTAGCCGGTGTTGCGGTTTCGGATGGGAGAGTAGTCGTGCAGACAGACAAGAATGGTGAGTTTAGTTTCACCTCCGGAAATGACAGAGATTTTGTCTTTGTTTCCATTCCATCGGGCCATGTAATCAAAAAACAAGAAAATGGTTCCGCACTTTTTTTTCAAAAAATAGAGGGAGGCTCCAGCAGCCAATCTTTTCTTTTCGATTTGGAAAAAGCACCTCATTCGGATGAAAAGCATCAATTTTTGCTTTTGTCAGACACTCAAATCCAAAATGAATACGAGGCGGATCAGCTGCTCTCGGTAGCGATTCCAGATGTGCAGGAGACTATACGCTCCTTAAATGATCCGAACCTTTTCGGCATAGGGTGCGGTGATCTGGTCTTCGACAGACTTGAGCTTTTCAAAGAATACAATCAAGGTATTGCAGCTACTGGGATTCCTTTTTTTCAAGTTATCGGAAATCATGATCTGGATTTTCAGGTACGTTCAGACGGACAGACTACCTCGACTTTCAAGGGGCATTTCGGTCCTACCTACTACTCCTGGAATAGAGGTGAAGTTCATTATGTGGTATTGGATGATGTTTTTTACTTGGGAAGGGACTCTGGGCAGAAGTATATCGGCTACATTCCTGAAGAGCAACTGGCCTGGCTGGAGCAGGATTTGGCACAGGTGGAAAAAGGAAAAACCGTAGTAGTTTCTCTTCATATTCCTACATACACGGGGGCTGTCACACGCTATCCTGATCGGGATACACTTGGTGGGACAGTCAGCAATCGAGAGCATCTATATCGAATGCTGGAAGGCTATCAGGCTCATATCATGTCAGGCCATACACACTTCAATGACAATATGATCTCTGGTCACGTCTACGAACACTGTCATGGGACGGTATGTGGAGCCTGGTGGTCAGGACCGATTTGCTACGATGGCACACCGAATGGCTATGCAATCTATGAGGCCAGAGGATCTGAATTGAGGTGGAAATACAAAGGAACTGGACTGGATATCAGTGAGCAATTGAGAGTTTATGACAAAGGATATCATCCGGATTTCCCGGATTTTCATTCTATCAATTGCTGGAACTATGATCCAGAGTGGGAATTGTCTTGGTTTGAAAATGGAATGAAAGTCGCTCAACCTATGAAACTAATGGCAAAGGATCCGTGGAGTATGGAGCTACACACTGGTCCACAGCTTCCGGCAAGAAGAACATGGGTGGAGCCTCAACTTACAGATCACATGTTTTTCTTCCAACCAAACTCTACCGAAAACCTGGTAGTAGAGGCCAAGGATAGATTTGGAAATATCTATACTAAAAAAGTGTAGTAAATCCGGGATTAAAAAAGGCCTTCTGTTATTCACAGAAGGCCTTTTCTATTTAAAACCCTGATGCAGCATCATCTCCGCGTGGATCAGCTCCTCCTTCTAGTTTACCATCGGGGAGCACTAGGATTGCATCTACTTTTCCAATTATTGGATTGTTGTTTTCGAGGATTTGATAGCCTTTCGCCTTTAGGATGGAGATCAAAGTGCTGTCAAAGGAATTGGGCTCAAAGCTCACCAAATCTGGTAGCCATTGATGATGAAATCTAGGAGCTTCGACAGCTTCTTGCATACTCATTTCGAATTCGTAAACATTCAAGATAGTCTGTACGACTGAGGTAATGATCGTCGATCCTCCTGGGGTACCTACCACCATCCATAGTTTTCCTTCTTTTTCTACAAGAGTAGGAGTCATAGAACTTAGCATACGTTTACCTGGCGCGATACTATTGGCTTCGGCCCCGATCAATCCAAACATATTGGGTTCTCCAGCCTTGGAGCTGAAATCATCCATTTCATTATTCATGAAAAAGCCCAATTCATCGATGTAAACTTTGGACCCATAGGCCCCATTCAAAGTAGTGGTCACTGAGATGGCATTGCCCTCTTGGTCGACGATAGAATAATGAGTCGTCTCCATGTTTTCTGCAAAAGCAATTTCTCCTTCTGCGATTTCTTCAGACTTGGTCGCTTTCTCCATAGAAAAACTGGCCATTCTATTTCTTAAATAGTCTTCGTCAAGTAGCTCACCGACAGGGATATCCACAAAGTCTGGATCTCCGAGGAAGTAGTTTCTGTCAGCATAGGCTCTTCGTTCGGCTTCGACCAATACTTGAACATATTCTGGAGAGTGATGTCCGTATCCTTTTAAATCATAGGGACTTATCATTTCAAAAATCTGTCCTATAGTGATGCCTCCAGAGCTCGGGGGAGCCATGGAGATGATTTTCAGATCTTTGTAGTTGAAAACGATAGGTTCTCTCCAAGCGGCTTCATAGCTGTTCATGTCTTCTAAGGAGATGATTCCACCTATTTTTTCGAAATGATCCACGATGATTTGAGCTGTTTCTCCCTTGTAAAATTCATCTCGACCATGTTGAGCTATTCGTTTCAAAGTTGCAGCCAGAGCTGGGTTAGTAAGTGTCTGACCTGCTTTAATCTCTTGCGCAAAGTAAGTACCCGGCCCGTTGACTTCTTGGAATGTTTCTCTCAATCTGGCAAACCGACCAGCTTGATTTTCAGTGACTACAAATCCTCTTTCTGCGAGCTCGATGACGGGAGCCAATACTTCGGCAGGACTTAGTTTGCCGTATTTTTCTTGAGCTGCAAAGATTCCTGCGATTGTGCCGGGAACTCCAGAGGCCATTGCTCCTTGCGTGCTCATGCCAGGTATTATGTCTCCATTTTCGTCTAGATACATGTCCCGATCTGCTGCGAGTGGCGCTTTTTCGCGGTAATCGATGGAACCTAAGCTTCCATCGTTCAGGCGAAATACCGCAAAACCTCCTCCTCCCAGATTGCCTGCAAATGGGTAGGTTACTGCCAAGGCCATCTCTGTAGCCATCATGGCATCAAAAGCATTTCCTCCTTTCTGAAGGATAGCTATCCCAATATCGGAAGCTTCCTTGCGTGCTGAGACTACCATCGCCTGCTCAGCTATCAGCCCTTTTTGAGTGGACTGGGTAGCTGGCTTTGGCTGACAGGAATACAATAAAAAAGCTATTGCTGAGCCCAGCAATAGCTTTGTAGAAAAGTTTCGATTACTCATTGATCAATGTACTATTGAATAGTTTGAGGATTCGTTTATAC
Organism: Algoriphagus vanfongensis DSM 17529; assembly: GCF_000429465.1. Taxonomy (GTDB): domain Bacteria; phylum Bacteroidota; class Bacteroidia; order Cytophagales; family Cyclobacteriaceae; genus Algoriphagus; species Algoriphagus vanfongensis. The sequence goes on along the minus strand of NZ_AUBX01000009.1, from coordinate 660,648 downwards.
TCGTCTGTCCAGCTGCTAGGCTCGACAAAACCATGGTCTTCCACTGGATAGATGGCCATTTCCCAATTGTCCTTTCCTAGCTCAATGAAACGCTGAGAAAGCCTGACAACATCCTGAAAATGTACATTGACATCTACCATACCATGAGCCATCAATAGATTACCTTTTAGTCCTTCTGCAAAATAGATAGGAGAGGAGCGTCTATAGGCAATAGGATCCTCCTCTGGAGTATTGAGAATGTTGGCTGTGTAGCCGTGATTGTAGTGCGCCCAGTCGGTGACGGATCGTAGAGCTGCTCCAGAATGGAATACATTTGGTGCATTGAATAGCGCCATCAAAGTGATAAAACCTCCATAGCTTCCTCCGTAAATCCCAATACGATCAGCATCGATTCCATATTCCTTCACGAGATGTCCAGCGCCATCCACTTGATCTGATAGGTCCTTTCCACCCATGTGTCGATAGATTCCCGTACGCCAATCTCTCCCATAGCCTGCCGAGGCTCGGTAGTCGATATCCAATACCGTGTAGCCTAAGTCCGCCAGAAGATTATGAAACATGTACTCTCTAAAGTAGCTACTCCACCATTTGTGGACATTCTGTAGATATCCTGCGCCATGAACAAAGATGACAGCAGCTCCATTTTTCTTGGATGGATCTGGTTGGTAGATTCTGGCTGGCACCATCGCACCATCTTGAGCTTCAAAACGAATGATTTCTGGATCTCTCCAATCATATGCTTGAAATTCATCACTCTGACCGGAAGTCAATTGTTGAGCTGTAGCCCCGACCTTATTGTCTTGAAGGTATAATTCAGCAGGTTGATTGCTGTAGGAATAAATAATGGCTAGTTTTTTCTCATCTGGTGAAAGAGAAACTTCATTATTACCCGTCATTGACGTCAATTTCTCCATTTTGCCACCCATTAGCGGCATTTTGTAGAAATGGCGCTCGCCCGGATCCACTTCTGAGGTGGTGAGATACCAGGATTTTTTGTCCTTAGACATGAAAGGGTCAAACACTTCAAAATTTCCAGATGTCAAAGCTTTTTTATTTCCTGAATCTGTATCCAGCAGATAAAGATGGGAATAGCCGCTTTCTTCAGATTGGAAATAGATGTGCTGATTGTCTGGCAACCAGCCCAAGGTGCCACCAGAGAAAGTCCAACCAATACCTGGACCACCGATCCAAGCTTCATCGCGCTGTCGATCGAGATTTCTCAACTCTCCGGTTTCTAAATCTACTAAGGCAATCCAGCGATCTTTGTTGTCAAAGGACCTTGCTTGGATGATAGCTTTACTTCCGTCTGGAGAAAATACAGGCCCAAACAAAGCCAATTCACGATCTTCTTTTTTCCACTCTTTATCGGGGTAGTCTGCAGTATAATCCGGGAGGTCCTGTATTCCAGGCAAGCTAGATGTCTGGATGAAATATACTGTATCCTGCTGGAGACTGTAAATTCCGATTTCAGAGCTGCTCGGTTCCGTCCCTACTTTAGGTCTGGCGTTCAATTCCTCCGTATAACCAGATGCTGCTACATAATCGGGAACTTTGGTGTTTTTATTGGTGCCTGATTTATAGTAGGTGAAAGTGGCAAACTTACCGTCCGGTGAAAGTTGGAGATTGCTTGGAGTTTTTCCCTCTGTATAGTAAGTGAATTCTTTTTCCTCTTCTGTTCTAGTCGCTTCACGATAGGCTTTGCGCAGTTCAGAAGCTTCTTCTCTTTCTCGTACAACTTGAAGCAGATCCAAGTTTTCACTTTCTACAAAACCCTTTGGTTTATCCTTGAATTCATCATCTTTGGATGATTTGGGAGCATTTCCAGAGGAGATATGAGTGACTCGATCGACTTTGCCTGATGTGAGATTCAGTACATAGATATTTTGATCTGAGACAAAGGAAATCAGGTTTTCATCCGCTAGAAAAGTGGGATTGCTGATTCTTGTATACCAATTTAATACTTCTTTGATCTCTCCGCTTTTGAGAGTTTCCAATAGAATTTTATCATTTGGTCCCAAATAAACTCTCTTGGATTGGTCAAGATTGAAGTCCGCTTGATTTCTTTCCAGCTTGTATTCTTCTTTCCAACTTACTTTTTGGAAGTTTTTGGGATCTGAGAGACTTATCGAATAAGTCGAGTCTGCAGGATTTCCTTCGGGATTGTATCGGAAAAAGATCCGCTGGCTATCCTCGCTCCAAGAGGCTCGAGAGGGAAAGTAGCCCATCCATTTGGGATCTTTCATGATGGATTCTACACTGAGTTGGCTTTGGGAAAAACCAGAAATCGACAGCCAGGTCATGGCTGCAAGGGTGAGAAATTTACGCTTCATGTAAAGGATGATGTTAATCTATAGTTTTCAGAAACTCATTGAGCTCCAGCTCGATGGCCTGCAGGTGATTTTGAAGTTCCTGACTTTTCGGATGAGAATTTTCCAGATCAGCTTCGATTTCCTCCAGGATTTTCTTCGTTCTGATAGCACCAATATAGCTCATGCTAGGTTTGGCCTTATGGCATCTTTTTTTAATGGTCAAAAAATCAGATTGACTGTATAGATCTTCGAGGTTTTGGAGATCTTTGACGTTTGTTTCCAGGATGATTTGGACCATTTCCTTAATCATTTCCGGATCATCTTCGCCAAAATATTGGTAAATAGACTGCTCGCTGATATAGTTATACATGGTAATGGACTGAAAAAGGATGCGGATTAAAAATATTGTTTGGTTCTTTTTCTAAAAATAGAAACATTTTTTTAAATGCATGATTTCTGAATTCAAAGATTACTTGAAAGGTGGAAGAATTAAGGATAGAGCTTAATTTCGCATTTCAATAGCACCAAGATTATGCAGAGAAATAAGAAAATATTTCTGATCATCTTCCTGATTTTCATGCTGATCATGCTCTATATCGGGTATGATATCTCGCAGCGTACGACTTTCCCGGGCTCCAAAGGAAATCTCAAAGAGCGAATTTCCACGGAGGAAGAGACACAGAAATAAACATAGAATAGATTCCCCTAAGTTATGCGGAAAATTTTGCAGGAAAATCTCCTGAACATCATCAATGAAAGTGAACTGGATCTGGAAGTAGATTATGAGCTTGACGTCAACCCTAATTTTTTGGATCAAAAAGGAAGAAACTGGCTTGAAGAAGCCTTTGACGACTTGGGCGGAAATGGATCTATTCCCCTTCTTGAAAAATTGAAATTTGATTGGAAAATCAATCGGTTTTTGTTTCTATTTGACTTTGATCTTCATTTTAATAGATATAGGTTATCCACCTTTAGGTCAGATCTTTATCATGAGTTTAGTTTTTCATTTGTAGATAGCCAAAGACGTCTTTGTAGAACGTTTGAAAAAGAATGTCTCAAGGCTGGAATGCAGCATAGAATATGGAACGGACCACCCGTGGCCCAGCAGTGGTTTGGCAAATCATCCGCTCCGGGAGATTTCTCTGAGAATGGAGCAACAGGCTGGAAACTACAAGCCTATAATGATATGCAGATAGATCTACAGACCAGAATTCACGGATACAAACTGGTCCGGCTTTCACCCTACGAAACCTTGATGACAGGTGGGAGTTTGAAGCGATTGGATCAGCTACTGGTCAATCCTACCGATGAGCAGCGTGAGATGCTTTTAAATTGGTTTATGAGAAAAATGGCTTAGTTTTCGAATTCATTTAGTTTCGAATTCTATGAGATTTTCCTTTTTCGTCCTGTGTTGGATTGTTTTTTTGGGCACCTGTTACGGTCAGGATAAACTGAATATTTCAGATCGTATCAGTGAGATAGACGAAAGAAATATTTTTAGAACTCCCGATTATTATAATTGGGGTGGATCCATCATCAAATCAGAAGATGGTAAGTATCATCTGTTTTACAGTCGCTGGCCCAAGGCGACCAAGTTCACAGGCTGGCTGGTCTACTCTGAAGTAGCCCATGCGGTATCCGACTCTCCAGCAGGACCCTGGACATATGTAGAGACAGCTTTGCAGGGCAGAGGAAAAGGAAATTGGGATGCGATCACCGCACATAATCCAAAAATTAAAAAATTCGGAGATTATTATTATCTCTATTACATCTCTACCAATCTGGGAGTCAATCAGGAATATACAGAAGAAGATTTGATGGAAATCGCCCAAACGGGGTATTCTCACCCGAATTGGAAGATTTTGAGACCAAATCAGCGGACTGGTGTAGCCAAGTCAAAAAGCCTCAATGGACCATGGTTGCGTCAGGATGAAACGCTGATAGAGCCTGCAGGACCTATCACTACCTTGACTGTCAATCCTGCGATCACGCAGGGGAGAGATGGGAGATATTATCTGATCGTCAAAGGAGATAAACCCAATGAAACGCGATTTATCCGTAATCAGGCCATGGCAATCGGGGATCATCCTGATGGACCTTTTTCTATTTTGCCTAAAGCGGTCATCGATGACCTAGATACAGAAGACATGTCACTCTGGTATGATCAGGAGCTAGATTATTACTATGCTGTATTCCATGCGCATGGCTTCATCGGTATGATGAGTTCTGAAGATGGGATCAATTGGGATAAAGCTGAAAACTACCGCCTGATGCCAAAGGAAATACGCCAGAAGGACGGAAGCCTGCTTCTGCCGGATAGATTGGAGCGACCTTTTGTCTACTATGAAGATGGTGAGATCAAAGTTTTGGGACTCGCAGGCAAACTTGGAGATGAATCATTTGTGGTGACGATTCCGCTGAACAAGTAAATATTGGCACTTTGCAATTGTTTACTGGTGGACCATCAAATGAACTTTAAATCCCCCGTTTCATGCTGGAATTACAGATTGTCTGACTTATGTTTCTTGACTTGAATTTTTAGACAAAATGGCTTTTCTCCAATTATGAAAACAAGCCGAATATTTCCCGATGAACTTTTTCCACAATGAAGGAAAAGTCTTCGGGATTTTCTACAAAGTCTAATTCATTGACATCGATGATCAATAATTTGCCGTCTTTGTAGCCCGAAATCCAATCTTCGTAGTGAGAATTTAGATTTTTCAAATAGTCGATCCGCATAGCAGTCTCATAAGATCTTCCTCTTTTTTCTATTTGGCCGACAAGCTTCGGAATATCTGCCTTCAGATAGATCAGGAGATCCGGAGCTTTGATATGGGGAATCATGCTATCGAATAGGCTTCGGTAGTTATAATAGTCTCGCTCACTCAGAAGTTGGCTTTTGTAGAGATTGGCTGCGAAAATGTAGGCATCCTCATAGATCGTTCTATCCTGAATGGTCGATATTTTACTCTCCTGAATTTTTTTGACCTGATTGAAGCGGGAATTGAGGAAATAAACCTGCAGATGAAAGGCCCATCGCTTCATGTCTTCATAAAAATCTGGTAAATAGGGATTATTGTCTACAGATTCGAATTCAGCCTTCCAGCCATAATGTTTGGCGAGCTTTTCGGTCAGGGTAGTCTTACCGCTACCGATATTACCTGATACAGCTATATGCATCTTGATCTCTTATTTATTGAATCTAGGCGCTACGACTAGCTCCTTGCTTCCCGCACTGTACTGATAAAATCCTTCTCCAGTTTTGACTCCTTTGTAGCCAGCTTCGACCATGTTGACCAAAAGTGGGCAAGGGGCATATTTAGGGTTGCCAAATCCTAGGTGAAGAACTTTCAAGATAGAAAGACATACATCCAGACCTATAAAATCTGCCAAGTGCAATGGCCCCATGGGATGTGCCATTCCCAGTTTCATGACAGTGTCGATCTCTTCCACTCCTGCGACACCTTCATAAAGCGTATAAATAGCTTCATTGATCATCGGCATCAAGATTCGATTGGCTACAAATCCTGGATAGTCGTTGACTTCTACAGGTGTTTTGTCCAGTTTTCTGGACAGATCCATTATTTCAGAAGTTACTTCATCAGAGGTAGCATAGCCCCGGATCACTTCGACCAATTTCATGATCGGCACCGGATTCATAAAATGCATCCCAATGACTTGGGCTGGACGATCTGTGACAGCTGCTATTTTGGTGATGGATATCGAGGAAGTATTGGACGCTAAAATCGCAGATTTTGGAGCCAATTGATCCATTTTTCGAAAAAGATCCAACTTGATTTCAAGGTTTTCAGTGGCAGCTTCTACCACAAGATCTACAGCTGTCAGTCCTTTTTCTAAATCAGTAAAAGTGAAAACCCGATCCAAGGCAGCCATTTTTTCATCTTCAGACATTTTTCCTTTGCTGATCTGGCGATCCATATTTTTTGCGATCTGATCGATCGCTCTATCCAGGTATTCCTGCTTGAGATCGATCAGAGAAACCTGATATCCTTTTTGCGCAAAGACGTGAGCGATTCCATTACCCATAGTGCCGGAACCGATGACTGCGATGTTTTTCATAAGAGTTGGTGTTTAAACGAATTATTTGGGTTTAGGGGGATTTAGGCTTGGCCTGTCTTCCAAAACTAGCTTTGGCTTCTATGAATTCCAATAATTCCTTTTTAATCCTGCGGGGATTGTCAGAAAATTTCCAAGTCAATCTGGATTAATGTCTACCTTTGAAGCATGAAAGAACTCGGACAAATCAGTCGGCTACCAATCAATCGCTTCACCGATTTCGGTGCATATCTGGAATTAGAATCCGGAGAGGAAGTGTTGCTCCCGAAGTCCTACCTCACAGGAGATGAGAGAGAAGACGATTACATTCAAGTTTTTGTATACACAGATAGTGAAGACAGACCGGTGGCTGTGACAGAAATGCCTCGGTTGATTTTGGATGAATGGGCAGTCTTAGATGTCAAAGAAGTTACTTCATTTGGAGCATTCTTGGATTGGGGACTCCCGAAGGATTTGCTTGTACCCAACTCCGAAATGGGTAAAAACATGGAGGCTGGCAAGCGCTATCTTGTCCGTCTTTGTATGGATTATCGCTCTAATCGCCTGATTGGAAGCAGCAAGCATCGGGATTTTATAGGCCCAGCTCCTGAGGATATTCAACCAGGTGAAGAAGTGGACGGCTTGATTTTCGAAAAGACAGATTTAGGATTCAAAGTCTTGGTGGATGATGAGTTTGAAGGCTTGATCTATGCCAATGAAGTTTTTGAAGATCTGAAAATTGGAGAGAGAAGAAAGCTTTTCGTCAAAAAGCGCAGAGAGGATGGCAAATTGGATTTGCAAGTATTACCAACTGGCCGGGTGAAGTATGAGGAAGGCGCAGAAAAGATCTTAAGTCTGCTCAAAGAAAAAAGCTTTTTGCCCCTTCATGACAAATCTGATCCTGAAGAAATAAAAAAAGTGCTTTCTATGAGTAAAAAGCACTTCAAACAATGTATCGGACAGCTCTATAAAGCCAGAGAAATCCAGATTCTCGAAGATGGGATAGCCTTGGCCTAGTTTAGCTTGAGGATATCACTGGGTGTTCGACAGAGAATGGCTTTCCTTCGGAACAATGCAATGGGTGATTTGATCAGGTAGGGATATTTGACCAGAATATTGAGCCAGCTTTCGTGATCCCAATTTTTACCCGCAATGAGTCGCTGATAGTCCGGATGAGCCCGATTGAGGAGGTCTTTGGCTCTCAGGCCTAAGAGTATCAGGATTTGGTTCCATTGAGTTGCGGTGATTTTGTGAGAGACCACATCGATTTCATTGATGAACCTGGCAATCGAGTGCGCATAGGCACGGGTCTGCTTGTCGATCGGTTGAGCTGCATTGTGGTAGAAGTAGAGCTCTGATGGATGGATTTTCATAGGATTTCGGGTTTAAGTCTAGATAATATACGAAATTCTGTAAATATTTGAAATACAGTAGTTTATTTTATTAACATTTCATCTGGGATGGATTTGGAGTTGTTTTATAAAGAGAGCAAGTCGGAATATTCGGCAAACAAGAAGTTGAAAGACCGGCTTCGTAAGGCTAAATCCAAAGCATTGGACGATCAGTTTTTGGAGCTGCATGAAGAGGTTTTTGAGGAATTGGACTGCTTGGATTGTGGAAATTGCTGTAAAACGACCAGTCCGATTTTCATCCAGACAGATATTGACCGGCTTGCCAAAGTTTTTCGGCAGAAGAGCAGTGACTTTATCGATACCTACCTTCATCGGGATGAGGATGGTGATTTTGTATTGAATTCATCTCCATGCCCTTTTCTGGGAGAGGACAATAAGTGTCTTGTCTATGAGCATCGCCCAAAAGCTTGCAGGGAGTATCCCCATACCAACAGAAAGAACATGCATGGGATTTTGGGGCTGACTTTGAAAAATACCTTGGTTTGTCCTGCCGTCCTCAAAATTTTCCGGCAGATTGGAAAAGATTATAGGAAGTAATGCAATTTTTTGGCTTTTTTGGGACTCAAACCTATAAATAACAATATGGATAATGCAGTGACGCACTTTTTAGGAGTGGACGTAGGAGGAACGCATTTAAAGATCGGGTTGGTAGACAAGGGAGGTGAAATCCTTGATTTTCAGAAAGAAGATACTACCCCTTTTAGAGATCATCAAGAAGGCTTTGGGCCCGCTTTTATCGATGGATTGGCAAAGTATTTTGTCAAATATCCAGAAGTGGAAAAGGTCGGAATCGGTCTTCCTGGGCTGATCAGTAAGGACAGAACAACTCCATTGGAGATCCCAGCGATCCCAAGCTTGAATAACTTTAACTTGAAGGAAGGCCTAGAAAAAGCCTATCCGGACAAAGAGTTTTTTCTAGAAAATGACGCTGCTGCAGCTGCCATTGGGGAGTTTTATTTTGGAAAAGACGATCCTGCAGATAATTTCCTTTTTATCACCATGGGTACAGGCATCGGTAGTGCTTTGGTTCTTGATGGAGAGGTCTTCAAAGGTTCTCGTGGCAATGCCATGGAGATGGGGCATATGCTTTCCAAAGGAAGTGCACGATTGGAGACTTTGATAGGGCGCCGGGGGATTTTGGATATTTTGGAGCGTATGATCGCTGCTTATCCTAACAAGGCAGGTAGACTGATCGGAGCCGAACTAGGAACTCACCTGCTCGTGGATACTGCTAAAGAAGGCAATGAAGTTTCTTTGATGGTATTCAAAGAAGTCGGCATCATGCTAGGTGAGGCTATCGTCTCCACGATCCGTATTCTGGATGTAACAGAGGTATATTTCGGCGGCGGTATTTCTGCTGGATTGGAGTTTATGCTTCCAGAGATGGAGCGTACGATCAGACAGTATCTGACTTCCTATTACAATAAGGATTTGGTATTGCGCAAAGCCACCTTGGAAAACAATGCAGGTACTCTCGGAGCAGCTGCTTTATGTTTTATGGGTTCAGGGTTGTGACAGTCACTTCCGATACTTTAGAAATCGCATTCATTCGAAAAAGAACTCTTAGGGGTTCTTTTTCTGGTTTTATACCTTCGCAATCCCCACTAGGCTCCAGAAAATAGAAAAAGAAACTCTGGCTTTTATCGACAAGTTCGACGCGGTCAGGCCTGCCAAAGGTTTTGATCAAAGCCTGATTGTCAGCTCCCAAAAATGTGTTTTTGATTTTTTCGAACTCTTCCTGATCCTGAAGTCTCAGGCCTTTGCAGCCATAGCGATCACTTTTCCAATTATCGATATTGATGGCTCCGGTGTCAAGTTTGGAGGAGCAGGAGGCCAGCATGCAGATGAAAAGGAAAAGAGGTAGAATTCTCATGATAGTTATATTTTCGCAGCGCAAAGGTAACAGCTTTGACTTTTGGGTTGGAATATTTTAAGATTTATCATTTCCAGTCCCAGAATCCTCTAAAGCGGATCTTGCTAAAATGCTAAGTCTCATAGTTTTTTGTTTTTGGGACAAAAATTGTCAGCTCTGCCGAGGGGTTCTATCCTCTCCAGTTGGATCAAATCCTTTATATTAGCACATCTAATTACCCATTTCCTATGAATTATCGTTTCGGGAAGTTCTTTTACTTCGTCAGTATCATTTTCTTTCTTCTATTCCTTTTGTATTTCTATGCAGCTATGTCAGATCAGGTCCTGTATAGTCTGGGAGAAAATGGCGCCGAAGGGTCAAGAATGGATAAAAACACCTTTTTCTATGGAATGATCATCGGTTTTTTGCTGCTGAATGCATTCTCAGTATTGCCGCCGAAAATGCTCGAGACCAAAGCCAGCAAAAATATGCACCGTCTATTTCCAATAGGAGACAAGTACCGTGATTATCTATTGACTTGGTTTTATTCCTTTGGAGGGATACTCAATGTAAGTTTGGCTATCGTGGTATTTTATATACACTCGATCAATAATCAGGAGGAAATCGGTTCGGATCAGTTTAGTTTCTTTTTTTACCTGATACCGGCTCTCTTGGTTATTTGGATTATTGCCCTCTTTGTGCTCTTTGCAGGGAAGGCAAAGCAAATGCAAAAGGGATCCTAAGAATTTGAATTATGGCAGAAAACGTAAAATATACAGAAGATAGTATCAAGTCCCTGGACTGGAGAGAGCATATTCGCTTGAGGCCAGGGATGTATATCGGTAAACTCGGAGATGGAAGTGCCCAGGACGATGGGATTTATGTTTTGGTCAAAGAGGTGCTAGACAACTCCATCGATGAACATATGATGGGCTATGGCCGGACGATAGACGTGAAAATATCCGAGCATCGCGTAGAGGTGCGAGATTATGGACGTGGGATTCCATTGGGCAAAGTCATTGACTGTGTTTCTAAAATCAATACCGGAGGTAAATACGACTCTGGAGCTTTTCAGAAATCTGTGGGCTTGAATGGAGTCGGTACCAAAGCTGTCAATGCGCTTTCTGACTATTTCAAAGTGCAGGCTTACCGGGACGGAGAAACCAAAATTGCAGAATTTGAAAAAGGTGTGCTGAAAGAAGATCGTGCGATCGAAAAGTCTTCTGACCGAAATGGTACCAAAGTCATATTCACACCAGATGCCAGCATTTTTAAGAATTATCACTTTATCCCTGAATACCTTGAAAATCAGATCTGGAACTATGCTTATCTAAATGCCGGACTGACAATCAACTATAACGGAAAGAAATATTTCTCTGACAAGGGACTCTACGATTTGCTTTCTAATAAAGTGGAAGAGGAAAGTATTCGCTATCCGATCATTCATCTGAAAGGGAATGATATCGAAGTGGCGATTACGCACTCCAATCAATATGGAGAAGAGTATTATTCCTTTGTCAATGGCCAGTATACGACTCAAGGCGGTACTCACTTGGCTGCTTTCAGGGAAGCAATTGTGAAGACCGTACGGGAGTTTTTCAAGAAAGATTACGATGCATCTGATATTCGTCAGAGTATTGTCGCTTCTATTGCTGTTCGGGTGCAGGAGCCTGTCTTTGAGTCTCAGACCAAAACTAAATTAGGATCCCATTCTGTTGGCCCGGATGGTCCTACCTTGAGGACTTTTGTCAATGATTTCATCAAGACTGAACTGGATAACTATCTCCACAAGCATCCGGCCGTTGCCGATGCGCTACTCAAGCGAATTTTGCAATCGGAAAGAGAGCGCAAAGAGATCTCCGGTATCAAAAAGCTGGCGAATGAGCGAGCCAAAAAAGCCAATCTCCACAATAAGAAGCTGAGAGACTGTCGGGTACATTACGATGATCCCAAAGCCAAAGAGGATCAGAAAAATAACACCATGCTCTTCATTACAGAAGGGGATTCTGCTTCTGGATCTATTACCAAATCTCGGGATGTGCAGACTCAGGCAGTTTTTTCACTGAGAGGAAAGCCACTGAACTGCTTCGGGATGACCAAAAAAGTGGTGTATGAAAACGAGGAGTTCAACCTACTCCAGCACGCACTCAATATTGAAGATGGAATAGAAGGGCTGCGATATAGGAAAATTGTAATTGCTACGGATGCTGACGTGGATGGCATGCACATCCGCTTGTTGATCATGACATATTTCCTACAGTTTTTCCCCGACTTGGTTAAAAACGGTCACCTTTTTATTTTGGAAACTCCGCTCTTCCGAGTCAGAAATAAGAAAGAAACAATCTACTGTTATTCTGATGAAGAGCGGCAACGAGCAATTCATAAGCTTGGAAACAAGCCTGAAATTACCCGATTCAAAGGCTTGGGAGAGATTTCACCCGAGGAGTTTGGGAATTTCATTGGGGATGATATCCGCTTAGAGCCGATCATTCTCAATAAGGAGACAAAGATTTCCGATTTGCTGAAATTCTATATGGGTAAAAACACTCCAGATCGCCAGAATTTCATCATTGACAATCTGAAAGTAGAAAAGGATTTAGCTTTGGAAGATCCGAAGAAAAACGAAGAGACTGAGGAAGAAGCTGCCTGATTATACTTTTAAAGCAATTTTCTGATTTTGCAGGATCAGAGCTACTAATCAAAAAGTTAAGAAATCTCATCTAAGTGAGTTATTAAAAAAATGCCCAGGGAAATATTCCCTTAGAAATTAAGTGGATTTGAATAAATGAGCGAAGAAAATAATAAGCCAGAAGGATCTGACGAAAGCTTACACAATTCCGTGCCGGTCACGGGAATGTACAAAGATTGGTTTTTGGATTATGCTTCTTATGTGATTTTGGAGCGGGCAGTGCCTGCGATCGAAGATGGATTGAAACCAGTACAGCGCCGAATCCTTCATGCAATGAAGGAGATGGATGATGGGCGCTTTAATAAAGTCGCCAATATCATCGGTCAGTCCATGCAGTATCACCCGCATGGTGATGCGTCTATTGGTGATGCGATCGTCAATCTGGGACAAAAAGACCTCTTGATCGAGACCCAAGGCAACTGGGGTGATATTCGTACAGGGGACAGTGCAGCGGCAGCGCGATATATTGAGGCAAGACTTTCCAAATTTGCCTTGGAAGTGGTCTTCAATCCACAGACCACCGATTGGCAACTTTCCTATGATGGTAGAAAAAGAGAGCCCGTCACTCTTCCTGTTAAATTCCCACTTCTCCTTGCTCAGGGGGTAGAAGGAATCGCAGTTGGGCTTTCTACCAAGATTTTGCCACACAACTTTCGGGAATTGATCGAAGGTTCGATTGAGATTCTCAAAGGGAATAAAACCAATGTACTGCCGGACTTTCTTACTGGTGGTTTGGCGGACTTCAGCGAATACAATGAGGGCGTCAGAGGAGGAAAAGTCAAAGTTAGAGCAAAAATTGAAGAAGAGGATTCTAAAACTCTTTTGATCAAAGAGATACCTTTCGGGACGACGACTGATTCTTTGATAGATTCCATCCTCAAAGCTAATGATAAGGGGAAAATCAAGATCAAAAAGGTGGTCGACAATACCGCCAAAGATGTAGAGATACAGGTGCATTTGGCTTCTGGCACATCGCCCGATGTGACCATTGATGCACTTTATGCCTTTACAGATTGCGAGGTATCCATATCCCCCAATGCCTGCGTCATCATCAATGACAAGCCGGTTTTCCTATCGGTCAATCAAATCTTAGAATACAATACCAAGCAGACAAAGGCTCTTCTTAAGAGAGAGCTTGAGATTCGCAAGGCAGAGTTGATGGAGAAATTATTATTCTCCTCACTCGAGAAGATTTTCATTGAAAACCGGATCTATCGGGATATCGAGGAGTGCACGACCTGGGATGGAGTATTGGAAGCGATTGATAAAGGTCTGGATCCATATAAGCCGGATTTTTATCGAGAGATAGTCCAAGAAGATTTGGTTAGACTGACAGAGATCAGAATAAAGAGAATTTCGAAGTTTGATGCTTTCAAAGCAGACGAATTGATGCGAAAGCTTCAGGAAGAGCTCAAGGAGGTCAATTATAACTTGAAGCATCTGACAGATTTTGCGATCAAATACTATCAAAATTTACTGGATAAATACGGTAAAGGAAGGGAAAGGAAAACTGAAATCAGGGCTTTTGACACGATCCAAGCTTCTGTCGTAGCGGCAAGCAATGCCAAACTATATGTCAACAGAAAGGATGGTTTTGTAGGGTCTGGCTTGAAGAAGGAAGAGTTTGTCTGTGACTGCTCTGATCTGGACGATATCATAGTGATTCGAAGAGATGGCAAAATGATGGTCTCCAAGATCCAAGACAAGAACTTCATGGGGAAAGATATACTTCATGTTGGAATTTATAGAAAGACAGATGATAGACTGACTTTCAATATGATATATTTAGATGGATCTTCAGGGAGAGCCATGGTCAAGCGATTCCAACCAGGGGGAGTCACACGCGACAAGGAGTATGATTTGACGAAGGGAACAAAAGGTTCTAAGACCATCTACCTGACTGCCAATCCCAATGGAGAAGCTGAGATCGTCACGGCCTACTTGACACAAGGTGCCAAAGCCAGAGTGAAGGTATTTGATTTTGAATTTGCCAGCATCGATATCAAAGGTCGAGGAGCCGGTGGAAATATTTTGACACGATATCCGATTCGTAAGATTCAACTCAAGATGGAAGGGGTTTCTACTCTAGGAGGATTGGATATCTATTATGACCCAATTATCGGACGACTGAACACCGACCAAAGAGGTGAATTGATCGGGAATTTCTTGGGGGATGACAGGATTTTGGTTTGCTATAAGTCTGGAGAGTATGAGCTCAACAGTTTTGAGCTGACTAATCGATATGAGCCTTCTGAGGTTTTATTGATTGAGAAGTTTGTTCCTGAAAAGGTACTATCGGCTATTTACTTTGACGGTGGTAGCAAAACCTACTATGTCAAGCGATTTATGGTGGAGACCACGACTCTGAATAAGAAATTTAATTTCATCACAGATCACCGGTCTTCTTATTTGAAGGTCATTTCATCTGAAAAGCAACCTCAAGTAGTGGCAAAGATTTTGAAAGGGAAAGTCGAAGAAACTATTGAGTACGATCTTGACATGCTGATTGACGTGAAGGGCTGGAAAGCCATGGGCAACAAACTCAGTACCTATGAAGTCAAAGAGGTAAGTCTGATCGAACCCGTCAAACCACCAATCAAAGAAAAGGAGGATGGGACGACTGCTGATGAGGATGATCTGGAGGTAGGTAGTACCATCGACCTTTCGCCCAAGAAAGAAGATGATGAAGAGCAATTGGGACTCTTTTGAGAGTCCCGAATCTATACTAATGGAACACGAGGACGGCCCTGTAGATCAAGGTTTATTGGACTATTTGGGACAGTATATCACTGATCATAAAAAGTCTGTCATGGACAGGGTGCTCGAGGAGCGTACACGACACTTTACCGTCGTTCTTGAGGATATCTATAAGCCTCACAATGCCAGTGCTGTATTGAGAACGTGTGATTGTTTTGGCCTGCAGGATATCCATGTGATCGAGAAGACCAATCAATACAAAGTCAATCCCTATGTGACCAGGGGAGCTTCAGAGTGGGTCGATATCTATAAGTATTATTCCCCACAGGGATCTGCTGTGAAAGACTGTTTTGGTAGTCTTAAGTCCGAAGGGTATCGGGTTTTGGCTACGAGTCCCAGTCCTGGGGCACTTTCCATTCATGATTTGGACCCATCTAAGAAGACAGCGCTTGTCTTTGGCAATGAGCATGAAGGAGTGAGTGAAGAGGTTCAAAATCAAGCAGATGGAACAGTTTATATTCCCATGTTGGGATTTACAGAAAGCTTTAATATTTCCGTATCTGCTTCTATATTTTTATATGATTTGGTCAGAAAGGCTAAAGAAAGATTGCCTCACAACTACTATCTATCCGAGGAGGACAAGCAGAAATTGCGCTTGAAATGGTACCGGCAGGTAGTCAAACGATCCAAACTTCATGAAAAAATGTATCGGGATTCTTTGAAGAAATAATCAGTCTTTCTGAAAGAGGTTTTTTAGCTTTTCATCAAATGGGACCTGATCTTGTTGTCTTTGGGTTCTCCTGCGTTGTCTCTGCTTCTTTTTCAGTTCTTTATGAGTCTGAAGAACCATTCGAACTGAGACGCCAGCCTGCCCTCTGAAAAACTCTTCTCTCCCTGCAATGTTGAAATTAGGCTTATAGTCAAAAGCGATCACAGTACGAAGTAGAGTCAGTTCCAACCCCAAAATCATATCAGCACCCATTGTAGAGTTGCCGTAGGTATGGATGATTTCCTTTCGACTATCGTCTTTGACAAAACTTTCTTCATTCCCAAATGAAACACCTGCGCCGTAATAATAATTGAGGCGCTTGGATATAAGTGGCCTGTGAAATTCATAGAGCAAATGTGCGGTGGTATTAGTGGAAAAATCTGATTGGAAAATTCCTTCCAAGGTTCCTCTTTTGGTAATTTTTTGCTGGAAAGTCACGCCGACAGTTCTTCCCAAATCATTATTGCCAAGCCGTAATCCTAGCGAATTACCATAATGCTGTCCTTTCCCCAGATTGGGGAAAAGTGGGAGTAATATGAACAGAAAGTAGAATTTTTTCATAATTGGAATGAATAGGGAAGTGGCCAATTCACAAGAACTATTCCAAGTACAAAAAAAATGTCCCCGAGAGAAATACAACTCTCGGGGACATGTCAATCAGAAGTGGGGTTGAATTAGGCCTCTTCGATAGTGATCTTTTCAATTTTGTCACCAGCACGGATAGCGTCGATGACGTCTAGGCCTTCTACTACTTTTCCAAAGCAGGTGTGATTTCTGTCCAAGTGAGCAGTATTGTCTCTGCTGTGGCAGATGAAAAACTGAGATCCTCCGGTATTTCTACCTGCATGTGCCATTGAAAGTACTCCTCGGTCATGATATTGGTTTTCTCCAGTCAATTCACAATCGATTTTGTATCCAGGGCCTCCCGTACCGGTGCCATTGGGACAGCCTCCCTGAATCACAAAGTTGGGGATCACTCGGTGGAAAGTAAGTCCATCGTAAAATCCCTTTTTGGAGAGGTCTATAAAATTTTCAACAGTTTTAGGGGCATCTTTTTCAAAAAACTCCACTTTCATGGTTCCCTTCTCTGTGATGATTTCAGCAGTTTTCATGCGCTATTAATTTGAGTTTGTTGACTTGTGTTTGCAAAAATAGGTTTTCCTAGAAGATTATTGTCCTCGAATCTTATCAGGCTGCAATTTTATCAACAAAAACATGTCCAATTGAATGAATAGAGCCTGATTCTATTTTGAAGACATGAATGTTCTTATACTAAAATAAAAGGAGGCTGTCTCTTGCGACAGCCTCCTGCGGCTATTTGGGTTTATATATGTTATACTGTGGGTGCTCCTGCCATGATTTCTGGTGAAGCATAGGATTCGTATTTTTTGAAATTGTCAATAAAAGCCTTCGCCAATTCCTGTGCTTGATGATCGTAAGCATCGGGATTTTCCCAAGTGGATCTTGGATTAAGAATCTGCGCCGGAATTTCAGGACAGGATTTGGGAACTTGCACACCGAAAATCTGATGAGTTTCAAACTCGCTTTCTTCCAATTTTCCCTCCAGAGCAGCATGAATCATGGCTCTCGTGTAGGAGAGTTTCATTCTAGAGCCAACTCCATATGTTCCTCCTGTCCATCCGGTATTGATCAGCCAAACATTGGTGTCATATTTTTCCATTTTTTCACCAAATAGATCTGCATAGGCAGTGGGGTGTAGTGGAAGAAAAGCTGCTCCAAAGCAGGCTGAAAAAGTCAATTTAGGCTCAGTAATGCCCATTTCGGTACCTGCTACCTTGGCAGTGTATCCCGAAATAAAGTGGTACATCGCCTGACTTTTATTCAATTTGGAAATAGGAGGAATCACTCCAAATGCATCTGCAGTCAGGAAAAAGATGTTTTTCGGAATTCCGGCTTTGGAAGGGTTGAGTGCATTGGGGATGAAGTGAATCGGATAAGCTGTACGGGTATTTTCAGTGACAGATTTGTCTTCATAGTTGATTTCACGCGTTCCGGGGTGAAATCTTGTATTTTCTACGATGGCTCCAAACCGTATTGCATCCCAGATTTCCGGTTCTTTCTCTTTTTTCAGGTCTATCACCTTGGCGTAGCAGCCCCCCTCAAAGTTGAAAACACCTTTTTCCGTCCAGCCATGCTCATCATCCCCGATAAGTTGTCTTTGTGGATCAGTGGATAGGGTAGTCTTACCGGTCCCTGATAGCCCAAAAAATACAGCAGTATCACCTGTGGCTCCCACATTTGCTGAACAATGCATGGAGAGGATCTTTTTTTCTAAGGGTAGGAGATAGTTCAAAACAGAGAAAATCCCTTTTTTCATTTCTCCCGCATAGCCCGTGCCTCCGATGAGGATCATGCGTTTGCTAAGATTGAGAATGGCAAAGTTGGTATCTCGAGTCCCGTCTACCTCCGGATCAGCTTGGAATTCCGGGGCGCAAATGATTGTAAAATCATGGTTGAAGTCCAGCAACTCTTCCGATGTGGGCCTCAGGAACATGTTATGACAGAAGAGATTGTGCCATGCTTGCGTATTGATCACCCTGATATTTAGGCGATGCTCTGGATCTGCACCTGCATAAGCGTCTCTTACATAGAGGTCTTTGTCAGAGAGGTAGTAGGTCATTTTCTCCAGTAGCTGATCAAACTTATCGGCTTCCATCGGGATATTGATATCTCCCCACCAGACTGAGTCCGCAGTTTGATCATCTTTGACGATAAAGCGATCTTTTGGTGAGCGCCCGGTAAATTTCCCGGTGTCAGCCATCAATGCTCCTGTTGCCGTGAGAACACCTTCTTTTTTTGCCAGTGCATGCTCGATCAGTTCGGCTGGCGATAGGTTGAAGTGAATTTCTCCACTGGGTTTTCGCTCTAGAAAATTCAGTGGAGAGGTCTGCGTATCCATTACAAGATCCTGCATAATTATTTGGGTTTACAAACTGAAAATTGTCTTCCCAAAAGTAGATAAAAGCTTCCAATAGAAAACGAAAAATGTTTAAAATTTAGCCATTCAATCGATTACGAAGAAAAAACAAATAATTATTTGGTAGGAAAAAATAGAAGTGTTATAGCTTAGTCTTTTGGGTAGGATTTCTTTATTTGATGTAGAATAAAAAAGGCTTTTTGAGAGGTTGCTTTTTGAAGAACCTGTCATTTTATTTTATCATTGTGAAATTTATTTACCTAAAACTGAGATTAATTGGAAAATACAGTCAACCCAGCTCTGAAGGAAGAACCTACGCTGTTTGGACATCCTAAGGGATTATTTTATTTGTTCTTTGCCGAATTGTGGGAGCGCTTCAGCTTCTATGGCATGCGGGCATTGCTCACCTTATATATGGTGGATGTCATCTTTGAAGCATTGGTGGATCGGGACTATGCCACGGCTGCGGTATATGCTTCTTATGGCTCACTAGTGTATGCCTCCACAGTCGTAGGAGGGAGGATTTCCGATAAGATTCTGGGGATGAGAAATTCCATTTTCCTGGGAGGGATTCTGATGTCAATAGGCCATTTTGTTTTAGCAATAGAAAACAACATGGCCTTTTTTCTGGCCCTTTCTTTTATCATTGTCGGCAACGGTTATTTCAAACCCAATATCTCCACATTTGTAGGGACACTTTATCCTGATGGAGATACCAGAAAAGACTCCGGATTCACCATTTTCTATATGGGTATCAATATAGGAGGGTGGGTAGCACCTCTTCTTTGCGGCTGGTTGGCAGCGACTTATGGCTGGCATTATGGTTTTGGATTGGCTGGGATCGGGATGCTTTCTGGCTTGATCTTCTTTTGGAGTGGGATCAAAAACGGAGTGTTTGGAGATCGTGGTTTGCCACCTGCCAATGGCTCGATTGACCAGCCATTTTTGGGAGTGAAAAATAAGGTCATGATCCCGATTCTATCAGTCTTGGCTGTTCCGGCAATTGCCTTTTTGCTTTCATCCTATAAAGCGCTCGGTACAGAAGGAACGTTTTTCGGAGATCAAAATATCGTCAACATCATCTTCAAATTGGTGGGGGTAGCTATCTTGGCCTACTTGGGATATATAATGTTTCAGGCAAATGCAGACGAACGTAAAAAGCTATTCGTAGCTGTGCTGATCACTGTATTCATGACTATTTTCTGGGGTTTTCACGAGCTTTCAGGTAGTGTGATTACGCTTTTCGCTTCCCGAAATGTGGACTTGGATGGTATCATGTCAGCTTCCCAGACCAACTCGCTGAATTCCATGTGGATCATCATTTTGGCGATTCCTGTGTCTATGCTTTGGACAAGACTGTCGAAGAATAATTTGAACCCGAGAACTCCCTACAAATTTGGTATGGGATTGCTCCTGGCGGGAATCAGCTTTTACGTGTTGGCTATCAGTGGCAATACTGCAAATGAATCCGGAATGGTGCCTTTTACATATTTGCTGTTGATGTATTTCTTGCTTTCGATCGGGGAGTTGTTCATGTCTCCTGTAGGTTTATCCAAGATTACAGATCTATCACCGAAAAGAATTGTGGCATTTATGATGGGAGTTTGGTTCCTTTCTTCCGCCTTTGCTTTTCAGGTAGTCGGTTTCATTGGAAAACAACTTGCTGTGGAGAGTACAGACAAAAATGTAGGTGGGTTTGAGACACTGACTATCTATACAGATGGATTTCTCCTGATTGCCAAGTACTCGCTTGGTGCGGGAGTATTGGTTCTTTTGGCTTCTCCGTTTATTAAAAAATTGATGGGTAACGTTCATTAAGTTCCCTTAATATAGAATAAAGGCTGTCTCGATATGATGCTAGATCATGGAAAGACAGCCTTTTTTTATGACAGCTATTATTCTTTAGCTGCGTTGATAGCTTTTTCTTTGTTGCTCACCCACGTTTTGATTTCCTGTTGCATTTGATTGAGTTGCTGTCGGTCAAATACTTTTCCTTCGAAAATCACCATTTCCAACTGTTGGGTATTTTGAATTTGCTCTAGAGGATTCGCCCTAAGCAAAATCAAATCTGCCTTTTTGCCTTTGGCTACAGCACCAAATTCATTTAATCCAAAATAATCAGGCCCATGAATGACGGAAGCTGTCAGTGCCTCTTGTGGACTGAGTCCAAACTCCACCATTTTTTGCAGCTCAAGATGTATTGCCAAGCCCGGATAGTCGTATGAATTGAGATAGCCTGCATCTGTGCCGGCATAGATTTTCATTCCGGACTGTTGGATGAGTGGGAGGAAAGTAGTGACTTTCTCAAAATTTCTTTGGCGGTTTTCTCTCGCCTCTTCAGTATCATTTTTGAGACGATCGATTCTCCAGGTATAGCTTTCTTTCAACTTAGGACCCAAATATTGCAAAATAGTATCTGACTCAAATTTTCCAGGTTCCCAATAAGCGATATTGTCACTGATCAAAAGGGTAGGGACTATTCCTGTTCCTAAATCACGGAGCTGCTTTAGGTTTTCGATAGTTTCTGCTTCGTTTTCGCCTTCGATCCGGGTGATATACCCCAGGTGTTCGATAGTAGTCAGACCTGACTCAGCCAAGTCCATCAGATCCAAAGCACTTGGGATGTGAGCAGAAACACTCCATCCACGTGCTGAAGCCTGCTTGACTGCTTCTAAAAATAGCGTTGGCTCGAGTGCATTATCAGTAATTTTGATGAAATCCACTTGTAGTTTTTCCAACGAATCCAAGGCTACTTTCAGTTCTTCCTCAGATGCTATTTCTAAATCTCCTGGCCAAATGGACCCTTTTCCTTCCAGCTTGGGGCCGGAAGTGTAAATGTGCGGGCCAATCCGCTCGCCCTCTTTGATTTCATCTCTCCACTGGAGTACATCCATGCTGATATCTCCAGCGGCATCTCTCACTGAAGTGACTCCCATACTGAGATAGAGTGGAAGCAACTGTTCATTTTCATCCACATATTCGGCGCCACCGAAGTGCACATGATTATCCCAAAGTCCTGGCATGATGAAGAGACCGGTACCGTCTACTTCTTGTATTGCTTTGACGTTAGTTTCATCAGTGTCCACGACGTCTAAAATTTGATCTTGGGAGATCAAAACCGTCTGTGATGGGATCAGCTGGTCATTCTGGATGTCTATGACAGTGACATTGCTGATTTTAAGGTCGATGGGTTGCTCCTGAGCCTGGCATGACCAAAGGCTCAGCGCTATGCCTGCAAGTAAAGTATGCTTCATTAGAAGAGGCTAGTTTGTACAGTAGTGGGTTTACTGGCTTGAATGGTTCCTTTGAGCATGTCTTGCATCAATTTGATAAAACCTGGCTCCCAGTTTTCAGAAGTCAGTTTGACCTCTCTTTCTTCGTATTCGATTGGTCCACGCATTTTCTCAAAACCGATGATCATACTCCAGATCGTATAAAAGGTGATTTCTGGCTGGAGTTGGGGACGAATGCTCCCGTCTTTGATTCCCTGACTTACCAGGGCAATCCCGATTTTGGCGGGATCGTGATGGATCTCAAGCAACTTTTGAAAATGGACGCTTTCCAGGATTAATGGATTGATGGACGCGCGGCCTTCCGGTGTATTGTACTTTTTCATCAAGTCCAAGAAACCAATAATGGAATCGTATAGGATCTGGTTGTTTTTGGCAAAAGCCGAAATTCTTAAAACTAAGTCTGCCAAGAGGTCCAATCCTGATTTGCTCTTGGTTCTATACACTTCTCGGAATTCATCTTTAAGCTGATCAAAGGCTTTTTTGGTTAAAGCCATGAAAAGATCCTCTTTGTTTTTGAAATAAAAATAGCTGAGACCTTTACTGATTCCTGCTCCTTTGGCTACATCTTCCATGCGTGTCGCCTGATATCCCTTGCTTGTAAATAATGCAATAGCCGAATCCAGTATCAGTTTCTCTTTGTTTTTCTCGCCTGCCATATTGGGTTTTATTTGATCAAAAATGCTCTCCAAAGATATTAAACCTCGGTCAATAATGGAATTAAATGTAGGTCAAAAAACAAATAATTAACTAAAAAAAAGGCCTCTGAATAAGATCAAAGGCCTTTTTTGTTGTGTATCACCGACTTAGGCTACTTCCACTATGAAGTAATTTTTCTTGCCTTTTTGTACGAGTAGGTATTTGTCTTGAAGGAGTTCAAATTGCACTGGTGCATTGGGATCAGTCAATTTGTTTTTGTTGACACTGACTCCACCTCCCTGTATCATTTTACGAGCTTCGCCTTTTGAGGAGAAGATGACACCTTGAGTCAAATCTCCAAAAAGATCCAAGGTAGAAGTCAGTTCCTGATACTCATTTTTGCTGATTTTCACCTGAGGCACACCGTCAAAGACTTGTAGGAATGTTCTCTCATCCAAACTAGCCAAATCCTCTGTGGAAGATTTCCCGAAGAGAATTTCAGACGCTTTCACTGCCATTTCATAGTCGGCTTCACTGTGAACAAGAATTGTGACTTGCTTCGCTATTTCTTTTTGTAGCGCCCTTTGATGAGGGGCTTCGGCATGTGCAGTTTCCAATTGGACGATTGTTTCCTGATCCAACGTGGTGAAAATGCGGATGTATTTGGATGCGTCCTCATCGGAGACGTTGAGCCAAAACTGGTAGAATGCGTAGGGAGAGGTTTTTTCTGGATCTAGCCATACTGAACCACCTTCAGTTTTACCGAACTTCGTGCCGTCCGCTTTGGTGATCAAAGGAACTGTCAGTGCATATGCGCTCCCACCACCCATTCTTCGGATGAGTTCTGTGCCGGTGACGATATTTCCCCACTGATCCGATCCTCCTAATTGGATGCTGCAGTTTTTATTTTTCCAAAGGTGAAAAAAGTCATAGCCTTGGATTAATTGGTAGGAGAACTCAGTGAATGAAAGACCATTGCCATCTTCTAGCCTTCTTTTGACGGAGTCTTTCGCCATCATGTAGTTGACAGTGATATGTTTTCCTACGTCCCGGATGAATTCCAAAAATGAGAACTGAGACATCCAGTCGTAGTTGTTGACCAATTCTGCTTTATTGGCAGAATCTGTGCCGAAATCCAAGAATTTGGCGAGTTGCTGCTGGATAGAAGCGACATTGTGATCCAAGGTAGCCTTGTCCAGGAGGTTTCTTTCGGCAGATTTGAAAGAAGGGTCACCGATCATTCCAGTAGCTCCGCCTACTAATGCGAATGGTTTGTGTCCGGCTCTTTGAAAATGGAGTAGTGTCATGACTCCTACCAAATGTCCAATATGAAGCGAATCCGCTGTCGGGTCAAATCCGAGATAGGCCGAAGCCATTCCTTTATTGAGGTGCTCTTCTATTTCGGGTGTCATATCCTGGAGCATTCCTCTCCAGCGCAGTTCTTCTATAAATGGATTCATTTTGATAAAATTTTCGAGCCGCAAATATAGGCTTGTCTGATGAAGGAAGGAAAAAAAGTCCCAAAGGATTGGCTCTGACCTTGAAAATCATTTTGAGGGGAGTTGATTTGCGCTATTTGATCTTTTGAAAAATACTTACTTTCATGGGATTAAAATTTAACTTATGAGATATACGAAAATTCTTGGGGCTCTCTTATTTAGCCTGTCATTTTCGGCTTTTGCACAAGAATCCCCCCAATGGATGCGCTATCCGGCTATTTCGCCTGATGGAAAAACGATTGCATTCACATACAAGGGAGATCTTTATACTGTAGCCAGCACAGGAGGCAAAGCCAATCAGATTACATTTCATGAAGCACATGATTACAAAGCTGTTTGGAGTCCTGATGGTACTCAATTGGCCTTTGCCTCTGATCGCTATGGTAATTTTGATGTTTTTATCATGCAGGCGAGTGGTGGTCCTGCTAGTCGGCTAACTTTTCACTCCAATGATGAATTGCCCTTTGATTTTGCGGCAGATGGTAAGTCCGTGTTGTTTGGAGCTACTCGAATGGACATCGCGTCACATAGACAATATCCGACGGGTTCGCAACCTGAGCTTTATCAAGTTCCCAGTACAGGTGGCCGAGTAGACCAGGTATGGACACTGCCAGCTGAATACGTGCAAACCAATAAATCAGGCACCAAAATCATCTACCATGATAAGAAGGGTGGAGAAAATGAATGGAGAAAACATCATCAATCAGGGATAGCCAGAGATATTTGGATCTATGATGCTTCTGACAATTCGCATCAGATGCTGACCCAATTCTATGGAGAGGATAGAAATCCGGTTTTTTCTCCAGATGAATCTGAAATCTATTACCTCAGTGAGCAAAATGGAAGCTTCAATGTGTTTGCCATGAATCTATCGAGTCCATCACAAGGTGAGGCACTCACGGATTTTAACAATTTCCCGATCCGCTTTCTGAGTATTTCGGATGATGGATTGATGAGTTTTGGCTATGATGGAGAGCTTTACACGATGCGAAAAGGAGAAAGTCCTAAGAAGCTGTCGGTGAGTCTGATGACTCAAAGTATTTCCAATTCGGATCAATATATAGCTATCAATGGAGGTGTTAGAGAAATGAGTATATCTCCGGATGGGAAGGAGATTGCCTTCATCGCCCGTGGAGAAGTGTTTGTGACTTCAGTAGATGGTTCGCTTACCAAAAGACTGACCGATACGCCAGAACAGGAGCGCTTCGTTGAGTTTTCTTCAGATGGCAAATCAGTTTTATATTCTTCCGAAAGAGATGGAAAGTGGCAGATATACAAAAGTTCCAAGGTACGGACTGAAGAACCATTCTTTTTTGCCTCGACCTTGCTGAAAGAGGAAGTCATAGTCTCCGCCGATGAGGATGCTTATCTATCCAAAATGTCTCCGGATGGGAAAAAACTTGCTTATGTCAAAGGTAGAAGAACCTTGGTCGTCAAAGACCTGGACAGTAATGAAGAGGTGATTTTGATGACTCCAGAGCAGTTGTTTCATATGAGAGATGGGGATCAATATTATACATGGAGTCCTGATAGTAAATGGCTGCTGGCTACGTATAGTCCTACCATGGTCAATCAGGAGGTAGTGCTTTTGGATGCCAGCGGCAAAGAAGATATGCGAAATATAACCCGGAGCGGCTATAGCGATCATGGGGCCACCTGGGTCAACAAAGGAAAGCAGATGCTGTGGTTCTCCAATCGGGATGGTCTCAGAAGCTACGCTACCTCAGGTAGAAGTGAGGATGATGCCTATATGCTTTTCTTTGATCAGGGAGCATGGGATGAATTTAACCTTTCCGAAGAAGAGTATAAGCTGAAACAAGAAATCGCCAAAGCAGGGAAGAAAGAAGAATCTGATAAAAAGGATGACTCCAAGAAAGAGACTGAAAAGAAAGTAGAGGATTTGGAGTTTGACTGGAATGGAATAGAGGATAGAAAAACCAAATTGACGATTCACTCCAGTCAATTGGGAGATGCTGTTTTGACAAAAGACGGAGAAAAACTGCTCTATCTGACGCGTTTTGAAAAGGGAATGAATCTCTGGAGTACCAATCTGAGAACCAAAGAAACCAAGCAGGAGATTTCGCTCAATGCTGGCTATGGAAGTCTTGTGTGGGACAAGGAGCAAAAGAATCTGTACCTACTGAGTGATGGAAGTATATCCAAAATCAATCCTGAATCCATGAAACGTGAGTCTATCAAAATCAGCGGGGAGATGACCATGGATACAGAGGCTGAAATGGCTCATTTATTTGAGCATGTCTGGTTGAGAACAAAAGGGATTTTCTATACACCTGACATGCATGGCGTGGACTGGGAGCAGGCAAAGGTAGATTACCAAAAGTATCTTCCACACATTGGAAACAACTATGAATTTGCTGAGATGCTTTCAGAAATGATCGGCGAACTCAACGTGTCACATGCTGGAGCACGCTTTTCCAGATCTATTCCTATGGCAGACGAAACAGCCGCATTGGGAGTATTTTGGGATTATGAGCATAGTGGAAATGGATTGAAAATCACGGAGGTGATCGAGGGAGGACCTTTGGACAAATCTGAATTTACCATCGAAGAGGGAATGATTATCCAAAAAATCGACGGAGAAGAGATCAGTCCCTCTGTAGACTATGCAAAATTGCTGAATAGAAAATCTGGAAAATTCACACTAGTAGAGATCTCCGATGCAGCTGGAGCCAATGTCCAGCAGTTGACTATCAAGCCGATCAGTTTGGGAGAAGAGAGCAGATTGCTTTATAAGAGATGGGTTAAAAAGAATCAAGAAGAAGTAGCCGAAAAGAGTGGTGGAAAGTTGGGGTATGTTCATATTCCTGGGATGAGTGACGGTCCTTACAGAAACATTTACGAGGAGATGATGGGCAAATACCATGATACAGAGGCTGTCATTGTCGATACCCGTTTCAATGGAGGTGGAGATTTGGTAGCTGATTTGGCTATGTTTTTTACAGGAGAGAAGTTCCTGACCTATGCTACGGAATCCAAAGAAGTTGGGTACGAGCCTACAGCAAGATGGACCAAACCTACCTTGGCGATGTTTAATGAAGCCAATTATTCAGATGGGCATTGTTTTGCCTGTGGCTACACTGATCTGAATATCGGGAAGACAGTTGGAATGCCTACACCTGGTACCTGCTCATTTGCAGGATGGGAGGGATTGCCAAATAATGTGAGATGGGGAGCTGTGCCAATATCTGCCAAGAATAAAGCCGGTGAATGGTTGGAAAACAACGAAACCAAACCACAATTTGAAATCAAAAATATGCCGGGGCAGATCGATCAAGGAATAGATCAACAGCTTGAAAAGGCGATCGAAGAGCTTCAAAAGGAAGTGGAGAACTAGAAAATAGAAAAGGCTGGGATTTTGCAATTCCAACCTTTTTTAAAATCTAAATTTTTAGAAATCAATCTAACCCATAAAGGCTCTTGCCGGCCTCTTCATACTTATCTCCTGCTACCCAGATAGGCTGATTTGGATCATTGGCGATGAGTTCTGCAGCTAAGATGTAAGATTTCCAATACTTGACGGCATAGTCCAAGTCAAAATTCTCTACATGATCTCCAGGCTTGTGGTAATACTTTTGGATTTCATCATCAAAGGCCTGAAAACCAAGGGAAAATGTAGGGGCAGGAATGCCCTTTCTTGCAAAATTCACATTGTCAGATCTGTCATAAAGTCCCTGCTCAGGAGAAGGATCTGCAATCGCCTCCAAACCAAATTCTTTTACTGCTTCAGAGATATGAGCATCTCCGGATGTTCTGCCCAAGCCAATCACTGTGACCACAGAAGTATCATTGTAGCCCCCATTATCGATGTTGAGGTTGAATATGATTTGATCCAGTGGGACCAATGGATTGTTTGCAAAATATCCAGACCCTAAAAGTCCTTTTTCCTCGGCTGTCCAAAGTGCGAGTAGTACGGATCTTTTGGGAGGATTTTTCGCAAAGTATTTAGCGGCATTCATGACTGCAACGGTTCCCACAGCATTGTCACGGGCACCATTATAGATAGAGTCACCTTCCGCATCTGGTTTGCCTACTCCCACGTGGTCATAGTGTGCTGAAAGCATGATGTACTCGTCTTTCAGCGCTGGGTCGGTACCTTCGATATAGGCTACCACATTTTTCCCTTCCACAGTTTTGGTGGTTTTTCCTTCGATTTTCAAAGCTGCTTCTGAGAGATTGTCCTCAGCCATCGCAGCTCTGATGGTATTGTCTAGATCTTTTACCCAGATATATGGAAGTTCAGAACTTTCACCTTGATCGACCCCGAGTGTGGTTCTATTGAGATAGTTGCTGATCATTTGCCATGGTACTGATGGGACGTTGAACTTTTCTATCAGAGCGATAGCTCCCATTTCCTGTACTTTTTGGGTTTTTTCTCTTCCTAAAGCAAACAAATCCGCAGGTCCCAATCTATCAGGTGCGCCTACATTGGAAATTGCAATTTTACCTTTGAGATCTTTTCCTTCCAATTCTGCTGCTGTACCAAAACCAATATCGACCAACTCGTAGCTGCCAGAGATGGATTTTCCATCCAATACCAAAAGATCCACTCCTTGCTCGTAGCTGGTTTTTCCTAGCTGGATAGAGCCTTGAGTAGGAGGGGAAGACATCCGAAATGGAATATTCTGATAATAGCCATCCGCAGTCGCCAAGGGTTTTGCTCCGGCTTTCATGAGTTCGTCTGCGATATAAGTATAGGCGAGTTCCATTTCAGGTCGAATAGGATCACGCCCCATCAGTTCATCCGAGGCTAGGTAGGTAAAGTGTCCAATAGCCTCTTTTTCCTTGAAAGTCTTCTCTACTTTTTTCTTTTGGGCAAATAATGGATTGGCCATCATCAACAAAAGGCCCAATCCCAGTTGGTATTTATTCATAGGGTATTAATTATTCAGGTCAAATTAAACGAAATAACGGGAATCGAATCCGCCACTGACCAAATTCTTAAGCATTCATTCCCAATTGATCCAAAATCGTACGGAAATGTACAGGGATCTCAGCTTCCAAAACCAGTTTCTTCTGAAGAACTGGATGGAATATCTCCAGTTTTTGACCATGAAGCAAAAGATGATCGAGCCCATATTGAGCTTGAAAAAAGTGGTTTTGCTTATTGTTTCCATGTTTTTTGTCCCCTACGATGTAATGCCTCGCATGAGCCAAATGCCTTCTGATCTGATGCGTACGGCCAGTTTTAGGACAAGCTTCTAAAAGGGAATAGCGACTGGTGGGATACCTTCCGGTGGTATCAAATGGAATTTCGCAAGATTGAATCAGCCGAAAATCAGTGATTGCTTCCTGAATTTTACCTGATCTTTCGTTTTTTAAACCTTGGTCAATGAGGAAGTTATCATCTCTTGGGATCCCTCTCACGATAGCCCAATAGGTCTTGGAAACTTCTCGATCAGCAAATTGCCTCTTAAGCTCAGGAAGAAGCGTCTCGTCCAGTGCAAACAACAACACCCCACTCGTAGGTCTATCCAATCGATGTACTGGATAGACTCGTTGCCCGATCTGATCCCGAAGAATCTGAACGGCAAACTCCGTCTTTTCTTCTGCCGCCAACTTAGTCCGATGAACCAACAGCCCTGAAGGTTTATTGATGGCGATGAGGGATGAATCTTGGTAAATAATCTCCAACTGCATAGAAAAGCCGGAATGTACCGGCGGGAAATATTAGAAGATAGTCCCTGAACCGATACATTCTGCACCTTGATACCAAGCCACAAATTGACCAGAAGCAATGCCTTTCTGAGGAGAGTCAAACAAGACGTACAAACCATTTTCACGCTGTATCAGTGTCGCACCGACCAATGGCTGACGATATCTGATACGCGCTTCATAGCGTGCTGTTTGCCCTATTTCCAGTTTGAGATCTTCTCTGATCCAGTGGATTTGGTCATTTTTGACAAAAAGGGCATTGCGCAAGAGACCGGGATGTTCTTCGCCCAGTCCGGTATAGATGATATTTTCTCGGGTATCTGTGGCTATGACAAAGAGGGGTTTGCCTGTGCCTCCCACGTGCAGGCCTTTCCTTTGACCGACAGTGAAATAATGTGCTCCATTGTGTTCTCCGATGGTTTTGCCTTGACTTTGGCTATAGTGGATCGGAAATGCAATCCCGTCCAAAGTCGCATCATCCAATTCATCTAAAGATACTCCTGCCGGAACCTGATACCGGTCAAATACACTTAGCTCTTCTGGAATCTGGATAATTCGACCTTTTTTGGGCTTCAGCTGTTGCTGCAAAAACTCAGGTAGGCGCACTTTGCCTATGAAACACAAGCCCTGGGAGTCTTTTTTCTCTGCAGTGATTAAATCTAATTTTTTGGCAATGGCACGGACTTCTGATTTCTGAAGATGGCCAATTGGAAACAAGGCTTTCTCCAGCTGCTCCTGAGATAGCTGACAGAGAAAATAGCTCTGGTCTTTATTGGTGTCTGCTCCAGCCAAAAGTTGGTATACGGTAGAATCCTCCTTAGAAATACTTCCTTTTTGACAGTAGTGTCCCGTAGCTACAAAATCCGCTTTCAGTTTCTGTGCTGCCTTTAGAAAGATATCAAATTTGATTTCTCTATTACAAAGAATATCAGGATTGGGTGTGCGGCCGGCTTCATATTCCGAAAACATGTAGTCTACGATCCGCTCCCGGTATTCTTCACTGAGATCGATGGCTTGAAAGGGAATGCCGAGTTTTTCGGCGACGAGCATGGCATCTGTGGAATCTTCCATCCACGGACATTCATTGGAAATAGTGACGGATTCATCGTGCCAGTTTTTCATAAACATCCCGATGACTTCGTATCCTTGCTCTAATAGGAGATGTGCGGCGACCGAACTATCCACTCCACCGGAAAGTCCTACTACCACTCTAGGTTTTTTGTTCATAGCTGCATTCATTAATGGATTCAAGGTCCATTTGATTACAAAAGATCCAACTGAATCGGAATCGATCTAGTTCAATTCCTTCAAAGGTACGAGGGAAATTCTTCAAAATCACTCCAAGTGACAAATCCTGTCTTTTTCTTTAGATTAATCAGAATCAAAGAATTAGAAACCAAACATTCATCTATTTTTGCCTTCCATATTTTCTATTTCTCTTAATTCCCCATCATGAATTTTCAACTGATCAAAGATGCAATTCTAGGCAAGGAACAGGATTTCACTGTTCTCTCCTTGAAAACAGCCATTTTGGTGCTGGCCATACCTATGATTTTGGAGATGATGATGGAGTCTGCATTTGCAGTGGTAGATATCTTTTTCGTAGCCAAACTTGGAGAAAGTGCTATTGCTTCTGTCGGATTGACGGAGTCGGTGATCGTGCTGGTGTATGCCGTAGGCTTTGGGATCAGCATGGCAGCAACGGCATTGATCAGTAGGCGATTTGGTGAGAAAGACTATGAAAAAGCAGGTGATGTAGCCTTCCAACTCTTATTGGTAGGAGGGGCAATCTCCATTTTACTAGGAGCTTTAGGCTGGTTTTTTGCCGAAGAGGTACTGAGTCTGATGGGGGCAGAACAGGATGTGCTAGAAATAGGCGTGAGCTATGCGCGCATTATATTCTTGGGAAATAGCGCCATCATGCTTCTCTTCCTCATCAACGGAGCATTCCGAGGTGCTGGACAGGCTCATCACGCGATGCGTTCTCTGTGGATAGCCAATGGCTTCAATATCGTGTTGGATCCCATATTTATTTTTGGGTTGGGCTCTTGGGATGGTTTAGGTCTGGATGGAGCAGCAATAGCGACTACTTTGGGTCGAGGCTTGGGGGTGCTCTATCAGCTTTACCATCTTTTCAATGGGAAACATAAGCTTCGTATTCTGGCTCAGAATATTAAGATTCGATGGAAGACGGTTCGCAAAATCGTCGATATCGCAGCAGGAGGGATGGGACAGTTTCTGATAGATTCGGTATCATGGCTTGCTTTGACTCGGATGAATGCGGAGTTTGGCTCGGCTGCTTTGGCGGGATATACGATTGCGATGCGGGTCTTGATTTTCACCATTTTGCCAGCATGGGGGCTTTCTGGAGCTGCCGCAACGCTGGTCGGTCAGAATCTTGGAGCCAATGAGATTGCCAGAGCAGAAAAGGCCGTATGGTTGACCACTCGGTACAATGTCATATTTATGGCTTCAGTGACTGGTATTTACATTTTATTTTCCAATCAGCTCGCAGGAGTATTTACTGATATCGATGAGGTACAGGGAATCGCGTCTCAGGGGCTCTGGGTGATTGCGCTGGGTTATGTTTTTTTTGCAATAGGGATGGTACTGACACAGGCATTTAATGGAGCTGGAGATACCAAAACTCCGGCTTGGATCAATATTGGAGTTCTTTGGTTTGTAGAGGTTCCATTAGCTTGGATTTTAGCCTTTCCAGTAGGTTTGGAAGTGTTGGGAATCTTTATCGCCATTGCTTTCGCTCACTCTTTTCATGCCCTGGTTTCACTTTACTTTTTCAAAAGAGGGAAATGGAAAAGAGTGGCTGTTTAGGATTTCTATTGATTGCAATGGGACAACCTTTAGAGCTTAGATATTACTTGGTTATGAAAAAAAAATGCCGGACTTGAACGAGCCCGGCATTTTTGATGGGGTCAGTTTTATTAGTTAATAGTCACAAATTTGCTGTCTACCGTCTCATTGATAAAGTAGATTTTTTTGCCACCAAAAGTTTGGCTTTCGCTATTGTAGGCTGCTACCTGTACGATACCGGTTTCTGTAGCTCTTAAATCACCCAATTCAGATGCCGAAAAAGTCACAGAAGTAGTTTTACTTTCTTTGGTAACGGTATTGCTGCCGTCAGAAATAACCCAAAGCAAATTGTCTACATTGGAAGGAACGCTCTCGACTGAGAGGGTAACTGCCGCTGAAGCGCTGATCGTCTCCGATACTGAAGAAGCGAAGCGGACGACACCAGGCATTTTTTTCGCAGTAGTGTGAGAAAATCCATCAAAGCCATTAGAGCCTGCAACAGTCCAATCATTCGCTTGGCCTGAGTTGATATCCAAGGTAATGTCTGTAAAGTTGTTGATGTAAGAATTACCACCTACAGTTTGTAATTGGAAATCATTCAGGGAAACAGTGCCTACATTGACCAGAGAGCCTCCATTGGTAGAAGAATAGAAATTGGCTGAGGCTACATCCAAAAGGATATCAGGCATTCCCGGTACTTGAGGTGTGCCTTCTGGTAGATTGGATTTTGCTTTGATCGCGGCCATGACTCCATCTGCATCACCTGGTGACGGGACGGGATTGGACTGGGTAGTTTCCATAGGATCTTCATCTCCATCACCACTACAGGACGAAAAGATGACAGCTCCAAAAACTACTAAAAGGATGAGTGAAAAGAATTTTGATTTCATGGGTTGAGAAATTTAAATGATAGTCAAAGCTCCATCAATTCTCTCCGCCATTCAATACGGCAAATGTCGTATATGTGCCTTAATCACTTCCAAAACACTGCACATTCATAAAATAGGGCATGTTATAAAAGCTTTTTTCTCCATACACCGCTGAGCCAGTTCCCAGATACGTAAAAGAAGGATTCAAGATATTGGCGCGATGGCCAGGTGACTCCATCCACAGTCTCACAATTTCCCGTGCATAGGAGATATAGCTGTGCATGGGAACAATTTCACTTTTGGAAGTTTGGTAGACAAATACTCCCGGGCTCTGGGGTCTTTCTACTTTTCGGCCGTATTCATATTGAAGGGCAGCCGTGGAGCTGATGTTTTCTCCTATCATGACCGGATTGAGTCCCTGAATCTGAAATCGGTCCCGCAACTTTCTTTTGTTTCTGATTTTGCTTTGATGCCCGTAAAAATTGTACTTAACCATATCAGCAGCATGTCCAGCTGCTACCAATTCCATTTTAGTGGCATATTGAAAGGGTTTGAGTTGATTTTGAACCCTGTATTCATTTGTGACATAAAACACCGCCGCATGGAGCAATGAATAATCTATATCGCTGGGATCCAGTTTTTCATGGATGATTTGGAGCTGGTTGAATGTTTTCCAAGTATGCTTGGTATAGTCTGTGGATTGCCAGTTTTGTGAAAATAGGAGGGAAGTAGAAAGAAAGAATAGGAATGCTACGAAACTGAGTTTTTTCATCAACAAGAGGATAGAATCTTACTTATTGGACGTTGAGAACTCCAGCTTAGTATAATCAGGAACGATAAATCTTAATTGTCTTGGGGAATCTCCAAAAATAGAGCGATCAGGTCTTTGGGAGTTTGTACATTTTTGAGCTTTTCCTCTTGTATAAAAAGTTGGAGCTGAAATTCTAATTCAAAAATAAGTCCGTTGATAAAAATGGGATCCATGTCGAGTTCTTGGATAAAGTTGTCATTCTTACGTGCACCAGATAGACTGATGCCGTAGGAGTGAAAGACCTCGGCTGCTTTTTTGAGAATAGTAAAATGTGGGTTCATAGTATCGAAATTAAATGGCAGTAGAACAGTTTTTAGATAGATTTTCTTTTGACCTGACTAGGTCTACGAAAAGAAAATTAGGAAAGATGCCTAAATAATATTTTTTAACTAGTGATTTCTACAAACCAAAAAAAGTGCCAGAACAGATGATGGGAGAATTGTATCCTATTGATTAAGAAAGGATTATATATTTCATTTTCAATGAAAAGAGTTTTTGAAGCTATCTTCTTCAGAATACTGCATTCTTTTTCGGTTTCAACTAAGATGTCAACCTATAGAAATTTGAAGTGTTCTGAACTTTGCTACCAGGCCGAAACTACCCCTCAATCAGTTGTACTATTTCTGAGGGATTGCTTTCATATTTTATCTTCTCAGCCATTTCCAATGCGTTCTTTTTATAGACCACATTTGCGTAGAAGTCGAGAAGTAGCTTTTCAAAATCAGCGGCGTTTAAGCGATGAATTGAGATTCCTAGTGGTCCCAGGCCACGATCGGCCACGAGACGATTCCAAAAATACTGATCAATAATATGTGGTATCACCAACTGACTACAGCCAGATACAGCTCCTAAGTGTGTAGTACCAGATCCTCCATGGTGGATCATGCCATGCATCTGTGGTAGCACCCAGTCATAGGGTATCTGATCTACAAAATAAATAGACTCGGCTGCAGTCTCGATCCGGCTGAGTCCTCCCCAAGAAAGATTGATGATGGCTGGAATCTTATGTTTTACTAGACAGTCTATAATCAATTGAGTATGCTCCAAAGGCTTTGGATTACTCATAGAGCCAAAAGTGACTAAAATGGGTTTAGCATGCGTCTTTATCCAGTCCAATAAATCAGGGGCAGCTGTATAATCCTTTTGCTGATTTCGTTGGTAAAAGCCGGTTAAGTGAGCTGCAGAAGGCCATGTACTGGGTTTGGGAAAAAGATGGGGAGAAATTGTATATAAGGTTTGCAATTGCTGGGTTTCGAAGGCCTTGAGATCCTGAATTTTCACTCCTGGTTTTTTGAAGTCCTCTTGGTATTTTTTCCAGTACCTTTTCATGATTCTTCTACGGATGCCATTGATCAGGGAGTAACTTTTGAAGTTCCATTTTTTAGAAAAAGTCCATTTTGCCAATCCGATATGCGGGTAATCGTAGCAAGGATGACCGATGCATGGAATAGGGGAAAGGAGGAGAAATTTATCCGGCTGCATCATGGCTGCCAGATAGCAATACATGGCTTTGGTATGAAAGATGGTTCGGTCTGGTTTGATTTCGAGAATTGCGGATCGCTGCTGCTCGATGATCAGGCCTTGTAGTGAGAAAGAATCCCTCACCAATTGGAGGTAACCTTTGAACTGTCCCCATCCGCTACCTCCTCCCATTACTTTTTTTCCGCTTTGACTTTCGAGAAGCATCAAAAACCGCTTGTCGAAAGCCCTGAATTGATAGCCTAAACTTTTGACCAAGCTTTCAAATTGAGCTGGAAAAAGACAGGTGATTTCATGACCTTTCGCCGA
This sequence comes from Algoriphagus vanfongensis DSM 17529, assembly GCF_000429465.1. Lineage (GTDB taxonomy): Bacteria > Bacteroidota > Bacteroidia > Cytophagales > Cyclobacteriaceae > Algoriphagus > Algoriphagus vanfongensis. The sequence goes on along the minus strand of NZ_AUBX01000009.1, from coordinate 624,546 downwards.
GAGTATTTCAGCCTGAGCCAAGAATGGCTCTATATCACCTCTCGTACCCAAAGAAATAAGCAGGATTTTCATAGAAATTTTTCTTTGAAGGATGCTCGTCGTAGCTTTAAGCCTGAATCTAGTTTTTGTTTTTCAGAAATCCACTCTGTTTGGGTTTTCTATCTATTCTATATCAATTTATGAAAGGAATTATTTTGGCCGGAGGCTCTGGTACACGACTTTATCCTTTGACCATCTCTGTCAGCAAGCAGCTAATGCCAGTCTATGACAAGCCGATGATTTACTATCCATTATCAGTATTGATGATGGCAGGCATTCAGGAGATTTTGATCATTACTACTCCGGATGATTCAGAAGCATTTCAGAAATTGCTCGGTGATGGTTCCCAGGTAGGATGTCGCTTTGAGTATGCCGTGCAGCCTTCGCCGGATGGATTGGCTCAGGCATTTATTATCGGAGAGGAATTCATCGGTGATGACAAGGTCGCTTTGATCCTTGGAGATAATATTTTTTATGGTTCAGGGTTGCATAAGACTTTAATTGAAAATACTGATCCGACTGGAGGAGTGGTTTTTGCCTATCATGTCAATGATCCTGAAAGATACGGGGTGGTAGAATTTGACGAAGAGCAAAAAGCCATCAGTATCGAAGAAAAGCCAACAAAACCCAAGTCCAACTTTGCGGTGCCGGGCTTGTATTTTTATGACAATAAAGTGGTCGAAATCGCCAAAAATATCAAACCAAGTCCAAGAGGAGAACTTGAAATCACCGACATCAACAATGAATATCTCAAAATGGGTGAATTGCAGGTAGCTATTCTTAATAGAGGTACTGCATGGCTAGATACCGGCACTCACCAGTCTTTGCTTCAAGCGGCCCAGTTTGTAGAAGTCATCGAAGAAAGACAAGGGTTGAAGATCGGATGTATCGAAGAGGTGGCCTATCGAAGTGGTTTTATAGGTAAAGAAAAGCTACTGGAAGCTGCTGAAAAATTGGGGAAAAGTGGCTATGGTGTATACCTGAGAAGACTAGTTTCTTAAGTAAATACAAAATAAAAGCCCGATAGACTTGAGTTGATCAAAGCTATCGGGCTTTTTTATATCCTTTTATTGGTGAAATTGATTAGATCCAGAAATCTTCTTCCCACAAGCGGAAGCCTCCTTTGAAAGCATTTTGATTCGTACCTAGACGGCAGCCTTCAGGTACTGAAGTCAGAATTTTGGAATTGCCGCCACCCAGTACGATATCGTCTGGCTGGAAAGCGTCTGACAACACACTGACTGCTTTGAACACATGCTTCTCCCACTTTTCTTGTCCGTTTCGGAATAGGTACGGTTTTCCTACGTAGTTTTCGAAGGTTGATTTTTTATAAGGTAGGTGGCCTCCTTCGATCGGAAAAATAGTCTTATTCATGACCATGGAAGTGCCCAAGCCTGTCCCTAGACCGAGAAAAAGCAGCTTTTTTCCTTCATAACTTCCAAGAGCCTGCATAGCTGCATCATTGATGATCTTGATAGGGCAGTTAAAAGCTTTTTGAAAATCAAACTTAGTCCAGCCATTGCCCATATTGACAGGCTCATTGACTATTTTATTGTTTTTGACGACCCCTGGAAAGCCCATCGTGACCACGTCATATTCCCAGTCTGCAGCATATTCTTTAATGAGGGGGAGCATTTGGTCTGGAGAAAAATCGATACCAGATGGTATCTTGATTCGTTCTGGTTGACCGGTAGCCAATATTTTCACATTGGAACCTCCAATATCTATTACGAGGATTTTCTTGTTGAATTCTTTCATCCGAATTGGAAAGTAGTCACAAAAAGGACTGATGCAGTAGTAAAATAGAAATACAGATTCGAAACTAAAAAAATTAAGGCAAAAAGCCTGTCGCTTTTTGCCTTAAATCAGAAGAAATCAGCGTTGCCAAATTGAATTCAAATAGAAACTAATTTGAAATGATAATTCTGGGCTTCGTTTTGATTCCAAGAAATTTTAGTGCGTAGATGGTAGAATGCTTCCAGTAGGGTGGCATTGCTCATTTCACCTGCATCGATGGCATTGAATCCTGCCAATTCGATCAAGCGCTTGACTCGGAGTCTTTCGGGGACATCTTCTCCACAAAAGTATGTCTCTTTGATCACGCCAAAGGTGTCATTTTTGGGATAGTCCAAGCCCAAATTGTTAAATGCCTTGAAAGTAAAAGCCTTTGGAGCAGCTTTTTTGATCAACTGGGTATTACTTGTTCTGAGTTTCTTCTCAAAGCCGGCATTTGTACAGTCGATGATGATTTTGTCTTCAGTGTCGGTATTTTTCAGTGCTACCCAAATCTCCGGCAGGTAACCGTTTTCTGCACAGATCAAGACAAAGTCGGACTGGATAATGGCCGATTCATAAGGGCAGATGCGGTGATAGACACGGTTCATCATCTTCCATTCTATTTCTTCGGTATCAAAATCAGGACGCACTCCAAATACCACCTGTACTCCGGCGTCGATTAATTTTTTACCTAATGATTTGGCCAAGGAGGATTCTCCTAGAATTCCAATTTTCATAACTGGGATAGTTTTGAGTGAAACTAGTGGGTGAAAGGAAAGATATTTCTTTCCAAGTTCGCTTATAAAACACTGAAAACTAGTCTGTTTGCAAATCAAATCAAAATAATATTTTGAAATTTTCTCAAATACAATATGATGTTCATTAATCAGCCTTTGAAGTCCAAAAATTGAGCTATGAATGATGTTTTTAGGAATTGTCCGTTCTCGTACTTTGAATTTTCAATCGGCTAGTTTAAAAAGAAACTCTTGCTCTCAATGCCAACGCAAGCTTGATTTTTCCAAAGGATCTATGTGATGAATTGTGACAAACTCCTGATCCCGAATGGTATTCCACCATTGGAGGTAATAGTCTGCGACCTCTTCTTGAACCTCAGGACTCTGCTCGATGTACTCAAAAGTCAATTTGTCTTCGACCGTTGGATTTTGTGAAGGAAAACTGTTCAGCGCAAGTTGTGGGTCAAATGACCGAATGCGGATGGACTCGACAGTCCAAAGGACGTACATGCCTAGACTGCATTCGAGATACCAAGCTGATGAGATTGGATTCGTGGGGAAGTTGGTGATTTTTTGCATTTCTCCAGCATAGGACAAAAGTGCTGGAATATCCTGGGAGGTAAATGTTGGTAATTCGGCATGGTCATATTTGCCTGCTTTGAGAAGGTTGACATAGCGCTCCACACTCATGACCGGTGGTGTAGACTCGTCCTGACAGCTAACTAATCCCAGCCCAAATACGAGTAGAAAAAAAATTGGAAGACGGTTCATATCAGGATTTATTGAGTTGATTTTTTTTAATTTAATAAAAACGAGGTTCATATATATCTTCTCAAAATGAATAACTCATTTTTTCATCTTATTTCCTTAACATATTGATAACAAAGGGCTGAGTAGTCTATTTTTTTCCTTTCGCGGTAGTCTAGTTGAATAGAAAGCCTATGAAAAATCCCACTATCAGAGAATTAGTAAAGAAGCTCTCTCAGGGGAATATCTCCAAGGAGGAGTTTATCCATTTTCTCCAAAAAATAGAAAAAGACTCACAAACTGAAGAAGTGGATGAGGCATTCAGAGAACTGTTTGATCAGATTGTTTCAAATGGGACTGAAGACAAAAAAGAAGACAACCAGTAAATATCCTAACCAATAAGCTTATGAAACATTTTTCCAAACTAGTAAAACCCAAAATACTCTGGCAGGCGCTGGCGGTAGTGGGTATCATGGCCCTGCCTTTGGCCAGGGCAGAGGCCGAGATCGTGCCTGACTCGGACTTGGAAGCATCGACTCTGGCTCAGCGTATCAGTGGCAAAATCACATCTGAAGTAGATGGACTACCGCTTCCAGGAGTGACGATTTTAGAGAAAGGTACTACCAATGGAACTGTCACTGAGATAGACGGAACTTACTCTCTAGAAGTGGCAGGTCCCACTTCTGTGTTGATATTTTCCTATGTAGGCTACAATGCTCAAGAAATAACAGTTGGAAATCAATCTGTAATTGATATCTCTATGGAAGAGGCTGCAACTGATATGTCGGAAGTGGTCGTGACTGCCCTGGGGATCAAAAGAGATCAGCGGTCTTTGGGCTACGATGTCTCCAATGTGAAAGGAGAGGAATTGACTCAGGTATCACAAGAGAACGTATTGAGTTCTCTATCCGGAAGAATGCCAGGCGTGACGATCAATCAGACAAGTGGTCCAGGTTCGTCCATGAGTATGGTGATCCGTGGTGCTACATCTCTGACTACAGACAATCAGCCACTATTCGTAGTGGACGGTGTTCCTATGTCCAACTCACTAAATAACATCCGTCAAAATGGTGACGGGAATCAGATTGATTATGGTAATGCCATTTCAGATATCAATCCGGATGATATTGAAAGCATCTCTGTCCTCAAAGGTCCCAGTGCAGCGGCACTATACGGTACCAGAGCAGGTAATGGGGTCGTGATCATCACGACCAAATCTGGAGGTTCAGGTAAAAATATGGGAGTCTCCTTTTCCACTAGTAATGTTTTCGAGAAACCTACCAGACTCTTGGATTTTCACTATCAATATGCAAATGGAAACAGAGAAGGTGTATTCAACGAAGGATCTGCCTACTGGGGAGGCCCACAACTGAATGCTGGAAATACAGCTATCCAATGGAATAGTCCCACGGATGAAAATGGCAATCCTATCGCCACAGAGCTTATGGCATATCCGAATGCGATGAAAGATTTCATGCAAACTGGAGTGACTTCCACCAATAATTTGGCTGTAGACGGTGGAAATGATCGTGCTACTTACAGAGTATCCTATTCCAACATGCTGCATCAGGGGATGATCCCAAATTCTGATTTGTTTCGAAATAGCTATTCTACCTCATTGACATATAAGATTCTGGACAAGTTGACTTTCACATCCAATCTTAACTATACCAATAGCAAATCCAATGATCGACCAAGTACGGGAGATCGAAGAGCCAATCCACTGGAAGCAATCTACGCGTCCTCCTATGTAGACTATGAACAGATGCGTGATATCTGGATGCCAGGTCAGGAAGGAGTCCAGCAAATCAGGACTTCTGCTGGAGACAATCCTTACTTTATCGCTTATGGAATCGAAAATGCTTTCGTCAGAGACCGAATCTATGGAAATGTGGCCTTGGATTATCAGTTTTCAGAATCATTCAATATCCGGGTTCGCTATTCCTTGGATAGGGCTGATGAAAATCTAGAAACCAAAATCCCTTATAGCTATAGCCGTATGGCTAAAGGTGGCTATTACGTTTCCGATATTACGACTCAAGAATCCAATGCAGACTTTTTGGCTTCTTGGAATAAAGACCTTGGGAAATTGGATATCAATGCCTCTGTGGGTGGAAACATTATGAACCGTTTTGGTAGAAGTACCAATGTAGGAGTAGGAGGAGATAGAAATAATGGCTTGGTGATCCCGGGGATTTACAATGTTCAAAACATTCCTGCGGACAATCGATCCATGAGCAATTCATACTATGAAAGAGGAATCTACTCTATTTATGGTTTGGCCTCTTTTGGATATGCTGACCAACTGTATCTTGATTTGACTGCAAGAAATGACTGGTCATCCACACTTCCTAGAGACAATAGATCATATTTCTATCCCTCGGCTTCTTTGAGCTGGCTTGCCAATTATACCTTGGGAATGCCTGAAACCATCGACATGTTCAAATTGAGATTTGGGTATGCTCAGGTGGGGAATGATACCGACCCATACAACTTGCTACCAAATCTTTCCACAGGAGTCTATAATAATATCAATACGGCCAGTATGCCGTCTGGACTCTTAAACCCTAGCTTGAAGCCAGAGCAGGCAACATCCTACGAAGGAGGGATTGACTTGAATATGTTCAACAACCGCTTGAGATTCACAGGAACGCTATACCAGATAGACAATAGAAATCAGATTTTCTCAGTCAATCTACCTTCTTCCTCCGGCTACTCAGGCAGATTGATCAATGCGGGTCTGATCCGAAGCAAGGGGATAGAACTCTCTTTGGGCGGTACGGTCATCAGCAAGCAGGGCTTTACTTGGGATGTAGATCTTAACTGGAGTAGAAATAGAACTACAGTTGTCGAGTTGGCGGATGGTCTTGACAGGATCACCTTATGGTCTGAAAATGGTGGCGGTGCCATCACTTTTGTCGGGGAAGAAATTGGAAATATGTACAGCAGTGGATTTGCTCAGGTAGAAGATCCTAACTCTCCTTACTATCAGTGGCCGATACTATCCAACGCAGGCGAATGGCAGGAGCTGTCGGACACTGAAAGCCTACGAAAAGTCGGGAATTTCAACCCTGACTTCCAAATGGGGCTTCAGACTACATTCAATATCAAACGATTTGTGATCGGAGCAAGTCTAGACTGGAGACAGGGCGGAGAATTCATGTCTTTCACCTATCGCTATGGAGAGTCTGACTGGAAATCCCAGCGACAATTGGACAATTTGATCCCTGGAGGTCTGTATTCTGCTGATGAACTGATCGCCATGCTGAAATCCAATCCTGGAAAATACATCATCCCGGGTCCTGGAAATTTCCCAAGAGTAGGTGGTCACACAGCCGAAACAGGTGGTTTTCCAGTTGATGAAAACGGAAATGATGGGGCATTTGTACCGGGCGTGATCTTAGTCTCTGGTGGAGATACACCGGATGACTACAGCGATGACGTGTATGTGGAGCATCTAGGTGGTGAAGGAACGAATGTCTATCCGATCACCAATACGTATCCGTGGGATTACAATGAGCAAGTGACATTTGATGCTTCATTTATTAAGCTAAGAGAACTCAGCGTAGGTTATAGATTCCCGACTTTGGGCAAGCTTCGAAATGCAACTTTTTCCATCTACACGAGGAATCTGATGCTCTGGACCAAAGCCGATATTGGAATCGATCCTGAGAGAGCTTTCTGGGCCAACTCCGGTACACAAGGGAATACTTCATCCCAATTCCGTCAGGGAATAGAACGACAAAATGTGATGCCATGGAGCTTTCCAATAGGCTTCAAATTGAATTTTAACCTATAATTTCAAATCAAGGAATCATGAAAATCAATTCAAACTATACAAAAGGTCTTTTGATCGCTTTGATTTGCTGGCTTGGAATGACCGCCTGTGATGACAAGCTGGATGACATGAATGTCAATCCTTACGGCATCGATCCGGCCGAGGTAAACCCCAACTTGCTAATGCCTACAATCTTAGCTGCATCTGCGCAAAGCTATGCTAATCTTGGTGTCAATGACCTCGCAGGAGCAGTGCAGCATACGCAAAAAAATGGCTGGTATGGAGGGCATAATAACTATGCCTGGGAAGATGTCAGCTGGGCTGGTTGGTACAATATTCTAAGAAACAATGACCTGCTCTACACCCGTGCTGTAGAGATGGATCATGAGTTTTTCCAAGGAGTAGCGCTGACTATGAAGTCTTTTGCCTTTGGCAATATCACGGATTTGTGGGGAGATGCTCCTTTTTCAGATGCATTGAAAGGCAATGAGAGTGAAACTGAATATCAATTTCCAAAATATGATAGTCAAGAAGTAATTTATCAGGGAGTCATCGCTGATCTTCAAGCTGCTGTGGCGATGTTTGAAAATGCAGACAATATAGGTGTAGTACCTGCCAATGATTTGTTTTTCGGAGGAAATGTAGACCTATGGAAGCGCTTTGCAAACTCACTGCTTTTACGCTATTACATGAGAATTTCTGTCAAAATGCCTGCTGAAGCGCAAGCTGGAGTGGAAGCAATCTATGCCTCTGGTGACTACCTGATGACTCCTGGTCAAGATGCGGTATTGGACTACACCGGAGGAGCGAGTGACATCTGGATTACTCAGCACGTGAGATTGAACCCGGATGATTTTACACGCTACCAGGCTTGCCAGACTTTTATTGACCAATTGATGGGAAGTCAAGATCCCAGGCTTTCGGTTTGGTTTGCACCGGTACGCGTTCAATGGGTAGCAGACGAATCACTGGAGACCGCCACTGATGATATCATCTACATGAATGGTGAGCCTTTGACTGTAGCCACGCTTCCATTTGATGATTTTGTAGAGATGTATCCAGATGATGAATTTACTAGAAAGTACAACCCTAGTCTGATCAGCCTAAATGATGCGATGTATGTGGGGCTGCCACCATCACTGATGGTGCCTGAGTCTTACAATGGCAACCCTTCTCCTGGGCAAGGAACTCACAATCAGCACGTATCTACATTGGCTGATATCTACCAAAGCTCAGGATCAGCAGGTGATATTTTGCAAGCCAGAATGCTTTCCTCAGCTGAAGTCAGCTTCATTTTTGCTGAAGCAGCTATCAAAGGATGGAATGTAGGTTCGGCACAAGATCATTACTATGCCGGAATCCAAAAATCTCTTGAAACATGGGAGGTGTCGGATGACTACGATGCGTTTATTGCAGAAGAAGGTGTTGCATTTGACAATACACTTGAGCAGGTGATGGTACAGAAGTGGGTGGCTAGCTGGACATCTGCTGCAGAGGCTTTTGCTGATTACAAGAGAACAGGATATCCTATGCTGACTACCGGACCTCAATCTCCTCAGCCAAAAGTTGCTTTGAGATTCCAATATGGAAATGATGAGTACAATAACAATGGAACCAATATCAATGGAGCTTTGGATCGTTTGGAGTTGACGGAGTATTCTGGTGGTTTTGGAAAAGATAGCCAGTGGTCTAAGTCTTGGCTCTACCAAGGAACCACAAGTCCATGGTAAGGAACTGAATGTACAATGTTAAAAAGGCTGGGATTGTGAAATCCTAGCCTTTTTTCATGTCAATCCAGGCGAGGAGGACAGAATTGAAGGTGGTAGTTTTTTCAACTTATAAATTCAGGTAATTTTACCCCCATGAAAACAGCCGCATTAATCCCCGCCCGATTCGCTTCTACCAGATTGCCTGAGAAGTTGGTTCAAGACCTTCACGGTAAATCAGTGATACAGCGAACTTATCAAAGCACGGTGGATACGGGGCTTTTTGATGAGGTATGGGTGGTGACGGATCACGAACTGATCCAGAGTCAGATCGAATCTATCGGTGGGAGAGTGTTTCGGTCTCAGAAGGATCACCATAGTGGTTCGGACCGGATAGCAGAAGCATTGGCTTTGGTCGATGCTGATGTGATCATCAATGTGCAAGGCGATGAGCCATTTCAGGATAAGCAATCTCTGGAAGATTTGACGGCTTCATTTGAAGATGAAAGTGTGAAAGTAGCTTCTCTATATTGTTTGATCCGGGAAGAAGAGGCACAAAATCCCAATGCGGTTAAAGTGGTACTGGATGCAGGATCCAATGCCCTTTATTTTTCCAGATCACCAATTCCATACAACCGAGAAAAGCTGACTGATTTAGAATACAAAAAACACATCGGAGTCTATGGTTACCGTAGAGAGATACTGGAGGTGTTTCCTTTTTGGGAAAAAGGAAAGCTGGAGCAGGTCGAAATGCTGGAGCAATTGAGATTATTAGAAAAAGGAATAGCTATTCGGATGGTGCCTACTGAGCACCGAGCAATCGCTATAGACACTAAGGCAGATCTGGAAAATGCCAGAAATTACTTTATCAGCCGAGGGCTATAATTTTTTGTAAATCAAATTAGAGATCAAAGAAACTTCTTCTTCTGGATACCTTGAGATCCTGAAGGATACTGGATTTGACACGGATGTCGATATTGTAGGATGTGAATCGTCCAAAAGGAACCCAGTTGACATTCATCTGCCAGCAGTGAAGATCTCTTGCTATTCCTATCATAGACTGAGTGATGGATTTTGCCTGTAAGTCAATTCCTGTATTGAAGTTGATTTTCCACTTTTCGGAGAGAGAAACATCCCCAGAGAGTTGCAGCGCTTGAGTGATATTCGTGGTTCCCGTGGTGGATTTGTTGTAGGCAAAATTATACCCAAAGGAAAGGTTCCAAGGTATATTCCAGTCGATGTATTGACTGGGATCATTCACGATCTGATTGATTTGACTTTCTACAAAATCATCCAAAATACCTCCTTGCTGTAGAAATTGATTGGTCAACTCATCCCGTACTTCATTGGGATTTTGTGTGTTGCTGCTCGGATTGATGGAGGCATTAAGGTTGAGGGAAGCATTTCTGATGGTACCGAGCCCCTGATTGTTTTTCCAGGCAAATTCATTAACTCTTCTTTCCAAGACTGCGCCTGATGAGTTGGTATAGCTAGTCGTGGCATAAGGGTCCAAAGTAGTACTCATATTGACAGAGAGTTTTCTCTGGAAAAAACTCGTACGTGCCGAAATTCGAATGGGAGCAAGATTAAACGAGTCAGCGGCAAAATTGTAGCTGGAACTCATATCCAGGTTTTCCAACAAAGGAATTTTCTTGGTTGGATTTTCTCCAGTACTGTCTTGGGAGTTTTTTACTTTGGCTTCCAAAACCGTCCTTAAACTCATCGTCATAGACCGTGACTCGCCGGCTGGCGCACCTCCGTAAATAAACCCTGAATGTCTATTATATAATCTAGTGTCACCTTCCGCATTCGTCTGCACATTTTGGTAGTAGCCAAAAGATGGATCTGTAAAATCAGGCGTATAGCTAAAGCCAACAGAGGGGTTGATATGCTGCCGAATGGTCTCTATTTTTCCCTTTTTGAAATTGAAAAAGCCGTAGATATTGGTAGTCATATTGAATGAGCTTGTATAGGTAGTGATCCTATTGAAGCCATCCTCTACGATCTGATCTACTCGCTCAGACACAGGATTATAGAAGTAGTTGAGCTTCTGCAAATACCAAGTCTCTGATACATTGAATGAACCTGTCCCGGTGAAATATTTGAATAGGGTGAAATTGGAACTGATCGGAATTCTATGCTGTGCTCCCAGGTTCGCATTTTGAAGGAGGTAGTTGAAATTCTCCAGATTGAAAGGGACTAATTCTGTCTGAGTAGTGCCTCCAAGTTCCTCGTCGATCGGGGTGGTACTAGTGATTTTATTGGTGATGGAGTTTCGGAAATCAAAAGTCCAAGCCACATTGAAATTACGAAGAAGCTCTACTCGTGAAAGGTTTTGAAAAGGCTTTTGCCTGTTCATACTCACATTGAGGTTAGGTAGTCTCAACTGTACTTCCCCTGTGGAAATAGACTGGGAATGCTGTGCTGATGCCGATAGGGAAAATGGTGTTCCAGCAAATTGCTTCGTATAATTGACACTTGACTGAAGGTCAGATTGAATATTGTTCTGGAAGTTATTGCTAATAACTGTATTAAAATAGCTGGTACTACCCACATTGACTGATGCTGAAAATCTGCCAGTTCCCCTTGTTTCGGGAGTATGATTCCATGTGAGGCGGAAAGAATTGTAATCAGCTGGATTGAGTTCTGTTTCCGGAGACTTGAATTTTTGAAAGTCCATATTGAAGCCCCCACTGAAGCGGTACCTCTTTTTATAAACTGATTGGGCCTTGGCTCCCCAGCCACCTTTGGAATAAATATCACCAGTGACTCGGGTATGGATGAAGTCGTTGATTGCAAAGTAGTATCCGAAATCCCTCAGAAATAATCCACGAACTTGCTCTTGACCATAGCTTGGGAAAATAATCCCGGAGGCTTTTTCCTCAGGCGTATTAGGGATGATCCCAAATGGCAAACCCAATGGAGTAGGAATTCCATTGAAATAGAGATTAAAAGGTCCAGAAACCACCTGTTTACCTTCGATTGACTTAAGCTTGTTGGAAGAGATATGCCAGTGTGGCTCTGTCAATTTACAAGTAGTGTAGTAGCCATGGTCGAGATAGATGCTTCCATCATCAGTTTTCTTGATAGTTTCGCCCCGCAAGATTCCATCTTGCTGCTCAGTCACTACATCCTTGATGATGGCTTTTTGGGTTTTGAAATTGTAGCGCATCTCCTTCCGGATTTCATAGACTGCGTCTCCATCTTTGAAAAAAGGATTGCCTGAGATCGTACCTGTACTATCTGTCACGCCAGAGGCATAAAGTTCATTGTTTTCCCAGTCTATGATGATCCTATCCGCATCGAGTCGCATCTGACCGTATTCAAACCACGCCTGATTGTAGAGATAGACTTTATTAGTAGTGAAGTCTGTCACAATACTATCCTCAGCGTAGTAGTTGATTTCTGTAGTAATCTGACTAGGAGGCACAATATTTGTCGTATCCTGAATAGCAAGTGTGTCTGCGGTAGTGGTCAGACTGTCCAGGTTGACCTCGGGTGGAAGCTGCAAAGTATCTGGAACAGAAAGCCTTCTCTCCTGCATCCTGACAGGACGCTGGGCACTCGCCAGGATAGGCAAGATCAAAAGAAAGAAAATACTTAAAAAAAGGAGCTTGATTCCCTGCACAGCTGCTTGCGCTTTATTTAATTTGAGTGAAATTTCGCGTAAAGTTAATTTTATTGCCCTCATGAGACGGTCCAAAAACAAAAAAATTCTTCTAAGTCTGATTTTATTAATTCCATTTGTGTTTGGAGGGTTTATTCCCAATGAAACGATGATGCCTGCTTTTCGGATGAAAAAAATCGTTTTAGATGCAGGACATGGTGGAAAAGATCCTGGAAATCTGGGTTCTAAGTCCAGAGAAAAGAATATCAACCTAGCTGTGACGCTGCTGGTGGGGAAATATATCGAAGAAAATCTTCCGGATGTAGAAGTGATCTACACCAGAAAAGATGATAGCTTCCCGACGCTTCAAGAACGTCCCCAGATCGCCAACAATAACAAAGCAGATCTTTTTGTGTCCATTCACTCCAATTCAGCGGCCAATAGGTCTGCCTACGGCACCGAAACGTTCGTGATGGGGATGAAGCACTTTGAAGGAAACTTTGATATCGTCAAAAGAGAAAACTCTGTGATGATGCTCGAAGAGGATTACAAAGAAAAATACGAAGGCTTTGATCCATCCTCCCCGGAATCGTACATCATGTTTAACCTGATGTCCAAGGCATTTTTTGATAATTCTGTGAGTTTGGCTGATCAGATCGAAACTCAATTTAGAGATAGAGTAGGAAGAAAAAGTAGAGGGGTCAAGCAAGGGCCGTTCTACGTGCTTTGGACTCCATCCATGCCTTCTGTATTGGTAGAGTTAGGCTTTCTTTCCAATAGTAATGAGGAGCGCTTCTTGATGAGCAAAGAAGGTCAGGAATACATGGCCTCCGCGATCTACAGATCTATCAGAGATTACAAATTGGAAATAGAAGGAAAGAATTAAACAATAAGAAAATCGTAGGATTCAATCAGTAAGAAGACTGAAGAGCAGAGGAATAGTATATACATTCTCTGTTCTCCAGTTTTTTTTTGCTTCCTAAGTCATACTGCCTTTTGATTGAGATTTAAAGAGCTCATGAGAGTAAAGCTTGAGATACTTTTGTTGGTTGTGCACCTCAAATCCTTGTCATTTTGGTAGGATTTCAAATCATGGTTTTTATTTCGATTCCCTCAAATAATCAATTTTTTCGATCATCATACTAATTTTCCAATCCTAAATTCAGAATACCAAATATCTTCCTGTAGATTGGGAATAGATCATTTCTAAACCCAAATCACCGGTATACTATGAGTACATCAGGCATTCATCAGCTACTAGAGACACTACAGCACAAACTGGATCAGGTCAAGCTTGGCGGCGGAGTCAAAAGGAACCAACGGGAGCACGACAAAGGAAAACTCACTGCTCGTGAAAGGATAGATTACCTTCGAGATCAGGATACAGAATTTTTAGAGATAGGAGCCTTTGCAGCTGATGGGATGTATCTCGAAGAGGGAGGCTGTCCATCTGCTGGAGTGGTCACAGGGATAGGTTATGTAAGTGGAAGGATGTGCGTGATCGTAGCCAATGATGCTACTGTGAAGGCTGGAGCTTGGTTTCCCATGACTGCCAAAAAAAACCTAAGGGCTCAGGAGGTAGCGATGGAAAACAGACTCCCCATTATATATCTTGTTGACAGTGCAGGAGTATACCTGCCAATGCAAAATGAAATCTTTCCCGATAAGGAGCATTTTGGAAGGCAATTTCGCAACAATGCTAAAATGTCATCCATGGGGATCGTTCAAATAGCCGCTATCATGGGGTCCTGTGTAGCAGGAGGGGCCTATTTGCCCATCATGTCTGATGAAGCGATGATAGTAGACAAGACCGGATCCATTTTTTTGGCAGGCTCTTATCTAGTCAAAGCAGCTATAGGAGAGGTGGTAGATAATGAGACGCTGGGAGGTGCCACCACACACTGTGAGATCTCCGGCGTCACTGACAATAAGTATGAATCGGATGAGGCTTGCCTTGATGCGATCAAATCAATTTTTGATAAAATAGGAAAATCAGAATCTGCTGGGTTTGATCGGAAGAGCCCTCAGGAGCCTGAATACTCAGTAGAAAAGCTACTCGAAATCTTCCCAGCAGAAAGAGTGAAACCCTACGATATGAAGGAGGTGTTGAAAGGCTTGGTAGATGGGGGAGAGCTGGAAGAATACAAACCCGATTATGGTAAAACACTGGTCTGCGCCCATGCGCGTATTGATGGCTGGGCAGTAGGAATTATAGCAAATCAACGTAAAATCGTAAAAAACTCCTCTGGTGAAATGCAAATGGGGGGCGTGATCTACTCCGATTCAGCAGACAAAGCAGCGAGGTTTATCATGAACTGCAATCAGCGCAAAATACCGTTGGTATTTGTACAGGATGTCAGTGGTTTTATGGTTGGGAGCAAAGCAGAGCATGGAGGAATCATCAAGGACGGAGCCAAAATGGTCAATGCAATGGCTAATTCGGTTGTGCCGAAATTCACACTCATATTAGGCAATTCCTACGGAGCGGGAAATTACGCGATGTGTGGGAAGGCTTATGATCCCCGCCTCATCTATTCCTGGCCGACTGCCCAAATGGCTGTGATGTCTGGTGCATCGGCTGCCAACACCTTGCTTCAGATTAAGGTTTCTTCTCTCAAAAAGGCTGGAAAAGAATTCACCCCCGAAGAAGAGAAGTCCTTGCTTGAGGAGATCACCTCCAAATACAACGAAGAACTGAGCCCTTATTACGCCGCTGCCAGACTTTGGGTGGATGGAGTCATAGATCCGTCAGAAACAAGAAAAGTAATTTCCATGGGAATAGAAGCGGCAGACCATGCACCGATTAGTGAAAAATTCAATGTTGGAGTGATTCAAACCTAATGTTTTCTTAATTTTCCCATTGGGATGCATTTTCCCAAGTCTTAAAATTACACTTCTGTCAATTCATGAAAAACCCAAGTGCAGACCTACTGAATCCAAAAAATCGAAGAGAGTTCATCAAGAAGACATCCCTTGCAAGTCTCTGTACGCTGTTTGGGATTGATCTGGTTTTTTCAAAAAACATCCCCAAAGATTACATACCTCTGGCTTTTCAGGACGCAGATCCTTTCGCTTTATTCAAAAAGAATAAGGAATTGATCGTACTAAATAATAAACCCTGGAATATGGAAGCACCTGCGCATCTTTTGGATGACGCGGTTACACCGTCTTCGAAGATGTTTGTGAGAAACAATGGTCTGATTCCTGAAAACATTGATGTTAATTCTTGGACTCTGACCATAGATGGAGAGGCCGTAAAAAGTCCCAAAAGCTATACGCTTCAAGAGCTCAAATCAAAATTCAAACAATACACTTATCAGCTGACTTTGGAGTGTGGCGGTAACGGTAGGAGTGAGTTTTATCCTCCGGCAAGTGGAAATCAATGGAAAGTGGGTGCTGTTTCCTGTGCTAAATGGACCGGAATTCGACTCAAAGATGTGCTGGAAGATGTAGGGATCAATAGTAATGCGGTGTATATAGGCTATCATGCTGCAGACAAGCATCTGTCCGGTGATCCCGCCAAAGAGCCGATTTCAAGAGGAGTGCCACTTGCCAAAGCCCTGCAGGATGAGACCTTGCTGGCTTTTGCAATGAATGATGAAGACATTCCTTTGGCTCATGGTTATCCCTTGAGATTGGTAGCAGGAGGATATCCAGCCTCTGCTTCAGGCAAGTGGCTCAATCGGATTTCTGTGAGAGATCGTGTCCATGATGGATCCAAAATGGAATCACCATCCTACAGAGTTCCCTGTCAGCCTGTAGCACCAGGAGAGGAGGTGGCAGAAGATCAGATGTGTATCATCGAATCCATGCCTGTCAAATCGCTGATCACCTATCCCAAATCTGGGGCTATGATCAATCAAGGAAGAAAACTGGAAGTAAGAGGACATGCTTGGGCGGGTGAGTTGGAGGTAGCTAGTCTGGAGATATCTATTGATTTCGGTGCGACTTGGAAGAAAGCCAAACTGGACAGACCTGTCAATCGTCTGGCTTGGCAGCATTTTCAGGCTACGATTGATTTTCCTCAAAAGGGATATTACGAAGTTTGGGCAAAGGCTACGGATCAGAATGGAATCTCCCAACCTATGTTGGTTCCGGGCTGGAATCCAAAGGGATATCTGAATAATGCCTGTCACCGCATTGCAATCAAAGTGAGCTGATGGAAGATTTCAAAAAATCTCTACGATTGATCACAAGTTTGATTTTGGTAATTGTCCTAGCAGTAATTGGACTCCTAGTGGGCATTTGGTGGTGGAGCGAAAACCCGGATTATTTTCAGTCTGATGAACAAATTGAAGAATTGGATAGTATGCCCACTGCTCCCATTGAAGTAGATTCTGATGAAGTCGTAGATAGTATCCACGTAGCCTCTGGCTTGATTGCTGATGAGGGATATCAGATGGTATTGGCTAATTGTACAGGCTGCCACTCCGCAGATCTTATCAAGCAAAACAGGGGTACGGAGGATTATTGGAAAGGACTGATTGTATGGATGCAAACTACTCAAGGCCTTTGGGACTTGGGTGAAAATGAAGAGACGATCGTCCAATATCTTTCAAAAAACTATGCCCCGACTCAGGAAGGGAGAAGAGCCAATCTTTCCGGTATCAAATGGTATCAGCTTGAAGAGTAGGAGGGTAGTCCAATTTGAATTCCTGTTGCTGAAAATTGGTTATATTCAATAATCAAAAACATCTGAATGTCTGAACTTACCGAAAGTGAACTGCATGCCTTGGTTTCTCTCCTAGATGATGGAGATATGGAAGTGAGAACGCATGTGAGAGACCGGATTACCTCCTTGGGAGTAGGGATTATACCTTTTTTGGAAGAAAAATGGGAGCATAGCTTTAACCCGGAAATTCAAAAGGAAATCGAGATCTTGGTTCACGACCTTCAGTTTGCCTTGCTGAAAAGCCGGCTTTTAGATTGGAAGAACTCTGAAAACAAAGACTTGCTGACGGGCCTCTGGATCATCAATACCTACCAGTATCCAGATTTGGAATTTGAAAAGCTCAACGCTGAGATGCATCAGATTTATTTTGAGGTTTGGACAGCATTCAAAAATGACTTACCTCCCTCAGACCAGATTAGGATTATCAATAATGTGCTTTTCAATACATTGAGATTTTCTGCCAATACCAAAAATTTTCATTCGCCGGGGAACAGCATGCTTTCGAATGTGTTGGATACAAAAAAGGGAAACCCAATTACTCTATGTGCCATTTACATGCTGGTGGCTCAGAAGCTGGGTTTGCCAGTTTATGGAGTCAATCTACCCAATTTGTTTGTTCTGACTTACAAATCCCAAGACAGTACCTTTTATATCAATGCTTTTAATAAGGGGTTGATTTTCAATAAAAAAGATGTGTCTAATTATCTTAATCATTTAAAGATAGAACCGAAGACTAAATACTTTGAGCCGACGGATCATTTACAAATAATCCTGCGAAGTTTTCGAAATCTTGTGCACTCTTTTGATAAATTAGGTGAACCTGAAAAAGTCCAAGAGATCAAAGAGTTAATTGCGATTCTGGATTCTTAAAATGCCTTTACATTACACCCTGTAGCTCTGACTTGCGCCGGACTGGGAGTTTCTCCTCGCAGGACCTGATTGATGGCTCTCTCTAGCGTTTTTTCTGATACAGAAGCTTCTGCTTGCGGATTGTTGTCGATTGCCCCTTTATAGGCTATTTGCGCTTGATTTTCACCTGGAGTCAGGATGATGATTTCCGGGATTTTGGTGATGCCGAGTTGCTTGACCAGTTGTAAATCAGAATCGATCAGATAGCTCATGTTGATGTCGGATGCATCGACATATTCTCTGAGCACCTTCTGATCATCAGGACTATCCCCAGACTCTGGATTTACGAGTACAAAGTTTATTCCTTTGTTGCTATAGCTATTTCGAAGCTGAATGATCCGCTCTTCATACATTTTTGCAAAGGGACATTTGAGACTGTGAAATATCAGAATCAATGCTTTGTCTCTCATGAGGCTTTCTACCTGCATTTGTTTCCCCGTGACTGCGTCGATACGCTCGATCGATTGGAAGCCTTGTGCTCGAATAGCTTGGGTAAGCAGAAGAAATAAAAGTAGAAGGGTTAATCTTTTCATATTACCAGATAGTATAGGTGAGGACGACATCACCCAGGATTTTAGCTTCGATTTGATAGTGATGATCTGCATAGTCAGTGCCTCTGATTTTGCCGTGAATGATCGTGTCTGTCGGAGTAAATGGCTCCAAGAGGATATTATCCCTAAATGAAACACCTCTTTTTCCCTGACACTTGAAAATACTCTCTTTCGCAGACCAAGCCAATGTATAATGAACAGGATCATGATGAAGAAAATCAATCTCTTTGGGATCCAAAAATCTAGTGCCTATTCTGAGAATTTTTTCACGAACAAAATCCATATCAATACCTACAGGACTATCTCGGTGATAAATGGCTCCTGCGAGACCCATCGTATGGCTGAGTGATACATATCCTCCGCCACTCATCGAGTGCGACTTGCCGTGCTCATCTTTGAAAAAACCAGGATAGGGGATTGCCATCAGGTCGAGTGCTTCTTTGATGGCTAGTCTGGCAGTGATCCATTCCTGTTTTTTTTGCTCATGAGATATGTTGGCAAGGGAGAGTTTTTCACGAAAACTGAGGAAATCCAAATCTATACCCGACCGGTCTTCAATAATCTTAATGGCCAAGGCCGAGGAAGTATCAATTTTTTCTATTTTTGTTTGCATAGGCCAAAAGGGCGATCCTTAGCTACAGCCAATATATGTTAAAAATCCAAGTTAATAAATCACACACGCTGACCGGACACAACGATTGCATTTATGCATTGACGGAGGGACCTGATCCCAGATTTTTTTATACCGGAGCAGGAGATGGCATGGTGGTCGAGTGGGATCTGGATCATCCCAAAGATGGGAAATTGATCGCGAAACTGCCACATTCCGTGTATGCCTTGGAGGTGGATTCACAGCGAAATTTGTTGCTCATTGGGCATAATTTTGAAGGGATTCATGTGATAGACCTGCAGGAAAACAAAGAGATTTGGTCTCTTAAAATGACTGATCAGGCGATTTTTGACATCAAGGTGATCGGTGACAAAGCACTGGTAGGCACCGGAGACGGCGTGCTGATCGTAGTGGACCTTCCGAGCCAGTCTATTCAAAAGCACATCAAGCTTTCATCCAAAAGTATCCGCGTCATGGATATTGCCTTGGAAAAAATGCATCTGGCCATTGGGCTTTCGGATCATAGTATTAAAGTTTTGGATCTTAATCAAGATTTTCAGCCGATTGCCAATCTAATAGGACATAGTAATTCAGTTTTTGCTTTGGCCTATTCGCCTGATGAGCAAGTCTTGGTCAGTGGATCACGGGATGCTCATTTGAAGTTTTGGGATAGTGCCAGCTATGAATTGAGTGAGGATATCGTGGCGCATATGTATGCGATCAATTATATTTCATTCAAGGAAAATGGCAAATTATTGGTCAGCTGTTCCATGGATAAATCCATCAAAGTCTGGGATATTGAATCCCGAAAACTTCTTAAAGTCATCGATAAGGCCAGAAATGCCGGTCATGGCACAAGTATTAATAAGGTCGTGTGGAGTAGCTATAATCAGGATGTAATATCTGTCTCCGACGATCGTACCATTTCAATTTGGAATATCATAGAACCCCAACATATATGAAAATCACACCAGCAGCTATCCGCTCTCAGTCTTTTGAGACTGCTTTTAGAGGATTTGAAAAGAAAGATGTTTCGGCATTTTTGGATGAAGTCAGTCAAGTCGTGGAGGCATTGAACCAAGAAAATCTGGAGCTAAAAAGTAAGCTGCAACAGGTGGAATCAGAAGCCAAAAGACTGAAGGATGTGGAAGATTCACTCTTCAGGACACTCAAAACGGCAGAAGACACAGGAGCGAGCATCATCGAAGAAGCCAATGAAGCTGCTGACCAGATCATCTCTGAGGCCAACCATACCGCGGAGCACGCCACAGCCCATGCCAATCAGCTGCTACAGGAAGCCAAACAAAAAGCAGAATCCCAGGCGGCTGTCATTATAGGTGCTGCAGAAGCCAAAGCCAAAGAGACCATCGTTGAACTGAGGGAAAGTATGCAAGGTCTGGTAAGATCCTATGAGGGACTGGTGGAGCAAAGAGAAGCTTTGGTCAAGAGCTTGAGAAGAATCTCTCAAGATAGCCTCAATCAAATCGATCTTTCTGATGCTCATTTTTCGCGCATCGATGCCAAAGCACACCAGAGAGCAATCGAAGAGCTTAGCCGTTCTCAGAAATTCACGTTTGCCAATTTGGAAGCTTTGACCGAGGTCGTCACGGCTCATGTCGAAGCTGAAGTAGAAAGTGAATTCGCTCCGGAAAATCAGACTGAAGGTCCTATGGATGAGATGGAGGTCATCGAAGAGCAACTGGAACTGGAGGCTCATGCCTCTACTCCGGATATAGAGACTGAGCCGGAATCAATTCAAAATGAGGAGCCTGAAGTAAGTGAAGCCGAACCGGTGAAGGATGAAGTCGTAGAACTTGAAAAGAAACAGGAGCTAGAAGAGGAGAAGATGGCTGAGCAAAGTGTGCCCACTGAAACTCCTCGAATAAAGGATGAGGAAGATCCCAAAAAGCAATCTGGTTCCTTTTTTGACCAATTTGACTGATGGGGAAAGTAGCACTTGAAGGAATTGAGTTTCACGCTTATCATGGAGCTTATCCAGAAGAAACGGTTTTGGGTAATAGATTTACCTTAGATCTAGAACTCGAGACAGATTTCAAAAAGGCCATGCTGGAAGATGATCTTAGCGCCACTGTAGATTATTCCAAGCTGTATCAATTGATCAAATCCAGAATGGATGTGAAAGTGAAATTGCTGGAGCATTTGGGCCACATGATTGTTTCAGATATCCTCGAAGTGTACCCCGAAACCAAACAGATACGACTGACGCTCAAGAAGCATGGTCCAGCGCTGGGTGGCTTAGTCAAATTTTCGGCTGTCCAGATCCAATATCCAGAAGATTACCAATAAGTAAGTATGTATTCTAGAGCTGAAACTTCCAGAATTCGGAAGGAGTTTTGGATTTCCTTCGGAAAATATATGAAACCTGTTCCTAATGCACAGGGAATGCGGATCAATTGGCCCAACTATAAGACTGGGATCAAGGATATTTATTTTCGGATGAAAGCCGAGCGGGGATTTGTCTCCATCGGAATCGAGGTGTGTCATGCTGACGTAGAGATGCAGGAGTTGATTTTCGAGCACTTTCTACAGTTGAAAAAAATTCTTTTTTCCTGTACTCAAGAAGAATGGAGCTGGACATTGCATCATAGCAACGAAGTGGGGCAGACTGTATCTAAAATTGAGAAAAGAGTCGATGGACTCAATGTCATGGATGAAAAAGATTGGCCTGAGATGATTGCTTTTCTCAAACCCAGGATCATTGCCTTGGATGAATTTTGGGATTTGGTCAAGCCAGGTTTTGAGGATCTTTAGGAATTTTGAATTCCGCCCTTTCAGGGCTTTTTATACCATCCAGGAATTGTTTCTAAGGAATTGAGGCCTTTCAGGCCTAGTTACTTTCGCATAAAACCGGAAACTCGATGTTATTCTATTAAAGCCCTGAAGGGGCTAGAATCCTTAGAAAAGAGGTTTCAAATTCTCCAATAGCTCCAAAGGAGCGAGACTAATTCCAAAGGTATTTTTCATCAAACTCAATTTGATAGGCTTTCAAAAAAGCCAGGTACTCTTCTTGAAAAGTCTTGGATTGGTGGTGCTTCCTTTGATTCTTGATATAGCTTATCACCTTGTCAATATCCCTAGGATTGACCGAAAATGCTCCATAGCCATTTTGCCAATAAAAATTGTTCAGATTCGGAGACAGAGTCTTCATGAACTTTGAAGAGTGAGTTTTTATATGCTCCATCAAAGTAGCCAATGCTATATTTTTTGATAAATGACAGAGAATGTGAACATGATTCAAATAGCCTCCAACGGCAATTGGAACACAGTTTTGCTGCTTGCAAATTCCTGAGATATAGGAGAAAAGCGGTTCCTCAAATTCCTGCAAGATTAGATTTTCTCTGGCCCTTGTAGAAAAAGTGATATGCAAAATCTGTTTGGTAAAAGTGCCGGACATTTGGACTCTTCTAAAAATTCTTTTTCGTGTACGTAAATTCACCAATACTTGTCTGGCCATCTTTTGAACCCATACTCACCCAGACATTCATTTGATCGCCTTTTCTTTCCATCGTCAATCCATCGAGATAAAGTACATTTTCGCCCATTTCTATGAGTTTGAATTCGACCCATTCTTCCTTCTCTTCCCATCCGGAAAGATCAGCTCCGAAGTGTTTGAGTTTGAGGGTAAGACTTTCACCGTCTTGGATGAGATGAAAAAACTCTGAAAAAAGTAACTTTCCTTCGTTCCAAAATCGAAAAGTTCCCATCATCTGGCCGTCTTTGGCCGGTAGCCATACTTCTTCGCATTCACCACCTAATCCTGGTCCTGCCCAGTACCCGACGACCCATCCTAGATCTTGGATATTCCCATTAGCTGGTTTTTCACCCTCTTTGAGCGTTTTTACTTCCTGAGCTAATGCAGCGAAACAAAGAAAGACGAGTGTGATCAGCGATAGAAACTTTTTCATAGCCTGTGGATTTTACTACAAGCTACTAAAATATCACAAATCGTGTCTTTTAGGTAGATCAGGATTCACAAAAGTAAATCCTCTTGCTTCATCCCCTTCAAAAAAGTCTATCTGCATCCCCATCAAAAACATGACATGTCTTTTTTCGATCAAAACCGGAATATCCTGCAACACAAATTCTTGATCGCCTTCTTTGGCTTTGTCAAATCCTAAAGCATAAGACATGCCCCCACAGCCACCTCCTTTGACACCGACCCGGAGGGAGTAGTCTGAAGGAATATTTTTGTGAGTCATGATGTTTTTGATCTCAGTTTCTGCTTTTTCTGTGATGGTAATTGGTATCAGCATGCAATCCGAATGAATTTGGCAGGAAATTGGTTCGTTTCAATTTCAAATTTACAGCTTCTTCGGTTTTCAAGGACGAATTAATTTTGGATATTCGGCTTTATTTAGTTTCTATGGATTATCTAGTTGATTTATTAAAGATTGTATTACCTGCTGCGGCGGTATTGTATGGGATGTATTTGGTGGTGGTCTCTTTTATCTCTAAGGAAAGAGAAAAGATGCTTGTAGAGCTCAAAACACAAAATTCCCAGACAATTTTACCGATTCGATTGCAGGCAGCCGAGCGGTTGAGTTTGCTCTTGGAGCGGATATCTCCCAATAATTTGGTGAGGAGATCAAACCCCGGAGGTCTTTCGGCATCTGAACTCCACTCAGTCTTGCTTCAGGAAGTGAGAGAGGAGTTTAGTCATAATTTTTCCCAGCAAGTATATTTCTCCGAAGAAACATGGGAGGCGGTCAAGCGGGCTGTTGAGGAGGTCACGACCATCGTCAATCTCAGCCGTCAAAACTTGGATCAGGAAGCTTCTGGGATGGATCTAGCCAAAGCTATTTTCAGTATGTCTCTTGAGCGAAAGAACGATGCCATTGCTTTTGCGTTGAAAAAAGTCAAGTCAGAAATTCAAATTTACTTCTAGGGCCATGGGAAAAGATAAGTCAAAAGGCAGTAAGATTTTAGAAAGAGCCAAAGAACTCTATGGCGAGAAAGTAGAAGCCATGGCCAGACAGGAAAGCAAAATTAAGGAATTGCTTCAGGGTGTGATCCATAAACTCTCCAGTCTTAAGACCAATTCACGGATTCAGAAACTGATTGAGCCAGTTTCGGTTTTCATCAGGATGGTCAAAGCGCATTTCTCTGGAACTCACAAAATGTCCACCACTACTTTGGGGCTGGTACTTTTGGCATTGGTCTATTTTCTTTCTCCGGTAGACTTTATTCCGGACTTCTTGGGCTTTCTGGGTTTTGCTGACGATCTCTCTGTGATTATGGCCGTCTATGCCAAAGTCAAAGATGAAATTGAAGAATTTTTGGACTGGGAGCGAACCCGTATGGGTTGATTGCTGTTTCCCGAAAAAGCCAAAAAATGCAAGAATTACTTAAATCTGCTCTCAACGAAGAGATATTGGATAGAGCGCATAGCTATCCTGACTATCTGCAGATGATAGAGCAACTGGTAGCTGAGAATAAAACTACCGGACCAAATCAATCAGAATCATATTTGGAATATACCCGGATGTCTCTCCGTCGGATGACACGTTGGGGCAAGACTATCAAGATATCTCCAGAGATGGAGTCTTTGACAAGGAGTCTTCCTTCCCAAGTATGGCTAGTGATTACAGAGGCTTGGTGTGGTGATGCTGGACAGAGTGTTCCGTACATTCAAAAATTAGCGGAACTTAATCCATCAATTCAGCTCAAATTGATTTTGAGAGATGAATATCCTCAAATCATGGATCGATACTTGACAAATGGAGCCCGTTCCATACCGATGATGATTTCCTTTTCACCAGATCTTCAAGAGGAGTATTTTGTGTGGGGACCAAGACCGGAATTTTTGATGCAGCGACTGTTGGAGTATAAAAATGATCCGAAAGGCGTCAGCTCCAAAGAATTTTCGGAAGGGACACATTTGTGGTACGCTAAGGACAAACATCAATCCATGGAGAAAGAATTGATTCAGAAATTTAAAACAGCTTTTGATCTGTGAAAATCGCACTGCTCTCTGGTACATCCGGTTTAGTAGGCATGCAACTGCTGGACAAAACATTACAGGCTGATCGATACGATTATGTCATCAGTGTGGGTCGGAGACAGTTGGCGCTCAAACACCAAAAACTAGTTCAACTTTCAGGAGATCTTTCCCAGCTTGAATTTTGGGATTGGGAAGATATGATCGCTTCGCAAGCTTTGGGGGGCGAATATTTCTCTCTTATTGAGGGATTAAAGGGAAATGCGCTGATTCATGCCTATTCCAGCTTGGGTACGACGATCAAGCAGGCTGGTTCCAAGGAAGGTTTTTTCGCAATCGATCATGATTTAGTAGTAGGTTTTGCTCAATGGGCCAAGAAATTGGGTGCAACTGGTTTCTATTATGTCTCAGCGATGGGAGCAGATTCTACCTCTTCTATTTTTTACAATCAAGTGAAAGGTAAAACTGAAGAAGACCTTCAGGGCCTGCAGTTTGAACATCTGGCTTTGTTTAGACCTTCTCTGCTTTTGGGGAATAGACAAGAGTTTCGCCTTGGAGAGCAACTTGCAAGTATTGTGATGAAGCCTTTGGTTTGGCTGAAAATTTTGAAAAACGTTCGTCCTATTTATGATTATCAAGTGGCTAAAGCTATGGTTCACGTTGCTGGAGATCCAGCAAGGAAAGGTATAGAGATAGTCACTTCTGGAGAAATGCAAGATTTAAGCAAATGATAGTAGTCATACAGCGCGTTTCAGAAGCATCGGTCAAGATCGAAGGAAAAATAAAATCTGAAATAGGAGTAGGGCTGATGATCCTCTTGGGAATAGAGGAGGCAGATGGATCAGACGATATCGAATGGCTGACGAGAAAAATCACCAATCTTCGGATTTTTCCCGATCAAGCAGGAGTAATGAACAAAAGTCTTTTGGATGCAAAGGGCGAGATTTTGCTGATTTCTCAGTTTACACTCCATGCCAGCACTAAAAAAGGAAACAGGCCTTCTTATATCAAAGCGGCTAGACCGGAAACGGCTATCCCGCTCTATGAGCAGATGATCTCTAGTCTCGAAGATGAATTGGGGAAGCCAATAGGTACCGGTGAATTTGGAGCCGATATGAAAGTTTCTCTGGTGAATGATGGTCCAGTGACTATAGTGATTGATTCAAAAAATAAGGTATAAAAGCACGCAGTTCGATCAAGAATTGCGTGCTTCTACTTTTTATTCTATTTCCACATATCCAATTGGTCTGTTTAGGATTTCTCCCTTTGCAAGGTCTATTCCCTGTCCAGTTTGGCTGTTGAGTCTGGCAGCAACTTGCTCACTGACTGAATAAGGTTCACCGACCATCGCCACACCATATCCCAAATCCCTAAGTGAACCTGCTGTGATTCTGCTGAGAGGATTGATACCAAGATTGAGAAAGCCTGTCATGAGTTCATTCTCCAAGACAGTCTCTCTCCAATGGGAGTTTGCTGTACCTGGTCCGCCGATATTTTCTATCGGTAACAGTCCTGATCCTCCAGCTGCATTCCAGTGGATTCCCGCATATTTCCCGACAAAATAAGGATCTTCTATAGTGCCTTGGTTGAGGTCTCTTTCGAAATCCCACAGGGTCCCGATACCCAGCACATGCCCCATTTCATGGAGGATTACTTCTTCAAAAAGATCAAATTGGTCCAATACTGCCAAATCCTCTACATCGAAAAACATATATCCGGATAAAGGAAGGTTATCAGAAAGTCTGACATAAGCCGGAGAAGCGGCTCCCAAAATATTACCAGGACCATCAATCGGAGCCAGTACTACTTCAATGATCAAGTCATCCACTACCTCTCCTTCAGGCACAATGAAAAATTGACCCAAGGCAGAAGGAATAGGACCAGGAATTTCTGGTAGATCTTTGATGATTGTTCTTTCCCATCTGGCTGCGGCATCTGTGAATATCTGCTGCTGCTCAGCTGTGACAGGTGTCAAGAACACAAATGAAATATCGAACCTATTTTTGGCTGAGCCGGCACCATTTCGGGCATTTTCCTCGGCCAATTTTTGATCGGATTTTGTGACAGTGATGAATTGTGGCTCATCTGTGGCCTGAGGGATAGTCCATGTTTCGGCCTGTTCTTTCGGGGCTATTGCTTGGTCTGGCTGTTCCTCCATCTGTGAGCAAGATGAAATCAGAAATAAGATGATAATTACAAACGAAGGGAGGATTCTGAAACCTACCTTTTTGATTTGGATTGGGGACAAAAAAGTGTCTCCGGAACAGATTTTTTTGAGAGATAAAATCATACTTAAAGTGGTTTAAATTGAAAAAGGATTGAAATGTGCTGTGTGTGAATAAGTTAACTAAATTGAATCAAAATGACTTGGTGACGGAGATACTTTTTTAGCCATTGATGGATTTGGTTTTCCGCGCTTCTTGATTTCAGACTACCTTTACCCGATGTCGAAAAACCTATTAGCTATTCAGGAAGCAAAAGTTCTATTCAAAGGAAATCATGCTTTTGAAAATTTGAATTTTATCTGGAATGAAGGAGAAAACTGGGCAGTCGTAGCCGAGTCAGGATGGCTTCAAACTGCTTTTTTGGAAACCTTGCGAGGTAATACGGTCATTCCTTCAGGATCTGTATCGAGATTTTTTGCCCGAGAATATATCCGGGAGAAAACAGCCGATAAAGAAGTGCACAGCTTCCGGGATTTACTCGCTTATGTGTCACAGCGCTATGAGTTTAGGAATAAATTCAACCAGCAAAACTTTTACTTTCAGCAGCGCTTCAATTCTTCTGAATCCGAAGAAACACTCACGGTAAAAGATTACCTCAAGTCCATCAATTCCAAACTGGAGGGCCCTTGGACACTAGAAAATGTCATGGAGCTGCTAGCTTTGAATCCATTGGAAGAAGAATCCTTACTGAAACTTTCCAACGGAGAAACCAGGAGACTCGCCATAGCAGCTGGGCTTTTGAGGCAGCCAAAGCTATTTTTGATGGATCATCCCACCACAGGTTTGGATATTGCCAGCAGAGAGAATTTTGGAAATGTTTTGAAAACAATTACCAAATCAGGTGTCAGAGTTCTCTTGACATGTGCTGAAAATGAAGTGCCTGCGGGCATCACACATGTGGCAACATTGGATTCTGGGGGCGTGGCCAATCAGCTTTCGATAGAAAATTATGCCGCTCAAAAAACTACTTGGAACAAGAAAGAATGGAATTGGACGCTTTTGAGCCAGTTGCTTCCCACTAATTCTGTAACACAGGAATCTCCTGTGATGTTGAAGAATGTGTCAATCCATTATGATGGAAAGGCTATTTTGGACAAGATAAACTGGGAGATCAAGGCAGGAGAAAGGTGGCAGCTAAAGGGGAGAAATGGTTCTGGAAAATCTACGTTGATTTCTCTTCTGATAGGTGAAAATCCGCAAGCTTATTCTCAGAATTTCCAGTTGTTTGGGAGAAAAAGAGGGACTGGCGAAAGCATTTGGGATATCAAGCGACCTACTGGATTTGTAGCTCCTGAGCTAGCACGGTTTTTTCCATCAAATCAAACCTGCCGAAAGGTAATTCTCTCCGGGCTATTTGATACGATGGGATTGTTTAAAAAGGTTTCTCCCGAACAAGAGAAACTTGCAAACCAATGGATATCACTTTTTGAACTGGAGCGGGAGGCTGATCAAATGATCACAAGAGTAGCCCTCGAAAAGCAACGCTGGACACTGTTGGCACGAGCGCTGATCAAACAACCGCAGTTTTTAATTCTTGATGAAGCTTCTCAGGGGATGGATGAGCAACAACGGGGTCTATTCAAGGATACTATTCAGAAGATATGCGAAAATAGTCCACTGTCTTTGCTTTATGTCAGTCACTATGATCAGGATGTACCTGATGCCGTCACATTTCAATTTGATTTGGATAAAACTAAGACCTAAACTGTGCTTTTGATATATTGGGATTGGTTGTCTCTAAATTTTTGAAAACCATGAAATCTAGAAGGTCTTTTCTTCAAAAACTAGGTGTCGGTGTGCTTGGTACGACTCTTCCGACGATTGATTCCTCAGCTGCTCCTGTCTTTCCAGTTCCTAACTCATTGGCAGATAAATCTTGGGATGAAATCAGGAAGCTTTTCCCTCTCACTCAAGATCGAGTCTACATGAATAATGGGACTTTTGGTCCCTGTCCTCAAATGGTTATTGATGCGATAGCGATATCCTATCAAGAAACCTGCACTAGTGGAGAATATGGTAATTATGATGCTGTGAGGCCAAAAATTGCTGAGTTTTTTGGTATCCAAGAGACGGAGTTATGCCTGACTCACAATACTAGCGAAGGGATCAATATCATGGCTTGGGGACTTGATCTTCAGGCAGAAGATGAAGTGATCCTCACCAGCCATGAGCATGCTGGAAGTGCCTTTCCTTGGCTTCGTCGTGCGGAACTTGACAAAATCAAACTAGTTATTTTTGAACCTTTGCCAACGGCAAAAGAAAATCTAAAATTGATTCAATCTTTGGTCAGTGATCGAACCAAAGTCATTGCCATACCTCATATTTCTTGTACGACTGGACAGGTTTTCCCTATTCGGGAAATTTCTGCCTTTGCTAAATCAAAGGACATCATTACTGCCATCGATGGTGCTCACGGTGCTGGTACTTTCAACCTGAACCTTCATGAATTGGGATGTGATTTCTATGCCGGTTGCTTTCACAAATGGATGCTGGGGCCTGCCGGAACAGGTTTTCTATACGTCAGGGAAAACAGGATAGATGAGTTGAAGGCTATTCAGATAGGGGCTCATTCCAGTGATGGATGGACTTTAGAGCCTAATTATCAACATCTGGAGAATCTTGTGCCTACTGCACATCGCTACGACTATGGCACTCAGAGTACCCCACAGCGAGCAGGGATGGGAGCTGCTGTTGACTTTCATGAGGCTATTGGAAAGGATCGGATAGAACAAAGAGTCCGCGAGCTCTCAACTTATCTCTATGAGGGTCTTCAGCAAATTGAGGGTGTGGAAATCCTCACTCCTCAAGAGCCTGAATCCAGGATTTCAATTCTTACCTTTCGATTGGACAGTTTGGATTACCAGGACGTTCAGGTAGAATTACTGGGGGCGGGTTTCCGAACCAGAGGGATCTATGAAGCTGGGTTGAACGCGGTACGGATTTCGACCCATATTTATAATTCAAAAGATGAATTGGATAGGCTGATTGCTAAGGTCAAGGAGCTTTCTTTGATTGTTTTTTAGTAGCCCGATCTTTCGCTTCTTCTTGACGAAAAAGCGCAATGTCCCGGATCAATTTTTCAGGTAATGGCTGATCATAGGGAAATTGAATAGCACCTTTACTAGTCTGATAGTTTTTCAGTTCATCTTTGAACTCACTGACACCAGAGTTGGTAGGATAAAAACCTAGATGATTTTTCATAGCCGCGAAATAGACCAAAACCTCGGTAGTTTTATAAGCCGGCATATGGTAGCTGATCACTTCTTTGGCTTCTGGAAGAGCAGCTTTGAGGATGGCCCGAATTTGCTTCAGTTTAGCTTGGGTCTCAGGCGAAAACCAGCTGAAATATTCTTCGATAGATGAGGGTTTTGGGTTCATGATGATGGGTTTTAGGAGGCTATTGGTTGGAGTTTGGGATGAGATCAAAGGCTAATTTGATTCCTTCGATGACCATGGTAGTCCCGATAATGGCAATGATTAAACCCATGATTTTTCCGGTGACGGTGATCACATTTTTACCCAAGCGCTCGATCACTCTGTCACTGAGGCGAAATGCCCAATGAGTCAGGATACACATCAATCCAAAAGTTGCTATGACTATGGCAATTTGCGTATAGGTGCCTACAGCAAAGTTCATAGCTGTGACGATGGTACCCGGTCCGGCTAAAATCGGGATAGCGAGTGGAGAGATGGCGATATTTTCTTCCATCACAGGTTCTTTGATATGCTTGACGGTTGATTTTTTGGATTGAAGCATTTCAAAACCCACAAAGAATATCAAAATTCCGCCTGTAATTTTGAAGGCAGGAATCGTAATTCCGAATAATTCAAAAATGAATTTTCCGAGAAGAACAAAGATAAAAACGATCATAAAAGCTACAGTAGTAGCTTTTTTGCTGATTTCTTTTTTGGTCTGCCGATCGACATCTTCTACTAAGGAGGAGAAAATGGGAATATTTGCAATGGGGTTCATGATCGCAAAAAAACCGGTGAAGACAGATAGGCTAAAGGTGATTAATTCGCTGTTCAAAAGATGAAATTTTGATGAAAATGAAGCTGGGACGATGTGCCTTTTTTGCCAAAGGTAGGACATCCGCCAAGCAGGTTCCCTAAATTGCTAAAATCTAAACGAATGCTCAAATGAAAAAAGAAATCACTATCTCAGAAGCTCAAAAATTGGTTGATCAGTGGATCCAAACTGTCGGAGTTCGATATTTCAATGAACTGACCAATATGACAATTCTGATGGAAGAGGTAGGGGAGTTGGCGCGAATCATGTCTAGAACCTATGGAGAACAGTCCTTCAAGGAATCGGACAAGGGAAAAGATTTGGGTGATGAGATGGCAGATGTGCTTTGGGTTTTGATCTGTCTAGCCAATCAGACAGGAGTGGACCTGACAGAAGCTATGAAGAAGAATTTTGAAAAAAAGAATGTCCGGGATCTGGATCGCCATCGGAACAATGAAAAACTGAAATGAGCCATGATGGGGGAAATATTCCTTTCTCTTCCAATGAATTGATTTTAAATAAAAATTGCTTCTTCAAAGGATCGAAGAAGCAATTTTTATAATTGGATAAATACAGGTTGATCTATTGATCAGAAGCTTTGATCCATCTGACAGATAAGTCCGGATCAGCCATGTCTTTATCTAATGGGAACATAGGTCTTTTGATTCTCTGGTAGCCTAAGCGCTCTAAATCTTGATCTACACCTCCCGGAGTCAAAGCCATAATCCAGTCGCCACGCATATTGTAAAGCTCTGGAACCAAGTACCCGATTTTCACCACTAAGATATCTGAGTTTCTTGGATCAAGTTGAAGCTCAGTAAAGTCGGATTCATTGTGATAAGGCTTTCTTTTATCAGTCACGATTACTTTGATGGAACCTACCTGAACGACTACTTCAGTATTTGCGTCTCTGTCACCCTCTTTGATGGCAAGGATTTTTCCTTTCAACAACACAGGCGGGGCAAATCGATCATCTACAGCCGCACCTACATGAGCTTCCACTTGAGCTCCTATTCCTGCTTCCTTCGCTTTGGCTATCAATTCCGGACCTGGAATAGAAGCATAGATCAATTCTGGACCATTTTCAGATTTGAATTCAGGTCTTTTGAGTAGTTCTGTCAAGGTCCAAGTGACATCTCCGGCTCCTCCGGCAGTTGGATTGTCTCCCATGTCGGAAATCACAAATGGCTTTTCTTCACTTTTTAGAGCCATCTCCAAACTTTCATCCAAGTAGGCAACTGGAGCCACAAACTCAAATTCATTTCTCACATCCCAAAAGCTTTGTGCCAAATATTCTGCACTTTCTTTGACCTGTGTCTCATCGTCTCCAGTGACCATGACTACAGCATGGTTTCTTGGTTCGTCCGCCCAAGCATATCCTATCCAAATGGCTGCATCAATCACACCTTCTTTTTTGGTTTCAGGATCTACTTTGGAGTAAAGTGTCTTTCCTGGGTCAATTCGGGTAGAGGTTTTTTCCCCTGGAAGCAAAATTGGTACTGGAATCCAAGCTTTGAAAGCTGGGTTGCCTTTGCCAGATTCCAATCTGTCCAACATGTTTTCTACTGCTCTCTGCTTGGACTCCAACGCATCTTCGTGAGGAGCCATGCGATAGCAAGTGATCAAATCGGAGTTTTCTGCCAATCTTTCAGAGACGTTTCCATGCAAATCCATAGAGGTGGAAATCAACGTTTCGGAACCTACGACTTCCCGGACTTTGATGATGAAGTCTCCTTCAGGATCATCGAGACCTTCGACACTCATGGCCCCGTGGATGTCGAAAAATAAGCCATCGTAGGGAAGATTTTCTTTCAGCATTTCCAATGTCACATTTACCAAAGAGTCATAGGCTTCCCGTGTTACCATGCCGCCTGGAATCGCGTGACCTCTTAGTGTGGGAAACCATTCTGCGCGGCCACGATCATCCGCACTGTCGGCTAGAAATGGGTAATAATTGAAAATCTCCTCTCCAACCCGAACGCGAAATGACTCGGCAGTAGAGCGGGCTGGGGAAAAAGTACTGGACTCGATCGCCAAGCCTGCGATAGCAACTCGGGGGAGTTTTGCGGTTTCATTCTGCTCCTTGCATGCTGAGAAAAACAACAGAAGAGCAAAAAGAGATAAATAGGTTTTCATTAAGCTGGTGGTTTTTATTGAATCAGAAAAATACCAGCAAAAAGCCGGAAATCAATTGGCTTTGGGTTGATTGGAGAAAAAATGGGTTAAATAGAATGCTTCCAATCCAATTTTACTGGATTGTCGGGAGAATCTGGTTTGATCAGGATGCTTCGTGGGAAACTCATGAAATTCCATCCAATCAAATAATACTTTACCTTTCCTTCGATTTCGATTCCAGATGGAGTTTCGTTGACTGTTGTTTGGCTCCATTCTCTCCCAAGGACAAAGCCCATATAAAATGAATCTGAAAGGAATGGGTTAATGGATCCATCGGATTTCTTACGGACCACTTGTACACTTAGATCATTGATCAGCGATACCGGAACAGTGTAATAGTCAACCGAATATTCCACTTCGATGATTTTGGATTCACTTTCTATTTTCTTTTGATTACTGAGAAAGGAAATAATTCCTACCAACAAGACAGGAACTGCGACCAATCTCCATTTGGGTTTGATTTGAGACAAGCCCAACTTCATGATTTTCAAAAAGAAATAGACGAAAAGAATTATGGTCACTAGATCAAAAATACTCCAAAGTAAGTCCAGCATAAGAAATAAGGATAATTATGATTCGAGCATTCTGGTGTTGCCAATTAAAATGACTCTTAATTTAAGACTATTTCATTCATAATCAGGGATTTTTATACTTAAAATAGCCTTTGATTTTTCGGCCAAAAGCTTGGCATCTTGAATAGCTTTTTTCCTTTTCTCATAAAAAAAAGTGAGAAGGGGGGCTTGCGAAGTGGAAAGAAGTGTGACTTTAAAGTCAGTCACTTTGCCGGAGAGAGTTGGACTGATTCCGTTGGGTAAATTACTGCTTACGAAAGTATGGGAAGAAAGCTGGATTGTTTCAATGGATAGTAAGTCGTCCCACTGTCCAAATTTGAAGCCACAGAGAGAAAAGTATTTTTTGTATTTATTTCTATTGAAATCTAGGAGTGTTCCTGAGTAGGAGAAAATAATAATACAACCAAGTAAAAAAGAACCAACTCCAACTGCCAATACCTTTTGAAGGGAGCTGCCACTTTCTATGAAGGTAGGACTAAGAATTGCAAATATGCCCGTAAAAATAAGGAGTATCCCCAATAAGTGGGGACCAGAGCTTAGTTTTCGATTTTTGTAATTAAAGGTTTTCATTTCCAATAGATCCATTGAGTCTGGATCCGATCGTTTAGGTCACTTTAAAATAGACCTATTTAAGCTGAAATGAAACTTTAAGCAGGTTTTTAGATTGCAATAGCTCTAACTACTTCGTCTTCAACTTTTCCCACAATATCAAAAAGATCCAATGTCAAACAGATATCAATGTCATGCTCGATTCCATGGTTTTGCAGTCTTTTGGCATGAGAAGCCTGAGAAAGGAATTGCTTCATTTGATGTCCCTCTTTTTCAAAAAGTGACTTCATCGCCATCGCACCGTCATCTTCGGAAAGGTGAGTGGATTCGAGAGATTTCACCAAAGCTCCTGCATAGAGTGAATCTTCCAGATTGAATTTCCCCTTCCAGCCTGCACAGTGAATCAAAACATCCTTGTCATGCTGCTGGATATAGTTGATTGTGGCGGAAATATTTGGAAATGAACCAACTAGGATTTCGTCTGCTTCTTGGGATTTGGATATGGCCAAAGTACCGTTGGTGGTGGTCATGGCCAATTTATTTCCAGAATAATCCTTTTTCAAAAATGCCACAGGAGAATTTCCCAAATCGAAACCTTCAATGGTTTGACCGTTCCTTTCTCCGGCAACCAAGTAGCCTTGGCTTTGCATTTGTCGGCAGGAATCTTTGTCAGCAAAAGTTTTGATCTCTTCGATCCCATTGGCAAGGGCAGTAATCATCGTGGTCGTCGCACGGAAGATATCCACGACAACCACGATTTTACCTTGTAATTCATGTAAGTGAATCAGCTCAGGGCTGAAGCAAACTTCAATCTGTCTCATCCTTTGTAAAGAGGGAGTTTTTCTACCTGAGCTTTCAGGTTTTTATTTCTGATTTGGATAAAAATCTCTGTTCCGGCTTTCGCAAATTCTGTTTTCACATAACCCAAGCCAATACCTACTTCCATAGATGGGGACTGAGTACCTGAAGTAACTTCACCAATTACATTTCCATCAGCATCCACGATAGGGTAGTGACCTCTTGGTATTCCTCTTTCCTGCATCACAAAACCAACCAATTTTCTTTCTACACCTGCTTCTTTTTGAGCTTTTAAAGCTTCAGAATTGGTGAAATCCTTGGTGAATTTGGTGATCCATCCCAAACCTGCTTCGATAGGGGAAGTCTCATCGGTGATATCATTGCCATATAGGCAATATCCCATTTCCAGACGAAGAGTATCTCTAGCTCCTAGCCCGATTGGCTGGATACCGAAGTCTTTGCCAGCTTCAAAGATTGCCTTCCAAACTTTCTCAGCATCTTCGTTTTTCACGTAGATTTCAAATCCTCCTGCTCCTGTATAGCCAGTTCCAGAAATGATCACATCCTGAACACCTGCAAATTCACCCACAGTGAAATGGTAAAATTTGACCTCAGAAAGGTTTACGGGAGTCAATGACTGAACAGCTTCTATCGCCTTTGGTCCTTGGACAGCAAAAAGAGAAACCTCGTCAGAAATATTGGTCAGTTTTGCACCCATTGTGTTGAACTTGTTGACCCAAGCCCAGTCTTTATCAATATTGGAAGCATTGACTACCAACATGTATTTTTCGTCTTCGAATTTGTAAACGATCAAATCGTCCACAATTCCTCCCGTTTCATTAGGGAAACAAGAATATTGAGCTTGGCCGTTGACCAATTTGGAAGCATCATTTGAAGTGACTTTTTGAATCAAATTCAAAGCTTCTGGGCCTTCCACCATAAACTCTCCCATGTGGGACACATCAAATACCCCAACTCCCTGTCTGACACAGTGATGCTCTTCTTTATCAGAGCTATATCTTACAGGCATATTGTATCCTGCAAAAGGGACCATTTTGCCTCCTAAAGCAGTATGAAGATCATTGAGTTGGATTTTTTTGATTTGTTCTTCCATGATTTGGGTTCGGTTTTAGTGGGGGCAAAGGTAAGGAATGAAGGCTAAATTGACTTAGGAATTTGGGTAAAAAGAAAGGCAACCGGATAGGTTGCCTTTTAGATTGTTTCTTATAGAAAAGTTAAATTAAATGGAGAAGCTCTCTCCGCAACCACAGGTTCTGCTAGCATTCGGGTTGATAAATTGGAAGCCTTTGCCATTTAATCCATCGGAGAACTCCAGAGTCGTTCCTGCCAAATAGAGTAAACTCTTCCGGTCCACGATGATTTTAATTCCTTTATCTTCAAATACATGGTCTGTATCTACGGTTTCGGCATCAAAGCCCAAGTCATACATCAAACCAGAACATCCCCCGCCTTTTACTGAAACACGGATGTTTTCGTTTTCGCCACGTCCTTCCTCTTGTCTTAGCTCCAAAATTCGCTCTTTGGCTTTATCTGAGACGATGATCATATTTTATAATTTTATATCTTCAAATGTAACTAGAATCCAAACAGAAGCTCTTCTGAAATGATTCAATTGCAAATATACAAATTCTAAATAGCAGCAATTGTACTATTACCCATTTTCCCTTTGATTGAGGGCTGGAAGCCCGATGACCGATGTCGGAAGTAGCCAAACTCGGATCTTTTTGGCTGAATTTAAGAATCTAGACTTTTGTTTTTAAAAATGAAAAAAGAATAAAAATGAGGAAAATCGAGCATATTGGAATTGCCGTGCAGGATTTAGAGGAGTCCAATGCTTTATTTGCAAAGCTTTTGGGTAAAGCCCATTTTAAAACAGAATTGGTAGAAGGAGAGGCAGTGGAAACTTCCTTTTTTCTAGTAGGTGAGACCAAAGTGGAATTGCTTCAGGCTACCAACCCGAATAGTGCCATTGCCAAATATTTAGAGAAAAAGAAACCTGGAGTTCATCATATCGCTTTCGATGTGGAAAATATCGAAGCTGAAGTGGAACGCTTAAAAGGTGAAGGTTTTGAAATATTGAATGAAACTCCCAAACTGGGTGCAGACAATAAATTAGTCGTATTTTTGCATCCCAGAAGCACAAATGGTGTTTTGGTGGAACTCTGTCAGGAGGTTTCGGTGAACAGTAAGTAGTAAACAGTAAAAAGTTTAAGTTTTGAGTACTGGGTACTTTGGACTTGGTACATTGTACAATTAATATGTCAGAAAAAAGAACAGAAATAGGTGATTTGGGTGAGTTTGGTTTGATCGATCACCTAAGTGAGAAAATAGAGGTAAAGAATCCATCTTCTTTGAGAGGAATTGGCGATGATGCTGCTGTCATTGAGGCAGGAGATCATGTGAAGGTAGTGACTACAGACCTTTTGCTGGAAGGTGTTCATTTTGATTTGTCCTATGCTCCTCTGCCTCATGTGGGTTTCAAAGCCGTGGCGGTCAATGTTTCAGACGTGGCAGCCATGAATGCAATACCGAAGCAGATTACAGTTTCAATCGCCCTTTCTAATCGTTTCTCTGTTGAGGCGGTGGATGCCCTATATTCTGGAATCCGTGCAGCATGCGAGCATTATGGAGTAGACTTGATTGGAGGAGATACCACTGCTTCCAGGAGTGGGTTGGTGATATCTGTTACTGCAATTGGCGAAGCCAAAAAAGAACAGGTCAGTTATAGAAATGGAGCAAAAGTGAATGACATTCTTTGCGCTACCGGTGATTTGGGAGCGGCTTTGGTTGGACTTCAGATTTTGGAAAGAGAAAAGCAGGTGTTCCTTGCTAATCCTGACATGAAACCAGATTTGGATAAATATCCGGTGGTGACAGGGAGACAGTTGAGACCGGATGCAAGGATGGATATCATTCATGAGTTGAAAGAAGCTGGTATTGTGCCTACTTCCATGATGGATATTTCCGATGGATTGGCTTCAGAAATCTTCCATATTTGCAAAGCCTCCAATGTTGGAGCCACAATCTATGAAGATAAACTTCCGATAGATAAACAAACTTTTGATACAGCTGTAGAATTGAATATGGATCCCATCACCTGTGTATTAAACGGGGGAGAGGATTATGAATTGCTGTTTACAATTGATCAAAAGGATTTCGCCAAACTTGAAAAACATCCTGACATCCACTTTATCGGTCATATGACTAAACCTGAAGAAGGAAAATTCCTGGTGACCAAAAGTGGAACAGCTGTACCTTTGAAAGCTCAAGGTTGGAAGCATTTTTGAATAAATTGTTACTTCGTTGAAAACAATAGATCAGTTTTGAGTTTCTGATTTATTGTTTCTTCTAAGTGTGTTAAGGATAGCCCTCTATGTTGTTATAATACACTTTTATTTTTCCTCAACTGTCAAGCTTCATTTCCTTCTCTAATCTTGATTTTTTTACCGATTAAGGAAAAAGATTGGTCAGGCTTGGAGCTATGAGTGGCGAAGGCTATTTAGCATTGAATATTAGTTACATCGGAAGAATGAAAAAATCACTGTCCTTACTTTTTGTATTCATAGTAGTTGTTCAGCTCGGATTTGCTCAGCATGAGCTAGTTCGATCCACTCCGTCAAAGTTGGGCTTTGATGAAGATTTCATCAAACAGAAAGTAGATTCAATCATGCAAATGGGAATCGATAGTCTAGCTTTCCCTGGAGCACAATTGTTGATTGCAAAGAATGACACGGTAATTTTTCATAAAGCCTATGGCTATCATACCTATGATGAAATTCAGGCGGTGGCGCTAGACGATTTATATGATTTGGCTTCGGTAACCAAAATTACAGGTCCGCTGCCAGCCTTGATGAAGTTAGTGGACGAAGGCAAAATTGATTTAGATAAACCATTCAGTACTTATTGGAAACCTTGGAGAAAGCGAAAAGATAAAAAAGATCTTACGCTTCGTGAGATTTTAGCTCATCAGGCAGGATTGATTCCATATGTTGTGTTTTTAAATGAAGTGATGAAGAAAAATGGAAAGGTCAAAAAGCGTTTTGTTCATGAGTTGCCTAGTAATCGCTATCAAGCACAAGTCTATGATGGCATCTATATCAACCGTCGTTTTGAGAGGAAGATGAATCGGATCATCGACAGGTCTGAAGTTTCCGAGGAAAAGAAATACCTATACTCAGGACTAACATTTTTGATTTTTCCAAGCTTAATTGAGCAACTCACTGGGACTGATTATCAAACGTATTTGAATGAGAATTTTTATAAGCCTCTTGGATGTGAGGCGTTGGGCTTTCTTCCCTCTCTGAAGAATTTTGATAATGCCATCGTACCTACCGAAGTAGACTCACTTTTTCGGAAAACTCTTGTGAAAGGGTGGGTACATGACGAAAATGCTTCGCTAAAGGGGGGAGTTTCTGGAAATGCGGGTTTGTTTGGTACTGCTGATGACTTAGCTAAGTTGATGCTTCTTTATCAAAACTTTGGTAATGTTAATGGTCAACAATTGATTTCTGCAGAAACTGTCAGAGAATTTACTGAAGTGCAATTTCCAGAAAACGAGAATCGAAGGGGCTTGGGTTTTGACAAACCCTATTTTGGTAATGCTGAACTTCCTTTGATTGATGCGTATCCTTCTCCTTTGGCGAGTCCGGAAAGCTTTGGACATTCCGGTTTTACAGGAACTTTTGTTTGGGCAGACCCTGTCAAAAAGATCACTTACATTTTCCTATCCAATCGCGTTTATCCATCCAGAGAACATCAAAAGCTGTATAGCTTGAATATCCGAACTGCCTTGATGGATGTGTTTTATAGGGCTGAAAAATGACCTTGCTCTAAATAGCTGTTTTAATCGAATAGTGAAATCTTACTTGCCGATACAGAATGTGTAACTGTTTGAAAAACAATTATATAATATAAAATCGGTACAAATCCGGTACAAGAAATTCTAGAGGTAGTGGTTTTTTAGGATTATTCTAATTTTGGTTAGATTTTTTTTATATAAAAATGGTGCTGAATTTATCCCTCCTTATTCCTCAATAAATTTTTGGGCACCCAAATTTACCCTTTCTTTATATTCAGTTTTAAGGTCATTGCCGAGAAAAGACTTTTCAATTAATTGGTTAGCCTTTGGCAGCCATTTTTTAAGTCGTTTATAGACTCCATTGACTTGTTTCTCATTCAATTTTAAAACCACTCCTAATCTATCGAAATATCCTTTGTTGAAATTCATTTTTTTTCCTCCAAGCAATAGTGCTGTATCTTCCTTGTCTTTCGGAAGGATGATTTTAACATTGAGTAAATCATAAGCAGGAGATAAAGCCCAACCTTGATCAGTTTGCCACATTGAGAAATTTTTCAAGTGCATGTCATTATTGCCGATGACGTAGTTAAAAACAGCAAGTTCGAAGAATCGCATTTTATCAAGTAAAGTATTGGTTGAAAGTTCACCAATGGCTTTTCCCAAGGTTTCCATATTCCCTTTGTATTTGTCTTCCAGTTCCAGGATCTGCAAGAAATCAATCATGTGGATTTTAGAATGATCCTCTTTGCGATCTATACGCTTGGTGAGATAGGACAATTCGCCTGAAGCCAATCGAATCAAAGTTGAAGGCACTACTTCAATGTTAAATAATTCTGCCAACCTCATGGAGAGATGCTCATTTTCCGGCATCTCAGGGTATTGGATATTTTGTGGCTTCAGAATATACATACCCTCCAGCGCATCTAGGATCGTAAGTCTTCCTTGATGTCCATTCTCCAGTTCGGTCTTTATCCATCCTAATGACAATTTTGGTTGAACTCCAGGAACCGTTATGGAACTTTCAGCTGCCTGTTTTGCCAAGACTTCCATTTCTGACAGTTGGTAGGGAAGCTCTGGGGCATGTGTAGTTCCAAAGAAGTCTTTAACACATTTGGGATGATAATCTCCTGTTTGACTTGCGTTCAGTGGTTCATAACAGTACAAACATCTATTCATTTCCTTCTGGGTTTAGAGGGTGAACACTCACTGCTCCAATGGCATTTTGGCAACAAGCCAAAAGTAGCCCCATTCGGTCATTTTTATTGATTTTCCAGCTTTCTGCCGCGATATTCAATAGCCAACCTTCGGGAATCAAGCCATCAAAAAAAGGAAACAGGCGTGTGCTTCGATAGGGCCGAGTGGTCACCGGCATTTGAAACGTGATGAATTGATTGGGGTGTTTTTGCACATAAGATTCATCGTACTCAAAAACATATTCACCAGAATCTACTTCTGTCAAGGTGCCAGCCAACTCATTGTTATACTTGATTATTCCTGTTCGCATCTTTTTCGTGAATTGGAGTTAATATGTGTCCAAACATGCTTAGAACTTGGTTTACTTTAGAAAGGCTCAAATTTTCCTTTCCCTGCTCGATTTTTCGGATTACGGTAAGCGCAACCCCGGCTTTATCGGCAAATTCTTCTTGAGTCATCCCCAATTGCTTTCGTCTGGTTTTTACAAATTCGGCTATTTGATTCATTCTATATGTATTTGCATATAAATGTATGAAAAGTATTTGAATTATATGTTTTTGCGTATAAAAAATTAATCTGAATGATTTTTATATGCATTTAGATATAGTTTTAAACAAATTCTCCCTCAGTGAGGGATAGAAAGTCGATCTATAGCTCATTTATCTGGCTTTATTGAACTATAGAAATCAGTTTAATCGCTTATAGAATGGATTTGGCAGAGATCGGACTGGCCAAATTTCACTGCATTTTGCATACAGTGTGTGCACAAAGTTTATCCAATATTTAGATTAGTATTTTTCTATGTGATATGGGATAAAAACAGATTACAGCTTCAGTGCCTCTCGTCTCGGTTCCTATTCAACACACTTATCACCAATTTTTTCACAGTTTCCATTTCTTCCGGTTTGCTGGATGCAATAAATAAGGTCAAGCTGGCCAGAGCATCATTGCTAATGATTGAAATTCCTTCACTGTTTTTCAAAAGATCATTTGACTTCAAAAAGAGAAGAAAGCAAGCTGCTGCAATCCGTTTATTACCATCTACGAAACCATGATTTTTGACAATGAGATAGAGTAGGGTGGCTGCTTTTTCTTCCAGGGTAGGATAGAAGTCCTTTTCCCCGAAGCCTTTACTGATTTGTGCGATTGCACTTTCAAAGCTTCCATCTTTTTCTTTTCCAAATACACCAGATTCAAAATCTGATCTCATGGATTTGATTACCTCTTGATATTCTGATAATTCAGGGTAGGTTGCTTTTCTTTTGCTTAATCCCTTTTTGTCCAGGTTTTCATGATCATAATCATCGAGCAATTCCAATCCTTTTGCAAAGTGATTCAGCCATTCAAAATCCAAGTTTCGGTCTTCTTCTTTTTGTTGAATTGCTCTGCTTAAAATTCGAATACCATCTTTAAGAGTTTGAACTTCCTGCTGTTTCTGCGCTAGTCTATTTTCATTGATTGCATAACCTTGTATAAGGTAGTCTTTTAAACGTTTGGTTGCCCAGATTCTGAATTGGGTACCTTGTTTGGAGTTTACTCTATAACCAACAGACAGAATGAGATCTAGATTGTAAAATTCAACTTCCCTTTCAACTTTTCTTTGACCCTCCATTTGAACTGTTGCATTTTTTGCAACAGTTGACATTCTGTCCAATTCGCCTTCCTTATAAATATTTCTTATGTGCCTAGAAATAACCGACTTGTCCCTTTGAAATAATTCTGAAATTTGTTGCAAGGGTAACCAAAAGGTATCTCCCTCAAACTTCACCTCAATTTGAGTCTGGCCGTCAGTCCCCTGATATATTTCGATCTGGTTTTCCATTTTAAAGTCTAAAACCTTCTATTACGGTATATTATATTTATATCTGAAAAAAGGACATGTGTTAACAAAATTTAAATAGCAAGATGTAGGCAAATCCAATTAAGGAGATTCTATTTTTTTATAATATCAACACCCTTCTGTTTTGCTCTTTGTCTACTAGTTTTTTCTATTTCTTGTTTTAAAATTCTCATATGTGCAGCAACTTGACGTTTGATACTAGGAGAGTTCATTCCATCTTTTTTTTCCCCCGCCGAATTTGAGTAATATCTTTTTGATGCATTCTTAACATAGGATAAGAAGTTTTTTTTACCAAGGTGAGAATATCGGGAGTATATCTGTTGCTTAAAAATAATATCTGACTTTGCATTTTCACTGTATGCCATTGAGATTGACTTTGCAACACGGGCCTTCATCTTTCGAAAATAGCGTGAAAGGCTTCCAGGTCGCACATAAATACTCTTACCATTGAATTCGAAACCTAAATATTGTAAATTCTTAAAATTAATTTCCTCATTAGGTAATGAATTAAAAATTTCTTTTTTGGTGTCAAATTCTCGTCTGAATGACCTTATTTGTCCATTTTGAGATGGCATAAAATCTATTACATCAGTTTTACGATTTTGAATAATTAACTTATAATCATTATTGATTAAATCAATTATATAATTTTTCAATGGATTAACTTGCTCCGGTTTACAAATTATGAGCAGGTCATCACAATACCTTCGATAAACAAAGCCTTCGTTCTGACCTTTTTCAAAAATGTTTTTGTCAAATTCCGCTAGGTAAATGTTTGAAAGCAAAGCACTCAAGGCAGACCCTTGAGGGATTCCATTTTTACTATATGATCGGTCCTTGGTTCGGTTTATGGCAACTAATTTTCGTTTACGAAGAAGTTCCATTTTATCATGAAATGTCGAACCATTAATGTCATTTGGAATTAGATCAAAAAGAGATTGATAGCCTTTTGGAACATTCTTCTTACCCTTGTGTTTCTTTTTTTGCTCTTTTTCGAGCTTTTTAAGATTAATATTGAAATGCTTCAGAAAGCTGCCATAGTTTACATAGCTGTATTTCGTAAGAGAACGATATACTTTGTATTGGTCAAGTGGTAAATCATCTTCATCGATAATTTTACACCACATTTTTTTCAAAATAGAATGATCTATGTGGTCAAAATAGCCCTTTATATCTAGGGCAATAACTGAACATTCACCCTCTTCTTTGAAGGATTTTTTGATTTGATCAAATGCTTCTTTTGCAAATTGAATATTACATTTCCCTTCCAAATCACTTCTATAAGCAAGAACAACTTCTTGAAATCCATTTTTATGAATATAGTCTTGATATTTTATATTTAGAGCAAAGGAATAAAACCCATAAATATAAGTGTCAAAATGAGAAGCAAAAGATATAGGGCGGATTTTGGTTTCCAAATTATACTTACCTCCAGCTGAAAGCTCCTTGTCTTCTTGCCATTTGTATCTAGGAGTTTTTTGAAGGATTTTAATCAACGGTGTGAAATTGTGGTTTTTCATCCGTTTCAAAGAAGGATCAGAAAGTAAGTCGAAGAGAATGACTTTGTCTTTCTT
Source organism: Algoriphagus vanfongensis DSM 17529 (assembly GCF_000429465.1). Lineage (GTDB taxonomy): Bacteria > Bacteroidota > Bacteroidia > Cytophagales > Cyclobacteriaceae > Algoriphagus > Algoriphagus vanfongensis. The sequence continues at coordinate 579,703 of NZ_AUBX01000009.1, read as the reverse complement.
AAAGTTGAAATAAGGATCGAGTTGTGGATAAGTTTTTAATTTAAAGTCTTTCTCAACTTTTTGAACGTAGGCATCCCACAATTCCTTTGTAAAAATTGTTTTCATTTGCGTAAGCATATTTCAATGGGAGCTTGGGCCATGGACATATCGGTAATCCGATACCGCGTATTTTAACACGTCCCCCAATCCACTGAGGAATTTCACCTCTCAAGGACCCTATCTCCATCCCTTAGCGGATCATAATTCTATGCCGCATTCCAGATCGCAACTCAGCGTTTCCGCTTCCAACAACCTGACCCGAATTTACATTCGCGGTGTTAAATCCTCACTAACGCAAGGGTTAAGGGGAAAATTGAACAAACGAAAGTGTATGAAGTCAATCTTGCTAATAATCAACTTGCTACCTTGCTTACTCCTGCTTATCGGAGGAGTATCAGCAGACAACCTGACAGCAATCATGTCAGCTCTGGCATCCTTCTTGGGGATTGTCAGGAAACATGTTAACTTAAACCTTTCACCAACAGGCCTTCTTAAAAAGTTTTAAGATACCCTGAAGCGTTAACTAAATTTCAATTTTTAGGCCAGAAAAAAAATCCTGCCAGTTTGGCAGTTTAAATTCATTAAACAACTTTATTTAAAATATTCAATTTGCAGGAGTGGCAAATCAAATTCATTGATTTATCTCTACCTTTGAAAATTAAGAAGCCATATTATCTTTATACAAATACTGCTGAAACTCGATAAACATCTTCCTTACCTCTCCGGCATTTCCTAATACACTTAGTCCATCGGGTAAGCTTTGGTATTTGTTTTCGATTAAGGATTTCAGTTTGGAATCATCAAGTTCTTCAATTCCAACTTCCACATATTTTTCAAGAACAAAATCAATAAATTCTCGCTGGTTTGTATTCAATAATGGAACTACAGCTTGCTTGGCCAATTGAGCACGTTCGGCTCTAGACTTAGCGATAAAGTCTCCATTGAAAACATATTCCAAAACATCGAAAAGATCACTCTTCTCCATATTTACCAGCTTCTGAAGTGTAAGGAGGTCATCTTTGGGAAAACCCATTTCATCCAAACTTTCCAAAAATGTTCGTCTTGTTACTGGATTTCCCCATATAGCTCTCAACTCTTCTTCATCTTTAAATAGCTTAGGAAGTTCTCCAAATAGTTCGGCCATAAATTCCTCTGAAGAAATCGGCTTCCCCTCTGCACTCCAAAAAGAGGTAGACATCATGTGCTGGATCGTCCGGTCTTTTCCTCTGGCTAATCTGACTTTAACCTTTTTAGGCCTTTTTTCACAAACGCAAGGCGATTCACCACAGACAAGGCAAGGCGCAGGTGGTTCTTTAACACAAACACATATCAACTTCCCACAATCTTTACATGGCGTATCCATTGGGGGATCACCAAGTACTACTTCTGGCTCTGCGGGTTCTCCATCCCATTCTGGATCAGCGAAATGATGATTTGCATTTACATAATCGTAAATGGTGAAAAATTCTTTTCCATCGAAAACCCGTGTTCCCCTACCTACAATCTGTTTAAATTCTATCATGGAATTAACAGGCCGTAACAAAACAATATTCCTGACATTCCTGGCATCCACACCGGTTGATAGTTTCTGGGAAGTAGTCAGGATGGTAGGGATAGAATTTTCGTTATCCTGAAATTTTTTCAGCTGCGATTCGCCTTCCGCTCCATCGTTAGCGGTCACACGAACACAATAAAAAGGGTCTTTGCTATTACTTTCCTGATTGATTAGATCTCGAATTAGTGCTGCATGTGCCTGATTTGCACAAAAGACAATTGCTTTATCTTTTTGATTACAATCTGCCAGAAAGATTTGCACTCGTTTGCGCTCTCGTTCTTCTATCTCTATAGTTCGGTTAAAATCCTTTTCCTCATATCTTTTCCCATCTTCGATTTCTCCCTCTAGAACTTCATCATCAGAAGTATAGATATAATCATCCAGTGTGGTCTGAACTCGTTTTACTTTGAAAGGAGTTAAGAAACCATCATTGATTCCTTCCTTCAGCGAATACACATAAATCGGTTCGCCGAAATAGCGGTAGGTATCAACGTTATCCTTTCGCTTGGGTGTAGCAGTCAAACCCAATTGGACAGCAGGAGAGAAGTACTCCAGAATCGCCCGCCAATTACTTTCATCATTTGCACCACCTCTATGACACTCGTCTATGATAATTAAATCAAAGTAGTCTTTTGGATATTCCCCAAAATAAGGGGCTGGTTTTCCGTGTTCATCAGTTCCTGACATAAACGTCTGGAAGATGGTAAAGAACAAAGATCCATTGGTGGGCACTTTGCCACTTTTCTTTATTTCTGATGGTTTGATGCGAACCAGGGCATCATCAGGAAAAGCAGAAAATGAATTAAAGGCTTGATTGGCCAGAATATTCCGATCCGCCAAAAACAAAATTCTTGGTCTACGACTTGCTTCATCAGGATGCTTGGCTCGATCATTTAGATTCCATCTTGTTTGAAATAGCTTCCAAGCAATCTGAAAAGAGATGGCAGTCTTTCCCGTTCCTGTCGCAAGAGTCAATAAAGCGCGATCCTTTTGTTTGGCTATGGTTTCTAAAGTTCTAGCAACTGCTATTTCCTGATAATATCGAAGTTCCCAAGTTCCTGACTTATCTTCAAAAGGAACAGCAGCAAACTGTTCTCTCCATTCTCCTGAAAAATCCTCATTTGGATCTGATTGAGTTGTTGGGAAAGTCTTTTCCCATAACTCATCAGGACTTAAAAAATCATCCACCAATCCTTCCAAACCTGATTCCATACAGATTTGGTAGATATGATTTCCATTAGTGGAGTAGGTAGTAGCGAGCTTTAATTTCTCGGCATATTGCTTGGCTTGCATTACACCTTCGCCGACACTTTGGTTAGCACTTTTGGCTTCGATGATTGCTAGTTTAGTGCCTTTATAAACTAGAACGTAATCAGCGATTTGCTTTTTTCCTCGCCCGCCGACTTGAATCTTACCCGCGGTAATATGATACTCACGTAAGACTTTTGATCCTTCCACAATTCCCCAGCCTGCTTCCTTGAGCTTTGGGTCAATCAGTTCTGCACGGGTTTCGGATTCGTTCATGGATTGGTGTTTTTTTGGGACAATTTGGGACAGGTGGGACATCGTCGCAAGAGTCTCATATGTCCCAATTTATATTAAGGCTTTTTCTTTCTCTCTTCAATTCTCGTTCGGGTCATCCGCTCTCTCAATCCTCCTTCTTTTACAAAAGCAATCTCTAATTGCTTTATTTGCTGGTTAAGCAAATAAGTACAAATCTTGATTAACGTAATCATAGAATTAGCTACGATTTCAGGACTCTCATGCTCTATAGCTTTCTGGAATGTCTCGTAAGTAGGAGTTGGAGTACTTTTATTGAGCTCGCGAACGCGAGCGACCAGTCGGTGATCCTTGCCCCAAATCGGAAGCTTCTGAGTTCTCAGAAAATCCTCATAGTCGATAAGTAACTCTTCTAAACTAGCCTGTGCAACATTAGTGAGCTTGATTTCCATTTCCTTAGAAGTGCCGGAAGCCATACTACCTTCGACGATATTTTGCTTGCCACTTCGGGCGGCTTGGACCATCTGACCTACAGTCCGATCATACTTATGAAAAAAGCGATTAGTAAAATATACCGTACCATCATAGATGATCTCCGCCTTCTGATAGCTAAAAAGATTGCGGTAACCTCCATGCTGGGGAATAAATCCTTCGGTATTTTTATTTTGGTCGCTCATTTTAAAAAAAAAGGTATTTGTCTACCGATATTCTTTTACCTAAACCAACTTTAGTAATTATTTTTCCAATTATATGAAAGTATGAAGGGTTTGTTTTGTAGAGATCATAAAATTTTGATTGAAACACATTTTGATCAAAAATTTTATTTCGGTGCGATATTATTTCGTCATACACTCTTTCTAATAAATCAATTGAAACATTTAAGTTTTTTCTACACCCTACGCTTATTCTAAATCCAATTTGATTTTTACAATTTTTACCTTTACAAATGAATGGGGGAATCTCCAATATCTGCTGAAAGTTATATTTTGGATCTAAAAAATCATTTTGATTCAAAGACTGAAGCGCCTTAGTTAAAGGGTGATTAGGATTCATGAAATAGAAGGTTTTCTGTAAGCTCCCCACTAAACGCCTTCTGCAAAATACTTTTTTTCAATTCCTCCAAGTCAGCTAATTTCTGCTGATAGATCGCTTCAAGCTTTTGGGTTTCAGCCCGAAGTGCATCTAATTTTTCAATAATGATTTTTTGTTCTTCAAATGTTTTCGGAAACACAATTTTAATACTTGTTAAATTGCTATTATATAGTCTTGAAATAGTTGCTCCTTTGGAAGGTTGCCAGTCACAAAACTCATAAAAAGTATATAAGTAGTCATTCAACACTTGTTTTTCATCATTATCAATCCATACAATATTTGAGTCTTGAAAAAAAGCTGGTTCACCATCGTATCTTACTCGTCTTCCAATAGTTCCAGATGCTGAAATCAAAATGTCTCCCTTTTTTGGAAATGAATATTTAGTCCTGTATTCATTATAAATTTCTATTGAGATAAATGCGTCAGGTGTTTTTCCAAAAGTTCCAATTTTATAAAACGGAATATCACCTTTTGGAGAAGTTTGGTGTTTCAATATTCTCTTGCACATAGATGGTTTTCCTATTTCCCCCAAAGTCTTTTCCTCCCATCCCTCATCTTTCTTCTCAAACACCCCCTGCAAATAGCTTTCAAAAAGTTCTTTGGCGTTTTTGAGGTTTTGTTCGGCATTGGCTTTTGCTTGGTCTATCGCGGCAAAGCACTCGTCTAATATGGAAACGATCCGTTGTTGTTCTGGGAGGGGAGGAAATGGGATTTCAAAATTATTTATTTGTTCAGTACTTAAATTTGGCTGTGCAGCTCCAGCAGCAATTCTTAAACTTTCCTCAACTTTTGTGGATAAGAAGTAATAGAGATAACTTCTAAGTAAATTTTTTCTTGGTAAAAATTTACCAACACGTTGGTTTAGATAAAAGACCGTTCCGCTAGTATTAATTCCTAATTTTCCTGTGGTAGCTCCTGACATTGCAATTACCAAGTCATTTTGAAAAACTTTAAACCTATCAAAGTTTTCTTTGTAGTCTTTCGGATCAAAATAAACAAGGCTAGACAGTTCTAATTCCTGGTTTTGAATATTTGTTATTCTAAGAATAGGTAAACCTGATTCCTTATAGGTTTTGCTTTTGAAAGCGAAACCATTTTGAAAATCACAAACTTCACCCAGCTTTTTTATTTCCCAACCTTCCTTCATATCAATTCCAAGATTGAGTTTAAGATCTCTGCACTTTCCTCGTCTAAGGCTTTCATTTCCTCTAGAATAGTTTGTGGAGATCGAAGGGCAGCTTCTTCTTTTTTGTTTGGGTTCTTGACTGAAAGGTCGAAGGTGTTTTGATCTACGTCTTTGATGTTTATAGTCCAGGAGTTTTCGCTATCCGCGAATGTTTTTTGTAATTCCACAAACTCCGCGAGATCATTTTCATTTATGGGATTAGTCTTTCCAAGGTTGCGATCCAAATTGAGGGAATAGAACCAGACCTTTTTCGTAGCGCTGCCTTTTTCGAAGAAGAGGACGACGGTTTTGACCCCTGCTCCGGTAAAGGTTCCTCCTGGAAGATCCAAGACGGTATGCAGGTTGCAGTTTTCTAAGAGTTGTTTTCGTAAGGCTATCGAAGCATTATCAGTATTACTAAGGAAGGTGTTTTTGATGACCACACCTGCACGACCACCGGCTCTTAAGATTTTTATAAAGTGTTGTAAAAAAAGGGAAGCGGTTTCTCCGGTTCGGATCGGGAAGTTCTCCTGCACTTCTGCTCTTTCCTTGCCCCCGAAAGGAGGATTGGCCAGTACCACATCGTATCTATCCTTTTCCTGAATATCTGCGATATTCTCAGCCAGTGTATTGGTATGGATGATATTTGGAGCTTCCACACCATGCAGGATCATATTCATAATCCCGATGATATAGGCTAGTGATTTCTTTTCCTTTCCGTAGAAGGTACGCTTCTGAAGGATTTCAGACTCGGCAGTAGTCAGTGACTTGGAGTTTCGCATGTAGTCGAAAGCCTCGCATAGGAAGCCTGCCGAACCCACCGCGCCATCATAGACGGTTTCGCCGATTTGCGGATTCACCACTTTGATGATGGTGGTGATAAGTGGTCGAGGGGTATAGTATTCTCCACCATTTCGCCCGGCATTGCCCATGTTTTTGATTTTTCCCTCATAGAGATGGGACATTTCATGCTTTTCGGCATAGGTTCGGAAGCGTAGGGAATCTATCAGATTGATTACTTCCCGAAGGTTGTAGCCACTTTGAATTCGGTTCTTGAGTTCGCTGAAGATTTCTCCGATTTTGTATTCTATAGTATCTGGACTGGAAGCAGAAAGCTTGAAGCTTTTTAGGTAAGGCCAGAGTTTGACATTTACAAAATCATTAAGATCATCCCCAGTCTTTGCATTATGGTGATTGAGTTCTCCATTTGGAAGTTTGGGTGCAGCCCAAGTACTCCACTGATATTCCGGACTGATGATGGAGGTATAAGTTTTGCCTTCCAGTTCGGCAGCAGTAGCCCGATCCTGATCCAGATCATCCAGGTATTTCAGAAAAAGCACCCAAGAAGTCTGCTCCACATAATCCAATTCAGAGCCACAGCCCGCGTCTTTGTGAAGGATATCGTCTACGTTTTTAAAGGTTTGTTCGAACATGAATGTTAATTATTAATCTTCCCAAGAAAAGGTATCTCTGAGGTATTGAAGTGTCTTGCGGTTTTGAGTTGAAAATTTTTTGAAAGCGTTTCCTGTATGGTATTTTCTGTGAGAAAAATAATCCATTGATGCCCCTGAATATAATTGATTCAATGAATCATAATTTTTCTGATTGAATGGTGTGAAGGGTCTTCCCCTTGAGTCATCTGCCCCAAGCAGTTTGCATTTGCAAGAGGAAAGTTTGGGAGTTCTATTTCCTACTTGAATCAGGTAAAGGTCATCTTCCAATTCACAATAGAAGGAAAGGTTGTCTATTGCAAAAAAGAGTACCGTTCCATTTTCTAAGAATTTTTTCCTTTTTCTATTATTATGAATTTTTTGTTCTTCTGAATTGAGAGCAAAAAGAGGTACAAGAAGTTTTAAGTGAATTCCATTTGGAAAAAGTTTTTGGTCGTATTCAAAAATAATTTCCTTTTGAAGTGCTGCGTCCAAAAATTTTCCATCCTTATAGATGATATCTAGGTGAGCATCTGGAGTATCAAGTTCTGGGAAGTCGGAGTTGAAGGCACTTTGCATTTTTATTTTAAAATTCTAAAATCATCTTTCTTAAAAAACTAAATACAAGATGCATTTTTTTTGAGAAAAAAGGCAAATGAGAAAAGAGGAAAATGGATTCTTTTCATTAATGGTTTTTCCCTTTAGTTAGGTGTGATCAAAGTTATTCTGGAATTTTTCGGCCCCTCCAAAGGCCTGGAAAAATTACGGAAATAACTTTTCTCGGTTTCTCTATCTTGAAAGTCCTTCTTCTTTCTTCTTTTTCTTTTTGCGGTCTTTTTCTAGATTTCCAGAAGGCGAAAGATTGCCAAGCAAATTCCCCAGGCCAGCAAGGGTATTAGCAGCGTCAGATAAGAGATGATGAGAACTGTCCTGGTTTTCTTCTGGCTGTTGATCAGGTGCTGAATTTCTTTCTTGATCGGTTCTAACGCTATTTGATTGCTCTCGTGGATCTTTTGAATCTTCTGCTCCAGATTGTTTTGACTCTTGTTCAAGTAATGTGTGTTCTGAATCAATTTGTCCAGTTGTACCGATAGGTAGTGTATTTTGTAATTGTTTTCTTCCTTTATTTTCTCCGAAGATTGATTTTGTTCGATGGTTTGCCTTACCAATTTCTTCGCTGTCTCTAGTTTGCTCATAGTTGATTGATTTTTTGACGTTTGACCATTTAAACTGGTTTCCTAAGGCTTGACCTTTGGCTTTGAAATTTTTGCTTAAATAGGTGATTCCTGAAACTCGCCCTGTGCTTGCTTGATTGAATAGGAGGTAGATTCCTTCCTTTTCGAGGTTTCGAATCAAATCTTGGATGGACTTGGAATGATTGAGTTGAGTAGCCACTTTTTCTTGCATCAACATTTTATTGGATGCTTTGCCGGTTCTGATAACCATTTCTAATTCATCTTTATTCGGTGCTTTGAGTTTGGCTTTTTCGCTGTCATTGACTTTTTCCAAACGGTACTTTTCTTCTAACTCTCTTACGATTTTCTCACTTCGCTTGTAATTATTGCTGTCAGATACAACAGTTCCGTCAAAGCGATTTCTTAGACTTAATATGTGGCAATGAGGATGGGAGGAATCATGATGACGGAAAATGAAAAAAGCATTATTATCAAACCCCATTTTCTTCATATACTCTTGGGCTACTTCCAGCATCTTTTGATTGCTGATATCTTCACCAATCGCAAAATTCAAGCTGGTGTGAAAGGTGTTCCTTTTCAGTCTTGGATTTAGATCCCTTAGAATATTCAATTCCTTTTTGACCTGATCTTGTTGTAGACTTACAAAGTTTGTCTCTAATAGTTCTGCTTTTTGTGCGGGATCTTTGGAATACAGCTTTTTCAGATTGTAGTTCAATGCTCCCAAAAATGAAGTTCCGATGGATTGCTTAGCGATCATTGATCAGTCTTTTAAGAATGCTGTCTAATTTTTCCTTAAGTGAAATAAAAGCTCTCAACTTATCAGGCGGAACCTCTTTCCCTGAATTGTAATGCCTGGCTATCTGGTTAATATTGGTTCCAATCTTTTTAAGCTCCAGGTAAGTTTTGACATCAATACTTGGCATTCTTGCTTGGAGCAATCTGTTTTTGAAGACACAAGACCTGATCACCTCGGTAGGACTAATATTTGAATATTCACTGAGTTCTGCCAAAGCCAAGACTTCTCGTTCGTTCATTTTGAATGTGAACTTGGTGTCTCTTTTTTCTTTTTGTGGTTTTCTTGGCCTTGCCATAGTTAAGGATTTGAACGAAGTGAGATTTCTATTTCTAAGAGTAGCGAACAAGCGTTTTGGTCTGACCAAAACATGGCTTGCTTCGCAAAGCGACCCCTGATTCCATCTTCTTTTTTTCTTCCTTTTGAATTTTCCAGAGCAGGATGAATTGAAATACAGCAAAAAGAAAAAGAGGCTCAGCTGCTATAGTTGCTTCTTTGTCTTTAGGAATTGTCAAAAAGGCCGAATTAAATGTTGATTTGTTGACTTTTGATCTCAAGTCATTGTTTATCAGTTTTTTGTACGGTAAACATTTGGTCAACTTTCAGGTCAACATTCCAATCGCATTGTTGATCAATGGTCAACATTAATTTCAATTGTTGACCAAATGTTGACTGATTGTTGACTTGTTAACCTGTTCATTTTCAATTCAATAAATCAATTAGTCAACATTCCAGACAAAATCGGCTCTAATTCCTGTTGAAGTATTTTGTAGTACCTACCTTTCTCTTCTTTTTCACAGATGCTACCGGTTGAGTCATACTGGTAAGCGGTGAAGTTGGAGGCATTGGGATACTGTTTCAGTTTCCAAACTTCCTCTAAAATTTTACGGACGTAGGAACGGGAAACAGTGAGTCCGGACCTTTCCAGTAACTTCTTTGCATGTGTATTGGTCAAACAAAATTCTGTGAGCTCACGGCTTTCCATGATTTCCTTGATTGTTTCAAAAAGCTCCAGTTCTACTTTGTTGATAGAATAGGATTTTACTCTTCGAAGTGCAGGAGTATAGATTTGCTCTGGAGTAAACCACATTCGCGAACTTTTGGATGTAACGAGATTTCTTTGAAGCAAATAGTGGAGAAAGTGGGGGAGTTCGTCTTCTAGTTTATATAGAAAATCAGGATCCAACTTTTCTAAAGTAGGGACCTTCCTCACCCAATAACGAGTTTCCTGGACTCCAATGACCATGAAATTATCTTCGTTATTGGAGCACAGAATGATTTTCCCAAAAAACTCCACTTCAAAACGGTCTTTTCCTTTGGCTTCAGCTTTATAGGATTTGGCAGTACTCAGGTTTTTGATTTTCTCACTGTCTTCCTTCCGATCCAGCAGTACTTCGTCAATTGCAATTATCAGCTTCGAAACCCAATCCGAATTGAAATTACTTCGGAAATCAGAATTGGTGTTGAAGGTCATATTGTTCCCATAAATCGCCTTCAGAAGGTTTAGGAAGGTGGTTTTTCCAGTATTTCCTTCACTACTGACTAGGCAAAGAACAGGGAGACGTTGGCTGGGCTTGGTAAAAAGGAGTTGAAGATAATCCAAGCCAATTTCATACTGATCCCCAAAAATATGTTTGACAAAGCTCAGGATGTTTGGGCAATCACCAGGAAGGGGACTCAAGGAAATCGGTTCATAGAGATTGTAAAATCCTTGGTAATTTCGTTGGTATTCCAAATGCTCCGGAATGGTGCAAAAACCATTGTAGCGTTCCATATTTTTCACTACATCCCGCCAGTTGGGGTAGTCCTGCTTAATGGTGTCCAAATTCCAGGAAATCATCATTTCCTCATCTTTTCCACTCATCATTGGTTTCTTGACCCGCTTGAAGAGTGAAGTACCTACTCGAATATATCTATCTTCAATACTTTTCATACTCTTGATTTTCTTGAAGACCGATTTTTCTGATATTCTTCAGCTTCTTCCTCGATTTCAGCATTGGTCTTGATTCTGGTTTTTTTCAGCCAGTTGATTAAATCAACCTTGAAGAAATGTAGCTTCCTTCCAGATTTGTGATAGGGGATCTCTTTTCTTGAGGTTTTTGCATAAATCGAATAGATGCTCAGGTTTAAAAATTCCGCAGCTTCTTTTACAGTCAAGATTTCCTCTGATTGAGCTTTTTCAGAACCACTATTGTTGGCTTTTTTAATTTCTTCCAGTAATAAAGAAAAGCCTTCTTTTAGTTCTAAACTCAAACTCTCAAATGGATTGTTTGATTTCATAATTACATGGATTTGTTTCTCGAAATTTATAGAAAAAGAAGAGTATAAAGCAAATCCATAATTTAGCTTATAGAGTAAGTTGTTTCATTTTATATGAGTGTATGATCAGATTTGACCAGATATGACCAGATTTGACAAGTTATATATATAGATATATAAATATCTACATATGTGTATATATTTTAGGGACAAAAAAAATGTATTTAAAATACTGAAAATCAGAGATTTAAAATTGATTTGAAAAATTTTTGTTTATGTTTATTGAGACGAATTTGTAGATAGCAGGCAGCATTCATTATAAAATTTAATTTTCATGAAAAAATGAATGTTTACAAGAAGTTAACTTAAAAGTGTATTTCAGAGTTGTGAGACTGTGATTTGTGAATTTTACATATATACGTATATATAGATATTCGTATATATATATCACAATAGAAACTGTGCATAACTGGTCAAAAAAAAAATTTAACTTTTTTTCTATTCAAACCTAATTTTTCCAAAAATATGGATGGAATTTGATGAGTTTTGGAATTCAACTTGAGATGTTGGTCAAGAAAACTGGTCAGTAAAGCTTGATCTTATCCGCTGCTTCGACCTTCTTTTCGTTGGTGATTTTGGTGTAAATCTCAGTGGTTTTTACCTGGCGATGTCCCAAGTTTCCAGAGATCACATAAATGTCAGTTCCTCCAGCCAACTGGAGGGTGGCGTAGGTATGTCGGAAGCAATGAAAGGTGACCTTTTTCAGAATTCCGGCTTTCAGAATCCAGTTTTTCAAAATGGTATTATTGGTAGCCGAGTATTTTAATCCTGAGAATACTTGTTCATCCTGTCCCTTTCTTTCTCCCACCAATTCACGGGCTTGCTTTGATATCGGTAAATATTCAAACCTTCCTGTTTTGCGTTGACGATATTTGAGGAGAGAAATTTCAGTTTGCTCAGGATCCTCGATTTCACTCCAAGTCAGTTTCTCAATATCTGACCATCTTAATCCTGTCATGCAAGAAAACAGGGAAGCCAATCGAAGCATGGGCAATTCTGGACAGGGAGTCTGGTAAAGTTTCATCACCTCGGCTTGAGTCAGGTAAACACGGTTACTTCCTTCTGCTCTAACATTTGAAATTGAGATACAAGGATCTTTCGTTATGATCTGTTCTTTCAAAGCATCTTTTAAAGTAGCTCGAAGTTTTGCAAAGTAACTCAATTGGGTGTTTGCCGAAAGTTTATGACTTCGGCCAATGGATTTGGTTTTGGATAGGTATTCTTTAAATCCCTCACAAAATTCTGGAGTGACTTCGGCGAATGTGCAAATTCCACCTGAGTATAATTTCAAATGTTCATACGCACTTTTCCAGTTTCCCTGATTTCCCGAAGTCCTGGAATGAGTTTTTCCTTTTTCTAAAAAATATTGAAGGAAATCTCTTTTCAAATTGAATTTGTCATAAAAGCCAAAGTTGTTGTTTAGAAACTCAATCTCCTTTTGGGTTCTGATACTTTCGGCCTTTAAGATGCAAACTCTATTGAATTCTTTCTGGGTAGGAGTTTTTGGGTTTTCAAAAATATGAAAGCCCAAATAGTCTCTCCTTTTTTTCTTGCCGGTATTGGGATCTACAATAGGAGGATAGAAGTCTAGGTATAAACTGATCTTCCCATTTTCTAGTGGTCGTTTTCTTAGGGTGACTTTGGTGGCTTTCATAATAGGGGCTATTGATTTAAAAATGACTCGATATCGGATTTTCTAAAAATTCGTTTCCTCCCTATGTTTTTAACATCCAAGGAATCCCTTTTTACCAAACGCCAAAGTGTAGTGCGACTGATCCCCATATAAACACAGGTTTCCTTAACGTTCAAAAAGGACTTTTGATTGGCAACCATCCAATCTTGATTGATAGTGGTAGCTGTTTCAGTCAGGCTCTTTTGAATTTTTTCCTCTTTCATCCTCAGCTTATAGGCCTTTTTTGCGCAGTTATCCCCGCAGTACTTGGTTACAGTGGTTTTTGCAGTGAAGGAATTTCCGCACAACTGGCAAATTCTGGTGATTCTAATATTTGAACTCATGGATTTAAAGTTTGCTCTGTTTGTTTCTAGTTGTTTCCCAATGTTTCCAGTTGTTTCTGGTTGTTTCCCATTGTTTCATAATCTCCCCCAATTTAGCAAAAAAATTGTACCGCCAAAAAACGGTACAAATCCGGTACAAATATTCTATCAAAATTGAAAATTGAATAAAAAGAGATACAAATGAAAAACCCTCTAAATAAAAGATTTAGAGGGTTTTAATAAGTTTTACTTAGAGTTGTTTAGAACTGTTTGTAGGTGTTTATTTCCCGATACAAAACTTTGAAAAAATATTAGCCAGTAGATCGTCGGTAGTAATTTCACCGGTAATTTCACCAAGGTAATGCAATGACCTACGAATATCCATAGCCAAGAAATCATTGGTTACTTCATTGTCCAGCCCACTTAACACATCTAAAAGAGATTCTCGGGTTCTCGTCAAAGAATCATAATGCCGTACATTGGTGACAACTGTATTCCCGGTCTTAAATTTGTCCAGATTGACTAATTCCAATATCTTAACCTTTAAGCCTTCCAAATTTTCTTTATGCCCTGCTGAGATAAAAATTATATCCGAATGTTTTTCCTTTAACTCATTAATTAATTGGCTATTAGCTTTATCTACTTTATTCGCCACTTTCACAAAAGGAACTCCCAGATTTTCCAACTTATTGATGTCTCTATTGATTTCAATGAGGTCCGTATCCCCCAGATCAAATAGGTACAGAATCAAGGAGGCAGTCTTCATTTTTTCCTGAGTTCTGCTGACTCCTATCGCTTCAATCGTGTCTGTGGTTTCTCTTAAGCCGGCGGTATCTATAAATCTGAAAATGACTCCGCCAATATTGATTTCATCCTCGATAAAATCCCGCGTAGTTCCTGCGATATCAGAGACAATCGCTTTTTCCTCATTGAGTAAGGCATTCAAGAGGGTGGACTTCCCGGCGTTTGGCTTTCCCGCAATGACAGTAGGCACACCATTTTTGATCACGTTTCCGAGATCAAAACTTAAAATCAATTCTTCCACGACTCGTAAGAGTCTTTCTACCAAAGCCCGAAGATCATCTCGGCTGGCAAATTCCACATCCTCCTCAGTGAAGTCCAGCTCGAGCTCAATCATAGAAGCAAAATGGATCAATTGAGTTCTTAATTCCTGAATTTCAGAAGAAAATCCACCTCTCATCTGGTTCAAAGCAGCAGAGTGGGAAGCTTCAGAGTCTGCGTGAATCAAATCTGCAACTGCCTCGGCCTGAGCCAGATCAAATTGTCCATTTAGGAAAGCACGTTGGGTGAATTCACCGGGTTTTGCGGGCCGAACTCCCTTCTTCAGAAAGAGCCTAATCACCTGATTGATGATGTAAGAAGACCCATGCGTTGATATCTCTACGACATTTTCTTTGGTAAAGGATTTGGGTGCGATGAATAGTGATACCAGAACTTCATCGATGACTTTTTCTCCATCTCGAATAGTTCCAAAATGAATGGTATGTGAGTCTTGTTGTTCAAGATTCTTTCCATAAAACACTTCATTGACGACTTGAATCGCCTTGTTTCCAGAAAGTCTTATAACTGCAATCGCACCAACACCCTGCGGAGTGGCAAGTGCAATAATGGTGTCTTCGCGTTCGGCGAGAGAAAAACTCATGGCTTGATTCTAAATGCTTTTTCAATTAATTCACTGAGGCCGTCCATAAATTGGTCAGGAGTGCGATAGCCAGGCAACTGAGCTATATTTTTCAATGTGGGATCGATGACTACAAAGTTGGGGTAAGAGCGCACCCGCATTGCTGCTGCCATTTCAGCCTCACTATATTCTTTGCCTCCAAATTCAAAAGTTCTTTTGCTGTCTTCAGCATTTAGTTTGACTGCGTAGAAGTTTTCGTTGATATGGGCTATGACTTCTGGATCTGTAAAAGTTTCCTTATCCATTTTTTTGCACCATCCACACCAGTCCGTGTAAACGTCTACGAGTAACATTTTTGGATTGCTTTGATTCGCTGTCACGGCATCTTCAAACTTCATCCACTCTATTTTATCTTGAGCAAATGTGCTTGAGGATATCAATACAGCCAGAAATACTCCTAATACCTGCTTCATCTTTTTCTTCATTCAAGAGCTTAACGCTTCGGGCTCCAGTCGGGTTCCGGATTTAAATTTATACTTTTTACTGTTGAAAACAGCAGAAACTAAGAATACGAGACCAGCGACGGAGACAATCATTCCTGCTATGGAGCTGTCCAGCCAAAATGCCATGTAGTAGCCAATAATGGAAATTCCTATGCCTATGAGCACCGTCAGTTGGATCAGGGATTTGATGTTTTTGGTCCAGAGAAAAGCTGTGGCAGGCGGGACTACCAGAAGTGCTACCACGAGAATAGCCCCTACCGCTTCGAAGCTACTCACAGTAGTATAGGAGACCATACTCATCAAAGCAAGATTGATTCCTCCAGCAGGTATTCCCATGACCAAGCCAAATCCTTCATCAAAACTGGTTAGTTTTAATTCTTTGAATAACAGTAAGATAAATGTAATTACTAAAAGTAGATTTAAAAGTGCTAGCCAAGTAATTCTCGGTCCCATACTAAAGCCAGCTTTGGTGATCCAAAGGTCTATTGGAAGATAAGCGATCTCGCCGTATAGCACACATTCTTGATCCAGGTCTACTTTGTACGCCAATAGATTGATCAAAATAATTCCAATTGCAAATAATAGAGTAAAGGTGATCCCGATGGAAGCATCCAGTTGGACTTTTGCTTTTTTTCTAAGAAAGTCTATCACCATCGTAGCAATAATACCGAGCAATCCTGCTCCCACGATCACCTCCACGCCTCGCTGACTTCCTGAGATGAAAAAGCCGATTACAATGCCAGGTAATACGGCATGGGAAATAGCATCTCCGGTCATGGACATTTTGCGAAGCATCATAAATACACCTAACAATCCACAAGAAATCGCGATGAGGGAGGCGGTGAAAATGATTAAAAAGGCGTTTTGATCAAAGCTCATCATGGTCTCTTGGAATGTTTTCTTGGTGAGGATCGAGTTTGGGGTATTTGAGTCGGTTGTCGAGGAGGGCTTCCAACTCTGGAGTCAGCAGGTGCTCCATTTTTTCAGCGGAATCGTGCACATGATCTGGAGCAATATTCATGTATTCGTTGAGGTAAGATTCCCAAAGTCGATGCAGTCGGACGATCCGCATTGCTTCTGACTTACCTTTAGATGTTAATGTGATAAAACCTTCTTTTATAATGAGTTGAGATCTCTTTCTTAAATAAGAGATGGATCTATTGGTTTCTCTTTTATGATGGGGGTAGAGTGCAAGCAATTCGGATTGGGATAGGCCCGACTTCTTTTCTTCCAAAGCTTTGTACAGACTCTTAAGTACGTGGTCCCGGTGCATTTTAGTCAGATACTTTCGTCTGGAAAAGAATCGATAAAGAATTCCTTTTTTGGGAGCAAAGACAAATGAAATCAGGGCTAAAGTAGATAGACTGACCACCACCCACGGTCCTGTAGGCATCTGAGGAAGTACGAAGGAGATATAGGTGCCGATGATACCAGATAGTACAGCAAATACTCCAGCTAAAATTAACAAGGAAGAAAGCCTGTCTGTCCAAAACCTTGCTGCAGCCCCTGGTGTAATCAAGAGTGCTGCCATCAATACCACTCCGATTGCCTGAATGCCAATCACCACCGACAGGATCATAAGGATGTTGAAAACCAAACGGACTCGATCCATTGGGAAGCCAATAGCTTTTCCGAATTCTGCATTGAATACCAACAGTCTGAATTCTTTCATCAATAAGCTCAGCGAGAGAATGATGATGAAAGCTAGTCCTCCATAGACCCAGAGGTCTTCTTCCAGTATTCCAATAGCATTGCCAAAAATAAACTGGTTCAAGCCTGCCATTTCCGGATTGCCAGACTTTTGAATGACTGTCAATAAGACGATTCCCAAACCAAAAAAAGTGGAAAGGATCACAGCGATAATTGAGTCTTCACTGAGTTTCGTGTTTTCCTTGAGCCATGAACTCAGAAATGTCGCCAGTGAGCCAGAAATGATAGCTCCACCGACGATGTAGTAGGGGTTTTTCTCTCCGGCTAGCATGAAACCCAAGCAGATCCCCGGCAAGACTGCGTGCGATATGGCGTCACCCAATAGAGCTTTGTTGTCCAAAAAGCTGAAAGTGCCCACATACGCTGAGCCAATTCCCAAAATGGTAATTCCCAAAACGATGAAAGCAATCGAAGCATCCTGAAAGGAAAAGAAATACAGAAAATTTTCCATATCAGTTTTTCAAAGGGTTGAACTCCTGTTGGCGGATCAAGTCACTTACTTTTGTCAATAGATTCAGTTTGCCGCCATAGGTTTTGCGAAGCAGTTCTTCGTTGACTACTTCACTTTTAGGCCCAGAAGCTACCAAGTGCAAGTTGAGCATGATGATCCATTCAAAATATTTCATAGCTGAATGGATGTCATGGTGAACTACCAAAATGGTTTTTCCCTCCTGAGTCATTTCTTGAAGGAGCTGGAAGATAGCTGTCTCTGTCGCCATGTCTACTCCGGCAAAAGGCTCGTCCATCAGATAGAGGTCGGATTCTTGTGCCAAAGCTCTGGCGATGAAAACCCGCTGCTGCTGACCACCTGAAAGTTCCGAGATCTGTCTTTTTGCAAAAGCCGTCATCCCCACTTTCTCCAAACAGTCCAGTGCCAATTGTTTTTCTTTTTTACCTGGTCTTTTGAAAAGACCCAATCGACCGTAAGTCCCCATCTGTACCACGTCCAAAACTGAAGCCGGGAAATTCCAGTCTACGGATTCTCGCTGCGGGACATAGCTGATTCTATTTCTTACTAGGTCCAGTTCTTTGTCAAAAATCCGGACATAGCCTCCACTGGGATCTACCAAGCCCATGATCGCCTTGATCAAGGTGGATTTTCCAGCGCCATTCGGACCGAGAATCCCGACCAGTTTTCCCTCGGGAAGACTCAGGTCAATATTCCAAAGAACCGGTGACTGGTCATAGCTGACAGTCAGATCGTGGATTTCCAAAATAGGGTTTTGTACTTGTTGGATCATGGCATTAGGCTTTCAAAAATTGTGTTGAGGTTAGTTTGCACCATTCCGATATAGGTGCCGGCAGGTTGATCGGGGCTATCTAGGCTGTCTGTGTAAAGCGGACCGGCCAGTTGGATCTCATGTCCCGCATTGGCGCACCCAGCCACTACGGCTTTGATGGCTTTGGGGGAAATGGTTTGTTCGGCAAAGACGGCTCGGATGTTTCTATCAATGATCAGTTGAATAAGTCCCGTCAAATCTCTTAGACCAGGTTCACTTAGGGTAGAAAGTCCCTGCAGACCTTTTACTTCTATTTGGTAGGCTTTTCCAAAATAGGCAAAAGCGTCGTGGGCAGTAATCAAAGCAAGTTGACTCTGATTTAAGAGTTGAGTTTTGTCAATGACTTCTTGATTTAGGGTCTCAAGTTTCGCCTGGTAATTCTTTGAATTTGACTCAATGGTATTCTTCCAGTCTGGCTTCCAGGTTATGATTTCATCTGATGCATGCTGCATAGCCATTCTCCATAGATTGACATCAAACCAAATGTGAGGATCGACACTGTGTGATTCTGGACCTGATCGCAATAAGAATTCTGCAGGGATAGCTTCTGATACATTGATCAGATCCTTGTTGAATGTGAGTTTTTCAAAAATCTCGGTCATCTTTCCTTCCAGATACAATCCATGGTAAAGGATCAGATCTGCACTTTCCAATAAGTCCAAATCTCTCACGGATGCTTTGTAAAGATGCGGGTCAACCCCAGCAGGCATCAAAGAGACTACTTTGGCTTGGTCTCCGACGATATTACGTATCCCGTCTGCCAAAATCGAAGTGGTGGCGACAATCAGAATCTCGTTGTCATCTTTTACCTTTTCGAAGCGACAGGAGAAAAACAGGAAGCTAAATAGGAATAGGTAAATCGAGTTTCTCATGATTGAATTGCCAGTATGTTTCCAGCGACATCTTTAGACATAAAAATGCTCTTCTTTTGATCAACCAGGATCTCCAGCGATCCATCAAATTCCACCTTGTCCAAAACCTTGATTCTTGCCCCGATGTAAGCTCCCACCTTGTCCAAGTATCGGAGGAAAGCAGCTGAACTATCCTTGACGGCTACGATCTGTCCAGACTGATCTATTTCCATTTCATTGATAGGGATTCGAGGTCTTGCCCGAACATCACCGTACTCGTCTGGGATAGGGTCACCATGTGGGTCAAACTTTGGATAGTCTAGAAAAGCATCTAGTCTTTGGATGAGTAGGGGAGACTGAATGTGCTCCAGTTCTTCCGCTACTTCGTGTACCTCGTCCCAGGCAAAGTTCAATTTATCAACCAAAAATACTTCCCAGAGGCGATGCTTTCGGATGGTTTGGAGAGCTCTCTTTTTACCTTCTTCAGTGATATTGACTCCATAATATTTCCTGTATTCGATGACTTCCTTGTCTCCTAATTTTCTAAGCATATCTGATACCGACGCAGGCTTTGTTTTCATTTCTGCGGCGATGTCGTTTGTAGAAACAGATTTTTTGCCGCCATCAGATAGATGGTAGATGGCCTTCAGGTAGTTTTCTTCTGCTGTGGTGAGATTCATGGAGTATTCTTTAATGAGTCAAATATAAAAATTAATTTAGATATAGCTAAAATAAAATTTACTTTAAGCTAAATCAACTGTTGATAAGCTCATTTTTGATGTGATTTCGTTTTTAGTCATGACTAAAATATAAATTAGCTTTAGCTTATAAAATATTTAAATTATTGATATTAAGTATTATAATTGACTTTTTTGAGTCAACTCTCTCTTGAAAATCTAAAATCAAGAAGATTCAAATGAGTTTCCATTTGTCAAGTTTGAGTGTAGAAAATAGGAGGTAGGTGGATAAGTTTTCCACTTATCCACGATGGGATTTGAGATCGGTGGTGGATTAAAGACTAGCCAAAAAGGAGTCTTTGGCTGAATTCCAATAAATCGATGCTGGAGGAGCTTGGATGAAAAATGACTGTTCCAATGCTTTTGAAAACAGCTTGTATGCATCGCCTAAATTTGAAAAATCAATGCTTTCGCCACCTCGAAATGGTTGAACAAACTCTTCCCACTTTGAATTGGGTGTATGCAAAACAGGAATCCCCAGTGCGGCGCATTCATAGAGTTTTGTTGGCATTTTGGATCTGAATTCCTCCCTGTCTTCATATGGTAAAAGTACAATTTGAGTCCCTACCATTTCTTCTAAAATCTCGTCGTGAGGGATTGGGTTTGAAGAGATTATTGCACTGATATTTTCCTCATTATTGATCAACCTTTGCAGGTCATTTTGGAAAGAACCGAGGGGGCAATGTCCAACAATTCTGAGCTGCAATTGGGGTAAGTTTTCCCTTAATTTTAGGTACCAGCGGATAGCTTTTTCAGTTCCAAAAGCTGGACTGAGGGTTCCGGTGATCAGGAGTTTGAGCAGATTATTTTGATCAAGTTTTATGCTTGCTACCGCCAGTTTTTTACCTGCAAATAAATTGGGAAGAATAAGGCTTGGAGCTTTCTCAGGCATCTCTTCGGAGTAGCATTCTTCTGCTAAAATGTACTTGTGTATTCCGACCTTTTGCTCCGCTATTCCGATGATAAATTTGGCTAGCGATCTGGAAAATTTTCTTAATTCTGGATTGAGATTGAGGTTGAGTTGGTAGTTTTCCTGTACATCGTAGATCAGCCTATATCTGTAGATATATTTTAGGATTTTTGCCATCGGCAGGTATTCCCAAGTACAACAGATGACGAGTTTGGGTTGGACTTGAATTAGCACTTTAGCGAATCTCAAAGGCATCAGAATTCTTTGCCATAGAGATTTTGTATCGGTGATGGAAGAAAAATATCGGATTCCGTCGATTTCAAATGACCTTTTCGGGGAAAAACCTATGAAGTTTAGGCTGTATTTATTTGTTTCACGCATCGAAAGGCCAAGCTTCCCATAAGCTCTAGTATCGAGGACTGGTTTAAGTCCAGAAGCGATCAGAGCGGGTGTTTTGGACGGACTTTCATTTTGCATAAAACGAAACTAAAGAAAATAATGGAACTCAGAGAAATCATCGAACGAGCTTGGGACAACAGAGAATTGTTGAAAGAAAAAGACACTGAAATTGCGATCAAAACGATCATTGCAGATTTGGACGCTGGTCAAGTCAGAGTGGCTGAGCCATTGGAAGATGGTACATGGCAAGTAAATGACTGGGTGAAAAAGGCAGTGATTCTTTATTTCCCGATTCAAAAGATGCAGACCATAGAGGTAGGACCTTTTGAGTTTCATGATAAAATGGCATTGAAGACCAACTACGCCAAACAAGGTGTACGTGTAGTTCCTCATGCTGTGGCACGCTACGGTGCGCATTTGGCCAGTGGAGTAGTCATGATGCCAAGTTATGTTAATATCGGCGCATTTGTGGACAGTGGCACGATGGTTGATACTTGGGCGACTGTCGGATCTTGTGCTCAGATCGGCAAAAACGTTCATTTGAGTGGCGGAGTAGGTATCGGAGGGGTTTTGGAGCCGGTTCAAGCTGCACCTGTGATAGTGGAAGATGGGGCCTTTGTAGGATCCAGAGCCATTATTGTCGAAGGAGTAAGAATCGGTAAAGAAGCGGTGATTGGAGCAGGAGTGACACTCACTGCCAGTTCCAAAATCATCGATGTGACCGGAGATGAGCCAGTAGAATATAAGGGCTATGTGCCTCCTAGATCTGTGGTGATTCCAGGTTCTCTTTCCAAAGAATTCAATGCTGGTACATACCAAGTGCCATGTGCCTTGATCATAGGCCAGCGAAAAGCCTCTACGGACCTCAAGACTTCTCTCAATGATGCGTTAAGAGAAAACAACGTAGCAGTCTAAACCAACTAATATGAAAATCTTGTTTCGGGCCGGGTTTGCAGTGCTATTAAGTGCTGCATGCCTGGCTTGTTCTAATTCAGGACAAAACAAAGGAGATGTGCATTTCTCCAATGGCGAGTATCAGAAAGCAGTCAACGAATATTCAGAAACGCTTAAGTTCAGCCCCAATGACGTCACTACTCTCTACAATAGAGGAAGGGCTCATGAGGAGCAGGGAGAATACGATTCGGCGCTGAATGATTTTGAGAAAGCGATCAAAATCGATCCCAATAACTTCCAGGTTTTGCTCAGTATTTCTAATATTCACTACGCCAATAAGAATTATTCGAAAGCATTGATTTTCGCCAGCAGAGCGGAAGAGATCTCTGGTGCGCCGGCCATGGCTTCTTTAATGAAAGGCAGAGCACTACATCAGTTAGGCAATACGGATGAAGCGATGAAGGCTTATACCAACGCTATCAAGCTGGATAAAAACTTTGCTCAGGCCTATTTCAATCGTGGTATGCTGAAAATTGCTACAAAGAAAAAGAAAAGTGCCTGTGAGGATTTTCAATTGGCCAAAGGCCTCGAATATCCCGGAGCGGAAGATGCTTTGGAAAAATATTGTAACTAAAAAAATCCCGCTTCAAGCGGGATTTTTTGTTAATGATCATGATCAGCACCTGGTTGGTGATCGCATATGATCTCCGAAGGAACAGAACCACTTCCTTTGCAGGTCTTGCAGTCACTTACTTCCTTGAGTGATCCATCGCAGGTGGGGCATGTCAATCGTCCTTTTCCGGCGCATCGGTCACACTCGTAGTACTCCCATATATTGAATATATTTTTTTTGGTGATCATCCCTGTGGCTGCACATTTACTACAGCCTACCACTCCCTTGGCTTTGCAGTAGGAACAGTCTTGTTCAGTTTTTTGAGCCCCGTGGCACGTGGGGCATGACTCGTTTCTATAGCCTTTTCTATCACAGAGCTGACACTGAAGAATAGCCTGAAGCGGACTTTCCAATCTTTGCTCCAGTTCTTTGGCACTTTGATAATTTTCACCTCTGAAGCCGTTGAGCTCGAAGTATTTCTGCAAGAAATTGGCACTATTGTCATACTGCTTCAGCTCAAATAGGGTTTCTGCAAAGAAATAGGGCATTTCTTCTGGTAGTGGCAAACCGGACTCTATCAGATTTCTGAAAATAGAATTGGCTGTTTCAAAGTCATTTCTTTCCATGGCGGCCATGGCACCTTTCATCCATCGGTCGGTCTGACCGAGGTTGGGGACGCCCTGAGCATGTGATAGGGAGCAGATGGAGAGGAATAGTAAGAAGAGGGGGATAAAAGAGATAGAACGCACCTTTGATTCAGTATTTTGACCCAAAATAAGCAAGAAGTTTTTGGAATGGTAAAGTTAATGTTTGCAAATGATGAAATTTCAAACATTCTCTTAAATGGATTTTGGAAGCCAAAAATTGTCTTTATTTTAGGCATAAGGTTCTCTGCAACCTTGAAGCACTAGTGCTTTGAATTATTTCTATAATGTTTTATTAAAATTTGATCAACATGGCAAAATCAATTGATGCAATTGAAGGAATCGGTGAGGTGTACAAAGGGAAACTAGCCGAAGCAGGAGTAAAATCTGTGGAAGGACTATTGGAAGCAGGGGCTACCAAAGCTGGGAGAAAGAAGCTTGCAGAAGCCTCTGGAGTAGATGAGTCCAAAATCCTAACTTGGGTCAATATGGCTGACCTCTTTAGAATCAACGGTGTAGGAAGCCAATTTGCCGAGCTATTGAAAGCTACCGGTGTGGATACTGTGAAAGAACTTAGAAACAGAAATGCAGCAAACCTGCATGAAGCTTTGACAAAAACCCAAGAAGAAAAAGGCCTTACGAAGGTAGTTCCAGCTCTCTCTAAAGTGGAAGACTTTGTGGCTCAAGCGAAAGAATTGGATCCAGTAGTGACCTACTGATACATTTAGATATCATTTACATTTTCAAAACCTTTTTGCCCTTGGCATCAAGGTTTTTTTTGTAGTTTGGCTTTTTTAAAATTATTGAATATGAGTCAGAAAGAACAGTTTATCTCCCATTTGGCTGAAGGTCAGGTTTATAAAAAAGATTTTATCGTCATGGGAACCGGTATCCTAAATGGGGAGCCGATCCAAGGCGCGCAGATCAAAGTACCTCTCAAAACCATGAATCGACATGGCTTGATCGCAGGTGCTACTGGCACAGGTAAGACAAAAACTTTACAGGTGATAGCTGAGCAATTATCTCTGAAAGGAATCCCTTCAGTGTTGATGGATTTGAAAGGGGATTTGTCTGGTTTAGCTCAGCCCGGAGAAGCTTCTGACTTTATCTTGAATAGGTCTCAAAAGATCGGAGTAGACTATGATCCTATGGGGCTACCAGTAGAGCTCATGTCGATCTCCGATGAAAAAGGCGTGCGGCTGAAGGCCACGGTATCTGAATTTGGACCAGTGTTGATTTCTCAGATTCTGGACCTCAATGATACCCAAAGAGGAGTCATTGCTTTGATTTTTCGCTATTGCGACTTGCAGCACTTGCCCTTGGTAGATCTCAAGGATCTGAAAAAAGTCCTCCAATACATTACCAATGAAGGTAAAGAAGCAATTACCAAAGAGTTTGGTAGGGTTTCTTCAGCTTCGGTCAATACGATCATGCGAAAGATTATCGAATTGGAGCAAGAAGGAGCAGACCGATTCTTTGGTGAAAAGTCCTTTGACGTCGAAGACTTTGTTCGCAGTAAATATGGTCGAGGAGTGATTTCTGTGATACGCTTAACAGATATTCAATCTTCCCCCAAGCTCTTTTCTACCTTTATGCTCAGCTTGTTATCGGAGATTTATGAGACGTTTCCGGAGCAGGGAGACGATGATAAACCAAAGCTTTGTCTTTTCATCGATGAGGCTCATTTGGTTTTTTCCAATGCATCCAAAGACTTGCTTGAGAAAATTGAAGCCATTATTAAGTTGATCCGCTCCAAAGGGGTAGGAGTTTACTTTTGTACTCAGACTCCAACCGACGTGCCGGACTCAGTTTTGGGACAATTGGGGCTCAAAGTGCAACATGCATTAAGGGCATTTACGGCCAAAGACCGCAAAGCCATCACTAAAACTGCCGAGAACTATCCCGAATCACCCTATTACAATACATCAGAAGTATTGACTTCGATGGGCATCGGGGAAGCTCTAATTACGGCTCTCAATGAAAAAGGGATCCCTACGCCATTGGCTCATACGCTGGTAAGAGCGCCTATTACTCGGATGGATATTTTGTCTGATCAAGAAATTGACGAGTTGGTGAAGGACTCGGATTTGGCGTCGAAATACAACGAAGAAATAGATCGGGAAAGTGCTTTTGAATTATTGGAGAAAAAGCTGGAGAAACTAGAAGTTGAGCAAGAGAAGGCGGTGCTTCCAGGCCCAGCTCCGAGGACTAGCCGAAGAACAAAACAAGAAGAATCTCTGATCGAAGAACTCAGCAAAAACACCATGGTGCGGCAGATAGGCAGAACTATTTTTCGGGAATTAACCAGAGGTATTTTGGGTTCATTTTCTCGTAAAAGATAATTTGTTTAAATAATTACAGGTCAACTCAATATAAGTTGGAAATAGCAATCATTGGTGGCGGTGCAGCTGGCTATTTTGCTGCTATTCATGCAGCAGGAAAAGGGAGAAATGTGTGCATCTATGAGAAATCACCAAAGCTACTATCGAAGGTAAAAATCTCAGGAGGAGGAAGGTGTAATGTCACGCATCGACCGATGGAAATTTCCAAGTTGGTCAAGAATTATCCGAGGGGAGAGAAATTCTTAAAAAGAGTGTTTCGGCATTTTGACTCCACGGATACGATCTCTTGGTTTGAATCCAGAAATGTACCTCTGAAAACTGAGGCAGATGGTCGGGTTTTTCCAATGTCTGATTCTTCTTCCAGTATCATTGGAGCTTTGATGCAAGAGGCTCAAAAGTTGGGTGTCGTAGTCAAAACCGGTTGGGCATTGGAAAGCTTAATTCAAGAAAGTCAAAAGTGGAATTTGCGCTTTTCAAAGGAAAATATTGGAGCTGATGTTGTTATCCTGGCCACAGGAGGTCATCCCAAAATAGATGGCTATGGGTTTCTTAAGTTGTTAAATCATAAAATCTTAGATCCTATTCCTTCACTTTTTACCTTCAATACCCCTTCCGAGCCAATACGAGAATTGATGGGGCTTTCCGCTCCTCAGGTGCATGTAAAGCTAGAGGGTACGAAGCTGTCCTATCAAGGTCCATTGCTAGTGACACATTGGGGAGTGAGTGGGCCAGCTGTATTGAAGCTTTCTGCTTTTGGGGCACAGTGGCTGCACGATCATGACTATGAAGCTCGTGCTATCATCAATTGGAATGCAACTTTCGGAGAGGAGGACTACAGAAACAGCATCCAGTCCTTTGCCGCTGCCAATCCGAAAAAAATGCTCAAAAACTATCCGCTTTTTGAGTTGCCAGCTCGTTTATGGATGCATTTTTTAGAAAAGTCGGAGATAGCAGAGGAGGCGATCTACGGAAATTTGAGTAAAAAACAGCTCAATAGATTGGTACAAAATCTTTTTTGCTATATTTTGACAGTCAAAGGAAAGACCACCTTTAAGGATGAGTTTGTCACCGCTGGAGGACTCGATCTGAGTGAGGTCAATCCCGAGACAATGGAAAGTAAATATCACCCAAATCTTTACTTTGCTGGAGAAATACTCAATATAGACGGAATCACTGGTGGTTTTAACTTCCAGGCGGCTTGGTCTACAGGATATTTGGCTGGCAAATCTATCACCCACAAAAACTTATGAGTTTAGCTTATCCAGAACTTCATAGCCGCATCTTGGACTTAGCGGAAGGAGATGAGCAGTTCAAAGAAGAATTGACCAAAGCCATCCACACGGGGCTTTTGGAGCTTCAGAGTAAATATGCTGAAGGGGCTGAAAAGCTGGATGCGACCCTCATTCAGCAGATCAGGCATAAGATCAAACCGACTCTTGCGATGTTCGGTTTTGAGGATATAGCCGAAAGTCTACAGCTTGGGAAGGAAATTTTGGACTCTCGGGGATTTGTACCCGAATTTTTCACGCATTATCAAGAGCTTGAGTCTCAAGTGAAAGTCGCGGTCAAAGAAGTAGGAGAACTTTTAGTGGCGCATTGAGACTGCGAAATTTTGCTTTAAAAATGGCTAATTTCCTCTCAAGTCAGTAAGTTGGCTATTATTTCCTGATAGGAAGATCATGCCCATTATCAATTCCAGCTACCAAAGACCTCCCGGATACCTTTTCAATGGTCATTTTGAAACGATCGTGCCTAGTTTGTTTCGAAAAATTGAAGGAGTCACTTATCAAAGAGAAAAGATCGATACGCCAGATGAGGATTTTCTGAATTTGGATTGGTCTAAAGTAGGTTCAGATAGGGTTTTGATCATATCACACGGTCTTGAGGGAGACTCCCAACGGCACTATGTGAAGGGATTGGTTAAGTTGTTTAATCAACATCAGGTAGATGTTTTGGTATGGAATAACAGGAGTTGCGGAGGTGAAATCAACCTGCAACCGATACTCTATCATCATGGGGCAAGTTACGATCTCGATACAGTCGTCAATCATGTATTGGGACTTGCTGCATATACTGAGATTTATCTCTGCGGTATCAGCATGGGCGGCGCTCAGACCCTGAAGTACATTGGTGAAAAAGGAGATAAATTACCTTCCCAAGTCAAAAAGGCGGCCGTTTATTCCACTCCCTGCAATTTGCCTTCCAGTGCAGCTACTCTGAAACTGCGAGCCAATGCTTTTTACAAAAAGAGATTTCTGGGAAAACTCAAAAACAAAATCCGCCTTAAAGCTGTTCAATTCCCAGATTTGGTAGATGTGTCACTATTGGATCGAGTTCAGGATTTTGATGCTTTTGATACGCATTTCACAGCAAAACTCCACGGCTTTAAAGATTCTCAGGACTTTTATCAGTCGGTAAGCGCTGATAATTGGATGGAGCAAATTACGATACCGACGCTCATTATCAATGCATTGAATGACCCACTCCTCGGGCCCGAATGTTACCCTGTTTCCTTGGCAAATCGAAAAGAAGAGATAATTCTAGAAATGCCGGCGAGAGGAGGACATACTGGCTTTATTGTAAAAGGAGAGGAGTTTACTTGGGCCGAAAGACGCTTTTTGGACTTTCTTCTTTCTAGTCAGAATCATCCTGTCACTTAACTATTCGTATCGATCAACCCTGTTTTCTATGCGCAAACTGTTTTTCTTTTCCATTCTCCTGCTATTTGGAGCCACCGTTTTTTTGATGTGGTTTTACTCATTTAGAGAGTTTAGTTTCGGCTACTTTGTCCTGTTTATATTGGGTTTTTTGACAGTGTTGGGAATCTATGATTCCTTTCAAAGGAAACACGCAATCCTCCGTAATTTTCCAGTAGTGGGGCATTTCCGATATCTATTGGAATCGATCAGTCCCGAGATCCAGCAATATTTCATCGAGAGTAATACTGATGGTAGACCTTTTAGTAGAAACCTGCGAGCCTTGGCTTACCGACGTGCAAAAAGCGTCAATGATACACATCCATTTGGAACTCAAAAGGACATCGATGGGGAAGATTACGTCGCATTGCGGCACTCAATCTATGCTGTCCATGTCAAGGAAGAGGATCTGCGGGTGACTGTAGGAGGTCCTTTTTGCAAACAGCCCTACTCGGCTTCTATTTTGAATATTTCGGCGATGAGTTTTGGTTCTCTCAGTGCCAATGCCGTGACATCGCTTAATCTGGGAGCCAAAAAGGGACAGTTTTTTCACAACACTGGGGAAGGAGGCATATCCGATTATCATCTTCATGGGGGTGACTTGTGCTGGCAGATCGGTACGGGATATTTTGGATGTAGAGATGATCATGGGAATTTTAGCCCAGAAAAATTTAAGGAGAATGCACATAAACCAGAGGTGAAATTGATTGAAATCAAGATCTCTCAAGGTGCCAAACCAGGTCATGGAGGAGTGTTGCCTGGGGTTAAAAATACGGAAGAAATCGCTCGAATTAGAGGTATCAAAGCAGGCACAACTGTGTTGTCTCCTCCTGCGCATTCTGCTTTTTCAGACCCTAAAGGCTTGATTGAATTTATCCAGCAGTTGCGGGATTTGTCAGGAGCAAAGCCTGTCGGAATCAAACTCTGTGTAGGTAGGACAGAGGAATTTATAGAAATCTGTAAGGAAATGGTTTCGCAAGAATGCTATCCGGACTTTATCACCATCGATGGCGCTGAAGGTGGGACGGGTGCAGCTCCGTTGGAATTCTCAGATAGTGTTGGGTTGCCTCTTGAGCCTGCCTTGATTTTTGTGAGAGCAGCTCTTGAGAAGTTCAACTTACGTGACAAGGTCAAGTTGATTGCATCTGGGAAGGCATTGAGTGCATTCTCCATTTTGAAAAACATCGCTTTGGGCGCGGATATGTGTAATTCAGCCAGAGCATTTATGTTTAGCATCGGCTGTATCCAGGCTTTGCGCTGCAATACCAACGATTGTCCTACAGGCGTAGCTACTCAAAAAAGAGGATTAGCTAAAGGCCTTGTCATAGAGGATAAAGCTGAGCGGGTTTACAATTTTCACAAAAACACCATACATGCCGTCAGAGAACTTCTTGGTGCATCAGGGCATCATCACACCTCAGAATTGACTGTTCACGATTTGGTCAAAGGCGATGAAATGATCAAGTTGGCCAATCGATATTTCCCAGATACGGTGAATACGCAGGTTTAAGCTTATTTCTCAAATCTCTTCAAAGCCATTTCAGCCACTGTGCCACCGATAGACAATGAACTGGTTGCAGCAGGGGACGGTGCATTGAGTACGTGAATCAGGGACTGAGATTCTCGGATAGCAAAATCATCCAACAAGCCTCCATTTCTGTCACATGCCTGTGCTCTGACGCCAGATCCACCATCCACAAGATCAGATTCTTGAATTTCCGGGATCAACTCCTGTAAAGCTTTTGTAAAAGCGGCTTTTGAAAAAGAGCGATACAGCTCTCCAAAACCCGTTTTCCAATATTTGGCAGCTACTTTTTGAAAACCTGGCCAAGCCAAGGATTCTGCTAATTCTCCTAGATTGATCTGTGATTTTTTGTAGCCTTCTCTTCTGAAAGCCAAAACAGCATTTGGTCCGGCTTCGACTCCGCCTTTCATCATGCGGGTGAAGTGCACTCCCAAAAATGGAAAATTAGGATCCGGAACTGGATAAATCAGGTTTTTGACCAAATACTCTTTTTCTTTTTTCAGCTTAAAATACTCCCCACGAAAAGGAATGATCTTGACGTCTTTTTGCGGATCTTCCCCCATTTGAGAGACCTTGTCAGAGTAGAGTCCAGCACAGTTGATTACCAATTTTGCTTCAACTGTTTTATTTTTAGTTTCAATATAATTACAGTTACCTTTTTGGCTAATATTCAAAACTTTATGATTGAGTAAAATAGTGCCTCCAGCTTGCATTATTTTTCTTCCATAGGCCAAAGCGACCTGGAAATAATCGACTATCCCAGTCTGAGGCACATGGATGGCATCAACGCCTGTGCAGTGCGGTTCATACTCTTTCAACTCATCCAAGCTGATTCTTCTAGTTCCTTCCAGACCATTTTCTAAACCTCTTTTTAAAAGGTTCTCCAGAAGCGGTTTTTGCTCTTCCCGCGTAGCCACGACTACTTTGCCGGTGATTTCAAAAGGAATTTTTTCGGTCTCACAAAAGCGAACCAGTTCGTGATACCCATTGATGCAATTCGTGGCTTTGAGGGAGCCTGGCTTGTAGTAAAGACCAGAATGGATCACGCCCGAATTGTTGCCAGTTTGATGCTTGGCAAGCTGGTCTTCTTTCTCCAAAAGCACCAATTTCAATTTAGGTTTTTGTCTAAGTAATTGTAATCCCGTGGCCAAACCCACTATTCCTCCGCCTATGATGGCTACATCGTATTGCATAGTTCTCAATTTTGTGGCCCAAATATACCGATCAGATTTTCAAAAAATGATAGGAGAGCAGAGGACTTAGAATGAACATTTAGATTTTTTTACACGTTCTGAGTCGGTAAGCATGCAGAATGGCTTTATTTTGCTGTTCGAATATACATCACCGATTTCTCCTGAATGAGTCGAATTCTTCTTCTAGCTTTTTTCCTTTGCCTTACCTTCAGCTCTTTTTCACAGCACCTCGTCCGTGGCAAAGTGACGGATGCCGAAACAGGTGACCCAATTCCTTTTGCTTCAGTGCTGATTTTGGGAACCAGCACGGGTATGAATACAGATTTTGAGGGCAACTATGAGCTCAAAATCCCTTCGCAGCCTGATAGCATCCGGGTAAGTTATCTGGGCTATATATCCCAGACCAAAGCTCTAGTAAATGTGGCAGATCAGGTGATTAATTTTCAGCTGAGGCCGTCTGATTTTGAATTGGAAGCATTTGTATTTGAAGCCGGAGAAAACCCTGCATTTGAAATCATTCGGAGAGCGGTAGATCGAAAGAAAGACTTTGATAAGAGGAATGTAGATGCTTATGAAACAAAGAATTATACGAAAATAGAAATCGATATAGATCAAGTCTCAGATAAGTTTACTCAGAGAAAATCGGTTCAGAAAGTCACTGCTGTCCTGGATAGTATCAAGCAACTGACCAATGATGAGGGGGAGAAGATTTTACCTGTATTTTTCTCTGAGACTGTATCGAAGTTTTATTTCAGAAATGATCCTCAGCTGAAAAAAGAAGTGGTGGAGAAATCCAAGGTAACAGGTGTGGGGATTACGGATGGTTCGACGACTTCACAGATTACGGGGTCTGTCTTTCAGGAATACAATTTCTATAAAAACTGGCTTTCCATCCTAGAAAAGGAATTTGTGTCCCCAATTGCCGATGGCTGGAAGACTTTTTATGATTATGACTTGATGGACTCTGTTTTGGTCGGCCAGGACAGTTGCTATCTGCTTCAAGTGTATCCACGCAGAGAACAGGATTTGGCTTTTTCAGGCTCGATCTGGATCAATAAGGAAACGTATGCTTTGAAGCAAGTAGACTTGGCAATTCCCAAGTCTGCTAATTTGAATTTTATCGAACGAATCAAAATTCAGCAAGAATTGGAGCCAATGTCCAGTGGACATTTGATCCCATCCAAAAGTAGAGTGCAGATCAAAATAGCTCAGGTTACGAAGAATACAGCGGGCTTGTTGGCGAAGTTTTATACAGCTACGGATTCAGTGGTTTTGTCTGACCCAATGCCTACATCCTTCTTCAATAATGCTGTTGAGTTGGCACCGGATTTTGCTGATGCAGGCGAAGTCTATTGGCAGAAAAACCGGATTGATCCGCTTAGTAGCGAAGAAGTGGCGGTATTGCAAATGGTGGATACACTGAAGAAAATTCCAGTAGTCCGATTTTATTCCGAAGGATTGAAATTCTTTGCCACGGGATTTTTACCCGTTGGCAAAATTGACTTGGGGCCTTGGACAGAATTTGGCAACTACAATAATGTGGAAGGTCTTCGAGCGGGATTCGGGATGCGGACCAATTACAAATTCAGCAATAAATGGCTGCTTCAAGGCTATGCCGCATACGGTTTTAAAGATAAACGATTCAAATATTCAGCCTTTGCCACTCGAGTTTTGGATCGAAAAAGATGGACTACGCTCCAACTGAAAACCTCCAAGGAAATCGATCAGGTAGGTTTAGAAATGGAGTCTCTGGCCGGAAACAGCGTCTTTTTGGCTGCCAGTAGATTTGGTACCTTGAGAAGGCCATTTCTTTCCATCAATCATCAGCTGAACTTCCAACGGGAGTTTTTTAAGGGCTTTTTGTTTTCCGGGGGACTTCGAAAAAGTGAATTTGATCCATTGTTTGATTTCTATTATCTGGAAAAGGAGACCCGCGATTACAAATCCCGTTTTGAGACGATGGAGGCCAAATTTGGGCTTCGCTATGGCAGAGACGAGATCATCATCATCAATGACAATGAGCGGGTTTCTCTAGGACCTTCACGGTGGCCTATTATTGAGGTCAATTATACTAAAGGAATGCAATGGCTAGGAGGAGAGATCGACTATGATAAGGCGAGCTTTTACCTGTATCAGCGACTAAATATGGGGCTTTTTGGTGTGTCTCGCTATGAATTAGACGCAGGAAAGGTATTTGGGGAAGTACCTTATCCCATCCTAAAAAACCATTTGGGAAATGAGACACTTTTCTATACGACAGCGGCTTTCAATACGATGAATTTCAACGAATTCGCATCAGATCAATACATGAGTTTGAGGTACAGGCACTTCTTTGAAGGCTTTTTACTCAACAGGATTCCATTGATGAAGAAGCTAAAATGGAGGGCTGTGGCCAATGCCAATGTGCTTTTTGGTTCGGTCCAAAATAAAAACATCCTCAATGTACCTGCAGTGGATCCATCCGGAAACCCTCTGGAGAGCTTCGGAAGACTGGATCCCAATCGGCCTTATGTGGAGTTGGGCTATGGAATCGAGAATATTTTCAAATTTTTCAGAGTAGATTTTTTCCATAGGATGACTTATCTGGATGTACCCGAAGCCAAGCCATTTGTGGTCAAAGTCAGTGCGCAGATTATTTTGTAAGGCCTTTACGTAGTTTCCTTGAATTCCTTAGTTTTAAGGATGAAACTTTTAGCTGCATCCATTCTTTTGTCGTTTTTGCTTTTTTCTTGTTCTGAAAAAGGAGAAAATTTATCCCAAAGTGACCTTGAGATTATAACTATTGATTTGTCAAAGGTCTATGACGGTAAACTTTCAGAGTTCTTCGAGTCGGAGGTCGATTATATCTGGTTGAAAGATGATTCCGAAGAGGCTCAGCTTGGCAACGGTACAGATAAGATTGAATTTCACGGAGACAAGATTCTTGTACTCGATGTTTTTGGATGTAAGTGTGTCAAAATATTTGATCATAAGGGGAATTATTTGAGTAAAATACGTGCCTATGGAGATGGACCTGGAAAATATTTGGACTTGGATAATTTTATGGTCCTAAATGATGAGGTTTTATTACTAGGTCTTTATCCATCAAAAATCATGTGGTTTGATTTGGAAGGGGAATTTTTGAGAGAGGAAAAATTGCCTTTTGGGGTAAAAGGAGGTGCATTTATGGAAAACCTAAATCGTTATTATTTTTTCAGCGAAAACTTTCAGGTGGAAGATTTTCTTGTCCGTTCAGTCAATTCAGAATTTCAGGATACCACTTATTTTTTTCCAATTGTGGAAGGTCGCTACTATGGAAACTATTCTGAAAGATATAATCTGATTAAAAATGGACAAGGCTTGTATTATGCTACACCATTTCAGGACACAATTTTTCAATTACAAAATGATGAGTTCGTTCCCAAATTAGTCTTTGATTATGGAAGCTATGCTCAGGGTTTAGATGAGCTAAAAAGGAATAGTGAAGAGTTGAATGCGTTGGAACAAATGGAATTTATCAATAGAAGAGCAAAGCTCTATTTTGTACCTTCTTTTTGGAATATTGGAGAAAGCTTTTTGTATGCCAGATTCCGATACGAGGAAGCATCTTATTCTGTTTTTCACGATAGAGTAAAAAATGAAACCTCCGTCTTGAATTTCAAGATTGAGGATGATTTAGATGGCAGTGGAACTTCCTATTTTCCGATTTTTAGGTTTGACGAAGAAAAAGTAGGATCAAAAGTCCTTGGTATTTCTCTTTATGAACAACTGATGGAGAAAAAAGAAGAAATGGGTGAAGAAGCCTTTGATGTTTTCACAAAAGGTAAAGGGAAAAAGTTCGCCGAAGTTGCTACAGCCGCGAAAGATTCTGAAAACCCTGTGCTTATAATTTATAGCCTAAAGAAATAAGATTCCTTTTCATTATTCAGCTACCAGAAATTTTTCCTTTGAATCCACATTTGGCATATTTGCACCTTAAATCAATCGCCTATTTGTAAAGGCACTTTTATTTTATGTCACAACAAATCAAAATTACCCTGCCGGATGGATCGGTAAGGGAGTACGATCAAGGAACTACCGGACTACAGATTGCTGCCAGTATCAGCGAGGGTTTGGCCCGGAATGTTCTAGCTGCCAAAGTCAACGGACAAGTTTGGGATGCCACTAGACCGATCCAGACAGATGCAGATCTTCAATTGCTCACTTGGAATGATGGAGAAGGGAAAAACACCTTCTGGCATTCCTCTGCCCACTTGTTGGCCGAAGCCTTGGAAGCCTTGTATCCAGGAATCAAATTCGGAATCGGACCACCAATCGAAACAGGTTTCTACTACGATGTGGATTTTGGAGACCATACATTGGAAGGGCCTGAGCTGGAAAAAATTGAACAGAAAATGGTGGAGTTGGCTCGTGAGAAAAACGAGTACATCCGCAAGGACATTTCCAAAAAAGACGCTGTCGCTTTTTATCAAGAAAAAGGGGATGAGTACAAACTGGACCTATTGGAAGGACTGGAAGACGGCTCTATCACCTTTTATGAGCAAGGCAATTTCACGGATCTTTGCCGTGGTCCGCATATCCCCAATACCGGTTTTATCAAAGCTGTCAAGCTGACCAACATTGCCGGAGCTTATTGGAGAGGGGACGAAAAGCGCAAAATGTTGACCCGTATTTATGGAGTGACTTTCCCCAAAGCCAAAGAGCTGCAGGAATATCTGACCATGCTAGAGGAAGCCAAAAAGCGTGACCACAGAAAGTTGGGTCGCGAATTGGAGCTATTTACATTTTCAGAAAAAGTAGGAATGGGTCTTCCTCTTTGGCTTCCGAAAGGAACGCTATTGAGAGAGAGACTTGTGAGTTTTCTCAAAAAAGCTCAGGATAAATCCGGCTATCAGCAGGTAGCCACACCACACATAGGGCACAAGGCTTTGTATGAGACTTCCGGGCACTATGAGAAGTATGGAAAGGATTCTTTCCAGCCTATCGCGACTCCTCATGAAGGGGAGGAGTTTCTCCTGAAACCGATGAACTGCCCTCACCATTGTGAGATCTATAAGCATAAACCTCGATCTTATAAAGATCTACCGATCCGTTATGCGGAGTTTGGGACAGTCTATCGCTATGAGCAGAGTGGTGAATTGCATGGATTGACCCGGGTTAGAGGATTTACTCAGGATGATGCGCACATCTTCTGTAGACCAGATCAGGTGAAAGAAGAGTTTATCAAAGTGATAGACTTGGTATTGTATGTCTTCAAAGCTTTGGGCTTTGATGATTATACCGCTCAGATATCCTTGCGAGATCCAGAGAATCCATCCAAATACATAGGAGGCGATGAAGCTTGGAACAAAGCAGAAGCAGCCATCATCGAAGCAGCTGCTGGAAAAGGGCTGAATACAGTGACAGAACTGGGTGAAGCAGCTTTCTATGGTCCTAAGTTGGATTTCATGGTCAAAGATGCTTTGGGTAGAAAATGGCAGCTGGGAACCATCCAAGTGGACTATCAGTTACCAGATAGATTCCAGCTCGAATACATCGGTTCAGACAATCAGAAGCACCGTCCGGTGATGATCCACAGAGCACCTTTTGGTTCCTTGGAACGCTTTGTGGCCGTATTGATCGAGCACTGTGCTGGTAATTTCCCACTTTGGCTTTCACCCGAGCAGTTGACTATTTTGCCGATTTCTGAAAAATATATTGGGTATGCTGAAGAAATTAAGGCAATTTTAGACGAGCATGATATTTCGGGCTCCATCGACAACCGAGATGAAAAAATCGGAAGAAAAATCCGAGATGCCGAAGTGAAAAAAATCCCTTTTATGTTGATCGTAGGGGAAAAAGAACAAGAAGAAAGAAAGCTTTCTGTCCGTAAACACGGAGAGGGAGACCTAGGTAACTTCTCAGCGGAGGAGTTTATAAAGTATTTTCAGAGGATTATTTCACAATCACTGAGCAGAGAATAAAAAAGGAAAATTTTCTACTGCTTTTTAGATTTTCGAAATAATTCCGATATTTGCAGTCAATTTCAAAAAAACAACTAAAGCTAACTTGAGAGACAGAAATCCAAAAAGAGGTCGCCAGGAAGAACCTTATAAGGTAAACCAAAGAATCAGGGCCAGAGAAGTACGATTGGTAGGGGAATATGTAGAAGGTGGGAATGCCGTCTTGTCCCTGGATAAAGCACTAAAACTAGCCCAGGAAAATGACCTCGATCTAGTCGAGATTTCTCCGAATGTGAATCCTCCTGTGTGTAAGATTTTGGACTATGCCAAGTTCAAATACGAGCAGAAGAAGAAGCAAAAAGAGATCAAAGCCAATGCGGCTAAGGTTGTTTTGAAAGAAATTCGGTTCGGACCTAATACAGATGATCATGACTTCAACTTCAAATTGAAGCATGCGATCAACTTCTTGAAAGAAGGAGCGAAAGTGAAAGCTTACGTGCATTTCGTCGGTAGAAGTATTGTATTTAAGGAAAGAGGGGAGATGTTGCTCTTGAAGTTTGCACAGGCTCTAGAAGACTACGGAGCAGTGGAACAGCTTCCAAAATTGGAAGGGAAAAGAATGAATATCTTCATCGCGCCGAAACAAGCGAAGAAATAATTTCAACTAAATACAAACAGCAAAATGCCAAAAGTAAAAACCAAATCTTCCGCTAAAAAGCGATTCGCTTTGACCGGAACAGGAAAAATCAAAAGGAAACACGCTTACAAAAGCCACATCCTAACTAAGAAGTCTACCAAAAGAAAGAGAGAATTGACCAAAGCTGGTCTAGTTCACGAATCCGACGAGGGTAGAGTAAGAGACATGTTGAGAATCTGATCAACCTGTTTGAAAAATTAAGGTTTATTTATTCACCAGATGCTGTGGTTTAAAGAGTTCGAGAAATCGGATCACCAAGTGTCAAAAAACAAAAAACTATGCCTAGATCAGTAAACGCGGTAGCGTCAAGAGCAAGAAGAAAAAAAGTGCTAAAAGCCACTAGAGGTTACTTCGGAAGAGGTAGCAACGTATGGACTGTAGCCAAAAACAAGTACGAGAAAGGTCTTCAGTATGCGTACAGAGACAGAAAAGCGAAGAAAAGAGAATTCAGAGCTTTGTGGATCCAGCGTATCAATGCCGGTGCTAGAGAGCACGGTATTTCCTATTCTCAATTTATGGGTATGTTGAAAAAAGCTGAGATCGAGCTAAACCGTAAGGTTTTGGCTGATTTGGCGATGAACCACCCAGAGGCATTCAAAGCTGTAGTTGAAAGAGTTAAATAAGGTTTGCTTACCTTATTTAGCGGAAAGCCTTCCCATTCGGGAGGGCTTTTTTATTTTAGTGGGTGCCAAAGATTTTGCAGAAGGCTTATTTTTAGAATTCAATTCACCCTTTCCTATGCAGACCATTCGACTTATTCCCTTTCTTTTTCTCGCTTCCATTTTTTGTCAGTGTTCATCATCTTCCCAGGATCAGAACTCTGATGAGATTCAAGTTCCAAATCCTTATGAAGGATATGAGCTGGTTTGGGCTGAGGAATTTGATTATTCAGGAAAGCCAGATTCTACTTTTTGGTCTTATGAGAAAGGATTTGTTCGCAACAATGAACTCCAATGGTATCAGCCTGAAAATGCGGAAGTGCTGGATGGAAATTTGGTGATTACAGGCAAAAGAGAAAAGATTCCCAATTCTAAGTATGATCCTCAAAGTCAGGATTGGAGAAAGAATAGGGAGTTTGCAGAGTATAGCTCATCTTTGATTCATACAAGAGGTAAATATTCCTTCCAATACGGGATCCTTGAGGTCAAAGCTAAATTGGATACGGCGCTTGGAATGTGGCCAGCTATCTGGACTTTGGGAATGGAAAAAGGATGGCCTGCCAATGGGGAGGTTGATGTGATGGAATATTATCGTGTGGATGGTGAAGCTATGATTCTGGCAAATGCCGCATGGGCACATCCAGATAAGAGAGCCGCTTGGGATGAAGCTAAAATTCCCTTTAGAGAGTTCTTGGAAAAAGATCCCGAATGGCCTCAGAAGTATCACATTTGGAAAATGGAATGGGATGAACAGAAAATCATCCTTTCACTAGACGATCAAGTTTTGAATGAAATAGATCTGAATGAAACGCTCAATCCGGATGGGAGCAATCCTTTTCATCAAGCTCATTACATCCTGTTGAATATGGCAATCGGTTCCAATGGAGGAGATCCAAGTAACTCCGAATTCCCAGGTAAATATCAGGTTGATTATGTGCGAGTATACCAAAAAGGAAAGTAGTGCTTTGGGTTTGTTTCTTTTCTAGCATCCAATAGGATAAATCGAAATAATTTTTAGGCATAAAAATTAAAAAGGCTTCCGTTTCTGAAAGCCCTTGTAGTCATGAAAATCGGGAGGAGTTGACCCCGTGTCCGCCGCGGCGGATATGAACCCTGTTAAAGTTGATGGGGATAAATAAAAAAAGGCTTCCGTTTCCGAAAGCCTTTGTAGCGAGGACGGGAGTTGAACCCGTGACCTCAGGGTTATGAATCCTGCGCTCTAACCAACTGAGCTACCTCGCCATATATTTTAATTGTGTCAACTACGTTTTATGTCTGCTCTTAAATCACTCCGCATTACCTATTGGAATGCTTTGGCTTAATTTTTCCTTTAAATTCTTTTAAGTATTGAAAGTTCGAATTAATGCCTATATTAAGTCACAGTCGAATATCACTATTCAGGGCTGAAAACCGTTTATTTTCATTTTAGTAACCCTCCCGCCGAATGGGAATGCAAATATGAGGTCTTGTACTGTGAAATGCAAGTTGACGTTCTTTAAAAATGTGAAATTTTCACACTGGATAATTTAGAAATCATGGTTAAAAATAAGTTTGTAGCTGATTATCAAATCAATGCTTCCAAAAAAATAATTTTCCAATATTTGAGTACTGCGAGTGGTTTGGAGGAGTGGTTTGCCGATGAGGTGCGCATCAATGAAGATAAAGTCTTTATTTTTGATTTTGACAATGAGGAGCACTATGCGAAAGTCGCCTCGATCCGGAGCAATTCTCATGTAAAATTTGAGTTTTTTGATCCAAAGGATCCCATGGAATCTGACCATTCTTATATTGAATTCAAATTGGAGGAAAATGAACTGACCCAAACGATGTTTTTGAAGGTCATAGATTACTCGGATAGCTATGATGACGATGAGCTAGTTGCGATCTGGGATGGGCTTGTCGGAAAATTGAAAGAGATAATTGGCGGTTAATTTCACTGAAATTGCCAAATTTGAACATCCCTTACAGGGTTCCGTTTAGGAGCTACGTAGTAGAGCTTTCATGAAGAAATTAGACAAATTGATTCTTGGGTCTTTTATAGGCCCATTTTTATTGACATTCATCGTCGTTGATTTTATTCTTTTGATCGTCAATATGCTCAAGTATTTTGACGAAATTTTTGGGAAAGGCCTGAGCTTTTGGGTCTATGCGGAATTGATTGGATATTTTGTAGTCAGTATTTCTCCCATGGCTTTGCCGCTGGCAGTTTTACTTTCCAGTTTGATGACTTTCGGAAATCTGGGAGAGCACTTTGAGCTCACAGCCATCAAAAGCTCTGGGATTTCCTTAGTAAGAGCACTTAGGCCTATTGCTGTCTTTACCGTGTTTTTGGTGATTGCAGCATTTTTGTCAAATAATTTTATCGTTCCAAAAGTCAATCTCAAAACCTTTGGTTTGCTCTATGATATTCGGATGAAATCACCTGCTCTGGATATCAAAGAAGGAGTTTTTTATTCGGGGATTCCCGGCTACAGCATCAAGGTCAAAGAGAAAATAAGGGATAATGACCTTAGGGATATTTTGATCTACAGTCATCAGGAAGGCTTGGGAAACCTAGAAGTGACCGTTGCCGATTCGGGCCGCATGGAGAAGTTTTTCAATGAAAACTACATGAGAATGACCTTGTACCATGGGACCAACTACAAAGAGGAGCGGGCAATGCGAGGTATTTCTGAAAAACCAGTGGAATTCAACAGAACGACTTTTGACGAAAATGTGATCATCTTTGATATGGATGAGTTTCAGCTCAGCAGAACACCGGAAGATCTGTGGTCCACCAACCGAGCCATCAAAAACATCCATCAAATCAAAGATGGTTTGGATTCTATCTATACGCTGATTAATGATCACAAATTTCAAACGTATCAAACAACGGCGAGTATTTATCCATTTTTTACCAAGGAAAGAAAAATAGATCCGCTAGCGAGTATAGCTGAGAGGAAGTCTCTGGATGATACGCTCCGAGCCGAAAAAGCTAAAAGAGACAGGGTTCGTCAGGACTCGATTAACAAAGCGAAGAATACCGCGAAGGAAGATACGACCAAGGTAGTGGTGAGTAATCCTGAAAATAACATGCGGGTGGAGCAGGGCGAAGAAGAAGTGCTTTCAGTAGAAGCAAGTAAAACTGCAGCATCGTCAGATTCCTTGTTTAGAAAAAGGAAACTTCAACGAAAGTCCCTTGATAGTTTGCGAGCAGCGGAAGAAGAATTGGTGCAAAACCCAACCGAGGATGAAATGCCGGTGTTGGAAGAGGGATATAGGAAAGAGCCCTTGACTCAAGAAGAAAAGGATCTGATTGATAGTGTAGTTTTCAAACGCGGGTACAAGTCCAATGCAATTACGATGGCTCTCAATAATGCCAGAAGTTTGAAAAACAACTTTGGAGTCAAAAAAACTCAGATTGACAATTATGAAAGGGAGTATCGCAGATTTGAGATTGCGATGTATCAAAAGTACACGCAGGCCTTCGCTTGTTTTGTAATGTTTTTGATAGGAGCACCCCTTGGCGCGATCATCAAGAAAGGTGGGCTGGGAATGCCGGTCTTAGTTTCTATCATATTTTTTATTGTCTATTACATGCTGACTATCACGGGGGAGAAGTGGGCCAAAGAAGGGATCGCAGATCCTTTGATCGGCACTTGGTTTTCCTGTGTGATGCTCTTGCCTTTTGGGTTGTTCTTTTTGAAACAGGCTCGAAAAGACGCACGTTTGTTTGAGCCGGATTTCTACTTAGAATGGTGGAAAGGGGTAAAAAAGCGTCTTTTCAAAAAGCAATACAGTTGAGACATAATATTTTATTTTCGAAATAATAGCCTTACCTTTGTAGCTGTTTTAATTAATTTAGCTAAACATGTATTTAACATCAGAGAAAAAACAAGAGTTGTTTCAAAATCATGGACGGTTAAAATCTGCTACAGACACAGGGTCTCCTGAGTCTCAGATTGCGCTGTTTACTCACAGAATCAAACATTTGACTGAGCATTTGAAGTCAAACAAGAAAGATCACTCCACGAGATTGGGTCTTTTGAAGCTAGTAGGTAAGAGAAGAAGCTTGCTGGATTACCTTTACAAAAAGGACATCGAGCGATACAGATCAATCATCGCCGAGCTAGGAATCAGAAAATAATCATTGGTAAGGTTCTCAACTTCGAGAACCTTACTTTTTTTCTTTTTAAGCTAGATGCCTTAATTTTTAAAACGAAAGATAAAATTCTAATCATTACTTATGTTACCAAATTTAATCACTAAAACCATCACCCTATCAGATGGTAGAGAAATCACCATTGAGACCGGAGCTTTAGCCAAACAAGCGGATGGTTCAGTAGTAGTGCGAATGGGAAAAGCCATGCTATTGGCAACGGTAGTTTCCAAAAAAGAAGCACAAGAAGGAGTGGACTTTTTGCCACTTTCAGTAGATTACCAAGAGAAATTTGCATCTTCTGGAAAGATTCCAGGAGGATTTTTGAAAAGAGAAGGAAGACTTTCCGACTATGAAATTTTGATCAGCCGCTTGGTTGACCGTGCCATCAGACCTATTTTTCCAGATGATTACCACGCCGATACACAGGTGGCCATCACCCTAATCTCTTCTGATGAAAACGTATTGCCTGATGCACTGGCTGGATTGGCAGCCTCATCCGCATTGGCAGTATCAGATATACCATTCAACGGACCTATTTCTGAGGTTCGAGTTGCCAAAATCCAGGGCAACCTAGTGATCAACCCTAGCCCATTGGATCTGGAGAAAGCAGATTTGGAATTCATAGTAGCTGGATCATTGGATTATATCCTGATGGTAGAAGGTGAAGCCAATGAGATCTCTGAAGATGAAATGGTGGAAGCTTTGCAGTTTGCTCACGAAGAAATCAAAAGACATTGTGAAGCTCAGATTGAATTGACCAAGCAATTGGGCAAAGAAGTAAAAAGAGAATATTGTCATGAAAAAACTGACCCGGCTCTTTTTGACAAGATGAAGGCTGAGTTGTATGACAAGCTTTACGCTTCTGTCAGCAAGCAGATCGCCAATAAATCTGAGAGAACAGACTTAATCAAAGCGATCAAAGAAGAGTTTGTAGAGAACTTGGGAGAAGAGCATGAATTTGAAGCGAGCTTGATCGGCCCATATTTCCACAAAATCCATAAAGAAGCAGCCAGAAACTTGACTTTGAATGAGAAGAAAAGACTGGATGGCCGTCAGCTAGATGAAGTGAGACCAATCTGGTCCGTAGTTGATTATTTGCCTTCTGCACATGGATCTGCTGTTTTCACAAGAGGTGAAACACAATCCATCACCACTTGTACCCTAGGTACAAAAATGGACGAGATGATGGTAGATGGAGCCGTTATTTCTGGTTACAATAAATTCTACTTGCATTATAATTTCCCTGGATTTTCTACTGGTGAGGTAAAACCAAACAGAGGTCCAGGTAGGAGAGAAGTAGGTCATGGCAATTTAGCTATGAGAGCTTTGAAAAAGGTGCTTCCTCCAGAGACCGAAAACCCATACACAATCCGTGTAGTTTCTGATATTTTGGAATCGAATGGTTCTTCTTCCATGGCAACGGTATGTGCCGGCGCTTTGGCGATGATGGATGCAGGTGTGCAGATCAAAGCTCCTGTGACAGGGATCGCGATGGGGATGATTTCAGATGCCCAAACAGGCAAGTATTCCATCCTTTCAGATATTTTGGGAGATGAAGATCACCTAGGAGATATGGACTTCAAAGTGACTGGAACTGCCGCAGGGATCACTGCTTGTCAGATGGACTTGAAAGTCGAAGGACTGGATTACAATGTATTGAAGGAAGCTTTGTATCAAGCCAAAAAAGGTAGACTTCATATTTTGGATGAAATCACCAAGACATTGGCTGCTCCAAAACCTGACTTGAAGCCTCATACTCCAAGATCTTACACCATGTTTATTCCTAAGGAATTGATCGGTGCTGTGATCGGACCTGGTGGTAAGGTCATTCAGGAGATGCAAAAAGATACCAATACCACGATTGTGATCGAAGAAATAGACAATCAGGGTAAAATCAATGTATTCTCTGCAAATCAAGACAACCTCAATGCTGCTTTGTCTCGTATCAAAGCTATAGTAGCTCAACCGGAAAT
The DNA here is from genome assembly GCF_000429465.1 of Algoriphagus vanfongensis DSM 17529. Lineage (GTDB taxonomy): Bacteria > Bacteroidota > Bacteroidia > Cytophagales > Cyclobacteriaceae > Algoriphagus > Algoriphagus vanfongensis. The sequence goes on along the minus strand of NZ_AUBX01000009.1, from coordinate 535,289 downwards.
CGGAGAGACTTATACAGGAAAAGTGAAGAATATTCAGCCTTTTGGCGCCTTTGTGGAATTTATGCCGGGCAAAGATGGTTTACTTCATATATCCGAAATCAAATGGGAACGTTTGGAAAGCATGGACGGAGTCTTGGAACCAGGAGAAGAAATTATGGTTAAATTGATAGACATTGATAAAAAGACCGGTAAATTCAAGCTTTCCAGAAAGGTACTTTTGCCTAAACCTGAAAAGAAAGAATCAAAAAGCGAGTCTTAAGTTTCTATTGATTAAATTCATTAACTTAATTTCAATTACATCAATCAAAATTCTGAATGAGGCAGCTAAAAATTAGCAAACAGATCACCAATAGAGAGAGTCAATCTCTGGATAAATATCTTCAGGAAATCGGTAAGGTAGATTTGTTGACTGCAGACGAAGAGGTAGTTCTAGCCAAAAGAATCCGTGAAGGAGATCAATTGGCACTGGAAAAGTTGACTAAGGCCAACCTTCGTTTTGTGGTATCAGTAGCCAAGCAATATCAGAACCAAGGACTTTCTTTGGGAGACTTGATTAATGAAGGGAACTTGGGCTTGATCAAAGCTGCACAGCGTTTTGATGAAACCCGTGGTTTCAAATTCATTTCATATGCCGTATGGTGGATTCGTCAGTCTATTCTTCAAGCATTGGCTGAGCAATCCCGTATCGTAAGACTTCCATTGAACAGAGTAGGTTCTTTGAATAAAATCTCGAAGACCTTCAGCGAGTTGGAGCAAAAATTCGAAAGAGAACCATCTCCGGAAGAATTGGCTGAAGTATTGGAAGTCACTGCCTCCGAGGTAGTAGACACCATGAAAATCTCCGGTCGTCACGTATCCATGGACGCTCCATTTGTACAAGGGGAAGAAAACAGCTTGTTGGACGTTTTGGAAAATGATGGAGACGAAAAGCCTGATGATGGCTTGATGAATGACTCTTTGAGAAAAGAAGTGCAGCGCGCTCTGTCTACTTTGACACAACGAGAAGCTGATGTGATTACACTCTATTTCGGACTGAATGGCGAGCATGCTATGACGCTGGAAGAGATCGGTGAGAAGTTCAACCTGACCCGAGAGCGGGTGAGACAGATTAAAGAAAAAGCCATTAGGAGGCTAAGACATACATCCAGAAGTAAGACATTGAAGCCTTACCTGGGATAAGCAAAAAAGGGGTTTAAAACCCCTTTTTTCTTTTACTTTTTTCTATACTACCCTGTCTAACCCCGGTGGATTTTATCCGTATTTGGGAATTTTAACAAGGGGTAGTTTTGTTGCAATCTAAGAATTATCAAAATTTACCGGATTTAATACATTTCATTGATGAGTCAAGAAATTGAAAAAGTCAAAGTCCTGATCGTAGGGTCAGGTCCAGCAGGCTATACAGCAGCGATTTATGCATCTAGAGCTGGGTTAAACCCCGTTTTGTACACAGGTGGACAGCCCGGTGGTCAGCTCACGATCACGACGGATGTGGAAAACTATCCTGGCTATCCAGATGGTATTATGGGGCCTGAAATGATGGAAGACTTCAGAAAGCAGGCTGAGAAATTTGGGACACAGATCCGCTACGGGTTGGTGACAGGAGTTGATTTTTCTGTCAAACCTCATGTAGTCACCGTGGATGATCAGGTGACTGTCCATGCCGATACAGTGATCATCTCTACTGGAGCCTCTGCCAAGTGGCTAGGACTAGAAAGCGAAACACGTCTAAATGGTAAAGGTGTCTCTGCCTGTGCTGTTTGTGACGGATTTTTCTTTAGAGGTCAGGATGTCGCTATCGTAGGTGCTGGGGATACAGCATGTGAAGAAGCATCATATTTATCCAATATTTGCAACAAAGTATATATGCTTGTGCGTAGGGAAGAGATGAGAGCTTCTCAAATCATGCAAAAGCGAGTCATGAACAATCCCAAGATTGAGATTCTGTGGAATACAGAGACTGATGAGATATTGGGAGAGGATGAAGTGACTGGTGTAAGAGTGCTGAATAATAAAACAGGAGAAAAAAGAGAAATTGAAATTTCTGGCTTCTTTGTTGCTATTGGTCATCAACCAAACACCGAAGTATTCAAAGAATTCATCCACATGGATGACTCTGGATACATCAAAACTATTCCTGGAACTGCCAAGACAAATGTAGAGGGAGTTTTTGCTTGCGGAGATGCTCAAGATAATGTCTACAGACAAGCGGTCACTGCAGCAGGAACTGGCTGTATGGCAGCATTGGATGCGGAGCGGTATTTGGCCGAAACAGAAAATCACTAGAAGAATTCATGAGGTATCTCAAATCGATACTTATACTTATACTATTTGGGAGCATTGGGTTAGTAGAATCCAATGCTCAAATTTTACCCAAAATCATCAAGAAAAATACCACCCAACCTACCACCTCCGGTCAGGAGCGTAGGAATATAGAATTGCGTGGTTTTGATCAGGACTCGTATCTGCGGACGCTATCTACTGTAACGGACTCCTTGATTTTTGAGAATAATGTAAATCTGGGCAAAGTCAGGTCCATTATATCCGAAGATCAGAATGTGATGATCTGGGCGCCCACGAATAGACTGGTAAAAGTGTCGGAGCAAATCCAAATCGACAGTATCTGGGTGACAGCCTATGAGTATTATTCGGCTTGGGATTCCAAAAAAGTAGATATCTACAATACTGACGTCAAGAGTTTTCAAGACTCAGTCAAGATCCGTCTATATGATCCATTTTTTGGCTATGACTGGAAAATGCCTTTATCCAGTACTCCGAAAACTTCAGGATTTGGCTATCGATGGAGACGTTGGCACTATGGGACAGATTTGGACCTAGATACAGGAGACCCTGTCTATTCAGCATTTGATGGGATTGTAAGAGTTCGTTCCTATGACCGCTACGGCTGGGGATATTATGTGCTAGTACGACACAAAAATGGCCTTGAGACTCTGTATGGACACCTTTCCAAATACATGGTAGAAGTGGGACAAGAGGTGAAAGCTGGTGATATCATTGGGAAAGGAGGGAGTACGGGAAGGAGTACAGGTTCGCATTTGCACTATGAAATGCGCTACAAAGGCTTGCCTTTTGACCCTGAATTGGTGTATGATTTTAGTCAGTACAAGATCCTTTCGCAGGAATATTTGATTACTTCCAGTACATTTTCGCATGTCGCGCAGGCAAGATCCAGAGCCTATCACCGCGTGAAGAGTGGAGATACCTTGGGTTCTATAGCCAGAAGATATGGAGTATCAGTCAGTGCACTGACCCGAATGAATGGGATTTCATCCCGAAGTATTTTGAGAATCGGACAAAATCTCCGAGTAAGATAAATTTCAAAAATGAAACTAGATATTTTAGTCATTGCAGCCCATCCTGATGATGCAGAGTTGGGGTGTGCAGGGACCATCCTCACTCACGTAGCCAAAGGCCATAAAGTGGGTATCGTAGATCTCACTAAAGGCGAAATGGGGACCAGAGGTACTCCGGAGCTTCGTGTACAAGAAGCTACTAAAGCGGCAGAAATTTTGGGATTGGCGGCAAGAGAGAATCTGGGATTCAAAGATGTTTATTTCCAGGATGATGAATCTCATCAGCTTGAATTGATCAAAATAATTAGAAAGTATCAGCCAGATATCGTTTTGGCCAATGCTGTTTCTGATCGTCATCCAGACCATGGAAAAGGTAGTCGACTGGCGACAAATGCGTGTTTTATGAGTGGATTGCGCAAAATTGAAACACAGCTCGAAGGAGAAAGTCAGAAACCATGGAGACCTCAATATGTCTACCATTACATTCAAAATAATTATATCGAGCCTGATTTTGTCATGGACATTACACCGTATTGGGAAACTAAAGTCCAAAGTATTTTAGCTTTCCAGTCGCAGTTTCATGATCCATCGAGTCAAGAACCAGAAAGCTTTATATCTACTCCGGACTTCTTGCCATTTATAGAAGCAAGAGCCAGGGAGTTTGGACATAAGATTTTGACGACCTACGGTGAAGGCTTTACAGTGGAAAAGATGATAGGAGTCAAAGATCTTTTTGATCTCAGGTAATCAAGGCGCCAAGCGGGAGATGACCCAACTTCCGCTTTCACTTTTTTCATAGAGAATACGGTCGTGAAGTCGACTGGCTCTTCCTTGCCAAAATTCCAGTCTGTGAGGCAAAAGCCTATAGCCACCCCAATGAGGAGGTCTGGTGATCTTCTCAGTTTTGAACTGACTCTCCAACTCCTCAATTTTCTCAGTCAAAGCCTCCCTTGAACTTATCTTTTTACTTTGTGGAGAAGCCCAAGCTCCAATTTGGGAACCTACAGGTCTGCTAAAAAAATATTCATCTGATAGTGCTGCGTCTACCTGCTCTATGGTGCCTGTGATTCGCACTTGTCTTTCTAGCTCTGCCCAGAAAAATGTCAGAGATGCCTTGGGATGAGCTTCCAGTTCCTGGCCCTTTTCACTTTCGTAATTGGTAAAAAAGACAAAGCCATAATCAAGGTCCTTTAGGAGAACAATCCTTCCGTTAGGATACCCATCTAGTCCCAATGTAGACAGTGTCATGGCATTGACTTCCAAAACTTGTGAGGCGATAGCTTCCTCTAGCCATGATGAAAACTGGGTAAAAGGGTCTTTATTTATAATGTTGATATCCAGTGATTTAAGCGTGTAGTCCTTACGTATTGATGAAATATCCATGGAAAAATTGTTCATAGTTTAATAATAGAATAAAAGTACGATGACCATTGCATTTATAAAATTTAGATTTATATTTTTCCTTTCAATATTTCCACTTCCTGCCTATGAGTGAAGAAAAGATTCCTACCCCTCATGTCGGTGATTTGTTGATTTCCGAGCCCTTTTTACAAGATGAAAACTTCTCCAGATCGGTCGTGCTTCTTTGTGAGCACAACGAGGAGGGTAGTTTTGGCTTGGTGTTCAACAAACCTTCCATCCTCAAAATCAATGAAATCTTAGACGAATTTGAGTTTTTGGACTTGGAAGTATATGTAGGCGGACCTGTCGAACAGAATACTTTGCATTTTGTTTATTGGGGAGACAAGGAATTGGAAGGAAGTATTCAGATCGGTGACAATCTCTGGTGGGGTGGCAGTTTCGATGAACTGGTCTCTCGGATCAAAGCAGGAACCTTCGATCTGGATAAAATCCGGTTTTTCCTCGGCTACTCTGGTTGGGCAGCGGGACAGCTCATGGATGAGTTGACTGAGCACACTTGGATTATCTGTCACGAAGAGGTGGATCAAAAAACCTTTAAATCCACTCCTGAGGAATTGTGGCGAAGTTTATTGAAAAAAATGGGAGGAGAATTTAAGGTTATAGCCAATTATCCCATGGACCCTAGATTAAATTAGGCAAAATCCTTTCTTTTGCCCATATTGCTCTGAAATTTTGCGTTTTTATGACTGAGAAAAGTAATGAATTGTCCGACAAGGACAAGGTGACCCAAGCTTCTGAAAATCCTGAGGCAAAAGGTAAAGTAAAAGAAACTAATAGTTCATCATCTGAAGAAACTCCTGCAGAAGATGATCAGCCCGCGGCTACATCACATGTAGAATCAACTAAACCTGCTGAACCTCAAGAAAAAGAGGAGGAAGTTACGGCTGAAAATGAAGAAGTTACTTCTGAAGAATCTGTAGAAAAACCGACCGCAAAGGCCGATGAGGCTGAAGAATCCACGGAAAGCGAAGAGGAATCAGAAGGAGAAGAAGAGCATGAGGAAGAGCATCTGGAACTTGACGGTCTTTCAAAAAAGGAACTTCTGAAGTTGATTAAAGAAAAATTAGGCGAAGGGAAAAATCCTCTGAAGATTGAGAAAACAATAGGGGAAATCAAGGCCGCCTTAGATGAAATAACTTCCAAAGAAAGAGAAGAGGCTCTTGAGAAGTTCAAGGCAGAAGGAGGAACAGATGATGATTTTGACTTTAGACCCTCAGACGAAGAGAGGGATTTCAATACTTACTTTTTTGAGTTCAAAAAACAGGTATCCACAATAAGAAAGGATGCCGAAAAATTAAAAGAGAAAAATCTAGAAACGAAGACTGAGATTCTCAATAAACTTCGAGAACTCGTAGATGGTGAAGAAACGACTCTAAGCATGAATGCCATTAAGGCGATTCAGGAAGAATGGAAGTCCGTAGGAGCAGTACCATCTTCTCAAAATAGAAGCCTCTGGGCAAGCTACAATGCCTTGATGGATAGATTTTATGATAATCGTTCCATTTATTTTGAGCTGAAGGAGCTCGATAGAAAGAAAAACCTGGAAAGTAAACTAGAGCTGTGTAGCAAAGCGGAAGCCTTGAAAGATGTCGCTGATCTAAAAGAAGCTATCCAGACCTTAAATGAGCTTCATGAGGAATTTAAGCACATAGGGCCTGTCCCAAGGGAAGATCAGGAGCCATTGTGGCAGAGATTCAAGGCGGCTTCGGATAATGTCTATGACAGACGCAAAGAATATTACGATTCTCAGAAGGAAGTTTTCAAAAAGAATCAGCTAGACAAAGAAGCTTTGATCGAGAAATTGGTGGAGTTTGCAGACTTCAAAGCAGACCGAATCAAAGAATGGAATGCCAAAACCAAGGAGATTCTTGAGATTCAAAAGAGCTGGGAAAAAATAGGTCCTGTACCTAGAGAATCAGGAAAAGAAATCAATAAGGCCTTTTGGTCAGCTTTCAAGAAGTTTTTCCATCACAAAAATTTATTCTTCAAAGAGCTGGATGAAATCAGGGCAACCAATCAGTCCAAAGCTGAAGAATTGATCGTCAAAGCTGAAGAATTAAAAGATTCTACGGATTGGCAAAATACCTCCAACGCGCTGATCAGCTTGCAGCAGGAATGGAAAAAGCTCGGCCCAACTCCAGAAAAGAACAGAGACAGCCTTTACAAGCGGTTTAAATCAGCTTGTGATACCTTCTTCGAAAACAGGAGAAATTCCAATAAGCAGGCAAACTCCGAATACGAGGCTAACTATAAGAAGAAACAGGAGCTATGTGAGGACATCATCAAAGCTGCCGAAGAGAATCCAAGTGAGGAAGAGTTGACTGGAATGGTGGACAAATTCAATGAAATTGGGTTTGTACCTCGTAAGAATATGAAAGATATTCAAGCTCAATTCAAGGCAGCTGTGGATGCCTATTTGGAGAAATTGGATGACGGATTTGACAGGGAGGATTTCTTGTTCAGGTTGAATTTGAATAGGATTCAATCTGATCCAAATGCCAACAAAACTCTGAATAAAAAGGAGCATGGCATCAGAAAACAGATTTCTGATTTAGAAAATAACATCACACTTTGGAAAAACAATTTGGAGTTCTTTGCAGCTTCAAAAACGGCAGACAAGCTGAAAGATCAGTTTGACGTGAAAATCCAAAAAGCCGAAGATGAGATTGAGAAGTTGAAGAAGAAGCTTTCTATCCTTCGAGAGTTTTAAATTTTTCTCTCTCAGAATAAGGAAGATAGAGAATGAATCTAAATTTTAATTTCTGAGAGTTTGGAGTGAATAGAGGGAAGGCCTATATTTGCACCACGTTAAAGGAAAAAGCCTCTTTAGCTCAGCTGGTAGAGCAACTGACTTGTAATCAGTAGGTCGCTGGTTCGATCCCGGCAAGGGGCTCAAAAAACCACTCAGAAATGAGTGGTTTTTTGCTTTTAAGACTTTAATTTTAAGAATGGTTGATGAATTTTTTGTTTACATTCTTTATTCCTCATCAATAGACACTTTTTACATAGGTCAGACCAACAATCTATCAGAGAGGCTTAAGCAGCATAAAAATAAGCTCGTTGGTAGGGCATTTACTAAAAGAGCCACAGATTGGGAAATCTACCATTCAATAAGCTGTAGTACAAGGAACCAGGCTATCTTGATAGAAAGACATCTGAAGAGAGCTAGAAGAAGGAAGTATTTGGAAGATTTAAAGAAGTATCCAGAAATTGCTTTATCTCTTCTCAAAAAGTATCCTAATGACGAGTTTCAATAGGTCGCTGTCCCGATAGCTATCGAGGACGATCCCGGCAAGGGGCTCAAAAAACCACTCAGAAATGAGTGGTTTTTTGCTTTTATGGCGATTTTATTTTAGAAAATAGAAAAGGAATTTTTGGATCAGTCTGTCTTCTGATTTCCTAAACCAAAAAAAACAGCTCAATCTCTCGAGCTGTCTTTCTACTTGGGTTTGTATTCTGAATTAGATCGTGGTGATTAATTCTTCTTTTGGAGTTCTTACTTTTTTCATATTGACCAACCAGTCCTTTTCGGCATCTCTATAGCCTAGTGGGAGCACAAGGACAGATTTAAGGTTTTTCTCCTGGAGGTTTAATAATTCGTCCAATGCTGCATTGTCAAAGCCTTCCATAGGAGTGGAGTCCACTTCTTGCTCTGCGGCCGCTAATAGCGCGCTTCCGAGGGCTATGTAAGCTTGTCTGGCTGCGTGTTGATGATTTGCATCGGCACTCTGAGCTCCGTAGATCTGAAGAAGTCTATTACGGTAATCATCCGTCATGCTATCCGGAACTTGTCTTTCTTCATTGTTTCTTTTAAAAACCTTATTGATTCTCTCTTCAGTATAGTCATCCCAAGCGGCAAAAACCAAGACATGAGACGCGTCTGTGACTTGGCTTTGGTCGAATGATATTTTTCTGATTTTTTGTTTCAATTCCGGATCTGTGATCACTAAAACTTCATAGGGCTGTAGACCAGATGAGGAAGCGCTAAGTTGGATGGCATCCAAGATATAGTCCACTTTTTCCTGCGGAACAGTCGCTCCGTTCATTGCTTTTGTGGCATAGCGCCATTTAAGATTTTGTAGTACGTTCATGTTGGTAGGTATATGATTCTATATTTAATGTATATACATGGGTTAAAGAGTCTTTTGGTTTAAAAAGTTCAAAAAGTGTAAAAAATAGTGAGAAAGGCTCTTTTTCTGTGATCGGCAAGGCAATGCTAGAATAATGTAATATTTTGTGCCTCGATTTTGAGAGTGAAGCTTTCGATGAAAATTACCCTGTTCAACTCCATTACTTAATGAATACTACTATTTCCAAAAGTGCACTTGTACTTTTTACTTTCACCACGATTGTAGCCTGTCAGGAGAAGAAATCTCCCTTTGATGTGTCTCCTTCCGATTCTTTGGATCCCAAAAGATTGGAAGAACCCTATCCTCAAATCAGTGTACCAGCTGATGCTGACATGGAGTCTGCGATCTGGAAAGGAATAGATCTGAGCCCCAAACCACCTGTTGTTCCTGTTTCTGCCAATGAGCAAAAGAAATCCTTTGTGTTACAACCGGGCTATCAAATTGATCCTGTGCTATCAGAACCACAAATCAAGGAGCCTGCTGCGATTCAGTTTGACGGGAATGGGAGAATGTATGTATTAGAGTTAAGGTCTTACATGCAAGATCTCGACGCAAATGGAGAGCTTCTGCCTACCTCTCGGATCTCCAGATGGGAGGATACCGACAATGACGGGGTCTATGAGACTGGAGTTGTTTTTTTGGATAGCTTGGTTTTCCCACGCTATGTGGTTCCTTTTGGTCCCAATACGATCTTGTCTATGGAATCCAATGAGGACCATGTGTATAAGTTTACAGACACCGATGGAGATGGCAAGGCAGACAAAAAGGAGCTTTTCGCATCTGGGCTAGGTCGTTCCGGCAATGTCGAACATCAGACAAGCTTTCTGACCTGGACGCTGGACAACTGGATGTATAGTACCTACAATTCCAAAAGAATACGCTGGACTCCCGATGGAGTGATTCAAGAGCCAAGTGGCAACCCTTGGGGCCAATGGGGTGTGACTCAGGATAGCTATGGACAAATTTGGTTTCAGGACGGAGCCGGTGGAGTACCGCAAGGTTTTCAGTTTCCGATTGTCTATGGCAATTTTAGTGTGAGAGGAGGATTGAAAGAAGGTTTCCGAGTTCCTTATTCCTTGGTGCAGCTGGAAGATTTCCAGCCTGGCATGAAAGAAGTCAAACCTGACGGTTCTCTTTCCAATGTGACTGGAGCCGCAGGAAATGATGTCTTCAGAGGAGATCGCCTGCCTCAAGACTTGGTAGGACACTACATCTATGGAGAGCCAGTAGGGCGTATCGTAAGAAGAGTGGAGACAGAAAAAGTAGAAGGATTATCCTATTTACAGAACACCTATATACAATCTGAGTCTGAATTTATCCAATCCACCGATCCGCTCTTCAGACCTGTGGATATGGCTACTGCGCCAGATGGCACGCTCTACATCGTCGATATGTACCGGGGTATCATTCAAGAAGGGGAGTGGACTCAGGACGGGAGTTATCTCCGAACCAAAATTCAGCAGTATCAAATGGATGATGTGATTGGAAATGGGCGTATCTGGAGACTTTCGTATGAAGGAATGGGGAGAAATACGGAAAAGCCAAGAATGTATGAAGAGACTAGCCAAGAACTGATCAGACATTTCGAAAATCCAAACGGCTGGTGGAGAGATATGGCCCAGCAAATTTTGGTTTTGAATCAGGACAAATCCATTGCTCCTGAGTTGGAAAAAATGGCTCGTTCCTCTTCAAATGAATTGGCACAAATCCACGCATTATGGACCTTGGAAGGGTTGAGCGAATTGACCCCTGAACTCGTGACCGAAATGGCTCAGGATGCCAATCCAAAAATCAGAATTCAGGCTCTTCGTGCAGGAGAGACTTTGTATAAATATGGGAACAAAAGCTTGGGACAGCTCTATAGAGACGCCACAAAGGATGGAGATATCGATGTAGCCATTCAAGGTCTTTTAAGTGCTTATATTTTGAAAATAGAGCAAGTAGAGGACTTGATCGCTCAAACTATCAAAGGCAATCAAGGCAAAGGTGTGCAGGTGATTGGCGCTCAATTGCTGGAAAAAATAGATGAAGCCAAGAAAGCTGCCGAAACCAAATTTGAGCCAGCTGAAATGGCACTATATACGCAAGGAAAATCGATCTATGATTCTTATTGCGGTACCTGTCATGGACCAAAAGCATTGGGTTCTCCCGCTGGAAACGGACATTTAATCGCTCCAGCATTTGCTGGATCTCCGCGAATCCAAGGACATCCTGAGTACGCTGTCAAAACCCTCCTTCACGGATTGACAGGTAAAATTGAAGATAAAGAATACGAGGGTGTGATGATCGCAATGGACTCTAATGACGATGAGTACATCGCTTCGGTTCTTTCCTATATCAGGAATGATTTTGGCAATTCTGGGACTTTTGTGACTCCAGAATATGTGGCAGAAATCAGAAAGAAAACCGAATCTAGAACAAACAGCTATTCATTTGATGAGCTGGTAGGGGAGATTCCAAAGCCTCTGAACCTGCAGGATAACTGGAAAGTGACGGCAAGTAGTACGGCTCTTCGTGGAGTTGGATCTACCAAAGATCCATCTTATGCATTCTCTTTCAAAGGATGGAAAACAGATGGGAATCAGGAAAATGGAATGTGGTTTCAGGTAGCGCTTCCTACGGATGAATTACTGACTGAGATTCAATTTGATGCTGGAAACGATGAGTTTCCACGTCAATTCAGTATCTCTATTTCTAGAGATGGCCAATCCTGGACTGAGGTAGTGCAGGCAAAAGGTCACAAAGGCATCAATTCAGTGCATTGGGATGCCTCTGAAAAAGCCAGCTTTATAAAGGTCCAAACGACGTCCGCTGCTGCCCATGCTTGGTTTATGAGAAATCTAACACTGTTTGCAAGATAATTTCGCTATACATGTATTGTAAAAGGGATCGATTAATTCGATCCCTTTTTTTATGATTAATAAATTTGACTTCTTGATTTTTGTCAAAAGGATATTTTAAATCACCTGTTTGAAATAAGAGGATTTATTGTTTCATTTAGAACTATTAGACTTTAACCCCAAAAACCATGAATTCAAAAAAACTACTCAGTTCAGTATTGACCCTTTTGCTTTTCGCCAGTTTGTCATTTGCCTATGTGGTAGAAGATGCGGCTTATTTCGAAGGGAAGTGGGAGGTATTAGTAAAAGATACTCCTCAAGGTGATGCCACCATTCCAATGCGATTTGAAACTAAAGATGGAGTGACAAAAGGATACTTTGTAGAAGCTGCAGGTGGCGAAGAGAAAGCTATGTCCTCAGTGAATATCAAGGATGGCAAGCTAACTGCCTATTTCAATATCACAGGGTATGACGTGTATGTCAGCCTAGCAAAGGTAGACGATGACAATGCTTCTGGCTCCCTGATGGATATGTTTCCTGCAGAGGGAAAACGCGTGAAGTAAGCAATCTGAGCACAACAAAAAAGGCAGCCAAAAATCAGCTGCCTTTTCTTATGAATAAAACCCAAATTATTTTTTCAATGTAAATTCTGGAAGGTATTTGATCTTGCCGCCTTCCATGGCTGATTCATGTGCCAAAATACCTACACAGGTAATATTCGCAGATTGTCTTGCATCTGGATAAGGAGCTCTATCCTCATACAAGGCTGTGAGGAATTGATGAACTAAGTGAGGGTGAGAGCCGCCATGGCCTGAGCCCTGGATAAAAGACAAGTGTTGGTTGTCATCCGAATCATAAACTCCCTGCATGGTAAATCCTGCGATTTCCTCTGGTAGCAAATGTGCGTAATCAGGGATTTTGACTTTTTCTGGTACTTCTCCCGTATGAATCACCGAATCTTCATGTTCGATGAGCGTCCATTCGAAAGATTTTTCAGAACCATAGACATCAAAACTCTCTCGGTACTGACGGGCGGTATTGAAAAGCGATCTGGTCACCTCAGCAGAAAGATCGGAATCTTTTATTTTGATATGACAAGTCTCAATAGCAAATGGAGAACCGTATTTAGGAATCAAGTTTTCATCGATTGTGCCAGATCCAAAGCAAGAAACATACTCTGCTTCACCTTTTGGTAAAGCCAATACCGGACCCACACAATGCGTAGCATAATGCATGGGAGGGAGGCCTTCCCAATAGCCCGGCCAGCCAGCCATTTCCTGTTGATGTGATCCTCTTAGAAACTGGATTTTACCCAATTCTCCTTTTTCATACATCTCTTTGATGAAGAGAAATTCACGGCTATAGACCACCGTTTCCATCATCATATAGGTCAGTCCTGTCTGCTCGGTTAGTTCCACGATCTTTTTACAATCCTCTACAGACGTAGCCATAGGAACTGTACAAGCGACGTGTTTGCCAGCTTGAAGTGCTTTAATGGACTGTTCTGCGTGATTCTGGATGGGAGTATTGATATGAACTGCGTCGATGTTCGGATCTTTGAGCAATTCATCGTAGTCCGTATATACTTTTTCTATCCCAAAAGCTTTTCCTATTTCCTCTGCCTTCTCTTTATTTCGTTGGCAAATCGCATACATATTTGCCCATGGATGTTTTTGATAAATCGGAATGAATTCGGCACCGAATCCCAGTCCGATGATTGCTATGTTGATTGGTTTTTTACTCATAATCTATTTTAAAAAAGGGTTATTGATTGGTTTATTGGATCTATTCTGCGGCCCAGGAATTCAGGAAAGTGTAGCCATCCTTGGCAAAACTATCTTGGCTCGGCACCAATGGTTTCCAGATACATACTGCACCTGCGAGCTCTTTTACCTCTGGAGTAAAGCTTTCGATGGAGATCGTTCCTTTGTAGTTGACAGCTTCTAAACCTCTTTTCCAAGCTGCCCAGTTGGTCTGACCTGTACCAGGAGTTCCCCTGTAATTCTCAGAGACCTGAACATGGACCAATTTATCTCCCACAGTTTTGATGGCTTCCTCGATGCTGGGCTCTTCGATATTCATATGAAACCCGTCCAATAATGCTTTGGCTTCAGGTTCATTGATATCTGTGATCAATTGCTTCAGCTCTGCAGCTGTATTGATTAGGTCTGTCTCAAATCGATTCAAAGTCTCAATCGCAATTTCCAATCCTTGAACCCGAGCTCTTTCACAGACTTTTCTCAAGTTGGTGACGGCCAAATTCCATTCAGTTTTCTTTTGCTCAGGAGAAACCAGTCTAGCTTTTCCGACAGCCGAATACATGGGACCAGCTACGAAACCAGCACCCAACTGGGCCGCTATATCGAAGCATCGATCCAAATAATCGAAACAGGTTTGATGAAACTTGGGATCCTCGTGAGTCAAATCACGGGTCGGGCCAAATGCCCCGCAAATAATGGGCTTGAGCCCATTACTTGCCAAAGCATCTGCTACAACAGGTATATCTATCAATGCCGGATCTTCCACCGGGATTTCCACAGCATCGTATCCATATTCTTTGATTTTTGGAAATAGAGCTATGGTTTCTGAGCTGAAAGGAGAAGTCCATAGCCAAGTACTCACTCCAAATGTTATGTTTAATGCCATCTTACTCTACGATCATAGTTCCAAACATAATTCTCCAGTGTCCCGGCACTGTGCAGACAAATGGGTATTCGCCAGGCTCTGTAGGTGCGGTAAACACAATAGATTCTCTTCCTTCCGGATCGACCAGCGGTGTAGCTGCTATCACTTCAGGAATATTTGGAACATAGTTTTGCTCGGCTCCTTTAGGGTCTCTTGCCAATTCATCGGCAGCTTTTCCGATGATTTCCATAGATCCCTTTTGTCCGATGACCAAGTTGTGCTGCATGAAGTCTGGGTTTTCCACATCTATGGTTACTTGAGAACCCGCTTTGACGGTAAAGGTGGATTTATTGAACTTCATCTCATGAGGAATCACCGCCAATTTAACTAGGGAAGTGCCGTTGGCGGTAGTGCTACTGCTTCCGTTGGAATCAGAAGCTAGGACGGTTCCAGGCTTCTTCAAGCCTAGAGTGGATTTGTTGCTCAAGCGACCATTGAACCACCAAGTACCTTCATATTTTCCGACTACATAGCGGCTGTCATTGGTACCGGCTCGCACTCTGCTTGGAGTCAATTCTTCGGTGAATAGTCCTGCCGTTTTTCCAGTGGCAACTTCTTCCCCATTTATCTTGAGCGTCATGCTTCCATCTTCTACCAAAGTAGCATCGATGGTAAACTGCTCTTCAGGAAGTCCTTTTTTGGAGTTGATAATCGCTTGCTTTTCATTTTGTGCCACTGCGAAATACAATCTCTCATCCATCACATACAAGCTGTATCCATTCGTATTGTTTCCTTGTGCTACCAAAACACCTTCCAGAGGATCATTTGCCTTGGAGATCATCATTCGGATAGAGATCTCTTTGCCTCTCGCATCTGGTGGGAATAGAATAGAATTGCGCTGATCCAGAGGATATTGCTCACTCACCAAACCTCTCGCGATCTTCTCAGTCAAGGTCAGATCTTCTTCTTTGTCCAAAGCAGGATCCAAGTCCGCAAACTCTGTAGGATGCGCCAAAACAGCTGCAAATACGGCTTGTGGTAAATAGGGATCATCTCCGTTTTGAGCATTTCCAGCAGCTTTCACCAATTGCTTGGAAGCTTCTTCAGAGAATGGCATCTCCGAAAGAGTCAAGAAGGCATATTTTCTGGTATGCAAATCTTCGTCTTCCAAAATACCTGAACCCAAAATGGCGGTTAAGCTTTCCTGAGTGGCCGGAAGAACTCGCAAAGCATTCTTTCTCACACCTGGAGAAGGGTGCTTCAATGCTTTTTCAGCTATCATCGCAGCTTCTCTATTGCTGCCATCCAGTTGTCCTAAGCCATAAAGTGCCCAAAGTGCATTGATCGCTGCGCCATTGATACCGATTTTGTCGGTGGATTGGTCAGAGATGATTTTGTAAAGGTCAGAAAGTACCTCGGTGTTTTTGTTCTCTACGATCAATCGCTGAGCAGTCAATCTCCAGAACATGTTTTCGCTTTTCAGAGCTTCAATCAACTCAGAGTTGGAGGCATCTTTCAAGTCGAACGTTTTGGAAGCTGTACCACCTTTGTAAACTACTCGATAGATTCTACCATGCTGACGGTCACGCATCGGGTTGATGTAGGCATTTCCTTCACCATTTTCCCAGCCTCTAGGAGTTGGGTTGTGCTGGATGATAAAGTTGTACCAATCAGCTACCCAAAGGGCTCCATCAGGACCTACTTCTGCATGAACAGGGGAGAACCATTCGTCTGAACTCGCCAGAATATTGAATTTGTTTTTCTCTGTAAACCCAGAGCCATTCGGGTTGATTTGAGCATTGTGAAGGACACGTCCCGTTGGCTCGGCTACGAAAGCTATTTTGTTCCAGTAAGATTCTGGGAAACTTCTTGCTGTGTAGAAATTATGTCCTGCAGCAGCTGTATAAGATCCATGCCAGTCCACCTGTCTCAAGAAAGGAGTCAAATGAGGCATGTCATAGTGTGAGTCGATCCCATGAACTGTATTGGCAGAACCTTGATAAATCGGTCTTTTGATGTACTTGTTTGCCATAGAGTAATACACGGAGTGCTGGCCATTGGCAGTAGAGATGAAGGTTTCGAAATCTTCCGTGAAACCCAATCCCCAAGTATTGTTGGAAGTATTGCCAAGATATTCCAGGTTTTCGCCAGATGGATCAAATCTATAAACACCCTGACCAAATGAATGCCTTTGTCCGCTGACTTCTCCATTGAAGCCAGAATAACCTAAAACACCCCAAACTTTATTGTCAAAACCATATTTCAAGTTAGATGGACCTGCGTGAGTATCTGATTTGCCCCAGCCAGTCATCACTACTTCTTTGACGTCCGCTTTGTCATCTCCATCAGTATCTTTCAAAAAGACGAAGTCTGGAGCCATGGAGATCAGCATACCGCCATTCACTGCTGTGATGGAGGTAGGGATATTTAGTCCTTCTGCGAAAATGGTTACCTTATCGGCTTTGCCATCTCCATCAGTATCTTCCAAAATTTTGATTTTGTCATCGCCACCTTCTTTTCTGATTTCATTTGGATAATCAGTGGTTTCGATCACAAACAATCTTCCTCTTTCATCCCAAGTCATCGCGATTGGGTTGATAATCATAGGCTCAGAAGCAAATAGCTCCAATTCAAATTCAACAGGGACCTGAACCAATTTCATGCTCTCTTCTGGGGAAAGCGGATGCTGGAAACGTGGTGCTGGATCTCTTTTTTCGTAGTTAGGAATCTCAGCTTCTTCAAAGGTAGGAGTAGGGATGTTGTAAGCGGTCAATAGCTCATTTACTTTGTCGCCTACTGCCCATAGAATACCATTCGCTACAAGCTGCTGAAACTCTTCCTTTTCCCACGTTTTCTCATTGTGGCCATAGGCGGTATAGAATACTCGGCCTTTGCCTTCCTCTCTTGTCCAGGTGTAAGGTTCCCGGTGATCGCCTTCTACACGCTCCATAAGCACATGCATGTCCGGATTGACTTTGGCATGGACATAGGTCTCATCCCAAGTCTCAAATTCCTCGATGCCTTGCATGGCTGGATGCTCACTATCTACGATATCCACAGTGAAATCTCCCACGCCATGCGTGCTAAATTGTCCTCCAACAGCTGAGATGTACCAGTCTGAGTTTTGGAAGCAGAAAGAAGCACTATGAATAGGAATCAGCGCCTTGCCGCTTTGCACATACTCTTTGAGTGCACTTTCCTGCTCCGGGCTGATCTGCTCGTGATTGGCGTAGATCATGAGCCCGTCGTAGTTGTTGAGGGTGGTGGAATTGAGATCGGCGGGATCTGTGGTGTAGGTGAGGTTGATACCTCGCTGAAAGAGAGGAGTTTCGAGATACATCATCAATTTTTCCGAATGATGATGCTCACTTTCGTGGCCCAAAACCAAAATTTCCACTCTTCGTGGGTCGGTCATTGAAAGAAAACTTTGTTCTTTTTTACATGCAATCAGGAAAGTAAAGAGAGCCATGACCAGCAGCCAGCTTTTTCCCCGTGGGTTGTATTTACTCATGCTTTGGGTTTATGATTTTTTTCGATCGATAATATTCTCGAAAAACTCGACGGAAATCCAACTGTATACCCCCCAATTCTGACTGTTTTATGATAATTATTTTTATTTTGTTAGTGAATTTTAGCAAAAATCAGTGATGAGACCCGTTCAGAAATCCAGGATTCCAGATAATAAAGCTTTTGTAATCAGAGAGTTAATAGCTCCTTATTTTGATGTTAACTGGCATTTCCACTCTGAGTTTCAACTTTTCGTGGCTTTGAAAGGAAAAGGAACCCGGTTTATCGGGGATCACATGCAGTCTTTTCAGGAGGGAGACATGGTTTTGACCGGACCTAATTTGCCACATTTATGGAGGAATGATAATGTGTATTTTGACCCGGAGCAAGATCTGGAGACGCATGGGATCGTGATTTATTTTCCGGAGCGCTTTCTGAATGATTCGGTTTTCAAACTGGAAGAATTCTCCCTCATCTCATCCATGCTACATAAGGCGTCTCGCGGGATCGAAGTCATGGGCAAAACCAATCATAAAATCACTCAAATGATGAAAAAACTGCTCCGGGAAGAAGGGATTCAGAGCATTATTCTCTTTTTGGAAATCCTACAGCAGATCGCAGAATCCTCTGAAATCAAGTTCATCACAGATGCTGCCTATATCAATACTCACAAGGAATCTGAAAAAGACAGAATGGGGCTAGTCTATGATTTTGTGATGCATCATTTCATGGAAAAAATCTCTTTGAAAGAGGTAGCTGATATCTGCAACCTGTCTGAAAGTGCCTTTAGTCGCTATTTCAAAAGCAGGGCAAATCAGTCCTTTTCAGACTTTTTGAGCCAAGTACGGATCAATCATGCTTATAAATTGCTGCAGGAAGAGCAATTGAACATCAGTCAGATCTGCTATGAGTGTGGCTTTTTCACTCTTTCCAATTTCAACAAGCAATTCAAGGAAAAGGCCGGCAAAACTCCCATGGAATATAGAAGAGAGTTCTTTTCCAGATTTGACTAGGAGTTTTTGAAGGCTTCCTGAATGGCTTCCAGATAGGTCGAACTGATCGGTACTGTATGTCCTTTGAGGTGAAGCTGATGACGCTCCATGCGATTGACGAGTTTGGGATTGGCGAGAAAGGAACGATGCGTTCGGATAAAATAGGAGGGGAGTTCCTGCTCTAATTGGGAAAGTGTCATCCTGCTCACGATTTTTTGATCCTGAAGCTGAAAGTTGACATAATTTCCCTGAGACTCGCAGTAGAGCAATTCGTCAAACAGTACTTTGAAAGTACCATCTACAGTTTTGACAAAAAGAAAAGTTTTCTGATGATCCGGCTGTAACGAAAACCATTCTTCAGCTTTTTGGCAGGATTTGAGAAATCTGGAAAAAGCAAAAGGCTTCAGCAGGTAATCCAAGGCGTCCAATTCAAAACCTTTGACAGCAAAATCCTCATAAGCAGTGGTGAATATCACCTGGATATCCTTGGGAAGGAGCTCTGCCAGATCTATCCCGGAGATATCCGGCATATTGATATCCAAAAATACCAGGTGAACCGGATGAGATTTCAGATACTCCAGAGCCTCAATGGCATTGGTGAAGTAATGTTGGATTTCGAGAAAGGGAACTTTGGAGGCGTGAGATTTGATCACCTCCAAAGCGTAAGATTCATCATCAATGGCAATTGCCGTGAGCATAGATTAGCGAAGTTGGATGGAAAAATGTACGAAGAAATCAGTGTCATTGGAAACGATGCTGAGCTCGTGCTTGTCTGCATATGTCAATTCGAGACGTTTTTTCACATTATCCAGACCTATACCGGATTCTTCCCGGTCTTTTTCAGATTTGGATTTGTCGGCGTGTACGCTATTGACCACGTCTAGATGGAGCGAGCCGGCGATGCATCTCAGATTGATTTTGATCCATGATTTTTCTTTGGAACTGATCCCGTGTTTGAAAGCATTTTCCACAAAAGGAATGATCAGCATGGGAGCGATTTCACCGGAGCATTGGTTTTCATTGATTTGGATATCGACTTCCAGATTTTTTTGCGCCCCAAATCGCAGCATCTGCAGGTCGAGGTAATTTCTCAAATAGGTGATTTCGCGGCTCACAGGGATTTTGGACATCTGATTTTCATGAAGCATAAAGCGCATCATGTCTCCCAGTTTCTGAATGCCATCTGAGGTCTTCTCTGCATTTTCCATCAAAGAACTCGCATAGAGTGTATTTAGCGCATTGAAGAGAAAGTGGGGATTGATCTGTGAGCGCAAGAAATCCATACTTGCATTTCCTTGATTGACCTGAGTGGTGAGATTGGTGATCGTGCCGGTGAATGATTCATATTTCTTAAAAATCATATTGCTCATCGGAATCACAATCAGACCTGCAACGGCTGCGATCATCATTCCGATCAAGAAGATGAATTCTTCATTGTTTTCGGCAGCGATGACGAAGAAAATCATCAAAATTATCCCCATCAATAAGGCCAAATACCAATTCGCCTTTTTGGTTTTTCCTTTTTGTCGATTTCGGAAAATCAGGAAATAATTGAAACCAATCACAATCAAAATGGAGGGTACTATCAGGATGAAAAATACCAGAGCGACTTCATTGGTAATCGTTCGCTGTGCCAAAACCAAGAATAAAATCAGAAAGACATAAGCTAAAAGAAGGCGCAACTGATTGTAGAATAGAAAATCCTGCAATCGGGGAGGAGTGAGCATCTCGCGGATGACAAAGCACGCAAGGTGATAACTGATATAGAGGACTATGATGCCGATGAATAGGAAAAACAAGTTGCCGGCGGTGATACCAAATGCAACAGAAATCAGAGCGGAAAGTCCAAAACTACCCAATAGTGTCAGTAGAGAATAACCGACTAATGCCCAGACGTTTTGATTTTTGAAATAAGCTGGGACCAGCTTCATGTGAATGATGTAGAATCCTGCAAAAATCACACTTGGTATGAACACATTCGCCATGGACTTGAATCCACTGGGCCCTGTCCATCTTAAATAATTGCTTTGAGAAATCAGGTTGAAGAGGATGATGCAGACAAAGGTGATGGTCATCATCCACCATTCAATTTGCCGGAAATCTAGACTTTTGTTTTTCATGGGATTAGTTGAAAGAAACTAGCGTGAATAATTGATACAACAGCGCCAGAATCATCAAAAATAAGTATCCACGGTTGGATTCTTTCAGATGGTTAGGTGTTTCGCTGCTTTTTGTTTTCATGTAGCAAGAATACAGCGGCTTGTATTTTTCCTCAATTACTTGGGATGAAATGGGGGATTGCTGGGATGGAATTATTTAGTCCATAGACCATAGTAATTAGATCTTAGCCAATAGTGGGTTTTGTTAGTAGTAAATGTTTAGGTTTAATAGGTTTTCGATTTCCCGCAGATTTTCGCAGATCAACACAGATTTATTTCGGAGAATTTAGATTAGCGCATTTCTCCAAACTTGAGATTATAAAGGCTGATTAAAGTCTCAGGCCCAAAGGGCTGAAATGCTTTAGAAAATTAGTTTGTCGTATTGAAAAGCCCTGGAAGGGCGAAAGATTTTTCCCAAATTGAGGTAATGGCTTCTGTAATTGGTCCACGTCCTGAGACTTCAACCAAATTTTCCAATTCATCAAAAAGGATACATCTCCAGATCAATTCCCCACAAAATCGGAAGGAGAAAGTAAACCATCAGGGGCACCAGAAGGATTGAGAGCACATTGAGCCAGAAACCGGCCCGGACCATGTCTTTCATCTGTAAGAATCCTGAACCAAAAACAATGGCATTGGGAGGTGTGGCGACAGGAAGCATAAAGGCACAACTTGCTGCCAAAGTGGCTCCAACCATCAATCCAAACGGATGTAAATCCAACTTGACAGCGACAGAAGCTAAAATCGGCAACAACATGGAAGCTGTCGCCACATTGGAAGTGACTTCGGTCAAGAAATTGACTGAGGCGATGATTACCAGAAGCAAGACAAAAAATCCCACACCTTCTATTAAAGTAAATCGCTGCCCAATCCACTCAGCCAAACCTGTTTCTTTGAATCCTTGTGCCAGTGCCAATCCTCCTCCGAAAAGGATCAAAATACCCCAAGGGATGCGTTCGGCAGTTTTCCAGTCCAAGATTCGTCCTTTTTTCTCGGAAGATGCCGGAAGCAAAAAGAGTACAATCACTCCGGTCAAAACAATGATCGTATCATCTATTCCGGGGATATATTTTGACAGGAAAAAGCTTCTGGAGATCCAGGCGAGACAGACCAAAGAGAAGACAATCAGCACGTTTTTTTCTTCATAGGACATAGATCCCAGAGCCTTTAGGCGATCCGAAACGATACTTTTTGCATTCTCTAGATTGAACTTGCGGGGGAGAGGGTTGGCGAAATTGACTAGATAATACCAACATATACCGATCAGCACTACGGACAATGGAAAACCAAAAAGCATCCATTCATTAAAACCGATCTGATAATCGTATAAATCAGAAACTACAGCTGCCAAAATCGTGTTGGTGGGTGTTCCGATCAGAGTTGCCAAACCGCCAATAGAAGCACTATAGGCGATTCCTAGCATGATGTTTTTTCCCAGATTGTCTGACAATACGCTGTGTTGATCACCAAATTGATTTTGAAATTGGCTGACTACAGCCAATCCAATCGGTAGCATCATCAGAGATGTGGCCGAATTGGAAATCCACATGGAAAGGAATCCTGTGGCACAAATAAAGCCCAAAACGATAGTTCTTAAGTCAGTTCCGATCAGGTTGATGATCGATAGGGCGATTCTGCGATGCAAATTCCATTTCTCAATCGCTGTGGCCATCAGAAATCCGCCCATATAAAGCATGACCGTGGGATGCATGTAATTGGCAGAAACAGAACCAATTTCTAAAATCCCCATAGTCGGCATTAGCACCAATGGTAAAAACGCAGTTGCTGCGATCGGCAAAGCTTCAGTAATCCACCAGATAGCCATCCAAACAGCTAGCGCCAGCATGGCCAATGCCTGAGGATTGAGCTCAGGACTGTCTACTAAAAATAAAATGCCAAAAAATGCCAGAGGGCCGACCAAAAGGCCAAGAGTTGAAAGATTCAGTTTCATTCAGCAGTGGGTGGGATTGGGCTTTTTAATGAATGCTGAATATAGAAATAATCTTGGAAAAGGTAGGGGTTGAAATCATTTAGTTAACATAATATAAATTATGTAACGTTTCTAGTTATTTGCGATCAGCTTGCTGATTAATATAAAATCAGTTATTGAACTTCAGATCAATAACGGTAAGGATTTTATGTTAAAGCAAATCACAAGCCTTATAGGAATCCTATGAATACTATTAGAGGTTATCTTAGATAGTTGCTAAGGCTAGCCTAAATGCTTTAGAATTTAATATTCCGTACCAATGGTCAGTTTGATCTCAAATATTGAAATCTCACTGTATTAGTTTTTGCTAGAGAAATTAAAGTGGATACCATCATTTGTAATAGTCCAACTTGTCCATTCCCAAGTACTTAAAAGGTAAAGAATGCTTATCTTTTCCTATGCTGGTTCGAAATCTTCCATTATTTCTTCTGCTTTCAGTTTTTTGCTTTTTTTCCTGTTCTCGGCCCTCTGAGATTCCAGATGGATTTCAGATCGAACCGGGATTTGAGTTGACTCGAGTGGCCGCAGAACCCTTGATTCAGGATCCTGTGGATTTGGAATTTGATGAATTAGGAAATGCTTTAGTCTTAGAGATGCCTGGATATCCTTTTGAGGATCAGCAAAGTAAGATTAAGGTACTCAAGGATTTGGATGGTGACGGTATTTATGATGAGTCTCAGATTTTTGTAGAAAATCTTCAGTTGGCCAGTTCTTTTTTACCCTATCAAAAGGGGCTTTTGGTGGCCGCTCCCCCCTATTTATTGTTTGTTCGGGATGAGGATCAGAACTATATCGCGGATCAGGTGGATACTTTGATGGGAGGTTTTTCCACCGGAAATCTCCAGCATAATTACAATGGATTGACCCTCGGGCTGGATAATTGGATCTATGCAGCCAATGGCGGAAATGATGGTGCGCCCTATTGGTGGGGAGATAGCACAAGTCAGATGGATCTGAGAGGTCAGGATTTCCGATTTAATCTGGAAACGAAAACGCTGGAAAGACTGGGTGAATCTTCCGGTGGTTTTGGATTGGGTGTTGATGAGCTGGGCAGAGTCTTTGAAACCCACAATTTGATTCATATTTCCCATTTGGTGATCCCGGATCGCTATGTTCAGGGGAAGCAGTTGTATCAGGAATACTTATTGGAAAATGTGTCTGATCACGATGAGAAGGGTTT
Organism: Algoriphagus vanfongensis DSM 17529; assembly: GCF_000429465.1. Lineage (GTDB taxonomy): Bacteria > Bacteroidota > Bacteroidia > Cytophagales > Cyclobacteriaceae > Algoriphagus > Algoriphagus vanfongensis. Next base: position 511,133 of record NZ_AUBX01000009.1, on the reverse strand, counting down.
GTCGCGTATTTATCCGATTGGAGAACAGGAATCCCGGGTGAATCACCCCGAGCAGTCTGGCTTTTTCTCAGGTTCTTGCGGGATCACCCATTATGGTGGCGGTGCTTTGGGAGAAAAATATGATCATACCGTTTGGGTGGCCGATGTGGTCCTGAATCTGATTCATGTGGATCATATTTCTGCAAATGGAGCTTCCTTTGAGGCTTCTCGAGATGGGGAGAAAAGGGAGTTTTTGGCAAGCACAGATCGGTCTTTTCGTCCCGTAAATATGGCTGTTGGACCAAATGGAGCGATGTATGTGGTGGATATGTATCGAAAAGTCATCGAACATCCCGAATGGATTCCAGATGAGATTGAAAAAACTTTGGATCTCGAGGCAGGAAAAGATCAGGGAAGAATCTATCAAATCAGGAAAGAAGGAAATAAAGACCGTTTTGATCTGAAGCAATTTCAAAATGCTGAGGGATTGATTGAGAGTCTATCCAGTCCGAATCAATGGGTTCGCATGACTGCTCAGCGAATTCTTTTGGAAAGTGATCTGACTGAATCTGTGATTTCCTCTTTGAGGGAATTGCTCAATTCTTCCAATGAAATGGCCCAAATTCATGCGCTTTGGATCTTAGCTAACTCAGGGAAAATTCAGGATGATGAAATACTGAAAGCTTTGGAGGATTCATCTCCAGATATCCGGGAAACAGCCTTAAAAATTGCTGAAACTAGATTAGATGGAAATCAAGAATTGATTCAAAAGATTGTGGAATTAGTAGCTGATTCCAATCAAAGAGTGGCTATGCAGGCTGGGTTGGTGCTGTCTATCCTCTCTTCCGCTGATTTCGAAAAAGATCAAGATTTAATTTTGAATCAAATTCGAAGAATTGGGATTCATGCAAAAGACCCTTGGGTGATTACTGCTTTGACATTGGCTACTCATGATGCTTCGGCAGAACTGCTTGCTGGTTTATTGGCTTCATCTGATGTGAAAAGCTATTCATTTGAATTCTTGGCTTCCTTGGCCCATGCATCCGGCGATCAAAAAGATGCAGACCATGTCTTGGCTGCCTTGGTGGATTCTCCAATTCCTTTAGCCCAAAAACAGGGTTTGATTCATGCTTTTAATGCGCAACTGAAAAGCTCCTCTCCTTCTTTGCTTGCTGCAATTCAGACTTTGGAGAAATCTGGAAATGCAGGGATTATTTCAGAATTGGCTGTGACGAGAAACCAATTAAAACTAGCTCCATCTGCTGAATTCCTGGAATACAGCAGAAATGCTTTGGAAACGGTAATGGATGATGATCTGGCTGATTCTGTGCGTTTGGAGCAGATGGAACTCATCGAGTTGCTCCCCTACTCTGAAAAATCGGAGGTGTTACTTACAGGTTTGAACCAATCCCAACCATTAAAAATACAGGAGAAATCTCTGGAACAGTTAGCAGCATTAAAGGAACCTGCCATTGGATACAAATTGGTGGAAATGTGGAATGATCTAAGTCCTCAAACACGGAGATATGCCAGTGACTTATTGCTTTACAATTCCATCCATCATGATGCTTTGTTGACGGGTTTGGAGGATGCATCTATCAATATCGGTGAGATGAACTTTGATTTGGAACGCCGTAGGGAATTGCTTTGGTGGACTGATAATGAAGAAACCAAAAGAAGGGCTGAATTGCTGTTCTCTGATTCTGGGGTAAGCAATCGTCAGGAAGCCATTGATCAGATGAAACCAGCATTGACCTTGATAGGAAATCTGGAAGCTGGAAAAGTGGTTTTTGAACGTATTTGTGCCAATTGCCATCAGTTTGGAACAATTGGAAATGAGGTAGGACCTGCTTTGACTGAAATAGGCAGAAAGAGTAAGCAAACCCTGATGCATGATATTTTGGACCCCAATGCTGCTGCAGATCCCGAATACATCAATCATCGCTTGGAAACCAAGGATGGCACCATTCACATGGGAATCATCGCTCATGAAAGCGATGATGAAATCACCATAAAAAAGATGGGTGGCGAATCGGTGATTATTCCAAGATCAGAAGTTGAATCCTTCCGATCTTTAGGCTCTTCCCTGATGATGGAAGGTCTGGAAAATAGCATGAGTCGCCAGGAAATGGCTGATTTATTGGAATTTTTACAAAATGGAAACCTTTGATATGAAATACTTTGCTTCACTTTTTATACTTGCTGCAATCATTATTACTGGCTGTTCTAATTCGGAATCAGTTACTTATGTAGGGAAGACACTGGAATATCAATATGGTGAAAGTATCTATCATGTTACTTTTGACTCAGACTCAGAAATGCATTGGGAGGCAGTTGCCGGAGATGAAACCGGAGCTAAAGAAAACGAAAATTACAAAGCCGAGTGGGTTGATTCTCAAAAGCTATTTATCACCTGGGTAGAAGCAAATGGAATTGGAGTGAGCCAGATTTTGGACTTTGAAAATGGGATAGTTTATAATCATCTTTTAAGAGGTAGAGAGGTGAATGTTGGAACTGGAAAGATAAGTTGGATTGAATAAATTAGAATTAGGCTTTGCGAAGTACATTGATAATACTGTGGTGGCGAAACATGCGTCCATTTAGTCAGCGAGATAAGCCTTTTGAGAAATAAGAATTGTTAGTGGAAATCCAGCTATGCTGAACTAAATCTGTATTAATATGAGGGAAAAGCTGGATAGTCCCATCTTTCCCAATGCCATGACATTACATAATCAAAAGAAAATCCCCGATTTAATCGGGGATTTTTTTGTTTGGGTTTCTATACTGAAAGGGTACTGCAAGTTTGGGTTTTTTCAGGGTTGTAGTTGGATCACCAAATCTTAATTCTCTCCTCTGGCTCCTTGTAATTTGCATCTCCAGGCTGAATGTCATATGCCGCATAGAAAGGTTCAAAATTCATCAGTGGACCATTGACACGCCACATGGCTGGGGAATGTGAATTGGTCTGGACGTAAGATCGCATGTACTCATCACGGGTTTTGACTCTCCAGATTCTGGCAATGGAATAACAAAAGCGTTGATCAGGTGTGTAGCCGTCGATTTTTGTTGAGTCTTGTCCTTGATCTGTGAGTTTGAATGCATCATAGGCAATGTAAATCCCGCCGTTGTCTGCCGTATTTTCACCGATAGTCATCGCGCCTTTGACATGCACAGAATCTAGGACAGTGAAGGTATCGTAGCGGTCAATTAGTAGTTGTGTTTTAGCCTTAAACTTATCATAATCTTCCTCAGTCCACCAGTTTTTTAAGTTTCCTTCTTTGTCAAATTGTGCGCCCTGATCATCAAATGCATGGGTCAATTCATGGCCGATCACCATGCCGATTCCCCCGTAATTGATCGCATCGTCTGCATTAGGATCAAAATAAGGGTATTGAAGGATGCCAGCCGGAAAGACGATTTCATTCAAAGAAGGATTATAATAAGCCGTCACAGTGCTCGGAGTAGTCCCCCACTCTGTTTTGTCTGGAGCTTTTCCGAATTTATTGAGCTGATACTGAGCATCATCTTGACGAAGCGCCAAAACATTTTCAAAGTATTTATCGCGATCTATATTCACTGGATACTCTCTCCATTTATCCGGATATCCAATCTTTTTAGTGATGGAATACAGCTTTTCCTTGGCTTGAGTCTTGGTGCTGTCGCTCATCCAGTCCAGATTATTGATTCGCTGCTCAAAAGCTTTCTGAAGATTATTGACCAGGTCCAATACCTTTTGCTTGGCATTTTCATCAAAATAGCGCTTTACATACAATTGGCCCAAGTCAAATCCCAACTGTCGATCGACTTGCTGCACCATTTGTTGGGCTCGCGTCAATTGCTTGGATTGACCGGATACCACTTTGGAATAATTGAATGCTGCTTGCTCAAAATCTGAACTTAAGAAATTGGCATAGGATGACAAAGTATGGGCTTTGAGGTAAGTTTTCCATTCTTCCAATGGTACCGAGCTCAGCATTCCATCCAGTTTTTCATAGTAAGCAGGCTGACGTATATCCAGGGAATCAACATTTAAACCAACGCCTGTGAAAATACTATTTAAATCAATGTTTTTCAGCTTTGTATCCAACTCATTCAAAGCCACTTTGTGGTAATTTTCTTTTACTACTCTGCGCTCAATTCTTGTTTTATGAGAAGCTGCCAAAGCTTTTTCAATAGCGTAAACCTGTGCCGCGGCTTTCTCTGGATCGCTAGTCTCAGTCAGTTCAAAAAGTGTAGCGAGATAGGTCTGATAGGCTTTCTGAATTCCGAGTGTAGATGAGTCGCTATTGAAATAATAGTCACGATCTGGAAGGCCCAAACCTGTCTGACTCAAGTGAACGATATTGATCGTGCTATTTTGATCATCCGGAGAAACTCTCATGCCAATCAAAGATTGATTGGAATGCTTGAGTTCAGATACCAAAAACTGATGCACATCGCTCAAAGAAGATATTGCATCGATTTGATTCATTAATGGCTTGAGCGGCTCAAAACCTCGTGAATTGATCGCAGCTGTATCCATACCTGATGCATAGAAATCACCCACTTTTTGTTCAATACTTCCTTTCGGATGCTCAGTGGAAGAGGATATTTCCTCCAAAATATTTTCTAAGAGCTGTTTTTGAGGAATATTCAAAAAGGAATAAGAGCCCACTCCTACCTGATCATCTGCAATTTTTGCAGTGTCGTACCAGGTGCCGTTTACATGCATGAAAAAATTGTCTCCCGGACTGATGGAGCTATCGATTGAGGCTACATCCACATAGTGTCGCTTTTCGGAGTTGTCTTCATTGGAAGGTTGGCCTGTACAGGCTGCCCCTGCTAGAAGTAGAGGGAAGAGATATTTGTTTTTCATAGCTGGTGGTTTGTTTGACGGAATTTAGGACAATTTCCATTGGTTTTTCACGCCATTGATGTAAGAGTAATTTTCAATTGAAAAATTGGAAGATTATAAAATTTATCTCAACCAGCGAAATACGTTGAAGATATGGCTACGCCGAGATATTTTGAATAGATACTTCCCTGTGGGAAGTGAGATATGCCTTCGTCGAAATTATATGTGTTGATCTGCCATTTTTCTACGATGATCTGTGGGAAAAGAAGCTTCAAAGCTTTTCTAAAGCATAAAAAAAGCACAAGTCCTGAGACTTGCGCTAAAGTGATAATGGAATGATAGCTTCTTTTATTGAAACAAAACCCAGGCATCTCCATTGGCAGGGACCGACACTTCAACTTCTACTGAATAGTCTCTGGCGAGCTGTAAACTTATTTTTTGGCCATTGCTCCAAGTGACTTGGGTATCATCTGTCAATCCGGTGTAGTATAGAGGAACTTTGATCTTTTTGATAATCAGTTGATCAGTCGGATTGTAAACCATCAGCATTCCTTTTTCATCTCCTTCTGGATTGACATTCAGCCAGTAATCAAGGTCATTGCCGGTAGCTCTTTTGAGGTGGATGATATTACCTTCCAAAACTTTCCTGTGAGCTTTGTACCAATCTACCATGCCTTTGACCATCTTTTTGGTTTCGTCAGTATCAAAAAGTCTCGGGCCTCGATAGCAAGCCTGTACTCCCGCACCCAAATTGCTGGAAATCATGGATTGGTAATGCGCCAAGTGTTCATTCAAAGGCTCTATCGTCGCAGCAGCTCCTCCTCCGTGATATTCTGTAAGCGGCACAAACATCCATCCCATCGTGGAAGTCTTTTCCCAAGTGCCATCATAGATATTCTGACGCGCATGTACTAATTGTTCATTTCTTGGAAGGCTCCAATTGACTTCACGATATCCCATAGCGATTTTGCTGCCACCAGTCATAAAGTAGAAATCCGGGATATTCAAATAAATTCCTTTTTCCCGCGACCATTGATAGAACTTGGAAATACGTTGGTATTGGTTCCAGCGACTATCGGCCAAGCCTTTGTGGCCTGTATGATCTTCTGACGAGCAGATATCCCCAGGATAGGAGCCATCATGCTCCAAAAGTGTAAATCCTGACTTTTCGTAGAAATTATATAGCTTTTCAAAATAGGCATGCCCCCACTCGCTCTCCAGACATGGTGAATTTCCAAAAGTAGGCCGCATTCCTTCTGGCATTACCACGTTGGTTTTAGCGTCTATACTTCTGCTTGCCAACAGGGAATATCCGCCGATTTCTATGCCTTTACTATTCGCATAATCGGCGTAAGACTTCATTTTGGTCACATATTCCTCGCTGTCATCTTCGATATTGAACCCACTTCCAAAAGTCAAGATGACCATCTCAAATCCCACTTCAGAAGCCTGATCAATCGCAGTTTTTACCTGCTCCCAATCCGCAAAACGGGCATGCATCATCAATGGATTTTCACTGGTCCAAGGCGCTAAGGTTTGGTACATTTTGCGAAGCGAAAGTCCTTTTCTTTCCCTCTCATCACTGTCATGAGGCAAAACAAAGGTGCGGAAACTCTTGAATTCCTCTCCTGGTTTCAAATCCTGATCTGGTCCATACGTTGGGCTCACTTTCAGCAGTGTGGGAGTTTGTCTCAGATAATTGACTTGGGTCTGATAGTCAGGATCTGCTTGCCAGTGAACCACATGGGCATTGGCATCATCCGCCGACATACTGGCGAATGCCATATCTGTCTCAACATGGATATTTGGCTTTTGAAATACGGTAGCTTCGCGCATTTCCACTTTGGATTCATACTCGACCGCTGCGATGATCTCGCTTGTGAAATCATCAATTGTCAATGTTTGTTGGCTTCTATTTTTCACTGTCAGCCATTTTGCCATCACAGGGATGCCATCGTAGATTTCATAGTGAACAGACACCAGTAGATCTTCCGGGTTCAATCCATTATCTATCTGAGGATCAATATCACTATAAGTAGCAAAATCCAGTACTTGCATTCGTACTAAATCCCCGACATCTTCAGCGTCCACCCCTTTGCCTTCTGCATCGGTTTTCCCGATTCTGGCTTTCTCTGGAAAAGATGCAAAGGCTGGAAGACTTTCTACCGTCATCCATTCTCCGTTTTGAGGTTTGGCTTCGCAAAAGACTGCTTCATCCGTAATTCGGAATCTCAACGTCCAAGGAGAGGAAAAATCCAACTTTTGTCTGCCACCGGCTGCTTTGATTTCCTTTTCTCCATCCCAAAGACCAAACATGGGGATGCCATCATCGTATTCATTGCCACCAGGTCTCAGGTAAAATTTGATAGTATGATCTGGCCAAACCAGCGTGATCCCAGGACCAAATTCTTTGGCTTTATCAGTGCCTGTATTGAAGGTGGCTTCGATGATCTTAGCCTCTGGATCCAATTTTCTTTCTACATAAACGGCGGTGTTTTCCGGCGTATAAATCTCCCCAATTTTCCCTTCATTCTGAAAAGAAGACCGCTCATGCGCATCTGATTCACTTCGGGCCCAAGCATTATCCAAAGAATTGAACTCCGTCTTGTACAGTGCTTTTCTGCCCAATTGACTCGGCAATGGACTTTCGCTTGCCAATAGGTTTTGTGTTTTCGGTAGCTGAAAATCCAATCGCACTTGCTTGCCTTTGGGTGGCCATTCAGCTTTATCATTTCCATACCTGACTCTTGCCCAATCAAATGGCATTTCAGTTTCTAGAACCTCATACCCCACCAACTGCATGGCTGCTGGATTGTTGGTTAATTCCTCGATCCACTCCTGTTTCAAGAAGGCATAATTGGGCTGGCCTTTCAGTCCACCTACTTCATAGTTGACGCCGTTGATGGTGATTTCGGCCTCAGGCTTCACTCCTCTTAAAAATGATTCACCGCTGTATAAGTTGTCAAATTGGATGGTAGCGGCATTTGGAGCGATTTTGATGACACGTTTAATCAGGCCGTTTTCTAGTACCAGCTTACCATTTTCATCTTGTACTTCAGCTTTGTATTCAGAATTGTCTATTAGCCAGTCTTTTTGAGCAAGGGTGGAAAATGAAATAGAAAATAGAAATCCTATGACAAGCGATAGGGTTCGGATTGTTTGTCGAGACATTGGGTTTGACTGCAAATTGATTTTTTTGAAAATGGAATGTAAAGGAATTAAATCATAAATTGGGCAAAAGGCCTAAATTTTTATTCTTATCCTTCTTTGAGAAATTTATCCATTTTTTTGAATGTATACCCCCGAGACTCTAGCCTGAGAATCAGGTCGTCTAATTTGTGGTAGAATTTATCTTGTCTCCTATCCGTCACTCCTATGTGGGATAGCAGCAGAAAACCTTCCATTCCATTTTGCTTCTCACAGTCATAGATACTACTCAAAATGGCTTCGCTAGATCGATAGTTTGTCATTTCAGGACTGGTATAGTCTGCATGTGAAAGTGTGCCAGGAGTGTAATTGATCAAGCGAAAACCCATTTGCTCTGTCCATTGACTAATACTGTCATTGTACCATTCGTAGGGAGGGAGAAAATACAAAGCATCTGCTGCTTCAATACCGAATTTTTCCATTTCCGCATAGTTATCCAGCAAATCCTTCTGAAACTCTTCCTTACTGACCAGTAGACTATCTCTCCTTTCCCAATCGCAATACAGGAGATGTCTATCTGAATGAGCACCCAAGTAATGCCCTTCCTGTTTTAATTGCTGAATAAGCGCTTTGAAATTCTCATTTCTGTAAAAATTCCCTGTAAAAAAGAAGGATGCTTGAATTTTATGTTTTCGAAGTGTTTCCAAGATCACCGTACCACCATCGGCAAATTCATCTCCAGTGAAAATAAGTGCAATTTCTTTTGTAGTGCTGTCCCCTCTAATAATAGCTCCATGCGACTTTGTCACTGTTGCTACTTGCTGATGGGAGTTCTGAGTGCCCGTACAGCCCGAGACCAACAACACTCCGATGCAAACCCAAAAAAATGAGAGCTGGCGATTCATGGCTTTTGGTGTTTCGAAAATTCTTTGGGTCGTTTTTCACCAGCTGATACCGCAAAATCAAGTCTATTTTCTTTAGGCGGTATCGGACAGGTAGCAAAGCTGGTAAATGCACAGGGTGGATTGTAGGCATAATTGAAGTCAAGATTCAATTTTCCGGTTTTGTCAGGAAAGTCTACATACAGGTATCTTCCTGTGGGATAGGTTTCATTTAAGTTGGTCTCGTCAGAGAAAATAACCCAAAGCTTTCCGGTCTCTTCCAATGCCAGTAGCTCGTACTGCTTACCTTGATATTCAAAGAGAATATGCCCCATCACTCTCCATTCATATTGCTGACCCAAGACATTGGTGATCATGATAAATTCGTTGAATTTGGGGATCAATTTGGCTTCAATAGCCCATGCATCTTGATAGTCATAGTTGGGAATGGATTCGAACTGATCCAGAGCCGGATGATGAAGATCCCGTATCCGCACTCCAAATAATCCATCACGCTCAATGATGGACCATTTCCATTTATCCACTTTCAATGCACGATCTCCATAATGTTCTTCAGGAAACTGTAGAATTTTAGGAGGAAGTTGATAAGTCTGTTGAACTGAAATAGTAGGTAAAAACCAAACCGAATCTGCATTCCATTCAAAATACCCTAAGCTTTTATCAGTTGGATTTCCTGCCAAGGACATCATGTTGGAATCAATAACCAATTTATTTTTATTGTTTTCTAGCCAATGAAGTCCCGCCAGATTTAGCCAGCCGTCTTCCGATCGGACTTCCTCGATTCTGTCTTGTTTCCATTGAGTATACCTCAGATTTTGCTGAGCAAAAACTACATTTTGTAGCAAGACTAGGAAAAGTGGAGCCAGAAGAAGTTTATATTTTATCATAAGAAATCACTGATGCTGGGGTGAGAAACTGAGAATGTTTTGGACGATAGAATCACAGCTCTTCCAATCTGCTTGTCAAATCAAATTGGAGGTCTTCATGGAGTTTGGATATGAGCTGAATGATTTTGGCTTTTTGGCTTTCGTAGATATTGTTGATCACCGGATTTCGGTGTTTCAAAAATCCCAAATCTTTGACCTGCTCACAGAAAAACAAGATGACTTCGGCCTGGTCCGCTTTGTTTTTGGATAGTTTTAGAAGCTTATTCATTTTTCTCCGAATAGTCTGCAGGGACTTTTTAGCATAGTAGGCATGAGTGACACGAGCTTTAGCAAACTCTTCTTCCAGCACCTCTTCGATCATCTCCACATACATACCGGGATTATCTTTTTCATACAGTTTGAAGAAAAGATAGGCTTTGTTTTCCCTACTGAACTTGATCAGATCTATCAATAAATCCTGAGTCTCAGATTCGGAGAGAAACTTCAGGTCTTTTTTCAAAGTAGCTAGGCTGGGAACTTGAAGCATGGGAAGTGCAGCAATTGGTTTGTTTCCTAAATGTAAACGGAATGTGGCTTCTTAAAAAAGTTTAATGGCCAGCATTTCATCGCAGGAATCCGATCGTTTGTCGCAAAGCAACTGGATAAGGCTACCCTAAGTGACTGATTTGGCGTTGCTTTGACTATATAACCGACAAAACCCCTGAAAAATGAAGAAAAGAGATTTTATTAAACGTGTCACATTGAGTGCATTTGCATTTCCCCTGATGAGCAGATGTATTGATGGGGAAGATAGCCAGTCCATCATTGATGAAGATGGTACAGACTCATCGGATACAGCTGGCGATTGTATTCTGACCAATTCTGAAACTGCTGGTCCCTACCCTACTCATAGCCCAGGTTCTCTGCTGAGAGAAGATATTACAGGAGGACGTACGGGCATTCCCTTGGATGTAGAAATCACTGTTTTGAATAACAGTCAATCATGTTTGCCAATCGAAAATGCACGTGTAGATATTTGGCATTGTGATAAGGATGGTAACTATTCAGAATATGGAAGCTATACTTCTGCTTCCTTCCTGAGAGGAAGACAAGTGACGGATGAAAATGGCAAGGTGGCTTTTACAACGATCTTTCCGGGCTGGTACAATGGACGCAGTACCCATATCCATGTGCATATCTATAATGAATCCGGGACTTCTCTCCTAGTTACTCAGATTGCATTTCCAGAGGGAAGCAATAGTGCGGTCGTACAAGTCAATGCAAGTACTGAAAACGGTTATACCAAAGGTATGAATGGCTATACATACAATAGCCAGGATAATGTATTCAGCGACGGTGTATCCAATGAGCTATCCAATATCTCTGGGTCGGTTAGCTCTGGATTTAATCTGACTCATTCGATCGTGGTCAAAGCTTAAGAGGATGAAATCTATTTGTCAAGAAAAAAGAATCTTTCCAGCGAAAGACTCCCCTATTCGGTCTTCTGGTGATATCTTGATTAGAGATCGGAGTATTGCACTCGCAACTGGTAACCTCAGGATTTCTGAGGTTACTATTTTGCCTATGAAGTCATGGGAAATCCGGGTAAATGTGCAAAGTCTATTGGTACTTCTACCATTGGTAGGAACAGTCGCTATCAGTGGACGGGCACAGCTTGAACCTGGGAGTATTTGGAGCAAAGCCTTGTTGCCAAATGCATCTGAAGTGGTTTGCAATCCATTCGAGGAAGAGCCTGTCCATTTGATTTGCATAGAAATCCCCACTTCATATTCATCAAAAGAACAGATGCAAACCTTTGAGATCAGCTCAATCCAAAATTCTCTAGTTCCTGTTTCTATTGCAGAGGAATTGCAATTGACAATTGGAAATATTGAAGGTAGAGTAGAGCTAGTGCACAGGACAAATCTTCCGTCAGTTTCTATAGCGCTGACTGGAGCTTTTGAATTTGAAAACTGCCTGCTGGAGCAGGGCGATTGTCTATGGATTTCTGCAGCTGGTGACTTGGAAATGGAATCTTTGAGCCGGGAAGGATTGCTTTTGATTTTGGAGGGAGACTGGGAATGCTCTTAATTGCAAGGAACTTGATCTGCTTTTTCCCATGAAGAAAAGAACAGCTTGGCCGCTTCATATCTTGGGTGGACTTTGTTTTCTGTTAATTCCATTGATTTTGGCACCACAGCCGGAAGAAGTGTCTCGTTTTGCCCTAGATCGTCACACGATTCAGGAGCTGATGGCAAATGCATTGATGCTTTTGTTTTTTTACCTGAATTACTTCTTTCTGATTCCCGCCTATTTCCTTCAAAAAAAGTATCTCGTCTATGCCGCTTGGGTGATTGGGGGATTTCTATTGATTTTGATTATCCCTGAGTTATTGGCGGGTTCAGAATCCTCCATCGAACCACGCCCCGCTCCTCCTATGAGGCCTGATGGTAAGTTGGGTCCGATGCCTCAGCCTCCTTCAGGTCTTGGTCCAAATAGGGATTTTGGCCCGACGCCGATGAATTTTTGGGATCAACTCTTTCCCTGGTCAGAGCTCGCCTCCTATTCATACCAGTTTCTTTTATTTGCAGTGGTAGTTTTGTTTTCAAATCTATTGCGTCTAAGAGAGGCACTATTTAGTACAGAGCAAGCCAAATCCAAAGCAGAAATTGGTTCGCTGAAAAATCAGATCAACCCACATTTTCTCTTCAATTCGCTCAATTCCATCTATGCACTGAGCATCCGGGAAAATGCGGAAAAAACAGGAGAAGGTCTGATGAAGCTATCGACTATGATGCGCTATGTCGTGACTGAGTCCTCTGATGAACGAGTGTCTTTAGAAAAAGAAATCACCTATTTGGAAAATTATCTGGAGCTACAAAAGCTCCGCTTGCCTTCGGGGTTCCAATTTAGTTATCAAAAAGACGGGACATTTCAGGGATTTGAAATAGCGCCATTACTCCTGATTCCATTTGTGGAAAATGCTTTTAAGCATGGAGTAAATCCGGATGAAAATGGAGAAATAGTCCTTAAAATCTCACAAGAGCAACAGAAGTTCGAGATGTTGGTGGAGAATAAAATAGTGGTTCTTCCCCTACCGAGTCATGAGGAAAGTGGAATGGGGCTGGAGAATACCAAAAGTCGGCTACAGCTTATTTACGGAGATCAGCATCGCCTTGAAATTGGAGAATCTAAGGAGTATTTTCGAGTTCACCTTTTGATCAATTTTGAATGCTGAGAGCCATAGCATTGGATGATGAGCCGCTTCCCCTGGAAATTCTTAACACTTTCTGTGGGAGGATGTCTGAGGAAATCAATCTTTTAAAGACCTTTTCCAAAATCCAAGAAGCACGTAAATTTTTGGAAGCAGAAGATGTGGATTTGATCTTTCTCGATATTCAAATGCCGATGCTATCCGGTATTGAGTTTTACCAGCTTTTTGGGAAAAATAAACTTTTGATTTTCACTACTGCTTTTTCAGATTTTGCGATGCAAGGATTTGAACTGGATGCGGTGGATTACTTGCTGAAGCCATTTGATTTTGCACGATTTCAGAAAGCAATTGAAAAAGCACAAAGGCTGCATAAGACTCAAGTGCGGAAGGATACTGCATCCATTTGGGTACGAGTGGACTCTAACCAAGTCAGAATCGCGCTTGAAAACATCCAATACATAGAAGCTATGGCCGACTACTTGAGAATCCATCTTAGTGAAGGGAAAGCGGTGGTGACTAGGATGACCATGAAAAACATGCAAACTCAGCTAAACACCGACTTTGCAAGAATCCACAAATCATTTATCATTCGAAAAGATCAAGTCACGGCGCATAACTCACGGGAAGTTTATATTCAAGATATCAAATTACCGATTGGAGCCTCCTATAGCGGCGAATTTGACTTAGGATAAAAGAAGTAAAGTCCGAGGGACAATTAGGGCAATTGCGGGATAAGTCTTTTGAAATCCACTTACTTTTTTCATAGGTTTAGTGGTAAGATTCCTATAAACCCAAAATGCAGACTTACGGTGAAATATTGTTGATAGCCATGCCGGCCTTCTTTGTGCTGGTGATGTTTGAAAAACTCTGGGGAATCTGGAAAAATAACGATACAGTACCCATGCCGGATATGATTTCCAGCTTGACCTCGGGTATGACCAATGTCACCAAGGATGTATTGGGACTTTCTCTGGTCGTGATCTCCTACGAATGGCTTTATGGACAGTTGGGATTTTTTGAAATCAAAGCTACGTGGCTGGTATATCTAATAGCCTTTTTAGCCTTGGATTTCGCAGGATATTGGACACATAGAATCGCCCACGAATACAATATTTTCTGGAACAATCACATCATACATCACAGTTCGGAAGAGTTTAATCTAGCTTGCGCCCTAAGGCAAAGTATTTCAGGAATCGTCAAAATTTTTGCTGTTTTCTTGATTCCAGCTGCCATTTTGGGAGTTCCGCCTGAGGTAATCATCGTCGTCGCTCCATTGCATTTATTTGCCCAGTTTTGGTATCATACCAGACATATCAATAAGATGGGTTTTTTGGAAAAGATCATCGTGACTCCCTCCCATCACCGGGTACATCATGCGATCAATCCTGAGTATCTGGACAAAAACTACGGTCAGATTTTTATTTTTTGGGATCGCTGGTTTGGAACCTATCAAGAGGAAAGAGCAGATATACCTGCTGTCTATGGGGTGACTCGACCTGTGGAGACCTGGAATCCTATCAAAATCAATTTTATGCATTTATGGCTGTTGATTCAGGATGCTTGGAGAGCAAAAAGCTGGTCTGATAAACTCAAAATCTGGTTTATGCCCTTAGGCTGGCGACCTGAGGACGTGGCCGAAAACTATCCCGTGAAGAAAATCCAAGATGTCTATCATTTTCAAAAATACAATCCAAATCTCAGTAAAGCTTTGATGATTTGGAGTTTTGTTCAACTGTTGGTTTTGCTGCTTTTCTTAAGCTATTTGTTTGGAAATCTAGCCGATATTGGAATACCTGGGATTTTTCTTTACGGTGGTTTTATCTTTCTTTCGGTCTACGCATTGACCGAGCTGATGGATAGAAATCCAAACGCCTGGGCTTGGGAACTTCTCAAAACAACTTTTGGAGTATATCTAATCGTCACACAGGGAGGTTGGTTTGGCTTGGAAGTGCATATTTCTGGCGTTAGTGCCGTATTGTTTGGATACTTCGGGCTCTCGCTTTTGATTTCTATTTGGTATTCTTTCAAGAGACCAGATGAAGTCAGTCAGCTAGGTTGAGTAGGAACTCAGCTTCCTATTAAAATGGAATTTTATATGTTTGGGGCTTCGTCATACTTTTACCCCAATCTTTGAAGTGCCTATGTTTTTATCCATCGCCTCAGAAATCAGTACAGGTTCTTGGATTCTAAGTTTTTTAGCGGCTTTTGTGATTGGGATGTCCAAAGCAGGGATCAAAGGCATAGCGATCATCAATGTGACTTTTATGGCGATCGCTTTTGAAGCTAAGCAGTCTACCGGGATCGTTTTGCCTTTATTGGTGATAGCAGACATTTTTGCTGTGATCTATTACAACAGACACACGCAGTGGAAATATGTAGCCAAATTTCTTCCATGGATGATTCTGGGAATTATTTTGGGAAGTTTGGTAGGAATAGATTTGCCGGAGCAAACATTCAAGATTTGCATGGCGATCATCATATTTCTGACTGTGATTTTTATCGTTTGGTGGGATCAAAAGAAAGTCAAGAATGTCCCTACTCACTGGGCCTTTGCCAGCGGTGTCGGTACTTTGGCAGGATTTACAACTATGGTAGGCAATCTTGCCGGACCGATCTCAAATATTTATTTTCTGGCAATGAGACTGCCCAAGAATCATTTTATTGGTACTGCTGCTTGGCTTTTTCTCATTATCAATGTCTTCAAGTTACCCTTTCATTTTTTCGTTTGGGAGACTATCTCCACAGAGACCTTGCTCTTGGATGTCAAATTAATCCCGGGAATTGTATTAGGCTTTATCCTGGGAATCAAAATCGTCAAAATGATCAATGAAGACTTTTTCAGAAAAATGATCCTGATCTTGACAGCGCTTGGTGCGATCATTATTTTATTCAAATAGAGAAATCCGGGCCGATCAAGGTGAGGATGGGCTGATTGTTTGAATTGTGTAAATTGGATCCACCCGAAAAGTCTATGTTTGATAGAGAGTTTGGAAAATAGTGTTGATTCTCCATACTTCCGACTAGTAAATCAAAGATGAAAGAACTCCAGCAGATCATAAAATCTTACCAGCAGGCAAAATCAGAAGGCAGAAAAGTGGCTCTGGCTACGGTAGTACAAGTACAGGGCTCCTCCTACCGAAGACCCGGTGCACGAATGCTTGTGACAGAAGAAGGCCATCTCACAGGAGCTATTAGTGGTGGCTGTTTGGAAGGAGATGCCTTAAGAAAAGCACAAGCGGTCATTTTCCAACAAAAATCCATGCTCGTCACGTACGATACGACTGATGAGGATGATCAAAAATTTGGAGTGGGTTTGGGTTGTAATGGGATCATTTACGTGTTGATAGAGCCCATTGATTTTGAGAATCCGGAAAACCCCGTTGAATTGATTCAAGAGGCTTTGAAAGACCGGATGAATTGCTTGTTGGTCACTATTTTTTCCATTCCAAAATCCAAGTCCGAGCAAGTTGGGACTGTTTATCTGAAAAAGGGAAATCAGGCATTTGGACTGACCTCGACTATAAATCCTCAACTTTGGCTTCTATTGAAGCATGAGATCGAAGGCTTCACTTATTCTCAGTCTCAAATCAAGACATTTTCGGATTTGGAGCATGTGTCTGTCTTCTTTGAGTTGATCCGACCAGCAATTCGGATCTTACTTTTTGGCGCGGGTAATGACACTATCCCCTTGGCAAAAATGGCCGATCTTTTAGGTTGTGAATTGGTGCTTATCGATGGACGAAAGAATTTGGCAACGCAAGCTAGGTTTCCGAATGCCAAGGAGATCATCCAAGGATCAGCTGAGGAGGTCAGGAAGCAATTGGCAACCGATTCCAATACCGTTGCTTTGCTAATGACTCATAATTTTGAATACGAAGCCATCGTGTTGGAGGAATTGGTGTCTAGAGACCTTTCCTATATTGGGATTTTAGGTCCCAAAAAGAAAACCGAGAAACTCATAGAACGACTCGATTCCAAAGGTATTCAAGTGAATCTTGATTCACTGTTTGCTCCGGTTGGATTAGAGATTGGAGCAGAAACTTCAGAGGAGATTGCCCTTTCTGTACTGGCTGAAATCAAGTCAGTGATGAATCAAAAGACTCCTATTTTTTTGAGAGACAAATCAGGACCTATCCACGAAAAGGGGCAATGAAAACAGGTGTGATTATTTTGGCGGCAGGTTCATCTTCCAGATTAGGAGAGGCGAAGCAATTACTTGAAATTCAAGGTGAAAAACTAATTGATCGATCCATAAAGGCAGCACAGAAAATAGCCGCAAATCGAACTGTCGTTGTTTTGGGAGCAAATGCTGAGTTGATCCAAAAGTCTATTAAAAGTGAGGTCTCTTCCATTGTAATCAATTCTGAATGGAAAGATGGGATGGGCTCAAGTATTGTAGCTGGCCTCCGGTTTTTGATTGAAAAAGAGTTCATCGATCAGGTGATTTTGATGCTTTGTGATCAACCTTTTGTCGATGAAGAATTGCTCATTCGGCTGATCCAAAAACAAAGTCAAACATTACAAGGAATCATTGCTTCGTCTTACTCTGGGACTTTGGGAGTACCAGCTCTTTTTGGCAAAAAGTATTTTGAGGAATTGCTTGCCTTGCATGGGCATGAAGGAGCCAAAAATCTCATTCGCAAGCACTCCGAAGATGTAGCGTTTATCGATTTTCCTCTTGGTAAAATAGATCTGGATACTCCACATGATGTGGAGGAATTTTTGAAAAACTATGATTCAGAGGCTTAGAGCTTATTTCTTCTGATGAAAAATAGCAGTAAACCAAGCAAAAGTACAAAGCCAATACACCAAAAGCCCCAGATTGTCTGTTGGTTTGTGATCGGGCTAGGATCTCCGATGAGGCCTAATCCTGCCCAATAATAAGGATGAGCCAGTTCTTCGGGGGCAGTAGCTAAAAATTTCAATTTGGCTAGCCTTAAAGCGGAGGATTTTGATTTTCCTTCGGAAAGTTGCTTGTAAAACTCTTGCAAGATTTCAGCACTACTTTTTTCATCTACTCCCCACAGACTCATCAGCACAGATGAAGAACCTGCATAAAGAAAACTATGAGCAAGAGAAACGACTCCTTCCCCTTCTTGAAATTTGCCAACTCCGGTATTGCAAGCTGATAAAACTGCCAACTCGGCTTGGAGCTGCATCCCATACACCTCAAAGGCATGAATGATCCCATCGTCTGTAGCATTGCTATCCAAAAGTTGAGGAATAGCCATAAATAGGCGGGATTGCATGGGGAATTGATTGTCCACCTCCCCATGTGTAGCCAAGTGGATGATTCCAAAATCACTCGCAAAATCTTTAAATGATGATTCTTGAGCTTCTGTCTCTTGATAGAGCTTCCCTCCCATCTGTCCCATTGCGTGCTGTGCAGCCTGCAACGAAAATGGCTGGCGAATCAACTGATTTTGAATCGGAATCACAGTCGAATCAGCAGATGTCCATTTCATTTTTTGTGTGAAGCCTGGTGCCATAAACAATCCATTAGGATTGCTTTTCTGATTTTTTGGAAAAAACTGGGGTGCTGTGGAGGCGGATAGCAGATATGAAATCTCGTAATCTTTTAGAAGGTAATTGAATTCCGAAAATTGCTCTCCTTCTAGATCACTGAGCAAAATCTCAAAGTTCAAAGAAAATAACTCTCGATCTGGTACGATCAGCAAGTTCTTGCCTTGGATTTGAGAGAGAATTGGCTTGAGCAACATGCTGAAAAGTCCATAGGAATACTTTTTAAAAGCATTTGCATCCAAGATTCTGAGGTCTTGAATGCTGTTCAAATTAGAAATTACGGCCTCTCTCTCTATTCTAAAGACCTGAAAATCAGTTTCAGTAAGTACAAATGAAAAGATTTCTTTGTCCGTCACAGAGTATTCCACCAGAGCTAATTCTTTGCCGAGAAGTTTGGATCGTATCTCTTCCAAGGTAAACGGCTTCAAATCAAATTTTGCCTTCCATTGACTGGGGTCTGCATGGACCAAGCTGTCCTGAAAACTAGCATAATCATCTAGATTTTGGGTCAAAAGATTGAGCAGAGAGTCGTTTTCAGTAGTACTATTGAGATAGGAAGCATTGATTTGACTGATAGTTTCTCGCCATTGTCTGTCTTTTTCCAGTACTGGATTGATCCTTGATTTGGCATGATCTACGAGCAAATTATTTGAAGCTAATCGGAGCAACACTCCTTTTTCAATTTCAGAAAACTGAAAAGCTATTTGCAAAAACTTCTCTTGATGATAAGTTTGAGCCAATGCGTATGCTGCTTGCATTCCCTTTTGGAGAATTTGTCGTTGCTTTTTTGCCAACTCAATCAGAGAGTACTGAGATCTCAAACCGATGATGCTTTTTTCAAAATGAAGTCGGTATTGATCAGCTAAGGATACAATTTCTTCAAGAGTGGCAGCGGCAGGACTCTGGATATTCAGCTCTTCCAAAAGCTCAATTCGCAGGAAAATAAGATCTGCAACAGCACTACTTGGGGGAAGTTCTTTTACCCAATTTTCTTGTTTCAACATCTCTTTTGATACTAAAACAGCAAATGCACTATCAGAATAAGCTTGGGCTTTTTGGAGTTGATGTGACCGAAAAAGGGAACGACTTAGTTGGTTGATCTTCACAGCCAGTTGGATTTTGGCATCAGGATAATCTCGCGTATATGCCTCCAATACCTCCTCTTGAAGTACAATTGCGCTATCCGTCTTACCGGATTTGGAAAGCTCCGTGGCCAATGAACTTTTGGTTTCCTGCACCATGAAGTGGTTTTCTATCCCAGAGTTTTCATAGTGTTGCAATGATTTTCGATACCAGGAAATTGCCTCTTCACTCCTCTCCTGCAAACTGTAAAGATCCCCCAGTTGAGTTTCCAGATCTGCCAGACCCCTTGTGTTTTCTTTTTCCAAAATTCCCTGTAGCTGATACGCTTTGAAAAAGAGAGAGTCAGCTTCCTCAAATTTAGACAGGTATGTTTTGGTACTGGCTAGGTGAACTATAGGCTGAATGATCCCAATATCCTGAGTACCATAATTGTAACTGTGAAGGTCCAGTGCTTTTTGAAAATAGGGTTCGGCCAAAGGATACTCATGAAGCTGGTGGTAGAGATTTCCAAGATTGTTGTAAGCAATCGCAAGAAAGTTAGGGTTGCCATTTTTCTTGTAATTGATCTCTGCTATACGTGTCATTTCTCGCATGTGCTTGAGAGCTTCATTGTATCGAAATCTCGCTTCGTAGATGATAGCGAGTTGATTTTGTACCAAAGCCATGGTGGGATGATCAGAGTCCAAATTGGTCTTGGCGATTTCCAAAAGCTTGAGACTGTAGTTCTCAGCATTTTCAAAATCTGCCATATCATTGGCTATCAGACCGAGAGACTGATAGACTCCCATCAGTTTGCGATCATTTTCACCATAAAGTTGAGTCTGGATTGTCAGTGACTTTTGGGCATAATCATAAGCTCTTGATAGCTGCTGTAGATTGAGATTGAGCCATGAGATATTATTGTAAAGAGTGGCGATTATCTGATTGGGTTCAGCTTGAGCAGGAATCAAATTTTCTGCTTTGGAAAAAGTCTCTTTGGCTTCTTGCCAGTAGCCAGCATGAACAAGCACCTGGGCTTTTTTATCCAAAGCTGATATATGTACAATGGGATCTACCTGATATGAGTCAGCCAGAAGCATAGCCGAGTCCAACAATACGAGTGCCTCTTTGATGCCTTTAAAGTCCCACAGGATATTGCCTTGCTGGACATAGGCCAACACTAGACTATCTCGATTGGATTGATTTTGAAAAAGCTCTATTGCTTTTTTATTGGCTTGCAAAGCTGGCAAGTAATCACCATTTCGATGGGCTTCGGCTGCCTGAGAAAAATATAATTGGCCAAGGGCATTGGTAGCCCCCAAACTGAAAAGCAGGCAGAGTATTCCCAAACAAATCAACTGGCGAGGCATTATTCGGAAGCTTTGAGTTGTTCTTGAATTTTTGCCAATAGTTCATTTCTCCTGCTATTGTCCGTGGGCAACTGCTGAAGGAGTGCTTGCGCGTTTTTCAAATCTCCCTCGTGGAGATAAATCAAACTGCGATACCAAAGGCTTTTGGAATAGAACTCACCGGAAGGGTTTGCAATGAGTTGCTCAAGTTTTTGAGCTGCAAGTTTGGCATTTCCAAGGTTCAATTCGGCCATTGCGGAATAGTAAAGGACCGTATCTGTTGGAGTATTTTCAAGTAATTGCTTCCAAAGATCCAATGCGTCCTCATACTTTTCTTCTTTGTAGCTAACCATGCCCTCATCAAACTGGTAGGTATCCGTACTGCTCATAGGAATCGGTAATCCAGGATCGGGATAGAAGTAGGCAGCGTATAAATCCGAAGTATCGGGTGTCGATTCTTGAAATCCAATCCATACTGCAAAACCAAGAAGAACTATGATCGAAGCTGCAATGCCATACTTCCAGATCGGTCTTAAGGATCTGGTTTTAGCACGCTTATCCAAAGACTCTCTCCAAGCATCTAGTTCGATCGCAGCCTGAAGTTTCTGTTGAATAAGTAGCTCTTCTTGCAGCTTTGTGTCCGCACCCAACTTCCCTTCAAATTGTACTCTTTCTTCGGGATTCATTTCACCCAAAAGGTACCTTTCGATTTCCTCAAATTGCTCCTGTGATATGGCAGACTTATCGCTCATTTTGTGATTTTAAGGCTATGTAGGCTTTTCTCAGCCGGTTCATGCATCGGTATTTGATTGTTTTGATGCTCTGGTCGGTGGTGCCCATTTTATGGGCGATTTCAGTCAAGGATTCTTTGAGATAATAAAATGCTTTCAGAATGACCTTGCAATTGTCTCCCAATGATTCGATGGACTTCATGAGAATGTCAGTTTCATCGAGTAATAGATTCAAGTCTTCATTGTCATCTGGCGTCGCATCCATTCTCTCCAAATCTATTGCATTGGTAAAACGACCTTTTCTCTTCAGTTCGTTGAGCCATTTATACTTACAGATTTGTCGGATGTAGCCATGGAAATTTTCTTCGTTTCCTTCGAATTTCCCGGTTCTGAGATTTACCCATGCTGCTGCCAAACTATCCTGAAAGATATCTTTGGCTTCTTGTTCACTCCCTTGATTTTTGATTACATATCGGATACACCAATTCTGATTATTTTGATAAGCAGAATCCAGCCATTGTTTGGGTAATTCGGAGAAATGGGAAGTGGTTTTGGTCACAGGTTGAAGGTCAGTCTTTAAATTTAGGAGGATTCCCGAGAAACTGAAAATCAAGCTGTTATTTGATCCAAAAACTGACTATTCTGGCGCTTTGAGTCGAATGACCACCTGTGCTTTCCCTTTGTATTTGCCAGCTTCAGCCATGAAACCTCCGCAATCCGGCCAACCTAAGTGCTCTGGTCTGCTACCTGATTTGACAAACACATAGCTGAATTCATATAGCCCATCTTCATTAGGTGTTTTTGAGGCACTCCAGGAAGATGACCTTCCTATCATCACATTAGCACCGGGACTGAAATCAATGATCTTGGCAGTATAGGATATGGCGTTTTCTACGGGCTCTATCAAAAAGTGTACACCTGATCCACAGTTCAGGTAATTTCCCGTATGATTGGAGAATGATGTGACCTGAAGATCAACAGTTACAATTTTGATATTTTCCGAATTGTCTATTTCTATTTCTAAGGTAAGTTCCTCAAATAGAAAATATTCTCCATCCACTGCCGACTTTTCATAAATCCTTGCTTTGACCGTTTCGGTGCCTTTTTCAGTATCTTCATCAGTGCATAAATAATTAATGGAGTTTGTGTCAAAGGTGGTAATGACATTGCCATGCTCGGCAAAATTGACCAATTTTCCGTGTTTCCCTTCCGTAGTCCATACCACTTTTTTTCCGGCAAAATCTTCATCACGTTGGGCTACAGGCTCGATATACAATTTGGCTGAAGATACTAGGTCTTCCTTGCCTGAAAGCACCAGCCCTCCGGGTTTCAACATATAGGCACTCTTTTTTAAGTTCAAGACCGTGGTATCTCTTCCTATAAGTTGGTTTTTATAGTAAGCTTCTACATAGATGTATTCGAAATTATTTTCTTCTGGAAGGTCGTTGGCATTGGTCTCAGAATAGTATGTGACAGCAGTATCGGAGCTTTCGAAGTTCTTGCCTTTGTTTCCTTTTGCATCTTGGATATATCCAAATTTGCCTGAAGTACTCCATTTGAAGTATGGAAAGTTATCCCCTTCCTCATCTAAATTCTTGATTTCAGCTTTGATTTCTTTATGTCCTCTACTGCTCACGGTCGCTTCAGCAGGAATCAGACTGACTTTGGCTGACCGCGCATGAACAGTCCATTCTTCGATATTGCGGGACATGGAAATCCCAAAGGAAACCAGAGCCAGATCCTGCCCTGCCACTACAGTATTGACGATTTTAAGGATTTCTCCGAATTTGGTGATAGCCTTGGTATCCAGCTTTTCGGACACTCCCTGAATATCTACATTTTGCTTGGAAGCGATATATTTTGCAACATTGATCAGTCCGGTCATCACGTCTTCAAAGTGCTTATTTCCACCTCCCTCGAAAACCAGATATTCTCCAAAAGCTTTCAATGCATCCTTGTATTTCCCTTTTTTAATGTGGTCATAAGTTGCCGGACTGGCATTGATGATGACCTCCATTTTGTCAACAAAACCTACCAACGGGCCATCTCCTACATCAAAACCGGCTGAGTTTAGCTTTCCTTTCCATCCTACCATTTGCATGCCCATAGGGAGGAAAAAATCTATTACAAATGTCTCCATAGACAGCCTCAGTTGCTTGATTTGCTCTTGATCTGTCAATTGGATCGCGTGATTCACTCCTCCTGCACCGACTACCCTCACTTTGTAGGTTTTTTCATCTTCACTATCCGCTAAGGTAAGTGAAACAGGCTCCGTAGTGACTACACCAGCATTGGCGATATTTCCATCAATAGCCCCTCCAATGATACCTGTCGCGGTAGTGAAACCAGTTGTGGGACTTACTGGAAAATCTACTTCAGAACTTGTTCCTTTTCCTATGTTAGAAAGATGTTCTACTACTTTGCCATCTGTCATCTTTGAACTCATTTTGTAGAAAAACGCATGGGACCTTCTTCTGTAGTAGTTGCTGACAGCTATTTTTCCTAAATCTTCTTCAAAAATTTGAATTCCGCTTTTGATATCAGACTCATCGATTGATATGTCCGAAACTCTTGTGTTTTCTGCTACCCTGCTTCTGATATCTAGCTCGATTGACTTTGGAAGTAATTTTGCCATTGCCGCATTAAGGGGTGCGATGTATGAATCTCCTGAAAGCAATGATGGATTAATTTTCCAAAGCTCTTCAAACTCCTTATGCCAAGTCTTTACCTCTTCGTAACTACCGATATTGCCAAAGAAAGTACTTGCAAGGTCATCCTCACTGAGCCAAAGACCTGTCGATAAATACAGTAGAAAATCGGCAGTTGTACTCGGACTGATGTTTTTTTGTGCTCCTGAAATATAGCCTGCCAAGATCAACTGTCCATTTTTATCAAACAGATAAGCTAGTTGACCTGAGCCGGGAGTCTGAATTGTTTTTGATTTGCCGTCAGCTGCCACTGGAAAAGACACCCCCAATGATAGCATCTGAGCCCCTTCTAAATCAACATCAGTACCATTTGGTAGAACAATCTGAACATCCTGAATCTGAAACGTCTCCTCCGGTTTTTCTCCTTCCGAAGGATCCGAGGGATCAATAGGTTCTGTATCTTCCTGGCAGGAATACATGAGCATAAGAAAGCTAACCAACAGGCCGCTGAAAAGTAAGGATCTTCGTTTCATAGTCTTTGAGTTAAAATATGGAAGTAGCTAACTGAGTCTTTTGTGACTCTTTGCCTCCTTATCAACTCAAAGACATAAAGTGAACAGTGATTCTAAAAAAAATTAAGGTCTGAGTGATTCTACTACTTCTCTTACCCAGTCCACGGCTTTATTGATATCCTCCTCTTTTGTCATCAACCCAAGACTAAAACGAATGGATGCTCTGGCCAGATCTGATTGAATACCCATGGCTTCCAGTACATGACTTGGCTTAGGGTTGATAGATGTACAGGCTGAGCCAGAACTTACGGCGATTTTTTGACAAACCTTTCGAAGTAGTTCTTCACCTTCTATCCCTTCAAAAGAAATATTGCTGACATGCGGCAGCCGATCATTTTGACTAGAATTCAATTGTGTTCCAGGGATTTCTAAGATCCCCCTTTCCAACTCATTTCGAAGGTTTTGGAGTCTTTCCGTCTCAGATTTCATGTTGGAGATTCTCAGTTCGGCGGCCTTACCAAAACCGACAATAGCAGGTACATTTAAGGTACCGCTTCGCATGCCTTTCTCATGTCCTCCTCCATGGATTTGAGCTAGAGGTTTGGGAAGTATATGATTGTGACGAACGTACAAAGCTCCCACTCCCTTTGGCCCGTAGAGCTTGTGAGCCGATAAAGCCATCAGGTGAATCCCATCTGTGTGGACAGGGATTTTCCCTGTTGCCTGTACAGCATCGGTCACCAACATTAGGTTCCTTGATGCTGCGATTTCAGCTACTTTTTCAATAGGATGAATTAGGCCTGTTTCGTTATTTGCCCACATCAGGCAAATCACTTTGGTATGGGGCAAAATGGAATTTCCTAACTCTACCAAATCGATTTCACCCTGCTCATTCACCGGCAAAAGAGTTATTTCAGCCCCTTTTGCTGCCAATTCTGACAAGGTGTCCAAAACGGCCTTATGCTCGGTCTGACAAGAAATATAGTGCTGTGGCTGACCAGAATAGCAATCAAAAGTTCCTTTTAGAGCCAAATTGATGGACTCTGTAGCTCCAGATGTGAAAATAATTTCTTTAGGTTTTGCCCCGATTAAAAGCGCAATCCTCTCCCTAGCTTCTTCTACGGCATTTTCCGCCACCCAACCGTATGGATGACTTTTGCTGGCGGCATTTCCAAAATGCTGCGAAAAATAAGGCAACATTTCCTCCAAGACCTCAGGGCTGCATGGGCAAGTTGCATTGTAATCCAGGTATATCGGGTAATTCATTTTTCTAAAATAAAGGTTTCTATGCGCTCCAGCTTACTAAAATCAAGTAACTTCATTCCATCAAATCTAAACTTCATGAAGGAAACTTGGACTTTTGATTTCCCAAAATCTGAAAACCCTAAAGATCAGCTGATTCAGTTATTTGCTCTCAAGCAAAATGAATTGGGGATTTTCCTTTCTTACTATTACAAAAGTGAAGGTGCAGTAGTGGAAAATGTAGAAGTTGATCCTCGGTCCCTTCAGTTGATTGGTCAAACAGGGAGCGTTCGTTTTGATTTTGACTTAGTTCATTTCAATGCTTGCCTCGCGATCCATGATAAGAAGCGTGAGTCAATGGAGGTACAACTTCAGCTAGATTCTGGCAAGGAAACCGTACTACTCATTGGACCCATTTGGCAGGAAAGAGAAATGGATGAGATTTGAAAAAGAAAAATCAAGTCTTGGTCTGAAGGAAGCACTTCAGAAGTTGTAATTGAAGGAAGCACTTCAGAAGTTGTAATTCCTATCATTTGAAGTAATTTTGGCATTCAATTTTTCAAAAATGAAAGAACCCATAGAATCACTCAATTTCATAGAACACATCATCGAGGAAGATCTAGAAAATGGCTTTTCGCAGGAGAAGCTTCGCTTTAGATTTCCTCCTGAGCCAAACGGATACTTACATATCGGACATGCAGCTTCGATATGTTTGAATTTTGGTTTGGGAGAAAAATACAATGCCCCTGTCAATTTGCGCTTTGATGACACCAATCCAGCCAAGGAAGAGCAGGAATATGTCGACGCGATCAAGCGAGATATTGCTTGGTTGGGTTTTCAATGGGCCCAAGAGTGCTATTCATCAGATTACTTTCAGCAGCTTTATGATTGGGCTATTCAGCTTATCAAAGAAGGAAAAGCCTATGTAGATCAGCAAAGTTCTGAACAAATAGCTTCTCAAAAAGGAACTCCTACCACAGCTGGGACAGATAGCCCCTATAGAAATAGACCGGTCGAGGAAAATCTGGAACTCTTCGAGAAAATGAAGAATGGTGAATTTGCCGCAGGCTCCTATCTCCTTCGTGCCAAAATCGATATGGCCTCTCCCAATATGCACATGAGAGATCCTATCTTATATCGGATCATCAACAAATCTCATCATAGAACGGGAAATGAATGGTGCATTTATCCAATGTATGACTGGGCGCATGGCCAGTCTGACTATGTGGAGCAGGTTTCTCATTCACTTTGCACCTTAGAGTTCAAGGCACACCGTGAACTGTACGATTGGTACCTCGATCAGGTATATGATCCAGCCACTTTGAGACCAAAGCAGCGCGAGTTTGCCAGACGTAATCTCAGCTATACGGTCATGAGTAAAAGAAAATTACTCGAATTGGTACAAAAGAACATCGTATCGGGTTGGGATGATCCAAGGATGCCAACGATCTCAGGTTTGAGGAGAAGAGGATATACACCGGATTCTATCCGAAAATTCAGTGAGGTTTCTGGCATTTCCAAAAGAGACAATGTCACTGATGTTTCGCTATTGGAGTATTGTATCCGAGAGGATTTGAATAAATCAGCTACCCGTGTAATGGGTGTTTTGAATCCGGTAAAATTGGTCATAACTAATTTTCCAGAAGGAAAGACTGAAATTCTTGCCATGGAAAACAATCCAGAAGATCCGAATTCAGGAACTCACGAGGTGCCTTTCTCCAGAGAATTATACATTGAGCGGGAAGATTTCAGAGAAGATGGTGGAAAGAAATTTTTCAGACTGTCTCTTGGCAATGAAGTTCGGTTGAAAAGTGCTTACATCATTCAAGCAAATTCTGTTGTGAAGGATGAGAAGGGCGAAATTCAGGAGATCCACTGTACCTATGATGAGGAGTCTCGATCTGGAAGTGGTACGGAAGCGAGTACGAGAAAGGTAAAAGGAACTTTGCATTGGGTTTCGATCGAGCACGCATTTAAAGCTGAGGTCAGAGAATATGACAGACTGTTTTTGGACGAAGCACCAGACAGTCACGAGGATAAAAACTTCTTGGAATTTGTGAATCCAGATTCTTTGAATGTGATTCAAGAAGCCTATTTGGAACCTATATTGAAAGATGCTCAAGTGGGTAGCCATTTTCAATTCCAGCGATTGGGCTATTTTGCTCTGGATCCAGACAGTACTGCCGATAAGTTGGTGTTTAATAAAACTGTCGGTCTGAAAGATACTTGGGCAAAGCAAGAAAAAGCTCCTGCTCAAAACCAATCTCAACCAAAGGCGCCTTCACAAAACCAGCCAAAGAAAAAGGCAATGAGTGAAATCCAGCAAATCAGTAAAAAACTGACCAATCTCTCAGGGGATAAACTGGAAACTGCGAAATCTTCAATTTTGAAATTGGCGGAGGAAGTCTCTTATGAAGAATTGGAGCCGCTCTTTGGTACTTCAGTGAAAAAAGTAGGCACGAGAATCGGTGTCATGCTAGCACTGTCTGTTTTGCTTGAAAAAGGTCAGGAAATGAATCCGGCCATTCAGGAGTTTATTGAGTCTGGAAAAAATGACTCCAATGAGCTTTTAAAGGAAATCTCGGAAAAGATCAATTGAGATTTAAATACACCATAAAAAAACAGCCCCAGAAATATTTCTGGGGCTGTTTTGTTTTTGCTTGATTAAGCTCGTTTGATCTCCAATTTGATATCGCTAAACTCTTTCTGTTCTATGAAGGGTTGGCTTCGCAGTCTTCTTCCTGTGGCTGCAAAAATCGCATTAGCAATAGCTCCGCCAGTAGGTGGAAGTGCCGGTTCGCCAAGTCCAGTCGGATCAAATCCAGAATCCAAGAAGTGTGTATTGATCTCCGGAACTTCCTTCATTCGGATGAGACGATAGGAATCATAGTTTTTCTGTTTTGGTACACCATTTTCAAAAGTCAGATTGGTGTACATCGCATGGCCCATTCCGTCAACAATTCCCCCCCTCACTTGATGGTTGGCACCGATAGGATTGACTACCATCCCGCAATCAGTGACAGCAGTGATACGCTTCAGTGTTGGGCTACCTCCTTCCATTTCTATATCAGCAACTTGCGCTACATAGCTTCGGTGGGAGAAATAGACACTTAGTCCTTGTTTGACGCCTGGGTTTTTACCCCAATTTGATTTCTCTGCTGCTGCTTTGGTCACTGCTATCATGCGGTCGACATCATAGCCTAACTCTCCTACTGGATTGTTTTTAGCTTTTTCGTAGAGTTCCAGACGCAAGTCTACTGGGTCTTTGCCAGCAGCCAATGCTACTTCATCTAGGAAACTCTGCTCTGCATACGCCAAGAAATTCGTAATCGGAGCTCTCCAAGCATTGGTGGTGATACTGGAGTCATAGCTGATGGATTCGATCAGTACATTTTCTATCGCACCGGAAGGAAAATTATTTTCCCGAGTTGTATTTCCGGCATTCATTCCCACTCCTTTGAGTTTGTATCCTATCATAGACCCATTCTCATCCAAGGCTGCAGAAAATTTATACCGCACAGCCGGTCTGTAGGCTCCTCCCGTGAGTTCGTCTTCTCTATTCCAAATTATCTTGACGGGTGCTTGGATGGCTTTGGCCACATGAACAGCTTCCTCAACATAGTCTGCTCTTAATCTTCTGCCAAATCCGCCTCCCAGTCTCGTGATTTCGACACTCACATTCTCAGGGGGAATTCCCAAAATCTGAGCTGCTGTCTGACGGGCACGATCCGGAGTCTGTGTGGGACCTATCAATTCACATCGGTCGCCCTGGATATGTGCGAAGAAATTTTCAGGTTCCATGGGAGAATGAGCCAAAAATGGGCACTGATATTCTGCCTCGACCACTTGAGCAGCAGCTTGGAAAGCTTTGGCCACATTACCGTCCTTTCGCTTTACCTCAGCTTTACCTGTACTCATCAGTTCTTGGAAGATGCGGTCATGATCTGCAGTACTTTCTACATTGCCATCGGGCACGTAATCAATTTCTAGCAGTTTTTTGGCTTTCATCAGTGGCCAAGTAGATGTACCAACCACGGCAATGGAATTGCCAAACTGAACTACCTCACTAACTCCTGTCACTCCACGTGCTTTGCTATCGTCATATTTGCTGACTTTCATCCCAAAAGGAGCCCGTTGAATCATGGCATATTTCATTCCTTCCCGATGAAAATCCAATCCATACATGGACTTTCCAGTGTAGATTTCTTTTGCATCCACATTTTTGACTGGAGTACCAATGATTTTAAAATCCTTTTTGTCTTTGAGAGCTAGCTCATCAGGAATGGAGATGCTTGCTGCTTTCTCTACAAACTCGCCAAAATGACCTGATTTACCTGAGGCACTATGCGTAATTACCCCTTCAGAAACTGCAATCTCTTCAGGACTTACTCCCCATGTCTCAGCAGCTGCTGCTACCAGAACAAACTTTGCGGCTGCACCAGCCTTTCTCAAACGCTCCCAGCTGTGAGGCATGGCCCCAGATCCGCCAGTAAGCTGTCGGTCATACTTTTCTGTGTCCAGATTGGCTTGGAGTACTCTTACCTTGGCCCAATCTGCATCCAGCTCCTCGGCTACGACCATTGGGAAAGATGTTTTGATGTTTTGTCCCAATTCAGGATTTGGTGAGTAGATGACCACATCACCCGATGGGGCTATGGATAGAAATGCATTGAAGTTTTTGGCTTGTGCAAGTACTTCATCTGTGCTGAGCACTTCCACCTTTGGTGAATCACATCCAAACCAATTAAATCCAATCAGTAAGCCACCAGCCGTAGTCCCGGCAATTTTGAGAAAATCTCTTCTAGATTCTTTGATATTTGTTGCCATGATTAGTTGGATTTAGAGGCTAATGCTACTGCTTCTCGTATTTTATGATAGGTTCCACATCTGCAGATGTTTCTGTTCATAGCATCATCGATTTCTTCCATGCTTGGACTTGGATTTTCTTTGAGAAAAGCTGCCGCTTGCATGATCTGACCGGCCTGACAATAGCCACATTGAGCTACGTCAATTTCTTCCCAAGCTTTTTGCACGGGATGATCCCCCTTTTCAGAGAGTCCCTCGATAGTAGTGATTTCCGTGCCTTCCAAACTACTGACAGGAGTCACACACGAGAAAGTGGCTGTCCCATCAATATGAACTGTGCAGGAACCGCACTGTGCGATGCCGCATGAAAACTTTGTACCAACTAGTCCGAGATGATCACGAAGGACCCACAGCAGTGGAGTATCCTCATCTACATCGACTTGTTTGCTTTGTCCGTTGATCTTGAGATTGAAAGTTGCCATAATGAGTATGTTTGAGGGATAATTTACAAAAAATCAACCCCTTGCGAGAGCCACTAATGGAATTTCACAGAATATGAAATCAATCCAAATAGCGTGAAAAGTAAGGCTTGTTGAAAAAAAACTTCAATTCGGGACCTTTTTGATGAAATTGGCGTTTCTACTGCATTATTACCTCTTTCGCTTTTGTTTTTAAAAGCCCTAACCCATTATTCCGGTGATTCGAAAAATCCTCATCACTTTATTTTCAATCGTTCTCTTATTTATTCTGACCATAGTCATGTTTCTCAATTTCAGTTCACAATTTGGCAAAGCTCCTAGTAAAGAAGACACGGCTGAATTCGAAAAGTTGCCCTACTACTCTGACGGAAAGTTTCAAAACCTAATCCCAACCAATATGGACATGGATTTTTGGGAGTCTGTGAAACTTTTGCCTGAGTTTTTCAAAAATGATCCTACACGAAAGCCTGATTTTCAGTTTCCTTATGATCGAGTTGACTCCTTACAGCTTACAAAAAATAGTCTTTCTCGTTTAATTTGGTTTGGGCACTCTGCTTTTCTCCTTCAAATGGACGGCAAAAATATCCTTTTAGACCCCATGTTTGGAGATGTGCCAGCTCCACATCCTTGGTTGGGCAAAAAGCGCTATGCAGCTTCTCTTCCCATAGAAGTGGAAAAGCTGCCAGAAATTGATCTGGTTCTGTTTTCCCATGATCATTACGATCATTTGGACTATGAGTCTGTGCAGAAAATGAAAGATAAAACGAAGGAATTCTATGTACCACTTGGAGTAGGTTCACATTTGAAATCCTGGGGTGTGGCTCCTGAAAAAATCCATGAAATGAATTGGTGGCAAGAGGCTGAGACTCAGGATTTGTTTCTGGCTTTCACTCCTACCCGACATTTTTCAGGAAGAGGTCTGGGAGATCGTTTCAGCACACTTTGGGGATCTTGGGTGATCCAGGGAAATAAAGAGAAAATCTATTTCAGTGGCGATAGTGGCTATGGATCACATTTTAAAGAAATAGGCGAAAAATATGGTCCTTTTGACTTTGCTATGATGGAGTGCGGCCAATACAATGAAAAATGGAAGGACATCCACATGATGCCAGAAGAGACAGCTCAAGCTGCAGTGGATATCCAAGCGAGAGCAATGATGCCGATTCACTGGGCGGCTTTTACCCTTGCACTCCATACCTGGACTGATCCTGTGGAGCGCGTACTGGTCAAAGCAGAAGAGCTGAATATGTCGATTATTGTACCGAAAATCGGCTCAGAAATCCAAATCTCCAAAGAGATGCAACTGGGTGAAAAATGGTGGATCAAACCCTGATTTTTTGGAAATCTTTTTGATTTTCAACGGTCAAAGTCATCTACTTTTCAAAACTTAAGCGAAAAAGTGCATTTGAATTGAAATTTTAGCAAAAATTAGAAATCTCAAGTGCGACTCATTTGGATCTATTTTCCTAATTTGAAACCTCAAATACTAATTTCTTTTAACCTAAAAAACCTATGTCAAAGAAGATCAATGTGGCGATTGTCGGTACCGGATTTATCGGTCCAGCACATTTGGAAGCTCTGAGAAGAATCCCAAATATTGAAGTCACTGCACTAGTCGAAGTCAATCAGGAAGTAGCTGATGCCAAAGCAGCTGAATTGGGAATTCCATCTGCTTACACTTTCGAAAATATGCTGAAAGATGATAGCATCGATGTAGTACATATCTGTACTCCCAACTTCCTTCATTTCCCACAAACCAAGGCTTGTCTACTAGCTGGAAAGCATGTGATCTGCGAAAAACCATTGGCTAATACTATAGCTGAAGCAGAAGAACTCGTGTCCCTAGCTGCTGAAAAAGGTCTTATCAATGCCGTTCACTTCAATCTTCGCTATTACCCAATGGTAAGACAGATGAAAGTGATGAGAGAAAAAGGCGAATTGGGCGAGGTATATTCCGTGATGGGATCTTACCTACAGGATTGGCTTTTCTTCAACACGGATTACAACTGGAGATTGGAGCCGGATCAGTCTGGTGGTTCTAGAGCTGTAGCAGATATAGGTTCTCACCTATTGGATATGACCGAGTACGTGACGGGCTTGAAAATCACTGCAGTAATGGCTGATTTTTCGACGGTTCACAAAACACGCTTGAAGCCTTTGAAAGCTATTGAGACATTTTCTGGCAAAGCGCTGGATCCATCTGATTACAAAGAATATCCGGTAACTTCTGAAGATTATGCGACAGTTTTACTTCGCTTTGATAATGGAAATACAGGCTCTATCACAGTCAGCCAAGTCAATGCAGGCCGCAAAAACCGTTTGAACATTGAGATCTCTGGGTCGAAAGCCAACTTTGAATTTAATGCTGAAAAGCCAAATGAACTTTGGATCGGAAAGAGAGATGGTCTCAACCAAGTATTGATGAAAGATCCTGCTTTGGTAGATGAAGGTGCTAGATCCTTGGTCAGCTTCCCTGGTGGACATCAGGAAGGATTCCCTGATACTTCTAAGCAGCTTTTCAAAGAAGTATATGCGGCTGTCCGAGATGGCAAAATGCCAGAGAAAGCAAGCTTCCCGACTTTTGCCGACGGCTTGAGAGAATTGATCATCGGCGAGGCTATCGTAGAAAGTAATGAAAAAGAGGCTTGGGTGAAGATTTAATCTTTCCCTCAGTTGATTGATCAAGAATAATTTGCTTTATATTCAACACAGAAACAAAAACTTAAACCCATGAACTTCAAGAAAAGTCTATTTTCATTTCTTCTTTTCGCTGGTTTTGCTCTGACTGCTTTGGCACAAGAGAAAGCCAGTCCTGCTATGACTGCCGAAGGCTCTGTAGGTGATGCAAAAGTCACAGTCAATTACTCCTCTCCTGCCGTAAAAGGACGGATGATCTGGGGTGATTTGGTACCGCTAGGTCAGGTTTGGAGAGCTGGCGCCAATGAGGCGACGACTTTCACGACGACCAAAGATCTACTTGTAGAGGGTAAGAAACTACCTGCAGGGACATATAGCTTCTTTATTATTCCTGATGAGGGACAGTCTACCTTTATCTTCAATAAAGTAGCCAAGCAATGGGGCGCGTTCAACTATGATGCAGCAGAAGATCAATTGAGAGTCAATGTAGCTTCGGGTCAATCTTCCACTATGGAAGAGCGTCTTAAGTATGAAGTCAAGGACGGTAAGTTGGTAGTAAGCTGGGAATATGGTACAGCAGCTGCCAAATTGGCTCCTGCGATGTAAATTATTCTTTAAAAAGAATCTGAGGCCATCGGGATTATTCCTGATGGCCTTTTTATTTTTGTGACACATGTCCAAGTTTGATTTCACATCATTTGATCTACCAGTTGCGGAGATCATACCATCTGTTCAGCAGTCCCTCTCAGATTCCAATTCCCTTATCGTTCAAGCACCTCCAGGAGCAGGAAAGAGTACCCTACTTCCACTTGCACTTTTGAAAGAGAAATGGCTGGAGGGAAAGAAAATCATCATGCTGGAACCTCGGAGATTGGCTGCTAAAAGTATTGCAATGCGAATGGCTTCTATGCTCCATGAAGAAGTCGGGAAGACAATAGGATACAGGATTCGATTTGAGTCAAAAGTCTCTAAAGACACTCGTCTAGAAGTGATCACGGAGGGAATCCTCACAAGGATGATGCATTCTGACAATGAATTGGCGGATGTGGGTTTGGTGATTTTTGACGAATTTCATGAGCGAAATTTACATTCGGAAGTTGCATTGGCGCTTTGTCGGGAAGTGCAGCAGGTATTAAGACCAGACCTGAGGATTTTGTTGATGTCGGCCACGATTAATAGTGAAGAACTTTCGCAGCTACTATCGGCACCTGTGATAGAAAGTAAAGGGCGTCAATTTCCTGTGGAAGTGACGTACCTGAATCCAGTAGATGAGTATCATATCGGAGAAGATACCGCTCGGGTGATTACCTCTTTGGCACAAAGTCACGATGGTGATTTTTTGGTTTTCCTTCCTGGTCAAGGTGATATCAAAAAGGCGGAAAATATCCTTCGAAAATCACTTCCAGATGATCAAATCCTTCCCTTGTATGGACAGCTTTCCCCTAGTGAACAGAATAGAGCTATCCAGCCACACCCTGGAGGAAAGCGGAAGATAGTTTTGTCCACTGATATCGCTGAGACATCCTTGACTATCGAAGGAGTCAAAGTGGTGGTGGATTCCGGCTTTGCCAAGTCCAATCGATTTGATCCGAGATCTGGTCTTTCCAAGCTGGAACTGCATCGCATCAGCCAAGATTCGGCAGATCAGAGAAGTGGTCGGGCGGGCAGGTTGACTGCAGGCCATGCTTATAGACTTTGGAATAAAGGCATACAGGGGCAATTGCAGGAATTTAGGACTCCTGAACTGATGGAGGCCGATCTGACAGGTTTGGTACTGGATATGTTGGCTTGGGGGAAATCCGATATTCGAGAGATGACTTGGTTGACTCCACCTCCAAAAGGCAATCTCGTCTTGGCAGAGAAAACCTTGGAATCCCTCGACGCACTGGATCAGGGTGCTTTGACTGAGCACGGTAGAGAGATCCATGCACTACCCTGCCATCCTAGGATAGCCCATATGTTGTTGTATGCTGAGGAACATGATTTATTGGGTTTAGGCACTGATGTGGCTGCACTTTTAGAGGAACGGGACCCCTTGGGCCCTGATTCTGGCGTAGATTTAAACTTGCGGATTGAAGCTCTTCGCAGATTTCGATCTCGCGGTCATAGTATCCCAAGGATCAAGAAAATTGAAAAGGTTGCGCAGCAGTACCGGAAGCTTTTCAAAATAGAAGCTGAAAATGGAGCTGTAGATCCGTGGCAAACTGGGATTCTATTGGCCTATGCCTATCCAGAGAGGATTGCTTCTGCACGACCAGGAAATAATGCACAGTTTCAGTTAGCCAATGGAAAAATCGCCCAAATTGGTCATCGGGATGATTTGGCACATGAATCATGGCTGGCCGTAGCTGATGTAGATGCAAGAGATGGGATGGGAAAAATATGGTCTGCCGCTCCATTGAATCCGAAAGATTTGATGCCTTTGGTGAAAACCAAAGAAGTGCTGGAATGGGACCGAAAAAAAGGTGGACTGATCGCCATGACTGAAGTCAGAATAGGCGCTATTATCTTAGGTTCAAGACCTTTGAAAAATTATAGTGCTGCACAGGTTCAGAAGGCTATCTTGGAAGCGATTCAGGATGAAGGAGAATTCTTGTTGAATTTTGATGAACAGGTGATGCAGCTCATCCATCGAGTCACCTCACTCAGAATATGGAATCAAGATGAAAATTGGCCAAATTGGTCTATCTCAACTCTTTGTGAATCAGCCTCAGAATGGCTTAGTCCGTATCTCAATACTATTCAAAAGAATGAGGACCTTGCAAAAATAGACTTGTATCAGATTTTACTGCATAGCATGGATTACGACTTGCAGCAGAAACTTAACCGGCTTGCTCCATCCAAATTGGAAGTACCATCCGGCAGCATGATCACAATCTCTTACAGAAAAGACGGGGAAGTTCCATTGCTCTCGGTACGTCTTCAAGAGCTATTTGGGATGTTGGCGACTCCCCACATTAATGAAGGCAAAACTGCTTTATTGATCGAATTGCTATCACCAGGTTTCAAACCTGTCCAGCTCACCCAGGATTTGGCGAGTTTTTGGGAAAATGGCTATTTCGAAGTGAAAAAGGAATTGAAGCGAAGGTATCCCAAACACGAATGGCCAGAAGATCCAAAAAGTGCAGATGCAGTCCGTGGAGTCAAAAGAAAGAATTAATCTTTGTGGTCTAAGAATGCCAAAAATTGCAAGTAGGATGCTATGGTAAAAGGAGTCATGTGCTTTTGCTCAATCTGACTCAGAAATCCTTCTCGCACCAGTGGGTAATCTTGTGGGTTGTAGAGTTTGGCCAATGCAGTGGCTCTAAAAGCGTTGTAAATGAAATTCTGAGTGCGAAAGGAATAGTCTCTCTTATGGAAAAAAGCCCGCTCCAATTCGACAGGATCGATCATTTTTCCCAACCAAGGAAAGCCGTCCGTGACGAAAAATTTCTCCGCTTTCATCAGGACTTGGGATAGTTCCCAATTATTATGAATCACAAATTTGCGAGGGATTTCCTTGCTGATTTTATAGCTCGGCAGCGTCAGTGTCAAGCTTCTCTCAGAATAATTGGAAAGGCTGGGAAGAAAACGGTGAATGATCTCTTCGACAAGATCTATTCTCACTCCCAGGCTATATTCTAGGTTGCTTTCGTCAGGCTGATCCGTATAGTGTACAAAAATGACCTGCTTTCCTTCCTCAAAATTTTTGATATAGAAAGAGTATGCCGAATCGAATTGAAAACCAAATTCGGCAAAAAAGTCTTGATGCCTTTCTATTATTTCTAACTTCCTCATTGAATTTAAAAAACTCAAGTAAGTTAGAAATGTTGTATGACTTTAGGAAAATAATTCCTTCATTTCCAACAACATAGGTTCTATTTCTGCTTTTTTGATCAAAAAGCTACCCTCATCTTCCGGATTGTGAATGTAATGATTCCAGTGCTTTTCAGCCTTTCTGATCGTTCTGGGGGTGATTTCAAACTCCACCTCATCCAAATAATCCTTGGCAAGCGTAGAGGCATTGAAATTGCCAAAAAGGTAAACTCTAAAAATGTCCACAAATCGCAAGCTCAAGTCGTATTCTTCCAAAATCTGAACAAAAGCACCTTGATGATTCTTGTTCTTTTTGTCATAGATGACTTCGAAGATCGCATCCAGAGCCTCATCTTGCCAGATCGTTTTGGACAATGCGCGACATGCGAGATAGGCGATCTCCCAGTTTTCTCCCTTGATCAACTCTAGAAGCTTATCTTTGGCTGCTTTATCTGCCTTCAGGCCCAATTTGTCTGCATAGACAAAAGCTTCTGATTCATTGGGGTCAGTGATTTTGTTGAAGAGAAATTCGAGATCCTGGTCCATGTTTTTTAGTTTATTTGCACAAATATACTTGAATTGAAGGCGCAGTCCCTATGAAAATCCCCAATTCTGAACTTTTACTTCCATCGCAATTTGACGCTTACTTGCTCCATGCAAGGGAGGCAGGCTGGACTTGTGAGTACTTAGCAGATAAGCATCAATTGCTTTTCAATCATGAAGGAAATTGGATGTCCAGAATTTTTTTGCCTTGGAATAGAAGTTGGCAAGAAGACGTCCTCTCTCCTATCGATAATTTTCATTGGGTACTCACCGCCATCAAAGCAGGTCAAGCCGTGTTGGGGTATTTTCAAGAAGACCAGCTCCTTGAGCACAAAGTTTTTAGAGCATATATGGTGAGACAAAAGCAGGGTAAATCCCAAATTAAGCATTTGAAAACCAAAGGAAAATCTAGAGCAGGATCAAGAATCAGATTAAATGAAACAGAGCGTTTTTTTGAAGAAATAAATGAGCGCTTGGTGAGCTTGGATGATGCTTTTCCGATTTCGGTATTTGGGCT
The DNA here is from genome assembly GCF_000429465.1 of Algoriphagus vanfongensis DSM 17529. Lineage (GTDB taxonomy): Bacteria > Bacteroidota > Bacteroidia > Cytophagales > Cyclobacteriaceae > Algoriphagus > Algoriphagus vanfongensis. The sequence goes on along the minus strand of NZ_AUBX01000009.1, from coordinate 472,347 downwards.
TTCCTGCTCCAAAACTCTTTGGCCGTATTTTTTTGGAAGTGAAACTCCCCCTCCATTTGATTCCAAATCGACTTTGCTGAGAAGTATTCCGGTTCACTTTCATCAGGCTTCTTTTGAGGAATTGACCATAGCAGGCCAACTTCTTCTTCAATTCCATCTTTTGAAAAATCCAGAAGTAGCTGATGAGATCCAGCCTCAGATGGATGATTCAGACATTCAGGAGGAGGACAATTGGTAAAAAATAACCCCGACCTGAGCCGGGGTTGGAGTTAGTGGTTTTAAATGTGTCACTTTTCGCTTAGCTCTTCTCCTCTCCCATTCCAGGGTAAGTAGTAGAAAGCATGGCAAGTGTTTCATGTGCCATTTTAATATTGTATTCGTAGGCCAAGCTTTTGTAATTGACCAAATCGACTATCGTACCGATGAAGCAGAGACCTACAGTCAGGATATATAAAATCCCCAAACCGATCTGTCCCAAAATGAAGCGGTGAAGTCCTGCGAATCCAAAGAAACCCAACAGAGTCAAAATCAAAATCATCTGAGAGTCCTTTCGTCGGGCACGGTAAACCTGCGCAAATAGGGAAGCTTGGTCATCATCCATGTTTTTCATCAATCCCTGGATGTAGCCCAGTTCCATTCCTTCCAGTTCGGGGAGGTGTCTCAATACATTAGCCATAATTGTGTGTTGTTTTTAGGTTTTTAATCAAATTCCAAATTCTCATGAAGATCACTATGTAAGCAAGCATCGCCAGTGGGTGCATTGACCAAGAAGCTTCAAATTCCCCCCTTGCTAGGAGGTTCATCGATCTACCCAGACCACACCCGGGACACCAGTCAAATCCCAAATTACTGATCGGACAGAGGGTGAAGTGACTGGCTGCTGATGGTTGGATCATCCAGATAGCCACTAGACTTCCTATCCAAAACATCAGCTCCAATGGAAAGTGTCTCAAGTGATAGGTGATTGTCTTCATGCTTTTGAAAATACGAAAAAGGTGCCAAGGGCCATTTTATGCGAAAATAGAGATTCTAGCGGCATTTGCTATTTTGAATGCTTGGATTTCGAACAAAAAAGTGTTCGTCTGTGAACAGAATCCAGCAGATTCAAACTAAAAATACTGATACTCTCTTCAAAGGCATTCATCTAAGGTCAATTTCAGGAATCAATTTCGAATTTCCTCTCCTTTTTCCATCGTTTTTGTAATTTGGTGCATTCTAGTCAAGACTAATTCATGAGCAAAAGCACCCTCCCCTTTCTTTTTCTGGTTCTATTGGTCGCCGGAAGATTGGAAGCGCAATCCTCTACAGACCTTTGGCAGATCAGTACCAAAGGAAAAGGTAAAAACATCACACTCCTGACAGGCACTGAGAAGAATCTGACCAATCGCAAGGAATATGACAATCAACCCTCCTTTATCAATGAGTATCAAATGGTCTTTTCGGCTGCTGATGAAAAAGGAAACCATGATATCATCGTCTACAATTTTGAAAATGAAAAATTCACGAATCTGACCAAAACAGAGGACAGAAGTGAATTTTCCCCACGCATCACGGAGTGTGGACAATATATCGCAGCCGTGGTGATGGAGCCGGATCAAAAGCAAAGAATTTGGCTTTATCCTACCAATTTTGGCGAGCCGGAATTGTTGTATGATGACATAGAGCCAGTGGGGTATTTCGATTGGTATGACAATAAGGCGGCGATGTTTGTCTTGGGAGAACCCCACCAGCTAATCTATGCCCGTGGAAGAAATGATCTGGTAGAGATGGATGAAGCAATAGCCAGATCAATTGTGAGAAGACCGAAAACAAATCAGATCACCTATCTTTCCACAGCCAATGCGGCAAACTTACCTGATGGAGAAGCATTGGAGCTTTATGCTTTTGATCTGGAGACCATGGAGAAACAAGAAATGGGCTTGGGACTGGCCGGATCTCAGGATTTTATTTGGATTGACAAAAATACCCTGATGATGGGGAAGGATAATTCGATTTACATTCGTAAGTGGAATGATAAAAACTGGGAACTGGTAGGAACTATCCCCTCTTCGACGCATCAACAAATCACAAGATTAGCCTACAGCGAAGACCTAGATGTCTTGGTGGTGGCCATGGAAAGAAAAGAACAATAAACCGATGAATAAAAAATTAATCACTTTGGGGCTAGGCTTACTACTGGCTCAAACCTCACTATTTGCTCAGATAGAAGATAAAAAAGGACTAGTCGCCAAAAATGCTGAATTGGTGAAAGTCAAAGATGGATTTTCTTTTACAGAAGGTCCGGCAGTCAATCGATTTGGCGATGTTTTTTTCACAGATCAGCCCAACGATAAGATTTACAAATGGAATGCTATTTCCAATGAAGTCAGCGTCTTTAAGGATAATGCAGGTCGGTCCAATGGCATGTATTTCATGCTAGACGGTACTCTTCTTACCTGTGCCGATGAAAACAATGAACTTTGGTCCATGGATACCGATGGGAATGAAACAGTCCTGATTTCAGCTTTCAAAGGAAAGAAACTCAATGGGCCGAATGATCTTTGGGTGAGACCGAAAGGCGGACTTTATTTTACAGACCCACTTTATCCTAGGGATTACTGGGAAGGCCTTCGCTCCGATGAAATGGAACAGGAAGGTCAAGACGTCTATTTCCTGTCGGAAGACAGAACAGAGCTTTTTCGCGTTGCGGATGACCTAGTCAAACCAAATGGGATAGTCGGCACTCCAGATGGAAAGCATCTCTATGTGGCTGATATTGGAGACAAAAAGACCTATCGCTATGATATCAGAGAAGATGGCTACTTGACCAATAAGACTCTATTCTGTGAAATGGGCTCTGACGGAATGACCATCGATCAGCGAGGAAATGTCTATCTGACTGGCGATGGCGTGACGGTTTTTGATAAAAAAGGAACTCAAATCGCCCACATCACTGTACCGGGTAAATGGACGGCCAATGTCGTTTTTGGATCTTTGACCCGAGACAAACTGTTTATCACAGCTATGGATGCTGTTTATACGCTAGATATGAAAGCTCGGGGAGTTTGGTAATAATTATCTGAATACCCGTTTTTATGTAAGCAAATTTGCTTTGCTAGAAGACCGGAGACAGGAGTAGCCTGAACTAGAAATTTGATATGATTAAGGATATCTAGATATTCGGTTTATCATTTCCTTTAAAACCGGATTACCTGAAATTAAAAAAGCCTGGAAATACTGCTTATAGCAATTTTTCCAGGCTTTTCTTGTTGGCTTTTCTAATTAGAATACGCCGATGAAGTGACTGCCTTCCACGTTTACTAGTTCAGCACCTTTGGTGACATTACCAGTTTCGGTATCTACCACATAGATGTTACCGTTTTTGCCCACAGGAGCTTGAGTCAGGTAAATATCATTTCCATGAACTGCGAAGCCTTGGTATTGGAATAGGTAAAAATCAGCTTCGTAAGGAATATCAGTGATTTTCTGAGCCGTTCTAGCTTCCAAGTCAACCAATGCAAAGAATCCTTGCGCACCGGCAACACCTGTTTCAGAGCTAGCATCTCTGTAAGCTACTACCGCTTTTCCATTTGCTGCTGGTCTCCAAGCCAAGATATATGCATCGTCTGTTCCCAACGCATTGTCCAAGCTGAAAACATAAGAATCATCATATTGATTGTTTGCTCCGATTTTCAGGATATGAGAGCCATTCGGGTCTCCTTGGTTTGCCTGATATACGCTACCATTGTATTCGAAAGCATTGATGCTACGATAGCCGTTGGTATTTCCGTAACCAACAGTAGAACTGATTACAGTCGGATTCAACAAAGAAGGATAATCCAACACGATGGTTTTAGAACCTAGGATTTCACCATCTCCATCGCTTTCTCCAGTTGCAGGATCTACCTTGCTCAAGCGAGCACCGATATACAACTTATCTCCAGCAGCATTCAAAGTAGGCATGTCAATTCTGGAAACATAGTATCCATTTGATTCCTCTTCTTCAGTAAGCTGAATAGAACTCTCTTGGAACTCAACAATCGTAGAATTCACCAAATCCAACGTCACTACACCCATGGTAGCTTCGGTACGAATGTAGGTATCATCAGAGGCATCGTCCGGAGTTCCATTGTCATCAAATTGATGCTCGGTATCTACATAAACAGCAGCACCTGTCTGGTCTCCGTCGAACAATTTGATCCATCTTGGAGCTGATCCCACATAAGGAGCAATACTCACAGAAGTCCCTTCTTGAGTGAATGTTTGTCCACCTTCTACAGAATATTTGGTATAGTTTCCTCCGGTGTCACCAGCGTAACTGATGTTAAAAATAGTATTGCCATCCTCAGAAGACTGCAATCTGGCAGTTCTGTTAGAAGGAACAATAAATCCGTTGTCGAAAGGCGCGATAGATACCGTAGGATCTTTTGCTTCATCACTGTTGAGTGAGTAAATCAGAGTACCCCCGTTGCCATCACCTGGGTTGTCACCCATTCTTGCAGCAGCTACAGTGATCCATCTAGCTTCTACTGGATCCGGATCTGGATCAGGAGTAGGATTTGGTTCTGGATCATCAGAACAGGAGACCAAAAGTCCACCTGCCAAGAGCAAAGCAGTCAGTTTGTGGTAGTTGATAAAATTTCGTTTCATGAGATAGGTATTAAATAAAAGGTTAGTAATTGTTGATTCTATAATTCAGTTTCAGATAAAAAGCTCTTCCCGGCTTTTGCACTGATAGGTTATCGTAAACGGGCTTGTCGAAGATGTTTTTGATGTCAAAACTCATCACCAACTTGTCAGTCGGGAACACGTAACTCACACCTAAATCCTGTGCTATTTGCTGTGGCACTTTGAAAAACTCATCTCCTACGGTATTGGAACCCTGAGGAACCAGATAGGAAAATTCTCCTGTGAAGTAAAGAGTGTAGAATAGATTGAGTCGAGAAGATTTCTGTATCAGATCTTTGAATGAATAGCGCATGCTGGTATTCATGGTAAAAAATGGAGTGTTGGGTACGTCAATCTCCACACCTCTGTTGACGATTTTCAGATCAAACCGGGAAACATTGAAGTTGACCCCAAAATTGTTATTGTAGGTATAGTCCACTTGCGCATCAAATCCTTTCGATGTTCCATTTCCCTGATTTTCATACAGGATAATTTCATCGTTGACATTCAAGGAAGTTTCGATCGGCAGGCCAATTCTATCCTTGATATTTCGAGTGAAAAGATTGGTGGAAACCGTAAAGTCATGCTTTTCTATATTGAATCTCCCAAATCGGAAACCTAAGTTGAAGTTGTTGCTTAGCTCCGGTCGGATGCTTGGATTGGCGACCACGTTGTCACCATCATTCCCAAAAACTTCGCTTTCGTTTGGTAGTCGAACTGCTTTTTCAGCAGAAGTCAGCAAGGTGACATTTGGAAGCAAAGCATAAGAAACGGTAAAACCATAGCCTTCATCTTTGGTGGTGGCACTTGTGACCTCGTCTATCAGCTCATTCGTCTCCGGATCGATGTCCGGGTCGATATTGATGGTTTCTTGCTGGTAGTATTTCCCAAATAGATTGGCACTAAACCTACCATCCATTGCATTGAGCTCATAGGTAAGAGACAGGATGTTTTTTCGAAGATCTCTCGTCCCTCTAAATGTATTTTCCAAAACAGATCTCAAAGCATCCGTATCTACCCTGTCTATGCTGCTGAACACATGATTGACCAATACTTTATGATGATCATTGATGGCATAGGAAAGCCCTGTTCTTGCAGATGCTACGTCTCTGTTGATTCTTGATAGCGTTGGGCCACCCTCCTGCTGAGATCTCCAAGAGTACTCATATTCATTGCCTCTGAAGTCAATTGCTTTTTCACCGTTCCAAGCATAGGCCCAAGCTAGGGTATCGCTCACCATCCGGTTTCGTTTACCATACAATGCATTGATATTGATATCCAGTCCTTTGGTGAATAGATCTCTTTTTTGATAAATCAGATTGCCCAGCTTGGCGTCGGATTCCATAAATCGATCCTTGTAGGGCATGATGGTCATGAAAGCGCCGTGCTGGATCTCTTTGTAATCACTGGAACCAGTAAATCCAATTAAAAACTGATCGGCCCATTTCACATCGGTATAGCCTATTTGGAATATTCCTCCTGATGATCTGTAGGCATCGTTAAATCTTCTAGCCTCTATGGGAGTTTGCACTCCTCCTAGTCCTGTGACGACGACACTTCTTCCTGAGACCTTGTAGTCGTTGTCAGAGTAGTTGTGAAAAAGAGAGCCTTTTACCGTAAATCCTGAATCTTTGAAACGGTACAGTCCATTGACACTTGCTTGAAGTGTATTGAATGAACCATAAGAAATGGATGCATTCAAATTGGATTGAGTGGAATTTTGAAGAACAATATTGATCGCACCACCCAAAGCATCATCCGCCAAGTGACCTGGTACGACCCCCTTGTACACCTCGATTTCCTTGATCATCGATGGAGGAATACTGTTTAGGTTGAATGAATTGCCATAGGCAGAAATCGGGATGCCGTCTATAAAGATGCGGACAGCACTTCCTGAAAGCCCATTCAAACTATAATTGACCTCGGAACCTAAGCCACCATTTTGGCGAATCTTGACCCCTACGGTAGTATTCAATAGTTCATTGGTCTGGATGTTTCTCAGGCTCGCTTCTTTGGTATCAATGACATTGACTGCAAATCCGGACTTTTCTATTTCAGTTTTATAGGACTCACCGATGACCTCAACTTCATCCAAATTGGTGTCTTTGGATCTCTTCAAGGTAGTGGTGAGGGTTTTAGAGTCAGTGTTGATTTCTACTTCAAACTCGTTTTGCTCTATTTCTATACTGGAAACCTGTACGCGGTGCTTGCCAAATGGAATATCCTGAATGGTGTAGTTGCCGGATTCATCCGAAAGTCCATGTTTTTTGACTGCGTGGATATACACAGTAGCAAATGTGACCGGCTGTCCATCTTCAAAAATCAGTTTTCCTGACAAGTTGCCACTCTGAGCAATTGACGTAGATAAACCAAGAAAGAAAATGCAGAAAATTTGTAGAAAAATCCCGCGAATCATGAGTGTGTGTAGAAGTATTCAAGGGCAAAAATACAATCTATTTGTAATTAGTCTAAATAGTAATTAGAATTTATTCAAATAAAGTTAAAATTCCAAGTAACAGTAGATCTTATTTGGATTGATTAAAAAGTTGAAACTTAACTACTTCAGTATGAAAATGAAAGGGAGAAAAAAAATCAAGATTTCTTGAATTATTTCTCCCTTTTAGCATTGAAAGTGGTCGATTACTTAAAAAATTCTAACAATTTCCATCTATATCACAAGAATCACCTTCATTTCCTTTGACGATCAATCCAGAATCCTTGGAAGTAAACTCAGCCCAAGCTTTCGAAATTGTTTCATCAAAGACTTCGTCAGGTTGAGCACCTGAGATTCCATATTTTCTATCCAAAACAAAGAAAGGAACTCCCCTTACTCCCACCAATCTCGATTCATAAATGTCCTGATTGACTTCTTCTAGATATTGCTCGGAGTTGAGCACTTCTTGCGTTTTTTCAGCGTCGAGCCCAATTTCCTCGGCCAACTTGAGGAGTGTATGGGGATCGTCTACATTCAACCCATCCGTGAAATAAGCTTTCAACAATCTTTCTTTCATTGCCGAACCTTTGCCTACAGACTGCGCAAAATGTATCAATCTATGACCATTGAGAGTATTGGCTACGACTGCTTTGTCAAAATCAAAAGTTAGCCCTTCATTGGCTGCAGCTTCAGTCACATACTTTGTAGCCTCTCGCGCTTGATCCATACTCCAGCCTTTGTTATTGGCTAGATTTTCCAAAGTGGAAATATTGGGATTGGTTTTTTCTTCGGGATTGAGCTGAAAACTTTTCCATTCGATTTCTATAGCTTCCTTATTAGGGAATTTTGCCAAAGCCTTTTCAAGTTTTCGCTTCCCGATATAGCAAAATGGACAAACGATGTCCGACCAAATTTCGATTTTCATAGATTTTGACTTATTTAGATTCAATCATTTTCCATTTAAAAGAGTTCAAGGTCCATCGTGAAAACCAAAGAATGCCCATCCTGTGCCATGGAAATAGATGCCAAGGCAGCTATTTGTCCCATTTGCAAATTTGAATTTCCCAAAAGAGCAGCCTGGATTAGCTGGTTGGCAATTTTTCTTTTGATAGTCTGGATTTTAAGTTACGTCCTATAACCACACCGATATCTTATGAATAAGCGCTCCTTTTTGAAATCATTGGCATTTTTAGGCATCTCGGGCTCGTTTGGCTTCAAAGAAAAAGTATCCCAAGTACCTGGAATTGACTTTTCAGCAGATAACTTTTGGGAGCAGATTCGTGCCGCTTACAAGTTGAAACCAGACTATATCAATTTGGAGAATGGCTACTATTGCTTTTTGCCTCAGGAAACGCTGGAAAAATACATCGAACACCTTCGCGAAGTCAACTACCAAGGCTCTCACTATATGCGTACTGTCCAGTGGGACAATAAAGCCAAAAGCGTAGCCATGCTCGCTGAGCTCGTAGGAGCCAAAGCAGAGGAAGTTATTTTGACTCGTAACACGACTGAGTCACTTGATTTGGTCATTTCTGGCTATCCATGGGAATCTGGCGATGAAGCGATTATGTCCAATCAGGATTATGGGAGCATGCTCAGCATGTTTGATTTGGCAGGTAGAAGGCACGGGATCTCAGTCAAAAGAATCGATATCCCCATGCATCCAGCCAATGATGAGGAGATCGTGGCAGTGTATGAAAGCGCTATCACCCCTAAAACCAAACTGATGATGGTGCCGGATATCGTCAATATCACTGGCCACATTCTGCCAGTCCGAAAAATCTGTGATATGGCTCATAGCCATGGCGTAGAGGTGATGGTAGATGGAGCCCATGCTGTCGGACAATTCACCTTCAATATGGAAGAGCTGCACTGTGACTACTATGGTAGCAGTCTGCACAAATGGCTCAGCGTGCCCCTTGGTGCCGGAATGCTCTATATCAAAGATGGAAAGGCCTCCAAACTCCAGCCTCTTCTTGCTCCATTTAACCTAGATGAAGAAGGGCTACATCGGCTAAATCATACCGGAACTCACGCTGTCTCTACAGATTTGGCAGTGATCAATGCGATAGAATTTCAGCAAAAAATCGGTTCGCAAAGAAAAGAAGACCGTCTCCGATACATTCAGCGCTATTGGTCGGATCAGGTGAGAGATCTTCCAAATGTTGTCATCAATACTCCTCTGGATCCGAAGAGGTCCTGTGCCATCGCCAATGTGGGAATTAGTACGATGAAACCTGCCGAATTGGCAAAGAGACTCTTGGATGAATACCAGATTTTCACTGTAGCGATAGATGGAGCGGGAGTCAAAGGCTGTAGAATTTCCCCAAATGTCTACACCTCAGAAGCAGATATGGATGCCTTTGTGACAGCTATCAAGCAGCTTTCTGGCAATGCATAGATTGAAAAATGACCAAATAATATTTGGTTTCATTGGTTAATCAGGAATTTAGGGCTGTTTTCATTGGAGCAAATTCAAGGAAGTCTAAGAAACTTTAAATTTTTGAAAAATTTTCTTGCAATTCCTTCACAAAGGAATCAATTTTGCAGTCCAATTGAAATGATTAACACAGTAAACATAGCGCCAAAAACTTCTCATCCTATCGCAATCGAATTGCGTTTGGCTGCTACTTTGCTTTTTTCTCCTTTGAGGAGGCACAGGTTCTTTTTCAGGGTCTGACCCTGTAGTATTTCTTGTTTTCCTTCGCGGAAGACTGCCCCGGCCAAATTTTCCCTTTTAATCATTTATTACCTCCCCGGCTTGATCGGGAATCAATTCATGTCATAGTCCATGGAAGATATCTCATTTAAAATACTTGTAGCTGATCCCTCACATAAGGTTTATTCGGAAATCATCACCGAAGAAATGGCAAGCTCTGCCAAAGCCCGTGGAACCGGAATCGCTAAAAGATCTCCAGCATACATCGAAACCAAAATGGATGAAGGCAAAGCTGTCATTGCTTTGACCAGTGATGGCGTATGGGCTGGATTTTGCTACATCGAGGCATGGGGACATGGGAAATACGTCGCCAACTCTGGCTTGATCGTCAACCCTGAATTCAGAAAATATGGCCTTGCCCGCAAGATCAAACAAGAGGTTTTCAAACTAAGCCGATTAAAATTTCCTGATTCCAAAATCTTTGGCTTGACTACAGGTGCCGCAGTGATGAAAATCAACTCTGAGCTGGGTTATATTCCTGTATCCTATTCTGATCTGACAGATGACAATGAATTCTGGAAAGGCTGTCAGAGCTGCATCAACTATGAGATTTTGATGTCCAAAAATCGTCAAAACTGTCTTTGCACTGCGATGCTATATGATCCTACTGCCAAGAAGAACCAATTGCAGGAAATAGCTCTCAGAGAGAATTTCAAAAAAGATCTCAAACTATTTGACCGTTGGGTCAGATTGAAAAAATACGTTATGCTGAAATTGAACAAAACCAAAGATTCAGCACTAAATTTATTCCTTTAATTAGTACGTTTTCACATACCCTTTCAACATATGAAAAAAGTAGTTTTAGCCTATAGTGGTGGTTTGGACACCACCTTTTGCGCCCTGCACCTGTCCAAAGATTTAGGATATGAAGTTCACGCTGTATTGGTCAATACAGGTGGATTCTCAGAAGAAGAATTGGAAACAGTAGAATCCAGGGCCAAAAGTTTGGGGATAGCTTCTTTCAAAATCTTGGAAGTGGTCGATACCTACTATCAAGAGGTGATCAAATACCTGGTTTTTGGAAACGTATTGAAAAACCAAACTTATCCCCTATCTGTATCTGCTGAACGTATTTTGCAAGCGAAATCTTTGGCTGAATATGCGAAGTCAATCGGTGCCAAAGCTGTAGCTCACGGCTCAACAGGAGCTGGAAATGATCAGGTTCGTTTCGATATGATTTTTCAGACGATCGTTCCAGATATCGAAATCATCACTCCTATTCGTGATTTGAAACTTTCTCGTCAAGAGGAAATCGAATATTTGAAAAAGCATGGTGTAAGCATGAACTTCGAGAAAGCTGCCTACTCTATTAATAAAGGAATTTGGGGGACATCTGTAGGTGGAAAAGAGACTTTGACTTCCTCAGAATATCTTCCTGAAGAAGCTTGGCCTACTCAAGCAACTGAAACCGAGCCAAAAGAAATCAAATTGACTTTTGTTCAAGGTGAATTGAAAGGTGTCAACGGTGAGACTTTTGAAAACCCTGTAGATGCGATCCAAAAGGTACAAGCGATGGCGGCTCCTTATGGAATCGGAAGAGATATTCACGTAGGTGATACCATTATCGGTATCAAAGGTCGTGTAGGTTTCGAAGCTGCTGGCCCATTGATTATCATCAAAGGACATCAGTTGTTGGAAAAGCACACCTTGACCAAATGGCAACTCTTCTGGAAGAATCAGCAAGCTGAATTCTACGGTAACCACTTGCATGAAGGACACTATCTAGATCCTGTGATGAGAAACCTCGAAGCCTTTATGGCTAGCACTCAAGAGTTCGTGAGTGGAGATGTTAAAGTTCTGCTTCAGCCTTACAGATTCACTTTGATTGGCATCGAATCAGATCACGATTTGATGTCTTCCAAATTTGGAAGCTATGGAGAAATGAACAAAGGATACACAGGAGAGGATGTGAAAGGATTTACTCGAATTTTGGGTAACCAAACGGCAATTTTCCATAAAGTAAATAGTACCGATGACTAAGATCAAAACAGCTGTCATAGGCGCCGCAGGCTATACCGGAGGGGAACTTTTAAGATTATTGGTTCATCATCCGGCCTGTGAGTTGATCTATGTGCATTCAAATAGCCAAAAAGGAAAGACTGTCTCAGAAGTACACCCTGACTTGATTGGGGATTGTGACTTGGTTTTTACCGATGAAGTACAAACAGAAGGAATTGACGCAGTTTTCTTAGGATTACCACACGGTCAAACCAAAGGTTTTCTTGAAGAACATTCCTTCCCTGAGTCTACAGTCATCATTGATTTATCAACGGATTTCCGGGACGAAAGCAATGACTTCATCTACGGTCTTCCTGAGGTAAATGCTGAAAAGATCAAGACTGCTAAGAAGATAGCAAATCCAGGTTGTTTTGCAACCGGTATTCAATTGGCTTTGGCTCCGGCAATTTCCAAAGGATGGGTGAAAGATGCTGTGCATATTTCAGGAACCACTGGAAGCACTGGAGCCGGAAAGAAATTGGCAGAAACTTCCCATTTCAGCTATCGAACTGGAAACCTATCTGTTTACAAGCTTTTCACGCATCAACATCTCAAAGAAATAAAGCAGACTTTTGGACAATTGAATCAGGGCTTTGATTCAGAATTGCTTTTTGTCCCCTATCGAGGCAACTTCTCTCGTGGGATTTGGGTGACTGCCTACTTCCCTTTTGAAGGCACTGAGGAAGAAGCTGTCAAAGCTTATGAGGAATTTTATAAGGATGCTGCCTTTACGCATGTTTCCAAAAAGGACATCGATTTAAAGCAGGCTGTAAATACCAATAAATGCATTGTCTATATTCAAAAAGAAGCCGGACAATTGGTGGTTTATTCTGCGATTGATAACCTGTTGAAAGGAGCTTCTGGGCAGGCGGTTCAGAATTACAATTTGGCTTTTGGATTGGATCAGAGGATGGGCTTGAATCTAAAAAGTATAGCATTTTAATAGACTTAAGACGCTAGACACAAGATTCTAGAATGCAAAAGCTTTTCATGTTTTTGCATCCCCCTATTTAAAATTTCAATTTTGGAAAAGAAGTTTGAGGTCGAGATTTACCTCGTACTTCAAAAATCGTAATTCGTAAATCTCATGAAATTATTTGATGTATATCCTCTCATTCCAGTCACAATTGACAAAGCGCAAGGCGCTCAACTTTGGGATGAGAATGGTCAAGAATATTTAGATCTCTACGGAGGTCATGCAGTTATTTCCATTGGTCACACCCATCCTCACTATGTGAAGCGAATCAAAGACCAATTGGACAAAATGGGATTCTATTCCAACTCGATCCAAATCCCTATTCAGAAAGAGTATGCTGAAAAATTAGGCGAGCTTTCAGGCCTTCCTGATTATCAATTATTCCTTTGTAATTCTGGCGCTGAAGCCAACGAAAATGCTATCAAAATGGCTTCGTTTGCAACAGGTAAACCAGGTTTCATTGCTTTTTCTGGTGGTTTTCATGGAAGAACCTCAGGAGCTGTCGCATTGACTGACAATCCTAAAATCGTTGCTCCATGTAATGCTCGAGAGGATTTTCACATCCTTCCTTTTGGAGATTTGGAGTCTGTGGAAAAGACTTTGAAAGCAGGAAACATTGCGGGAATCATCATAGAAGGAATCCAAGGTGTAGGTGGAATTCAAGTTCCATCTCCTGAGTTTTTGAAAGGTCTGGCAGATCTTGCTAAAAAATATGAAGCCAAATTGATTTTGGATGAGGTTCAGTCTGGATTTGGACGTACAGGGAAGTTCTTTGCTTTCCAAAATGTAGAAGGAATTGCTCCCGACTTGATTACTATGGCCAAAGGAATGGGAAATGGCTTCCCGATCGGCGGCTTGTTGATCTCTCCTGAGTTCCAAGCTAGCTATGGACTTTTGGGGACCACTTTTGGAGGAAACCATTTGGCGTGTGCAGCTGGTATTGCTGTCTTGGAAGTGATGGAGCAGGAAAATTTAATAGCTAAGTCTCAGGAGCTTGGAGAGAAAGTGATTGCAGAGCTGAAAACCATCCCAGGAGTGAAGGAAGTTCGTGGAACAGGATTGATGGTTGGAATTGATTTGGATCGAGACGCTGGACCTGTAAGATCTGAATTGGTGAACAAATACAAAATATTCACTGGTTCGGCTTCCAAAAAGGAAACGATTCGATTGCTCCCGCCCTTGTCCATTGAATGGAATCAATTAAATTCGTTTTTAGTAGCCCTAAAGGAAATCCTGAGCAAATAATCTTTGATGAATTCTTCAATTACCCATTTTACACAATTCGACTCCAAGGCATTAGGTGAGCAACTCATCCAAGATGCTCTTTATTTCAAATCCAATCCTCGTGCGGATATTACCAAAGGAAGAGGAAAAAGGATTGGTTGTATTTTCCTAAATCCTTCCCTAAGAACAAGAGTTTCTACTCAAATAGCAGCTCAAAATCTAGGTATGGAACCTATTGTCCTGAATATGGACAAAGAAGGCTGGGCTTTGGAAATGAAAGAAGGAGCTATCATGAACCAGGGTACTGTGGAGCATATCAAGGATGCTGCAGGTGTTTTGGGGACTTATTTTGATATTTTGGCAATCCGTGCTTTTCCTACACTTACTGATAAGGAAAGCGATATCAATGATTATGTGATTAGCCAGTTTATGAAGTACACCGGTACTCCTATCGTCAGCTTGGAGTCTGCTATCAGACATCCACTTCAAAGTTTGGCCGATCAGATCACGATTCGGGAACATAGTCAGGAAAGCAAAAAGCCAAAGGTTGTTTTGACTTGGGCTCCTCATATCAAAGCGATTCCTCATGCTGTAGCCAATAGCTTTGCAGAATGGACGTCTGGAATGGAACATGACCTGACGATTACCCATCCTGAAGGTTATGAGTTGGATGAGAAATTCACCAAAGGAGCCAAAATCGAGTATGATCAATCCAAGGCTTTGGAAGATGCTGACTTTGTTTATGTGAAAAACTGGTCTTCTTTTCAGGATTATGGTAAAATCCATCATACAGACCCTTCTTGGATGTTGACCGAGGAACATTTAAAGAATGCTCCAAATGCCAAAATTATGCATTGTTTGCCAGTGAGAAGGAATGTGGAATTATCCGATGAGATGTTGGATGGGTCGCGGTCTTTGGTACAAAAGCAAGCAGAAAATAGAATATACGCTGCCCAATCGGTGATCAATCACTTGTTGGATAGTAATTTTTAAGTACCCTTATTATGAAGATTAGTATTATCAAAATCGGTGGCAATGTGATTGACTTTCCTGAAAAGCTCGATGAGTTTTTAGGACAGTTTGCCAAATTTCCCGGTCATAAAATTTTGGTCCATGGCGGAGGAGTTATGGCTTCTCGATTTGGTGAATCTTTGGGAGTAATGCCAGAAATGGTTGATGGTAGAAGGATCACAGATAAGGATACTTTGGATGTCGTGACCATGGTTTATGCCGGTTTGATCAATAAAAATATCGTCGCAAAACTTCAGGCCCTTCATGTAAATGGAATTGGAATGAGTGGAGCAGACGGAAATATCATCCGATCAAAAAAGCGTCCTGTCAAAGGAATTGACTATGGTTTTGTAGGTGATATACAAGAGGTTAATACTGACTTGATCAAGCATTTGTTAAGTGGAGATCTAGTGCCAGTGTTGAGTGCTATTACTCATAATAAAAAAGGACAGCTGCTCAATACCAATGCAGATAGCATCGCGTCTGCCCTAGCCACAAGTTTGGCAAAAGAGCATCAGGTCAATCTTTATTTCTGCTTTAACAAAAGCGGTGTCCTTTTGGATGAAAAGAATGAAGGCTCGATTATTCCTAGGATCAATGAGGATATTTATGCCGAGCTGAGAAAGGAAAATGTGATCCACTCAGGGATGATCCCGAAGCTTGATAATGCTTTCGAAGCCCTTCAAAAAGGCGTTCACAATGTATGGATCGGAAAAGCTGAGAATTTGATGCTTTCTACCAAAGGAAAACTTTCAGGCACGATCATCGAGCGACACAGATACGACCTATATTGATGGAAAAGCAAAAAGCACTTGTCCAAGATGCTATTCAGCTGCTGAAGGATCTGATCGCTACTCCTTCGCTTTCAAGAAAAGAAGAAGATACAGCCACTCTGATCAGCAGGTTTTTTATTGGTAAGAGTGTAGAGTTTCAGCGAAAAGGCAATAATATTTGGGCGTATGCCAGCAAATATGACGCTTCCAAACCAAGTATCTGGTTGAATTCACATCATGACACTGTCAAGCCAAATGTCGGCTATACCAAAGATCCTTACCAAGCTATAGTTGAGGATGGGAAGCTTTTTGGATTAGGTTCCAATGATGCCGGAGGTCCGTTAGTTTCTTTGATCGCAGCTTTTCTTTATTTCAAAGGCAAAGAGCTTCCATTTAATCTGATACTTATCGCCTCTGCTGAGGAGGAAATTTCCGGCCCTCACGGGATTGCTCATGTGCTTTCGGAACTTCCCGATCCGGAATTGGCTATTGTAGGAGAACCAACTCTTATGAATATGGCAGTGGCAGAAAAAGGCTTGATGGTCATTGATGCGAAAGTTCATGGCAAGGCTGGTCACGCTGCGCGAGAAGAAGGTGAAAATGCGCTTTACAAGGCTTTGGATGACTTGATCAAGATTCGAAACTTTGAATTCAGAAAAGTTTCTCCTTTTCTGGGAAAGACAAAAGTATCAGCCACTATCATCCATGCCGGAAGTCAACACAATGTCGTTCCCGATCTGTGTGAATATACGCTAGATGTAAGAGTGACGGATGCTTATACTTTGGAAGGAGCTCTGACCGAACTCAAAAAATGTCTGGTCGCAGAGCTACAACCACGCTCTATGAGGCTCCAAAGTTCACATGTTCCAGAAGGTCATTTGATTTTGAAAGTGGCTGATGAATTGGGCTTGGAACAGTATGGCAGCCCTACTCTATCTGATCAAGCCTTGATCCCATTTCCTTCTGTGAAAATCGGTCCAGGTGACTCTGCACGCTCACACACAGCGGATGAATTCGTCTATTTGGATGAAATAGAAAAAGGAATAGCTGGGTACATTCAGCTACTCGAAACATATGCCTCTCTAAAATCTTCAAAAATATAATCCCATGAAAATCTGGCAAAAAGCCACCGATAGCAAAAAAGAAGTTGAATCATTTACTATCGGTAGAGATCCCGAATTTGATTTGGTTCTCGCTCCCTTTGATGTCCTTGGCTCTATGGCTCATGCACATATGTTGGCAAAAATAGGATTGCTAACAGATGAAGAAAATGAGATTTTGCAGAAGGGATTGAAGGAGATTTATCTGGAGATTGAAGCCGGTGATTTCGTGATCGAGCCTGGTGTGGAAGATGTACACTCGCAGGTTGAATTTTTGTTGACAAGTCGCTATGGAGATGTCGGGAAAAAGCTTCACTCTGGTAGAAGCAGAAACGATCAAGTTCTTGTGGATTTGAAATTGTATTACCGGGATGCTATTCGTGGTCTGGTAAAAGCAAGTTCGGACTTATCTTCCCTACTTTTAGAATTGGCCGAAAAACACAAGAAGGATCTGATGCCGGGTTATACCCACACGCAATTGGCTATGCCGTCTTCTTTTGGATTATGGTTTGGAGCTTTCGCTGAAGGAATCAGTGAAGATTTAGGCTTATTAAAAGCCGCTTTTGACTTGACCAATAAGAACCCGCTGGGCTCTGCAGCCGGATATGGATCTAGTTTTCCTTTGGATAGAACTCTGACTACTCAACTACTGGGTTTTGCTGATTTGCATCACAATGTGATCAATGCGCAGAATAGTCGAGGAAAAACTGAAAGAACACTAGGTTTTGCGGTTGCTGGAATGGCTGGAACACTCAATCGATTGGCTGATGATGTTTGCTTGTTTATGAATCAACATTTTGGTTTCATCAAGTTTCCTGACGAATTGACGACAGGATCGAGCATCATGCCCCATAAGAAAAATCCAGACGTGTTTGAGTTGATCCGAGCCAAAACCAATCAGATTCAGGCAGTGCCAAACACAATTGCTCTATTATTGACTAATTCGACTACTGGTTATCATAGAGATCTGCAGCTGTTGAAAGAAGAAATATTCCCGGCAATTGATTCTCTTCAATCTTGTATTGAGATGACAACTTTTATGTTGAAGTCGATTCAGATCAAATCTGGTATTTTGAAAGATTCATTTTACAAGCATTTGTTTTCCGTAGAGGTGGTCAATGAATTGGTACTGAAAGGAATGCCTTTCCGAGATGCATATAAAAAAGTTGGTTTGGATATAGAAAAAGATGATTTTGCTCCAGATCAGAGTCAATTAAATCACAGCCATGAAGGCAGTATTGGCAACTTAAATCTTTCTGAAATTCAGGAGAAATTGGAAAAGGCAGTTCATGAATTTCAGTTTGAAAAAATTGACACTGCATTTCAGGCGCTTTTAGCAAATGCCAAATAGGATTTTGTATAGGTAAGGTTTTATTTTAAATAGATTCGGTTATTTTTGAAATAGTAGAATCTTCAAAGATTTACCTAACAAAAACCCTTACCTATGAAGAATAACCTTTTTGGGGATAACCTGAAATATGATCTCAAATCGAGTCTTGTCGTATTTTTGGTTGCCCTGCCCCTATGTTTGGGGATTGCTGTAGCGAGTGGGGCTCCTCCCATGGCTGGATTGATTGCCGGAATTATCGGCGGCATTGTAGTCGGCTCATTTTCTGGTTCCAATGTCAGTGTCAGTGGTCCTGCCGCTGGCTTGACGGTGATCGTATTGGACGCCATTTCTTCACTTGGTACTTTCGAATTGTTTTTGGCTGCTGTGGTGGCAGCTGGTATTATTCAGTTTATACTAGGACTACTCAAGGCAGGTATTTTGGGGTACTATTTTCCCCACTCTGTGATCAAGGGGATGCTTACGGCTATTGGCTTGATTTTGATTTTGAAGCAGATTCCTCATGCATTTGGCTACGATAAGGATACCATGGGCGACGAAGCTTTTCTGCAAGCAGATTCCCACAATACAATAACTGAAATCTGGTACGCCATCCAGTATTTCAGTCCGGGAGCAATTCCAATTGTATTGATTTCTCTTGCCTTGATTATTTTCTTCGAAAAGCCTCAAATCAAAAACCACCGAATTTTTGGACTAGTCCCAGGTGCACTATGGGCCGTAATTGCAGGGATCGTAATCAATCAACTGTATGGTGTGATCCAGCCTTCCTGGCAGCTTGATGGAGAGCATCTGGTGTCTATTCCGGTCGCCAGTAGTTTGGCAGGATTGGGTGATTTGCTGACTTTCCCTGATTTTGGATTGGTGCTTACCCCAGAATTTTGGATCATAGCTTTTACCATTGCGGTAATTGCAAGTATAGAAACACTTCTATGTCTGGAAGCTGGAGACAAAATGGACCCTTATAAAAGAATTTCTCCTGCTTCTAAAGAACTGGTAGCTCAGGGAATCGGAAATACTGTTTCTGGATTGATAGGTGGTCTACCTGTGACAGCGGTGATTGTGAGAACATCCGCCAATGTCAATTCAGGAGCAAAAACCAAAATGTCAGCAGTTTTTCACGGCGTTTTGCTGTTGGTTTTAGTAATCGGCATTGCCAATATTCTGAATATGATACCACTAAGTTGCTTAGCGGCTGTACTTTTCGTGGTCGGATATAAACTCGCCAAACCTGCACTTTTCATCAACGAATACAAAAAAGGATGGAATCAATTCATTCCATTTGTAGTGACTGTGATTGCCATACTATTCACAGATCTTCTCGTAGGGATTGGTATCGGGATGGTTTTTGGAATTTTTTTCGTCATCCGGACCAATTACCAAAATGCCATCATCATGACCCAGCAAAACGGGAAGTACTTGGTCAAGCTTCAAAAGGATGTCTCCTTTCTCAACAAAGCTTCATTGATGAAAAAGCTTTCTGAAATCCCTCCAGAAAGTGATGTGATCTTAAATGCTTCCCAAGCAGGGTTTATTGATCATGATATCCAAGAGGTATTGAATGACTTCATAGATTCCTCTACTGATAAAAACATCAATGTAAGCATCGAGGGATTTGACTATAATCTCAAAAAAGTGCTTTAAGTCAACTTCCAAAATTTATTATTTCTAGAAACTAGGTGAATTTCCTTTTGAAAATTCACCTAGTTCATTTTACTTTGCAGCATCCTTTCACTTTTTAAGTGCCGGGATTTATAAAGAAGAGGCGAGAGACAGGCTCGATGACCCTCTGGCAACCTGGAAATACCAAGGTGCCAATTCCTGCCAGATGAGAAGGTCTCATTTGGAACTATAAATTCTCTGCGATATGACCAAAGGATTTTCTATCCCACTTTCAGGTAAAACCACCCCTACTCTTTCTCAGAGATTTTCGAGTATTTCAGCGTCTACAAGCGTTTTTCGTTTGGGATGTTTTTCATTGTCTTTTTTCTAAAACCATAAACCCATTCATTATGTCCACGAATTATCGTTTCGAAACACTCCAACTTCATGCCGGCCAAGAGCCAGACACCGCTACCAATGCGAGAGCTGTGCCTCTCTATCAGACTACATCTTATGTTTTCAACTCAGCAGAGCATGGAGCCAATCTTTTTGGCTTAAAAGAATTCGGGAACATCTACACCCGAATCATGAACCCAACTACAGATGTTTTTGAAAAACGTCTAGCTGCTTTGGAAGGCGGCGTAGCCGCTGTGGCTACAGCTTCCGGTCAGGCAGCGCAGTTCTTAGCTTTGAACAATATTCTGCAGGCTGGTGAAAATTTTGTTTCCACTTCATTCTTGTATGGAGGTACGTACAATCAATTTAAGGTTGCTTTCAAAAGAATTGGAATCGAAGCAAGATTCGCCAAGGGAGATTCCTCGGAAGCGTTTGAAAAATTAATCGATACCAAGACCAAAGCGATTTATCTGGAAACTATCGGTAACCCAGAGTTTAATATTCCTGATTTTGAAGGGATCGCTGCGGTAGCCAAGAAGCATGATATTCCTTTGGTAGTTGACAATACTTTTGGTGCTGGAGGTTATTTATTCAATCCTATAGCTCATGGAGCCAATATCGTGACACATTCAGCTACCAAATGGATAGGCGGACATGGTACATCCATCGGAGGAGTCATCATCGATGCAGGTAATTTCAACTGGGGAAATGGAAAATTCCCACAATTCAGCGAACCTTCAGAAGGTTATCATGGCTTGAATTTCTGGGAGGTTTTCGGGGAAGGAAATCCACTTGGCCTGCCAAATATCTCATTTGCCATTAGAGCTCGAGTAGAAGGATTGAGAGACTTCGGCCCTGCTATTAGTCCATTCAATTCTTTTATGCTATTGCAAGGTCTGGAGACACTTTCTCTTAGGGTGCAGAGAACAGTAGATAATGCTTTGGAACTGGCAAAATGGCTGGAATCTCATCCGAAAGTGCAAAAAGTAAACTATCCGGGATTGGAGTCTTCTCCATACCATCATCTGGCCAAAAAATACCTAAAAAATGGATTTGGAGGAGTGTTGAGTTTTGAAGTCAAAGGTGATAAAGAACAAACATCTGCAATCATCAATAGCCTGCAACTGATCTCTCACCTTGCCAATGTAGGCGATGCCAAAACTCTGATCATTCAGCCATCGGCTACGACGCATCAGCAGCTTTCTGAAGAAGAACAAAAAGCCGCAGGCGTCACTCCTACCCAGCTGCGGATATCGCTGGGTATCGAACACATAGAAGATATCAAAGCTGACCTACAGCAAGCTTTTGATTCAATATAACATCACGAATGAACCTTAAAAGTCAATACGCTTCGATTACCATGTCTTTGGAATTATTTCAATCCTTTGAACCCCTGGCATTAGAGTCAGGGGAGTCATTTTCCCAATTTGATGTTGCCTACACGACTTATGGAAGTCTCAATGCAGACCAGTCCAATGTAGTATGGGTAGTACATGCTTTGACTGGCGACTCCAATGCTTCAGATTGGTGGAGTGGATTGATAGGAGAAGACAAATTCTTTGACCCTTCGGACAAATTTATTATTTGTGCCAATTTGCTGGGGTCTAATTATGGATCTACCAATCCCCTGAGCAAAAATCCAGATACGGGGGAAACTTACTACTATGACTTTCCCCACGTGACACCGCGAGATTTGTCCAATTCATTGGAAAGACTCCGAAATCATCTAGGGTTGAATCAAATTCATACCTTAATCGGAGGTTCTTTGGGTGGACAGGTGGCTCTAGAATGGGCTATCACACTGGGTTCCAAGCTGAAAAATTTAGTGGTTTTGGCTTCCACAGCTCAATCATCCCCTTGGGTGATCGGTTTCAATGAGACCCAGAGAATGGCCATCGAGTCTGATTGTACCTGGGGTGATCAAAGTGAGTTTGCAGGTCAAAAAGGACTGGAGACTGCAAGAGCTATCGCTATGCTCAGCTATCGTCATCCCGGGGATTTGCAGAAAAAACAAAAGGACCAAGATCCTAAATTGGACAATTTCAAAGCTTCATCCTATTTGCGATACCAAGGGCAAAAACTAGCCAAGCGCTTCAATGCACTATCCTATTGGACCTTGTCCAAAACTATGGATAGCCATGATTTGGGGAGAAATAGAGGTGGATTGGAAGCAGCTTTGGCTATGATCGAGGCAAAGGTATTGACTGTAGGTGTGGATACGGATTTACTCTTTTTACCAGCAGAGTCTCAATTCATTTCCAAACATGTCAAAAGAGGGACTTACAAGGAAATCAAATCATCAGCAGGCCACGATGCGTTTTTGATCGAGTTTGAGCAGTTGAGTTATTTTCTTCAATCCTTTTATCTGGAACAGCAATAAAAGTTAAAATTTGGATTACGTTTTTTTAAACCTCCATGGATATTCCATGGAGGTTTTTTGGTTTTAGAATGTCAGCTATTGTCAGAAAATTCAATCTTGTCCTAGTTCAATCAACGCTTTCAAATTAGCTTTGATCCACCATGCAACAAAAACTGAATCAGGCAATCATTGAACATGCGGGGTTGGAATTATGGCTTTTGAAGGAGAAGGCCATCTGGCTTCCTGAATTACAAACTCTTTTAATCTCTGATGTACATTTTGGCAAAGCAGCTCATTTCAGAAAGTCCGGGATTCCCATTCCTGAGCCGATTCATGATCGGGATTTGGAGCTATTAGCAAGCCTGTTTGAGCAATACTCGCCTACTCATGTCTATTTTTTAGGGGATTTATTTCATAGTGACTGGAATGGCCAATGGAGCGTTCTGATGCAGTTTTTGGATCAATTTGAGGAGGTTACCTTTCATCTTGTCTTAGGAAATCACGATATACTTTCTGATGATTTCTATACAGATAGCAGGTTGCAAATCCACAAAGAGCCGGTTATTTATGGAGCTCTCATGCTATCCCATGAGCCAATGGACTTTGTGCCAGAAGGCTTGTTGAATTTGTGCGGCCACATTCATCCAGGGATTCGCCTGAGAGGTTTGGGGCGGCAATCAGTGAGAATTTCTTGTTTTTTTTGGGAAAAGCAACGATTGATTTTGCCTGCCTTTGGCAATTTCACAGGGCTCGCCCTGATGAAAGCAGCTCCGACCGCAAAAATTTATGGAATTACCACAGAAAAAGTGATTCTTATCCAATCCTGAAACAAATTGGCAAAATCCTTGGGGATGCTTAGCTTTGGTCAGAATTCTTAACACTACATGGCAAATTACCCTCGCAAGAAAAAGACTTTAGGGCATTTCAAATACGGAAGCGTACTCTTTAGCACCACTCTTTCCCTTTTTATTGTTGGCCTTTTTGGAGTCATTTTGATTCAGGCAAAAACACTCACTAGTCTGATTCGGGAAAATGTGGAAGTGCAGATTTTTCTCGATAAGAATCTTGAAGCAGAGGAAATCACCACTATTAAAAATAATCTAGCCAGTAGGCCATTCGTGCTCATCAAAGCAGATACAGTGAGCCTTCGATACATTTCCAATGAGGAAGCTGCAGCTACGTTTATTGAAAGTACAGGTGAGGATTTTACAAAGTTTCTGGAAGATAATCCCTTGAGAGATAGCTATGTGATTACAATTTCTGAGGAGTTTCAGACAGCTGAGCAGTTAGAAAGCATCGCTGGAGAACTAGAAGCGATTCCAGGAGTGTTTGAGGTTTCCTATATGACTGACTTGGTCGAATCCATCAACAAAAACTTGGTAAAAGTCAGCTTGGTAATGGGTGGTTTTATCTTGATTTTGATTATTACCGTGGTCATGCTCATCAACAATACGATCCGACTGGCCTTGTTTTCTCAGCGTTTCCTGATACGCTCCATGCAGTTGGTCGGTGCTACCAGAGCATTTATTAGAAAACCTTTCTTGATGCGTTCTTGGGTATTTGGGATGCTTGCAGGAGCTTTTGCATCCGTGATTCTATTTGGCCTGATATCCTATACACAGACGGCGATTGAGGGCTTTGCACTACTTCAAAATCAGGAACTGATGTTGATCTTGTTTGGAATTTTGGTAGTGGTGGGTGGAATTCTATCAGTTCTCAGTACCTTGCGTGCTGTGAACAAGTATCTCAATATGACCTTGGACGAATTGTATTAATTATGAGTAAAGCATCTTTTCCATTTTCACGAAAAAATTACAAACTGATGTTTATCGGAATCGGTTTGATCGTATTGGGATTTGTATTGATTTCCTTGGATTCTGAGCCGCATGGTAATGGTATCCTAGGTTTGACTATCGGCCCGATCGTGACCCTTGCCGGATTTATTTTTGAGTTTTATGCCATCTTGGCAAAATCAGAAAAGAATAGCTGATCCAATCAGCCTAAATTCTATTTCAACACATGCAAGAACAAGCCTACGCAGAGGTCTTTTTGATTGACAAACCCAAAGAATGGACATCATTCGATGTAGTCAAAAAAGTGCGGAATGCACTAAAAATCAAAAAGGTCGGCCATGCAGGTACTCTTGATCCTCTGGCTACAGGTTTATTGATCGTTTGCGCTGGTAAAATGACCAAGCAGATCGAAACCTTCATGGGACAGGAAAAGGAATATACCGGGACTTTTGTCATCGGAGAAACCACAGAATCCTTTGATCTGGAAAAACCGGTCGAGTTTGTTGCAGATGCATCCCATATCACTTTGGAGGATGTCTATGCAGCAGCACTTCAATTGACCGGAGATATCATGCAGGTCCCTCCTATGCATTCTGCTATCAAGGTGGACGGTAAGCGTGTATATGAATCAGCCAGAAAAGGTTTGGACGTGAAAATGGAACCTAGACCTGTGCAAGTGAGGGAATTTGAGATTGTCTCCTTTCAAGATAGAGTGGTTGAGTTTCGGATTTCTTGTTCCAAAGGAACCTATATTCGAAGTTTAGCGAGAGATCTTGGTGAAATTTTGGGAGTTGGCGCATACATGAGTTCTCTGTGCAGAACTAGAATTGGCGAATTTCGATTGGAAGAAGCCAAAGACCTTTTGCCTTTGATAGAAGAAATAAAAGCCCGAAGAGCAGATGAAAATCTATGAGGGATTAAATGAGTTTTTGCCTGTAAAAAATCCGGTAGTAACCAGTGGCACCTTTGATGGGGTTCATTTGGGACATCAGAAGATATTGCATCGAATCCGGGAAATCGCCCGATCAGTAGAAGGCGAGACGGTTTTGATTACTTTTTGGCCTCATCCCCGACTGGTGCTCTATCCAGAAGAACATCAGCTTCGACTGCTTTCCACATTTGAAGAGAAAGCAAAACTCCTCCGTCAGTTTGGAATTGATCATTTGGTCACGATTCCCTTTACCAAAGAGTTTTCCCAGCTCAGTTCCAAAGAATTTATTGAAGAGGTCATCGTCCAAAAAATCCAAACCAAAAAGCTGGTTATTGGGTATGATCATCGATTTGGTAAAAATCGGGAAGGATCCTTTGAATATTTGAAAGCAAACTCATCTTCCTTTGGATTTGACCTGGAAGAGATTTCCCGTCAGGATGTCGATGAGATCGGTGTTTCCAGTACCAAAATCCGTCAGGCTTTGGAATCAGGTGATATTGAGACAGCCAATTCCTATCTGGGAAGGCCCTACGAACTGAATGGTTTGGTGATCAAAGGACAGCAAATCGGGAGATCAATCGGCTTTCCGACAGCGAATATCCATATACCAAACGATTATAAATTGATCCCTAAAGATGGGGTCTATGCCGTGGAAGCTTCTGTGAACGGAAGTATCTACAAATCCATGCTCAATATTGGGAATCGGCCTACCGTAGATGGTAGCAAAAAATCAGTGGAAGCTCATCTGTTTGATTTTCAAGGAGACCTGTATGATAAACAAATCACAATTTATCTGCGTGCTTACTTGAGAGAAGAGCAAAAATTTGAGAATTTAGAAGGACTAAAGGCTCAATTGCACAAAGATCAGCAGAGAGCAAAACTCATTTTATAAACCCAAAATATGATCAACAAGGTAATTCAAGACGCCCGGGAAGCTGTCAAGGACATTCCCAGTGGTGCATTTTTGATGATGGGGGGATTTGGTTTGAGTGGAATTCCCGAAAACTGCATTTCTGCCCTTCTGGAAAGAGACATCAATGGATTGACCATTGTATCCAACAACGCCGGAGTAGATGACTTTGGAATTGGCCTTTTGCTCAAAAAGAAAATGGTCAAAAAAATGATTTCCAGCTATGTAGGAGAAAATGCAGAGTTTGAAAGGCAACTTCTTTCAGGTGAATTAGAAGTGGACTTGATACCTCAGGGAACATTGGCAGAAAGAGTCCGAGCAGGTGGCGCTGGAATCCCAGCCTTCTTCACTCCTGCTGGAGTCGGTACTGAAGTCGCTGAGGGTAAGGAAATCCGTGAGTTTGACGGCAAACTTTATCTGATGGAGAGCTGGCTAAGAGCGGATTTTTCTTTAGTAAAGGCGTGGAAAGGCGATTCAGCTGGAAACCTGATATTCAAAGGTACAGCAAGGAATTTCAATCCAATAATGGCTGCAGCCGGTAAAGTATGCATAGCCGAAGTGGAAGAATTGGTCCCGGCTGGTGAATTGGATCCCAATCAGATTCATACCCCTGGCATTTATGTTCAGCGGATTTTTGAGGGAAAAGATTATGAAAAACGAGTCGAGCAAAGGACTATATCCAAGTCCTGATTTTCTAATCTAAAACATCAAGAATCATGTTGACCAAAGAACAAATAGCCCAAAGAATAGCTCAGGAAGTCCAAAATGGACAATATATCAATCTTGGAATCGGTATCCCTACCCTAGTTGCCAATTACATTCCTGAGGAATTGGAAGTAGTTTTGCAATCTGAAAATGGATTGCTTGGAATCGGCCCTTTTCCTACAGAAGAAAACATTGACCCAGATTTAATCAATGCAGGCAAGCAAACCATCACGATGGTAAAAGGTTCAGTCCTGTTTAATTCCGCTGAATCTTTTGCTATGATACGAGGCGGACATGTTCATTTGACCATACTCGGCGCCATGGAAGTGTCAGAAAATGGGGATATCGCCAATTGGAAGATTCCTGGTAAAATGGTGAAAGGAATGGGTGGTGCCATGGATTTGGTAGCCTCAGCAGACAACATCATCGTGGCCATGCAGCATTGCTCTAGAAGTGGTGAATCCAAGCTACTCAAATCTTGTAGCCTTCCAATCACAGGAATTCGATGTGTGAAAAAGATAGTCACAGATATGGCCGTATTGGAAATCGATCCGTCTGGAGGTTTTTTTCTCAAAGAAAGAGCGCCCGGAGTCAGCGTGGAAGAGATCCAATCCAAAACCGAAGGGAAATTGATTATCACTGGAGAAATTCCAGAAATGAAATTTTAAACAAAAATGGAACCTGGGGAAGCTAGATTTGGTTTCACCCAAAATTTATAAAATGAAAAAGTCAGATATCAAATTTCAAATCAGCCTTGACGAGCAAAATGTCCCGAAAGAAATCCTTTGGGATGCTTCTGACAAGGAAAGCGATGGATTAGAATCCACCAAAAGTATCAGTGTCAATGTTTGGGACAATCTCAACCAAAGTACACTTCGGATAGACCTTTGGACGGATGAAATGTCTGTGGTTGAAATGAAGCGTTTTTATATCGACGTAATC
Source organism: Algoriphagus vanfongensis DSM 17529 (assembly GCF_000429465.1). GTDB lineage: Bacteria > Bacteroidota > Bacteroidia > Cytophagales > Cyclobacteriaceae > Algoriphagus > Algoriphagus vanfongensis. The sequence continues at coordinate 444,482 of NZ_AUBX01000009.1, read as the reverse complement.
GGAGGTATGGCGCAGACGATTTTGACGAGTACTGGAGATGAATTTATGGCAGAAGAGATGAAAGATCTTTGTGACCGGATGGTCAAACATGTCAACGAAGAAAACGCAAAAAGCAAATAATTATAGAGCCTGAATTTGATTCAGGCTTTTTTTTGATCTATCTCAAAATGATTTTTGATTTAGGATTTTTTAATAAAAAATGAAGTCTTGTTGAGATTCACTAATAGTTTCTGCAAATCATTCCAAGTTTTTCAGTAAAGACAGGGTAGTTTCCATTTTTCACCATTTATACCCATTATTGACCATCAATGTTTTTTTAGTAATAGGCATTGAATATTCAGTTTTTGACATAATTTCGGAAGAAATCAACCCTATTCACTCAATTATTACTAATCCTATTTATTAACCCAATTTAGCCTATGAAAAATATTACTCTGTCATATTACAGGGTATTGGTGGCATTCGCATTCTTGGTTTCCATAGGGATCAGTCCAGTTTTTGGACAGACTTCCGTATCGGGAACAGTGTCAGACGCAGATACCCAAGAGACCCTAGTCGGTGTCAATATCCTGGTCAAAGGAAAAGTAGTCGGCACCATTACTGATTTGGATGGCAATTTCAATCTGAATGTCAATCAGCCCTTTCCTTTTACACTTGTCTTCTCCATGGTGGGATATCAAACTATCGAGGTAAACTTTGATAGTGCTCCATCGGGCAAGCTGGATATCCAGATGGAAGAGCAGTCCATGCTAGGTCAGGAAGTCGTCGTATCAGCCTCACGTGTTGAAGAGAATATTCTTCAATCTCCGGTTTCAATCGAAAAAATGGATATCCTAGCTATCCGCGATACCCCTTCGGATAGTTATTACAAGTCCATCGCCAATCTAAAAGGCGTGGACGTCACCAGTTCATCCATCAATTTCCAGATCGTCAATGCTCGGGGATTTAACTCCACAGGTAACACGCGCTTTGTCCAACTCACCGACGGAATGGATACTCAGGCACCTGCCCTCAATTTCCCTATCGGAAATCTCAACGGACCATCGGAGCTGGATGTAGAAAGTGTCGAGTTTATCCCAGGAGCTGCTTCAGCGCTATATGGCCCGAATGCATTTAATGGAATTTTGCTGGTCAACAGTAAGAATGCCTTCGAATATCAAGGGTTCAGTGCTTTTTATAAGCAGGGCTTCAACCATTTCGGAGGACAGGCTGGTGAGCCTAACAGTCCGCAACCCATGTATGAAGGTTCGATTCGCTATGCCAAAGCTTTCAATGACAAGTTTGCTTTTAAAGTCAATGCCTCCTTTATGCGGGCGACTGATTGGTACGGAACGGATCAGACAGATCTGAACATGGCTACGCAAGGCGACTTGCCATTTAATCCAGGAGCCAACCGAGTGCACGTTTTTGGTGATGAAGTTTCCAATAATATAGGCCTTCTCAAAAACGTAGCAGCTATTCAACAACAAGCCAATGCATTGGGATTGGGTGGTTATGTGTCGAGTTTACCAGATCAATTGGTGTCCCGCACAGGCTACGATGAGCAGTTTTTGGTAGATTATGGTGCCAAAAACTTCAAGGTCAACACAGGCTTGTATTGGAGAATCAACGATAGATCTGAATTGAGCTATACCCTGAATTATGGATCTGGTACTTCTGTCTATACTGGAGCTCAAAGGTACTCTTTGAAAGATTTCGAAATCAGCCAACATAAGCTAGAACTCAGAGGTAGCAATTACTTCTTAAGAGCCTATACTACTCGGGAAAACTCAGGGGACTCTTACATCGCTGACTTGACTGGTGTGAATATCAATAGCATCTGGAAAGACAATTCTTCTTGGTTTGGTGAATATGGCATCGCCTATATGGGAGCACTTGCACAGCAAGGTGTGGTTCCTGGTCAACTCGGTACTACCGAGCAGCAAGCCCTGGCGCATCAAGCTGCGAGAGGCTTTGCCGATACAGGTAGAATCATGCCGGGTACTACTGAATTTGATAATGCCTCCAGAGAGGTGCGATCCAACTTCATTCCTGAAGGTTCCCTTTTCAATGATCAGTCCAGCATGTATATGCTAGAGGGACAATATGATTTCAGTAATGAAATCGAATTTATGGACCTGCAAGTAGGTGGTTCTTATCGGGTATATGACTTGAATTCGAACGGGACCATCTTCGCCGATGTGGAAGGAAATGACATCACAATTTCTGAGTTTGGAGCCTATGCCCAAGCTGGAAAGAGAGTCTTGAATGACAAGCTAAAATTGATGGCTTCTCTTCGATATGACAAAAATGAAAACTTTGATGGCCAGTTTAGCCCACGGGTTTCTGGAGTGTTCACAGAGAAAAATCACAACTTCAGATTGTCCTATCAGACTGGTTTCAGAATGCCTACGACACAGGGACAGCACATTGATCTGAATGTGGTTTCTGCCCGACTGATAGGTGGTCTTCCTTATTATCGTGAGAAATACGACATTTTCACCAATGCATTTACCATGGCGTCTGTGGAAGCCTACGTGGCCAAAGTTGGGGCTGGCGTTAGCCCAGTTTCTCCAGAAGCTACTTCCCTGTTGGTGCCGGCGACTGAGGAGGATTTCCCTGAGTTGAGACCTGAGCAGGTTCAGTCTATCGAAGTGGGCTACAAGAGTCTTTTGAGCAACAATAACATCATGATAGACTTTGCTTATTACTACAATGTTTACAATGATTTCATCACTCAAAATGCGGTAAGAAAAGCTCCAGGGCCAGTTTATCCTACTCCTGCCAATGGTGATCAGCTGGCAATCAATGCGGTCAACGCGCCATCTTTGCTGACTCCTGTGACTACTCCAGGTCAGGAAAATACGTTCCAGACTTATACCAATTTCACAGGCAGTGAGGTGAAAGCTCATGGTATGGCTTTAGGTTTGACTTTCAATTTGCCAAGCAACTTTACCATATCTGGAAATTACAATTACAACAAGATGCTAACGGAGCCTGCTGAAGGATTCTTGAATGACTTCAACACTCCAGAGCACAAAGGGAACATCACCTTTGGAAACAGAAAGGTGGCTAAAAACCTAGGTTTCAATGTTGCTTTGAGAAGTCAGTCTGCTTTCCGTTGGGAGTCTTCATTTGCCAGAGGAGAAGTGCCGGCAGTGACTACACTCGACGCACAAGTAAGCTATAAAGTACCATCTATGAAATCCATCTTCAAACTCGGTGGATCCAATGTGACCAACAACAGGTATTTTCTGAACTACGGTGGACCAACTATCGGCGCCATTTACTACCTATCGATCACCTTTGATGAGTTGTTGAGATAAAAATTATATGTATGAAAAAGATAACTAGAAATATAGCATTTGGCTTAGTCATAGGTGGAGCAGTTTCTTGTACTTATGATTTCCCAGAGAATCCCACTCCAGAGCCTACTCCAGGAGAAGCGGATTTTAGCAAGATGGTGGTGATTGGAGACGGAATCGCGGCTGGTTTTATGGACGGTGCACTGTATTCGAGAGGTCAGCAAAACTCCTTTGCAGTGCAGCTTGCTGCTCAAATGCAAACCATCAATGGCTCCGACTTTAATCTACCCGATATCAATTCTGAAAATGGATTTTATGCGGTAGGTCCTGGAGGGGTGGCTTTGGGAAGGTTGATTTTAAAAACCCAAAATGGTACTACAGCGCCGGCCCCTATTGGAGTTGGTGATTTTCCAACTGCATTCGGTGGTGATAAAGCTGCTTTGAATAATTTCTCAGTACCGAATATGACTTTAGGCTTGGCATTAATCCCTCAAACTGGAGGTCCAAATGTCCCGCAAAATCCAGCCTACAATCCATTGTATGCAAGATTTGCATCTCAACCTGGCGTATCTACGCCTATCGGAGATGCTGCAGCGGCTCTAGCACAAGGTGGAACTTTCTTTACCTTCTGGCTTGGTAGCAGTGATGTACTAGGGTATGCCGTTGGTGGAGCTTCCAATCCAGCCCTACTTACCTCTGAATCTGATTTTACAATGAGATTCAACGCAGCTTTGGGGACCCTTCTCAGCACCGTGCCGGAAGCGAAAGGTGCGGTTGGTAATATTCCCGATCTGAATGTATTGCCTTATTTCAATTTGGTACCGTGGAACTCCCTTCCGCTTGACGCAGCTACTGCGGCATTTGTCAACCAGAATTTTACAGCATACAATGGAGGTTTGCTTCAGCTAGAAGCTATGGGAGCCATTTCAGCATCTGAGCGTGAATTGAGAACAGTCAATTTTGTAGCAGGACAAAACGGCTATTTGATGAGTGATGAAAACCTCACAGATTTGTCCGGCTTTGGATTGCCTTCTATTCGTCAAAGCAATTCGACTGATAAATCCACATTGACGCTTTCTCAAGTCTTGGGACAGCCTGTTAACAATGATCCTCAGAGTATCAGAGGCGTCAGCTATCCTGTGGAAGATATGTATGTCTTGACCCCTGCTGAGCAAAATGAAATACAATCAAGCATTGACGCTTTCAACCAAATCATCCAAGCGGCCGTGCAGAGCAGTGATGCCAGATTGGTTTTGGTAGATGTCAATGGACTTTTGAATCAGGTTCTTGCGGGTGGAGTTAGCTACAATGGTCAGGCATTGACTGCTAGCATTATTCCACCAAATGGCGGTTTTTCAGTAGATGGTATCCATCCAAATGGCAGAGCTCATGCTTTCGTAGCCAACGAATTCATTGAGCAAATCAATGCCAAATGGGGATCAAATATTCCTATGATCAATCCAAATGCAGTAGTAGGAAATGATCTTCCTGTCAATTAAGAATTTGACCAATCAACCAATAGAAAAAGGCTTATCGAATTGATAAGCCTTTTTTGTTGGAAATTCTTTCTGATTAAATGTTGCTTTTAGTCATCCTGATTCAATACACTCAAGAAACTCACCAAATCTCTGATTTCTCGTTTGCTTAAGAGATCCCCCATATTTGGCATGCTGGATGGAGCCAGTTTCTTGGATTTGATCTCAGAAGCTTGATAAGTTTTTTCAGGTTCCGAACCCACTTTCACAGTTACACTTTGCTCCGAATCTGCCATTACGGTACCTGTGACAGTTTCACCATTTTCCAATTCCAAAGTAACAAATCCATAGCCTGGAGACAGTCTATGACTTGGCTCTACCAAGGCAATCAGCAGATCCTCTCTGCTCAGACGGTTTGCCACTCCATTTAATCTCGGACCGGCATTTCCTCCCATGTCATCGTAGGCATGACAGCGGATACATTGTGCGGTTTGATTTTGGAAAAACATCGAGCGACCTGCACGTACGCTTCCTTCAGCCAATGCTCCAGAGAATCTTTTCCAAGGTTCATCACCAGCTTTATCATCCAATAAGGCGCTAAGACGGTTTTGAAGCTCCTCGGAACCTGTTGCTTCAATCGCTTCCTCGAGTTCGATCCAAGTCACAGTAGGTAGTTTGTTAGCTTCGAAATCCTTCAAAATAGTATCCCACTCAGTCAGAGATGCACTATTTTCCATAGAGCCTAAAGTCAATAAGGCTGTTTGTTTTTCAGGATTAGTTCTCTTTTGGATGATATCCATCAGCAAAGATACCTTTTGATCAGCCGCAATTTCTGTTTCAGAAAGCAATGCCAAGCCACCGACTCGGACTTCCTGACTTGCATCATTCATGGCGGCCGAAATAGCCTCAGAAAGTTCTTTAGCTTTCATACGATCCAGTGCTCGCAAGGATTCTACTTTCACTTCTCCCGCAGGATCGGTTTTCACATGTGCCAATAAAGCCTCTCCAGCATCTTCGAGATTCAATTTTCCCATAGCTTTGGCAGCTTCCACGCGGATGGCTGCGTTAGAATTATTCAAAGTATTTATCAGCGTAGCTTTACTTTTTTCCTTAATCAGGCTAGCTTCCCGTGTGACCTCTCCTCTGAATCGTCCGTCCACTCTGTCAACCAAGGATGGTTTTGCCCAGGTACCCACAATGGCAATGGCCTCCAATTTTAGAGTCTGTGAAGCATTATTTTTGGAAATATAAGCCAAGACCTCATTGAGCTCCTTCTCTCCTCCTACTCGTTGGCTGGCACTCAAAACACGTCTCATGAGAGGTTCATTGCCAAAAGGAGTTGTATTTAGGATAGCTGCCAGGTCAGGAAGTGCCTGTGGAACAGAAAAATCGTCATGAATCGCTCTGGCAGCTTCGGTGACGATCAATTCATCAGAATCATTTAAGAAACTTGCCAAAGCAGGACTAGCCATTCTCCTGAGGGCCAATACAGCTCCCATTCTCACTGCTGCGGATGAGTGACTATGAAGGCTGGCAAGTTTATTTTCATTTCCGATTCGGGACAATGCCAAACTCGCTGCATGTCGGATGTAGGCGTCTTCATCATTATTTGATTCTAAAAGGGCAATCAAAGGCTCAGTTGCATTGGAATCTTCTGCTCTTCCCAAAGCCTCCGCTGCAAAGAATCGAACTCTGGCATTTTCATGCGTCAAGTTTGAAATCAAATCTGCACTTGCCTTTTTGTATTTGATATCTCCTAGCCATTTGGCGGACAAAGCCTGGATCTCAGGATCTGAATCTTTCAGATAAGGTACCAAAGCATCCGCATAGTCCATGTTGTCCAAGCGCGCTATCTGGCTGATCCCTACCAAAGCATTAACTCTGGCCAGTTGAGAAGTCTTATCTGCCAATACTTTCTTGAATTGTTCGAAGCCTTTATCGCCTCTTTTTGCCAATTCAAACTGGGCTTTTCTGCGAACTCTTAGATCCGTGTGATAAAGCTTTCCGCCAAGTATTTCCTCAGAATCTTTAGAATAATCCGCCTTCAGTTCTTTCTCTGTATCAGCTTGGGCTTCTTTATTGGCAAATTCTGGATCTGTCAATTTCCATATTCGACCATAGTTTTTGGTATCCCAGCCATTGATCCAATCTGCAAAATATAAAGCCCCGTCAGGACCAAAATCCATCCCGGTAGGTAGAAGGCCTGAAAGAATTCTTTCTGCTGACTTGAGTTCAAAACTTGCTCCATTTGGCTCCAGCGTAAAAGCATGAATTCCTGAATTAGCTGGATTTCCGACGAATTCGACCAAAAAGAAATGATCTTTCCACCGATCACCAAGCGCGGTACCCGGATTATAAAGCATTCCTGTAGGTCCAGAGACATAGTTAATGATCGGAGGTGTGATAAATGCTGCCTGCTTGTCCCAACGAGGTTTGAAATACTCCTCATCCATCCAGACTTTATAAGTATTGTTGTCAGGATCGCGGTATTTTCCAAACTGCCAATTGGTTCTCCAGCCAGTGTCAGAACCGTTGGTGATATAAACAAGTCTCTCTTTTTCTCCCGGATGATCGCCGTCGTTGTCTCCAGCGATCAAGTTGGTATGCGCATCAAAAACGAATTCATGGGTATTTCGTACTCCCATGGCAAAAATTTCAAAATCTGACCCATCAGGATTTGCCCGGGCGATGACACCTCTATTGGGATATTTCCATTCTTTTCCGTCAGGACCTTTGCCATTGAAACCAATGTCTCCGATACCCCAATAGACCCGACCATCAGGGCCCATTTCCAGACCAGACATGCCATGACCTCCAAAACCTATATGAATGCCGTAGCCATGAGATATGGAGGTCTTCTCATCCATGATCCCGTCACCATTCTGATCCACCAATCTCCACATATCCGGCCCAACACCTACATAGAGTGCGTCCTCCCCCATCATGACTGCTCCAGCCACGTCTGTGACTTCATCATTGAAATCCTCTGCCACGATCTGCATGAAATCAGCCAGACCATCCCCATCAGTATCCTTGAGCTTGTAGATTTGCTCTTTTTCTACCGTCATATCTTTCCAGTCATGCGAACCATCTCCATTGACATCGGCGAGCCAAGTGTTCATCTCACTTCTTTCAGGTGAAAGTTCACTACGGAGAAAGGCCCTCTTATCCTCGATGGTTTCTAAGGCGATAGATCGTATTTCCCAATCCTGATGACCCCGAATATCAAATTCCGAGTTCTTCTGACGATTGGTTCGAGTGTAATAAAGATCCCCCTGATCCGTGATCTGAATAGAGATGGGGTCAAAGACTAAGGAGTCAACTCCCCAAATCGCAAGCTCCAAGCCTTCTTTGTAGGTAGGATTAGTCTGTGAAAGTGCGGCTTCTGCCTGAGGTTTTAACTCTTCTGGTGTAAAAGTACGGATTCGGGTATCTACAGGCTCATCTTTGGCACAGGATGCCACCACCAGACCTATGGAAGCAATAATTGCCAAAATGGACCTGGAGGGTTTGTTTTGGGTTGGTTTCATTTTGATAAATAGTGTTTTGAGAAACGCAAAATAATCAAAATGAACTTGGGAAAAATTCCATTAATCAAAAAGGTCCAGAAAACAAAAATCCCGATCAAGGATCGGGATTTTGTTCACTTTAACCACTAACAACCATAAAACAAAAATGTTTAAACAAGCGGTGACTGAGCTTGTATAGTAGTCCGTACGGGAATCGAACCCGTGTTTCATCCGTGAAAGGGATGCGTCCTAACCCCTAGACGAACGGACCGTGGGGTATTCTGTATTTATCAGAATGTTTTTTGAATTTTCAATAATTAAGATCAGATCTCTAACTGATTGAAAATCAACAATAATGGTAGTCCGTACGGGAATCGAACCCGTGTTTCATCCGTGAAAGGGATGCGTCCTAACCCCTAGACGAACGGACCATTATTTGCCTCAGAAAACGTGCTTTTCCGTAAGGTTGTGCAAATATAGAGGCTTCATTTTACAATAACAAAAGGGACACAAAAATTTCTTTGGTTTCACTCCTAAAAAGCTGATCACAAGCAATTAAATTTTCTTTTTACTGCTTTGAAATCCTTTTTTCTAATTTTGCAGGGCATTAGAAACAGGTCATGAATAAAAGAGTAACCCGAATAGCAATTAATGGTTTTGGAAGAATTGGTAGATATACTGCCAAGCTGATTTTGGACCATCCCGAATTTGAATTGGTAGCCATCAACGATCTGGCCGATGACGAGGCAATCGCACACTTGCTGAAGTACGATTCCATTCATGGAAAACTGAATTTGCCCATCACTGTCCAAAACTCTGTTTTGAATGTAGGCGATCATTCCATCCGCTTACTTAGCCAGTCTGCTCCCGAGAAGCTTCCTTGGGACGAATTGAAGATTGATTTGGTCATCGAAAGCACCGGTAGATTCACTGACAGAACTGCTGCTGAAAAACACATTCAGGCTGGAGCCAAAAAGGTTATCATTTCGGCTCCTTCGCAAGATCCCTCTATCAAAATGGTGGTGTTGGGTGTAAATGAAAGCATCTTGTCTGGTGAAGAAAAAATCATTTCCAATGCCTCTTGCACGACCAATTGCCTAGCGCCTATGATCCAAGTACTGGAAAAGGAATTTGGTATCGTCAAGGGCTATGCATCGACAGTACACTCCTATACCAACGATCAAAACCTTCATGATGCTCCACATCGTGATCTGAGAAGAGCCCGAGCTGCGGCCTACTCTATCATCCCTACGACCACTAATGCAGGGAAAGCTCTAGACCGCGTCATGCCTGAGATAGAGGGAAAAATAGAAGCATCGGCCATGCGTGTACCGGTCCCGGATGGGTCCTTGACTGACCTCATCGTAGAATTGAAGACTGATGCCTCTCCAGAGCAAATCAATCAGGCATATTTCAAAGCTTCTCAAAATGAACTCCAAGGAATCATCCAAGTAGAGCAGGATCCAATTGTATCTATGGACATCATAGGCAATCCATATTCTTGTATCATAGATGCTTCTCTCACATCTTCCAAGGGTAGTCTGGTCAAAGTAGTCGGTTGGTATGACAATGAAGCCGGATATGCCAATCGTTTGGTTCAGCTAGCTGGTTTACTAGCCAGTCATCTTTCTTGATTAGTTAAAAATCGGATTCAATTAATAGATTCGGTGCATGACAAAGTTTTTGATCGGATTCTCGATCATGACCTTGTCCAGCACTCCGTTCTCGTAATAGAATTGATTTTTGTTTCCATTGATGGTCATTTGAAAAACATTGGGTTCGACTTCGATGATAGGGCTGGTCAGTCCGTAAGTTTCTGACAAAATAATATCCCCGTCTTTGGGTTTGGTAAAAAATAGTTTGCTGATACAGCTAAATACCTCTTCGGAAATGGGAGTTGAATTTTCGTATTTATAAGTTTCTGACTGAACTTGGTAATGATCTTTCTTCCAGAATATCTTAGATAAAAAATCACCTTTATTAGTCTGCGAGTCCACGGTAGACTCCATAAATTTTCCATTTCGAAAAATACAGTCGACTTGATGGTTGAGGTAGATTTTTCCAAAAAACCAAAAACTCACTTGGCTTTGCAAATCATAGGTTTCAATAGAATCCTTTCTGGTTCTTTTGGCTTCCATGTTCCCGATACTAATCCCCAAAACCTTGATTTGAAAAGCAGCCGAATCTATTTTTTGACCAAAAGATTCAAATGAAAAAACTAGGAAGATTCCCAGACTGCATGCCAAGACTATAAATCTGAAATTTTTCAATTTTTAATTCAAAGTAAAGTTTATAATATTTTCAAAACCAATTATTTATATACAATTCCATTTCTTTGAAGATAGGCATTCCAATCTGCTTCTGTATCAATATCAGATAGTGTTTCGAGCAGCAAATAACTAGACTCAAGCTCATCGATCTTTGAAATGGTTTCTTTCAAAACTGAATCCGTACTCCAGTTGACTCCTGCAAATAGCTCAGGATAATAGTTGCGCATTCCCAATAGGTAATAGCCTCCATCCGCTGCTGGCCCGATTGTGACTTGGGCCTGTTCCAAACTATCAAAAGCAGACTCCAAAAGTTCGGTAGATATCTCCGGGCAATCAGTTCCAATAATCAGCACTTTAGAATATCCTAAGTCAAAAGCAGTCCCAAAGGCATCCCGCATTTTATCTCCCAGATTACCTTCTTTTTGTAGATAATAGAAGTGGGAAGAACTGGAACTTCTATCAGGAATGAAGCGTGAAAAAAACAGAAGCTTATCTGCATTTAGATCTTCCACAGCGTCGAATGTCCGATCGACCAGATATTCATAGATTTTCAATGCCTCTTCATCTCCAATCATCTGAGCTAGCCTAGTTTTGACTTTGCCCAATTCTGGATTTTTCTGAAAAATGATAATGGCTCTCTTTTCTGAATTCACTGAATAGTCGGATGGTTTGTCATGAAAGGTCGCAGTCCTAAAATTCGAATCATAGGAAAATTCGGAATTTGATAAAATATTCTGGCATTTCAATAGTTAGGATTGAAATGGATCGACAGGGTTACAAAGTTTTTGTGAAAATAAAATCAAACAAATTGGAACAATTTTTAACTTTATCCTATTATCCCTATAGACTTTAAATAAAACTAACCATGACATTAAGATTAGGTGATCTTGCGCCAAATTTTCAGGCAGAAACCACAGCAGGACAAATCGATTTTTATGAGTATTTAGGTGATGGATGGGGAGTACTTTTCTCTCATCCAGCAGACTATACTCCAGTATGTACCACAGAACTAGGCACTGTAGCCAAGCTCCAAAAGGAATTTGCAAAGAGAAACACCAAAGTAATGGCACTCTCTGTAGATGGACTGGAAAGCCACAAAGGTTGGATTGGTGACATCAATGAAACTCAGGGAACAGAAGTGAACTTTCCTATCATAGCGGATGAAGACAGAAAAGTAGCCGGTTTGTATGATATGATTCACCCCAATTCAAACGAAAACTTTACCGTTCGCTCAGTTTTCGTGATTGGAAATGACAAGAAAATCAAACTGATTATTACCTATCCAGCAAGTACTGGAAGAAACTTTGATGAGCTATTAAGAGTGATCGACTCCCTCCAGTTGACAGCCAATTACTCTGTAGCTACACCTGCTAACTGGAAGCATGGAGAAGATGTAGTCATCGCCCCGGCGATCAAAGATGCGGATATCCCTTCCAAATTTCCGAAAGGCCATACTGTGGTCAAACCTTATTTGAGAACTACTCCGCAACCGGACTTATAACAAAAAAGGGCTTAAAGCCCTTTTTTTATTGTCCCTTGATTTCCTTTACCTGCTCCATCACTTGACTGATGCTAGCACGGATTTCATCAAATTTTCCTTCCCGAATCAGATCTTTTCGGAATAGCTGAGAGCCCATTCCTACACAAAGTACTCCTGCATCAAACCAAGGCTTGATACTTTCCAGACTCGGCTCTACCCCTCCTGTAGGGATCAATTCTATGTTGGGTAGGACAGCATGTACCGCCTTTACAAAATCAGGACTGAGGATATTGGCGGGATAAATTTTGACCAGTTCTGCTCCTAATTCCTGAGCCTGCCAAACTTCAGAGACAGTTCCACAGCCTGGGATCCAAGGAATTTCTACTTTCGCTAGGTATTCACCCAAAGCTGGATTCATCACAGGAGCGACGATAAACTCTGCCCCCATATCCAAAAACTGTTCAGCCTCTTGCTCATGATAGATTGTACCGATCCCTAGACTTAATCCGGGCATTTGATCAGCGAGTTTTCTCAATGCTGGAAATATCCCTGGAGCTTCTTTGCCTCTATTTACCATTTCAATTACTCGTATCCCACCTTCGTAAGCCGTTTCAAGCATCTTGAGACAAATGGCTTCTTGAGGATTAAAAAATATAGGCATGACGCCTGCCTGATCCATTTTTTGGATGAATTTACTTTCTGGATTCCTCATAGGTTTATCGTTTTATTTTTCCGGATGTCCCTTCCATTACTTCTTCTACTTCTTTTTTACTACAGAGTAATATATCTCCTGGTACTGAATGTTTTAAAACACCAGAAGCCATCGCAAATTCAATTGCCTGCTGCGGTTCAAGATGGGTAAGACCATAGATCAAACCTCCTGCAAACGCGTCTCCTGTACCCACTCGATCCACGATTGGAGAGATCTCATACTTTTGGCTAAAGAAGACTGCCTCCGCTGTATGCAATTCGGCGGAGATTGAATTATTGGTCGCATCATGGGTGATTCGATTTGTCTTACAGATATAGTCCAAATGGGGATAAGCTTCGAATGCTACACTTTTTGCTTGATCAAATGAAGTATAGTTTGCTCCCAAGCACTGATTGAAATCTCGTGTTCCAGCGATCATTACGGTGGTCAATTCCATCAATGCCGGCATTATATCTGGTGCCTGTTTTCCATATTGCCAGAGATTGCTTCTGTAGTTTAGGTCTCCGGAAACTTGAACATTTCGCTTCCTTGCAGCAGTCAGAATAGACAAAGTCAAGTCTGCTGAATCTTGGGAAATGGCAGGAGAAATACCCGACCAGTGAACCCAATCTACCCCATCCAACACTAGATCCCAATCTACCTCAGAACCATTATATCTGGCAAAACTGGATTCGAAACGGTCGTAAATAATTTTGGAACTTCTCTGAAGAGCGCCGTTTTCAAGAAAATATACTCCTAGTCTACCAGGTCCAAAGGCCACTAAGTCTGTCGAGATGCCATTTTTGCGAAGCTGGGCGGCAGCTCGATGCCCTAGCTCATGATCTGGAAAAGCGGTGACATGCGAGACATTTTCTCCCCAAAAGGCGAGTGCAGCTCCTACATTGGCTTCTGATCCTCCAAACTCTACGTCTAGGGAGTCCGTCTGAGCAAATCTACTATGCCCCGGTGGAGAGAGTCTCAGCATAACTTCTCCCACAGTTACTATTTTATTCATGTTAATCCATGTTGATTAAAAATGGATATCAAATTAGAAAATCAATAAAGAATCAAGCAGTGAATCGCTGAAAATATTCTCGGAATCGAATGCAATAAAAAAAGGGGCTTGTTTATAAGCCCCTTTACATTAATGATTGCTTCTACTTGAATTGTAAATCCGCCAAAACAGATGATTCTCCTATTCCTGTAGCAGGATTGTAAAAGCCTATTACCTTACCTTGGCCGGAAACTCCTTCGAAACTACCTGCTCCTCCAACAATTAGAATTTCTGCTTCAAATTCTGTCCGTATATCAGAAATTGGGTTTGCAGTATTAATCAAGGAACTAAAGAATATAGCATTGCCTTTTTTGTCAACAGTGACCGAATGAACTTCTTCTCCCAAATTTACCAAGCCTAGTTCTTCCAGTTCTGCCGCAAATACAAGACTCACTGGTGCGCCCACAGTGGTAGTAGGACTAGTTGCAAGCTGATTAATGAAAGAAAGTGATTTTCCTAAAAAGGTAGCATTCCCTACCCCAGTACCTGCCAGCATTATCCCCTCGCTGGAGGGAACGGGAAATATCTGGTTTGAAAATTTCTCTTGATACCTAAATTCTCCCTTTTTCCTAAGATTTTCACCATCGGGTTGTGTTTCCGTCACAAGACCTTTCTCTGAATTGAGTTCCGTCAGGATTGGCGCCTCCGAATCTGAAATACAGGAGTAAGTCAAGATGGAAAGAATCGCAAGAAAAAGGCAGTTCTTTCCCAATAAATGAATTTGTCTCATTTGAATAATTTTAAGGATGATTGAAATAATTGATGATTAAGCTGCGTAATAATAAAACAATATTTTCAGAATAGACTTCTCTACACTTCAATTATTTGCATTACAAACCAATAAAAATGTTAATTGATCAATTTTCAATCACTAAAAATTTTGCCTTGCTTCCTTTTGATCTGACTTCCTTGGCAGCTTGATATTCCTTCGAATAATACCAATCAGTTGCACTTTTCTTATCAGGAAACTCTAGCATCACAAGTCTATCGTGCTCCCACTCTCCTTCCAAAACTTCAACAGGGTTGCCTCGTAAAACAAATTTGCCACCATAAGCTTCTATGGTAGCTGGTGTCAATTTCTTGTATTCCTCGTATTGTGCAGGATCAGAAATATCTACTTGAACGATTACAAATGCTGACATTAGGTGATGTGTTAAAATCCAAGTCCAGCAGCCACTCTGGTCTTGGCTATTGCGATTTTATATTTTGCTAACAATTCATTGAGAGTAAGTCTGGAGTCAAACACAGACACTTCCCGCGCATTGACCAAGAAGAGACTGCTTTCTCCCATTTGGAATTTTCTGATCTCTCCAGCCAAAAGCCTTTCCAGATTATCTAAGGTGGTGGCATATAGATCCACCTGCTTGTCCAGTGTATTGAGATTGTTAATTTCTGTTTCCAATTTGGTCATCAATTGGAGTTCCTTCAGACTCCGGGAGTTTCTCTTGACATCTATTTTTGCTTTGGTCATCCCTACAGATCCGCGGGCTTTTCTCCACAGCAGAGGCGTATAGACTGAAATCCCAAACTTATAATTGTTTTCAAAGAACTGGGATTCACTGAATCCGTCCATGCTCTCTACCAGAAAATTATATTTGAGTTTCACTACCGGCAAAATTGATTGACCTTTTAGTTTTCGCTCTATTTCCAACCCTGCCAGATCATAGTCCACCAGCTGCAATTCCGGATGAACGCTTACTGCTGACCTCAATTCTTGAGGATTGACTTCATCTGGCACTATCTCCACTAGTGAACTAGGATATATTAAGCTATCTAAAAGCATCGGCTCCCCTTCTTCTCCCCATAAAAATGAACTCACATACTGAACAGAGGCAAAGTAGGAGTTCTTGGCGCTTTCCAATTTGTACTGGCGATTGAGAAGCTGGGAAAAGGCCTCGACTGTATCTATCGCAGCCACGTCACCTTGCTCAAAACTAGTCACGATACCATCATAGCGAATCTTCGTCAGATTGACCGCCTCTTCCAGTGCCTGAAGATTGGCAGCTGCCAAAGACCAATTCCAGTAAGCTTCAAATCCTTTTAGATATAGTTCGTTGAGCATTTTCTGTCTTTCGACTTGACTGGCTTCTTGATAGATTTGTGCTTGACGAAGCGCCGCCCGCCTTTCATCTAAAATAAGTCCCTGCCCTACATTTACGGAAGCTCCGGCAGCAAAAAGGCCTCCGGTAGGCACTTTGTTTTCAGGGTTCAAGTATTGTCCTGAATTTTGTTCAAAAGTCCCATTTAGCTCTACTCCAGCCCACGTAGGAATGGTCAGACCAGCTTCTCTCTTATCGTAATAAAGCGTTTCCTTGTAGTCTTTTTTATCAAGATTGCCATAGATAAGCGGATCAAAGCCACCTCTGGCAGTCTGAACTTGCCTCTCTCCCATTTCAAGCTGGAGTTCGGCTTGTCGGGCCAAGGGGTGATAGCTCTCTACCCACTCCAGAAATACCTCTAATCGCAAGGTATCCGAATCCTGGCCTTGACTATGAGAGATCAAAAAGACCGAAAATATAGCCGTTAGGATGTATTTCATTTTTTCTCTTTAGCCAATTGATCCTTTTGTTCTTGGGTATAATAGTCTGCCGGGAAGCCGTTGAGTTGTCTCCAGATTTCGTACCAAACAGGGACGTCATTGAGGAGTGCGATACCATCAGCTCCCGATCCAATACGAAGCATTTCTGGCCATGGCTCTTCTTCCGGATCCTCAGTGACCAACACGCGATATTGATTATTGGGACCTGCAAACTGGTCGATAGCCACCACAACACCACCAAATGTACCATTGGAAATCTGAGGCCAGCCAGAAAACACAATAGCCGGCCAGCCGTCAAAGATGAAGCGAACTCGATTTCCTACTTTGATCAGAGGTAGGTCAACAGGAGCCACGTACATCTCCACAGCCAATGAAGCTTCAGCCGGGACAATATTCAAGATGGGATCCCCTTCTTTGATTGTTTCTCCTATCCCGACTTGGATTGAGCGAGCCAAAAATCCATTTTGAGGAGCCAAGATGTATCGGAAGCCCGTTCTAGCTTCGTAATTGGAATATTGATTTTCCAGCTTGGAAACAGTTGCTTCCGCGTCAAATTGCGCTGACATCGCCGAATACATATCAGACTCTGCTTTGGCAAGTTTGTCCTTAAATTCATTGTCAACAGTCTCCAGTTCTATCTGAGCTGAAATCAATTCATTTTGACTACTGAGATAGGCATTCTCAGCAGCAATCACTTTAGCTTGTACATCTTGGAAATTCAGTCTTCGGCTCTCCAGATCGGTCAGGGATCTAAGTCCCTCTTTGTAAAGTTCTTCCCAACGGTCTAGCTGCTTCTGTCCAATTTCGAAATTGACTTGTGCCTGTTGGTACTTGATACTATCCGACTCTACCTTCAGTTCGGCCATTCTCAACTTGTTTTCAGCTTGCTGGACCTTCAAGACATTATTTCGTCTCAAAGCCTGAATCTGTCCTTGAAGAGCATCCACCTTTCCGCTATACGATCTGGCAGACTGACTCTTGGCATCTACCTGCTGCTGAGTCCGCGGTAGCAAAAGTGAATCAAAATATTCATCCTTGATCTCCGAAATCCTCACAATCGTATCCCCTTTGGTAACAAATGCTCCTTCATTGACATACCATTTCTCTATTCGACCTGCAATCACCGAATGAATTGTCTGAGGTCGCTGATCGGGCCTCAAAGCCGTCACGTAGCCTTTGGAACGGATATTTTGTGTCCAAGGAAGAAAAAGCACCAAGAAAAAGATCAAAACCAAGGTGGTCAAGATCCGGATTCTCTTTTTTGCTTCTTTGACAGGCAATGTCATCACCAAACTCTTGGCACCACTAAAAGGAATTGTTTCTTTGATTTTTACTTTAGAAATATTCAACATGGCTTAGAGACTTTGAGAATTGAAAGATTGGTAAGCCTGATATGTACCTTTGAAGGCAAGTTTTCCCTGATCTAATACGAGTATTTCGTCAACCTTTTCAAATGCTTCTTCCTCTTTGGTCACAAGCAAAAGCGTCCAATCACCCTTCATCAGATAATCAATGATTCTACTCTTGACATCATCATATAGGTGTAGAAGTGCATTTTCCATGATGATTGCTTTAGGTTTCCCTACCAAGGATCTCGCCACCAAAATACTTTGAATCAACATTTTGGAAAGCCCTTTGCCCTCTGGCTGAAGCATCGTATTTAGATCATTGGGCAAGTGGTAGATATAATCTTTGAGACCGACTAGCTCCAAGATGAAATCCAACTGCTTTTCTTCAAACTCCCGACCTACTATGATGTTCTCTTTGATAGTCCCGTGAAAAATCTGCTCCATTTCAAGACAATCGCCCACCATAGCGCGGAATTTTTCAAGGTGAATCATATCGATAGTCAGATCATTCACTTTGATTTTCCCTTGATAGTCTTCGTAAAGACCTGATAGCAAAGCCAAAAATGCAGACTTTCCACTTCCTGACTTACCCATGACAGCTACCTTTTTACCGGGCTCTATAGTCAATGAAATATCTTTGAGAATTGGGGCATTGGCATCTTTAGGCTGGAAGCTGACCTGCTCCATCCCAAATTTCAAACCTGCCGGGTCAGATTGGATCACTTTCTCTGTTCCTTTAGGATTTTCTAATTCCAAGTCCATGATATGCCCCAGTTTTTCGGTAGCTACCAAGGTGTCATAGACTGTTTCTAGTGAAAGAATCAACTTTTCGACAGAATTAACTACCAGAATGATAATCACCTCTGCTGCTACAAACTGACCGATACTGATCTGATCATTGATCAGCAATAAACTACCTGCTACAAGCAAACTGGATACAATCAAAACCTTGAAAGCAATCATGATTTTATATTGGAAAATCAAGACAGCAAAGTGTTTGGAGCGAAAGTCAACGTAGTATTGCAGCAGTTTGTCGGCTCGGAGGATCGGCAATCGTCCATTTCCCACCAACTTGAAAGTGCTCAAAGTCCTGCCTATTTCTTCTAGCCAATAAGCGGTTTCATATTTGTAGGAAGACTCTTTTAGAGCCGTCTCCATCCCTCGAGGTCCAGTGATATAGAATATCAAAACCAGGATAGCGACCAGTGCCAAGCCGAAAAGAATAAAAGTAGGATGATATATCGATAGCAAAAGCAAGCCAAAAATGACTTGAAGGAGTGCCGTGGAGAAATCAATCAGGATTTTACTGAGGCCTTTTTGGAGATTGACTGTATCAAAAAATCGATTAACGATTTCTGGACCATATTCTCCATGAAGGATTTCTGTTTTGACTTTGGGAAGTCGGTAAGCTATAGAAAGTCCAGATTTGGTGAAAATACGCTGCTGGAGTTTCTCCATGATTTGCAACTGAGAGATTTGCAAAAATCCCCCAAAAGCGACCCCGACTGCTACGATGAGTACCAGCAAGATCCACGATGTTGTAATTCTCCCACCTAAGATAAAATTGAGGATCGCCTGAATGCCCAAAGGCAATGTCAGAGTGATCAGACCGTTTAGGATGGCATAAAAGTAAATGGAATATACTTGGCTTTTCTCCTCCTTCAGAAGTCTGAAAAACCGCCTCAAAGGTGTGATTCCGCTATTATTAATCATTTTGAATTGCTTTTACTACCAATTGGTGGAAGAATTGAAACCTTGAGGCCGACTCCAGACCATTTTCCGTCATCCCCGGCAAATGCTGAGAATGAAATGACTGCATCAGACTTGATTCTAATACAGTGGAAACCAAAGTTTTTGGAAACTTATATTCTGGGTTTATTTCTGTAATAATCGTCGCAACACGATCACTGAACTTGTATACCTGCGCAAACAATCCACTCTCATGCTCCAGGTCCACTTCTTTGGTCAAAAATCCCTTCAAAGCTTCATTGACCACAATGTCACGCAAGACAGATGGTTCAAGGTAGTCATTTTGTAAAAAAACGGGCCCTTCGGACATCAAACGAACTGCCATGGCCAATCGTTCACCGGCGTCAGTCATATTTGCGGTGCTGTAAACCAGATTATGTTCCATCCAGCCCCAATACCAGGCTGAAAGGTACAGGAGAAGCTTGTGCTTATTGTCAAAATAGCGATAAATAGCGGCTTCGGTACTACCGATCACAAGGGAAAGTTTTTTGAATGTAAACTGCTCCAAGCCTAGCTCCAAAATCATCTTAGAGCCCTCTTGAACAATGGAATAGCCCAAATCAGAGCTGAAGGGTTCTTTTTGATAAAGACTCCCACTCACTTCTATTTTGAGCTTCCTGAGAATGGTATCCATGGGTGTGGTTTTTAAGCTGAAACGAAACTGATTTATTTTTGTTTAGTAAAACTTTCAACTAAGTTAGTGATATTAACAGAAAGTTAAATTTCTGATTCATTCAGATCTAAGACCATCCTTTTCAATCACGCTCGCATTTGGATCTGAGATTCCTTAACTTCCAAAAATTCACTGACTTAATTTTTGCTATGAAGCTCAACGAGTTTTCTCAGGTCTCTCTTCGAAAAACTGTTTTTTGGCCTCCCCTGTTGATTTTGGTCTTAGCTGTATCGGTTTCTATGCTTATTCCTGAAGAGTTTGATTCGATGATGAAAGCAATTCAGTCATGGGTTTTGATCAACTTCTCGATGGCTTTTAGTTGGGTTTCTTTCTTTTTGGTGTTAGTGCTTATCTGGGTTTTTGTCTCGCCCTTAGGTGGATATCGTATCGGTGGTAAGGATGCCCGTCCCCGTCTCAAATGGATTCCTTGGTTTGCAATTGTTCTATGTACGACTATCGCTGTTGGAATTTTATTCTGGGGAAGTGCGGAACCTTTGTCTCATTTTCTTTTTCCTCCATCCTTCCGAAACATTTCACCAGCTACTACAGAAGCAAAAGAATTTGCTTTGGGTGCTCTTTTCTTCCACTGGGGCGTGACTCCTTACGCTATCTACGCTGTCCCAGCTTTGTTATTTGCGTTACTTTTTCACCGAAAAAAGCAAGCCTTTAAGCTTAGCATTATGCTTCATCCGGTTTTTGGAACAAAAATTTCCAAATCAATTTCTGAGATAATTGATATGATTTGCCTTTTCGCAATGGTTTCAGGCATGGCCGGTGCCTTGGGAGCAGGAATTTTAAGTCTTTCCGGAGGTTTGAAGGCATTGATCCCCTCATTGAACGGAAGTTTTGTGACATTGCTGGTGGCTTCTCTGATCGTAGGGACGTTTGTTCTTTCTGCAAGTTCCGGAATCGACAAAGGCATTAAGTCTTTTTCACTCTTCAATCTCTTCTTTTTTCTATTGTTCGCAGGACTATTTGTCCTTCTTTCGGAGAGCTTTTTTCTGAAAAATATTGGAATCGGCTTTCGCTCGTATGTCTCTCAATTTTTGGACTTGAGTATGCAGCTGACTGGTAAAGGAAACTCCTGGACCTACGATTGGTCAGTTTTTAATTTTGCAATGTGGATGGCATGGGCTCCGATGACTGGATTATTTCTTGCCAAAATCGCCATAGGCAGAATAGTCCGAGAATTTCTTTTGGTCAATTGTTTACTTCCAGCGCTATTTTGTCTGATTTGGATGGGGATATTTGGAGGAAGTACTTTGGATTTTGCAAGCTTACATCCTGATACTTATACAGATTCCTTTGTAAATAGCGGGCCGGAATCCATTATTTATCTCGTTTTTCAGGATATTGGTTCCAGTCAGCTTCTGACCAGTTTATTCTTGATCGGAATGTTTGTCTCTTACGTCACTGCTGCGGATTCCAGCACAGAAGCCATAGCCAGCTTGAGTTTAAGGACCAAACTGATCGACTCATTTCAGACGCCTGCGCCTATCAAAATAATCTGGGGAATTCTAATAGGAATTTTAGCCTGGATTATGATTTCATTTTCTGGCATAGATGGGGTCAGAATTCTTTCTGTGATCGGTGGACTTCCAGTTCTTATATTTCTACTCGTGATAGGGATTGGACTGCTAGTGGTCAGTTTTAACCCGAAGAAACACCTATTTTGAAGCAGTGTCCTGATACTTTAATTTACCCACAGCATACAGATAAAGTACTTTGGAATACCGTAACATCATCGGAAGCAACAGCAAGTTGATGATCACTATAGCGGATAGATACATCCAAAGGGCTGGTTTTTCCAAAAATAGATTCAACGCTACAAAAACCGTAATGACCAAAGCAACGGAAAATGCATAGCTGATAAACATAGCTCCATCATAAAATCGTGGTTCAGGTTGAAAACTAGCCTGACAGACATCACATGATTTATTCATGTCGATGAGCTTATTGAAGCTGAAAATTGAAACAGGAAACAGTCTACCTTTTCGGCATTTTGGACATTTGGCGCCTACCATTGCTGAGATCAAACTAGTGGACATGCGAATCGAATTGGTTGCCCAAAAATACAAATTATACCCCTACAAAATCAGTTTGAGATTCAATTTTAGGTTTGATATAGCAACATTCCCCATTTCTCCATTACCTTTGAAACTATGCCGCTAAGTGACACAAAGCCAACTAAACTCCCTCCCAAGCCTACTTGGGTGAGAATTCTTATTTTTTTGCTTCTGGTCAATTTTGTCAATCTTTCTGCCAATTTCTATGAAGGACCACTCGATCAGCAATTGGTGGATCCAATGGATACAGTATCTGAGTTGGTCTATGAGTTTCTTTTGGATGGAGATGGCGAAGCTATTCCTGACATGGACTCTGAGCAGGAAGATAGCTCTTTTGAGAAAATCAAATTGTTCGTAGAAACTGCTTTCTCTATCAATGTATTTGAAATTGATTTTTTGAAAATTTATGGACCTTCCGCTTCTTTGAATTGGTCTAGGATCTCCATTAACCTGACAAGTCCACCACCCGATCATAGTTGATCTATCCCTTTTTTACCCGTCCTTTTCTTAATTCTAGAATGATCTAGAGAAAGGAAATTTATTACACACAAGAATTTCAACTATGAAAAAAATACTCTTGGCAGCACTTTGCTGCTTTGCATGGAGAAGCTATGCACAAACTACAATCGAAAAAAACAGTGAACTAGACTCAGCATATATCGAACAGGTTGAGCGGAACCAAAACCCACAACTGAAACCCAAAGTCTTGCACGCTGAGCCCCTATACATAGATCTGATTCGGGACCTTGGAGCTAGAAAAGGTGAAAAGGAATGGAATCTTGGTTTCGGACTGCAAGACAAAAGAGATTATGATGAGATCCATGCTTTAGTCGAATATGAATGGGCCCCTATCGATCGCTTAGGGCTTGAAGTAGAACTCCCTTTTTCATTCTATTCATTTCGCTCAGCAGAAGAGGGATCCTCCCCTTCAAATCGTCTGGAATCTCTGAAACTGGCGGCACAGTATACTGTTTTGGTAGATGAAAAAAGAAACTTATCCATGGCTTTGGGATATATCCACGAGTTTTTGTTGGTGGATTTTGAGCAAATCCGCAAGCAATCCACCTTCCAAGGAAATGTATTCAACCCCTTCTATGTCATCGCCAAAAGATGGGGAAGTAATTTTCATACGCTGCTTTACACAGGTCCTAGCTTTGAAAAAGATAGAAATGGATCACTGAACAGCACTTTTGAGATTAACTCCAATTTTCACTACATGATCACTGGTACGAGGAATTTCATAGGGGTAGAGATCAATCAAACAGTGGAAGGTAGCCATCTTGACACAACGCTCAGACCTCAAATGAGAGTAGGTATCGCAGACAATCTGATGGTAGGGATCGTAAGTGCCATCCCTGTTCAGATGAAAAACACAGGATTAGGTACATTTATTAGGCTAATTTACGAGCCGGGAACGCGTACATCCCATTAGAAATAGAAAAGGCCATTCGATCGAATGGCCTTTTTTTATCTTAATTCATCAAGGTCATAGTCCTTGCCTACCCCCCACCTCAATAGCTCCTCTATGGTGTAGAATTCCAAGGTTTCCAAGTCCTTTACTTTGAAATTCTCACCTTGAAGTCTTGCTATGATTTCCAGTTTTCTGACTTCTCCTTGATTGGTAAGCAGGTATTGCCTACCCACTCTGAGATTGTCTAAAGCGATTGCCATCTATTAGGCTTTTTCAGGAATAATAGCTCCTACTGCCTCAAATGTGATTTCACGCTTTGGTTCGGTGATCGCTTCTATTTCTTCCTGCGACTTGCCTTGATCCTCAGCATAGTGTCTTAAAGTTTCCACATCGGTCTCCGTAAGAATTGCCTCACCCTTCAATATCACCGGATAGCCTTGGCTATTGGTCGGCACAAAAAATCCATAATCTTTGAAAGTCACTCTCATACTTTCTCCATTCGGAAGCTCCATACTTAGCCAGCATCCCTTTTTAGTACATACTTCCTTGATTTCTCCTTGGATCATTGCTTCTGTGTTACCGTTAGCTTCTACTTTCTGAACCATCTCAGTGAGATTGGTCAATTCAAAACCGTCCTCCAACTCTGCTCCATACTTTCCTTCTACCACTTCCATCTCTCCTACTACTTTGCCCATTTCATGTTGAGCAAGGTCTTCATAGGGTGATTTCTCTTCTGGGCTACATGCCAAAACAGCTGATCCAGCCAGCGCAAGTGCAAAAACTTTATAATTCATTTTCATAATTACTTTTCTTTATAACCATTCAAAATTACTGCAATCGCTTTGGATATGAAATTTTAGACCGAGTATTTCAAAAAATAATCACGCCTATTTCCAAGGAAATAGAGCACAATCGATTGCGAATTTATCGGTCAAGAAAACTTTTTAAAACAATTTTCGCAACAAATCTTCCGATTCATTAACAATACCTTAATTTTACAGGCAATACTACAAATAGACCCTACCCATGCCTCAAACCAAAAAATTCATCATTGATTTTGACAGCACCTTTACCCAAGTAGAAGCCCTTGATATATTGGGAGAAATCTCTCTTGACGGAGACCCAAAAGCCGGTGACAAGCTCCAGGCAATCAAAGACATCACAGACCGGGGAATGGAAGGTTCGGTGACCTTTCGAGAAAGTTTAGAACAACGATTAGAAATCCTTCAAGCTACCAAATCTCAGATATCTGACTTGGTCGATGCCTTGAGAAAGAAAGTTTCCAAATCTTTTGAAAGGAATAAAGAGTTTCTCCAAGAAAATGCGGAAGATATCTATATCGTATCCAATGGATTCAAAGATTTCATCATCCCTATCGTAGGAGAGTTCGGGATCAAAAAAGAAAATGTCTTTGCCAATGATTTCGTGTATGATGAGCAGGGAAATATTGTAGATTTCAATCGCGAAAATCCACTCTCCAAAAACAACGGAAAAGCAGAAACCATCAAAAAAATCAATTTAGATGGCGATATTTATGTGATTGGAGACGGCTATACCGACTACGAAATCAAAGCTTCGGGACTGGCAAATAAATTTTATGCCTTTACCGAAAATATCCATCGGGACAAAGTGACCTCCAAAGCGGATCATGTCGCTCCCAGTCTTGACGAAATCCTATACATCAATAAATTGAACACGAAGTTTTCATACCCAAAAAGCCGGATCAAAGTCCTTTTATTGGAAAATGTCCATCCTATCGGCGTTGACCTACTCAAAGAGGAAGGCTACCAAGTCGAGGTGGTTCCTTCTGCCATGAGTGAAGAAGAACTTTGCGAAAAGATCAAAAATGTATCTATCATCGGCATTAGATCCAAGACTAATATCACGAAGAAAGTTCTGGAAAATGCAAACAGGCTGATTGCAGTTGGCGCATTTTGTATCGGTACCAACCAGATTGATCTGGAAACTTGTCAAGAGAAAGGAATTGCAGTATTCAATGCACCTTTTAGCAATACCCGCTCGGTCGTAGAGATGGCAATCGCGGAGATTATCTTTTTGATGAGAAATTTCCATGACAAATCTCACTCCATGCACCAGAGCAAATGGGACAAATCCGCCACAGGTAGCTTCGAGATCAGAGGCAAAAAACTTGGGATTGTTGGCTATGGAAATATCGGAGCTCAGCTTTCTGTCCTGGCAGAAAATATGGGGATGAATGTGTTTTACTACGATGTGGTAGAAAAACTTGCCTTGGGAAATGCAACAAAGTTAGATTCCTTAGATGAGCTCCTAAGCACTTGTGATGTAATCTCTCTCCATGTAGACGGTAGAAAAGACAACA
Source organism: Algoriphagus vanfongensis DSM 17529 (assembly GCF_000429465.1). GTDB lineage: Bacteria > Bacteroidota > Bacteroidia > Cytophagales > Cyclobacteriaceae > Algoriphagus > Algoriphagus vanfongensis. Next base: position 418,591 of record NZ_AUBX01000009.1, on the reverse strand, counting down.
AATGCCTGATCGATGCTGAGAAGATTAAGAAAATGAAGGAAGGCGCTTATTTGGTAAACCTCAGCCGTGGTCATGTAGTAGAAATTCCTGCACTGAAGGAAGCTATCCTTTCAGGACATCTTGCAGGCTGCGCGGTGGACGTATTCCCTGAGGAGCCTAAAAATAATTCTGAGCCATTTGAATCTGAATTGAAAGGACTACCAAACACCATCCTGACACCACACATCGGAGGGAGTACTTTGGAAGCTCAAGAGAACATTGCTCGATTTGTGCCAGGCAAAATCATGGAATATGTGAATACCGGAAATACCTTCAACTCTGTTAATTTCCCGAACATCCAATTGCCATTCTTAAAAGATGCACATCGACTGATTCACATCCACCAGAATGAGCCAGGAGTTTTGGCCAAAATCAATCAGGTGCTGGCAAATTTTGAAATCAACATCAATGGTCAATACCTAAAAACCAATGAAAAAATCGGTTATGTGATTACAGACATCGACAAAGCCTATACTTCCGAAGCTATAGAAGCACTCAAATCCATCCCTGGTACGATCCGATTTAGGATTTTGTATTAAGAAAATAAAAGAGCTCCAATGGAGCTCTTTTTTACTTTTAGGCGGGTTCCAAAACCCTCCGTAGATAATTGATCTGCCCTAGATGATAGTCAAAATGCCCGTAAAGATGAATGAGGAAAAAGGAGTAAGTCATCGGTTTACCAAACTTTTCATGCGGGTAAACTTCATCCAAATTTGCTCCTGAGAGTCCCTCAAGGCTACTTTTTACCTGAGTAATGACCAAGTGTATCTCTTCCAGCATCTTCTCTCTTGCCACTCCTTTTCCACCAAACTCAAATTCTCTATCTCTTACATAGGCGAAACCTCCCATTTCATGACAGATGAATGCCCGGAGATTTCCTATAAGATGGAGAGCAAGATTTCCCGCACTATTGCTGATAGCCCCTTCAGTTTTCCAAAGGTTTTCCTCGTGCTGAAAAGTTTCCAATTCAGTCTTAAGACGGTTCAGATCCCGCACGAAAACTTCTATCAAAGATTCAATCATAATTAGGAGTTTGTATTAAAACGTTCGTATGCTTTCTTCATTTTGGAATCATAGTGATTGAGGGCCTGAGCAGGGCCATTGTAGCACTCTGCGAATTTGGTCCAATCCAAATTCCGTAAATGCTTCATACAACCATAGGTTTGCAAATATTTACCAAAAGCCTCCAGATGATTGCGTTCGTGTCCTGCCATTTCATCTGCAAATTGCTGAACTGACGAGTAGCCCAAAGCCTCAGCATGAAAACCCATAATCTGATAGCTTCCCCAAGAGCAAGAAGCCAAAGCAGCTTCATTGTAATTTTCCGAGTCACCCAGGCCCTTGGCTTTTTCTAGTCTTTCGTATTCCCTAATTCCTCCTAGGTAATGCTGTTTTGTCCAGCTGGGATAGAGTACATCTGCATTAGAAAAATTTGAGATTGCTTTAGGATCAATCCCCCGCTTCTTTAATTCTCTCCAAAAAACATGGCCTTCAAATAAGATCTTGGGTTTTCCATCTATCAAAAAACCCTTTCCACTGCTCTCTACTTCATTTACTGCCTTGACTGCCGCCAGTTTAAGTTCATGCTTCTCGGCAAAATTGATTAGGTCATTTTCTTCGAGAAACTTATCCCCAAAAGCTTCTGCAGGTCGCGTTTTAGACAAAAGCACAGTCCATGTCTTCACTCCTACCTTCCCATCTATTACCAGCTGATTCTTAGTTTGGAAATCTTTAACCGCCTCTTCCGTCTCCAGCCCAAAATATCCAGAGGCAGTTAGTTCATAGCCACATTTCTCTAGAAGCTCCTGCAAAAAAGCGACACTGGAACCTCTGCTTCTATATTTGATAAAGTCCATCAATCAAAAATTTTAAGATCCATGATCAAAGTCTTGAGAAGCTAAGGATTTTTCATACCAAAATCAACACAGTCTACTCTTCGACCACATTCTTCCTTGGACCAAATCTCCCCGGTTTTTTAGAGCCGGCAGGTTTAGTTTGCGGAGAAGGATTTTGAGCTGGAGGAGCTTGTTTTGGCTTGTGATGCGGTTTGGAGGCAGGCTTGCTTCCTTTCTTTTTGAAATTCGGTTTACGGTTTTTGTTTTTGGGACCACTGGACTTTTTAGGCTCGCGGCTGTAGACCGGACCAGCTTCCAATCCTTCAGGAAGCTCATTTTGGGTAACTTCCATCCCAATCAGATTTTCTATTCTGACAAATTTGTACTGGTCTTTGGGATTGACAAAGGTGATGGCCTCTCCTTCTTTATCAGCACGTGCAGTCCTTCCTACCCGGTGCACATAGTCTTCGGGATCACTAGGCGTATCATAATTAATCACGAGCTCAATGCCTACCACATCGATCCCACGGCTGATGATATCAGTACCAATGAGTATTTTGACAGCCTTGTTTTTAAAGGCAGACATGATTTTTTCTCTTTCCACCTGCTCCAAATCCGAATGGAAGGCTTCTACGTCAAATCCACGCTTTAGAGCTTTGAAAAGGTTCTTGACATTTTCTTTTGTAGAAGCAAAAATGATCACTGCCTCATAAGCTTTCTGCGAAAGAATATGCTTGACCAAGTCTACCTTCTGAGTATCATATACAGAATAAAATGACTGGGTGACACCCTCTGCCGTTTTACCGATCGCAATGGAGATCTCTTCAGGCTGATGAAGTATTTTCATGCTAAACTGCCGGATTTTCGGAGGCATAGTGGCTGAAAACAAAATAGTCTGTCTCTTCTTGGGAAGATAATTGACGATTTTCAAAATATCATCCGAAAAGCCCATATCCATCATCCTATCTGCCTCATCGAGGATCAGATGCTGCAATGTATCCAGATTGATTTTTCCGCCTGCCAATAAAGCTATCAATCTCCCCGGTGTCGCCACTACGATCTCAGCGCCTGTTTCCAGTGCTCTCTTCTGCTGCTCCCAGACCACTCCATCTCCACCTCCATATACGGGGATCGAACTGATACCAAGAAAATAGGCAAAGCCCTGAATCTGCTGGTCAATCTGAATAGCAAGCTCCCGAGTAGGAGCCAAAATCAAGGTATTGAGAGTCGAAGAACCAGATTCACAAATTTTATTGAGAACAGGGAGGATAAATGCAGCAGTCTTACCGGTACCCGTTTGTGCACAGGCAATCAAATCTTTTTCTTCTAATATGACCGGTATTGCTTTTTCCTGAATCGGCGTAGGCTGTTCGAAACCCATAGCATCCAACCCTTCCTGCAAGGCTGGTTCAAACTTAAATGAAGAGAAATCCAAAGTGGAGTATAATTAATAGGTAAAAGAAAAGAGACTTAGCTCTTTCCAAATATAAGAGTAAATCGTTCAGATTGCCAGTTCGCTATCAGTTGATTCCAAAGTAGTAGGATTTTAATCCATTGTATTGGATTGATTATATGGTTATCTTTTGCTAATACATTCAAATAGTCCAAAGCTAAATTTGAAAAGCCATGAAAATCACCTCGACATTTTTTCTATTGATTTGGAGTCTTTTCTTTTCTCTCCCTGCCATATCTCAAGAATATAAATTGACAGGTCAAGTAGTGGATTCAGAGACTGGAGCACATTTGGATGGTGTCAGTGTTACTTTGAAAGGTACCATTTATGGTAAAACGAGTGCGGCAGGAGGAAAATTTCAATTTTCAGGATTGGAATCAAATCAATACACGGTCTCGCTTAGCCTAGAAGGATACAATCGGCTGGAGCAAATTGTCAAATTGAACAAGGATACGGATTTGGGGTCGATTATCTTGACTCGATATGGTAGCTCAGGATCAGGTGCAGCACTTCAAAAAAGCATTCGAACTACTAATATTGTCAATTTGCTGAATGAAAGGCCCAATTTCATCGGAGGAAATATGATCATGGGAATCCCTCCAGAACCAAAGACTGTAGAGGGAAACAATTATCTGGACGAGCAGTGGAATCTCGCCTCCATCCTACTCTACCGGGATCAGCAAGTGATGGAAGGGTTTCGGGTCCGCTACAATATTGTTTCCAATATGTTTGAACTGATGGAACCTGAGAACCAATTGATTTCTGTCATGCCGGGTCTTCGTATTCAGAATATCGTTTGGGTGGATTCGACTTACAAGGTTCCCCGCTTTTTTGTCAATGGAATGGACTTTTTGGATGAAGGTGTACCGATTTCTGGCTTCTTTGAGGTGCTAGTAGAAGGTGAAAAGCCGCTGATGCGAAGAACATTGGCTGTATTAAAAGAATCCAATTACAATACTGCATTGATGGTTGGTCAGAAAAATGACGAAATCGTCAAAAGGAATTATTATTATTACTTGCAAGGAAAAAACCTGATGGAAATCCCTAAAAACAGGAAGAAATTTTACCTGATATTTGGAGATCAGGCAGATGAAATCAAAGAATTTGCTGATTCTAACAACCTCGATGTGAAAAAAGCCAGTGATATCTTCAAAGTTTTCACTCACTACAATTCTCAGTTCGAGGGATTTCGCCCCATCATGAGCCAATTACTTGATGAAATAAATTAACCACCATACAGTCACCCTATGAAGAAACTTTACGCCTTTGCAATTTTTATCTGCTCATTCTCCGCTTCTGGACAGGGACTTCCCGGTTTAGGTGTGGGTACTACCCCCAATAATAAACCTATCCTCCATGGAAAAAATTGGGTGGCCATCACCGGAAAGCCTCTTGGGGCTACTGCCGGTGCTTCGATTTTTCAGCAGGGAGGAAATGCCGTAGATGCAGCCTGTGCCATGATAGCAGCTACCAGCACTATGTGGGACGTATTGTCTTGGGGAGGAGAAACTCAGGCTTTGATCTATAATCCCCATACCAAAAAAGTCATCGCTATCAATGCCTTGGGATATGCTCCAACTGGTGCTACTGTCGACTTCTATAAGTCTGAGGGAATGGACTATCCTCCCCAATACGGAACGCTTGCTGCTACTACTCCGGGAACTCCAGGAGGGATAATGACCATGCTGGCAGAGTATGGCACTATGAGTTTGGAGCAAATCCTCAAGCCGTCCATGGATCTTGCAAAAGGTTACCCCATCGAAGCGCAAACAGCCAATGCTATCGAAGCTCAAAAAGCTAGGATCAAGGGATGGCCTTATTCCAAAAAGATCTTTCTACCCCATTTGGGAGAAGAAAGAGAAGCACCTGAAGTAGGAGAAATTTTCGTTCAAGAGGATTTGTACCAAACACTTTCTAAGTTGGTTGAGGCGGAAAGAGAAGCTTTGGCAGCTGGGAAATCTAGAAAAGAGGCTATTTACGCCGCTTATGATCGCTTTTATAAAGGAGATATTGCTAAAGAAATCGTACGAGGAACGAGAGAGCAAGGAGGACTTTTCACAGAAGCTGACTTGGCGAATTGGTCTGTGAAAATCGAAGAGCCTCTTCATGTCAACTACAAAGGAATCGATGTCTATAAACTCCAAGAATGGACTCAGGGACCAGCCTTGCTTCAGTCTTTGAATATTTTGGAAAACTTTGACCTCAAGTCAATGGGATATAATTCGGCCAACTACATCCATACCGTATATCAGGCAATGAGCTTGGCCTTTGCAGATCGAGATTTCTATTACGGAGATCCGGCATTTGTGGATTCGCCGATGGAAGGATTGCTTTCTAAAGAATATGCAAAAGAAAGAGCCAAATTGATTCAAGAATCCAACGATCCGAAAATTGGAGCCGGTGATCCTTATCCATATCAAAATGGCACCAATCCCTATTTGGACCTTTTGAAAAAGAACCAACAAGAGATTGCGGCACTTAGCGTTGATGATTTCAATCAGGAACTAGATCCGCAATTTATTCAAGACTTCCAAAGTGGAACTACCTCTGTGGAAACTGCAGATGCGGAAGGTTGGGTGGTCTCGGTCACTCCTAGTGGGGGTTGGATACCTGCAGTCGTAGCTGGGAATACTGGAGTTGGGCTTTCTCAGCGAATGCAGAGTTTTGTGTTGGATGAGAATCTAAATCCATACAATCTACCAGAACCTGGAAAAAGACCTAGAGTTACATTGACACCTAGTTTAGCTTTGAAAGACGGCAAACCCTTACTTGCCTTTGCTGTGCAAGGTGGGGACTCTCAGGATCAGAATTTACTTCAACTATTTCTGAATATTGTGGAATTCGGCATGGATGTGCAGGAAGCTACCGAAGCCGCCAATTTCAATTCCTACCAGATGCAAAGCTCCTTTGGGGATCATGAGATTCGACCGGGTGCGATAGTTTTAAGAGAAGACACGCCTTCTTGGATCAGCAAGGAACTGTCTCAAAGAGGCTATAAAATAGAGCTTTGGAACAAGACCTCTGGTCCGCTCAATGCTATTTGGTTTGACTGGAAACATGGAAGTTTCTGGGGCGGATCTAGTGACTATGGAGACGATTATGGCATCGCTTGGTAAAAGGTCATTACACAAAGCCCAAAATCACCTTTTTGTCACAACTAAATACCATCAACCAAACAATCATGAAAAAAACCTTACTCCCTGTTTTGGGACTAGCAATCGGCTTGGGATTGCAATTACCTCTCTATGGACAAACGAATGCGCTGAAAGAATCGGTACAAGCTTCAGTTGACGCCCGTTTTTCCGATCTCACCAATCTCAGTGATCAGATTTGGTCCTTTGAAGAAATCGCATTCCAAGAAACACAATCTGCGGCTGCCTTGTCAGACTATGCAGAATCCTTGGGCTTCAAAGTGACCCGAGGTGTCGGTGAGATCCCTACGGCCTTTGTCGCAGAGTACGGATCAGGCAAGCCAATCATTGGAATTTTGGGTGAGTTCGATGCTTTGCCCGGACTTTCCCAAAACAAAGTCCCTTATAAAAGTCCACTCCACGAAGGCGCTCCCGGTCATGGCTGCGGACACAATCTCTTCGGAGTAGCTTCCCTGGGAGCTGCAGCGGCGATCAAAGATTTGATTGATAAAGGCGAGATTCAAGGAACAATACGATTTTATGGAACACCGGCTGAAGAGAAGTTTTTTGGCAAGCTTTGGATGATCCGTGCGGGGCTTTTTGAGGACGTGGATGTGGTGATGGATTGGCATCCGGCTGCCGAGACCAAGGCCGCAGTCCAAAAAGGGCTTGCTTTGGTTGATTTTCAAGTGGAGTTCTTCGGTCAGGCCGCTCATGCCTCTGGAGATCCTTGGAATGGGAGAAGTGCCTCTGATGCCTTGGAATTGTATTCTAATGGGATCAACTATTACAGAGAGCATATCAAGCCTACAGTGAGAATTCACTACCATATCCAAGATGCGGGACAAGTGGTCAATGTCGTGCCGGACTATAGCCGAATCTGGGTACGTGTCAGGGATAGTAGTCGTGATGGTTTGATGCCTGTTTATGAACGAGTGCAGGCCATGGCAGAAGGTGCCGCAATTTTGGCCAATGTCGATTACAAGGTGAGTTTGATTTCTGGAATTCACGAAGTTTTGGTCAACAGAACAGGTTCTGCCGCTTTGCAAAAAAACCTGGAAACACTTGGAGCGATCTCATACACTGAAGAAGAGCAGGAATTCGCCAAAAAAATCCAAGAGGCGACAGAAAAGCCTCAAATAGGTTTGGTATCAGTGATCGAACCTATGGAAGAAACTGCCGAGCATAGCATGGGAGGCAGTACTGATGTGGGTGATGTGAGCTATGTAGTTCCAACGATCCGGCTTTCTGCTACAACAGCTCCAAATGGCACCCCTTGGCATTCTTGGGCGGTAGTGGCTGCCGGTGGTATGTCCATTGGACATAAAGGAATGGCTTACGCTGCGAAAGCTCTTTCCATGACGATGGTGGATCTCTTCCAAGACCCTGAATTGGTGGAAGCTGTCAAGGCTGATTTTAAGGAGCACTTGGGAGATTATGTCTATGAAGGAATGATTCCTGATGGTCCTCCGCCGTTGAAATCCAATTTGCAATAAGCACATGACGCATGGTATCTTTATACCATGCGTTTTGTTTTTCTATCCTTCGATACCACCGCCAAATCCCGTGTCTCCACGGGACTTTTGAATTCTGGTTCATGAAGACACGAACTGAAGCAGTGAGTCGAATTATCCTCCAATGCTAAACACTTCTACAGAGGAAAGGCAATCTATTCGATCCGAATCCATGCAGATTTAAGTGGCTTACAAAAAAGAAGTATGATGTATCTTTATGCCATGCGTTTTTTTAACCCAAATTGACACCTATGAAATCTCTTCTCCTTAGCTTTCTTTTACTCGTTTCTTTCTCTGGATTTGCCCAGGAAAAATCTGATGAAAAAGCAGTTCAGGATCTGATCCAAGGCTCTTTTGATCACTTATTTTCTGAATTTGATTCTGATAGAATTTTTGACTTTTATACCGAGGACTTCTTGCTTTTGGAGCAGGGAGAAGTTTGGGACATGAAAATCATACAGGACTATTTTGCCAAAGCCAAACAGAATGAAAACAGGCCAACTCGCACGAACCGATTTGAGTTTATCAGCACCAAAATCGATGGGAATCGAGCTTGGGTCGCCTATCACAACTATGCAACTATCACCAGAGATGGGCAAGTGATTCGGGAAATCGAATGGCTGGAATCTGCCACTGCTATCAAGACTTCCAAGGGTTGGAGACTAGATATGCTTCACTCTACCCGGATCGAAAAAGAATAGTTCAGTCGATGGACTGGAAGCCCAGATTTAATAGCCTTTCTTTCTGATTTTGAGGAGCTGCTATATAGATTCTATTCCCGGTCGTGCAAGTACAAGCTAGACATACTCCCTCCCTTCCGTCATGAAAAATTGAAGTAACTCTGGCATTTTTCACATTCTTATCTTTAAGATAAGATTCTACTGCCTTTATTAGTTTTTCTTCAGTTTCCAAGGGGCCAGTTTGCCATGGATCAGCGCAGCCTGTCTGCTCCCAATAAACCAGTGGATCTGGGTTTTCCTCCTCTTGGCATGCAAAGCTGAGCAGCAGCAAACCCAGCATCAAAAATAGATGTATTTTATTTTTCATCTTATTTCTCGATAAAGCCCAACTCGATCAATTTCTCTTTTTCAGATAAAGGTGCCGAAACGTAAATCCTCATTCCCGTTTTGCAATGACAGGCATAGCAACCCTCCCCGACCCCGTCATTTAGAACAGAAACTACCCTAGCGCTGAGAACTCCTTGTTTTCTGAGGTAGGAATCCACCGATTGTTTCAAATCCGAAGAATCAGACCCTTGGACATCCCATGGATCTGCACAGCCCGTCTGATTCCAATAAAAGTCTGCAAGAACGGGGTCTTTATCCTGCTGGCATGCAAATACAATCATCATCAGGCTTAGATAAAAAGTCAGGAATACATACTTTCTCATCTTACAGTTTGATAAAGCCTAATTGAATCAATTTCTCCTGCTCAGCAAGAGATGCCGATACGTAAATTCTTTTCCCAGTTGTACAGCCACAAGCTTCACAAAAAGGTCCCGATGAAACTGTTTCAATAGCCACAAATCTGGCTCCGAATAGCTTCTGCTCTACAAAATATTCTTCTAAAGCTTCTTTGATTTCAGCTTCCGTACTATTGGAGTTAGCACCCCAAGGATCTGCACAGGCGGTCTGCTCCCAATAGAGGTCCGCATTGATGGGCTTTTCATCATCCTGACAGGAGATCAAAAACAGCGCTATAAGTAAGACAAGAAAAATAGGGAGTCTGTTCATACGTTTCATTTCCTACCCAAGACGAAAAAAGAAGGCCAATCGTAACATTGGCCTTCTTTGAGTGAGAGTTTTATTTGGAAAACAATTTCTCTAAAATCTTATATGTGATCAAGTAAGTAGGCCTCACTCCTTCCATCCCTAAGGCTCCAGAAGCCAATGTGCTTCCTGTTTCCAATGGATTGTCTGAGGCGTAGTAGGCATAGAGAACTTTCACATTGGATCGGATGCTTTTGCGGATCTTGGAGGCAGATTGGATAGCTTTCTGGTAGTGAGCTCCTTCCATCTCCAGGCCTATAGCATTCCAGGAGGATTCCATGAAATAACTGAGAATATCACGGTTTTGCAGCGATGTACCTAATACAGTGACCATACTCCCAGAATATACTCCCAAGCCATAGCCTTCAAAATCAGATTTTTTGAGTTCGTTCTTGAATGGATAATTGTCTGCTGTTCCTTCAAATACGTGGGCATCCGGTATCATCAGATCACCTTTGCCTCCATAGAGAATGCCCGCTTTACCCATAATAGAGGTGGACACCACATTGAGAGAGGTTTGTTGTACTCCCTGTTTGAATGGTTTTAGCAATTCATCAAAACACTCGTAGGCTTGCTCTCCAAACGCATAATCCATCACCACGAAAACAGGTTTTTTATCGGCAGCCTCCGGTAGGACGATTCCGGGCAGGATTTCATTTTTCTCAAACTTGGCCGAATCGATTATTTGAGCACCTATATTGGTCCCAGACTCATCTGGTAGATCCACAAACCCATGTTTGGAAGCGTAGTCGTAAAGAGCTTTCCCATGATTTCCTTTGGCTTTCACAGATACGTCCATCGCTACCTGCTCGATTTCTTCATAAGTACTGGAGCCCAGCTTCTGGTAAGCATAAATCGTATTCAGAACCGAATGGAGATTGGCAGATATAATATGGATTGGCCTTTTGATCAAGCCAAGTTCCTGCAAGTTCATCTTGATCCTTCTGGCCCAAAGTTCCCCGTAGACGTGATGGCCTATTCTTTCACGAAGTGTAGCAGAAAAAGATATCTCACGATCCAAATGATGTTTGGATTCCTCTAGGGCCAGCTTGCCCATGTGATAAACAATACTGAAAAGACTGTTTGAGTTGCTGCTTTTCTCAAATTTCTCTACTGCAACGACCGTTTCTTCATAGGTCCGACCTATCAAATGACTCAAATATGCCGCAGCGGCTTCTCTGTCAAACTCCAGTCCTTTGGCTTCCTTCTGAACGACCTCTTCCAGCATCGTCCAATTGAGTGAAATTTTACTCTTCGGGTCTGTGCTGTTGTTGTAGATCTTATTGGATTCGATATAGAGAAAAGTCAAATGCGTCAGAATATCATATATATCTGATCTGCCTCGGGTCATTTCCACATACATCACCTGCTCATCGAGTCGATAGCAGTTCCTTTTTCTTTTGGCAGGTACCAAAGCTGTCAGATGGGAAGTTTCATAGCCTTCACGGCTAATCAATCGTACAAACCTGCACTCTTCGATCCCGCGAGGAAGTCTCTCCATCACATACAAAAGTCCGTCTAGCTCTACTTTTTCCGGGTCTGTCACCGTACCGTAAATCTCCGGGCTCAGGACTCTCAATGCCTGAACCAAGCTTTCTCCTGAAACCCCCATTGGCTTGTAACTTCCTCTTGTAAAGAGGTGTCTCATTGTGATGTACAAGCGTTCGATAGCTGCTCTTGACTCTTGTGCTCTGGTTCTCTTCATACTTTTTTGAATAGGTTAAATTCAGCAAAGATATCTTGATTTTTTGGATCAACGGTTAAAAAACTGTATAAATATTGGGAAATAGAATGAAAACAGCATGAAGAAAAGAATAATCTATTGTGATTTCTTCTCCTCCATTGCAGCAGCCTAAAACTAATTTTTCAACTTTACTGCAAAGAGCTTCTGGAGCTTTTCCACCTTGGGACGGATTACAAATTGACAGTATGGCTGATGCCCGTTGAGTTTGAAGTAATCCTGATGATAATTTTCAGCCGGATAGAAATTTGAAAAAGGACTGATCTCTGTCACAATTGGATTGGGGAATACCTTCGCCTCATTTAATTTGCTTTTGAGATCCTCCGCTATTTCCTTCTGAATATCAGAATGATAAAAAATAACGGATCGATATTGCGGGCCTACATCTGCTCCTTGCCTGTTCATCGTGGTAGGATCATGTGTCATCCAGAATACCTCCAATAGCTCAACCATGGTGATGATTTTTGGATCAAAAAACACCTGGATCACCTCTGCATGGCCAGTGGTGGCTGTCCCGATTTCTTGATAGCTAGGATGCGCGACATGCCCACCTGCATAGCCTGAAACCACTTTGTAAACTCCTTCTAGTCTCTGAAAAACAGCCTCTGTACACCAAAAACATCCCCCTCCCAAGGTAAGTACATCCTGACCTTTTGGAATTTCTACATCAGTAGTGGGCAATTTCAGTTCATTCATAATTCTTTGCTTTTTTCTAAAACCAAAGGGATTTTATTTTGGTTTCGAAATATAAAAACTACCTACAGGCAAGCAGGTTTTGTCCAAAGATTCTCCATTCTGTGTCAAAATCAATACACCTTCCAAATACATCTCCCAGGCCTTTTGCAAAGTATCAGGGAGAAAAAGCTGCCAATCTTCTGGATACATTGTCTGTACGACCTCCTCTGCAGGAAAGCTGGCCTGCTTATACTTTCGGCACATCTCTAAAATCGCAACTTCTAAAATATCCATGTGTTACTTTCTGTTTTGTCTGGTATACCAAAGGGTACGAAAACCAGTCCATTTCTTTTCAATCTAATTGATATATATCAATCAGACGCTTGAAGATACCCGAATTTGACCTATCTTTTCCCCATCATCCTTTCAAAATTAATCTAGACTATGGCCCAAAAGGCTGCAATTCGATCTACATTACCATATAGATTACGTTCCTTACTCGGAAATTTCTGGGGTACAGCACTGGTATTTTTCATAGCAATGACTCTTCTGAGAGCCACAGAGCTGTATCTGATGTACACTTATCACACGCTTAATCTGGATTTTCGACAGGTCATTTGGGATAGTGTGCTGGCAGATGTCTCTTGGAATTTTTATCTCTTGGGGCTGATCTTTATAGGCTATTTCTTTTTGTCTCTCATTTCTAGGAAGCTTTCTAAAATCATACTTCAGGTTCTGCTCACAGTGTTGATTTTGATTCATTTGGCATTGATGACCTATTTTTTCAAGACCTTACTTCCTTTGGGCGATGATCTTTTTGCCTATAGCTGGCAAGATCTACAGATCACGCTGCAGGCATCCGGGACTTGGAATATCAAAACCCTGATCGGTGCCTTACTAGCCATCGGCTTATTTATGTTTTTATTTGAGGTTGGAACTCGGATTTTTCGATTTTCTCTGACTACATACGGTGTTATGACCGGCGTATTGATTGTCGGAGCCATTGGTTTTGGGATCTGGGATGCTGACTCTAAATCCTTCAGCAGTGAGATGGAGCAAAATCTCGAATTGAATAAAACCCGGTTTTTGACTGAGAAGTCATTTGACTACCTGATGTATGGAGGTGAATACTACTTTGATTTTTATCTCCGGACGAGTCATGATGACCTATTGATCCAAAAAGAATATGTGGATGACTCCTACCCTTTTTTACACGAAGCAAATTATCCGGACGTATTGAGTCCTTATTTTGACTCCTTGCAGCAGGCTCCACACTTGGTCTTCATTTTTGTAGAAAGTTTGGGCCGGGCCTATTCGGGAAAAGATGCCTATTTGGGAAGTTTTACGCCATTCCTAGACTCTTTGGAACAGCATAGTTTGGTTTGGCTCAATGCCATCTCATCCACCGGACGAACATTTGGCCTGCAGTCAGGGATCTTTGCGGGTCTGCCTTATGGGGAAAAGGGTTTCCTGGAACTATATCAGGAATTTCCAAATCATAAGACACTCCCTGCAATTTTGGGAGAGAATGGCTACGAATTCCGCTATTTCACGGGAGCGGACAAGAATTTTGACCATGTATCAGAATTCATCGAGTACCAGCATCCAGTCGCTGTGGTAGACGAAAAAAACTTTGACGCGAAGTACAGCAAGGCGCCATCAAATTCCGGCAATTACACCTGGGGCTATGGTGATAAAGAGCTTTTCTTGAACGGGATGGAAAAACTGGCTTTTCCATTTACCCAACCTCAGATCATGGCATTTCAAACACAGACTTCCCACGATCCCTACCTGGTGCCACAGCGGGAATATTATGAGCAGAAGTTTGACCGTCATCTGGAGGACTACCTCGGTTTTTCCCAATCTAAAATTACAGATTATCAAGCCTATAAGGATATCTATATGACGGTGCTCTATGCTGATGATGCGGTCAAGGATTTTATTCAGGCATACAAGCAAAGACCAGAATTTGCCAATACAATATTCATCATCACAGGAGATCACAGGCTTCCGGAGATACCGATGTCGAGCCGTCTGGATCGCTTTCATGTTCCTTTGATTGTTTACTCTCCACTGATCAAGGATCCTCGATATTTCAGAGGGATGAGTTCACACTTTGAGATCACTCCTAGTTTGCTCGCGTTTTTGGATTCTCAGGTCGGATTGGACATGCCAGTAGAGTCGACTTGGCTCGGTCAGGTGCTGGACACTGCTCAAAACTTCCAGTCTAAAATCGCGATGCCTCTCATGCGTAATAAAAATCAGCTAGTGGATTATATACACGGAGATTTGTTTTACTCAGATGGGCAATTGTACAAGATCTCGGACAACTTGAATATCGATCCACTGGAATCGCCTCAGGACTTGAATCAGCTTCTTGGAGAGTTTGAAGACTTCAAGAACAAAAACAATTACATGGTTCAGACCAGAAAGCTCTTTCCTGAAGAGTAAAACCTGCTGCTTCTTATTTCTCCACTCGGTCCAGAATCTGTCTGATGAGTGGCAAATAATAATTCCAAAAAAAGCTTTGCCGATCTCTGTAATTCAAGGGAGAATAAAGTCCACGAAATAAGAAGGGAAGTCCTTTGAAATGGGCTGAACCAAGATTCTGTCTCATATCCGAGAAATCTCCAGTAAAATAATACTGCTGGCCTTTTCCGTTGTTTTGGACGACGGCAGCCGGAAAAAAGCGGGGAAGCCCCATCTCCTTCAATCGCTCCATGCCCTGAGCTGTTGGACCTATATCAAAGTAGGAAATGACCTCATAGCCCCGATCGATAAACACCACTTCAAACCAGTCCGGATAAGGGACGATTTCTGGTAGCTTAAACTCAGGCTTGTTGAAATGCTGCGTTCTGATCAAAGGGACAGTTTGCTCAAACTCGACACCTTGACGGAAAATCTCGATTTCACCAGTCTCGTGAACAAAGACTAAGCCTGGACCTACAAATCCCCATTGCTCATCGTTTTGCTCCAGGTAATTATTGACCAGCCAGTTTGGCAATTCATCATTGGCTAAGGTGTCCAACTCGTCAAAATAGCGAGCAATCCATCCAGTCCATTTTAAGCCCATCAATAACTCAAATTGGGCCCGGTTATTCAAAGTTGTGGGAGAAGCCATCGTATTGTATTCAGCGATGATGACCTTTTCCTGCTTCTTGGCCTGGGCCAAGAGATTGATTTCTTTTTGATCCAGACCTCCATAGACTTTGTTGGAAAACTCATCCGGATCCATCACCTCGTCAAAGTCATTTTCATATACCCCGTAGGTATCCGTCAGATATAGCACATCTGCCTCTTTGGCCAACTCAATCAGCTCCCCTTCGCTATGCTTTGACAGGTCTTGAACTGTCCCTTTCTTTCGTTCCTGCACATTCGGGAAATAGCCAAAATAGTCTCGGGATTCTTCGTAAAAACTATTGTCTTCCTTGACGATCTTATCATACTCCAGCGCCCAAAAAAGACCATGATGCTCTCCAAAGCGCTGGTTAGGCACAGTCTTATCTACTACCAAAATATTCAGTTCTTGGGTCGGAAAAAGCCACCATACTACATAGCTGGCAACCGGAATGATCACCAAAACCACCAATACTGGCCAAAGCCGTCCTAAAAATACTTTTAACTCATTTCCCATCTAGAATCTATATTCTGTACCCAAAGAGAAATTCAAATTGTCCCGAGTGACTGTAGGAGAAAGCTCATCACGAGTAAACCCCGTGAAACCATAAATCATAAAGCGCTCTGTCAACAACTGCTGATAGCCCAAGCGGATGCGGTAGGAATTGAGCAACTGCGTCTGATCCCTCGTTTCTTCATCAGGAGATACTCCTGTACTGACTTGGAAGGAGAAGTAATCTTCGGCTGTCTTGAAATAATACCTTCCCTGTAGATTGCCCGATGTGCTGGTACCGTCATCTTCGGATGGAATGACATTCAAGCGGAGGTTAAACCACCAATTGCCAACATATTTACCCAATGAAGCCGTCGCAATATGTGTAGCTTCCGTAAATCCCAAATACCGGTATCCGCCCTCTATTTCCCAAGCTTTAGGAAGATTGAAGTAAATAGATGTCCCAACTCTAAGTTTTGGAAAAAAGCCAGCACCGGATCCTCCGACATTGATATAGGCGTAAGAGTTTTCCCCCAAAGAAGGATAGGCATCTAGCTCGACCAAAGTCCCAAAATCATCAAACCTCACACTTTGTGTAACTCTTCCGATGATCGTTCCAGTCAGTTTGGTTCTGGCTCGACCATAGACAGACCACGTATGCCACGGGGTAATATCTCCAAAATAGGTATCGTAATCATAAGTGGCACCCACAGCGAGGTTTCTTCTCAGACGTTGCAGATTTTGGATATAGCCAAGCAATCCTTCTTGATTGTATCCCTCATCAAAGAGCTTTTCCGCCATTTCATAAGCTGTATCATACTCTTCCCGATAGTAATATAAGCGGGATTCTCTGTATCGGATTTCTTGAGGCAACTGTCCCTGAAAGTTTTGTCTGGCGATCTCTAGGACCTCATCGGCTCTTTCATATTCATCATCCCAGAGAAGATTGTCTAGGTTGGCAGCATAAGCATCTGCATAGTCTGGGTCAGCTACGATAGCCCGGTCGAGATAGATTCTCGCCGAATCGTTTTTTCCTTCCCACGCGTAGCTTCTCCCTACCAGAATCAGAATATCTGCATAAGTAGGGTATTGATCCAAGGCTCTAAAAGCTATCTTCCTGCCTTCTTGATATTTGCCATCCAGAATCAATCCGCGTGCTTCAAAATAAAGTTCATCCGGATCAAAGCTATCTTGGGCCCTGACTATCCCTGTCAGTCCCAAACAAAAGAATAAAATCAGGATACTATTTTTCATACTGTATTGGATTGCGAATTGATATTTTTTCTATCCTCAGCGGTTTTAAAGCCAGTACGGATCATTTTTCCCCAGCCACCTTTGCCGATGATAAAGTCGATATGACCTCTCAGTCCCCAAAGTACCACCTTGGGATGGATAATAAATGGCTCCAGAAGAATCAGCCAAATAAGTCTTTTCAGATCTTTTTTGTCCTTGTAGTTATTGAAAGCGATCTGCTCATACAGCACACTAAATGAGGATACCAACATGGAAAGCAGGAAAACCATCAATAGCAGAGCCATAAAATACAGCGCAGAAAAATCCCCTATCAACACCAAAACCAGTGTATACAGTAGCCCTACCAATTCCAAAATCGGAGCAAACTTCTCAAATATGGACCAAAATGGATAAGAGATTGTACCGAGTATGCCAAATCGAGTATTGAAACCGATTTTCCGATGAAGCTGTAGTGTTTCAATAGTTCCCCTCATCCATCGGTTTCTTTGACGGGACAGGATGTCCTCATCTTCAGGCACCTCCGTCCAGCATAGTGGATCTGGGATAAAGCTCACCTTGTAGGGAATCTTTTTCTCTTCCATGTATCGCCTCATTCGTACGACCAACTCCATATCCTCTCCCACTGTTTTTGGGAAATATCCTCCGACAGCCATGACCAAGTCTCTTTTGAAAAAGCCAAAAGCACCGGAAATCAACATCAAACCGTTGATTCGGCTCCAAGCCATCCTTCCCATCAAAAAGGCACGGCAATATTCCACTACTTGAAATCTACCCAAGGAACTCTCTGGAGCGCGATATTTTGTCACAGTGCCATCCTTGACATCACAGTTATTAGCGATACCAATAGCCCCACCTACTGCGATCACTTTTTTATTGGTTTCCTCCATGAATGGCCTCACCATCCGGGTGATCGAGTCACTGGACAGAATACAATCCACATCGATACAGGCCAAAAGCTCCATTTGGGAGATATTGATCCCGGCATTCAGTGCATCTGCCTTCCCTCCGTTTTCTTTATCGACGACGATCAGTCTTCTGTAGCTTTTATTGGGAGATTTATAGATTCCTCTGATTGCCTGCGTCTCAATCTCTGGCTCAAAGGCATAATCCGTCTTTTTCAATTCAAAGGCATCTATCAGCTTTTGGAGAGTTTCATCCTTGGAGCCGTCATTGATAATGATGACCTCAAACCTGCCGTAATGCAAGGACATTAAGCTTTTGGCATTTTGGACGATATTGGAAGCTTCATTGAAAGCTGGTGCCAAAATAGAAACCCCTGGTGCTATCGGGGAAGTGATGATGTCCTGGTAGTCAGCGAATTTATTTTTCTTGAGAAAATCCCTCATTTCCAGTGCACTCAGGATCATGATCAAGAGATAGACAATGATCACAGAGAAACTCAGGATCATGAAAAAGATCCCGAATACTTCTATCAAAAAGTAAAAAAGAAAATTATACATGGCTCAATACAGGGTCAAAGAGATGGGCCTTTATTTTCAAATTTTCCTCCATAGGAAAATCACTCACAAACTGCTCAAACCTTGCTGGATTAAGCTTCAGTAGACTATTCAATAGTATTTTCCGGATTTTAAATTCTGGATTTTCAGTAATCAATAGGATAATAATATCCTCAGATTCTTCATTCCCCAAGTTACCGGCACATTTGATCGCTTCTTTTTTGAGTTCCGGATGATTGGATTTCATACAGCTATTGATAAAATCTACCTCCATATGGGCTCCAAGTGAATCATATGTCTTGATCAGTTCCACTCGTTCTTCTAGACTGACCTTTTCATTGATTTCATGCAGTTCCTGAATCAGATCCACTCTCCCAAGCATTCGAACCAGCTTGAACCCAAACTCTCTAACACTTTGATTAGTAGATCCAAATAATTTTGATATCTGAAGTGATTTGCTTGGAGCTATGTATTTGATAATGCGTAGGTAGTGCATCTGCTGCCAGTCGGAAAGCGGATAATTCTGATCCCGCAGAAAGTTGAGATCTACTTTTTCGGCAATGTTCAATAGCGTAGCACCTGCCAGAGATCTTACATGGAAATTGCTGGAATTGACATGCTCTTTGACCAATGGCAAGAGCATCTTCAGGTCCATTTCATTTACTTGTACCAGACCTCGGGCGATTTTCTCCCATTTTCTATGTTCGAGATTTTGTCGCGTGATCTCAATCAATCCAAACTTCTGATACAGCAATTTGAGCTTGTCCTTGAAGTCACCTTTCATTTTTTTGTTGAGACCGATGATTTTATCGATCAATACGATTTTGAAAAGTTTCCTTTGGATAATCCCATCTTGGAAAATTGCATCAGCCTCTGCCTTCGACATTTCATTGATTTGATCCACTGACTTCTCAAATAACAGACTCGTCAAAGGCCCTATGATTTCATTTTCAAAATCTTTGATTTGCTCCTCTCTTTGATTTCGCCTCTTTTTGAAAATCAGCATAAAAATAATCATAGAAACAGCCGCCAAGACAAAAAACACATTGATCAGAGTCACTCCAAACAGCTGATTGTCTGAGAGTAGTAGGTTTTTGTAGGCCTCAATGGGTTGATAGTGATAGCGGTTGGCTATCAGAACAAGATCCCGATCTGTAGATTTTTGATTTTGGGCATAGACAAAATCTCCCGTGTCAACCAGTGTTTCCAGAAAACGATAGACTCCATCAATAGATGATTTTTCACCAAAAACATAGAATTGCAACTCGACCGAGTTCTCAGGTATTTCTGAAACCAAGGATTCCAGTTGAGCCCCATTTTCGAAGTCTGGGGACAAATATCCCCTTTCATTTCTGGTCCAAAGAAAAGTAGAATCAATAACCTGCTGACTCTCTGGCAGCTCCTCCCCCAACACTTGGATTCTGTAGCTTAGATTGGGTATGTAGGCATGGTTTTTCAGTTCTTCTACAAGAGAAACTGAATCAGGCAAAATATCTCTCACACCTTGGGAATAAAGGTCCAAGGATGAACAAAAAAATAGGAAGAGTATAAACGATCTTTTCAGCATATAAATCAGCGGAGCACTCTCTTGACTCGAATCGCCAATTCATTAGGGTTAAAGGGTTTCGGGATAAAGTCGACAACACCAAGATTAAAAGCTTCCAGCACCACTTCTTCTTCTTCACCCAGCGAGCTCAGAACGATGATTGGGACATCAGGAAGTACTTTTTTGGCATGATGAATTATCTCGATTCCAGACCGAAACGGCATCATAACATCAGTGATGATCAAATCCGGATTTTCTGCATCTATAGCTTCTATTCCCTCATTGCCATCTTTGACCAAGACCGTCTCGTACCCGTCTTTTTTTAGTCTAAATTGGACCAAACTTGAGATTAATAAATCATCCTCGATAATCAGGATTTTTTTCATACTGTGGGGCGATTCCAGTGATAAATATAACAGCTTGATTGAAAAAAATGATCATAGTTGACCATTCAACCAAAAAACTCCACCAATTCATTCCTTATGACCACCCTTATTCGCATTTCAGAAGCGAATCTTTGCCACTGATCAAAAATAAACATCCAAAAAATAATTCTATCTGGATTCCGATGGACCTTTTATTAGCTTGCTTAATCATAACAAACCATCAATCCCTATGAGAAAAACACTTCTGAAGGCAAGTGTTCTTAGCTGTATGTTGGGAGGTATCTTAGGTAGCAATCTCGCTTTGGCGCAGAGTGATCCTACCGGCAAAAAGTCCATTACCTCTACTTACGCGATCACCAATGCCACAGTATTCACCAAGCCAGGTAGCGAAGGGAGCAAGGCGACAATTTTGATCAAAGATGGAGTGATCAAAGGCGTCGGAAGTAATCTGTCTCTGCCTGTCGAAGCCAAGGTAATCCCTGGAGACTCTCTATTCATTTATCCTGGATTTATCGATGGCGGTAGCCAGTCCGGTATCTCCAAACCCGAAGATCCAAAACGTCCGGATGATTTTGATTCATCAAGACCATCTGATGAGATCGCAGGCATCACACCATGGAGATCCGCTGTGGACCAATACGATATCAGTTCTTCCCAAGTCGCTGACCTCCGCAAGGCTGGTTTTACCTTGGTACAGATCGTGCCAGACGGTGGTATGATTCCTGGAAAAGCTGCTTTGGTTATTTTAGGTGATGAAAACTCCACCAATGTTATCAAAGAAAACACTGCATTGGCAGCCAACCTGAATGGAGCCCGTGGTATGTATCCAGGTACTCAGGTGGGCGTCATGGCCAAGTTTAGAGATGTCTACAAAAACACTGAACTCACCAAAGGACGAATTGGTACATTCACTTCCAATTCCGGAGTAGTCAGACCTGAATTGACTCCCACCTATCAAGCGATGATGGATGTCATCAGCGGCCAGGTTCCGGTGCTTTTCACTGTAGAAAACGACCTGGAAGTGAGACGGGCCATCAGCCTTCAAAAGGAATTGGGTTTCCAATTGATCCTCACTGGTCTGGAAGAGTATGAAGCTGTCATCGACTTGATCAAGTCTAGCGGAGCCAAAGTTTTGATCCAATTGGCCATTCCAGATGACAAAGCTATCAAAGCTCAAAAAGACGATGCTACTGAAGAAGTAAAAGCTCAGTATGAGAAAGTCAAAGCCGCCTATGATGCAGCCATCGCTCAAGCTGGCAAATTGGAGGAAGCAGGAATTCCTTTCGCTTTCACCACCATCGGCACCAAAGCATCCGATGCGCCTAAGGCTTTGAGAGCCATGATTGAAGCTGGATTGTCAGAAGAAGCTGCTCTAGCTGCCTTGACAACCAACGCTGCCAGTATCCTCGGAGTTGAAAAATTTGCAGGTAGCATCGAGACCGGTAAGTTGGCCAATTTGGTATTGGGTACAGGACCTATCTTCGAGGAAGACACCCAGATCAAACACGTAGTGGTGGATGGTCACTTCTTTGATTATGAGACCAAAAGCAAAAAGAAAAATGCGGACTCTGGTACCTCAGGAGGTAAAATTGAAGGTACTTGGGACTATGAATCAGAAACTCCTGCAGGCTCTTCAGGTGGCAAGATCATCTTCAAAAAAGAAGGAAATGGATATACCGGCAGCATTACTTATGCCAATCCTTCCGGAAATGGCGAAGCTACCGCAGATCTGAGAGATATCTCTTACACAGGTTCTACTTTGACCTTTTCATTTGATGTCAATGCAGGTGGAATGGGCCTTACTGTGGATGTATCTGCAGAAATATCCGGGACAAGCATGGAAGGAAACATGAACATCGGCGAGTTTGGATCTTTTCCTATCTCAGCTACTCTCAATCCAACCCTAATCGCAAATAAGTAAGCCATGAAAAAATTAAGCTATTTTCTTGCTGCACTGGTGGGGATGAGTATGAACTATGCCATCGCCCAAACACCAAAGGGCAGTGTATTGATAAAAAATGCGACTGTATTGACGGTCACCAATGGAACCCATGAAAATACCGATGTATTGGTTCAGGATGGGATCATCAAAGAAATCGGACAAGGAATCAAAGCCCCCAATGGAGTGGAATCCATCGACGCTTCTGGAAAGTATGTGATGCCGGGTATCATAGATGCCCACTCTCACATTGCGCTGGATGTAGTCAATGAAGCCACCTCTCCTATTGTCGCTGAAGTGCGTATGAAAGATGTCGTCAATCCTTACGAAATCGGCATTTACCGATCACTGGCTGGGGGTGTCACCATGTCGCATGCGATGCACGGCTCTGCCAATGTAGTGGGTGGTCAAAATGCAACTTTAAAACATAGATGGGGCATGTCAGATCCTGCTGATATCATCATGCAGGATGCACCGCGTACTATCAAATTTGCTTTGGGAGAAAACCCGACAAGAGTTCACGGTCGTGGAAGAGGAATCCAGCCTAGAAGCCGAATGGGTGTCGAAGCTGTTTTAAGAAACGGTTTCAACGAAGCGCTCCAATACAAAAAAGCTTGGGAAGACTATACGAAAGCCAAATCACAAAAAGGAAATACAGATGTAGCTCCAGCTTACAATGAAAGATTGCAGACATTGGCTGATATCTTGGACGGAAAGATCATCATTCACTGCCACTCCTATAGAGCTGATGAAATCTACATGTTGATCAACGTGGCAAAGGATTTTGGAATCAGCAAACTGGTGTTCCAGCATACCAACGAAGGCTTCAAAGTCGCTCCGGAAATTGCCGAATACACCATGGGAGCTTCCGTATTTGCCGACTGGTGGGCCTATAAGTTTGAGGTGTATTATTCCACAGCTTTCAACGCAGCGATTTTGCAGAAAAATGGGGTGATCACTTCTATCAACTCAGATGACGCGGAGCTGATTCGCCACCTGTATCATGAAGCGGCCAAAACGCAACGCTATGGTGGATTGACTGATGATGAAGCTTTGGCAATGATCACAATCAACCCTGCAAAGCAACTCGGAGTAAGCGATAAAGTGGGTTCTTTGGAAGTAGGAAAACAAGCGGATATTGCCATTTTCGAAGGCCATCCACTTTCTTCTTACACTATTCCACAAATGACCTTTGTAGATGGTGTCAAATACTTTGATATCAATTCGGACGAAAACGATCAAAGACAAAGGGTCAGTCCTACCGAAATGGTAGAACCGATCATGATCTCTCAGGAGACTGCTCACAGATGCATGCAGGATACGGAGCATTTGTTTGAGACAGCTGAGGCTTTGTTCCAAATGCACCAACATTAATCACTCCGAAAAAAAATCACATGAAAAGATATACTAAAACCTTTTTCGCTTTCCTCTTTGCCCTGATTCCAGTACTGGCCATGGCGCAGATTGATGGCGAATTTGTAAAGCCCCGATCTGGAAAATTCCTTTTGCAAAACGCCACCGTTCATACCATCACCAATGGTGTCTTACAGAACACTTCTATCTTGGTAGAAGATGGCAAAATCGCTCAGGTAGGTTCTGGAATCAGTGCAGGTGATGCAGAAGTCATCGATTGTGCAGGATTGGTGATCTATCCGGGAATGATAGATAGCGGTACTTCTCTCGGTTTGATCGAGGTGAGCTCCGTGGCCGAGACAGTTGACAATCAAGAAATCGGAAATTTCACTCCGAATATGCAGGCTTTGACTACAGTCAATCCTAATTCTGAAGCCATTCCAGTGACGAGAGTGTCCGGCGTGACTACGGTATTGACCGTCCCATCAGGAGGTCTTTTCCCAGGTACAGCTGCTTTGATCAATCTAGTGGGCTATACGCCGGATCAGATGTATGCTGGTGCCAAAGCTGTGGTGATGAATTTCCCTAGCTCTGGAAGAAGAGGAAGATGGGATAGACGCTCTGATGAGGACATCAAGAAGGACAACGAAAAAGCATTGAAAGAAGCCAATGAATTTTGGGACAATGCCCTTCAATACCATCAGATGACTGAAAAGGGAGCTACGTTGGACTATTATCCTGAAATGGCCCAATTGGCCAAGGTGGTATCCGGAGAGCTACCGCTATTGATTCAGGTGAATGCAGCTGCAGACATCCAGAGTGCCATCAAATGGGTAGAAGGAAAAGATACCAAAGTCATCTTCAGTGGAGTAGCCGAAGGCTGGAGAGTAGCGGATGAAATCGCCAAATCAGGAATTCCAGTGATCACTGGTCCTGTTCAGGCACTTCCTACTCGAGAGTCAGATCGATACGACGCAGCCTATACCAATGCCGGTAAAATGGCTAAAGCTGGTGTCAAAGTAGCTTTGAGAACAGATGACACGGAAAATGTCAGAAACCTTCCTTTCCACGCTGCATTTGCAGCAGCATTTGGCTTGGGCAAGGAAGAAGCTTGGAAAGCTGTCACCATCAATCCTGCAGAAATCTGGGGATTGGAGGATCAATTGGGTTCTATTGAGGAAGGCAAAATTGCCAACTTGATCGTGTCCACTGAAGATCCATTCGAGACCAAAGCGCAGATCATGCATGTATTTATCAATGGCTACAGAATTCCATTGAGCAATAGACATATCCGTTTGTATCAGGAGTTTCTAGAAAGATCTCTTGGACTGGAAAAAACGAAGTAATACTTTACCCAAAATTAAACCACAAGCAAACCCTTCTTCTTTGAGGGGTTTCTTGTGGTTTTTGTCTTGTATATTGAGCCAATGAAACTCAACCCAACTTACTATCCCCTTCTACTTCTATCCTTGATTTTTGCCTGTACCAAAAGTGAGGATCCAAGAGTCTCCCAAAAAATCGAGGAATTGAGAATGGAAGTTGCTCCAGACAAGCGAGTAGCACTCTGGGACATTTCCTTTGAAAACGACTCCCTAAAAGGCGAAACAGATCAACCGGAAGCTTTCAATTCACTGCTTAAAAGCCTCGATGCAGAAGGCATTTCCTATGTCAATGCCGTAGAGGAACTTCCTCAAGCCGAATTGGGAGACAAAACCCGGGCTTTGGTCACCATCTCCGTCGCCAATATCCGTAGCAATGCCAGACACTCTGCAGAACTGGCCACCCAAGCACTTCTGGGCACTCCCTTGAAAGTGCTGAAAAAAGACGATTCCTGGTACCTGGTGCAGACTCCTGATGGATACCTGTCTTGGGTCGATGCTGCCGGCATCCAATTGATGACTGATGAAGAATTGGCAACTTGGTTTACCAAACCCAAAGTAGTCTTCACTCCCCTTTCCGGTCATATTTGGGAAAGTCCACAAGAAGAGATGATGGTCTCTGATTTGGTAGCAGGAAATATCCTGGTAGCTGAAGAAACGAGCGGAAACTGGATCAAGGTAAGTTTACCGGACGGAAGATCTGGCTGGGTCAAAAGTGAAGCTTTGATGCCTTGGGAGCAATGGATCGCTACCCGCGAAACCAGTGCTGACAAGCTGATCACTACTGCCAAATCCATGATGGGAGTTCCCTATCTCTGGGGAGGCACTTCCATCAAAGGAGTCGATTGCAGCGGTTTTACCAAGACTATTTATTATCTGAATGGAAAAGTGATTCCTCGGGATGCTTCTCAGCAGATTAACGAAGGCGAAGAAGTAGATACTGAAAAGAACTGGGATAATCTCCAAGTCGGAGACCTTTTGTTTTTCGGAGTGAAAGGAACGCCGGAGAAAAAAGAGCGTGTGGTACACGTCGGGATGTGGATCGGAAACAATGAATTTATCCATTCCAGAGGAAGAGTAAGAATTTCAAGTTTTGACCCAAATAGCCCCAATTTCGATGAGTACGAACTCAATCGATATTTGAGAACCAAACGAATCATCAACAAACAATCCGACGGAGTCATTTCCGTCTCCGAACTTTTATCCAATGAATAGACTAACCTTCAACCCTAAAAAGTCCCTACTACTTGGGACGCTGGCCCTGTCACTCACGGCACAGGCGCAGGATGGTTTTTTCCAAAGCCATCAGGAAAAACAAAAAGCCATAGAAAAGGAATACCTGGAAGCGGTGGATTTTGGGAGTTTCAAAGTGCACTTGCAAGAAATCACCAAAAACCCACATATCGCTGGCACCCCGGAAAATGAGCTGGTTCAGCAATACATGGCCAAGGTCATGAGAGAGGCAGGTATGGATGTCAAATTGTATCCCTACGATGTCTATCTTCCCAATCATCCCGGAGAGTCTCACTTGGAGATCGTTTCACCTGTGAAAATGACGCTTTCTCAACAGGAAGCGATCTTAGAGGAAGATCCATTTACAGCAGACGATAGATTGTATTTGGGCTTCAATGCCTTTTCCGGTTCTGGAGATGTGACTGCTGAAGTAGTCTATGTCAACTACGGTACAAGGGAAGATTTTGCAAAGCTCAAAGAAATGGGTGTAGATCTGACTGGCAAAGTCGTCATCGCCCGCTATGGTGGTAATTTCCGAGGCTACAAGGCAAAATATGCGGAGCAAGCCGGAGCAATTGGTCTAGTGGTATATACCGATCCAAAAGACAATGGATTCGTCCGAGGTGATGTCTATCCTGATGGACCCTACTACAATGAAACCACCATCCAAAGAGGCTCTATGCTGACCTTGGACTGGACAGGTGACCCATTGACTCCAAACGAACCTGCTTTGCCACTAGATGGTGATAAAAAGGTGAAAAGATTGGATCCAAAGGATGTGGACTTTCATACCATTCCTGTGACTCCTATCGGATATGGAGCAGCAAAGGAGATCCTTTCCAGAATGACCGGACAGGCTGTTCCCGAAGCTTGGCAAGGAGGCCTTCCATTTGACTATAAAATCGAAGGTGGTTCAGAATTGAAAGTTCGCGTGATGGTCGATCAACCCGTCGATTTCATTCGGGCAAACAATGTCGTGGGTACTTTCAAAGGCTCGAAATATCCTGATGAGTGGATTATTTTGGGAGCTCACTTTGATGCCTGGAGCTTTGGAGCGACAGATCCCAACTCCGGGACAGCGATGCTATTGACTTTGGCAGAAGCCATTGGAGAATTGGTGAAAGACGGAAAAGCCCCAGAAAGATCCATCATGATCGGTCACTGGGATGCTGAAGAACAAGGAGTAATCGGCTCCACCGAGTGGGTGGAAGAAATGAGAGATCAATTGAAGGCAAATGCCATCGCCTATATGAACTTTGACGGTGGGGTAAATGGTAGAAACTTCGGTGCCTCAGCCGCTCCTACTTTGAAAAAGATCATCATGGACGCAGCCAAGGATGTATCCTATCCAGACTCTGCGAAGTCCGTCTATCAAGTATGGGCAGGTAAAAATGAAGAACCTAGAATGGGCAATCTTGGCGGAGGATCTGATCACATCGCTTTCTACATGCACGTAGGTGTGCCTAGTTTGGGTGGCGGTACAGGAGGTTTGACTCCTTATCATTCCAACTATGACAACTTCCACTATTACAGCAAATTCGTAGATCCTAGCTTCAAAATGGGTGGCGCAGTCGCACAGGTATTTGGCTTGGTAGCCTTGAGATTGGCTAATGGGGATGTGATCCCCTTTGACGTGCCTCGCTATGCGCAGGATCTGAAAGGACACTTTGCCAATGCACTTAAAAATGTACAGACAATTGCTCCTGATTTTACAGAATTTGATCAGGCAAGTGCTGCTTTGGCACAATTGGAAGCTAGCTCTAAAGCCTATCAAACTGCCCTAGATGCAGCAATGGCTGCAGGTTCTGTTTCTGAAAAGCAATTGGCGAAAATCAATCAGGAACTGATAGGTTTGGAGAAAAGTTGGATTGATCCTAAAGGAATGTATTATGGAGAGTGGTACAAATCACTGTACGTCTGCAATGACCCCTTCTCTGGCTACGCATCCTGGATTTTACCGGGTATCCAATACGAGGTTGCAATCAATCGAACAGAGAAATTGGAAGAATGGGATGGCAGATATGCAAAAGCGATCTCTTCTTTGGCTAAAAAGATCGATCAGATCACGAAGCAACTTTAAGATAATTCTTTTAGAGTCAGGCTGAGCGGTGTCGAAGCCTATAACGTAAGAATTCCAACGAAAGCCCAGCTGATTAATTCGGTTGGGCTTTTTTGTTGGATTGTTGTCAGGCGCCCCCTGAGTGACTCCACTCAGGGAAAAAAAGTTCTCCACTTGAATAAACACAAGTTTACAATAATTCCTAAAAGAGTTGATTCTTTTAAATTCATCAATCCTTTTTATAAAAATGGGATTCAGTAATTTTCTTTTCTGTCCTTTTTCCTATAGGTGAAAAAGGACCTATCCCGAAAGCTGTACGGGACCACCGCTGTCCATTTTTACGAAATTATACTCAAAATTAAATTGGACCATATGCTTTGAAGTGGTTGGTGACGGATTGGAGTCAAAAAGCGTAAAGAAAATCGGCTAGTTCCGAACTTGTTCGGAAATCCGGCGATTTTTAGCGTTTGACCCAAACCGGCAGAAAATGTCCGAAGGCATTTTCAAGCCAATTCAGGCAAAAGACTTTTGGGTACTTTTGGTCTTTCAAAAGTACCAAGCCTAATAAAAATCTTGGCTTCAATTAAAAAACACATATTTCTATTAAAGGGAAAAATTTGGGTATCCTTAAATTTTAGATAATAGATTTTTGCAGGTGAGCCCCATGAGTGTCTCCATTCATGGATTAATATGAGGAATGTTTTGTTCGTGATGACACGAACAAGGGCCAAGAGAAAGTTATGCTATGAGTGCCTTCATTTTTGGATGATTTATTCCGTTCGTGAAGACACGAACGGGGCTGAGAAAGCCCAACTAAACATCTTGTTTATTCCACCAAAAGGACTTATATTCCAAACAGTTACGGGTTTGTAAACAGAAATCATATGGCTCCACTTATCATCGGAATACTTTTCATCTCACTGGGAATAGCGATGAGATATTTCCCAGGTCTTTTGGCGGGGTTCAATCAAATGTCACAGAGTGAAAAAGAAAACGCCCTCAAAAATGGCTTGCCTACATTTGTATCCATAGCCTTATTCGTGATGGGGATACTATCCATTATTGGCTACTTTGCGGCTATTTGGTTTGACAATCGAACATTGCTCCTGTTAGGGACTTTTGCATCAATTATAGGGGTAATAGTCATCGTCTTTTTTGGAAATTTGCTGAAAAACCGTTGAGGGAAATAGCTTAAATAATTCATTTGGAGACATGTACAAATTCGAAAGAGAAAGTAGCCGCAGGAGTGTCTTCACTCATGGATTAATACAAGGAATATTTCGTTCGTGATGACACAAACGAGGGCTAGAAGAAATAGAAAATGAGGTCCAGTTCTATGTAGAACTGGACCTCATTTATTTATGGTAGAAACGGTTCAATTCACTGCCGCAGCTGCATTCAAATTACCATAACCGTATTCAGAATTTTTAGAAGGATATAAATCGGAAGTCTCCCGCATCTTTCGCAAGACCTGAGCCCTACTCCATCCCGGATACTTGGCCCAAACTAAAGCCGCTATACCAGAGGCTGTCGATGTGGCCACTGACGAACCACCCACTGTCGAAGGAGTATCACTATACAGAGCGGTAGTCAAGGGTTTGGTATTGCTTCCAGATCGCTCCATCACTACTGTAAACTCCACTTTGGAACCTGAATGACAAGTATCACATCTTTGATAACCAGCCCCTTCTTTTACTCCGGTCACAGCGACGGTTTCAGCCATAGTTGCCGGAAAGATCACCCCAAACCAGTTGGTGAACGTGGTGGAAGTCCCAGCGGCAGCAAAAATCAATTTACCACGATTGTAAGCATATCGGACAGCATCTGCCACTTTGGAATTGGAAAACACATCGCCGATTGACATGGAAATGATCTTCACATCTGATCTTTTTCCCAACAGCACCAAAGCCTCAGCTACTCCATCTTTTTCATTACCACTGTTTACGATCACATCACTAGTACCTCTTACCGAGATCAAATTGGAACTATAGGCTACTCCTACAGCATTTCCTACCGAATTCCTCGGTGAGGCGATTACTCCTGCCATGGCTGTACCATGGCCACATTGATCATCGGGACCGTCGTATTTTTTCCACCACCACATGCCCGTTTGATAAGTGCCAAACTTTGAGACAGTTCTACCTGTGGAAAATCCTGAATTAAAAGAAGCATTCAACAGAGGCTGATCGGGAGAAAGCCCCGTATCGATCACACCCACGGTAATACCAGCACCCGTACTTTGTCCCCATGCAGCTGCAATCCCCATATCGTCATAATTCCAAGAAGACTTGGCTGAGGGACTGATCACTACATAATCAGATGAAGCTACATTTTGAGGTTCATTTTCACAACCAGAATCACTTAAATAGCGAGCATCTGGGCTGCTTGCATCCAAAAGTGCATAGTCAAACTCATAGCCTCTCGGTTCCAAATAGCGCACCTCTCCTAGCTCCCGAAGATTGCTCAACACGTCTATGTCTGTCACTTTCACTTCTAGATAAGGAAGATCAGCATGAATCCTTGCAGACTCGGCCCCCAGACGCAGGCTTGGATTGTGAGGTTTGGCTTGACTCTGCTCCACCACCTGCACTACTTTACTTGCAGCAGATTGCCATCTAGGATCTGATACTTCTTCTATTCCAATTCTAGAATTTGCCAGAGACTCACCCGAAGGTTGATAGCCGATCGTCAATGTAGAGTCTGAGTGCATCAGTGCTGACCAAACCAAAAGATCGCTTTGATCGGCCCAGACGAAATCCCCCGTTTCATTGAGTGATTTCAAAATCAGTTGATCAATATCCGACTTAGGAACAATAGATTCCTGACGCTCAAGTAGCTCCACTTCGGAGACCAATGGCATTTCTTCTTCCTTACATGCCTGGAAAATCATTGCTAAAAAAAACAGCAATGAAAGAATTTTACTATAATTTTTCATTGTAAAAATGGGTTTATATAAATGATATTCAGGAATTTACAAGATTTCCTAAAAAATAACAATTGATAAAAACTCCGGTAGAAATAGAATTAAAGAAACGTATATATCCGCATTTGCACCACAATCCTAATTTCCTTTGCTTATCATGGCTGGATGACCGATGACGGATGACCGAAGTTTGCTAGAATTGTACTTCAAAATTACTTTCTAGCCGGTCGCTGATTAAACTGGCAAGATTGTGTACAATCATATAAAGAAATACCGGGAATTCGTCTTCGGAGAAATAGGATAGAAATAGGCATCTGAAGAAATACATTTTGCTAGTGAAGTCACAAAAACTCTGTGTTGATCTGCGAATTTTTCTTCGATGATCTGTGGGAGAATATTCAGAGAAATAGGCTTCGCGAAAAAATGTAGAAATACGCCTTCGGCGAAATACATGAGTTAGTACTCTAAATATTTCACGACCGGAGGAAGTGTTTTTCTATTGTATTGCAAAAGAGAAAATCAAAACTCCACTTTCTCCAACTGCTCCTTCAAATAAGCCTTAAGTTCTTCTCCCTCTTCTACCTTGATCTCACCCGGAAGCCCCATGACAAACCTCCCGATTCCTGGTAAATGCGGTACTTCTCCTTCAAAAAAGTACTGATTTCTATTTTTAATAAACAAGAAAGGCTTGGCATTGGCATGCTCTTCCAGCATCAATTGATAGGCTTTTTTACTCAGCTTCAGTTTCACCTTGAAACGCTTCTTGCCCGTAAAGCCAAATAGGCTTTCCTCAGGCAACTCATGTTTCGCCGCAAACTTCCAAGAATCCGAACAGATCAGTACCTCTCCGATTCGCTCGATTTTAAAAATCTTCATGGATTTACTTTCCACTTCAAAAGCATGAATGGATTCATAATTACTGGAAAAAGCCACCGGCTCTACCAATCTATCACTGACCGAATCAGAATTGAGAGAATAATACTCCCTCAAAAGTATCTGTTTTTGACCTTGTATAGCCTTTCCGATTTCATCCACCAATCTTCCCAAATTGGCCTTGAACAGCTCCGCCGTTCCTTGCTTGAGTTCTGATCTCAACTGCAACTTTTGTAGAATAGAATCCTTCAACAAGTTCTTTTTGCCCTGAGACTCAATCAGGCTTTGAAGCCACTGACTCTCCTCCGCAGAGAAAGCCCCATAATGCATGGCAGGATCCTGCCCTACCGGCTCTTTGAGCTTGTATTTGCTAAACTCCTTGATTACTTCAAAGCCCAAAGCTTCCAGCAATTTGAAATAGCGGTAGATGGTTCGCTCGTCTGTTTCCAGCAATTCAGCCAAACGATGCACAGGCTTACCGATTGTCCCCTGCAGAAGGTTAATCAATTTGAATACACGAAGGATTTTTTGCTGTTCTACTTTACCTGCCTGAGCCATAGTTTTGCGATTAAAAGGTTTGTAAAAATAGTTCAAATTGTCAGGCTTGGATATATTGATGACAGTATTTGTCACAAAGACTTTTTAGGCTTTTGATTTCATAAGCCCCTAAATCATTCAATTTGCTCCAATCTCTATTCACTCTTTTTCAAAAATTGTGAGCACAATGAAGCTAAATGAAAGACCCTTTATGTCCTTCGGTATATTTGACTATTTTTACTTGCTTCATGAAAAAAATCACCACCAGTAGTCCAGCGATTATTCCCCTGCTTGGCTCTTTCTTTTTGTTCCTTTTTTGGCTCATAGCCTATGATGGGATCACCTTTAGTGATGATGTATATTACATCTTAGCTGGAAGAGATTTTTGGAATGGAACGATGGAAGTCAATTCCTACCATTTTTCTACGCGTTGGGGCGCTTATATTCCAGCCGGATTGATGAGCTTGATCTTTGGATTTGATCCCCATAGCATATCATTTATCTCTTTGCTTGCCTACCTGGGATCTTACCTGCTTTTGATCCATTTGCTTCAGAGCAAGAGAGAAAAAATCATCTTCAGCATCTGGTTTTTGACTCAGGTTTATTTCCTGCATTTTCTGACAAAAGTCTATCCAGACAGCGTCTTGGTATTCTGTTGCTCATTGGCCGCTTATGGGGCTTCGGTACGAATGAGAAATCCAATCGTCGGTGGCAAATTGATGATGGTAGCATTGACATTGGGCTTTCTCAGCAAAGAAACCATCGTATTTCTCTTTCCCCTGCCTTTGATTTTGCTCTACATAGACTGGAAAGGAAAGCAGCTGAAAAACTCCTTTTACATCACCTTTTTCTCCTTCAGTATTCTAGCGGCTACCTTATACCTCGGTTATTTTTGGGCAAAATTTGGAGATCCACTCTATCGCATTTCCAGCATCAATGCAGGACATTATATTTCCGAATTCACCTATGCCGACAAGGGCTGGACCAGCATTCTCAAAAGACTCACCGTCACTCCTATTTTCACCTTGGTAGAGCGTGCATATTGGCCTTGGTTGGTATTTGCCTTGCCTGGAATTTATTTAGGCTTCAAAAAGAAAGAAACCGGCACATTTGAGTTTAGCTTGATATTCATGCTTTTATTGCTTGGATTCTGGTTCATGACATCCACACTAGAGTTTTACAATCCGATTTATCTAAACCCAAGACATTTGATCATCTTGGTTCCGATCATGGCTTTTTTGATAGCCAAAGGCTGGAATATCTGGAATGAATCCAAAAATTGGAAATGGGTATTTAGTATTCTTTTAGGCTTTGGAGCCATATATTCCATGGTTATCGAGGATAGAAAGATGATTACTTTTTCAGTGGCATTTATCTATTTGATATGGTCTAATTTTCAGAGAAACCACCAGTGGAAAAACTTCGCAATTCTGTTGTTCATTCCTGCAATTGCCTCTGCTGTATTCCAATTTGAAACCAAGAGATATCGCTCATTTACCAAAAGCCTAGAAACCGAAATCGAAGAAACTCAAGGCTCTCCTATCCTAGTCAACAACTTTGTTTTTTTCAGCAAAGAAGTCCTTTTGAACCAGGTTCAGAATGATAAAAACTTATTGATTCCCATCGAAAAAGCCGATTCCATTTTGGCTACCCAACCCGATCAAATCCGGGTTTTGATTTATAATTATTACCAACACGCCTATCCCCAAGAATCCGAAGATGTGGAAACTCTGGAAGCCTTATTGAAAGAGCATTATGAATTGGAAAATGAACGAGAAGAAGGATTGGTGGAGATAAGGGAGTTTAGGAGGAAATAAGGAGAATTGGATTGGAAAACATCCTTATGGGCTTATTTCGCAAAACGTATTTCTTCAAAAAGTCCCCACAGATCAAAGCAGAAAATTCGCAGATCAACACAGATTTCTTGAAACTATTCTTCAAAAAAGAATTTCGACATAGGCACTTTTCGTATTTCCCACTTCGTATTTCCTAAAAATACTTCCTATCTAACACCTCCTTCAGTACCACTGCATCTTTGATAGATTGGGGATCTTTCAGAAGGTTGGCATAACGACTTTTAAACTGAGGCTTTAGCTCTTCTTCTTTTTCCACCACAGAAGGGATAGCTGGCATTCCTTTGGAAGTTTTCAGCAGTTCGGATTGGGTCTTCTCAAAAGCTCCTTCGTAATAGCTGATTTCATCGTCCTGCTCTTCCAAACTCTTATAGCGAGACCTTCTCACCGGTTCCGACTTGATCGGTTCAAAACGGTCCTCCCTTCTTGTTTCCTGAACAGCTGGAGTAGGTGCAGGAGCGGGGGTTGGCGTGCTTTTCTTGCCTTGCTGGGCATCACGGATTTCTCGCAATAAATCTTCGAAACTCACACCCTTTTCAGGCTGATCCTGATTTGGCTGCGAATCTGGATTTTCATCTGATCTTCCCTTTTTACGGGTGATCTGATAGATAAAATATCCAATGACAAAAACGATATAAATGATATTACCGAAATCCATGACTTCAAGGTAAGGGAAAAAAGATTAATGAGCTATTTGGCGGTGAATATTTCAATCCCCCTATCCCCCTTGCTAAGGGGGAATTGACGCAGGTAATCCTTTAGTCTCTCCTACAAAATAGTGATTTCAAAATATCAGAATTTTAAGTTGAGACTTTGAGTCTAAAACAATCCCCCTAGCCCCCTTGCCAAGGGGGAATTGGATCTGGTATTCCTTTAGCCTCTGCCTAATATTATTGTTTTCCTTTATCAGAGTTTTAGCTGAGATTATGAGCCTTTCCAATTCGAAACAGCAAATCCCCCTTTCTCAAAGGGGGTTAGGGGGATTCACTTAAAATATGTCCTCTCCAGCCCCTTTTCATCCTCAATTTGATCAATCATTTCATTCAAATCTTCCAGAACTTGATAGATGTTCCTTTTGATCTCCACGTCCTGAATCCTTAAGAATTTCAAGCCAAAACCCTCAAGAATTTTCTGCCTTTCAGAATCTTCAACGAAAGCTTCCTCTGAAAAATGAGAATCTCCATCTACCTCAATGACTAAGTCTAATTTCTTACAATAGAAATCCACAATGTAATTATCCAAAGGCTTTTGTCTATTGAACCCATACCCTCTGAAACTACTCGCTCGAAGATATTTCCACAGCAAAACTTCAGATAAAGTAGAATGAGATCTCAATTCTCTCGAAAAATCCTTGAGGTTACGATTGTATGGTAAAAAGTACATTGATGAATTTAGTATTTTTCACCTAAAAAACTCCTTTAATATTAAATCAATTCCCCTAGCCCCCTCCCGATAGCTATCGAGGACCAAGGGGAAATTGACGCAGGTAATCCTTTTGTCGCTCTCACAAAATAGTGATTTCAAAATATCAGAATTTTAAGTTGAGACTTTGAGTCTTTCCAATTTGAAACAACAAATCCCCCTTTCTCAAAGGGGTAAGAGCTTGTCCCGAAAAATTTCGGGAGGGATTTACTATTTAATTCTACCAACTTTTCACTCTTCCAAACCTTTCAATTTTCCAATAATGGTACTATTTTGTTTCCTTTTAGAAGGAGACAAAAACGCATGCTGCTTAGTAAACTGGAGATCAAGGGCTTTAAGAGTTTTGGAGATAGAATGGTGATCAACTTTGACAAGGGAATCACCGGAGTGGTCGGACCTAATGGTTGTGGTAAATCCAATGTAGTCGATGCCATCCGATGGGTACTGGGGGAACAAAAAACCCGGATGCTCCGCTCCGACAAGATGGAAAATGTCATCTTCAATGGCACCAAAAACAGAAAAGCCTCCAATCTCGCGGAAGTTTCTCTGACCTTCGAAAACACCAAAAACCTCCTTCCTACCGAATACACCCATGTCACGATCACCCGCCGCTACTATCGCTCCGGGGAAAGTGAATACCAGATCAATGGCGTCACTTGCCGACTCAAGGACATCACCAACCTCTTTATGGACACGGGGATCAATTCCAATTCCTACGCCATCATTGAGCTGAAGATGATCGACGAGCTGCTCAATGATAAAAACAACTCCAGAAGGGATCTATTCGAGGAAGCGGCTGGGATTTCCAAGTTCAAAACCCGCAAAAAAGAAACCCTCCGAAAGCTGGAAGATACCGATGCGGATCTGGACCGGGTGGAAGATCTGCTCTATGAGATCGAGAAAAACCTCAAGTCTCTGGAAAAACAAGCCAAGCAAGCCGCCAAGTACTTCGAAATCAAAAAGGAATACAAAGCCGCTTCCATAAATCTGGCCAAAAAAAGCATCGAGAAGTACACCAATTCCCTGCTGGAAACCAACAAAAAAATCCAGGAGGAATCGGATCGCAAGCTTTCTTTCCAAACTCAAATCACCGATCAGGAGGCACTCTTGTCCCAACTGAAGATGGATTTGATCGCCAAGGAAAAATTGCTGGCTTCCCGTCAGAAAACCCTCAACGAACATGTAAATAAGATCCGATCGTTTGAGTCGGAGAAAAAGATAAAAAACGAGCGTCTCCGCTTTTTGGAAGACCGCTCCCAGAAACTGCGGGAGCAAATCGATGCAGACCGCAAGTCCAATGATAGAGCGGGTTTTTCTATTCGTTCTCTGCAGCAGGAAATGGAATCTGCAGCCAAGATTTTGGCAGAAAAAGAACACATCGTCACCGAACTACGGGAGGCCTATGAGTCTCAAAAGCAGGTTCAATCCGAGAAGCAAACCAAGCAAAAAAGCCAGCAACAGGCTTTTGAATCCCTGAAAGAAAAAGTCTATCAGCTCACTAAGGATCTGGAAGTGAAGCAGATTCAGCTTTCTACCTTGAAGCAGGAACTGGAGAGAACTTCCTCGGATGATTCCCATCAGGAGGCTTCATTGGTGGACTTCGAAGCGAAAATTGTCGATTTCAAAACAGAACTCGACGACGCCACGGCGGAATATGAAAGCCTCAAAAAGAAGCAGGAAGATCTGGATCACAAGATTGAAGATTCCAATCGCGTGATCGAAATGATCCGGGAGGAACTGACCCAATCTTCCAGAAAACTGGATTCCAAGCAAAACGAATACAACCTGACCAAGTCTTTGGTGGAGAATCTGGAAGGTTTTCCGGAGGCCATCAAATTCCTTAAAAAGAACAACTCTTGGGGCAAGGATACCCCGCTCCTTTCTGATCTCCTGACCACGGATGAAAAATACCGGGTGACGATCGAGAACTATCTGGAGGGCTACATGAACTACTACGTCGTCGAGACAGAAGCGCAGGCCATAGCAGCGATTTCCCTGCTTTCGGATGCTTCCCGAGGCAAAGCCAATTTCTTTATTCTGGAGCATTTTGAGCGGTTCAAACCAAGTCAAAGCAAGTTGTTCCCTAATGCCATTGCCGCGACGGAAATCATCGAATTTGATGTAAAATACTCCCGACTAATCAATCATATCCTGGACAATGTCTATATCGTGCAGGGAGAGTTTCGGGATTTTCCAGAGGATACCGATGCGGTATTTATCTCCGAAAGCGGAAAATATACCAAGCGCAAATTCTCTCTTTCCGGAGGTTCTGTGGGACTTTTCGAAGGGAAAAGAATCGGTAGAGCCAAGAACTTGGAAAAGCTGGACAAGGAGATCAAAGACCTGAATAAGAAGGTTTCTGCGACCCGCTCCAATCTGGATCAAAAGCTCTCCGACTTGATGAAGCTCAAGGAGATTTCCTACAAAAAATCGCTGGAGGAAAAGCAGGCGCAGATTTCTGAAATCAATCAGCAATACGTCTCCATCCGCACAAAAAAGGAACAATTGGCGGAATTGCTTTCTTCCAATGCCAATAAGCGGGAAGATATTCTGGACCGAATCGCGGAGCTGGAGGAAAGTCTGGCTTATATCCAACCCGAACTCCTGGACAACCGCGGGGAATACGAAGCCGCTGCTCAGGATCTGGAAGTTTTGACTGAGGATTTGGAAACAGAATCAGGTTTGCTGACGGAGAAATCTCAGGCTTTCAACCAAGAAAATATCGTCTATCATCAGCAAGTCAACCGAGTCACTAGCCTGGAGCAGGAGATTGAGTTTAAGCAAAATGCGTACGAAGGCTCCAAGGAGCGGATCGAAAAGTCCCAAGCAGAATTGGCTTCCTTGGACGAGGAAATCAAGTCCTTGCTGGACAATAACGAGATCAAAGACGATGAACTGATCGAGCTTTACTCCGAAAAAGAAGGCATAGAAGGCGGTGTCAACGAGGCTGAAAAGGACTATTATGGCAGCCGAGGACTGATCGATGAGACAGATCAAAAAATCCGTTCCCTCCAAAAATCCAAGGAAGGACATGACATGCTGCTACAGGAGCTCCAAAACTCCATCAATGAGGTCAAGCTCAAGATGACTTCCATGAAAGAGCGACTGAGTGTGGAGTTTGAATTGGATCTGGATCAGCTGATGGAGGAAAATCCCGGTTTGGATGAGGCATTTTTGGAATTCTCCGAAGAAGAGCTCCGCCACCTGGTCAGCAAGCAAAAGGAAAAACTGGAAAAGATCGGCCCGATCAATCCCATGGCGATGGAAGCCTACGATGAGATTAAGGAGCGCCATGACTTTATCAAGGGGCAAAAAGAAGATCTGGAAAAGGCCAAGGAATCGCTCTTGACTACGATTCAGGAGATCGATAATGTGGCCAAAGAAACCTTCCTGACGGCATTTGATCAGATCAAGGAGAATTTTGTGAAGGTATTCCGCTCCCTCTTTACCGAGCAGGATGATTGTGATCTGAAGCTCACCGATCCGGATAATCCGCTTGAGTCCACGATTGAGATTATGGCCAAGCCTAAGGGTAAAAGACCTTTGACGATCAATCAGCTCAGCGGTGGAGAGAAGACCCTCACAGCCACTTCCCTACTCTTCTCCATCTATCTGTTGAAGCCTGCGCCATTCTGTATTTTTGATGAGGTGGATGCGCCACTGGATGATGCCAATATTGATAAGTTCAATACGATTATCCAGCGCTTTAGCGGCGAGTCCCAGTTTATTATCGTGACCCATAATAAACGCACCATGGCGAGCACGGATATTATCTACGGCATTACCATGATCGAAGCAGGTGTTTCTAGAGTAGTACCGGTGGATTTAAGGGAGTTGGCTTAGGGTCAATATTATTCAAGAAAGTTAAAATTTAAATAAATATTTTATCTAAAATCTTAAACGGTGGCCAAATCCCTAAGAACTCAAAAAATAAGGACATCTGCAGGAGATCCATTTGAATTTTGTGAATTAGGTCGGAAAAGATATGCCGAGATTCTAACAAGTATAATTGAAACGTATTCAGATGGTTTTGTCCTTGCCTTAAATAATAAATGGGGAGAGGGGAAAACAACTTTCATAGAAATGTGGAGATTATATCTTGGTCAATCAGAAAGAGCATTTCAAACGCTATATTTTAATGCTTGGGAGCATGACTTTAACCATGATCCACTATCAGCAATACTTTCAGAATTAAAATCACTAAAGATATATGATAAACAAGAATTTGCTCCATTAATAAAGAAAGGAGCAAAATTAACCCGATCACTTATACCAGTTTTTTTAAATGCTGTTGCTGAAAAATATGTAGACACAAAAATTTTAAAGGATGCATTTCAAAAACTATCTGAAGAAGCTGCTTCAATCTTTGAAGAAGAAGTTAATGAATATGCTAATAAGAAAAAGGGACTAGAAGATTTTAAGAAAGAATTAGAAACCTATGTTTCTAAAATAGAAAAGAAACCGCTTATCTTTTTTATAGATGAATTGGATCGCTGTAACCCAAAATATGCAGTAGAATTGTTAGAAATCGTAAAACATTTCTTTTCTGTACCAGGAATTGTCTTTGTACTTTCTATAGATAAAAGCAATTTAATTAACTCAGTCAAAGGATATTTTGGAAGTTCTGAAATGGATGGAAATGAATACCTGAGAAGGTTCATAGACTTAGAATATTCTTTACCAACACCTATATTGGATGATTACATT
Source organism: Algoriphagus vanfongensis DSM 17529 (assembly GCF_000429465.1). Taxonomy (GTDB): domain Bacteria; phylum Bacteroidota; class Bacteroidia; order Cytophagales; family Cyclobacteriaceae; genus Algoriphagus; species Algoriphagus vanfongensis. Next base: position 377,903 of record NZ_AUBX01000009.1, on the reverse strand, counting down.
CATTATATGTTTCAAAAATCAGGAATTAATGATTTTTTAAAAGCGGAAAACCGGAGATTAGATCAAAATCTTAGTAAAGAAAATGACACTTTCTATAATCTGGCATATGCATTTTTCAACGATTCCGAGGTTAATCTTCGTCAGATCGAAAAAATTCTTTTCCATTGTTCAATTATATTAAAAACCTATTCAATTAGACATTACACAATACCTAAAGCCCTTTTTATTATTTTATTTATCAAATTCATAGAGCCGAATTTTTACAGGCTGATTAAAAACAGTCAACTCAATTATCAGGAATTTCTTGATCAACTATATGATTTTATTAGTCCAAAAATAAAAAAGGGAAAAGATGTTAATTTTGGAGATATTGAATCTCTATTATTGGTTTTATACAATAATAATATAGCAAATAAAGAACTTAATATATGGGAGACCATTGAGAATGACGAAGGGATTGAGGAGAAGTTAATAGTAACACCCAGACTCTACTCAAAAAAATCAAGCTATGATAAAGAATTTGCTTATTTTGTCAAAAAAAATAATGAGGAAGTCAACAAAGGAGATAAAATAAGTTTAGATTATTTTATCAGTAGGATTGAGATAATGCATGATCTTAAAAGAGAATAAAATCAGATTACAAAAATAGCTTCAAATTATTCGAAATTTTTAATGTTCATTGTAGGCCAAAAATATCAACGTTCTTGGATTCACGATAATTTCGGTGGAAATCGGCAAAGCGGAATTTGTCCTTCATCCCAAGGACCCTACATTTTTATTTTTTCTGGTTCCCAAGGTCACCAGCATGGGTATAAGGACCAATGGATAAATGAGAAGGTTTATTCCTATACAGGAGAAGGGCAAGTTGGTGATATGCAGTTTACTCGAGGAAACTTTAAGCTATATAACCATCAGAACCTCGGAATGCGAATATTTCTATTTCAATACATTCAAACAGGATGGGTCCGATTTGAATCCGAATTAGAACTTTATGATGCAGATTATTTCGAAACCCCAGACCGGAATGGAGATTTACGAATTGGCATTAAATTCTTTTTTAATAGAATAGGCGCAAAACCATTAATCAGACCCGACCAATTACAACTAGATTTTGCAGCTGATACCGAGAGAAAAAATTATGAAATAATTCTTCCAAATTCTACTGAGAGAGAAGGTTTAGTAACTTCTAGAGTGGGTCAAGGTGCATATAGAAAAGGAATTATTCACCGATGGAATTACCAATGTGCTGTAACCCAATTTAACGATCAAAGAATCCTGATTGCTTCCCATATTGTACCATGGAAAGATGCATCCGACCAAGAAAGATTAGATTTAGACAATGGAATTCTTCTTTCCCCAACCTATGATGCCCTATTTGATCGGCATATAATCAGTTTTGACAATTCAGGAAAGATTATTCTTTCAGATCAAATTTCATTTGAAGATTATAAGAAAATTGGGATTGATGGAAAAGAAAGGATAAGGAACTTATCTGAAGGAAATAAAAAATATTTGGAATACCATAAATCTAATCTTTAAATAGTTATAGGGAATGAAAAAGGACTTAAATTTTCTTATAAATAAAAAAAGAAACGAAATTGTCAATAAATATAAATCACCTATAACAGATAAAAAAGTCCTAGAATTCATTAAACATCATAAACTAGATCAGAAATTATTTTACAATGCCTCTGGAAAAAAAATAAGTGAAATATTTGGAGAAATGCATTATGTAGATGCAATATTTGCTTATAACACAACTCCCTGCAAAAAAGGAAATCATACAATAAGAGACAGAAATAACCATTGTTTAATATGTCGTACGGCAAATATTGCCTTTCAAAAAAGGTATCATGAATCTGGTTATTTATATATAGCAGGAAGCATGGAAGGAAAGTTAATAAAAATAGGAATTACAAATAATATTGAAAAACGAAAGTACACTCTAAAAAAGACTTCATATGCAAATCAAAATGATTGGGAAATAATTTATTTTTTATATACAAAAAATGTGGGTTTATTAGAATATTTATGTTCTTGCAAACTTGTGAATCACATAACTAAAATTCAGTATTCCCATGCTGGAAAACTTTCAATGGCAAAGGAAATATTCTACTGTAGTTTTAAAAAAGCTTTAAAAGTTGTTTTAGAATCCAAGAATGATTCCATGAGATTTTTAATTCAAGAGGAAACATTTTATAAACACAAATCCATTTATTACAATTTTAGGAATCTCGAAATTTTACAAAAGAGAGATTTAGAATAAAGAATATTAATCGCCCCTTCCTGCCACCTTCCTCCTTCCTTTCCAAACAATCTATTGATTTTTCTGATTTGACCTTAAAAATTTCTGCCTGTAGCTGATAATTTGCGGCTATTAACTGCAATGTTTCGGCTTTGAGTTGATAGTTTGCAGCTATTTACTGCAAGTTTTCACCTTTGAGCCGCTATGCTTCAGCTTTTAACTGCTGTTTTTCACCACTGAGCTGAAGTGGTTCAGCTTTTTGCTGATCTGTTAGAGCTTGGAACTGCTATTTTTCGGTTTTTAGCTCCAGTGTTGCAGTTCCAAGCTGATTTCTTTCAGTTGATAGATCAATCGGAGAAGCATAGAGCATCAAACAGGGGAATAAAAAAACTACTCCAGATTGCTCCGGAGTAGTTCAAAAGTTTAAAAGCTAATTTTTGCTTACAAATCCTCTTCCTCCTCAGGTTTGGATTTGCTCTTCCGTGCATAACGGACCTTGAGATCATTGTAGATCGGCTTTGCATTGGGTACATCCATTTTCACTCCCAGTTTGACAGATGTATAATAGACATTGGATGGTCCCATCAGATCCGACCCCAACTCTAAGAGTGTATCACTCAGATTACTGGTGATCTGGTTAAGATTGTTAAAGATCGGATTGAGTTCTCCATAGGCTTTCTTATCCTTTTCCATCTCCTCTAAACTGGCAAATGCCGGTAAAAACTGGGGATTGCTCCCCGCATACTCCATGATCTTTTCTACAAAAGGTTTGGAGGCCTCCCCCATCTTGGTTTTCTCCCTTCTTTGTTCACTGGTCAGTGCAATCAACAAGGGGCCCAGCTTTTCTTGTAGAACTTTGACGGCATCTTGGATAGCTGTCAGATCTGCTGGAGGGATTACGATAGATATTTTATTATCCATAATCATAAAAATTAAAAATGAAACATTGATTAAAACAGTAATATAAAAACTGTAAGTAAAAGTTAATCAGATGTTTAGATAAAAACAATAGGCTACAAAAAATTGCCTCATGTTGCAATCAAAAGCAATTCATTTCAGAAGGTAATTCAAAAAGCTGATGCCTGTTCATGTGGAATTCCTTTGTGCATGGACTTTGCAACCAGAAAAGGAAAAAGACTATGAAACTGACCGAAACCAAATTTCAGATTACCTCTGCTCTCTTTGCTCTGGGAGCTGCTGCATTGGTAAAAGCAGCCGTAGACAACCGATATGAGGCTTTTACTGGAAAACCAGCTCCCAAAAATCCAGAATCAGAAGAAGATTCACTGGGAGCGGTGATCGCTTACACCGCAATCACTGCCGTGGTTGGGCTTTCTGTGAAGATTCTAGTGCGGAAATATTTTACCAAACAGTGGAAAAAAGCAGACGGTGATGTGCCTAAGCATTTGAAGTAGGGTTGATTTTTTTGTCTCCTGTTGAAACAGGAGGCAATTCATAGGAGAAGTCAATTCTATTCAAGTGGCAATTTGAATAGGAATGTGGCTATTGCCCATTCCGAAATGATGAAATGGAATTTGAATCGGAATGGGTTTCAACCCAATCCCAAAAATGAAACGCGATTTGAATGGGCTTTAGCCCAATTAAAACACCTTACAAATCGGCGACATTCGCCACAGCCATTCCTATGCTTTCGCCTTGTTCCTCAATTTTGGTCCAGGAAAAATAGACCTTGTCCTGATGCACTTCCATCTGGGGAAATCCACTTTTGCGGGAAGGATCCATCAGCGCTACCCGATGACTTTGAAATTCATCTCCTTGCTTATTGACACGACGGAGCATCAGAAAGGTGGAATCATTTTCCATGCCCATCCAGGATACTAAAGCATTTTCCTGATCCAGTAGAGCTACATCAACCCTTCCCAAATCACCGGAAAGCCCAATTTTTTGCGGAGCATCAAAGATAGCTCCTGCATCTGTGGAAAAAGCCAGTTTCACCTGAGATTCCAGATTGACATCGGTAAACCAGGCCACGACTACTGTTTCCTCTTTCGCAGCCACTTTGGGACCATTGACGGGACAGCCCCTGATTTCCCATCCATCTGCATGGATGATTCGAGGTTCGGTCCATTTTCCATCTACCAATCTCGTGATGGCAATATCCCGGATCTCCCGATCTGATCGATTTCTATAGACGACCACCGGACCCTGCGAACTCATCGCTACGGAAGTCTGACAGCAGTCACAGGTTTTGGCATCCAGCAGTTCCTCCCAGCGCACATTTCCCTGAAGATCGAGTTCCGCCGCACGGATGGACATAGCTCCTCCCCCTCCCGAATGATCATGTCCTCCTCCGGTATTTCTCCCATCCAGCCAAGAAATAAAATAAGTACTATCCGTGGCAGCCAGCATACTCACAAAGCCATGCTCTGTAAAAGTCGAATCGCTGTGCAGGGGAAGGTTTGTCTGCCAAGTATCCTGTCCCTTGGGCAGCACTTGCAAGTTGACATCATAGGAAAAAGTCTCCGCGGAGGACTTTCGAAGAATATGAGCCAAGAGGTTTCCTTTGTTCTCCACGATGGCAGGAAAATCCGCCCAATTCACAAACCAATCTGTTCCCTGATGAATCTGGGATGCTTGGGAAAAAACGTCTCCCTCCAATCGGGAATAGAAAAGTGCTGCAGTGCTATCATTGACCTTTTCTACGTAAGTAAAAAGCAGGTTTTCGCCATTGGAAGATAAGACAGGCAAGGAAGCGTCTCCTTTGCCCGGAAATGGAATAGAAGTAAAGACAGGAGCTTGCTGCTCCACGGTCTGGCAAGAGATCAGCAGAAGCAATCCGAAAAGAAAACGGGGTGATTTCATTATTTAAAATATGTATATCCGCTATTGCACTACAATTCAAATTTCCTTTGTTAATCAGGGCCAGAAGACCGATGACGGATGACCGAAGTTTGCTAGTCTGGTACTTCAAAGCTACTTTTTAGCCGATTCCTGATTATACTGGTAAGATTGCGGACAATCAAATTATAAAAATAGGGAAAAGCCTGATTGATTAGTATATACTGAGAAAATTCAAAACTCGCTATCCCTAATCTTGAACAATAGATCTTTGTTCCAATAGTCCACAGAAGAGGGGCCACAGCAGGAAAGTCGCTTTTAGGTAAAACCCTTCGAGGGTTTAAGATAGAAGGAAGGTTATTTAGTCATAAGACACCTTTGTCCTTCGAAAAGATCAACCCTCGAAGGGTTCATTCACTTTGGATTGTTAAAAGCGATTTCCCTTGGGTCCACCGTCCTGATTTGTAGAAAGGGAATTCAAATCATCTCATAAAACGAATAGGTTAAATCTCAGAAGATATTTTCCTCCCAGGTTAATCCTAGGTGCTATGGTCTATTGACTTTAAGCTCCCCTACTCCTCCTTCAGCGCCGCGATCTTATTGTCTTTGTAGAATTTATCTCTATGCTTCTGGAACTCCTCCTCAAGGCTGGTCACCAAGTTGAGGTTGGTATCCACGGCAAAGTAAATCTCGGTCAATTTCTCTTCGAGCAGCTTTACACCCAGATTGATATTGTCCGCCTCTATCTTGGAGATCTTCTTCAAAACGGAAGTTTGGCTATTTCTCAAATCCTCAAATTCCCTCAGGATTTTATCCATCATTTCTACTTTTTCCAGTTTATCCATGGTCTTAGGTTTATTGATTCTTGGCTAGAATATACGATAAATAAAATAAAGGGAGTTTTTGAAGTATTCAGTGATCAGTAGGGAAATCAGAAAGCTAAATTATGAAGGCTGAAATTAGTGGTCAGTCCTTATACGTATCGGGATCAGTCGCAGTGATCAGATTTGAAGTCTGAAAGGTGAATTGAGAAAGCTAAAATTAGTGATCAGTGTTCAGTCGCAGTGATCAGTAGGAAAATCAGAAAGCTCAATTATGAAGGCTGAAAGTAGCCCCAAGGGGGCGAAAATGTTTTAGCCGAGGGTGAGCGAAGCAAAACCCTCGGTAAAAAAGGAAAATAGAAATCCATTGACTCCGGCCGAGAAATTCAATGGGAAGAAACAGATCAATTGCCGGAGTATAGCAACGCGATTAGTGGTCAGTGATCAGTAGCAGTGATCAGATTTGAAGTCTTAATTCTTTCCCGCCCTGATCCGTGTCTTCACAGATCTTATTTTCCCGCTCTGATCCGTGTCTTCACGAATCGTTCCTAAAAGAGAATTCTCGTACTAGAATAGGTTTGCATCCCCCTTGCCCCCTTCGAAGGGGGAATTGTCTCGCTGTATTTTGCAGATCCGTGTCCTCACGGAACATATAAAAAAGAGAATTACAATAAGTAGATCAATAAAGAGCCCCCAAGGGGGCGAAATGATATTAGCCGTGGGTGTAGTCCCGATGAAATCGAGGACGGAACCCACGGTAAAGAAAATATAAGTTCCATTGACTCCGGCGGAGAAATTCAATGGAAGGAACCTATTCAGTTGCCGGAGTATAGCAACGTGATTAGTGATAAGTTTTCAGTAGCAGTGATCAGTAGTAAATGCTAAATTACTCGGCCAGATCCGTGTCATCACGGAACTTATTTTCTCGCCCAGATCCGTGTCCTAACGGATCATTTCTAACTAGTTCAACTGAATCCTATGGCTTCCAAACCATCTCAATATGCTCGATGCCATCTTCATCATAAGTATCTCCCTCAGCAACAAAACCAAGTGAAGCATAAAAACCTAGCGCATAGGTTTGGGCACCGATTCGGATAGGACCTATCCCAAAGATGGCCTGGCACTCCATTATCGATCTTTCCATCAGAATCCTTCCATAGCCTTTTCCTCTCGCTGCTGGAGATGTCACCACTCTACCGATTGCCATCTCTACATAGGATAAGCCTACCGGAACCAACCGGGTATAGCCCACCAATTTCTCTCCTTCCCAGAGCATCAGATGATAACATTTTTGATCCTTGTTGTCCTGATCTAGAAAAGCACAGTTTTGCTCTACAACAAATACCTCTGACCTCAAGCGTAGAATTTCATAGAGCTCTACATTGGTTAATTCAGAGAAAGACTTTACAGTAAAAGTTGGGTTCATGGATTAATAATTCAATTGCTGAGCTAATATCAATTGCATTCCTTCCTGAAGCAAATTTTTCCCAACCAGATCCTTCTCTTCACGGATCTCCTCTAAAAAAGAATTCCCGTACTAGTTTAGGTCCCCCCTTGCCTCTTTCCTCGATAGCAATCGGGAGGGGAATTGTCTCGTGATAGAACTCTGAGGCTTCACAGAGTTTCTTCATACTTGAAAATTGATCCACGATATTCATCGGGATTGTTTACTGTCCAAATTCTCATTTCACTTATCGCATTTCTGATTTCGTATTTCGCAATTCTCCCCTATTTTCGGGGCTTTATTAAAAATACCTATGACCTATACTATCGAATCAGATTCTCTTCAAGTACAAATCAAGCAACAAGGCATGGAGCTTAGCTCTATCCTTTCCAAAGAAACTCATACTGAATACCTCTGGCAGGGAGATCCCCAGATCTGGTCTGGACAAGCCCCAGTTCTTTTCCCCATCATCGGAGCTCTAAAGGGCGGAACCTACAGCTTTAAAGGTCAAGAATATTCCCTTCCCAAGCATGGATTTGTGAGGACCAGCGATCAGGCCAAAGTTATTCGACAAGAGCAGAACTTGATTGTTTTTAGACTGGAATCCAATGAGGATACCAAAGCTATCTATCCTTTTGACTTTGTATTTGACTTGAGTTTTGAACTGATCGGTAAAAAGCTAAGAGTATCTCATCGAATAGAAAATACCGGAAATGAGGAAATGTTCTATTCCTTAGGCGGACATCCAGCTTTTAATTGCCCAATCGGAAATGGAGGAAAATTGGAGGATTATTCCATTGAGTTTCCGGAACTGGAAAATGATCATACTTGGAATATTATGCCCGGCGGATTGATTGGAGGGATGGGTGACAAGGTGCTGAACGACAGTCAAACAATCCAACTTACAGATCACATTTTTGATGGTGATGCTTTGGTTTTCAAACACTTGAAATCCCGAGAAGTCAGTCTACATCATCAAACAAGAGGTCCCCTAGTCAGTTTGGAATTCAATGATTTCGATTATTTGGGGATTTGGGCAAAGCCAGGAGCACCTTATGTCTGTCTGGAACCTTGGTTGGGGATCGGAGATGCCGAGGATCACTCTGGTTTATTCACAGATAAAGATGGAATCCGAGCCTTGAAGGCAGGCCAAGTAGAAGAAAAGAGCTTTTCGGTAGAGATTTTGGAATAGCTGAAAGGATCGAAGCTGCTTATTTATAGGCTTCGATTCCGCTCTATTTTCTCAAAATGAAAAAATACAATAAACAGCCACTTTCATTACCTAATTCCTAAGAGAAAGCATTGTTTGCCTACCACTCAACAAAAAATAGAACACTTTTTTGAAATTTTATAAAAAGAATTTAAACATCTGGTATTAATTTAAAGCAGTCAATCACACTAAACCCTCTTCTTAAGAGTTCAGATTAAAAGATAAAAATCAGAGTAACAGCATGAGGTTTTTCTTTCTGGTATTATTACTGACAGCAGGGATCACCCCATTATCTGCCAATGAATTGGAGGCGGAATATCAGGTAGTACCCTGTCTGCCTGATATAGCAGTAGAGATCATACACGAAGCTTCCGAGACTATCCCTACCCTAGCTGAGTTTTTCAGGGTGGTCCAAAAGAATTATTCAAGTGAGCGAACTCACAGCCCTAGCCATCCTTCTATGGATTGGGGACTTACTTTTTTCCAATGCAAAATCAGCAGCAGCTACTCACCGGTTGTAGAGCTCTGTTCGATTCATAGAAGGATACAGACGGGCATTCGAGCCAATGCTCCTTGATACAGGCCGCTCCCGCCCTGTAGCAAATCAAAACCTATCCTTAAAAACCCTCACATGAAAACTAGTAAGCCCCTTGGCTTTTCTTATAGGAAAAGCTATGATTCTTATTTATCTATCTCCCTACTATTGTCCATGACAATACTTGCCTTGGCCTGTCAGTCCAATCCCAACAAGGCTAAAAAGAACAAGAAGCAACCGGAAATCCCAGTACTCGCTCTGGAGCCTACAGATGTAGAAGTTCCGCAAACCTATATCTGCGATATCCAAGCGGTGCAGTTTGTAGATGTCAGATCCAAAGTCTCAGGATTTGTAGATCACATCTATGTCGACGAAGGTCAATTTGTGAAAAAAGGCCAAAGTCTCTTCCAGCTTTCCAGTGAGGAATTCAATGAGCAGGTCAATTCTGCTCGTGCCAACCTAATGCGCGCCAAAGCAGAGCAAAAAGCTGCCCTGGTGGAAGTGGAAAGACTTCAAATTCTGGTCGATAAAAAAATCATTTCTCCTTCCGAACTGGAATTGGCCAAATCGAAAAAGGCCGTGACCGATTCTGAAATTGCACAAGCAGAATCCCAACTGAAAGCAGCCAGAACAGGGCTTTCATACACTACCGTAAAAGCTCCATTTGATGGAATCGTGGATAGAATTCCTCACAAAATCGGTAGCCTAGTAGCCGAAAATGACCTGTTGACTTCAATTACAGATATCTCTTCGGTATTCGCATATTACAAAGTCAATGAGAATGAGTATCTGAATTTTATGCGAACCAAAATTGAGGAAGGTTCAGCAGAGGAATTGAACGAGCAATTGACTTTGATTCTGTCTGACGGTCAGATCTATCCCGATAAAGGAATCTTGGAAACTACTGAAGGAGACATAGAGTCCGGAACGGGTTCCATCGGTTTCCGGGTAAGATTCCCCAACCCAAATCAATTGATCAAGCATGGTGCTTCCGGTAAAATCCAGATGCTTTCTAAGCTGGAAGATGTGTATTTAATTCCTCAAAAATCAACTTTTGAAATTCAGGACTTCACCTATGTCTACATGGTGGATAGCGAAAATGTGGTAAAAGTGAGAAGCTTTAAGCCGATCCAGCGATATGGCAATTATTACTTGGCCGATGGGTTCAACCCCGGTGACAAGATTGTGTATGAAGGAATCCAGCAGGTTCAGGATGGAAGTTTGGTTCAGCCAAAGACCGTTGCCTCCTCGGATGTGTACCAAGATTTTGTAACTGTTCGCTGATTTAGTCTCACCACATTAGTACCCATTATGTTTGAATTATTTATCAGAAGACCGATTCTTTCGACGGTCATCTCGGTTTTTATTACCCTATTGGGACTGCTGGCATTGACCTCATTGCCGATCACCCAGTTCCCAGACATCGTCCCGCCCTCTGTGACAGTGACTGCCAAATACACAGGTGCAAATGCCGAGGTATTGGCAAAAGCTGTAGCTACTCCTCTGGAAAGAGCCATCAATGGTGTGCCGGGCATGGAATACATGTATTCCGTAAATACCAATGAAGGGATCACTTTGATCACTATTATTTTCCAAGTAGGAACAGATCCCGACCAAGCTGCTGTCAACGTCCAAAACCGGGTAGCGACGGTAGTCGATGAATTGCCCGAAGAAGTAATCCGTGCCGGTGTGATGACTGAAAAAGAGGTAAACAGCATGTTGCTTTACCTCAACTTGATCACCTCCGATCCTGCACAGGATGAGAAGTTTGTTTACAACTTTGCTGATATCAATATCCTTCCTGAACTGAAGCGGATTGACGGGGTTGGTTTTGCTGAAATCATGGGGATGAAAGATTATGCCATGCGGGTTTGGTTGAAGCCAGATCGTCTAGCCGCCTATGATATCTCTCCTCAGGATGTGACAGAAGCCATCCAGAACCAAAACGTGGAAGCAGCTCCGGGTAAATCAGGGATTTCATCTGACCGGGACCCCCAAGCTTTGCAATATGTATTGAAATACACGGGTAAATTCAATGATGAAGAGGAATACAGAAATATCACTCTTAAAGCTCTGCCGGATGGTTCTCTTTTGAAATTGAAAGATGTGGCCGACATTGAATTTGATGCACTGGACTACAACATGATGTCCATGACTGATGGAAGACCTTCTGCCTCCATCATGCTTAAGCAAAGACCTGGCTCCAATGCAAGTGAAGTAATCGAGAACATCAAAATCAAAATGGAGGAATTGGAGGGTAGCTCCTTCCCTCCGGGAATGTCCTACAATGTTTCTTATGATGTGAGCCGCTTCCTAGATGCATCGATTCATGAGGTGATCAAGACATTGATCGAAGCATTTATCCTCGTATTTATTGTCGTATTCTTATTCCTACAGGACTTCAGATCGACTTTGATTCCGGCGATTGCTGTACCAGTTTCCTTGGTCGGCACGCTGTTCTTCATGCAACTATTTGGCTTCTCGATCAATTTATTGACGCTATTTGCATTGGTACTGGCGATTGGTATTGTTGTGGATAATGCCATTGTTGTCGTGGAAGCTGTGCACGTAAAAATGCATGATCTCCATCTCAACGCCTTTGATGCAACCATCGAAGCAATGAAAGAAATCGGTGGTGCAATCGTGGCAATTACTTTGGTCATGTCTGCAGTTTTTATTCCGGTAAGTTTCCTTTCAGGGCCGGTAGGGATTTTCTACAGGCAGTTTTCTTTGACACTGGCCATTGCCATTGTGATTTCAGGGATTAATGCATTGACGCTCTCTCCTGCCTTGTGCGCGATGATGCTGAAGCCGATGTCCCATGATCCAAACAAGAAGAAAGGTGCTATGCAGCGATTCTTTGATGGGTTCAATGCGAAGTACGATGCATTGGCAGGCAAATACACCAATATCATTTCAGGAACAGCAGGTAGAAGAGCCGTCACCTTTGGAGCATTATTTGTCTTCTTTGCCTTGACTTACGGGATGATTTCCATTGTTCCTACAGGTTTTATCCCAAATGAAGATCAAGGGATGATCTATGTGAATGTCACTACACCTCCAGGTGCTACGGTGGATAGAACCACGGAGATTATGGATCAAGTTCAAGCGGCTCTATTGCCTTTGGACGAGGTAGAAACAGTCTCAACCCTAGCTGGATATTCCCTGTTGACAGAAACAGCGGGAGCCTCCTACGGGATGGGCATGATCAATTTGAAATCTTGGGATCAACGAGAAATGAGTGTCAATGAATTGATTCTTGATTACTCTGAAAGAACCGCCCACATCAAAGGTGCAGATATCCAATTCTTTGCGCCTCCACCAGTTCCGGGTTTTGGGAATGCTTCAGGTTTTGAAATGAGACTTCAGGATAAGTCCGGAGGTGATTTAGATAATATGGCCTTGGTGACGGAAGAGTTTGTTCAGGCTCTGAATGACCGCCCAGAATTGGATGCTGTTTTCACCAACTTTGACCCGACTTTCCCTCAGTTTATGATCAGTGTGGATCATGATAAAGCGGCCAAGCTTGGTGTGTCTGTTCAAGATGCCATGGCCACTCTGCAGAGCTATATCGGTAGTTTCTATGCTTCCAACTTTATCCGATACGGACAGATGTATAAGGTGATGATCCAAGCATCTCCGGAATACAGAACCTCTCCGGAATCACTATTGACCATGTTTGCCAAAAACAAGGATGGGGAGATGGTTCCCTATTCCAACTTTGTGAGTTTGGAAAGAGTCTATGGACCAGAGCAGCTGACCCGATACAATATGTTTAGCTCAGCAATGGTGTCTGGAGAAGCAGCAGAAGGCTATTCATCAGGTGATGCCATCAAAGCTGTAGAGGAAGTTGCTCTGCAAACCTTGCCTCGAGGATTCTCTATTGACTGGTCCGGTATTACCAGGGAGCAAATCGCTTCCGGAAATCAGGCTGTCTATATATTCTTGATCTGTTTGGTCTTTGTGTATTTGCTGTTGGCAGCGCAGTACGAAAGCTATATGCTACCTCTTTCTGTGATCCTTTCACTTCCTGCAGGGATTTTCGGTTCCTACTTCTTCTTGAATTTGGTTGGCTTGCAAAATGACATCTATGCGCAGGTTTCACTGGTCATGTTGATTGGGTTGCTGGGCAAAAATGCCATCCTGATCATCGAGATCGCCATCCAAAACCGTAACAAAGGTTTGGGAATCCTAGAAAGTGCGATTAAAGGTGGTGTCGAACGACTAAGACCAATCTTGATGACATCTTTCGCTTTTATCTGTGGGTTGATACCATTGACTATCGCTTCGGGAGCAGGTGCCATTGGTAACAGAACCATCGGTACTGCTGCAGCCGGCGGGATGTTTATCGGTACTTTGATCGGAGTATTCTTGATTCCTGGATTGTATGTGGTTTTTGAAACCATTGATACCAAAATGAAAGCTAAAAAATCACAGAGACAAACTACAGTAAACCAAGAACCGGTACTAGAACTATGAGATCCAAGACTTTAAAAATCGCCTTGTCTTTCGTCCTTCTGGCCGGATGTAAAGTACAGCAAGATTCATTACCTGAATCAAGTTTAAGTTTGCCAGAAACCTATGAAACAGCTGTATTGGATAGTGCATCCAATAGCTCTCAGATTGTATGGACGGAGTTTTTCCAAGATGAAAAACTCAAATCTCTGATTCAGGCAGCTCTGGATAATAATCAGGACAATCAGCAGACCTTGTTGAAAATCAATGCTGCAAGAGCGTCTATGCTGAGAGCTAAAAGAGGTATCCTTCCTTCAATTTCTCTGAATGCTGGTGCTGCTCAGAGAAAGTTTGGGGAGTATACGATGGATGGTGTGGGTAATGCAGACACCAATCTATCTGACAATGTTCCCGCAGACAAAAAGATCCCGTCGCCTTATAAGGATTTCGTGGTCGGTGCTGAATTCTCCTGGGAGATTGATGTTTGGGGTAAGCTGAGAAGCCGGAAAAAAGCTGCAGTGGCCCGATTGATGGCATCTGAGGAAATGAGCCGAAGCATACAAACATGGTTGATCTCTGAAGTAGCGTCCAATTACTATCATTTACTGGCCATAGATCAAGAAATCGAAGTTTTGAAAGAAAACATCAGTCTTCAGGAATTGGCGCTACAATTGATCACCGAACTCAAAGAAGGAGGAAAAGCCAATCAGCTGGCAATCGATCAGTTTGAAGCTCTGGTACTGAACACTAAAGCTCAATTGCAAGCTAAAAACAGAGAACTGAAGAGTGCTGAATACAATTTGGCAAGACTAGTAGGAACACTCGATTTTTCATTTGAAAGAATGAAGCTAGATCAAGCGATCACCGCACAAACTGATCTGGAAACAGGACTTCCTGCTGAGCTGATCCAATATAGGCCAGATTTGAAAGAAGCTGAGATGCAATTGGAAGCAAGCAAGGCGGATGTTCATGCCGCCAAAGCTGCCTTTTACCCTTCTTTCAATTTATTTGGAATGGCGGGATTCAATGCCTTTGATTTCAGTAAGCTGTTTTTGAGTCCAGGATCCGGCATCTATCAGTTTGGTGCTGGGTTGACTGCACCATTATTCAACCGAAGAGAAATCAGATCTCTCTATGAAGTCGCCAAAGCTGATCAGCAGATTGCTTTATTGGAGTACGAAAAGAAGACATTAAATGCCTACCTGGAAGTGCTGGATCTGATCAATCAAATGGACACCTATGATCAACAGTTGAAAATGAAACAGTATGAAGTTTCTGTTTTAGAAAGGGCAATTGAGCACTCCAACACTCTATTCTCTGTTGGCTATGCCAACTATCTGGAGGTGATCAACGCGCAAAGCAGAACCTTGGAATCGGCGATTGAACTGGCTGATTTGAAAGCATCCAGACTTCAGGCAAATGTGAAGCTTTACAAAGCACTGGGAGGCGGATGGAATTAAAAAGTAAACTTATCTTCTAGCAAAAAGGCTATCTCAAACGGTTTTGAGATAGCCTTTTTTTAGGGTTTAAGCTCTCATGATTCGAGCAGATCCAAACCGTATCTAGTTTCTGAATTATTCAGGATGCGTCACATAGCGCTCAAAGAACTCGACGATTCTTCCGATTCGATCCAGCCTTCTTTGTACTGCCCCTGATCTGGATAGTTCATGTCCTTCTTCCGGATAGCGAATGTACTCTACTGGTTTGTTGAGGATTTTCAAGCTTTTATACAAAAGCTCCGATTGACGAACGCCTGTTCGCAAGTCACTATCTCCATGGAAAATCATCAAAGGTGTTTGAATGTCTTGAACATAAGTTTGAGGGCTGTTGTAATCCAATATTTCTTTGGCACCCTCTTCCCAAGGATAGCCAAAATAATTGGGCACCAATCTCCAGGCATTTCCCTCACCCATAAAGAACGTGAGCTCATAGACTCCTCGCTGTGCCAAAGCTGCTTTGAAGCGGTGATCATGCCCCACGATCCAAGCTGTCAAATAGCCTGCATACGATCCACCGGTCAATACCAATTGGTCTTCATCGATCCACTCATAGAATTCTCCAGCCTCATCCAATGCTGCCAAAACATCCTTCGCTGGACCATCTCCCCAGTCCCGATAGTTTCCTTTCTGAAAGTCTTTTCCATAACCTCCGCTACCACGAGGATTGGCATAGACCACACCATAACCACGGCCTGCCAACACCTGGAATTCATGCCACATGCTGAGTTCGCCCGGTCCCCACATAGCAGTAGGGCCACCGTGCATTTCCAATAAGGTTGGATACTTCACCCCTTCTTTTTGTCCGAAAGGAGGCATCACCCAGAAGTCCACATCAAACTCATCCACTTTGACTTCATGAGCCGTAGGCATGGAAACCCAGCGATCGGCCAGCCATTTGGCATTGTAGTCAGTCAGCATTTTTTGTCCCTTACCTTCTAGATCGGATAGATAGAGCTCATTGGGATTGGAAACCTGAATCAAAGAATACACGAGTTTTTCGCCTTGAACATCAAAATCTCCCACACCCACAGGGCCAGTGATCACTTTACTTACTTTCCCATTGGAAGCTTGCACTTTGTACAAAGTCGTTCCCCCCTCATTGGCACCTGCGAAATAAATCGCCTTGCTATCATCAGTCCATTTGGAACCTCCCAACCTTCTGTCAATGTCCTCGGTAAACCATTTGATAGAAGTTCCATCGGGTTTGGCAATTCCCAATAGACTCTGATTGAATGTTCTGTCTTCAGTATCCTGGGCATAGATCAAGAGGCTTTTTCCATCGGGAGAAAAGGTAGCTCCGGTATATCTATAATCATCTGAAGCCAAGAAGGTACTGACAGATTTGTCAGAAAGCATGACTTTGTAAATACCGGAATTCAAATCCATGGTGTAGTCAGGATGCCCCTCATACTCAAGACTTACGGTCAGAATATAAGATCCATCAGGAGCCCACTCCGCTCCACCAAAACTCTGGTAACCAGACGTCAGTACTTCTGAATGACCGGTAGTCAGATCATAAACTCCCAAATGTCTAAAGCTAATATCGGTAGATAGGCCTCTCTCGCCGAGAAAATTGAGACGATCAACTACCTGAGGATCCTTCTTGGAGGCATTCTTTGCCAACCAGGCGCGTAGCTCAGACACATCCCCATCCATATCGGGCTTCACATTTTCTTTTTCCAGCCCTTCCTTGATCGCTGCATAATTTGGCTCATCGCCATAGGTTCTACCTGGTCTTGGATTGTCCCAAGTAGGATCTCCGTCGATTGCCCATTCAGGCACAGAAAAGGAAAAGAGCAATTTGCTGCCATCCGGAGACCACACCGGAGAGGAGGCTCCGTATTTTTCGGAAGTCAAGACCTGTGCTTCTCCCCCGTCCAAAGGCAAAATCCAGATTTGGGCTTTGCCTTCCCAGCCTTTGGTAAAGGCCAGTTTCTTCCCATCTGGAGACAGGCTGAAGTTGGACAAATCATACGTCGGGCTATTGAGTACTTTGAGCTGAGATGGATCGCTCAAGTTCATCTTCAGAAGCTGACTTTTATACTCATAGTTTCCGTCTTTATTGGCTTCCATAAAATTCTTTGCAAAAATCAGGGAGGCGCCATCAGGGCTAATCTCCGGATTGGAAACGGTGACTATCTTGGTCATATCACTGAGTTGAACCGGCTTTTTGTCCTGAGCCTGAAGGGACCAGAGACATAGATAAAAGCAGAAAGAGAGTATTCCTGCTTTCAGTTTCAAGGCATTCTGCATGGTGGTTGGGGTCAAATATTGATTGAATAATAATCAACCTATGAAAAGCTAGTCATTAGTAAAAACCAAAGCATTTTGATCGGAAAATTGAGGAGGATGATGGGGCAAAAAGAGGTTTAATGGAAAGAATTCATTTTTATGATTTTTGACGATCTGCATATTCACCAGTATGCATCTTTTCAGTTTGATGGGTATGGATAAATCATCCATGGACGAAAGCAAACTGTCCGCATGGGAAGCGGTAAAATTCTAAATTGTTCCATAGCAGATTTGAAAGTATGGGCTATGCAGACTTCAGATAAAAAATAACCCCATTAGATCATAAGCATTTTTCCTTGAGGAAGAATTTGATATTTTGAAGAACTATAGAAATCGAGTTTAAAATTCAGGCTCAAATCGCCAAGAACCTATCATTTTCCTCACTTTATGAAAAAAATCTACCCACTATTGGGGCTTATCAGCCTAGCCAGTCTTACTATCTCCTGTAAATCGGAGGAGCATACTTTTAGAAAAAAAGACATCAAAAGTAGTGAAAAACTGATAGGATTGGATTTTTCGAAAGAAAACATCCAGAGTATGCATGGCTATCTGGAAAGAAACAAAAGGGGCTATGATAGTCTGAGAGCTTATGAGGTTTCCAATGAGACATTTCCTGCGGTAACTTTTGATCCCCATCCTTTGGGATTCCAGCTGCCAGAAGCTGGTCTTGCCCCTAGTTTTGAAATTCCGGAAGGTATAGAATTGCCTGAAAACCTTCAGGAATTGGCCTTTTACCCGATTCCCAAATTGGCTTCCCTACTTAAAAGCAAACAGATCAGTTCCGTGGAATTGACAAAGCTTTTTATAGACCGGATCAAAAAATATGATGGTAAACTTGAGTCTGTGATCACTTTGACAGAAGATCTGGCGATGCAGCAGGCTCAAAAAGCCGATCAGGAAATCGCTGCCGGGCAATACAGAGGAATATTGCATGGAATACCTTATGGGGTAAAAGATTTGATGGCTGTGGCGGACTATCCCACCACCTGGGGAGCAGAGCCCTATAAAGATCAGATGATCGACTATACCGCTACGGTAGTCCAAAAACTGGAAGAGCAAGGAGCAGTGCTGATCGCTAAATTGGTATCTGGCTCTTTGGCCCGGGGAGATGTTTGGTTTGGAGGAAAAACAAAAAACCCTTGGGACTTGACTCAAGGAGCCAGTGGCTCCTCAGCAGGATCAGGTTCTGCTACCTCTGCGGGATTGGTTCCTTTTGCATTGGGCACTGAGACCTTGGGATCGATCACCAGCCCGGCAACGCGAAACGGCGTGACAGGATTAAGACCTACCTATGGTAGAGTCAGCCGCTATGGAGTCATGAGTCTCAGCTGGTCTATGGATAAGATAGGACCACTGGCTAGAAATGCGGAGGACTGTGCGATTGTACTGGAGGCTATTTATGGCAAAGATTGGCAGGACCCCTCGACCAATGAGGTTCCTTTTTCATTTCCCACGAAGGATATCAAAGATTTTAAAGTTGCCTACCTCAAACAGGACATTGAGTCGGACAGCTCTGAATTTGGAAAGAACACCTGGGAAAGTCTGCAAGTATTTCAGGAAATGGGTGTAGAAATGGACTCCTTGGAATTGCCAGAAAACTTCCCCTACTCGGCTTTTGACATCATCCTAAGGGCAGAAGCAGGCGCTTTTTTTGATGTATTGGTCCGCTCAGGTGAAGTGGACGAAATGGTAGAACAACACGGAGGATCGCGGGCTGTATCACTTCGGCAAGCCCGGTTTATCCCAGCCGTCGAATACCTTCAAGCCAATCGCCAAAGAAGACAATTGATCGAAGAAGTGAATAAGCTTTTCCAAGAGTATGATGTGATTATTGCTCCGACCAACCGAAGTAGGCAGCTATTGCTGACCAATCTGACGGGGCATCCCGTGATTTCTATTCCGAATGGCCTTGATGAAAATAACAGACCGACCAGCTTCACCCTCATTGGCAATCTCTATGGTGAAGGCGCTTTGGTCGCTTTTGCAAAAGCTTATCAGGATCTGACGGAATTTGATGAAATGCATCCACCTGATTTTGTGGATTGATCTGAATTATTATTCAAAAACTGCCACTGCACGAACAGGAGAGCCTGTTCCTCTACGGATTTTGAGAGGGAGACCGATGAACCGAAACCTTCCTCTTCCGAGTAAAAGGTCCAAGTTGATCAGGTTTTCGTAGTGCGTGTAGTTGTAGTGCCCACAGATCTCATGAACTTGGCGGTTGGATACACCACTGACTCCTGGGTTCATCGTCTCTACACCGAAGGCTGCGATTTGCATTTCACCCAGCCATTCAGCTGCCGCTGCATCGATTCCGGGACCCTTTGGCCAATTTTCAGTTTGAAAGTATTTCTTGTAGTGGTCTGTACAGATCAATAAGGTATCCCCTTTTTCCAATTGCTCACCTGAAGCTTGAATAGCCGATATCAGCTCATTCTTAGTGATCAGTTCCTGAAGTCCTTTCTTCCTAAAGTCCACACAGAATCCAGAAGTGAAAAATTGAGTCAGCGGCATCTTTTCTATGGAGTGGCCCACATATTCTTTGGCCATGTGATTGCGCGCATCGACATGAGTACCGGTGTGTTCTCCCATTTCCAATCTATGAACACTGGGAGTTGGGTTTTCCGGATTTGGAATCCCCTCCCAATCTTCGTGACTGACATGAATTTCCATTTTCACCTGAGGCAGAGCTTTAAACACAGGCATTCCTTCAAAAATCTCCTGACTTAAATCAATGATTTCGGGCATTACTAATCCAGTTTTCCGTAGTAAAACAAATCCACATGCTGCGTATGATTTAAAGGCGCTAAAGGTATCCCCTGTAAATCAATTGAATAATAGTGTAAAGTCTTATCAGAATTGCTCGAAGCTTTGATTTGCTTATTGGGCAATTTGGTGTTGTATAGCTTTTTTCCATCCTTGTCAAAAAAGCTCAGTTCCCAATTCCACTGATCCTTTTTCATTTCAGATTCTACTACTTCTAGTTTTCGAGAAACCACAATTTCCAGATGATATGATTCGTAGCCCAAACCAAGCCCATAGGCATAACCGAATGTAGCTGATGAACTGACATTTTCTATTTTCTCTGCTCTTTTGACAATAAACTGTTCGACGATTTCTCTGGTCTGTCCGTAGGAAGATAAACTAAATTCAGTTTGTAATGCTCCCAGTTTATCGCTTAAATTCTGAGCGAGCAACTCTGAATTAAACAGGTAAGTAGTGGAAAGGAAAATAAGAATCGCTGTTAGTTTTTTTAGTATCATACAGAGTTTAGTTATTCCTACGTATTCAAAAATATCAGGGTTAAAAAACCACATCTACTAGATCAAAGTCATCAGAAAAAAATTACTCTTTCCGAAGATACTTTATATCAATGCTACTGGTTTTATCGAAAACAACCATGGGCAGATCCGTCAAATCAAAGCTGTAAAAGTTCATTGATTTTTCAGGGTTACTCAGATATTTCACCTGATCATCAGGGATATAAATCGTGGTAAGCTCCACTCCATTTTTTTTATAGAAAATGAGTTGCCAGTGATTTCTAGTTGCTCTTTTCTCTGATACTATTGATTCAAACTTCTTGTCCACTGTTAATTCCAAATGGAAGGATTCATATCCTAATCCCGCCCCATTATCATTGGTGAGATACATGGTTTTATTTCCTCTTTTAAGGATAACTTGATCAAAATAAACCCTTTCCGCGCCATTGGAAGTGATGTCAAACGTGGTAGAGGATCCACCCAGCCTATTGGTGATGGAAGTCAATTGCGCCAGAGCAACAGGAACAAAAATGTAATTACTGGCTAAAAGAAAAATAATGATGGCTAGTCTTTTTAGCATAGGAAGGAGTTTTTGATAAAAACGATATTTTTAATCGTGAGTTTGAAAAGACAGAAAAAGATTCAAAAAAAAGACCTGTAAAAAATACTTTCACAGGTCTTGCATTATTTGATAGTATGGATTACTCCTCCTCTGCTATGATATCCATGGTACTTTCGGCCCAAGCCATGATTTTTTGTCTTTGCTCAGGAGTCAAATCTGCCTCAGAATGCATCGTGATATAGATAGGAAGAGGCATGTGTTCTTCTTCCACTTCGGAATAGACATCATCCAAAATCTTCAACTGATCCATCATATCATAGTCTGACCAGTTGGAAAAGTTTACTTCTTCCCTACCTTCCCGGGTGTCTTTGGCAACTAACCAGGAAACTGGTGCTACGTGGGAATACCAAGGGTACTTGGTCGAATTGCTGTGACAGTCATAGCAGGCAGCTTTCAGGAGATTGGCAACTTCTCCATCCACTTGATCCGTGGCCAAAAGATCTGATGGATTGTTCATTTCTACCGCTGGGAGTTCATTGGGTACAAACTGGATGATAATCAGCACCAAGGCCAGTCCCAATAAAAGGTATCGAAGGATTTTCATTTATTCATCCTTCTTTTTCTTACCACTGCTCCAGTCTAGCAATATCTGAAGCTCTTCTTCTGTCAGCTTTCCTTCAGGCTTATTTTCCAAAAATTTCTTAGGAGGCATCTCGCCTTCTACCAAAGTCTCATTGATCTCGGCCATAGCTGCTAATTGCTTGGACTTTTTAGCTGCCTCAAATTCATCCCAGTCCAACTTCTTTTTGGCTTTATCACTTTTGGACTCAGCATTGTGGCAACCGTAGCACTTTTGCTCTACCACCGCTTTGACTTTTGCTGGCATTTTAGCTTCGTCCAGTTCAGGGTGGGACTCGAATTCTGGCTTTTGAGCTGCCTGGAAAAATAGGACAGCTACTAAGCCTGCAATGGGAATAAGTGAAAGTCTCTTCATAAGAAAATGGGTTAATTATGGATTGTTTTGTTTTTATACGTCAGGATGACACAATAAGGTTTTTAATCGAATTATTTCCAAGTATATCTATTACAAATAGAAACAATTCAGAATAATCGATAGTCCAAGAAAGTGGTTTAAGGCCAGTTTTAACCCCTTTCTTGAGACGTACTATCCTTGTAAGTAGGATTTTTTGGAAGGGAAAAATCAAAATCAAGATTTTTGGCCCAAACAACCATTTTAGGTATCAAAGGCAATACAAATAATCCCAATCCTAATAACACCACAGGCTTGGCTGCTACAAAAACCTCCCCTGCACTAAAAATCCCTAAAATGAGAAGGGTGCTAAAAGGAAGGGATACAGCAAGAATATTAATACCAAGCCCTAGATCAAAGGTATGGTTTGTACTTTCTTTTTGGTATTCGAGCTGATGCACAGAGGACATATGTGCAAAAGGCCAAAAAGAAGCACTTGAGAGTGGAAATACAACCAATACTAAGGCGGCTGCACTGCTGGGAAGCTCAAAGAAATAAAGAATGAAACCTGAGATCATCAAACTGACACCGGCTCTGAATAATAGGAGAGAAAAAATGGATTGGATCTGCTTCCACTTGAGGATCACGGACATCCCTATAAATAAGAGCACCAGCGGGGTCATGATGTTTTTCATCATAAGGATAGTTTCCCCCAGAAAACCGGGCAGACTATCCATATTCAAGCCCAAACTCAGCAGTACGATTGCTACAATCAAAACCATATTGATGGGTTCTTTGACCATAGCCAATAGCAATTCCTTGATCTTACTACTACTGGACTGACCTCCGATTTTTTGAACGCGATAATACCAGGCCATCGCTATCATGTAAGCTAGTAATAAGACATATACCTTATTCCCTACATCTGCCAATGCCCCCCATGCAAGAGCTTCCTCCCCCAAGTATTCTATCAAAAACGGAAAACAGGAAAGACCGGGAGCCAATGATGGGAATAGCATCATCCATGTCCTATGCTGAGGACTTAAGCGCTCTATTCCCATCCATGGCAAAACAAAATAACTGGTAGCCAGCATGATGCCATTCCAGCAAAGAACCATCAGTGGTAGCAACAGTAAGTCGCTCTCTAACTGCACTCCCATCAAAGCCACGAAAATCATGGCAGGGAGTGCTAGGTCCAAAATCACTACTTTCATTCCTTTTCGATGTTCATCCTGATTCAGCTTGGATCTAAGCAGATAGCCCAAAAGAATCATCAAGAGCAAGGAAAGGGTTTTTTGAATGGCAATCGGCATTGGGTAGTATTAAGCGTTGGTGACTTTTTTGAAAGTTTCCAAGAAGTAGGCGAGTTCGTCATGGGTTCCCATACTTACTCTGCACCAAGACTGATCGTACATCTGATAAGTCCGGATACCTACTCCACCCTCATACATGTTTTTCATAAACTCTTTCCCGTCCATTGCAATCGGAAAGATCATAAAACTGGTATGGGAAGGAATCGGCTCATAACCCAACTTTGTAATTTCATCCCACACATATTCTCTGCATTCTGTATTCTGGGACTTGCACTGGCTAAGGAAATTTTGCTCCTGCATGCTGGCAATAGCTCCCTTGAGTGAAGTGACGCATAGTCCCATGGTACTTCTGACTTTTTCCGTGATCGTTTCGATACGCTCTTCAGTTGCCACGATATAGCCGATTCGCAAACCTGCCATTCCATGGATTTTGCTGAAGGTTCTGGCGACTATCACATCTGTGCCTTCTGCTACTAGGCCTACCATGGTCTGAGTCTCTGGTTTTTCCAGAAATTCCAAGTAAGCCTCATCCACGAAAACAGGGACCTTGGCCGAAACCTCTGTACAGAATTTTTTCAATGCTCCCGCATCGGTGATAGAACCGGTAGGATTATTCGGATTGCAGACATAAACCAAATTGGTATTGGCATCCACTGCTTTGGCCATAGCTGGTAAATCATGCGCATAATCAGCGGTCAACGGTACAGCTTTCCAATTGCCACCCAATGCCTGTGTCGTGTTCATAATAGACATGTAAGAGGGATCGCCTGCTACGATATTTCCTCCATGTTGAAATTGCACAAATGCGGTTTTCTCAAGCAAATCGGTAGATCCGGGCCCGAGCATGATGTTTTCAGGCTTGACACCTTCTTTCTCAGCGATCATTTCGATTAGCTTGGCAGCATCACCATGACCATATCTATTTCCCAAGCTTACAGACTCTGCGATCGCCTTAACTACTTTGGGAGAGGGACCATAAGGATTTTCGTTGGCATTGAGACGTGCCATCATCCTACTTTCATCAAAAGGAAAAATAGGCAGCATCTCCTGGATCACACTACCTGGAGCATGCGTATGCAATTTGGCTCCTTTGAAAGCAAGAGCTGGAGCACTTGCCAATCCTCCGGCTGCTAGAAAACCGGCTTTCAGCCAATCTCTACGGTTCATAGATTTATTCATATTGGGTTGGGTTTTGATTATTCTGAAAATGGTATTTTGATCTCAACTCGACTTGCATCCAGATTGAGGATCCGGAACGCAAGTACTAAGGGAATTTTGGGCAGGTTGCAAGGTTTTTAAAAAACATAAGTCATTTTTAACCCTACTTTTCTTATTTTGACAGAAATCTAAGTATTATTAATAGTTTTTAAAACCATTTATACACCACATTACAAAATATTTTTTATTTGAAGCTATTTTTCAACCCTGCTCCATCCAGTTTTGAATATTTCAGGATTGATAGTTCGCTTTTCTCCCAGCATGTTTAAAAAAAACGACATGAGCCTTCGTAACAGAGGATGATTATTGAGGTGCTATTGGAGAAAAATCCCTATTTTGAAACAAAAAACACACTGTTATGATAGGATACATTTTAGGATTGGTAGTCATCTTATTGATTTTTTATGGAGTCGGGATCTACAATCGCTTGGTCAAGCTCAAAAACCTAGTAGAAGAAGCGTGGAGCGGGATCGATGTGCAACTGAAAAAAAGATATGACCTTATCCCCAACCTGATCGAAACTGTCAAAGGCTATGCAAGTCATGAAAAGGAAACTTTTGAGAATGTAACAAAGGCAAGGTCTATGGCGCAATCAGCCAACTCGGTAGATGCACAACAGCAGGCAGAAAATCAATTGAGTAAAGCACTGGTCAACCTTTTTGCGGTAGCCGAACGATACCCGGATCTGAAAGCCAATACCAACTTTCTCCATCTTCAGGAGGAACTATCCGGCATCGAGCAGGATATTGAAAAATCAAGACGCTACTACAACGGTACCGTTCGCGACAAAAACACACTAGTTGAATCTTTCCCCAGCAACCTATTTGCAAACATGTTTGGATTTAGCAAGAGCAGCTATTTTGAGCTAGACAATGAAGCTGAGCGCACCGTGCCACAAGTCAAGTTCTGATGAGGAGAATAGTTCTTTTTTTAAGCTTTTTGCTGATTTCAATTTCTTCATTTTCTCAGTCTGAGAAAATAAGTAATTTTCATGCGGATATAGAGATCAAAGAGGATGGTACACTGAAGGTCAGCGAGAAAATCACCTACACTACCCAGCTGGACGGGAAGAGAGGGATCGTGAGGCGACTGCCCACTAGCAGAAAAGACCGCGAAGGGACGTCTATCCAAAATGATTGGCAAAACATAGCCGTTTATAGAGATGGAGCCGAATCTCCATTTCACACCGAAAATGAGGGAGGAAAGCTTGTCATCTACGTAGGCAAAT
The DNA here is from genome assembly GCF_000429465.1 of Algoriphagus vanfongensis DSM 17529. Classification (GTDB taxonomy): domain Bacteria; phylum Bacteroidota; class Bacteroidia; order Cytophagales; family Cyclobacteriaceae; genus Algoriphagus; species Algoriphagus vanfongensis. The sequence continues at coordinate 352,052 of NZ_AUBX01000009.1, read as the reverse complement.
CTGATATATTTTTGGATCCCGGCACCTACCACTATGAGATCAGCTATGAGATTCCATACCAAATCGGCTTTTTCGAAGGCTATGATGAACTCTACTGGAATGTCAACGGAACGGACTGGGATTTCATCGTAGAAAAAATCAGTGCACAGATCCAATTGCCTTCGGGAGCTAGCACTATTCAGACTAGTTGCTACACGGGCCCTTACGGCAGTACCGCTCAAAATTGCAGGTATGAAATCAAAGGTGATGAGGTCTATTTTGAGACAACAGAAACAAAGCTTGGAGACAATCTGAGCATTGCTGTGGGATTCACTCCGGGGATAATTTCACGCCCCCCACCTCCGAGTTGGACACAGCGATATGGAGGACAGCTATTAGCTGCTTTCATTGGGTTGATCTTACTTATATATTATGGATTGACCTGGTACAAATTTGGGATTGACCCTCCCAAACCTACAGTGATCCCACTTTTTGATCCTCCTGCTGGACTTTCACCTGCTTCTATCGCAATGGTAAAAAAAGGATATTACTGGCAGGATATTGCGACGGCTTCTTTGGTCAACTTAGCTATCAAAGGTTACATCCTAATCAAGGATGATACAAGCAAAGGATTTTTGGGCATGTTTAAAAATCATCGATTTATACTTGAGATGGTCAAAAATATGGATGAGGAGCTACCCAAAGAAGAAAAAGTAATTCTGGAAAAACTCTTTGCTTCCCATAACAGAGTGGAATTGGACGGGAAATATGATTCTTCTATCAAAAAAGCATTGGATAGTTTTCAAAAAGAAATCAAGCAACAATGGTCTTCTTTGATCTATCAAGGCTTGAATTTCAAATTCTGGATTTTCCCGATTTTAGTAGGAATCACCTACTTTGTCTTGGCCATCAGCTTTCAAGATTACTTTGTCTATGAAGGTAAAACCATCTTGTTGATTTTGTTCTGCATAGCGAATGTTTTGATCTTTCTCGTGTATCAATGGTTGATCAGAAAACCAGCTGAGCGAAAACTCAAACTACGGGCAGAAATCGAAGGTTTTGAGATGTATCTAGGCGCTGCTGAGGAGAGGCAACTGCAACACTTCAATCCACCTGGAATGACTCCAGAAATATTTGAAAAGTACCTTCCCTATGCGATTGCATTGGATGTGGAGTCTGTCTGGGGAGAAAAGTTTGAGCAGTTTCTCAAAAGCTCCACGCTGGCACCGAGCACTTATCATCCTATATGGTACAACAGACCGATTGCATCCTTTGGCAACTTTGGCCATAGTCTCAACTCCAGCTTATCCAACTCGCTTAGCAGTACCGCCTCACCTCCCCAGCAGAGCGGTGGATGGAGTGGCGGCAGTGGTGGTGGTGGCTTCTCTGGAGGCGGTGGCGGCGGCGGCGGCGGCGGCAGCTGGTAATGTCAAACCGCCTCAATCTTCATCAAAATCGCAGATGCTAGCTTCGGAATGATAGATCATTCGCAGATCCACCAAGTCATAGATACCAAAATCAGGATCTTCTACGACTTCCCCTTCGCAGTTGTAAATGACTGGTACCCAGTAGCAATTTGGGCAGCAGTTGCCTACATACAAATAGGTCTCACCATCATAGACTCCACTTCGGAGATAGGAATACTCCCGACTAAACTCCGAGCTTTCCATATCTTGGACAAGCTCCTTGACCCAAGCTATTTCCTCTGCCGGGTTTTGGACCCCGCAGATTAAATCAGGCTGCTCGTCTTCTTTACAGCCTGCCAGAAGACAAATCACAAGTAAGGGTAAAAGTAATTTTCGCATATTAAATAATTAGATAGTAGACGTAAACTATAAATCCAATACGATGCCGGGGACAAAGTCGATACAAGTAGAAGTAAATCCGGTTGCTTTCACCTCATTTTTACTTTTGAATTAATACAATTTTTAGAAATTTGCCTCTGAATGAATTCACCCAGCCCACTGGATTCGATCCAGCTTAATTTTTCGCAGTCCGATCTCCTCCTACTCAATCTCGCTTTGGCATTGATCATGTATGGAGTGGCATTAGATCTCAGATTGGAGGATTTTAAGTACCTGATCAAGCATCCCAAACCATTCTTTGTAGGCGTATTGGCTCAGTTTATACTTTTGCCATTTCTCACTTGGTGCCTGATTCTGGCGATCCAGCCGCCACCCAGTGTGGCATTGGGGATGTTTTTGGTAGCAGCCTGTCCCGGCGGAAATGTCTCCAATTTCCTCAGCAATCTAGCCAAAGGAAATACGGCCCTTTCTGTCAGTCTTACAGGATTTTCCACGGTGTTCTCCATCCTGAGTACACCGTTGAATTTTGCACTTTGGGCAGGGCTCTATGGACCTACTTCGCATTTGTTGCAGGAAATCAGTCTGGATATTTCGCAGGTCTTTGTCACTGTAGGAATGATCTTGGGCATTCCGCTTTTTTTGGGAATAGCAACTAGAACCTTGGCAGATAGATGGGCTGACCGCTTCCGAAAAGTTCTTCAGCCCTTAAGCTTGTTAATCTTCGCTTGCTTCGTCATTTTGGCTTTTGCTGGCAATTTTGACATTTTCCTGCAATACATCTCCCGTATTTTCTTGTGGGTTTTAGCCCACAATTTGCTAGCCTTGAGTACTGGATTTTTTTCAGCAAAGGCTTTCAAACTTCCTTTGGCAGATGTAAAAACTCTATCGATCGAGACAGGAATCCAGAATTCTGGCTTGGGGCTGGTTTTGATTTTTACGTACTTTGATGGCCTGGGTGGAATGGCCGTAATCACAGCCTTGTGGGGAATTTGGCACCTCATCTCCGGAATTGCTATTGCCGGATATTGGAAATCGAAAGCATGAAAAATTTTGTCAATGCCGTATTGCGAATCCTTGTGAAGATTGCGCTGCATGGATATTTTAGAAAAATCATCGTATCAGGGAAGGAAAACATCCCCAAAAAACAGCCGGTAATTCTAGTGGCCAACCACCAAAATGCCCTGATTGACCCATTGCTTTTGGCTACCCACACGAGGCTAAAACCTTGGTTCCTGACTCGGGCCTCTGTTTTCAAAAAACCTTTCATTGCCAAAGTGCTGCATTTTATCCGGATGCTGCCAGTTTATCGTGTGAGAGATGGCTTTTCGACTATTCAGCAAAATCAACACACTTTTGAAGCTAGTTTTGAAGTTCTGAAGGAAAATGGAGCCGTGGTTATTTTTGCCGAAGGCAGCCATAGCCTGATCCGGAATGTAAGACCTCTCAGCAAAGGCTTTACCCGCTTGGCCTTTGGGCTCAAGGAAAAATACCCGCAATGCGAGCCGGTCATCTTACCGGTTGCACTGGAATTTGGTGCACACAAAAGATCTGGTTCTCAAGTGAGGATTACCTATGGAAAAGCAATCCCCGTAGACATGCCGGCTTCCAAATCAGGCCTTCTCACCAAGAAAGTAGAAAAGACACTCAAAGAACTCGTCGTCGAAATCCCAAATGAAAACTACGAGGAGCAGTTAGAGCAACTATTGGATGCAGGTGTAGACGTCACATCGAAATCTGCTGTGGATCAATTCCTCAACACACATCAAGTTAAGCATGAGGTATCTACACCTACTTCACTGAAAAACAAACTAATGAAGATCTTTCATTTTCCTCTCTACTGGATCTGGCTGGCGATCAGTCCCAAGGTTGAGGATCGGGTATTCGAGTCAACATTTAAGTTTTTAATCGGTTTTTTCCTTGCTCCTTTTTGGTATTTGATACTATTACTATTAGCACTGGGAAGTCCTGCTGGTTCTTGGGCATTGGCAATTTTGATCATGGCATGGATAGCTGTTCTTTGGAACAAAACACCCCAAGAATAAGCGCAAACACAAGGTAAAAAGGAAGGAATCCTTAAATTTGGAATACCATATAAACCCAAAATTTAAAGCTTATGAGTGAAGATTTTCTTCCTATCAACGGGACGGACTATGTCGAACTATATGTCGGCAATGCCAAGCAAGCTGCCCTATTTTATCAATACGCCTTTGGATTTGAGCTGACAGCCTACCTGGGACCAGAAACAGGCGTCAAAGACCGCGCATCCTATCTTCTGCAACAGGGCAAAATCAGACTGGTATTGACCTCAGCTCTCCAAGCTAATCATGAGATTGCAGAACACTGTCGGCAACATGGCGATGGAGTCAAAGTACTCGCGCTATGGGTCGATGATGCTGAAAAATCCTGGTCTGAAACTACCTCAAGAGGAGCTGAATCTGTAGAAGAACCCCGAATTATCATGGATCAATGGGGGGAAGTCAAAGTTGCCTCCATCAAGACCTACGGTGATACTATTCACACATTTGTAGAGAGAAAAAACTACTCTGGCGTTTTCCTACCGGGATTTGTACCTCGACAAAGCACCTATTCATCTCAGAGCATCGGTCTAAAATACATCGATCACTGCGTAGGCAATGTAGAACTGGGGGAAATGAATCGCTGGGTAGAATTCTATGAGCAGGTCATGGGATTCAAGCTACTTATTACTTTTGACGACAAAGATATTTCTACAGAATATTCAGCCCTGATGTCCAAGGTCGTCTCCAACGGAAATGGGTACATCAAATTTCCTATCAATGAACCTGCACAGGGCAAAAAGAAGTCACAAATCGAAGAATACCTTGAGTTCTACAAAGGGCCCGGTGTACAGCATATGGCTATCGCTACGGATGATATCATTCACACCGTGAGCGAACTCCGAAAAAGAGGAATTGAGTTTCTCGAAGTACCGCAGTCTTACTATGATGATCTGCTGGATCGTGTAGGACAGATTGATGAGGATATCCAGCCGCTGAAAGATTTGAACATCCTGGTAGATCGTGATGAGGAGGGATACTTGCTGCAGATCTTCACCAAACCTCTCCAAGATCGTCCCACATTATTCATTGAGATCATTCAGAGAAAAGGAGCGACTTCCTTTGGTAAAGGAAATTTCAAAGCCTTGTTTGAAGCCATTGAGCGAGAGCAAGAGCTCCGAGGAAATCTCTAATATTGATATATAGCCGGCATTTAGTCGGCTATTTTTTTTATTTTTCTAAAAAAAGCAGACCATGAAGCAATTTTTGAAACTCATCACTGCGCTAATCAAAGGCGGTATATTTTTTCTCATTCCCATCATCTTGGCTTTGGTACTGATCGAAAAAGCAGTACATCTGATTCAGCCGCTCTCCCTCCTTCTCCAAAAAATGTTGGGATTGGAAGAAAGCTTACTATTTACTCCATACCTCCTGTCGGTGATATTGGTGATTACTCTTTGCTTGGCAGCCGGGATGCTGGCACAGCGAGGAATGGGCAAAAAAATGCTGGAATGGATAGAAGATCACGTCTTGATTCTATTCCCGGGTTACAAACTGATGAAGACCACTTTTGAAGAAAAGGCAGGCTTGATCAGTGATAAGAACTTCCCTGTGGTACTGGTCCCGATTGATGGCTGGATGCTCGCCTACTTAGTGGAGGAGCTCGAAAACAATCAAGCACTTGTCTTTGTCCCCTCAGCACCGGAAACCTGGAATGGTTCTCTGGTGATTTTTGATCAGTCCAAAATCAAAAAAACCGACCTTACTCAATCTGAAGTGAATAAGGTCGGTCGCAGTTTGGGGATCGGAAGCTTGTCCACCTTGAAGGGCAAACTTCCTATTTAACTTTTAGCGATAAAGCTCCTGATGAAGCTTGTGCAGCGCATCAAAATCAAATTTATAAACCTGTCTGTCATACGTCATCATTCCGTTGACTTCTACTTCTACATCGGTCGTCTGAGTGTAGATCGCAGCAGCTAGTCCCATCGGAATGAGTTTTTTGAGGTCTTCCATCAATAAACTATAACGTGCGAATAGCTCTTGTTTGTCGCCAAAACTCTGATAGCCCCAGTTGTCTTTTTGCTGCCAAGTATGTCCTTCTACAGGAAGTCCCAAGCCTCCAAATTCACCCAGTACCAAAACGGTATTTTCTCCAAAAACCTGCGGATCAGGCATGACAGGATCTGGGTAATTATGGAGATCCATGATGTCACCCACGATGTCATTTCCTTCCATTTCAAAATTGCCTCCAGAAGCTGAATTGATCAGTCTAGTAGCATCCAATTGGCGAGTCAGATTGACTATTTCGGTTGTTTTAAATTGACCCCAAGCTTCATTGAAAGGTACCCAGACTACGATAGAAGGAAAAAACTTAAACTCTTCGATGATCTCAGACCATTCAGTTTTGAAAATTTGCTCTGATTCTGCACTTCTCTCCTTGTACATATCATGGCGATAGACTCCTGGACGAATCTCCCATCTATTTCCCATATCACCACTTGGCATGTCTTGCCACACCAGAATTCCTTCTCTATCCGCATGATAATACCATCTGGCCGGCTCGACTTTGACATGCTTTCTGATCATATTGAATCCCATCTCTTTGGTCTTGATGATATCAAAAAGTAAAGCCTCATCAGTAGGAGCTGTATAAAGCCCATCCGGCCACCAGCCTTGATCCAATGGTCCGTATTGAAATAGAGCTTTCCCATTCAAAAACATGCGCTGATGTCCATCAGCTGTTTTATCCATCCGAATGTCTCGGAAAGCAGCATAGGAGGACACTTCCTCAATGGATTTTTTTCCATCTATAAGGCGAACCTTGACATCATATAAAACAGGGTCTGTAGGAGACCAGGCACGTACCTCATTCAATTTGACCGGAAGTGGCTGATTGGCTTTTCCTTTGAATTGCCCGACAGATTTACCTTCTAACAAGACATCCACTTCTACCTCCAGTCCATCTTTTGCCCCACTTACTTCAGGGTAAAATACCTGCACCTTATTTTCCCAATCTGTCACCGAGTAGACAGATGCTATATGACTGGACGGTACCTGCTCTAGCCATACCGTCTGCCAAATACCCGTAACTGGCGTGTACCAGATTCCATGAGGCTTCTGGATTTGCTTTCCTCTAGGTTGCGGACCAGCATCACTTGGATCCCAGACTCTCACGCGGATATTTTGCTTTTTACCAGAAACTAACTGATCAGTGATATCATATGAAAATCCATCAAAGCCTCCCTGATGAATCCCCAGTGACTGTCCATTGACCCAGACTTCAGCTTCCCAATCCACCGCACCAAAATGTAAGACTACCCTATTTTTACCGGGCTTTGAATCCAGTTCAAAATCTCTCTCATACCACAATTCCATCTCTGGCCCCACTTCCTTCTGTACCCCTGAGAGGTAAGATTCGACAGGAAAAGGAACTGTAATAGTGCCTGCAAATCCTGCTTCAGGAATGCTTCCTTTCGGAAGAATATTGTAATGCCATTCCCCATTTAAGTTTTGCCAACTTTCTCTCACGAGCTGAGGTCGAGGGTATTCCGGAAGCGGATCAGAAGGATTCATTTGATCGGTCCAAGGTGTTTTGAGTCTGGCCTCCTGGGCAAAACTCAAACTGCTCAAAAAGAGCAAAAAGCTAAAAGCGAGTTTTCTCATAAAATAGATTATTGGTGAAAATCAAACCACAAGATGATTTTGGAAGAAGCTAGAGCCTCTTCCTCTCCGATTAATGTACTGGACTGGCCAGGAGAAATGTGGTCATTGGATGAAATTAATGATGTATTGGATGGAAATAAAAACCTAAGGTCTGGATCAAGTGGACCTTCAATTGAACTGTCGGGAAACTTCAGTAAAACTTTTGTTCCCACGGTCTCGGTTTTGATACCGACCTTGACTTCAGCAAAGTCCAATTGCATGGAATTCAGCTTCCCTATTTCTACTGGATGAAGGGCAGTTTGAGCATCAAAAACGACTGACTCAGGTTCAAAATGGGCGTTTTCCCAGCTAGCTTGCAGGAGTTGACTTTGGTCTAAGTCAAATCCAAAACCCAATAAATCGGACATTGCCTGTGGAAGTTTTGAAGTTTCCATTTTGAGTTTTCCGTCCGGGAAGATCGTCCAAATTACTTCAATTGCTTTGGGGCCATACTTTCCTCTTATCTGGATTTGACCTTCTTTCGTTCTTTTCCAGCTTAGTCTGTGGAAGTCTATTTCATAGCCCTCGATACCTGGAATTTGCACAAAAGGCAATACGTCCATACCGACTTTCACTTTTTCGAGGTTTCCGCTTTCCTTTCCGAAAACAAAAATCTTATGATCCACTCGGATTTGCAGGTCAATGGTGGATTCTCTCACACTGATTTGATTGCTTACTTCAGGTAAAAAGGCTTCATAAAAATTATTTCCTGTAGAAAAACCCCACAGCAAAACCTGAAAGAACGCAACAAAAAGAGAAATCATGTTTTTTGGGCAATTGATCCGACTAATATTGAATTTAATCTATCCAATTAAAAATCAAGGCTTAAAAAATTGGTCTTTTCAAAGCTGAAAATTTGATAAACATGATTTTCTCGATAGGAATGGCAATTGCATACATTTTCTATATCTTAGAATCACGCTTAATTTTTATAACATATGAATACTATAGACCCTAGCATTTTGGTAAAGGCCCAAGCATGGCTAGATGGGAATGTGGACCAAGACACAAAAGACGCCATTGAAAAACTGAAGAAAGAGAATCCCAGCGAACTGGTAGATTCCTTTTATCAAGATCTGGAATTTGGGACCGGAGGTTTGCGAGGTCTTATGGGAGTCGGCACCAATAGAATGAATATCTATACGGTGGGCATGGCAACGCAGGGATTAGCCAATTACTTGTTGCAGTGCTTTCCTGGCCAAACTATATCGGTAGCCATCACACACGACAGTAGGATCAACAATACCGTTTTTGCACAGGCAACGATGGATGTATTGACGGCCAATGGCATCCAGGTCTATTATTTCAGAGAAATGCGTCCTACACCGATGCTTTCTTTTGCCGTCCGACATTTTGGATGTAAAAGTGGCGTCATGATCACTGCATCCCACAATCCCAAAGAATACAATGGCTACAAGGCCTACTGGGAAGATGGAGCTCAAGTGGTCGCTCCCCATGATAAAAACATTATTCAGGAAGTTCAGAAGATCACATCATTTGATATGGTCAACTGGAATAGCCAAGCGGACTTAGTGACATATATCGATGAAGATTTTGACCAAATCTATCTCAAAGAAGTCAAAGGACTGAGTCTATCTCCAGATGCTATCCAAGCTCAAAAGGATTTGACTATTGTCTTTTCTCCGATCCATGGAGCATCTGGCAAAATGGTACCAGCTGCCTTGAAGACCTTTGGGTTTGAAAACATCCATGTGGTCAAGGAGCAAGCAGAACCGGATGGTACATTCCCTACCGTCAAATATCCTAATCCAGAAGAAGCGGAAGCATTGACTCTATCGGTGGAGCTTGGCAAAAAAGTAAATGCTGAATTGATCCTAGCCTGTGATCCAGATGGTGACCGCTACGCAGCCGTTGTGCCAAATGAAAAAGGGGAATTTGAATTACTGAATGGCAACCAAACCGGCACGCTCCTCACCTATTATATCCTCAACAAATGGAAAGAGGCGGGCAAGCTAGACGGCAAACAGTTTATGGTCAACACGATCGTGACGACAGAGCTGATCAATAGAATCGCTGAAGGATTTGATGTCAAGTGCTTCAATGTATTGACAGGTTTCAAAAATATAGCTGCAATCATTCGTGAACTGGAAGGCAAAGAAACCTTCGTCGGTGGCGGAGAGGAATCCTATGGTTATTTGGTTGGAGATTTTGTGAGGGACAAAGACGGTGTCAGCGCTTGCGCCATGGTGGCCGAGGCGATTGCCTACTACAAGAATCAGGGAAAAACTGTATTTGATGTGCTGGCTGAAGTTTACCAGCAGTTTGAGTTTTACAAAGAAGCTCTGATCTCTGTCACCAAAAAAGGAAAAGATGGTGCAGAGCAGATCCAAGCTTTGATGATGGATTTTAGACAAAACCCTCCAAAAGCCATGAATGGCACTGCGGTGGAAAAAATCATTGATGTCAAAGCAGGAACTTCCAAAAACGTAAAAACCGGAAAAACTGAAAAATTAGACTTAGACTCGTCCAACGTGATGCAGTTTTACTTGGAAGATGGCAGTAAAATCTCCGCTCGACCTTCGGGAACAGAACCGAAAATAAAATACTATTTCTCTGTGCATGCCCCATTGACATCTACAGCAGACTATAGAAAAGTAGAAGCGGAATTAAGCGAAAAGCTAGAAGGATTGAAACGATACTTCTCCTAATTCAAAACCAGATCGTCAAAAAGCAGCATCTACAATGCTGCTTTTTTTATACCTTCTGCCAAAGGACATTGGCAAAGTAATCCTCCGAATCGGTAAAAATATCACAGACCCGAAACCCAAACTCAACGGCCAAATTCTCAATTTCTTCAGGACTGGATTTTCTGCTTACTTCTGTCCAGATTGGTTCAAAAGCTTCCAGATTTACCGATATTCCTGCATCAGGAAAGGTGACTTTTTGAGGAATCCTGGTAACCAAATAGCTTCTGCACTCCCCAGTCACAGGATCATAAGTAGGCCAATGGATAAATTCGTCAAGGACAAAATTTGCACCCAATTCGTTATTGATCCGCTTTAGCAAGTTGAGATTAAAATCTCTGGTGACTCCCTTTTGATCGTTATAAGCTCGCAGAATGATTGCAGGATCTTTCTTCAAATCGATGCCCAGCAATACCCAATCACCACTTTTGCAACTCTCAGATAAGTGTGTCAAAACATCCTTTGCCTCTGCAAGAGTAAAATTGCCAATATTGGATCCCAAAAAGAGAATCAAATTGGGAAGGCCGTTTTCCCAAGGCTTTATTTTGAGTGAGCCTCTGTAGGTATTCTGAATCCCTTTGACTTGAATACCCGGAAGCTCATGCTCAAGATTTATCTGCAATTCCTCCAAAGCGGAACCCGAAAAATCTACGGGAAAGTAAGTGAAATTCACTTCAGATTTCCGCTTTAGGTATCGTAATAATATCTTGGTTTTCAAGCCATCACCAGCCCCCAGTTCCACCAAATTAAAAGACTTCGTCTTAGAAAGAACTCCAGCCATGATAGAGGCATGTTGTTTCTCCAAGATTTCAAATTCCTTACGTGTGAGGTAGTATTCCTCGAGCCCCATGATTTTCTGAAAAAGCTTATCCCCCAGTTCATCGTAGAAATATTTAGAGGGTAGAGATTTTGGGCTTTGAGTCAAACCAGAGACTACATCCTGAAGAAATGCCTGTCTACTGCTAGAAAAATCACTCATAGATTATTGGATTTTGCGAGTCTGATACCTTTGAATTGCCAGCGAAACTGCGGGTGAAAAAAATTACGATAAGTAGGTCGGGAATGGCCAGCTGGAGTCGCCACGGATGCACCGCGCAGCACCATTTGATTCACCATGAATTTCCCATTGTATTCTCCCAGCGCTCCAGGAGCCACCTCAAATCCCGGATAAGGCAAATAGGCAGAATAAGTCCATTCCCACCTTTTCCCCCATTCAAATTGAGATTGGGACACCTCCCATTCAAATTCTGTAGGAAGTCTCTCTCCACGCCAAGTAGCATAGGCTTGAGCCTCGTAGAAACTGACATGAGAAACCGCCGCTTTTGGGTCAAGCTTTTTCATGCCATCTAAAGTATAATAGCTCCAGTCCCCTTCATTTTCTTCCCAATACAAAGGCGAAGAGATCTGGTTTTGCTGCACCCAAGACCATCCTTCATCCAACCACAAGCGGGATTCTCGATAGGCACCAGACTGAATAAATTCCAAGTATTGTCCATTGGTCACCAAGGAAGAAGATATCGAAAAGGGATGAATGTAAACTGAATGCCGTCCCATCTCATTGTCATAGCAAAAACCTTTTTCTTCGAAACCTATGGGGTAAACGCCTTCCTCAATAGATATCCATTGCCTTTCTTTTTCTGGTGTATATTCTTGAATAGATAAGACTTGAGGATTCAGTGGATTGTGCCAAAGGCTAAATTTGAGATCCGATAGTAGCAACTCTTGATGCTGCTGCTCATGGTTCATACCCAGAACTACAAGTTCAGCAGTCTTTGGATCTCCCTGGATGATCAATTGACTCATCGCCTCGTCCACATAGGACCTATACTCCATCACTTCATCCACAGAAGGGCGACTCATCAGACCTCTTTGATTTCGGACTGTTCTTTTTCCCATCGCATTGTAATAGGAATTGAACAGAAAATTGAACTGGGGATGCTTGATCACATAATTTGGAAGAGACTGGACCAAGATGAATTGCTCAAAAAACCAGGTAGTATGTGCCAGGTGCCATTTGGGCGGACTCACCTCCTCGGATGCTTGCAGTGAATAGTCTTCCTTGATCAGGTGCGAACACAAAAAATTGGAATGCTCCCGTACTTTTTTATACTCATCTAAAAGATTCATTGGAAAAAGATTTATCCCTAGAAATATAAAACATCCTTATTCCTTTCCCAAATGGATCAAGGCCTCTCCCACATTGATCACCGGAAGATTGTTGATCCCTATGATATAACCATTAGACGGTGCTTTCACAGGAATTTTGATTTGGCCATATGGATCAGATATGCGCGCTAATATCTGACCTTTCTTTACTTGATCTCCTAGTTTCACTGAAGAGTTAAATATTCCTGAAGCTCTGGACCTTACCCAGTCACTTTTTTTGAGAGTCACAGTCGATTTCTTATCAGGACCTTCAGCGATCATCCCTAAATGATGTAGCAATCTTTTGGTGCCGGCTACACCTTCGTCTGTAGACAGCTCATCTATTCTCATCGACTCTCCACCTTCAAAAACCAGAATGTGTTTTTTCGCTTTGAAAGCAGTTTTACGAAATGACTTATCAATCATCTTTGAATTGACTATAAAATCCGTTGCAAAAGCCTTTGCCAGTTCCAGTCCCTTTTTATCTTCAAAGTCTACTCTTATTTGTGGTTGATTGGTCAGCATCCGCCCCCCGGTATGAAAGTCCACCCCATAGTCGATCAGTGGGATGATCTCTTCACTCAAAATAAAAGCAATTCTACCGGCAAGAGAACCTTTTTTGGACCCCGGAAAACTCCTATTCAAATCCCTACCATCGGGAAATGTTCTACTATTGGACAGAAACCCATAGATATTAACCAAAGGAATGATGATAACAGTCCCTTTCAAAAGCTCCAATCCCCCATCAATTTCTTCCAAAACCCGCCTTGCTGTCACGATGCCATTGATCTCATCTCCATGCACTCCCCCGCTCACCAGCACGACCGGACCGGGCTCTTTGGAAGAGCGAATAAATATCGGCAAGTCGATCAAGGTGTGAGTGGGAAGTTTGGCTATCGGAATTTCAATATTGGCTGATTGACCGGGACGGATTTTGACTCCGTTGATTTGAATCTCTCTCATGAAAGTAGGCGGTGGATTAATTTCTTATTCGCACAAAACTTGCTTATTTCGCATCGAATACCTCGCTATGAAGATACAAGAAAACATTTCACTTAAGCCTTACAATACTTTTGGAATTGATAAAAATGCCAGATTTTTTACGATAGTCAGTCAGCTTGACGAGCTTAAAGAAGCCTTACTTTTTGCGAAACAAAACAATATCCCTGCATTGATTTTAGGAGGAGGTAGCAATATCCTCTTGACACAGGATCAAGACGTATTGGTAATCAAAAATGAATTCAAAGGGATCGAGTTGATCAAAGAGGATGAGGAAAATGTCTATGTCAAAGTCGGTGCAGGTGAAAATTGGCACGAATGGGTCCTCTATGCTATTCAGCAAAATTGGGCAGGAATAGAAAATCTATCCTTGATTCCGGGCACCGTTGGCGCATCACCGATGCAAAATATCGGGGCATATGGGGTAGAAATAAAAGATGTCTTTTATGAACTAAAAGCATTGCATCGCGAAACACTGGAAGTCCAAATTTTTGATGCAGAAGCCTGTCAGTTTGGATACAGAGAAAGCGTCTTCAAAAACACCTTAAAGGATCAATATATCATTTTTGAGGTGATTTTTAGACTGTCCAAAAAGCCGAAATTCAATACTTCCTACGGTGCGATTCAAGCTGTTTTGGATGATAAGGGAAATGCTGATCTCACTATCAAAGCCATTTCTGATGCTGTGATTCAAATCCGACAGTCCAAACTACCTGACCCGGCAGTCATCGGTAACTCAGGCTCCTTTTTCAAAAATCCAACTATTCCCATTCAGCAATTCGAGCAATTACAATCTGTCTACCCCACGATACCTGGCTACCCCCAAGCAGAAGGAGTCAAAGTTGCTGCGGGCTGGCTGATCGAGCAATGCGGCTGGAAAGGCTATCAAGATGGCCCGATCGGAGTACATCAGCACCAAGCCTTGGTTTTGGTCAATCATGGATCAGGAGATGGTAAAAAAATAGCGGAGCTGTCTCAGAAAATCCAAAAGTCGGTCTTTGATAAATTTGGAATTCAACTCCACCCTGAAGTCAACTTCCTTTAGATAAGGGTGTCGTTAACTTCAATTTCTTTCACGTAGCGATCTACCTGTACGCCAAATTTCCTCAAAAAGTCCACCCCTTCATCTGAGCCAATACCTTTGTACTCAGCATACGAAAAGAGATAAACGACTTTGGTGATTCCCATTGAAAAGATGATTCGAGCACAGGCCAGACAGGGAGCCAAAGTCACATAAAGTGTAGATCCATCTACTGAAGTATTGTTTTTGACAGCATACAAGATGGCATTTTGCTCAGCATGCAATGCCAAAGAACAGCTTCCTTTGCTATCTCGAGCGCAACCTGAGTCAGGGAATTCCACATCGCAATTATGCGTACCAGCAGGAGGACCATTGTACCCAATAGAAATAATTCGAGTCTCCTTGGTCAGGACTGCTCCTACGTGCTTCTTGATGCAATGGGATCTTTTGGCCAGATTCACAGCCAATTCCATAAAAATATCGTCAAAATCAGGTTTACTCATTCCTTAAATTTTGTTCAAAAATAGCATTTGCATTTCGCTTGAGGTAATTTTTCTAAAATATCCTTTCTAAGCTGCTCGTTATTTTCAAAAATCAACCTTAATTGACCGCAGTCGTTTTAGTTTGTAAAAACACTTCAATATGCCCTTTCGAAAATTCACCCCTTTCCTTTTTCTGATACTTCTCTCGGGATTCTCCTCCTGCAGTTCTATAGAAATATTCAAAGAGAATACGGAAATCCCGGTTAGACGAAGTTACAGTTCATTTGTCATCGTCAACCAGGAAGTGAACATCCGGGGTTTTTCTGCTCAATACCTTGATGAGAAAGTTCAGGAACATATCCGTGCTTCCCTTGAGTCGCAAGGAATGGTCTATGATAAAGCAACGCCAGACTTGGTCATTCGCTATACTTCCAATGAGGATCAAAGACAGCGAGAAAGCACCAACTACTCTAACCCATACCCCATGTGGGGCTACAGAGTCTGGGACCCACGAATGTATGGCCCCTATTCTCCTTATGGCTACGAGCGGAGAACTGAAAATTATGAATTGCTGCAGGTCATAGTGGATTTTATAGATCCGAAAGAAGACAAATTTCTCATGACGCTGACTGGAGTCACGGAAGTATCAAGTCCCAAATCGAAGGAGAAAAAAGTCATTCAGGCCACCGACAAAATCCTTGAAAGATATCTTTCAGAAGCTGTGAATTAAATCTATTCACCTGATTTTCCTTTAGTTCCATCTTATCAGACCTAAGTTTAACGTCTTCTTTGGCAGAATATTTGTGTTATCCTAAAAGAATATTACTTTTGTAATAGTTTATTTGCAGTTTAGCCACATTTATTTGCATTTGAATGCTAACTATTGTATTAATAGATGATGATCCGATCAGCACTTTCGTGACCGAGAAACTGATCACCCGCAACGTAAAAGAGCCTTGTCAGTTCTTTAAATACCAAAGTGCTAGAGCTGCATTGAGTGAAATCTATGCTATCCGCCCAAATTACCTGTTTTTGGATCTGAATATGCCAGAGATGACAGGCTGGGATTTCTTGGATAATTTTGACTCAAACAATAATGAGGCAGAAATCTACATATTGAGTAGTTCTGTGGACGAAAGGGACATCAATAAGGCAGGTACTTATCAGATGGTCAAAGATTATTTATCAAAACCTCTCATCAAGAAATACATCAAAAATATTTTTCATTGATATTCTAGAGATTTTTAAAAGAAGCAGATTTCTTTCATCACCTTTCTTTGTAACTTATCCTGAGTATCTCTCTTATGAGGGAATAAAATTCTGCATGGGGCTTCAATGACTTGATCCAAAAGCTCCAAGCAAAAAGCGTTTGAACAACTCTAAACTTGCCCCCTATTTCTTCTAGAAACTATTATTTAAAGACTAGGCGAAAAAAAATTAACAGCAGGAATATTGAGTGAATTGAAATTTTATTTTATTTCGTATCAAATATTAAAAAACCCATTAAAACAACGCTATGGAGGATTTTGAAGACGATTTCGATGAATTTGAAGACTTCGAAGAAGAGGATGATTTCGAAGCCGATTTCGAAGATGAATATGATCTAGACGAAGAAAATGAGTTCGTCGATGATAATATCATGGACTTTGACGAAGAGGAAGAGGATTTCGAAGAAGACTTTGAGGATGATTTCGACGACCTCGACTAAAATTTGAATTGCGAAGCGTCAAAGTTGGTATTTTCACGCTTTGAAATTATCTTCGGGCATTCAAAATAGTCACAGATCGAATTACTATGATACTACTAGATATTTTCAGCTCTCCTATTGCTTCAGGTGCACAATTGTTCCTATTAATCGTTTGCTGCCTGATTGGATTGGGAGCAGGAATTTCAGCCATTGATGTGAGAAGCACTTTCTCCAAAGGCAAAAAAGGAGATCATTAAGTTTCCAATATATGAATTTTAAAGAGGCCCATGGCCTCTTTTTTTGTTTATAGTCGAATAGTGTCGAGTGAATGAAGCAGATTTTGCTTTGCCTCATTTTTCCAATCCGCATGTTGAAAGTTCAAATCAGGCAACTGAACAAATTGAGTAAAACCTGCCTTGCTTCCCTCATTTCCTGAAGAGATCAAGACACTGGGTTTATTGTACTGTCGACAGATTTTTAGAAGTTCATAGCAAGCTTTTCCCTCCATCGACTGAGAATCATACCTTCCCTCAGCTGTAATGACCAGATCGGCATTTTTGACTTCTTGAGTGATCCCAACCTGGTCAAAAAAGAAGGAGGAGCCAAACTCAATCTCCGTATCAAAGAAAGCGCTCAGGCCTGCAGCTATACCTCCTGCCGCTCCGAATCCAGCTAGATCCTCAAAGTCTACATTCGCCTTAGCATATACGCGCTGTAATGCGGAATACAAATCATCTTCAAAGTTTTGGACTTCGGATGGTTTTAAGCCCTTTTGAGGGCCAAACACAGTGACAGCTCCTTGAGGACCAAGCAAGTGATTTCTGACATCACAGAGGAATTTGAATTTTATTTTGGGAAAAGGAATCGGTACTTGAATATGGCTAAGCTGATTCAAAATCTGATCAGAATAGGGAGTAATCGACCTTCCATTTTGACTTAAAAAATGAAAACCTAGCCCCTGTAAGATTCCCAACCCCAAATCAATGGTTGCACTTCCTCCTAGCCCAAGTACAATTTCTTTGGCTCCGATGCGAATAGCCTCTTTGATCAACAGGCCTGTCCCAAAAGTCGATGTGCTTTTAGGCAGCTTTTCTTCCTTTGTCAACTTACCGATCCCAGAGGCTGTGGACACATCCAAATAAGCACGGTGATTGTCACTATCCCAGGCGAGACTTCCTACCATACTCCGCCCCAAAGCATCCAGAGTCCAGCATGTATGTGACTCCAATCCTAAATTATATCCCAATAACTCACAGGTACCATCTCCCCCATCTGCTATCGGAATCACTTGAAGCAAATGACCGGGAAATTTACTTTTTAAAAAATCAGCAATGATTGCCCCTGTTTGCGAAGCTGACAAACTGCCTTTCAGCGCATTGGGAGCAATCAGGATTTTCATCATTGAGCTTTCATCCTCTCAAAATAGTCCTTTGCCGCCGCCTTGACTTTGGGAGCTAGATAGATCGTCGAAATCATCGTAGGAATAGCCATGATCGCATACAAGCCATCCACCAAGCTAATGACCACTTCCAAAGAAACCACTGCACCGGCTACAATCGTCAGCAGGTAGAAGTAATTGTAATAATTGGCCTTGTCTGCGCCAAAAAGGTAATTGAAACACTTATGCCCATAGTAGGAATACGTGAACATGGTAGACAAAGCAAAGATCAATACAGCTATCATCAGGAGGTATTTTCCAACGGATGGAAGTGCTACTTCAAATGCATTGAGAGTCATTCTGACACCGTCCACTTCTGAGTCCTGCCAAACTCCCGTGAGCATGATCACCAAGGCAGTCAAGGTACAAACGACCACTGTATCAATAAATGGCCCCAACATCGCAATCAAACCTTCACGAATCGGCTCATTGTTTTTGGAAGCCCCATGAACCATAGGAGCTGTGCCTATACCTGCCTCATTCGAAAAAGCAGCTCTTCTGGCACCAGTAATGATGACAGCTCCTACCACTCCCCCAGCTACAGCGTTTCCAGTAAATGCATCTGTGACAATTTTGACCAGCATATCCGGTACCTCACCAATGTATTTGAAAACAATAATCAACACTGAACCAAAGTAAAGGGCAACCATAAAAGGAACCAATTTGGAAGCAACCGTAGCGATTCGTTGAATCCCTCCTAAAATGACACCTGCAACGATCACCATCATCGTGACTCCAATGATCCAACGGACAGTCTCTGTACTTTCCACTCCGGCAGGCTCCAGCATCACGGCCCTAAAAACTGCAGAAAGCTGATTTGCCTGAAAAATGGAAAGCAATCCCAAAATGCCAGCAACGCAAAATATCACTGAAAGGAATTTCCACTTTTTACCCATCCCTTGCTCAATCACATACATAGGACCTCCTTGTATTTCTCCTGAAGAATCCTTGCCTCTAAACATTATCGCCAAGCTACAACTGTAAAACTTGGTCGCCATTCCGACGAATGCTGAAACCCACATCCAAAAAATCGCACCGGGACCTCCCATGCTGATAGCTATAGCTACTCCCGAAATATTTCCCAAACCGACAGTAGCTGCAATGGCTGCAGACAAGGCCTGAAAGGACGTAATCTGGCCTGGAGCCAAGTCATCATCATATTTGCCTCGAAGCAAACTGATAGAATGACCGATTTTGCGAAAAGGTATGAATCCTGAGTGAACCAAGAGGATCAAGCCTCCTCCCATCAGTAATATCAACATCGGCGTGCCCCAAATCCAATTGGCAAAGGCTACAATAATATCTCCCATTAAGTTTTTGATTTGATCAGTCTGTGTGAAGTAAAATCGACATCCATATTAGTCTGTATTTTACCAAATTTCAAAGATTCTCTCCGCTTTCTCAAAAGAAAAGCCCAAGTCTTTGTATTTGACTTGGGCTTTTTGACAGACTATCAATTACCAGGTGACCGTTGGTGATTTATAAAAATTCACTCCTTGAATATCCCAACGTTTGCCTTGAATCTGAATTCTTTTCTGGAATCCTTCCCACGTTCTCAAGCTGGAAGGCGTCCAAGCTACCTCAGCGATCGCTGCTAATCGAGGGAAAGTCAAATATTCCATATCATCTCTATCGGTGACCGTTTCTGTCCAAAGAGGAGCTTCCACCCCTAAAATATCTGACTTTGCGATACCATCTGCATATGTCGCAGGATCCCATAGATAGGCTGAGTCCAACTCGATGTAGGCAGCCCAATGCAAGCCTATTCTAGTAGTAGAGTCATACTGCATGTCCAAGTAGGCTCTTTTGGCTGGAGACATCAAGATTTGATTTCCTTGCTCCTTAGCCAATTTGGCATTTTCTTCTTTCGCCCAAAACTGAGCGACGTTCCCTTTCAAAAGACTGGCTGTAGCTATTTCGTCCCAGCCAATACTTGTTTTTCCATAGTTTTTGACAATCTCCTGCACCCGCTCCACAAAGTAGATATAATCATCTTTTTTGGTCACATGGGACTCATCGCCTCCAATATGAAAATATGGTCCAGGTGTCAAAGCAGTCAATTCTCTGACTACATCTTCGACAAACTGATAAGTAAGTTCCAGATCCGTATCAAGTGTACTGAAGCCAACCTCGATCCCTGTGTACAACTCAGCAGCTTCTCGCTGAATATTAGAGCCTCCCAGAGCATCCTCTGCTTTCTCTATTGATTTGACGATTGTCTTGGTATCTCCATCTGGCAGATTGATTCCTGAGTTCAAGTCGCCATAGGATGCCAATACAGAATTGGTATGCCCAGGCATATCGATCTCAGGTATGACGGTAATAAAACGATCTGCTGCATAATTGACGATCTCAGTATATTCTTCTTGGGTATAAAAACCTCCGTTTTCTCCTCCCACCTCTGTACTCCCACCAATTTCGGCGAGTTTTGGCCAAGATTTGATTTCTATTCTCCACCCTTGATCATCAGTCAAGTGTAGATGGAGCACATTATATTTGAGCTCTGCCATCAAGTCAATGTAATGTTTGACATCTTCCATCGCTATAAAATGCCTTGCCACATCCAGCATACTACCCCTGTATCCAAAATCAGGACTGTCGGAAATAGATCCAGCTGGTACAGTCAAAGCTGTTCCAACTGGGGACGTTTCAAGAATAGCTGGTGGAAAAGCCTGAATTAAAGTCTGCACACCATAAAACAAGCCTGCCGCACTACTGGCCTGGATACTGATTCTATCCTCTGAAATCACCAAATCATAAGCTTCCGAAGCACTATCACCACCCTTTAGTTCCAAAACGATAGTTCCTTCGTCTGTACCCACCGGAATATCAAAGCCTGTAGAAGGTCTCAATTTAGAGGCAAGAAATTCTCCAATAAAGCTCAGTTTTTCACCAGAGCCTACCAATTGAATGCTGCTGGTCTCCGCTAATTCAAAATGACCACTTCCATTCGTAAGGTTGACTGGCAAAGGGATCAGACCTGTATCTGACAATTGACTCTCTTGCTTTTGACAAGAAAAAAGGGATATACTCAATCCCAAGGCTAAAACAGCTAGGCGTTTGTTCATGATTCTAATTTGGATTTAAGTAAACTTAATGGAAAATTTTATAAATCTCCTATCGTTAAAAACATATATTTACAAAAGAAGGATTCATATCCATGCGTAGAAACTCTTTTCCATTTGTCAAAAATCAAAACTAGGATAAGATTTATCATTTTATATTTAAACTTTTGAATTCCGATAAACAATAGACCATGAAAGGAAAAAATTCAAGAAGGGATTTTATCAAATCCTCTTCACTGGCAATGGCCGGTTTTTACATTGTCCCAAGGCATGTACTGGGTGGCCCTGGCTATATCGCTCCAAGCGATAAGCTGAGAGTTGCATCCGTAGGTGTGGGAGGAATGGGAGCCGGAGATGTACGAGGTATCTACAATTCTGGCAAAGTCGACATGATCGCACTTTGTGATGTGGATGATACGAGAGCCAAGCAAAGTCGCGAAGCACATCCCAAAGCCAATTATTACAAGGATTTCCGAATCATGCTCGAGAAAGAGGAAAAAAACATAGATGCGGTATCCGTTTCCACTCCTGATCACATGCATGCAGTCATTGCTATGATGGCGATGAAAATGGGCAAACACGTCTATGTGCAGAAACCGATGTCACATGACATCTATGAAGCAAGAATGCTCACCGAAGCTGCTGAAAAGTATAAGGTAGTCACCCAGATGGGAAATCAAGGTTCGTCAGGTGATGGTGTACGCAAAATGGTAGAATGGTATGATGCAGGCTTGATCGGTGAAGCTACCAAAGTCTACTCATGGACCAATCGACCTGTATGGCCACAAGGAATCCAATGGCCAAGCACGCCTGTGACTCCACCGGAAGATTTGGATTGGGATCTATGGCTAGGTACCGCACCTTACAAAGATTATGTGGGCAATTTGGTACCGTTTAACTGGAGAGGCTGGTGGGACTATGGCACTGGTGCTTTAGGAGACATGGCCTGTCATATTATGGAGCCGCCATTCCGTGTATTGGGTCTAGGCTATCCAAAATCAGCCGAATGCTCCGTAGGTTCGGTTTATGTAGGAGAATTCAATAGAGGCTATTTCCCAGAAAGCTGCCCTCCTTCCTCACATATCACACTGAGATTTGATAGACCTGGAAAAGAGGACTTGGAGTTTCATTGGATGGACGGTGGCATTCAGCCTACTCGTCCTGAGGAGCTAGAACCCAACGAACAAATGGGCGATGGGGGAAATGGCGTCATCATAGAAGGTACTAAAGGAAAGATGATGTGCTCCACCTACGGAATCAACCCACAACTTCTTCCTACCTCAAAAACCAAAGACATCAACGTACCAGAGACGATTTATCGTGTACCTGATGGAGATCGAGGTCACTACAATAATTGGGTGGAAGCATGTATTGGAGGCTATGGCTCTGAGCAATACGAAAAACTCAGCTCTCCATTTAGTGTAGCTGGTCCACTGACCGAATCAGTGCTGATGGGCAACCTTGCCATCCGCTCATACGACTACCGAGTGCCTAGAGCAGGAAGCGAGAATCAGTTTGACTATCCAGGTCGAGGAATCAAACTCGTATGGGATGGCCCTAATATGAAAATCACGAATTTTGAGCCTGCCAACCAATTTGTCAAAAGAGACTACCGAGGAGATTTCACCTTATAAACAGAAAAGGCCCGATTGAATTCGGGCCTTTACTTTTTTCAATTTTCTACAGTCAGATCGACTCTTCGATTTTTGGACCTTCCGGCTTCTGTCGCATTCGATGCCACAGGCCTCGTGCCTCCCCAGCCAGAAATCCTTAATCTTTCGAAACCTATTCCGTTCTCGACAAGATAGTCTCTGACAGCTCCTGCCCTTTCAAGGGAAAGTGCCTTATTCAGTCCAGGATCCCCGGCACTATCGGTATGGCCATTGATCCGAATTTTAAATCCTTCATTCTTCTTGAGAAATTCGGCTATTTCATCCAAGTATTCGAATGTATGTTGGCCTTCTAGTTCGGACGTACCTCTTTTAAAGCTCACTTTTTCCAAAGTCAGACTTGTGCCTGCCTCTGCTTTTGCGAGAAGTACCACATTCGGTTCGTCGGACAAAATAGAACCAGCAGCAATACTATTGGGAAAAAATCCTGCGGACTCAAATCGCAGTTCGCTGACACCTGCGTTTTTCACCTCCGAAAGTTTCAAGGAATCCAACACTAAGTTGACCCAGCTGTCTTCCTTCTTACCCTGCAGGGTGAAATCCAGAATTCTTGTTTTATTTTTTTGGTCAATAACCAGCCATTGGAGAGGGTTTTCCACTACTTGAATAGACTTTTCCTGAATAGTGATCTCAGGCACCCCCACGCTAGAAGATGGGTAAATCGGCGCAATTTCTTGGACTTTCACGCTATTTTCCTCTTTTGCCTGACTCAAAGCGACTGTCTTTGGTGCCTCAAAATCATTTGGAATATCGAGTATCTCCGGGTTTTTGAAAGTCAATAAATCGGCAAAACCATCACTGTTCTGTGTGCTTGTCCAAACGACTTCATTATCAGATATAAAAGTCACTGTACCCTCCGATCCCGGAGAACTTATTTGCTCCCATTTGACCGGTTGACTCCAGTTCAAAAGGGACTCATCCAATGCCTTTGCAATAAAAATATCCTTACCGCTAGCTCCCTCTTGCATATTGGATGAAAAATAGAGCAACTGCTTCTCGGGATCATAAAATGGACTGATTTCCTGTCCCGGGGTATTGATCACATTTCCTACGTGCACGGGCCTTTCCCATTGGATAACTGCATTTTTTTTGACGAGATAGATATCCTCGTTGCCGCGGCTATCACCTCTTTTAGCTGACAAAAAAATGTATTCACCTCCCTTAGATATCCTACCGGTCACATTTCCCTGCAACTCCTCTATCCCTTCCACTTCCAGCTTCCTCAAGAAATTCCACTCTGTCCCAAACTTGGAATAATGATAGACACCATGCTTCTCCTCATCCCGGTGATAGACCAGAAGTGTCAATATATCTTCCAACCCTATTGGAAAATCGTATCCTGGAGTACTCAGGTCAGGACGATGAATCGCCTCCGACCACTTGCCTTCTTCATTCTTTTTACTCATCCAGATATCCCCTGGATCTGTAACGCCTCCGAGATTACCCGGGTGATAGGCTCTTGTGAAAAGCAAAGTTCCATCTCCAATCCAAACAGGATTTTGATCATCCTGAGGACTATTGGCCCCGGATAAAACCTGAATCTCTTGCGCGTTGGTGTGTTGATAAAAACAGAAAGCAAGCAGTAAAGTACTGCCTGCTTTTTGAAAATACGATTTGAAATTTTTCATAATTATTGACCCAAAACGATGGCAAATACCAGCGGGGCCACAATTGTTGCATCTGATTCAATGATAAATTTGGGTGTATCCAGTCCTAATTTGCCCCAAGTAATTTTTTCATTGGGCACAGCTCCAGAATAGGAACCATAGGAAGTGGTAGAGTCAGAAATCTGACAGAAGTACCCCCAAAGCGGTACATTGTCCCGCTGAAGATCCTGATGCAACATCGGAACCACGCAGATAGGGAAATCTCCTGCAATTCCCCCGCCAATCTGGAAAAATCCAACTTTACTTTCATCTGTAGCATTTTGAGTATACCATTCTGCCAAAAACATCATGTATTCAATGCCGCTTCTTACAGTGTGCACATTCTTGATATCACCTGAGATCACATGGCCGGCAAACATATTGCCCAAGGTGGAATCTTCCCATCCTGGTACGATGATCGGAAGGTTTTTCTTGGCTGCTTCCAACAACCAGCTATTTTTCGGATCTATCTGATAGGAAGCTTCCAATTTGCCCGAAAGCAAGATTTTGTAGAAAAACTCATGCGGAAAATATGCCTCTCCAGCTTGATCCGCTTTTTCCCATTCTTCCAAAATCACATCTTCAATCCTTCTCATGGCTTCCATCTCTGGAATACACGTATCAGTCACCCGATTCATATGTCTATCCAGAAGATCTTGCTCTTGCTCAGGAGAAAGGTCTCGATAGTTAGGAATCCGCTCGTAATAATCATGAGCGACGAGGTTAAACACATCTTCCTCCAAGTTGGCACCTGTACAAGTAATGATCTGGACTTTATCCTGTCTGATCATTTCAGCCAGTGAAATCCCCAACTCTGCCGTGGACATCGCACCTGCCAAGGTCACCATCATCTTCCCTCCTTCATCTAGATGAGTCTTATATCCTTCAGCAGCATCTATCAGGGCTGCGGCGTTGAAATGTCGATAATGATGTTTTAAAAATTCCGTGATTTTCATGTCTTAGATTTGAATTTGCTCCAAAAATACCCAAAAATAGAGTACAAAAAAACCCGGACTATGCCGGGTTCAATTTTAGAATTTTGATTCTCTTATTTTGCAGAATCAGCTGGAGTTTTTGCATACTCCTGATTCAACCCGTCGATCACTGATGTAGTCACATCCAGGGCATCCACTCCATACCATACAGCTCCGCCTCTGGTATAGCTCAAGATCAGATCAAGCTCATTTTGCTCTGCGTATGTCTTCAGATATTTCTGTACTTGCTCGTATACTTCATTGTAGAGATTTGCTTCATCTACTGAAAGCTCTTGCATCAAGTTGTCTCTATAAGTCACAAGGTTTTGCTCCTTTTTCATCAGCTCCTCTTGCTTTGCTCTTTGCTGATTGGGAGTCATATTACCACCAGTTTGCTGAAAATTGGAAACTTCCTGCTCAAATCCTCTGGCACGGCTTTGAAGATCACCTTCGAATTTTTTCCCTTTGTCGGTTAGCTCTTCAGATTTTTTGACGAAATAATCATATTTATTGATCACGCTATCAGTATACACATAGGCGATTTTGAAATCCCCTGATACTTTAGAACTCTCACCAGAAGCAGCGGTCTCAGTTCCAGCAGTTTTTTGATCACATGCATAAAAAAGCACTGAAGCTAAACCCAGTACTCCTAAGAATTTAAATCCCTTTTTCACTTTCTAATAGTTAATGTTGTCAAGGGCGCAAATATAAAGAAAGTATTGATTTTGCAAGGAAAGTAGCTCAAAGCCTGTCTTAAAATAAGTGAAGCTTCAAAAATACAATTCTTGCGCAAGCCGGTACACTTGAGCGTGAGCTTCTATGATCTGGCTGATTTTTTGGCTGTAGCCACCTCCCATACTGCATTGGATAGGTACACCAAGCTCTTTGGCCAAATTTAAAACTATGCGATCCCGTTGATGCACGCCTGCCAAGCTCAGTCCCAGTCTTCCCAGCTTATCTGTAGCCAATACATCTACACCGGATTGATAAAGAATGAAGTCAGGTTCAAATTGATTGAAAACCTGATCCAAAGCATTTTGAAGTTGCTTCAGATACGCTTCATCTGTGATACCATCCTCCAATGGCACATCCAAATCAGACATTTCCTTTCGATGGGGATAATTTTTGGCTCCATGAAGACTCAAGGTAAAAACCGTAGGGTCTTCCCTGAAAATTTCTGCAGTTCCATTTCCCTGATGCACATCCAAATCTATGATCAGTACGTGTGCTGCCAACTGATTATTTTGAAGCCATCTGGCGGTGATGGCCAGATCATTGAGCAGACAAAAGCCCTCCCCGCGATCCGAGTAAGCATGATGTGTGCCGCCTGCAATATTCATAGCGATGCCATGCTGAAGCGCAAACTCCGCAGCTTCAATAGATCCCCCTGCTATCAAAACCTCCCGGTCTACCAAGTCTTGGCTCAGTGGGAAGCCCGTTGCTCTGATTTCAGATTTCGACAAACTGAGAGTGTTCAACTTATTCCAATAATCAGGCGTATGAGCACGTAAAATTGAGGCTTCATTAGCTGGCCTAGGACTAAAAAAATTATCATCTACGGCTGTACCTTCATGACGCAACTGCAGCGGCAGAAGCTCATATTTCTCCATGGGAAATCGATGGCCTGCTGGAAGAGGGTGGCAATACGAGGGTGAGTAGGCAATTTTGAGCATAAAAAAAAGCTTGTCATTACTAACAAGCTCGCTAAAATATAGTTTCAGTTTTTATCTATCAAACATCTTCCTCTTCGGACTGAAAGGAATAGGCTGTCTCGTCCAAGACCAGCGTATCATCATTAAACTCCTTGATGAATTTTTGAATCACCTTTTCATCTATAAATTCAACATTCAAAGCGCCATCCACACCGATACCATAATCATGATGGGTATCGATATCTACGAATTCTTGCACTTTGACCGTCTCCTCCTCTTCTATCTCCATGATCATCTCAGTGATGAACCATCCCACTTCTTCCTCTTCACTAGATAGAGGCAAAAGATTGCCGTTTTCGTCTTCTTCATATTGAATCCCATTGAAATTGGGAAATTTCTTTGCAGCTTCATGCTCTGCCAATTCGTATACTTCACTGGCATGATGCAACCTCAACGTATAAAGAGCCGCATCATAAACCACCTCTTTGCCTTCAAACATGCCAATGAAGTAGAAATTCACAAATTCGTCTGAATTTTCATCATCAGGAATCAACTGATAAGATCTTCCAGATGCTTTGAGCTCCTTCTTGAGCTTTTCAATTTCATTAGGATCAAATCCAGGATTTGGTAGTGACATAGAATTAAAAATTAGGGGTAATTAATTTCACTTGGGAAATATAGCTCCACTCGGTGAATTACCAAGGAATATACTATCAAAATATAAATGAGTAAAGACAATTTAGAAAAGTTTGATGAAGATTTTGTTAATTATTTACTAAAATCCAGAGAAAACAACTTACTGGAATTCAAGCAGAAAGTAACTTCCAAATCAAAAATCGCAAAATCTCTTGCCTCCCTTGCAAATACTCAAGGTGGAATACTGGTAGTGGGGATTTCTGACCAAAAGAAGATCATAGGAATCGACCCCAATGAGGAGATGTACATGCTGGATTCGGCCAATGAAACATACTGCATCCCAAAGGTCAGCTATACCATAGAAACCATCCTCTGGCATGATCCAAATCCCAGTCCATACGAAACTGAAGAAAAAACAATCCTCAAAGTCACAATCCTCAAATCAGAACAGCCCATTAGAGTACTGAGCAAAGACGGAACTGAGAAAATCTACATCAGAGAAGGTGATCAGACAAGGCTACTAATCTGATCCCAGCTTATTACCAAAGAGTGAATTGACAATACTCAATACAATCGCAAACAACATCGCCCACCAAAATCCATCTACTTCAAACCCAGGGATGATCCGGTCCGCCAGAAGAATTACGAGGGCATTGATCACCAGTAGAAAAAGACCAAAAGTCAACAACGTCAATGGAAGCGTCAATAGGATCATCAGTGGCTTGATGGTCAAATTGATCAAAATCAGGATGGCTGCCAGTAGAAATCCTGTCACCCAGGTATCGATACTGATCCCCGCGAGAAAAAACTCGGCAATCAATACCGAAATACCTCCGAGAAGAATTTTCACCAAAAAAGAGGATGCTTGATTTTTTTGAGCCATGATAATCTTTTAGTAGGATGAATTTAGAAGAAAATGATTTAAATCATGCAGTTGAAGAGCAGCAAGTTGGGATTTGGCTTTAAAATTGAAGCCTGACCTTTTATATTTGCAAAAAATTAATCTAAATAAGCACAACGTGATTATCATTCTCTTCTTCTTATTACACTGGTATTTTTCACTGTTCTGCCAAAGCTTTTTCCTTCATCGATATGCAGCCCACCAGATGTTTGTGATGAATAAATTCTGGGAAAAGTTCTTCTACTTATTCACATGGATGTGGCAGGGAAGCTCCTATCTTTCACCAAGAGCATATGCTATCCTGCACCGCATGCACCACGCCTATAGCGATACTCCAAAAGATCCTCATAGTCCGCATCACACAGAGAACTTGTTTACTATGATGTGGAAGACCAAAAATATTTACAACGATTATTTTAGCTTCAAGCTCAAGCCAGAGGAGCGTTTTTCCAAAGACATTCCGGACTGGAACAAATTTGACAGATTTGCTGACAATATGGGCGTGCGGGTAGCTTGGGGACTTCTATATGTGCTTATTTATGTGCTTTGCATTTCTGTATTTGAACTTCCGGGAACCCATTGGTGGATGTATTTTTTGCTACCAATTCACTTCTTGATGGGACCTGTACATGGTGCTATCGTCAATTGGAGCGGTCACAAGTATGGCTATGCCAACTTTGACAACAACGATAAATCCAAAAACAGCTTGCTACTTGATGTCTTAATGCTAGGAGAGTTATTCCAAAACAATCATCACAAATTGCCCAACAGACCCAATTTTGCGGTGAAATGGTATGAATTTGACCCAACCTATCCAATCGTCAAATTACTCCACGCTTCAGGAATAATTAAATTAAGAACGGCATAATTATAAAGGGACTAGATAGTCCCTTTTTTTAGTTCCCAGAATTTCAATCACTTGGAAAACAGAACTAAAATATTCCACTTAAAATTGGATTTTTCTTGGATTTAAGAAACTAAACCAATAATTTTCATAAGATTATACCTTAGCACCTTAAACAAAAATCTTATGAAACCATTAACAAGGGCCGAAGAAGAGATCATGCAGAATCTTTGGCAACTAGAAAGGGGGTTTGTGAAGGACATTCTTACACCAATGCCAGAACCAAAACCAGCTTACAACACAGTATCAACAATTGTAAGAATCTTAGAAAGAAAAGGCTTTGTGAGCCATAAATCCTACGGAAAAAGTCACGAATACTTCCCAATTGTTTCCAAAGACGAATACAGAACTTTCATCATCAAAAAAATGCTGGAAGGATACTTTGACAATTCATTCGGGAAATTGACTGAGTTTTTCAAAAATGATGAATCACTCAATAACAAAACTTACCAATAATTTGGGTAAATAACTTTACTTCAACTAACTAACATCAAACCCAACTCAATCTCTGTTCAAGAACAGTATTGACACAAACCTTATTGAACTGTATCAATAAGGTTTTTTAGTGCCCTATCTTTCCTTAGAACAACATTCCTGCGATAGTTGCTGTCATGAGACATGCCAAAGAGGCTGCCATTAAGGACTTGAGACCTAATCGACTCAAGTTACCCTGTTGATTTGGAGCAATGATACTGATACCTCCTAGTTGGATCGCAATAGAAGAGAAATTGGAAAACCCGCACAACGCATAGGTAGCAATTACGACTGATTTGGAAGTAAGGGTACCAGCGGCTTTCATTTCAGATAAGGAGAGATAAGCCACAAATTCGTTGATCACTGTTTTTTGCCCCAACAAACTACCTACTTGAAGTGTATCTCCCCACTCCACTCCGATCACCCAAGCAAATACCCGAAAAATCTGTCCAAAAATATATTCCAGTGAAAAGCCATCAAACTGACCTCCGGTAGAGTTGATGACAAACGCATTCAAGCCAGTATACTCGCCAAGCAATCCGCTTAGCAAAAAGTTAACAGCAGCGATGACAGCTATAAAAGCCAAAAGCATCGCTCCTACGTTGAGGGCAAGTTTCAAACCTTCTGATGCACCGATAGACATCGCATCTATCAGATTGACCCCCATGCTTTCTTTGTTGACTTCCAGCTTGTCCTGAACAAGCTTCTTCTCAGTCTCAGGGATAAAGATCTTGGACAAAACGATGGCCGCTGGTGCATTCATGATACTGGCTCCGAGTAAATAGGCAGCAAATTTACTTTGCTCCTCCAGGCTATCTCCACCCAAAAACGCAACATATCCTGCCAAAACCCCTCCTGCAATCGTCGCCATCCCTCCTGTCATGAGGCACATGAGTTCAGACTTACTCATCTGCGGTATAAACGGACGAACCAATAAAGGAGCTTCCGTTTGCCCCAAGAAAATGTTTCCTGCGGCAGACAAGCTTTCGGGGCCAGACAGTCTCATAGTACGGGCCATCACCCAAGCGATCCCGAATACGATCTTTTGCAAAATACCGAGGTAGTACAACCCTGCCGAAACTGTCGAAAAAAACACTATTGTAGGGAGTACTTTAAAAGCGAAAATAAACCCAAAGGTATCTCCTGCGAGGTCTCCGAATATAAATCTGGCACCGTCTTCGGAAAAGCTCAAGAACTTCACAAAGCCGTCAGATAAGAGTGAGAAACCTGCAGCCACTAAAGGTACCTTGGTGATCAGAAAGCCAAAAACCAGTTGCAAAGCAACACCTATCCCCACCAGTCTCCAGTCAATCTTCTTTCTGTCATTTGAAAAAATATAAGCTACTAAAACAATGACCAGAAGGCCAAAGACACCTCTAATATAATCCATGCGAATTTTGTTAAGGGCTAAAAATAGGAATGACTGAGGCAAGAAAAAAGTCCTGATCACTCAGGACTTCAAATTAGGCTAGTTTCTTTTATTTATTTCATCCCTTATCCTTGCGGCTTTCTCATAGTCTTCATTGGATATGGCCTTATCAAGCATCTGATTGAGCTTGTCCAGACTATAATCCTTGAGCGAAGGTTCTTTTTTGGAGGGAAATTTCTGACTTGGCTGAGGTTTCGGCGTTTGTGTTTCTTTTCCTTCTATATCCAGGTTTTCCACTGCTGCCTCAGACATGACATTTTCAGCGCAGAAAATAGGGCATCCAAATCGGATCGCTATCGCTATAGCATCCGATGGCCTTGCATCTATTTCAGCATCTATCCTCTCACTTTTACATTGGATTTTGGCATAGTAGACCCCTTCCTTCATATCAGTGATGACTATACGATCTATGTCAAAATTAAACCCATGCGCGATGGATTTAAAAAGATCGTGGGTCATCGGTCTGTTGGGAATAATTTTTTCGATTTCCAGGGCTATCGCCTGAGCTTCAAACATCCCTATGATGATCGGTAGTCTCCTGATACCTCCTACCTCTCCCAGTATCAGAGTGAATGACCCGGATTGGGAATGGTTTGACGTAAGGCCCAAAATCTCAAGTTCTATGAGTTTTTCCACAAAAATTTAAAGTTCTGCTTTCAGTGCTTCGTTTAACTTAGGAACTATTTCAAATGCGTCCCCGACTATGCCATAATCCGCTGCTTTAAAGAATGGAGCTTCGGGATCTTTATTGATGACAAGAATACATTTGGAAGAATTGACCCCTGCAAGATGCTGAATAGCACCTGAAATTCCTATCGCGACATATAAACTTGGAGCTACTTTTACCCCAGTTTGTCCTACGTGCTCGTGATGAGGCCTCCATTCCATATCAGATACAGGCTTGGAGCACCCTGTGGCTGCACCCAATGTTTTGGCAAGGTCTTCCAGCATACCCCAGTTTTCAGGACCTTTCATCCCACGGCCACCTGAGACTACAATATCAGCTTCTGGCAATAATACTTCACCAGTCGCTCTTTCTGTAGCCGTAATCTTCGACCCAAAGTCACTATCCGGTATAGCTACTTCCAATGATTCCACGGCAGCATTTGCACCGTCAGTTTTCAAATCCACAGCATTTTTCTTAACCGCAAGGATTTTATTTTCCGTAGTCAAGCTCGTGTAAGCAAACGCCTTTCCGGTAAAAATACTTCGCTTTACCAAGTACTCGGCACCGATTTCCGGTAGCTCAATTACATTGGATACCAAACCTGCATTGATTTTCACAGCCAATCTTGCCGCTACTGCATCACCAAGAGATGACTTGGCAAGCACTACTGTCTTGGCACCGGATTTTTCAAAAGCCTGAGCTACTGCACTCGCGTGAGCCTGAATCACACCATCATCCAGTCTACTGTCAGATACATGTAAAACTTTGGAAGCTCCTGATTTTCCTATTCCTTCTAGTTCACTGCTATCTAAACTCCCAAGAGCCAAAGCTACTACATCTCCTTCTCCTGTCTTCTGAGCGAGTTCGCTTGCAAAAGAGACCGCTTCAAGACTGGTCTTTTTTACTTTGCTCTCTGCTTTTTCTATATATACTAATATGGACATATCTTATTGATTACGTTAGAATTAATAAAAATCAATTAAAGTACTTTTGCTTCGTTTTTGAGCAGCTTTACAAGCTCCGAAACATTGTCTTTATCGATCAGCTTCACCGCTCCTTTAGCTGGAGGAAGCTCATATTTCACCGCTGCTGCCTGAGTCTCATCGCCAGAAGGCTCCACTACTGTAAGCGGCTTGGTCCGCGCAGACATGATCCCTCGCATATTTGGGATTTTCCATTCTGCGATTGGCTCCTGACATCCTGCGATCAAAGGTAGTCCTGCTTCGAGTAGTTCTTTCCCTCCTTCGATTTCCCTAGCCATTTTGGCTGTAGATCCATCCACTTCCAGTTTCATTACTGGCGAAAAAGACGGAACTCCAAGAAGCTCACCTACCATTCCATGAACCATTCCTCCATTAAAATCGATGGACTCTCTACCCATCAAAATCAAATCATATCCGGCTTCTTTTGCATGATTGGCTATTTGCTTGGCTACAAAAATGGAATCCTTCGGAAATGAATTGATCCGAATAGCCTCATCAGCTCCGATTGCCAATGCTTTTCTCAAAGTAGGCTCAGTTTCAGCTTCTCCTACATTCAGCACGGTCAATTTCCCTCCAGTCTGATCTCTCAGTTCTACAGCTCTAGCTAAAGCATAATCGTCATAAGGTCCTATAATGAATTGAACCCCAGTAGTATCAAATTTAGTATTATCGGCAGTAAACTGAATCTTGGAAGTAGTGTCCGCTACATGGGTGATACAAACAAGAATCTTCATTGGTTAAAGTTTTGATTATTTTAGTTTTATTTCGTGTGAAAATAACAGTCATACCTTAATTAAAAAAACAATTCATGGGCAATTTGAATAGGATCAGTCTTCTCAGACAATTTACAATCGAGGAGCCAAAAAACCCTTTCAATTGGTATGCTTTGGCACTTGAGCTGCAAGAATCTGATACCCAAGAGGCTCAGGGGCTCTATAGCAAACTACTGAAGGATTTTCCCGATTATCTCCCTACCTATTATCATGCAGCTCATTTTTTTGAGGCTTTGGAAAAGCTGGACCTGGCGCAGGAAACCTATGAGAAAGGAATGGCATTAGCCAAGCGCACCCAAGAACACAAAACTCTCAAGGAACTGGCAAATGCGTACCAGAACTTTCTTTTTGAGCATGATCTGGACTAATCAGACCATAAAAGACCGGGGAAAATGATCTGTTTTTAACTCTTGAGCTCCCGCCAGAAAGCCTAAATCGTACAGTCTTCTACAGTTAGCTGCATTATCCATTGCTGCCAGACTGTCTGCGTCTTTTTGGGTATAAAGCTTGTCGGGTTTAAAGCGCTCATTGAGATCTTCTGGATCCAAAAACAAGTTGTATCTCAGGTAGTGGATCAGTCCTTTTTTTCTATCCACATCATCCGAAAGAATATCTCCCTCGAGCGCTACTACCTCACTGTCAATATGAAAACTCGTGGGTGAATTAGATAGCCATTGGAGGATCTGTTGGTTTTGCCAGCTTGCGTCTTGCATAAACATCTCAGGAAGATTTGCAGCCCAATTGAGCAAGGTACTTTTTCCGATCTTTTGAGGCAGTCGTTTCCACCTTGTCATTCCCGTCCCAACCGAGACGATCATCAACTGATCCTCTCCCATCTTCCAGTGATAGGGAAATCCCTTCAAAGTGGCTACCATCAGACATTGCAGGGCAGGATTATTGGCCATGCTCACCCCTCCATCCACAAAGGCGGCAAATCCATTGTCGCCGCCGACTTCGATCGACTGAGGGAGAAAATAGGTGGGTGCAGCTGCACTGGCCCTCACGCATTTCCAAATCGGAATGGATTTATTATCCCCGTGCCCAGAATCATAGAATTTGCCTTTTGGATGATTGTTTAAGGACCAAACCGAATTGGTATCTGCTCGCTTGGCTACGATTACCAAGGCAGTTTTCACAGCTTCTTGATCACCGAGCAAGGTGTCACCAAATACATTCTGCAACTCCTTGACGAGAGCCTTATCGTCATATTTGGCCTTCAGTAGATCGTCGATTTCGAAGATCCGGTACCACCTGTACTTTTTCCCAAAAATTTTCTTCCCCAGTTCAAAATACTTATCGCGAATCTCATCCACACTCATCCCCTTGGCCAATGCTGCTGCGATGATAGAGCCGGTACTCGTCCCTCCTATCATATCAAAATAGTCACAAAGCAACAGATCTGACTTGTCGTGCTGCTCGCGCAAAAGTTCTTCCAGATGCTTCAGATACCCCAGGCTAAGTGCTCCTCTGATGCCACCGCCATCCAAAGCCAAAATCCTTTTTTTCCCTGAAACGGGGTCAAATTTTTCCTCTAGTGTTTTCATAAAAATCCATATTTTTCGATTCAAAAATCATTTCCCTTCAATTTACTAAATTGAATTTCAGTAGCTTAGTGAAAATAAAAATTTTATGCAGATCTCTCAAAAGCAAATGCTCGAGCACTTCACCCCGATTTTTGAAAAGCAAGGAAGGAAATACAAAAAGAAGACCCTGATCAAAGCCAAAAGAGCTACCGAAGGAGAGATCATCTATACAAAAACCTCTGATGGTGTGGAGACAAAAAACACAGCTAAAGCGGGAGATTTTTTGGTAGAAAACCAAACCAGCTCTTCGGAAAAGTATCTAGTTAAAAAGCAGTCTTTCGAGAAAAAGTATGAGTTGAAGGGAGCGCTGGAAAAAGGCTGGGCATGCTACTCTTCCAAAGGCTATGTGTGGGCCATCGAGTTTTCGGAAGAAAATCTACAACAGCTCGGACAGCAGGATGAGGTGTGTTTCGAAGCTGAATGGGGAGAAGACATGATCATCAAAAAAGGAGACTTTTTAGTGGCTCCTCCAGAGCTGGATGAGGTCTATCGGATTGCCAAAAAGGAATTTGGGGAAACGTACCAGTTACTCTAAGGAGCCAAGACGATTTTGCCTAACTGGAGCCCCTGATCCATTTTATCAAAGGCTTTCGCAGCCTCTTGAAATCCATAAACTGAATCAACCAGGGGTTTAATCTGGTGCTTTTGAACATAATTCAACATGGCTTCAAAATCTGAATCCGACCCCATTGTCGTACCGATAATCTTCAGTTGGTTCCAAAAAATTCGACGGGCTTCCAGCGATCCTGGATTACCCTGTGTGGCACCATAAATCACTATTCGTCCACCTGGCTTGGTTGCTTTGACAAGTTCATTGAGCCCATCTCCTGCCGCACCATCAATGATCAGGTCAAATCCTCCCGTCTCGCTTTTTGCAGCATCAGCCCAATCTTCTTTCCTATAATCAAATCCAGCTTTGGCGCCTAAATCAAGCGCCCTTTCAATCTTCTCCGCACTGCTACTCGTCACGTAGACATCTACTCCCATCGCAAGCGCAAACTGGGCTGCAAACTGGGCCACACCCCCTCCAAACCCCGAAATCAGCACACAATCTCCTGATGTCAGACCTCCCTGAGTCATCAGGGCACGAAAGGCCGTCAAGCCAGCCAAAGGCAATGCCGCAGCTTCAGTAGCACTCAAATGCTCCGGTTTGGAAAAAACGCGATCTGAATTGATGACTAACTCCTCCGCCAAAGTACCATCAGAGGGCATTCCTATGATCTGAAAAGACTCTGACTGAGCAAGATTGCTCTCACCCCAATGAAGTGCAGGATTGACGATCACGTCTTGTCCAAGCTTCAGTCCCGTAACCTCCGATCCCAATTCAATGATCGTCCCACAGGCATCCGAACCAAGAATAACTCCATCTTTCAAGTTGGGATATTTGCCTTTGCGGCACCACTCATCCCGATGATTGAGAGCGGCAGCAAGAACTTTGATCCGGACTTGATTTGGTTGTAGACTTTGCGGAGCCAGCTCTTTTAGCTCCAAATTTCCCGGCAGACTTCTGTTGAGAACAATCCCTTTCATTCTAAAAATCGGTTGGTTTTGACTCTTTGTTTAAT
The DNA here is from genome assembly GCF_000429465.1 of Algoriphagus vanfongensis DSM 17529. Lineage (GTDB taxonomy): Bacteria > Bacteroidota > Bacteroidia > Cytophagales > Cyclobacteriaceae > Algoriphagus > Algoriphagus vanfongensis. The sequence continues at coordinate 315,152 of NZ_AUBX01000009.1, read as the reverse complement.
AAATCGTCCAGATCATCATTGGCGCGACTTTGCATTTTGATGGTATTGCCACCCTCAAACTCACCTGCGCCGCTGGATTGCGATGCAAATTTATTTCCGTACATCGGCTCTACAGGATTTTGGGGAGCTCCATAGCCTCCAAAATTATCCAAATCTGTAAACCTCGTGTATCTACCGATGAATCGGAGTTTAACTGTATCCAATGATCCATTTCTGTGTTTGGCTATAATCACCTCTCCCACACCCTGAGTTGAATTGTGCTCTTCATCCTCGGTAATTCCATAATATTCCGGACGATAGAGGAACATTACCATATCGGCATCTTGCTCGATCGCTCCTGATTCCCTCAAATCTGAAAGCTGAGGTCGCTTATCTCCACCTCTGGTCTCCACTGCCCTGGAAAGCTGGGAAAGGGCAATTACCGGGATCATCAGTTCCTTGGCAATCTTCTTCAAGGCACGGGAAATACTCGCAATTTCCTGCTCCCGATTTCCGCCATTTCCACCTTTCGAATCACCCGACATCAGCTGCAAGTAATCAATTACAATCATCTGAATGTCGTGCTGGGCCTTGAGTTTTCTGGCTTTGGCACGAAGCTCCAGAATGGAAAGCGCTGGCGTGTCATCGATGAAAAGAGGCGCTTTGGAAAGTTTTGCAGTTTTGTGAACCAATTGAGCCCATTCATGCTCTGCCAAAGTTCCCTTCTTGATTTTTTCTGAGTCCAGCTCAGCCTCTGAAGAGATGAGACGATTGACCATCTGGACAGAGGACATCTCCAGTGAAAAAATAGCAACAGGCTTGTCATGATCTACTGCCGCATTCCGTAGTACAGAGAGTACAAAGGCTGTCTTACCCATCGCAGGACGGGCAGCAATAATGACCAAATCTGCTTTTTGCCAACCCGAAGTCACACGATCCAAGGCCGTAAATCCTGAAGGGACACCAGTTAAACCATCCTTTTGATGCTTTTTGGACTCCAACTCAGCAAATGCTTCCCGCATGATGGACTTCATGTCGGAATAGTTCTTTCTGATGTTTTTCTCGGATATCTCAAAGAGGGATTGCTCCATCTTGTCCAGCAGTTCAAATACATCGGTAGTATCTTCAAAAGCATCCTTTTGAATTTCCGATGAAATACTGATCAGTTCACGTTTGATCGCCTGCTCTGTAATGATCCTCGCATGGTATTCAATGTTAGCGGCAGAAGCGACTTTGGAGGTCAGTTCGGTCACATAAAAAGCTCCACCGGCCACTTCCAACGTCCCATTTTTTCTCAATTGGGAAGTGACTGTCAGCAGGTCAATCGGCTGTGACTCGGTAAAAAGATCCAAAATAGCCCGAAAAATCACCTGATGCGCATCCTTGTAGAAGGACTCCACTTTCAAAATGTCGATCACATTGGTCAAAGCATCCTTCTCCAACATCAATGCACCCAATACAGCTTCCTCCAGATCCACTGCCTGAGGAGGCAATTTCCCCATGGAGTTTGGGCTGTCAAAATTGGATTTCTTTCGGCTGAATCTAGGCGTATTCGGTTTGTCGGTCATGGAACAAATGTATCTCCTTTAAGTCAAGAGTTTTAAACAAGTTTTCCAAAACTTATCAACAAAAATCAATCCGACTGAGACTCAGACTATTTGTAATAGACTCCATTTCGATAGCCCCGAAACATGCTACACAGGATCGCCCAGCTAAAATGCCACAGCATTTCTGATACAGGAATCTCAAGGATTTTATACCCCAAAATAGGTTCGTCATGTAGCATACCATACCTATCCCAAAAATGAGGATAAAGAATACCAAAGGTGATGTAATAGATCACAATCACAATCGCAAGAATGGCAAATCCTGAAATCAAAGACAACCCAATCAAATCAGGCCGCTGAATCCAGATATAAGTAGCCAGGCCCATAAATGTAAAAAAGGTGACATAGCCTGAGTGAATATCTAAGACCAAGCTAAACAAGGTCAAGCTAGAGCAGCCAATCAGCCACAAAAAGAAAAAATCCCGGTTCTTGGCCGGAGTCTGCTTGTCGTAGTTGATTTCCTTCTTGGTAAAAGAAGAATGGATATAGCCCCCAACACCAAACATGGCGAAGCCAATGATGAAATCCTCGATCCCTGGCCAACCGGTTTTCCAAAGCATAGGAGGCTGCCAATAGTCATGAAAATACCATACTTCCGCGACTATGCCCATCAAGCCGCCGATGATGCAAACCTTGATCATGCCGGATTTCCAAGGGTTTTTCCAATAAACTACAGCCCAGGCCAGCAAATAAAGAAGAGACAAAATCAAATAGGCGTAGCGGTCTTCCAGCATCTTTTAAAAATTAATAATGACTGCGAAAATAAGGAAAAAGCCTAGCCCTCAAAAAATCCCAGAGCTTTTCAAATTTTATCCCAAGCTAGCCGTAATTATTTATAAGTTTGAACCCAGAAATCGAGACCATTTTTATGAAAAACTACCATTTCATTGCCATCGGAGGTGCCGTCATGCACAATTTGGCCCTGGCACTGGTGAAAAAAGGATATCATGTCACCGGATCGGATGATGAGATTTATGAACCCTCCAAAACCAGACTTGCACAAGCAGGAATTCTTCCTGAAGAATTTGGCTGGTTTCCAGAAAAGATCCAGAAAAATCTGGACGGGATCATACTCGGAATGCACGCCCGAATCGACAATCCCGAATTGGTGCGAGCCAAAGAACTGGGAATCCCGGTTTACTCCTTTCCAGAATTTATCTACAATCAAAGCAAAGACAAAAAACGGGTCGTGATCGCTGGATCTCATGGTAAGACTTCGATTACATCCATTATCCTGCACGTGCTGAAGGAGCAACAAATTGACTTTGACTATTTGGTAGGTGCTCAGATTGAGGGGTTTGATTTGATGGTCAGATTGTCCGATGCTCCCGTGATCATTATCGAAGGCGATGAGTATTTGACTTCTCCTTTGGATCGAAGGCCAAAGTTCTTTCATTACAAGCATGACATTGCCTTACTTTCGGGGATAGCCTGGGATCATTTCAATGTATTTCCGGATTTTGAGGAGTATAAGGATCAGTTTAGGCAACTCATAGATCTGACTCCAGATCAAGGGGAATTGATTTATTGTGAAGCAGATCTCTTGGTCAAAGAACTCGCAGAGAAAAGTGCCATCAAAGGGATCAAAAATCCCTACCTAGCTCACCCTGCTAGTATTTCAGGAGGAAAAACAAGCCTTATTACCAAAGCGGGAGAGATTGCTATTCGAATTTTCGGAGAGCATAACCTGCAAAATCTAAATGGTGCAAAGAAAGTCTGCGAAGCACTTGGTCTCAGTGAGGACCAGTTTTATGAATCTATCCAAAGCTTCAAAGGTGCTGCCAAGCGGATGGAGCTCATCAAAGCTCAGGAAGACCGCGCACTTTATCGGGATTTTGCACATGCTCCTTCCAAATTGAAAGCAACTGCGAATGCTGTCAAGGCTCAGTTTCCAAACCGAAGGCTGATCGCCGTGCAAGAGCTACATACTTATTCCTCCCTCAACAAGGATTTTCTGCCCAACTATGCATCTACCATGGATGCTCCAGACGATGCCATCATCTACCTCAATCCGCATGCTGCGGAAATGAAACGGCTTGAACTCATGGATGAGGAAACTCTCAGAAATGGATTTAAAAGAAAGGATTTAAAACTCTTTACGGATAGTCATGCTTTAAAATCGTACCTTTTGAGCCAAGATTATACAAACACGAATCTGCTTTTGATGAGCTCAGGCAACTATGACAATATGAACCTAGAAGGACTCAAAGCAAAATTTGATTGAAAATGGATTTAAACTTAAAAAACTCAATTGCATTTTTTGACCTTGAAGCTACTGGAACCAATGTGGGAACCGACAGAATCGTGGAAATCTCCATCGTGAAGGTTCATCCAAACGGGTGGCAGGACATCTATACCAAGCGGGTCAACCCTGGGATTCCCATTCCATTGGAGTCCTCTCTGATCCATGGGATTTATGACAAAGACATCAAAAACGAACCTACTTTTAAAGACTTGGCTAAAGATATCCATCAATTCATCGGCGGAGCAGATTTGGCAGGTTTCAATGTGTTGAAGTACGATATCCCCTTACTAGTTGAAGAGTTTTTGAGAGCAGGAATTGACTTCGACTTGGACAAAAGAAATCTTCTGGATGCGCAGAAAATCTTCCACTTGATGGAAAAAAGAAACCTGACTGCTGCCTACAAATTTTACTGCGGTAAAAAACTGGAAAATGCCCATAGTGCTGAAGCTGATACTTTGGCTACTTTGGATGTTTTCAGAGCTCAGGTAGAGCGATACCTAGGAGAAGAAGCCGAAGATTTACAGGGAAATAAACTGGGAGTTTTCGAGAATGACATGAAGAAAATCCACGATCTGGTCAATGAAAAAATGGTCGATCTGGCTGGTAGATTTATATTTAATTCCGAGGGTATTGAAGTTTTCAACTTTGGAAAACACAAGGGAAAACCGATCGAAGAAGTACTCAAAGAAGAACCTGGCTATTATGATTGGATGATGCGAGGCGATTTTCCATTGGATACCAAAAGAAAACTGACTCAAGTGAAGCTGAGAGGTTTTGGATCTAAATAACATCAAAAAGGAGTAGGCTAATCACCTACTCCTTTTTGTTTACTGCTTTTTGAAATCTTATGACTCCATTTAACGCTGGGTAGGACTTGCAATTCCACCCTCCTATCCTTGCCAATTTTTAATTGGAATTTATCCGTAAAACCTATTAATTTAGAAATTGTCAAATTCTAAAAATAGTAATGTATAATTTCTCCCGTCAATTGTCGTGGATTACGCTTAGTCAATGCCATTTTTTAATCCAATCATATTCTACTCCCAGCGGGAAAAACCTATCACGTCACCTAAATATGCATTTCTATCAAATTCAATTATTAATTGGTCACACCAATTAGATGCATAACTATAGAGCCTACAATCATTAATGCATAGAATCTAGCCCACCACACTAATCGTGAGGACTTATAATACTTATTATAAAATTGCGAAAATACCCAACCTATTAGTCCAGATCCTATAAACTGAAAAACTACACCTCCAAACGCCCTTGAAAGCTGATCGAAGTTAAGATACATTTGAACCAAAACTGATAAGAAAGTTAAAATTATAATATACCTATATTTTTTCATTTACATCTCATTTATTTTTGAAAATAGCTTTTCAAGAAAGGCAAACTACATATGAAAATTATCTAAACTATGTTATCTTTTGCAACGAAAACCTCATATATTTACTATCCGCGTGAAGGTTCAAACTACACCTAGTCAACGCCATTTAAATAATTGAATTTTACTCCTAATTGGGGGAAGGTCCTTCTATTCACATAATGGAAAAACGACTTTAATATATACTGACTTTTCCAAGTCTGACTCTAAATTCCAAGATTCTAACGAGGAATCAACCTGATTATAATAATTTAATGTTGATAAAGCCAAAACAAACTTCTTTATTGGCTTATCTGAGTAATATAAAATCACTTCTTTATTTGCTTTTTTTATTGAAAAAATATTGGAACAGGAATCCAAGATTTCAACAAATGATTCACCTGGAAAGAAACCTAACAAATTACCTCCAGAAAAATAAACCTTAGAGTCTCTAGCCATTTCATCTAAATCAAGATTACTAGAGATATTAAGATCCTTTTCACTCATATAAAAACCTCTAGAAAGCCCTCTTTTACTAATAGAAACATATACAGGATTTTCTATTAAAATTGTATCTACGACATAAAATGATTCATAGTTATCTTCATCTTTATATGAATTATCCCATGATTTTCTACTACATGATGATATACCAAATAGAACCACAAATAAAACAACTAATCTTAAAAAAAAACTCATTATTTCTATACTTGGCTATTTCATAAATATAATAAAGGAGTAGGCTAATCACCTACTCCTTTTTGTTTATTTCTTGAAAGCGTCGATCATTTATTATAATATTTCAAAGCCTTATCCATATTCGCATTTAGCTTTTCGATCCTTCTATCCGGTCCTGGGTGAGTAGAGAGAAATTCCGGAGGAGTTTCACCTCCCGCAGCAGCCATCCTTTCCCAAAAAACAGGAGCTTCGCGGGGATCATACCCGGCCATCGCCATGAAAATCAATCCCAGTTCATCGGCTTCTAACTCGTGCTTTCTGGAAAAGCTCAACATGCCAAGTTCACTTCCCATCCCCACAGATTGTAGAAATATTTGCTCAGTCATACTTGGATTTTGCCCGACTGCTACAGACAAGACACTCAGTCCCAAGTTGGCTAGCATTCCATTGGACATCCTTTCTCGCGCATGTGACGCTACGGCATGCGCTACCTCATGACCCATGACAACTGCGATCCCGGTCTCATCCTCCGTCACTGGCATGATCCCAGTATAAAAGGCCACTTTTCCACCCGGCATACACCAAGCATTGACCTGCTCTGAATCGATCAAATTGAATTCCCAATCAAAGCTGGCAACCAAATCTTCGTAGCCTTCTTGGACCAAAAATGCTTCTACAGCATCAGCAACACGATTTCCAACTCTTACGACAGCCTGTCCATCAGCCGTATTGGTGATTAATTTCGACTCTTGCTTCACTTGTTGATATTCCTCATTGACCAGAGGCATGATTTCTTCATTGGAGACGGTAGCCAACTGACTTCTTCCTGTCAATGGCACTTTGGCACAGGAATACAGCACCATTCCTGAGAAAAATAAAAGGATGACTTTTTTCATGATTAAGATTGATTGTTTGACTTAGATTTTCCAAAAAGAATACCAAGCTTCTTAGGAGGCGACAAAAATTACTATTTTGAAAGAAATATCAAACCATGTCCAGTATCATCACTCCATCCAAACTGACTCCAAAAGGTCTCGAGTACCAGCAAAAGATGAACAATCCACTCGTCTTTTGGATGGCCATGTTGTCTAAATTGCCTTCGGCTATTTTTTGGAAGTTTCGGATCAAAACAATTACCCAAGAGAAATGTGAGGTCACACTTCCCTACTCTTGGCGAACGCAAAACCCCTTTCGGTCTATCTATTTTGCTGCGATGGCTGGCGCAGGAGAGCTCAGCACAGGAGCGCTTTGCCAGATGTACTTGGCTGGCAGAGGCAAATTCAGTATGCTCGTAGTAGATTTCAAGGCAGAGTTTCACAAAAAAGCAGATCAGAAAATCACCTTTACTTGTGAGCAGGGAGAAGAACTCTTTGATTTGCTCAACCCAATGAAGCCGGGAGACACTGGTCAATTGACGATGATATCGACAGGCACCAATCCAGCAGGTGAAATGGTCGCCAGGATCTATGTCACTTGGTCATTCAAAAAGAAAACTTAATTGGAGAAGGCGGTCTCAAATCGAAAAAACTCTTCCAGACTCTTTTGCACTTTTTCTTCTGACCAATCCAAAAACTCATGACTTTGATGGAATTGATTGAATCGAATGACCAAAGCATCCCAGTCAGATTGTTCCAATTCATACTTGGCCATCAAGTCCGCCTGAACGGAATCTGATTGGATCACTTCGTAATACCCTTGTCGACGTGCGTGCCAAGCCTTCTTTTTTTCATATTCTCGGGCTTGCTTCGCTTTTTTGGTGAAATAGGAAATGGCACCGCTGATAGCCACACCACCATTGGGATCATCAGACCTTGTGCCTGCCGTCACCTCTCCTTTTCTGGAGGGAAGTTCCGCTTCATTTTCATCTTTGAGCACCAATCTCCCATCTTTTAGCCTGTAAGAATAGGCCTGGCTTTTCACTTCGAAAGTGGGTAGAAACCGGGCCATGTCCTGAAGCTGCACCATCAAAAACCGCTCGGTGCCCAATACAATCTCCTGCTCTATAAACCCCGGAAAGGAAAGCTTGAGCGTATCACCCGGTGTCGCATCTACAGAAAAATACCCCCTTTGATTAGTCACAGCTGATGCCTTTTGCCCTGCCACACTGACCTGCACACCCTCCATGTAAGCCTTATCGCTTCCATCTAGGACATTGCCAGAATAGGTACTTTGTGCCATCAGACAACCACTGCTGGTCAGAAATAAAAAAAGAAGTAGGATTTTTTTCACATCCAAAAATAGAGATTGAATCTCAGGAGAGATTGATTTACAGGTTAAAAGAACTTAAAGTCGTTTTCTCACTCAATCCGCAGCAATTTGTCGGTAGCTAGAAATTCTGGTTTTTCTGTTCGGTACCACGTTCGATGGCTAGGGATTTTCATTTCACCCACATTCATCAGACCATCCAAATAAATCACCTCCCCGACTCCCTTTTCCTCATCCTTATAGAACTTATAAGCTTTCATCTCATAGCTGTCCGGTTCTAAATAAAAGTACCATGTATCAGCCTCGTAAGGCACGCGAACAACCTTGTACATTTTCCCATTCAGCATTTCATCTTGCACATCCCTATCTATGCTCGTACCGGCATCCAGTAGCTTCATAGGCAAACCCCATAAATAGCTATAATAATTTCTCATCCGAAGCGCCCGCTCATCCTCGATTGCTCCTTCGGAAACCACCACCGAATCATGGTGTACACGGTACTCCAACCCTTCGATCCAATAAGACATGCTGGAACTAGCATTATCTAAACTGACCTTGTAAAATCTTGAATTCCTTCCGTCCGGCAAACTATCCTGAAAAACCAAAGTGCCTCTGAAGTCGCTCCATTCATTTTGCGGATCATGAAATTCAATTGATTTCGCAATCAGTTCAGGTCCTGTTTGAGAGGCTTTATCCGAAGATTGACATGAAAAAAAAGCGAGTAGCAAAGCAGAAAGTCCAAGTTTTCTCATGAAGTTTTTTTTCCAATCTACTTATTTTTGTCTCAATGAATTCAACTTTGACAAGAATCGCCCCGACACCCAGCGGATATTTACATCTGGGAAATGCTTTTTCATTTTTGCTGACCAAAGCAATAGCTCAAAAAACCGGGGCAAAAATACTTCTTAGAATAGATGACCTTGATAGAGAGCGATACCGCTCAGAATATGTCGAGGATATATTTGAAACTCTTGATTTTTTGGAAATCCCCATCGATCAAGGACCTCAAAATCTCAAAGAATTCGAAGCAGAATGGTCCCAAGTCCATCGCATGGACCAGTACCAAGCGGCCTTGGACCAACTTAAAAATCAGCAGAAGTTATTTGCCTGCACCTGCTCTCGAAAAAAAATCTCACAGATGAATTCTTCGGGGTATTACTTGGGTCACTGCCTTGACCGAAAAATCAAACTGGACCGACCAGAAGCGACTTGGAGAATCAATACCCTCGATGCTGAATTAATACCTCTTTCAACTTATTCTGGACAAAAAAAATGGGAAGTGATTCCCGAAGACGTTTCATTTTTCATAGTTAGGAAAAAGGATGGTTTGCCCGCTTACCAATTAACTTCATTGATTGATGATCTGCATTTCGGCGTAGATTTGATCGTTCGCGGGCAGGACCTCTATAGCTCTAGCATTGCGCAGTCCTTTTTGGCAGATAGTCTCCAGGAGGATGATTTCGAGTCTATTCGCTTTTTCCACCACCCCATCCTCAAAGGCTCAGGCAAGCAGAAGCTTTCAAAATCAGAAGGAGCTACATCGCTTCAGTATCTCAGAAAAAGTGGAAAAAAATTGCCGGAGATTTACCAGATGATCGGAGAAATGTGCGGTCAACCGATTCATTCGTTTGAAGATTTCACATCACTGATACCATAAAAAAGCCCGACTTTTCGGCCGGGCTTTCCAAGATTAATTGTATTTGGCAGGGGTATCGGGTGCCACCATTGATTTTTGTATAAAATCCCGGATGTCATCATTGGAAGTTTCTAGATCTTCCGCTCTGAGATACATCATGTGTCCAGATCGATAGCCTTTGAAAGTCAGACGATCTTTCATCTTTCCATTTGGATCGATGTGCCACATGCTGTACTTGGCATTGAAAAAGTCTGTACCTCCATCAAAGTAGCCCGACTGTACCATCACGTGCAAGAATGGATTTTGGCGCATTGCCTGTCCCAAATCCTCGCCAGTATGCTCATTGGAGCGATCCCAAGGATGAACAGGACCGAAGAGATTATAGGTCAAGTCAGTTTCAAAACCCAACACTTTCTTGGCATAGATATTAAAAGCTGGCGCAAAAGCATGGTTCCAGCTAGTCAACGCAGGATCGAAATCATATCGTTGTCCCGCTTCCATTCTATCAAATCCTTTATATCTACTGTCCAATCGTCCTACTGTCATTCCTTCCTCTCTCAACAATTCCTTCCAAAAGAAACTGGTAGGCACCATCAAATTGTGGCCAAGGATGGCTTCTTTACTGATACCGGAATATCGGGCCATCTGAGTCGCAACTGCATCGCGTTCAGCAGCAGGTAGCATACCTCCTTTGACCATAGCTGGCAAAACCTTATCCAAGGTATATGCTTCCACTTCCGGAAGGATCTCATCTAGATCTTTGCTTTGTAGATCCGCAGGCAGTTGTCCATGATACCAAGCTGTAGCCGCATAATAAGGAAGGTAATTCGCCATCTGAACAGGTCCGCCCCGTTCTATTCCCAATTCGGTAGGTGATACCAAAATCACTCCGTTGAAATACATCCAGTGAGCATTTTGAAGCTGAGCAACTAAGCCTGCCACACGGGTGGTACCATAGCTTTCACCGATCAGATACTTGGGAGATGCCCATCTATTTTGTCTTGTCACAAAAGTATTCACCCAATCCGCGAGGTATTTAATATCTGAGTTGATTCCAAAAAATGTAGATCGAGGCGTCTCTTCATCTACAATTCTAGAATATCCAGTATTGACAGGATCTACATAGACTATATCAGCCACATCCAGAATAGAGTGAGGATTGGACTTGGTTCCATAAGGCTGGACTGGGTAGCCTTCATCATCGATATTCAAGATCACCGGACCGGTATAGGCCAGGTGCATCCAAATAGACGCAGACCCGGGACCTCCATTGAAAGAGATCACCAAAGGCCTTGTATCCTTGTCGGAGATATCCGTACGTTCGTAATAGGTGTAAAACAAAGAAGCAATTGGCTCTCCTTTGTCATTCCAAACCGGCTGAGTTCCCGTGATAGATTTGTAGGGAATAGATTTGCCTTTGATGGTGGTTTGGTGAGTCTTTTCGATTTTTGACTCGACAGGAATCTGTCGTGTTTCCTGAGCCATGGCTACGGTAAAACCGAGCAAAAACATGGCTGAAAGGTAGATTTTTCTCATACGTTTAGTGATTTGAAGGTAAACTAAACGGAAAGAGGCTAAAATACAGGGGCTTTTACACCAATGGAATTAAGACTTGCTTTCTGAGACCAATTTAGCGATGACAACTGCCGGATATAAAATCCCGACAGTACTCATAAACACTGAGAGCATCTTGGACATGACATTGACGGGATAGTAGTCTCCAAACCCAACAGTCGTCAAACTCACCAAACTAAAATAAATATACTCCGAAAAATCCTCATCCAAACCTTGAAGATTCAAGGCTCCTGAGATACTACTTCCCACAGTCAAATTGATAATCTCAAACACAAATGCTCCCAAAATGGCCATGCAAAGGTATACATTGATTGCACCGACCACCCGATACAAATTGACCTCACGATCCCGAAACAACAATCTGATATTCAGAAAAATAAACACCATCATATTCGCAATCCCGACGATTCTTTCGGTCAGATAAAACTGCACTGGTAAATCAGAAAATCGCAGCACCCTCAGAGTCAACTGCGAAATAAACAGTGCCGATGTCAGGAAAATCAGGAGTCGTTTTCTGGAGGACCAGATCCCTGTGAAAAACAAAAACAGAAACACCAAATTGACAAAAACCATATCGATATGGCCATAGTCAATCAAAATAGGAAGTACAAAAACCGTAAAGAGTAGGATTAGTAGCAGCAATCCAAAACTGGCGTCAGTCAGCCAATAATCTGTAAAGTCATTGGCGAGTCTTTTAAACCTGATTCTTTTGGCAAATTCTTTCACGTTGATTTAGATTTCCATGGCTCCAGCAAAAACTGCCACAGCCTGACCTCTCAATATCACCCGATCATCGTGCTTTTCCAAATCAATCTTTCCTCCCCTCTTACTCGCCTGAAAAGCTTTCAAACTCAACTTTCCGGATTTCTGAAACCAATAATCCATCAATGCACAATGCGCAAATCCTGTGACCGGATCTTCATTGATCCCCACATTGGGACCAAAAAACCTAGATATAATATCAAATTCCCCATCTCCGGCGGCAGTCACGATGATCCCTTCCTCACTATGCTGAGAAACAGTCTGAAAATCTGGAGCAACAGATTTGACAGCTTGCTCTGACTCTAGTTCAAAAATCCAATTCTTAGACAATTGAGAAGAAGCGAGGATTTTTTTCCCGAAGAAATCACTGCCAAAGTATGGATGCGTATCATGGAATGTCGGGATCAATGGAAAATTCATTTCCAGCCAATCTCCATCACTTTTCACCTTGAGCTCTCCACTAAGAGTCTGAAATCGGATTTCATCTCCCGGCAATGCCCATCCATTTCTCATCATCCAAAAAGCCGAAGCCAACGTAGCATGACCACATAGGCTAATCTCAACTGTCGGCGTAAACCACCTCAAACTAAAATTGCCCTTTTCATCAGTTTTCTGAACAAAAGCTGTTTCACTGAGATTCATTTCCATGGCGATGAGCTGCATCATCTCCTCTGATAGAGGCTGCTCCAGCAGGCATACTGCGGCAGGATTGCCACCAAATGCCCTATCCGTAAATGCATCAATTATTCCAATTCCTAGTTTCATGGATACCGTTCTTGAAGGATAGAAAGATGGTGAATAAAATGTCCCGGAATAATCCAAAACAAAGCCCTAGGAGTAATAGTAGAGCCATTGGCAGTACCTTGATTGTCAAGTACATCTTGCTGCAATGTCTGAATCAACGTGACTAAGGCTCTCCTTTGAGCTGCGAAGTCTTCCAACAGCAATTCAATATCCACCGCACCGAATCGGGCATTGAGCACATAAGGATCCTGATCAAAACCAGGAAGAGATGATTTTTCACCCCTGGCAAAACACAAAGCCCTGAAAGTCATAATTCTCTCGGTATCAATCACATGACCTAGCACTTCCTTAGGTGACCATTTACCTTCAGCATAGGGTTGATTTTCCCAATCTGCCGGCTTTTCGGCAAAGAGCTTCTTGACCGCATTCACCTGATCCTGAATCAAGTTGCAATAGTCGGTGTCTTCCACCAGCTTCAGATAGGTATGATAAAATGCGGGATAATCGCCTTTGTTCGGTATTTTAAAGGTATTCATGTAAAAATTGAATGTTTGTTAGATTGACTAGGATAAATTTAGTCTTATGCTTTTAATCAACCCTACTATGCGCAAAATTTTATTCACCTTTTCCCTGGCCGCAATGGCAAATTGGGGATATAGTCAAACCATAATTCATAGAAATCCTGAGATCGCTCAGATGGTCTCTGAGATATCCTCTGACTCATTGGAGGCTCATGTTCGTAGATTGGCTTCCTTTAACACCCGACATACACTTAGCACGGATTCTCAAAATGGTATGCCAGCCGCACAGGACTGGGTTTTGTCAAAATTTCAAACCTATGCCACTGATGCCAATGGCAGAATGACTGCGGAAATAGAGAGGTTTACCATACCAGGAGATGGACGCAGGATCGAGCAAGACTCACCAGGAGCAAATGTAGTCGCCACACTGAAAGGAACTGATCCAAATGATACTAGGATATTTATCATTTCGGCACATATGGATTCCAGAAATAAGAATGTGATGGATGCAGAAAACCCAGCACCCGGAGCCAATGATGATGGTAGCGGAACAGCAGCAGTCATAGAGCTGGCAAGAGTCATGGCCTCTCATTCTTTCCCGGCTACCATCAAATTCGTAGCATTCACAGGAGAAGAGCAAGGACTCAAGGGAGCCACCTACATGTCAGACAAGGCTCAAGAGGAAGGTTGGAATATTGCTGCAGTCCTCAACAATGATATAGTGGGAAATAGTGAGTCTTCAGGTACCCTGATCAAAGATAATCTGAAAATGCGGGTATTTTCAGAGACCATCCCTGCATCTGAATCTGAGCGAGAAGCCGCCATTCGACGCTACTCAGGATCCGACAATGATAGCAAATCCAGACAACTAGCTCGCTACATCAAAGAAGTAGGCGAGCGATATGTGGATCAGTTTGAGGTCAAACTGATCTATAGACCTGACCGATTCTTGCGAGGAGGCGACCAGACTTCCTTTGCCAGAAATGGTTTTACAGCTGTGCGTATGTCTGAGATGAACGAGCATTTTATCCATCAGCATGAAAACGTAAGAGTGGAAGATGGCATTCAATATGGAGATTTACCCGAGTTTATGGACTTCGAATATTTGAGGAAAGTAGCTGCAGTCAACCTGGCTTCTTTGGCTACTCTGGCTTCTTCTGCAGATCAGCCGCAGCAGGTTCAGATCGATGTCAGAGGCCTGAGCAATCACTCTATTCTCCTCTGGGAAGCACCAAAAGTCGGCAAAGTCAAAGGCTATTATGTGCTGATGCGTGAGACTTCATCACCCGTTTGGGAAAAGAAATTTTATACCACGGAGACTAATTTGACGATCCCCTACTCCAAGGACAACTACTTCTTTGCCGTACAGTCTGTTTCAGAAAATGGCTCCGAAAGTCTGGCAGTATTTCCTTCACCCCTAACTAGATAAGTTATCGCTATTTAATTAAACCTATTCTAAATTTTTATCCATCAAGCCTTTAAGGAACTTTCACAGCCATTATTAGTTAATTTTGTACTAAACAATTGAAACAATGAAACAAAAGGAAATAGTAACACTACAGCGTTCACTTTTGCACGATACAGAGGAGCAACTCAACAAGCAAATCGAAATGGAAGGAAAGTCTTCTGCCTATTATCTTTCCATGGCTTCATGGTGTCATATGATGGGTTATGAAAATGCTGCCAAATACCTCTACACTCATGCAGATGAGGAAAGAATGCACATGATGAAGATTTTCCAATATGTGAATGAGGCAGGCGGACACGCCATTCAGCCTGAGATCACAGGAATCAGACATCATTTCAACTCTCTGAGAGAAGTCTTTGAGTTGATCTTGGAACATGAAATCCTAGTAACCAAGTCTATCAATAATATCGTAGACCATGCTTTTAATGTGAAAGATTTTGCCACATTTAGCTTTATGCAATGGTATGTGACAGAGCAGCGTGAAGAGGAAACCATGTCCCGTAGGGCAGTCGAACTCTTTGATATCATCGGAGAAGAAGGCGTCGGTCTATGGACTATCGATCAAGAGCTTGGCAAGCTACATGCAGCAGCTCATGCGGATGCCAATTCCGCAGGAGCCTGATCTTGACCTTGTTATTCAATAAAAAAAGCGGTTTCCACAACCGCTTTTTTTTATTTCCTCTATTCTCAATTTTCCCCTTACAAATCAGTTCAACTGTGAAAACTTGAAAGAATGTCATCCGCTCATTTCAACTAGTTTTTGCCAGTATTCTTCCGGACTATTCCATAAAAGCTGAGTTTTTAACCATTTATTTTTAATTTCAACTCAGAAAACAATACCAATGAAAAATCTGAATTATCTAACATATAGTTGTGGCATCGCTCTTTTAGGATTAGTAGCTTCCTGCGGAGAAAAGCCCAAAGAAGAAGTCAAGGACGAAGAAAAGATGACCTTGGCGGCTACTCCAAAGCCTGACAAACAGCCAGAAGGAATGGCGTGGATCCCAGGCGGTGAATTCACCATGGGGACGAATGAAGCTGATGCTTATGAGGCAGAGAAACCTGCGGTAGATCTGCAAGTCCAGGCTTTTTGGATGGATACGCATGAAGTGACCAATGCCGAATTTGCGAAATTTGTTGAAGCTACCGACTATGTGACTGTAGCAGAAAGACCCATAGATTGGGAAGAACTAAAAAAACAACTTCCTCCAGGCACTCCAAAGCCAGATGATTCTGTTTTAGTACCAGGATCTATGGTTTTCAACCCTCCTCCCTATCAAGTTCCTCTTCAGGACATCTCTCTCTGGTGGACTTGGGTAAATGGCGCCTCTTGGAGACATCCAGAAGGTCCAGACAGTAATCTGGACGGAAGAGAAAACCATCCTGTAGTGCATATCTCTTATGAAGATGCCCTCGCCTATGCAGACTGGGTAGGAAAAAGGCTCCCAACCGAAATCGAGTGGGAATTTGCCGCAAGAGGAGGAATGGACGGAAAGCGATTTGCCTGGGGAGATGAACTCACTCCCAATGGACAATATCTAGCCAATACTTTTCAGGGAACATTTCCAAATGAAAACTTAGGAGAAGATGGTTTTGTAGGCACTAGCCCTGTGAAAAATTATGCTCCCAATACATTTGGACTCTATGATATGATAGGCAATGTATGGGAACTCACCAGTGACTGGTATGATGCCTTGAAATATGCCAGACTTGCAGGACAAGCTCCCAAGCTGGATGCAAATATGAATCCTTGCTACAATCCTGACAATCCTTTTGCCCAAGAGCGTGTGATCAAAGGTGGCTCCTATCTCTGTGCCACGAACTATTGCGTCAATTACCGACCTTCGGCGAGACAGGGTCAAGCCTTCGACTCGGGCACTTCCAATGTCGGCTTCAGACTCGTCAAAGATCCTGACAATCCAACTCTAGGAATGAAATAAATATAAAAAAGCAGCAATTGACACTTGCTGCTTTTTTTATGAATTAGGGAGTATATCCCTTGGTGATCCGCTGTATATATTTCCCTACAATATCAAATTCCAAATTGACCTGGTCTCCGACTTTAAGCTGATGGAAGTTGGTATGCTCATACGTGTATGGAATGATTGCCACTGAAAAAGCTCCTGCTCTCGAATTGAAGCATGTCAGACTTGTACCGTTAATTGTGATTGAGCCTTTTTCCACAGTGACATTTCCGATGGCAGGATCATATTCCAAATCAAAAACCCAAGAACCATCTTGGTCTTTAATCGCACTCACTTTTCCCACCTGATCCACATGGCCCTGCACTATATGCCCATCAAATCTCCCATTTGCAGCCATACAGCGCTCTAGGTTTACTTTTTTGCCTACTTGCCAGCCGGAAAGATTGGTTTTCTGGATAGTCTCATCTATCGCTGTCACCCGATAGCTATCAGGCTTGGTTTCGACCACCGTCAGACATACCCCGTCATGAGCGAGGGACTGGTCTATTTTTAATTCAGAAGCGAGATTTGACTCTAAATCAAAATGAAAATTACTTCCATCCTGAGTGATTTTCTGAATGGTTCCAAAAGATTCAATTATTCCTGTAAACATAGAATTTGCTTTGTACTGGCTTTCAAAGGTTAAGCAAAAATTGCCCGTTTGAGTTTCAAATTAAGCCAAAATATCATTTATCTTCGATCGAAATTGAATTTCTAATGCCACTTCTCAAACTCGAAGACACCTATCTACACAAAGGAAAAAGAAGGGCTTTGGTAGCCGAACTCAAATCCAAAGGTATCCAAAGTCAGGAAGTCCTGAATGCCATCAATACCCTCCCCCGGCATTTCTTTTTTGACTCAGCATTGATCTCACATGCCTATGAAGACAAGGCTTTTCCGATAGGTGAAGGTCAGACTATTTCCCAGCCTTACACAGTTGCATTCCAAACAGAATTATTAAATATCCATCATGGAGACAAAGTCTTGGAGATCGGTACTGGGTCTGGCTATCAAGGAAGTATCTTGCATCTCTTGGGAGCCGAAGTATACACGATCGAGTATCAAAGGAAACTATTTGAAGGGACTTCCAAATTTTTGAAAAGATTGGGGATAGAAATGAATCTCTTCTACGGAGATGGTACAGGAGGATTACCGGCTTATGCTCCCTTTGACAAGATTTTGGTCACTGCAGGAGCCCCCATCATACCTGAAGCGCTGATCAGCCAACTCAAGCCTGGAGGAATCTTGGTAATCCCTGTAGGAGACCGAAAAAAACAAGCTATGATCAAAATCACCAAGAAGAATGATGGTACCTTGAGCCGGGAGGAATATGACAATTTTGCCTTTGTGCCTCTTCTAGGCAAGGATGGCTGGAGATAGAAAAAGTCACTTTCTCACAAATGTCAAAATTATATTTTGACAAAAATCATCAAATTAGCAATTAAACAAATTTAATTTCTATTTTTGTCAAAACACTTCATCATGGCCAAAAAGAAATTTGTAAAGGAATCAGCTACCATCATGACTGAGATGGTACTACCCAATGACACCAACACGCTCAACAACCTTATGGGAGGGCGATTGATGCACTGGATGGATGTGGTAGCGGCCATCGCAGCGCAAAAACATTCCAACAGAATCGTAGTGACTGCATCAGCTGACAGCATTTCTTTCAAGCAGCCTATTGCCTTGGGAAATGTCGTTACCCTTCAAGCCAAGGTGACCAGAGCATTCAACTCATCTATGGAAGTGTTTATAGAAGTAACTTCCGAGGATATTCCTGCCAGCAAAAAAACGATCACACATAGGGCCTTTTTTACCTTTGTGGCGGTAGACCAAAACGGAAAACCCATTGAAATCCCTGAGGCTGTTCCTGAGACAGAAGAGGAAAAAGAACTGTATGACGGCGCTTTGCGAAGAAGACAATTACGACTTGTTTTGGCAAAGCGGATGAAGCCGGAGGATGCGGTAGAACTAAAATCGATTTTCAATCTAGAAATCACCAAATAATCGAAAGGGAAGACATAAAGTCTTCCCTTTTTTTGGCTTAAGGGGATTTTTTGAGCAATTTTCAGGCATGGAAAAAAGCAGTCTTGGTGAATTGAAACTATTCTTGACGGAGGATATTTTTTTGTTGGATGAGGATCTCGAATCTTTGACTAAAAATGACTCGCAAGAGATTCAAGTCAAACCTACCCAGACTACCGCGATCTCCAGCCCTCTTCCGAGCCCTGTGGCAGAGAACCCGGCACAAGAGGAAGAAGTCCAAGAACCAATCAAAGTTCGTGGGAAATTTGAAAAGGGAATTCTGATCCTTCATGAGGAAAGCTCCTTGGCAGATCCCGTCATGGACATGCTCGTAAAAATGATCACAGCCGTCAATCATTCAATGAGCGAAGTAGGACTCTTGAGTTCCGAAGAATTAGAAGGAAGAACTTTAGAAGAATTTCAAGCCATCAATGCACATGTCATTCTGAAGTTTGGCAGGATCAAGCACCCCATCAATGCCCTACCCATCCATGAATACCAGCCTCATACCGAGGATGAAACAGAATATCTATTTGCCGATTCACTAAGTATGATCGCAGAAGACGGCAATCTCAAAAGGAAACTTTGGGCTTCTCTCAAAAGCCTATTCAATTTAGCATAAGTATCTCTATGACTCCCGAACAAACCACTTGGGCAAAACGATTCAAATGGATCAGTCTGCTCGAAGGCATTTCCTTTCTGGTTCTTTTATTCGTAGCTATGCCTCTCAAGTACATGATGGACATGCCTATGGCTGTCAAAATCGTCGGATGGGCCCACGGCTTACTCTTCATTCTATACATCTACACGGTGTTTCCTACAGCAAGCAAGTTGAAATGGAAATTCTCCAGAACTTTCTTTGCATTAATCGCATCCATTCTCCCTTTTGGTCCATTTATTTTTGATAGAAATCTGAGAAAAAGCCAACATGTAGAGCTATAACATGGCCTTGATCAGCAAAAAGAAAAAAGTCTACCCCATCAGTCCAGGTCTGAGAAACTATCTGGTCGAAAATTCACGTGAAGTGGATATTCCCATCCATTACCACGAGCTACTTCGCTATAGCAACTCGATCGCGCTGTATGATTCCAAAGAACAGGACACGCTGTGGGAGACCGTATTCTATGATGAAGCTGATCGGGAGGAGATCCATCTGAATGTGAAGAGAATCTATGCGATTCTGAAAGCGGGCGGAGATATGAGTGTCATGGATCACCTCTATGTGGATCGAATTGACCTTTGTATCTACGGAAATACTCAGCCTTTCAGAGTTCGGATAGTCAATCGCATCAATGACAACTTTGACTACTTTTACATCAAAAATGCGGATGCCTCGCGTGTCTATGGTCTGGAGTTGGAGCATTTACTTTCCCCCAATCGGATCGGCTACCTAGTACATCAAAACACCCTTATTGAAGAGCATATAGCTGGCATTCCTGGGGATAAATTTATGAGGCTGCATATGGCAGATCCTCACCTCAACCCCATCCGATTGGCGAAAGAATTCGTCAAATTCAACGAAAGATGTTACGTCAGATTATTGGGCGACATGCACTCATCCAACTTTGTCATCGATGTCACTCCGGACTTTGAAGAAACACATTATCGCATACGAGCCATCGATTTTGATCAGCAGAGTTACGAAGGCAAACGGTCCATTTATTTACCTCAATTCTTCAAAGAGAACAATGTACTCATCCAACTGGGAATGAAACACATAACCCCAGAGTCTATGCGGCAATATCAACGTGAAGAAAGGGCACTCATCGCTACTCGGCTCAAATCATCACCGGATGAAATAGAAGGAATACTGAAAGCAATGGAAGGAGACATCATCTCGCCTCTGGAAAACGTCGACTCGCTTCGTAAAGAACTGGCAAGACATTACAAAAATCAGAGATTTATGTCTTGCCAAAATATGGGACAGATATTACGAGTCAGTCTAGAGCAATTGCTGAAGTAGCATCTACCACTTTTTCAGCTGTTCATAGACAAGGTGAAGAGGAAAACCCATCACATTGTAATAAGACCCTTCGATCTTAGAAACTCCGACAAATCCTACCCACTCTTGAATCCCATAAGCTCCAGCCTTATCAAAAGGCTTGTAGTTGCGGATATAGTGCCAGATCTCTTCCTCTTCCAAAAATCTAAAAGTCACCAATGTCTCGTCTTCCAAGGTGATCCTTTTGAGCCGATCCATGATCGTGACGGCAGTCATCACCGAATGGGTAGTCCCAGATAGACTTTTGATCATATCAAACGCCTCCTGCTCTGACTTGGGCTTACCCAAAACATGACCATTTTCTATCACTACCGTATCTGAAGTGATCAGAATTTCATTTTCCAACAGCTCATCAGGGAAAGACTCAGCTTTTAATTTGGAAAGAAATGCTGCCACGTATTCAGCTGGAATTTCTGCCGGAACTGTCTCGTCGATTGGATTGACTCGCACTTCAAATTCTACTTCCAACCCTTTGAGCAACTCCTGCCTTCTTGGCGAATTGGATGCTAAAATGAGTTTCTTATTCTTCAGTTTTTCCAAAAAAGGCATCGTAGTCATAGTCAAATTCATCTTGAGCGATACTTCCGAATAGAAGTCCTCCTACAGCTTTAGGATAAAAGTATGTTGATTTTTGAGGCATCACATTGCCTGATTTGCAGACTTTCAGTACCTCCTCCATCCGAAGCTCTCGCGTGATGACTGCAAAGGTCGCCTTTCCACTTCGCACTTCCTGCAAACAACGCGAAAAATTTCTTTCATAAACCAACTGATCAGAACTGCGCTGTTTTTCCTGATCCATTCCCAAGATTTGATGAAAAACCAACTCATGAAGCGCTACCAAGTCTAGCTCTTTGAGCTCAGGAACCAAGTCTGGCAAGAGATTCCAATACTTTTCCACCTTCAACTTCAGAAAATAGGCTTCCCCTCCGATCAATAATCCAAATGTAAATGGACTATGAAAAGCATAAGTTCCCAGCTCCTCTGCATCCAAAAAGCGGCTTACATCAAACCACTCTTCGAGTTTTGCCAGAAAAGTCTCCTGCCCCATCTCCAAACCATAAAACAAGCGATGAGTCGGCAAAATTTTTAGATCCTTTGCAAAGGCATTCGTCAGATACATCAGATGGAATTCATGGCCTTTCCACTTTTTATCCGAAGAGCTACCTTCTTTTTCATGCTTGTATGAGATCGCACCTTCCAGTCTATGATGTCCATCTGCCAGAATGATCTGCTTTTGGGACAAAAAATCCAATATTTTACGTATCACAGGACCATCTTGGATTACAGCAAGTACTTCGCGCACGCCCTGATAGTCTTCTATTTCATAAATGGGCTGGGAGATGGCCTTATCCAAATATTCTTCCAACTCAAAATTTTCATCTTCATACAAGCCATGCGTCGGGCTGGCCTGAATTTGAGTAGCACGAAGGAGATCTACCCTATCCTTGACAGCTGACACGATGGTGTTTTCATGCCGGAGGATTTGTTTTTCTTCCCAATCATAAGCTTTAACATGGGCGATAAAGCCTTTCCTACAGCGCTCTTCTTTTTCTCCGGGAAGCCTGAAATATTGGTAGTACACGTATATTCCAGCAACAGCATCCTGTTGAATTATTCCCTTGGATTTCCATTCCATCACCGTTTTACTGGCTTCTAATGAAGCGTCCATTCCCTTTGGAACTGCGAGGTGAATGCTATTCAGTGGATTTTCATAAAGCTTTTCCCGTTGATTTATAGACACCACATCAAACAAGGGAGCAATCAAGTCCTCCATATTTTCTGTAAACCTATCCGCATAGCGCCAAGCTCTCAGAGGTAATAATTGAGCCATATCAGCGAAGACGATTTTTCCAGTTTCCTGCTTGGTTCTTACTTGCCGCTGTCGAAGCCAAAGAATGTGTTGCTTTCTTATTTTTATCAAAAAACTCCACAGCGAGAGCCGCTAGCAATTCCTCTTCTTCATCAGTCAGCGTAGGACTGAGCACAGCAGGACTAAAGTAGTTGTCGACAAATTTGGTATCAAAGTTTCCACTGACAAAAGCCTCATGCTGCAGTGCAAATCGACAAAAACCCAAAGTAGTCTCGATTCCTGTGATCTGATACTCATCGATGGCCCTGATCATCCGGTCAATTGCCTGCTGTCGTGATTCCGCATAAGTGATCAATTTGGCAATCATCGGGTCATAATAGATCGGAATATCCATTCCTTCTTCAAACCCATCATCTACCCGCACTCCGGGGCCTTGAGGCCGTCGGTAAGTTTGCAGCTTACCTATGTCCGGCAAAAAGTTGTTTTTGGGATCTTCTGCATAGACTCTGACCTCAATGGCGTGCCCTTGAATCTGAAGATCTTCCTGTGTAAAGCTCAATTTTTCTCCCTGAGCAATTCGAATCTGCTCCTTCACCAGATCTTTTCCAGTGATCATTTCGGTCACTGGATGCTCTACCTGAAGCCGGGTATTCATCTCTAAAAAGTAAAAATTCAATTTTTCGTCCACAATAAACTCTACCGTACCAGCGCCATAATAGTCACAAGCTTTTGCAACACCCACAGCGGCCTCCCCCATTGCTTTTCTCATCTCAGGGCTCACTACGGCAGAAGGGGCTTCTTCTATGACCTTTTGATGCCGTCTCTGGATCGAGCACTCTCGCTCAAAAAGGTGCAAGATAGAGCCATGTTGATCCCCCAATATCTGAATCTCAATATGGCGCGGAGAAGTGATGTATTTTTCAATAAAAACCGCTCCATCTCCAAAGGCAGATTGGGCTTCAGACACGGCTCGCTGCATCTGCTCTTCAAAGTCACCCTCCTGCTCCACAATCCGCATTCCTTTGCCTCCTCCTCCTGCGCTGGCCTTGATCAGGATAGGATAGCCTATCTCAGCAGCTTTGGTTTTTGCAGCCGCAATATCTGAAATGGCCTCTTCTGTGCCAGGAACCAAGGGAATATCGTACTGGGCAACGGCCTGCTTGGCGGCTAGCTTGCTTCCCATCACCTCTATGGATTCTGGAGATGGACCTATGAAGATCAATCCTGCCTCTGTTACTTTTTTGGAGAAAGAAGCATTTTCGGACAAAAACCCATAGCCTGGATGAATCGCATCCACTTCCATCTCGAGACAGACCTGAATGATTTTATCCGCCAATAAATACGATTGACTAGATGGAGGAGGCCCCAGGCAGACAGCCTGATCTGCGTATAAAACATGCGGTGACAATCTATCTGCTTCTGAGTAGATAGCCACTGTTTTTATGCCCATTTCTTTGGCAGAACGCATGATCCGCAGGGCTATTTCGCCACGGTTGGCGACCAAAAGTTTCTTGATTTCCAATGTCTCTTCAGGTTTGATTTGGGTATTATTTTCAAGTCTCAGCTAAGTAAGGAAAATAATCTGAGCTTTGTTAAAGAACCTGATCATAAGACCTGTTTTTTGCTTGGTAGGCATTTTAGTTTTATTTTTGGCGGATTTTCCAAGGGGAATTTCCTCGGAAATCTTATCACTTAAACATATTTTGCTTTGGATCTATTTGCAAAACTCCACACGAACCTAGGCCCATTGGGCAAACACTCCCAGTATTCTGATGGATATTATATGTTCCCCAAACTGGAAGGAGAAATCTCTCCTCGTATGCAGTTTCAGGGAAGAGAAGTTTTGACATGGTCATTAAATAACTACCTAGGCCTAGCCAATCACCCAGAAGTAAGAAAAACTGATGCCGATGCAGCAGCAAAATGGGGAGCAGCTTATCCTATGGGAGCCAGAATGATGACCGGGCAAACCTCACTCCATGAGAAGCTGGAAGATAATCTTGCCGATTTTGTGGGCAAAGAAAAAGCTTACCTATTGAATTACGGCTATCAAGGCATCATGTCTGTGATCGATGCGCTATTGGATAGAAAAGATGTAGTGGTCTATGACTCCGAGTGTCACGCCTGTATCATCGATGCGCTACGCATGCACATGGGCAAGCGATACGTCTTCCCGCACAATGATATTGACAATTGCGAAAAGCAACTCGAAAGAGCTACCAAGCTAGCCAATGAAACCGGTGGCGGTATTTTGGTGATCACTGAAGGTGTTTTTGGCATGACAGGTGATCAAGGTAAACTCAAAGAAATCTGTGATCTCAAAAAGAAATTCGAATTCAGACTTTTAGTAGATGATGCGCATGGCTTCGGTACTTTGGGCCAAACCGGTGCAGGTACTCATGAAGAGCAGGGCGTGATCGATGAAGTGGATCTTTACTTCTCCACTTTTGCCAAATCAATGGCCTCTATTGGTGCATTTATCGCTGGTGATGAGAAAGTGGTTCATTACCTAAGATTCAACATGCGTTCTCAGATCTTCGCCAAATCTCTTCCGATGCTATTGGTTGAAGGTGCTTTGAAGCGTTTGGAGCTATTGAAAACTCAGCCTGAACTGAAAGATAACCTCTGGAAAATCGTCAATGCTTTGAGAAATGGACTTCATGAAAACGGTTTCAGCACAGGTCACGCAAATTCTCCTGTGACCCCAGTAGTCTTGAATGGTACTGTAGGTGAAGCAGCGGCACTTTCTCACGACTTGAGAGAAAATTACAACATCTTCTGTTCAGTAGTGATTTACCCAGTGGTACCTAAAGGCATGATTATCTTGAGATTAATCCCGACGGCTGTTCACACTTTGGAAGATGTGAAAGAAACCATCACTGCTTTCGCTGCTGTGAAAGAAAAGTTGACCACCGGACAATACAGAAATTCTGAGCTGGCTGTCGCTTTCGGAGAATAAAAAAAATTCCAAAAAAAACGCCCTCAGGATTGAATTAGCAAGTATTAGGGCTATATTGGATCAAAATAAACTTATCATCAACCTAAAAAACACACTTTTACTATGAGCAGATTTAGTGAAGTCAAAGATCTTATTTTAGGCCTAGAGGCTGATTTCGAAAAATTCTACGATAAAGGAAATCAGGCTGCAGGAACCAGAGTAAGAAAAGGAATGCAAGACCTTAAAAACCTCGCACAAGACATCCGTAAGGAAGTGCAAGATAAGAAAAACGAAGGTTGATCTTACGAAACTAAAAAAGGTGGCTTTTCAGCCACCTTTTTTTTTGCCTAGTCAGAAAAGTGGAGTTTTAAAACTCCACTATGTTATTTTCCTCATTGACATCCGCCAGACGCTTGCTTGGATCTATTTCAATTGATTTGATATCATCCATCTTGCGATCTATC
This sequence comes from Algoriphagus vanfongensis DSM 17529, assembly GCF_000429465.1. Classification (GTDB taxonomy): domain Bacteria; phylum Bacteroidota; class Bacteroidia; order Cytophagales; family Cyclobacteriaceae; genus Algoriphagus; species Algoriphagus vanfongensis. Next base: position 289,157 of record NZ_AUBX01000009.1, on the reverse strand, counting down.
AAAATTGTCTTTTCCAGATTGACCCATGGCCAATCTTCTGTCAGAATCCTTTTTGGCATTCCAGCTTCCTCAGCTTTTTCACCTCTCATAATCACAAGAGGAAGGTATACAGACTCTTGAGAGCCATCATTGTAAGTGATCACCAAGTCTACAGGCATCGGCATCAGACCGATTCTCTTAAGAGAAATTGCCGTTTTGTCTCCCTGAGGATGGACTTCTCCAATTGCATAATCTATCGTCTTGGTCGAGTACACCCAATACTCTTTGTACCAATCCAATTCGATCCCGCTTTCTTTTTCCATGATGCGGACCACATCATTCACATTGGGATGCTTAAACTTCCATGTATCAAAGTAGCGAAGCAATCCACGATCACGAACGTCTTCACCTATGATATAGCCCATTTGAGCCATGAAAACAGCTCCTTTGGAATATGCCGCAGAACTATAAGCTCTATTGGTATGGTAATGATCCGAATGCGTGGACATCGGCTCTTCCAATCCTGATTTTGCCAAGCTGAAATAGCCTCTATAGCTGCCCATGTGTACATTGGAGCTTTGATTTTCTCTAGGAAAAATACTTGACATCGTCAGGCTGGATGCATAGCTCGTGAATCCTTCATCCATCCAAGGATACAAAGATTCATTAGTAGCCAATACTCCATGATACCAGCTATGCGCCAGCTCATGTACCATCACTCCTACCAAACTAGGCAAACTTCTACCTCCGGTGATCAAAGTAGACATCGCATACTCCATGCCTCCATCGCCACCTTGAACTACAGAAAACTGCTTGTAGGGATATTGACCAAAATGCTCCGACATATAGCTGATGGCCTTCGGAGTATACTCTTTCAGTTTTTCCCAGTTTTCTGTGGTTTCTTCACTTGGGATAAAGAAATGATGGACAGTGATTCCATTTTCCATTTCCACTTTCTCATGGCGATACTTAGGATCTGCGCCCCACATGAAGTCATGCACCATAGGAGCTTTGAAATGCCAGGTCAAGGTCTTTTCTTTTGACTCAGGCACTTTCACACCTTTGTCTTCATAGCCATGCCCGATCTCGTTCGGATTCTGCAAGTAGCCTGTTCCTCCGATAGTATAGCTCTTATCGATGGTGATTTTCACATCGAAATCCCCCCAAATACCATAAAACTCTCTTCCGATATAGGGATTGGCATGCCAGCCCTGCTCATCGTAATTAGCCATTTTAGGGTACCACTGAGACATAGAATAGCGGACTCCTTCTTCTGAATCTCTACCAGAACGACGAATCTGAACAGGTACCTGACCTTCAAATTCCATGGCGAAGGTAGCCGAAGACTGCGGCAAAATCGGTTCGTCCAATTTCACCTCCAAAATGGTTCCTTGCTCATGGAATTCAACCTTCGAACCATTTTTGGTCAAAGACTTCACATGCATGTAGCCGATCTCATCAGCAGAAAGTTTGGAAATCCGGTCTCCCACTCTGCGATCAGGATCTGCAATAGTGCGCGACCTCACATCCATCATGCTTCCTGGCTGGAAAGCATTGTAGTATAAGTGATAAAAAACCCTATCCAGAGTATCTGGAGAGTTATTGGTATAGGTCAACACCTGAGTCCCTGTATATCGATTGGTTTCGACATCCATGGATACATCCATTTGGTAATTGACTGATTGCTGGAATCTCCCCGTCTGTGCCTCTGCTACAGTAGCAGTGATCAGACAAAGAAAAAGCCCTGTGAAAGGCTTCAAATACTGATTCAACATAGATTTTAATATTATTTTTTGCCAAAGAAAACCAAAATGGACAGCCTTGACAAACCATCGGTCAAATTTTGGAGCAAGACATTGATTCATTGAAAGGTTTTCAAATCCATTTGCATAAAATTTAAGCCAAGAATTGGGTCTTTTGCTTAGTTTAAGAAAAAATAAACCATCACACACTCATGAAAAAACTTTACACGCTGATCATGCTCTTGCTGCTGGCCTCTGTGGTCCAAGCTCAGGAAGTGGACATGGAGCTGTTCAAATCAATGAAAACCAGAAATGTAGGTCCATCCGGGATGAGCGGAAGAATCACCTCCATAGATGCAGTAGATGCAGATCCTTCCATCATCTATGCCGGTTCTGCGTCCGGTGGACTTTGGAAATCTACTTCAGGGGGCATCAAGTGGGAGCCCCTATTTGATGATCAAAAAGTACATTCCATCGGCTCTATTTCTATTTATCAGAAGAACCCCAATATCATCTGGGTAGGTACAGGCGAAGGTAATCCAAGAAACTCCCTGAACTTGGGCTATGGAGTCTATCGCTCCTTGGATGCTGGCAAAACCTGGGAGCTTATGGGACTGGAAAACACAAGAGCTATCCACAGAATCATCGTGCATCCGGATGACCCAAATACGGTGTATGTCGGAGCGATTGGTTCGCCTTGGGGTGAGCAGGAAGAAAGAGGCCTCTACAAAACTACAGACGGAGGGAAAACCTGGGACAAAATTCTGTACATAGACACCAAAACAGGTGTGGGCGAAATGATCATGGATCCCAATAATCCCAACAAACTATTTGTCAACATGTGGCAGCACAGACGCTATCCTTGGTTCTTTGAGTCAGGAGGACCTTCTAGCGGCTTGTACGTCACCCATGACGGCGGCGAAAACTGGAAAAAACTGGATGACTCCAATGGCCTTCCCAAAGGCGATTTAGGCAGGATGGGATTGACTATCTCTGCAGCTAATAGCGACAAGGTCTATGCTCTGATAGAATCTAAAAAGAATGCTCTTTACGTTTCCGAAGATGGTGGTGAAAAATTCTCCATGGTCAATGCAGGTGGAGATATTGGGGATAGACCATTCTATTACTTTGAGATTCACGCAGACCCGCAAAATGAGAACAGACTTTATACACTTTACTCTCGAGTAGGAATGTCCGAAGATGGCGGAAAATCTTTTCAGCAAATTCTTCAATATGCTGGAGTGCATCCAGATCATCACGCTTGGTATGTCAATCCATTCAATCCCAAACTTCTTATGGATGGCAATGACGGTGGCTTGAATATCTCTCGAGACGGAGGGAAGACCTGGTATTTTGCAGAAAACCTACCTGTCGGACAATTCTATCACGTCAATGTAGACAATGAACTTCCTTACAACATTTACGGAGGCATGCAGGACAATGGCTCCTGGACTGGTCCGGCTTATGTATGGAAAAGAGATGGAATCAGAAATAGCTACTGGCAAGAAGTCTCCTTTGGAGATGGATTTGACGTCGTCTCTCACCCAGCGGACGCTCGATATGGCTACACGATGTCTCAGGCAGGAAACCTATCCCGTTTTGATAAAGAAACCGGACATAACAGAACCATCAAACCTACTCATCCAGATAAAGATGTTTTTCTCAGATTCAATTGGAATGCAGCGATAGCTCAAGACCCGCATGATGAGAATACTCTTTATTATGGCTCCCAGTTTCTACATAAATCAACTGATAGTGGTGAAACATGGGAAATCATTTCTCCAGATCTCACGACCAACGATTCTACCAAGCAAAAACAGCAGGAAACTGGTGGTTTGACTTATGATATCACGGGAGCTGAAAATCATACCACAATCATAGCAATCTCTCCTAGCCCGATCGATCCTGATATTATCTGGGTAGGTACAGACGATGGCAATCTTCAAATCACAGAAGATGGCGGTGAAACCTGGACTAATCTTGCTTCCAAGCTTCCGGGTCTTCCAAAGGCTAGCTGGATCCCTCAAATCCAAGCTTCTGCCTTTGATGCAGGAGAAGTATGGGTGGTCGCTAATAATTACCGAAATAATGATTTCGCCCCTTATGCATACCATAGCAAAGATTTTGGTAAATCCTTTACACGAATTGCAGATGACTCCAAAGTTTGGGGATATAGCCTTTCAATCAAGCAGGATACAGAAGAGCCAAATTTAGTTTTCCTAGGAACAGAATATGGACTCTATGTTTCTTTTGACAAAGCCAAAACTTGGAATAAATGGGAGCATGGCTATCCTAAAGCCGTCTCTACCTATGACATGACTATCCAGGAAAGAGAGGCAGATTTGGTAATCGGTACTTTTGGACGATCCATGTGGGTCTTGGATGATATCCGCCCATTACGAATTTTCGCAGCCAATAATGGCGAAGCACCAGATGCTAAAATCACAGCAGTCCCTGCTCCTGACGCATATCAGGTAGAGATCCAGCAACCTTCTGGTGAAAGATTCCCCGCAGATGGCAAATACGCCGGAGAAAATAGAGAGACAGGCGGCCGCTTGAGTTTCATCATCAATGATGACAAAGAAAAACTCGACACCGTTACGGTGAATATTTTTGATGCCAACGGAGAACAAATCAGAACCTTAAAAACAGTTCCAGAAAAGGGTGTCAATCGAATCAATTGGAGGTTGGATAGAAAGTCAACAGCTGAAGTGACCGGAGGAAATCGAGGCCGTAGAAATGGATTCTATGAAGCCGGGGGAAATGATGCTTTGCCAGGCACTTACAAAGTGGAATTTGTCTATGGTGATGAGAAAGCCGAAACCAGCATCCAAGTATTTAGCGATCCTAGAATCGAAGCTAATTTGGCAGACCTCAAAGCCAGAGATGACTTCATGAAACAGATGGAGGCGATGCAGACTGAGATGAGTAAAGCTACTGAGCAGATCTCTGAAGCTGAAAAAACTATCCAAAAAGTAGAAAGCATCACCAAAGATGTAGACACAGATGAAGTCAAAGAACTACAAAAAGCTACAAAGGAAATCAAGAAGCAACTGGACAAAGTCAAAGAAGCCTTTAACGGTCCGGAAAGAGAAGGTCAGGGAATCATTAGAAACCTCTACCCTACCACGATGACGATGCAGTTTGCTCCTAGAAGATATGTGAGTTCGTCTTACAAGGCTCCGGGAGCAACAGAGCAACGACTTCTCGAACATGCACAGCAAGCAGCTGACGAAGCCTATGCAGTCTTAAACGACTTCCTCAATGGAGACTGGAAAGCTTACGAAGAAAAGGTTAAAAACACTCACATCGACCTCTTTGAGGCTGTCAAAAAAGATTAAACCCATATAACCTCTGCAAAGGCTGGCTAGCAATAGTCAGCCTTTCTTTTTTCGATTCATTTTTAGTTCACATTCTCTATATTCAGGTTCGATTTGCAAAACAAACCTATTTCCCCTCCAAGCATGCCCAATTATAGCCTTCAGGCAGTAGAAGAGTTTCAGACTCGATTTCACACAATTCCACATATTTATCGCTCTCCGGGAAGAATCAACTTGATCGGCGAACATATCGATTACAATAATGGCTGGGTAATGCCTGCCGGTATCGATAAGGAAACGACTTTTTGTTTTTTGGAAAATGGGACTGAAACTTTCCACATTTACTCAATCAATCAGCAGGAAGAGATTTCTTTCACCCTCGAAAACTACAATTCCATCACCACCACTTGGGCCAAGTTTATTATCGGAGTGATCGATGAGTTTCTTAAAAAAGGAAAAACTATCCCCGCTTTTGATGCCGTTTTGGAAGGGAATGTTCCATTTGGTTCAGGCCTCTCCTCTTCCGCTTCTTTGGAATGCGCCGTTGCTTTTGGTCTCAATGATCGATTCCAGTTGGATTTTTCACGAGTGGAATTGGCCCAATTGGCTCAAGCAGCCGAAAACAACTATGTCGGAGTGAATTGTGGCATTATGGATCAATTTGCTTCGGTTTTTTCCAAAGAAAACCACGTATTCAAGTTGGACTGCGACAGCTTGACTTTTGAGTATTTTCCTTGCGACCTGGGTCAATACACCTTGATTTTGGCTAATAGCTTGGTTCATCACAGCTTGGCAGATTCCGAATACAACACCCGAAGAATGGAATGCGAATCAGCACTCCTGAAGCTAGGCAACGGGAAAAAGATCAATTTCCGAGACTTGCAGAAGAATGAGTTAGAGCAATACAGAAAGCTGCTATCTCCTATTGAATTCAACCGAATTCAATTCGTTTTGGAAGAAATCGAAAGAGTGGACGAAGCTGCGAAAGCTTTGCAGAAGCAGGACTTTGAAAAGTTGGGAAAACTGCTTTATGGATCTCATGAAGGACTCCAGCATCTCTATGAAGTCAGCTGTAAAGAGTTGGATTTCATGGTAGACTTTGCCCGAGAATTTGATGGAATATTAGGTTCCAGAATGATGGGAGGTGGTTTTGGAGGCTGCACGATCAATTTGATAGAAGAAACTAAAGCCGAGAAGTTTATGGATCAGCTTTCCCAAGCTTACCAAGCTCGATTTGGAATAAAGCCAGAATTTTACCCTGTAAAAATCGGAGAAGGAAGCTCGAAGGTCCAATTAGAGTTAAAGGAATAAAAAAACCAGCACTAGGCTGGTTTTGATTTTAGCTTTATAAAAACTCATGTTCCTCTTTTATGAGAATTATCAATCGCCCCCACAAATCATTCTATAAGGGCAATCTTTCGATCAATTTTCCCAATTGATTTTATACCTCATAATAATCGGGTCTTCGATGTCATTCAATTGCTCAGAAGCAGCGACAAGAGCAGCGGTATGCTGCTCACCCAATTGACCGGATTCTAGTAAGGCGTTCCATACTTCTGTATATAAAAGCCTGTAAAGGTATTTGCCATCTGAATAAGGCATACCACTCATTCCCGGAATAATCTTGGTTGCTTTGATCTGCTTTAATTTTGGGTGCATATACACTTCGTATACAGGAAAATCCTTTGGAGCTTCATTGAGCTCTTCCAATTCTGAAATGCTCATAGGCTTTGGCTTGATCCCGAATACTTGCGTCATGACAGTTTCTCCTGCAGCTTCTACATTTCCAAAATAAACGTCGTATGTCTGAGTGGCGATCATTTGCTCTAGTTCTTCATCACTTTGATCTTCGCTCAACATACGTTTTTCGTTTGGCAAACTTCTATCTCCTGAATGAAAGCTAAGAAGCGGCTCAATTACCTCATTGGAGTAGTAATAAATCGTGTCAGACATCCCGAAATTTAACAAGAACCCATCTTCATAGGGCACCATCGAACCCGATTCACCACTTCCTGATGCAGGGTAAGCTAAAAGAGGTAAAAACTCATACGTAAGTGAATCTTGATCAAAAAGTGCAAAATTTTTGAACATTCCATTTACATCAGGTTCGGTTCCTCTCAGTGCTACCAGCCATCTTTTTTGATCAAACGGATGAAAATCATTGACAAAATAAGCTCCTGCTGAGCGGAGGTTTTCTCGCTTTTGGATATCAAGATTCTCATCAAATTCTAAAAGTGAGGAACGGGAAACTATAGCAAGATTATCATCTTGATTTAAGCCCATTTTATCAATACTCTCATATTCATTTGGCCCCCCACCTTTGCGATCTATAGAAAGAATGTGATTTCCTTCCAAATCAAACTCATGAATTGAGGGATTGATATAGGGATCGACGTTGATAAACATTCTCGAATCTGAAATCGCCAATTGAGGTTCAAAACCGAAGAATTGGACGGGAGATTCCTCAGAAATTTTCAAAGGGATAAAAGTCACTTCCCCAAGCACATTTTCTGGGCTTTGGACTATCGCTTCATTGACTTCGAAAATCGGAAAATTGTCTGAGTTCTCAGATTCGGAATTAGTAGCACAAGAAACTGAGCCAAAAGCTACTAACAGTAGAACAACAGGATTAAACTTCATATTTAATACGTTTAAAAATTGATTACTAAAAGTATAAATGTAGAGAAATAAAATTACAAAAGCCGATGAGAACTACTGAAATCATCAGCCCATTTTCTATAAGAATTTAAAGAAAAATCTAATCCGAAAGCAGGATAATACTACGATCTACCACTTTCAAAAGCTATATGGCTTGCACTTGTTAAATGAGGCTGAAGTGGTCGATATTCTATTTCAAAAAAAACCAGCATTAGGCTGGTTTGATTCAAATTGATTTGATCCTTTTTTTTCAAGATACCTCAAATGAAATTCTTCTTGAAATTGTTCAAACTTCATACTGTCATCCACAATTTCAAAAAATGATCTAAGCCCAGGAATTTTTACCAATTCAAAATTACCATTTTTGCCTGATAAAATTAATTTAGTATCCGAAACACTAAATCGCCAAATAGCTGATCCTATTTGGATTGAATCACCTTTAATATGGTAATCATAATATATAGGGCCAATAGACTCATTATTAAAAACCCATTCTTGTTCATTTACATAATATTCTGAATAAGAATTAACTTCATCTATAATCCACCAACTGCCAATTAAATTATCTCTAGAGCTTTTATTAGAACAGCTGAATAAAAAAATGGAGCAAATAAGAAATAATTTGCTCAAGGTGAAAACTCTACTATTAACAAAATTGGACCCCATTTTTTTAATTAAATTCAGGAAAATCTAACCATTATAAAGCTCTTTGTAATAATCTTGATAAGCCCCAGAAGTCACATGATCCAACCAGTCCTGATTGGCCAGATACCAATCAATAGTTAGCTCAATTCCTTCCTCAAACTGTAAGCTTGGCTCCCAGCCCAATTCGTCTTTGATTTTGGAAGAATCTATCGCATATCGCAAATCATGCCCTGCCCTATCTTTTACAAAAGTGATCAATTGCTCTGATGTGCCAGATTCACGTCCCAATTTCTCATCCATTTTTTGACAAAGAAGCCGGACGATATCGATGTTTTTCCATTCATTGAAGCCACCGATATTGTAAGTCTCACCTGCTTTCCCTTTGTGAAAAACCGTATCAATAGCTCTTGCATGATCTTTTACAAACAACCAATCTCTCACATTCTCCCCTTTTCCATAGATCGGAAGGGGTTTGTTGTTTTTGATATTGTTGATACAAAGCGGGATCAGCTTCTCAGGAAAATGATTTGGCCCATAATTATTGGAGCAATTGGAAACGACTGTCCTCATCCCATATGTATTGGCATAGGCTCTTACAAAGTGATCCGATGCGGCTTTGGAGGCAGAATAGGGAGATTGCGGGTCGTAAGGAGTTGTTTCCACAAAAAATCCTCCATCGTGCAATGAACCATATACCTCATCCGTGGAGACATGATAGAAAAGGTGATCGGTCAGATTTTCCTTCCAGAATTCTTTCGCTACGTTCAAGAGATTGACCGTCCCAAATACATTTGTTTTCACAAAAGCCAATGGGTCTGTAATCGACCTATCCACATGGGATTCAGCAGCCAAATGAATCACATCGGTGATTTGATGCTGTTCAAAAATTTCCTTCAACAGGTCTGAATCTTGAATATCTGCTTTTTCGAAAACATAATTTGGTGAATTCTGAACAGACTTTAGGTTTTCAAGATTTCCAGCATAAGTCAGAGCGTCCAGATTGACAATCGTATAATCTGGATAGTTTTCTACAAAAAGCTGAACCACATGGCTACCGATAAATCCGGCACCACCAGTGATTAGAATTGATTTATTCATTTGGATTGACTTTATAATAATCTAAATACCAATCGGTAAAGGCTTTGACTCCATCTTCAATTTTTGTATCCGGTTTATAGCCTGTATCTCGAATCAGGTCATCTACATCTGCATGAGAAGCTGGCACATCACCTGGTTGGAGCGGTAATAGATCCATTTTTGCTTCCTTCCCCAGTCCTTTTTCTACAGCACGGATATAGTCCATCAAAAGCACTGGAGCAGAATTGCCAATATTATACACTTTATAAGGAGCTTTTCCGCTACCCGGATCTGGATTCATCGGATCAAATTCAGTATTTGGTTGAGCCGGTCTATCAGCCACTCGAAGAATCCCTTCGACGATATCATCGATATAAGTAAAGTCCCGCTTCATTTCTCCATAGTTGAAAACCTTGATAGGCTCACCTTTCAATATCGCCTCTGTAAATAGGAACAAGGCCATATCTGGTCTGCCCCAAGGTCCGTAAACTGTAAAGAATCGAAGCCCCGTAGTAGGGATATTGAACAAATGGCTATAGGTATGTGCCATCAATTCATTTGACTTTTTGGAAGCTGCGTAGAGAGAAATCGGATGATCAACTGAATCCGAAGTGGAGAAAGGCATTTTCTCATTTGCTCCATATACAGAACTGGATGATGCATACACCAAGTGCTTAACCGGATTGAACCTACAGCATTCCAGAATATTCAAAAAAGCAATGATATTGCTCTGGATATAAACTTCAGGATGGGTCAAGGAATGTCTCACTCCTGCCTGTGCAGCCAAGTGAACTACCACATCAAACATTTGATCTTGGAAAAGTTGCGATAAAGCATCTTTATCCGCTAGATCTAGCTGGACAAATGAATACCCCTCGAGAGATTGAGATGAGATTACCTTTCCCTTCTCTATCAGATCTTTGGAAATCCCCATGGACTCCAATCTGGCATATTTGAGATTGATGTCGTAGTAGTCGTTGATGATATCCAGCCCGACCACTTCATCTCCTCTATCTAACAATTTTTTAGCTACATGGAATCCAATAAAGCCAGCAGTGCCGGTGACCAGATATTTCATAAGGAAAAGTAAGGGTTCAAAATCGACCCAAATATAAGCTATTCACTTTTGCCAGCCTCATGAATAAGGCTTTGATAGTTGGAAAAAATCGCCTCATGAAGTTGAGGACGCTGATACTTCTCACGCACTTGGAGGTAGAGATTATCTGCCAACTTGGCCATGGCATCTCTTTTTACAAAGGCAAACTCCAATGCTTCTTGTAGCACTCCCACATCTTTGACAGGAAAAATCAAGCCGGTCTTTTGCTGCTGAATCAAATCTGTATTACCAATGATATCTGAACAGATCACAGGAAGCTGCATTGCTCCGGCTTCCAAAAGAACATTTGGAAAACCCTCCCGATGGGATGGATGCACCAATACATCTGCCAAAGCCATATAATGCGCCACATGGTCCGACCAATCTATCTGAACGATCCTTGGATGATCCTGAATAGTCTGAATCGTCTCTGGAGAAAGTGGATCCAAATCAGATTCAAAAGCTCCCAATAAAACCAACTTGGATTGATTCGCAATTTTTGAATTTAAGAAAGCTGAGACCAACTCCTCAATCCCCTTGTCTTTGACCAGTCTTCCCACGGACAATATGATGAAATCATCCTCACCTGGAAGGATCCGCATAGTTGCGGCTACTAAGTGATTTTCTTTAAGAACGCTGCGATTAAATATCGAAAAATCTACACCATTCGAAGACCCATTACCGATCACCTGGAGCTTCTCTGCCTGACACAGCCCTTCCTTCTTCACAAAATCCGAAAGCCCTTTAGAGTTAGGCCAAACATGGGTAGCATTGGAATAGGTCCATTTTTCAGCACTTTCAAGCAAGGTCTTCTTGTGTCCATTTGCAGCCATCGCAGGTATCCCTGCCAAGGTATGAATTCGGACAGGTACACCTGCCAGATTTGCAGCTATCATACCTAGCAGCCCGGCCTTTGGAGTGTGAGTATGTACAATATCAGGTTTTTCCCGCTTGAAGAGCTGTATCAATTTCCAGATACAAACCAGATCCTGAAAAGGGGTAATCTTTCTGGTAAAAGGAATAACTTCATGAGCTACTCCTTCAGATTTCATGACGGTATTGACTTCTCTGCCATCGGCACTGACCATGAGCACTTCCAAACCCTGATTTTTCATATACCGCATTTGTCCGGCAAGCAATTGTTTGAGAGAAAGCGGTACAGTGGTAATTCTAATCAGTTTAGGCATCAGCAAATTTTCTGGTAAAAATGCAAAGGTAAATTATTCCCTTCAAAGCTCACGGCTTAAATGGCAATAGCTGGACCAAAAAATGACTAGAGCAGCTCCAATGTCCGAATTTCTACTTTTGTTTGCTGAGCAGAGCCTGTAATTTTTTCTTCCTTAGAATACAAGGGCCAACCCCAACCATGGATAATTGAGACAGTCTCCACTGTATTGAAGGGATTACCCACTTGCTGCATCAGTTCCACCATTTGTTCATCCGTAGCATCTGGAATCATGGCTTTTATCACCAACTCGGTCTCTTTTAGAAGCTGATCAGAGTCTGCCTCCATGAAGGATAAAATCCTATAATCATTGTCCTCTGCGAAAATTTCGTCAAGTAAAACGGTCACCTCGGTCTTCAATCTGTTTTGTCCCAAAATATTCCGCGCATAGGTCGTACCCGTTACCTCTTCACCCAACTTATATCTTGCTCCATGAAAATTCAAAAACTGATAAACATCCTTGATACTTTGCGATTCAATAGAGTTTTTAGTCATATACATAGCAAAAGTCTGATCCACTATTGCATCCAATTCTGGAATGTTCCCAAACATTGCCTTTAGTGTATCTGATCCCTGTTGATAAAAGCGTTGAATCTCCTCCCAATTCGTTACTTCTTGCAAAACACCATATTCATTAGTCTTAAATTGGACTGTTGAGCCTTCGGTGATAGACATCATTTTATCAATAAATTGATCGTATAGTGAATCTTGACGATCATTTTCAAGTTGAAAATTTTGGTATTCCCATAGTACTTCGTAACTGTTTTCTGTAGAGTCCAATATTGTCATTTCTACCTGATAAGATACCTTGCTCCAAGCAGCGGTATCTTCTTCTATCACTTCAAAACTTTCGAGGACGAACTGATAGGTATTCCTTTCATTCAAATCCCAAAAAGCAATCGTTTGAACGGTAGAATCCTCCAAGTTGATCTGACCAATTACTGGCAAGGCAAGTAAACTAAAGAGTAAAGATTGAAGCAGTTTTTTCATGCACTAAAAGTAACCTAGATTTAATTAATTAGAAGATAAAAAATTCGGCTTCTTAATCCCCCTCTTCCAGTTCAAATATCTCTTCCAAACTAATTTCGAAGACTTTGGCAATTTTCAGAGCCAATACTGTGGAGGGTACGTATTTTCCGGCTTCAATGGAATTGATGGTTTGTCTGGATACTTGAACCTTCTCGGCCAAATCCTGCTGGGTCAGATTATGCCTGGCTCTTTCTACTTTAATCGTATTTTTCATCCTTCAGCCAGATTTACAAATTTATTTTGTTGCCAAAGGATCCATCTGAATCGAATGACGAATATTACCTGAATCGTAAACATGTTATACCCCATAAACTCCAGATATGCGAAACCATAAAAAAATATGGTTCCTAAGATCAGAATGAAGGTATTGAAATAGCAGGCGATTAAAAGTGAATCTAACCTAAGCTTCTGAATATACTCATCCTCATGTTTTTCTTTGGAGAAAGCAATGAAAAATAGGGATATGAAAATTCCTATCAATGCGATTTCATCAGTGAAATTTTCGCCTAGAAAATCGAACAACTTACCTGTTTCAAATTTGAAATTTAGAATCTTGGGGCTAAAGTCAAAATAAGTATTTAGTATAAGTAAAATAGAAAATGGGATAATCATCCACCACCCTATTTTTTGAAACCGATGCGGCAATAGTAATTTGGTCACCTGCGAAGTCATATCAATTTTCTTTTCGGGATTTATATAACTGCAACTGAAATGCAGCGTAGATGTAAAGATTCAGCAGAAAGAGAACCAAATAGGCGGTGAAGATCTCCGATGTAAATCGATCATACCTTACATAGTTGATCAGCATCAAAGCCCCTAAGCCCCAGATCAACCAATAAAAACCCGTTTGGAATGCCTGCAGACGAAATTTTTGAATCATCTCATCCTCCTGCTTTTCCTTGGTAAGGTTTAATATCCCAAATGCGATAGCCCAAAAGCCATACATCACCTGCGCCGCATCATTAGGATCGATACCCGTTCTGGCAAAAGCCAATCCACTGACAAGAATCGCTGGCAATGGAAATAAAGCGATCGCTACAAATCTCCATCCTCTCGCCAGTAAAGGAACTTTTAAGATTGAATCATTTTCCATAAGTCAAATTAGTTTTACCAAATGTAAAGTAAACTTTACTTTATGTCAAAATATTTTTCCAAATATTTAATTTTTAGACTTTTATTCACTTTGAATTTGTTGCTTTCCTAAATTCAATAATTCCAAAAAAAGAGTCCTTTTCTTTACCTTTATTCAATTGACTCTCAAACCTTTTAGAAAATTGATGATTACTAACTCAAAAATTGCAATTATTGGATGTGGCAACCTAGGCACTTCTATTGCCAATGGGCTTTTGTCCATCCCTGATTTTGACCCAAAAAACCTTACGCTCACTAAGCGTAATACAAAATCCCTTGCGAACTACGAAGCACAGGGAGTTCATGTACATCCAGACAATCTTCAGGCAGCAAAATATGCGGACCTAGTAATCTTAGGAGTCAAACCTTACAATGTCTCTCCTATTCTCAAAGAAATCAAACCTGCCTTGGTCCCCTCCAAGCAACTCATTATATCACTCGCTACGGGAGTTACTCTAGAAGAAATGTACCAAGTTTTAGATCCTGAATCGGTCGCGTTTCGAGCAATGCCAAACATTGCCGCTGACATCCAGGAATCCATTACTTGCATCTGTTCCAAAAATGCTGATCCAAAACAGGTAGAATTGGTTCAAGAGCTTTTCAATGCCATCGGTTTTACAATTCCCATTGATGAAAACCTCATGGAGGCAGCCACGGTGCTGGGAGCCTGTGGGATCGCATACGTGCTAAGATTTATGAGAGCTATGATCCAAGGGGGAATTCAAATAGGATTTGATTCGGTGACAGCAAGCAAAATCGTCAACCAAACCGTCAAGGGAGCTGCTGAACTCATGATTCAAAAAAACATGCATCCAGAGGCTGCCATTGATAAGGTGACGACTCCCAAGGGCTGCACGATTGTGGGGTTGAATGAGATGGAACATCAAGGATTCAGCTCAGCAATGGTCAGAGGAGTGATCGCTAGTTATGAAAAAATCGAAAAATAAATCGGACTTCACTAAAAATATAAGCCAAGGTAAAAACCTTGGCTTTTTTATTTCCGGCACTTTTTGTCAAAATGAATTTTAATAAAAAATTAATGCATTTCGCAAAAGGCCTTAAAATAAGCCGTATAGCGTTTTTAATATATTATAGTGCTATATATTATAGGAATAATCAAATTCTGTTCGAATAGAATTATTTAAGGGTTGTTTTTCTTTTGAATCTTTTTATTAGTTTTGTCTCGGGTGATAAACAACTTTTGCTATTCCTTTTTAAAAGAAACGACTTTTAAAGGAAGGACTGTTTGGTACTTTTTCTTCCTTCCTTTACTTGAATTAATTTAGAATTTCTGCTCACAAGACCTCCAGGCTTTCGATTGGGGGTCTTTTTTATAACGAAAAAACCCCGACTTTATTCAAGACGGGGTGATTACTTTGGCTTCTATACTTTAATCGAAAAGTTCGGCCAATTTCTTTTCCAAACTCGGACCTCTGAGATCTTTTGCGAGAATATTGCCATCTGGGTCGATCAAATAGGTAGCCGGGATCGCATTGATCTGATATGTTTCGGCAGCTTCAGAATTGAAATATTTCAAATCCGACACTTGCGGCCACGTCAAACCATCTGCTGCAATCGCTCCTACCCAATCCTCTCTGGAACGGTCCAGAGACACTCCCAAAATTTCAAAGCCTTTGTCTTTGTAGATTTCATACATCCGGACCACATTGGGATTTTCTTCACGACAAGGCTTGCACCAAGCAGCCCAAAAATCAATCATCACATATTTTCCTTTATAATCAGACAATTTGAGCAATTCTCCATTTGGGTTGGTCATTGCTATTTCTGGAGCTGGCTGACCTACAGAAAGCGGCCTCAACTCATCCAATTGCTGCTTCAACTGCATGATAGACTTGGTATTTGGATAATTGGTATTCAACTTAGCTACCAACTCATCCATAAAAGGAAAGTCTGTTTTAGGATTCAATAAGCCAATGGCAGCCAAAGAGGCAAAGCTGTCCCCCATACTGCTGATCATTTCCTTTACATTCTCTGCTTGCTTCACCTCCAACTCCATAGCTTTGGTTTGGATGGCTTTGATTTCTTCAGAATTATTGGCACTCATGGCTTCATAATAAGCTTCATTAAGCTGATTGACCTCCTCTTGGTATTTTACCATCAACTGCTCCATTTTTTGCATTTCTTTGGAGTCTTGAGAGCCTTCAATTGTGACTTGATCTGGATTTGCAAAATCAATGGAAACTTCCACATCTTCATCCAACAAGGCCAGTCTGACAGCTTTTTCTCCAAAGAAATAAAGCTGGTAGAAGGTAGGCTCAGCTACTTCCAACTCATACTTAAACTCCCCATTGGCAGATACGTCCAGCGTATCCAGGATTTTTGGTCTATTGTCAGTAAACTGAGAAAGCACAATCACTCCTTCTGGAGCATTTTCTACTTTTCCACTTACCTGAACCTTCCCGTCATTGACTTGGCTCTCTCCTCCGCAGGAAAGTAGCGCCAAGAGGCATAAAGAAAGCAGTCCGGTCATAGGGTTTTTCATAATTATTGGTTTAGTAATTCTGTCAAGAGTTGAGTGGCCACCTTAGGATCAGCTTTTCCCTGAGATTTTTGCATGACTTTTCCCATAAACATCCCGATCAGGCCTTTCTTACCTGATTTATACTCCGCTACCTTTTTTTGGTTTTCTGCAAGAACGCTTTCTATTATAGGACGCAAGGAGTCTGCATCACTTTCCTGAATTAAATTCAAGCGCTGAGCTACTTCCAAAGGACTCTCATGCTTACCTTGAAGCATTTCAGGGTATATTTTTTGGGAAGCAATGGAAAAACTCACCTTCCCATCGTCTACCAATTGAATCAGTCCGGCTAGTTCTTTAGGTGTGATCGCAAATTCACTTATGGCACAATTTGTTTCATTCAAATAGGACTTGACAGGTCCCATCATCCAGTTAGACGCAGCTTTATAGTTTGAGGTTTTTCTGCAAAGCTCATTAAACCACAAGGCCATTTCCTTTGATTCAGTCAAGAAACTCGCATCATAGTCAGGCAGTCCATACTCAGACACAAATTTCGCGTGCAATTCTCTGGGAAGAAGCGGCATTGTTTTCTGAATGGATTTCAGCCATTCGTCTGAAATGACCACAGGACTCAAATCTGGCTCTGGAAAATAGCGATAATCGTTCAAGTCTTCCTTGGTACGCATACTGGCTGTTTTGCCTGTAGTTGCATCAAACGTTCTGGTTTCGGAAATCACATCCTCCCCCGCTTCCAGTAATTCAATGATACGGTTGTGCTCATGCTCAATAGCCCGTCCGACATTTCGGAAAGAGTTCATGTTTTTGACCTCTACTTTTTTTCCATATTCCTTGGCGTCCTTCAGCATGACGGAGACGTTGGCATCGCATCGCATGGACCCTTCCTCCATGTTTCCGTCGCAGATATCCAGATATTTGACAAGCTTCTTGATTTCAGCCAAAAAAACCATTGCCTCTTCAGCACTTCTCAAATCTGGATCTGTCACTATCTCAATCAAAGGAGTACCAGCTCTATTGAAATCAACCAAAGTATCTGTCTCGCCAGCTAAATGAATTGATTTCCCAGCATCTTCTTCCATATGAACTCGGTTCAAATGGATTTCCTTTTTCGTTCCGTCACTCAATTGAACAGGGACGATTCCACCTACGCAGATCGGCCCTTTATCTTGGGTGATTTGATAGCCCTTTGGCAGATCTGGATAGAAATAGTTCTTTCTTGAAAAGATATTCACTCGGGTGATTTCAGAATTACAGGCCAATCCCATTTTGATGGCGTATTCCACGGCCTTTTTATTCACCTTGGGCAAGGTGCCCGGATGCCCCAATGTAATCACTGATATCTGGGTATTGGGATCATTCCCAAACACGGTGGAATCAGAGGCAAAAATTTTACTCTCAGTCGCTAATTGGGCATGGACCTCCAAGCCAATCACCAATTGATATTTACTTTTAATTTCTTCGCTTACCATTCTTTGCAATTCAGCGATTATAAAAACATTTCTTTTGCCTTGGCAACCACATTATCTAAGCCAGCAAGATTCTTTCCACCTGCGGTAGCAAAGAAAGGTTGACCACCTCCTCCACCTTGGATTTCTTTGGCCAAATCTCTCACAATCTGACCGGCGTTTAAGTTTTTGGACTGAACCAAACCCTCATCCAAAATCACAGCAATCTGTGGCTTTCCATCAATCTCTGCCGCCAAAATAGCAAAAGCCGAATCCACCTCATTTTTCAATTCATAAGCCAACTTCTTCAAAGAGTCAGCATTTGGCAAAGTAACTTTCGCAATCAACGTATTCACTCCTTCGCCAGAAACAAACTGGTTCAAAAGCTCAGTTTTCACTCCGGCGGCTTTCTCAAGATGAAGTCCCTCGATTTCTTTCTTCAGGTCATTTCTTTCCTGAAGCAAGGTTTCTACAGCCTTTTTCAAATCTTTAGGATTCTTCAGCAACTCCTGAATTTCCTTCAAAAGACTTTCTTGCTCTTTCAAATATTTCTCAGCTTCCATCGAAGTGATCGCTTCTATTCTTCTCACACCGGATGCGACAGATCCCTCTGAGGTGATTTTAAATAATCCGATTTGAGCAGTGGAAGGTACGTGTGTACCTCCGCAAAGTTCTACAGAATAGGTTGGGTCAAATGTGATCACGCGCACATAGTCGCCATATTTCTCTCCGAAAAGGGCGGTTGCCCCCATTTTCTTAGCTTCTTCGATCGGCACATTTCTCTTTTCGATCAAAGGAATATTTTCGCGGATTTTTGCATTGACGATATCCTCTACTTTGGAGATTTCCTCCTCAGTCATTTTAGAGAAGTGAGAAAAATCAAATCTCAAGACGTGATCATTCACCAAAGAACCTCTTTGCTGCACATGGTCTCCCAAAACTTCTTTCAAAGCAGATTGTAGCAAGTGAGTAGCCGTGTGATTATTCATGGTCAAGTGTCTTTTCACTTGATCCACTTCAGCAGAGAATCTCGCTTCAGGATTAGCAGGTAGCTTTTCCACAAAATGCACAATCAGATCGTTCTCCTTTTTGGTATCAATCACACTGATTTTCTCAGAATCAGAAACCAAAAATCCGGTATCCCCTACCTGTCCACCGCTTTCCGCATAGAACGGGGTCTTGTCCAATACCAACTGGAACTTATCACCTTTTTTATCCTTAACCACGCGGTACTTGATGATATGAGAATAGGACTCCAAGAAATCGTAACCAATAAACTCCACTCCCTCATCTTCATGGACCAAAACCCAGTCGCCAGTTTCTGACTCAGAAGCAGCTCTAGATCTGGATTTTTGCTTTTCCATTTCCTCAGCAAAGCTTTTTTCATCCAGAGACAATCCGTTTTCTCGGGCAATCAAGGATGTCAAATCCAAAGGAAAACCATAGGTATCATATAGATCGAAGGCTGTTTTGCCGGAGATGACGGTTTCATTCTTCGATTTCAACTCCTCCTTGATTTGATCCAGCATTTTCAGACCATTGTCCAAAGTTCTTAAGAAAGAGGCTTCTTCTTCCTGGATTACTTTGGCGATAAAGTCTTGTTGCTGCTGAACCTCAGGAAAAATCTCGCCGAAGTTTTCTGAAATCAAAGGACTTAACTCATATAGGAATGGTTCGGTAAACCCCAAGAAGGTATAACCATAGCGTACGGCTCTTCTGAGGATTCTGCGAATCACATAGCCCGCTTTATTGTTGGATGGCAATTGACCATCTGCAATCGTAAAGGAAATAGCACGGATATGATCGACAATCACTCGAAAAGCGATGTCCGTTTCTTCTGATTTGCCATAGCTTTTACCTGACTTTCCTTCCAAATACTGGATGAAAGGCTGGAACAAATCTGTATCGTAATTGGAATACTTATGCTGAATAGCACGAACCAATCGCTCAAAGCCCATTCCTGTATCCACGTGCTTCGCAGGAAGTTCTTTCAGGCTTCCATCCGCCAAGCGATTGAATTGCATAAATACAAGGTTCCAAATCTCAATCACCTGAGGATGGTCCATATTTACCAAATCCTTCCCAGCTATAGAGCTTCTTTCTTCCGCTGAACGCAAATCAATATGAATCTCAGAACAAGGTCCACAAGGTCCTGTATCCCCCATTTCCCAGAAGTTGTCCTTTTTGGATCCCATGATAATGCGATCTTCGGGAACGATGGCTTTCCAAAAATCATAGGCTTCTTGATCAAGACCTAGATTATCTCCTTTGTCTCCTTCAAAAACTGATACATACAATCTGTCTTTGTCCAGTTTGTAAACCTCAGTCAAAAGCTCCCAGGCCCATGCGATCGCTTCTTTTTTGAAGTAGTCGCCAAAAGACCAGTTCCCAAGCATCTCAAACATGGTATGATGGTAGGTATCTACCCCTACTTCTTCCAGATCATTGTGTTTTCCACTGACGCGAAGACATTTCTGAGAATTGGCTACTCGAGAAAACTTAGCCACCTCATTGCCCAAAAAGGCATCTTTGAATTGGTTCATCCCTGCGTTGGTAAACATCAAGGTCGGGTCATTTTTGACCACTATGGGAGATGAAGGAACGAATTGGTGTTGCTTGGATTGGAAAAACTCAATAAAAGTGCTCCGGATTTTCTTTGCTTCCATGTAGGGTAAACTGCGCTTTATGTATTCGATTGGTCGATTTTGGCTATTTAAATCAGCCTTTTTTATCGGGTGACAAAATTAGCAGATTTGGCGGCAAAAAGGCATGATTTCAAGGATTTTCTAGCTTACCAGAGCGCATAGGGATTCAAATATGCCAATAAGAAATAGTTTGCCTGATTCCTCTCCTTTCTGCCTGAGCTATTTTTGAGGAATAGGCCTTTTGTGTCTTTCGATTGGCAAATCTTTCTTACTTTTCTAAAAATTTTAGAAAACTTTTAATGACCACAACCTATGTCATATTTATCCCAAATTACCTCACCCACTTTATTAATTGATGAAAAAATCTGCCGTGCCAATATCAAACGAATGAGTGATAAGGCTGCCAGGCATGATATGAAGCTAGTTCCGCATTGGAAAACTGCCCAATCCCGCATCATCGGCACGTGGGCCAAGGAATATGGAATCAAAGAAGTAACTGCATCTTCCATCAAGATGGCTGAATATCTTTGCGGACAAGGCTGGGACAATATTCATATTGCCTTTCCATTCAATACTCTCGAAATTGCCAAACTGAATGAATTAGCCAAGGAACAGTCTTTCTCTGTGCAGGTAGTCAATCCCGTGACTGCTCAAAAACTGGTAGATGGGTTGACGGAGAAAGTTGGATTTTTTATTGAAATCGATGCCGGTTACGGCCGTACGGGAGTTCATGTGTCTGATTTTGGTTTGATAGAGGAAATCCTGTTAACTGCCAAAAAATCGGAAAACTTGTATTTTAAGGGATTCTATCTGCATGCGGGTCATTCCTATTACATGCCTGATATTCCTGCCCTCTATGAACAAACAAGAGATGCATTGGGTATGCTGAAAGCGAAATATCAATCAGAATACCCGGAACTGGTGACCAGAACTGGTGATACTCCTGGCTGTGCCGTGATGGAGGATTTCGGAGATATTGATGAAATGGGACCTGGGAATTTCGTTTTCTTCGACCTGATGCAGGCGAACCTAGGAGGATGTGAGAAATCAGAAATCGCGGTCGCACTTGCTGTTCCTGTAGTCGATATCAACAGAGATCGAGGAGAAATCTTGGTTCATGGAGGAGGCGTTCATCTAGCGAAGGATGTCTTGGTAGGTGAAAACGGAACCAAAAACTTTGGCGAAATCGTCTACTTGAATGATCATGGCTGGACAATCCCAGAGAATGAAGATAAATCCTACCTAAAAAGTATTTCCCAAGAGCACGGAATTATTAAAGCCTCTAAATCACTTTTGAACTCAGTTCAGATAGGTGATCTATTGGGGGTTCTTCCAGTTCATTCTTGCATGACAGCAGATGCCATGGGAGCTTATTTGAGCACAGATGGCACGTGGATTGACCATGCTGAAGGCTGCCATTGATCGGTGAAAAAATATCTAACACCACCTTGAATGGCTTCGCTCAAGGAATAAATCCCCTAAAAAGCAAAAAGGAGTGAGATTGAATCCCACTCCTTTTTCTTTATACTCAAATCAATAATTACTTTTTATAACCCAAAGTTTTCAGCATGCTTTCTTCGGTTTGGTCCTCAGCAAAAAGCCAATGCTTTATGCTTCCATCTGGATTTCTATCAATCAAAACATGCTTCGGAGCTGGAATCAAGCAGTGCTGAATTCCTCCATATCCACCCAAGGATTCTTGGTAAGCACCAGTATGGAAGAAACCGATGTACTGCTTTTTTTCTTTCTCAGCTTTTGGTAGATAGATATTAAACTGGTGAGCTTCTGAATTGTAATAATCCATGCTATCACAGGTCAATCCACCCAGATTGATATTGTGGTATTCCTCATCCCAGTGGTTGACTGCCAGCATGATATATTTCTGATTCAAGCCCCAACTATCCGGTAGCTGGGTGATGAAGGATCCATCGATCATATACCAGAGCTCCTTATCGTTCTGTAGTTTTTCATCCAAAATAGAATAAAGTACTGCACCACTCTCTCCTACCGTATAGCTTCCGAACTCTGTGAAAATATTCGGCTCGGTTGTATTGTTCTTGGCGCACATCCACTTGATATTCTTCACAATTTGATCGGCCATGTATTGGTAATCATAATCGAAGAACACGTTAGTCTTGATCGGCCATCCGCCACCGATATCCATCGTATCAAGTGTAGGAGCAATCTTTTTCAGATCTACATATTTCTGGATAAATCGAGTCAACTCAGACCAATAATATGCTGTATCACGAATCCCGGAATTGATGAAGAAATGAAGCATCTTCAGACTCACATTCGGATTGTTTTTGATTTTCTCTTCGTAAAGCTTCAAGATGTCATTGTATCTCACACCCAGTCTTGAAGTATAAAAACCAAACTTTGGCTCTTCATCGGCTGCGATCCTGATTCCTACCTGAAACGGAACTTTGACGTGCTCTAGGTAATAGTCGATTTCACTCAAATTATCCAATATCGGAATACAGTTTTTGAAACCGTCATTGAGGAGTTCACTGATGTATTGCTTGTACAAATCCCTCTTGAAGCCGTTACAGACGATATAAGTATCCTTCGTGATTTTGCCATCTGCATAGAGACTACGAACTAGCGGAATATCAAAAGTCGAAGAGGTCTCGATATGAATGTCATTTTTCAAAGCCTCGTTTAGCACAAAACTGAAGTGGGAGGATTTGGTACAATAGCAATAGGTGTACTTGCCCTTGTAGTCATGAGTCTGCATCGCATTGGCAAAGTAAGTCTTTGCGTTTTGGATACTTTCAGAAATCTTCGGCAAGTAAGTCAGCTTCAAAGGAGTGCCATAGGTCTCGATGATTTCCATCAAGTTGACACCATTGAAAAATAGCTCGTTGTTCTCCACACGAAACTCTTTGGTCGGAAAATCAAAGGTCTGCTGGATCAAATCAATATATCGATTCATATGTCGATTCGGTTTTAAAGTGAGTTGAAAGTACCTGCAAAAATTGAATAATAATGGCGAATATCAAATGAAAAAGGGACAAAACGCACTGGCTTTGTCCCTTTCCTATGCATGAGATCTTTCAGAAACTAATCTTGCTGTTTGATACCCAAGGAGGCATTCAACAAGGCTTGCTCCTTTTGAAACCTCTTCTTATTGACAATCAGCTGACTGAGCACACTTTTAAAATGCAACTCCCGAATCAGCAACTCGTGGATTGCGTTCAGCTTGTTTTCAACTGACTTTACTTCAGATTTTGGGAAAATGAAATAGGCAGTTTTTGTCTCTGGAGAAAATGTCACTTCCAACCAGTTTGAAGTACCCAAGCCTAGCAAAGACTTGAACAATGGCATCATAAAACCAAAAGAATCCTCAAAGCGACATATTCCCTGCATGTACTCTCCGGACCTTTGGAAGTAAAACTTCAAGACCTGCTGTGAAGCTGAATTGGTAGAAATTTGCGGGGAAGACTGGGTCGTCCATACCCCAAATGTCGAAGCTTGCGTAAGGGAATTAACTGCGCTCATTTGTATTTGGTTTTTAATTGATGAGTTCAAAGGTAGGTCAAATATTTATATTTCCTATTATCCCTATAAATTTTATAGGGTTTAAAGAAAATTTTAGAGTCAATCCTTTTGGTTAGTTTTGTCTATAAACCCGATCACGCTTTTAGAAAAATCTATGAGAAATATCAAACTAGTGGAAGTCCGATCAGAAATTGCCGCAGGTACCCGAGGAGCCAGTCTGGGCATTGATGCACTTAAAATTGCTTCGCTGGACAAGAAATCAGATTTCTTCACCCAATTTGATCCCATTCATGTAGCTGATGCGAATAACTACCTGTGGAAAGGCAATAAATTTCCGCATGCTAAATATGTTGACGGAGTCTATCAAGTACTGAAAAACGTTTACAGCTCGATAGAGTCCCTTCGTTTGGAAAAGAAATTTCCAATTGTGCTGGCCGGAGATCACAGCACTGCCGCTGGCACTATCATGGGAATCAAAGCTGCCAACCCTGAGCTGAGACTTGGGGTAGTTTGGATAGACGCCCATGCAGACCTACATACTCCCTACACCACTCCTTCCGGCAATATGCACGGCATGCCCTTGGCCATGGTGAGCCAACTAGACAATCTGGATTGCCAACAAAATACACCGGACGAAGAGACATTATTGTATTGGGAAAGAATTAAAAAAATCGGTGGAGATCAACCGAAAATCGATCCTAAAGACATCGTATTTATATCGGTAAGAGATACTGAAAAACCTGAGGATTATCTTATTGAGAAATACGGGATTACCAATTTCAAAACTGATCAAGTCAGAAAAGACGGTATCGCGTCCATCGCTCAACAAACTTTGGAGATTCTAAAAGATTGCGATCAGATCTATATATCGTTTGATGTAGATAGTTTGGATAGCTCCATATCAGTAGGTACAGGCACTCCTGTTCCAGACGGTTTGACGGTAGAAGAGGCGATTCAGCTCAATGCGGAATTGATTAAAGACAAGCGAGTTTGCTGCTGGGAGATCGTAGAGGTCAACCCTACTCTAGACACAGAGAACACCATGGCTGAAAACGCCTTTGAAGTACTCGAAGTGACTACCAAATCCCTAGTAGACAACTTCTAATTTTAGGCCACAAAGTACGCAAAGAGTCACGCAAAGGACCGAAGTATTATGGGAAAGTTTTCTTCACTTACGGACGATGAACTCACGAACCGAGTGATCGGGATTGCCCTTGATCTTCACTCTCAATTGGGCCCATGTCTATTAGAAAATGCCTACAAAAAGGCCTTTTCATTAAAATTAATAAAAGAAGGGTTCGACATTGAAGTAGAAAAAGTTATGCCTCTTTTTATTGATGGAATCAAGGTTGAAGTAGCTTACAAAATTGACATTCTTGTCGAAAATAAATTGGTTTTGGAATTGAAATCTGTAGAAAAAATCACTGATGTTCATCTCGCTCAAACAATCAACTATTTATCTTTGGGGAATTTTAGATTGGGCTTAATTTTAAACTTTAATGTAACTCGTCTTAAATTTGGGATTCAAAGAGTGATCAATAAACATTTTCGTGAAAGTTAAATTTCTTGCTCTTTGCGTCTTCCTTTGTGCCCTTTGTGGCTATAAACACAAACAATGAATATCCAAGAAAACATCATCCAAGGCATCCAACTGGCCTTTCAGAATATCTATAATCACGATCTTTCCTTAGATCAAATCAGTCTTGCCCCCACTAGAAAGGAATTTGAAGGAACCTACACTTTTGTAGTTTTTCCTTTTCTGAAAGTTTCCAGAACCACTCCTGAAGCCACTGCCAATCAAATCGGCGAATACCTCAAAGACTCAGTCTCAGAAGTGGCTGACTTCAATGTGGTCAAAGGATTTTTGAATCTTGTGTTGAATGAAAACTCCTGGCTGGATGTCTTTTCGAAGATTTATGCAAACCCAAATTTGGGACAGCTGCCTGCAAATGGTCAAAAGGTCATGGTGGAATATTCTTCTCCAAATACCAATAAACCTTTGCACCTTGGTCACCTTAGAAACAACTTCTTGGGCTATTCGGTAGCAGAAATCTTGAAGGCTAATGGCTACACTGTCACCAAAGCCAACTTGGTCAATGATCGTGGAATTCACATTTGTAAATCCATGGTGGCTTATCAGCACTTTGCCAACGGTGAAACTCCTGAAACTTCTGGTTTGAAAGGAGATCATTTGGCGGGGAAATATTATGTGCTTTTTGATCAAGAATACAAAAAGCAAATCAAGGAATTGATGGCTGAGGGCCAAACTGAGGAAGAAGCCAAGAAAAACGCCCCTATCCTACTGGAAGCACAGGAAATGCTCCGAAAATGGGAGGCTAATGATGAAGCCGTTGTGACTCTTTGGAAGCAGATGAACGGATGGGTTTACGAAGGTTTCGATGCGAGTTACAAGCGTATGGGAGTTGACTTTGACAAAACCTATTATGAATCAAATACCTACTTATTAGGAAAAGACATCGTAGAAGAAGGTCTGAAAAAGGAGGTTTTCTTCAAAAAAGAAAACGGCTCTGTGTGGGTAGATCTCACAGCCGAGGGTTTGGATGAAAAATTGGTACTTCGTGGGGATGGGACCTCTGTGTATATCACGCAGGACATGGGAACTGCCGATTTGAAATACGATGATTTCAAAATCGACAAATCCGTATATGTAGTTGGAAATGAGCAAGATTATCACTTCGACGTCTTGTTTAAGATCATGCAAAAACTAGGTCGTCCTTATGGACCGGGTTTGTACCACCTATCCTACGGAATGGTTGATTTGCCTACTGGTAAAATGAAATCTCGTGAGGGAACCGTTGTCGATGCAGATGACTTGATGCAAGAAATGGTGGACACCGCAGCTGCCCACACCAAAGAATTGGGCAAGATCGAAGGATTCACACCTGAGCAAGCCACAGAGTTGTATGAGATGTTGGGCTTGGGTGCCTTGAAATACTTCCTATTGAAAGTAGATCCTAAAAAGAGAATGCTTTTCAATCCTCAGGAATCCATCGAATTCCAGGGAAATACAGGTCCATTTATCCAATATTCTCATGCTAGGATTGCTTCTATTTTGAGAAAAGCCGATCAACTGGGCGTGGATTATTCAAATTTTGATGGCAAAGGAATCGAGAAAGTAGAAGAATCAGAGTCCGCGTTGATTTTCTTACTCAATGATTTTGAAAAGAAAATCAAACAAGCCGGCGACGACTATTCTCCTTCTATTTTGGCACAGTATCTCTTCGATTTGGCCAAGGAATACAATCGTTTCTATGCAGATTTGCCTATCTTCAATGAAAATGATCCTGCTATTCTAGCCTTCCGTGTGGCACTTTCGGCATTGACCGCCAAAACAATCCGGAAAGGAATGAGTTTGCTGGGTATCGCAGTGCCAGAACGAATGTAATCATGAAAAATTTCACCCGTTTATTTCTTCTGTTAATCACTTTTGCCTGCGGCAAAACTTTGGAAAGACCCGAGCATTTGCAGGCAGGTATGATCTCATTTAATTCAGACAAAATGGAAAGCAGCTTTTATGACTTCAAAATGAAGGATTTGGATGGAAATGAAATAGATTTCAGTCAATTCAAAGGCAAGAAAGTTCTGTTGGTCAATGTAGCCTCCAAATGCGGCTATACCCCTCAGTACGAAGCCTTGCAGGAATTATATGCGAACTATGGCGATAAACTGGAAATTCTCGCTTTTCCTGCCAATAATTTTGGAGGTCAGGAGCCGGGTTCCAATGAGGAGATCAAAGAATTCTGCACCGCAAATTACGGGGTGACTTTCCCGGTTTTCGAAAAAATCTCAGTGAAAGGATTCGACAAGCATCCTTTGTACAGATGGCTTTCCGATGAAAAACTCAACGGATGGAATAACCAGGAACCAACTTGGAATTTTTGCAAGTATTACATCAATGAAAATGGAGAATTGATGAAGTTCTTCCCTTCTTCTGTCGCTCCTTTGGATGAAGAGATTTTGGAGTTGGTAGGAGCATAAATTAGCTTTTAGTGAAACAAGTAATAGCAACAAAAAAGGAAGCCTGGCTGCACGCAGTCAGGCTTCGTACTTTGCCTTTGGCCTTGGCCAGTATATTTGGAGGATCTTTCCTAGCCGCTTGGATGGGTGATTTCAGATGGGAAATTCTCCTCCTCGCCTCTTTGACCACGATTTTTCTACAGATACTATCCAATCTCTCCAATGACTACGGCGATACCGTCCACGGAGCAGATTCCTCGGAGAGACAAGGTCCAGTGAGAGCTGTCCAATCGGGATTGATTACGCTTCAGGAAATGAAAAAAGGCATGTACCTTTTTGGAGGCTTATCCCTACTATCTGGTTTGTTGTTGCTATTTGTGGCAGTTCAGGACTGGATGCTATTTGGTTTGTTTTTAGCATTGGGATTGGCGGCTATTTGGGCTTCTATTTCCTATACTTCTGGCAAAAATCCCTATGGCTATGCCGGCTTGGGTGACATTTCGGTTT
Organism: Algoriphagus vanfongensis DSM 17529; assembly: GCF_000429465.1. Classification (GTDB taxonomy): domain Bacteria; phylum Bacteroidota; class Bacteroidia; order Cytophagales; family Cyclobacteriaceae; genus Algoriphagus; species Algoriphagus vanfongensis. The sequence goes on along the minus strand of NZ_AUBX01000009.1, from coordinate 260,682 downwards.
TTATTTTCTTCGGGCTTCTGGGTGTCTTGGGCACCTATTTCTTGCATACTTTGAGCTTTGAGCCCTTAGCTTTAGCTATTGCCGTTGCGTTGGGACTTTTCAGCACGGCCGTTTTGAATATCAATAATATCCGAGATATCGAATCGGACGTAAAAGCAGGTAAAAGATCAATTCCAGTTCGCATAGGCAGAGCAAAGGCTGTCAAGTACAATTGGTTTCTAATTTTAGGAGGAAATGTAATCCTGATTTTATTTGCACTGCTTACCCACAGTTATTTTACTCTCTTAGCTTTGATCCCGGCAGTCTTGATGATCCAGGTCGGCAAAGGCGTCCAGCAGGCAACAAGCTCCCAAGAAACAGACCCTTATCTCAAAAAAATGGCACTGAGCACCCTGCTTTGGGTGATCCTTTTTGGAGTAGGTCTCCTACTTTGAGGAAAAGCTGGTGAAAGTCCTTTTTTGCTCTGATTTTTATGCTAATTTGGCATATAGCAATAAACATTTTTACCATGACAAAAGTATTAGTTCCTTTTGATTTCTCTGATCAGGCACAGCATGCGCTTGACTTCACCCTTGCCTTAGGCGAAAATCTGGACAATCTTGAGGTGGAGGTTTTGCATGTGATGGAAACCCCATCCTTTAGCTCTCTCGGCACAATGGGTGGCGGAGTAGATCTACCCAACTACGAAAACCAGATCTACTTCATCGAGCTCACAGAGCGAAGAAAAAAGCAAATGGCTGACTTGGAAGCAAAATACCAGGAAAAAAGCTTTAAACTTCAAACCAAAATCAAGCTTGGAAATGCGTTCCAAGGCATCTCAGAGTCCATCAATGAGGAAAATCCTGACTTGGTCATCATGGGTTCCAAAGGAGCCACTGGGATCGAAGAAGTGCTGATCGGCTCCAATACCGAGAAAGTCGTTAGAAGTTCCAAATGCCCGGTATTGACAGTCAAAGCGGCAATCAATCCCTCTCACATCGATAAAATCGTCTTCGCTAGCGATTTCAGAGAAGATTCTGAGGAAACAGCCAAAAACATCAAAAGACTCCAAAAGCTTTTCGATGCAGAGCTTTATCTCGTCAATGTCAATACTCCTGGAAGCTTCGAGACTACCAGAGACTCCATTGCTAGAATCAAGCATTTTGTCAAAAAATTTGAATTCGAAAACGTAAAAGCTGAAATCTACAATTCTACGTCTGAAGAAGCGGGAATCATAGAATTTGCAGAGGATATCGATGCAGACCTGATCGCCATGGCTACGCATGGACGCACCGGCTTCCTTCATCTTATCACAGGAAGCATTGCAGAAGATGTGGTCAATCACGCCAAAAGGCTCGTTTGGACTTTTAGGGCGGATTAAAACTCCTTAACTTGCCTGCTTCAACGCAGGCTTTTTTATTGCAAATCATGGGAAGAAAAAACAACGATTGGAAAAAGAGAGATGGGGTCGTTTACTCCACCAGTGATGACTTTGACTATAGCTATGATGGAGACGAGGCTCAAGACACCCTTTCTCCTTCACAGCAAAAACTAAAAGTGATGCTGGACAAAAAAGCTCGAGGAGGAAAGCAAGTTACCTTGGTGGAGGGTTTTGTAGGATCAGAAGATGACCTGAAAGAACTTGGAAAGATGCTCAAAACCAAATGCGGAGTCGGCGGATCAGCGAAAGATGGAGAAATCCTGATTCAGGGAGATCACAGAGACAAGGTCGTTCAAGTATTACAAAGCGCCGGATATCAAGCGAAAAAATCGGGAGGTTGATTTCTCCTAAGAAACACAAAAGGCTGTCAATTTTAGCATTGACAGCCTTTTTTGATTTTAGTTGCCAGGGTCAGGTATTTTAGGAATTCTTCCCGCTTCCAAAATCGGCAGATTCGCTTCCGTAGGGATATAGATGACGGTCTTATCTCCCAGATTCTTTTGCTGCCTCACCCAGAGGTATTGGATGTATTTCTCCGAAATTGATCCATTTTCAATCTTGATGGCTTCAGCAGCACCTTTGGCTCTTTCGATTTCAGCTTGAGCATTGAGTTTTTCAGCCTCCAAATTTGCAGCTGCCTCCTCGATCAGGATTCTTCTATTTTGTTCAGCTTTTGCAAATTCCGCACGACCACTCATCTCTTGTTGCCAGACATTGTAGGTAGGACATCCCCACATACCGAAGGCAATGAATGCAAATAAAATCCAAGAGACGAATGTTCCGGCAAAAACTGCCATTCCATTTGATTTCATATAGTTTGTTGTTGATTGGATTTCAAAATAGAGAATTTCGTAATAGAAATTCACCGAAACTTTATTTTAAAAATTAGAATCTGATCCCATAAATAGCCCCATAACTTTACACCAAGAAAACAAATAAATTATTGCAAAAAGAAGCCAAGACTTGGATGTTTTATCTCACTTGTTAACTTTGCCACAAGAAATGAAAAACAACGCCCTACATAGTATTTTTTCTACAACCGGTCTAATCGGACATGTGTTGCATCATTTCCATCATTCCTCTTGAGAGGAATATTTTTACACACCCATCCGGTGACGCCGATGACAGGGATTCGGCCTTTCACCAACATTTCATTAAGCCTTTCTTATTTCTTAGCGTAACTTGCTATCATGGAAAAAATAATCCGTATCGCCGTGCAGAAAAGCGGCAGACTATCCGATGACTCACTTAGCCTCATCAAAGAATGTGGCATTAAATTTTACAATGGAACGGGGAAACTCAAGTCCACTTCCACCAACTTTCCCATTGAATTTTTATTTCTCCGCGATGATGATATTCCGGGATATGTAGCCGATGGAGTAGCTGATTTGGGAATCGTCGGAGAAAATGAACTGGTCGAAAAAGACAAGAATGTACAAGTCCTCAAAAAGCTCGGTTTTTCTAAATGCCGTCTTTCTCTAGCCATTCCAAAAGGTCAAAACTACCCTGGAATTGACTATTTCGAAGGCAAAAACATAGCGACTTCTTATCCCAAGATTTTGGGCGATTATCTCAAATCGAAAAACATCAATGCCGAGATACATGAAATTTCCGGCTCTGTAGAGATTGCTCCTAGCATAGGTTTGGCAGAAGGAATCTGTGACATTGTCAGCTCAGGATCTACTCTGATGATGAATGGACTTAAGGAAGTAGAAGAGATCTTCAAATCCGAAGCAGTTCTGATATCCAATAAGGAGTTGGAGGACTGGAAGAAAGAGATCGTGGAAAAGCTGCTTTTCAGAATGAATGCAGTTCAGAAGGGAAAAAGTAACAAATACGTTTTGCTCAACGCCCCCAATGACTCCATCGATAAAATCATCAGTCTTATACCAGGGATGCGAAGCCCTACCATTCTTCCGTTGGCCCAGGAAGGCTGGTCATCAGTGCACTCCGTATTGAGCGAGGATCAGTTTTGGGAAAATATAGAAGAACTAAGAGCAGCAGGTGCAGAGGGGATTCTAGTGATCCCGATCGAAAAAATGGTGATTTGATAGAAACACAACGCATAGTATCATGAAAATGCTTGTCAATCCGGAGGATTCCTCCTGGAAAAAAGAGCTGGCCAGACCAGTCTTCAAAACCAAGGCAATCAATAAAATTGTCAAACCTATCCTGAGAAAAATCAAAAAAAATGGAGACAAGGCACTCCTGAAATTTGCACATGAATACGATCATGTAGACTTGGAGTCTCTGCTGGTAGATGAAATCGAAATACAAGCTGCGGCGGCGGCCATTTCTCCGGATTTGAGAGAAGCCATTCAGACCGCCAAACAGAATATAGAAAAATTCCATGCCGCTCAGGCCAATCCTGAGCTCGTCGAGGAGGTGATGCCCGGGGTAGTTTGCCGACGCAAAAGTATGCCCATCCAGAAGGTTGGTCTCTATATTCCAGGGGGCACTGCTCCCCTTTTCAGTACAGTTTTGATGCTGGGCGTACCAGCCAAACTGGCGGGCTGCAAAGAAATCGTTCTTTGTACACCTCCTAATCTGGAAGGAAAGATCCACCCGGCAATCCTCTATACAGCTGAGCTGATCGGAATTCGAAAAATCGTCAAATCAGGCGGTGCTCAGGCAATAGGAGCTCTAACTTTCGGTACGGAATCCGTACCGGCAGTGGACAAGATTTTTGGTCCTGGAAATCAGTTTGTAACGGCAGCCAAGCAGATGGCAACCAAATATGGTGTGGCGATCGACATGCCTGCAGGTCCTTCCGAAGTATTGGTCTATGCGGATGATTCGGCCAATGCTGCCTTTGTCGCCGCAGATCTACTTTCACAAGCAGAGCACGGAGTAGACTCTCAGGTGGTACTGGTGACTCCTACAGAAAAAATTGCCAAAAGGATAAAAAAGGAAGTTGAGAGTCAACTGGAAGAACTTCCTCGTAAAGATATTGCTCAGAAAGCTTTAAAAAATTCGGTGGCTGTAGTCATGGAAAGCCAGGAGAAGGCCATCGATCTTATCAACTTTTACGCCCCAGAGCATCTCATCATTGCAGTAAAAAATGAAGAGGAAGTAGTGGATCAGATCGTCAATGCAGGCTCTGTCTTTATCGGTAATTTCACTCCAGAATCCGCCGGTGATTATGCCTCAGGCACCAATCATACCCTCCCTACTTACGGTTATGCGAGGAACTACAGCGGTGTTTCTCTAGATTCTTTTGTTAAGAAAATCACCTATCAAAAGATCAGTCCTGAAGGCCTCAAAGTTCTGGGTCCTACAGTCGAAATCATGGCTGAAAACGAGCTATTGGAAGCTCATAAAAACGCAGTTTCTATTCGTCTTAATTATTTGAAAAAGAACAAATTATGATTTTTGATCTCAACTCATTATTAAGACCACACATCGCACAGCTTCGGCCCTATACCTCCGCTAGAGATGAGTACACGGGTGCAGAAGGAGTCTTTTTGGATGCCAATGAAAACCCTTATGGTTCTGTGACCGATCAGGATTTCAATCGCTATCCAGACCCCTATCAAAGTGCTTTAAAAGAAAAATTGGCTCCTATCAAACAGGTCAGGCCAACACAGATCTTTTTGGGTAATGGCTCCGATGAAGCGATTGATCTTTTGTACAGAGCATTTTGCAGACCAGGAAAAGACAATGTGATTTTGCTGCCTCCTACCTATGGAATGTATGAGGTAAGTGCATCGATCAATGATGTAGAAATCAGGAAAGTCTCATTGACTGAAGATTTTCAGCTTCAACCCGAACTGATTTTCAAGCAAATAGACGCCAATACCAAAATCATTTTTGTCTGTACTCCCAATAACCCAAGCGGAAACAAGGTCAAAAGAGAGGATGTTTTACTCCTACTGAAACACTTTCCCGGCCTGGTCGTCGTAGACGAAGCATATATTGACTTCAACGATGAGCCGAGTTTTACCTCGCATTTAGACGAATATCCGAACCTGCTTGTGATGCAGACATTCTCTAAAGCTTGGGGCTTAGCATCTCTTCGCTTGGGGATGGCTTTTGCATCTGAGGAATTGATAAAAATCCTGAATAAGATCAAGGCTCCCTATAATATCTCCGGACTGACCCAAGACACCGTACTTCAGGCTTTGGGGAATGTAGAAAAGGTCGAACGGATGATCGTGGATATTTTAAATGAACGGGAGTATCTTCAGGCAGCCTTGGAAAAATTGGATTTCGTTCTAAAAATATATCCAAGCCAAGCCAACTTCCTTCTGGTACAGATTCCGCAGGCATCGCAAGTCTATCAAGATCTGATCGATCAAAAAATCATTGTACGCAATCGCTCCAAGGTGACTCTGTGCGAAAATTGCCTTAGAATTACGGTAGGAAGTAGAGAAGAAAATGAAGCTTTTCTAAAGGCCTTGAAAACCGTAGCAAAACCTATTCAATCATGAAAAAGAAAGTACTATTCATAGATCGTGACGGTACGATCATCAAGGAGCCACCGACAGACTACCAAGTGGACAGCCTTGAAAAACTTGAATTCCTTCCCAAAGCAATTTCGAATCTTCGAAAAATCGCTGAAGAATTGGAGTATGAACTCGTCATGGTGACCAACCAAGATGGATTGGGCACCGATTCTTTTCCAGAAAAAGACTTTTGGCCGGCCCAGTTCAAAATGCTCAAGACTCTGGAGCAGGAAAATGTTTTCTTTGAGGCTATTCATATAGACAAAACCTTCGAACACGAAAAAGCTGATACCCGCAAGCCTGGAACAGGTCTTTTGGAGCAATACTTCACAGAAGCGTATGACCTCGCCAATTCCTTTGTCATTGGAGACCGGTTGACGGATATTCAATTAGCGAAAAATCTAGGAGCTCAAGCTATTTTCATCGGAGATGCGCAGGAAACTGCCAGTCTATCTACTACGGATTGGGATGAGATCTATCACTTCCTGAAAATGCCTCCCAGAAAGGCTGAAGTAAAAAGAACCACCTCTGAGACAGATATCCACATCAAACTAAATCTGGATGGCTCAGGTCAATGTAAGATCAAAACTGGTTTACATTTCTTTGACCATATGCTTGAGCAATTGGGAAAACACGGTTCTACTGATCTGGAAATCACGGTCAATGGAGATCTTCACATAGATGAGCATCATACCATCGAAGACACTGCCCTGGCATTGGGAGAAGCTTATTTGAAAGCATTGGGAGATAAAAAAGGGATTTATCGCTATGGATTCTTACTTCCAATGGATGATGTTTTGGCACAGGCGGCCATCGATTTTGGAGGAAGGCCTTGGCTGATGTGGGAAGCTGATTTCAAACGTGAAAAAGTCGGAGATATGCCTACAGAAATGTTCTATCACTTCTTCAAGTCTTTTTCAGACACAGCCAAGTGCAACTTAAATATCAAAGCTGAAGGTGCCAACGAACATCATAAGATCGAGGCTATTTTCAAAGCTTTGGCTAGAGCTATCAAGATGGCAGTCCAAAGAGATCCTAGAAACATCAACCAACTGCCGAGTACCAAGGGAGTTTTGTAAGCCATACTCTTCTATCATTCAGAGGGTTTAGGAAAATTATTTTAAAGATAAGTTTTCTAAACCCTTTATTTTTTTGTTTATTTAGGTATGCTACGAAAATTAAATAAATCTTTGCTTGTTCTCGTACTTTTTTGGATGAGTTCATGCGCCTCCGATCTTTTTCAGGCCGAAAGTCTTTTTTATGAAAAGCAATACGAAGAAGCGATTTCGGAGCTTAACAAGTATTTGTTTTTGCATGTCACTGATGTGAAAGCTTTGCATCTCAGAGCAAGATCTCATGAAGAGTTGGGGGATATGAAATCTGCAATAGAAGATTATGAAAAAATCCTTTCCATAGACCCCAACTATGCACAAGCCATGGCTGGAATCGGCAAAATATACTTCAATGAGGAAAAGTATAAGGAAGCTGAACTGATTCTCCTTCGTGCTGCCAAAACTGACCCCGAAGACTATGAGATCAATTTTCTAACAGGCAGAGTTTTGTTACAAAATCAAGATTACAAACTAGCCAATAGTTTTTTTGAACATGCCAAGCTTATTAATACGGAGGATCCCGAACTTTATTTTTATCAAGGTATGGCAAGAGCCTATATAGGCGACGCTTACGGATGCGCTGGTTCATTCAATATGTATGTTGGCAAGCAACCAAATAATATGGTAGCTGTATACAACAGAGGCTTTGCGTACATGCATCTGGGATATTTGGAGTGGGCTCTCGAGGATTTTGAAACCGTGCTCAAGAAAAACCCCACGCATCGAGAAGCCTTGGCTAAGAAAGGAATCTGTATGGCCAAACTGGGGGATAATGACGGCTGCAATTACATCCAAAGAGCAGCCTCCATGGGTTCTGACTATGCTCAAAGCAATTTGGATATCTGTTCCTAGACCTTGGATTAGACCTTATCACAACTCAGATGACTGATTCCTTTCCCTAAAAATAGAGTCTGCTGAAACTTAGTCTTTATTCATTTTCATCAATATTACCCTTTTTAAAACATCCTCAATTCAACTGAAATATTCATTTTCCTCCATGCTATTTAGGAATTTTAGCTTGGGCATTCTTCAAATCCAAAACGGATGACTTACTTTTGAGCTTTAAGCCCATCATGAAGCACCGCAAACTCGTCATCATTCCTACTTACAATGAGATAGAAAATATCTCAGAAATGATCCACACAGTGATGGAATTAGACGGAGAGTTTGAGCTGCTGATCATAGATGACGGCTCACCTGATGGTACGGCAGATGCCGTCATAACTCTTCAGGATGATTTTCCCACCAGACTCCACCTGATCCAAAGAGAAGGTAAGCTGGGGCTCGGCACAGCTTACATCCATGGCTTTAAGTGGGCTCTCACAAGAGGCTATGATTATATTTTTGAGATGGATGCAGATTTTTCTCATGACCCCAATGATCTGATCAAGCTTTACCAAGCTTGTGCAGAAGAAGGATTTGATATGAGTATCGGTTCCCGCTACATTACTGGAGTAAATGTGGTCAACTGGCCCATGGGACGAGTTTTGATGTCCTACTTTGCCTCGGTTTATGTCAATTTCATCACCGGCCTCCCGATCAAGGATTCCACTGCTGGATTCAAATGCTACCACAGATCTGTTTTGGAAGGAATCCAATTGGATGAAATTCGATTTATCGGCTATGCTTTCCAGATTGAAATGAAGTTTACAGCATGGAAGCTTGGTTTTCAGATCAAGGAAGTGCCTATTATTTTCACTGATAGAACCAAAGGAACTTCCAAGATGAGCAAGGGAATTTTTAAAGAAGCAGTATTTGGAGTTATTTGGATGAAGGTAAAAAGTATCTTTTCACCCTATAAAATCAATCAAACCGAATCGATTGAATTGGGTTCACCCGCGAAATAATCAAGACCGGAATCCAGAGCACTGCGGCAGTCAAACCGGCTATACCGAAATTGATTCCCACAAATACTGGCCAATTCCAATCAATCGGCACATAACTCATGTAATAGCTGGCAGGATCCAAAGGAATTAGATGAAATAAGTCCTGCACCAGTCCGATGCCAAGACCTATGGCGTTCCCTATCAGCAGACCTCTCCCCAAGATACGCATGCCATTCCAGAAAAATATCCTACGGATCTGCTGATTTCTAGCACCTAGAGCTTTGAGCAAGCCGATCATCTGAGTTCTCTCCATGATCAGAATGAACAAGATCGCAGCCATGTTGAATATGGCTACAAAGCCAATTAGTCCTATAAAAACATAGACATTGGTATCCAAAAGCTTCAACCAATCAAAGATTTCAAGAAACTTATCCTGAGAGTCAATCAGTTTCAGATCAAAATCCAGATGATCCAAAATAGCCTCTATCAGTTCATCCGATGGCTTAGAGTTAACAAATAGTTCCAAACCTCCTATCTGATCTTTGCTCCAACCATTCAGGTTGCGAATAGTCTGCAGCTCTCCCAGAATGATTTTTTCATCAAAATTCTCGAGATAGGTCTCATAGATCCCCACTACTTCCACCCTCCTATATCGAGGAGGTTCCTGGACAAAGTATAAAATAATCCGATCCCCTACTTCGAGCTGAAGCCTATTGGCTATCACCGAGCTGACCATGATTTCATTGGAAGTTCCTTCCTCGGGAATCTGAAGCAGCCTTCCTTCCCTGAGGTAATTTTTGAAAGTCAAGGTATCAAAGTCCTGCCCTACTCCTTTCATCAAAACACCCTCAACTTCCTGATCACCCTTGATCAAGGCTGCTTTATGTGCAAAAGACTGGACCCGGTCAATAAAATCAAGTTGCTGATAACTTTGGGCAAAATCACTTTGAAGGGAAAAAGGAGTTTCTTCAAATGCATTGCTCATAGTAAATCGCTGCACCTGATAATGCCCTGTAAATCCATAGACCTTTTCCGCAACGGTCTTCTGAAATCCACCCAATACCATAAAAGAAACAATAGATACCGCTAGGCCTATCGCCAAACTGCCGACAGCTATCTTGTGGATGGTGCTGGAAAAACCGCCCGCCCTTCTAAAACTGATTCTTTTGGCAATGAAATAGGAAAGGTTCAATGGAGTGATTTAATTTGTCCAATAAGTTCGCAAAATAGCAGGAAGCATATGAAATTTTCATTCTTAAGCCTTTTTTTGACTGGCATTTTATCTCTGTTTGGGTTATTTGTTACACCATCTCAGGGACAGATTTTGATGGGTGACGAGCAGCCGGAGCTCTATCTCCCTCTACTTCAAGGCAAAAGAGTGGGAATCGTCGCCAACCAGACTTCCATCATGCCACAGCGCAACAATCTACAAGTGGTAGACTTTCTCATGGAGCAAGGAGTGAATCTCAAAAAAGTATTTGTACCGGAGCATGGATTTCGGGGTACAGCTGATGCAGGTGAAAAAGTGGACAACAGTGTCGATCAAAAAACAGGTCTACCGATCATCTCATTGTATGGCAATAATAAAAAGCCATCACCAGAGCAAATCAAGGATGTAGACGTATTGGTCTTTGACCTGCAGGATGTGGGCACGCGATTTTACACCTATATCTCTACCATGCACTATATCATGGAGGCAGCTGCCGAAAATGACAAAAAGGTGATCATCTTTGATCGTCCCAATCCCAATGGACATTACATCGCAGGCCCCATGCTGAAAAAAGGATTTGAAAGCTTTGTAGGCATGCATCCTATTCCAATAGTCCATGGCTTGACCGTAGGAGAACTCGCCCAAATGATCAATGGTGAAAAATGGCTCAAAGGTGGCAAAACCTGCGATTTGGAAGTAATTCCTATGAAAAACTGGGAGCACTCTACAGCATACTCCTTGCCTGTCAAGCCTTCCCCCAACCTTCCTAATGATCTTTCAATCCACCTTTATCCAAGTACCTGTTTATTCGAAGGCACAGTGATTTCTCTTGGCCGAGGCACTCATTTTCCATTTCAGGTATACGGCTATCCAGATCCCAAATTTGGCTCCTTCACATTCACCCCTGTAAGTATCGATGGTATGTCTAAAAATCCCCCGCATCAAGACAAGCTATGCTATGGGAAAGATCTGAGAGCGGAATCGATGGATCATCAATTCAGTCTTAGCTACCTGCTAGAAGCCTACGAAATATCTGGTATGAAAGAAAAGTTTTTCAATAATTACTTCAACACGCTAGTTGGTACAGACGAGATCAAAAAAGCCATGCTAGCAGGCAAATCAGCCCAAGAAATAGAAGCATCCTGGGCTAGTGACCTTGAAACTTATAAGCTTCTGAGAAACAAATACCTAATCTACCGATAAGTACCCCGACCACGATTATGGCAACGAAAGACCTAAGAATCATATACATGGGAACACCTGAATTTGCAGTTCCCTCATTGGACCAACTCGTAGCAAACAACTGGAATGTCGTAGCTGTGATCACAGCTCCAGACAAACCAAAGGGGCGTGGACAAAAGCTAATTCCCTCTCCAGTGAAAGAGGCTGCTTTGAAACACGAGATACCAGTTTTGCAACCTACCAACCTCAAATCCCCTGAATTTCTGGAAGAGCTCCGTTCCTATCAAGCAGACTTACAGATAGTCGTCGCTTTCCGCATGCTTCCTGAGGTAGTTTGGGCCATGCCATCGTTGGGCACTTTCAATCTTCATGCTTCTCTTCTACCCAATTATCGTGGAGCTGCACCCATCAACTGGGCCATCATCAATGGAGAGAAAGAAACTGGCGTAACTACTTTTTTCCTCAAACACGAAATAGACACCGGATCAATCATCTATCAGGAAAAAGTCCCTATCCTCCCGGAAGAAAATCTGGGGGATATCTATGAAAAATTAATGGAATTAGGGTCGAGACTGGTAGTCAAGACAGTCGAAGATATAGCTGAGGGCAATGTCCAGGCTTTGCCACAGGATGAAAGCAAAGCGATCCATCATGCACCAAAGATTTTCAAGGAAACAGGGAAAATCAATTGGGAAAACTCAGCAGAATCCATCCACAATTTGATCAGAGGCCTCTCTCCATATCCTGCTGCTTGGACTGAGTTGGAAGGCAAAATCTGTAAGATCTACCAGTCCAAAGTAGTACCGACTGACCTGTCCAGTATTCCCGGAAAGACATATACAGATGAAAAAAGCTACCTGAGAATAGGGACTTCCTCTGGGCAATTGGAGATTTTGGAACTGCAACTGGAAGGTAAAAAAAGAATGAAAACCGTTGATTTTTTACGAGGCTATAAATTCTCCTAGTCATTCAAATCTATTTTTTTGCTTTTCATACTTTTGAGAGTCCCCAGCTTTTGCGATCTTAGCTATTGATTTACAAACTTTTATCACTATGAAAAGAATAGTCACACTAGGATTGCTTCTACTTTTTACACTTAGTTTTAAAGCAGAGGCACAGTTTATTAAGAAAATCCAGAAAGCCGCTGAACGAGGTGCTCAAAAAGCCATTGAAAAGAAAGCGGAGGAGGAAATGGAAAAAATGATCCAAAAGCAACTGGAAAAACAGCTGGAAGGAGTTTTTTCTAGTGATTCGGAAAGCAATCCTGTCTCTTTGGATATGGAGTCCATTTTGGCAGGGATCGGTGAAGATGTACCGGTAGCAGATGAATATCACTTTTTGGGATTCATGGTACTTCAGCTGGAGGCCACAGAAAAAAATGGCAAAAAAGATGATCCTGTATTGATCAAATCACTCATTGGTGCCGAAAGTTCTTTCACAGGAATGGAGATCAATGACCCCAAAAATCCAGACGTGACCACGACGATGATCATGGATACAGAGCATGAAGCCTCTATCATGTTTATGGACAATAAAGGAGAGAAAAGCTCATTTGCGTACAAGCTCAACATGGATGGAATCGACGCCATGGTAGAAGAGAATGTCGAAGAGTCCCTTGCCGAAGATGATATTACGTTAGAAAAAACCGGTAACACCAAATCTATTCTTGGCTACGAATGTGAAGAATTTCATGTCAAAAACGAAGATGGAGAAGGATACTACTGGGTGACCACTGAGCCTATCGATGGCGTCAATTCATTTTGGAGCATGAACAGTCCTTTTGTGAAGGACAAAGCGCAGCAGCGCTATAGAGAGCACTTCAAAAACCTACCGCAAGGCAACTTCATGGAAATGACCTATACCTCAACCGACGGATCTGTCGTCGACATGAAAGTCATAGAAATAGAGCCAAACAGTCCTAAAACATACACATCTGCTGAATACCCCAACCTCATGGCAGGAATAGAAACCAAGTGATCGCTCACTAGAATGACTTCACTACCCAAAGTGGCTTATTGATAAAATAAGCCATTTTTTTTGAAAGGCTATTTTTGAAAATCTTATCGAAAAAATCCTTCTTTTGGCTCAAGGTCACCAGCATATCCCCCTTGGCAGTCTGTAGGTAGGTTTCTAGTCCCAAAGCCAAATCGTCCCGAAATGATTTCAACACAAAATTCACATAAGGATATTTGATAAAAGGCTTGAGCTCTTCTGTCATTTCCTGATGGAGAGATTTGTCAATAGCTCTATTCCCCGGACTGGCATGTACTACATCAATTTCAGTCTTGAAAAATTTAGCCAGATCGATGACCTTTTGAATTGCAAGTTTATCTTCTTCAATGTAGTCTGTCGCATAGATTAGCTTGCGAGGTTTTTTGAAGAAAACTTTTCGCGGAATCACCATGACATCTACCTCTGCTTCTTCTACGATCCTACTAGCTCGAGAGCCGATGATATTCTTGCGGAGATCATTCATTCCCTCCGTCCCAACTACTATCAAATCCGCTTGCACCTTTTGAGCAAAAGCCAAAGTCTCATTCACGATGCTCCCCTCTACGATATGCCACTCACAAGATTCGAGACCAGAAGTAAGACACTCCTTCTCCACAGTTTTTTGAAGACTTTTTAGCTTGTCTTTCAAAAAATCCTGCTGATAGATTCCCTCCTGATCATTGGGAGAAAGCTTCAAATAATCTTCTTTATTGGCCACATGGAGCAGCAGCAACCGAGACTTGTATTTTTCTCCCAGCCTGGCTGCATATTCAATTGCATTGAGGGAACATTCGGAAAAATCGGTCGGACAAAGGATGGTGTGTTTTGGGTTCATTTCTTTTTTAAAAAACTTAATAACCTTTGCTTCGGTTTACGACGTTTTTCAAAGGTTCGTTAGCTTTCAATCGTTTTATATTTTCCAACACCTGCGGTGCAGCTGCTTTGGGATTGGTGACACTGGCAATGTGCGGAGTCAAAGTCAATCCGTCAACTTCCCAGAATGGGTGATCCTGAGGCAAAGGCTCCTGATGATAAACATCTAGCATCGCCCCGGATAGTTGCCCACTTTGAATAGCGGGAGCCAAATCTTCTTCCACCAAATGCCGACCACGGGCGACATTGATGAGGTAAGTACCTGGCTCACACTGATCAAAAAGTTCTTTGTTCAAAACACCTTCTGTATCGGGAGTCAGCGGCAAAAGACATATCAACACGTTGATTTCCTTCAGAAAATCGGAGAGCTGATCTCGGGTATAATAAGGGAATTTAAAATCATCTTTTTCAGAAAATCCCAGTCCAAAAACTGGAAATCCCATAAAATCGAGCTTTTCCAGCACGTCATAGCCCAATGCTCCTACACCCATCACTCCTACTCTAACGTCTATTTCGGGCTGACTCATATCCCAAACCTTCTTTTTCTGATCTGTTTGATAGCGAGTGATCTGTCGATGAAAGTTCAGCACGCCCATCACCACATAGTTAGTCATCGACCAAGTCAGGCGATCGTCCACTATCCTCACGATAGGCAAGTGCTCAGGAATACTCTCATCAGTCAGGATATGATCGACACCAGCGCCCATGGAGCTGACAAGCTTCAAATTGGGGAAATCTGACAGAATGCCTTTGGGATGCTGCCATACCAAAACAGCTTCAACGGATTCAGGATGTTTGATTTCAGGATATACTTGGATTTCCAGTTCAGGATCAATTGACCTGATGGCTTGTATCCATGAAGAAGGATCTTTTCCGGGACAGATGATTGCTAGTGACATAAAACAAAATTGATAAATCCATCTATCCTTTGAAACTAAAGCAAAAAAGGATTTACCCACTGATCAAAAAAGATGTGAAAATGGACTTCTGATTGCAACAAAATTCTCCAAATTGCCTTTCTAAAAGAAAACCCAATTTGCATTCTCATGAAAAAATCAATCCTCCTGATCGGTCTACTAGCTCTCTTGCATAGTTCTGTGCTGGTAGCGCAGCAAATCCAAATGCCTCAGGCATCCCCATCTGCCCAAATATCCCAAAAAGTAGGGCTTACTGATGTGACCGTGGACTATTCCAGACCCAGCACCAAAGGCAGAAAAATCTTTGGAGAATTGGTGCCCTACGGATTAGTTTGGAGAACAGGAGCCAATTCGGCTACAGTTTTGGACTTTTCCACCGATGTGATCATTCATGGCACGCGCATCCCAGAAGGAAAGTATGCACTTTATACGATTCCAGGAAAGTCAAAATGGACCATTGTACTTTCTAAAAACACCGAACTCTGGGGGGCTATTGGCTACTCAGCTGATGATGACATCCTTCGATTCGAAGTCGAATCCAATAAGTTAAGTCGGAAATACGAGACTTTTGAAATCAGCTTCAACAACATGACCGATAATGGCGCTGATCTGTCGATGAAGTGGGAAAATACAAGAGTGGATTTTAGGATCAACACCGAAGTGGATCCAATCGTAATGGAGCAAATTCAGGAATTGGTCATAGATACAGATACCCAAGACCCGAGCTTATTGTATGCTGCATCCAATTACTATTACACCAATGATAAAAGTCTGGATCAAGCCTATGGATGGATAGAAAAATCCGTGGAGTCTGATCCGAAGTATTGGACCCTACACCTCAAAGCAAAAATCGAAGCGAAACTTGGCAAAAAAGAAGAAGCTAAATCAACTGCTGAAGAATCCATGAAACTTGCAGAATCTGCTCAAAACCCTGATTATGTCAGACTTAATGAACGATTGATCCAATCATTGAAATAATCAGGACTTCAGACATAAGAACACTTTACGATAAGCCCCTACCCCAATCGGTAGGGGTTATTTTTTGACCAGCTGGATCAATGAGGCCAAGATCATCACGGTAAAACAGCCAATGGCATTGTACCAGAGAAACCCAATATCCCAGTGCAACCCAAAGAGTCCTTCTCCATTTCTAAAGTGAATGAGCAAGATTAACAATTGAGACAAAATAGCCGCGATAAAAACCGCTTGTCCTTTGATCCATTTCATCAAAAATCCCACTAGAAATATCCCCAGTATCGTCCCGTAAAATAATGAACCCAGTAGATTCACTGCTTGAATGAGATTTTCGAAGAGAGAGGCGTATAGAGCAAAAATGATCGCTCCGCCTCCCCAAAAAGCAGTGAAAAACTTGGAAGAGTAAACGTAGTGCTGATCGCTAGCTTCTTTTTTGATCGATCGCTTATACAAGTCTATTGTAGACGTGGATCCCAGTGAGTTCAGTTCTGATGCACTTGAGGACATCGCAGCAGAAAAGATCACAGCGAATAGCAAGCCGATGATCCCCTGAGGAAGATGATCCATCACAAACCTCATAAATACGTAGTCGGTATCACGGGTTTCGGCCAAAGGATCATTCTGAATAATTAGAGATTTCACCTCTTCACGGATTTCTGATTGTTCAGATTTTAGTCCCTTTAGCCCAGACTGGATCGATGCGATCTGAGACTCATCTTCATTTTCCACAGCCGAAAGCAGTTCCATGTATTGACCTTTGCTTGTTTCAAAATTGGCGGTGTATTTATCCTGCAATAGTTGAAACTCATCCGCATAGTCACTTTGCTCCAGCTTGTCAGTTTGCACAGAATTGAAGACGACAGGGGGCTGATAAAATTGATAAAAAACGAACACCATCACTCCAATAAAAAGTATAATGAATTGCATTGGAATTTTCAGCAAACCATTCATAATCAACCCCATTCTACTTTGAGTAAGAGACTGACCTGACAGGTAGCGCTGAACCTGACTTTGGTCTGTACCAAAATAAGATAGGAATAGAAAAACTGCAGCAGATACCCCAGACCACACATTGTATCGATCCGACGGGTCAAATTCAAAATTGACCAAATTCAGCTTTTCCATCTTACCGGCCACATGAAGCGCCTCCTGAAATGAAATCGGCAGCATTTGCACCACAATGATTCCGGCTAGTATCATCCCGCCCATCATGACAGCCATTTGTTGCTTTTGAGTGATGGAGACAGCAGCGGTGCCGCCAGTCACGGTGTAGATAATCACTACCGCTCCGATCAAAACCACTGTCCAAGTAAGAGACCATCCCAGCAATGTGGACAAAATGATGGCTGGAGCATAAATGGTAATGCCTGCCCCAAGGCCTCGCTGCACGATAAACAACATGGCAGCTAAGGTCCTAGTCTTGAGATCAAATCGATTTTCAAGATATTCATACGCTGTATATACTTTCAGCTTATAGTAAATCGGAATGAAAAAAACTGAGATAATGATCATCGCTATCGGCAAACCAAAATAAAACTGGATAAAACCCATTCCATTTTCGTATGCCTGACCAGGAGTACTCAGAAAAGTAATCGCTGATGCTTGAGTAGCCATGATCGACAAGCCAATCGTCCACCAATTCATGGAGTTTCCTCCTCTCAGATAGCTTTCCAGATTCTTTTGACCCTGAGTTTTGTAGATCCCATAAGCGGCGATGGAAGCTAGGGTTCCGAAAAGTATAAACCAATCTATTCCACTCATGAGTAAGCTGCCATCAACCAATAAAACAATGCGATCATGACAAGTAAACCTCCTATCAGTCCTGCATAAAGTCTACTCCATTTTATCTCCCGTTCTTCCAACTTATTGTTCGATTAGATTGATGAAAAGCTTGATGGCTCCGGGCACTGCTGCCGGAAGTTCTCTGAAAAATGACAAACCGGTATAGACGAAAGTGCCTTCTCCATAAGTGGCATAGATAAGAGACCCCGTCTTGATGTCTTCTCCAGGATCATTCATCTGCAAAGGCGTGCTATATTCTGGAGCCAAATCCCCAGCGAAATACAATCCTCGCTCTTGAATCCAATTATTAAAATCTTCCTGACGCATCTGATTTGGCCCCTGCATCAGCGGGTGACTATAGTCTGCAATCACTGAAGCGTTTTCTACAGCGACTCGATCTCTGGTTATTGTAAAGGGATAAGGGCCTATCTGTGTAGTAAGCAAAGGACTGGAAGTATTGTATTGTACGATTAAATTGCCTCCAGCCCGCACATAACCCAAAAGAGAAGCTTGATTTTCGGCCAATAGCTGGTTGACATTATAAGCACGAATCCCAATAAGGATAGTTTTGTATTGAGAGAGATTTTCCAAACTAAAATCGCCTTCCCCAAGGCTGATCACCTCATATCCCAAAGCTTGCAGCACCTGAGGCACTTCGTCTCCTGCACCAGGTACATATCCGATTTTATCTCCCGAAATTTCCCAGTCTTCTTGGATCAATGCCACGTTTGCAGGCTGGAAATAAGTAAGATTTGGGATATGCTTATAGCCTATTCGCTCACTGATTTGATCGTAAACTTTCCCATTGGCTGCCCTGTATTGAGCTTTTACAATCTTTTTTCCAGATCCATTTTGCAAGAACTCCACTGTATAGATTCGCTGTTTCTGAGCTGGGTTATCTTCCACTTTCAATATAGAAAACTGTCCCTCATCTACTCCTTCAAAACTCAGCGAACCATCTGAAATAGATTGATTGAAATGAACCGTGACTACCAAGGTGGGATCTGACTTTTCTAGTAGAAAAACAGTTTCTTTCGATAGACTCAAATCAATTTCCGGAATAATCACAAATGGCTGCTTCACTTCTCCATCCACCTGATCATTGTATTTGTAGTACAATGGAGCTGCCAGTTCAAATCTTTCATCGGCTATGGTAAATGATAGATCTGCTTGAATCGATGGTTCATTGAAAGGCTTGCCTATCAGCTTCTGCTCCTCGACTGGATACATCGGGCCATCTACGTACTTCTCAAGCCAATAAGGCTGTGAGTATGGCATTGACTCTTTGATCTCAAATTGAATGGTTTCAGAATAAGGCTGATTTCCTACTATCTGCCCAGCAGAAGTATTGAAATCTTCTTGCCCTACATGAACAGAAAGATCCTCAACAGGAATAGTCGAAGGATTGTTGAATACCAAGGTACTGCTCACTTGTGATCCTGGAAAGGCCGTTTCTTGTCTAGCGTTGAACTCAATTTCAATCCCCAAACTGGCAAGAATCAACTGATCCAATGCTTCCTTTTTTTCTTGTAGCCAACCTGACTTCGAGTCCATTATTCCCTTCATTGAAGCTTTCACCTCCAGTAGAGCTGGAACATTTTTCTCAGGATTCAGAAAATCAAAGTCTGCAATTGCCTGATCGATCTTCATCCTAATGGCTTCGCCACCTTCAATTGACTCCCACTTATCCTCTATTCCTTCAAATGGATGTTGTTTCATAGCTTGTCCATTGACAAACTGAATATGATCATCCGCAGCACCTATGCCCGCCGTAGACCCAAAACCCTGAGACTTATGCATGGTCCGACTATCGGCTGCTATTTGGCTGTAAGTTTCTCCTAAAAGAGGATTGAAGTCTCCAGTAGGAAATGCGTAGTATTGTTTTCCTTCTTCCGGCTCAAATTCTCCTCTGAAATTATAGGCATTCCAAAAAATACGTTTGGCTTGCCAAGGTTCTACAAAGTCCAACTGGTCAGAGAATGCTTGCGGATCAGCGGCCTTTTCAAACGCCTCTTCTGCCAAAATCGCTGAAGTAGTATGATGCCCATGTGTGACTCCCGGAATAGTATTGAATCGGGTGATGATGATATCTGGTCTAAACCTCCGAATCACCCAAACCACGTCGGATAAAATCTTTTCCCGCTCCCAATTTTGAAGCGTCTCATCTGGATTCTTGCTATAGCCAAAATCCTTGGCTCTGGTAAAAAACTGTCGTCCACCATCCGTCTCTCTCGCCTTGAGCAACTCCTGGGTACGAATCTGACCCAAGCCAATACCCAATTCTGGACCAATGAGATTTTGTCCCCCATCACCTCGTGTCAGACTTAGATACGCCACTTGTGCCAATTCCTCATTGGCGAGGTAAGCTATCAGTCTTGTATTTTCATCATCTGGGTGAGCAGCTACATAGAGTACACGCTTGGTCTCTTTGATTTTGAGTAGCTCGTGGTAGAGTTCTGAAGATGGAAGGGATTGAGAAAAAGACAGGGAGCTTCCGAGACAGAATAAAAAGCCTAGAAGCAATCGAAATAATTTTGGGTTTGGCATAAGTGTTCGGGCAAAACACTTACAAACTAGCTGATGCCAGAAAGAAAAAAAAATTTTTTATGATTAATGGGGTTTTTATTGGTTAACGATGGATTTAACCTTTCCCGGAATCGTGTACCCTACTGTAAATTCAAAAAAATCAGCTTTGGCTTTATGGGCTTTGATCTGCACCCCGGCAAACAGATGCTTGTCAAACCTATATCTTACCCCTATTCGCTCATAGATTGACAATTCCTGATTTTCTGTATTTCGATGTAGGTATGTCCCCAGTGCTATGGGCATGTATATTTTGTCGGTGAGATTCCATTCCCATGAACCTACGATGGCCAATGATGTTTGATTTTCAAATGTCCCTGGTTCTCCAGGATTTCGGCTTTCATAACCAGGGGCAAAAAACATATCCAAGCCCAGACCAATTTTATATTTGTAAGAGGCTTGCCACAAATAATTGACTCCCAATCCCCCTCTAAAATAGGTAGGCGCCCCTATGTCATAATTCTTATAGCCCAAGTAGGCTGCAATGTTCCAAAATCCACGTTTCTCCAAAGGAGGATAGTCAATCTCGCTTCTTTCAGGCAAACGATTTTGATCCAAGTTATACCTAATCCCAATAGCCAAAGGGGCCAAGTTAATTCCTGCATTGGGCTTTTTGGCCGAGCCATTGGAGTAATGCTTCAAGCCCAGCGTAGAAAACAAGCCAAACCGATCACTGAGCTGATAATTAGCTTTGAAACCAAAGTGAATATAGGCATTCAGCTCCGAGCCGATGTATTGATTCAATGGGTTTTCCAAAGAGTCATAAGGATTGAGGCCAAAGCCCAATCCAATCTGGGCATAGTATGAAAGGTTAAACTTTTTATAAATCCCATTTCTAGACATCGGAAATTCTCCAAAGCCATACACACCCATTGGCTGACCGATCTCCGTGTAGTAGGGAACGGCCATGGAAAGGCCCACCCCATAAGTTGGATAACGATGCAGCTGCTGGTAAAAATCTTCTGAGACTTTTCTCCATCCTATTCGGATATCAGCTCCTCGATAGGTGACTAAGTCCTTGACTTCATCCGCCCAGTCTTTTCCATTGCTGATCAAAGGCCCGGTCTCATAGGAAGCCTCAATAATCTTTTGGAATTTTTGCTGAGCCAAAGATCCTGAGCTAAATAGGAATAAGTTTAAGGCTATAAACAGTATCGAAAAATTGGTAATTCTCATGTCATACTCTTCGGCTCAAAGATACGCTTAATCCAATTTCCAGCCTTTTGTTTGTCATAAAAACTAAATGAAGAAATTGAAAAATCTCCATTAGCAAACAAAAAAGGGATGCCTGAGGACATCCCTTTTCGTATTACTAATCTTTGATATGATTTAGTTTTCTTGCCAGTTTGGACCTAGCAATTCAGTCAATTTCTTATTGTATTGCTCAGCTTCTGCTTCATTTTTCAATCTGGTATGGATCTGGAACAAAATCACCATGATATCGGTATCTTCTGGTCTCAATTCCAAAGATTTTTCAAAGTAAGGAATCGCATCAGAATAGTACTGATTAGCTTCTTCTCCCATTTGAGCAGATCTCTTTTCCCACTCATCATCAGATAGCGAGTTAAGTTCTGCAAGGATCTCTCTTGACTTCTCCAAAAGCAAAGCACCGGTGTAGTAGTTTCCTTCGTAGAAATTAGGATCTACTTCCACAGATTTTTTGTAATCATTCAAAGCACCTTCGATATCACCAGACTGCTCTTTCAGATATCCTGATCTCAACAAGATGGAGGTATTGTTTGGATCATTTGCCAAAGCTTCTTTGATCTGAGCCATTGCTTCATCCATTTTGTTCAGTTGAAGCAACAATTGGATTTCGTACTCAGCCAAGATTTTATCACCTGGATAGTCTTCTCTTGCAGCCATTACTACTTCATACGCTTCTTCTGGATTCTTGTCCTCTGTGCTGAGGATTTGGATCAAGAAGTAATAGGTATTCAATTTGTTGTAGTCAGGCACATCCAAAAGCAAGTTGAAGTGACGCTTTGCATCTTCGTATTTACCCAATTCATTTGCTAGATAAGCAGCATTGTAATGAATCGTGGTGTCTGTAGGATCAATCTCTCCCGCTAGGTTGAAAAACTCATAGGCCATTTCGAAATCATCCTGCTCATACTGGTTGATTGCTTTGTCAAATGAGGTGTTTTTCAACGTCATGATAGAATAAGGACGAAGATTGTCAGGTACACCTGTCATGTCTTCTGCATATACATCTTCTCCTACACCATCCGTCTTGTCTCCACCAGCCATTTGGAAAGTCTCCATAAATGTCTCCAAAGAAGCCTGTCCATATTCCAATGTTTCGGCAGTGTTAGAAGAGTCAGTTCCAAACATCTTAAGTTGGATCTGAGCTTTGAGTAAATAAGTTTCTGGATCTGAACCTGTTTCAGGATCTTGAATCGCTGCGTTCACTTCAGAAAGGGCAGTCGTCAGATCACCGTTTTTGAAGTTTTTTTCTGCGGAGCGAACCACTTTCTTTTGTCCAAAGGCAACGGTCGCGGCTCCGACCAATACCATTGATAAAATGAGCTTCTTCATTGATTAGCGTTTATCTTTAATTGTGTTTGGTTATTCAATGTTTTCTCCTGGCTCTTCAGAAGAATTGTCTGCAATTTGAGAAGAATCTGTATTTTCATCCTCCTCTTCTTTAGAAATTTTTTCAACGGACGATATCTCGTCTGCTTCCCCTACTTTGATGAGACGAACGCCCTGAGTAGCTCTTCCCATCACTCGCAAGTTGTCAACAGAGATTCGGATGATAATGCCCGACTTGTTGATGATCATCAAATCATCACTATCGACTACTTCCTTGATAGCAACCAGAGCACCTGTCTTATCCGTGGTATTCATGGCTTTGACACCTTTTCCACCACGATTGGTGATTCGATATTCATCCAGGTTGGATCGTTTTCCATATCCCTTCTCTGATACTACAAGCAAGGTCGCATTCTCCTCGGATGCACATACCATGCCAACCACAAAGTCTTTAGCATCATTTAAGGTGATGGCTTTCACACCTGTGGCAGTTCTTCCCATCGGACGAACGGCCGATTCATGGAAGTGAATCGCTCTACCAGACTTGGCCGCGATCACGATATGCTGATCACCATTAGTCATGTCCACATTCACCAGTTGATCATCTTCCCTGATATTCAAGGCGATAATACCATTGGATCTCGGACGACTATATTGCTCAAGTGTAGTCTTCTTGATCACCCCTTGTTTGGTGACCATCACCAAAAAGTGATTATTGATATAATCCTCATCATTCAGATCATCCACTTGGATAATAGAGCGGATTCTATCATCCTGCTCGATATTGATCAGATTTTGGATAGGTCTTCCTTTAGAGGTCTTACTTCCTTCCGGTATCGCATAGGTTTTGAGCCAGAAGAGCTTCCCTTTATCAGTAAAGATCAACAAGTAATTGTGTGTAGAGGCTGTGAAGAGGTATTCTGTGAAATCATCTTCTTTAGTACTGACTCCGCGAGATCCTACTCCTCCTCTGCCTTGAGTTCTATATTCGGTCAAGGCAGTCCTTTTGACATATCCGTGATGAGAGACCGTGATAATCACTTCTTCATTTGGAATCATGTCCTCGTAGCTGAAATCTTCAGCGTTGTGCTCGATCTCAGTACGACGGTCATCACCATAGCGGCCTTTCATTTCTGTCAGTTCCTCTTTGATGATATCCATTCGCTTATCTTCGTTTGCTAGGATCTCTTTGAGTTCTTCGATCAAAGCCATGATTTCTTTGAACTCCTGCAGGATCTTGTCTCGCTCCATTCCGGTAAGACGCTGCAATCTCATATCCAGAATCGCTCTAGCTTGGATCTCAGTCAAGTCAAATTTCTCCATCAAACCGTTACGGGCGGTTTCTGGATCCACGGAATTACGGATCAAAGAAATTACCTCATCCAGATTGTCCAAAGCAATCAGATACCCTTGGAGAATATGGGCTCTCTTTTCAGCTTCTTTTAATTCATACTCTGTTCTTCTGATGACCACCTCATGTCTGTGATTGACATAGTGAACGATCAGATCTTTCAGGTTCAATGTCTGTGGACGGCCTTTGACAAGAGCTACATTATTGACTGAGAATGAGGTTTGTAGCTGGGTATGCTTATAAAGATTATTCAGCACGACATTTGGCATGGCATCGCGCTTCAACTCATAGACAATTCTCATCCCGGAGCGATCTGACTCATCTCGAATAGCAGAGATTCCTTCGATCTTTTTCTCATTGATCAAAGCAGCAGTCTTCTCCACCATGTTGGCTTTATTGACCATGTATGGAATCTCGGTGATGATGATCATCTCCTTATTTCCATTGTCTTTGGTTTCGATGTTTGCTTTGCCTCGAACAACAATTCTGCCTCGTCCCGTTTCGAATGCGGCCTTGACACCATTGTAGCCATAGATGATCCCACCAGTCGGGAAATCAGGAGCTACAATATGCTCCATCAATTCTGGAATAGTAATATCCTTATTATCAATGTAGGCGATGATCCCATCGATGACCTCCGTCAGGTTGTGAGGCGCCATATTGGTCGCCATCCCTACTGCAATCCCAGAAGCACCATTCAAAAGGAGTGCTGGAACTTTGGCTGGAAGTACTACCGGTTCTTTAAGGGAATCATCGAAGTTGAACTGAAAGTCAACGGTTTCTTTATTGATATCTACCAAAAGTTCCTCAGCGATTCTCTTCAGCCTCGCCTCGGTATATCGCATCGCTGCAGCATTGTCACCATCAATGGATCCAAAGTTACCTTGACCATCTACGAGCTGATATCTCAAAGACCAAGGCTGCGCCATACGCACCATCGTCTCATAGACAGCTGAGTCACCATGCGGGTGATACTTACCAAGTACCTCCCCAACTATTCTGGCAGATTTCTTATAGGGTTTGTTATGCAATACGCCCAGCTCTTGCATTCCGTAGAGGATTCTACGGTGAACTGGTTTGAGTCCGTCACGGACATCAGGAAGTGCTCTTGAAACAATAACCGACATCGAATAATCGATGTAGGCTCCGCGCATTTCCTCCTCAATGTTAATGGGTATAATGTTCTCGTTTTCTCCTTGAGCCATAATATGCTATTCACAGGGTATATTAAGCCTGCAAGATAGTAAAAAGGTCAAGCTTTTGAAAAGAGAATCTTAAGTCTGGCTAAGCTTTTCGGGACTTAATACCATTGACCGATTTTTCGGTCCTGCAGTTTGAAAATCGAACTTCCACGATATTCTATCCCATTATGCATATGTTTCATGACTACGCCACAGCCGCCGATTTTGCATCGCTTGGTGCCTGGTATCCGAATAGAAAGCCCGACTTGCATCGCATACACCTGCTGATCAAGCCCTTGCATTTCCGAATAATCAGATGAAGCGTAAGTAAAGCTTCTGAATTCAGCCCCACCTTTGATGAAAAGCTTGGTATACTCCGAAAAATCCCGCTCTAGTCGAAGCCCAATTCCAAAGTAAGGTTTGTCTGCCACAGCCAATCTTGGAGTATAAGACCCATTAGTCGCCAAAGCAGGATCGTAGGCTTTTTTTAAGTTCAATTGACCAAACTCAGCTTCTGCAATCAATCTCCAAGGATAAATCTGTCTCACTCGCTGTCTCAATTCTGACTGCATGTAGAAGTTGGCTCCGGCATATTTGCGATAGCGCCATTGAAGGTATTTGGCCCGCTTGCTTGCATCCCAAAGTACCAAACCTACTGTACCATAATATTTGCTGATCTGATAAGAAGCTCCCTCAAACGCAAACTCCCAGTCTCCACCTTCCATGGGACTGAGATTGCCCCACTCCTGCCCATAGCCTCCACCGATGGTGATCGTATTGAAAATATTGATTCTTAGACCGGCATTGAAAAGCGGAAAGGTAGCATCACCCGATTTCATCTCGAGAGGATTTTCCTCCGAAATATCCAAGGGCTGATCAAAATTCCTGACCTGAGTCAAGGGATACAGACTTGGGTTTTCGGAATAGAAACTGGTTCCAAACTGCTGATAGGCTCCTCCACCTGAAATCTCCACGGCAAACATTTCCAGGATATTTCGGGTCACATTTCCTATGGATGATTCACTTTTAGGATTTTTGGCTTTTCTGCTGATTCCAAAAATATCTTCCTCCTGGGCAAAGGATGATAAGCTAAAAAGTAATAATGTAAACGAAAGAAATGCGTTTTTTAAATTCATAATACCAAAACGTAGGAGAATCAATTATTGTGTAAAAGGTATAAAAAAAGCCTCCAAAAAGGAGGCCAATTTATAGAATATTTGAATCTAGAGATTATTCTCCATCTCCTTCAGCTTCTTCCGCAGCTGCAGCTTCAGCTTTTTTTGCCTCTACGATAGAGTCGATTTTTTCCTTTACAGCAGGATCTGATTTAGCACCGTTCACCTTGTTGTAGGTAGATACTCCAAGCACTTCATCATCCATGATCAAGCCTGTTTTATATTCCTTTGCAGATTCCTGAAGGGAACCCATAAAATCAATCACTTCTTGGAAAGCAGCTTTCTCTTCCTCTGTCACTTCAGCCTCAGCCATTTTGGCGTCGTCACCCCAAGCAGCTTTTATTTCATTATATCTGGCCCCACCTTGGAAAATCTCATTCCCTGAAATCATATTTTTCAATTCCTCGGTCTTGTCATTGACAAATTGGGCAGTCAGAAACTCGACATTTGCGTACTTTTCAATCTCCTCATCAGTAACTGGCTCTTCTGAAGCTTCTTGTGCAAATCCGGTGAATCCTAGGAAGGCAAAAAACGCCCCAAATAGCAGAACTTTTTTCATAATCTTTTGTGAGTTTAGTTTACGATAAGCTTTCAAAGAAATACTCTAATGTCAAAAATCCAAGGGAAAACCCTCTTATTTAAGGATTTTTAGGATAAAAGGCCTCTTTTTTCAGAATTCACTCAAATTGACTTGAGTTCAGCAATAGTCTCGATTGGATCTGGAGAATTGAACACGAAACTACCTGCGACCAAGACATCTGCGCCGGCTTCAAGTAGTTTGGGGGCATTTTGAAGATTGACTCCCCCATCGATTTCGATCAAGGTTTTCGATCCCTTTTCTTGGATCAGCTGCTTCAGTCGGCTCACTTTGGAATAGGTATTTTCTATAAATTTCTGCCCTCCAAAACCTGGATTGACAGACATGATGCAGACTAGATCGATTTGATCCAAGCTATCGGCCAACAATTCTACGGGAGTATGTGGATTCAATGCTACTCCTGCCTTTGCTCCCAAGGCTTTGATGGCTTGAAGAGTTCGGTTCAGATGTGTGCAAGCTTCCCAGTGAACAGTAATGACCTCTGCTCCCGCTTTTCTAAAAGACTCTAGGTACTGATCCGGATTCTGGATCATCAGATGCACATCCAGTGGCTTTTTGGCATGTCTATGGATCGCTTCAGTCACCGGTATCCCAAATGAAATATTGGGAACGAAGAGTCCATCCATGATGTCTACGTGGATAAAATCTGCCTCAGAGGTATTGAGCATTTCGACTTCATGCTGAATATTGGCGAAATCCGCCGCCAGAATGGAAGGTGCAATCATTGATTTCATGAAAATTCGTTTGGCTTGCAAAAAACAAAAAATGACTCAATTCTCTAATTTAATAGCGAACAAGCTTTGTCTGTCTGATAAGATTTCCATCTCTCAGCTGTACGATGTAGAGTCCCGGCTTCACACCTTCTAGGGTCACCGAATATGCTTCTGTATTCGTGGATCGGTATAGCGTAGTGGCCTGAATTTTCTTTCCACTGACCTCTATGAGCTCATAGGCAGCACTCAAGCCAGACCCGAAGAATACTTTCAATTCATTTTCCCTCAGCGGATTGGGGAAGACCTTCCAAGGTTGGATTTCTCCGGATTGCTCTACGGATAGGATTTCACCATAGTATGCATCTCTGAAATTGGGAATCCCATACCCCATTTCATTATCCGGATTATCATATTGGCTGGCGCTTTTTAGAAGGTTTTGTACTAACTCGGCTCGTGTCCATTCAGGTTTGGCTTGCCATAGCCCTGCCGCCAATGCGGTGATCTGAGGAGCAGAAAAGGAAGTTCCATTTGCATAGCCCACATTGCCATTGGACCGGATGAGTGCTACACCACTACCAAAGGTCACCAAATCCGGCTTGATCCTTCCATCTCCTGTAGGACCTCTTGAGCTAAAAGACGAAATAGTCAAGTCTTGATTGACCGAACCTATCGCCAATACCAATGGCGAATCAGAAGGAGCCGTCAGACTAGATTCTCTTGATCCATAATTCCCTACACTATTCACCACCAAAATTCCTTTTTGGGAGGCCAAATTTGCAGCTTGAGTGATGATCGTAGTTTGTCCATCCAGATCTTCCAAGCTGTGGTTCATACTGGCATCATCAAAATCCCAATACCCTAAAGAACTGTTGATAATATCTATCCCTAATGAGTCCGCATATTCAGCTGCTCTAAGCCAATTAAACTCTTCTACTAGGTACTCAGTAGCCATCTCCTCTGTCATTGCCAAAAAATAACTGGCATCTGGTGCTCCAGAGACCAACTCTTCTGCATCATCCGCAGCTATCAGGGAAAGTACATTGGTACCGTGCTGATTGTCCTCATACACATTTGGATTCCAAGGCCTCACAAAATCTCTGGTGGCCAAAATCTGATCATTTGAAAATAAGTGAGCCAAGGCCTCAGATTCGTCAGTACCGGGAAAACCCGCATCAAAAACTGCTATCGCTATCCCCGCTCCTCTAAAACCTTCTTCATGCATGTCCGGAATACCTAGCAAAGAATTTTGAAAATCACTGGGTAGCTCTTTCACTTCAAGCTCTCGTTTATTCTCACCTCCCGGAGGGCAGATTTTCGATGTAGTAGATGCAAAAATCCTTCTTCCTATTCGTGCATTGGGACTGGGGATATAGCCTTTTGCTACTAACTCAACTTTGTCCACAAATGGCAAACTTGCCATTTCGATCGCGCCCAGTTCATCGGTCACAACCACAGAAGCATTCAACCATTTGCTTTGGTACAAAATATAATGAGACAAGGAATACAGCTCGTCTACATATTTTTGAGTCACTGGAAGGTCCGTGCTATCTGGAGACACTCCTTCCCTAGCTCTTCTTTCCAGTGCTTTGGAAGTCAAAAAATCCTGTGGTCTCTCCAAACTCAAGGACTCTTGCGGCTTGTATTTGAAGTAAACTGCATAGCGATCCTGAGCCCAGCCTTGTTGGCTAATCAGTATGCACAAGAATGCGAATATCAAAAAGAGTTTACTCTTCCCCATGATTAATCAGGTTCATTTGGATTTTGCTACCGGAGTCTATCAACTGGTCTCCGAGGCAATCATTTCTCGAACAATAAGTTAGTACTTCTGCATACAATTCTGTCATACCTACTCCTTTTTCATAGCTTTCGTAGCGAATATCCCGGAATGTGATCAGATCATCTTCGTTTTCCTGATCTACTTTGATGGAGTTTTGTCCCAGCCTTTCCAGATAAAACTCATCATCCTGCTCCGACCAATAGAGGTTGCCATCCCACACTTGTCCATCAGTGAGATTGGCGGCCAGCACGACAATCGGTTGATTCTGGATCGTACGCACCAAGCTTCCTTCACGCACAATCAGGGTATAATCGTACAGTTTGACCAAATCCAGTTGATTAGTGCTCTTACTTCTTGCTACTACAAAGACTTGTTCGCTAGCGTCATTGATGTAGACCGACCTGATCTTATCTCGGAGTTGATAGCGACTTTGCTCTGAGTCATTTTCTCCATAGTAAATGGTCTCCAGAACATCATATTCCCAATATTTACCAATGGTAAGTGGCATGTAATCCTGAGCCAACTCCAGGGTCGGCTCTTCTATTTCCCGATCACAGGAAGCCATTCCCCCCAAGAGTGTCAAACCAATCCATGCTTTTAGCAAAAAGCCTCTATTCATAGACTAAAAATAGAATGAATAAGTCAAAAAACCTGCACACCCGCATATCGGTGCAAAATTAGGATGAGAAAAACTTCATAGTTTTTACCTTAGCAGTTTAATACTAAATCATGGCCTTAAGTACATTCGTAAAAATAGGAGGAGTCACCAATCTCAGCGATGCCCGCTACTGCGCCGGCATGTATGTAGACGTATTGGGATTTGATATGGAAGATCACTCCGAAAAATTCGTCAATCCTACCCAATTTGAAGAGATTACAGGCTGGGTATCCGGAGTGGAGTTTGCCGCAGAGTTCCAAACCGAAACTGCAGAATACATTCTCCAAAAACTTGAGAAATATCCGACTGTTTCATGGATTCAGCATCGTAGTTTAGAAGTATTGACAGAGCTCATCGATTCCGGTAAAAACTTGATCTACGAGGTCAATATCAATGAAATCAAACATCTCGAAGCTGAAATTTCAGATCGTTTGGCAAATCTGGATATTTTTATCCTCCTGAGATCACCTCACGAAAAGCTGGAAGAAGATGAAGAAGAATCTATTTTGAAAATTTCAGATAAAGCATCTGTTCTTTTGGGATCCGGGATTACAGCTTTCAATGTCAACGCACTAAAAGAAAAACTGAAACTCCATGGCATTGCCTTGGAAGGTGGAGAAGAAATCAAGCCAGGATTGAAAGACTTCGATCAATTGGCTGAAATTTTGGAAGAATTGGAGCTAGAAGATTAAGCTAAATTCACAAAATCTCATATGCTGAAAGACAAAAAAGAAGCCTGACAAATGAATTTGTCAGGCTTCTTTTGTTTCGGCCCCTCTAGAGCCTCAAATCCAATTCTCTTTCATTTACTGATCAAAGAGATCAGAAGTCTTATAGGGGCTTTGAGATCCGGTGAAGAAAGAGCCGTCCACAAAACGATGAGAAACACCGATATCCTTGAGCTCCATCAGATCATGATCCGTCAATTTGACTTGAGCTGATTCCAAATTTTCAATGATTCGATTCTTATTTACTGATTTAGGAATCACCGCAACATCCCGATTAATTGACCAAGCAATCAATACTTGACCGGTGGAGATTCCCTGTCTGTTGGCAATTTCTTTCACCACAGGGTTTTGAAGCAATTTGGGATCATTGATATGTTTCTCTCCCCGACTATCTGGTGAGCCCAGAGGAGAATAAGCTGTCATCAGGATTTCATGTTCTTTACAAAACTGAACTAGAGCCTCTTGAGGAAGAAATGGATGCATTTCTACCTGATTCATTTCAGGCACTTCCTCTTTCATTTTGATCAGTTCTTTGAGCTTGCTTTGGTTGAAATTGGAAACCCCGATATGCTTGGTCTTCCCCAAAGACTTTTGCTCCTGCATCGCTTCCCATGTCTGGGTCAAGGGAACATCTTTATAAGTGTAGTATTCCTCTCTATGCTGCGCAAAACCAATCCCATGCTTGAAGGAAATCGGCCAATGGATGAGATATAGATCCAAATAATCCAAATTTAGCAAGTCCAGAGAACGGTCTATCGCTGGTCCTACATCCTCATGTCGATGAGAATCATTCCATAGTTTGGAAGTGATAAACAAATCTTGTCTCTTCACCAATCCGGCTTCAATGGCTTCCGCAATCCCCTTTCCCACTTCTTTCTCATTGCCATAGACTGCAGCACAATCAATATGCCTGTAGCCTGCTTCTATAGCCCAAAAAACAGCTTTCTGTACTTCGCCGGGGCCACTTTTCCATGTTCCCAATCCTAAGATCGGAAGGAGGTCTCCATTTCGGAATTTCAAATTCTTCATAGCATTAAATATCGGATTTCTCTAACTACTATCTACGAACAAATTGCTAAGAATAGATGAACAATTCAGCATCTTTCACGAGAACTTTGGTCTCATTGAACAGTTTATATCGATTCCATGCTAGTACTTACCTCATCAGCGCATAGCTTGTTTTAGAAATCACTGACTGTTTGCCTGGGCCATTTGAAACGCCTGAGTCGTGGTGTAATACTTGGTAATCATGAATGGCACCTCCCAATCGGCCATTTTCTTCTGCTCATAGTAGTTCAAAAACTGCTCTGTCACTTGCGCAAAATGCGCCTCATGCCCATTGTGGTAATGATCAGGAATTAAGACTTCATATTCTCCAGACTCCTTTTTTTCCAATGCTATTCCTGGATATTTATCCTGTAGAGTTTGTGTGATAGCCTGTTCCAAATCACCTTGGTTTTCTCCCAAAAGCTCCACATACAAAGCAGGACGATAATTTTCCTCGGCTCCTTGACGAATGATCAAGTTGGCTTTCGTTCCACGCATTTTACTGTAGTGCGTATCAGCCGTTCCCTCTGGTGCTTCAAAATTCCAAAGCACGGAAACCTTGGCGTGAATCCCTTTCAAGGTATAATTCATCAATCCATTGGCAGGTACATCCAATTGACCATTTGGATCAAAAGGAGCTTTCTTACCTGTTACTTTTTCATATTGAGCAGCATCAAGAGACGTAGATAGCAACTCAGCTTTAAGCATGGCTACATCCGTGGTATCCAATTTTTGCTCTGGAAAAAGCTCCCACTGAATCAAATCAACCAAGTGTGTGGTCACATCCACCAAGCCAGAACCTTCGATTTGAGTATCAAAAAACCACTCTGGTCTGACCAAAGGTTTTCCAGAAACATACTTGAAAAAGTGATGAACAGACTCTTTGGAAATGGCAGGATCTTCCAAACTTCCTTTTTCTATTGTTCCAAAAACCTCCGGTATCATCGACAATTCTCTTTGTAGCATGGTCGTGATCTCAAATCGCTCCGTCATGATATCAAAAAGCAACAAGTCTTGCTCCTCAGCAGTACCAAAAGCTTTCACCAGTTTCTGAAAACCAGACCGATCAATCACCAAAGGCTTATCAGCATAAACATGGATTCCGTTTTCGATAGCTGCACTGATATAGTCGATTTTGCGATCATTTTTACCAGCCACCACCATTACATTTCCGGGCTTTTGATCAATCATCTTCTGCAGATAATCCTGCCCTTTGTAAATCTCAAGGTCCCAAGAAGTCGGGTCTTCAGAGCGGGTATTGTAGCCTTCGATTCGAGTGAGATATTCTTTCAGTTCTTCCCCATCTGGTGCAAAAACATGGATGGTGGAATCGACCTGAGGATACATGGACTTATGAATCAAGCCTGCATGAAAATGCCCTGGATCCAAGGTCATGATTTTCAATTGTGAATCGTCTGCTTTAGTTTCTTTCATCTCTGATGAATCACAAGAAAAGAAAAGAAGGGCTCCTACGAGCCCTAAATAAGTATATTTCATAAAATCAATTTGTCTTAAACTTTGACATAATCAGTACCCCAAGGTCTGCGTTGCGTTCTGCTCAAGTAGGTATTCGCTTCTGGATCATTGATAAACTCTTCCTTCACTGGATCCCAATTCAATTTTCGGCCTAGCTTCATCGCGATATGACTGACCAAACAAACCGAACATGCTCTATGGCCAATTTCTACAGGAGAAAGCAATTCTGTCTCACCTTGAATAGCTCCCAGCCAATTGCCATGATGCTCGGTACTTTTGGTCAGGTGAATTTCGTCTGGACCAATCACAGAAGTTAGAATCTTAGGATCAGAAGCATCCAGTGCTTTGGCATTATTATTTTGAGCTACTGGATCTGAGGAAGAAGCTTGATAGTTTCCTCTAGAAACCCAAATCCAACCTTCGGTCCCTTCATAACGGATGCCATTCGGATAGCCTCCAGATGTAAATACATTCACTCCATTGTCATATTCTTGTTTTACCATGAAATCCCCATGGACATTCCAGAGTCCAGTTCTTGGGAATTCGGCAACTGCTTCGATATAACTAGGTCCCGTCAATTCGGTATCCATACCCCAAGCAGCAGAATCGTAATGGTGTTGTCCCCAACCAGTAATCATCCCAGCACCATAATTTTCCAATCTCAACCAGCCTGGTCGGCTATAGTCATGCTGTGGATGAACACCGATTTCAGTATAATGTACTTCAGGCGTAGAACCTAACCACATATCAAAATTTAGATTGCTTGGAACCGGCATCGCAGGAGCGTCTGGACCTGATGGATCGCCTGGAAGACCGATGCGAACGGTATGCAACTTTCCGATTCTTCCATTTCTCACCAGTTCGGCTGCAATTCGGAATTGCTCACTGGATCGCTGCTGAGTACCTAGCTGTAGCACAACCCCAGTTTTATTTACCACATCTACTAATTGACGGCCTTCTTTGATAGTCAGGGAGGTTGGCTTCTGCACATAAATATGCTTACCTGCAAGCGCTGCTTCCATAGCAGGCTGCGAATGCCAGTGATCTGGTGTAGAAATCACTACCGCATCAATATCTGGATTGAGTAGCATCTCGCGATAGTCGCCATACTCCTTCACATCGAGATAAGGACTGCCCATTTTTTTGGTATAGTAGGCTTCCACATACTTTTTACCATCAGCCATCCGCTTGCTATCCAAGTCAGACACTGCTATGATGCGTGCCACATCATGCCGCCAGGTGCCAGGCATGTCATGATCTCTTGCTATTCTTCCACAACCAATCTGACCAATATTGATCTTATTACTAGGTGCATTTTTTCCAAAAACAGATGCCGGTACTATCGTAGGAAAACCTAACGCTGCTCCGGCAACAGTTGATTTTTTGATGAAATCTCTTCTTTTCATTCGTCTTTATTTATATAACAGGGTGGTGTATTATTTGACAAAAGCTCTCCAATAGTTTTCAGCTTCTTCGGCACTCAACTCTCCATCGAAGACGATCATTCTATATTTAAGCGTATATTTTTTCTTGGGAAGAATCTCCCAAGACTCATGTCTAATCGGAGTAAACTCCACAAAGACATTTCCCTTTCTATCATAGTTGTCCTCGGGCCAAACGCGCAGTGGCTCTGGGTGAGCCTTGTTGGTATTATGACTGAGAATCAAAATGCCACTTTTCCCTTCTGGAGCATCAGTCTGTCCAGTGATCAATACCCATTTTGCTTCGGTCCCATCTGCGGTCATGCGCTGATCTCCATTGGAAGTCAAAATCGTACTGTTATCAGAACCCCAGACTTCGGTAGCTCTGAGCCCAAGGCCTCCTCCATAGCGATAATCATCCAACAAAATCCCCCCATCAATCTTAGTGGAAATCGTGCTGGTATAGTCCACTAGATATCTCCCCTTATCGGCAGGCTTTACTTTGATCCGCAGATCCTCCTCGATGGCAATTCGCTCAGACTCCGGGGCTTTAAGATCATAGTGATTTTGGCGAACATTCAGTTCTGCCGCACCACCTGCTTGCTTTTTGGAAATGACATGGTCAAAATCAACCCTGCCTTTTTCATCAGCCAAATTCCAAAAATCCACCTCACGCCCGCTGATCGTAGCCCGAGTCCAAGGACCCCAAATCCCATAATGATGATAGTGATCCTTTGGCTGAATCCTCGTCAAGACCTGACCACTGGGAGAAGCCATCGGATGTATAAATCCAGACTTACTATATGCTTCTTTTACACCTTCTGGCACAGGAACTTTAGCCTTTTGGTAAGTCAAGACGACCTGATCATCTATCTGGAAATCTACTGCAGTGGCAGTTTCTTTTAAAGAAACTTTTTGCGAAAACGATACCGTAGAAATCAGAATAAAAATGAGGCCTAGAAATAATTTTCTTTTGATACTCATGCAAAATTGGGGTTATTGGGCTTTCAAATCGAAGATAAAAAATCTCGACACAAAAGCCTTATTATCTAATTTATTACCCTATGAAGAAAACCCTTTTTTACGGAATCGTTTTCCTTTTATCCTCCCATTTTGCTTGCAGCCAAAGTCTACCTAATGTCGAATTGAATGAAGATTGGACTCAAAAAATCACAGAAATAGCCCCAGATAAAACCTCTTTTCCTTTCGAAAAAAAGAAAAAAGTACTCGTATTCTCGCTTCACACTGGTTTCAATCACTGGGTCATCCCCCATTCTGAAGAAATGATTCGAATCATTGGTGAAAAAAGTGGCGCCTTTGAGGTCATCGGTAGCAAAGACATCAAAGAGTTTGAGAAGAAAAATCTTGCGAAGTATGATGCTGTAGTACTTAATAATACCTGCTCAATCGGCGATCACAGAAATCTCTTCTGGGACGTCCTGAAAGCCAACACCGAAAAAGACTCAGCATCTCTGATGAAAGAAGCCAAGTCACTGGAATCTAACTTGATCAATTATGTCAAAAAAGGCGGTGGTCTGATGGTCCTACATGGCGGAAATACGATGTTGAATAATTCATGGGATTTCAGCAGATTGTTGGGAGGTAGCTTTGACTATCATCCTAAGCAACAAGATATTCATGTACGAATCGAAAATCCTTCACATCCTTTGGTTCAGGCGTTTCCAGCAGATGGCTTTACGCATAAAGACGAACCATACTTTTATAAAAATGCTTACGAAGAAGGCGATTTCACTCCCCTATTGTACTTCAACAATTCTGAAATCGAAAGTCAGCGAAAGGGCTCAGAAAAAACGGATGGTAAAACATACGTAGCCTGGATTCGTCCAGAGGGCAAAGGAAAAGTAATGTACTCATCACCTTCTCACAACGCACAAAGTTACCAAAACCCGGACTTACTCCAGTTTTTCTTGGATGGCTTGCAGTATGTGGTGGGTGACGTAGAATGTGACGAAACTCCAATCGGGAAATAAGCCAAAACCAAAAAAAGCTGCCAGTTGGCAGCTTTTTTTATGCTTTTCTTACAAATTCACTTTTCAGAGCCATCGATCCAAATCCATCGATTTTGCAATCTATATTATGATCTCCCTCTACCAGACGGATACTTTTCACCTTGGTACCGGCTTTGATCGGTTTCGGGGCACCTTTGACAGGCAAATCTTTAATGATCACTACCGCATCTCCATCCTGAAGCACATTTCCATTCGAATCTTTTACCTGAATCCCCTGCTCTTCTACTTCATCTTCGGGAGTCCATTCAAAGGAACATTCAGGGCAAACAAGTTTATCATCAAGTTCATATGCATAAGGAGAGCTGCAAGCTGGGCAAGGAGGTATATTCATACCTGCAATTTACACAATTCTACCGGGAGCTCGGCTCAATGGGTGGGTACATAAGAATACACAATCGCCTCTGCTGCCGTCCTACCTGACCTCATTGCAGCATTGATGGATCCATTGAGTAAGTAATCTCCAGCCAGATAAACACTATCTGTAACTTGACATTCTGTAAATGGGATTTCATATCTCAAATCTTCCACCACAGGTAGGGCGTGGTAAATAGAGTAACTTTTGACAAACTTGAAAAACTCTGCCTTGATTCCCGATACTTCCTCCAATTCGCGCTGTACGATGGGAATCAACTCTTTCTCTTCTAGAACATTTTCCAAAACTGTAACCGAAAGTAAAGATCTTCCATTGCCGCTATATTCCTGAGATACATCGTCCATGAACACCAAATTATTCACAACCTGACTACGGGTCAAAAGCCCAATCATCGGTCTCGCCAAAAACGACTTTTGTGTAGAAAAATAAAGATTGAGTACGGATCTAGCCTGACCAAACTGCCCTTGCATCTGAGGCATAATTCGGTCTGGCTGTACCGCTACGATGATTCTATCTGCTGTGATCACAGATCCATTTTCAAGATTTATTTGGTTTCCAATAATTTCTTTGACCCCAGAATCAAAGTAAATCTGTGTTTTGCTCAACTGCCTTCTCAACATTTCAGGTACCTCACCCATGCCTTTTGCTGGCACGGCAGCATGCCCCATGGCAAACATTTTAAACACATATTCAAACATCCTAGATGATGTATTCAGATGCATTTCCAAAAATACACCCCTGAAAAAAGGCTTGAAAAAGTTGGCTATAATCTGATCGGAAAAACCATACTTTTTCAAATATTGATGGGTAGGAAGAGAAGCTGAATTGAATATCTCCTCAAAACTTTTTTGCTTGAGTTCTCGAGTCAATGAAAACATTTTGATCTTGTCAAGCATGGTTCCGACTTTTGAAAATGCCATCCCAAGTATTTTGAGAGGGTTTCTGATCGGATCGGTGATAATGTAAGATTCTGAACCGTCCAAAATCACTGCTCCCGGATCAAATGTTTTCAAATTGAGTGCATCCAAATCCAAATACTTTTTCACTTCTGGATAGGCAGTATTTAATACCTGAAAACCATGATCCAGCAGAAAGCCGTCGTGTTGATCCGTCTTGATCCTCCCTCCGACCCGATGAGATTTTTCTAAAATGATGGGCGAGAAACCTGCTTTCTCAAGTTCCAATGCTGCCACGAGACCGGCCAAACCTGCGCCGATGATATATATTTTTTGATCTTCCATAGAAAATACACTAGCTGGGTAAAAGGATGCGAATGCAAAAACTTATTCCAAAACTTAACTAGAAAGACAGGAAAGAGTTTGAAGGATATTGAAAATTTCAAATCCACAAGCGGTTCAGCATTCCAAATTAGATTTTGTAAAATCGCACTAAATCACCTGACTATGAAAAAAATCACTCCACTTCTTTTGGCATTGCTTCTGATTTGCTCTCATTCTTTTGCTCAGAGATATTTCCCTACCAAAGGAAACTGGGAACAAAAAAGCCCGGCGGAATTAGGTCTTGATGCACAAAAAATCAAAGAGGCTGTTGACTATGCCATCGCTCATGAAAGCGAAGCCAACCCCAACTTGAAGATTGCACACTATGAATCGGCTTTTGGAAGGGAGCCTTTTGGCTATCCTGTAGGACCGATGAAAACTCGTGGTGCAGCCACCGGACTGATCATCTACAAAGGCTATGTAGTAGGCCAATGGGGAGATCCCGGTAGAGTGGATTTGACTTTTTCGGTAGCCAAAAGCTTCCTGTCTACTACAGCTGGACTGGCCGTACAAGAAGGCCTGATCCAAAGCGAGCAAGACCTAGTCCATCCCTATATGGCGCCGATATACCCGTATGATCCTGCCAAACTGATCGTCAACAAATCAGAACATCTGATGGAAGATGATGTGTTTGAGCTCTTTGATACCGAGCACAACCGCACCATCACTTGGGATCATCTACTCAGGCAAACTTCAGACTGGGAAGGGAGTCTATGGGGCAAACCTGACTGGGCCGATAGACCTGCAGAAGGAGTCGGTGCCAAACGAGCCCGTCCCCAAAATGCTCCCGGCAGTATATACGAATACAATGATACCCGAGTCAATGTACTTGCATTGGCACTTCTCAATGTTTGGAGAAAACCACTTCCGACTGTTCTCAAGGAGAAAATCATGGATCCTATTGCCGCTAGTGACACGTGGAGATGGACTGGCTACGAAAACTCCTTCGTCATCTTGGACGGTCAAATCATCCAATCTGTGAGCGGAGGCTCCCATTGGGGAGGCGGTATGATGCTATCTGCATGGGATCAGGCGCGCTTTGGCTATCTGACACTCAATGAAGGCAATTGGAACGGAGCTCAATTAATCGCAAAGGAATGGATAGCGAAATCCAAGATTCCCACTCCAGCCAATCCTGGCTATGGTTTCATGAATTATTTTCTGAATGAAGATCAAAAACAGGTTCCCAATGGTCCCAAATCTGCTTTTTTGCATATCGGAGCCGGAACCAATATGATCTATGTAGATCCAGAAAATGATTTGGTGGTGGTAGCACGCTGGATCCCAAATAGCGACAAAGCAGAACTAGTGCATCTGATTTTGGATAGCTTACCACAGTAAAAAACAAAACCCCGGCGGGGAGCCGGGGTTGGGCGTGATTTAAACAACTTTTCACTATTCCTTTTTTAGAACTCGGAAGGATAACCGTTTTTTTGAGTGCCTGTGTTCACCAACCTAACAACCTTATGAAACCCTTTACTCTAAAGTAAATTCTCAGGCACTCGAAACGAAATAAAATTCTGATTTCAGATAATTATTACTCGTTATGCATACAAATATACGGCGCTTTTCCAGAAGCAGTTACATTCTTTAAGATTAATTGACATTCATCAAATATCTGAACATCAAGACTATGAAGGATAAAAAAAATAGAGCGCTTAAAAGACGCTCTATTTTATGAATAGTAAATGATTTCTACTAAAACGAAATTAATTGTAGATTTCGATAGAACCACTGCTTACAGATCCTTTCACTGTTACAGCCGATCCATTATTGATTTCCAGGCTACCTGATGAGGAACTATCTCCTACCCGTACACGCCCACTTCCTGCCTGAAAACTAAAGTTGTACTCTGCAAAATCTGAATAGGTTTGCAGTCTAATACGTCCAGAGGAACAAGTCAAAACAGTATTGGCTCCGCCGATCCCAATTTCTGTTCCCTCAATACTACCAGAACTTACTCGAAGATTTTGAATTTCATTGACCCGCTCCATGTGTAGATTTCCAGAACTGATTTGAGAGTTTAAAGCTCCGCTGAGATTCTTCAGACGAATCACACCACTGGACACATTCAGCTCCGCATCACCTAGCACATCGTCAAATTCCAAGCGACCTGACCCGGCATTTGCAAGCAACTTTCCTTCTAGATCAAAACCTTTGATAGTCCCCGAACCTACTTCTGCATCTATTTCATTGGCAGAGACTCGATAAAGTTCAATCACTCCTGAGCCCGCATCGAAGTCCAATTCATCTCCTTGCACATTGCTGATACGGACTATCCCCGAACCGGACTCGACATCCAGTTCCATAGCAGTCGGCCCTGTGATATACAACACTCCTTGATGCCTACCAGACCCTATTAGATTTTTCTGATCCAGCTCGATTTCTAATACATCCCCTTCCACATAATACTCCAAACGATAAGATCCAGGACGGGTAGACTCCAGCGTACCAGTCATCAAGACTTCATCTTGCCCTTCTATCCCTTCATAGATCACTTCCAAAAATCCTGATTCAATCTGGATTTCCTTGATTCCTGCATATTCTTCACTGATAGTTTGCACTACTTCCATGGTGCCATCACCACAGGAAGTCAAGAATGCTGTGCTGCAAAGAAGTAATCCCATATTGGCCGCCGTTCTTAATTTCATTTTATTTTTCATGTTGGTTTAGTTTTCAAATAAATTTAAATGTCTTCTCAAGTATCTCTGGATTCGGAGTATTCCGATTTTTTCCAGACTTTTATTTTAAGACAACCGAGATTCAATCCCCCCCTACACCTTCTCAAAAAAAAATGATCGCATCCACTCCATCTCCTCCCTATTATGCAGTGATTTTCTCCAATATCAGATCTGATGTAGAGAAGGGATATGCAGAGACTGCTCAATTGATGCTGGAGCTCGCAGAGCAACAACCTGGATATCTGGGACATGAAAGTGTCAGAGATGGACTGGGAATCACCATCAGCTATTGGAAAGACCTGGAATCCATCCGTCTCTGGAAATCCCAATCTGACCACCAGCTAGCACAACAAATGGGCAGAGACCAGTGGTATACATCTTACAAGACAAGAATTTGCCGGGTAGAGAGAGACTATGGCTTTGAAGCAGATCAAAAAGAATAACCCAATCCAACTCCACCATACAGCGGCCAAAAACCATTGTTATTGAAAATTGGATTAATGTTGATTTTCCAAGTGAAGCCTCCATCTACCGGAACTTTGCGATAGCCAAAATTCAAGGTACCCATCACGCTGGGAGAGCCATCAATATCCAAAATGAAACTGTAAGGATCACTTTCATAGCTATTGCAGACATAATTCCCATCCTGATCATAATACCAATTGGAGCAGTAGGTATAATCATCATTGCTAAAAGCCAGGAAGGTAGCTCCCACGCCAAATTCGAAATAGTGAGGCCCCTTTCCGTACAGGCGATTGACCATGATCGGAGCTGAGAAAAAAGATTCGCCTCCGGATACAGTATAGCCACCTACTCCGATCCGCATGCCCCAAGAATCCATTTTTTCCTTATCAAATCGGAAATCATAATTGAAGCTATACGGCAAACCGGCACCACCGATTTCCAGATAAAAAGACTGAGTCGGTAGCTTTTCTACTTCTTGAGCAAAAGAAATTTGGCAAAACAAGAGAGAGGCCAAAGTGAAAATTAAAAATTTCTTCATCGTGTATCGTATTTCTAGCTAGATACGTCTTTTCTTCAGAATTTGATACAAGCAAGCGGAAGCAAATTGGTAAGGCTTCCATTTTCACCTACTGAAATTTTGACCAATTTTGCTATTATGACTCACAAAGGCCTCAAATCCACACTATTTTTTTGCTTTGCATACCTTATCGCTTTGGTGGCGAGTTCTTGTGTAGATGAGACAGACCCAAACATTTGGGGGCCATGTCCCGGGCCTGTTGATGCCAACTTAACAGATCTGGAGATCTACTTCAGCCCATATATCACGGAGAGCTTTGCTACCGAAGATGACACAGTCTCCATTGAAAACTTCCGGGTCAATCTCAATGCAGAAGCAGAATTTGTTTCAGAAGTTAGAAACAGTTCTTTTTTGCCGGGCAATGTCTATGCTCTATCCTGCGCAGTCGCCTACAATCTGCTCAACGTCTCCCAGATATCCATTTTTCTCAACGAGGATTTTGGAACTCTTTCCAAGGATCAAAATATTTCTGATTTGTTTGAAAATTATGAGGAAGTCGCACTTTCGGATATCAATGATTTCACCAAATTCTACCAATATCTTGAATTAAACTA
Source organism: Algoriphagus vanfongensis DSM 17529 (assembly GCF_000429465.1). GTDB lineage: Bacteria > Bacteroidota > Bacteroidia > Cytophagales > Cyclobacteriaceae > Algoriphagus > Algoriphagus vanfongensis. The sequence goes on along the minus strand of NZ_AUBX01000009.1, from coordinate 217,745 downwards.
CGTAGGAGATGCAGCCAATTATTCCCAAATGAATATCAGAACTGTTGTCTTTTTGAAAAATGGTAGCCAAATCGTCGTAAATTCGGTTTCTCCTAAACTGAAAACAGACTGATATGCTTCGAAAAATCTTCTTAGGACTTTTTGCCACGGCCATGGTAGCAGTGATAGTTTACATGCTTGGCCCAAAAGTCGAACGGGAACAGATTGAAATCAATTTCCCAGAAGTCCCATCTCGAATTCACGATCTGGAAACTTACCTCCATACACGTGAAGATACGGTCCAAGGACTCAAGGCTGGCAATGAAGCCTACATCGTATGGGCTGATTCGGCCAACAAGCGAAAAACACCCTATTCCATCGTCTACATTCATGGCTTCGGAGCCAGTCCCATGGAGGGAGATCCTGTTCACAGATTTTTAGCGGAGCATTTTGGTGCCAATTTATTTGTGACACGCCTACCAGATCATGGTGTCAAGCGACCCAATGGACTGGAATACCTATCCGCTCAGCAGCTAGCCGATGCTGCAGGTGAAGCTTATCAGATCGGCAAAAGTCTGGGAGACGAGGTCATTGTAGTCGGTACTTCCATGGGTGGTGCCCTCACAACACTACTAGCTAGTCAGCAGCCTGACATCAAAGCAGTTGTGCTCTATTCCCCTGCTATGCGAGACTATGGAACTAAACTGGAAGCTTTCTTTTCTCCATGGTCAAAAACTCTAATGGAAAAAACCATGATGGAGAATAAGGTGATCCATCAGGATAGAGAAGGGGAAAAAGCAGCCTACTGGTCGGAAGATTACCATATCAATGCCTACGAAAGTCTGGCTGTCTTGCTTTATGGCAATATGAATCAGGAGACTTATTCCAAAATCAACCAGCCCCTTTTCTTGGGTTATTATTACAAAAGTGACGAAGAACAAGACCATGTCGTCTCCGTCCCTGCCATGTTGGAAATGTTTCAGCAAATCTCTACTCCCTCCAATCTCAAGGTGGAAAAAGCATTTCCACAATCAGGAGATCATGTAATAGCGAGTTCCATCACGTCAGGGGATTGGGAAGGAGTTCTGTTTGAAACGATTGACTTTCTGGAAAACGTCGTAGGAATCGCTCCCAGACCTGAATTCCTAGAGAAAATCAATGAGATGATGGAAGTACAAGAGATGAAAGCTTCCCAAGAAAAGCTGTGATTATTTCAATTCCCATTGAAACGGCTGAGCCGGTAGTCCTTCGGAATTGATCAGGTTGACTTCGGGGTTATCAGCCCAAGCATAGCGGACCTCAACTGGCTCAAATCCATCTGGGCACTTAATCTTAATCTGATCTTTTCCTTCCAATTCACCCTTCACTGCTATCCATCTTCCGCTTTGGTTTTTCACTGTAAAAGCCAAAGCTTCTCCTCCTACGACCAGTTCCAGCCCATCTCCAACAGAGTCAAAAGTCAGTTGAAGGCTTGCTCCATTTTGGGCAACTTCTTTGATTTGTGGGCCTGAAGCAATGACATTTTCTCCAAAAGCAACATTTTGAGCCAATCTCCATAGACGCTCTCCGACATCTTTCTTGTTTCGTGGGTGAATATCTCCTTCCTCTCCGATATCAATGATCACAGCCATTCCGGTTTGTGGTAGTTCCAGAGTAGCTCGTTGCGCTTCCCTCAATGCTGCCCAATTGCTTTCAGGTTGCACTTCCTTTCGCTCCATGTAATTGGCCAGCTGCACAAACAAAAAAGGCATGTCTTCCAGCTCCCAGATCGATCTCCAATTGGTGATCATCGTCGAAAATAAGTCTTTGTACTCCGCTGCTCTTCCCGCATTGCTTTCACCCTGATACCAGATGGTCCCTTTGACTTCATAGTTTTTCAAAGGATAAATCATCGCATTGTACATGGCTCCGGGTTTCCAGTTTTGCCAGGTTACTTCTGGAAGCAAAGGCTCCACGATCTGATTGGAATACGCCCATGTACCTTCCAAATTAATTTTTCTACCTCGCTGGAGAAAATACATCTCATCTTTGGCTCCGAGGGAAGGGCGATTATTCCATGTATTGATCACACGGACACTGAGTACATTTTTTCCTTCAAAAAGTAAATCCGAATCTATCTGCAATTCCGGCATGGCAGTCCCCCAATCTTTGTAGTGAACCTGCTGACCATTGATATAGACATATGCCATCTGATCCATGTAAGGCAAGATTAAGCTCAAACTATCTGTCGAGCTCAACGTAAATTCTTTACGAAACCAAGCAATATCGCTGAATGGATTTTGTGAGGGTAGCTGAACTCTTTTCCAAGCGGCATCTGAATAAGAAACAGAAGAAACCTCTCTAGCCAACGCAGAATCCGGTCGTTGAACCATCAAATCCCGCATTTCCCTACGCTTATCATTTTCCAAAAACTCCTTGTTCCATTTATCCTGATTGGCAATCATGTCATCAGCCTCTTCCTGAAATGACATCCCTTCCATTTCAGCCAAAATTTCCGCATCTGTCCAACCTTCAGCCGGAGTTCCACCCCAATTGGACTCGATGATCCCCACAGGAACTTTTTTCTGATGATGGTTTTGCTTTGCAAAAAACCAGGCTACCGCAGAAAAATCGGGCAAATTCGTAGAATCAGCGACTTTCCAACTTCCCTCGGGAATGTCGTCTTGCTTCAGCGCTGCATAAACTCTGGGAACCTTAAAAAAACGGATTTCCGGATTTCCACCCGATTCGAATTCAGCTTCGGCACCTATGACTCCAGACTTAAGAGGCCATTCCATATTAGATTGACCACCAGCAAGCCATACATCACCAAAGTAGACATCTTGAATCTGTACCTGATTGACTTTCATCAGGTGGGGACCGCCAGCTTTGGTAGCCGCCAAGCCGATGACCCATGTGCTGTCCTCAAGTACTTCCGTGCTCGACATCAGACCAGCCACCGAGACCCGAACCTTTTCTCCTGGTATTCCCTTTCCCCAAACCTTGATGGGTTGATCCCGCTGCAAAACCATTCCTTCAGAAATGATTTTTGGCAAAAAAACAGGCGATTCAAACTTCTCTTGACAACTGCTCACAAGGATATAGATCAACAGCAACAGAGGGATTAACTTTTTCATGGGTGATTGGGTTCTCTGGAAATTTGAGAAAAATATCCGAAACTATGGGTATTTCGCAAAATTTAAAGCCTGAGTTTTAGTCCTTTTGTAGAATTTGAAGCGAATTGGCCAAATATGCCAAAGCAGCATTCCAATTGATGGCGATTTCATTACTGGCATAACTATCCGTCACATCCAGATAAGACTCATCGGCAAACTTGCTTTGGTAGCCCACTCTATCTTGCTGTCCAGGGTTAGGTCCTCCTACCAAAAAACCGGGAATCGGATTGCGATCTTCTTTCCCTGCCAATAAACGGTGATGGGGATGTATGGGTGATTTTTCTCCAAAACCAGTGACATAAGAATATCCAGTAGCATTCCTTCCAAGCAAATAATCAAGATTGTCATGAGCTGCCTCCAAATATTCGACATCAGAAGACAACTTAAAGGCTTGAATTAGAGCAATTCCCTGATTTGCAGCTACAGCATTACTTCCCCATACAAAGTATGAAGGAGATGACTCCATAGGACTTCGAAATGCGGCGGATTGACTCATTGATGTGTACTTTTCAGCAGCATGTAGGAGTTGAGATTTGACCAATTCAAACCAAGCAGGATCGATGCTTTTCAGATTTGATTCATGACGGAGCAACGAGTAATAGCCCAGCCATTTGACCTGATACCAGGTAGGCAATTCAAACTCTACCGGCTCCGACTCGATCATCTTCCAGTAATCCAAATTGTGCGTAGCTATAAAAAGCTCTGATGCCGCCCAAATCCATTCATCCTGAAGAAATCTGTCACCATAGGCTCCTGTGCGTATCTGAGGACTAAATTGCTCATTCAAATGATTTTGATCGTAAATAGCGTTGGGGTTTTGCTGCGCCCATTTATAAGCTTTCTCGGCTGCCTTGAGATACCACTCACTATTTTCTGGCGAAAAAGGCTTAAAAACCCGGTAGGCCTGAGCCATCACAGCTGCAAAATCCAGACTGGCCGCCGTACTCTTTTGCACTACATAGCGCTGTTTTTTTGCATCCTGCGGCTGTACCATTCCTTCGAATGTATCAGTCGTCAGCTTGTGATATACTCCACCATCAGCAGGATCCTGCATACCCATCATCCAATCAAGATTCCATTGTATCTCATTCAGAATATCGGGAATTTGATCCGTTGATTCTGGAATTTCCAATTTGAACTGATCAAAATAGTCTGGAAATTCCTCATACATGGAAAGTAAAGTAGCTGTGGAAATCCCACTATTGACTATGTACTTATTGTAATCCCCAGCGTCATACCAGCCTTTGGGAAGATTGAGAATTGAGCTTTCCGTCCGCTTAGGTCCCACAGCAGATGCATGCACCCGTACCTGATCATCTGCATGGGCAAATGGCCTAGCCCATTCCCCAGCAAATTGAGGACTTAACTCCGTGGAAGCACGCTGGTAGTAGAACGCTTTCAAGGAAGCTTTGCCCAAGGAAGAAAGTATCGTATTAGCTATCTCAAATGGATAAGACTTCCCCAATCCGGTAAGGATAAGCTCGTAGCTCCCGGGAGCTTCTAAGGCAGAGAAATCCAAAAGCTGGACATCTTTTCCGGAGAAAGTTTGAGAAGCCTGTACCTCAGACCTCCCCTCAAACACGCGCTCTTGAGTGATGCGATTTCTGATCCAAAACTCCTGTTCTGGTTCGGAAGAAATCCACACGGCCAGCTTCTTTTGGTTTTCTAAAAAGCCTACCTGATTGAGCCGGATAGATTCGAGGACTTCATAGTGCTCTACAGGAATTTCAGACTTGCAAGCAACGGTCAGCCCCAGACTAGCCAATACTAAAGTAATACGAAACATAAAGCAACCTATTACACTTAATAACAGTTTTTTATATGAATTCAGTAAGTTCAATTTAGGCTATCATTTTTACTGTAAACAAATTGATAAAGTTTGCCATGCGTATCAGAAACCCAAAGGGTTTTACCCAGCAAAACTCCATCGACTACTTCCCCTCTCATACCCAGATTTGCTTGTGGCTTCTGTAGCAACCCTGATTCATCAAATTCCAGAATAAATCCAGGATTGGCAGTTAGTTTCCCGAGTTTCAAACGGGTACTTTCTTTATTGCCTAAGGCCAAAATCTGATCAGAACCAAGTGAGAGCAACTGGTCTAGCGGGGCATATTGTAGCTCAAGAGGAAGCTGGATTGATTTCCATTGACCATCTACTCTGTGATAGGCGATTGTCGCCAAAGTATCTACCTGAAGGATCTCAGCTTCTTTCATTTCACTATCAGTGAGAATAGAAGACATTGTCGCTTCAGAATATCCGGTATGATCCGGGAAAGAGGCCTTTTTCTTATACAACTGCGCCGCCAATTCATCCCTAGAAAAGAAAGGATAAACACCCTCCCCGATTTTCATTTCCATCAGCGGATCGACAGAACCATTTTTATCAAAATCAGCAAAATAAAGTTTTAAGGGGTGAGATTTATCAGCTTGTAATCGACTATTGAGGCCCCAATTGCCAAGAATCAATACCTCCGACTGATCTGATTTTTTCTCATAAAATACACTTTGCCATAGCCCTCTGTCCTTCAGCAATCCTGGAATAGTATCCAATAAAAAGTCAGTGCCATCGAATGATAAGAGTAAAGGCTGAGCAAACTCAGAAGCAATTAAAACCTGTGAAGCTCCATTGCCTGTCAGGTCCAGTACTTTCATGTCATTGACACGTTGTATGTCCTTCAGAACAGAGCTTTCCTTGAGTTGAAACTGACGATTTCCAAGATTTTCATAAACCATTGATTCGCTAGATTCCGGCCATCTTCCTAGCTTATACCCACCTCCAAGCAGGAGATCCAAGTCACCATCCTGATCAAAATCCCAAGGAGTCAATAAATTTATAAACCACTTATTTTCAATAATATTAGAAATGTCAATTAAAGTAAATTCTCCAGTTTTCTCCTGAAAGCCAATTCGTGACAAGGTCCCTTCAGAAGAATCCCGATAGCTCACCCAAATATCATCTAAACCATCTCCATCTAAGTCTGCAACATTGAGTTCATTGACAGCTAGACCAACACTCTCAAGCACCTTTTTTTTCTGCTGAAAATCTTGCTTGCTTTCGTCAATCGCCCAGATAGTACCATCAGCATCAGAAAAGAATAAAGTTTGAGAAGCTTCCTGCCCCCAGTTTCCTGCCGCCAGATGAATCAGTCGATTAGCCGATGAATACAGCAATTGTCCTTGTGCCTTGAAATCTTGAACGGGTTCTTTCAGATCTGCAATTTTCCACTCGTTCTTTTTAGACCATCCTGTTGCCTTTTGAGATCTTGCTTGCGTGGGAGATTGGGCATTTCCATGCTCCAAAATGGTTCTCTGGTTAGACTGCATGGATGAAATCACTTCCGTCTTTCCGTCAGGCCATAGAATACGTAAGGAGTCCGGAGTAGCCGCACCCAGCCCAAAGTGCAAAATGGCACTTACATTTCCCTGATAGCCTTTGTAGACAACCTGCTCCTGAAACTGTGTCTTAGTATCACTATAGAGCCAGACCTTCGCCCCAATACCATCTCGATTACTAGCTTGACCTTTCAGCTCTACTTGCAAATAATTTGCTTTAGAGCCTTCCGTCTTATTTTCAATTAGCTGTGCAGGTTCATTGAGATTGTTGATCAGCAAGTCCAAATCTCCATCTAGATCCAGATCCGCATAGATAGCACCATTGCTATTTCCAGGCTGATCTAGCCCCCATTGCTGAGACACATTTTCAAATTGTAGACCGCCTTGATTGCGATACATGTAGTTGCCAATTTTGGTAGCGGGCATTTTTTGGATCAAATCCATCAGGGATTCAGGTGTTACCTTTCCCTGGGACAGCTGGGAATTGCGATAATTGATAAAATCCAGGTTGGTAAAATCTTTCAAAAAGCCATTGGACACAAACAAATCTGTCCAAGAATCATTGTCAAAATCCGCCGCCAATGGGGCCCAACTCCAGTCTGTGGCTTCTATGCCAGCGAGTGTCCCTACTTCTGAAAATGTTCCATCCTGATTATTGACCTGCAGCATGTTTCGCATGTGCTGATGATGAAGACCAGATTTTACAAAAAGTTGATAATGCTCGTAATTCTCAGGACTGTGGAGAAGTTTTTGTCTTTTGTTGTCTTCTGGCAGCATGTCTAGGCTGATCAGATCCAGCCAGCCATCTTGATCAAAATCAGCTGCATCGATTCCCATCGTATACTGGCTGGTCAGGGAAAAGGCCTGCGCAAGTTGATTTTGGAAAGTACCATCGCCCTGATTGATATAGAAATAGTCAGGAGCAGAATAATCATTGCCGAGATAGATATCCGGAAAACCATCCATATTGAAATCCGCAATGACTGCACCGAGTCCGTAACTTAAAGGACTGCCTGACAATCCTGACTCCAATGTCACATCGATATACTTACCCCCTTCATTCCTGTAGATTTTTGACATGCTCATCGGATCAGTAGCTGCCAGCATTGATTTAAAAATCTGCTCATTGAGATTGGTAAAAAGACTTGGATTGTGATTGAGCAGAAGCATATCTAGATCCCCATCCTGATCCAAATCAGAAAAATACGCAGCCATAGAATAAGCAGGATCATCCAAACCAAATCCGCTGGCCATTTCTTTAAAAAACGGAATACCGTCGCTATCCAGACCCTGATTGACGAAAAGCTCATTTCTTCTGGAGTTTTCATCCAAATCGCCGGAATAGCAAACATAAATATCTTTGAGTCCATCGGAATTGATATCAACGATGGCAGCTCCAGTCGCCCAGGAATTGGCTTTACCTCCTGTGCCTGTAGCTAAGGTGATGTCTCTAAATTTGAGATTGCCTTTGTTGAGAAAAAGTGCATTTGGCTTCTGATTGGCTGTAAAAAAAACATCTTCCAAGCCATCATTATTAAGATCTCCCACGGCCACTCCTCCTCCATTGTAAAAATACTGGTAGCTAAGGACGTTAGCCAAGCCGCTTTCGGCAATCTGATTGGTAAAAGTCAGCCCTGAAGAATCTAGTGGTACTACTTCGAATAAGCTTTGGCTTTTGCTCTCTTCAGAGTTTTTTTTGCCACAGGCAAATAAAACCAAGCATCCCAGTATCCCTGTGACTGTAGAAAATAGCTGAAATCGAGCGATGGAGATCAAGGAAGGGTGAATTTGGTACACATGGAAAAATCTCCGGGAGAAACATCCTCCCGGAGAAATCAGTATGTAAACCTCAATTAATTAACTGCGCGAATTATTCTGATATTATCAAAGCCCATGACCGCAGAGATATCATTGGCAGTAGGATTGATCACAACTAGCCTCAACTGCTTGGCCCATCCATCACCATCCAGCAGATCCTGATAGGTGTTTAGACGCGTGGTACCATTGGTCAATAGGCTCAAGTTGACTGAAACGGTGTACCAAGAACCATCTGTCTGCCTGATCACATCTGTAATAGGTAGATTGTAGCTGAGTTCGTTTCCGTTTTTGTCAGGGAACCAGAATTGCAATTCCAAACCGTCAATGGAAGCTGTCGAACTGACTGCCATCTCCAGACGGATATCAAACTTGTTAGCTGGAGTACTTGGCGCATAATCAGTTCCAGGCTCAGTAGGGAATATTTGTACACCATCCCAATTGGTCAGGTTAAGCACTTTGTCGTTATTCCAACCGTAATTAGCCGGGAAAGCCTGATTCATGCCTGCAAAGCTTCCTTCCAAACTTTCTATGCCAGGCTGAGACGGTTTGATCATCTCACCGGAGAGTCCCCATCCCCAATTCCAAGGCCACTCCAATGCTCCATTGGTATCAAAGTCGGCCACCATGCCTTTGCCGGCATAGATCTGAGAAGTACGTCCTGCCACTGAGCCACCACTCTTGGTGATGATTCCTATTGATTGACTTTCGGAAAAGTCCAGTCCTTCCGGTACTGTTACTTTAAGAGTATTTCCAGCGCTATTGGTCTGAAACCCTGAAGTCACATAGACATCTTCTCCAGGGAAATAGACCGTATCCACAAAGTAGAAATAACGACCATAGATCTCCAGCTCATCTCCTGGCTTCACATATTGGTTTTTCACCTGCAGGATCTGAGGAGCCGGCGGCAAGGTCTGGAAATCGATCACGGACTCACCTGATTTGGTCACAATTCTCAATGTGTTTGGCACATCTGGATTTGTAGCCACAGTAGGGACACTGTCTGTGACAGTCACGATCACTGAATTATTGGTTACATAAGCAGTATTCACTCCTAGCGGATAATCATTCAGGTATACTTGCTGAGTGCCGAGAAAATTATTTCCCATGATAGCCAGCGTAGTTCCCAATGTAGCAGAAGTCAAAGCGCTATCTGTCGTCGTGGGATCTGTAGTCCTGACACGCTCAATCTGTGGTGGACCCACATTGATATCATTCTCATCTTCCTCCTGACAGGAGCCCAATGCCATGACCAAAGTCAATAGAGATGCTACCACCAGAGAATGAGAAAGGTATTTTGGATATTTTATAAGTTTCATAGTCTTGATCATTGTTAAACTTTAGACATCATTCTCCGGAACTGAAATCGTAAGCGACCGGTGGTTTTCTCAAGTTTGGAGCTCTGGACAATTCAGATGACGGGATCGGAATTAAGAAATTAGAGCTATTCACTGTGAAAAATCTCGGAGTAGTATCATCCTCAGGAATGATCACTTCCCATAGCGTAGGATCCGGCAATTTGTCAGGATAAACTCTGAAAGTACCTCGGTCCTGATTAGAAAGGATCTCGTAGGCTTTCTGAGGATCATAGTAGTGCAGTTTGGTAAATTCATACCAAGCCTGTCCTTCCATCGCAAACTCAATGATTCTCTCTTCGAAGATGTCCTGCCAAGTGATTGAGCTTAATGGATTGACTCCTGCTCGCTCTCTTACCAAATTGACATACATGAGTGCTTCGTCTGGGTTTTTATCTAAAATAGCTTCCGCATAGGTCAAGTACACATCTGAAAGTCGAAGGATGTAGGTGTTGATTTCAGTTCCCTGCTGCACTACCTTACCATCATTATCTTCAGGTCTCCCTACCACATACTTTTTCACCCAAGCTCTTCCATTGTAATCTCTCGCGCCGTCAGTGCTTCTTGCCGGCACTCTCAACTGCTGTGCAGATCCACCTGGAGGTACTTGCGTGATATAGGTATAATGATCGCCTGGAAACATAAAGCTTCCTTTTCTCCTAGTATCGAAAGTGAAATCATCGTAGAGATCCAACATCCACTTGGAAGCTCCGATATCTCCACCCCATCCATCACCGAAACCTGTGATCTCAGATCCAAAGGCCAAAAATGCCTGAACGGAATTTTGAGCTCCCCAAGCACCGGCCTGACCGGCATTGTAGGTCCACTGCAGTGCAGCTAGCGTTTCAGAGTTGTTGTTGTTTGCCGTCTTGAATAGATCCTCATAGTCCTCCATCAAACTGGCTCCACTATAGTCGATCACACGCTTGGCAAAATAGGCTGCTGAGTCTAGATCAGACTGATTTCTGGTTCCAGAAATCCCCGCTTTGATCAGGTACATCTTAGCCAAAACGCCTTCTGCACTCCACTGATTGAGTCTACCTGGCTGCACACTTGCATCAGGCAGATTTTCTGCCGCATACCTCAAGTCTTTGATGATAAACTGCCAAACAGACTCTTCGGTATGTCTGGTCAAAGTCGTATCCTGTAGCAAGGTAGTATTATTCGTAATGATAGGCACAGCCCCCCAGTTTTGAACCAGGTAAGAGTATGCCAAACCTCTCATAAATCGACCTTCAGCGATCCCGTGATTTTTGATCCTTTCGGTCACGTCTTCACCGGCAAAGCTGTTGATATTATTAATCAAAGAGTTGGACTGAGCTACCACATTGTAGAATGCTCTCCAAGCGGCCCCATTTTCGGCGGTTTCACCTGTCGTATTGAAACGGACATTTTCCAGCTGATAGGATCCTGAAGTCAAAATTCCACCTCTGGCATCCCCTATACCATGACTTGCTTTGTCATTGTATGCAAACCAGACAATGTTATAAAGCGGCGCAGAAGCAGCCAGGATTTGGTCATCGTTTTTGTAGAAGTTAGCATCTACAATTGCATCTAATGGAGGCCTGTCCAAAAACTCATCAGAGCATGACGATAGTCCCAAAACCAAGGCTGCAGCTCCCGCCAGGAAATTCGTGCTTTTTATAAATCTTTTCATTTGATTCGTTCTTTTGGGTTAAAAGTCAATTCCTACGCTGACAGTGTACATTCTGGTCTGCGGATACCTTGCAAAATCAACTCCGATGAGCTGGTTTTCAGCAGACACATTGTTACCCACATACGCGCCCACTTCCGGGTCATAGCCTTTGTACTTGGTCCAAGTAAGTGCATTTTGTACCCCTACCATGATTCTTCCGCCTCGGATGACATTTTGATTTCCAAGCAGAGATGTAGGCACATTATAGGTCAACTGCACATTTTTCAATCTCACAAAAGTCCCATCCTCTACATACTGATCCGAGATTCGGCTGCTATTGCCATTCAAGTCAGTCAATGTAATTCTTGGAATTTCTGTTTCAGAATTGACGATGTACGGATCACCCGCATCATCCATTCCGATGCGAGCGTAGTCGTAGGTCTCAGCTAGCATGTTTCTTCCCAAATAGATGTTGTTAGGTGCGATGTTGTTGAAGCGGTTGTAGTTGTAGATATCATTACCTACAGAACCTGTGAACAACATGTCCAAAGTGAAATTCTTGAAGCTGAATGTCTGCGTAGTACCGAAAGTGAATTTCGGCCAAGGGTTACCGATAAAAGTCTGATCTCTTTCATCGATCACACCATCACCATTGAGATCCTTGTACTTGATATCGCCGACATAGATGCCGTCTTCACCCACTGGCAATGGATTTCCAGAATTGTCTACTGGTCTGGCACTAGACTCCACATCTTCCAAAGACTGGAAAAGACCATCTGAAACATAACCGTAGAATAACCAAGGAGCCTGTCCAATCGCTGCTCTCTGTGTGAAATCATTCATGTACCATGCAGTACGATCGATGAAAGCTGTTTCGGAGAAAAACTTGGTCACTTCGGTTTTGAAACCTGAGAAATTGAAGTTGGAAGTCCAGCTAAAACCACTTGCTCTATTGTCAATATTGATGGTATTCAAAGTGATCGCATAGCCTTTGTTTTCCAAAGAACCGATGTTCACAGTTGGAGTACCGATACTTCCTTCCGCGGAAGTCCCCATATACCAAGGAAGTGGGTTTGGAAGCAGGAGGTTGTCTGTTTTCTTCATATAGAAATCAGCTTCCAATTGCACGCGGTTGTTGAACATATTCAAGTTGAAACCCACATTGACTGTCTGAGTCTCTTCCCACTTCAGGGATGGATTACCAAATCGTGACACCAAGAAACCACCTCCCCAAGGAGTAGGAATACTAGGCGAGCTCAATGGCGCGAAAATCGCATTGGCATTCCCCTGATTACCAGTAAGTCCAGTCTCAAATCTCAATTTCAACTCGTCCATCCAATCTACGTCGTCCAAGAAGCTTTCTTCAGAAACTCTCCAAGCAGCAGACACAGATGGGAAATATCCCCATCGATTTTCCGGACCAAAATTGGCGGATCCATCCGCTCTAAATGCTCCTAGAATGATATATTTCTCATTGAAGGTATAGTTGACTCTACCAAAGTAAGACTCCATTGCCCAATGTCCTGCTCCACCACTATTGGTAGCTCCTTGTGCAGATCCCAAACCAAGTTCCGGAAGATCGTTTGAAGGGAAATTAACCCGACCAGCGTTCATAAATTCATATTGAGAAGCTTGAGCTTCGTGGCTGATCATTGCGTTAATTGTATGCTTTCCAAACGACTTATTGTAAGAAACAATCTGACTCCAGTTCCAATAGAAACTGTTATCAGAGTTTTTTTGCAACTGATTCACATCATTGGAAATCACACCCAAAGTGTAAGTAGGCGTAAAGAAATGACCATTGTTATAATTGACATTCCCATTGATCATCGTGCGGAACTTCAAGCCTTCGATGATATCTACTTCTACATTGAATCCACCCAAAGCACCTCTTCTTTTATAGCTTCTGTCCAATAGATTGGCCATAGCGATTGGGTTAAGTGGTGTAAACTGTAAGCTGGATCCATTGATAGGATCCGCACCACCCCAAGAACCATCTGGATTAGTTACCGGAATATTTGGAGCCATTTGGATTGCATTGCTGATCACATCAGAGCTCCCAGTTGCCAATTGCTCATCTGTATGGAACAGCTGAAGGTTGACGCCTAGTTTCAACCATTTTCTGGTCTGATTGTCTACATTCATTCTCAAGGAATATCTTTCAAAGGCAGAGCCAATAGCTACACCTTCCTGATCGAAATATTCACCAGAGATATAAAATTGCGTCTTGTCATTTCCTCCATTGAGGTTCAAGGAGTGCTTGTTCAAAGCCGCAGTTTTAAACAAAGCCTCTTGCCAATCTGTCCCATCTCCCAAAAGTGAAGGGTCCAAGAATGCTGCAGGAGAGTCACCGCCCGAGATCTCATTGATCTCATTGGTCATGATTGCATACTGCTGCAAAGTCATCACTTCCAAAGGCTGAGGCTTATCTTGAAGCGAAAAAAGGTAGTTGTAGCTGATTTTGGTATCGCCAGATTTACCTCTTTTGGTAGTGATCATAATGACACCATTGGTACCTCTAGAGCCATAGATCGCCGTAGCAGATGGCCCCTGTAGCACCTCCATAGACTCGATATCACTTGGATTGAGTCCCGCGAGAGGATTAGTGGAGGAAGTATTGCCATAAGACACTGTCTGTGGCTGGATCTGCACCCCGTCGATCACATACAGCGGCTCGTTGGTACCACCAATCGAGTTGATCCCACGGATATTCACTGAAATACCACCGCCTGGGGCACCGGTATTCTGAGTCACATAGACACCTGCTGCTCTACCTTGGAGAGCCTGCTCGATCGTCGTATTGACTGTTCGCTCGATATCTTCTGAAGACACCGATACTTGGGCACTGGACATGTCCCGTTTTTTCATCGTACCATATCCTACGACCACGACTTCATCCAAAGAAGCCATGTCTTCGGCCAGCACTACATCGATGACAGTTTGGTTACCTACTTGGACTTCTTGAGCTTTGAATCCAATGAAACTGTACACCAAAACGGAATTGGATGAAGGCACCGAAATACTGTAGGCACCATCGGCATCTGTAGCGACACCAGTAGTAGTACCTTTGACTAAGACTGTCACACCCGGAAGAGAGAGTCCGTCTGCACCGGAGGTCACGGTACCTTTCACCGTGACTTGGGCATGCACCACCCCTACCAGGAGGAAAAGCCAAATCGGTAATAGTTTTTTCATCATAAAGGGTTTAATTGTTAGAATTTTGAAAATAGGCTTGAGTTGGGAAAAGGTCCCAAGTGATACTTAATCTGGGGCTGGTTGGATTTTCATTCATGGGTGTTTTAGGTTGTTTTTCCGATTCAAAAATGGCAAACACCAGCTTACAGAATGATCCAAATGGAGAGAAGTATTCTTCAAAAAGAAATTCACGGTATTCTGGGTTTACTAATTTTCTCGGAATCTAGTTCAATTGATTGTTAAGAAGGGTATTCAAATGTTTCCAAATGGGGTAACAAATGTTAACTCCCTGTGAAAACGCCCTCCATTGCATGAAAACGGCATATTTTTCATTGCTTTTTTTCGATTTTCCACCTTAAATGCGAGTTCAATCGATTGCAAAACTTCTGACCAAGCTTCTCACCTTGGCTCCCCAAGGTTTGAGGTTTGCTGGATCCCAACTCCCTGAAGAGGCAGATTCTGGGTAGAGCATGGAGCATGTTTCATCCTTATCAGCGATCGACCAGGCTATCCAGCTCATCTGTTTGCTTTCCATCCAAGTTTGCCAAGCTTCCCAAGAAACTTCGTCAATGGGACCATTGCCATCTGCATTCATTCCGGCACATTCAGAGACGAAAATCGGCAAGCCTCTCTCGAGAGCTTTATCAGCTTTGGCACGTAGACTTGCCTGATGTGTGCCTGCATAGAAGTGCAATACATACATGATATTCTCATGACCCAAGATGGGATTGTGAGAAGCTATATCTACATCCTGACTCCAATTGGGTGTACCGACCAAAATCAAATTATCAGGATCTACTTCCCGGATTTTCTGGATGACATTTTCACTATACGCTTTCAATACTGACCACTCCACGTCAACCGGTTCATTGAATATTTCATAAATCACATGGGGATGATTGCCGTACTTTTTGGCCACTTCTCCAAAAAATGCCACAGCCTCCTCCTGAAACAAATGATGGCTGTGCCAGTCAATGATCACATATAAATCATTGGCGAGAGCAGCATCGATGACGGCCTCTATTTTTTCAATCGCAAAATCGGGATTGTCGAAATAAGCGCCAGCCACATCTACTCCCATAGATGCACGGACGACATTGACTTTCCAGTCCTCTTTGAGCCAGCTGACCGTGCGTGGTGTGTAAAATCTCGGCCACCAATTGTGCCAACCGAAGCTCACCCCTCGAAGCATGACTGGCTGGCCATGCTGATTTTGGAGCTGAGTTCCGGAGACTTGTAATGCACCATAAAAAGACTGGGGGATGATTTCTTCCACTACTGTTGGTGGATCTTGTTTTTCCTGACAGGAGAAAAATATCATCCCGAGGAATAATATCAGGTTCTTCATGGATTGGGTTTATTAGTTTCAATCCAATACTACCTACTTCCTTTTTCACACAAGGGTATCAAATGTTTCGAAATAGGGTGACAAATCGTAACTAGTGCGCCGAATACTCTGAAGGGAGCTTGCCATATTCATTTTTGAATTGCTTCGCAAAGTATTTGGCATTGTTATACCCCACCATATAAGCCACTTCATTTACATTCCACTGTCCTTTAGCAAGGAGCTCTGCTGCTCGCTGCATCCGGATCAATCGGATAAATTCGATAGGACTTTTGCCGGTGAGAGACTGTAGCTTTTTATACAGATGCACTCTACTCATATGAAGTTGGCTGGCAAAATACTCGACAGAAAAATCAGAATCATCGATATGCTCCTCTACCAATGCAGCTGCCTTTTGGATGAGCTCCTGATCCATGCTGGCTACTTCTCCCCCATTAGGCTTAACCTGAATCATCCTTCTATTCTGCTCCTGATAGGCTTTTCTTTCTTTTAGAAGGTTTTTGATGGACAGATTGAGAACTTCTAGGTTAAAAGGTTTGGTCAGGTAGAGATTGCATCCGCTATCCAAACTTTGTAGCATTTGTTCCTCTGACTTTTTGGCCGTGAGCAGGATCACAGGAATATGTGAAGTACTGAGATTCCCTTTGACGTGCTGACAGAGTTCGTTGCCATCCATCGTCGGCATCATCAGATCCGAAATGATCAGATCAGGAATCTGTTCCTGGGCGATTTCCCAAGCCTCAGCTCCATTCGCAGCCAAGAGTACTTGATAGGTATCCGAAAGACAGTCTTTCAGGTAATTTCTGAAATCCACATGATCTTCAGCTATCAATACAACCTCCTTCTGATTCCGGGTGAGTTCGTCCAATAACTGCTCTCTTTCTTCTATCTCTTCCAAGTGGATCAAATCCAGCGGAATCTGCACTATGAAGCTGGCTCCTTGATTCAATTCACTCTGGATGAAAATCTCTCCATTCATGATTTTGACAAAGTCCCAAACCAAGGAAAGGCCGATTCCACTTCCCTGATTGAGTTGGTTGGTAGGGGGATCCGTGGAATAGAACCGTTCGAAAATCCGCTCTTGCGACTCTGGAGAAATCCCAATTCCTGTATCAGAAACAGTCAGCTCCAGCCTTGCTCTTTCCTCATGCGTCTGAGTCAGCTCAAGCTTGACATGGATTTTGCCATCTTCAAAAGTAAACTTGAAGGCATTGGAGAGGAGATTGAAAATGATCTTCTCCAACTTATCCGAATCAAATATCGCCTGCTGGGACTCCACATTGCTTTCAAATGTCAATTGCTTATGCTGATTTTCGGAAAGCTCCTGAAAATCCGAAACTACCTCTCGTACAAAATTGACAATATCTCCCTCCGTAGGATGAAAGACCAGCGCTCCTTTCTCAATATTCTTGATGTCCAAAAGCTGGTTGATGAGTTTGAGCAGTCTTCGGGCGTTTCGCTGGATGATTTCGTAGTGGTTCTTCAAAGATTTATCCTCAGTAGTGGATAGCAGATGCTCCGCGGGAGTCAAAATCAAAGAAAGCGGCGTACGGAATTCATGACTGAGATTGGTAAAAAACTTAGTCTTCAATCTATCCAGTTCTTGGATTCTCTTACTTTCCAAAATAGCCTGTTTTCTTTCGAATTGCTCTTTTTGTCGCTTGATCAGCTGATTTCGGAAATAAACTACCGAACCGATCATTACCAAAAAGTATAGGAAATAGGCCAA
The DNA here is from genome assembly GCF_000429465.1 of Algoriphagus vanfongensis DSM 17529. GTDB lineage: Bacteria > Bacteroidota > Bacteroidia > Cytophagales > Cyclobacteriaceae > Algoriphagus > Algoriphagus vanfongensis. The sequence goes on along the minus strand of NZ_AUBX01000009.1, from coordinate 200,203 downwards.
AGGCGTTTTCCAAAAAGGAGCCAAAATCTTAATCTTCAACGTAAACTCCTCCGGACTCCAACCTTCCAATACAGTCCCCGGCTGTACTACGAGTGTGTAATCCCCCGGATCCAAATTGGTAAAACTGACCCGAGCCAAATTTTCATCTAGATAAATCCAATCCTCATTGAATCCCAGTAATTTATAGCGGTACTTATTTTTCTCTGGATAAAGAAAATTCAAAGCGCTGAATCCAATGGAAAACATGTTTTCATCATGTCTCAATACAACTTCCCCAGCGTTTTGCAATGAACTCTGAAGCACTTCCCTTTTCCCAACAATCTCTCCTACCGTCACTTCCTTGTTGAACAATGAAAGGTCCGTAAAGACTACCTGAGGATAGTTCTGCTCGAAGGCAAAGTTCTCTGACTTGAAGATATTGTAGCCATTTGGCCCGCCGAAAATCAATTCATTGTTTTGAGTCTTTAGAGCGGAGTTTTTATTGAACAAAGCTGCCTGGAGACCATCTTTTTGATCAAAGTTTTGGAACGTAATACTCAATGGCTCTCGACTTCTATCCACTTCACCATAGGATAATCCCGCCTGACTACTGATCCATAGATTTCCCTTTTGATCCTCCAGAATATCCACCAAGTAGCTGGTCGGCAAGCCATCTTCCGTTCCAAAGTGAACAAAGGTAGAATCCTGATTGTCAAAATAGTGCAGTCCGTTTACAGAAGTCAACCAAAGCATTCCCGATCGATCGACAAAGAGATCAGTAATATTGGATGCCAATAAGCCATGGTCGGTATCTTCGGAGTAAAACCTAGTCTGCCCTGTCTCCAGATTGATTGCATTGACACCACTTCCTCCAGCTACCCAGATATTTCCAGCTGTATCTTCAGCAAAGCCCGTGATGTACTGATTATGAATATAATATGGCGCAGCTCCAGCCGGATAGCTTGTAAAATGCTGACGGGAAGAATCCAAAACAGCCAAGCCGGAGCGCAATGTTCCTATCCATAATCTATTGCGACTGTCTTCGAAGAGTTTCCATACATTCGGACCGGGAATACTGTTTTCACCACTTCCCAAAAATTCATGGGATCTGAAATTTTTCCCATCAAAACTCCCCAAGCCATTCAGATAAGTCCCCATCCATAGCACACCTTTCTTATCCATCACCATATCCACGATGACATCACCTACTAGACTATTGGAATTATCGGGATCATGCAGATAGCGACTATATGCTCCTGTTTTTCGGTTTTGATAGAGCAAGCCGCCGCCATTGGTTCCGATATACAAATTGCCCTGCTGATCTTCTACGAAAGCATTGACATCATTGAAGGGTAAGGATTGTTTGTCCGAAAGATTTTTTTGAACGTGAGAAAACCGAAGCAGGCCTGGATGATAATAAGAAACTCCCTGCTTATGCGTGCCTATCCATAAAATATCCTCAGAATCCTTAAAAAGTGCATATACCACATGATGCGGGTAGTTTTCCGCTTCTTTGGACTCCTGATTGAGATACGTGATCTGTTGGGTTTTCTTATCCAAAATATTGATACCGCCATGGTCCGTCCCCAGCCAGATTTCGCCAGGTTTGGCTTCTGTTATGGCTTTGACCATGTTGTTATTCAGTCTTAGCGGAGAAGTGGAGCTATCTATTTTTTTTGAATCAAGACTGAGGTTTTTCACCCAAATCAAACCCAAGTCTCTATCCGGATCAAAAATCCAGGCATCTCCATCTGAGTCCACGAGCATTTCAAAATTGGAGCTTCCAAAATCCGCTGTTTCTTTGAGATGCGCAGATCTGGAAGTGATCAGGCGAAAAGGATCAACCAAGTCCAAGTAGCCATCCCTACTCAACACCCAGATCAAACCATCAGGATTTTGCTGGATCGCTGCTATTTGATTGGAGCTCAATCCACCTTGATTGTCTTGTGTCGTCAAGTGAATCGATTGCTGATTTTCCGAATCAAAAATCGTAATCCCTTTTTCCGGATGGGCAAACCAATACCTTCCCTGACGATCTTTCAGAATACTGGAAATAGAATCTGAGGAAAATGAAATCCGGTTTTTGACCAAATCTAATCCTCGATGAACCCGCTGCTTGACAGGGTCATAAAGGTCAAATTTCCCATTGACATTTTCGATCCAGAGGTAGCCAAAAGGACCATTGTATAGTTTCTGGATGCTATTGTGGCTTAGTGAAAGACTGTCTCTAGAGCTAAAAAATGATTTGACTCGAGTCCCATCGTAGCGATACAGTCCAAAGCCAGTTCCAAACCACATCATCTCGTCCGGCCCCCTGAGGATAGCCATGACATTGGAGCTCGAAAGACCTAAATCTCCGTCCAGCTGTCGGAATACAAGCTTTTCATCTAGGGATTGACTTGGTGCCACAGTAGTCCACAGCACCAAAAGCAAATTAAAAACCAGTATTTTCTTCCAACTATTCAAAGTCTTTTCTTTCAATTGGTCTCAAAGTAACTTAATTCTAGACTTCCCTAAATGCAAATTTCACTTTTTTAATCCAAAATTTTGGAGGACCTGATTGAAGCCGCTCTTCTCACAGCATTCTTTCTATCTTTATTGCTCCCTTACAATAAAGATATGCTCTCCATTTATAATTTATACTTTTTGATCGCCATGGCTTTTTGGCAAAACTTAGAACTACAACAGAATGAATTTATCATCCCGATAGCCGGAAACACCTATCAAACCCCAAGTGAGAAGCCGATCAAAATAACTGCATCAGGTTGGGAATCATGGTCTGAGACAAACACCGTTTGGAGTACCTATGTCCACTCCTCAGCTTCATCTCAAGTAGATCTGGAGATCTATATTCCCAGTCAAACAGCCAATGCTACCATTTCCGTCGATCTCAATGGTTCCAAAAAACTCCAGCTTCAGGCAGGCCAATCAGGATGGGTAAACTTGGGAGATTTCCAACTTCATCATGGCTACAATCAGATTCTTTTTCAAGGAGTTGAAAAAGCGGAACTGATTTCAGCTTGATTTCTCAAGTGAAACTAAAGACACAACCAAACATTTCGCTTTCCTACGTTCGAGACAATGAAAACAACAGATTCTATTGGGGAAGACGCGGTCCATCCGTTCATTTGTCTTACACATTTCCAGCCGAAAGGAATTTCAAATGGTTTTACAATGAAATCACTGTCCAACCCGGAGATGACCCTGTCGGTTCTTATTTCATGGCCAATGGATTTGCCGAAGGATACTTTGGTATTCAGGTCAATTCAACGAGCGAAAGACGGATTCTCTTTTCTGTCTGGAGCCCATTTAAAACTGACAATCCAGACGAGATACCTGAAGAGCAACAAATTAAATTGCTCAAAAAAGGAGAACATGTCTACACTGGTGAATTTGGCAATGAAGGCTCGGGCGGACAATCTTATCTGAAATACAATTGGAAAGCCGGAGTCACCTATTCTTTCCTCAATTCTGTCGAGCCGGACGGAATGGGAAATACAGCTTATACCGCCTATTTTCTAGATCCTGAAGTCGGTGAATGGATCTTGATCGCGAGTTTTCTGAGACCACAGACTGATACGTGGTACAAAAGACCCCATTCCTTTTTGGAAAACTTCATCCCCACAGCTGGGCATCTGAGTCGAAAAGGAACCTATAGCAATCAATGGGCTGCCGACTCCGATGATAACTGGACTGAATTGACAGAAGCCAAATTTACCGGAGATGATATAGCCAGAAGAGGCTATCGATTAGATTTTGCAGGAGGCAGTCAAGAGGGTCAGTTCTTTCTGAAAAATGGCGGATTTTTTGACGAAATGACCGATCTCAATTCAATGCATCATCGTCCCGCAAGTGGTCAAGCACCTCTAATCAACTGGGAAAAACTTCCCTAAACCATTCCTTTCTTTAATTTCCAAAAACAAAAAATCCCGGAGCAGAAAGCCACTCCGGGATTAAATTCTATACAAGTTTTGCGCTTAGATAAATCTGTTAACTAGATTCTCATAGTACTCTTGCTTGCCACTGATCTGAGTTGGTTCACCTGCTTCTGCAGCGTAATTTCTCAAATCTTCCAATGTCAAATTACCTGATTCGAAGTCTTTTCCTTTACCAGAATCATAGCTGGCGTAGCGCTGCTTTCTTCTTTCTAGGTAGTCAGACTTATCCAAAATGTCCTGAGCGATGAGCATGGATCTGGCAAAAGCATCCATACTGCCGATATGAGCTAGGAACAAATCGTCCATGTCTGTGGAGTTTCTTCTGATTTTCGCATCGAAATTGACTCCACCGCCTTGCAAGCCACCAGACGTCAAGATGACGAGCATAGCCTCTGCCAATTCTTGAAGGTTCAAAGCAAACTGGTCAGTATCCCATCCATTTTGATAATCACCACGGTTGGCATCGATACTTCCAAGCATCCCTGCATCTGCCGCTACTTGCAACTCATGCTGGAAGGTATGCCCAGCTAGCGTAGCGTGATTGACCTCGATATTCAATTTGAAATCCTTGTCCAAACCATAATGTCTCAAGAAGCCAACAACTGTAGCTGCATCATAGTCATACTGATGCTTGGTAGGCTCCATAGGTTTAGGCTCAATAAAGAAAGTACCTTTGAAACCATTCTTTCTACCATAGTCTCTTGCGACGGTAAGGAACTGCGCCAAATGCTCAGTCTCACGCTTCATGTCCGTATTCAACAAGGACATATAGCCTTCTCGACCACCCCAGAAAACGTAATTTTCTCCTGAGAGCTTGATCGTCGCATCCAAAGAATTTTTGACCTGAGCACCGGCTCTGGCCAGCACATCAAAATTAGGATTGGTAGAAGCACCATTCATGTAGCGTGGATTGCTAAATACGTTGGCAGTTCCCCAAAGCAATTTGATTCCAGTCTCTTTTTGCTTTTCAAGCGCGTAATCCGTGATGAGCTGCATCCTCTTTTCATACTCTGCCAAAGAAGGAGCCTCATCTACCAAATCTATATCGTGGAAGCAGTAATAAGGAGCACCGATTTTGGAGATAAACTCAAAAGCTGCGTCCATCTTATCTTTGGCTCTCTGCACAGGATCAGCAGCTGCATCCCAAGGATGTGTAATAGTGCCCGGTCCGAATGGGTCAGCGCCAGTAGCGCAGAAGGAATGCCAGTATGCGATAGCAAACTTGAAATGCTCCTTCATGGTCTTTCCGCCAATCACCCTGTTTTCGTCATAGTATCGAAACGCCAGTGGATTGTCGCTTTCTTTTCCTTCAAATGGTATTTTGTCAATACCTGAGAAATAAGTCTTAGCCATAATAGGTTTTTAGGTTTAATTATTTTCTTACAATTATAAGTTCATTTTTTGGATACTTTCCAATTGGTTTTTCCAGCGGGAGTAAACTTCTTCATAAGGTTCGTAGAAATTTTCATTTGGCTCAAAAGTCTCCAGCAAAGTCAATCCTGCAAATGCCTCGTCTTCCGAAGCAAAAACTCCTGCTCCTATCCCAGCCCCTCTTGCGGCTCCCTGAGCTCCATCTGTATCATAAAGCTCCAGATTTACCTGGTTCATATGAATAAAGGTTTTGCGAAACAATGGACTCAGAAACATATTCGCCTTACCTGCTTTGACAGTTTTCAGGTCCAAGCCCATGTCTTGCATGATCCGGAAACCAAATGTCAATGCTGAAACAATCCCTTCTTGAGCAGCTCTGAGTACATGCCCTTTTTGATGTTTCAGAAGATCCAATCCCATGAGATGTGCTCCCACGTGCTTGTTTTGCATGATTCGCTCGGTGCCATTTCCAAAAGGAATAAATGATAGGCCATCCGCTCCGATTCCTACAGAGGAAGCCAAAGTATTCATCTCTTCATAATCGATGTGGTTAGCTCCCATCAATTGTTTGAGCCAGCTATTGAGAATCCCCGTTCCATTGACACACAAGAGGACTCCGTAAGATGGCTTTTTTTCTTGGTGATTGACATGGACAAACGTATTGACACGAGAAAGAGGATCGTGCAACGGCGTATCACATACACCATAGACGGTACCTGATGTACCTGCAGTAGTTGCCAATTCGCCCGGCTTGAGAACCTGTAGCGAAAATGCATTATTAGGCTGGTCCCCTGCTCTATACGAGACTGGAACACCTTCTTCTATTCCACAGAGTTGAGAGGCTGCAGCAGTTACTTTTCCCTGAATCGAATAGGATGGAACGACCTCAGGAATCCACTCCCGGTTGATTCCATAGTTCTCCAAAACCTGCTCACTAATTCCGTTTTTTTGAAAATCCCAGAAAATCCCCTCAGAAAGCCCTGTCTCTGACGTCAGGATCTCTCCGGTCAGTTTCATCGCTATATAATCACCCGGAAGCATCATTTTATGAATTTTGGCAGCTGTCTCGGGTTCATTTTCGATAACCCATCTCAGTTTGGAGGCAGTGAAATTTCCCGGTGAATTCAATAGGTTTTTGAGGCAATATTCTTCGCCAAGCTCCTGAAATGCTTTCTCACCAATCCCCACAGCACGGCTATCGCACCAGATAATAGAAGGTCGGAGTACCTGCTGCTCTTTGTCCACGATCACCAAGCCGTGCATCTGATAGGCTATACCGATACCTTTGAGTTCTCCCTTCTTGACACCTGCTTTTTGATGTACGTATTTGCTGGCTTCAGCCACATACTTCCACCACATTTCAGGCTCTTGCTCTGCCCAGCCGCTTTGAGGCGAATCGATAGCCAATTCCTGATCAGGAAAAGCTTTGGAAACTAATGCCTTTCCACTATCTGCATCTAAGAGAGATGCTTTGACGGACGAACTTCCAATGTCCAGTCCCAACAATAATTTTCTCATTCTTACCAAAAGATTATATACAATGCGGCCGTGATGCCCGCAATCAAAAATGCACCGATTTTAAACTGAGTACTGGTACGGAATAGCTCCTTGTTGATTTCGATGCTATTTGGATGATCTTTTCCTTTTCCTTCTACCAGAGAAATCACAATCATGAGAGTAGCCAAAATCAAGAATACGACACCCATTCTATCAATGAACGGTAGGTCAGGAAAGGCTATTTTCAAAACCACTGACAAAGGAATACTCAAAGCCGCTCCTACCAACGCTGCATTGGAAGTGGTTTTTTTCCAGAAAACCCCAAAGAAGAAAATGGCAAATACACCTGGGCTAATAAAGCCAGTATATTCTTGGATAAACTGGAAAGCCTGATCCAACTGTCCCAAAGCAGGTGCTACAATTGCCGCAATCACGAAAGCAACCAAAGCAGTGATTCGTCCCACTCTCACTTGCTTCACTTCCGAGGCATTTTTTCCAAAATACTTCGTATAGATATCCATTGTGAAAATAGTCGAAGTACTATTAGCCATGGAAGCCAACGAAGATACGATGGCCGCAGTCAAAGCTGCGAAAGCAAGTCCTTTCAGACCAACTGGAAGCAATTGAAGCAAGGTCGGATAGGCGCGGTCAGACTTGACCAATCCTGTCACAGGATCTTTCATCGAATCGATAAAGCCCGTATCCATCCCATTATTGACAATAACCAAGGCAGCAATGCCAGGAATGACCACGATCAATGGCATCAACAACTTCAAGAAGCCTGCGAAAATCATCCCTTTTTGAGCTTCATCCAGGCTTTTTGCCGCCAGCGCTCTTTGGGTGATATATTGGTTGAAACCCCAATAACTCAAGTTTGTGATCCACATCCCTCCGACCAAGACACTCAGTCCCGGCAGATCCAGATACGCATCTCTTTCTCCTCCCTGACCATCTGGGATCATCATTTCACCTTTGGACAGAATCATAGAAAAGTGCCCGGGAACCTCTTTACGAAGCAAGCTCATCCCTTCCCAAACGTCCCCTCCGCCGACCATTTGCAGCGCAATATAGGTAGTCGCCAAACCACCCAAAATCAAGAAAACCACTTGAACTACATCAGTCCATGCTACCGCTTTCAAACCTCCATAAATGGAATAAATCATAGCAAAAGCCGCCAAACCTATGATCCCATAAACCATCGGCACATCCAAAATCGTATTCAAACTCAAAGCTCCCAAATAGAGCACAGAGGTCAAGTTGACAAATACATAAAGCAAAAGCCAGAACACGGCCATGGTAGTTCGGACCCGAGAATCATAACGATCCAGCAAAAAGCCCGGCATCGTGTAAATTCCTTTCTTGATATACACCGGAAGGAAAAATATTGCCACCACCAGCAAGGTAGCAGCAGCCATCCACTCATAGGTAGAGATCGCCAGCCCCAAGGCAAATCCGGAGCCTGACATTCCGATAAACTGCTCCGCAGAGATATTGGATGCAATCAGAGAGGCACCTACAGCCCACCAAGGGAGCGCCTTGGAGGCCAAGAAATAATCTGAGGAGTTTTTGACATGGCCCTTTTTTTCCTGAGAAACAAAAAGGCCCATCCCCACAATCAACAAGCAGTATCCTATAAATACTGCTAAGTCTAAAGGTTCTAAGAGCATAGGTTAGGTTGGGTTATGAATTAATTTTTTGGTTAAAAGACTAGGTGATAAATAATAAAGCGTTAAATATAAAACTTTCACTGAAAGGTCTCGATCTCAAGTGATGATTTCCTGTTTTTCAAAGAAGATTCGTAAGGAAATCAGGCCTTTCACAATCAAATTCCACATCCTCCAGCCTTTTGACCATACTTATCCCTGTCACATTGCTGGTAAATACCTGATCTGCTTGCAGTAAAGTTTCTTTAGGAAATAAGCCAATCTGCACATTGACACCAAGTTTAGCCAGATGTTCAAGAATGAGCCTTCTACTCACTCCGGCGATTCCGCCAGCCTCCAAAGCAGGTGTAAAAACTTGTTTTCCAGTGATCCAGAATATATTGGATGCACCGGCCTCAGCTATATTTCCTGCTGAATCACAGAGTATGATTTCATCCGCCTTCTGCTCCAGTTTTTCTTTGCCAGCCAATACATAAGGTAGAGCAGAGATAGTTTTGAGTTTGGAAAAACTGGAGTAAGCTAGATGTACAGCTGAACAAAAAACAGCATTTTCTTTGAGCTGGGGTGCAGGTACGAATGGAGCGATTTGCAGTACTTGCTCCAGCTGGTCTGTGGCTGGAGTATACCTACCCATTCCTGACCTGTAGACGGTCCACCGGATTCGCTTTTGAGTTTGCTTGGATCTCTTGATTACTACCTCTTGCAATTGTCGGGGATCTAGCTGGCCCTCGTCCAAACCTAAGACCTGACACCCCTCTCGAATCCGCTCCAAATGGTATTCAAAAAAACGAATGTCTTGCCCGTCATATACCATAGTCTCAAAAAGCCCATCCCCAAAATACATTCCTCTATTCGGATATAGTCCGGAAGAATTGGGTAGCCATTCGGATGATTGGCCGGATTTGAAAAGGACTGTTCCGAAATCGCTCATTTACTTGTTCGTTACCGTACAGTTAAGAAAACTGTCTATTTAGAAAACTCTTAAATTTCTAGAATTGAAGTGTGAATATTTCACTTAATCAAACAATAATTATCATTTTTATGCAGGAATAATTGCTTTACCTAAGATTAGCATTAAAATTGGACAAGACGGGCGATGGCTGGAAAAAGTAGCATTTTTGACATGATAGGACCTGTGATGATCGGCCCATCATCCTCACATACAGCAGGCGTGGTGCGTATCGCCCGGGCTGCGATCAGGGTGCTGGGAGGCAAGCCTGACGAGGCCTCCATCGTCTTCTACAATTCATTTGCTAGAACCTACGAAGGGCATGGAAGTGACCGGGCAATTGTGGGTGGCTTGATGGATTTCAAAACCGACGATGAGCGAATCAAACTTTCACTGCAGCTGGCGGAAGAAGAGGGATTTCAATACAAATTTAAATCCATCGGAAATTCATCAGTACACCACCCGAATACAATCAAGCTCAACTTGAGAAAAGGAGAAAAATCCGTAGAAGTAGTCGGCGAGAGTTTGGGAGGAGGATTGATTAATATTGCTGAAGTGGATGGCTTCGTGGCAAATTTCTCCGCACAAATGCATACACTCATCATCAAAGCCGATGATGTGTCTGGAGCTATTGCTTTTATTTCGTCTGTGATCGCTCAGGAAAAAGCCAATATTGCCACGATGTCTGTCTCCAGAAAGGGCAAACATGACCTGGCTTGCCATGTCATAGAAATGGATTCTGGCATCAAAACGATTACCTTGGAGTATTTACGATCTCTTAGCTGGATCAAAGAATTAATTTATATCCCTGATATTGACTTATAATAGTCAATCGACAAGGCTCAAAACCAATAAAAATGAAGAAACTTTTACTGAGCTTAGGACTCTCTTTGGGAATAGTGACTTGCGCTATTTCTCAAGAAAATCCAATCGGCCCCTTAGATCTGGAATCGGCTGTCAATTTGGCTATTCAGAACAACCTGACTCTCAAAAGAAGCGAGCTGAATCAGGAAACATTGGAAGCTACTTTGCTCCAAAACCAAGGAGCCCGATACCCCAATCTTTCTGTAGGTGGCGCGACCAACTTCAACTGGGGTCGTTCGATCAACCCGGCCACCAACTTATTTGAAACTCAACGGATCGGAAACATCAATTTGTTCGGTAGTTCCAATTTGACTCTTTACAATGCCGGAAGAATCAATAATTCCATCAAGCAATCCAAATTGGATCTTGAGCAAGGTCAGTTTAATATTGAGGCTACAAAAAACCAGATCATTCTCAATGTGATCAACCTGTATGTCAATGTGGTCTTCAATCAAGAGCAGGTCAAAATCAGCCAAAACCAACTCAATACGACTCAGGAGCAATTCCAAAGAACCAAAGTTTTGGTAGATGCTGGTTCTCTTCCCTTGGCCGATCAGCTCGATTTGGAATCTCAGCTAGCGACCAACCGGGTAGATCTGATCAATGCGCAAGCGACATTGAATGGTTCCTTGCTCAGCCTAGCACAGGCTCTTCAGATACCGTACACCTCTGATTTTCAGATCGTCAATCCAGACCTTTCAGTCGATGATGCATTTATGACTTCTGAAAACTCAGCCTCCATCTACGGCACAGCGCTGGAAATCATGCCTGAAATCAAAGCCGCACAAATCGGAATCGAAAGCGCTGAGCAAGGTGTGAAGATTGCAAAAAGTGGCTTCTATCCTACCTTGGGAGTTGGGGCCAACTTGAGCACCAACTATGTAGACATTTACGATGAGCCTTTCAAGGATCAGATAGATTTCAACTTTTCTCAGTCTGCTGGAATCCAGCTGAACATCCCTCTATTTTCACGATTGGCCAACAAAGCATCTGTGCAGCGAGCTCGTGTGCAGCAGAAACTGGCAGAAATCACCGAGTTGGAAACTAGAAACCAGCTACGCCAGGACATAGAAACTGCTTATAATAATGCAATGGCTTCCGAGCAATCCTACGAAGCATCCCTAAGTAGAGTCCAAAGTTTGGAGGAGTCCTTCCGAATTGCCAAGCAACGATTTGACTTGGGAGCTATCAACTACACCGATTTCCAAGTAGCTCAAAATAACTTGTTCAGTGCTCAGTCTCAGTTGGCATATGACAAGTACACTTATATTTTCAGAGTAAAAGTTTTAGATTTCTATCTGGGTAATCCCCTCAATCTCAACTAAACCATGGCAAACAAAAAATCCAACAAGCTCTTATATTATCTTTTAGGTGCCGTAGGTGTCATCATTATTTTCGCAGTGATAGGCAGATCTATGGGATGGATCGGAGGTGAAAATGTCATCGATATCCAGACCACCAAAGCCAGCAGCAACTCCATCATCGAAAAAGTGAGTGCATCTGGGGAAATCCAACCGGAAATCGAAGTCAACCTCAGCCCTGACGTAGCAGGTGAAATCATCGAACTCAACGTCGCCGAAGGTGACTCTGTGGCGGTAGGAAAACTTTTGGTCAAAATCAGACCTGATAACTTCATCTCGGCACTGGACAGAAGCAATGCAAACCTCAACCAGCAGCAAGCTAACTTGGCACAAGCAAAAGCAAGCTTGCAAAGAGCCGAGGCACAGTTTACCAGATCTGAACTAACCTACAATAGACAGCAAAAATTGTTTGAAGAAAAGGCCATATCTGAATCTGATTATGAGCAAGCTCAGGCAGACTACATTACTGCTCAGAAGGATTTGGAAGCTGCCAAACAAAATGTAGTTGCAGCTGAATTCGTCGTGAAAAGTTCGCAGGCATCTGTCAACGAGGCTGCAGAAAACCTCCGATTGACAAATGTGTATTCTCCTGTCAATGGCATTGTATCCAATCTTTTGGTAGAAAAAGGCGAACGTGTAGTAGGTACACAGCAGATGGCAGGTACCGAGATGCTGACCATCGCTGACCTGTCTCAAATGGAAGTACGTGTCAATGTAAACGAGAATGATATTGTGCGATTGAGCAAAGGTGACACGACGATCATCGATGTGGATGCTTATACGTTCTCAGGGAAAAAATTCAAAGGAATCGTCACCAGCATCGCCAATACAGCCAATGCAAAAGCGTCGACAGATGCTGTTACAGAGTTTGAGGTGAAAATCAGAATTCTCAACAGCTCGTACGCAGACTTGGTCGCTGAAGGCAACAAATATCCTTTCAGACCTGGGATGACCGCTTCCGTGGAGATCATTACGACTCAGAAGGACAATGTGCTTTCTATTCCTCTTTCAGCAGTGACTACCCGAGAGAATCAACTCGATACACTATCTGATGGCACGACCAAAATGAAAGAACTAGTATACGTATTGGAAAATGGTGAAGCCAAAATGGTAACTGTGAAAACCGGTATTTCTGATTTCCAAAACATCGAAATCCTAGAAGGCATCCAGGACGGTCAAGAGGTAATCTCAGGACCCTACTTCGTAGTAAGCAAGGAGCTTGAAAATGGGACCAAAGTCAATAAGACAAACGCACCGACAGCTGCTGGAGCAAAATAATCCAAGACTAAAACACAAACAAAACCTCAACTGAAACGTTGAGGTTTTTTGTTTCTATTACCTTAGAAATTTGTGGGAAGTTCTCCCTCCTTTCAATTAGTTTTAGCCCAAAGCCTTACTTACAACTATGAGTCAGCTTCTTCGAATCAAAAACATGGTTTGCCCCCGATGCATCGCCGCTGTGCAGGATTTGCTTGCAAAGCATGAGATTCCTGCCATTCAAGTCCAACTGGGTGCCATCGAGTTGGAAAACCCGTTGAACGAGGAAAAATTGCAAACCTTAGCTTCCGATTTAAAAGCTGCGGGATTTGAACTTTTGGAGGACAAAAGCGCTGGATATATCGCTCAGATCAAAGCCTTGATCATTCAGGAGATTCAGCAACTTGACCGAGAGAGAAACTCTAATTTTTCACAGATTATCTCCGAAAACATCCAGCACGACTATTCCTACCTGAGTCGCTTGTTTTCAACAGTAGAAGGGATCACGATAGAAAGATTCATCACCAAGCAACGAGTGGAAAAAATCAAAGAACTCCTCTCCTATGGTGAATTGAACCTGTCCGAAATATCCCATCAGATGGGATACAGCAGCGTCGCCTATCTTTCTTCCCAATTCAAAAAAGAAACAGGAATGACTCCGAGTGAATTTAAAAAACTATCGCATCCGAGTCGAAAATCTCTGGACGAGATCTAATCCCCTCCCGTCAAAATCTTACAAAGATCATCTGGAATTCTATAAGATTTTCCGTCCAGAAAATAGGGAGATTTGGGTATGAAAAATGAACCAGTTGAAAACCGGACTTTTCCTGTCACCGGGATGACTTGTGCAGGCTGCGCTTCCAGTGTCGAAACTATTCTCTCTCATACGGATGGAGTTCACGCAGCTTCAGTCAATTTCGCCACGAATACAGTCCAAATCGAATATGATTCATCCACCAGTCCTGATGTACTCAATCAAGCCCTGACCGATATCGGATATGGCTTGATCATAGATTCGAAAGACATCAATGAAACTATTGAGGATGAGCAATATAAAAAATATGAAGCTACCAAACGCAAAACGATTGGAGCCGCAATATTAACTCTCCCCATATTTGTCATCGGGATGTTTTTTATGCATTGGGAACCTGGAAAATGGATCTCCTTGACGCTGACGATTCCTGTACTTTTCTATTTCGGAAAGGACTTTTATATCCACGCTTGGAAGCAAGCCAAACACGGCAAGGCCAACATGGATACTTTGGTTGCTTTGAGTACCGGCATTGCGTTTTTATTCAGTTTGTTCAATACCCTCTTCCCGGAATTTTGGCTTTCCAAAGGACTGGAACCTCATGTCTACTATGAAGCCGCCACCGTCATCATCACCTTCATTTCTTTTGGAAAAATGCTGGAGGAAAAAGCCAAATCCAATACCAGTTCGGCACTCAAGAAATTAATCGGTCTACAGGCAAAAACACTGACGATACTTGGGAAAGATGGTGAAAAAACAATCTCCATCGATCAGGTCCAGCTAGGTGATCAGATTCTCGTGAAACCTGGAGAAAAAATACCGGTCGATGGAAAATTGACTCAGGGGAGCTCCTATGTCGACGAAAGTATGATCAGTGGAGAACCTATTCCAGTGGAGAAAAAACCTGGAGACATGCTATTTGCAGGGACGATCAATCAAAAAGGAAGTTTCCAGTTCATCGCAGAAAAAGTAGGAAAAGACACTCTGCTGTCCCAGATCATCCAGCGTGTCCAGGAGGCCCAAGGTAGCAAGGCACCTGTTCAGAAATTGGTGGACAAAATCGCATCTGTTTTTGTACCAACTGTCATTGGTATTGCGCTTGTCACTTTCATTGCCTGGATCAGTTTGGGAGGCGAAAATGCTTTTACCCATGCCCTACTTACCTCCATAGCGGTACTGGTCATTGCATGTCCTTGTGCTTTGGGTCTGGCTACTCCGACTGCTATCATGGTAGGAATGGGAAAAGGTGCTGAAAACAATATTTTGATCCGGGATGCCGAAAGTCTGGAATTGGGACATCGAGTAAATGCGGTCATTTTAGATAAAACAGGTACCATCACTCAAGGAAAACCAACTGTAAAAGCCATCAAATGGTCTCAGGACTCTCTTCAAGAACGTTTTGCTTCCATCCTCCTGTCCATGGAAAACCAATCAGAGCATCCTTTGGCTTTGGCAGTGGTGGCGCATCTAAAAGGCCAAAAGGTACAAGCACAGGCGATCGAACAGATAGAAAGCATTACCGGTCAAGGTGTCAAAGCTAGTTTCGAAGGAGAAGAGTTTTTCATTGGTAATCGCAAGCTTGCCGAAGATTTTCAGACAGAAATACCAACAAACTGTCAAGAACTTGCCAAGGAATGGGAATCGGAAGCCCAGACAGTGGTCTACTTTGGCAGCAGAAAGGATCTCCTAGCAGTCATCGGTATTCAGGATCAGATCAAGGAAAGTTCCGCATCGGCTATCTCCCACCTCCACAAGATGGGCATCGAGGTCTACATGCTCACCGGAGACAATCGAACTACTGCCCAATCTGTGGCTAGAGAAGTTGGGATCAAAAATTACCAAGCGGAAGTCATGCCTTCTGATAAATCCGACTTTGTCAAAAAACTCCAGAAAGAAGGCAAGATCGTAGCCATGGTCGGAGACGGCATCAATGATTCCGAAGCTCTGGCGCAAGCCGATGTAAGCATCGCTATGGGACATGGATCTGATATTGCAATGGATGTGGCAAAGATCACTTTGATCACGTCCGATCTTGAAAAAATCCCTCAGGCAATCCAACTCTCCAAGCTGACAGTCAATGGGATCAAGCAAAATCTCTTTTGGGCTTTTATCTACAACCTGATCGGAATCCCGCTCGCTGCAGGCCTCCTCTATCCCATCAATGGATTCCTGCTGGACCCGATGATAGCTGGCGCAGCGATGGCATTCAGTTCCGTTTCGGTGGTGGCAAATAGCCTCCGGTTGAAGCGAAAAAAGATTTGATTAGCTTTATTAGAGGATTTCCTAAAATTCCTTAAAACCATAAAAAAGGGCTTTAATTACAGGTAGCGTTCTGTTTTTGGACTGCGTTTTGAATCTGTATAATCACTAAAAACCAATAGATATATGAAAGCTATTTTGACATTCATCCTCAGTATGGGCTTCGTAGTCGCACTACAGGCGCAGCAAGTCCAGCAAGTACCACTCATCGAAGTACATGGCTATGCAGAGCGGTCCATAGCACCCAATGAAGCTGTATTTTATATTCAGCTAGAAGAAAAAGCAATGAAGGTCGCCGAAGCCACCAAAATGCTCAATACCAAAACAGAGCTCTTGGCAGATAAACTAAAAAAAGCCAAAATCAAGGATTACAAACTTGTAGCGGACAATTACTCTGTAGATCTCAACAGAATCTACAGAAGTGGAGTCTCTCGGGACAGTGGCTATGTGGCACGACAGTCACTTCAAGTCATCACCAACAGTAAAAATGAAGATTTGCAGAAAATATCAGAAGCTATTCAAGAAGCTGGAGATATGAGTTTCAATCTGCAATTCAGGGTCTCCGAGGCCACGAGACTTTCTCTGGAAAACACCCTCTTGACTGAAGCTTTGAAAAACGCACAATCTCAAGCCAGCCTCATCGCTGAGACCTTGGGAATTCGTAATATTCGCGTATATAATGTATCACTACAAGAGCCTAGCTATCCAGAACCTATGGTAAAAATGATGGCTGATGCCAGATTTGAAAGCTCCAATATGACCATTGCTCCTGATGATCAAAAAATTGGAAAAAGAGTTTTTGTCAAATTCACCTATTAAAACATAGTGGCTGTCCCGAAAAAGCATAACCTTTTCGGGACAGCTTTTTTTAAGCTACCAGCTTGAGCAAAAAAGTAACCGCTCCGATAATAAATCCGGCCATAAAAGCCATATAGGCATAGCGTAGGAGTCTATATTTTTGATTTAATACCAAGCTTTGATAATACAGAGATGTGGACATTTGCTCCATTATTTCATCCCTTGAATCCATCGTTTTTTTAAGCAATCCTATGTATTGATCTTTTTGGAGGTAAGACACGGACCCGAAAAATATCAAGGAGGGATTATCCAAACTTTGCCCCGGTTTCCCCACTATTTTTGGCTTGGCTGCCTGAATTGCGAAAATGGTGGATGCCAAGGAGAAAACAACAAACAGCAAAAGAGGGATATGCTCAATCAAACTGGCGCTGTCCAGCTGATTGGAGATAGACCCATACCCGATCAAAGCCGCCATGGAAGAAATCACCAAAGCATTGATACTGATGATAATGTTGGCTTTGTTGTCAGCGATTTTTAGCAGCTGGGAATTGTTGTTGAAAGTCACCCGATAAAAAGTCTGCCTTTCTCTCGATGTCTTGTCTTTTGAGACTTTGCCGATTAATTGTTCGTCCATGGAAATCGCTTATTTCCCATGAAAATAACAATATTATTGCTTCAAAATCAATGAGAAGCAGTTCCAATTAAAAAATCAGCAAACCCTGTTCGCACAAAATCTCCCAGACTTCAGATTGGGTCAATTCTTCAAAATCACCAAATTCCTCTTCATACGCCTGCTTACTATTTTTCAGTCGCTGTAGAGGCTGATGATAGCTTACCTGCTCCAGCAATTCATAGATCCAAGCTGCAAACTCAGCTGGTAATTCCATTGCGAAATCTTCTTTTTTCCCCGAAAAAACCAAATCTACGTTGTCTTCGTCGAGTTCGATAAGCTCAGGTAGCTCCCCTATCCAAAGTATCCTGCGGGAATCTTTGTAAGTCTCTCCGGACTCTTCATTCAGCTTTTGTTGAATGTAATCTGCAGGGATTGATGTGGCTGGAAGTTTACTTTCAAACCAGTTCTGAACAGGAATTTCAAAGCCCACGCCATGCATGTAATTGAAGAGAGATTTGCGAAGCCCTTCACCAAATAAATCATGGTTGGCACCAGTAGGATCCAAATGACTAAGTTCATTATTTGCAAAACTCCCCAAACTTGGATCGGCAATTGAAACACCAAATTTGGAAGGCTGCAAACCTACCGGGCTATGAGCCGTCATCGCAAAGCGGTGCCAAAATCCAGACTGCAGCACGCCTGTCTCGAATAGCTGTCGGACCATCTCCAGAGAATCAATTGATTCTTGGGCAGTTTGGGTGGGAAAACCATACATCAAATAAGCATGAACCATGATTCCCGATTGGGTAAAATGATTGCACACTTGAGCTACCTGAGCGACAGTGACTCCTTTTTGAATCAAATCCAAAAGACGGTCAGAAGCGACCTCCAGTCCTCCCGAGACAGCTATACAACCTGATGCTCGGAGCAATCTGCAAAGGTCAGCAGTGAAACTGGCTTCAAACCGAATATTCGTCCACCAAGTGACTGATAGTCCTCTTCTCAAAATCTCAATAGCCAAATCGCGCATCAAAGCAGGAGGTGCAGCCTCATCGACAAAATGAAATCCATTTTGCCCCGTTTGGCTCATGATCTCCTCTATTCGATCACAAAGTATCGAGGCATTGATCGGCTCATAGCGCTGGATGTAATCCAATGAGATATCACAAAAAGTACATTTTCCCCAGTAGCATCCATGCGCCAAGGTAAGTTTGTTCCAGCGGCCATCACTCCAAAGTCGATGCATGGGATTAGCCACTTCGATCACAGATAAGTAATCAAACAAGCGCAAATCTCTATAATCCGGTGTCCCAGTATCTCGCTGAGCTATGTCCCGTTCTCTAGAGTTGTTTTGCCAGACTACTTTTCCTGATTCTCTGTAAAAAGTTCGTTTGAGCGCTGACTTGTCGGCTTGTCCCTGCAGATGGCTGAGCAAAACTTTGAATGGAGCTTCGCCATCATCCAACGTGATGTAATCCACGAAATCAAACACCCGAGGATCTTTCAGAGATCGCAATTCTGTATTGGGATAGCCGCCTCCCATGACGATAGTCAAGGAAGGATGTGCTTGTTTGAGGTATTGGCTGCACTTGAGAGCGCCGTAGAGATTGCCGGGAAAAGGCACTGAAAAAGCCACAACTTGCGGCTGGGCAGAGTTGATTTTACCCTCTAGCAATTCACAAAGCCATTGATCCAAAAGCCCAGTTGGCTCTTGCAATTTCTCATATAAGTCATCAAATACCTTGGCAGAGATGGAAAGTTGCTCTGCATAGCGACTAAATCCAAAATTGGGATCCACTGCTTCGCTAATCAAATCTCCGATATCCTCTAGATACAAGGTAGACAGGTAGCGCGCTTTGTCTCTAATCCCCAAGCTGCCAAAAGCCCATTCCATATCATCTTGCTGATCAAATCTAGAAGCCTGCGGCAAATAGTCACCTTCAGCTATACGGTAGGCAAGAGTTGGATTCTTGTCCTGAAGAAAGTCTATGACCGTGGTGATCGTCTGCAAATAATTCCTTCGCAAGCGGTAAATTCTGGCAGCATTTTCAGACAAATCCTCCATCTGCTCGCCTACTGTATTGAAAATGATTTCCAATCCGGGTTTTGAGAAAATTTTCAATATCAACTCCAAACCCAAATCGGCTTGATAGGATGGAATTTCCAGCGTATTTAGAAATCCTTTCAAGTATGCTGTCGCCGGATAAGGCGTATTGAGCTGTGTAAATGGAGGTGTGATGAGGAGAACTTTGGTCACGGTCATGGGGTATGGCTGCCCAAAGATCTTAAAAAAGAGGAATAAAAACCGCTCACCAGCTACAAGTCCCTGCAAATACGGCAATGATCCCCTAAAAATCCTTGTACCTTTGTACTCCTATGAACACGAATGACATCCTAAAAACCCTCCGCTACACATTTGATTTCAATGATTTCGAAATGATCAATCTTTTTCAAGAAGGAGGAATGGAGGTCAATCGGGAACTGGTCAGCAACTGGCTAAAAAACGAGGAAGATCCGGAATTCAAAAAACTCGTAGACAAGGAGCTTGCTTCATTCCTTAATGGTCTGATCATACTCAAGAGAGGCAAGAAGGATAATCAAGTCCCTCCTGCTGAGAAATCTCTCAACAACAATCAGGTCTTGAGAAAACTCAAAATAGCATTGGAGATGAAAGACTCGGACATGTTGGATGTTTTTGCACTCAGGCAATTTCGCATCAGCAAACATGAATTGAGCGCATTTTTCAGAAAACCAGACCAGCACCAATACCGGGAGTGTAAAGATCAGATTCTCAGGAATTTTCTCATGGGACTCCAGCTAAAATTCAGAAGCCAGTAGAAAACTACCATTAATCTATCCTTTTCATAGGTTTGGCATTAATCCTATGGGATTTTGTATATTTTTCATCAAATTCCCTAATCAACCAATCACTAAACCCATGAAAAAATTAGATAAAAAAGACATCCCTCAGGAGGTTTTTGATCTGTATGATTACTATGCTCACAATAAGCTGGAGCGAAGGGTATTTATGGAGAAACTTTCAGCTTATGCGGTCGGTGGCATCACGCTCACTACCCTGATGAGTACCATGATGCCAGACTATGTGACCACTGCCACTATTTTGCCAGAGGATGAGCGGATGCAAAGTTCCGACTATGTGTTTTATGACTCACCTAAAGGAGGCGGCGAAATCCGAGGACTCTTATCCAAACCTGCCGGAGGAGGCAAATCTCCTGGAATAGTGGTGGTACACGAAAACCGAGGCCTGAATCCATACATCGAAGATGTAGGTAGAAGGTGTGCCGTTGCGGGATTCATCTCCATCGCTCCAGATGCGCTATGGCCACTGGGAGGCTATCCTGGCAATGATGATAAAGGGCGGGAAATGCAGCGGGAAAGAGATCGGGATGAGATGCTAGAGGATTTTATAGCTGCTTATCATTATCTTAAAAATCATCCTGACTGCGACGGAAATGTCGGCGTTGTAGGATTTTGTTTCGGAGGATGGATCTCCAATATGATGGCTGTCAAACTTCCAGATTTAGGAGCTTCGGTCCCATTTTATGGAGGACAACCCTCCGCTGAAGAAGCCGCACAGATCAAAGCTCCTCTGATGGTCCAATATGCCGGTCTGGATGAGCGAGTCAATGCCGGCTGGCCTGACTATGAAGCCGTCTTGAAAGCCAATGGAGTAGCCTATCAAATGTACATGTATCCAGATGTCAATCATGGTTTTCACAACAATACTACGCCACGATATGATGAAGCAGCAGCCAATTTGGCTTGGGATAGGACTATCGCATTCTTCAAAGAAGAACTAAAGTAAAACCATCAAATGATATGAAGAAAGGGCTGTTTGGCCCTTTTCTTTTGTCAAATCATCGAACCTTTTGGAGGCGAGAAAGCTTATACTGAGCAGAGATCAATTTTTAACTCACCCATTTTTATGCAAGAAAAAAAATTCAACATTGCCGTTTTGATTGACGGAGACAATGCGCAAGCCAAACTGATCAAAGAAATCCTAGAAGAAGTATCCAAATACGGCAAAGCTACCATTCGGAGAATTTATGGAGACTGGACCACTCCCCAGATGAATAGCTGGAAAGATGTCATCAATCAATATTCTTTTAATCCTATTCAAAAATTTGCTTATACGACTGGCAAAAACTCTACCGACAGCAGCCTGATCATCGATGCTATGGATATTCTTCATAGTAGTTCGGTAGATGGATTCTGCATTGTTTCTTCGGATTCTGATTACACAGGACTTGCCAAAAGAATACGGGAAGAAGGAATGTTTGTGATGGGAATCGGCCGTAGGATTACCCCACAGGCGTTTGTTCAATCATGCGAAATATTCACATTTGCGGAAAATCTAGGAGAAGAGGAAGAGGAGAAAAAACCTGAAAAAAGCTCTACTAGGAAAAATGTATTGCCAGCAGAAACGCCCAAAAAGAGTTCTCAGCCTCAAGTGGATCTACGCTTGATCGACCGAGCTTTTGAAATCTCCTCTGATGAAGAAGAAGAAATCCATATCGCCAAAATCGGCGCCTCCTTGAGAAAAATAGATCCCAGTTTTGATCCCCGATCTTATGGCTATAGAAATCTGACTGAGCTCTTTCGGAGTTTGGACAAATATGTAGTGGTTCGCAATGAAGTCAATGGCCTCAACTACCCTCTGGTCAAATTGAAATAGTAGGTGCTTGTAAGCATCTTGATACTATTCTTTCGGGATAGACAGAAATTCATTTATAGATCCTACGTGTTTCGGATGACAATATAAATCTCAGAAAATCAAAAAGTTTTAATTCTCATTACCACTTTCAAGTCTTTTTGTCGCCTATAGATCTATAACCAAAAATCTATACGCCATGAAAAGACTTATTTCATTTCAAGCATTTTTCTGCTTTCTGTCACTTCATGTTTTCAGGGCCTGTAATTCGCGTAGTGACCCCGACCCTATTAAAACTTCTCCCGATGCGGAAACCATTTCCGAATACCTCCTCAATCTAGGTACGGACCCAAACAAGCTCCTGAATGAGCAGGATATCCCTAGAACTGAAAAGGGGAGCGATAACACCAGCACCAATTAATCCAAGAGCTATTGAATAATAGTCAACCGAAAGTCAGGGAAATTTTAGAACTTAAGAAAAAAACTCTTGTATGAAGAATACTTTCTACATTCTGTGTTTCATCGCTTTTTCCTGTTTTTCATTTAAGGTCTCAGGGCAAACTTGGGATAAAGAATCACTCAGACAACTCGATTTGGCCTGGGAAGAGGCCAATCTGCATCCAAACCCTGACTTTTTAGAACAACTATTGGCAGAAGATTTTATATGGATTCACAATCACAACTCCATGACAGACTCAAAGACGACGGTAGTAGAGCGAGCTCAAAAAGCCCTTCAAAATAAAAACCCAAACCCCAATTCTATTACACGGTCAAGAGAATCTCGAGAAGTTACGGTCATTTTATCTGGAAGCACCGCAATAGTGACAGGTATCACTGTAGTAGACAGAGGCCCAAGCCCTACCACGTATCATTTTATGAGAACCTACGTCTGGAAAGACGGCAACAGCCAACTCTTAGCTAATCATACAATGGCCATCCCTGATGAGGAGCTTTAAATTCAAACCTATTATTACTTCCTAATCCGCTCAAATGAAAAAAACAATACTAGTTGCCACCATCCTATTCCCAATTTTCGGCTTTGCGCAAAGTCCAAGCAGACAGCAGCTGGATCAACTGACCGATCAAAGCTGGCTCCATGGACTTGATCTCCTGACCGAAATCGTGTCTATGCCCAATGACGCTACTTACCCAGAGCAGATTGAGATCAATATCCAATGGTGTGAAGATCAATTTGCTAAGAGAAGCTGGCAATCAGAAAGACTGAAAACGGGAGGGATTCCCTTGCTGTTAGCCGAGAAAAAGCAACCGGGTGCCAGCAAGACTGCACTTTTCTATTTTCACATAGATGGTCAAGCTGTGGATCCCAGTAAATGGCAACAGGCCGATCCATATATTCCATCCCTCAAATCACCCGCTGAAAATGGAACATGGGATTCATTGCCCATTTCCACTTTGATAGAAAATTATGATCCAGATTGGAGAATATTCGCTAGATCCACGTCAGATGACAAAGGACCTTTTGCAATGTTTCTGACAGGATGGGACGCCATGACATCGGCAAACCTATCCCCTGACTATAACATAAAAATCATCTTGGATTTTCAGGAAGAGAAAGGATCGCCACTTTTACCCACAGCAGTAGCTCAGCATCAAGAAAAGCTCCAAGCAGACCTGATGCTGATCATGGATGGACCGAGGCATACCTCCAACCTTCCTACGCTTAGCTATGGAGCTAGGGGGATCTCTAGAATGACATTGACCACCTATGGTCCGAAGGCTCCCCAGCATAGCGGGCACTACGGTAACTATGCCCCCAATCCCGCATTGCTACTTTCTCAGCTCCTTGCCAGTATGAAAGATGAAGACGGAATGGTGATCATCTCAGGTTTCTATGATGGGATTACACTTACCGACGAGGAATTGGAAATCCTGCGATCTGTCCCGGATGATGAGAAAGCTATTCAAAGCCGCCTAGGCTTGGGGAGAACAGATCAAGTTGGAAATTCCTACCAAGAAAGTATTCAATATCCCTCTCTCAATATCCGAGGGATGCAATCTGCCTGGGTGGGAGCTGAAGCACGGACGATCGTACCAGCAACTGCATTGGCTGAACTTGATATGAGATTGGTCCCTGAGTCTGACCCTGAGAGATTGTTTGATCTCATCAAAAAACATATCCGATCACAGGGGTTCGAAATAGTAGATCATGACCCAAGTGATGAAGAGAGGATGCGTTTCCCGAAAATTGTCAAAATGGATTATTCTATTTCTTACCAAGCCTTCCGTACCCCCATGGACTCTCCTATTGGTGATTGGTTGAGAAGTGCGATGAAAAGAGCCTTTGAGCAAGATCCAATTCAGATCAGAATTTCTGGAGGAAGCATTCCGATTTCTCCGTTTGTAGATGCTCTCGGTATACCAGCTGTGACCATCCCTACAGTAAATGCTGACAATAACCAACACAGCCCCAATGAAAACATCAGATTGGGCAATTATAAAGAGGGAATCACAACTATCCTCAGTATTCTCACCCAGCCTATGAATGCTGTTCCGGTAGAGAAAAAATAAACAAATAGGGATAGATGACTTTTAATCTATCCCTGACTTTTTGAAACTATAGAGATATGGAGCCTTGTGCGAACCTCCGGAGAATAGCTTTTCATGTCTCTCCAAAATCCCCAAACTGAGCATTTTCCTTTGAAAATTAGCCCTATTGAGATTTTCACCCAAAATAGCCTCATAGACATTCTGGAGTTCTTTCATCGTAAATCGCTCCGGCAAAAGATTAAAAGAGAGTAATTTCTGATCCAAGTGCGTCCGGAGATGTTCCAAGGCTTTGACTACGATGTGATTGTGATCAAAGAGTAATTCTGGTATTTCCTCGACATTGTACCAGCCAATAGAATCGGATAGCAAATCCTTGGCAGGCTCCACCTTTTCATAATCTATCAAGGCATAATAACCGATGGAAATAAACCGATCGAGCAACCAAAAATCTGCATCAACCTGCACATTTTGCTCTTTTAGAATCGTCTTCATCGTTTCCGGCTTCCACCTTTCCAGCGAACCAAACGTGTGAAACTGCTCCAAATAGATTTCCTCCAGTCCAGTTCTCTCTTTGAGACCACGGGATACAGCTTCGTCCAGCGTTTCCTCAGTTTTGACAAATCCACCTGGCAAAGCAAACCAACCTGTGTTGTGATACTCCATCAATAGGATTTTCAGCTTTTCACCTGAAAAACCAAAAATGGCAGAATCATAAGCAATGTGCGGGAGATAGAGAGCTGGATCGGGCTTGGGCATTTTTATCAATTTTTCTTCAATTAAATAGGATTTCAGGGGAATAGCAATTACTATTGTTTCCACCTGAAACAATAATCCCAAAATATGAAATCTTCAGTAGCTTTAGTTGTCTTCATACTTCTAATTTCCTCCTTTGAAAATGGTTCTTTGGCTCAGGCCATCAATTCTTTTGAGGTTCAGACCCAAATCAAGAATGGCATGATAGAGGGATATTATGACACGAAGACTGGGGTGCAAAAATACTTTGGTATTCCGTATGGACAAGCTCCCGTGGGAGAATTGAGATGGAAGGCTCCCCTGCCAGCCAAAAACTGGAGCGGTCTAAAGGAAACGAAGAGTTTTGGTCCGAGAGCTATGCAAGCTCCTGTATTCGGTGATATGAATTTCAGATCTGATGGCATTAGTGAAGATTGCCTTTACCTGAACGTCTGGACACCGGCCAAAAGAAATACCGAAAACCTACCCGTATTGGTCTACTTCTATGGAGGTGGATTTGTGGCGGGTGACGGTTCCGAACCACGCTACGACGGAGAAAGCATGGCCCAAAAAGGAATTGTCGTCGTGACAGTCAACTATAGATTGGGGATTTTTGGTTTCTTTTCCCATCCCGAATTGAGCGAAGAAAGTGAGTACAATGGCTCTGGAAACTATGGGCTTTTGGACCAAAATCTAGCCCTGAAATGGGTTCAGGACAATATTGAGGCTTTCGGTGGAAATCCTAAAAAAGTAACCATCGCAGGAGAATCTGCGGGTTCCATCTCTGTCAGTTATCAGATGGCCTCTCCCCTTTCCAAGGATTTGATCGCAGGAGCAATTGGTGAAAGCGGGGCCGGGATTCACCCGACTTTAGCTCCGATGGCTTTGGAAGAAGCTGAAGCAGTGGGAAAGGAATTTGCAGAAAAAGCAGGTTATCCATCTTTGACAGAGCTTAGAGCGCTTTCCAGCAGAGAGGTTTATGAGATCTATCAAGAATCCGGTCGATTTGGTTTTCCCGTGACTATCGATGGCTATTTCCTTCCCAAAACCTTACCTGAGATCTTTGCAGCAAAAGAACAGGCGCAGGTCCCTTTATTGGCAGGTTGGAATTCGGCAGAGATTCCCGGAGCAGCATTTATGCAGGGGAAACCTTTCACGAAAGAAGCTTTCGAAGAAAAAGTAAAAGAAACCTATCCACAAAGATGGCAAGAGGTACTGGATGCTCACCCGCATGAAAGTCCCGAGGAGATTGAATGGGCAGCTACCAATCTTGCCGCTGATAGATTTATCGTGTATTCAACCTGGAAATGGCTGGACCTTCATGCCAAAAACTCTGATCAACCCGTATATCGCTACCTATATTCCAAAACCAGGCCTCCACTGAAGGATCAAAACCTGATGCCCGGACTCGCTGGAGGTACGATGGAAAGAAATGGACAGGAAGCACCTAAACCACTAGGCGCACCTCATGCATGCGAAATCGAATATGCCATGGGCAATCTTCACTTAGTTCATGATTATGCTTGGACGGCGGAGGATTTCAAAGTGTCTGAAATCATGCAAAACTACTTTGCCAACTTCATCAAAACTGGCAATCCTAATGGAGAAAACTTAGTAAAATGGACAGCGATGAAAGGAAGCGATTCTCATCCTCCCTATCTCAACATCGATGTAGCTCCTCAAGAAATCAAATCGGAAGTAGAGTCACGCTATCACTTCCATGACAGCTATTACGGCAAAAAATAACCAATCAATCAACCAGCGAATCAGGCTTTCCCTAGACAGGGAAGGCCTTTTTTGTAGAGCATCCCCTAGAAATTTGAAAGTTTGGATTGGGAATATTGGAGAAATACACGAAACTGAGTTTGTATATTTAATCACCGTATAACAGCTGAAAAATTAAAACAGACTTAAAAAAAGACATGATGGAAAGATACATAGACGGGTTTGTATTTCCTGTTCCCCGAATTCACCTTCATGAATACAAGAGTGTCGCTGAAAAAGTAGCGGAAATCTGGAAAGAACATGGGGCCCTTGACTACTTTGAGTATGTCGGAGATGACTTAAAATTGGAGGGTACTCGCTCTTTCATTGAATTGGTGGATTTAAAAGAAGATGAAGTAGTTGTTTTTGGCTGGGTTGTTTTCCCTTCAAAAGAAGTTCGAGATCGAGCAAACAAAGAGGTTCCTGCTGATTTAAGAATGACCGATTTAGTTGCTCCATTGATAAACCCCCAAAGATTGATTTTTGATGCTGAAAGAATGGTGTATGGTGGATTTCAACCACTTGTTCAATCGAATACAGGAAAAGTCGGGTAAGTGAGACTTTTGTACGTTGAATAAGAAATGGAAAAAGGAATTGCTCAATTCTGAAACAAACCAGCTAAAAGCCAAAACACTTCACCTCAGAAGTCAAATACTCCAACTCAGAGGTGAAACACTTCAGTAAATGGCTAAAACATTTCAGTTCTAAGCTGAAATATCGATATTCAGGATAGTGCTTTTAAATGCTTACTGTTTGGGAGTGGTTACATGCAACTTATATATCCCTATTCCCCTCGACGAAAAGCATAGCAGTTACTTCGTTTCCATCAAAGATGGTAAATTTGTAGAGGAAAAATTGGAGGTGTTTTTTTGAGGTAAGAATATATTATTGAACTAAAGTGATGGGATTCCAAATATTATAAAATGACTTCATTTCTTTTTAGTTTGATAATTTTGCTCGTTGGGGTTGTTGGGATTTTTGTAACACTTGCCTTCATCATAATTGCAATTACCAAGCGAAAATCTAAATATTGGAAAAAGTGCATTTATAGTTTCCTGATTTCTGGAGTTGTTGTTATTTTAATTATTCTTGTTCATGAGGTAATCCTATTTCCTCCAAATCCTAAATTGGATGATCTCGTATTGTCGGCATACAGGGAGGCTCCTATTGGTGGTTATTGGCTTGGTTTATATCAGGATTCAACTTGGGAATTTGGCAACTCTCCCAGAGAGCTAGATTTCAATGGAACTTATACTATTCATGGAGATACACTAATCCTAAGCAACTCCCCGGGGTCAACATTTTACAATGGTAAATCTTCCAATCAATTCCTTATTCAATCCGAAAACTTGATTGAAATAGAAAATACAGGAATCAAAGGGTTGAAAATCGGCCTAAATAATATTTCTAATCAATAGTGGCGATTTAGACTGACTATAACCTATGAGAAAAATTTCGAATTCTGAAAAGCGGTTCTTGATGGTCCTTTTAAAGCTATCTGGCTTAAAAGTTGAAATTCCTGAAATGGTAATCCAATTGAAAGATGGAAAAATGGGTTCAACTTCATTTGACTTAACTCAGAATCAATCAAGGTCTGAAAGGATTGTTGCAGGAAATTTTATTGATGATGATGGAATCTTAGTTGATTTCGAGTTAACAATGGATCTCCATGGGAACTTATTCGAACTTGATTTTTGGAAAGTTGACTTTAGCCAATTAGTCTCTTTCCCGGAAGAGAATGAAATAGAAATTACTTATTCTGGAGATTTGTAAAGACACAAACCTTTGCGTTTTTTTAGTGTTATTGGGAGTGGTAACTAGGTGCTTAAACATCCCTATTGCCCGCAAAAACCATCTTTAAGGTTCCGTAGTCATACTTATCCTTGAAATGTTCCCGAAGTTCTTTTACGGTCTTAAACTTTTCCAAACTTGCCATAATCTCAATAATCACCTCCTGAGGAAGACAATCTTCCAGCTCAAATCTACCTGAGGCTATACCTTCTGCCATGTGACTTTTGATAGTCGATGAGGCCAAGCCTCTTTCCAGAGCGATCACCTCCACATTTTTGCCAGATTCAAACAGTTGAAAAGTGACTTCCTGAGAATCTCCTTTTTGTCTTTTCGGCGACAAACTTCCTTTCTTTCTCTTTCCCGTTTTGGATTTGATAGTCTTGAGTTTCTCAGCGGCTACTTCTTTGGCATGAAGAAAAAATTGCTTCCTCAAATCCTGAATGGCATAGTCTACTTTAGGCATTTTCCCAGGTACTTCTCCCTTGCTAACGGCAAAAACTATACTTCTTATTTTACTGATATCCAGGTATTTTCGAATCACCAACTCTTCTATAGCCTCTAGCTCTTCTTGGATTTTTTGAGTTTTCGTAAAACTCGAAATCATAGTCAGCTGAAGCGCTAATTCCTGAAGTCTATTGGCCAAAAAATTTCTAAAATATTCTCCTCCTTTTTCCAGTCTTTCTTCCAACTTTTCAAAATCTCCAGCATGAAGCAGATGAAGCAATTGCCTTCGAAACTTCTCAGTCACCTCTGACTCACCTCTGAATTTTTCCAGCATCTTTGGCATGACAGCCTGCATTTCCTCATCTTCAAATTCCATGGTCCCCTCTTGGCTCTGGGTATGCTGAGCCAGTTCCCGCATCACTTGAGAAAAATCAAAGGTACCCTCTAGCATATGATGGAGGTAGCGCTTTTGGTGTAGCTGAAGGAGCTCCCCCAGTTTCTGATGAGCCTTAGAGTTTTGGGAAAAACTCACAACCTGCTGATCGGAATGGACTAAGTTGGATTGAATCCTACTGCGAAGTATCAAGCCATCCAAGCTCCTCAACCTACTCAAAGCCACATACACCTGACCTGGAGCAAATGCCTGTCCCACATCGATGATTGCCTTGTCAAAAGTCAAACCCTGACTTTTGTGCACGGTCACTGCCCAAGCTAGCTTCACTGGAAAGTGGGAATAGGTGCCCACAACTTCTTCATCCAGCTCCTTGGTAGTTGGATTTAGTAGGTACTTTTTATTTTCCCAGACTTCTTTGCGCAAAACATAATCCCGCTCCTCATCTTTCATCACCACGGTGATGGAGTCTTTGGATAGCTCGGTTACCGTAGCCAATTTTCCATTGAAATAAGAAGCCATCCCAGAGCTGTCATTTTTGACAAACATGATCTGCGCCCCTTCTCTCAATTCCAAAGTTTCGGGTAAAGGGTGGAGAGAATCAGGAAAGTCTCCTTCGATCTCCGCTCTGTAGCTATAAGCTTTTCCTTTCAGACTTTCCAACTCGCTCTGATTGATTTGATCAGCTTTGTAGTTGTGTGTCGTAATCGTGATGCATTCCTTTTCTTCTTTGATCTCGGCGCTACTTTTATAATAGCTATTCAACAGTCGAATGTCCTCATCCGTCAGTTGATTATCCCGAAGATTATTGAGCAAATCAATAAAAACGGAGTCTTGCTGTCTGAAAATCTTATCCAGTTCCAAATAGACCAAGCCGGAGTTTTGAAGGGCTTTGGCCTCGAAAAAATGAATACTTGAATAAAACCGATTCAAAACTCCCCACTCCTGATCCCTTACGATTGGTGGCAGCTGATACAGATCACCAATCAGCAAAACCTGCACCCCTCCAAAAGGCTCATTGAAATTCCCTTTGACACTTTTCATCCGGAAGTCTATTGCATCCAGCACATCTGCCCTCAGCATACTCACCTCATCGATGACTAGCAGTTCGATAGCTCTCAAAACCGACTTTCTGACCTTATTCAAGGGATGCCTTCGGCTTAGGGTATGCTGCGTATAAAAACCATGCTGATCCGTATAATTGCCCTCAGGCTCACGTACCGGCAGGAAACTTCCAAGAGGCAATAGAAACTGTGAATGTATCGTCACTCCTCTGGCATGTAGCGCAGCTATCCCGGTTGGGGCTAGTACGACGTAGTTTTTATGTGTCTCATTGGCCAGCTTTCGCAAAAAAGTAGTCTTACCAGTTCCCGCTTTCCCCGTCAAAAAAATCGGGGCTGAGGTGCTGTTGACAAATTGTGCGGCGAGTTTAAGTTTATCTGTTTCTACTTCCATCTTCAATTATTCCTTGAAAAAAATACAAGCACAAAACTAAAAACCCTCTGGCAATCCCCCTATTCCTCTCCTGCTTTTTTACTGACGCCTGCTTCAATGTCATTTTGAGAAAGTAGCTTTACCAAGCCGCCAGGGGCGATTTCCATCAGGCCTGACTTGGTCGTCAGCCAGATATAGTTGAAAGGACTGCGATACATATTCCTTGCTGTATGATAGTTGGCAGTCCGGTAGTTCTTCTTGGAAGGCAAGTTTTCGGAACGGATAGCCATATTAGCGAGCATGGAGGCACCACCTTTGACTTGCCCTGAATTGGCGCCTTTATGTACTTCCAGTTTCAAATTTTCATAATCAAAAATCAATTGAGCGGAAGCCATCCTTTCATGGGCCTCCATTTTCAGGTGCAACTTATGCAATGTTCCAGACTCCAAAGTAATCTGTGCCAAAGGCAGCAAAAGCGGATTGAGTTGCTCCAGGTTCATTTCACCAATCGTCAAATCCAAGGAAAAGAAATCGTCATGATATGGAATTCTGAATTTTGCTTCGATCGGTGCCTTGCCGAGCAAGCTAGTCGTCACATCAATCGTGAGTTCTTGAGATTGCTGAAGTGAGTCCACGGTGATCAGCCCCAGAATTTTCGCCTCCATATTTTCAAATCGGATTTCCCCACCTTTTCTCTGCCCTTCTGGTATCTCCAGGTAGGAAATGATCGTGTTTTTCACCAGCAGCGTATCGACGTCCAGAGGAAAAGGGACTTGCGCTAGCATACCTCCAAACATAGGCTTGATGGGTTCCTCCGGTCGAGGTCTGTTTTTGTTACGCACGTCATTCATGACCAAACTATCGACAATCATCATCTGAGAAATCACAGACCAATTGCCATAGAGGTCGCTTCGCGCATCTAGGTTTTCAAATCGCAGCTCCTTGAGATCCAGCTCGATCAAATCGGTCTGATAGGTTTCATCAAATGATTTCTCCACCAAATCCTGATCATAATTCATACTGATGCCTTGTAAGGAAAGATACTGTTCGCGAAGATTGAAATTGATCGAAGCAACTTCCAATTTATGACCTGCGGAAAGCTCCATTTTCAGATTTTTGATACCGGTCATGATCTGATCCAGTTGGAAAGGAACTACATGACTCACTATCACAGAATCTGTCTGCACACCTTCGGCGTAGATATTCAGATCCGTAAACGTACCAAACCTACGAAGGCTATCTTCCTGAACCAGCAACTCAGCAGTCCCATCCTCAATGACAAAGTTGTGAATAATACCACGACTGACCAGATCACCGAAAAGGTTTTGAAATTCCTTGGATCCTTCCTTATTGTGGGCAGAAGAATCTTTTTTGATCATTCTGAAAGAAGGCTTCACCAGTCTCAATTCCCCTATTTCAATTTCCTTGTTAAAAATAAAACCAAAGAGATTGACCCGACTGAGTTTCATCCTGTCAAGAGATCCATTGATCTGTACTGGGAGATCCTCTTTGAGCGGCACCAGCCTGATATGATTGAGATCTACCCTTCCCTGAAACAATTTGACATCCACTTCCTCAAAAAGTAAATCGTAATTGCGGGTATCTCTCGTATTGATGGAACTCTCAAGCTTGTGACTGATCCACTTTTCAGCACCGATGGCCAAGACAAAGCCCAACAGAAGTACCCCCAAAACAATCCCGACTATTTTCTTCATAAAAGCAGATTTTAAGGAAAGATAGTCAACTTTATAAAATTCAAACCTACCGGATAAATTCTTAGGTCGATTTTATCGAATACTTTTATCTTCGGAGATTAAATTTTCAATCTACCCTATGTTTTTTAAAAAATCACTGGCTATCGGATTACTTTGTCTGCTCTCTAGCGTATGTTGGAGCCAAAGTCAAACCATCAAGATCCTCAGCTACAATATCTATCATGGCGAAGACCCTTATCAGTCCAATCGCCCCAACCTAGACCAGGTCATTTCACTCATCAAGCAATTAGATCCAGATATCGTCGCTTTTCAGGAAGTCGATAGTATGACTACCCGTACAGCTCGGGTATATGGCGAAAAAGTGGACTTGGTAAAAGAAATCGGAAAGCAAACAGACATGGCGGCTTACTTTGCCAAAGCGATGGATTATGCTGAGGGAGGTTATGGTGAAGGATTACTCGTCAAAGGTTCTCCTACTTTTTCCACGCAACTGCTACCGACACCTGTAGGTGGTGAACCGAGATCAGTCGCCTGGGCCGAAACAGCGGATCAAATTCTAATCGGAGGAACACACCTTTGTCATCAATTTGAAGAAAACCGAAAAGCACAAGTTAAGGCAATCGATGAGGCTATCCAGAAGCAGCAAAAACCGGTGATTTGGATGGGCGACTTAAATTTTGGTCCCAATGATCCCGAGTATACTTTAATCAAAGACGCTTATACGGATGCTGCAGTAGCAGCGAAAAATGAGCAACCTACCTATCGGTCAGAGACATTTGCCGATCGAATAGATTATGTTTGGTATTCGAGCAAAGATTTCAAACTTGTCAGTTATGAAGTTTTGGATGTACCCTATTCAGACCATTTCCCAGTACTAGTCACATTAGAAAAATTAAAACCATGAAGTACAGCGCTATTTTTGCCATTTTGCTAGTGGCATTTTCCTCTTGCCAAAAAAACACTACCGAACAAGAAAGCTCCGAACCAGTAGCAGTGGATTGGATCCAATTATTCAACGGGGAAGACATGAATGACTGGACCATAAAGATCCGAAAGCATGATCTAGGAGACAATTATGCCAATACTTTCCGTGTAGAAGATGGGCTAATGAAAGTCCGATATGATGGTTATGAAGCCTTTGATCAGCAGTACGGACATATTTTCTACAATGAACCATTTTCTTATTACCTCCTTCAGGTAGAATACAGATTCACAGGAGAGCAAGCTCCAGAAGGTGAAGGATGGGCTTGGAGAAATAGTGGAGCTATGCTTCATTCTCAAGATCCTAGCACCATGCTCAAGGATCAAAACTTCCCGATCTCAGTAGAGGCTCAATTTCTGGGAGGAAATGGCACAGATAAGCGCTCGACTTGCAATCTCTGTACTCCGGGGACCAATGTGGTTTTGGCAGATACTCTTTTTACACCTCATTGCATCAATTCGAGTTCGGAAACCTATCATGGAGATCAGTGGGTGCAGGCTAATTTCATCGTTTTAGGTGACGAGGCGATACATCACTTGGTAGGTACAGACACAGTATTCAGCTACAATCAGCCTCAAATAGGAGGAGGAAGTGTAGATCCATTTGATGAAAAAGTGAAAATAGACGGAAAGCTACTCGACTCTGGATATATCTCCCTTCAGAGCGAAAGCCATCCAGTAGATTTCAGAAAAGTAGCCGTAGTTGATCTCAGTACCTACAAAAATGACCCCGCTAAAATGAAGGAAATCGTTGAGGAAGCTTTTTCTTCTACAAAGATGAAGTGATTGTATTTCTTTCAAATAAAAAGGGGACAATGATAGATCATCGTCCCCTTTTTAATTATTGACTTTTTAAGCTTTATACATTTACCTTAGTTGTGCCGCCTCCAGCCAAAGTCGTTGGTACCGGAGTATTAGTTTTCCAGCTACCACCAGTGAAGTCAGGTACATCAATCGAATTAGATCTATTAGCTACAGACCACTCACTCAAAGGCGATATACAGCTCCACAATGCCGCATCATAGACATCTTGATCCAAAGGAAGTCCATTTCTCAAGCAATCGATCAGTCTCCAGTCCATCATAAAGTCCATTCCTCCATGACCGCCCACTTGCTTGGCCAACTCCCCTACTTTCAAGACAATTTCCGGCGTATATTTCTTTTCTAGCTCCTTCATCTCTTCTTCTTTCAACCAGCCATGGCCTTTGGCTACACCAGGTTTAGGGTATTTCTGAGCATATCCTTCTGTACCACTCACGACATGAAGTCGGCTATAAGGACGAGGTGAAGTCACATCATGTTGAATCATGATAGATTTTCCATGCTTGGTTTTCACCAATGTCGTATTCATATTTCCACGATAATTTTTGGAAGCAAATTCACCGAAGAAGTTGTCAGCTTCTGCCAGCTCCTGCGCTTTCATCTTCATCTGGAAATCATTGGAGCTCAACGATGTCAAATAATCCATCTGATCTCCTCTGTTGATATTCATGATCTGGCAAATCGGGCCCAAACCATGGGTAGGATACAAGTTGCCATCTCTGTAGTTTTCTTTCAATCTCCACATGCCTTGGTAGCCTTCTTTGTTGAAATTCAAGCTGAGCAAGTCATGAATGTATGCTCCTTCTGTATGCAGAATCTCTCCAAAATATCCATCCCGAGCCATTTTCAAAGTCATCAATTCAAAGAAGTCATAGCAGCAATTCTCCAATTGCATGCAGTGCTTTTTGGTGCGCTCTGATGTCTCCACCAGCTGCCAGCACTCATCCAAAGTGCGTGCTGCAGGAACTTCCACAGCCGCATGTTTTCCAGCTTCCATAGCGTAGACTGCCATCGGAGTATGCCACTCCCAAGGGGTAGCTATGTAGATCAGATCTAGATCTTCTCGATCAACCATCTCTTTCCAAGCATACACAGATCCAGAATATCCCTCTGGGCGGTGTGCTGTATCTTTGGCAAGCAATTCCTTTTGCTTTTCCACTCTCTCTGGAAGCAAATCACACAAAGCCTTGATCTCTACACCTTCTATTTTACTGAGGCGATTGACAGCTCCGGGACCTCTCATTCCCAATCCAACTATCCCCACTCTGACAGTTTCTAATTTGGGTGCTGCAAAACCAGACATATTGAAGTGTTGGACGCGGCTAGCTCCATATTTAGCTTCAAAAGGCAAAATACCTGATTCGCTGGCACTTGCTGCTCCAGCTCCAAAAATCCCCAGTCCCATCAGACCTGTGGATTTTAAAAACTCTCTTCTTGGGTTGTTCTTCATTTTAAAATATTGTTGAATTTGGAGCCTCTAGTTTACCAAAATTTTCAAAGAAGTCAGGCATGTAAAAGATTATTTCGGAAAGGCTTCCTCCCACTTTAAATTCGATTTCTAGTGCAAAAGACCTAAGTCAACAAGTCTAAAAACCGCCTCAATTTTCTCAAATCCTCCTTTTCATTCACTTTTGATTATCTGATCAATCAAGAGAAATTATTTTGAATAATTATTCAACTTATCACTATTGACCAGAGGTCAAGCCGAGGTATGGCGCATATTGTGTCTCCTATGGATTTGGCGCATTCAAAAAATACTGTGTCATCACTGCTTCCGCCTTCAATCCCTGAGGACTGAAATCCGGATCTCGGCGCTTGCCTTCGGGATACCATTTCCAAAAATAAGCTCCAGCCATCCAAGTTTTATCCCATACACTTTCGAAAAATGACTGATAACATAATGCTTGAATCTCCTCCGTAATTTGAGCCTCTTTTCTCTCATTGGGCCAAACCCAAGGTTCCTTAGCTGCATCATGGGTATTGCAGTAGCCTATTTCAGTAAAAATGACAGGCTTTTGAAAATTCTTGACCACGGATTCGATTTCTTTCACATGCGATTTCCAAGCCTGATTCATTTGAGCCAAACTTGGCTTTTCCTTTTCTGACAAAGGAAAATAGGCCTGAATACCGATAAAATCCAAGGCATCCCAAAATTGAATTTGCTCAAATTCAGTAAAATTAGCGGCGTAGACTAGCTTTCCTGAGTACACTTTTCTGACGGCAGCGATGAGCTTCCTCCAATCCTGCTCTCTGCCGGAAGCTTTCTCCAGCTCTGTACCGATGCATAGGTAAGGAATTGAAAGTCGGTCTGCAAGACGAGCATAATCTAAAATAAAGTCCCTGTAACTTTCAAACCAAAGCTGCCATTCTTCCTCAGATTTCATTTCTATTTCACCTGGCCAACTCCCTCTCACCCAAATGTGTGGCTTCAACATGGAAGAAATTTGGTGAGAATTAGCAGAATCCAAGGTCACTTGAATGCCTTTACCCGACTCTCCCCACCACTGTCTATCTCCTTCTATTTCCCATCGGATGTCTGGACTATCGGTACTTTGTTGCCAACCAAATGGCGTTTGCGAAATCGCATTGGCACCTGTGGATTTCAGGGCTAAAAATTCCCCGCCGGCAAGTGGATTTCTGCTTCCTACCCAGCATACCCCTTTTAGTTTCTGCGTCCAGACTGGTATTTCACTTTCAGGAAAAAGCCACAAAAAACTCATCATCAAAAAGATGAAGGTTACAGAACTAAATAAATATCTTACTTGAATTTTTCGCAAAACTGAATGGGCTATTGTTATGATTCAGACATCTATCCCATTGCAAACTTTTGCTAAGCTAGTCCAATGGTCTCACCTGAATATTTTCAAGATTGATCTCTGAGAGCAATTCCAATTTACCTTTTTCGTAGAGTTCTTGCATCTTTTCCACAGGAGTATTTTTATCCTCCGGCTTGAGATTGAGGTAATTTTGAAAGCGAATACCGCCTACTTCTTGCACCTGACTCACTTCCCGCATCCGTACGCCTCCTCCATCTGTGTGGTAGCTATAGGCCATAAAATCCACCAAATGATCCTCCGTACCGATCCAATACAAAAACTCATCATCAAAATCTTCTCCTCCTCCATCTTGCTGAAAAGTCACTTTGATCAAATCATACGATTCCCCATTGATATCAGTACGGCCAAGGTAAGTTTTGATCGCTGCAGCGTCATTCAACCCGTATGGTAAATAGGCAAAGTAAGCGACAGAATTGACTGAGCGGGAAAAAGCTCCAACTCTCTCTTCCGTGAGCGTATCGATGGCCACTTGATTGACAGTCCTGACAAAGCCTTGATTAGTAAGTACATCTTTGACCAGGCCAGTTGAGTCGGAAAATTCCCGAGAATATTCAAAACCAGCTGGAGTTTTCTCTATGGTGTAGTGGATATCTCTGAAGTCAAACTCAATTTGAGAACTCGCATAAGTATCTCCACCATGCGCTTCAATAGCCAAATCCACAATTTTATCAGCTTCAGATTTACTTTCACAAGAAATCAGAAATACACTCAATACAAATCCTACTAAATACCTCATTAGCTTCTGTTACTTATTTCAATTGAAAATCAGAATAACTATAAATGGCCCGAAGAAACTTCCGGTTTCCATTTTCATCTACCCGATAGCTTTCTCTTTGACCATAAAACTTCAGATTTCCGGCTTGGCTAAAACTCAAATTCTCGATTTGACTTCTATGATCCTTGAGTTGTACTTCATTTCCGGCCATTAGGTTGGTTTTCGAGTCAAAATAATACCACCAAACATCTTCATCGGGACCATATTCTGCGCGAATGACTTGCACTTCCTTTTCAAAAACCGTCCGTACTCCCTCATAAACAAGCTTCACGTTTTCTTCCTGCAGCAGCATCAATGGCTGCATGACTACATAATAGGCCGCATCAAACTCCTTTCTTTTTGCTTGAAGAAAACCTGAATTTTGAACTGAATTCTCCCCCATCTTATAGCTAGTCTGCTCTCCGTCAAACTCAATCACATGCTTGATGCTATCCTTTTCCCAGGAGATTTTTCCTGTTAAGGATGGCTTCAGTTGAAACTGAATCAATTGGTCGGTCTCTGATTCGACATCTCCATTTTCGTCCAGCAATTGCGTCCATTTTCTAAATTGGATCTCACTCATATCTTCAAAAGCTTTCTCTCCTCCGTGCGCTTCAATTGCTTTTCCCAATAGATCGATCGCCTCTCGCTCTTCTTTGGGTTTACAGGCAAAGAAAGTAATCAGAAGGAGCAACATGTATGAAGTAACTCTCATATAGAAACTGAATTTTTCATGAAATTAAATGACTGTGGACGGTAATCCCACAAGATGCCTATCCCTACCAAACTGTATTCCAAAATCAGAAATATGGGTTGTTCAAAGTTATCCGCATTTCCATAGGCCTGATAGGAAAAAATTGATGTAAAACTCCAAATCACAAATGTGACCCTTCCAGAAATCACACTCAGTCCCAATCCAGGGATCAAATACCAAGGGTGCATAACCGGTTGGAGCAGCAGGTAAAACAAATAAATACCGATCCACAGTTCTATCAACTTGGACAAGGATTGAGGCTTGGATCTCCAGGCTCCATACCAAACTCCTACAATCAGAACAATTCCTAATATTTTGGTCAGATAACCAATTGTATTATAGCCTTCTATCCAGTATCCAAGCTCACGGAGCAAGTAGTACACCGAGGCATTGAATTCAAACTTGCCTTGATACAGTTTCAGACTTTCGAAGAACTTGACCCAGGCATCGTCCCACACCAGTGGAACAAATGAAACAACCAATGCCACTAGCGAACCAATCCAGAAAAACGGACTTTCTTTGATTTTTCGAAAGAAAAACCACGCTGGAAAAAGAATAAACGGCAATAACTTCATCCCGATCGCTAGCCCCCAACTCATGCCCGACAGGAACTTTTTATTTTTGGAATAAGCGATCAAGGCATATAAAAGAAATACGAGAACAATTCCTTCAAAATGAAGATTGCCCGAGATTTCCATGATTACAAAGGGGTTGAGCCAGTACAAGATGAGCTGGCGGATCGGTAGTAGAAATCGCTTCGAAAGTTTCAGGAGCGCAAAAAAAGTGAAAGTTTCAAAGAACAAAAGAAGCAATCTCAGAGTGTAATATCCATTCCAGACAAATCCATACATGGCTTCTGCTGCAATCCAAAACACCAATTGATTCAATGGCGGGTAAACGGAATAATAATCCGGGGAATTCATTGCATCAAAAAGCTGAGCCTGAAGAGCCGAGGCATTTCCTGTTTCTTCCATCCATTCCGAAGGCTTGAGTCGATACGGGTCTTCTCCCAATCGAACCAACTCGCCATCCCATAAAAACCTCACATAGTCTTCAGATAAATTAGGCACAGAAAACAACAAGCACAGCCTCAGCCCCAACCCAATCCAAAAGATTTTTTTCCAAGATGTATCAGCTTTTGAATACGAAAAATAGATCGCAAGCATTCCTGAAAACGCGACAACAAAGCCCAAAAACAAAGAGAAAAACTCCTCTCTAAGTACGTGATAACCTAGCCAATAAATAGCAATGACTAAAGCAACAGTTCCGGCTAGCAGCCCAGTTTTGGTGATCCAGGATTTCAAAGTCCAAGATCCTTTCGCAGCGGTTCAAATAGCTTTTCGTTCTTATTCCAATAATCTGACAATTCCAATTTTTTTCGAACTGCTTTGGTGACTTCCTGATCACCATTTCCTTTGATTTGGATTTCCTCCCATGCTAGGATTTCAAAGGGGAAAAATGCTTTGTATTGTATCTTAAGTGATCTATTCAGAGTCGGATAAAACACGACTAGTTCGGAGGT
Source organism: Algoriphagus vanfongensis DSM 17529 (assembly GCF_000429465.1). Lineage (GTDB taxonomy): Bacteria > Bacteroidota > Bacteroidia > Cytophagales > Cyclobacteriaceae > Algoriphagus > Algoriphagus vanfongensis. The sequence continues at coordinate 159,781 of NZ_AUBX01000009.1, read as the reverse complement.
ATTATCCCCTAGATCAGACTTAGAAATTTTTGCTCGGTAATCGTTCATTTCCACATGTGAAAATCGCTGATAGATCAGACTGGGAATCAGTCGGGCATCTCCTTCTGCAATCAAATCTGGATTGATTCGAATCAAATTAAACAATTCATCTTCTGCTTGAGCTTCTATGGTCAATTCCTGATCACCTTCAGACTCGAAATACGAAAAAGACTGAATCTTATACTTTGAATTTTTCCAGTTCATCTGGGTAAAAGCCTGTCCGCACCATTCTGTGACAGAGGCTGCCAATTTATAAGAGTTCGTTTCATCATTTACTGGCGTAAAAACAGAAAGCATCGTGTGATATGGATAAACTCCAGTCACAAATTCCCTTGTCATATTTAGCTTGAGTACTTTTCGGGCATCAGCTCCCACACCAGCGGGATCATCCAGTTTCACTTGCTTTCTTCTAGAAAAATCCTCCGTTACGAAGATCATGACTGCATTTCCCTCTCTCACTTCCCCATACCGACTTTGCTGGAGATCAAAGACATTGATTTCGGCTTTGCCTTGAAACCAATATCCTGCAAACTGGTCCAGATCAACACCTTCCCTGCTTTGAGGTGCGCAGGAAGCCAGCAAAAGTGAAAAACTGATCAGAAGAACAAAGGAAAACCTTTTCATGAATGAGCTTTTAGAGTTTCTGTCTAAGTTGGACAAATTTACCAATACTTGAAAATCGTCAAAATGATCTTATATCCTGCACCAAAGACACCTTTCACCGTGCCGCTGACCTTGGAGACACCGATGCGCTTTCTATACTTGACAGGTACTTCCATATATTTCAATCCAGCCTGATGAGCTTTGATCTGCATTTCTATAGTCCATCCAAAGTTTTGATCCACCATATTCAGACTCAGGAGCTTTTGCCAATCAATCGCTCTAAATGGGCCTAAATCCGAAAATTTGGCTCCTTGAATGTATTTCATCATGGTCGTCGCCAGCCAGTTCCCAAATACCTGCGGAACAGTCATCGATCCACTTTCTCTTTGACCCAAAGCTCTGGAGCCAATGACTATATCAGCTCTACCTTCCATAATCGGCCGAACCAAACCGGTCATTTCTTCGGGATAATCGCTGTAATCCCCATCCAAAAAAACGATAATATCAGGCTGAATTTCTTGACTTTTAACCCAATCCATCGCGGTAAGGCAGGCTTTACCATACCCTTTCTGCGCCTCAAATACCACCACCGCTCCGGACTGCTTCGCGACAGCAGCTGTCTGATCAGTGGAATTATTATTTGCCACCACCACATTGCGGACAAAGGCAGGAATATCCCGAATAACTTTGGGAAGGGATTTCTCCTCATTGAAAGCAGGAATAATGACGTCTACGATTGCTTGGGACATATTATCGACCTAATGCGTAGGATTTGAATGATGTGATAAATACAAGGGAATAGCCTATTGCCAACATCAGATGAAAAGGCAAAAAGAGGTAATGGTGATGGAAAAATGCCATCACTACCATCGCTGTAAATACAAGCGATAGAAGACCTTCAAACCAAGTAGTTATAGGCATTTTAAAAGTAAGATAGAGGTTGTTTTTCAACTTGCTTTTTCCTCCCTCAAGGTTGAATTTGGGAGTTCTCACAAAGGGTGATTTCTTCCCTGAAAGACCTTCCCAAACTGCCTGTGCATTGTGAAGCCCTAGTCCCATCGACACGGATAGAAATAAGGGGAGCAGAAACAAGGCCTGCAAGAAACTCTTCGATTTCCTTTCCTCCCGATAGAGGTAAGAAAACAAATACACCAAGGCAATCAATGCAAAACCAACCAAAAACACACCTGCAACTCTTAATCCTACTTCAGGCAAAAGCCCCTGATAGCCCATCCACCAGACTCCCAAACTACTCAAACTGACCAGCAGCACCGCTATGAAAATGGTACTATTGAACAAATGGGCCATGGCGTGAAACTTCACCGTAAAGGAATGACTTTCAGACAATACCTTAGAGGCATGCTTAGCCGCACACTCCGCTCCCCCTTTGGTCCATCTAAATTGCTGAGATTTGATAGCAGACATGACGGGTGGCAATTCGGCTGGAGATTTGATTTCCGGTCGATATACAAACTCCCACCCTTTTCTCTGAGCTCTATAGCTCAAATCCAAATCTTCAGTCAAGGTATCGTCATGCCAGTTGCCAGCATCCATGATGCATTGCTTCCTCCAAATCCCCCCAGTTCCATTGAAATTGATAAATGCTCCTTGGTGATTTCTTCCAATCTGCTCGATCAAAAAATGAGCATCCAAGGCAAAAGCCTGAAGTCTGGTGAGCAGCGAATATTTTTCATTCAAATGAGTCCAGCGAGACTGTACCATTCCCACATTTTCTTCTTTAAAATAAGGCAACGTATGAAGTAAAAAATCCGGCTCGGGAATGAAATCCGCATCAAATATCGCTATAAACTCCCCAGAAGCTTTGTCCAATCCTTCTCTCAAGGCACCAGCTTTGAATCCTTGTCGATTGCTACGGTGAATGTATTGAAAATTAAGCTGCGGATATTCTTTGATTTTTTCCTGAATGATCTGGACTGTCTCATCAGTACTGTCATCCAAAATCTGAATTTCAAGCATTTCAGAGGGATAATTCAGTTTCGCCACCGAATCAATCAGTCTCTCCACTACAAACAACTCATTGAATATTGGGAGCTGAACAGTCACCTTCGGGAAATCATTTTTGAGGGTCCTCAGATCAGATTTTTTCTTCTTTGCTTTCAGAAAATGAAGCAATAAATGTCCTTGGGCCAGACTATAGATGAATATAAAAGTCATTCCCAGAAGGTAAACTCCCAGTAAAAGATATGCGATGAATTCAGGCATTGATTTTCACAGAATCATTTCCGATGATCACCGGCATTTCATTGATGCGGCCTTCTTCTGGACCATTTTCTAGTTTCAATACACCACGCGGACAGACCGAAGCGCATACCCCGCAACCCACGCAGGAGGATCTTACAATATTTTGACCTCTTTGAGCATACCATCTGACATCGATCCCCATCTCACAATAGGTAGAGCAATTGCCACAGGAAATACACTGTCCTCCATTGGTGGTGATTCTAAAGCGAGACTTAAATCGCTGAACTATCCCCAGATAAGCAGCCAATGGACAGCCAAATCGGCACCAAACCCGATTCCCCATAAATGGATAAAACCCCGTTCCGACCACTCCGGCAAACGCCGAACCTATGGCAAAGCCATAAAATGAGTGCAGCTGATTGGTCACATCGCCCAGCAACCAAAAATCTGAGAAATAATTGGCAATCGTCAACACAGTCATGACCACAGCCAAAACCAAAACTCCGTGGATCAAATATCTTTCTATTTTCCAGGATTTGAGACTCTTGTCAGAAAGCTGACGATAAGGGTCGCCGACAGTTTCGGCCAGTCCACCACATCCACATACCCAGCTACAATACCATCTTTTACCATAGAAGTACGTGAAAAGAGGTACGCCAATAATTATCAACATAATCCCCCAAATCAACATAAACATCCCCACCGAACCATTGGAAAGGAAGGTATCCAACTGATAAGAATAGAAAAAATCGTAATCCAGTGGCCAGATGTTTTTGAAATCAAAATAGGGCTGATTCAGCAAAACCAAGATTTCCGGAATCAAAAAGGCAAAAGCGGTTTGGAAAAACATCACGGAAGCCGTTCGAAGTTGCTGATATTTATTGCCTCGGTATTTTCTAAACATCCGAATACCCATCACCAAAATGGCTAGCGTGTATACAAATCCATACAAAAACCACTGACTTGCGGGATTGCCAGATAAAATCCTACTCAGAGGATCCACCATCGCAACCAGATTGACCAGGTAGGCTGGAAACCAATACAGAATCACATAAAATAGAATCAGATAGGTCCCTGTCAAAATCCCCAACCAACCTCGATTTTTCATTTTAGAATGGAAAATTCCATTGTTTTTGACTCCTTCTGGTTCTCCTTGGTACTTGGGAAGATTGTATGCCAGACCTCCCAGCACCGCCAACCCTATAGATAGAGACATCCACAACCACGGATTTGCTTTCACCGGGCTGCTCAAGGCGGCTTTTGCAAGAGGAAAACTATAATCATCCCAGATAACCTCATCCCACTTTCCTTCTGCTTTCAATGCATCATTATAGGCTCCAAACTCTTGATTGAATGCACCTAAAAATTGAAAATTGGAAGAGTAAACCTCATCATAAATCGGACTCAGGATCTCCTGCATCTTTTCCAGATGGAGCTCTTTGGTATTGACCTCGACCATTTCCTGACTCAGCTGGTAGCTGCCTAGGAATGGAATTGCCGTAAAGACCACTAATCCGATCAAAAACAAAGACAACCCTATTTTCTGAATCACTTTCATACGCTCGCTCCCAATAGCTTTTGAATTAAAGTCCGTTTGGCTGGCTTGAAATCTCCTCCGATTTGTTTCAAAAATTCCTTCTGAATCTCGATATAGAAAGGAGCGAAAAACTCCGGGTCAAAATTCGCCTTGCTCAACTGAGCAATTACTTTCTGTCCAGACCAGCCTTCCTTGATCGCACGATCAAAAAACTCATGGCTCAATCGAAAACCAAAATTATTAACACCTATCAGTTTGCCCCCTGTATCCATCAGCATTCTAAAGGCTACCTTTTTTTGCGGGTGTTGCCAGTAAAAATTTTTAAAATCATCCTCATTCCAATCAGCGGGAACTATTCCATAGGTTTGATATTCCACGTCTAGGAATTTGGCTGAATTAAACCAAACACCAGGCTGATATTCTGTGATTTGACCAGTTAGGGTTAAAGCCAATGTCTCTCCATGCATCCTCCCGGTGTACCAGACCTGCTCTATATTTTTCCGATCTGCAGCAGGCTTTTCTTGAAATTCAGCACAGTCACCAATTGCATAAACATCAGGGATGTTGGTTTCAAATCTTGAATTAACCATGACTCCACGATTCACTTCCAATTTGGAATTTTTGAGAAAATCCACGTTTGGCTTCACACCGGCAGTCAATCCCACAAATTCGCAGGGGATTTCTTCTCCCTGATTTGTTTTGATGGCTCTTACTCTGCCATTTCCATCGTCCAGGATTTCTGATAGCTCAGTCTCCAACCTCAAATCAATATGATGCTCCTTCACATGTTCACTGATCAACTCTGACTCTTCCTGTGGTAAGACATTTCTCCAGAATCCTTTTTCCCTCACCAAAAATGTAACTGGAATATTTTTGTAGGCTAACATCTCGGCCATTTCGATCCCGATCAGTCCGCCTCCTACGATTACCGCTCTCTTTACATATGTCGTATTGGCTTCCATCAGCTCCAAATCCTGCTTGGAATACAAACCTTGCACTCCCTGTAGCTCTTGTCCCGGCCAGCCAAACTTATTCGGTTTGGACCCCGTGGCAATGACCAATTGATTGTAGGACAAAGATTCCCCAGATTTTAACGACAGTTGCTTGCGATCAAAATCCACTGATTCTACCCAGCCTTCCTTGAGGTTGATTCTATTCTTTTCCCAAAAAAAATTCTCATAGGGCTGTGTATGCTCAAATTTCATATGTCCCATGAAGACATACATCAAAGCTGTACGAGAAAAAAAGTATTTACTCTCACCTGACACCAGAGTGATTCGGACCTGCTCATCGCGCTTCCGAATGTGCCGGGCCAAAGTCACACCGGCTATTCCATTTCCGATGATCAAGATATGTCTTGTAGAGTCCATCAATTCCTTTTCAAATTAAGACTAATCATTCAGACTCCAATTGTAATCCAGATAAGTGACTTTAGCATCCGAGTCAATTCGGATTTTGCTATAGCTGTTGAGAAAATCAATCAAAGAACCGTCCCTCGTAAAATCCCCGGAAAACCAATTGAAAATAGCTGATACCTGCACTTCATCCTTCTGGATTTGGTTGCGAGATGGATCATTGACAAATTCTTTGGCTACAGCCTCCAGTTGAGCTTCCAGCTGATCAGCTGTAAAAGCAAAAGGCTGTAATGGAGGACAGGATACGGAGGCACAATTAATGGCAAAATGAATACGGGGTTCCTCAAATTCCTTCCTCAAAATTCCATGCTCAATTTCATCTAGATCGGTTTCTTTTCCGCCGATTTCAAAAAATTTGTAATGCCACACGTCGTTGACCAACGGAATCTTCAGCTTTGGTCCCAAGTCTCGAATACTTTCTATTGGATAATGATCCACGATCAATTTGACAGTAAAGGCATTGTAAGCATTGATCCAATAAGCCAGTTGATCCTCTCTGGACCAGGTTTTCCGATCTGGGGCATTTTCTGACAAACTCTTCAGGTAGGATTCCAATTGCTCTTTGTCACGAATAAAACCGGCATAATCTACTCTTCCTCCAGGTTTGACATGCTTAGAAAGCAACTGATCCCAAAGTGAATGATTGGGTGGAGTACTGCCGGCTGTCCCCAGAGATTGACCCTGGCAAGAGCAGACAATAAGCAGAAATAGAAAGTAAAAAAAGAGGTGACGCATGAAATTGAATAGTTGATACCTACGCAGAAAACCAGATGAAGATGCAGAGATCCGGGAAAAAAACCTGAATCAATAGACTTTTTCTCCCTTGCTGAGCCAAATCCCCCAAGCTTGTGAATACGTGTGAACTTGTCGAGTCTCTGAAGAATTTTGAAATACGGGGTGATTTTCATTGACCCAGTGGATAATCCCTCCATAAAGATTGTAAACCTCAAAACCCTCTTGCTGAAGCTTTTGACCAATATCCTGAGATCGAGCTCCTACCGTACAATACACCAAGATCGGTTTGGACCTATCCAAGATCTGAGAATCAAATTCTGGAAATGTCTCATATCCCACCCAAGTTGCATTTTTCAAATGGCTGACTTCATATTCCTCCCTTTCTCGCGTATCCAATACCTGAAATTGCCCTAAATCTTTGATTTCTTCTGGTTTGATCACAGGAAAATCATCCTCATACAGTACAGAGAGCATGGCTTGATAAGGAATAGATTGGGCTGCCAATCCCGAATAAATCAAAAACAGAATTGGTACCACCAGGGAGATCTTGGAGGTAAACAGGGCTAGATTATTCTTTAGCATAAAAGGAAAACTGTAATACACCTAGGAGTGTTCTACTCAGGCTGCATAAAAATCAGAAAGTCTTGCCAAGCCTCTCTTATCCTTGATGATGATCTTTTTCCCGTCAAACTCGATCAAGTCGTCTTTTTTAAATTCAGAAAGTAAGCGAATAACAGATTCTGTGGCCGTCCCCACTATTCCCGCAATTTCCTCTCTACTCAAAATCAAATCGATTTTTTGACTTTCTCCACCTTCGATCCCATAGCAGCTCGCCAAATGGAGCAACACATACGCCAAGCGCTCTCTCACGCTTTTTTGGGTGGCATCGGTCAGCTTTTCTTCCATGACACCGAGTTCATGAGAGATCTGCTTAGTCACTCTTTTAAAAAATTCAGAATTAGTCATCAAGGTGGTGAGAAAAGCTTCTTTGGGAATAAAGCAAATCTTCGCATCCTCTACGATCATCGCAGAATTGGTATAGTTTTCCTCGCCCAACAATGCCGCATAACCCAAAAAATCTCCCTTTTGAGCAAGATGTACAATCTGCTCTTTCCCATTGGAAGCTGTTTTATAGACCTTGACCACGCCTGAATTGATACAAAAAATCCCCAACGGCTTGGTATTTTCATAATAGAGCACCTGCCCTTTGCGGTGTGAAATCAAATTTTTATGATCAGAAATGGTGCAGATTTGAGTGTCGCTCAATCCCGCCATTAGCGAATATTTTCTACTGGCACAAAGCTCACAAGGTGTATTAGAATGGGACGATGACATGAGTTTAGGAGAAGTGTTTTCGATTTTTTTAAGTTAAAAAATGACTGCTTAAAATCATAAATATCAACGACTAATTTGGGGCTGGAGGGAAAGTTTTAAGTTGCTTAAATGAGTTGACTTCAGAGTCCCATTCAAGGCAAATGTGTTTCAGGCCATTTGACAGCACTAAAAAGCGTGTTTGGAGTCTGCTGTGATACAGGCAAGCCTGCTCCACCGTGCTCTGGCTCAGTTTGACTTGAGGTGCCTTACACTCGATTAGTAAGTAGGGTTTCCCCTCTTGATCATAGACCAGCAGATCTGTTCGCTTTTGAAGCTGATTGTACTTCAAACCTTTCTCTAGCCCCACCAAGCCCTTGGGGAAACTCTGGTGCTGAATCAGAAAAGAAATCCAATGCTGTCTGACCCACTCCTCCGGTGTCAACACCAAATCTTTTTTTCGCAAAGCGTCAAAAATCCAAACCTTACCATCTTTTTGGCTGAGTGTGGGTGTGATTTCGGGGAGTTGTAATAGCGGCAGCTTGATTCCTGCATCTGATGAATTCATGCTGCAAATATCTCAGTATTTTGAAAAAACTCCCATCAAAACTCTAAGTAAGGTGCTATTTTCTTTACCCACTCTTCAGTGAAAATTTTGATGTGTAGCAAATCTTCCGCTTTCAGGTAGGGTCCATGCTGCTGACGGTATGCTACTATTACTTTGGCTTCGCCATAGCCGATATAGGGATGTTTTGCGAGATCTGCTGTCTCGAGTTCATTTATCCTCAATCTCTTGGAGATCACAGCATCAAAAACAAAGTACTCCCACATTCGCTGCTCCACCTCCGCGCTAATTCCATACACCTCCAGTAATTGGCTAGGTGCAAAAAAACCACCTATACTTTCACGATACTTAATAATTCGGGATGCCAAAGCTGGACCTATTCCCGGTACAATCTGCAAGGTCACAGAATCTGATTGAGAGAATGGTATTTTCTGAAGTGCTGACTTAGACTTGGAACGAGTGGTATCCCTGACTTCGTTGAATGGGAGCGGTGAAGTTATTGGTTGAAAACCTGCCTTATTTAACGAATCAATCAAATAATCCAATTGCACGGATGAAATTGAGCTTTTTTGCGAAGCATTACTTTTCACCCATAGCTGCCCCATTAGCAATAAGAACAAAACTGGAATCAATACCATAAATCCCCGGGATTCTTGGTAGGAAAGCCCTACCTCTTGCTTCAACTTATAAAAAAATCGATGGAGCTTTCTCATAGCAAACAATAGATAAAAACTATACGCTATAAATTAAGAATATTGGCACTGAAACGCAATTCTGGCCACCTTTGTAGCATAAAATAAGACCTTGATTATTTAGATAAATTCTAAATTTCCTGAAGTCAAGACCAAAACGCCTATTCCAGTGCATAGTCTATTAAATTTGCATTGCAAGAATAAACATGATGCTAGACAAGTTTAGAGCCCTAAGTTTATCTCATAAAACTGCTCCCGTCCAAATCCGGGAATTGATCGCCTTAGACGATCAGTCAATCCATAGTATACTCCTGAAACTCAAAGAATTTTTTAGTCTTCAGGATGCTTTGATCCTATCTACCTGCAATAGGACAGAAGTCTATTATCGACATGAGCTAGACTTGAGTGCCGAAATCATCAAATTGATCGGACTGGAAAAAGGCATTGTAGATGTAGTCAACTACTCTGAATATTTCGAGATTTTCGACAAAGACCAAGAAGCTATTCTTAGACTCTTCAGAGTAGCGATGGGACTCGAAGCTCAGGTAGTGGGAGATATTCAGATCTCCAATCAGGTCAAAAGATCTTATCAGGCTTCGGCAGATTTGGATATGGCTGGGCCATTCCTACATCGATTGATGCATACGGTCTTTTTCACCAACAAGCGAATCGTTCAGGAAACTGCGTTCCGCGATGGTGCAGCCTCCCTTTCCTATGCGGCCATTGAGCTTATCGAAAGCCTCACTGCCAATACCTATCAACCTAGAATTTTGTTGATCGGGGTAGGTGAAATCGGGGAAGATGTAGCCAAAAACATGGTGCATCTACCGGAAGCCAAAGTAAAAATCACTAACAGAACTCAATCTAAAGCTGAACTAATCGCAGCTGAAATGGGCTTTGAGGTGGTTCCTTTTCAGGAATGTCACCAAGCAATGCAAGAAGCAGATGTGATCGTAAGCTCGATCAGACGATCTGAGCCTTTCATCACAAAAGAACTCATCAGCCAGTTTGAAATTCAATCTTATAAATTGTTGGTTGATCTTTCTGTCCCGAGATCCATTGAGACATCTGTAGAGGAAATCCCGGGTGTCGTACTTTATAATGTAGACAATATCACCAGCAAGGCAACTGAAGCTCTTGAAAAGAGGCTAGCTGCTATCCCTCAAGTCGAGCAGATCATCGAGGAGACAATTGTCGAATTTGCCGGCTGGAAAAAAGAAATGATGGTCTCCCCTACCATCAATAAGCTCAAGCAATCACTCGAGCAAATCAGACAGGAAGAGTTGGCGAGATTTCTGAAAAATGCTTCGGAAAAAGAAATAGAGGTGATCGATAAAATCACCAAAAGCATGATGCAGAAAGTCCTCAAAGTTCCTGTCGTCCAACTCAAAGCTGCATGCAAACGAGATGAGGCCGAAGAAATGATCGAATTCATTTCGGATCTTTTTGATCTGGATAAGATTCAAGAGGAAAAATAAAGGCCCTTCTAAAGATTTTTAATGCCCAAAAGAGGAATTCCTATTTTGGGCATTTTATATTCGGGCTTTAATAAGATTATCGATGTTTCGAAAAAGCCCATTACTAGTACTCCTCTTTGTAATTTCCTCACTAGTCCAAGCCCAAACCTACGAGGTCTATGACTATGAGATGAATCTCAAGACCAGACTGGTCTATCAATCCATCTCACTTCTCAGCGAATCAGTCAAAATCGGCAAAAATGAAGAAGGGTTGTTCCTTCTTTCCAATGATTTCAAACCTGCAGTCAATCTGGAAGGACAGGAAGTGCATCGCTTTTTAGAACCATGGATCTTGGTCAAAGGTCCCAATGGAATAGGTGCTTTTCATGAATACGGACAAAAAGTATTGGAACTTGAATATGATGAGATAGATACTTATTTCAATTTTCTTTTGGCTCGTAAAGACTCCGAGTACTGGCTATACCAACGCGGTAAAGGCACCACAACATATCTGGGAGAATTGCAATCCGCTGAGATCACCAATGTGGGCCAAGTAATCGCTCAAAAAAACAACGAATACTTTTTACCATTGGGAGAAGATCCTGATCAAACATTTGAGTACCTAGAAGGAAATGAAGGGGAATATATTTTGGCCAAAACACCTACCGGATTTGGTCTGATCAATATGGAAGGAACACTGGTGCTAGAGCCTGTCATCGATGAGCTGACCCATACCAGAGGTAATTTCTACTATGGCTATGACCAAGATCAATACTTGCTAATCGAAGGGGATCCTATTCGAGCAAATATTCGGTACAATTCATTTCACAAGATCACCTACGAAAATGACCTGATGCTGGAATACATCCATGGCAAACTTCGTAGAGTCATGGAAGAGGATGGGATCTTGCTGGATGCTGTAGGGATGACAGAAGTCAATCGGGTAGAAAGAGATCTCTACCAGATCAAATTCCGGGACGGAAAGCTGGGGCTGTTAGGCAAAAAGGGCTGGATTGTGCAGCCGACTGATAGTTTGGAATGGATCAATGATGGCGCACAAGGCTATTTTGCGGCGAAAAAGAACGGCGCTTTTGGCTATGTAGACAAAGATGGAAATTGGTTGATCAAGCCATCGTATGAGGATGCTGGGACTTTTTCCGAAAATCTTGCCAGCATCAAGTCTGGACTTTATTCCGGATTGATCAATGCTTCTGGACAAATTCTTTTAAATCCAGAATGGGATGAGATTAAGGCTTTTCAAAATGGCTGGGGAGTTGGAAAAAAAGACAATAAATTATTTCTTATCAATACAGTCGGCGAGATCAAAAACCAAGAAGGCTACTCTAAAATCTGCAGAACCGAATCAGGTCAGTTTTTAGTAGAATCCAATGAGAAAGTGGGGCTTCTCGGAACAGATGGAGATGTTATTCTCAATCCTGAATATGACTTCTTGAAACACGAGAGAAGCAATTGGGTCTTGGCGATCAAAGACAAGAAAAGCGGACTGATCCAAGAAGATGGCGAAGTCATTCTTCCTTTTGATTATGAAGAGATCATTGTGGACAATCAGAATCGTCAAATTCTGGTAAAGAGTAACTATGAACCGGTACTAGTCATCGAACCTGAGACAACCGGCAAGAAAAAGAAAAGGGGCCAATAAGCCCCTTTTTCTACTTCTATAATTCTCGAATCTTCTCTTCAGATTATCTAAATCTCACCTATTTATATGTTTATATGCTCTAGGCTAAAAGGGAGTCATGAGGATTCAGTCCTCCAAACTCCTACTTTCCTCTTTGACCACCATTATTAAAGAAAATCAGAATGATGGATCAAAGGATAGGTTACTTTTTATCACCCTTAGATTTAGAATCTCTTCCATCGGAATCTGACTTCGCTATGGAATCTCTCATGGAAGTGTCAGACTTGATATTCTCCATTCTGTAATAATCCATCACTCCGAGTTGACCAGATCTAAAAGCTTCTGCTAAGGCTTTAGGAACTTCAGCTTCAGCTTCTACTACCTTCGCACGCATCTCTACATTTTTCGCTTTCATTTCTTGCTCTAAAGCCACAGCCATCGCTCTTCTTTCCTCTGCTTTTGCTTCAGCTACTTTCAAATCAGCAGATGCCTGATCGATTTGCAACTTCGCGCCGATGTTCGTTCCTACATCAATATCTGCAATATCAATCGAAAGAATTTCGAAAGCTGTCCCAGCATCCAAACCTCTTTGCAAAACCAGTTTGGAGATTTTATCAGGGTTTTCTAAAACGCTTTTATGAGTCTCTGCAGAACCGATGGACGTTACAATCCCTTCCCCTACCCTTGCCAAAATGGTATCTTCTCCAGCACCACCTACCAATTGAGCAATATTTGCACGAACTGTCACTCTGGCTTTTGCTACTAATTGGATCCCATCAGCAGCAACTGCAGCAACATTAGGAGTATTTATCACTTTTGGATTTACAGAAATCTGAACCGCTTCAAACACATCTCTACCTGCCAAATCAATAGCAGTAGCTTGCTTAAAGGACAAATTAATGTTTGCTTTATCCGCAGAAATCAAAGCTCGAATAACATTTGGGACATTCCCTCCTGCTAAGTAATGAGTTTCCAATTCATTTGTAGTCAATTGCAAACCTGCTTTTGTTGCTGTAATTAAAGAGTTTACAATCACACTTGGGGGAACTTTTCTAATCCTCATTCCAAACAATTCTCCAATTGTCACTTTCACTTTAGCAAAAAGTGCCGTGAACCATAATCCAACAGGAATAAAGTAAAGAAAAAGCCAGATGACCAAAATTGCTCCAAATGCAATTATCAATAAAAAGACAGGGCTTGAAGGGTCCATAATATTTACTTAACTAAAATTTGATTGTTTTCAATTTTCATTATTGTGATGATCGAATCTACTGAAATAAAACCGGATTCTGATTTAACTTCAAAAATAGAGTCTCCAAATAACCCTTTTCCAATTGGTTTTAGATCTGAAATAGCTTTTCCTTCCATTCCTTTTTCTAATCCCTTGGTTCTTCCATCAAACACACCTCCTTCCAAGGCATTTTTTAAAGTGAGCTTATTCCAAACTCCAGATTGAAAACTATATATAACTGCCGCTACATTCAATGCTGCCGCTACTCCCGTAATCCACCAAGCAACAGAAGATGGAAAAGTCATGAAAGCATACGCAACACCAGCTAAGCTGATCAATAGTCCCAAAATGCCTACTACAGTAGTACCCGGAATAAATAGAGTCTCTGCTAATAGCAGGATCAAACCTATGAGTAACAGACTGGAAAGAATAAGTATCGTCATCTGGGCTTTGGGATTAGATTCCTAAAATACAAGAAAGCAATCAACCGAGAACTATAGAAATAAAAAAACCCTGATTTCTCAGGGTTTTAGTTTTTAATATGCTTTCGCAAAATAGACTCGACCTTTGGAAGGCTTACCTGTCAAAATGCAAGCGCCCTCTTCTTCTTTTTGATCCAAAGGAATACAGCGAATTGTAGCCTTGGTCAATTCTTTGATTTTATCTTCTGTCTCTGAAGTTCCATCCCAATGCGCTGAAACGAAGCCACCTTTATTTTCCAAAACTTCCTGGAAATCTTCCCAAGAATTCACCTCAGTAGTTTTTTCAGTTCTGAAATTCAAGGCTTTTTCATAAATCCCTTGCTGAATTTCGTCAAGCAATCTTGGAATCATTACTTCAATTGGCTCGGAAGAAAGATCAAAGCTTGATTTGGTCAGATTGTCTCTTCTAGCCAATTCGATTGTACCATTTTCCAGATCTCTTGGTCCTATAGCGATTCTCAAAGGAACTCCCTTCAATTCATACTCAGCAAATTTCCAACCCGGCTTGTGCGTATCTCTATCATCAAACTTCACAGAAACCCCTACTTTTCTCAAGGCCGCCATCATTTCATGCGCTTTCTCTGAAATAGCATTCAATTGCTCTTCTCCTTTATAAATAGGTACGATCACAACTTGGATCGGTGCCAATTTCGGAGGAAGTACCAAGCCATTATCATCAGAATGCGCCATGATCAAAGCTCCCATCAATCGTGTACTCACTCCCCATGAAGTACCCCAGACGTGATCCAAGCCACCTTCTTTGGTTGCAAATTTTACATCAAAAGCTTTCGCAAAATTTTGTCCCAAGAAGTGAGATGTTCCAGCTTGAAGTGCTTTACCGTCCTGCATCATTGCTTCAATACAGAATGTCTCATCAGCTCCAGCAAATCTCTCGTTTTCAGTTTTTCTTCCCTTCACTACAGGCACGGCCATGAATTCTTCAGCAAACTGTGCATAGACATTCATCATTTGCACGGTTTCATCCATCGCTTCTTCCTTGGTAGCATGAGCCGTGTGACCTTCTTGCCATAAAAACTCTGCTGTTCTTAGGAATAGACGAGTTCTCATTTCCCAACGAACCACATTTGCCCATTGATTTACCAGCAAAGGCAAATCTCTATAAGACTGAATCCAGTTTTTATAGGTACTCCAAATTACGGTTTCAGAAGTAGGTCTTACGATCAGCTCTTCTTCTAGCTTTGCTTCGGGATCTACTACTACCCCTGACCCATCTTCTGCATTCTTCAATCTGTAGTGCGTCACGACCGCACATTCCTTCGCAAATCCCTCAACGTGTGAGGCTTCTTTGCTAAGATAGGACTTGGGAATAAACAGCGGAAAATAGGCATTCGTATGACCTGTTTCCTTAAACATTCGGTCTAGTTCAGCCTGCATTTTTTCCCATATGGAAAAGCCATAAGGTTTGATCACCATACAGCCTCTGACTGCGGAGTTTTCCGCCAAATCAGCTTTTTTCACCAACTCATTGTACCAAAGAGAGTAATCCTCACTTCGTTTAGGTAGTCCTTTACTCATTAGATTTTGATTGAAAATGAAATGTCTTTATTTTTACTAAATTGAGCGTGGCAAATATAAGGTAAAAATATAACCCTGCACCCTGACCGACGTATAACTAAGTATCAACTCACACTTCGACCATGAAGAAATTATCAATCATACTCACACCGGCAGTTCTTGGTACATTTGTACTCGCCTCCTGTAGTTCTTCGCAAATTGCGAGCAATGGAGCCGAGGATAACATGTATTTCATGGCTTCCGATGCCAAATTAACTACGGAATACGCTGTTCAAAACAATAATCCAGACACCTTTCAAGAATTTACATCTGTAAACGATGTATCTGGCGAGAGTTTCTCCAGCAGAAATGTCAATCCAGACTACATCTCCAGATATCAAGCAGACAATGTAGATGCTGGGGATGAAGTAGTTTATTTTGACGAAACATCTGAGGTAGCAGATGGTGATCCAGATATCGACGTTTACAATAATTACTATGTCGGAGGTTCTGGTTCCAATTCTTGGGCAAATCCATCCTTTGCATTCAACATGGGATTCATGTATGGTTTTAGTCCGTGGGGTTTTGGATATTATGATCCATTCTACTCACCGTTTTATGGACCTAGCTGGGGCTTCAGACCTGGATTCAGCATCAACATTGGTCTAGGTTTCGGATGGGGCAATCCTTTCATGAGACCTGGATTCGGTTGGGGTGGATTCTATCCTAGCTATGCTTGGGGTGGAGGTTATTATCCTGGATACTATCCGGGTTATTACCCTGGAAATCCAATCTATGTATTACCTGGCGGAGAATATGGCGATAGAAGAGTGGTAACCGGCGCCCGTCCTACCAGAGGAGCTGGACTTGCTAGTGCAGGTAGTAAATCAGTTAGAACTGCCGCTTTGCCAAGCACCGCTAGAGCTCAGGCTAGAAGAGATGTAGCTGCGTCTAGAAATAGAAGCCTAGTATCAACTGATAGAGCACAAACAAGCTCAAGAGACTTTGGTACAAGCCAAAATGATTATTACAATTCTAATAGATCAAGAATTGCGACTTCAAGATCTTCTAGAAACACTAATTCTCCAGCAATGGATAGATCTTCTTCTGTGAGAACTAGAAGTGCAATGCCTTCTAACTCCAGTGTAAGGACCACAAGAGGTGCTACTAATACAAGAAGCATCGATACTTACAGAAGGTCTACTTCGTCTCCATCATACAGAAGATCTACTTCACCTTCATATAATAGAAGTACTGTTCCGACCAACAGAACCAGTCCAAGCTATAATAGAAGTAGCACTCCAAATACAAGAACATATACACCGAGCAGAAGCTCCTCAGGAAGTGTCAGCACTCCAAGCAGAAGTTCGGGTAGTAGCGGAGTCTCAAGGAGCTCATCCTCAGGATCACGAGGAGGAAGGGGGAACTAATCCCCCTTTTTTTTGTCAAAAAAATAACCTGACAGCCTTTTTTCATCGTTATAATAGGCAATCAAATTCAATTTGTTAATGAGAATTAAAAATTCAATTTTACTCCTAGCGGGTATGATGGTCTCCACTATAGGCTATTCACAAAGCGGATACTTTGAGGATGCATTGAGATTTAGTCAGAGCATGCCAGCAGGTTCGGCTAGAATCATGGGCATAGGAGGTACGCAATGGTCTTTAGGAGGAGATGTATCCAACATAGCGGGAAACCCTGCCGGACTAGGCTTTTTCAGAAATTCTGAAGCCAGTGTGACGCTGGGATATTCTGATTGGGGTGTAGACACCTATTATCTAGGTCAAAAAGGCCAATACAACACATCCAACTTCAGTCTTCCAAATGTATCCGTTGTATTTGCAAACCCTAAAGGAGATTTAGAA
Organism: Algoriphagus vanfongensis DSM 17529; assembly: GCF_000429465.1. Classification (GTDB taxonomy): domain Bacteria; phylum Bacteroidota; class Bacteroidia; order Cytophagales; family Cyclobacteriaceae; genus Algoriphagus; species Algoriphagus vanfongensis. Next base: position 142,493 of record NZ_AUBX01000009.1, on the reverse strand, counting down.
AGAGGGGCATTCAAAGGAGGTTCCTTTGGTATCAGCATTCAAAGAATCGCCAACTTCAATACAGAGTATGGATTTTATTCCGATGAACTGGGACAGACCTCCATCATCGATTTCTATTTGCAGGATGCCTTTGGTATTCCAGAATCACAGATAGAATCATTTGGACTGACGGGTCTAGCTTACTTGACCTACCAGATCAACCCTATCGCCTTTGATGAGAATGGAAACGCTATCCCTAATCCTGACACCTACGATTCCTTCGTGACAGGTTTTCCTTTCCAAGATGAAAACATCACGCAAGAGGGATCCTCCAGTCAAATGACTTTCTCCTATGGAGCTAATTTCAATCATAAGCTATTCATAGGTGGATCCGCAGGAATCAGATCATTGAACTTTTCATCAATGAAGGTATACAATGAAGAATTCCCAGATGGACCATTGATTAATTCAACAGTCGCTGAGAATCTCTTTATAAACGGCGCTGGTTTCAATTTAAACCTAGGGTTGATCTACAAGCCAATCGACTATGTCAATTTGGGATTCACTTTCCAAACGCCTACTTGGTATGCTTTGAATGAAGAATACGAAGCCTCTATGGTAGCCAATTATGACAATTACTATTTCGAAGAAGAGGATGTCAATTTGGGAAGAGTAGAAGCTCTCTCGGACTTTATCCTTGGCCGATACAATTTAAACAGTCCTCTCAGACTTGGAGGTGGTGCTACTTTCTTTTTGGGAAAAAATGGATTCATCTCAGCTGATGTAGACTGGGTAGATTATAGTGCAGCGAGAATTAATTCTAATGATTTTGATGAAGGTCCAGACAACCTGGCGATTCGATCCTATTACACCAGTACTGTAAACTATCGCGTAGGTGCTGAATTCAGGGTAAATGCCTTTAGGATTCGAGGTGGATATGCGAATTTTGGCGATCCTTATGCTGATTCTGATTTTGACAGAAGTACCCAACAAATCAGCGGTGGACTGGGCTTCAAAATGAATAATTTCTCAGCGGATTTTGCCCTAGTCAATCAAAAATACAATGGCCTCTACACTTCCTACCAAGTACTGGATGGCCAAGACAACAATATCGGTCCTGTGACAGAGCTTCAAAACAACATCATCAATGGAGTTTTGACTTTAGGCTTTAGCTTTTAAGTAAGTGAATCAACTCGGAAACCAAAAGCTCAGTGGAAAAATCAGATCCGCTGAGCTTTATTTTTGACTGGTTGTAAAAACTCTCCCGGTCAGCCAACAAGCTTTTTAATTTGAGAATAATCTCCCCCCCTTCCATTCCTTGAAACATTGGTCGATTTTGGACCCGAGCTCCTTCTAGTCTTTCTTTGATTTCTTCCAATGGCACGTCCAAATACACCGAAACCCCATGTTCGTTAATTTGGTCCATATTGTCATTGAAGCATGGACAACCACCGCCTGAAGCGAGGACAAACGAACGATCCCAAGACAGGACCTGGGTCAAAGTTTCGGTTTCGATTTCGCGAAACTTCCCCTCTCCCATTTTTGAAAAAATATCTGGGATTTTCATTTGATGACTCTGCTCAATCAACGTATCCAAGTCATAAAATGGAAGATCCAAGTTTGCTGCTAATTGCTTTCCAAAGGTACTTTTACCAGAACCAGGCAAGCCTACCAGTACCACCTTCAATTGCTTTGTCATGGAATATATAAATCTAAGACCTCTGAAGCATCCGGTGTATTGTTGTGATGGAATTTAGCCAAAACAGTACCATCCTTTAGCAGCATGATACCAGGATTGGACCGGATCATTGTCTTCACGACGGTGGCATCAGCTTGCAGAGCCAAGATATCCCAGCCTCTGGAGCTAATCAACTGCTGAATCTCGTCTTCCGACGCAGCTGCTGCCAGCACTACCTGAATCGGAGTAGCATGGAGGCTTTGTACCAATTCATCAATTTCAGCCAGATGAGAATCACTCATTTTGCCATAGTTACTGACCAAAATGAGTAATTTATTACCGGTAAAAACTTCCTGAGAAAAATCACCCTCTGAGTTCCAGACAGCAAAGTCAGAGATTTTGGGAAGGTTTTCCGGATTTTTCAGATTCATCTCTACAAACTCATAACTTTCGTCCGTGGGATATTGATCCAAAATCACCTCTTGGCCATCCTTTTTCATCACATAGGAATATTGAAGAGGCGCAGACGGCTGCATGTTTTCAGGGATGTTTACACCTACTTTGTAGGCTCTAAAGTCTATAAAAGGAAGATTACGGATAGCTGTAAGAGATAGCGCAAAGCAAATAATCCCGACCGCCCTTACTGTATATTTTGCCCATGTTGGGGAAGATTTTGGGAGAGAGTCTCTCAAGACAAAAATCCCTGCGATCATAATCATCAAAATGACATCTTTATAGAAAGACTCCCAAGGAGTCAATTTAATAGCATCACCGAAACAACCGCAATCTGTCACTTTGTTGAAATAAGCCGAATAAAATGTCAAGAAAGTAAAAAACAGGATCATCAAGCCCAATGCCCAAGTGGTCAGCTTGCTTCGAACTCCTAATATCAGCATCAAACCCAACACAACTTCTACTACCACCAAAAAAACACCGATGTAAAGTGCAAACGGCTTCAGATAGTAAAAGAAACCCGCAATGTCGTTGGAAAACACATCGAAATATTCTTCCAACTTAATCGCGGCACCTACTGGATCATTGACTTTGATAAGTCCAGAAAAAATAAATAATCCCCCGACTAGCAATCGAAGAATCCATAAGATGACTTGCTTAACCATGATAATCGAGTTTGATAAGACAGAATACGGAGTAGTTGATCATGTCCTGATAGTTGGCCTCAATGCCTTCGGACACTAAGGTTTTTCCTTGATTGTCTTCAATTTGCTTCACTCTCAAAAGCTTCATCAAGACTATATCGGTCATAGAACTGACACGCATCTCTCTCCAGGCTTCACCGTAGTCATGATTTTTATTTTCCAAAAGCGCCTTGGTATCTTTCACCCAGCGATCATAAACTGGCTCCAAATCTTCAAAAGAAATTTCCATCCTTTCATCTTCAGCAAAACTGATCTGAAGCAGAGCAATCAGACAGTAATTGATGATCCCTACAAATTCGTCCACTATTGGATCCCCTACTTTTTGGCTGCCTTTCTCCTGAATAGAACGAATCCTTTGAGCTTTGATAAAAACCTGATCTGTAATCGAGGAAAGTCTCAAAATCCTCCAAGCTGTACCATAATCTATAGTTTTCTTGCGAAATAGTTCTTTACAACGGGCTATAACTTCCGTATATTCGTTACTGGTTTTGGTTTCCAATCTAAGTTTAATTTAATGTTCAGCGCCGGCGGCATTTCTTCTGTGATCGAAGATAAATTATTTCCTCAAAAATATACACTTCAAATCAAGGGAAGGCTGATAGTTTGGGAAGAACCGCAGATAATGGGGATAGTAAACACCACCCCGGATTCATTTTTTGACCAAAGTAGAATTCTTCCTTCGCAGGAAAATATCTTGACAAAGGCATCCAAACTGATAGAAGATGGGGCATCTATTTTAGATATCGGCGGATACAGCAGTAGGCCAGGAGCCGACGTGGTGAGTGAAAAGGAAGAGTTAGAGCGGGTGGTCCGACCTATTGAGTGGATTCAGGAGGCATTTCCTAACGTTTTGATCTCTGTAGATACATTTCGCTCTGAGGTGGCTCGACAGGCTGTGCAAGCAGGAGCTCATTTGGTCAATGATATTTCCGGCGCCCAAATGGACACAAAGATGTTGGAAACCGTAGCAGAACTGGACGTGCCATATATCTTGATGCATATGAGAGGAAATCCTCAAACTATGCAGACGAAAACAGAATATTCTGATTTTCTACCTGAAATTTTGAACTATTTCGCAGAAAAACTGGATGTAATAAGAAAGTTTGGCATCAAAGATGTAATTATTGACCCAGGTTTTGGTTTTTCAAAAAATCTGGAACAGAATTACTTTCTGCTAAAAAATCTAAATATTTTCAAAGCTCTCGGTTTTCCGATTTTGGCCGGACTTTCGAGAAAATCCATGATTTATAAGCTTTTGGATTGCGATCCTACGGCAGCTCTGAATGGTACTACCGCCCTCAATATGGTGGCGCTCACCCAAGGAGCTAACATCCTGAGAGTACATGACGTTAAAGAAGCAAACGAAACCCTGAAATTATATAAACAACTTTACGCTTGACATTACTTTTTAAAATAGGATTCTTGGAGATATCCATCGTCAATATGATCGATATTGCGTTGGTGTCATTCCTATTGTATCAGGTGTACAAGTTGCTGAAGGGAAGTGTCGCCATCAAGATCTTTTTGGGATTTCTATCCATCTACCTGATTTATTTATTAGTTAGAGCTCTGAGAATGGAGCTCCTCTCCAATATTTTGGGGGAATTCATGGGTGTAGGGGTGATTGCAGCGATTATCATTTTTGCACCTGAGATTCGCAAGTTTTTACTCCTGATAGGAAGATCCTCCTTTTTGTCTGATGACAATGTCTGGAGAGATATTCTGTTTTTCTGGAGAAAAAAAGATAACGAATCATTCAATATCAGTCCCATAATCGATGCGTCTAAAACCTTGGCAGGATCCAATACAGGGGCGTTGATGGTCATATCAAAAAGCACAGAGCTGAAGTTCTATGCAGAAAGTGGGGATATTTTGGATGCCGAGCTTTCCAAGCGGCTTTTGGTTTCCATTTTCAATAAGTATAGTCCCCTTCATGATGGCGCAGTGATCATTCACAACGGCAAGATCAAAGCAGCCAGATGTATCCTCCCTGTGACAGAGCGAGAAGTTCCAGCGCAGTTTGGATTGCGACATCGCGCTGGTATCGGTATGTCTGAGGCGACAGATGCCATTATTTTGATAGTTTCCGAAGAAACTGGCCAGATTTCCATGGCAAAAAATGGAAAAGTCCTGCATAATATGTCCTTTCAGGAAGTTCGGGAAATCCTCAATGATTATCTCAACACGGTAGATGTGGATCCACGCTTTGAAAATCTTTCTGATTACGAAATGAACAAAAGGAGAAAGATGGCCATGACTACCAAACCCACTTCCTAATTAAACAAGATAGGCCTCTTCCCTATCTTACCTCCCATATAATCTTTTGACCCCAAGGATATTTTTTTTGGGAATTGACTCAGAAAAAGGTCAAGTTATCGTTTCTTATTTGTAGAGAGTTGGATTTTTCTCAGCTATTTCATCCCTCATTGCTAGTCTGGATTAATCTTTGCTTCACACAGAAAATCATTGACTAAATAATAATTAGGATTTCAACTAATCAATGAAAAGACCTCCTTTCATTCAAATTACAGCATTCGTAGTACTCTTTTCAGCCGGAGCTTGGGCCACCCAAGCCTATATGCCGGAGTTGAAAAAACAACTGAAAGAAACCTATTCTACCCTTACCTCTGTCACAGAAGCACCTGTAAAGCCAGAAAAAATCCAACCGATCGAGATAGAAGTTCCGATGCCTCGAGTCGTCCCTCCTATCCCTAAAAATCTGATTACTAAAGAATATGACAAGCACTTGTATGCTGCCGAACATAATGGATTTGGATTAATCGAGGACAACAATCATTTCAAAAACCTGATCGAAGAAGAGAAACTGGTCTTGGTAGACAAAGGTACAGGTTACGAAGTAATGCCTCTGACACATAGCCATCCTTACATCACCCCATACTCCAAAGTAATTTTAGAGGAATTAGGCATAGCCTTCCAGACTTTAACCGATGGCGACAGTTATTTCACCATTACTTCAGTCACGCGTACTCCTGAGCAGCAATCCAGTCTTCGGAAAAGAAATAGAAACGCCACATCAGGTGTCAGTTCGCATTCTTATGGAGTTTCCTTTGACATCTCTTACATTCGATTCAACGGAAAGAAAAGTTGGAATGGCAAAAAACAGCGCAAGCTGGAAACCATACTAAAAGAATTTGAAAAAGAAGATAAAATCTTTTTCATCAAAGAAAGAAAGCAAAGCTGCTATCACGTCACTGTTCGATAGTACTCAAGTTTCACAAAAAAAGCCGGAATTCAAGTCAATGAATTCCGGCTTTTTTGATGTTCTTCAATTGAGAGTTTAACTAATCACACCCAACTCTTTTCCAACTTCAGTAAAGGCTTCTATTGCCTGATCCAAATGTCCTCTGTCATGTCCTGCAGAAATCTGAACCCGAATTCTAGCCTGTCCTTTTGGGACTACAGGATAGTAGAAACCAATCACATAGATTCCTTTTTCCAATAGTTTTTCAGCCATTTGCTGTGACAATACTGCATCGTAGAGCATTACCGGCACGATAGGATGCGTACCTGGCTTGATATCGAAACCGGCAGCAGTCATTTTTTCTCTGAAGTAAAGTGTATTTTCCTCCAGCTTATCTCTTAACTCAGTCGTCTCTGTCAACAGATCAAAAACAGCAATTGAGGCCCCAGTGATAGAAGGCGCTAGCGTATTGGAAAATAGATAAGGTCTAGATCGCTGACGAAGCAATTCGATAATCTCCTTCTTGCCAGAAGTAAATCCACCTGAAGCACCTCCCAGAGCTTTCCCCAAAGTACCCGTGATGATATCCATCTTACCCATCACATCACAATGCTCATGTACACCACGACCGGTTTTACCCATGAATCCCGTGGAGTGACACTCATCTGACATCACCAAAGCTTCGTATTTTTCGGCGAGAGCTACGATTTTATCCAATTGCGCGATGGTACCATCCATAGAAAATACACCATCCGTAACGATAATTTTTTGCTTGGCTCCTTTGGCAACTGCGTCTTTCAGCTGCGTCTCCAGATCCTCCATGTTATTATGCTCATAGCGAAATCTCATGGCCTTGCAAAGCCTCACTCCATCGATGATGGAAGCATGATTCAGAGCATCAGAAATGATCGCATCTTCTGGTCCCAATAGGGGTTCAAATACACCCCCATTCGCATCGAAGGCAGCAGCATATAGAATGGTATCTTCTGTACCCAAAAACTCGGAAATCTTCTGCTCCAATTGCTTGTGAATATCCTGAGTACCACAGATAAACCGAACCGAAGACATTCCAAATCCATGCGTGTCAATCGCAGCCTTGGCTGCTTCTATCACCTTGGGATGGGAAGACAGGCCTAGGTAATTATTGGCACAGAAATTCAACACGGATTTACCGCCTGTAATGGTGATTTCTGCAGCTTGGGGAGATGTGATAACCCGCTCATTTTTAAAAAGACCTGCGTCTTTGATGGATTGGATTTCTGCTTCCAATTTGGGTTTGATCTGATCGTACATGATAAAAAGAGGTTAATTAATTTCGGTTTCCATAGATCAAAAGACTTTTTGACCCTCTGATTTTTTATACTTTTGCGCAAGCAAATCCAAATATAAACAAAAGCCCGGGAAGGATGTCGGGCTATTTAATCTCCCTTCGATGGAAAAAATACTGGTAATCGGTGCGGCTGGTCAGCTTGGATCAGAATTGACAAAATCATTGAGTGATATCTACGGTGGGGATCAGGTGATTGCCACAGATCTCCACGAATCCGCCAGATCAAAATTTGATTACTGCAGATTTGAGGCTTTGGATATTATGGATCAAGCGAAAGCCAAAGAATTGATCCAAAAAGAAGGGATCAAGCAGGTATATCACCTAGCGGCTGTACTTTCAGCAGTGGGAGAGAAAAAACCACTTTTCGCTTGGGACCTCAACATGGATAGCTTGCTCTTTGTGCTGGAAATGGCAAGAGAGTTTAAAATGGAAAAAGTCTACTGGCCTTCTTCTATTGCAGTATTTGGTCCCAATACACCCAAAATCAATACGCCTCAGTATTGCGTCAAAGAGCCCAATACCGTGTATGGCATTTCAAAGCAAGCAGGAGAAAGGTGGTGTGAATACTATTTCCAAAAATATGGTGTAGATGTGCGAAGCCTTCGCTATCCAGGGCTGATCGGATACAAATCTCTACCAGGTGGTGGCACGACCGATTATGCGGTAGACATCTATCACAAAGCTTTGGCTGGAGAGAAATTCACCTGCTTTCTAAGGGAAGACAGTTCTCTACCGATGATGTACATGCCAGATGCTATCAAAGCTACATTGGATCTGATGCATGCTCCATCAGAATCAGTGAAAATCAGATCCAGTTATAATCTTTCAGGTATGAGCTTTGATCCAAAGGCGATCTATGAAAGCATCTTGAAATTCCATCCTGATTTTGAGATAGAATACCAACCTGATTTCCGTCAGGGTATCGCAGACAGCTGGCCTGATAGCATCGATGACAGCTGCGCAAGAAAGGATTGGGGCTGGAAGCCGGATTTTGATCTGGACGAGATGACCAAAGATATTTTGGAAAATCTACCCAACTTTAAATTTTAAAAGCAACGAAGCCCGAAAACACCAATTCGGGCTTTTTTGTTGAAAAAGCTTTTTGACTTAGGGCAATTTGCCTATTTTTCGGTTCCCTGAAAAGAGAATCCATCTTTATGACCCAAAATAATACCATAGCCTTTACGACTGGACTGGTGATCTTGGGAGTAGTAGCGGCCTACCTACTAGCTCCCGAAAAGAAGGTCGATTACAGTACTGAGATCAAGCCTATTCTCAATAAGCATTGTATTTCCTGTCATGGAGGAGTCAAAAAAAGTGGTGGATTTAGCCTGCTTTTCGAAGAAGAGGCTCTGGCCGTGACAGAATCGGGACATCCGTCCATTATCCCTGGTGACGCCACTAATAGTGAGATGATCAAGCGGCTTTCAGATCCAGACCCGGAACTGAGAATGCCCTATGGTAAGCCGGCACTTTCCAAAGAAGAAATCGACCTTTTGAAGGACTGGATCAATCAAGGAGCAAACTGGGGCAAACATTGGGCTTATGAACAAGTGCAAAAACACGAACAACAGAGCTCTATCCTAGAGGCTGGACTTTCTTCTGATGAAGCTCCAACCTCTCCAAACCCTATTGATTTTTACGTTGCCGAAAAACTGGATGAACAAGGGCTGAGTTTTTCACCACAAGAAGACCCTAATAAACTTTTGAGAAGAGCAGCGCTGGATATTACAGGACTTCCACCTTCTGATTCGTTAGTAAACCTTTACCAAAACCAAAAAATCAGCTACAATGAAGCCGTTGACTATCTTCTAGAACAGCCAAGCTATGGTGAAAACTGGGCCTCTTGGTGGCTAGATCTGGCTAGGTACGCTGATACTAAGGGATACGAGCGGGATGTATCTCGTACAGTCTGGCCATATCGAGACTACGTAATTCAGTCTTTGAATAAGGACAAACCCTTTGATGTATTTACTATTGAGCAATTAGCCGGAGATTTACTCCCAAACCCTACTCAGGAGCAACTCACAGCTACGGCTTTCCACCGCAATACCATGAACAATGATGAAGGCGGAACGCAGGACGAGGAGTTTCGCGTAGCGGCTGTTTTGGATCGTGTTAACACGACTTACGAGGTTTGGCAAAGTACGACGATGGCTTGTGTTCAGTGTCATAGTCATCCTTATGATCCGATACGCTTTGAGGAATATTATGAATCCTTGGCCTTTTTCAACAATACCCGGGATGAAGATACCCACGACGAAGAGCCGAGACTGAGATTTTACGACGTAAAAGGAGAAGCAGAAGTCTCCAAAATTGTCAATTGGGTAGCGGAAAATGAGAGTCAAGCAGCTGCTAGAAAGAGAGAAGACTTCCTGACTTTCTACGAACCGAAGTATGAATCGCACATTGCCACAGATTTTGATAAAGCCGAACTGATCGACACCAAATGGCTAGGACTCTGGAATGGAGGATCAGCCTATTTCCGAAATATCGATACTCAGGGATCAGATCAGATGCTACTCAACTATCGCAGTGGCTTGAATGGAACGCAAATTACCATCCGAATCGGAGGGCCTGAGGGAGAAATCCTGACCAAATTCACCTTGAATAAAACTCGGGGTGATGAAATTCACACCTTCCCTATCAAAGAAATTCAAGGCAGAAATGATCTTTTCATCTCTGCTGTGAGTCCCAATGCAAAGCCACAACAAAATACTTCAGCTTTGGTTTGGTTTGCTTTTGTTCCAAGTCTGCCGGGGAAAGATCAAGCTGGATTTTCTGAAATAAAAAACTCATGGGAATCCTTGCTCACCTACAATGGAACCAAGCTTCCGATCTTGATCGAGAATCCTGATTATATGAAACGGGAAACCAAGGTTTTTGAAAGAGGCAATTGGATGATGCTTGGTCAAGAAGTCGACCCTGACATTCCTTCTGAGTTGAATGATTGGGATCCAGATTGGCCTAGAAACCGTCTTGGTTTTGCTTATTGGCTGACTTCCAAAGAAAATCCTTTGACTTCGAGGACTTTGGTCAACAGAGTCTGGTCACAACTTTTCGGAAGAGGAATTGTGAGTTCCATAGAAGACATGGGAACCCAGTCAGACCCTCCATCACATCCAGAATTGCTGAATTATTTGGCTTGGACGACGATGAATGACTACGAATGGAGTTTGAAAAAGCTCATCAAAACGATCGTCACTTCCGAAACTTACAAGCAAAACTCATCGGTTTCGCCAGCATTGTACAGCCAAGACCCACAAAACAAATGGTACGCTCGTGGCCCAAGAATCAGACTAAGTGCCGAGCAAATCAGAGATCAGGCCCTGGCGGTTTCTGGACTTTTGAGTAGCAAAATGTACGGACCCGGTGTCAAGCCTCCTCAGCCAGAAGGAATTTGGCAAACAGTATACAATGGCGAATCCTGGAATGAATCACAAGGTGAAGATCGGTACAGAAGAGGCATTTATACTTTCCTAAAGAGAACCAGCCCTTATCCTTCTTTCATCTCATTTGATGCAGGAAGTCGGGAGGTTTGCCTGAGCAATAGAATTGTAACCAACACTCCTTTACAGGCCCTAGTCACTTTGAATGATCCAGTCTATCTGGAAGCTGCGGCTCGATTAGGGAAATGGATGATCGAATCAGATTCCAACCCTCAAAAAGGAATTGCTAATGGCTATCAAAAACTGATGCTAACCCAGATTTCAGCAAAGAAACTTGAAGCATTAGAGGACTTGTATCAAGTGTCCAAGAAAGAATTTGAGCAAAATCCAAAATCCATGCAGGAGTTTATGACAGCCAATTTTGAGAAAATCAATCCGGAATTGGCATCTATGACGGTGGTGGCCAACGCACTTTTGAACCTGGACGAATTCCTAACGAAACCTTGACATGAAGCATTTAGATAAATTAATTCAAGAACTTTCCCAGCAACAGCTAGAAAAGAAGACGAGAAGACATTTTCTAATGGATTGTGTCAGCAAAATGGGTGGTCTGGCTTTAGCTCCCTTGATGTTTGGATGTGGATTGGACTCCAAGCCCAAAGGACTGGAATTGAGTCAACGGGATTTGAATCCTTTGGCTCCTCTCCCACCTCCTTTCCGTGGCAAAGCCAAATCCATCATCTATTTGCACATGGCCGGTGCACCTTCTCAGCTGGAGTTGTTTGATTACAAGCCTGAACTGGCAAAATACCATAATCAACCCTGTCCAGAATCACTGTTGGAAGGGAAAACTTTTGCCTTTATCCGTGGAGTTCCCAATCTCCTGGGGCCTCAGGCAAACTTCACCCAAAAAGGTGAATCAGGCGCTTGGGTTTCTGATTTCTTACCTCACTTCTCCCAAGTGATCGATGATGTAGCATTCCTCAAAGCTGTCCACACCGATCAATTCAACCATGGACCTGCTCAGCTCTTTATGCAAACAGGAAGTCCAAGACTGGGACGCCCTAGTTTGGGGAGTTGGGTGACTTATGGATTGGGTACAGAAAACCAAAATCTTCCAGGCTTTGTCGTGTTGACCTCCGGAGGCAAAACCCCAGATGCTGGGAAAAGTGTTTGGGGAAGTGGATTCCTGCCATCCGTTTATCAAGGTGTGCAGTGTAGGTCCAAAGGCGATCCAGTGCTATATCTCCAAGATCCTGATGGTATGTCCCGAGACATGAAGAAAAATCTGATCTCGGCCATCAATGATGTCAACAAGGAAGAATTCAATCAATACGGAGATCCTGAGATTCTGGCCAGAATCAATCAATATGAAATGGCCTACAGGATGCAGATCGAGGTGCCTGAAGTGATGGACATCAATGATGAACCTGAATACATTCATGAACTCTATGGCACTCAGCCCGGAAAAGAATCATTTGCCAACAACTGTCTTTTGGCTCGAAAACTAGTCGAAAAAGGCGTCCGAGTAGTTCAGTTGTATGATTGGGGCTGGGACTCACATGGAACAGATCATGATGGCTCTGTAGATATGGGCCTTAGAAATAAATGCCGGGAGATCGACAGACCGATGACGGCTTTACTCCTTGATTTGAAACAAAGAGGTCTTTTGGAAGACACGCTCGTAGTTTGGGGTGGTGAATTTGGAAGAACACCCATGCAGGAAAATCGGGAGGGAAAACAACAGAGTTTCTTGGGAAGAGATCATCATGGAGATGCTTTTACCATGTGGATGGCCGGAGGTGGCATAAAGAAAGGTGCAAGCTACGGTATCACAGATGACTTTGGTTTTTCTGGAATTGATGAGCGCGTTTCTGTCCATGACATTCATGCCACGATCCTTCATCTGATGGGCTTTGACCATGAGAAGTTCACCTATGATTTCCAAGGCCGACCATTCAGACTGACTGACGTAGAAGGAGAATTAATTAGAAAAATCATCGCTTAATATGCCCAGAATACCCTTTTTGCTTTTAGCATTCACTTTCATTACCATTTCATTCAATTCAATTGCTCAAAAGCAAATACTCTTTTTCCAAACCGATTGGGGAAATGAGCTTCCGATTGACGATTTTCTAGCAAAAACAAAAACAGCCGGTTATGATGGTATTGAAGTATGGATGCCAGGCTCGGATGAAGCCAGACAAAAACTAAAAGCAGGTCTAGAAAAATATGATCTAAAAATAATTTTTCTTCACGGAACCAACAAAGGTCTTCCATTTGAAGAGGCGTTGAAGGCCTATGAAGATGGATTGAAATACATCCATACTTGGAATCCTGTAAAAGTAAATAGTCATACCGGCAATGATTTCTGGACTTTGGAGCAAAATTTAGCTTTCCTCCAAGCTGGTCAGAAAATAGCAGATGAAGCAGGAATTCCGCTGATCCATGAGACGCATAGAGCAAGATTTTCCTATTCGCTTCCGGCTACGCTGGAAATGTTGGAAGCATTTCCAGAACTAAAACTCACTTTAGATATCAGTCATTGGATGGTGGTCCATGAAAGACTACTACAGAAAAACGATCCCTTTCTCCAACCTATTCTCCCACAGGTCGATCACATTCACGCTAGAGTAGGGTTTGCAGAAGGCCCTCAGGTCAACAATCCAGCTGCTCCGGAATGGAATCGGGCGGTGGCTGTACATGTAGACATTTGGAAAGAAATCATCCAAAATTACCCCGGAGATGTCTTTACCATCACGACGGAGTTTGGTCCCCCTCCCTATTTACCGACAGTGCCGTTTTCCAATGTTCCGATTGCAGACCAATGGGCAGCCAATGTTTACATCAAGGATCTGATCAAAGCGAGTTTGAATGATTGATTTTGTATTTCCCCTTTTTGGAAGGTTTCATCCTATCCTGGTCCACCTTCCGATTGGCTTTTTGGCCTTTGGGATCATCTTGGTATTCTTGAGTAAAAAAGGAGAAAACAAGCACCTTGACTCTATTCGACTGGCATATTTGCTGGGGGCAATTGCGGCTGTTTTGTCGTCCATTTCAGGTTTTCTCCAGTATCAGTATGAAGGATTCAGCTGGGAATCTGTGCAGTTTCATTTCTATTTTGGATGTACTACGGCACTTTTCTCTTTCTACCTTTTTTATGAAATCAACAAGTACAATTCCATTACCTCATTCTATAAATTAAAGTCAGGGGCTCTCTTCGCGTTAATGCTTTTCACCGGTCATCTCGGAGGAAATATCACTCATGGTGAAACTTATTTGATAGAACCGCTTCCTGCTGAAGTCCAAAATTTCTTGGGCTATGAAACTACAGCCAACAAAGGCCTGGAAATCCCGGAAATTGGCTGGGAGGAGCTGGTCTATTACGAAGATGTAGTCCAACCTATCCTCAATCAAAACTGCAGTAGTTGCCATAATTCACGGAATAAAAAAGGGAATCTGGATCTCTCCGAATACAATGCACTGCTGAAAGGTGGAGAAGATGGATTGGTATTGACAGGGGGAAATCCCGAACAAAGTTCACTCTTCACACGACTCGTATTGCCAAAGGAAGATGATGACCACATGCCTCCCAAAGAAAAACGCCAGTTGCATTCGGAAGAGATTGAGCTGATCAAACATTGGATCTCATTAGGAGGCACTACCGAATCAAAACTAGGTGATGCCGGTATTGAGCCGGAACTTTTGGAGCCTTTCATCAAGAAAGAGGAAACTCCTTTCTATCCTACTACAGCCGTCAGCTCTGTGCCGGAGGATAATCTCAATGTCTTGAAAGAATCAGGATTTTTCGCCGAACCAATATCTGAAGAGTCCAATTGGATCATGATTTCCTGTATCAACTTATCGTCTTTCTCAGATGCAGATTGGGAAAAACTAAATCCTGTAAAGGAGCAATTGGCATTTTTGGACCTGTCAAGAACTCAAATTACAGATCAGAGTCTCGATGAGCTTGTCGGATTTCCTAATTTGACGGTATTGAAATTAAACGAAACTGGAATCTCTGGAGAGGGTTTGGAAAAGCTGTTGAAAAATGAAAACCTAAAAAATCTCTATTTAAACAAAACCCAGGTGACATTGGAGCACTTGGAATCGCTTCGAAATCACCCGGGCTTAGAAAAGGTTTTTGTTTTTGATACTCCAGCTTCCGGAAATGAACTGGCCGGAGAATTCAGCTTTTATTTGGAAAGAGGAAACTACCTGCTTCCCAAATTGGCTACAGATACAATCGTATATTAAGAAAGCTGACTTTCGATCTCGCTTTCATCAAAACCAAGCGTAATACTTCCATCGCCATAAACGATCACTGGCCTTTTGATCATACTGGAGTTTTCTACCAAAATGGGAAGAGCCGACTGTTTGGATTCCAAAGCTTCTCGTTGTGCCTCATCCATCTTTCGGTATGTCATTCCTTTTTTGTTGACCAATTTTTCCAAAGGAACTTTTTCCAGAAACCCTTCCAATAATTCCTCGCTTGGCTTTTGCTTTTTATAATCGATAAAATCATAGGCCACTCCTTTTTCTTCCAAAAAAGTGAAGGCCTTTTTCATGGTATTACAGTTTTTGATCCCGTAAACTTTTACTGACATGATTACTCTTTTTCTATTTTAAGAATGAATTTCTACCATACTTTCTCGGTGAGCTAGCAGGATTTTGTCGATCAATTCGTCTTTCAATGCTGTAGAAAGAAACAAACTTTCAAACTGACTTGGAGCCAGATATACACCTCTTCGAAGCATAGCCTGAAAGTACTTCCCAAACAAAACCGTATCGGATTTTTTGGCTGTTTCAAAATCAATCACCTCCTGATCCGTAAAGTAGAGACAATACATACTTCCCAAGTGTGTGACAGTATATTGAAAGCCCAATTCTTGATTGATCTGCTTGATCCCTTCAGAAAGCTTGGCTCCTATTTCGTTGAGCTTTAGATAAACTCCATTTTGTGCATTCAGATGTCTCAACATCGCCAATCCCGCTGCCATGGCAATCGGGTTGCCAGACAGCGTCCCTGCCTGATATACAGGTCCAGCTGGAGAGACATGATCCATGATTTCCTTTTTACCACCATAGGCTCCCACAGGCATACCTCCTCCGATGATCTTACCGAGTGTAGTCATATCAGGAGTCACTCCAAACAACTCCTGAGCACCTCCAGGAGCTAATCTAAAGCCGGTCATGACTTCATCAAAAATCAAGACAATCCCTTCTCGGGTACAGATTTCTCTCAATCCTTCCAAATATCCAGGCTTTGGTAAAACCAAACCCATATTGCCAGGAACAGGCTCCAAAATCAAGGCAGCAATCTCACCTTTATTGGCTTTCACCAATTCCTCAATCGCTTGCAAAGAATTGTAAGGAGCCAAAAGTGTATCTTTCGCAGTGCCCTTGGTCACCCCTGGTGAATCAGGATTCCCCATCGTAATGGCCCCGGACCCCGCAGCAATCAGGAATGAGTCTCCATGTCCATGATAGTGACCTTCCATTTTAATGAATTTATCCCTTCCGGTATAGCCTCTGGCGACACGAATTGCCGACATAGTAGCTTCAGTTCCAGAGTTGACCATTCTGACTTTTTCGACAGACGGCACCATATTGATGATCAATTCTGCTATTTCTATCTCACGGGCAGTGGGTGCTCCAAAGGAAGTCCCATTTTCCATTGCCTGAATGACTGCTTCACGAATCAAAGTATGATTATGCCCGATGATCATCGGTCCCCAACTATTGATCAGCTCGATGTATCGGTTGTCATCTTCATCGAAGATATAGGCTCCATCCGCTCTTTTGATAAAAATCGGATCTCCACCTACCGCCCGAAATGCTCGAACGGGTGAGTTGACTCCACCTGGGATAAAATTCTGGGCATGGGCAAATAGCCGCTTGCTTACTGAAATATTCATTGATTTATGAGAGGTTTCAATTCTCCTGTTTCCACTGAGAAAACAGGTACATACTGATTTGAATTACTGTTTTGGAAGTTGAATCCCCAAGTAAGTTTTCCTGGCTGGAAGACCTGCTGATCCAGACTTCTACGAAGATCAAAAGCAAAGGTGGATTTGAGATTTGACGAAAGCCAATAGACCAATTCGCGACCCAGCATCGCATTCATGCTTGGGAAGGTCAAATTGCGATTATAAAACTCCGTCTTGAAAACCTTCATTTCTTCTTTGTCCAGTCCAGGAGTATTATTGGAAATGAAATAAAAATTGGGAAACTCCAGCATTTCATAATTGGCAAAATTAAAACCTAACCATGAGTCCATCACCAAGATGGGAAGTCTGGTAGTCACAGACTCGATCAGCGCCAAAGTAGGCTGCGCAATAGCCGGATCATCGGTCAAAATAATCACTTGATCCACGTCCAAAGAAGCACTATCGGCACCTGGCTTCACTCCCAAATCCGCAAGAAACTCAGGCGCATTTCGCGAGTTCAATGACTGCATATCTACCAATCGAAACCCTTCTTGAGGCAATCGCTCATTTAGTAGCATGGCCATTTTCTCATCTCTTGAGCTTCCGCTATATCCTACAGCCACTCTCTGCCCCCACCTTCTGGCTTTCAGATTATTGACAATTCCTTCTACGAGGTTTTGAGCTGAAGGCCTGAAAAGATAGCTGTACTGCTTGCCCACAAATCGCTCTCCCAGATTGGATAGAGGATGAATAAAAGGTATCTGCGCTGACTCCGCAAAAGCACTGACCAAATCTGACTCATCAGGATAAATAGGTCCCAGAATCACATCTGCATTTGCCACTGCAGGCTCTTGCAGGACACTTCTCACGTGATTCAAATCTCGCTGCGAATCAAAGCTCGTCAAGCTGACTTTCACTCCATCTCTTTTCAGCTTGTTCACTGCAAATCGTATCCCCTGAAAAAGCTCATAAGTAAATGAACTCGGAGAAACCTGACCGGAATTGGAATCAGTAAACGGCAAAATCACGACAACGTCTAAAACTTCATCTTTTTGCTGAGATGAACCGACATTCGCTCCGATCCCCTGCAGTTCATAGTATAAAGCCTTTTCTTCTGACGAAAGGATATTTTGACTGCGAAGAACCGAGCTAAGAGCCGCCACATAGGCTGGCTGAGCTTCAAATTCCTTCAAATTTTTAATCAAAAAATCAGGACTGGCCTTGGAAAGGTATTCATAGGATAAATCTTGAGCTTGGCTCTGGAGTGTTTCGTCCCCAATCTGGGGAATCAGTCTCAGTGCTTCAAGATTTTGACTGTTTTGAAAGTAGGCGCTTGACAAAAGGTACTTGGCTTTATCCTTCTCCTTCCAATTTCTAGTGGTCAGCGGTTGTAAAAAATCAACTGCCTGATTGGGCTGATTGGCGGCCAATGCAGCTTCTGCTCCATGAAATGCCGCGTAATTAGCCAAATTGCCATATTTATCTGCATCCAAAAAGGCCTTGAAAGCATTCATTGCTTCCCAATGACTTCCGGAATTCAACAAAACCTGGGCTCTTTGATACCCTTCCGGAACAGCCTGGGACCATGCTTCCAAGCAAATCAAAAAAACCGGAAGCAGGAAAATTAATTTTCTCATCAATCGTGGGTGTGAGTCAAACAAGTGAGGCAAATTTAAGCCATTATTTCCAAACCCAAAGTTTGAGCCAAAATACTCAAACAAGAAAGCCCGAAGATGAGTCTCCGGGCTTTCATTTTATTTTTCACTTCGTACTTCGAAATCTTATTCCCACTCGATCGTCGCTGGTGGCTTGGAAGAAATGTCATACACCACTCTGTTGACGCCCTTCACTTTGTTGATGATATCATTGGAGATTTTGCCCAAAAACTCATAAGGCAAGTGAATCCAGTCGGCAGTCATGCCATCCACAGAGCCAACAGCTCTCAAAGCAACTACGCGTTCGTAGGTTCTTTCGTCTCCCATCACTCCAACAGACTGAACCGGTAGAAGCATCGCTCCTGCTTGCCACACATCGTCATACAAACCATGATCTTTCAGACCTTTGATGAAAATATGATCCACCTCCTGCAATGTTTTTACTTTTTCCGCAGTGACATCACCCAAAATACGGATTCCCAATCCCGGGCCAGGGAAAGGATGCCTTCCAATGATGGTCTCGACGATTTCTAGTGCACGACCCACTTCTCTAACCTCGTCTTTGAACAAAGTATTCAAAGGCTCAACAACTGAAAGCTTCATAAAATCAGGCAAACCACCCACATTGTGGTGAGATTTGATCGTAGCAGAAGGACCTTTGACAGACACTGACTCGATCACATCTGGATAGATGGTGCCTTGTCCCAGCCATTTTACGCCGTCAATTTTGTGGGCTTCATCATCAAAAACCTCAATAAAAACACGACCGATGGCCTTTCTCTTCGCTTCCGGATCCGTCACTCCAGCCAAAGCATCATAGAATCGCTGCTTGGCATCCACACCGATCACATTGAGTCCCATGTGCTTGTAGGAATCCAAAACTTCTTCGAATTCATTTTTGCGAAGCAAACCATTGTCCACAAACACGCAGGTCAACTGATCGCCAATTGCTCGGTGAATCAAAGTCGCAGCTACTGAGGAATCAACTCCTCCAGAAAGTCCCATCACCACTTTGTCAGCACCGATTTTCTCTTTGAGATCGGCTACAGTAGCGTCAATGAATACATCAGAAGTCCAGTCCTGAGCACATCCACAGATACCTACTACAAAGTTTCTCAAGAGATTTTTGCCTTCTGTAGAATGAGTCACTTCCGGGTGAAACTGAATCCCGTAGGTTTCTTCTTCTTTCACTTTGAAAGCAGCCACACGAACAGAGTCCGTACTGGCGATCACTTCGAAATTAGATGGAAGATCCTTGATAGTATCTCCGTGAGACATCCATACCTGCGAACCGTGGTTCATTTCTTTCAACAAATCGTAATGATTGTCGATATGACTCAGGTTGGCACGACCGTATTCTCTGATTTCAGATGGAAGTACTTCTCCGCCGTATTTCTGAGCCAAAAGCTGAGAACCATAGCAAACACCCAAGAGAGGGAGTTTTCCACGGAAAACATCCAAGTCCAAATCAGGAGAATCTGCATCACGCACGGAGCATGGAGAGCCTGAAAGAATCACTCCTTTGATATCGGAACTGATCTCTGGGACTTTATTATAGGGGTGGATTTCGCAATAAACATTCAGCTCTCTAACTCGTCGGGCGATGAGTTGCGTGTACTGAGAACCGAAATCTAGGATAAGGATTTGTTCTGCCATGCGCAAAGGTAAGCAGGCTGAGCAAACTGAGGAAATGATCTGCAAAATTTTACAGAAGAATCTTTGGCGAGATCAATTGTAAGATTGAAAAATTACAAGATTGGAAGATTGATTCAAAGGTTGGAAGATGATAGTTCGAGAGTGAACGTGATATGTTGAAGATCTAAGCTTTAAACTTTTTAGGTCACGCTCCTTGGTACTTTGGACTTGGTACATTGAATAGGTACAATCAACATAAATTTTCCGTTTTCAAAAAATAAATAAGTATTTAGGGGAATAAAACCAACTAAGTAAACCCAGATCATGAAGTTCCAATCCCTCCTTCTCCTGCTTTTAAGTTTGACTTTTCAACAGGCTATTGCTCAAAAATCGCCCGTTCAAAAGTTGACCAACACCTATTTCGAACTGGTACGTCCAGAATTTAAAGGAGACTTGGCCTACGAGACTGTTGCCTTTGTGGAGCAATATTGGAGAATAGCTGGCAATACAGGGTTCAACAATTCGGTTCACCTAATTGCCGAAAAACTAGAAGCTGCGGGCTATGTATTGGAAGAGAATGCCAGTGAAAATGATCGATTGACCTATAGAATCGAAACCAGAGAGATGAGCCGTCCCACTTGGGAACCAGTGACTTCCTCCCTACAAATCGTCGGAACGGAAGGCTTGCTACTTTCCTCCGAGACCAATCGCAACATGATCTATATGTATTCGAGCTCCACTCCTGCCGGAGGGGTGACGGGTGAAGTCGTTTACATCGTAAGCAAGGAAGACTTGGATAAGGTCGATTTGGTTGGAAAAATCCTTTTTTCTGACCAGGTCGGGTACAGAAGCTTGCAATCGGCTATTCTAGAGAAAGGCGCTCTGGGGGCTTTGACATATGATATGCCTGGCTATTTGCAACCTGAAAAAAACATCACCTCTATCCAATTCCGCGGCTTGCGCTACGATGCGGATCAGCCGACTTGGGCGATGGCGCTTTCTTTCGAAGCCAAAGAAAAACTCAAAGCAGCCCTTGCAAAGGGAAAAGTCGAAGTAAACGCAAAAGTCCAAACCAAAATCTATGAATCAGAAGAACTGACCATAGTCGCCAATGTCAAAGGTTCTGAATTACCGCTGGAAAGCCTTGTCTTTTCCGCCCATATCCAAGAACCCGGCGCCAATGACAATGCCACTGGTGTCGGCACTCAGTTGGAAATGGCGAAAATTACGGCTGATCTCGTTAGCAACGGAGAGTTGGACTTGAAAAGAACCTTGACTTTCCTCTGGGGAGATGAGATCATTTCTACCCGCCGCTACATTCAAGAAAAGGAAAAAAGAGAGGCCGAGATCAATTGGGGGATTTCTCTCGATATGGTTGGAGAAAACACAACCTTGACAGGAGGGACTTTTCTAATCGAAAAAATGCCTGATCCGAGTGCCATCTGGACGCGTGGAGATGAGAAACACAGCGAATGGGGTGGCAGACCGCTAAAGGTTGAAGACATGAAGCCTCATTACCTCAATGATTTTATCATCAGCAACTTTGAAGCTCAAGGCAAACATGCCGATTGGGTAGTCAAAACCAATCCATTCGAAGGTGGCTCAGATCATACTCCTTTTTTACAGGCCGATATTCCGGGTTTGCTGCTGTGGCACTTCACAGACCAATTTTACCATACCGATAATGACCGTCTGGACAAAGTATCTGCCGAAACGATGGTTAATGTGGGGACGGCGGCTTTGGTTTCTGCCTTTACCTTGTTGAATGCAGATGCGAAAACAGGCGATGCACTTGTACAGGAACTGCTCGGAAAAGCAATCGCCCGACTGCAGTTGGAAGCTATTCTGAGCAAAAAAGAACTGGCAAACGGCGCTGATGCAGCAGAGCAAACCTTGATTTTGGAAACTTGGAAAGACTATTATTTGAAAACCTTGGAGACAACAACTGATCTTTCTTCAGAGCCAGAACTGCAGCAATCCATTAAGCTGGCAAAGCAAAAGCTGGAAGTCGCGTATCAGTCAATTATACTTACTCTGTAGGTTTGAAAAATGTATGTGTTGAGTTATTGAGGATTTGAAAAAGCCCTTCTCGGATTCTCTTTCAGAAGCATCTCCCAATCGGCTTCTTCAAATCCATGCGTAGCCAAGGCTGGCATCAGCTTTTCGAAGATATTGGTAAAAGGCTGAAAATCTCCCCCATTGGGTTTGGAAGGATCGTACCATCCAGCATCATGGGAGATTAGAACACGATCCAAAAATCCATTTTCCTTGGCAAAAACTAATCGGTCCACGTATTCATCCACACTCCAGCCAATCCCATCCAAACTGATCCAAACTCCTAATTTGGCCGCTTCCAAGTAATTCTGAAAGTCCTGCTCCGCCTGAGCGTGCACCCATACGAAAGCGAAAGGGTTTACCCCCATTTCCACCAAAATTTCCACTTCCTGTTTCGCAGTGGACCAAGTTCCAGTATGCGAAACGATGGTTAAGCCGGTTTGCTGATGGGTAAGTCCGGCAGCTTTGACGAGTTTCGCATCAATCTCCCGAAGGGGACTTTCCTCATTAACCGAAATCTTGACAAATCCAGGCTTGATTCCTGTGTTGTCTATTCCCTCTTCAAACTCAGCAGTCCATCGCTTGGCTAGTTGCTCAGCCGATTCGCTGGAAGCGTATTCAGGTAGATACTTACCTCCTACAGCTCCATAAAAACCTGTATTTGTGATCAGCTGTATGTCGGACAGTTCACTGAGCTTTTGCAGCAAAACAGGATCTTTTCCCAAGTAAGATGGGGTGCAGTCAAAAATTGTTTTCACTCCATGCTTCTTCACCTCCACTAAGTAAGGCAATACCTTTTCGATCACCTCATCCTGATTGTACCTGGAAGGAGACACAGAATCTGCTCCGATAAAATCCACCAGCATATGCTCATGGATCAAGGTAAGGCCGAGAGAATCTATTGAAAGCATTCCTGAGACTGTGTGAATTTGTCTTTCTGGATCTACGGAGGACCGACAAGAAATGCACAATGAAAAGAAGAGTAGAAGAATGGCTCTCATCGAGATGAAATCATTGTAGTTCATAAAAGTAAAGTGTCTGTACATCTTTTTCAATTGCACTTGGATCCTCACCAGCTTTGGCATTGTATGAATAAAGCAGCCCATCCTGCTTTTCTAGTTTGATTGGCCACTCTCCTTCCCATATCTTTTGCTCATCTTTAAAAACCTGATAAAACCTTCTGCTTTTGTACTTTCGTTCCAAACCTGCATACGCATCTCCCAACACATTTTTCGGTAAAGCTTCTACTTCATCTTGCGGAGCAGCACCATCATATTGTGTCAGTAGGTATCCATTGGAATAGCCGAAAGTCAAATAATGTGAACTTGCCAATTTTTCAAAATATCCATCAAAATTCACATCAGGATTGTTTGGCATTGCTTGTTTGTAGTGATCTGTATTGGGGTTTAAAGAAATTGTTTTCTCCAACATCAACTCCGGAAATGAATAAACATACAACTCAGGAGACATCGGAAAGAGGACGTGAAGCTTATCATTTCGCAATTCAACATATGGATCCAAAGCGAAATACTTCCCTGGATGAAGCGCCATTTTACTTGTTTCGGGAATAAAAGCAGATGCAATTATTGAAAATGTTTCCTTCTCCCGGCTTGCCAGAAATGGATAAGAAGTACTCATATTTTCACCTTCAGAGATAGATTTGGTCTCTGCTCGTTCTACCGAAAAAGTATACATGTAAGAATTAAAAATCTCTAGCGCACTCGTCTTTAAAAAACTACTAGTTACCAAATAAAAGTCTAAATCAGACGATCTAAGTAGATTAAAATCAACATCGTAATAATATGCTTTGGAATTTGTGATGATCAAAAAACCTCCATCATCATGAAAGTGAGCGCTTAGAAAATATCGTGACTTGTAAGTATCTTTTCCATCCTTCACTAAATTGACTTTTTGGATAATTTCTCCTTGAGAGTCCACATGAACCAATTCATCTGTTTTGAAATCATAAAACAAATACGCCTCCTGCTTATTTTTAATATCCAGCATGACCAATTCGGTCATATGGTCGATGACCAAACTGTCCACCACCACTAGTTCAGGCACATAATCTGTGGGTACGGAGTCTTGTGATTTTTGTCCACAAGAAATAAGCAAAACAAGAAAAATGAGAACTAGTTGACTTTTCATAAAATGAGAATTAAAAACTAAATCAACTTATGAAATTCTAGGGAAATTTTGAACTAAAACTATTTTAATTCAACCGTCCAGAACAAAGTAATCACCTGAATTTCTCAAGCTTGTATCAGATTCAAAAAGTCTTTCGTCAGATATACATATCTATTATCCCTCATATGCGATCATTCCCATCAATTTCCCTCCTTCTGTTTGTATGCTTTTTTAGCTGCTCGGAAGACGACTCCCTAAAGAGCAACTTCCAGCAAGGCACCTTCTCGGGTACTTTTCAACGAGTTCAAGCTTTTGGAGATGGAGAAATAGCTCAAGTCACTTTGGTTTTTGACGGAAATGAATGGAGCGGATCCAGCGATATCACCAAATATCCTGCGCTTTGCAGAGGCACTTATTCCATCAATGGCTCTACCATTACTTTTGCCAACGAATGCCCTTGGACGGCTGAATTTGACTGGAGCCTAATTCTTTCAGGAGACTACGAACTGACCAAAACGGGCAATAAATTGGAGTTTTCACGAGACTACAGATCCGAAGATTCTGACACCTATCTAGACCAGTATTTGTTGGTGAAAATTGACTAAAACCAAAATCTTTTTGATTTCAAGAAACTGAAATTCAATTTCTTATTTTTATAAAGATGTAATCCGACTCAGTAGTGATCAAAAAGTCCAAACAATTAGTTCAATAGAATAAAAGAGTTATTTTAGCAGAAATAAGCTCCTTTAAATCAAGACAGTATTGAATTTTTAAAAACTGATTTTTGAACATTTAAACTTTAATTTTATGATTTGGTTTGACATTCAAGTACTAGAAAGAAACCTGAGAAATGGACTGGTTTCCGATAAAGAAATCTTCAATTATTTATTGGGAAACTTGGTTCTCTATTCAATCTTCCCCTTATTAGGAAGTGATGATTCCTCAGTCTTTTCCATTATTTTATTTCAGGTATTCGTCACAATTGTGATCACAGTGATAGGCTCCAAAAAAGCCTTTGATGTAAATGAATCTGGAGACAATAAGGATTTTTTCAAAAGATTTCTCGCTCTGTCCTTCGTTACGGGAATCCGCTTATTTATTTTCTGCCTGCTTATAGCTATTCCAGCCGGCATCACTTTGGGAATTTTGGGGATCAATCCAAATGCAAGCCCCTATTCCGAAGGTCTTTTTGACTTGATTTTGATGGTAGCCACAGGGATTTTTTACTATTACATGCTGATCAACTCTTTTAGAAGAGTAAGTCAGGGAGAGAAAAATAGTCCAGTAGCCATTCCATAACTAACTTCAGAAGGTAGCCAAAAAGAAAATCACTTAAGCTAAAAATAAAAAAACCGAGCCTCTCAGCTCGGTTTCTGTTGGTTTCGCTTTCAAGATTATCTTTCCAAACTGATATAATTCAGGAATTCATTTCTGGCCTGCTCGTCTTTTTCAAACTTTCCTGAATAAAACGATGTCAGCGTACTACTTGTTGTATCCTTCACTCCTCTGGAGCTCACACACATGTGATCAGCATCCATGATCACCGCCACATCGTCGGTTCCCAGAGCTTCCACCAGTTCATTACCGATCTGCATCGTCAAGCGCTCCTGAACCTGAGGACGCTGAGAAAAATACTGCACAATTCTATTGATTTTGGAAAGGCCAATGACCGATCCATTGGAGATGTAAGCCACATGAGCTTTGCCGTGAATCGGCACAAAATGATGCTCACAATGCGAAAAGAAGGTAATGTTCTTCTCCACTAGCATCTCGTTGTACTTGTACTTGTTGTCAAAAAGCTTGGCTACAGGCTTATTCAAGGGATTCAATCCGCTAAAAACCTCTTTGATATACATCTTTGCCACGCGATGGGGAGTGCCTTTGAGACTATCATCAGTCAGATCAAGTCCCATGATATGCATGATTTCTCGGAAGTGCTTCTCGATCAACTCGATCTTGAGTTCATCGTCCATCTCAAAAGCATCCTCTCGAAGAGGTGTTTCCAGGGAAGTTCCTACATGCTCATCACCGATTTCCTCAGCAGATGCCCGGGCGATTTTAATTCCCATCGTATTCAACAAAGTTTCTTTCTGTTTCATAAAGTCGAATCGTTAACTCGAATTTTCGATCAATTTTTTCCCTTAAAATATTCCAAACAACCACTGCAATGTTTTCAGCGCTTGGGTTAAGATCTTTGAATTCATCGGTATCAAGATTTAAGTTTTTATGGTCAAATTTTTTCAAGACATGCTCCTTGATCAGGTCACTGAGCACTTTCATATCATATACGTAGCCCGTTCGTGGATCTATTTCACCACGCAACTTGACGATCAGCTCGTAATTGTGTCCATGAAAATGAGGATTATTACACTTCCCAAAAACGGCTTGATTTTGCTCATCGGACCAGTCCGGATTATGAAGTCTATGCGCCGCGTTGAAATGTTCTTTTCTATAAACTGATACTTTCATGGAATGCTGAAACAGCCGCTTTTCTGTTTTTGTTTGAATTATTTTCTGTTTTGACTGTTCCACTACAGAGAGCTTCCTGACAAACAGGGGATTAATTTTCGGATTGCAAAAATACAGAATAAAATTTGCTTCCAAAATTTACAATGCCCTGCTTGAGGTACAACGAACAAATCTCTAAAATAGGTTCCTGCCTATTTTCACAAGATTTATGATCATAATCATAAGATACTGAGGTTAAGTTCGTTTGAACTCACGGGATATCCTCCTAAATTTGCAAAATCACCTATTTATCTATGCTGTACCAAACAATTGCGATTACCTTCTTCCTTTTTATAGGAATCATTCCAAGTTCAGATTTCAAAGAAAAAACAGAGATTACCAGTAAAGTATCTGCCGATCCTGTCGCCACCGTCTATGAAGGTCTCAAAAGTGAAAACGGAGCGCTTCCATCCAAAGAAGTTTTTGCTCTTGCATTCCAGGGATGGACCAAAATGAAGGAAAATCTAAAATCCAAAGTACTCACGGTCATTGATTTCAGCCTTCCTTCCACTGCCAAAAGAATGTGGATCATCGATCCTGAAAAAGGCCAAATTCTGCTAAATTCAGTAGTTTCTCATGGCAGAAATTCCGGAGATCTCATGGCCAAATCTTTTTCCAATCAACCAGAATCATACAAAAGCAGTCTGGGTTTTTATAAAACTGCCGAGACCTACTCTGGCAAACATGGATATTCACTTAGATTGGACGGATTGGAAAAAGGATTTAATGATCAAGCGAGAAATCGTGCCATTGTTATCCATGGTGCAGATTATGCCCGTGAAGAATTTGCCAAATCAGTCGGGAGACTCGGTAGAAGTTTAGGTTGCCCTGCGCTTCCAAGTGAACTCTCAGCCCAAGCGATCGATCTGATCAAAGATGGATCATTGCTTTTTATCTTTGGTGATGACAATACCTACCTGACTCAATCAAGCCTGATCAAGGCTTGATTGCTTCCTTCCTCTCAATGCTTTCAATAAAGCTGCATCCCGTTCGTAGACATCTGATCTAAAATTGGCCTTACCATCTTCTCCGGCCCAGAAAGTCATATAGACGAGTACAACAGGTATTTCTCTATCCAATTGCACCACTTTTTCCTGCTGCTGATGCATAGCTTCTTGTATTTTTTCATCATCCCAGTCCGAATCGTTCAATAATACCTTGGCAAACTGATCAGGGTTCTGAATTCGGATACAGCCATGGCTCAAGGCTCTCGTTTCACGTTCGAAAAGACTTCTTGCAGGTGTATCGTGGATATAAATGTTGTAGTCATTCGGAAACATAAATTTGACCAAACCTAAGGAATTATCTCCTCCGGGTTTTTGTCGGATGCGATAGCCTTCTCCTTTGGATAAGTTGGCAGCAGACATTTTCACAGGTTCTCCGTTTCCATTGACCACTTCCATATTCTTCTGAGAAAGGTAATTCGGGTTTTTCTGAACAGCCGGAATGATCTCATCTTGGGTAATAGAAGGCGGAATATTCCAATACGGACTAAAGACGATATAGCTCATCGGAGCTGTAAATGTGGGAGATTCATTGTATTCTTTCCCCACAATCACCTTCGCTGTGAAAGCCGTATCCGACTTCTGGAGATAGTCTAGTTGATAGTTGGCGATATTGACCAAAACCATCTCTTGATCCCAATCCATAGCGGGCATCCATCGCAGACGCTCCATATTAATCGAAGCAATATCGATCAAATCTTGGGGAGATTTATTGAGGGATTCGGCTACCAAAGAACCAATCACGCCATCTGGATTCATACCGTTTGACTCTTGGTATTTCTGAAGTCCTTTGTACATCGTGGAATCAAACAGGCCTGGTTCTTCTACCTCTACTTTTTCAAGAAATCCCCAAAAAGCCAATCGCTTTCTCAAAGCAGGTATAGCAGCATGCTTCTCTCCTACTTTGATCGCACCTTCTACCTTCGCAAACTCCCATTCTAATGTGTCATTTTCTTGAATAGCATAGAGCTCTTTGATAGCTTCTTTTCCCCTTGTATAGAGCGGAGATTGAGGATATAGCTTCGCCAGAGTTTTCTCAATGGAAGCTCCTTCTGATACCTCTCTGAGCAAGGCTAAATAATCAACCTCACTCTCCTTTTCTTCAAATTTCCAATTCGGATCCAATGAGGATGGATTTACTTTTCCTCGATCCAGATCATGAGCCAGATTGAAAAAAGCATAGGAAAGCAGGAGCTCCAATCGTACTTTTTCATCTGAATTCAAATTTTTGAATTTCAAGTCAACCTCTTCGGGATTACTGGAAAGCGCTTTCAATTCCTCCAGATAATAATCCTGAGGTAGCAAACCTTCATATTTCGAATTTTGAATGGTTTCTACTAGTTCTTCTCCTTCATTGGAAAGTGATCCATTGAACAACCAGAGTTCCAAATATTCCCGGTCAGCATAAAATGACTGAATCTGCTCCGAATAGCGGGATTGGGCAAGGAATTCAGGCTGAGAACCAGTAAGACTACTTTGCAATTCATCTGTCAGATCGGATCTTCTTTGGTTCATAAACCAAATCAGACCGGCTGCGACGATCAAAAGTGCGGTGATTGGGAAGATTATTTTTTTGTTC
Source organism: Algoriphagus vanfongensis DSM 17529 (assembly GCF_000429465.1). Taxonomy (GTDB): domain Bacteria; phylum Bacteroidota; class Bacteroidia; order Cytophagales; family Cyclobacteriaceae; genus Algoriphagus; species Algoriphagus vanfongensis. Next base: position 113,265 of record NZ_AUBX01000009.1, on the reverse strand, counting down.
ATAAAAGGCGATGTTGTACCGCCGATTAGTTTTCAAAGTTTATGCACTACTAGGATTAAAGATAAAAAACCAAATTAAACCACTTATTTTCAAGTTCTTACAAAAACAAAAACCGCTCACTATGATTTAGAGAGCGGTAAAAGTGAGAAATATTTTCCCCACACTGACGACAATATCGGGACAGAAGTAAGGGCTAATTTCTCAAAGCAGCCAGCACCTCATCGTCTCGCCCATAGATGTCGGGTCTAAAATGACCTTTGCCATTGGTATCTGACCAGAAAGTGAGGTACAGCAAAACAACTGGGATTTTTCTATCCAAATTGACAATCTGCTCATGATCCTGATGCATCGCAGTTGCTATGCGGGTAGCTGTCCATTCCGGTCTATCTTGAAGCAAAACAGCAGCAAAATCAGCTGGATTTTGAATGCGGATACAACCATGAGACAAAGCTCTCTCCTCTCTTACAAACAGTGATCTGCCAGGGGTATCGTGGATGTACACATTGTGCTTGTTGGGGAACATAAATTTCACCAAACCCAAGGAGTTCCATTCTCCCGGCTTTTGGCGAATTAAGTAAGGAAAGGATTTGCTACTGAAATCTATAGAAGCAGGATTGACTACTTGACCGGACGTAGTGACTACCTCCATGTGTTTTTCCTGAAGGTAATTTGAATTTTTTCTCACAGCTGGCAGTATTTCGCTCCTAGTGATCGAATAGGGAATATTCCAATAAGGACTAAATACGATGTAGCTCATGTCAGCTCGAAAAATAGGAGACTCGTGGTATTTCTTTCCTACGATCACGCGAGCAGAATGAATCGTGTCCAAGTTGTTGATATAGTCCAATTGGAAGTTAGCAATATTGACCAGGATAAACTTTGAGTTGCGAACGGTATCCGGCAGCCACCGCATCCGCTCGAGATTGACCGCTATCTTGTCCATCAGCATGGCCGGAGATTGATTGAGTGACTGGATCGTCAAGTTACCAATCACACCATCAGGCTCCATACCGTTTTCGTGCTGGTAGTTTTTCACAGCCTCAAAAGTCAGTGAATCATAATTTTTGGATTTCCACTGCTCATCAGCCAAAGAATCCAAAAAGCCCCAAAACTTCAGACGCTCCCGTATCTCAGGAATCGACGAATGAGAATCATTGATTTTGATTGACTTATTGATTTTGAGAGTTTTCCAATCCATACTGTCTTTCTCCTCTATATTCTCCATGGCACGAAGCACCTCTCTGCCCTTGTGATACACTTGAAATTTTGGATACAAGGAGACTAAAAATGGACGCAAACTTCCCTCCTGATCTGCGGCGCAAAGCACTTCGCCAAAGCTGATTTTCTTTTCTATAGGCTCTATCTCCCAGTCAGCTTTTAGTTTGGAATGATCTACTTTTCCAAATTCGAGATGGCTTGCCAATTGAAAAAAAGCATCCGTCATCAAAATATCCAAGTCAGCTAGATCTGCGTCAGAATTGGCAATCTGGCTTTCCTTATTTTGCTCCATAGATTCGATGAAGGTATCTATCAACTGATAATGGTAATCCTTCGGGTTGAGTCCATCATACTTGGCCTGTCTGATTTCGAAGCGCAGCTCATACGCCAGCTCTTTCAAAACACCGTCTTTGGACCAGACCGGAACAAACTCCCGATTGGCATAGAAAGTATGGATCTCGTCATTGGTAAGCAACTTTGTATTCCTGATGCTTTGGCGCTGCTGCGGCTCATCATACTCCAATCGAAACCTAATCTGACTCGACACGCTATCCTGGTATCCAAAAGAATTGATATAAAAAGCAAATAAAAAAACCGAGGATAAAAATGCTCGGTTTAGAATGACTGAAAGATAGTTCATATTAATCTTCAACTTTAAAATCTTGGAATTTCCTTCCCAAAGACCATGCCTCAAAAAGCATCGGCAGGAAGTCTTCCATTTTATTTAAAGGTATCAAATTAGGCCCATCACTCAAAGCTTTTTTAGGCTCAGGATGCGTCTCGATAAAAAACCCATCTATCCCTGTAGCTGCTGCAGCTCTGGCCAAAATGGGGGCAAATTCCCGCTGTCCTCCGCTGGTGCCTCCCTGGCCACCAGGCTGCTGCACCGAATGCGTAATATCAAAAACAACCGGAGCAAATTGTCTCATAATTGGAAGACCACGCATATCTACGACGAGGTTGTGATAGCCCAATGAAAAACCACGCTCTGTCAGACAGACATTGTCATTGCCCGCCGACCTTACTTTTTTGACTGCATATTGCATGTCTTCGGGAGCCATAAACTGCCCGCGCTTGATTTTGACAGCTTTGCCGGTCTCAGCTGCAGCCAATAGCAAATCTGTCTGGCGACAGAGAAATGCCGGAATCTGCAATACATCCACTACTTCAGCTACTTCTTTTGCTTGATAGCTCTCGTGAATATCCGTCACCAAGGGTACATCCAGCGTTTTGCCAACTTCCTGAAGCACCTGTAGTGACTGATCCATTCCGATGCTTCGAAAAGAGCCAGAGGAAGTCCGATTGGCTTTGTCAAAGGAAGCCTTAAACACATAAGAAAATCCATTCTTTTCGGCTAGTTCTTTCACCTTGGTGCCTATCTCCAGACAAATATCCAAGCTTTCTACCGCACAGGGACCAGCAAATAATACCGGCTTTTCGGAGCCCAATACGATTCCTTCACGGATATGCATGGTACTCGTAGTTCTATTCATCATTTTTTTCAATAAAGGTTTGTATCAAAGGAATCAGATTTCCTTTGGCATGTAAAATCAGGTCCGCCGTATCTCTGAAGACTCCCTGCCCTCCGGCAAAAGGAGAAACCAAATGAACATAAGGCTTGATATAATGAATTGCATCGGCTGGGGCGACTGCCAAGCCTACTTGATGCAGAATCGGCAAATCGATCAAGTCGTCTCCGATATAGGCTACTTGATCCAGCTCTAACTCCATCGTTTCCAGGATTTCATGGAGTTTTTTCAATTTGTCTTTGACACCGTGGTAATGAAAATCAAACCGAAGCTCCTCACATCGATTTTCTACCACTTTCGACGCTCGACCTGTGATGGCTCCCACCATGATCCGGCTCCTGCGCAAGTGATGGATGATCAATCCGTCTTTGACATTGTACTTCTTATACTCCATTTGATCATTGTCATAGATGATCCCACCGTCTGTGAGCACACCATCTACATCAGTGATCAAAAGTTTGATTTTCTCAGCCCTTTCCCAGACCTCAGCTGAAACATGGGAAAAATGACTGTTGATTACTTCTTCTGCTTCCATTGTATTGAATATAAATCCAAGCGACGCTGTTCTAAGTTACGCACACTTCCTGCTTTTCTTTGTTTGGTCAAAAGATCCAAATCCACGTCCGCCACGATGATGGTTTCTTCATTTTCTGAAGCTTGGGCCACTACGGCATCATGCGGGAAGGAAAAATCAGAGGGAGAGAAAATCGCAGCCTGCGAATATTGAATATCCATATTTTCCACTTTGGGCAAGTTGCCCACCGACCCGGTGATAGCCACATAGCATTCATTTTCAATGGCACGCGACTTCGCGCATGTATTGACGCGGAGGAAGGCATTTTTGGTATCAGTCCAAAATGGCACAAACAGAATGTCCATATCCTGCTCTGCCAGAATTCTTCCTAGCTCTGGAAATTCCACATCATAGCAAATCAAAATCCCGATTCGCCCTGCGTCCGTATCAAACACGCGGATTCCATTGCCTCCCTGAAGTCCCCAATAGGCAGCTTCATCCGGAGTTATGTGCAATTTATACTGCTTATCCTGCGTCCCATCTCTGCGGCAGAGATAGCTCACATTTCTCAATTTTTTCCCATCGTATTCCGGCATAGACCCTCCTACGATATTGACATTGTACGAGACTGCCAGCTCACTCATTCTACTGACGATCTCCTCTGTATAGTCTGCCAAATTACGGATCGCTTCTGAAGCGTCCATGTCATTGAACTCCGCCAAAAGCGGCGCATTAAAAAACTCAGGTAAAAGGCAGAAATCAGACTTGTAGCCCGATACTGTATCGACAAAGAATTCTACCTGCTGCATCAGATCATCCACATTGGAAAAACGTCTCATTTTCCACTGTACCAAACCCAATCTTACGATGGACTTTTTATTCCCGATGAGTTTCTCTTCCTTTTCATAATAGATGTTGATCCACTCCAAAAGGGTCGCATAGGCTCTGGAATCAGTATCTTCCGGCAAATATTTGGTGATTACTTTCCGCACGTGAAACTCATTGGCAAGCTGGAAAGAAAGCACAGGATCAAAAATCTCCTTGTTTTTGACAAGGTCGATGTATTTGCGGGGCGTCATCTCATCAGCATATTTGAAATATCCTGGAATCCTCCCGCCGGCAATGATAGATCTGAGGTTTAGATTCTCGCAGAGTTCCTTTCGCGCATCGTACAATCTCCGGCCCAGACGCATGCCCCGATACTCATTGTCCACAAAGACATCGGTACCATACAGCGTATCTCCATCGTCCTCATGGGTGTCAAATTTACCATATCCGGTAATCTGATCGTAGGTATGATTATCGCCAAACTTGGCATAGTCCACAATCAAACTGAGCGCCCCAGCCACTACTTTCCCGTTGTCCTCTATACAGATCTGCCCTTCCGGAAATGCCTTGATCTGGTTTTTGAACTCCTGTCGTGTCCAGGCTCCTCCTTTGTTTTTGTAGATGGTAGCCATGATTTCATGGATATCATCGAAATCAGACAATTTGATATTTCGGAGTTTGAGTCGGTGCTCGAGTTCTTCTTTTTGCTTACTCATAGGTCAATATTAAGAAAAATCAATCGAAAATTTCTTTTGCCACATCTAGACACACAGCAAACAAAATTTTCTATTGAATTTATAACAAGTGTATCATCAAGAGTGTTTAACAGAAAGCTTTTTGATATTTTGATCCAAAATTAAGTAATTCAGCGGCAATTAATCTAGCATGCAAACGGATACCCTCACGAATAATTCCAGTTCAGGAACGCAAGAGTTTGACCTTTTGGACTGGTTGGACAAAATCTTCAACCTAAGTCTCTTTCGATTAGGCGAGTCCCATCTGACTGTAGGATTGCTGCTTGTACTGATCGTTTCCTTTCTGGGAGTCATTGTGATCTCCGAATTGATCCGAAAACTACTGGTCAATAAAATCCTCAACCGCTACGAGATCAATGTCGGCACCCGACAGACAATCGGTATGCTGGTCAAATACGTCCTGATCATCATTGGGGTTTTCACCATCCTCCAAACCAACGGGATCGACCTCAGCGCTCTCGGTGTGCTCGCCGGTGCTGTCGGTGTCGGTATAGGTTTTGGTTTGCAAAATATCACCAACAACTTCATATCCGGCCTGATCATTCTTTTCGAACAGCCGATCAAAGTCGGAGATCGAATCGAAGTCGGAGATGTAAATGGAGACGTGATCAAAATCTCTGCACGGTCTACCCGGATCGTCACCAATGATAATATTACCATCATCGTTCCAAACAGCCAATTTATTGACAGTCAAGTCATCAACTGGTCTCATAGTGATCGCATGGTGCGTTTCAATTTTCCTGTGGGAGTCTCCTATCGGGAAAACCCCGAAAAAGTTAGAACTTTGCTATTGGAGGTAGCCGATAGCAATCCGGGAGTACTCAAGAATCCGGCAGCGGATGTACTTTTTGATGAATATGGCGACAGCAGCATCAATTTTAACCTGAGGGTGTGGACTTCGGACTTTATCAACAAGCCGAGAGTTCTCAAGAGCCAATTGTATTATGAAATATTCAAAAAGTTTGGGGAAGCTGGGATCGAGATACCATTTCCTCAGCGAGATATCCATATTCGATCGAGTTTTCAGCAAGAGGAGGAATCTCCCGAGTCTTGATTTTTTACCTAGCCGGAATTTGAAATGGAGCTAACCAGTGAAAACATCCTCTTGATCGGCTCCAGCCTTTTGATCATCAGTATCCTGATCGGAAAGACTTCGTACAAGTTTGGCGTCCCGACCCTAGTCTTGTTTTTGGCTTTGGGGATGCTCGCGGGCTCGGATGGTTTCATCGGCATTCAGTTTGACAATCCCGGCACCGCTCAATTTGTCGGGATCATCTCTTTGAATTTCATTTTGTTTTCGGGAGGATTGGAGACAGACTGGAAGACCGTCAAGCCAGTTTTGGGGCAAGGGATTGCCCTGTCTACGGTTGGCGTCTTGCTGACGGCTGTTTCCTTGGGACTTTTCATTCACTGGGTCACAGATTTTACGTTGTTTGAAGGACTACTCCTAGGCTCCATCGTATCATCCACAGATGCCGCTGCGGTCTTCTCCATTCTGAGATCCAAGCAGATCGCTCTCAAAACCAATATTCGTCCCACTTTGGAACTGGAAAGTGGATCCAACGATCCGATGGCTTATGTGCTGACTATTTCCTTTTTATCCTTGGTAGTGCAGCCCGAAAAATCCGTTTGGGAAATCATTCCTGCTTTTTTGGCACAAATGGCTATCGGCGGACTAGCGGGATTTTTACTAGGCAAAGCAAGCAGGTATCTTATCAACTTGATCAAATTGGGATTTGAAGGACTCTATCCAGTCTTGATGATAGGGATTATGTTTTTCATCTTCTCAATCACTGATTTTCTGGGAGGCAATGGCTTCTTGGCGATTTATATTTCGGCTGTTTATCTAGGCAATCAGGAATTGATCCACAAGAAATCTATTATCAAATTCTTTGATGGATTTGCCTGGTTGATGCAGATTGTACTCTTTTTGACTTTGGGGCTTTTGGTCTTTCCGAGTCAGCTACTTCCGTTCTTGGGAGTGGGGATTTTGATCGCCTTGTTCCAAATATTGGTAGCCAGACCGCTGGGTGTTTATCTCAGTTTGATGCCGTTCCGGATGAAAAACCGCAGAAGGCTTTTCATCTCTTGGGTAGGACTTCGGGGCGCTGTACCGATTGTATTTGCGACCTATCCGCTGATCGCAGGAATAGACAAAGCCAATGCAATCTTTAACATTGTCTTCTTTATATCCTTGATTTCCATCCTTTTGCAAGGAACCACCCTAGGCTTGGTGGCCAAATGGCTCCATGTCTCCTTGCCGGAAAAAGCCAAGCAATTGTTACCGATCGATAAACTGCTAGAAGACCGCAGCAAAACTGCCATGGAGGAAATCGAGCTAAGGCCAGACGATACTGCTGTAGGCAAGCGCATTGTGGACCTCTCTTTCCCTCCTGCTGCACTGATCGCCATGATCAAGCGGGGTGAAAGCTATATCACTCCCAATGGATCTACAGAGCTTCTGGCCACAGACACACTGATCATCCTCTCAAATACCCAAGAGGGTATCGAGCAAGTAAAAAAGTGTATTTTGAAGCAAGAGGGATCAGAACCCGATCCTTTGAAAGTTTGAAGAATAAAACCTATTTTTCGAAAAGTTTGGGTCACCACACAAAGCCAGAATGAAGCGAATTTTACTTGTTTTTCTTTTAGTATTCCTACTTCAGGAAGGCTTTGCGCAAAGCTTCTACCGCTACCGCTTTGAAGAACCTTGGTCTGTCTCTGCCAGTCTGGGCGCCACCCAATATTTCGGAGAATTGTATTCCTTTTGGAAATATAGTGAAGGGGTCCAGCCCGACTGGAATGCCAATATTGGTTTTCATTACACCTTTGGGACCAATCTCCGGGCAAGGGGAGAATTTTCATACATCAAGATGTCAGGCCAAGATCCTCCCTCCGACCCGAGGGCTTATCGGACTCCGAGAGATTTGCACTTTCGGGCGCAAAACTGGGAAATGCTCGGCATCGTCGAGTATTACCTCTATCCGGTAAAAGTGCCTAATATCCACCGTCCTCTGTGGAATCCGTACATTTTCTTTGGCTTGGGCATGTCTACCAACAATCCTGAAGCGAAGCTGGATGGCAGCTGGGTGGACTTGAGACCCTTGCAACTGGAAAACAACCCCTATGAAAAATTTATCATGGTTTTCCCGATGGGTTTGGGATTCAAGTACAAGCTGAATGTGTACATGGACCTGATTTTTGAAGGCAACTATCGCTTTACTCTCACCGATTACATGGATGATATCTCGGCCTACAATGTCAGTGAGTTTTACCTTGATCTGGTCGATGACTATGTGACCGGCAACAATCCCGATCGTCTGCGACTGGCCATCCGCAATCCCAATTTCCTAGATGACAATGGACTTCCTGATGTGCAAAAAATCCTGGCAAATGGAGGCAGAATACGACGAGGATCTGGATTGACTCACCGCTACGACGGCTACATGACTGTCAATGTAGGAGTGGAAATCCACATGTCCAGGGATATCTTTGACAACTGGATTTTCCGAAACAGAGTAAACGAGAAGGCATTCAGATTCTGGTAAGCTACTCCAGCAGCAGCTCCATCGCCAAATCACATCGCTGATACTTGTCGCTGCAAACCTGAACTTCCTGAAACCCGAGTTTCTCGTAGATTTTCAATGCGGCCTGCAACTTGGAATGGGTGTATAAGATAACCTTTTGAGCTCCCATCTCTTTCGCTTCTTGCAGGATAGCCTTGCCCAGCACCATCCCGACTCCTTTGCCTTGCGCAGATTTTGCCACGCCCATTTTGATCATTTCATAGGTCTGCTCATCGACCTTTGCCAGACCCACCGTGCCGACTATCTCCCCGTCCAAACTCGCAAAGATAATCCGCCCTCCTTTTTCCAAGACATACTGTTCCGGGTTTTCCAGCTGCTGCTGATCAAAAGGCTCTATGGAAAACAACTCCTCTACCCAAGCCCTGTTGATGGAATCAAAGTAAGGCTTGAGCGTCTCTGAATAGGGCAAAATCTCTATTTTGTGCATGGTGAGAAAGTCAGTATCGGGGAATTCAAAATATTCTACTAGATTAGTTGGACACAAGCAATATTCCAATGAAAAACTTTCTGATTTTAACTTTTTTCATCCTTGGCTTCAGACAAATCTCATTTTCTCAATCACAAAGTCCAGAGGCAAAACTCAAAGAACTGGGACTAGAACTACCCGAAATCACTGCTCCTATCGCTAACTATGTCAAATGGAGGCAAGTAGGCAATGTTCTATATCTAGCCGGTACAGGTCCTGATGTCTTTGGGAAAGTGGGCAGCGATCTAAGTACCGAACAAGGCTATCAAGCGGCGCGCGAAACAGGTCTGGAAGTGATCGCCGTACTCCAAAAAGCCACGGGAGACTTAAGTAAAATCAAACAATTCGTCAAAGTCCTGGGTATGGTCAACTCAGATCCTGAGTTCACTGCTCAGCCAGCGGTGATCAATGGCTTTTCCGATCTGATGGTCGAGGTATTTGGAGAAAAAGGAAAACATGCCCGATCAGCTGTCGGGGTAGCTGCCCTACCCAATAATATGGCTGTAGAGATCGAGGTGATCGTGGAGTTATATGATTGATTTTTGGATTTGGATAGCTATTGGAGATTTAGACCAAATAATTTTTGCGTAATCAACTCGGGGTTAGGACACTCAAAATAACAAAGCATCAACCTCCTTTCGATGATTTGCAAAAAAAATATAGAAGTCAAAGATTTACGGATTTATGGCGACTATCTACCCAAATTGGAATACTAAACGCCATAAAATGGCGACTATAAATAAGTTGTAGTGCATTTGAGAAAAATGGCAGAATTAGATAAACCGACAAATAAATTATTGGACTTTTATATCGAAAAATTCAACCGAGATAAGAGATATAAACCAGCCGATGATGCTATTATCAAGTTATTTAGAGCTTTCCCTAAAAATGACAATATTGAAGACATTCTATTAAAAATCAGCGTGATAAATGATATATACAGCACGAACATACTTGGAACTTTCAAAATGGCTGAACATATTTTGGAACAGAATATCGACAAAGGACTAAAAAAAGGAGATGCTAAAGTCGTTCATCAAATCGCAAAAGGACACGGAATTCGGACAAAAAGAAACAATACAGAACTGAATTTTTATTCTTTCGCTACAAAATATTGCAATTGGCATAATCAAGAGAGTTATGCTATTTATGACAGTTTCGTGGAAAAAGTATTATTAGCTTATAAACGGAAAGACAAATTTTCGGATTTCAAAACTGCTGATTTAAAAAACTTTGAGAGATTTAGAAAAATCATCTCGGACTTTTCAGAATATTACGGATTGACAAAACACAACCTAAAAGAGATTGACAAATTTCTTTGGATTTACGGAAAGGAAAAATTTCCACCGAAATATGGAAAAAAGGAATAAAAAACGCACTACAACAATGTATAACCGCAATTACGGCGGATTCGACTACGTCCGAATCCACTCGGAATTGCTAACGCCAGTTCTTAACCGAAAATTAGTAACTTTAATCCCGTAACGGACGGTTATACGAGACCGTTAGCTGATATAATATGACACCACTCGACCTAGAAAAAATCAGACCTTTATTGAAGAATAATTTTCAACATCAATTACTAGATGCTTGCGCAGAAAATTTAAAGTCTGATTCAAAATTAAGATTCAGCAACTTCGCTTATAGTATAAGAGAATTATCTCGTCATTTTTTAAAGTCATTAGCACCTGACGAGGAAGTTAAGAATACTGTATGGTATAAAAATGAGAGTGGAGAAAAAGATGTTATTACAAGAGGCGAAAGAATTAAATATGCAATTCAAGAAGGTTTACAAGATAGATTTTTGGATAGAGAGTGCATACCACTTGAACAATTAAACGACGTAAAAAAGGATGTAGTTAAAGCTATAACAACATTAAGTAAGTTTACACACATAAATGAAGATACATTTGAATTATCAGAAGAAGACAAAAAAAAGCACGTAAAAGAAATTATAAGTGCGTTCATAAATTTTGCAGAGTTAATAAGTGAAACAAGAGAAACGATAATTAATAACCTTGAAGAGTTACTTTCAGAAGAGTTAATGGAGAAAGTAATTTTTGAAGTAAGTGACGAAGTAGATATTTTATCTACTCATCATTGGGTTGAGGATGTAGATATTGAACAATTTCATATCGTAAGACTTGAAAGTGAATTCATTTATGTAGAGGCAAACGGAAGTATAGATTTTCTACTTCAATATGGTTCTGATAAAGATGTTGAGAGAGACATTGGAGCTCAATTAAATACTTCATTCCCATTTGATGTAAAGTTCAAAATTAAATTATCTAAAAATTTAAAAAAATCAAAACCTGAAATTGAATCATATAAAGTTAATACGGACGATTGGTATGAATAATTATTACATCAGCTAACATGAGTTTGGCGAGATTGCGAGTTTTGTGGTTAAATCAAGTTACGTTTCGCAAGAAATTTTATCTTTAACAGAAAATATACCGTTCCGAAGCTCGCAACCTCGCCAAGCGCCGGAACGTTGTGGCTCATTAAAAATGACAATCGAATAAATGATAGAAATCCAATTACCAATTCCTTGGGAGAATAAAACGATAGAATTTGAAAAAATTCCTAATCTTATGTTTTTAGTCGGACCAAATGGCTCAGGAAAAACAAGGTTTGCAGAAAAATTAAGCCAACACCTTCCAAATTGTAGAACTTTAAGTGCGGATAGATTATCAGGAATGTCAGCAAATCATAAAGGTTATGATACTATTTTTGGTAATGATACATTTGAAAAAGGCTTTAATAAGGAGCAATTTGGGCAATATATTACAAGCAGTACAAAACTTGGTTACGGTATTGATGCTTTTGTTTTACTTGAAGAAAAATATGATTTAAGAATACAAATAGAAGCAACTCTTTCACAGCTTTTAAACCGAGAGATTCGAATGGAATGGGATAGTGGAAGGTTACAACCTATAGCTTATAACAGAGATACTGAAAAATCATATAAACTACATAAAGAAGAATGTCACGGAATTAAAGAATTACTGATTTTACTGACTCATTTGTATGATGACCAGTACGAATCATTAATTATTGATGAACCTGAATTAAACTTACATCCGCAGTTTCAATCATATCTTATTCAAGAAATTAGACGAGTAGTTAAAAATGAAAAATATCGAAAGAAAAATGTTGTTTTAATTACGCATTCCCCATTCATTCTTGATATAAAAGATTTAGAAGATTTAAAATCAATTATTTCCTTTAATACTAAATTTGATGTGCCTGCTCATTTAATGAATCTTGGGGATGAAAAATTGGCTCAATTTGAAAATTTGATTTCTCAATTAAACGTACATCACAAGCAATTATTCTTTGCAGATAGTCCGATTTTTGTTGAAGGTATTTTTGACTCTATATTTTTTCACTCGATACAAAACAAAAGAGGTGTCTCTTTTGAAGGTGCGGGAAGTTGTATTATTGATGTTGGTGGCAACAATCAGATAGTGAATTATTTTTATTTATCTGAGTATTTAGGAAAACAGTCATATTATGTATTCGATTTAGATAGCTTATTTACTTATAAACTAAGGAAAGGTGCTGACACTTCTGATTTGATAAAAGACTATTTAAGTTCTATTGGAGCAGGTGAGAACTTCCAAAGTGCTGTTACTGACCTTGAACGAAATTTGAAACAACATATTGAAAAAATCAGAGATAATGAAGTGCCTGAAAGCTTATCTGATTTAAAAGAGTTCATTGTCAAATCTTTAGCAGAAAATAATTCTGATTCTTGGAAAAAAGCTAGAACAGCTTTTTTAATTCAATTGAACACTAATAAAGATTCATTTCAAGACTTCATAGAAAACAGGTCACTCATTTTTATAAAATCCAAAATAGATAGTCTAATTAACTCATTGAAAAAGAATCACGTCTATTTATTATCAAATGGAGCACTTGAAAACTATTTTCCTTCTTATCAAGGAAATAAATATAAAATTCAAGAAGACTTAAAAAGGAAAACTCTAGAGGATGAACTTCAGATAATCAATCAGTTAAATGATTCCGAATTAAAATCTAGATATAATGGTTTATATGAGATATTGCTTGACTTTCCTTCGTCTAGTAAAATTGATTATAAAGTGCAAATAAAAAACCTATTATCTGACCTAATTTTTAATATTCAAAAGGGAGCTAACAATAAATCTTTTAATTCTAAAGAATCTATAATTAACTATTTGGGTAATGAATGGAAAGCAATTTCTAGAGTCTTAGCAATAGAAAGTTTTGAAATAAAAGAGGTTGGTTATTCTTGTAAACTAAAAATATTTGACAATTGGGAATTGGGTGAGATAATTTACGAATTTAATGAGGATACTAATCCATCTAAAATTGAGATATAATAACGAGCCACAACAATGTGTATAAGTAATAGCGGTTTAAGTGATAAAACGAAATATAAAATATAAATCAAAGGGTCAGTGCAAAACTGAAAAGTTAGCGAGTAAAAAACCGCTACTACTCATACACGAGACCGTTAATTTTTAAAATATGACACCAATTTTTCTACTTATCCTCAGCTTGTTTTCTTCATTCTTTCAAGAAGAAAAAAGTTTAGAACCGGCGTACATTTTTGTAGATGGCTTGTCCATTAGGCAACAGGGAGTGACAAGTATTTTTGAAAAATATGGCGTAACAAAGCACAGCCCCACGGACTATGAATGTGGCTTCTTTTCAAATGAGGAGCAGGGCACTAGATTTTTTAAGTTGAACTATCAACAACTAACATGGATTGGGAACGCTGAAGGAGTCTATTTCGTCGATATGGTTCGATTTGATCCGGCAGGCGAAATGAAATGGAGCTATTACAAGGAGGCAGAATTCAGTGGAAAAAGTAGCCAAGAAGAAGTAGAACATTTTTTGGAAAAATCAGCTGAACCAATTCAAATTAAGGGAAGAGAAGAAGAAGATTTATTCCATCTAGGAGGTCAATTTAAAAATCAAGATGATGGATTCTATTTCCTTTTCCATAAAGGGAAATTAATAGAATTCCATTATTGGAGTCCTTGTTAGGGGTTTTTAGATTTCTATAAATAACTGTTTTCGATTAAAGTTAACTCGACCCACTTTGCCGTCACCGTCCAAAGTTCCATAACTCTAGAAGCTTTTATAACATATGAGAAATGCATTGATTTTTTCTCTACTTCTCATCTTCGGTTGTTCAAGTAAACAAACCGAACAGGAAATCTTTTACAAGGAACTCGGGCCTAAGAAAGCCAAAAGTTTCAAATTGCTAATGGAATCTTATGAGCACTTCTTAACCCTTAATTTCCCCCAAAAAACAAGCGTAGGAGCACGAACAAGCGAACTTTTGAATCAAATCCTTAAGGACAGCTTAAATCTAACTTTTGATAGTTTAAATGCAGTTAGGCTACTGGCAGAAATTGAATATTCTGGACTCAGACAAGATATCTACCTCTACCAAACAGAGGATTACAAGTCAGTCTATGATATGGGCCAATACCTTCCTGAGCCAGAACCAGGTACTATTGATTTGTCTGAGATTGAAGATGATTTTGAAGATATTTTCCCGATTGACACAATCAAACTTTCGGAGAAGCAGAAACTTTTAAACCAAAAGAAAGAAGAAGAACTTCAAGAGTACATCAGAACTAGGCCTTATCCGAACGAGAATGGACTTTTCCTCTATAGCCTATCCAAATCTCTGAACGCAGATAAAAACGTCATTGCGTATTGCCAACTCAAGAGGCAAGGATTAGATGTTTCACCAGCTATACTTGCTGATGGATATTTGAACAACCTTACTGAACAAGATTATGAAAGTTGGCAAAACATGATTCCGCTGGCTGTTGACATCTACCTCTTCGAATTACTGGTTAGATTTGGAAAAAAGAATTAACCGGTCCCTAACTTGTACTAAAGATGAATGAGGTTTTGGTTGATATGATATTTTCGGGGAGATTGCAAATTCCACCACTCCAAGAAAGTATCGAAATCAAAGGGTTTCTTGGCATTTAAGGTCCAATTTCTCCACTCTCAATTCTCTTATTCTACCCACCTTTCCGTCAATCATCTCCTTTCCATCTTGCTGGCAAAAAGTCTTGTCTAAAAAGTTCAACTCTCGGCCAGCGCTGGGAGGCTGAGACCTCTTTACCCCGAGTTTCGTCGTTCCTCCTCACTCGGGGTTATTGAAGGTTCGACCACTTTGTGGTCCATCTATGCATTAAAAACCACTTGTTTACCAAAGACTCTTATTTCATTTTGATCAGGCACATGACCCTGAAGGGATCAAACCATTAATAACCATGGGTGCAACCCATGGGAAAAAACCAACACATACCCCCACGACCCTGAAGGGGTCGAACTAATTGAACTGAAAGGGTAAATCAGGCAAGAGAGTTCATCGCTTCAAATGGATCTCAACTCTCTTTTCTCTTAATCTCCAAACTCAAACAGTGAATCTCTATTCGCCAATCTCTTCTCTCTAAATTCTACCTCCCGCAAATCTCCTTAAACGAGCAGTATTCGCATTTTTTCAAATCTTCGGTTTGCTTAAAATCCTCATTTGTATCAAAGATTTCCCCGATCAAAGACCTGATTCCGGCCATAAACTCCTCCTCTACTGCATGAAAGTCAGCAATTTCTTCCTTTTCCATTTTCAAAAATGGATTGAAGGAGGAATTGTAAATTTCCTTGATATTGAATATCCCAGGCTTAAGAGGCTTTTTGATTTCGGGATGCTTTACTTTGAAAAAATAGGCATACAACAATGTCTGCATGGCCGCTTTATTTCGGCTTTTTTCTTCCCGATCAAAGAGAGAGGCGATCGATTTCACATTTTTATTATCCTTGCCTGTTTTATAGTCAATCAAGCGGACTACTCCATCCTTTTGGTCCACCCGATCAATAAATCCGGTCATTGCCACGAGCACTTTTTCTCCTTCTAAGTCCAGTTCCATCTCGGCTGAGACGTCCATTTCCGCCCCCAAAACCTCAAATGCTCCATTTTTCTGATCATACTGAAGGATAGCTTTGAGATATTTGATAAACACCTCCCGAGCTATCTGCAATTGACCGGAATAGTCCATGGATTTTCCTTCTTCGACTTTGTAAAACTCACGAATAGCATCATCCACCGCCTGAGGCACCTGAGGAAGCAAACGCTCGATCGCATGACTATCAATCCTCCTGGAGTTTGACGACTCCTGCGGCATGTAGAGCAACTCGATGGCTCTGTGCAAAATCGTCCCAAAAGTAGAAGGATCTACCTCCGTGATGACCTCTTCTTTTTCTTTCAGACCTGCCACATATCGGAAGTAAAATTTCAACTGGCAATCCAAATACATATTCAGCGCAGAAGCCGAAAGAGGCCTCGTCTGATGCAGAGGATCTGCATTCTTTAGGAAATGTCCCATATCAGCCAGCACCTCTTGGCTCTTGGCTATTCGAATCTCCTTGGAGGGTGTCATTCCTACTGGGACAAAGGCTACTTTGGGCTCCGAAATCCCCAGCTCCACTTGCATCTGCTGGATAAATCGACTCATTTCACCGGCTTTCCCCTGCTCAGCAGAAGTGGTATAGATCAGGTGCACCTCTTCTGCCCGATGGAGCAAGCGATAAAATGTGTAGGCATAAATGGCGTCATTTTGCTCCTGAACAGGCAGCCCAAAGGCTCTACGGAGATTGAAAGGAATCATGGAGTTGATCCCACCTCCGGGAGGAAAACTCCCCTCATTAAGATCACAGATGATCACCCTGCGAAAATCCAAGTTTCTCGATTCCAACACACCCATGAGCTGCAATCCCTGAAGTGGTTCCCCTTCGAAAGGAAGCTTGAGCTCTCTGAAAATCTGCCGAAAAAGCTTCAGCACAAAATCCATCTGCAAGGGTTTTCCGTTGCCATGCTGGAAGATTTCTTGTAATCTATTGAGCTGCTTGAAAGCCTGAAACAAATAACTCCGCTGAACCTCATCCTGCGAAAGCTCTTCTGCAAGCAGGCGGATCAGCTCACTCAAATAGTCAAATATATCTTTGGTTTCTACCTTTTGAAAGATCAAACGGGCGATTTGAGATTGCCCCCAGAGTTCTTCCTGAGGGATTTCTAGAAGATTTTCCTTTTTGATCCGATCAGAAAGTGCTCTGAAATGCCCCTCATCTGCACTTGTCAAAAATGGAAATGTCATCAAATCCATCACCGGCTTGTGATAAAAGGAAATCCCACTTGCATGTACCTTGGCATGACGCTGCAAATCCAATACAGCATCCAAAAAAGCATAGATTGGTGCATTGCGGACAGGGTATCCCATGGTCACATTCAGCTTGTCTATCTGCGGCGGCAGCGAATGGAGTACCGGAAAGAGCAACTGCTCATCCGGCAAAATGATCACCGTCTCTTCCAACTTTTCATGATCTGGCAAGTCTTCCAGGAGCTTCCCTACCAAATTGGCCTGATTGGTTTTCAGAGGAATGGCATGCACCTGAATTTTGTCTTTTTTATTCCTGATCTGATCTGGGATGATCTCAGGAAATGTCTTTCCAACAACAGGATCACGCTGGTAGTCCCTGAAAAACAAACCCGCCTCCTGCATATCGTCTGACAAATAATAGCTATCCAGATCCCAGTAGATCTCCGCTCCAAAAGATTCTACAAAATGCCCGATGAGCTTTTCCTCCGTCAACGTAAAGGCATTGAAACCCACAAACACATAATGCTGATCAGGTTTGCTGATCGCGCTTAGATTCTCTGCGACTTGGCGATACAACTGGCCCGAATAGGCCAATCCTGCCGTTTTCAATCGATGCTGAAAGTCTCCATACAGTCGTCCCAAGATCTGCCAAAAGCGAAGAAACTTTTCCTTTTCTTGGTCATTTTGTCGCTCAAAAGCTTTCCAGAACTGCGAAATCAGTTCTTTCTGATCTTCTGTCAAAAAACTCAAGTCTGATTCAAATTCCTTGATTTCAGCAAGATTTTGATAGACCGTCTTGGCTGGAGCCAGAAACTGATCCAGATCATTGAAGTCTTTCAAGATCAATTCTCCCCAAAAATAAAATCTATCAAAATCCTCTGGATCCTGCTGAATCTGCGCATAGAGCTCGTATAGCTCAAAAATCAGAGTCAGATCATCAGCGGGACTTTGACCAGCTAGGCCATAAAACACTTGCTCAATGGTCTTGACTTCCGGCATCCAAACAGGTCGGTCGATCAACTCTCCCATGTATCGAGTCATAAATAACCCCGCCCGTCGATTGGGAAGAACTAATACCAGATTTTGCAAATCATGTGTAGAATCCAAAATCTTCTGGGCTGTTTCTTTCAAAAATGGATTCATAATTCTACGATTTCTGTCGGTTCGAGGTAGCATAGAAAGCCTTTGACGGGCTTTTGATTGAGCTGCTGCACGAGCTCCATGTATTCTTCGACTTGCCTTCGATGAGAAGGATATTTTTCACCAGTTTTAAAATCTATGACGAGGTTTTCCTGAGCTCCGAGCAAGATTCTATCGGGTCGTTTTTGAGAACCTCCAGGCAGCAGAATCCCTTGTTCGGCAAGCGTCCTGTAGTCTGTCCCAAACCAAGATTGAACCAGCGGCATCTCAAAAAGCTGTGTCAAGCGCTCACCTACTGCATCTGCTGTTTCTTGATCCAATCGACCTTCAAAAGTATACTGCTGTAGCAGCTGAAAAGTATCCGCTTGGGTCTTGGCTGCTGCCAAAATCTCATGAACCAACACTCCCAATTTCCGCTGGGATCTGGCCTGCAAGCCCGCTTCAGAAAAATCCCAAGCGATCTTTTTGGTCTTCAGCTTCTCTCTCCAGTCCATGATCTCCCATCTCAAAGCCGAAGCAATTGTCGAATGACCCGTTTTTTCTTTCGTGGCCTCTGGCCACTGCCCTGCTTCAAATTTCGCTTCTTCCTTATTCCAAGTTTGACTCTCTCCGAAGTCCGCAATTTTAAATCCACCAGAAAACAGCTGATACAAAAGGTTCCCGGTAGATTTCATCGAGATCTGCCCTTTTGCGTTTTCGGTATAGTTGGCATGTGCCCAGATCATCTCTTCCGCTCTAGTAAATGCTACATAGAGCATATTGAGGGAGTCCAAATAGGCCAATCGAATTTCGTCTTCGTAGAAATTGGAAAAAATAGAATTTTGCAAAGTCGAACTATGGGAAAGTGGAACGACCGTCTCCAAGCCCGTCTCAGTGGCAAAAGGAGACCAGATAATCGGAGCCATTAAGCCAGAAGAGACGATCTTCCAGTCAAGGTAAGGCATCAGCACTACTTTAAACTGCAATCCTTTGGACTTATGGATCGTGAGAATCCGCATGGCATCGTGATCCTCAGGAATCTTGACAGTGCGCTTGTGTTTGTTGCCCTCCCACCAATCTAAAAACCCGACTAGATCTGCCCGGTTCTTTTTCACAAAGTCAAAAACTGCTTCTTTGAACCCGGAGATGTAAGCCAGATCAGTCTCCAATGGCGCCAATTCAAGGAAATTGATCGCTTCCTCAATCAGCTCCAGCAAAGGCATCTGTAGCCAATGAGCCAAGTTTGCTTTCAGCTCATCTTCTTTGGCTTTCAATTCAGGCACCATTTTAAACTTATGAAAGAGCTGATGAGAAAACGGTATGTCATGAAGTAAGGCATAATAATACCAAGTCGTCTTCAAGGAAACACGGTCAGCAGGATCACTCAAATAGGTAAACAAAGCGACCAAGGCCTTGACAGCCGCTGACTTGTCGAGAAATAAAGACTCCTCTGACAGTACATCAAATCGATATCCAGAATCTGGATGATCTCGGTCATAAGCCATCAAATAATCGGCGATTTCGGCACCTTGAGAATTTTTCCGAACCAGAAATGCTATATCTTTCAACTGATAGCCTTTGTCCTGAAGCTCCATCAGCAGCGGAGGAATCTGATCCAAAATCGTAGAATCGTCAATTTCTTCTTCTTCCTCTGAGTTTTGATACGATCGGGAAGATGGCTTTTGGGTAAATCCAACCTGGATTTTTCCTTGAAAATCCCAATTGAGCTTATGCTCAGGAATATGCTGTGAAGACTGCAGAAATGCATCAGTCAGCAATCCTTTGTGCGCTAACTGAAACTCCCCCACCATCCCCTCTTGCATCAAGGCAGGAAGACGATCAAACAAGGAATTATTGAAACGGATGATACCGGGAAGACTTCTGAAGTTAGTTTCCAGGTTTTTGACTTCGATGTAGCTTTCCGGTATTTGACTTTGAACCTCCTGCAAAAGCAACTCCAAACGTCCTCCTCTCCAGCGGTAGATCGACTGCTTTACATCTCCTACAAGCAGATTCGTGTTTTTTTGAGCGAGAGACTCTTGCAAGAGCGGCTTGAAGCTGGTCCATTGAAAGTCGGATGTATCCTGAAACTCATCGATGAGGTAATTGCTGTACTGATTCCCAATTTTCTCATAGATAAAAGGAGCTTCATTGTCCTTGGTAATCTCTTGCAAAAAATCATTGACATCAGAAATCAACAGAATCCCTTCCTCTTCTTTGAGTTCCCGAAGTTCCAAAATCAAGTCCCTAAAGACTCCAAATGCATTGAGATTTTTATGAAGTGCCTGCAGACTATTCCAATGCCGCATTTTTTCTGGCCAGCTAAATAGAATATCCATCAGTCCTGCATGGATAGCTGCTTCCAAAGCCGCAGCCTTTTTGTCTCCTTTCTTAAACCAATTCATTGGATCAGGAAGGTCACGCAGCATGGTATCCGTCAGATCGGGAATTGGATTTTGTGGGTCGCCCATTCGTGCAAAACGCAAGGCAAAACTTCTGCTCCCACCTTTAAAATCAGTCCATTCCAATCCATGTGCTATCCGAAGTTCCTCAGCTCTCTTATGCAGCGCTTCTGCTTCTGCTATGAGTTTGGATTTTTCGGTGCGGATATAGTTCCTGAATTCTCCCAAAAACCCCTCATTAGCAACACTCTTTTGAAATAAAAGGCGGTAAACTTTGAATCGTTCCTGAAAAATCTCCTTGCCGAGACCTTTGATTCCATTACGAATATCCCAGGATCTTTCATTTTCGATCTGCTCCTCAGCATACTCTACCAGCCATTTTTTGAGACTTGCATCTTGGCTGACTTTCTCCACGATACGATCTACCAGCCTATCCAGCACAGCATCCGTATCCAGTTCTAGATCAAACTTGGCCTGCAAATCCATCTCTCTTGCAAAGGAACGGATCACTCGCTGAAAAAAGGAATCGATGGTACTGACCGCAAAATGCCCGTAATTGTGAAGAATATGTAGCAAAGCCAACCTAGCCCGTGTTTGCAATTGCGCAGCATCCAGCCCCAATGTAGCCATCAGCACCTGATCCATGGGTTCAGACTCCCTCACCTCTTCACTTAGCCTTCCCAACACTTTTAGAATCCGCTCCTTCATCTCTTGAGTAGCCTTGTTGGTAAAAGTCACAGCCAATATCTGCTTGTATGCTACTTGAGGTTTTTGGAGGGCCAGTTTGAGGTATTCCAAAGTCAGGGTGTATGTTTTTCCTGATCCTGCTGATGATTTATATAGTATGAATGGTTTTTGGTCCATGCGTCTAGCTCAAGTGTCGAAGATAAAAAAGCATAACCACAATCAATGCTATCCCTAAGCATATTGACAAAAATTGTCACACCGAATTACAGGAGGGCATCTGGTCATCGGAAAAACTGGTTTTGCTGGATTTTTTTAGCATCTTAGTTAAAGAAATTGAACATTAGGTAGTCTAATTTCGCTTAGATAGATAGCCAGCTCTTTTTGCCATGAATACAGAAAACTCCTACAAAATCCCAGCTCAGACACGGATTGGGCATGTACACCTCAAAGTCAGCAACCTTCAACGCTCTCTGGATTTTTATTGTGGCTTATTGGGATTTGAGCTGATGATGATGTACGGAGAGGATGCAGCCTTTCATTTCAGCAGGTGGCTACCACCATCATATTGGTCTGAACACCTGGCAAAGCAAAGATGGACCTCCTGCCCCCAAAAACACTGCTGGATTATTTCATACGGCTATCCTGCTACCAAGTAGAAAAGATCTAGCACAGCTATTTCAACAGCTGGTCGACGCCAATTATCCTTTGACAGGCGCAGCAGATCACGGAGTTTCCGAAGCGATCTACCTAGATGATCCTGATGAAAACGGAGTGGAACTCTACTGGGATAGACCGAAGGAAGATTGGCCTAAAGATGAAAATGGCCAATTGACGATGTATACGAGGAGATTAGATTTGAATGCTTTACTAAGAGAACTGAGCCCATGAAAAATTATCTTTTCCAAAGTGATCGTTTAGGTTTCCGCACTTGGACTGAAGGAGATTTGGACGCTTTTCACGCCATCAATTCGGACCCGGAAGTGATGTATTTTTTCCAAAAAACCTTTTCTAAGCAAGAAAGCTTGGAAAAGATGAAAACGATGAACAGCAACTTTGAGAAAGATGGCTTTTGCTACTTTGCTGTGGATCATCTAGATACAGGGGAGTTAGCCGGTACTTTGGGTATGGGCCGCAAAACATTCACCTCAAACTTCACTCCCTGTGTGGACATCGGGTGGAGATTTAAAAAGACCTATTGGAACCAAGGACTCGCCACAGAAGGTGCTTTGGCCTGTATAGATTTTGCAAGAAAAATTGGCTTGAAAAAATTATACTCCTATGCTTCCAAAGCCAATACTGCATCTACCCGAGTCATGCAAAAAATAGGAATGGACTATTTGGAGGATTTTAATCATAGCGAATTGGAAAACTACACGCGCTTACAGCCATTTAGCGTATACCAAATAAAGCTTTAATATTCAAATATTTAAACCAAGTCACATCAAGCACTATTGAGCAGATTGGGTCAGAAAATTGATTGGATAATTTTTATTTTTTGGTGGGAGTGGGTTATCTTTCTGTTCCTTAATATCCGCATTAGACATACCCTATGTCCAAACCTCCATTTTTCCTGATTTTATTCCTTACTCTTTTCCTCTCAGTACTCAATCTGTCCAGTCTGATGGCTTCTGAGATGAGCTTGGATTCTTTATTGAAAAACAGCGAAAAATACCTCTATTCCAATCAAGATAGTGCCTTGCATTATTTGGCCATAGCAGCCCCATTGGCGAATGAGTCGGGAGATGAAAATAAAATCGGCTGGGTAGCCAATTATTATGGGACCGTGTACTACGTCGGAGGCAACTATGCCGAGTCGATGCGGCACTACTCCAAAGCGAACGAAATCTTTGACCGCACGCAAGAGAAAGCTGGTCTGAGCTACGCATTGAATGGAAGAGGTCTGATCTACATGAGTCAAAATGACCTGGAAAGGTCGATTGACATATTCAATCGCTGCATTCGGATCAATCGATCCATCAATGACACGTACGCCTTGGGGAGAAATTACTTCAACAGAAGCATTGCTGAAGCTGACTTGAAGCAATTTGATCAGGCGCATCAATCGATCGATTCTGCTCTGAGCTTTTTGGAGCAGCATCCTGACCGAGTACTGTATTCGATGACACTCAATAGAGCTGGAAAAATCTATTTCGATGAGGGAAAGCTCACCGAATCAGAAGCCTTTTATCGAAAAGTTTTAAACCATCCCAAAGCCATCACCAATTGGGCCAAAACGTTTGCATACAGCGGACTAGCCGAAATAGAATTAGCCAAAGGAAACCCTCAACAAGCTCTTGAGTACGCACTTACTTCTGAAGAGTATGCCAACAAATCCAAAGGCTTTTGGGACAACGGGAGAGTTTCAAGAATCCTGGCTGAAGTCTATGAAGAACTCGGAAACAATGCCAAAGCCCTCCATTTTGCAAAAAAATACAAGGCTTTTTCTGACAGTCTCTACAACGAAAACAAAAACGCTCAAATCAGTTACCTTCAGCTGCAGCTAGCCAACTCAGACAATCAAAGTCTCAAACATGAAATGGAGCTGACCGAGAATAGTGCTGCCTTCAATAGAAAATTCACCATCGTTCTTTCCATCAGCATATTGATTCTGCTGCTGGCGCTGGTTCTCTATGGGAAACTGCTCAAGCAAAAAGAAAAAATCAATAAAGAATTGCTTGAAAAACAGCAGGAAATCCAGACCCAAAACCAAAAACTGGAGAATATCAATGAGGAAAAAAACAAACTCTTTTCGATACTTTCCCATGATCTGAAAGCGCCTATCAACTCCATCAAACAACTCCTCGAACTGGAAGAGCATGGCGCACTGGATCCAGAGGAGCAAGTAAATGCCAGAAAACTGCTCATCAAGCAAGTGGCCAATACCGATGACATGCTCCGAAAGCTACTTCGCTGGTCGCATGCGCAGCTGGATGGCATCCTGACTAATAGATCTGAAACCGATCTGCACGAGATCGTAGACGAGCAAGTCAGCCAGATGGATTATCAGATTCTATCTAAAAACATCAAAATCGAAACTTCCTTCGCTGCTGAATCCACATGGATCCTCGTGGACTTGCAGCAATTGCGCATTATTCTGCAGAATTGTCTCCAGAACGCTATCAAGTTTTCAAACCCCAATGACACCATCCGTATCTGGGTGAGGGAAGATCAGAACAATGCGCATCTTCACATTCAGGACGAAGGCATCGGCATCAGTCAGGAAAAATTGAAGGAAATTTTCTCAGAATCAGTCCGGGTCAACTCCACGATCGGCACCCACAAAGAACAGGGCACGGGATTAGGCTTATTTTTGATCCGTCAGTTTATGGACAAAAACCAAGGAACTATCCAAATCAACAGCGAGATCGGCAAAGGCACGGAAATCATTCTCAGCTTTGAAAAAGTACAAAAGCCGGAACTCAGCCAGAATTAAGCCGTTCGCATCCCCCCTCCTTCAACTATTACCTTATTCCATTTCATGCAATACCTAGCAGATCAAACCTTTACAAACATCTCCAAATCTGAAATTACAGTGGGAGAATACGATTCATGTACATTTATGGGGATCGATTTTTCAGGATTTGATTTCTATGGGTTCAGTTTCGAAAACTGCCATTTCAAAAATTGCGACTTGAGTAATGCCAAAGTTAGCCAAGTTGGATTTCAGCAAGTGAAATTTGAGCAATGCAAAATTTTGGGAGTTCACTTCCATGCTTGCAATCCCTTCCTACTCGAATTTAATTTCCTCAATTGCCAGTTGGATTATTGCAGTTTTTACAACCTTCAGTTGAAAAAATCAGTCTTCAATGGCAATAGGATGCTCGAAGTGGATTTTTCACAAACTGACCTGAGCGGAGCCAGTTTCCGGGATTCTGAATTGAGCGGGGCAGTATTTGATCAAAGCAATCTTGAAAAAGCAGACTTCAGGGCTGCCGTCGGCTACCGCATCAATCCCGAATCTAACAGAATCAAGGGAGCGAAATTCGATTTACAAGGGTTACCGGGCCTCTTGGAGGAGTATGGGATCAAGATCGATATGTAAACAAACATCTCCAACCTGTAACATAAATCACTGGCCCAGTAGGATCAACGGCCTTACTTTGCAGCGCAACACCACCCAAGTATGAACTGGAAAAAAGAAATAAAATCCTGGGGCTTGATCCTCTCATTTTTTGCCTTTTTGTATTTTACTGGCCTCCTGCCAGTGATTCAAGGAGCGCTTCAATCCGTCTTGTTATCTACAGGATTGATTACGCCATCCTTATCTCCTACCGACCGCACTGACGAAGATTTTGACTATAGAGGAAGGTTTCTCAGCTTTGAGGGAGAAGAAATCAATTTGGAGGATTATCGAGGAAAAACGCTCTTTATTAACCTCTGGGCATCTTGGTGTGGCCCATGCCGAGCCGAAATGCCCCACATCTCTGAACTTTACAAAAGTCTCAAAAA
The DNA here is from genome assembly GCF_000429465.1 of Algoriphagus vanfongensis DSM 17529. Lineage (GTDB taxonomy): Bacteria > Bacteroidota > Bacteroidia > Cytophagales > Cyclobacteriaceae > Algoriphagus > Algoriphagus vanfongensis. The sequence goes on along the minus strand of NZ_AUBX01000009.1, from coordinate 87,540 downwards.
CGAGCCAAATATTGAGTTTTTGATGATTGGGATAGATAATCAACTAGAAAAAAGTCAAAAATTTTTAGAAGGTAAATCATGGTCCTTCCCCACTGCGCATGCCAGCTATGGACTCAATTCTAGCCTGCAAAGCGAATCCATCCCTACCACTCTGGTAATCAGCCCATCTGGAAAAATTGTCTTCTACCAAGAAGGTATGAGCAATTTCAATACAGATGAATTCAGAAACTTTCTACTGGACCAATAAAAGCCTAAAGAAAGTTCGAAATCCCCTTTTTGGTTTTCAGTTTCTGAGGAAAATACTAATATTAGAATCTTGCAAGCATGCAGTTTACCTTTCAGGTAGGCTGAACACTCACCCACCTAGTAGCATACATGTTGAAAAGATTCGGCATCAGTTTTATTCTTTTGATTATTTTAATTTGGTTGATTTGGTCACACTCGGGCAGAAATACTCCCTTGGAAGACCCACAAATCAACCTGAGTCTGATTCAGGACATCAACCCAGCAGACAGCCTCAAGCGAAACGTGGTGGCTATCCAGCCGATGATGGAAGTAGCGGATTATTTGACTCAAGATCGGTATTTTAGGAAGCTGGAGCTTTATCTGGAGAAAGCAAAAAGTGAGGGACTGATCAAATACAAAACTATAGTAGTCCTACCAGAGCATATTGGCTCCTTACTTTTTCTATCCGGAGAAAAACACAAGCTGGCAGAAAAAGCGACCTACAAGGAAGTAGAAGACATATTGCTGCTGAGTAATATTTTTGACTTTTCTGTAGCATATCTACAGTCAGATGAGGAACAAAACCGCAAGCATGCTGCCATTCTCCGAATGAAATCCAAAGCCATGTCCGAAGTGTATTTCCAAACTTTCTCAACTTTGGCAAAAACTTATCAGGTGCATTTGGTAGCTGGATCCATCACACTCGCTGGACCTTATGTCTCAGATGGACAATTGCTCACGGATTTCGAGCAGCCGCTGTACAATATTTCCTTGGTGTTTGATCCGGAAGGTGAACTACTCCAAGGTCCGGTTTTCAAAAAATCCATAGCTCTCTCAGATAGCTCCTATCTAGCTCCAGGCAAGGAATCCAACTCATCTTTCGATCTTCCTTTCATCACCAAAATAGACCTTGCTTTGGGCAAAGATGTCTGGTTTGCTGATTACCCAAGCTATGTCAGGTCTGAATCTATTGAGTTGATCATCAACCCTGCCTCTCTGATTTCAAAACCCTTTTCAGAAGCTTGGAATCCAAGTGATATTTCGACCTTCGACCTCCCCGATTCAGTGAAAATCGACACTGAGCTGCAAGCCTGGAAAGAACTTGGTCTTGCCAAACAATTTGATTCTACAGGGGCAAAAGCAGCACTGAGTGTGTTTTTGAAAGGTGATTTCTGGGATTATGAAACAGTCCAACAACCTCTATTCCTGATAGAAGGAGACTCACTGTCTGTACAAAGCACAGTCGAAGGCGGTATCTGGTCCCTACATTATTAGGAGATTTATTTCTAGAAGGTTATCAATTTGTTAGCATTCAAACACCAGCCATAGCAGGGTTTCTTTTTTTAAGGCTTTAGAGTAATTTCATAGCTTGTAATTCTCCAAACTATGAAATTTCACACTTTCTTTTTGATTGCATTTTGTCTCTTGACGCATACTCTGACCGCCCAGGATATTCGAGTTTACAAAGCACCAAAATATCAGTTTGATTGGAGTCAACCGGAAATCCATCCAGACCGGATCGTACTCAATGCAGGACAAAATCCCAGCCAGGAGATGGCTGTGACTTGGAGAACAAGCCCTGAAGTGACTGTCGCCTATGCAGAGATCGCTCCTGCTACGGGAGCACCGAAGTTTTGGAGAAATGCCCAGACTTACCAGGCTAGTACCACAACGCTGGATGGATCTTCAGCTAGCGATTCGCAGATCCAAGCCAACTATCATTCTGTATCTTTCTCTGGACTCAAGGCAAATACGGTCTATGGCTATCGCGTCGGGGATGGAAAGCATTGGTCGGAGTGGTTTCAGTTCAAGACTGCTTCCGCAAATCCAGAAGATGCATTTTCATTTTTATATGTAGGAGATGCTCAAAATTACATTTTGGAACTCTGGGCTAGACTGATCCGAGAAGGGTACAGACAGGCGCCGGATGCGGACTTCATCATTCATGCGGGTGATTTGATCAATAATGCGCACCATGAGCAACAATGGCACGAATGGTTTACGGCTGGAGGATTTATACATAGCATGCTTCCGACGCTCCCAGTGCCAGGCAACCATGAATACGGTTACCTTTCGGAGGAAAAAAGAGAAGAAGGAAAACAACTGTCAATCCAGTGGAAACCGCAGTTTACACTTCCCTCCAATGGGCCTGAATCGCTGCAAGAAACAGTCTATTATGTAGATTATGCAGATGCGAAGATGATTTTCTTGGATAGCAATCGGGATCATGAGATACAAGCTACCTGGTTGAGAAAAATCCTGAGCGAAAACGATAAAAAATGGACCATAGTATCCTATCACCATCCCCTCTTCTCAGCATCGGCAGGCAGGGATAATGAAGAACTAAGAGCGCTATGGAAACCTATTTTTGATGAATATCAGGTGGATCTGGCACTTCAAGGACATGATCACAGCTACGCCAGAGGACGGGTCTCTCCAGGAGAAAACGTCATGGACGGGCTAAATATGCGGGACCAAACAGGTACGGTCTACGTCGTTTCCGTCAGCGGAGGGAAAATGTATGGACTCAATCCAAACGGATGGGAAGGAAAAGAAGCGATCAGAGACCGAGCTGCAGAAAATACCCAACTCGTTCAGGTCATCAGCATCGAAAATAACCAGTTGAAATTTGAGTCATTCACAGCTGTAGGTGAACTGTATGATTCATTTATCCTCAATAAGCAAGAAAATGGCAGTAATGAATTTGTGGAACTGAAACAAGATTTGGGACCGGAATACAGATTTGACAATACCATTCCATATGAAGATCCTCTACCTGACAATCTCAAAGACAAAGTAGAAGCCGCATTCCCTGGATTTGAAGTGGAGCGAGTCAATTATAGAGAAAGACAAGGAGCCATAGAAATTGCTATTCGTCTGAAAAAGGGGGAAGAGGAGAAAAATATCCTCATAGATTCGCAAGGAAAAGTCCTCCAAGAAGACTAGAACTTCCATATTTTTTAAAGTCTGACATCCTTTCATCTATTATCCTCTATTTAATTAGTGAGAGTTTCCTAATTTGCAGGTGCTTAATCTGCTACACCACTAGTTGAACCCTACCTTAGATGAAATATAAATTTTTCCCCCTGGCGGAAAATGGAAGTATGAGTCATGACTCTATTCTATTGACACAGGGATTAGAAAGTGAACTCCAGTCCACTTGCCAGCTTGCCAGTTACCTCTACGAGGATCCTGCTATTCTTTTCGTAAGTTCAGACCAAAACACATTAGCCCCAGTGGCAACTTGGAATCTCGATTTGACGGAGACTCTGGAGCAAGCCATTGCTTCGAAGTATCAACAAGACAAGCAGGGATTTTTTGATTCAGACGCACTTCCAAAAATCAGTGCGGATTCATTACAGCTGGTCAAACTTGCCGCAATAAAATCGAAGAAGCAGGAAACTTTCATTGGGATTCTATTTTTCTCCAGAAAAAACAGTTCGTTGAATTCTTCCCAGAATACAGCGCTTGATCTCCTAGCGCAAAAACTTCAGGAAGATCTGCTCAAGAATCAGGAACTCCAGCGACTTCAGGCAAATACGTCCCCCAACCTTAAAAAGGAGCTAAAAGAGAGCAAGTCGAAGCTGAAGGAGTTTTTTGAAAACTCACAGGGACTGATGTGTACCCATGATTTGGACGGGACATTTTTGACCGTCAACAAATCAGGAGCAGCCATGCTTGGCTATGGTGTCGAGGAAATTATTGGCCGATCACTTTTTGACCTTATCCCGAAAGATGAAAAATATCATCTGGGAGTCAAGGCCTATTTGGAGAGGATTAAGACCAAAAGCCAGGATTCCGGTCAGTTGTATTTCCAGCACAAAAACGGCAAAATACTCACGTGGCTGTACAACAATTCACTACTGAGCAATCCACAACAAGGCGAATCTTATGTCATTGGCAATGCCATTGACATCACGGATAGAGCACTGCTTGAGAAGGATTTGAAAGAAACAAAAGGTCTCCTGGAAGAGACAGGACTGGTAGCCCGAGTGGGTGGCTGGGAACTGGACTTACAGGATCAGCGGCTTTCCTGGACACCCATGACCAAAATCATCCACGAGGTAGCAGATGACTTTGTTCCAAAACTGGAAAAAGCCATTCTTTTCTACAAAGAAGGTGAAAGCCGGGATAAGATCAACAAGCTCGTTGATTTGGCTATTCAAAAGGGTGAATCTTGGGATCAGGATCTCCAAATCGTCACTGCCAAAGGAAACCAACTCTGGGTGAGGGCAAAAGGAAATGCTATTCAGGAAAATGGAAAAACCATCCGTTTATTTGGGACTTTCCAAGATATAGACAGCACCAAAAAAGCAGAAATTGAAGCTGCAAACGCAAAAAAACTACTGACAGATGTGATAGACGCTTCCTCAGAAGTCAGCGTGATAGCTACAGATGTAAATGGGGTCATTACCGTCTTCAACAAAGGAGCAGAAAATATGCTGGGGTACCGAGCTGAAGAGATGATTGGCATCCACACCCCTGCCATGATCCACTGCGAAGAAGAAGTGGAAGCTCAAATAGCGGAATTGAAGAAAGAAACCGGGCATATCCTAGCACCATTCCAAGCCTTAGTCGATCGTGCTGAGAGATTAGGGTCTGAGAAAAAAGACTGGACCTATCTCTGCAAAGATGGCGCAAAGCGAACAGTGGAACTAGTGGTCACTCCTATCCGAGATTTGAACAAAGTGACCACAGGGTATTTGGGAATAGCTATCGACATCACGGAAAAGCGAAATACAGAGATTGAGCTTTTCAATGAGAAAAGCCGACTGACAGCCTTTGTGAAGCATGCACCAGCTGCCGTAGCCATGCTGGACAAAGACATGACCTACCTGGCAGTGAGCAATCGATGGATCCAGGAATACAAACTGGAAGACAGAGAGGTCATTGGCCAAAATCACTACGATCTTTTCAAAGAAAACATCAATGATGAGTCTGTTGCCAGACATCAGCGAGTCTTGGCAGGAGCGGTAGAAAGCAACCAAGAGCAGCGGGTACTCCTTGGCGCCAGTCAAGAAGAGATGTTTGTCTCTTGGGAGATGAGGCCATGGTTTGTACATGGCGGAGAGATTGGCGGTATCATGATGTTTACCCAAAATGTCACCGGTATGGTGCGCCGAAAAGAGGAGCTCAGAATCGCAAAGGATCTCGCGGAAGAAGCCAGCAAGGCCAAATCCGAATTTTTGGCAAATATGAGCCACGAAATCCGTACACCACTCAATGGGGTAATCGGATTCACCGATTTGGTACTGAAAACCAAATTGACCGAAACTCAAAATCAATACCTGACCATCGTCAACCAGTCTGCTAATGCTCTGCTAGGTATCATCAACGATATCTTGGATTTCTCAAAAATCGAAGCCGGAAAACTGGAACTGGACATAGAGAAAAGCGATCTCTATCAGATGGCCTCTGAGGCGACGGACATCATCACCTATCAGATCCAAAAGAAAGGACTGGAACTCCTACTCAATGTAGACACGACACTGCCAAGGTTTATTCATACTGATACAGTCAGACTAAAGCAGGTATTGGTGAATCTCTTGGGAAATGCAGCCAAATTCACCAACAAAGGAGAAATTGAGCTGAAAATTGAGCCTTTGGAAGTTCATGATAAGTCGACAAAAATCCGGTTTGCTGTGAGGGATACTGGGATCGGTATCCATCCAGACAAGCAAGCAAAGATATTTGAAGCATTTAATCAGGAAGATAGCAGTACTACCAAAAAGTATGGAGGGACTGGTCTGGGCCTTACGATTTCCAATAAGCTACTGGGCCTAATGGGCAGCAAACTTCAGTTGGAATCAAAATTAGATAAGGGAAGTACTTTCTTTTTTGACATCACCTTTGACTCCGAGCAGGGTGACCCGATCGAGTGGACCGGTCTAGAGCAAATCAAGCACGTATTGGTGGTCGATGACAATGATAACAACCGACTCATCGTCAATCAAATGCTTCGATTGAAAAATATCAAGACGACAGAGGCGGAAAATGGATTTGAAGCACTGCAGCTACTTGCTAGTGGCAAAGCCTACGATGTCGTGCTGATGGACTATCACATGCCTTATATGGATGGATTGGAGACGATCCGGAAAATCCGGGATAGTTTCCAACATGATAGCGAAAAAATGCCTATTCTCCTACTTCACAGCTCATCAGATGATCAAAAAATCATCGTCGCTTGCAAGGAAATGGGAGTCAAATACCGACTGATCAAACCTCTGAAAATCCAGGAACTCTACAATGCGCTGGCGCATCTTTCAGAAAAACAAATAGCTCCTTCCCTATCACCGGATGAAGTTTCTTTGAATCAGCAAGCATTCAGAATCCTGATCGCAGAAGACAATCCGATCAACATGCTCTTGGCAGAGACCATTCTACAAAACTGTCTCCCAAACATCAATCTGATCAAAGCAGAAAATGGTGCAGAAGCTCTGGCCAGATGTCAGGAAGAAACCCCCGACTTGATCCTTATGGATGTGCAAATGCCAGAAATCAATGGCTATGAGGCCACCCAGCTAATCCGCCAAATCCCTGCCTGCCAACATGTGCCTATTGTCGCACTCACGGCTGGCAATGTGAAAGGCGAAAAGGAGAAATGCCTAGCGATCGGTATGGACGACTTTGTGGTCAAGCCTGTAGTAGAAAGCACCATTCAGGAATTGCTGAAAAAATGGCTATATCCCAATGAAAATTCAGAAGGTGTCGTAAACCAAGAAGAGCAGGAAGTATCACCTGTTCTGCATTACGATGACCAAAAACTAAAAGCATATGCCGATGGAAACGAAGATTTCCACAAGCAGATCGTTCAGATCATCCAGAAGGAACTCAAAAAATCCATTCAAATCCTAGAGGCTAACAAAAAGTCTAAAAACCTCAAGGAATTGAAAGAACTGGGACATAAACTGTATGGATCGGCAGTCAGCTCTGGGATGGAAATTCTTGCTGGACAGTCCAAGGAACTGGAGCATATCGAAGATTTAGGCCCAGAAGTAGATCAGTTGATAGATACTATTCTTGAAGAAATAGACTACGTACTCAAGCTGATGTAAAAACTAAGGACAGTCCCATAAAAGCAGAGGCCGGAGAAATCTCCGGCCTCTGCTTTTTGATAGAAATCAATCAGGACTTGTTCCAGTCCTTCAGCTCCTGAATAAAATCCTTGAGGTGCTCTACCTCCACATGCTCCATCAGTACTATTTTGTACCATTCATTTTCAGAAGTATGAGATTCTGGCACCAAGCTGAATTTCTTCGCCAATTCTTTTGGGACAGCTTGAGACCGGATCGTCACGATGTTCATTTCTGGCTCTCTGAAGTAAGGAATTCCCATCTCATCCAATCTTTTGCAAAGCCAATTGGTTCTCATTTTCAGAATGGATATTTTCTCAAACCATTTATGTGGACCATAGGTAGTCAGGATCACCCAGACAGCTACTGCATTGGCTCCAGAACGGCTTCCGCACAGCGTCAAATCCATCCCCTCTACATACTGAGCTTCAGTAGTCAAGACATTCTCCATCAAACCTTTTTTACAGATAAAAATCCCTGTTCCGTAAGGTGCCTGGAGCATCTTATGGGCATCAATGGTAATAGAAGAAATTTCAGGATTCTGGAAATTGATCTGGCTTTCGTTTTCAGAAAAAGGATAGACAAATCCACCGTAGGCTCCATCGATATGAAGACGAAATGGCAAATCAAATGACTTGAGTACAGAGGTGATTTGAACGGGATCATCGACTGAGCCAAACATGGTCGTACCCATATTCGAGATGGCAATGAAGTACTTCTTGCCAGCCGCTACAGCATCACCAACTACCTTCTTCAGGCTTTCTTCGGACATCTGTCGAGTTTCCATCTCCACAGGTACTTTAACCCAGTCCAAGGTCAATAGATTGGCTCCTTTTGGAATGGAATAATGGGTGTCTTCAGATGCCAAGATGGCTATCTCTTCATTTTTGGCCCCATATTTCTTCTGAAATTCATTGCGATATATCCATAAAGCCTGAATATTTGCCTCTGTCCCACCCGGAGAAATATAGCCGTCAAAAGCGCCTTCTTCTACTTTGAAGAGATCTACGGCTATCATATTCAGTACATCTCGCTCGATATCCTGTGTCCCCTTAAATGCCGACTCAGAGCTTCCAAACGTGTGGCAACCGATATGATTGGGATTGGTGACAAATGTGGATAGCACCGGAGCATCTTTCAGAAATGGCGCCTCGATCGGGAATACTTTATCGTCCAAGCGGGATGCCGGATATCCCAAACTGGCATCATTGAAAAAATTCACATTGCCTTTGATGGCCTCCTGAACTCTACTGAGTCGTTGTTCTGGACTCAATTTCTTCCAGAATTTCATTTCAATCTTCATTTAACACGGGTTGAATTCCTGTCTTATTACTTATTGTAACTGCTTTTGCAAAGCACAAAGATAGACCCGAGACTCAGAATCCTTCAGAAAAAATGATTTTCCTTGCGATGGAAACCATGATACACCAAAAGGCAGGCGAATGCTAATCTGCCTTTTGGATAATGATTTTGGAAAGATTTTTCACATGCCTTCTCCCTGTTCTAGTATCTGACGGTGACAACAGCAATATCCCTTCTTCCATTTCCTCCATATTCTTCCCATCCATTGCACAAATGATATATACTTGGTCACCCAATGGATTGTTGAATAGCTCATTCCATGAAAAGACTACTCTATAACCATCCCTTGCCTCAAAAATCAAATAAAACTCACTGAGAAATTTCGGAGATGGAGTATCAAATACAACTTTTTCAAACAGCATTTTGACAGGAAACCCCTTCATATCCTTGGCTGTTCCTCTTGGCTCCCCAGCATGATTTGTAATTGGAACATCATCAATTGACTTAGATTCAAATTTTTGCAAATCACTTATGCTAAAGTATTTAGACTCTAAGACAGCTCCTTGAATTTCAATCTTTTCACTACGTCCTTGACCCAAACACATTGCAACCTGTAACAGGAATATTAGTGCAAATCCAAAAACTTTACATTTCATCTCATAGCTTAGTTTGATTTCCCCTTCCGGAATTGAGTCGGAGTCAGATCACTGTGTTTTTTAAAGAAATTATTGAAGTGTGTCACTTCCGTAAAACCCAAGGAGTAGGCGATCTCTGAGACATTCCAGTTACTCTGCCTCAGCAAAATCTGCGATTCTTGCAGCAGGCGTTCTGAAAGTAGTTGCGAAGTAGTTTTTCCTGTCATTTCCTTCACGGCACGATTGAGATGATTAACATGGATGTTCAGTTGATCAGCAAAATCTCCAGGAGTCCTTAGCTGAATGGTCGTATGACTTTCATCAATCGGAAACTGACGCTCCAGCAGTTCTAAGAAAATCGATGCAATCCGCAGCGAAGCATTTCCCCGATGCACTTGCTGGAGAGAAGCTGGCTGAAGCTTCATTCCAAAATGAATCAATTCAAATATCAGCGTCCGAAGCATATCATATTTGTACTTGTACTCGGAGGCAAACTCCTGCTCCATTTTATCATAGAGCTGTTGGATTTCTTGAGCTTCCTCCTCATTCAACTCAAAGATATGGGTACCGTTGGGCTGGAAAACTTCGTACTGCTGGATCTGACCAAAATTGATGAAAAAGCTCGGGTTGAAGATGCAATACAGACCCTTCAATTCCTCACAGGCCTGATCCCATTTGTAGGGCACCAATGGATTGGAAAAAGCCAGTGCCTGCTTTTTGACTTCATAGACGCGGTCGGCATAGTGAACAGTACTGGCTCCTTTGGCAAGCATGATTTTGTAAAAATCCCGTCTTCGATAAGGTATGGATTTCCCCTTTCCTTCCACTTGAGGTTCCAAATGAAATATATTGAAATGCCCCAAATCATTCTTGAGATTTTCAGGTATCCAATTGAATTTTCTCTTATAAAATTCCTGCAAAGTTTCCGGTTTATCCATTTTCTACTTGATCGTTTACACTAGCTCCTGTGACAGAGAATGTCCACCATTTAAGGCCAGCGATACAAAGGTGCCTATTTCGACATCCAATCTATTTTCTATTTCAAACTGATCCTTATGAAAATCAAATAATCAAGCTTCGATCTTGACTTTGTCTAGAGAATCATCCACAATTCAATAAGCATTTATTTGAAATCTGTAAGTATTAGGCTTATGCCAAATCTAATTTTGAAATACACATTCACCACTCTAATTAACTGACTATGAAACCAAAATCCATATCCAACGCTACAAACCGGAGAGCTTTTCTCAAAACTTCCGGTCTGCTAATCAGCTCCAGCCTGATTCCCGGTGTTTCAAATTCGCAAACTTTCCCTTCCAGTGAAAGTAGTCAAATTCGGACCTTGGGCTCAGGAGCGAACCAACTGAAAATCAACAAACTCGGTCTCGGCTGCATGGGAATGAGCTATCATCGAGGTCGAATCCCAGAAAAATCAGTTTCCATTGCTTTGATTCGCAAAGCCTATGAATCTGGAGTCAACTTCTTTGATACCGCCGAGGTCTATGGTCCCTATACCAATGAGACGCTCGTTGGAGAGGCTATCGAACCATTCCGAAAAGACATTCTGGTTTCGACCAAGTTTGGATTCAATATCGAAAACAATCAAATGGCCGGACTCAATGGCCGTCCAGAGCAGATCCGAAAAGTAGCTGAGGAGTCCCTCAAAAGACTCAGAACGGACGTGTTGGATCTATTTTATCAGCACCGTCAAGACCCCAATGTACCGATAGAAGATGTCGCCGGAACGGTCAAGGATCTGATCGCTGAGGGAAAGGTGAAAAATTTTGGACTGAGCGAAGTATCGGTAGAAACAATCCGCCGGGCCCATGCCGTCCAGCCTGTCACTGCTGTGCAGAGTGAATTTCATCTGATGTGGCATCGCGTCGTCGAAAACGGAGTCTTGGCCACCTGTGAAGAACTAGGGATCGGTTTTGTACCCTACAGCCCGATCAATCGTGGATTCCTCTCCGGCATGCTCAATCCTCAGACGAAGTTCTTTGCCGAAAATGACAACCGAGCTGGTTTGCCAAGATTCCAGCCAGATGCCATGGCTGCCAACTGGCCATTTATCGAATTGCTGACAGATTTTGGCCAGCAGCGAGGACTCACTCCTACTCAGGTTTCTTTGGCTTGGCTCATGAAGCAAAAGCCATTCATCGTCCCCATCCCTGGAACTACCAAAGAAGCCCACCTCCTAGAAAATCTGGCAGTAGCCGACCTTCAAATCTCAGATTCAGATTGGAAAAACTTTGATGAGTCTCTCAGCAAATTGACTGTGGAAGGAGATCGCTACACTCCTACTGAGCGAAATCGTGTACAGAACTGATACAAAGATTTGAAGGAGTGATTCTAATTCACTCCTTCAAATCCTTAAACATGATATAGGTATCCACCATCCCCAGCTTGGCATGTCGAAAACCACCCGGCGTGGTTCCGATGATCTCAAAGCCAAACTTTTTCCAAAGGGCTACCGCCACGGTATTGGTGCTGACTACGATGTTAAATTGAATCCCGAGATAGCCAGTTTGAATAGCAGTCTGGATAGAATGCTCGCATAGCATCTTCCCAACGCCCTTTCCCTGAGCTTTGGTACTGACCATGTAGCTACAGTTGGCGATGTGATTTCCCAGATCGATCTGGTTTGGCTTGATGATGTAAGTGCCCAGAATTTCTCCATTTTCTTCCACTACAAAAGTTTGCATATAGCTGGCAAACCAATGCTTTTGCAAATCGTCTTTGGGAGTATAGGGGTCAAAAACGTAAGTGTCGGCAGTCTGGATTACTTGGGAGAAAATGTCCCAAACGGAGTCATAATCTGAACTGGTCGCTTTTCGGAGTTTCATTTTTCTTTATCAAATTTCAAAATCCATCACAGAATCTAAGCCTCGTTTTAGGCCCTGAAAAGTGTTGACTTTTTCAATGGCCAACAAAGCCCCATTTACATAAGGTTTGGCACTAGAACCCGAGTCATGCCGAATGGTCAGCTTCTCATCTTGGAGTCCAAAAATACTCTCAATGCCAATCACATGCCCCGGCAAGCGCAAAGAATGAATACGAACTCCATTGAGCTCTCCACCGCGGGTTTCTTTGATTCCCACCAACTCTTTTTCAGAAATAAACTCAGTCGGTCTTTGAACTTTTCCAAGTCGAAAAGCTAACTCCCTGGCTGTTCCGCTGGGAGAATCAACTTTATCTTCATGAGCATAGTCGATGATTTCAAAATTGGGAATGTACTTCGCTGCCATTTCAGAAAATTTCTGAAGAAGAACTACTGTCAAAGCAAAGTTGCCAACAGCCAATACAGAGGATTGATTCTGAATTGCCGCAAGCTCGATTTCTTCATAATCCTGATCTGTCAAACCAGATGTCCCTACCACCACACGTTTTCCTTTTTCCAAGGCTGCTAGAATGTTTCTCTTTGCACTTGCAGGCTTGGTATATTCCACCAAAACATCAAAATCTACAGATTCCAAAGCCTCCGAGATCTCTCCAAAAACAGGAACCTGCACATCAGAAATACCCAAGAAATCACCCAGATTATTTCCAGCTTGTGATCTGGATGTTGCTCCCACCAATTCCATTTCAGGATGAGAAATCACGCCCCTGGCCAGTTCTGAACCAGCCCATCCGGTTCCTCCTGCGATTAATACCTTGATCATAGTTCAGTTGATTTATTGATTGAGTTTTTAGCCTGACGGATTTTCCTCAGATGATACACATGAATCACACAAAAAACCGCTCCTGCAATGACCAGCGGATAGGAATTGAGGAAAAACCCGTAGATAATATAAAAGAAACTGGAGATCAAATGCCAGAAACGAAATGTGGTCATGTCATTTTTGGAAATGGCAAAAAAGCCGGTTCCTATAGCCAAGTAGCCGATGATTTCTGTACTTAGATTCATTGCTTGTAGTAGTTTCTTAAGGTTCTGATTTTATAACTCCCCTGGCTCAGCTTCTCCTCTATCTTTTGAAGCTGCTCCAATATCTCCGCACAGTCAGCCGTGATCTCATGAATCGTCTCAATGCCGGCATTCCAATGCTTATGAAACTCAGGTAGCATTTCAAGCGACTTTTCTGTCAATTCGAGGATTTGCTTCCGAGAATCAGTTTTATCGGGTTCTGATTGGATGTAACCCATTTTTTTCATCTTATTGATGATTTTGACACAGGCCGGATGCGATAGCCGAAGCTCCTCCGATATTTCGGTCAAGGTCATTGCTTTTTGCTCTAGGAGAAGAAAAATCAAATGCCAATTGGGTTCGATATCCAAGTCCTGCGACTTGTAATAGTCCCTCGTGCTGTAGAGAATATCATCGCTCAATCGCTTGACCCTACTCGTAAAACCCGTCAATTCCAAGTCTGCCAGAAAATCTCTCATATCATTCATGTAACCAGTTACACAAATGTAAATCAAAATTTAATTAACTGGTTACGTAAACAATTAAAAACTATGATGAACATATTTAAACAACTAATAATGAATTGATTATTCTTTCTATTCCTTATTGAATAGCTTCGCCACCGAATCGTAATATTCCTGGGTGACCACCTCTGTCCAGGTTGTCGGTTGCGCTCCACCGTACAGCGCCAAATACGTCACATCACTATCCCTGGTAGATGAGTGCCAATGTTCCACATCTTTGTCGCACTTGATCACGTCTCCGGCTTTCAGGATCACAGGAGCTTTTCCCCTCTCTTGGTAATATCCTTCTCCCTGGACATAGATAAGTACCTGAGGAGTAGAGTGCTTATGCCAATCTAAGGTTGAGTTAGCCTTGAAAGTTGCTTTGGTAATGTTGTAAGGGATCTCGGAATCGGCCGAAAGCACCCCATTAAGCCAAGCTTCTCCGATGTAGTGGGTATTGGGAGCTTTGACTCCTTCCGTCAGGTAAGAAGATACAACATACTCGTTCTGTTGTGCTAAAACACTCAGAGGAGCTGCCAATAAGAAAACGATTAGTAGATTTTTCATGGTTAATTGTTTGTGAAGGTCAGTTTGTTCTAAAATTGAATTGAGTTTAAATTCTCATTTTATCGAGTCGCCTAAAAAAGTCTTCTCTATAATTGCGACTGATAGGATAGATTTCCTTTCCTATCAAAACCTCGTTGGATTGGACTTCTTCGATATGGCGCATATTGATGATAAAGGAGCGATGAATCCGGACAAACTCCCCTGGGAGTGCATCCGCCACACTTGATAGCGACATCAAAGACATGACTTTCCGTGTAGGTGTGATGATTTTGATATACTCCCGCTGGGCTTCAATGACTTGAACATCTGCAAATAGAAATTTGACAATTCGCGTGTCAGTTTTGATGAAAAAGTAATCCGCACGCTCTCCGATTTGCTCAGGCTTGACTTGAAAGGACAAATACTCTGTAGCCTTGTGAATTGCAATCTTAAATCTCTCAAAGGAAACCGGCTTCATCAAATAATCGATGACATCCAATTCATACCCCTTCAATGCATACTCTTCATAGGCAGTGATCAATATCGTCAGAGGCTTTTCATCCAATTCATTCAAAAGATCAATTCCTGTCAGCAAAGGCATGCGAATATCCAACAATAAAATATCCACTGACTTTTCGGCAAGAAAATCGACCGCTTCTGCCCCATTTGTACACACGCTTGCCAAACTCAGCTCTGGCATCCGGGACACATAATCTGAGAGTAATTTACGCGCGGGTGGTTCATCATCCACGATCAAGCAAGTGTATTTCATTGGAGATCTATTCGTAAGTTCACTTCATAGCATTTTTCATCCTGTCTCACTTCCAGCTGATATTTGTCAGGATAGATGAGATTGAGGCGTTTTCTCACATTCGCGAGCCCAACTCCGCTTTCTGCTTCTGCTGTTCTTCGGGATGGAATCACGTCATTTTTAATATTGAAAAACAACACATTGGACTTATCAACTTTCAGGTCTATCAAAATGCTTCCATTGATAGTATTGCCATGCTTGAAGGCGTTCTCCAAAAAGACCAAAAAAATCAAATGGGCAATCTGATGGCTTTCTTTGACTCCTTCACAAGTAAACTGAATCGTTGGTTTCTCATCCAGTTTCAATCTCCAGAGCTCTATGAAATTTTCCATAAAGGCAATCTCACGTGATAGAGGTATGAATTTCCCCTGATCCTCATAGAGCATATGCCGCATCATTTCAGAAAGCTTCATGATAGCCGGAGCAGTATTCACATCCTGAAAATAGGCCATGGAATACACATTGTTTAGCGTATTAAACAAGAAATGGGGACTCAACTGGAGTTTCAAAAACTTCAACTCCGAAGCCAATTGACTATTTCTTAATTCAATTTCATTGCGTTGAGCAGAGATCAGGTTTACTATAAACCAAATCACAGTCGAGCTCAGGTAAAAGCCGATGGCCGGAACCGATCTGATGAAATAAGTATATGAAACCGACTGATGGGTCAATCCCTGTACATGGACCCGAAACAGTACGACCAGTATAATCAAAACGAGAGAAAGAAGGAGGTATAAGCCATATCTCTTTTTCCCAAAAAAGCGGGGTAATAGCACGTAAAAATTCACATAGGCTACTGCTGAGGAAGCAATGACATCAGATAAGATCGCCTTCCAGAGTTCGAAGGGAGAGTCTATCCAATTGCTCAAAGAAGCATATAGAATAGCTCCATAGCACATCCAAAAAAGGATATGGACAGCCGCCAGATTTTTACGGGGCATGAATTGCAATTTCATAGAGGCAAGTTAGCATCTAATCTTATACGGACTTTAAGAAATCACCCAACAAGCCAATCCACTCTACAAAGCGCAGCTTTTGGCTAATCAATGAAAATTAGCGATTTCTAAAGTACTTGCATCCAGCGACAATTCACTTCGTAGAGCAAATCCTGCACTTGGGTGACTTTATTTATCGATCTGTTGATTTGATCAAAACTCCTTTACAATTTTTCGTCTATTGGTACTGTGTACGAATGCGCCGCGGTAGTCATTCTTCCATAAATAATTCAAAACCAAAGATGCTATGAAAACACTAGTTTCAATCGCACTGCTTTTTTTCTCCGTTGGCATTTCATGCCTAGCTCAAACCAGTTCAGAAGAAAAAGAAGTGATCCAACTATCCATGGATAAATGGGATTGGATGTCCGAAAAAGACATTCCAAAATTAACGGACCTTTTCCATTCTGAAGCCAAGTTTGTCCATATGAGCGGCACTTGGACTACACCTCGGGAATTGGAAATTATCGAAAGCGGAAGCATTTGGTACAAAAAAGCTGATGTAAAAGATACAGCAGTGGAGATCGTGGGAAACACCGCAGTGGTATGGAATCGAATCACCCTCACCGCAAATGTCCGAGGCAACGATGTCGCAACTGAATTTACCGTCACAGAAGTGTATCAAAAAGAAGACAATGTTTGGAAATTGTTGGCTTTGACCTTCAGCAGCGTCCGAGATACACACGAGATCGAGGATTGATCCAGCTGCGGATTTTGACCATTTCTATGTAAACAAACAAGTAAAGGAATTGAGCTTAGCAGAAAACAGAATAAACAAAGGCTTCTTTCAATTATTGGAAAGCCAATTTCCAATATCGGATTTAAGCGAAAGTGTAGAAATCAAAACACCCTCTGATTTCGCAAACAGATTGAATCTGCACGTGAACCATCTCAATAGAGTTTTGAAATCCGTTCATCAGAAGTCAACCACAAAAATCATCCAGGAAAAGCTTATTTCAGAAGCTAAGAGACTATTGATCGAAAGCCAATGGAATGTTTCCGAAATTGCTTTTTGCTTAGGTTTCAGCGAGGTGACGCATTTTAATAATTTCTTTAAAAAGCTGGAAAACACCAATCCGTCCCGTTACCGAAACAGTGCAGGAGAATGATGAAAATGATTAAATTCTGTAAATTATGAAGACAATCTTTCAATTACTTTTCCCAAAATATGAAAATAGCTCCCTGTACTCCTGACTTCAAATCCTACCTGTTTACCCTTTTCTTTTGCTGTTTTCTGGGGGAAACTTTTTCCCAATCCAATCCCGTGATGAAGCTTTTCCCCGAAGGAACCAAACTTCACGGAAACATCCCATATATGCAGGATACGCTCAAAAAACATTTGCTGGATATCTACCTTCCCCCAAATACTAAAGAAAAGATTCCCTTGGTAATCTGGGTCCATGGTGGAGGTTGGCTATCAAATGACAAATATGCCGACATGGGCTATATGAAGGAGACGATTGCAGAAATCATGAACCAAGGCTATGCACTGGCTTCTATTGATTACAGATTTAGCACACAGGCGACCTTTCCGGCACAGATGCTGGACTGCAATGCTGCTATCTCCTATTTGTATGAAAATGCCTCAATGTACGGCTTTGATACCGATCGTTTTGCATTGATGGGCTTTTCCGCAGGAGCACATTTGGCCGCAATGTTGGGACTTTCGCACAACCAACAAGTGGATGAATTCTTCCTTCCGAAAAGCAACCGAGATTTCAAATTCAAAGCAGTAGTAGATTTCTATGGACCGGCTGATTTGACGCTTTTCCCAGGCGCGATTGACGCCAAGTCTCCAGAAGGTTTACTAATCGGTGCAGCACCCCTGGATAGACCAGATCTGGCTAAAATAGCAAGTCCAGTCAGCTATGTGGATGAAAAGGATCCTCCCTTTTTGATAATCCATGGCGAAAAAGATGATCTGGTTTCTCCTCGGCAATCTCAGCTTTTGAATTCCTGGCTTCAGGTAAAAGGTGTTCCAACTGAGCTGATTGTGGTGAAAGGTGCCCCACATTTTGGGGTGGAGTTTGATGTCCCAGAAGTGAGAGCAAAAGTGATGAGTTTTCTAAGGAAACATTTGGACTAATCTTCAAAAATGAAAAGCTAATTGAATTTTGTAAGAAGAAAAACAATAAATAGACCTAACTTATTATAATACAATAACTTACAAACTGACAATATCATGACCCGAATTCAAAAACTGAATAGAAGATCCTTTTTGAAAGTTTCAGCTTTGGCTGGAGGGGGCATGATATTGAGTTTCAACTGGCTTGCTGGCTGCAAGCCCAAAGACCTTGAAACTCTGGGAGATCCTAAAGAGTGGTTTAGAGTCAATGGATTCATCCAGATCGGAGAAAATGGCTTGATCACCATCATGTCTCCCAACCCGGAAGGAGGCCAAAACGTCAAAACTTCCATGCCTTTGTTGGTTGCCGAGGAATTGGATGCAGATTGGGAAAATGTCGTGGTACAGCAAGCACCCTTGGACACGGACAATTTCACACGACAATTTATTGGAGGTAGCCAAGCTATCCGTACAAGTTGGATTCCATTGAGAACTGCCGGAGCCACAGCCCGGCATTTATTAGTTCATGCTGCGGCCCAAACATGGAATGTCCCCTCCTCCGAAATCAAAACCAATGCTGGTTTTTTGACTCATGATGGAAGTGGAAAAAAGGCACATTATGGAGAAATGGCATCTTTGGCAGCTAGCCTCCCCATTCCCGAAGAAGTTCAACTGAAAGAGATTTCAGAATTCAAATTGATCGGTAAGTCTCATCGAAATGTAGATATCCAAAAAATCATCACGGGAAAGCCCCTATTTGGAATCGACTACAAAAAGCCGGGAATGAAGTATGCGATGATTATCCATCCACAAGCTTTTGGGCAAAAACTCAAATCATTTGATGCAGAAGAAGCGAAAGCCATGCCCGGGATTTTGGATATTTTTCAGATCAAATCCCTACAGGATGACTATACCCGTACTTTTTTTGACACCACGCAATTTACCGACCTGATCGCAATTGTCGGTGATAGCACATGGGAGGTATTGAATGCAAAAAAAGCTGTAAAGGCAGAATGGAAATTGATGGAGGCCTATACCGAAATAAGGGATATGTTTGGTAGACCTGGAAAACGGGAAGTTCCCTCAGGTCTCGAAAGCACCTCTAGTCAAGAAAAGCTAATAAATCAGGCAATGCAATCGCCTACTCTTATTCGAAGAGACGGCAATCCAGAGCAGGCTTTTGCACAGGCAAGTCAAGTCATCGAACGCAGCTATACAGCTCCATTTCTGGTTCACAATTGCATGGAGCCGATGAACTTTTTTGCTGATGTCCAGGGCGATGAGGTGAATTGTGCGGGACCTCTCCAGAAGCCGGAATTGACCGAGCAGGCACTTTCGGCTCGATTAGGAATCCCCGTCGAAAATATCAATATAGAAATGACCCGACTGGGAGGTGGATACGGAAGGAGGTCCTATGCCCACTGGTTGATCGAAGCGGCGGTAATATCCCAAAAAACAAAGCATCCTATCAAATTGGTCTACACAAGAGAGGATGACATGACTGCCGGAATCTACCGGTCCAGATATCAGGCAACGTACCGCGCGGCTTTGGACTCAGACAAAAACCTCATCGCTTTTCATGTCAATGCAGGAGGATTGCCTGAAAACCCGCTCTATGCCAACCGATTTCCTGCGGGGGCTGTCAAAAACTATCTGGCCGAAGGATGGGAAGTTCCCTCCAATGTGACTACGGGATCTTTTCGAGCTCCCAGGTCCAATTTTATGGCAAGCGTGGAGCAGTCATTTCTAGATGAAGTAGCAGAGGCTGCTGGTAAAGACCCGATTGATTTTCGTTTGGAGCTTTTGAAAAAAGCGAAGGAAAATCCTGTCGGGGAATCCAATGATTATGATCCTGAAAGGTTTGCTGGTGTTTTGAATCTTGCCAAAAGCAAATCCAATTGGGGAAGCGAGCAAGCTGGTATATCGAGAGGCTTTTCTGCCTATTTCTGCCATAATAGTTATGCAGCTCAGATTTTGGATTTGAAAATGGAAAACGGCAATCCTGTCATTCATAAAGTCATAAATGCCATTGATTGCGGTTTGGTCATCAATCCAGATGCCGCCAAAAATCTTTGTGAAGGAGCTGTGGTTGACGGAATCGGAACAGCCATGTATGGAGAGCAAACCTTCGAAAATGGTGAACCTCAAAAGAAAAACTTCGACACCTATCGAATGATCCGGATGAAAGAAGCACCCAAGCTCATCGAAACGCATTTCGTAGAAAACAATCTAGATCCCTCAGGGTTGGGAGAGCCTGCCTACCCTCCTGTTTTCGCTGCTTTGGCAAATGCCCTTTACCAGGCCACTGGACAAAGAATTTATGAGCAACCATTCGAAAAACACCTCAATTCAGGGTAATAGAGTGCTTTTGATTTGATTTCTAGGGCTTTCGGTTTGAATTTCGTAAGAAAGTCCCACCCAATACTCCGTAACTTTAAACAAACTGAAAAACACTATGGCTACATACAACCTCAACATCAATGGAAAAAACCTGCAGGTAGATGTGGACCCCAATACACCTATGCTATGGGTATTGAGAGATCATCTGGACATGGTAGGGACCAAATTCGGTTGCGGTATCGCCCAATGCGGTGCCTGTACCATCCATCTGGACGGCAATGCTGTTCGATCCTGTCAGCTTCCTGTTTCGGCAGTCACAGATGCACAAATCACCACTATCGAAGGGCTTTCTGAAAAAGGAGATCACCCTGTACAAAAAGCTTGGATCGAGCATGATGTGCCCCAGTGCGGCTATTGTCAGGCCGGGCAGATGATGACTGCGGCAGCACTTTTGAAAAGCAATCCAAGCCCAAGTGACGAAGAAATAGAAAATGCCATGAATGGCAATATCTGTCGATGTGGGACTTACACACGAATCAAAGCTGCAGTAAAAACCGCATCCCAAAACCAATAAACCAGAAACCATGACAACTGTAAATACAAAACTCAACCGGAGATCATTTTTGAAGGTATCCGCTCTCGCAGGTGGCGGAATGGTACTCAGCTTTAGTTGGCTGGCCGGATGCAAACCGAGCTCAGAAGAAGAGCTATTGGCCATGCCAAAAGAGTGGTTTGAACTCAATAGCTATATCAAAATCGGAGACAACGGAAGAATCACTATTTTCTCACCCAACCCGGAATTTGGCTCCAATATCAAAACCTCTATGCCAATGATGGTGGCCGAGGAACTCGATGTGGACTGGAAAAACGTGATCGTCGAGCAGGCAGATTTTTACCCAGAGCGATTTGACCGACAGTTTACCGGAGGTAGCCAAGGAATCCGTCAAGGCTGGAAGCCTTTGAGAACTGCCGGAGCTACTGCCAAAGCCATGCTGGTAGCCGCATCTGCCCAAACCTGGAATGTACCAGCCTCAGAAATTACCGCTTCCAATGGACAGCTCAGTCATGCAGGAAGTGGCAAAAAAGCAGGATATGGAGAGATGGCTTCCCTAGCGGCGACTTTGGAAGTACCTGAAGAAGTGACTTTGAAAGAAATTAAGGATTTCAAAATCATCGGTAATTCCAAGAAAAATGTGGATGGTCAAAAGATCGTCACTGGACAGCCTATGTATGCCTTGGACAAGAAAGTCGAAGGCATGAAATATGCAGCTATCGTTCAGCCTCCTGCATTTGGGATGAGATTAAAATCCTTTGATAAAAGCTCAATTTCTGGAATGCCGGGGATATTGGACGCTTTTGAAATAAATGTGTTCAAAGAAGACTACGCCCGAAACTTTTTTGACACCACTACTTTCCCCGATAAAATCGCCATCGTAGGCAACTCTACTTGGGAAGTTATGCAAGCCAAAAAAAGTCTGAAAGCAGAGTGGGAAAAAGCACCAGACACCACCTTTCCAATGGCAGGTCGCGGTGGCCAGGCTAACAACGTCACAATTCCGGGAGGCTTAGAAAATACAAGTAGCCATAAAACTAAAATGGCCGAATATATCCAGAAGCCTGGAAATGTGCTCCGAAAAGACGGTGATCCAGAAGGAGCTTTCAAAAAAGCCCATAAAGTATTGGAGAGAACCTACACGGCTCCATTTTTGGCACACAATACAATGGAGCCCATGAATTGCTTTGCCGATGTAAAAGGCGATAAAGCAGAAATCTACGGCCCTACTCAGGCACCTGACTTCATCAGTGGCACCATCTCACAAGCAATCGGAATTCCCAAAGAAAATATACAAATCAATCTAGCCAGAATGGGCGGTGGATTTGGTCGTAGAGCATATAGCCATCACTTGGTCGAAGCCGCCATTATTTCCCAAAAAATTCAAGCCCCTGTTTCACTCGTCTACACGAGGGAAGATGATATGGCCGCGGGAGTCTACCGACCGACCTATTCGGCCACTTACAGAGCTGCACTGGATGAAAACAATAACTTGCTAGCACTGCATGTTAAGGCCGGAGGTATCCCTGAGTCCCCTATTCATGCCAACCGTTTTCCGGCTGGAGCGATTGACAATTACTTGGCTGAAGGTTGGGATCTGCCATCCAATATCACCATTGGGGCTTTCCGAGCACCTCGATCCAACTTTATCGCCGGAGCGGAGCAGAGTTTCTTGGATGAATTGGCAGAAGAAATCGGCAAAGACCCGATTGAATTCAGACTTGAGTTATTGAAGAGAGCTGAGACAAACCCAGTGGGAGAAAACAATGATTATGTTCCTAGTCGCTATGCGGGGGTTTTGGAACTGGTTAGAGAAAAATCTAATTGGAATACTCCAAAAGCCAATGTAAGCAGAGGAGTTTCTGCCTATTTCTGTCACAATTCTTATGTAGCAGAAGTAGTGGATACCGTGATCAAGGACAATCAACCCTACGTAGAAAGCGTCTATGCCGCCGTGGATTGTGGTGTGGTAGTTAATCCAGATGCAGCAGCCAACATGGGTGAAGGAGCTATTGTGGATGGAATCGGCAATGCATTCTTTGGAGAAATGGCTTTTGAAAATGGTGCGCCTACCAAGACAAACTTCGATAAGTATCGCATGATCCGGCACAAAGAAGCTCCCAAGAAAATCGAGGTGCATTTTGTGGAAAACAACGAAGATCCAACTGGATTGGGAGAACCACTCTTCCCTCCTGTTTTTGCAGCAGTCGCCAATTCACTTTACAAGGCAACTGGCAAGCGCTATTATGAACAACCATTTGCGCCGCAATTGGAAATGCAGAATTTAAGAATGTAAAACAGACTCTATTTCTTTCAGGCCAACCCAAATCCTTTCTTAACTTGGGTTGGCTTTTTATTTTCACTCTTTCTCAATTAGTCCCGCCAAATGCCCATAGAGTATCTTCCCCTCGTATTTTTTATCATCGCCTTGTTTTACAGTTCCGTCGGATTTGGTGGAGGATCGAGTTACTTAGCAATTTTGAGCCTTTTCATTGGCAGTTTTTATGAGATAAGAACCACCGCTCTCGTCCTGAATTTATTTGTAGTGAGCATTGGTACTTTCGTTTTTGTCAAAAACAAAGTCTTTAACCTCAAGCTGTTTTGGCCATTTTTGGTCAGTAGTATTCCGCTTTCTTATCTAGGAGCTCAACTCAAACTATCCCAGTCAACTTTCTTTCTGATTTTGGGAGGATCGCTGATTCTGTCAGGAGCTTTTATGATTCTAAGATATGTCCAAGCTCATCTGATTTCCAGAGAATTTCAACTTTCAAAAAAACTAGCCTTGGGAGGTGGAATCGGTCTGCTTGCCGGGGTTTCGGGAATAGGCGGAGGAATCTTTCTTTCTCCTGTCCTAAATCTGCTCAACTGGTCCAATCCCCGAACAGTCGCTTCCCTCGCTTCGGTTTTCATTTTGGTCAATTCCCTAGCCGGGCTGGCAGGATTGGCAGTAGCGGATACGTTGGAAGTAGATCTGAGTTTGCTCTGGAAGTTGGTCATTGCTGTACTGATCGGAGGAGGAATTGGCTCTTACCTGTCCAATAAAAAATTTAACCTTCGATTTATTGGAGGCTTGACAGCTATCCTAGTCATCTATGTCGGTATACGATTGGTACTTTTACATGGCTTTGGAATAAAAATCTAAAGAGAAATCAGTATTTCGAAGTAAATCACCCTAGAATACCAGGATTGATTTTCTTAACTTTGACCATGAATCAAAAAATCCAACGCAGCCTCTCCCCTTTCAACAGCAAGCTTAAACTAAAAGGATTTAATGCCTTTCAGATAGAAAGTGATGGAGCCGAAACTAGGGTTTACAGTCGCAAGGATTTCTACAAAATATGCCTGACGACTGGTAAGAGTATCATTAACTATTCGGACAAAAGCTACGCACAGGAAGGCACAATCCTTTTCTTTGGAAATCCTCATATTCCCTATTCCTGGGAAACTATCTCAACAGAATACCAAGGCTACACATGCCTATTTTCAGAGGATTTCTTTCACCAGGGGGAAAGGACAGAAAGTCTGCTAAAGTCTCCTTTGTTTCGCTTAGACGGCACACCTATCCTACAAATCAGCGAACAACAGCGGCTTCTGTTGAATGATATTTTTGAGAAAATGATAGCTGAGCAAAATTCGGATTATGCTTTTAAGGATGATTTGATCCGCAATTACATCCACCTGATTTTCCATGAAGCGCTGAAAATGAAGCCCTCAGAGAATTTTGTACACCACAAAAGTGGCGCTTCTAGATTGACTACTGTTTTTATGGAACTTCTCGAGCGACAATTCCCTATAGAGACTCCCACGTCACCTCTACAACTGAAAACTGCGCAGGATTACGCCAGCGCACTATCGGTACATGTCAACTCCCTCAACCGGGCAATCAAAGAAATCACAGGCAAGCCTACCTCTGCCCACATTGCTGAAAGGATTCTCTCCGAAGCCAAAGCCATGCTGCAACATACCGATTGGAATATTTCAGAAATCGCCTTTGCACTTGGCTTTGAATACCCCTCCTATTTCAATAACTTTTTTAAGAAGCACACTGGCACCAACCCGAAATCACTTCGGGTGGAAACAAACTAAGCCAAGAACTTCCTATTATTTTGTAAAACAGCCTAGTGTTTGATTTTTATAATTCCCCATTTGATTTTCATTAGTAAACCGCACAGATAGGAAATAATTTTGTAAGGTGATCAATTGAGAAAAACAATGGGAGATCAACCAAAGCAGAATTATAAAAATGAAGTCGAGGCAGCCCGAATCAAACTGGCTTCTGGCACTTTAGTACCCAAAGACGATCCGTCACTCGCACTCTTGATGCCAAGAGTGATCCAGACTTTGGAGCTCGTGGCCAAACTGAATTCCTCCGGAAATGTGGACGAGGCAAGGAAAATTTTGGGTGAGATTACCTCTCAAGAAATCGACCCGTCGACGACACTTTTCCCTCCTTTCACCACCAATTTGGGAATCTTTACCAGCATCGGAAAGAACGTCTTTATCAACCATGGATGCTCTTTTCTCGATCTCGGCGGGATCACCATCGCCGATGACGTAATGATCGGTCCACAGGTCAAGTTGGTCACGGAAAATCACCCGCTTGACCCCAAAACCAGAAAAGGCCTGATCTGTAAGCCCATTCTATTAAAGAAAAATGCCTGGATCGGAGCTGGAGCGACGATTTTGCCGGGAGTGACCGTGGGAAAAAACTCGGTAGTCGCAGCTGGAGCTGTTGTCTCCAGAGATGTTCCTGACAATACCGTTGTGGGTGGAATTCCAGCCAAAATCATCAAAGAAATCCCTTTTGATTCTAGCCAACTCTAGAAAAAACACCATGAAAATCAATCGAAAACAAGTCCAGATTCCTTTCTGGACATTATTCACGTGCATCATTTTATCCTGCCAACCTCAGCAGGAAAAAGAAACAACTGAAACCTCTGCAAACGAAAATCCCGCAGGAATCTTTCCTCTTGGGAATCTGGGACCAGCCGAAAACTTCACAGGCAAAGCCTATAACTACGGACTAGTCCCCAGTGACAGCAGCTTGACGACGCTCGTGGGCAATGTATATTTTGAGCCGGGTGCACGGAGCAATTGGCACTCCCACCCCGCCGGACAAATTCTCCTCATCACCGACGGAGAAGGTTTTCATCAGATCGAAGGACAGCCGAAAGAAATCTTAAAAAAGGGCTCCGTCGCCATCTGCCCACCCAAAGTACGCCATTGGCATGGCGCTAGCCCGGAAAAAGGATTACAGCAACTCTATATCGTCCCCAATAATGAAAAAGGAATTGTGGACTGGCAAGAAGCGGTCACAGATTCAATTTACTCTAACTAGACAAACCATGAAAATTAACAAAAACGGAACACATGGCTTCTATGCTGGGCCGGAGGATTGGTTCACCGGCACTGTAAGAGTTCAACCCCTTTTTGCCAAGGAAACTCACACAAGAGCCGCTGGAGCACTGGTCACCTTTGAGGCCAATGCCCGTACAGCCTGGCACACGCACCCCGCTGGACAGACGCTGATTGTTCAGTCTGGTTTGGGCTTGGTTCAACGTGAAGGCGGAGAAATCCAAGAGATTGGGCCAGGAGATGTAGTCTATTTCGAACCGGGAGAAAAGCATTGGCACGGAGCCTCTCCGAATTCCCCTATGAGCCATATCGCCATTCAAGAAGAGGTCGATGGCAAAGTAGTGGACTGGATGGAAAAAGTCACTGACGAACAATACAAACACTAACTAAACCACTTATAATATGAACTTACCAACTATGATTCTTGGCTTAGCCACTATGGTCGGGCTCTCCAATGAATTAGAACCTAACAAAACACAATCAACCACTATGGAAACCGTAAAAACAGAAGAGCACTATACCTTTAAACTGAGTGATCAGGTGACACGAACAGCCGTCACCTT
Source organism: Algoriphagus vanfongensis DSM 17529 (assembly GCF_000429465.1). GTDB lineage: Bacteria > Bacteroidota > Bacteroidia > Cytophagales > Cyclobacteriaceae > Algoriphagus > Algoriphagus vanfongensis. Next base: position 60,670 of record NZ_AUBX01000009.1, on the reverse strand, counting down.
CAAAAACAGGTACGGGATCACACTGGCCGGTGATCTATACCTACCCAAAGAATCAGAAGGAAAGAAATTGCCAGCATTGGCTATCAGTGGCCCATTTGGCGCTGTAAAAGAACAAGCTTCCGGATTGTATGCAAATACAATGGCTGAGCGGGGTTTTGCTGTAATAGCTTTTGACCCATCCTACACAGGAGAAAGCGGTGGTGAACCAAGAAATGTAGCTTCCCCAGATATCAACACCGAAGATTTCAGTGCAGCTGTTGATTTTCTTGGGCTCCATGAAAATGTGGATCGGGACAAGATCGGTATTATTGGAATCTGCGGATTTGGAGGTTTTGCATTGAATGCAACCGCAGTTGACAAGCGAGTAAAGGCCGTCGCCACCACTAGCATGTACGATATGTCTAAAGTAAATGCGGAAGGATACTTTGGATCTATAACTCCCGAACAACGTACCAAAATCCTGGAAGAAATGAGTTTGCAGCGTTGGAAAGATGCAAAAAATGGGACACCAAAATACCCTGAAAATGGATTGGCACAAACCAATGACGACTCTCCGCAGTTTGTAAAAGAGTACTACGATTATTATAAAACCGAACGAGGCTTTCATGAAAGATCCTTGAACTCAAATGCTGCCTGGACGGCAACAAACAGCTTATCTTTCATGAATATGCCTCTCTTGACTTACATTCAAGAGATTTCTCCAAGACCCATGCTCCTCATTGCGGGGTCCGAAGCTCACTCTCTTTACTTTAGTCAGGATGCTTATGAAGCAGCGGCAGAACCGAAAGAATTAATGATCATACCCGGAGCAGTGCATACCGACCTCTATGACGGCGGTGATAGTGAGTTTATCCCGTTTGATAAGTTGGAGGCATTTTTCAATGAAAACTTGAAGTAAAAACCACTTAGAATAAAACCTATGAACACACCCCAAACATTGGCATTTGGAACTGAAGCAGCTCATCTGCCAATCAAAAAAATGAACATTCAGCGTCGAGCACTTTTACCTAATGATGTCTCGATCGAAATCCTCTACTGCGGTATCTGCCACTCAGATCTACATGCGGCAAAAAATGACTGGGGAGGATCGACTTACCCACTCGTTCCGGGTCATGAAATTGTTGGAAAAATAACTGAAATCGGTTCTGAGGTCAGTAAATTTAAAGTTGGAGATCTTGCTGCTATCGGCTGTATCGTGGACAGCTGCGGAACCTGCAGTCATTGTCATGAAGGCGAAGAACAGTTTTGTGAGTCTGGTTGGACCGTAGTTTTCAATTCACCAGATAAAATCTCCGGCGGAATGACATACGGTGGATTTTCGGAGCAAATCGTCGCAGATGCCGACTATGTCTTGAAAATGTCCGACAAAGTAGACTTGGCAGCGTCGGCTCCCGTGCTATGTGCTGGGATTACGGTTTACTCTCCGCTGAAACATTGGAAAGTAGGCCCGGGAAAAAAAGTAGGAATCATTGGAATAGGTGGACTGGGCCATATGGCTATCAAAATCGCCAAAGCAATGGGCGCGGACGTCACGGTTTTCACCACTTCTCCATCCAAAATGGAAGATGCAAAAAACCTAGGTGCTGACCATGCTATTCTTTCCACTGACAAATCAGCCATGAAGGACCAAAGAGGCTTTGATATGATCCTTGACACCGTATCAGCCAAGCATGACGTCAATGTATACCTTAGGGCATTGAAAGTCGATGGAAGTCTCGTGCTCGTAGGCCTTCCAAATGAACCCTTGGAAATCGGAGCCTTCAATGTGGTCAATGGACGAAAGAGTTTCTCAGGTTCCAATATCGGAGGAATCGCGGAAACACAAGAAGTGATTGACTTTTGCGCCGAACATGGCATCACTGCCGACATCGAGCTGATCAATCCATCTGAAATCAACGAAGCTTTTGAACGCTTGGAAAAAGGAGATGTGAAGTATCGCTTTGTGATCGATCTAAAAAAATAAATGTGAAAAGCCCGATCGATGAGATCGGGCTTTTGTATTTGATATCCATAAGCTTCTACTTGAAAAAGGTAATGAATCAACGAGTATTTCTTTGAATTTTGTAGGTATATAAAACCACTACATAGATGAAAACAAGAAAATTGGGAAATCAGGGACTCGAAGTATCCGAGCTTGGTCTGGGCTGCATGGGAATGAGTTTTGGCTATGGCACGCCTGCTGACGAAAATCAAATGGTCAAGTTGATTCATGAAGCGATAGACCTTGGCGTGACGTTCTTTGACACCGCTGAGGTATATGGACCCTATGCCAATGAGGAACTTGTCGGTAAAGCTCTGACTCCTTTTAAAGGCCGAGTGGCCATTGCTACGAAATTCGGCTTTGATCTCAGCAAAAAAGGAACATCCGGGCTTGATTCACGTCCAGCTTCTATCCGTAGCGCTGTCGAAGGCTCCTTAAAACGCCTGCAAATCGACAAAATCGATCTCCTTTACCAGCATCGAGTAGACCCAAATGTACCGATCGAAGATGTAGCCGGCACGGTCAAGGGCTTAATCAGTGAAGGAAAGGTAGCTCATTTTGGTCTTTCGGAGGCTGGTGTTCAGACCATTCGTAGAGCACATGCTATACAGCCCCTTACTGCATTGCAAAGCGAGTATTCCTTATGGTGGAGAGAACCTGAGCCAGAAATTTTTCCAACTTTAGAAGAACTAGGGATTGGATTCGTCCCTTTCAGCCCATTAGGAAAAGGATTTTTAACGGGAAAAATAACGGCTAACACCCAGTTTGAAGCATCAGATTTCCGCAATGCTGTCCCGAGATTTTCTGAAGAAAACAGAAGCGCCAACCAAGGAATTTTAGAGCTTTTGGATCAACTGGCAGATCTGCACAAAGCTACTCCTGCTCAAATAGCTTTAGCATGGGTTTTGGATCAAAAACCTTGGATCGTACCAATTCCCGGGACTACCAAATCTCATCGCCTCAAAGAAAATCTAGAAGCTGCAAAGCTCGAATTGACGAAGTCAGATCTAGAGAAAATCAATCTCGAATTCTCAAAAATCTCCGTCAAAGGAGAGCGCTATCCAGAATCCTCACAAAAGATGATAGACCGATAATCGGAAGCAAAAAATAAAATTTTGACGATCCTTGAAGCGAATTGGGATTGGTTGCCGTCTTGGCGGAGAATTAAAACTAATACCAACAATATGATTAAAGGATTAAATTCTTTGAAAAACATCAGCTTCAGAGGACTCTTAACCGCCGGAATCCTTGGTTCCACTTTGATGATGTCTAGCTGTCTGGACGATTTTGATGGTCCTGACGCCACCCCAGCTGCCTACATCACCATCTACCAAGGCTCACCAGATGCTCCCGCCATGGACATCTACGCCAATGCCAACAAAGTCAACAATTACCCGCTGAATTATTCAGAGCTTTTGGCATATAGTCCTTTCTACATTGGAGATAGAACTTTCAAATTCTCGTCTTTCAATTCCACCACTTCCTTGCTGGAAAAAGACTTTACCCTAGAGCAAGACGTCATCTACTCCATGTATGTGATGGATGAGGTAGAAAACTTGGATGCTATCCTTGTCGAAGACGAATGGAAAGAACCTGTGGCTGATTCTGCCCAAGTGAGACTGGTTCATCTCTCTCCAGACACAGAGGAAGTCTATCTCGAAATTGAAGAAATTGAGGAAGCAATCACTCCAAGCGTTGCTTTTGGTTCCCCTTCCGGATTTCAAGAAATCATCGCCGACATCTACACAGTCCATATCAAGTCTGTAGAAACCGGAGAAACTCTACTCACGGCAGAAGACATCGACCTCAAAGGCAATCGTGTCTACACCTTTGTAATGAGAGGCTTGGGCACTACGCTTGAATCCAACAAAAAGAGAGATTTGCAATTGATAACCAACTATATAAACTACAACTGATCAAAATCAGTCATGCAACAAATCCCGGATCTTTGATCCGGGATTTTTTTTTTTGGGTAGAAAGATTGGATGTGGGGAAGTTGGGAAGTTGGAAGTTGGATAAAAATTAGGTTGGTGCCAGAAGTTAAAAGTACTCAGAAGCAGTGATCAGTGCTTAGATAAAGGTGGTGTTTGGATGCAGGAAGTAGGACGAAAATTAGTTCGATGTCCAATGTTGGAATTACCCAGTCTCAGTGATCAGTTTTCAGATAGGGTTGAATGAGGGAGGCTGGATGAAAATTAGTATGATTTCTGATGACCGAAGTTAGAAGCATTCAGACTCAATGATCATCGGAACAACAGACCACTGATTACTAAAACCAGTGGTCCGTTGTCTTTGAGTAGTTGGGATATCGGTTATCTATTATAGATTTTACTTCGGTCCCTTGACGAGTGATTAAGGTCTACAACCTTAATCTCCTTACTGCTTTTCCTGATTGGATCCTCCCCCAAAATTAACCTTGAAAGATGCTCCGAAAAAGCCGGGATTATCCCCAAATCCGGTGAACTGAGTCAGAGGATAATTGTAAAAAGGCATCAGTACATAGCTTGATTTCTCAGACTGAAGTACCCGTAGATTCAAACCAAAGTTCATCGTGGCAAACGGATAAAACTTAGATTCTACCGGTTCAAGAGTACGGCTCTGTACCACATTTTCATTCACAGTCTTGTACGAATTCAAACCTGCTGCATCCATTGCAGCCACCGTCACACTTCTGGAAAATGAAGTCTTTTGCTCCGCCTTTTGACTAAAAGCATAGAAATTAGAAAACCCTGCCTGAACAGTCACTGAATTATTACGAGTCACTGGGTATCTGACATAGAGGGGGATTTCTACCTGAGTCTGGCGCACCACAATCGTCTCCGTACTTGGAGCCACTGAAGAGGCAAAAGCATTGCTATAGGAGGAATTTGCCTGATTTTCTTGATTGAGCAAGTTCAAGCCCAAACCAGAACTCAAAGTCAGTTTACCCGGCAAATCCAAATCCACCAAAAATCCTAGTCCCAAAGTAGAACTAGACACATTTGCGCCCTCCTGCTGACTAGCCCCATAGCCTGGAGCCACTCCCAAGCCAAAACTCCATTCAGATTTATCTTTTGGAATCTCCTTGATCTCAGACTCTTCAGTCCAAGCGATTAAGTTCTCTTGTTTTGATTCCTGCACCTGATTATCAGCAACTGCATTCCCAACCGAAGATTCGATTGACTTTTCCGAACTTGAATTATTTGTAATTGTAGACTCCTGATTTTGAGCGACTACACTAGTTTGCTCTGCTTCTCTGCTCATATTGGTTATAGTAGGAACAGAAGTATTGTTTTCAACCTGCTTGTTTGGTAGCGCTTTAGTCGTGCCTTTAGTCTGAGACTCAGTCACAGATCCCGTATTCTGCTGGGTTGGTTCCGCAGCTGCTATAAAATCACTCGTTGCAGATTTTGACTGAGGAGCTGTATCAAACTGATCGATTTTATTTTCGGATTCTACTGAAGTATCGGATGAATTTCCCGCTAGACTTTGAGAATCATCAGATTTTGTCGAGTTCACTGAATCTTGACTTATTCCAGTTTTGCTATTTGTGGACAGGAGCTCTGTATCTTGAATACTCTGATTGGTATCTACTACCAAATATAATGCTGCCAAGAGCAATAAGCTGGCAGCTATTCCACTGACCCACTGCATCCAGGCTTTTCGTTTATCTGCCTTTCGCTTCTGGTCAAACCTCTCCCATGCCCCTAATTCATAGGGATGCGGATTGCTTTCCTGATGATTTTTCAGGGAGTCTGCTATCTGTTTGCTTAGCTTATCTTCCTGCATATTCTTTCAAATGTATTTGAACTAGCTGGCGCAGTTTGGATTTTGCGCGAGCCAAATAAACTCGGGACGAACTTTCGGTGATATTGAGTTTGACCCCGATTTCTCTATGACTATACCCTTCTACTTCGTAGAGGTTAAACACCAGCTTCTGATCCTCAGGAAGCTGATTGAGCAAGGCGATCAGATTTTCATAGGCCAGATCTCCCAAGGCATTGACCTCGTGAAAGACCTCGGTCTGTTCATTGATCTCCATTTGCTCTCGGATTCGCTTGTTCTTTCTGTAGAAATCTATGGCTGTATTGACGGTAATCCGACGAAGCCAGGATTTGACAGATTGAAACTCTTCGAAATTGGCAACCGAGCCAAAAAACTTCAGAAAGGAATCGTTGACGATCTCCTGGGCCAGATCTCGATCTTTGGCATAGGAAAGACTGATACCCATGACGTAGCCATAGTACCTCTTGAAAAAAATTTCCTCATGTTTTGCAGATCGACGTTTGCAACCGTCAATCAACTCTTCGTCAGACCAATTCAATACTGTAGAATTACTTAAATCCCAGGTTTGTCTGTATTCAAACGCTTCTTCTCCGGAAGTGGGTTTTGGTGATCGGTTTTTTCTGAGCAGGGATCAGGAAGATTCAAGGGCATCATTGCTATGGTCTGCTGCTGTTGAGTCCGGCTGAGTTCCTCACCAGATTGAAATACAAAGCTGCAAAAGAACATTAACAAAACGCCTCTTGAAAACAATCCCATTTTCTTTTTTAGGGGAGACGGCATAAAGAGATCAGGCGCTACAGGAATTAGTAAAAATGTTCGAAAACTAATGTTTCATCATAAATAACACCAAGCAATTTTCCTGAAACTGCGTCAATGTAAGTGGATTTACTTTTTTGAAGACCTTCTTCACTTTTCCCTGTTATTTCTTTAAAAACCCAAGCGAAGGTATTTGCTCTGGGGTAAAACTCAAACTCAGAACTGGACTTTTCAAAATTGATGGTAGAGTCACTTTCAACAATCCTCACAATTTGCTCAAATGCCAATAACCCTTTATTCTTTTGACCAAAAACACCCCACTGACTCCAAGCTGGGTAGGCGGGCATTTCAGAAATTTCTCCTTTGACATTTGCAAAAAAGTCAGCAGAATACTGGGCTACGCCAGCTACTTCATCTTTGAAAGACAAGCATATTCGATAGCCTTTTTCACCATTTTGGTATAGAACTCTACCTTCGGCTTTATTCATCTTTGTTCCGTCGTATTCATAGATGGAGGAAATAAAAAGCTTTTCGAAAAACTCCTGCCCCATTGATTTGATTAGCCTTTCTTTGATTTTAGATTGAGCTTCTGTAGGCAAATCTGACCAATCCCTTAGTGGTTTTGGGTAGTATTTTCTATAAATAGGCTCTCCACACTTATTGTAATGAAGGTTCGTCTTGTAGGAGATATAATTGGGGTCTGGTTCTAAAAAAACATCCAAAGTGTCATTTTTGGACAAATCGATTGGAAGCCAAACTGGTAAAAATTCTGCTTTATTGATACTCAAGAAAAATTCATGATCCTCAAAATCCACCGCATCATCTGACCAACGAACATATTTCAAAACTTCTTCTCCTTTCTTATGATGCAATTGGCCAAAATTCAAATAACCGTCTTGTATAATCTCAGAATCGTAACTATTCGAATATGCACCTGAACTACTATCAATCAACCTAAAATAAGATTGACTATTGCCTAAATTTGAAAAACCGATAAGGCAAAAGATTAGTAATACCCTCCGAACAAAAATCATTGATGAAAATTTAAAGAATTTCAAAATATTAAAGATTATCCAGTTCCCCATTCCATTGGATAGGCATAGAAAAAGGATCCAACACCTCATCCAATAACACCGCCACTTCCCTCCTAGTCAATTTTTTATCTTTATCGAAGGCTTCTGGAAGTTTTGTATAATTCCATCCTTCCTCAAGCATTTCCAAGGTCAAATCTGGCTTAAATATTTTAAGAAAATGACTCAACTTCTCCAAAGTCAGGTAGTCTCCAGATGCTCCCCAGAATCCATCCAACTGCGGATAATAGCTTTTCAAACCTGAAATCAATTCGTACTCTGTCACTAATCTATCCGGGTAAAACCAAGTTTGATTTGCCCAGAGATAGGGCACTCCTTCGCCTTGTAGGATTCCCGTGGCTCCTATTCGCTGTATCGCCTGAAAATACGGATCTTCTCTTTCTACATCCAAAAATGGCATGACAAAGGCTCTCTGATCCAATAGAGCCTCTTGCACTTCCCGAATAGAAACCTGATCTGGCAATTTTCCTGATTTTTTTGAAACTGCAGCCAACACTCCCGCCGCCTGCCCGATACCCAATACAACGGGCTGAAGTCGGGAAGCTCCATTGACAATATTGGACACGGAGATACTCTTTTCGGCCAAAATCAAACCAGGCTGATCTTGGGGTACCAAAGCACCTAAGGGAACATTGTAAGAAGGCACTCGGATTTTTATAAAATCTATCGCAGGTGCCTCGGAATTTTTCTTATGATGATGATCAATGGTATAGTCTCCTACGGCAATTCCAGTGCGATACAGCGGACTCGCTGCCTCGTAGGGAGTTCTCACATAGGGAAGTGTAAAATCCACCTTGCCAAGAAATCTTCTTGACTCGCGATGGTATGGAATCATCGGTAAACCATCCTCTGTCGGATACTCACCTTCGGCAATTCCCAGATGTTTATAGCCCAGTTCCTGCTGGATATAATAGACAAATCTCAAACTGGCTTGCTTTGCTTTTTCTATTTCTAGATCACGTGCTTGAGGACTTAGTTCCACCAGGTTGACATAATAGTCATTCCCGCAATTTGGCCAGTTGATCATATACTTGCCATTGGGCAATTTGCCATAGCTGATCATCTTGTCACAATCCAAGGTGGGATCATTGTCTGAAATCGGATCTGCATGGGCACAGGCACAGGCAAATTCGGCTGGATCATAATCCTTTGGCTTTGCGATAGTTCGATCCGATCCTTGCCCAAAATCCTCCAATGTCACCACATATGTCAAATCTTGTATGATGTCATTACTTTGCTCCGGCGCAAACTCTTCTCCGATCTCCTCTCTTGCATCCATTCCCAAGCGATAAGGCAAACCTAATGACGCTGCCACATCACCCAGCTCTGTAGCATCTATCAGGAGTGGCGCTGAAACAGAATTCATCTCTCCCTGCTGATCAAATTCTACCTTCCAAACCTGATTTTCATAGCTCACACTTTTCCATTGGCTTTGAAAAGCGAGTTCCAAGTTATCAACTCCCTGAGCTATTTCTTGAAAAACCTGATTTCCAACCTGAGGTTCAAAAAGTGTATTGGAAACCCAACCTGTAGACATGGACTGCTGCGAACCATAATGAGCTATCAAACTGTCTCGAAACTCAGCCCAAATACCGGATGGCAGTCGGTGATTTCCATCAATCGCTGAAACACCCGCCGCAGTCAGCATCCCTCCCAACCAAGGGCCTTCCTCGATAATCAAACATTTCACACCAGCTCGGCCAGCAGCGATACCGGCAGCAGTCCCACTGGCCCCTCCTCCCACGATGATCAAGTCATAATGTTGTTGGGAAAAACTTAGATTGGAAAACGACAAGAAAAAGAATAAACAGAAAGCAATCCGCATCGGGTATAGTGTTATTAGGGTTATAATTTAATCAGAAATGAACTCAGCGTCTTTTAGAGAAAGACTCCACCGGCACCAATCAATGTAGAGCGCTCTCCCAACTGAGATATGTGAAAGGCCAAATCCACTCCATAGTTCCTGAGATAGGATTGGGCACTGGGTAGAAAATAGGAATGAGCATTCGCAATTTTCCCACCCAAAATCACAGCCTGGGTCTGAAGCCTGATCACATAAGGAAAGAGAAACTCTCCCAATGCCTGACCATAGACCTTGAAAACTTCCTCCCGAATAGAAGGATCAAAACCCTCTTCCATCAACTCTCTTGCTCCTGCGATAGTCTTAGAATACCGCTCATCGACATATTTCTGAAACCAACTGGTACCTAGATAGTCTTCCGCGATTCCTTGCCGAAAAGGAGCAGTCCAAAGCTTGGCATCTTTGACAATTTCCTCCACCTGAATCGCCGACCCCAAGCCCGTTCCCAGTGTCAAACCCATTGTATTGGTGTAGTCTTTCCCTGCACCAGCCAAACTTTCTCCTTTCAAAAAGGCCTCAGCATCATTCATAAAACAAATATTGGCCGGGACAATTTCCAGCTCTTTCGCCAACAAATCCCTGATGGACTTTCCATACAGTGACTTCATTTTTCCTTGTTCCAAAATCAGCGAAATTCCACTTTCATAATCAAATGGACCTGGCATCGCAATGCCGACTTTAAGATCGGCTTTAGCATCAGCAATGCTTCGTATCAAACCTGCCCAATTGGAAATAATATCACTGGCCGAAGCACTGGAATCTACAGATGCTTCTGAAAACTTATCTATGCGGATTTCACCCGATGATTTATTCAAAATACCAGCTGCAATATGCGAACCGCCTATATCAACGCCTACGATCATGGCTTGGGGCTTTCTGATTCTTTCTCTCCCCTTAAAGCAGTATTCAAAGCCTTCAAAAGCCGACGGGTATTGTCCTCCGACAATTCCCAAAACATAGCCCCGGCTAATTTATGATCTTTGACAAACTGCATTTTACCCTGAAGAGACTCTTCATCTTCATACGTAATCCAAGTAGAATCTTTAGCTGAATAAAGATATGGAGCCGCTGCAGCTTCATCCCAAAAGCGCTGATAGTTGGAGTTTTTGGAAAGAGCCAAAACCTGATGATAAGGCAAGCCCATCGCATAAGCTCCAGGCTGATCAAGGCCATTTTGATCAGCTCCCACTTGCCTCCACATCCGACCATAAAAGGGCACGCCCAATACTATCTTTTCCGCAGGTACTCCGAATTCGACATGTTCCTTTACTGCCTTTTCAGCTGAGGCTCCTTTGCCTCCATAGCCATGCAAATTGGCATGATGTCCTGTGACTTCATCGCTTCCTGTATAAAAATCATAAGTCATGATATTGATAAGATCCAGATACTTTTGGGCCTCGGCCATATCATTTGCTTCCAAGTATTTGCGAAATCCACCTGACGCAATGGTGCTCAAATAGTGCGTATCGTCAAGTGCACCTAATGAATCTAGCGCTTCCCGAAAACTGCGAAGCATTGCTACAAAATTTTCCTTATCCTCTGGTTTATGCGGATTGTCATCTCCTGGCATTCCCGGGTATTCCCAATCAAAATCCAATCCATCCAAGTGATACTTTTGAAGGAACTCAATTCCAGACTGGGTAAGTTTTTTGATCCCTTCCGGACTGGAAACTGCCTCTGAAAAACCTTTGGAATTGGTCCAACCACCGATGGAAACCAATAGTTTGAGTTCCGGATTGATTTCTTTTAGTCTGCGAAGTTGTAGAAAGTTGAGACTGTCCTTTTCCTTGCGATCTCCGATATGGGTGACGACTCCATCTTTTACATCGGCAAATGCATAGTTGATATGAGTGAGTTTGTCTACTGGGATTTTTTTGGGATTGAGTGTTTTCCAGCCAGCCACATAGCCTATGACGACATAGTCTTGATCAGGCGCGGTGACTTCTTCTTCAATTTTGGGAGAGCAGGCTAATGCAGAGACAAAAAATAAAAGCAATAGATTTTTCATAAAGGATAATTTGGGACGAATATAAAAAAGACAGAGGTTTTGAACTCAATCAAAACCTCTGTCAATTTAAGGATCAGGAAAAATTAATTTCCACCATCCCACCACATTCTCGTCACCCAAGTATCACCGCCCATTGAAGAAACTCCGCCTGCAAGTCCTTCTGGATTTGTAGTACTTTCGGAAGCTGGATACAGCTGTCTCGTAGGGATCTGGCCTCCTGAGAAATTACCGGAGTAGTTTACTGGAGTCAATTCTGGGTAGCCAGATCTTTTCCAATTATTCCATGACTCTACAAAGTTGGCGAATAAGCCAGTTGTTGCCCAGATTTGCTCATTAATCATCTTCAATGATGCTGTTGCACTACTGGTATCCAATGGATTGGCCGCGGCATAAGCAGCAGCAGCCGATGGTGCTACGCTACCACCACCAAATTTACCTATTGAAATCAAAGCAGCTTCCACACCAGCAGCATAATAGCTAGACGCTGTGCCTGGCACACCGTAACCTCTGGCTGCTGCATCAGCAAGCAAAAGCTGTACCTCAGCATAGGTCAAAATAAACACTGGTGCATCACGGTCTCGATAAATAGCCGTAGGTCTTGAATACGCCCCAATAGGAGCAATATCATCACCAGAACCAGTAGGGCCCGGGTAATTTGGTTCATTCGAAACATCTGTGGCTCCACCTCTCAGATCGTATCCATTAGGTAATCCCACTTGAACTGCAGGATCATTGTTTCCGGCTGCACTACTTCTATTGGCTGCAAGGCCTGCAGCAGGTACTTCTGCCACGATAGACAATCTAGGATCATTTGTAGACTTCAAGAAATCGATCAAATGATCAGACCATCTTACCTCATACACATCATCTGTGACATTCAGTGCATTGGCACTGGAGTTAGCATATCCATTGGCCTGATCAGATACCAACACTGCTTCATCAGCTGTAGAGGCAAACACACCCCCTGCTATTGCTTTAGACACATAATTTTGAGCTGTAGACGGATCAGCATCTACCAATCTCATAGCCATTCTCAGCATGATAGAATAGCCAAGTTTTCTCCATTTGCTCAAATCACCTCCATACAGCACATCATTTTTGATGGCATCTCCAGAGTCAGAAAGAGATCCAATAGCTGCCTCTAGATCCGACAGCATTGCAGTATAAGCACCAGCTTGAGAATCATACACAGGTTGGGTGATTCCCTCTTCGGCCCTCAAGGCTTCAGAATAAGGAATATCTCCATATACATCCGAAACGAATGAAAGTGTCAATACTTTCCAGATAGTTCCAACAGCATACAGATTGCTAAAACCTTTCTCTTCAGCTAATTTCTGCATCTGGAATGTTCTGGATGCAGATGAAAATCCGTCGTTCCAAACACTTTGAATATAGCTATTGGTACTACCGGAAGCCACATATTTATCAGCGTTTGAATAGTAGTTAGCACCACCTGTAGAAGTAGAGGCCATGACTTGGACCCACATACTTTGGAATAAGATCGCGCCGGTATATCCTGTCATCATATTGCCATAATTATAGGAAACCGTAGGCAATATCAAATTTGGATCAAACACATTAGATCCAGCACTATTTGGATTGGTATTGATGTCTGCAAAATCACCATCACAACCTGAAGCGGTCAAGAGTAATCCAGATAGCAATATGCTTATATATTTTTTCATAATTAGTTCAGTTTAAAGTTCAGGTTGAAACCGAAAGATCTGGTGCTTGGAAGCGAAGTTCCCTCTATACCTGTATAATTGATATTGGAACCAAAGCTTGCTTCTGGATCAATATTCTTAGCTTTTCTCATTAGGATGGCTAGGTTTCTAGCTACAAATGAAACATCCAAGCCTTTAATCACAGGAGTGTTGCCAAACCAAGAAGCAGGTAGAGAATATCCTAGGGTAAATTGTCTCAACTTGATAAAATCTCCATCAACTACCGAAGTCCGTGTGATATTTTGAGCCAACGCCTTGTAATATTCTTCTGCTGGAGCTGTGACTCCACCATTGGTTACGCCTGATTCTCTTCCTTCCAAAGTAACTTTGTTTAGGCCCCTGAAAGTAGAATAAAACTCAGTTGCAGATAGGACTTTGTTTCCAAAGTTGTAATCAATCAGGAATGAAAGAGAAATTCCTTTGTAGTTGAATTCATTATTCCATCCACCGTACAAAGTTGGAAGTACTGTTCCCATATTGATCAGTTCACCTCGCACAGGAAGACCTGCCTCATCCACTACGATGCTTCCGTCCGCATTGTATTGATAATCATAAGCTCTGATCTGTGGACCAGCTTCACCTACCACATAGGCTGTTACCGCATTTCCAAGAGTAGCTCTGTTTTGTCCGAGGTTTACAGGGTTGTTATTTTCATCTGTACTTAGTACTTCATTTTTCACTTTTGTCAAGTTGAAAGAAGAAGTCCACTCAAATTCTGCAGTCTGAATTGGCTTACCAGTCAACAATACTTCCAAGCCTTTATTTTGGATGGACCCTGTTGCTACCACTGCACTATTGAATCCAGACGCAATACTCAAGCTTGCATTCATAATTTCATTATGAGTGGTTTTAGTATAATAGGCCATATCAAGTCCCAATCTGTTATTGAAGAAATTGACATCCAAACCGATTTCAAATTCATCAGTAGTAAATGGCTTCAAAAACAAATTAGGGAGAGATGTCGGAGAGGAACCTGCAGGTACTCCAGCAAAAGAATTTGCAGAAGAATAATAGAACTGATTGCTGTATGCAACTCCAGGATCTCCACTTGTCACAGCATAAGAAACTCTCAACTTACCAAAATCCATCGCTGGCATATCCAGGAATTGATCAAATAGAAATGCTGCAGAAACTGAAGGAGAGAAAATACTATTATCATCTGAAACAGGACTAGTCAATGTACTGTAGACGTCATATCGACCAGTGGTAGAAAGTGTCAAAAACTCTTTGATACCAAAGTCTAAGGAATAGAACCCTGAATGAACTTCCAATTGGGAATAATCATAAGATCTGGAGAATGTCTCCACATTGAATGGAGAATACAGATATGGCAATACAAATCTGCTACCTCCTACTCCTACAGATTCAAATTTATTTTTTCTGATATTCCCACCCAAAAGACCGTCAAGCACCAAGCCTTCAGTCAATTGCACTTTGGCTCCGAAGATACCATCAATGTTAAGTTCTGATCTATAAGATTGACCTCTTGAATTCAAGTTACCCTGCAAATTTGCAGAATACGCCAATCCATAAGGGTCTATGCTGTAGAAATCATCATTGGATACGTCATTCCCGATACGTACCATAGCATAGATATCTTTTGTAAAGCTATACTTGGTAGACAATGCAGAAATCGTTCTTCTTCTACCTAGATCATTGATACCTTGATTGACGATGAAGTACGGGTTTGTCACATAAATATCATCACTAAATACGGTTTCCGCGCCAGTTTCAGGATCATAGCCTGGATCAAATATGCTTTGCGAAATGTTTGGAGCCAAGAATAAGAAGTTGTTTGGATTTTTAGGTCCATCACTCAAATTTGGAATATTGGTAGACTTTTGATCAATGTAATTGACCATTGCAGTCACATTCAATTTGTCCGTGATATTTTGATCTACATTCAAGTTTAAGCTCAATCTGTCCATGCCACTATTTGGCACTATCGACTTGGAATCAAGATTCGAAACTGACATTCTGAACGAGCCATCTGTTCCAAGACCTTTGGAAACAGATACCGTATTGGTGAAGTTGGAACCTGTTCTGTAGAAATCAAGATATGTATCACTTGTCGGAGAATAAGGATACTGATTTCCATCAAATCCTATTACGGTACCCCCCATAGGTTCTCCCCATGCCAATCGACCAGTAGTCTGAGCATCAGTAGCGGTAGTTGGGCGCTGGCCACCTGTCCCTTGGCCATACATCGTTTGGAAATCTGTAAAGTCAACTGGATTTTCAACCATATAGTTGAGATTATAGTTGGCACTCCATTCTCCTCCTTTTTTACCTGATTTAGTTGTAATAAGGATGACACCATTGGATGCTCTGGTACCATAAAGAGCAGATGCTGCTTGACCTTTAAGAACCGTCATAGTCTCTATATCATCTGGAGATAGGTTTCCGATACCGTCACCGTTGTCGCTACCTCCCCATTGTCCTGCAGATCCTCTTTGAGTATTGTCCATTGGCACACCATTGATTACATACAAAGGAGATCCAGTACCGTTGATACTTGGAGTTCCTCTAAGCGTGATTTTGGAAGTCCCCCCTGGGCCTGAATTGGTACCTTTCACCACCAAACCAGCCACACGACCTGCGAGTGAGTTTGCCACGTTTGTTTCACGGGCTTTGGTCATAGTTTCACTTCCTACTTCAGTAAGTGAGTATCCAAGTTTTTCCTTTTCCTTACTAATCCCCAAAGCGGTCACCACTACTTCTGAAAGCTCACTAGCGTCTTCTTCCAGATTGATGTTGATTTCCGTTTGGTTACCTACAGTCACTTCTCGGGTAGTATATCCGATAAATGAAAACACCAAAATTGAATTTGGTCCTACTGAAATGGAATACTCACCATCTACATTGGTGGTAGTCCCAGTCTGGTTAGTCTTATCTAAAATAGTCACTCCCGGCATGGGCAATCCATCCGGTGAGGCAGTCACTACCCCCTTGACAACTTTAGACTGTGCCTGTGTCAGATTAGAAACACAGACCAACATAACCAGAGTAAAAGCAATTGATAAAACTTTTCTCATAGCTGGTAATTAAAATTGTGAAATAAAGTGAATTGGAATTTGGCCTGAACCCAGGCTCCCTTGGAAAGAAATAATCGTAAATCTTTCGCCATAAGCTAAAATTTGTTTGTGAATTGGTTATGAATAATTCTGTCAATAAACCGAAACCCAAAGTCACACCTCAGGATTCAGACCTTATGCAAAACTGTATTAGGTAAATCTAGGAATTTGAAGAAAATTTCAAAAGCAAATCAAAAATTTTTTTATTCATAAATAAGACGCTTTTTCAATTTTTTTAGATATGTCACCAGTCATTAAAATTTATTTTAGATTTTTTACATTTAAGTACCTGCAAAATATTGATATATGAAGATCAAAAAGAAGAATAATACCCAAAAGATTAGATTAATAAGACACACAATGCACTGATGCTTGACCACTCACAAAGTACCTTGGACAACATGTCTCTCTTTCAATATTGGAAATACAGGCACTGGCTCTATCTTTGATATTCACCCAAACACCACCCCTCATGAAATTCGGAAGCGTAGCAAATCCCGAAAAAATTGATTTCAATCTCCCCTCAGATCACCCAGACACCCAGCAAACTCTCCTTAAGCTACCATCACACGAACCTTTACAGGTATCAGTAGGCTGCGCTAAATGGAACAGAGCGGAGCTTAAAGGTTTTTATCCAAGAGGCACAAAAGACGAACTCAGCTACTATTCCCGACAGTTTAACTCCATCGAACTCAATGCCACCCATTACGGAGTACCTAAAAAAGAGCAGATCTTGATCTGGAAGGAAAAAACTCCTGCTGATTTCAAGTTTTTTCCAAAAATCCCTCAATCGATTTCCCATTTCAAAAGACTAATAGATGTGCGTACCCTCACCGAGGAGTTTGTCGATCGGATGAGTTTTTTGGAAGAAAAGCTGGGAATGATTTTCCTGCAATTACATGACAATTTCAAGCCAAAGGACATCGATCGAATCATCAAGTTTGTCTCTGAATTTCCCAAGGACATCCCCTTGGCAATCGAAGTTCGAAATGAAGCTTGGTTTCAAGGGAGTGAAGCCGAAGACTTTTACAACCTACTTCGTCAGTACCAAACTTCCAATATCATCGTGGATACCGCAGGAAGAAGAGATATGCTCCACATGAGACTTAGCAACGGAGAGGCATTTGTCCGCTTTGTAGGAGCCAATGTAGCCAGTGATTACGAGCGCTTAGACAAGTGGGTAGGACGCATCGAACAATGGAAAGATCAGGGACTTCAGAAGCTTTATTTCTTTGTCCATCAAAACGTCGAGAAAGAATCTCCCCTTCTCTCTGCTCACTTCATCAAACAGCTCAATCAAAAATTGGGGCTTTCGCTCCCCATCCCCAACGGTGAAAGCAATCAGCTCCAGTTTTAGACCAATAGCGTTGCCTGAATGCCGTCTCTAAGGGAAGAATCCACCCTGATTTCTTCTGCAAATTGAAGCCAATTCTGAACAGCATTCCTTACCTGATTGATTTTTTCTTCGGGCTTTTTGATGTTCATTTTCCTAGCTACTTCTAAAAAATCCTCGTCTAGAATACGCTCTCGCTTCCCATTGACCATCAAGGACTGAGAGCTCACCCAATGACTGCCCGGACGATATGCATAGCAGATATCGTATGCAGGTGAAAGCCTCCAGCTTCCCGTCTGATCCATCAGGAAAGCGAAATTCTTGGTATGATCGTCGCAATTTCTAGCCAATACATTAAAGACCATCCGAATAAATAACTGCTCCGCCTCTGGATAGCTGAGCCGCAACATTCGCATTGTCTCAAAGACCTGCTCATAGCTATAAGATCCCACCTGATTAAAATCAAAATGCCGGATACCACAGAGACTTTGCATGTGAATTTTCTGGCCACTGGCTGTTCGGTCAAATCGCTTGGTCATAAAATGCGCCCTGCCATTTTCCTCCATCAGCCTACACTCACTCATCTCTACCCCTGCCTCCAATGCCATTTTATAATAGGCCATTTCTACCCTTCCATAGCCTAAAGAAGCCCCAAATTGACTATCCGTCACTCCATCAAACTTGATAATCCAATGACTAAAGCCTTTTGGAGAATGCACCTGTCCGCTTTTCACTTCCCCAGTCATTTCATTGAAAGCAATCACAGCTTTTGCCCTGGCTCCCCCAGCAGAGGTCCCTACCTTAAGAATATCCGCCAAAGCAACCTCCTCTTCCTTGGAGAGATCGGCCTGAAAATCCTCCCTCGAACTCAGCACTCTGTTGGCTATTCCCACCAGACTCTCTATCTCCAAGTTGCTCGCGCGGCCAGACTCTTGCCTGAGTGATGGCTGAATCTCCAATGCCCCAACTCCTCTTTTCCCTATGAAGCACAGCAACTCTACAGGGTTCAAACTATCTGATGGACGTGAATTCTGTGTAAGCCAAGCGTTTATTAACTGATTCCCATATTTATCAGGAAGCATGTCAGCCAGCAACCCCGGCAAACCTCTAAAGGTGTCAAATGGATCATTCTTACCCCTCCTCAATTCCGGAAAGCTATGCAAGCGCCTCCCTTGAGCAAGAGGCATCGTGATAGGCGCAACATCCAATCCGGACCGAAGAAACTTCCCATCAAACTCAAACCCCGCCACCTGCTGTCTCTCATCCCACAAAATAGCCCCCACCAGCTGATCCCAAAGCCAAATCTCTGCCGCAACTACCATTCTGATGGAGGATTTTCTGCCGCCATTCCGGAATTACGAACTCGCTGACGCTCGTATTTTTTCTGGAGCTTGATATATTCGATCGGACTGATCTGAGGCTGCACGTCAAACATCTCCAGCATCTGCAACTCATCCAAAACCCGCAGGACTTGCACCAAAGTGATCAAATTCACCTTTTCTCCGCGCTCCAAAAGACTCAAGGTAGAGCGACTGATACCAGCCTCATGAGACAATTGATCCTGGGTCTTTTGAATTCGAATTCTTTTCTCCTTGACATATTTCCCGATCATCTCGAGTATAGCCATATCTGACATCTGAGCAATATCCATAACCGATAAATCATTCATTACAAACAAATATACTTATAATGAATGATATTTCACACCAAAAACAAACAAAATTTATAAATGATTTATCACACATCAAATCATTTTATTGTTATTATTGAATGAGTTATAATACATAAAACACAAAATTTAGTCCAAAAATAACTCTCTACTCCACTTCCATCTCCAGTCCCAGTGTTTACTTTGAAGTAGAATAGGATGATAGGCCATAGCAGACTTGGCAGAAGGAGCATTAAAAAAACGCTGATCATCCGTCAAAATAGCATGCCCTTGAGCCCCCCCCTCCTGCTCAACCAAGTCCATCAAATGAGACGGCGTATCCAGAGAATACTGTGAATTCCTCTCAGCAAGCAATCGCTTCAAACTCCACTCCACCTCAAAACCCTCTACGCTATTTTCCGACAAAGCTATTGTATGACCTTGGCTTTGCTTTTCTGCAAAACTCAAAAACTCAAAAAGTAGATGTAAGCCATGATTTTGGAGATGCTTCGGACGAAAGTCTTCCGGAGCAAGAGAAGAAATAACATGCATCCTTTTTCTGGCTCGGGTGACAGCCACGTTCAGTCGATTTGCAGCTCCATTTTTACCCAGCAAACCAAAATTGGTAGTCAGCTTCCCCTCCTCATTAGCTGCGTATCCCAGTGATAAAATCACCTGATCAAATTCATCTCCTTGCACATTCTCGATATTTCGAACTTTGACAGCACCATCTTGTACCCCACTCGTCCAGAGCAACTCCCGAATCAACTCCATCTGAGGATAATTACCCGTCACTACTCCTATGCTATGCTTCGGATTTTTTGCCAAAATTTGATTCACTTGGACCACCACAGCCTCTGCCTCCAATCTATTGACTTGGTTTTGCCAGAACCCATCAATTTTTCTCCAGGTAAAAGCCGAAACAGCCTCCTTGATCGCTAGATAATCTGGCAATGCTTCCAACTTCCCTTCATAGAAATGCTGATTGGAAAAATGAACTAAAGCCGGGTCAGCCGAACGATAATGCCCTCGAAGCGAATGCTCTTCAAAGTAATAAGCACCAAGCTCCAAAAGTGATTCGGACTCCAACTCTACCCCATCATCCTGAGTATCCCATTTCACCCGATAGAAGTCGGTAGGTCTGAGCTGCTTGGAATCTCCAGCGACCACTAGCTGCTTACCTCTTAGCATCGCAGGCAAACCTTTCTCTACGGCGCATTGCGAAGCTTCATCGAATATCACCAGATCAAACTTTTGCTCCATCGGAAAAACAGCAGACACGGTCTCAGGGCTACACAGCCAGCAAGGCAAAACTCGAAACAACTCATGGCTGAGCTCCTCCACTACTTTCCGCACAGACCATTTCTGCCGTTTTTTAGTCACTTGATGCTGTAGTTCCCGGAAGGTGAGTCGATTTCCAAGTCGATTATACTCCAGCTCACGCACCATCTCTTCCCTCACCCTCAGCAAAGCCACATGATGAGAAAGCTCTCTCTTTTTTAAAATAGCTGAGGGAAGCTCCTGCATTTCATGCTTCATCTTGATACTGCCAGCCTCGGATAAGACCGGATCCCTACGCTCCAGCTCGCCTATCCACGCCAAATACCAACCGTTCCAAAAATGGCTTAATTGCTCCTCAAGGCATGGATTAGTATCATTGGACCAAAGCCTCAGTCCCAAATCTTTCCTATCCCAGTTTTCCAGAAACAGATCAAACGCCTGCAATTCTCCGAAAATAGATTGCCACTCCATGCGGGGATCAGAAAACACACCAGAAAGACCATGTTCTATCACCTGAACGATCTGATAGTCAGACAACCACAACCTCCAAGATAATGCCTGACTTTGAAGCTGCTGAATGCTTTCAAGCGCCTGCTTTAAGGAAGAACGAAAATCTTGAAAATCTTGCCCTTCGAAAGATCGAAACAGCGAAAGTGAAGAAATCAAACTCCAGCTATCACTCCATTCTTTGCAGGATTGGAGCTGAAGCAAAAGACTCGGCAATTCAGAAAACTCGTCCACAAAAGGCAGGTCGGGCAGAGAATTGCGTTTTTGATTCCATTCGATTCTTGCCCTAACTTCATCCAAAGCCTTTTGCAAAACCTCTGATTTTAGAGCCTGTCTATTTTCCTTCAGCAACTCAAATACTCGAGGATATCGAGTCTTTTGAAATTGAACAATCACTCTTCCCCACCAAGTCGCTACTTTCGGAAGAATTGCTTCAAGCTCCTGCTCCAAAGCCAATAAGTCCTCACCCACCTCAAATTCCCAAGCAGCACTGATCCTCAAATACGCTTCCACGAAGGACGTATGTGCCCGGATAGACTGCATCAATTGAGTATCAAATGCGCAGAAAAACTGCTGCTCCGGAACAGCGAGTGAAAGCAAAGAATCAAGAGCAAGTTCTACTTGCTGAGCTTGCAACTCTCCTTTCAACACTGCTTCCAGAACCGGTATATATTGGACTAAGGGAAACGGTCCAAGGCCACCGCTTCCAAATTTCTCGACTTCATACAAGGCATCAGCAATCTTTGAAAAATCACTTGGCTTTACCATCGCAAAAGACTTTCTCTCCTGCCAAAATCCAGGCTCGAACTTATCCTGATAGGCAAAGAAAACCCGGTAGTCATTCTCAAATTTTCCAGCTTGCTCCCAATCCAATCGCAGCAATTCTTCGGACTCAAAAAATGGTTTTTGTCGAGCTGCCTTCAGATACAGCGCTTTGATAGGTAAGCCTGCCGCAGACGCATCAAATAAGGCCCTTCTAAATTCTTCAAACTTGTCGGAAAGTCTAGAGATCGTCCTGGAAAGAACAGCAATCTCGCGCTCAAGCTGGATCGAATCCATCCCTCTATTCTCTTGCTGATAGAGCTCGATAGCATCCAGTTGCATCCTGATTTTATCAAAAAGTGAATTCCTATCTCCATGGAAATCATGCACTACAGCCAGAAATGGACCAAAACCCAAGCTATCCATCCGCTCAAATACCACATCCAGAGCAGCTCGTTTCTGGGAAACTACCAAGACTTTTTTGCCTCGGGAGATGAAATCTGATACCAAATTGGCAATCAATTGAGATTTACCGGTGCCTGGAGGACCTTGTACGACAATACTTCTCCCTCTTCTGACCTGAATGAGTGCCTGTTCTTGGGAAGCATCAAGAGGAAATACTGGGTACAGATTCTCTTCTCTAGGTTCTGGTAGCAACTCATCAGTACCAAAGTTCATTTGGAATAATTCCTCAAGGTTTTCAAATTGACTCGATGCATTCAGTCGCACATAATCAGAAATCAGGAAACTGTCCCCCTGCGAAAACGAACCCAAAACCGCATAAGGTTTCAAGACTAGTCTTCCATCCTGAAAGCGTTCCTGATCCAGATAAATCTGAGAATTGGCAAAAGGTTGGACCTGATCTTCAAACAGGTTGGACTGAACTTGAATATCAAAAAACTTCTGAATCAACAGGTTGAATTTCACGCGAAAATCCACCATGTCTGATGGCAGTTCACCCAGCAATTCATCAGACAGTTCCTCTTCAAAGTCTGATTTCATAGCATGCCTCCACGCAAGCAAAAAAGCAGAATTCCATTTCCAACCCCCA
The DNA here is from genome assembly GCF_000429465.1 of Algoriphagus vanfongensis DSM 17529. GTDB lineage: Bacteria > Bacteroidota > Bacteroidia > Cytophagales > Cyclobacteriaceae > Algoriphagus > Algoriphagus vanfongensis. The sequence continues at coordinate 37,828 of NZ_AUBX01000009.1, read as the reverse complement.
TTTGATGCAAGCTTCCATTGTTTCTTTTCTCGAATCAAAGTAACGGACTGGATCAAAAGTGGAGCTCGCAGCACTTGTCCATTAATAAGCTTTCCTTCTGCAAAAAGCCAAGCGACATGTAGACTTTGCTCGCCGGTTTCCTCCTGACTCATTTGATCCCGATGGGAGATCCTAGTCAAACTTTTAGAAAGTTGGTTGGAATCTCCAGAACGCGGATCTACTTCTGGGATCAATGAGATGTGCTTTTTACCCTCAGTCAATGATCTAATCAGGCTAAAAGCCGAATCACCGATCAAAAAATCAAAATCTTTCAAATCGATCATTCCATATCCCTCCAACCTAGGCAAATAAAGCGACCTGTTGCGGGTAGACAGGTCGGTCAGTCGGTTGAGATAGGTCTGAAAGATTGTTTCGGGCATTTACTGAAAGGGGGAGTCTTTTTCCTTGGCCATTTTATTATAGACGATTCCATCCAGAATCCCAGGAATCCATTTGTTCAGAAACACAGCCAATTTGCCCTCAGAAGTCAAGACAATATCTCTTTTCCTTTTCACTGTGGCTTTTAGCATGTGCTGAGCCACCTCTTCAGAAGTCATCATTTTCCCTTCATCACGGGGAGATTCACCTTGAGAAGATCCATCTGCGGTCAAAGCGGAATTTCGAATATTAGAAGCTGTAAAACCAGGTGCTACCACCAGCACATGAACTCCCTTCTTCATCACTTCCGTGCGAAGGGCTTCGAAAAAACCGTTCATGGCGTATTTACTGGCTGTATAGGCTGTCCGAGCTGGAGTACCACGATAGCCATTGATCGAAGAAACTCCAATGACAGATCCTTTGGACTCCAAAATAGCCGGAAGACAATACTTAGTAGCATAGACAGTGCCCCAGAAATTGGTATCCATGACTTTGTGAAAAACCTCCAAATCCAAATCCTGGAACAAGGCACGCATAGAAATCCCCGCATTATTGATCAAGACATCAATTCGGCCAAATCGTTGAAGGGCTTCTTCAGCCATCTTTTTGTTATCCGATTCTGAACCGGCATCTGCCAAGACTGCTAAGACTTCAAATCCTTTTGACTCGAGTTGCTGCTGTGTTTTTCCAAGTTTTTCAGGATTTCTACCCGTGATGCAGAGTTTGGCTCCTTCTCTCCCAAATACCTCCGCACAAGCTTCTCCGATTCCTGATGTGGCGCCAGTAATGACTACTACTTTATCTTTAAACTTCATCGCTACAATTTAGGTGGGTAAAGATAGGAAATGGGATTCCTTTTGAAAATCAACCATTGCAATTGATTTTGATTTCCAAAGCTTTTAATCAAATCGCACCTCTGGTGCTCTAAGAGCCTCATACATCCGAAAGGCTACAATCATGACGCACCGCTGGTGCTACCACGCCCCCAACAAAAAGTAACAGAATAATTCAATAACCTCATCCCTATCCCTGCAATGTAAATCCATCAAAAAAGCCTTAGAGAGGTACTATGAAGCTAAGATGCTAATTTTCACAAACATTAAAATGCACCGCTGGCGCTACTATACACTTGATATCACCCAATGAATCCCCAATCTCGCAAGCTCCAGCAGGAACCCATCACATGAGCCTCAGAGAGGCACTCTAATTGTAGAATCAGGGAATGAATACAGTATCCATATCTTGAATTTCAGAAAGACTATCTAATCCAAGTCTCAAACTGTCTTGTTCTCTTTTTTGTGCTTTTGCGTAAGCTGAAGAATTTCTGGCTTTAGTAACCTTGACATATCTCCCTTCAAAATCACTGATAGTAGGATCAGAATTTATGTATCGTATTTTTAATTCATCTCCAACCTGAGAAAATCCCTGTCGATTTCCTCCTAAAAACTCGCCCTGATAAACCCCTTGTTCGGTTTTAAACTCATAAGTGACTCTTTGAAAGAAATACCTTCCACCATAATTCTGCTTTTTGATATCAACAACAACTGCTCTCGCATATGCGACATCCCTTCTTCCGAGAAACTTTAAGTCATCCTTCAATAAGATATATGCAGGAATCAGAGTAATTGAGAGTAAAAACACCAGCATAACTATTCCAAAAAATCTATTTGTAGATCGCTTCAGAATTCTTGGAGGTAATGTATTTCCTGAAAAGTAAATCTCAAAAGCTTTTTCCTCATCAACAAAAAAGACCTTTAATATTCTTTTTGCGAATTGAAGGCTATTTGGAGCTTCATCAGTTATATAAAATTCACCATTATAAAGGATCGAGGCAGAAAGTCCATCCACACTAGTATTGCCACTAATATCACAGCAACATCCCTCACTTTTTTCTAAAGTCAAAATGTGAAATTCTTCCCAATCTATCGCATTAAAAATCTCTTCAATTTCACCCCAAGCATAAACCTGTATTACACTTTCCTCATTTCCTTTAAACCCTTTGATTTTGGTTAGTTGCATTTTTTTAAAAACCTCTATAAGTTTCAAAGTAATCCAATATCCTGATAATTATTTAACAAACCAGTTTCAATCTTTAGTCCATTTATTCAAGCTCGTCTTTTTTCCCTAATTTTGCGGCCATGTCGCGAAAAATGAAAAACAAGGTGGTTTCCAATCTCGCAATCGAGCGAATCGCTTCCGAGGGAAAATGCGTGGGGCACCATGATGGAAAGGTAGTATTTGTAGCTGGAGTGGCTCCCGGAGATTTGGTGGATGTACGCATTACCAAAGGAAAAAGCTCCTTTATGGAGGGACAAGCCATTCATTTTCATGAATACTCCAAAGACCGTGTGGAGCCATTCTGTGATCATTTTGGCACTTGTGGCGGATGCAAGTGGCAACATATCAACTACGAACTTCAAAAAGATTACAAAAGACAGCAGGTAGTCGATCAATTTACACGAATCGCCAAAGTGCCGATTCCGGAAGTTTTACCGATTTTAGGTTCGGCAGAAACACGCTACTATCGAAACAAACTCGATTTTACTTTTTCCAACAAGAAATGGCTGACTCTGGAGCAGATCCGCTCTGAGGAAGATTTTGACAGAAATGCCTTGGGTTTTCATATTCCCAAAATGTTTGACAAAATCATCGATATCGACCACTGCTACCTTCAGGGTGGAATTTCCAATGATGTCCGAAATGAGCTGCGAACTTTCGCACTAGAAAATAAACTCACCTTTTATGACATTCGCGAGCAAGTTGGATTACTTCGCAACCTGATCATCCGTACTACCTCGACTGGTCAGACCATGGTCATTGTCCAATTTGGAGAGGACAATCCAGATCAGATACCTCTGGTGATGGAGTTTCTGAAAACAAAGTTCCCTGAAATCACCTCCCTCCTCTACGTGATCAATACCAAAGGAAATGAAACTTTCCATGATCTGGATTTGGTGACATACGCAGGCTTACCCTATATCGAAGAGGAAATGGAAGGGCTCAAATTCAGAATCGGACCTAAATCCTTTTATCAAACCAATTCGAATCAAGCCTATGAGCTGTACAAAGTCACTCGGGATTTTGCCGAGTTGAAAGGCGATGAAGTGGTCTATGACTTGTATACTGGAACAGGGACCATTGCCAATTTCGTGGCCAAAAAAGCCAAGCAGGTGATCGGCGTGGAATATGTGGAAGCTGCTATAGAAGACGCCAAACTCAATTCCCAAATCAATGGCATAGAAAACACCCTATTCTATGCTGGCGATATGAAAGATGTCTTAAATGAGGAATTCATTGCGCAACATGCCAAACCAGACGTAATCATCACGGATCCTCCACGAGCCGGCATGCACGAGGATGTGATTACTATGCTTTTGAGACTAGAAGCACCGACGATTGTCTATGTTTCCTGCAATCCGGCTACCCAAGCCCGGGATGTGGCTTTATTGGGAGAGAAATATCAGGTGGAACGAATTCAGCCTGTCGATATGTTTCCCCAAACCTATCATGTCGAAAATGTCATACGCTTAACTCTCAAACCATGATTTCAGATTTCAACGATCCAGAACTAAACGGAAAGTACCTCGGTACGATCAGCAGTGATTTTATCAAGATTTCTGATGTGCTCAAAGAGGCAGCTTATCAGATCAAATCCCGCGGTTTTTCAGACTATCCCATTTTCCCGATCGCCAAGGAAATGCAGCCTATCGGCAAGATATTTCTGGGCAAAGCCGAGAAAGATTTGGAGTGGAACTACTTCATCACCTATGTAGATGAATTTGTTCAGAGAAAATTGATCTCTGAAGAATCTTTGGAAGAATTTAAAAAAGCCTACAAAGATCCGGATGAATTCTGTTGCCTTTTCGTTATGGATGGAGCTTTTACCAGCTTTGTCTACATTCCTTATCCGGAAGAGTAATCACTGCCCCCTTTTCTTCAACCCAAATTTTGCTTTGGGTTCGTAGCAGATTTTCAAATCCATAATGCGGGTAAAAAACAGACCAGAGGGAATTATCTCCCTTTGGCAGGATTTCCATAGCGAAGCCTGTATTCATTGGGAGCAAAGCCTGTCACTTGCTTGAATTGACGGGCTACATTCTTATTGTCTTGAAATCCTAAGTCCAGCGCAATCTCAAAAACACTCTGATCTGTACTCAACAGTCTCAGAGCGAGTTTTTCCATCCGGACTTTAGTGATGTATTTGTAGATCGGCAATCCAGTCACCTGCACAAATCTTTTCTCCAGTGCTCTTCTGGAAAGTGGCACCTCCCGCACCACCTGATCGACCAAGATATTGTGATCCAGATGTCCATGGATATACTCCAGCGCCTGGGCTACATAGGTATCTGAGGACGCAAACATATCCGTAGAGGATCTCGTGATCACTTTGATGGGAGGCACATAGATGTTTTTGTTGATTTTGGTTCCCTTCTGGATCATCTCCTCCATGATCTGAGCAGCCTCATAGCCACCTTGTACGATGTCCAACTCAATGCTGGAAAGCTTAGGATCTGTGAGTTCACAAAGCATGACGTCATTATCCACACCTAGCACTGCCACATCCTGAGGCACCCGAATGTGATTATGATTGCAGGCTTCGATGATATGTACTCCCTGATTGTCATCGCAGGCCATCAATGCCACCGGCTTAGGAAGGTTCTTAAGCCACTTATTGAGCGTTTTACTTTTGTAATACCAGATGTCAGTAGACCGTGCTTTCTTGTGCTCAAAATAATTGACCTGAAAACCTGCTTTTCGGATGCCTTCTTCAAACCCTTCCGCACGCTCCCGAGACCACACGATGTTGTTAAAGCCATAAAAGGCGAAATTGTAATAGCCCTTCTCCAAAAAATAGTCAGCTCCGAGACGGCCCGTTTCCCGATAAGAGCCTGATATATTGGGGATCTTTCGGAATCGCTCCTTGAAATCCTGCGCAATCACCGGGATAGTGCTTTCTTCAAACTCCTCCTCCATCTCATTGTAAAGCTGACCGATGATCCCATCCGCTTTCCACTCCTGAGCCCATTTGAGAATCCCTTTGACACCCATCATCTCCCGATAGTAAAGCGGCATTCGACAAAAAGTCCACTGCCCATGCTGACTCGTATAGCTGGTTATTCCTTTGAGCAGGGACTTGCTATACTCTTCTCCAAAATCAAGTAAAAGAATAATGCGATACATGATTAGCGGAATAAGTCTTTCAAACTGCTCAATCGGGCATTTGTGACCAAAGGCTTCGCCCAGAAGCTGATAAACAAAATGTATCCCAAAGGAATCAAGAGAAAAAACAGCGCTGTTCGCAATGTCAAAACTTCTGCAAGTGTCCCGATGATCAAAGGCACAATCGCTCCGCCCATAATCCCCGAACATAAAATTCCCGCAAAAGTGCCATGGGCAAAATCCACTGAATTCAATGCCAGAGAGATCAAAATAGACCACATCACCGAAAGGCAAAATCCTGAAAATGCAAATGCAACCAATACAATCCCACCTTCTGCCAGCAAACCTACCAATAGCGTTACTACAGCTCCTAAAGAAAACACTCGCAAAACCAATTTGCTATCCAAAAATTTCAACAAGGCCAGTCCTAACAAACAACCAACCGTCAAGAGTCCCCAAAAATATGAAATGACCTGAGCACCTTCCTGGCTTGGATCCACGCCATGATAATCTTCCAAAAATTGGCTTACCCAATTGGCAATCCCCTGCTCCAATCCTACATAACTAAAAATCCCAAAGAAATACATCCACACCATTCTCTTCCCCAGTAGATTCCGAAGATCAGTACCGACCTCTACTTTTTCATCCGCTTTTAGATCTACTTTCGGAAACTTGGTCACCCCGATCAGACCGAGCATCACCAGAGCAATCACCGCAAACAGAAAATACACGGACACCCACTTCATATCAGCAGGCACCCAGTTCTCCAGCATTTGCACCAATGGAGCCGCATCTGGGGTATAGAGATTTTGATCTAGGTAAGAGTATAGCATAGGACTGAAAAAAGATGCCGCCCCAAAAGCAAGCTGACCTAGTACCGAATTAAAAGCAAAATGCTCCTCACCGCCTACTACCCGCAAAAGCGGATTGATCACGACCTGCAAAATAGCCATCCCCATGCCTATGATAAACAAGGAGCCCAAGGCAGTCCCAAACTGGGGTTGAAAACCAAATACAAGCGCTCCAACAGTTGCCAAAGCAAAGGCCAGTAGCAGCGTTTTTTTCTCTTTCCATCGCTCTACCAAAAGACCTGCAGGTAACGACATCACGCCATAGGCCACAAAAAATGAAAATGGTAGGAATCCAGCCAAAGCATAGCTCAGCGAAAAGCTATCGATAATCCCCGGAATGATCGGCCCCAAAACATTGGACATCAATGAGATGATAAAAAAAATCAGGATGATCAACCAAAGCATTCCTCCTGACCGTTTCTGGTCAGGCACATCTACCGAATTTTCCATTTGTTAATTTAAAGTGTCAAGACTACTCAAAAGATTTTTAAAAACTAAGAAGTTAACAGATTGGTAAAATTTGGGAAATATCTCTTCCCTACATTTTAGTTCAGGCGCCAAAGACCTGAATCAGCCCATCTAGCTTGTTTAAACCTTATGGAATTGAAGAAATACAGCCAAACTATTAGTCCATTTTCAAAATAAGGAGGTAACACCGATATAGCAACTCTGTCATAAAATATTCAAACTGAAAGATTTGACAAACCTCTATCCTATTCATGATCTCAACATATATCTCATACCTATAGATGCAGTCCCATGAAGCATCCCTCATCAGCTAATTAAAACCTAACTCCTTTTCATGTTCTTTTCTCTGATCCCAGCCCACTAAATGCCCCGCCACCTCCTCCCTATCCTCTTCCTCTTTGCCTCTATCTCTCCACTTTGGTCGCAGGTATCCCTTGTTTCTTCTGTTCAAAATGAAGCCATTTTTCCTATCCAGCAAGAACACACTCATGGCAGTAGCATCGTCTATTTGCCTAATGGAGATTTATTGACAGTATGGTTTCAGGGGTCTGGTGAAAGAAAAGCCGACGACGTTCGCATCATGGGTTCCCGCAAGGCAAAAGGTCAGTCCAGTTGGTCCGAGCCATTTGAAATGGCCGACACACCCGGAATTCCCGACTGCAACCCCGTTGTTTTTCTCAATCAATCCGATGAATTGTTTCTCGTGTGGATAGCAGTTTTGGCAAATGAATGGGAGCATTCTATCCTGAGGGTAAAGCGTAGTACAGACTACATGAGTGCTGGCGCTCCCCGATGGACCTGGCAGGACAATATCCTACTAAAGCCTGGAGATGAGTTTGCCAAGGAGGTCGCAGAGAGAATGAAAGAACTCCCTAAAACAGGACTGGGATGGTCTACTTACGCTCCTACCTATGAATCCATGATTCTTGATGCCGCTCAGGACTCCAAAAAAAGAAGCGTTGGCTGGATGACTCGAATCAAGCCGCTGGTTCTCGACACTAGAATCATTCTTCCTCTTTATTCAGATGGCTTTAATTTCTCCCTGATGGCCATTTCAGAAGATCAGGGAAATACTTGGAGGCCTAGTTTGCCATTGGTCGGCAAGGGTCCGATCCAGCCAGCTTTGGTACAAAAATCAAATGGAGACATTCTAGCAGTGCTACGCGACTCGGGAGATTACCCGACACGCATCCAAGAAAGCATGTCCACCGATCTTGGTGAGAGCTGGTCCACCGCACAAAAAACGGAATTCCCCAACTCTGCCAGTGTAGAAATCCTGCGTTTGCAAAATGGGGACTGGTGGATGATAGGAAATGACCTGACATCTGACCGCTACCAGTTGGCTCTCTGGCGATCCGATGACGAAGGAGAAACATGGTCCGATCCCTATTACTTGGAATACCAAGAAGAAAAAACAGGTAGGTTCTCTTATCCCTCGCTGATTCAAGACCCAAGTGGCATGATCCACATCACCTATTCCAAGCATTTACCAGAAGGAAAAACCATTCAATATAGACTTGTAAACCCCGCCTTACTTATATCAAAATGAAGAAACAATTTTTACTAATTACCAGCATTTTATCAAGCATTTTCTATTTAAACACATTCGCTCAGTCTGGCAGCGGAGGCGTATTTTATGACCAGCCTTTCACTCAAGAGTACAGTGTCATCTATAGTCAGGAACTGACTGATCTAAATGCATACAGCATGGCTACAGACAATAATGGAGTCATACAGATCCTTCAGCAAAATCAACTCTTCCGGCCCAGTGGAGGATTTTTTCAGCATTGGGGCACTCTGGTGACGGATAGAAGCTATCTACCGATGAAGGACAAAAAAGTACAGGCGGTTCACTCCTATCAGGGGCACTTGGTCTATCTGGACGATCAGGCAGTCTTCAGCAATGCCTGGGCCGGAAGTCTCTATCTCCCACATAGTCTCAGTAAGGCAAAGCTACTGGAAGGAGGCGCAGATTTTGACTTTTTGATAGCAGCTGGATCCCAGATTCAATATTTGGAAAAAACACAGGCAAATGCAGCTCCGATCACCGTAACTGGTTCGGTGATAGACTTGTCTTTTGACTCCATGCAGCAAGTGTTCTGGATATTGACCTCCCAAAAAGTCTATTCCTTCGACCCGAGAAAGAGTGCTTTGAAAGAAATACTCTCCCAGCCTGGCATGACTGCTTTGGAATACTTCCCTTCTAGCAATCAACTGATCATCGGAACCAAAACCGGGTATTTCACTTATGATATACTTGCCAAAATCAAGTCACCTATCCAAGACCAATTGCCGGTCTTATCCATCAACACTATCCTGATCGAAGGAGAAGACCTATGGTTTGGCACGGATCAGGGAGCCTTTGTAAAAAAACAATCTGGAGCCATCAGCTATTACTATCTGGAAAGATGGCTTCCGGGAGAACAGGTTTTTGATTTGGAAATTGCTCTCGAGGGAATCGCCATCTTGACAAACAAAGGCTTGGGACTGATCCAGCGAAAGGAAATGACATTGGCCCAAAAAGCTGAAATTTTTGAAGAAAGCCTCAGAAAAAACCACCTGCGAAACGGCTTCAATGCAAGTTTGAGACTGGCAGAAAGTGGCAAGATCGAAACTGGCCAACTAAAAGATTCAGATAATGATGGGCTCTGGACCTCTATGTATCTGGCAGCACAGGGATTCCGCTATGCTGTCACCCAAGAGCCTGAGGCATTAGAGCAGATCCGACAGTCTCTATTGGCAATGGAGCGACTCTATACCATCAATCCCGTAGAAGGCTTTCCTTCCAGGTCCTTTGAAAGGAGTGGCTACAAGGATGTCTTGGCTGATCCAGAGAGATGGCAGCATGCCGAGGATCCGGAGTGGGACTGGAAAGCCACAACCAGCAGTGATGAAGCGATTGGGCATATATTTGTTTTTGGTGTACTGGCGGAGCTCGTGGCTGATGATTGGGTCAAAGAAAAATCAATCGGGCTCATTGACGCAATGATGTCACATATTTTGGTAAATGACATGTACCTCGTCGATTTTGATGGAAAACCTACCCAATGGGGTCGGTGGAATCCTGAATATGTCAATCAGTTTCCTACCCAAGTGGGAGACAGAAAACTCAATTCATCCAACATCCTCGCGATGCTCCAGACAGCCTACCACTTCACCGGCAAAGAGAAATACAAATCCAAAGCCATGGAGCTGATCAATGAGTACGGCTATCTGGAAAACCTAATGCGCCCCATGGCTATCATTGGCCAATCCGGAGACGGAAGTGACAGCTATGCGCAGATGCTATCCGAGGCTTGGAACCATTCGGATGATGAGATGTACTTTTTAGGATACTGGGGCTTGTACCGTTATGCTTTTGACCAAGATTTAAAAAATCAATATACAGCCAGCATCTTGGATCACTGGCAAGCTGAAAGGCCGGAAAAGGATGCACTTTGGAACATCATTACCGCTATGGTCCAGCCCCAATCTTTTGATTTGGAAGAGTCTGTTTGGTGGTTGCAAAAACATCCGATTGATTTGATTTCTTGGGACATCAAAAACAGCCATCGAAAAGACATTCATCTGCTAGAACCAAACTTCAGAAGACAGAGCACCTCCCAAGTTCTTCCTCCTTCCGAAACCCGCATTGCACGGCATAATGGAAATCGCTTTACATTGGATGCGACTGGAGGCGGGAAAACTGCCAATAGTGCCGGAGATATCTGGCTTCTGCCTTATTGGATGGGCAGATATCTCGGCGTGATACAATAAGAAATAGGTAGCTTAGACAGCTAAAAAGACAGAGAAAAGCGGTAGAAGTTCTAGTCCATGAACTCCTACCGCTTTTTCGTTAAACTCAGTAAAACTCTGAGGTAGCACTCATTACAAAAACTTAACATTCTGATTACGAAGCAATAACAAACACTATTTTTCGCAAATTGAGGATTTAAATACGTGATTTACGGATAAAAGCCTGCCGATTTTTTGAAAATTTGGTATAACAAGATATCCGGAACCCATGACTGCACCGAATCATCAGACTTTTATCAACTTTCAGAAAGGCGACAATCAAGCCATAGAAACCATTTATTCTTACTACAAACCGGGAGTGATCCGCTTCATCATTTCGCTGATTAAGGATGCGGAGGAGTCTGAGGTGATCTTTCATAATGTCTTCCTAAAAATCCTCAGAAAGCGAAAGCAACTCAATACTGAAAAGGGTATCCAAGCCTATATCTTCACCATTGCCAAAAATGAGGTGATTGATTATTTCAACAGACTCAATAGCACCCGAAAAAAGGTAGATGAATACTATCACAATCGAATCGAAACATCCGTGGACCTCAAAGAAGAGGAAGAAAAACTAATGCTGCGACTGGAAGAAGGAATCGACCAGCTGTCGGAGCAAAGAAGGAAAGTCATCAGACTCTCCTACTTTGACAACTTATCCTATCAGGAAATCGCCGAGCAGATGATGATTTCAAAAAACACTGTTAAAAACCACCTGATCAAAGCTCGATTGAGCTTAAGAAATTACCTGACTTGATTTTTCCCTTCTCCGGAAGGATATCTATTTTTTGATATGAATTGGATGATAATTGTGAATTGGGATTTTTTCAACTGTACTTTTTTTATCACTTTTTGATCAAATGATATAATTGGCCACGCCTCCATCGACTCGGAGTGCTGCTCCATTGGTAGCAGAAGCGAGAGGACTTGCGATATAGGTCACCATATTTGCCACTTCTTCGGCTTCGGCAAACCGCTGAATCAAAGATGTAGGCCTTCTTTTTTCGAAAAATTCCTGAATGACTGCTTCCACCGTCGTGTTGCTTTCCTTGGCTGCATTTTCCAAATCCTGTACATTGGCGCGGCTATAAGTCGGACCTGGCAAGACGGAATTGACAGTGACGTTGCTTCCTTTACTCAGGCGGGCCAATCCACGAGATACAGCCAACTGAGCGGTTTTGCTAAAACCATAATGCACCATCTCGATAGGGATATTCAGAGCAGATTCACTTGAAATGAAAATAATCCTCCCCTCATTTTTCTCCATCATTTTTGGAAAATAGTGCCTGGAAAGCCTGACACCACTCATGACATTGATCTCAAACATCTCAAACCATTCCTCGTCACTGATATCTGCAAAATCAACCTGATTAAAGATCCCGACATTATTGACCAAAATATCGACTTCTGGTACTTCTTTCAGCAATTGATCGATTTCTTCTTTCTTCGAAAAATCAGCGACTACACCTGTAATGCCATCATTCCCTGACTCTTCTTTGAGCTGTTGGACAGATTTTTCCAAATCCTCCTTTTTGCGGCCATTTACTATCACTTTGGCTCCTTCGGAAGCTAGGCCTTTGGCTATTGCGTAGCCAATGCCTGCCGTGGAACCTGTGACCAATGCTACTTTATTTTTTAATTGTAAGTCCATAATTCTGATTTATATCTGACAATTGAATATTCCGTGTGTCTGTAAATGAGGATTGAAGTGCTCCTACGCTAGCAGGGATTGCTGCTTCTTTTTCAAAATCTCTTTATGCACCCCATCCCATAGCGCAATTCGCTGCTGCAAAGACTGCACAGTGGCTACTTCTACTTCTTTCCACTTTTGCTCATCTTCACCGCAGAGATTAGCGGTCATTTGCAGTGCCAGGTGACTATGATGGTCACCATCGACTTCGATATGTCTTTCGAGGTAATAATTGAAAATAGAAACCTGCTCGGGAAATCTCTCCCGCATATCTTTGACTATGGACAAAAACATCCCGGGAATCAGGTCTTCCCGTCCAAAAGTAAATACGGCTGCTTGTAAGTGTGCCTTTTGACTAGAGATGATATCAAACGTAAACTGAACAAAATCCAAGGCAGCTTTTGGAGCGTTCACGGCATTTCTGGCCTGGTCGAGTTCTCCTGTTTGCTGCAATACTTCCAGATACTTTTCGATAGGAGACAAATCTGCCCCGCATTGCTTCATCGCCTGTAAGTACAGCTCGTAGTGGCTCATTCGATTGCCAAACTCATCGACATCCGACTCTTCTCCATTGACGATCTCATTGATTAAAAATCGGCTATCCGGATCTCCTTTCGGAAACCAAGGCACTGTGGTACAAGTCAATTGATTCTGAAGTGCTTTGAGCAGGGACATAAAATCCCAGACGGCAAAGACATGAGACTCCATAAACAATTGAAGATCCTCTAGGTCCTTGATAGCTCCGTATACTTTGTGGTGGATAATTTCCTGTCTCAGAGGCTCGATTGCCTTCTGAATTCTCTCTATCTGATGATTGGTAGACATAATTGGTATTGAAAACTAGCCTAACAAACGACAGTTTTCACCTGGTAGTTCCGGAACAGACTAAGCCAGTTGACAATCAGAGGTATGGGTTACCTATTTATTCTCCATCAATGGAAAAACATACCTCGGCAAGTCTGTCTGGATGACATCGACTCCGAGCTTTCGAAGCTCCAATATCCCCTCATCACTCCCTTGAATAGCCTCGGTATCACGGTCTCCCAGAGCATTGGCCCATACACGACATCTCTTGGAATAACTTCGGATCAGAGCTACCGCTTCCGGAATATCAAAATTGGAATCGTCAATGTGAATCACTTTGGGGTCATATTTTTTCATCAATTGCTCAAGTTCCTCCATGGATCTTGCACGAGGCATGACCATGGCTTTGGGATCTTGGCTCAGGACGTAATTCATATCCGCTTCATCACAAAAAAACAGCACCTGATCCATCATATCCAATTTTTCCACTGTAGCATAGATATCTTGAATCTTATCACATTTGATATCCAGATCGATCAGGAGCTCACCTTTGAGCGCTGATAGCGATTCAAAAAGAGTGGGGATTTTCCATGCTGTGGCTTCGAAGGTATAGTCATTGATCAGGCTGAGTTCTCTCAATTTATCATAGCTCATCTCCTCCACCATACCTGTCCCTTGCGTAGTTCGATCTACTGAGGAATCATGGATGATCATCAGAGAATCATTCGAGGAATTGCGGATGTCTAGTTCCACAATCGTTGTTCCATAGCGAATAGCATGCTCAAAAGACAAAATGGAATTTTCCGGTGCTTCCATATGATCTCCTCTATGTGCTGCTACGAGCACTTCTTTTCCTGCCTTCTTACGAAATGACTTCTGAATTTTTTTGAGACTTTGAGGAGAGGCGCTAGGAGCATTGAGACGATCAAAATTCTCTTGATAGACTCTTATCCATTGTAGTTTTTGCTCTGAAACTTGCTGAGAAAATGTAAACTGAGAGAAGAGAAGGAAGGATAGCAAGATCCAGAATTGACGGCAATTTTTCATTTGAATGGGGTTTGGAAAATAGATTACAAGAAAAGTCTGGACAGGAAAATTCTCAAAGATCTATCCATTTGGGAATACATTCAGCTATTTGTATTAAGGCTGATCTATCCCAAACATTTTCATAGTACGTTCGGGTAAGTCTGGAATGTGATTACGAAGTGTATTTTTACCGGCCCCGTCTTTTTCCAAAACAAAGGCATCATACAATTCTCCTCTTGCAGTCAGCGCCTTAAACTCCAGTCTGTTTCCATCAATCTCTACCCAGTGAAAGAGTTGGGTATTGAAAGCTTTTCTATCCATCCAGGGATCATCACCGATATCATACATTTTAGGCCCTGCCACGGAGACCACATACATCGGTCCTTCTCCTAATGTTTCCTTCCCTCCCTGATAGGTCACACGACCTCTGGCATAGGCATGATCATGACCTTGTAGCACCAGATCCACTCCAAATTCTTCCAAAATGGGCTGAATAAACTCCTGCATATCCTCATTGTTTCGGTTGGGCTTGGTAGAAAATATCGGGTAGTGAAATGTAATCACAGTCCATTTTTTTGGGTTTTCGGATAAAATCTTTCGTAGCCAATTCACCTGAGCCATCCGCTTTTCTGGAATTTCATCGATCAGCTCTGCATCTAGGGAAATCACCTTCAGCTCAGGATAATTGACCTCATAGGCTAGTTCCTCCAACCCCTCCGGACCATTTAGTGGGAGGTTAAACTGCGGTCTCCAGTGCTTGGAAATCGTCACAGGATTCTTGGCATACTCATGATTACCAGGAGACATCATCACCGGCGTAGAGGCATGGATAAATCCACCAGCCTCAAACCAACCTCCCCATTCGTAGTCAGCATCTTCATGATTGATCAGATCGCCGGCATAGACCATAAAATTGGTACGTGGAAACTGAAATGAAGACTCACGGATTACGCGGCTCCACATCGAAGCCACCTCATTTTGGGCATCTCCAAAGTAAGTAAAACTAATCGGCTGCTCGGATGAGGGCATGACAAACTGAAACCATTCACTCCAATTCTCCCCTACTCCCACTCTATACACATAGACTTCTCCTTCTGTCAGCTCCTCCAATACGGCCTCGTGATAATGCGCCTCAATGGTAGGCTCGTCATCCTGTTGGGTTTGAAGGTAGCTGGTAGTGGCTTTGATTTGCTTGACTTGCTCCCGATATTCAGGACCATCTGTGGCCAGAGCATATTCCACAAAGGATGCTGACTGTGCTGTAGCTGTCCGCCAATTGACAGCAACAGATTCGAGTGGATTTTCTGTAACGTTGAGAATAATTCTATCTGGCTTAGCGGATGGCATCAAATGAGGCAAAACCCTTACAGAATCCTGAGCCCAACTCGGCCCATATATCGCTAGTAAACACAGTACAAATAAAAATCTAACATCTCTCCAAAAACGCATCTTCCTGTTATTTAAACCCTTTTAATTGATGATTCACCTATAAAACTAGTGTGGAAGGAAAATGGACTAGGGTTTTTGGATAAAAAATTAGATGATCATTCAAAATCATAGAGAAAAGAAGTTTCCTCGCAATCTTTGATTTGGGTATGGGGCGATAGTCCGCAATTTACCACTGCTAATTATCATAAAAGATAGATGAATTATCCCTATCCATACGGATCTCAATCCCTTCCTAAATAGACATTTAAATCAGAAATCTGGATTTTGAAGGATCGGAGGCTCAATTGCTCCTTTAGCCATACACTTTACAAGTTGGATGATTAGAAAAGTCATCTAAAATCCAGTGATAGACCGGACCAACCAATGTTAAAGCAAAAAGAAGCCCTGATCTGTCAGGACAAATCAGGGCTATCGTTTACCTTTCCAGAGGATACTCTAAAAAGGTATTCATTGATTGGTAATAAGCAGCTCGTTCTTCATAACCATGGGAATTTTTAGTCCTTCAGGCATTTGAGAATTTCGTTTTATGTAGGCGTCACCCGAAATTTCCTGACTTATTTTAGCTTCCCTGATCCAGCCGGTACTTTTATCCACTTTGATTTCCGATACCATGGATCCTTTCATATCATATTTCAAGGGCATGCCATTAGTTTCCACATAAGCATCTTTATCTGCTGTCTGGATAACAGAGCTGCCACCGATCTGTACATAGTCATCTGCGATAGTCACAAGCTCATATTCAGTAGTCATGATTGCTGACATTCCTGATTCTAGATTAGTGACTACATTCCATTTATCGCCAATCTGAACAGGTTTTTCTGGATAGATGGAGGTAACCATTTCCATATTGCCTTTCAGTGCTTCTGCACCATAGGCCTTCATGATTTGCGCTTTGATTTGCTCCCTTTGCATAGGCGGAATCTGCTCAAAATTATTGATGGCATTATCCCATAAAGACTCCACATTTCTAACCTCGGACACTTTTCCTTTTTTGTCCATGATGGTGAGAAACGATTTATCTTTCATCGCTGATAAAATGGTGGAAAAGACATCAGTAGAATCTGCATTCTCTGAGCTAAATTCTAATTTTCCCTGAGGCATTTCCATGGACATGCTGAGAGAGTTGAAGCTCGTCTCCAATTCATACCCCGCAGCTGTTTGGCTTTTGACCAAAAAAGACATGGTGCCATTGATAGTCATGACCATGTTTATCTCTTGCCCACTAACATTCTGATTGATTGTAGCGGTGCTACTGGTACGTTGTCGATAGACCTGCCCCTCTTCCAAATTCAACATTAAGTCAGTACTTTGAGCAATGCCAAAAGAATAAATAAAGACAGTAAAAATCAGTGTGTAAACAAACCTCATAGGATTCTAGAATTAATAAAATGAATAGTCTTTTCTAGCAGAATCGTGATGGTTTTCATCTCTGCCAAGGCTAAAATACTAGTTTATAAGTTTCGCCAATCTTCTGCTCTATGGATAATTTACAATCCATTGATTGTGAATCGATAAAAATTGAATCCGAAAAGTATCTTAAAAATAGTAGCATGTTTGTATTTTCTTTACCTCATCAATATCCCTTCGTAGAATTGCAAAAGAACTGACTACATCGGAAACTAAAAGGATTAAACAGCCGAGTATTGCCCCTCAAGTCGCAGGAAGATTCGGTAATGCCAAATTTGAAGTATAGAAAATCAGTTAGGTCACTTATCGAGTTCTAAAAAGCTTTTTCACCTTTTTCATAAAAGGGATATCCTGCTGCTTCTTGATTTTTTTCTTCTTCTCTTCTAGATCATCCCCATAATAATTGTACATGTACTTGTTATTTTGAGAATAAAGGTAGGTATTTCCATAGCCATAGTTATAGCCTTCATAGTGGTATCCGGAATTAATAATTCCATTGAACACCCCATAGACATTTTTGACTTGCTTATTATTAAACAAGTCATTGATCATGACCAGGTGATCTTTGATGGTATAGTTTTGACGGACTACATATAGATTGATATCAAATAAACGCATCAAATCTATAGTTTCGGATACCAGCCCCATAGGAGGTGTATCGAAAATGATGATATCGAATCTATCATCTAAAAACTGAAGAAAATCTTTCAGTCGCTGGGTTTGAAGAAGTTCTGCCGGATTAGGAGGAATCACCCCCGAAGGCACATAAGACAAATTTTCTTGCTCCGTAGGCATAATGATTGTCTCTGGCTCCGCTTTTCCGATTAGATAAGTCGATAGACCCAATTTTTCCGTCCCTCCAAAGTAGGAAGCCAATTTTGGTCTCCTCAAATCACCTCCGACTACCACGGTCTTTTTAGATCCCAAGGCCATAGCGGAGGCCAAATTAAGGGAAGTAAAAGTCTTGCCTTCTCCAGAAACCGACGATGTCACCAAGATCCTTTTGGTATTTTTCCCGCTTGCAAGATAGGTGATAGCGGATCTCAGAGAGCGAAAAGACTCCGCAACAGCGGATTTAGGATGCTCCAACACTACTCTGTTCGTTTCTTTTTGAGAGTAGCCAATGACTCCGAGTTGAGGAATCATAAAGTGTTTTTTAAGGTCACGCTGATCTTTGATACTATCATCAAACATATCTCTGACCACTATGAAACCAAAGGGAAGAAATAATCCCAAAACCACAGCAAGTGCATAGTTCTGTTGCTTTTTCGGAAACACCAAAGTTCCTTTTTTGGCAGCATCCAAAATCGCATTATCAGAGACGTTGGACGCTCTGGCAATACCTGCTTCTGCGCGCTTCTCCAATAAGTAGGTATAGAGAGACTCCCGTAGCTTAAACTCTCGGAAAATCCCGGTGTATTTGGATTCTGACTCTGGTAAAGTGGCAAATTCTGCATCGTAGGTACCGATCTCCCGCTGGATGCTCTGTTGTTGTTTTTTGGTATTTGCGATCAAGTTCACCACATTTTCAAACAAAGCATCCTGAATTTTTTCCATCTGTACATCAATTTTGATGACTTCTGGGTGATTTTCATTGACCGTGGCCAGTAGCTTTCTCCTATCCTGAGACAGGGCCACCAAAGTCTGAATCAAGCCATTGAGCAAGGGATCTGGTACGCCAATGACGGATGGAGCAATAACCTCCGAGAAATCCTTGCTCTTCATTTCCATGTAGTTGCGGATCTCTTCAAAATACTTCAGCTGATAATCCAACTCTGCATTTCTCTCATCCAGGTCATTCATTTTGGATAGAATATTGGAAAACTCTGCGGAGACATCCAACAATTTATTTTCTACCTTGAAGTCCTGCAATTCACGTTCTTTTAGCTTCAGTGAATCTTCCAAAAAACCCAACTGTTCCTCGATGAAGGCAATCGTATTTTCTTGAATTTTGTTTTTCTCATTGAGGTCATAGTCAATGTAAGATTCCATCAGAGCATTGATATAATCCCTACCTTTTTCTACCACCTTGGTAGTGGTACTGAGTCGCAATACGGAGCTATATTCATTCTCCATCCCCACATTGACTGCCTTTGCCCATCTTTCTTCCAGAGTGGATGGGTTTTTGAGCTGAAATACCAAGACATCACCCACTCGACCTGGATTGACCAGATGAACAGTAAACTTAGACCTTCCTGTTTCTATTTCGGTCCCAAAGGTGTAGGTTTTATTATAGATGGATTCGTCTCCAGCTGCTTGGGCAGAGTTGATATCCAATATACTCTCCGCAAACGGCACCAGCCTGAAATTTTGTTCTGAAAGAATTTCCAGTTCCACCTGCGTATCTGTGACCTGCAAGTGATCCCAATCTACTATTATTCGCACAGGAGACCTATCGTAGAGTTCGATTGCCTTGATATTTGTTTTGGCAAAATACTCAACATCAAAATGAACCTTTTTGAGAGCTTCCCTTGCAAGATTTTTGGATCGGAGTCTGAGGATATCATTTTCTAGATTTATGCCTGAATTAAAAATATTGGAACGATCTAGAATTCGAGCCTCGGGAGAGGTATTGGTTTTGATCACCATAGATCCAGTCACCTCATACTCATCTACTGTATAGCGATGGAATAAAAAGGTAGCAATCAAGAAAATCAGCGTAAACAGCACATACCAAGGCCAATAGCGAATATATTTGGCCACGACATAGCGTATCTCGAGCGCTTTCTCTTCGTTGTCTAATTGACTGAGATCCAATTTTTCCATAGCCGCTAATTCCCTCCAGTCACCAAATTAATAATCAATAATGTAGAAGCCAATAGTCCTGCAAAAAGTGCAAGAGAAGCTGTCAAATTATCTGCTGTACCTATCTGTCTGATTTTCATCGGCTCCATGTACAAAATATCATTGGGCTGAATGAAATAAAAAGGGCTGGCCAGCAATGCTCTGTCATTCAGATTGATCTGGTGGATTTTTGTACCCCCATCGTATTGTCTGATTATAAAGAGCTGATCTTTTTTTCCTAACAAGGTCGTCTCGCCAGAATTGGCCAAAGCATCAAAAATCGTGGCTCTATTTTTATAAATAATCTGCACCCCTACACTATTAAACTCTCCTAAAGTCGTATAGCGAATGCCTGCTATACGCAGCTTGACATACACCTCTTCTTTGAAAAATTCATTGATCTTCTCCTGAATTATAGTTTTGGCTTCTTCCTCAGTCAATCCGGCTATTTTGGTTTTGCCCAGTTTTGGCACTTCCACTTCCCCATTCTGGTCAATTTTGTAGCCTCTGAAATACAAAGGATCTGATCCCTGACCACCTCCACCTGCACCACCTACTCCTACTCCAGTAGTAGTATTTTGAAAAGTGAATGCTTCGGTCAACTCCTCATCGGAAGAGGCAAAGTCTATTTCCACCATGTCAAATGGTTGCAAAACGTATTCGTAATCTACTTCAGCATAGGGGATAAACTCCTCCAAATCATACGAAGTACTGTCTGTCAGATTTTGTAAATAGGTGATCCGCTTATTGCTGATACAGGAGCTAGCCAAAATCAGAACAAAAAATACTGCGGGGATAATTCTCATAAAATTCTGGATGGGTAATCAGATTCAAATATATACAAAATGTTGGGCTGGGGAATTGTTAGTTGGATAAAATGTAAGAACAGAAATACCTGTTCAAAAAACCTTTTTGAATGCATTATTGAAAGTTTTTGAGCATTTATGCAGTGATTTTTCTGGAAACTTGGATCTTTAAAAGTGTGAAACTAGGCCTAGCAAGACAGCAAGCCCAAGCCTGTATTTGAATTTATCCCCCGGAGCCAAGCCATATGATTATTCGTAAAGCTGAAAATGAGGACATCCCTCAAATAGTTGACCTTCTCAAGCAATCCTTGGGTGAAAGTCTGCTTGAGAAGTCCGAAAAGTTTTGGAAGTGGAAGCATCTGGACAATCCCTTTGGCCCATCACCCGTTTTGGTGATGGAGGAGAACAAGCAAATACTTGGTGTCCGAGCATTCTTGAAATGGAAGTTTACAGATTTAGGAAAGCAAATCAAAGCGGGACGTGCAGTGGATACAGCTATTCACCCCTCCTTTCAGGGCAAGGGAATTTTCACCCGTCTCACCCAAAAGCTACTTGAGCAGGTTACGAAGGATGGTTGGGCACTGATCTATAACTCACCCAATAAGCAAAGTCTCCCTGGCTACCTCAAAATGGGTTGGGAAACTTGGGGAAAGTTACCCATTCAAATCAAGCCTATAATATTTCCTAAAAAGGCCCAACAGCAAGAGGGCCAAGACTGGGAACAGTGCAGCACTCTCATTACCAAACTGGAACAGGGTGCCAGCAAGCCAAAATCTGGAATTCACACCTTTTTGGCACCTGGCTACATCAGATGGAGATATGAGGAATGCCCCCTCATCACCTATTCATTTATTACAGATGGATTTAGCTACCTTTTGTTTTACAGACTCAAAGAAGGCAGTAAAGGCACAGAGTTTCGTATAGTTGATTTTTTTGGTACAGAGGATTTGAAGCGTTCAGAAATGCAACAACTGCAAGATAGGTTGAAGGTACAAATTCAAAAAAGTGGATGCAGATGGGTCAGTATTTCAGGCTTATATCAGAATTCTTTTGCTTCTCTTTCCCTGGGCTGGCTCCCCGCACTGCCGATTGGCCCACAAGTCACCCTTCGAAATCTCAATTTGAATAGTCCTCCTTCTGACCTGCCATGGGAATGGAGTCTAGGAGACCTAGAATTATTTTAGCGAAAACAGTTTGTAACACTCAAGGCCCCGACGATTTGCGTTCAAGTATGGAATATAGGGCCTAAAGTCCCACTAACGATGAGCTGTTTTTATTTAGGAATTGGAAAAGCTCATTTCGTATGTATCCCTATTCATCAAGTCAAAGGAAACTTGTGCTATCAAAAGCTTTACCAGTATATTCTTGATTTAGTAAACAAACGTTCGACAATCCTCCGGTGGATTTTGCGGATGTTGCCTAGTTGAAATTATTGAAACAACATCTCGTGATTCAAAATTAGTTTTAGATGCAAATGCCATATTCCCTATATTGAAGCGCAAGACAAACAAGCTTCAATTTTATCCTATGAACCCAAAGGCACCCGGCGTATTTGTTATCAGTTTGGATTTCGAACTCCTTTGGGGAATTTTTGACAAGGTCGGAGAAAGCTATCAATCAGAATATTTTGCAGCAACAAGAAGAGTCATTCCTGAGATGCTGGATAGATTTGCGAAAAATCAACTGGAAGCTACCTGGGCGACTGTAGGGATGCTTTTTGCAGAAAATGAGGAGGAATGGAAGGCCTATTGTCCAGAATCTCCCCCTACCTACCGAAACAAACGGCTTTCAGCCTATGAATGGGCTCAGAAGCATGGTTTGAGGCCGGATGTGCATTTTGCTCCCGAATTGATTGAGATGATTGTTCGGACTCCAGGACAGGAATTAGGTTCACATTCTTTTGCGCATTATTACACACTAGTGCGAGGTCAAAGCCCAGATCAGTTCAGGCAAGATTTACAGGCAAGCCAAAAAATAGCATTTGATAAATTCGGACTTAGACTGAAATCCTTGGTCTTCCCAAGAAATCACATCAACGAACTCTATTTACCTATTTGCTTGGAGCAAGGATATCACTACGTGAGAGGAAATCCAAAAAATTGGTACTGGCAAGAAACCCAACATGAAAGCTTTAGCAAGAAATTTTTCAGGTCTGCTGATTGCTTTTTCCCAGTTGGCAAAAGAAGCTCCTATCCCCTATCAGAGATTCGGTCATTCCCCGAAGAGCCCTTGATAATCCCCGCTTCAAGAATTTTGCGTCCCTATTCTCAAACCAGTACCAGTTTGAATAAAACTAGACTAACTAGAATTATGGATGAAATGGAGTTTGCTGCCAAAAATGCTCAAGTGTACCATCTTTGGTGGCATCCGCATAATTTTGGCAATAACCCTGTGGCCAGCTTAAAGGAGCTGGATCGGCTCATTCAGAAATTCATTCAACTTCAAGAAACCTATGGTTTTCAATCTATGAATATGAAAGGATTAGGAGAAAAACTCGAATACATGGAAGGAAGGCTATCGATGGTTGAAAATGGAATTAGGTAGAGATCAGTGATCAGCCAAATCTGAAAGCTTAAAGGAGAAGGGTGAAGACGGGAGACGGAAGACAGAATTTAGAGAGGTTTAAAATTTAAAATGGAGAGTTTAAAGTGAGGAATGAAGAATGTTGAATTGAGAATTAGGAATTGAGAAAGGTAAGAGCCCCGTAGGGGCGAAATCCTATTAGCCAGGGATAAAGCGCAGCGGAACCCCTGGTAAAAAAGGATATCAAGCCAATCCACTCCGGCCAAGAGATTTAATTGGATAGAGAGAATTGGTGCCGGAGGATAGCAACGAGATTCAATTGAAACGCCCGTGATGACACGGGCTTGGGACTCAATGAGCCATGGACTATTTAGTGATCAATTGACTAACCTAAAAGCTTCATTTTAGGCCTATTTAATTATAAATGGTTGATTGAAATAACTAAGCCACATCGGCAAAGATCCTTTCCATTCTTCTGAAATACATCATCCCAAAAACAAAAACGAAAAGTGCCACGATAGAGCCCGGCCAAATCCATCCCCAAGGCATAGGTCTATCCAAAAAGGCCGCCCGAAAGCCTTCAATCACTCCTACCATGGGATTAAGAATATAAAATTGAAGGTATTTTTCAGGAACTGCCTGAGTACTGTATACTACCGGAGCGGCATATAGCAACAGCTGAACCATAAAGGTCAGGGCATGCTTGACATCCCTGTATTTGACAGCCAGAGCTGACAAAAACATCCCGATTCCAAGACTGCACATCAGCAATTGAATAATCAATAATGGAAGAAACAGGATTCCCCATCCCGGCATCTGACCAAAGTAAATCAAGAGGCCAATCACGACCACAAAGGCAATAATAAAATCCAGAAGTTTGGACAAAATGGCTGACAGCGGCAATACCATCCGGGGAAAATAAACCTTGGTGATCATGTTGGCATTCTGAATCAAGGAATTAGCAGACTCTGTCAATGTGCCAGAGAAATAATTCCAAGGCCATAGCGCCAAATAAGAAAACAAAATATAAGGCATGCCATCGGAGTCAACTTTTGCCAGTCCACCAAATACCAATGTAAATACCAACGTGGTAAAAAGTGGCTGAATAATCGCCCAAGAAACTCCTAAAATCGACTGTGCATAGCGGGCTTTGATTCCCCGGAGTGTCAAAAAATACAGCAGATCCTTGTACCTCCACAACTCCTGAAAATCTACCATTTTCCATCCGGAAGAAGGTTCTATGACCTTGTAGTAAGGAGATTCGCTGGGGCTGGTTGATTTCAACTTGTTAGATACTAATGCTAAATGTGATGAGGTATGAAAAGGCTCACCGAGTAATAAAATTACTCAGTCCAAATTAATGGTAAAAAATGTGATTAAAAAAACAATCAGATTTTTTGGGCAGAGAATAACTGAATAGTGAATCATTGATGACATCTCTAAGTAGCTAAAAAAAAGACGAAATATTGAAAAAATACTGGGAACGAAGTTTACTATTTAATGAATTTCGGATTTAGACGCTTGTGAAGCAAGGTAAATAGACTCTAGTTCGGCTACCATTTTTTTCATGCTAAAGTTTTCGAGCACTTGCTTTCTGGATGCTTCCCCCATTTCATCTCTAGCAGTAGGGTTCTGAAGGAGTTGTAAACAATATTTCTCCAACTCTTCCCAATCGTCAATCCCACAAAGGTAGCCCTGCTTGCCATGCAGTATTACTTCCCCGATACCTCCAGCTCTCGTAGCTACTACTGGCACCTCGCAGGACATGGCTTCCAGCATCGCTATAGGTAGGCCTTCAAACTCAGAAGAACTCATATAAATATCCATGATGCGCAAATACGGAAGTACATCCTTCTGCACTCCTACCAGATGAAAATGATCCTGCCATCCAGAGGCCGATATTTGATTTTCCAACTTTGATCTCCACTCTCCATCGCCAACCAACAAAAAGTGGACTTGTGGAAATTGCTGAAGAATCTTAATCGCGACTTCGACCCATAGCCAAAGCCGTTTTTGAGATCTGAACACAGCTACTTTTCCTATAATAGGAGAATCTAAAGGAATAGCTAATTTTTCCTTCAGGGCAAGCTCATCCTCTTTTTTGACAAATACATCTGTATTGACACCATTTTGGATGACTTTGACTTGGAGCCTTCCTCCTCTCTGATAAGGATCCCAGATGGAGTTGAGTTGCATAGAAAGTGCTACCTCATAAGAAACTGCGATGGCGATATCCTGATTTTTAAACGTAAGACGATTTCCCCAATAGCTCAATTTGTTATATCTATCCCAGGTATTATGCTCTGTATAAACTATAGGAATCTTTACCTTCTTCCCTACCAGGCGGGCCAAGATTCCGGCCCAGGGAAGGTGGGCATGGATAAGGTCAAACTCATTTTCTCTTACAAATTCGCAGACCTTATTGACTTGAAAAAACAGTCCCAAATTACCAGAAGGAATCAAATGAACCTGTACGCCAGCTGCCTCCAATTCATCTACTATATTTTCTTTCTGATGATAAAAGTAGAGACAATGAAACTCAAATTTGGACTGATCATGAACCAAGGCCGTCTGAGGGATTAGCTTTTCAGCTCCACCTCTTCCCAAGGATTTGATCAGATGTAGTATTCTGGTTTTTGCCAAGAGTGCGAAATTTGCTTCAAAGATATCTGTTTCGTGATAAAGCCCAGTGGACTTGTTGGAATTAAAGGTCTGGCAAAAGGATTTTTGGAAGCTAAAAAAAAGATATACTTTTCCACATACCCAAAATCCACTTTGTTATCAAGGATTGAAGTCAGCAAACGGAAGCAAAATAAACCGGATCTTTATTGTTTCTTTTTTGCGAGCTTCATTTTATACTAATTCAGTGGCAGATAAATACATTACCTCCTATTGTTTTGGACTTACTTGACTGTAATATTCCAGTCGCAAATATTCAGTCTTTATTTCTTGATTTTGGATAAACTTCGAAGAGATACGTTCCATATAATCTGGAAACTCCAAAGGTTCGGGTGAGCGAAAAGACAAAAGTCCAAACTCTTGAAGTTTGCTTTGATCCTCGAAATGAAAGCGTTGATTGGCTTGTTGTTGAAATGGACTTCTCGAAATCCAGCCTTGAATGAGAAAAGGAACAGGGTTTTCGTAAGAATAATGATCCAAAAAATGATACTCCAAAACCCCTTCCAAATAAATGGGAGTATCCGATTCCCGCCGCTCTATCAAAGATTTGAGTTCCTTTCCAATGATATTTCTTCCGAGATATTCCTGATAAAAATTCCAAAAGTGCATACAGATCAGAAAACCCACCACATAAGACAGTGTTTTCAGACACATCCTGTTTATTTTTAATCTCGGAAAGAATAAAAGGGGAACTAAAAACACCAAGAAAAATAAGAAATTAACTCTGCCTTGGAGATAGTAAAAGTGATTGAAGATCAAGTAAAAAAGCCCCCAAGCTAAGCCAAACACTAATTTTCTATATGCAGGTAGTATGAGAAAGCAAAACAAAACCAGCATACATCCCATGAGCATGGACTTGAATAACTCTGTGGATTGTATACGCAATATTCTATTGATTCCGCTGGCAACTGCCCTTGTGGAAAACAGTCTTTGATCTAATTCTTTCTTTTTATCAATCAGCAACTTATTATCAATGGGAAGCTCTTCAAACATCCATCTTCCAAAATAAAACCAATCGGAATCTTCCTTTACCTGATCTCTCAAAATATCTTCTACAAACATTGGGTGGTCTATTACTGCAGCACGTAGACGATCAAAACGAAGAAAATCTTGATCTACGCAATGATTCTCATAGAGCGACTTCCCAATTATCAGAATGAAAAAAGCAGCGAAAAAAGAGATCCATTTTTTCCAGGAATTTATTGCTTTACGATAGAAACAAATCAAAAACATGGAGAATCCTAGACCTATCAAAACTACTGACTCCCAACGTATCATAGTGGCGACAAGAAATAAAGCAAATGCAAGAATAGAGATTCCTTTGGGTTGCCTGTCAAACTCAGTACAATACAATAGACTCGCTAGTGCAGCGAATCCAGCCACTGTAGTAAACTGTACAAATAGGCTCAGATGTAAGAAAATGGCAAAAGTAAACAGTAAAAAAAAACACTTCCATGTATCTGTAGCAGGTCTTGAAAATATCCAGTTGGAAAGTAAATAAGCCGATACACCATTGGTACATATCATCACAAAGCCATACCAATTGAACTGGGGTATCACGGTATAGCACTGAGCCAAAAAATAACTGAGCAAGGGATGGATAAAGAGGGCGTAGGTTTCTGTTTGACCGGTATAAGCACCTGAAACCAGCCACATCATGATGACATCATCATTGACTTGAAATCTCCAAGGCAAAAAGAAAACTGCCCAGATTAGAATAAACCAGACAATAGGTAAATAGTGATGGATAATAGGAAGTAAACTATGTCTTCTCATTCAAAAGATTCCAAAATAAGAGTCGGTGCAGGCCAAGAATCAGGCAGTGAATCTATGGGGTAATAAATATACATCCCCTCAAATCCGTTGGGAAAATGAGCTTTCAATTGTGATTCATCCCAAATACCTGGTGTTTTGGGCATTGTTTTACCCAGAAGAAATGGAAGTCCAGAAATTCTGTAGGCAGCAAATACTTGCTCTTGCCCATGGAATAGTTCTTTCGTTTTATGCAATTGATTCACTTGACTCTTCGAAAGTAAGATGGTTTTTCCTGGCAAATATTCCCAAGTTTCAGTGGACTCCCAAAGAGCTTTTTGCTGAAATGGATGCCACCACAAGCCATAAAAAACTAAGAATAAACTAGTACAGGACACTCCCCAAGTAAATGAAGGTTTCCATGATGGACTGTGTTGATCTATCCAGATATACCAAGCAATAATCCAAAATATCAGGTAATGGATTCCGATTCTTAGCCAATAGACATTGCTCCCAAAGTGAAGTAAAAAAGGTAAGGTGAGCAATAAAATCAGCCACTTTCTCTGATTTAAAGAAAGAGCAAAAAATCGATGTTTTTTAAATAAAACTGCCCAGGCTACAGCAGCTATCAATAAAAACAGATGATTGAATTCGTCTGTAATCATCGTAAGATAAAATATCCCTCCTACCATAGGAATTAGAAGCAGGCTTTGAAGATAGACTTTCCGTACCAAATGCAGTGTGACAAAGGCAAGACCAAAGGTGAGGAGAAACCAAAACACGCCTACCAGAGTGTATTTAAACAAGAGTAGAAAATGATAATCCGGCCGGGCAGATTGAAGTTCTATCCCCTTCAGTAGCCTTAAAGAGGCATTTTCTCCAAGAAAAAAGTAAAAAAGGATCTCAAAGACCAAAAAAGGCAGAGTCAAGAGTAGGAACTTAGTAGCTAGCTTTGTGTGAATTGACTTTCCTACCAATAAGACAATGATACTCATCAAGAGAGCGGTGCTTATTTTCACATAAACCAAAGCACCGAGAATTATCCCCATTAGGAAATATTTACTCCAATCCTGATTGGAATAGGAAAGAATAGCCAGAATAGCAGACACCAAGACTACTGAAAGATGATTGTAAGAGAGACTGGCAGGCAAAAAGGCGTAGGCAGTGGAAAGCCCCAAGAATGCCAAAAGAAAAACGGAGAAGGAGAGCTTTTCCTTACATTGAATTTTTTTATAAAAAACGGACAATGCAAATGCTGCAAAAAAGTAGGCAACTAATCGTGCGATTCGCAATCCTACTATTCCAATATGAAAGCCCGTCAGCTCGTGTAGTAGTTTGAAGAACAAATCATAGTTCAAAATACCAGCTTGATTCTCCTGTTGAGGATGTGCCAGCATAAGATAAAGGCCTTCATCGGACACATCAAAACCCAAAGGCGCGGCAATTACAACTAATGCCACAATCAGACTGGAAAAAACAGAAAGCAAGCGAATCATTGATTCAAAATAAACCTAAAAATTCTAATTGAGGGAGATGATTGGGAAATTGAGGTTTGAAGAGGGATGTTGGAGGTAGGATGCAGGGATGTTGGAGGTTGGGATGTTGGGAAGTTGGAGGTTGGGATGTTGGGAAGTTGGAAGCTATTTGAAAATCTATAATTTGAAGTGAAAAAGCTGAAAATGGATGGATGCCGGATGCCCGGTGTACAGTGATGGGGGTTGGAGGTATTGAGAATTTAAAATGTTGAGTAATCTGGAATTTTGATTGCATGCCGTAGGTATCCGAGATGGTTAGCGGCGGGTTTTAACCCGCCGCAAAACGAGAATTAAAATCTTTCCCAGCGCTGGCCCAGGATCGTGATTCGGAGACGGAGGCGATTTGCCAGCAAGATGGAAACGGGAAGTTGGAGGTTAGGAGGCAGGGAGGTTGGGAAGTTGGAAGTTGGGTGTCGGATGTCTTATTGGATCAAAGTGCAGCTTCTGGAGAAGCAGCACAGGATGTTGGAAGTCGGGAAGTTGGAAGCTATTTGAAAATCTATAATTTGAAGTGAAAAAGCTGAAAATGGATGGATGCCGGATGCCCGGTGTCCGGTGATGGGGGCTGGATGAATTGAGAATTTAAAATGTTGAGTAATCTGGAATTTTGATTGCATGCCGTAGGTATGCGAGATGGGTAGCGGCGGGTTTTAACCCGGCGCAAAACGAGGATTAAAATCTTTCCCAGCGCTGGCCGAGGATCGTGATTCGGAGACGGAGGCAATTTGCCAGTAAGATGGAAACGGGAAGTTGGAGGTTAGGAGGCAGGGAAGTTGGAGGTTGGGAAGTTGGAGGTTAGGTGTCCCATGTCTTATTGGATCAAAGTGCAGCTTCTGGAGAAGCAGCACAACGTAGAATCTATATGAAAAACGCCCGTGGAGACACGGGCTTGAACGAGACCAAATCCCGAAGATTGGGCTAAAGCCCAGAGTGGAATGAGGCTCAATTTGTTGGAATGGGCTAAAGCGCCATTCCAATTCATACAAAATCACCCAAAAAATGGATTCTCTTGCCTAGGATTCATTACGACCGAAGGAACTGTCTCGATTTATCGACAAAAAACCTCATTTATTGCGGATTGAAAATCCTATGATAAGTGGTTCGACATTGCTCCCGATAAATATCGCGGATGTCGAACAGCTGGAATGATGAAGTTGGAGCTTCTGGAAAAGCAGCACCACAAAATCCATTCGAATAACGCCGTGGAGACACGGGCATGGTTAACATAAATGGAAAAAGCCTCTTAAAGTCGATTGAATGTTAGTCTTGGGTATTTACCCTCAAAATCAAAGTAGACAAAGGCATCCTCTAGCAGAGGAATCAACATCAATAAGCTAACTCAGCTCAAAATAACAAACGCCGAGAATCAAGTATGAAGATCATATCAGAGCTTGGCATACACTATTATCAAGTGAATCATATACAGAGCGCTCTGATTGGAACTCACTAAAAAAAACAACCTGAAATAGTAGCAAAGAAAACTCACTGCCCCAATCAAAAATCCGACTAAGTCAAGGGGTAATGTGTCAGTAAAACACATTATCATATTTTCAACAAAAACAAGATTCCATTAACCGAATGTAGCGTTTTTGGTATCTCTGGCGTTACTCTTATAACTAAACCGCCACAATTTTGAATTTTTCCATTTCAGTTGTTCTCCCCAATTTCAATGGGAAGGACCTCCTCGCTAAGTATTTGCCATTCACAATACAAGCACTGAATAACTCAAAATGCAAGTATGAGATTATTCTGGTAGACGATGCTTCGCAGGATGATTCTGTTTCATTTATTCGGAAAAACTATCCAGAGATCATTCTAATCACAAACCCCAAAAACAAAGGATTTTCCTATTCATGTAATCAGGGAATAATGACTGCCAGGCATGACCTGGTGCTCTTGCTAAACTCTGATGTAAAATTAGCCCCTGACTATCTGGAAAAGCTTCTCCCCTATTTTAAGGACACAAACACTTTTGGCGTGATGGGAAAAATGCTGGATAAGTCTGAGAACAAAATTGAAGTGGCCGCAAAAATCCCAAGGTTCAATGGATATAAATTGAAATCTGACCAGCAGGCTTGTCCGAAAAATGCCCAGCATATCAAAATACCTACGACTTTCCTCTCTGGCGCCAACTGCCTGATAGACCGCAAAAAATTACTCAAACTGGAAGGATTTGATGAAATCTACTCTCCCTTTTATTCAGAGGATTTGGATCTCAGCATACGGGCTTGGAAGCTTGGATGGGCGAGCTATTACGAGCATCAAGCCAGTTGCATTCATCTGGGATCTCATACCACAAAAAATTTCTTCCAGAAGATAAAAGTCAAAGAGATCTACTTCCGCAACAGGATGCTGTTTCATGCCATCCATATGGATCGTCAAGATCTCAAGCGCTGGAGACGTTACCTCTTTTGGGGAGAAGTGCTTCCCAAATTATTGCTGGGCCAGTTTTGGATTTTAAAATCATATTCCTCCTTTAAGGACCATAAATACGAGATCAGAAACTCCCGAAGAAAAATAAGAAACCTGATGATGAGCAATAGTGGCAGAAAAAGCATAGCTGAAGTCACTGCCACCATCCAGGGATTATTGAACTATAAAGAACTAACTGTCCTGTAATACTATGATGCAGACCTATTGGCGCTTGCTTTCCTATGCCAAACCTATAGAAAAGTATGCGATACCCTATGTGTTGTTTACCATTCTGGCAGTTCTGTTCAATACGCTGAACTTGGCACTACTTGCCCCATTGCTCAGCACGCTGTTCAAGGAAGAACCTGCAACGATGGCGAAGCCTGAATCCTGGGTACAAATCATGGATTATTTCAGCTACTATGTTTATCATATACAGCAGAACTGGGGCATCTATGAGGCGCTCAAATGGGTATGTTTTTTCATCTTTCTCTCAGTACTACTTAGCAATACCTTTCGGTATATCTCCCAGAGAGTGATAGAAAACCTGAGGATTTACACCTTGTTAAACTTGAGAAAGTCAGTTTTCAATCATGTAATGGATTTACATGTAGGCTACTTCAATGAGCAAAGGAAGGGAAATATAATCGCCAAAATCACCTCAGATGTGCAAGTGGTGCAGTATTCAGTGACTAGCACACTGCAGGTCTTGTTCAAAGAGCCCTTTCAGTTGCTGGCATATCTGTTTATACTTTTTGCTATATCCGTCAAACTCACCTTGTTTGCCATGTTGGTAATTCCGGTATCGGCCTTTGTGATTTCAAAAATTGTCAAGCGACTGAAAGCTCAGGCAACAGAAGCCCAAGAAAGGTTCGGAATGATGGTAAGCTACCTGGATGAAGCTCTATCTGGAATCAAGATCATCAAGGCTTTCAATGCGACCGAGCGGATCAAAAACCGATTTCACCAAGAAAACATCCAGTTCTCCGAAATCGGCAGAAAGATGTCTTACCGACAGCAACTGGGAGCTCCAGTCTCCGAATTGCTCGGTGTGGTAATGGTGATCATCATCGTACTATACGGAGGATCGCTGGTCATCACTGACCAATCCGAACTAAATGCCTCTGCCTTCATCACCTACATTGCAATTTTCTCGCAAATTATGCGACCTGCTAAAGCGATCACGGAATCTTTTAGCACGATCCATTCTGGAATAGCAGCGGGCGAAAGAGTACTGAATCTGATAGATGAAAAAGCGGCTGTTCA
The DNA here is from genome assembly GCF_000429465.1 of Algoriphagus vanfongensis DSM 17529. GTDB lineage: Bacteria > Bacteroidota > Bacteroidia > Cytophagales > Cyclobacteriaceae > Algoriphagus > Algoriphagus vanfongensis. Next base: position 5,025 of record NZ_AUBX01000009.1, on the reverse strand, counting down.
AGATCAGGAAGCAGCTTTCCAATTAAAAGGGCTAAAGAGCGGCATCGCAATCAAAGGCGTAAGCTTTTCCTATGGGAATGAAAAGATATTGAAAAACATATCCATGGTTATCCCCAGGGGATTTACAGTTGCATTGGTAGGGCCTTCCGGTGGAGGTAAATCAACCTTGATGGATCTGATACCTAGATTTATCGATCCTCAGGAAGGAAGCATAAGTTTTGATGGAATAGACATTAAGAACGTATCCAGTGAATCCCTACGTAATCTGATCGGGATAGTCAATCAAGATTCCATCCTATTTCACGATACCATAGCCAACAATATCTCTTTTGGTAAGCCAGACGCCAGCCAAGAGGAAATCGAACAAGCTGCCAAAATCGCCAACGCAGAAGACTTTATCCTACAAACACCAAATGGGTATGCTTCCAATATTGGTGACCGGGGAACCAAACTTTCCGGAGGACAAAAACAGCGGTTGTGTATTGCCAGAGCGGTGATAAAAAACCCTCCCATTTTGCTATTGGATGAGGCAACTTCTGCACTGGATACTGAATCAGAATGGCTGGTTCAAGACGCGCTGAATAAGCTGATGAAAAACAGGACTACTTTGGTGATAGCCCATCGTTTGAGCACCATCCAAAACGCCGATCTGATATTGGTTTTGGACAATGGAAGGATCGTGGAACAAGGCACTCATTACGAGCTTTTGCTCCAGGAAGGCCTTTATAGCAAGCTTATCGACAAACAACAATTCAATCAGGCATGAGCAACCAATCATTCCCTCTGATATCCATAGCCATGTGCACTTATAACGGTGCCCGCTACCTGAGACCCCAATTGGACAGCTTGATCAATCAAACTTATCCCAATTTGGAAATCTCCGTATTTGACGACTGCTCATCAGATGAAACCGTGTCTATCGTGCAGGAATACATGGAGAAGCATCCTCAGATCAAGTTGCATCGAAATCCGATCAACCTGGGCTATCAGGGCAACTTCGCTGCAAATTTCAAAGCATGTCAGGGAGAGCTTATTGCACCTTGTGATCAGGATGACGTCTGGGCATTGGATAAACTGGAAAAGTTATTTCATATCCTAAAAGACAACATGCTGGTGTACCATGATTCCGAATTGATAGATGAGCAAGGAAAGAGCATGGGAATCAGCATGCGTACCAAATTGAACTTTGTCAGGGGGAAAAACCCCTTGCCTTTTCTCTTTTTCAATTGTGTATCCGGACACAGCATGCTTTTCCGAAAAGACTTGCTGGATTACATTTTCCCTTTCCCACAAAAGGGCTTTTATGATCATTGGATGGTCTTTGTAGCCTCCCACTATGGCACCATAGATTATCATGACGAATGCCTAGTCCAATACCGGCAGCATCAGAAAAACCTAACTGATATCCTGGGAGCTAAGAGAAAGGAAACTAAACTCCAAACGACAATTTCCAGAATCCAGCGTGAAAATGATTGGCTGGAAATCTGCGCCGCCTATGAGCAACAGGTTATGGGGCCGGGCTTCAACAGCAGTCTCTACGAGCAGGGAAAAAATCGCGCTAGTAATTTCTTCAATTTCAGATTTGGATATACCATCTGGAAGTATCAAAATGACTTGCTTCATATCCCAAAACAAAAACCAAAAAGACGCTTAGGCTTTGCCATCCGACAGATCTGGGGAATGAAAACCAAGACTCTTTTCAAATAGTCCATGAAAGTATCGATAATCATACCGAGCTATAACTATGCGGCCTATTTAGGGCAATGCCTGGATTCTATCCTAGCGCAAAGCTGGAAGGATTGGGAAGTCTGGGTGATTGATGATGGATCTACCGACAATACCCGAGAAATAGCACAGCTCTATCAAGAAAAAGATTCTAGGATAAACTATCACTTTCAGGAGAACAGCGGGTTATCCCATGCACGGAACAAGGGCATCAAGCTATGTAAGGGATATTTGATCCAATTTCTGGATGCCGATGATCTACTTAGCGAGGAAAAGCTGTCACTTCAAGTCCAGCATCTGGAGGAAAATCCAGCGGTAGCAATCTCCTATTGTCAGACATGGTATTTTGATTCAAAATCCCCAGAAAAGGTGTTTGAAGATATAGCATTAAAAAACAGAAATAGCCATCCTGTTTTGGATTGCAAAGGCTATGAATTGGTACAATCCCTGATCAGAGGAAATTTCACCACGGTATCCAGTCCTTTGATCCGGAAAGGCATCGTAAATCACGGGATCACATTTCCTGAAACCGTTTCAAATTCAGAAGACTGGTACTTCTGGATACAATGTGCCCTCGCAGGTTTCCATGTTCAGTTTCTAGATAATCCTGCTGCTTACACAAAAATCCGGGTTCACAAAGGCAGCATGAGCCAGCAAAAGCTGAAAATGTACTACGGAGAACTTCAGCTCAGAAAGTGGCTCTCTTTACAATTAATAAACACATCACTATCAGCAAAAGAGAAAGAACATCTTTTGATTTTAAATCAGGCTCAGGAAGAAAAGTTATTTGAGCATACCATGCTCACTGGTCCCCTCTGGGACTTCGCTCACCTAAAGAAGATGTATCAATTCAGTGATCTGAACAAGATGCTCAAATACCACAAGCTCGCCAGAAAGCATCAGCATACACATCCACAAACCAACTTTTAGAAAAACCAACACCACACCCCATGAAAACCCAACTACACTCCACAAAAAAGCCCCTCGTTTCTGTCATTATCCCATGCTACAACCATGTCATGTATCTGGAGGAAGCGGTGAATTCCGTGCTTAACTCCAGCTACCAACAAACCGAGATTATCATCGTAGATGATGGATCTACAGACAACTCGTACACATTGGCACAAGAACTAGCTGAGCGGCATCCTGAGAAAGTAAGTGCATTTTCTCAGGAAAATTCAGGCCCGTCAGTCGCCAGGAATAAAGCAATTTCACTGGCCAAAGGCACCTATATTTTGCCTTTGGATGCGGATGACAAAATCGGCAAAAAATATATCAAACAAGCCATAAGGCTTCTGGAGGCAGATGACGATATCAAATTGGTCTATTGTGAGGCAGAAAAATTTGGCAAAAAAACGGGCCGTTGGAAATTGCGTCCATTCTGCAGACAATCACTTGCCCAGGATAACATGATTTTTGTTTCGGCTTTATTTCGAAAAAAAGACTGGGCAAAGGCAGGCGGGTTTGATGAGCGGATGAAGTGGGGTTGGGAAGATTGGGAATTTTGGATCAGTCTCTTGAAAGATGGAGGACGGGTAAAAAAACTGCCCTGCATTGGTTTCTATTATAGAATTCATTCGATTTCTCGACGAAAATCAGTGACAAAACAGGACAAAAAATCCACTATAGACTTGCTCAACCAAAAGCACGCACATTTTCTTCAGCAGCACTTGCATGGCCCCATCCGCAATCCTAGAAGCTGGTCGAAGTTTATCAATAAGTTAATACTTTCGCTATCCTTTTTATCTAGCTATCGATTAAAAAGGACAAGTCATTCCTTTGTTTTTGAAAAACATAAATAAACGTGTTTTTTGCAACGCAAATCAGCTTTGCTGAGCAAATGAATAAGGAAGAGACAGAATAACACTCTTCCTTATTCTTAATTTGACAAATCCCCAATAGGCAAGTGTATACTCACGGCGATTCTATTCCAACTGTTGATTGTGACCACAGCCATGATCAATTGGGCGATCTCATTTTCAGAAAAATATATTCTTACCTTTTCGTAAGTTTCGCTGCTAAGCCCCTTTCTGTGGATAAAGGTGATTTCTTCAGTCAATTCCAAAATCACTTTTTCCTCTTCAGTGAAATGATCTGGAGCCTCCCTCCAAGCACTCAATAAAAGAATTCTTTGCAGCGACTCGCCATTGAACATCGCATCTTTTGCATGCATATTGATGCAAAATGCACAGTTGTTTAATTGCGAACTTCTGATTTTTATCAGCTCTATAAATCTCTTGGATATTGAAACCTGAGAAAGATAGTTTTCCAAGCCAAGCAATGCTTTGTAGGCAAGTGGCTCTACTGCTTGAATGTTGATTCGTTTTTCCATGACAGTTTATTTTTTGATGAATCAAAGTTCATCAATGCTTCTACGAAAAAACTTAAACTGGTTTAAGAACGATACTTGCTCCGAATTTCACTCGAGTATTCTGGAGTAAAACCTAAAAATGAAGCCAAAAGATATTGGGGAAGGCGCTGTAAAAACTCAGGATAGTGTTTTGAAAAATGTTGAGCACTCTCGAATTTTGATTGCATGCCGTAGGTATGCAAGATGGGTAGCGGCGGGTTTTAACCCGGCGCAAAACGAGGATTAAAATCTTTCCCAGCGCTGGCCCTGTATCTGGAGACGGAGGCGATTTGCCAGCAAGATGGAAACGGGAAGTTGGAGATTAGGATGCAGGGATGTTGGGAAGTTGGAAGCTTTTTGAAAGTCTAAAATTTGAAGTGAAAAAGCTGAAAATGATTGGATGCCGGATGCCCTGTGTCCGGTGATGGGGGCTGGATGAATTGAGAATATAAAATGTTAAGCACTCTGGATTTTGGAGAGCATGCCGTAGGTATGCAAGATGGGTAGCGGCGGGTTTTAACCCGGCGCAAAACGAGAATTAAAATCTTCCTCAGCGCTGGCCGAGGATCGTGATTCGGAGACGGAGGCGATTTGCCAGCAAGATGGAAACGGGAAGTTGGAGGTTAGGAAGTTGGAGGTTGGGTGTCGGATGTCTTATTGGATCAAAGTGCAGCTTCTGGAGAAGCAGCACAAAAAAATCCATTCGAATAACACCCGTGGAGACACGGGCTTGGGCGAAGATTAGGCAGAATTTGCCAAGGCCCCGCATAACATAAAGACAGAAGGCAGCAGTGGACAAATCTCCTTCTTGGTACTTTTGAAGGCCAAAAGTACCCATCCCGATAACTATGCGGGAGCCTTTGCCCGAAATCAGCTTTGAATTGCCTTCGGACAATTCATTTATTGGTTCAAAGTCCGGCTAAAAACAATCGGATCTCCGAGACAAGCTC